>NZ_CP021911.1:0-802500 GCF_002201875.1 Bacillus sp. MD-5
TTTATCGGAGAGTTTGATCCTGGCTCAGGACGAACGCTGGCGGCGTGCCTAATACATGCAAGTCGAGCGGACAGATGGGAGCTTGCTCCCTGATGTTAGCGGCGGACGGGTGAGTAACACGTGGGTAACCTGCCTGTAAGACTGGGATAACTCCGGGAAACCGGGGCTAATACCGGATGCTTGTTTGAACCGCATGGTTCAAACATAAAAGGTGGCTTCGGCTACCACTTACAGATGGACCCGCGGCGCATTAGCTAGTTGGTGAGGTAATGGCTCACCAAGGCAACGATGCGTAGCCGACCTGAGAGGGTGATCGGCCACACTGGGACTGAGACACGGCCCAGACTCCTACGGGAGGCAGCAGTAGGGAATCTTCCGCAATGGACGAAAGTCTGACGGAGCAACGCCGCGTGAGTGATGAAGGTTTTCGGATCGTAAAGCTCTGTTGTTAGGGAAGAACAAGTACCGTTCGAATAGGGCGGTACCTTGACGGTACCTAACCAGAAAGCCACGGCTAACTACGTGCCAGCAGCCGCGGTAATACGTAGGTGGCAAGCGTTGTCCGGAATTATTGGGCGTAAAGGGCTCGCAGGCGGTTTCTTAAGTCTGATGTGAAAGCCCCCGGCTCAACCGGGGAGGGTCATTGGAAACTGGGGAACTTGAGTGCAGAAGAGGAGAGTGGAATTCCACGTGTAGCGGTGAAATGCGTAGAGATGTGGAGGAACACCAGTGGCGAAGGCGACTCTCTGGTCTGTAACTGACGCTGAGGAGCGAAAGCGTGGGGAGCGAACAGGATTAGATACCCTGGTAGTCCACGCCGTAAACGATGAGTGCTAAGTGTTAGGGGGTTTCCGCCCCTTAGTGCTGCAGCTAACGCATTAAGCACTCCGCCTGGGGAGTACGGTCGCAAGACTGAAACTCAAAGGAATTGACGGGGGCCCGCACAAGCGGTGGAGCATGTGGTTTAATTCGAAGCAACGCGAAGAACCTTACCAGGTCTTGACATCCTCTGACAATCCTAGAGATAGGACGTCCCCTTCGGGGGCAGAGTGACAGGTGGTGCATGGTTGTCGTCAGCTCGTGTCGTGAGATGTTGGGTTAAGTCCCGCAACGAGCGCAACCCTTGATCTTAGTTGCCAGCATTCAGTTGGGCACTCTAAGGTGACTGCCGGTGACAAACCGGAGGAAGGTGGGGATGACGTCAAATCATCATGCCCCTTATGACCTGGGCTACACACGTGCTACAATGGACAGAACAAAGGGCAGCGAAACCGCGAGGTTAAGCCAATCCCACAAATCTGTTCTCAGTTCGGATCGCAGTCTGCAACTCGACTGCGTGAAGCTGGAATCGCTAGTAATCGCGGATCAGCATGCCGCGGTGAATACGTTCCCGGGCCTTGTACACACCGCCCGTCACACCACGAGAGTTTGTAACACCCGAAGTCGGTGAGGTAACCTTTTAGGAGCCAGCCGCCGAAGGTGGGACAGATGATTGGGGTGAAGTCGTAACAAGGTAGCCGTATCGGAAGGTGCGGCTGGATCACCTCCTTTCTAAGGATATTATACGGAATATAAGACCTTGGGTCTTATAAACAGAACGTTCCCTGTCTTGTTTAGTTTTGAAGGATCATTCCTTCGAAACGTGTTCTTTGAAAACTAGATAACAGTAGACATCACATTCAATTAGTAATACAAGATATCACATAGTGATTCTTTTTAACGGTTAAGTTAGAAAGGGCGCACGGTGGATGCCTTGGCACTAGGAGCCGATGAAGGACGGGACGAACACCGATATGCTTCGGGGAGCTGTAAGCAAGCTTTGATCCGGAGATTTCCGAATGGGGAAACCCACCACTCGTAATGGAGTGGTATCCATATCTGAATTCATAGGATATGAGAAGGCAGACCCGGGGAACTGAAACATCTAAGTACCCGGAGGAAGAGAAAGCAAATGCGATTCCCTGAGTAGCGGCGAGCGAAACGGGATTAGCCCAAACCAAGAGGCTTGCCTCTTGGGGTTGTAGGACACTCTGTACGGAGTTACAAAGGAACGAGGTAGATGAAGAGGTCTGGAAAGGCCCGCCATAGGAGGTAACAGCCCTGTAGTCAAAACTTCGTTCTCTCCTGAGTGGATCCTGAGTACGGCGGAACACGTGAAATTCCGTCGGAATCCGGGAGGACCATCTCCCAAGGCTAAATACTCCCTAGTGACCGATAGTGAACCAGTACCGTGAGGGAAAGGTGAAAAGCACCCCGGAAGGGGAGTGAAAGAGATCCTGAAACCGTGTGCCTACAAGTAGTCAGAGCCCGTTAACGGGTGATGGCGTGCCTTTTGTAGAATGAACCGGCGAGTTACGATCCCGTGCAAGGTTAAGCAGAAGATGCGGAGCCGCAGCGAAAGCGAGTCTGAATAGGGCGCATGAGTACGTGGTCGTAGACCCGAAACCAGGTGATCTACCCATGTCCAGGGTGAAGTTCAGGTAACACTGAATGGAGGCCCGAACCCACGCACGTTGAAAAGTGCGGGGATGAGGTGTGGGTAGGGGTGAAATGCCAATCGAACCTGGAGATAGCTGGTTCTCTCCGAAATAGCTTTAGGGCTAGCCTCAAGGTAAGAGTCTTGGAGGTAGAGCACTGATTGGACTAGGGGCCCCTACCGGGTTACCGAATTCAGTCAAACTCCGAATGCCAATGACTTATCCTTGGGAGTCAGACTGCGAGTGATAAGATCCGTAGTCGAAAGGGAAACAGCCCAGACCGCCAGCTAAGGTCCCAAAGTATACGTTAAGTGGAAAAGGATGTGGAGTTGCTTAGACAACCAGGATGTTGGCTTAGAAGCAGCCACCATTTAAAGAGTGCGTAATAGCTCACTGGTCGAGTGACTCTGCGCCGAAAATGTACCGGGGCTAAACGTATCACCGAAGCTGCGGACTGTTCTTCGAACAGTGGTAGGAGAGCGTTCTAAGGGCTGTGAAGCCAGACCGGAAGGACTGGTGGAGCGCTTAGAAGTGAGAATGCCGGTATGAGTAGCGAAAGAGGGGTGAGAATCCCCTCCACCGAATGCCTAAGGTTTCCTGAGGAAGGCTCGTCCGCTCAGGGTTAGTCGGGACCTAAGCCGAGGCCGAAAGGCGTAGGCGATGGACAACAGGTTGATATTCCTGTACCACCTCCTCACCATTTGAGCAATGGGGGGACGCAGGAGGATAGGGTAAGCGCGGTATTGGATATCCGCGTCCAAGCAGTTAGGCTGGGAAATAGGCAAATCCGTTTCCCATAAGGCTGAGCTGTGATGGCGAGCGAAATATAGTAGCGAAGTTCCTGATTCCACACTGCCAAGAAAAGCCTCTAGCGAGGTGAGAGGTGCCCGTACCGCAAACCGACACAGGTAGGCGAGGAGAGAATCCTAAGGTGATCGAGAGAACTCTCGTTAAGGAACTCGGCAAAATGACCCCGTAACTTCGGGAGAAGGGGTGCTCTGTTAGGGTGCAAGCCCGAGAGAGCCGCAGTGAATAGGCCCAGGCGACTGTTTAGCAAAAACACAGGTCTCTGCGAAGCCGTAAGGCGAAGTATAGGGGCTGACGCCTGCCCGGTGCTGGAAGGTTAAGAGGAGCGCTTAGCGTAAGCGAAGGTGCGAATTGAAGCCCCAGTAAACGGCGGCCGTAACTATAACGGTCCTAAGGTAGCGAAATTCCTTGTCGGGTAAGTTCCGACCCGCACGAAAGGCGCAACGATCTGGGCACTGTCTCAACGAGAGACTCGGTGAAATTATAGTACCTGTGAAGATGCAGGTTACCCGCGACAGGACGGAAAGACCCCGTGGAGCTTTACTGCAGCCTGATATTGAATGTTGGTACAGCTTGTACAGGATAGGTAGGAGCCTTGGAAACCGGAGCGCCAGCTTCGGTGGAGGCATCGGTGGGATACTACCCTGGCTGTATTGACCTTCTAACCCGCCGCCCTTATCGGGCGGGGAGACAGTGTCAGGTGGGCAGTTTGACTGGGGCGGTCGCCTCCTAAAAGGTAACGGAGGCGCCCAAAGGTTCCCTCAGAATGGTTGGAAATCATTCGCAGAGTGTAAAGGCACAAGGGAGCTTGACTGCGAGACCTACAAGTCGAGCAGGGACGAAAGTCGGGCTTAGTGATCCGGTGGTTCCGCATGGAAGGGCCATCGCTCAACGGATAAAAGCTACCCCGGGGATAACAGGCTTATCTCCCCCAAGAGTCCACATCGACGGGGAGGTTTGGCACCTCGATGTCGGCTCATCGCATCCTGGGGCTGTAGTCGGTCCCAAGGGTTGGGCTGTTCGCCCATTAAAGCGGTACGCGAGCTGGGTTCAGAACGTCGTGAGACAGTTCGGTCCCTATCCGTCGCGGGCGCAGGAAATTTGAGAGGAGCTGTCCTTAGTACGAGAGGACCGGGATGGACGCACCGCTGGTGTACCAGTTGTTCTGCCAAGGGCATCGCTGGGTAGCTATGTGCGGACGGGATAAGTGCTGAAAGCATCTAAGCATGAAGCCCCCCTCAAGATGAGATTTCCCATTCCGCAAGGAAGTAAGATCCCTGAAAGATGATCAGGTTGATAGGTCTGAGGTGGAAGTGTGGCGACACATGGAGCTGACAGATACTAATCGATCGAGGACTTAACCACATTTTGAATGATGTCACACCTGTTATCTAGTTTTGAGAGAACACTCTCAATTTGTTTGGTGGCGATAGCGAAGAGGTCACACCCGTTCCCATACCGAACACGGAAGTTAAGCTCTTCAGCGCCGATGGTAGTCGGGGGTTTCCCCCTGTGAGAGTAGGACGCCGCCAAGCAATTGCACGTTAGTGTAATTTCCTCAAAAAAGTTGTTGACTTTGAAGAAGCGACATTGTATACTAATAAAGTTGCTTTAACAAAGCAGACAAACAAAATGATCTTTGAAAACTAAACAAGACAAAACGTACCTGTTAATTCATTTTTTATAAATCGCACAGCGATGTGCGTAGTCAGTCAAACTACTTTATCGGAGAGTTTGATCCTGGCTCAGGACGAACGCTGGCGGCGTGCCTAATACATGCAAGTCGAGCGGACAGATGGGAGCTTGCTCCCTGATGTTAGCGGCGGACGGGTGAGTAACACGTGGGTAACCTGCCTGTAAGACTGGGATAACTCCGGGAAACCGGGGCTAATACCGGATGCTTGTTTGAACCGCATGGTTCAAACATAAAAGGTGGCTTCGGCTACCACTTACAGATGGACCCGCGGCGCATTAGCTAGTTGGTGAGGTAATGGCTCACCAAGGCAACGATGCGTAGCCGACCTGAGAGGGTGATCGGCCACACTGGGACTGAGACACGGCCCAGACTCCTACGGGAGGCAGCAGTAGGGAATCTTCCGCAATGGACGAAAGTCTGACGGAGCAACGCCGCGTGAGTGATGAAGGTTTTCGGATCGTAAAGCTCTGTTGTTAGGGAAGAACAAGTACCGTTCGAATAGGGCGGTACCTTGACGGTACCTAACCAGAAAGCCACGGCTAACTACGTGCCAGCAGCCGCGGTAATACGTAGGTGGCAAGCGTTGTCCGGAATTATTGGGCGTAAAGGGCTCGCAGGCGGTTTCTTAAGTCTGATGTGAAAGCCCCCGGCTCAACCGGGGAGGGTCATTGGAAACTGGGGAACTTGAGTGCAGAAGAGGAGAGTGGAATTCCACGTGTAGCGGTGAAATGCGTAGAGATGTGGAGGAACACCAGTGGCGAAGGCGACTCTCTGGTCTGTAACTGACGCTGAGGAGCGAAAGCGTGGGGAGCGAACAGGATTAGATACCCTGGTAGTCCACGCCGTAAACGATGAGTGCTAAGTGTTAGGGGGTTTCCGCCCCTTAGTGCTGCAGCTAACGCATTAAGCACTCCGCCTGGGGAGTACGGTCGCAAGACTGAAACTCAAAGGAATTGACGGGGGCCCGCACAAGCGGTGGAGCATGTGGTTTAATTCGAAGCAACGCGAAGAACCTTACCAGGTCTTGACATCCTCTGACAATCCTAGAGATAGGACGTCCCCTTCGGGGGCAGAGTGACAGGTGGTGCATGGTTGTCGTCAGCTCGTGTCGTGAGATGTTGGGTTAAGTCCCGCAACGAGCGCAACCCTTGATCTTAGTTGCCAGCATTCAGTTGGGCACTCTAAGGTGACTGCCGGTGACAAACCGGAGGAAGGTGGGGATGACGTCAAATCATCATGCCCCTTATGACCTGGGCTACACACGTGCTACAATGGACAGAACAAAGGGCAGCGAAACCGCGAGGTTAAGCCAATCCCACAAATCTGTTCTCAGTTCGGATCGCAGTCTGCAACTCGACTGCGTGAAGCTGGAATCGCTAGTAATCGCGGATCAGCATGCCGCGGTGAATACGTTCCCGGGCCTTGTACACACCGCCCGTCACACCACGAGAGTTTGTAACACCCGAAGTCGGTGAGGTAACCTTTTAGGAGCCAGCCGCCGAAGGTGGGACAGATGATTGGGGTGAAGTCGTAACAAGGTAGCCGTATCGGAAGGTGCGGCTGGATCACCTCCTTTCTAAGGATATTATACGGAATATAAGACCTTGGGTCTTATAAACAGAACGTTCCCTGTCTTGTTTAGTTTTGAAGGATCATTCCTTCGAAACGTGTTCTTTGAAAACTAGATAACAGTAGACATCACATTCAATTAGTAATACAAGATATCACATAGTGATTCTTTTTAACGGTTAAGTTAGAAAGGGCGCACGGTGGATGCCTTGGCACTAGGAGCCGATGAAGGACGGGACGAACACCGATATGCTTCGGGGAGCTGTAAGCAAGCTTTGATCCGGAGATTTCCGAATGGGGAAACCCACCACTCGTAATGGAGTGGTATCCATATCTGAATTCATAGGATATGAGAAGGCAGACCCGGGGAACTGAAACATCTAAGTACCCGGAGGAAGAGAAAGCAAATGCGATTCCCTGAGTAGCGGCGAGCGAAACGGGATTAGCCCAAACCAAGAGGCTTGCCTCTTGGGGTTGTAGGACACTCTGTACGGAGTTACAAAGGAACGAGGTAGATGAAGAGGTCTGGAAAGGCCCGCCATAGGAGGTAACAGCCCTGTAGTCAAAACTTCGTTCTCTCCTGAGTGGATCCTGAGTACGGCGGAACACGTGAAATTCCGTCGGAATCCGGGAGGACCATCTCCCAAGGCTAAATACTCCCTAGTGACCGATAGTGAACCAGTACCGTGAGGGAAAGGTGAAAAGCACCCCGGAAGGGGAGTGAAAGAGATCCTGAAACCGTGTGCCTACAAGTAGTCAGAGCCCGTTAACGGGTGATGGCGTGCCTTTTGTAGAATGAACCGGCGAGTTACGATCCCGTGCAAGGTTAAGCAGAAGATGCGGAGCCGCAGCGAAAGCGAGTCTGAATAGGGCGCATGAGTACGTGGTCGTAGACCCGAAACCAGGTGATCTACCCATGTCCAGGGTGAAGTTCAGGTAACACTGAATGGAGGCCCGAACCCACGCACGTTGAAAAGTGCGGGGATGAGGTGTGGGTAGGGGTGAAATGCCAATCGAACCTGGAGATAGCTGGTTCTCTCCGAAATAGCTTTAGGGCTAGCCTCAAGGTAAGAGTCTTGGAGGTAGAGCACTGATTGGACTAGGGGCCCCTACCGGGTTACCGAATTCAGTCAAACTCCGAATGCCAATGACTTATCCTTGGGAGTCAGACTGCGAGTGATAAGATCCGTAGTCGAAAGGGAAACAGCCCAGACCGCCAGCTAAGGTCCCAAAGTATACGTTAAGTGGAAAAGGATGTGGAGTTGCTTAGACAACCAGGATGTTGGCTTAGAAGCAGCCACCATTTAAAGAGTGCGTAATAGCTCACTGGTCGAGTGACTCTGCGCCGAAAATGTACCGGGGCTAAACGTATCACCGAAGCTGCGGACTGTTCTTCGAACAGTGGTAGGAGAGCGTTCTAAGGGCTGTGAAGCCAGACCGGAAGGACTGGTGGAGCGCTTAGAAGTGAGAATGCCGGTATGAGTAGCGAAAGAGGGGTGAGAATCCCCTCCACCGAATGCCTAAGGTTTCCTGAGGAAGGCTCGTCCGCTCAGGGTTAGTCGGGACCTAAGCCGAGGCCGAAAGGCGTAGGCGATGGACAACAGGTTGATATTCCTGTACCACCTCCTCACCATTTGAGCAATGGGGGGACGCAGGAGGATAGGGTAAGCGCGGTATTGGATATCCGCGTCCAAGCAGTTAGGCTGGGAAATAGGCAAATCCGTTTCCCATAAGGCTGAGCTGTGATGGCGAGCGAAATATAGTAGCGAAGTTCCTGATTCCACACTGCCAAGAAAAGCCTCTAGCGAGGTGAGAGGTGCCCGTACCGCAAACCGACACAGGTAGGCGAGGAGAGAATCCTAAGGTGATCGAGAGAACTCTCGTTAAGGAACTCGGCAAAATGACCCCGTAACTTCGGGAGAAGGGGTGCTCTGTTAGGGTGCAAGCCCGAGAGAGCCGCAGTGAATAGGCCCAGGCGACTGTTTAGCAAAAACACAGGTCTCTGCGAAGCCGTAAGGCGAAGTATAGGGGCTGACGCCTGCCCGGTGCTGGAAGGTTAAGAGGAGCGCTTAGCGTAAGCGAAGGTGCGAATTGAAGCCCCAGTAAACGGCGGCCGTAACTATAACGGTCCTAAGGTAGCGAAATTCCTTGTCGGGTAAGTTCCGACCCGCACGAAAGGCGCAACGATCTGGGCACTGTCTCAACGAGAGACTCGGTGAAATTATAGTACCTGTGAAGATGCAGGTTACCCGCGACAGGACGGAAAGACCCCGTGGAGCTTTACTGCAGCCTGATATTGAATGTTGGTACAGCTTGTACAGGATAGGTAGGAGCCTTGGAAACCGGAGCGCCAGCTTCGGTGGAGGCATCGGTGGGATACTACCCTGGCTGTATTGACCTTCTAACCCGCCGCCCTTATCGGGCGGGGAGACAGTGTCAGGTGGGCAGTTTGACTGGGGCGGTCGCCTCCTAAAAGGTAACGGAGGCGCCCAAAGGTTCCCTCAGAATGGTTGGAAATCATTCGCAGAGTGTAAAGGCACAAGGGAGCTTGACTGCGAGACCTACAAGTCGAGCAGGGACGAAAGTCGGGCTTAGTGATCCGGTGGTTCCGCATGGAAGGGCCATCGCTCAACGGATAAAAGCTACCCCGGGGATAACAGGCTTATCTCCCCCAAGAGTCCACATCGACGGGGAGGTTTGGCACCTCGATGTCGGCTCATCGCATCCTGGGGCTGTAGTCGGTCCCAAGGGTTGGGCTGTTCGCCCATTAAAGCGGTACGCGAGCTGGGTTCAGAACGTCGTGAGACAGTTCGGTCCCTATCCGTCGCGGGCGCAGGAAATTTGAGAGGAGCTGTCCTTAGTACGAGAGGACCGGGATGGACGCACCGCTGGTGTACCAGTTGTTCTGCCAAGGGCATCGCTGGGTAGCTATGTGCGGACGGGATAAGTGCTGAAAGCATCTAAGCATGAAGCCCCCCTCAAGATGAGATTTCCCATTCCGCAAGGAAGTAAGATCCCTGAAAGATGATCAGGTTGATAGGTCTGAGGTGGAAGTGTGGCGACACATGGAGCTGACAGATACTAATCGATCGAGGACTTAACCACATTTTGAATGATGTCACACCTGTTATCTAGTTTTGAGAGAACACTCTCAATTTGTTTGGTGGCGATAGCGAAGAGGTCACACCCGTTCCCATACCGAACACGGAAGTTAAGCTCTTCAGCGCCGATGGTAGTCGGGGGTTTCCCCCTGTGAGAGTAGGACGCCGCCAAGCAAGTTTAAACCCAACTCATTGAGTTGGGTTTTTTGTTTTATATCTGTACCGGTTTGTTTTCGTCGGTATCCATTTTATTGAGCTTTCTGCTTTTTAAGTTCTCTAACATTTTTAATACCAATACAATCCCAAGCATGATCAACATGAGCGTTGTAAATAACCAAAATGCAGTTTGTACGGGAAACTCATCTAGACTCCATCCGACTGCGATTGGCAGGATAGAGCCGCCTAATCCATTGGCAGCGAGCAGCATGCTTGTCGTTTGTTCGGTTTTTCCTGGGTAAAATTGATTAGTGATAATTAAAGCAATGGCGAACATGCCGGCCATAAATAATCCTAAGAAGAAACAAAGAACAAACCCAGCAAAAGCTGTTTTGCTGATTGCCAAAATACAGAGTGAAATGAGGCCGCCGATATTTATCAGCCTAAGATAACGATGATAGGTTAATTTTTCGGAAACCGGCCCGGTCAGTAAACGGCCGATGATCATACCGATCCAATATATTGTTACCGTAATGGTCGCTAAGGAGTTTGAAATATCCCATTTCTCAGCAAAGATAGAAGGGATAAAGTGAACAATTGATACTTCACTGCCTCCATAAAAAAAGAAGTAAGCAGCTGCTAAACAAATAAACAGTAAGCCATGCTTTCGAAAACTTGTAGGTGCTTGTTGCTTTCCATCGGCCGAGGTGTCTGTTTGACGATTGAGTAAATCGTCTAAACTGCCAAAACTCATCCGGCTCCAAACAACCATTAAAAGAAATGAACTTACCCCCAATACAAGAAAAGCCAATGCCCATACATGATTGCTGATTAAAAAACCAGACAGCAATGGCATGAAAAGTGCCCCTAAACCGTATGCTACTTCCATCTTACTCATAGCGATTGCTTGTTTTTCTTTAATTGCTGTTAGGATGATTGTTCCTACACAGGATTCTACCAGCCCAGCCCCAAGTCCAGCCATACTGACAAGAAGAAAGAGCAGCGGCCATGGAGGGAGGAAATAAATAAACAACTCGCAGCTGATCATGGCTAGCCCAATTACAACGACTTTTCTGCGTCCCATTCTTTTTACAGCATAAGGCATCCCTAATACGCCGATTAAAAACCCCATAAATTGTGAAAAAACTAATACACCGCCATTACTGTAGCTTTGGGCGTAATGGGAAAGTAATTCCGGCAGGACGGCTCCAAGTATAACGAGAGTAAAGGCGATCGATCCATAAGATAAACATCCAATCCACAGTAAACGAGTTTTCATTCATTAATCTCCTTTGATAAAAATAATACTCTCTACAATTTTTATGATAGGACTGGCAGCAAAATAAGCGTTTATGTAGTTTATATTTAGTTTTTTACAATAAATCCATTTATTTCTATCATAACATAAGCTGTTTAAATAGGAACCCCCTATGCAAACGTTAACAAATAATTAACAATTTTTACTATTTATCTAGTTGACATTAATTTCTAGAATTTATACGATGATTAACGAGTTTTACATATTTTATTAAATAGGGGTGTTGATAGTGGGGACTAAAGAAATTACGAATCCAGACAGTTTGTATTACAAAGTGGATGATGTTGTCATGGAAAGAGGAGAAGGCATTTATTTATACGACTCAGAGGGCAATGAGTATATTGATTGTGCTTCTGCTACTTTCAACTTGAATTTGGGTTATACCAATAAAGAAGTTATTGATACAGTCAAAGAACAGGCTGACCAGCTGATACATGTCACTTCATCCTACCAAACCAACGCCGTTAATAAACTAGCTGAAAAACTTGTAGAAATCTCCCCCGACAATCTCACGAAAGTTCACCCCAAAGTCAGCAGCGGTTCTGCCGCGAATGAAGGAGCTATCAAAATGGCTCAAAACTATTCAGGGAAAACAGATGTCATTTCTTTATTTCGAAGCCATCTTGGGCAAACGTATATGATGTCTGCGTTATCCGGAAATTCGTTTCGAAGAGAGCCGTTTCCCCCTCAGTTTTCTTTTGGCTTGCAGGTGCCTGACCCCTATTGCAACCGGTGTTTTTACAATCAGAAACCAGATTCATGCGGAATGCTTTGTGTAGAAAGAATTAATGACTTTATCGAATATGCGAGCAACGGAAAAATTGCCGCGATGATTATTGAACCGATCTCCGGTAATGGAGGAAACATCGTTCCGCCTAAGGAATACTTTAAGCAATTAAGAAAGCTCTGTGATGAGCATGATATCGCGCTTATTTTTGATGAAATTCAAACTGGATTCGGCCGTACAGGCAAGATGTTTGCCGCTGATTACTTTGATGTGAAACCGAATATGATGACGGTCGCGAAAGGTTTGGGTGGCACGGGGTTCCAGGTTGCCGCTACACTTACAGAGGATAAGTACATGGGATTAGCCGGCCATAATCACTCATTTACTTATGGTTCAAATGTGATGGCCTCGGCAGCGGCTTGTAAGACCATCGAAATCATGCAGCGTCCTGGCTTCTTAGAAAATGTAACAATTGTCGGGAATTACATTATGGATTCTTTAGAGCACATGAAGAAAGAATTTACCTTTATTGCTGACGTCAGAGGCGTAGGTTTGATGATCGGCGTTGAAATTGTAAAAGAGAATAATGAGCCTGATGTAGAACTGACCAATTATATTGCAAAACGGGCTATGGATTATGGGTTAATTTTACGTACTTCCCGTTACGGATTCGGAAATGTATTTAAAATCCGTCCGCCTCTCACGATTACGCTTAGTGAGGCTGAGGTACTTTGTTTCAAACTTCGTAAGCTATTGGAGGATATCAAGTGAAAGAATATATTATAGAGCTTGGAAAATTTGTTTATGAGGAAGTAAAGGGACAGAAAGGAACACTGAAAAACCGGTTAGTTAACGGGTATTCCCCAGGCGGAGATGCACAGTTTAACATTGATGCGGCTGCTGAGAACGCAGTGCTGGATTATGTGCAAAGCAAAAAGGAGTCAGTCGCGTTTTATACGGAAGATGGGGGATTGAAGATATTTGGAGAAAATCCTCAATATATTTTGATTGTTGATCCGATTGACGGTACGCGTCCGGCAGCTGCAGGTCTTGAAATGTCTTGTATCTCTATCGCATTAGCAGCGTACAAGCCTGACGCAAAAATTAAGGATATTGAATTTGCTTTTCTGCTAGAGCTGAAAACAGGAGCCTATATGTACGCGGATGTTTATTCTGAGGGGATCTATTATGAAGGCTATCGTGGCACCTTGCCAAACCTGAGCAAGGTGGAAGACATTAAACATATGTTTTGGAGCCTTGAGTTTAATGGGCATCCCTCGAATCTGATGATTGATGCGTACGGTCATTTGATAGATCAGTCAGCGAATAATGGCGGCGTTTTTGTTTTTAATAGCGCTTCATATTCCATCTCCAGAATTATCACAGGGCAGATGGATGCCTATGTGGATATCGGCAATCGTTTATTAAAGGACGATCCTGCACTGCTAAAAGATTTTCAGGCTGTAGGAAATGGGCAGGTTCTGCATCTGTTTCCTTATGATATTGCCGCAAGTGTGTTTTTGGCGAAAAAAGCGGGTGTTGTCATTACTGACGCGTATGGAAAGTCCTTGGATGACACACTTCTGACGGATCTTAGCTACAATAACCAGCAGTCATGCATCGCCGCGTCAACGAAGGAGCTGCATCAGAAGCTGCTGGATCAAATTCGCTGGGACAGAAAGGAAGAGACATATGAAAGCGTTGGTCTGGACTCCTAATGAACGGCTGGAATTGCAAGAAGTAGAAGAACCTCAAATTAAAAAAATGAACGATGTAAAAGTAAAAATATACGGGACAGGCATCTGCGGAACGGATCTAAATGTTCTAAAAGGAAAGATGCGCGCGACTCACGGTATGATCCTTGGTCATGAATCTGTGGGCGTGGTGACTGAAACAGGACCTGAGGTTAAAAACGTTAAGCCTGGTGATCGTGTTGTAATCGATCCGACTCAGTTTTGCGGGAAGTGTTATTATTGCAGAAAAGGTTTAACTTGTTATTGTGAAACATTTGAAGACTGGCAGCTGGGATTAGGGGCACATGGCACATTTGCCGATTATTATGTGGGCGAGGACCGATTTATGTATAAAATCCCGGACGCTATGGAATGGGAACGAGCCACTTTAATTGAGCCGCTTTCTTGTGTGTTAAATGTGATTGAGCGGGCTGCTATCAAACCTGACGATTCTGTACTGGTATTAGGTTCAGGGCCGATTGGACTGCTTGTTCAAATCATGGTAAAAAAACTCGCTAGGCTGACAGTTGCGACGGAGGTTGGTGAGTACCGTTCAGAAGCGGCGCGCCGAATATCTGACTATGTTTATCAGCCTCAGGATTTAACGGTAGATGAGGTCAAACGGATTAACCAAGGGAGAACATTTGACGTGATCTTTGACGCGATCGGTAATCAGCTTGAATGGGCATATCCGTTAATTAACAAGGGTGGAAGACTTGTGCCTATGGGATTTGATGATACGTATGAGATGAAAATCAGGCCTTTCCAGCTGCTTTCTAACGGTGTGACGATTGTTGGAACCGGAGAGGCGCGCCAAATTATGGAGGATGCGGTATCATGTGCTGTGGACATGCCTCAGCTTTCTGAATTAATTACGGAGAAAACTCCGCTTGAGAACTACGAGGCTGCCATCCAGGAATTGATGGGTATAGGTGCGTTGCCAAATGAGAGAAAAGATATTACTGCCATTAAAACGATTCTTGTGTCTCATCCGGATATGATATAATCCAGCGAAATGGCTCAGACTATGTTTGAGCCATTTTTTTCTTCAGCATTCATCTTGCGTAATTGATGAAAATTTATTATGATACTCCTTGGTGACAACTCCTTGCCTCAATACAATATACTCAACGTTTCCCCGTTTTCCCCGGTCGTTTTTCTTTCATTTTCTCCCGTAAAATAAAAAAAGCTCCCAATACAATAGATATGGTGCGGATTTATTTTTTTATAAGAAGGAGTCGTTATATTTGAATAATAGTTTTACATTACAACAGCAATGGTTCGGGAATATCCGAAAAGACATTCTTGCTGGCATTTTAGTTGCGTTAGCATTAATTCCTGAGGCGATCGGCTTTTCTATTATAGCCGGTGTGGATCCGATGGTCGGTCTATATGCGTCATTTTGTATAGCCATTATTATTTCTATTTTTGGCGGAAGACCTGGCATGATTTCAGCTGCGACTGGTTCAATGGCAGTCGTTATGGTGTCGCTGGTTGCTGATCATGGGCTTCAGTATTTATTTGCGGCTACGATTTTGACAGGCATTATTCAGGTGATTTTAGGTATCAGTAAAATAGCGAGATTAATGAAATTCATCCCGCGTTCTGTCATGATCGGGTTTGTGAATGCGCTGGCGATCCTTATCTTCTCTGCGCAGCTTCCTCAGTTTGAAGGTGCTTCTTGGAGTATGTATGCGATGCTTGCCGGGTCGCTGGTTATTATTTATGTGCTCCCGAGGTTTACGACTGCTGTTCCGTCCCCGCTTGTTGCGATTATTGTGATGACAATTATTGCGGTCACTTTCCATGTGGATGTGCGGACGGTTGGCGATATGGGCAATATTTCTAGTTCGTTGCCGCATTTCTTAATTCCTGATGTTCCGTTAACCTTTGAAACACTGCAAATTATTTTTCCTTATTCGATTGCTTTAGCGTTTGTCGGGTTGCTTGAATCTTTGCTGACAGCACAGATTATTGATGAAATGACGGATACGGATAGTGATAAAAATAAAGAGAGCCGAGGACAGGGAATTGCGAATATCGTGACCGGATTCTTTGGCGGCATGGCAGGCTGTGCTATGATCGGACAATCTGTCATTAATACAAAAGCGGGCGGGCGCGGACGTTTGTCAGCATTTGTGGCCGGTGCTTTTCTGATGTTTTTAATTGCGGTGCTAAGTCATGTCGTGGTGAAAATCCCAATGGCTGCGTTAGTGGCTGTAATGGTTATGGTGTCTGTCGGCACATTTGATTGGTCTTCTTTAAAAGGACTTAAAAAAGCGCCGCTCACGGACTCGATTGTCATGGTTGTGACTGTGATAACGGTTGTTGTGACGGATGACTTATCTAAGGGTGTATTTGTCGGCGTTCTTTTAAGTGCCGTGTTCTTTGTGGCAAAAATCTCGAAGCTGAAAATCGTTTCTCATGCAGAGGATCAAAAGCTTAGAACCTATCAAGTGAAGGGGCAAATCTTTTTTGCGTCAGTGATGGATCTTGCAAATGCGTTTATTTATCAAGAGGATGTTGAGCGGGTCGTGATTGACTTAACGGAAGCTCATGTATGGGATGATTCTGGAGCGGCAGCACTTGATAAGATTGTTGCGAAGTTTAAAGAACAAGGCATTGAAGCCGAGTTAAAAGGTTTGAATAAAGCGAGTAAGTCTCTAATGAAACAGATGGCATAAAATAGGGAAGCCCAGATTAACGAGATCTGGGCTTTTTTATATAACATACGGTTAAGCAGCATTGATATAATAGAGAGAAGAGAAATTTAAAATAGGGGACTTGCATATGATGCTTCAGAAGCTGAACCGTGTATTGGGGAGGGTGATGCCGCTTTTAACGCCGACTAGTGTGGTGTTGGGCGTGCTGTTGTCTCAATTTTTAAATGGATATGAAAGCGCAGTGCCTTGGATCTTTGCGTTTATTACGTTTGCAGGCAGTTTAAGCGCGAACTTTCAATCTTTGAGACATGCATTATCTCACCCTCTCCCTATGATTCTTGCACTTTTTGTTCTTCATATTTTTATGCCGCTTTTTGCTTGGGGCAGCGGCCATCTTATCTTTAAAGGCGACCCTTTAACGATCACTGGTTTAACGTTGGCTGTCGTAATTCCTACTGGGATTACAAGCTTGATTTGGGCAGCGATGTACAAAGGGAATGTCGGTTTGACGCTTTCGATTATTTTAGTTGATACTGTGCTGTCACCGCTAATCGTACCGCTTAGCCTTTCATTGCTGGCCGGCACTCAGGTTCATATGGACGTGTGGGGAATGATGAAAGGCCTGATTGTAATGGTCGTGATTCCTTCTTTTCTGGGCATGCTGTTTAATCAGATGTCATCTCCTGAACGAACTGCATCTGTGAGCAGCGCGCTGTCACCTTTTTCAAAGCTTTGCTTGATGGCAGTGATTGCGATTAACAGTTCAGCGATTGCTCCTTATTTCAAAGCCATTGATTTGAGATTTGCAGGAATAGCTGTAACGGTCTTCTTTATCGCGTTAACAGGCTATGCCGCTGCTTGGCTGATCGGAAAAATGATGAAAAGGCGCCAAGAGGAAATAGTCTCTCTTATATTTACGGGAGGCATGAGGAATATTAGTGCCGGCGCAGTTCTTGCCGTTACGTTCTTCCCGTCTCAGGTTGCCGTTCCTGTTGTGATCGGCATGCTGTTTCAGCAGATATTGGCTGCTTTGTTTGGCTATATGCTGAATCGTTTTGAATTAAAACCAGTTTTGCAGAAAGCATGAAAAAACCGCTCATTGGATTGAGCGGTTTTTTCCGTATAGCCATTCGAGAGCGGTGATGAACTGTTTGCAGAAATACTTGCGGTGGTGCACCGCCCCTTTTTCAATTGAAAGACAAAGCTGGTCTTCAGTGAAGCCTTTTTCTTTTAGACTTTGGTGAACTTGCTTTGTTTTTTCCAGCATATGCCGCTGAATGGATTGTTTTCCACGGCCTTCTTCACTGCCGACAGACATGAAAATACGCGCAGTGCCGGGTGTTAAAAAAGAAATATGAATGGTTTCCGCTGCGTTCTCGTACCAGTATGAACCTGAGATAGAACCTATTTTCCCAAAAACTGACGGATACTTTAATAAGGCGAACATTGAGATGAGGCCGCCTAATGAGGCACCGATCATTCCTCTTGTTTGCGGTTTCCTGGCGATGTTCCAGTTTTCTTCGATAAACGGAATGAACCGGTTTGTCATGTCAGACAGATAGTCATATCCCATGCCTCCGAAGTCCGGGAACCGATCACTGAGTGATGCAGCCGGCCATGGCGTGTATTCATCAAGCCGATTTTCAGGTTCGATACCAATTAGTACAAGTTCAGGGAGCCTATGCTGTTGAAATATGCTTTCTAATAATTCAATTTGGCCGTGAAACAAAGAATGGCCATCTTGCACATAAACAGCAGGGAATTCCCCGCTGTCTGCGCTGTAGGAAGGAGGGAGGTACAGCGTGAACCTCCTGTTGCCGGCTTTGTGTTCTGAAAGAGATCCTTTCAAGCATTCTCCCCCTTTTTTTGCTTAAAAAGCAAATATAAGAAATAAGGAACACCGAGGATCGCCAAAATGATGCCTGCGGGCACTTCCGCGGGCTGAAAAAACAGTTTTCCTGCAAAGTCTGCGCTTATCACAAGCAGCATCCCGATTAAACCGCTCAGTGGCAGAATATAGCGATGTTCGACGCCAGACAGCCTCCGTGAAATATGGGGAGCAATTAAGCCGACAAACGCCATGCTGCCCGCTACGGAGACACAGGCACTGATGATTGCTACACAGGCGACGAGCAGGATGGTTTTTTCTTTATTTGATGATATGCCAAGGCTTCTTACTGTGTCTTCATCAAAACGAATGGTGTCGAGCAAGCGGGATTTGGCAATAAGAATCGGTATAAACAGCAGCATCCACGGAAGAACGGCTGTGATATACGTCCAGTTGGCAGACCAGATGCTTCCGTTTTTCCACACCATGGCCATTTGATAGTCTTGCGGGTCCATTTTTAATGATAAAAACAAAGAAAGGGCGCTGAATCCTGAATTGATCGCGATTCCTACCAGAATAATTCTTCCTGAATCTAAATTGCCTCTGTGCCATGCAAATATGTAAATCAGGAGCGCCGCGATGAGCCCGCCTATCAATCCAAAGAGCGGCATCCCCATCGCTGCAGCTATGGATGTCACTTCCTTCTGGCCTTGGAACAAGAGCATAAACGCCACAATACCGGCTCCTGCCCCTGCGTTGATTCCGAGAATTCCCGGGTCAGCAAGCCCGTTTCTTGTGATGGCCTGGATGACAGCGCCTGCAATGCCAAGACCGAGTCCGATAATAGCAGCCATGACAACCCTCGGAAGTCTTAGATCGAACAGCAAAATTTCATACTGCGGATTCGGATCGATTTGAAAAAGAGTGGAGAGCAGCTCAGCCGGACGAACAGAAAATGATCCGCTCGTTAAACTGAAATAGCTGACAACGAGAATCAAAACGATGAACAATGCATATTTTTTAGCCATTTTGCTCCCCTCCTTTTCGTTTAATCAAATAAAGGAAGAAAGGTACGCCGATAATGGATGTTACGACCTCAATCGGTGTTTCAAACGGATAGTTGATAAATCGGCTTGCGAGATCACACAGGGTTAAAAAGATTCCGCCCAAAATACAGGAACACGGAATCAGCCTGCTGTAATCAGAGCCGACGAGAAATCTCGTGATATGAGGAACAACCAAACCAACAAACGCAATTTTTCCGGCCAGCGCTACGGCACTGCCGGTTAAAATAATGACGGAAAGCATCGCCATGATTTTTATGGTTTTTTTCTTTTGACCCAGACTTTTAGAAATGTCATCGCCTAAGGATACGGCAGTCACCTTTTTGCTGAGAGACATGGCCATTATGATGCCAATCAGGAAAAACGGAGCGGCAAGCTTCAGGAAATCCGGACTCATTTGATGAAGTCTGGCACTGTACCAGAAACTGAGATCCTGAGAAATTTGAAAATAAATCGACATGGCCGCTGATAAACTGCTGAGCAGCATGCTTGTGACTGTGCCGATGATGGCGAGCTGCACGGGGGTAAATCCGTTCGGCATCATGGCGGCAAGGCCGAATACTAACACAGCCCCTAACGCTGAGCCGATAAAAGAATAAATGATCATTTCAATCGACGATGATTGCGGGAGCAGAACCATACAGAGCGTGATGATAAACGCGGAACCATCTGAAACGCCCATAATGGAGGGCGAAGCTAAATAATTGCGCGTAATGCCTTGCATAAGCGCTCCAGAAACAGCAAGGGCTGCCCCTATGAGC
This sequence comes from Bacillus sp. MD-5, assembly GCF_002201875.1. Lineage (NCBI taxonomy): Bacteria > Bacillati > Bacillota > Bacilli > Caryophanales > Bacillaceae > Bacillus > Bacillus sp. MD-5. Next base: position 19,901 of record NZ_CP021911.1, read on the forward strand.
AGAGCGCCGGCAGCCCTTGGAATCCGAGAATGCCATATAATTTGATGGTCTGTGTTTCCCGGATCGAAATGAATAAGAGATGTAAAAACAATATCTGTGCTAAGATGCTTTGCCCCATAAAGGATTGAAAGCAAAAGCGACAGTGCTATAGCAAATGGAGAAGTAATCAATATGATACGTGTCCACTGTTTTGAATACATACAAAAACCTACTCTGAATTAGTTTTGTGTCAATTTTTCAGCAGCCGCTTTCAGGAAACGGACTTTGCTCCAAGCTGTGCCGCCTTGTGCGAGAGGGTCCACTGAGTTGACATACACATGATCTTCTTTGACTGCTTTCAGGCTTTTCCAGATTGGATTTTTCTCCAGATCTTTTAAGGCATCAGGTTTGTCTGCATTTTCATCATCAGAAAATTGGACGAAGATATGATCTGGGTTCATTTCACTTAATTTTTCTAATGAAATCAGCTCTTGCGCTTTTGCAGCTTTTACTTCGCTCGGCGCCTTAAGGCCTAAATCACCGTATAGCGTGGAGTTGAAATACACCTGTTCAGGGTAAATGTAAATGTTGCCTTGTCTGAGTCTGATGACAAGCGCTTTTGAATCTTTCGCTTTATTATTGATTTTAGTTTTTGTTTCTTTTAGATCCTGTTCATAATCTGCAATGATTTTTTTCGCTTTTTTCTCTTTTCCAGTCAGCTGGGCAAGCAGCATCATGTTTTCTTTCCAGTTTGAAGAGATATGAGAAACTGGGATCGTTGTGCCGGCTGTGCTTATTTTTTGCAGTGTTTTTTCCGGGAATTTTGTTGAAGCAAGGATGACGTCTGGCTTCATTTCTAAAATCTTTTCAATGTTTGGCTCCATTTTTTCTCCGGTTGATTGGGCTTTATCAGTAATATCTTTGAACATATCAGGGAATTTGCCTGAGAATGAAATCGCGCCTTGCGGGTGAACGTCAAGCAGTTTGGCATCTTCCATTGATTCAACGCTTCCCGTAATGGCAATTTTGTCTGTCGGTACAGTTACTTCATATGTTTTATCCAGGTATTCAATTTTCTTCTTTTCCGATGCTGTGCCGCTTGCCTTGCTGGCGGTCGATTCGTTTTTGCTGCCGCAGGCTGCTGCTGTCAGCGCGAGAAGCAAGATTAATAAGGTTAGAGATATTTTTTTCATCTATAGGGCCTCCTGTCAATTGATAACTATTATCAATTAGAATTATAGAGAATGAATAGATATAACACCATGGACAAATTTCTGATTTATCATGGACAATCTCCGGATAGTAAAGAAATAGTTTGCTGAACGATGCGTTCGTGCCCGCAAGCTGAGTATTCATTCCATGGGTCAAGGGATAGAAGATAAACACGGTTATTCTTTACGGCGCTTAGGTTCTGCCATGCTTCTGTCAGCTGTAATTGCTGATAATAGGCTATGGTCTCTGGTTCTTTAAAAAGAAAAAGCATCATGCAGTCAGCTTGGTAATTTGCGATATTTTCTAACGGAATCGCTTGCTCTGAAGGTGTGTCAGCTGTTTTTGCCGAGCTGAATCCTAAATCTCCAAAGAAAACTTCGCGGACGCTTCGGTTATGTGCCAGATAGAAGTTTTGCTTATGCAGCCTCAAAAAGAGAAAACGCAGCCCTTGAACGTGCTGAAGTGTTTTTTTGGCGGCTGTTGTCTGCCGGTCATAAGCCGCGAGCCACTTTTCTGCTTCGGATTCTTCCTTTAAAAATGAGGCCGTTTGCAGAAAGTGGGTTCTCCAGCTTTCTTCTGAAGGAAGGTACATGACTTCTGCGATGCGATTCAGGTGATATTGTTCTTCTGGAGAAATAGAATCCATGCTGACAATCACATCTGGTTCTGCCTGCGATAATGTGTACAGGTTTTCTTCCCACTTTTCATTAAAGCGGTATGCACTGAGCTGGACGGGTATATCTGTCGAATAATGCTGATAGTAGTAAGACGTCCATTTCGGATGCAGAGCAGCGGCAAAGGGTATGTGATGAAGAGGAATGAGATGGCCCATGGTCCCCCTTCCATAAGCGGCGATCTTTTTTCGTCGTTTTTTCATATAGCTTGTAGGTGAACACCCTGTATATTTTTTAAAGATTCTGCTGAAATAAAATTCATCTTGATAACCGGATTGGTGAGCGATTTCTTTCAATTTGCAGTTTGATTTTGCCATGAGCTGTTTCGCTTTGGTGATTCTTGTGTTCGTAATAAATTCTGTTACGCTCTGTCCAGTCCATTTTTTAAAGCTTTCGCTGTAGTGTTTGGCGCTGATTCCTGCGATTTGTGCCAGCTTGGCAAGCGTGATTTTTGAATGGGCATGGGTTTCGATATAGTGTTTTGTTTTTTCGATTGCTGAATGTGTATCCGTTTGCTCAGATAAACTGGCAGTAAAGAGGTCATAAATCAGGCTTTGTACTTCAATTACACATTTAAGCTGAGAAAGCTGAGACGATTCATTCCATAGTGTTGCAAGCTCTTGAAGCCGGACTGCAAGATTTTCGATATGCGAAACATTCACAAGCTTCAGTTTGGCTAATTCTGATTCTGCACATGGTGTGAACATATCTTGGCCGTTTTCCTTGATATAGCTTTGAAGCCTGATCAGACAAGCATCTATATGTCCATCGGCTGCTGGTGTAAAGCCAAAAGTCTCGTTAGGCGGGCAAACATAAAGTGTCTTTTTTTGCAGAGGATTGGTGTTTGTTCCGATCGAAATATGGCCGTTTCCTTTTAAATGAAAGATCAGCACGAATGAATCGGCTAATTGCTGTTCTGAGAAGAGATCACTTGTTTTTTTTAGATATTCAATTTGTATGGGTTGATAAATCACTGCGTTTGGCAAGAGTAGACCACCTTTTCAGAAGCTTTCAATTGATAATCATTTTCAATAAAAATTGTACCAAATAAATGAAAGTTTTCCTATATAAAGCGGGTGGGTTTTTAGCACGAAAAAAACCCTTACTCGTGTATGAAAGTAAGGGTCTTTCGTTCAGTAAGAATATGTTACACGTGTAACATACGATGCTTACGCCTTAATAAATGAGATATTTTTTTCTTGTTTTGCTGAATTGTTGGAGTGTTTTTTCATAGCTGTCTATGATGTCTTCAATAGAAGTTCCATTTTCGATTTTTGTCCTGATCCAGCCGTTGCCTGCCAGTTTATCGAATGAACCTGTTGAGAGGAATTCAAAATCCTCAGGATAGAGATCGTGTATGGTTTTAATGACTGAGAGACCTGTTTTAACGGCTTCAAACTTATCTCTGTCTGTCACATAGAGCTGCACACCGTGGCAAAGCGTTCCTTGATGTTTAGAAAACGTTGGGGTAAAGGATGCTGCCCTAAATGTCACGCCCGGCAAATGGAGGCTGTTTAAAGTTTCTTCAAGCTCTGTGCTTTTGATAAAGGGAGCTCCGATCAATTCGAATGGTTTTGTTGTCCCTCGCCCTTCGGATATATTTGTTCCTTCAATTAGCCCGGTTGCAGGATAAACAAATGTGCTCTCCACTGTCGGCATGTTAGGCGAAGGGAGGACGAAAGGCAATCGGGTATCGTCAAAATCCATTTTTCGTTTCCAGTGTTTCATTTTCACGACTGTAAGCTCGGCATCAATGTCAAACTCTTTGTTGAACAATATAGCCAATTCGCCTATCGTCATCCCATGCTTCAACGGAATGGGATACAATCCGACAAATGAGGCGTATTCAGGTTCTAAGATTGGTCCTTCAATATGATTTCCGCCTTGAGGGTTCGGGCGGTCCAGCACCATAAACGGAATGTCGTTTTCTTTGGCGGCTTCCATTGCGTATGCCATTGTATAAATGTACGTGTAGAAACGGGTCCCGACATCCTGAATATCAAACAGTAGAATATCGACATTTTTCAGCATCTCTGGTGTCGGTTTCTTCGTTTTTCCGTAGAGACTGTATACAGGAACCCCGGTTTTTTCGTCAATGTAAGAGCCTACTTCGTCTCCAGCCTGGGCGTCACCGCGGACGCCGTGTTCAGGGCCGAATAAAGCTGTCAGTTTGATTTCTGGATTCTCGAAAAGTATATCGACACTGCTTTTCAGAGATGCATTTACTCCCGTTGGGTTGGTGATCAGTCCGATTCGTTTTCCCTTGAGCTGTTTTTTGTAATCTGGCAAAAGCGTGTCTATGCCGGTCTGGACTTTAGGTTTTTTAGCCGTTTGATTCTTTGAATCGGGTGAAGCAGAGGCAGCGGTTATCGTTCCGAACATCATGAGCCCTGTGAGAAAAGCGAATATTGTTTTTCTCATATGTTCCTCCTCATTAAAGCGGTTTTCCCGTTTTGATATTTAAACCGTAGCCAAATGGGTAAAGGGTGTTCCCTGGTTTCGTGACTGACGGAATGTCAACTGGAAGTGTGCCTTTAGGTTTTGTCTGGCCGAATATCGCCATCACTCCGGCCGGAATATTAGGTTGAAGATAACGGCCATTTGTGTATCCTTTAAAGCCATAGACAGCAATCAGTGCCTTTGCTTCTTCAAAATTGGCGGCATCATAGGGATTGCGCAGACTCATTAAGACAAAAGGTTTATTGTGCTGCAGTGCGGCTTTCATGACAGCTCTCGGAAACACGGTAGCCCATTTGCTTGAATCAGATATGGTGTCGTCGATGACACCGTCGTTGACGACAGGGTCATTTTTGACGACATAGGAACCGGTAATGATATAATCAGCCTCTTTTACTTGTTTTTCATGCTCGGCCTTAAATACTTGGTTGGCAAAATTCATTTTGTCGACAGATACGGGTTTGATTTTCTTACGATTGACGAGATCGCGAATGGTTTGTTCGATTGAAGCAGTTTGTTCTTCGTAAGGTGCCACAATTAAGATTCGGCTGCCTTTTTTGGGCTTGAACGGCAAAGTGTGCTGTTCATTTTTTAATACAGTTACTGCTTTTTCAGCTATTTTTTTCTCTGCTTTCAGGTGCTGCTTGCTTCCTACGATTTTTTGGGCTTTGGCTATTTTTTCTTTTGTACTGTCGTCGTTCCGTGCTGGATACATGCCGCGTTTTATTTTCAGGGAAATGATTCTTTCAACTGATTTGTTGATTTGATTTTCAGGAATTTCTCCGTTTTTCACGGCTTCTTTCAAAGCTTGAATAACACGTGCGAATTTCTGTTCTTCTTTCAATGAAGTAACTGAGGCTGGCATTAATGCAATATCGACACCAGCTTTTACGGCCATGACCACAGCCTCTTCCTGTCCGAAATGATCTGCGATTGCCTTCATATTGAGCGCATCGGTAACGATGACCCCATTAAAGCCCATTTCCTGACGAAGAAGGCCTGTCATCACTTTTTTCGAAAGTGTAGCTGGAACCAAAATGTCCGATCCATCGAGTTTGCTTTTGTATGTGGTGTCGTCAAAGGCAGGGAATTGAACATGGGCTGTCATCACCATATCAGCACCGGCATCAATTGCTTTTTGAAAAGGATAGAGCTCGATCTCTCGAAGCCGTTCTTGATCATGGGAAACGAGCGGCAGTCCATAATGGCTGTCAACGTCCGTGTCTCCATGTCCCGGGAAATGTTTGAGAGCAGAGGCGATATCCTGCCGCTGCAACCCTTTCATCGTGTATAAACCGAGTCGTGATGTCAGTTCTCGATTGGAGCTGAATGACCGTACGCCGATTACAGGATTATCAGGATTATTGTTAATGTCTACGACAGGGCTGAAATCTGTATTGATGCCTAAGGCCGAGAGCTCTTTTCCAATGATACTGCCGGTCTGATACGCATTGATTCTGCTTCTGGCTGCGCCCAGCGCCATATTCCCTGGGAAATTAGTGCCCTCCCCTAGCCTCGTTACAATGCCGCCTTCCTGATCAATACTAAGCATGAGTGGGATTTTGGGACTTGCCTTTTGGTAAGCGTCTGTCAGCTGGACCGTTTGCTTTGTTGTTTTTACATTTTCTGCAAAAAGAATGACGCCTCCGAATTGATATTTCTTGACGAGGCTGTCGACTTCCTCATTCATTTCCGTAAGGGCTTGCGGTGAGGACTCGCCTTTCTTTTGCCAATTTCTAAAATCAGGCATCAGCATCTGACCGAGTTTTTCATCTAATGACATACGATTGACAATCTGATTGGCATCGATTGAACTTTTAGATGCAGTGGCTTCTTTCTGGTTAGCCACGAGAAAACATGAAAGAAAAAGAACGGCTGAAAGGATAAGCGGAAAGACAGGTTTCATAGAAACTTCCTCCTATCGTCTAATCATTCATTCCATTGCTTCATAAATCGCGGTTATAACGCTTCCATAACTGCCTGTTGGAAATTGATCACCCTCAAAGACGTTGGGATTTTCTTCTGGATCAACAACTGGGGTATGCTTTTTATTTGTTAACAATGCGATGCCTAAATTGTATGCTGGATCAATGATTGTAACTGTCCCCGTCCAGCCTGTATGCCCGTAAGCATTTGCGCTGGCGTAAGGGCCAAACATCCATTCCATGCTTTTGCTTCCGTTCCGCCGCCAGCCAAGAGCGAATGTCGGATCTGTTGCTGAAGGTGCTGTAAACAAGTCAGCTGTTTTCTGATCAAATAAAGAAATGTTTCGGTATGATCCTTTGTTTAACATGACTTGCAGCAGAATGGCCATATCATCTGCATTTGAGAACAACCCGGCATGGCCAGACACGCCATCCATTGAGTAAAACGCTTTTTCATCATGCACTTCTCCTTGCAGCGTGTTTGTGCGTATGTTAGGGAATTGAATAACGCCGTCACGTGTATTGCCCATGCGTTCAGTAGCTGCGAACTGCTTTGGTTTAAAGCCTTTTTGCAGCGGATTGTACAAGGTGTGCTTCAGCTTCAACGGCTTGTAGAGCTCTTGCTCCGCGTAGCCATCAAGCTGTTTTCCGGTGAGTTTTTCGACAATACAGCCGAGGAGCATATACCCAATGTCACTGTATACGTGTTTTGTCCCGGTTTGATAATCGAGCGGAATTTTCGTCAAATATTCAATCGTTTTGTCACGTTCCTGGGAATAGTATTTGCCGGCTTTTTCCGGCGTGTAAAAGTAAAAGCTTGATGGAAGCCCTGATTGGTGCTGAAGAACATCAATGACACGTATCTTGTTTTTTCCTTTTATGGGGTCTCCAGGCTGATCCTTGAAACCAGGCAAATATGCAGAAACTTTTTCATAGACGTCAAGTTTTCCTTGGCTGACTAAGCGCTGCAATGCAAAATTTGTGGCGTACATTTTTGTATTTGAGGCTAAGTCAAACATCGTGCGGGTTTTCATTTTTGCCGGACGGCGCAGCAGCTCTGATCCTTCGTACTTTTTACTGTAGCCGTATGCTTCTTTTTTTATGATGCGTCCATCCTTCACGACGACAAGAACGGCGCCTGGAAATCCTGCTGCAATATCCCGTTCTATCATCTGATCTACCTTCCTTAGCTTCTTCGTCGAGAATTGTGCAGTTGCTGCATTTATGGTTTTCGGCTCAACCAAGCTGTCTGCTGTTTGCGCGAAGGTTTCATTTGGCGCCAATATCGATAGGGTTAAAATGGCACTGAATAACAACAGTGTCTTTGTTTTCACAGGTTATCCCCTTTCTGTGCTTCTATCCCGTTTACTATCCCTAAAACAGAAACAATTTAATCGAACTGAGAAGCCATTTCATCTTTATATCCGAATGCATAGGTCAATAAAAAGCCGGCCGCGTAGGAAATAAAGAGCCCGACGATATACAGGATGATTTGCGAAGGCAGGACTAGAAAGGAAAGCGGCAGTCCGGAGACACCAATCGCAAAGGTGGCTACTTGAAAATAAGCTTGAAAGGCGCCGCCGATTCCAGCACCTAAGCATGCCGTTAAAAACGGACGGCCAAGCGGCAGCGTGACTCCGAAAATGAGCGGTTCCCCAATGCCGAGCAGGCCTGACGGAAGCCCGCCGGCGATTGCTTTTCTCAGTGTTGTTTTTTTCGTTTTCACGAAGACGGCAAAGGCCGCGCCTACCTGTCCTGCACCTCCCATAGCCAAAATAGGGAGCAGAGGATCATTGCCAATTGAATTGATCAGTTCCATGTGCACAGGCGTCAAGCCTTGATGCAATCCGGTTACGACGAGAGGAAGGAAGGTTGCGCCCAGAATAAAGCCCGCAGCGATGCCGCCGATGTCCAGGATGGACAGAAGGCCGGATGTAATGGCGTCAGAAATGAATCCGCCTAAAGGCATGAATACGACATACGTTACGATTCCGGTGATTAACAGTGAAACGGTGGGTGTGACAATGATATCGAGTGATTGAGGAATAAAGCGGCGAATAAATTGTTCGGTGTAAGCAATGAATATAGCAGCGAAAAGGACTCCGATCAGGCCTCCCCTGCCCGGAAGAAGCTCTTCTCCAAATAAACTGATCTTTGCGATCTCCGGATTGATAATCAAGATCCCGGCCAAAGCCCCAAGAGCGGGTGTCCCGCCAAATTCTTTTGAAGCGTTGATACCCACAAGAATGCCGAGATAAGTGAACAGCCCTGATCCGATGATTGTCAGGATAACAGCAATTTGTGATTCTGCAGAGAGCCAGCCGGCTTGAATACTTGCTTTGGTAATCCCGGTAATTAAACCGGAAGCGACAAGAGCCGGAATAAGAGGGATAAAAATGCTGGCGATTTTACGTAAGAAAAGTTTAAAAGGAGTGGCGTTCTTTCGATTGATATCGGCTTTCTTTTTGGCGGCTGCTTCATTCACATCGACACCTTCTTCAGCTGAGACGAGCTTGGAGAAAGCCGTTGTGACATGATTGACGACTCCTGTACCGAGGATGATTTGTAAGGTTTCAGCCTCAACGACCCCCAATACTCCGTCAAGCGCTCTTAAAGCCTGAGCATCTGCTTTGTTTTCATCGTAAGGTGTAATACGCAGCCTTGTCATGCAATGCGTAAATGAGGATATATTGGATTTCCCCCCGCATAACTCGAGGATTTTCTTTGCGAGTTGATGGTAGTTATTTTCTTTGCTCATTAAAAACCCCTCCCCTTCAAGATGCTTTATTTTTTTCTCATAGATTGTATGGCTTCTCTTGTTTTATCGATATAGCTGGTTGTTTCTTCATATTGCTCAGCCGCCATGCCTAAAAACAATACATCTATCATAAAAAGCTGGGCGAGACGGGAGGAAGTGGCTGCACTTCGAATCAAGGCTTCGTTGGAATGGGCTGTATACAATGGGACGTCAGCCAGTGCGGAGACGGATGTCTGACTGAATTGTGTGAGGCTGATCGTTGTGATGCCTTTTTCCTTAGCCATGGCAAGCAGTTCAATGATTTCCTGCGTCTCTCCTGAGAACGAAATGGCGAATACGATGTCGTCTTTATCTGCATTTGCGATTAAAGATGCCACAAGATGAGTGTCTGTAAACGCGGTTGCTTGTTTATGAATGCGAAGCCACTTTTGCTGAGCGTCCTTGGCGACAATGCCGGAAGCCCCGACGCCGATAAAATGCACAGTGTGAGCTTTGAGAAGCAGAGAAACCGCTTGTTCCAGTTCTTTGTAGTCCATCAGGTCTGAAGTATCCTGAATGGCTTGAATGGCATTGCCGGCCGCTTTTTCGGAAATAGAGGGCAGCGGCTCGTGGGGAACAATATCACGGTAGCCCTGAAACGTAGGCTTTGCCAGATCGCCCGCTACTCTCATTTTTAAATCTTGAAATCCCTTTAATCCGAGTGATTTGCAGAGCCTGATGACGGCAGCGTCACTTGAATTGGCTAAGGCGCTGATTTCGCTGACAGTGCTTTCGATTGCTTTGTGGGGATGGGTTAGGATATAATCTGCAAGTTTACGCTCGGATGGAGGGAGCTTATGCTTCATTGATTGGATAATCGCTAAACCGCCTGTTGCCATTCTAGTTCTCTCCTTATCATGGATGGTAATTTTCGATTGCTTTATCAATGAAACCGTTTGCTTCATCGAGTAATGTCTTTGCTTGTTTCTGATCTGTGCTGGTTTTGAGCATAACGATTGCTGTTTTGACGTGATGATCGGCTTGTTCCAGGGTTTTCCTGGCTGTTTCGTATGAAGCGTTTGTAAGGCTTTGGATGATGCTGATGGCGCGTTCTTTTAGTTTTTTGTTGCTGACGTTGACGTCTACCATCAAGTTTTCGTAGACCTTGCCGATTTTGACCATTACAGCGGTAGATATCATGTTTAGAATCATTTTATGAGCGGTTGCAGCTTTCATACGTGTTGATCCTGTAATGGCCTCAGGTCCGACGACAACCTCAATGCTGTGATCCGCATCCTTGCTGATGGCGGAATTTTCATTGCAAGTAAGGGCGATGGTGTGCGCTCCGACTTCGCGGGCGTATCTTAGGGCGCCTGCGGCGTAAGGTGTACGGCCGCTTGCTGCGATGGCAATGACGGTGTCATTTGACGTGAGCTGTATGTTTCTTAAATCCTCAGCTCCTGCTTTTTCACTGTCTTCAATGCCCTCTGCTGCCTGTAAAAAGGCTTCGGAGCCTCCAGCCATGATTCCGATGACCTGATCAGGACTTACGCTGTAAGTGGGAGGACATTCAACAGCATCCATGACGCCGAGTCTGCCGCTTGTGCCTGCGCCTGTATATATGAGCCGGCCTCCACTTTGAAATGAATCATATGCGCAGTCTACAGCTGTTTTGATGTCAGGGAGAACCTCCTGAACGGCTGCAGCGACCTTTATATCTTCGTTGTTGATCATTTTGAGGATGCCGAGAGTGTTTGCTTTGTGGATTTCAACCGTTTGGCTATTGCGTGATTCCGTTGTAAGATGATGAAGGTTTAATGATTCTGACATGAGGATGCCCCCTGTTTTAAAAATGATATATCTCAATATTCAGTATATTCATTTCTGTTATGATATTTCAACTATGTTTTTACATTTTTGAAATTTTATTTCACTCAAGACTATAAGAAATGATGAAGGATCAACTGTTCTCCAAGCGGCCCGATTCTTCGCCGTCCTTTATCAATGAACCCGCATTTCATATAAAGGTGTTTTGCGCGTATGTTCAGATGATTGACGGCCAAGATGATTTCGTCGCACCATGGAAAGTATCCACTCACAAAAGAGGGAAGCAAAAGCATGGCTTTTTTCGCGTACCCTTTTCCGTGATGCACAGCGTTTAAAGACAGGGAGCTGAGTAGTAAAGCAAATGGATTGTTAGAATAGGAAGCTAGCGCTTCTTTTGATGCATGTAAAATGAAAAAACCGACTGGAAGATCGTCTTTTAAGATGACAACCGGGTATCGGTCCTGTATGCCCAGAGCCTGAGACAGCACCTCTTTCGGGAGGGAGGTAAAGCGTTTGTCATCGTTGGTGAGCGTGAATGATTGAAGCTCGGGCAAGTGTTCAGGCTTATAGAAGGATAAAGAAATGTCTTGAGTCATGGGGTGGCCTCCTTACAATATGTCGTCTAGCTGGTTTTCTGAAATGACGCGGTAGCCCGCTTGTTTTAGCAGTGAGGCGGTTACTCCGCTGCCGTGGATTTTTTTGCCAGAGAATGTGCCGTTATAGATAAAGCCGCTTCCGCAAGATGGACTGTTTTCTTTTAATATGACGGCAGTGGCGTTGATTTCTTTTGCGTAAGCCAATGTTTTCGCGGCACCTTCCATATATAGCTCTGTGACATCTTCACCTGAAGCTGTCACGATTTTCGCTGTTCCATTGAGGACATCCTCGCCGGTGCCTCCTATGATTTCTGCGGGTTCACGGGGGGTTGAAAAGCCGCCAAGAAGTTCAGGGCAAGCCATGACTGCTCTATTTTCAGCGACGAGTTTTCTGATTTTCTCAGACGCTGCGTGAGAGCCGTTATATCTGCACTCAATGCCTCCAAGGCAAGAACTGACTAGAATCATATTGGTTTCTCCTCTCTTGCTTTGCTTGTCTCTATCATAAAATAAATGACTTTCGTTGGGAGGCTTTTTCAGTTAAAAAAGGAGTTAAAAAGTTTGAAAATAAAAAATTTAATTTTTCTCTTTACAAACAGGGGGTGACCTGTATATAATAACTTTTGTCAGCTCGACGAGAACACAACGGCCCGTTGGTCAAGCGGTTAAGACACCGCCCTTTCACGGCGGTAACACGGGTTCGAATCCCGTACGGGTCACCATTTGGAGGATTAGCTCAGCTGGGAGAGCATCTGCCTTACAAGCAGAGGGTCGGCGGTTCGAGCCCGTCATCCTCCACCATCTTGCCGGTGTAGCTCAATTGGTAGAGCAACTGACTTGTAATCAGTAGGTTGGGGGTTCAAGTCCTCTTGCCGGCACTGTTTTTCAAAATTTAATGTGGAGGGGTAGCGAAGTGGCTAAACGCGGCGGACTGTAAATCCGCTCCCTCAGGGTTCGGCAGTTCGAATCTGCCCCCCTCCACCATTATTGGGCTATAGCCAAGCGGTAAGGCAACGGACTTTGACTCCGTCATGCGTTGGTTCGAATCCAGCTAGCCCAGTCACAGACACCTTTGACCAAAAGGTGTCTTTTTTCTTTTTTAAAATTCATTCCAACTTCTAACTGTTCAGTCTGTATAATAATTTTAAAAATATGTTAAGGTAGTTTATTCACGAATTACCATCTACACCCTGCCAAAAATTTGATAAACTTATTTTATAAAAAAATTGAAACCTTTTGAAACGAAGCTCGTATACATACAGACCGGTGAAGGCAGAGGTTAGATAAATATGGAAATGATGATTAAAAAAAGAATTAAACAAGTCAAAAAAGGCGACCAGGATGCATTTGCGGACATCGTAGATATTTACAAAGATAAAATTTATCAGCTTTGCTACCGTATGCTTGGCAATGTGCATGAGGCGGAGGATATTGCACAGGAGGCTTTCATCAGAGCGTACGTTAATATCGACAGTTTTGATATTAACCGGAAATTTTCAACTTGGCTTTATCGAATCGCGACCAATTTGACCATTGACCGCATTCGCAAAAAGAAGCCGGATTATTACCTCGATGCAGAGGTGGCTGGTACAGAAGGCTTGACCATGTATTCCCAAATCGCCGCAGATGGTGTTTTGCCTGAAGATGCAGTTGTGTCGCTGGAGCTCTCAAACACGATTCAGCAGAAAATTTTAAAGCTTCCTGACAAATACAGAACAGTCATCGTATTAAAGTATATTGACGAACTCTCATTAATTGAAATCGGGGAGATTCTAAACATTCCTGTGGGGACTGTGAAAACGCGGATTCACAGGGGCAGAGAGGCTCTTAGAAAACAATTAAGGGATCTTTAAGTGGGGTGATGAAATGAGCTGTCCTGAACAAATTGTGCAGCTTATGCATATGCATCTTGATGGAGATATCCTTCCAAAAGATGAACACGTATTAAATGAACATCTGGAGACATGCGAGACATGCAGAAAGCATTTTTACGAGATGGAGAAATCTATAGCGCTCGTACGGAGCACATCGCATGTCGAAGCCCCCGCGGATTTTACCGCTAATGTCATGGCAAAATTGCCTAAGGAGAAGAAAAGAGCTTCTGTGAAAAGATGGTTCAGAAGCCATCCCGTTATCGCAGCTGCTGCGGTATTCATCATTTTGATGGGCGGAGGTTTTTTTAACAGCTGGCATAATGACCACAATTTCAGCGTGTCCAAGCAGCCGAATCTTGTGGTTCATAACCATACTGTGACCGTGCCGGAAGGTGAGACGGTTAAAGGTGATGTCACTGTCAAAAACGGCAAGCTGATTATTAAAGGCAAAATAGACGGGGATGTAACCGTCGTGAACGGCGAAAAGTATATGGCCTCTGCTGGACAAGTCACCGGTCAAATTGAAGAAATCAATCAATTATTCGACTGGACATGGTACAAGATGAAGTCTGCGGGGAAAAGTGTACTCAATGCATTCAATCCGAACGGAGAAGAGTAAAGCGCGTTAGCTGCTTTGCTCTTTTTTTGCGGGCTGAGCGGCTGACACATTTCACTTGCTAAATCGATATGTGGTATAATGGGCTCGCTATGTAAAGTACATATGCGTAACACGTAAAACACAAAATACGAAATGACTGAAATCTTGGAGGACGAGGAAATGGCTTTTGAGGATATCCCTTTTTTGCAGTACCTCGGCAATGCCGTTGATATTCTCCTTGTTTGGTATGTGATATATAAATTGATTATGGTGATACGCGGCACGAAAGCGGTTCAGCTGTTAAAAGGAATTGTAGTCATCGTGCTTGTTCGTATGGCCAGCCAATATTTGGGCCTCAGCACACTTCAGTGGCTGATGGACCAAGCGATAACATGGGGATTTTTAGCAATTATTATTATCTTTCAGCCTGAGCTGAGAAGAGCGCTTGAACAGCTAGGCCGCGGCCGCTTTTTTTCAAGGAGCGGCACGCCTGTAGAAGAAGCGCAGCAGAAAACGATTGAGGCCATCACAAAAGCGATCAATTATATGGCGAAACGCCGTATAGGCGCCCTGCTGACCATTGAGCGGGATACTGGAATGGGGGATTATATTGAGACCGGCATACCACTGAATGCCAAAGTCAGCTCTGAGCTGCTGATTAATATTTTTATCCCAAACACCCCGCTTCATGACGGTGCGGTGATTATGAAGAATAATGAAATTGCCGCGGCCGCCTGTTATTTGCCGCTTTCTGAAAGCCCGTTTATTTCAAAAGAATTGGGCACGCGGCACAGAGCGGCTGTCGGAATCAGTGAAGTAACAGACAGTTTGACGATTATTGTGTCTGAAGAGACCGGCGGCGTCAGTGTGGCAAAGAACGGCGACCTTCACAGAGAGCTGACAGAAGAAGCGCTGAAAGAAATGCTTGAAGCCGAGTTTAAGAAAAACACCAGAGACACTTCTTCTATCCGCTGGTATTGGAGGGGCAAGAAAAATGGATAAATTCTTAAACAACCGCTGGGCTGTGAAAATCATTGCTCTGCTTTTCGCGCTCTTGCTTTATGTGGCGGTTAACAGCAACCAAGCACCGACTCCGAAAAAACCGGGTGAATCTTTCTTTCCGACATCAACAACTGATGAAGCAACTCTGACCGATATTCCGGTTAAAGCGTATTATGATGATGAAAATTACGTCGTGACAGGTGTTCCGCAAACGGTTAATGTCACGATAAAAGGCTCGACAAGTGCCGTGAAAAAGGCTAGGCAGACCAAGAACTTTGAAATATACGCCGATATGGAACATTTGAAAACCGGCACACATAAGGTGGAGCTTAAGGCCAAAAACGTGTCGGATGGGCTGACAATCTCAATTAATCCGTCTGTTACGACAGTGACCATACAGGAACGGACGACCAAAAGCTTTCCTGTAGAAGTGGAGTACTACAATAAAAGCAAGATGAAAAAAGGCTATTCTCCGCAGCAGCCGATTGTCAGTCCGAAAAATGTGCAGATTACCGGATCTAAAAATGTGATCGATAATATTTCTCTTGTCAAAGCTTCAGTGAATTTAGAAAACGCGGATGAAACGATTGAAAAGGAAGCGAAAGTGACTGTCTATGATAAAGACGGAAACGCGCTTCCTGTCGACGTTGAGCCCTCGGTCATCAAGATTACCGTTCCGGTGACAAGCCCAAGTAAAAAAGTGCCCTTTAAAATTGAACGGACAGGAAGCCTTCCTGACGGTGTCAGCATAGCGAATATTGAATCCAGCCCCAGTGAGGTAACGGTTTACGGCTCACAGGATGTGTTGGATTCTCTTGAATTTATTGATGGCGTCAGCTTAGATTTAAGCAAAATTAACAAGGATTCCGATATCGAGGCAGATATTCCGCTTCCTGATGGCGTCAAAAAAATCTCGCCGTCAAAGGTGACTTTGCATATAGAAGTCGATAGTGAAGCGGATCAGAAGTTTGAGAATGTCTCTATCAAGACTGTAGGGCTGAGCAGTTCACAAAACATTGAATTTCTTGATCCTGAATCACAAGCGATAGACGTAACGGCTAAAGGCTCTCCCGCGAATATAAAAAAACTGAAAAAATCAGATATCGAATTGTATGTGAATGTTTCAGATTTAGAGGACGGGGAGCATAGCGTGAAGCTTGAAGTAAACGGACCTCAGAATGTAACCTGGTCCTTGGGGCAGAAAAACGCCAAAATCAAGCTGACATCCAAAAAAAGCAATACATCAACGAATGATAACAGCAGCAATACATCAGGAAATCAGGATGACACAGACAAACAAACAAATGATCAAAAGAACAATCAGAAAGAAGATACAAAGAACACTGATAAAAACAGCAACGATCAAAACCAAGACGAAAACCAAGATCAGGATGAGGATGAATCCACTGCGGATTCACAATCCTCATCGGAATAAAAAAGGAGCGATTACAAAATGGGCAAGTATTTTGGAACAGACGGTGTAAGAGGTGTCGCCAATAGTGAGCTTACACCTGAGCTGGCCTTTAAAGTCGGACGTTTCGGCGGTTATGTGCTGACAAAAGACAAACAACGTCCAAAAGTGCTGATAGGCCGCGATACACGCATCTCCGGCCATATGCTGGAGGGAGCCCTTGTCGCCGGACTTTTATCCATTGGCGCAGAAGTCATGCGTCTGGGTGTCATTTCTACACCGGGTGTATCCTATTTGACAAAAGCGATGGATGCAGAGGCGGGCGTCATGATTTCCGCTTCTCATAACCCAGTGCAGGATAACGGCATCAAGTTCTTTGGGGGAGACGGATTCAAGCTTTCTGATGAACAGGAGGCTGAAATTGAGCGCCTGATGGACGAACCTGAGGATAAGCTGCCAAGACCGGTCGGAGCCGATCTTGGGCTTGTTAACGATTATTTTGAAGGCGGACAAAAATATCTGCAATTCTTAAAACAGACAGCCGATGAAGATTTCACAGGCATTCATGTGGCACTTGACTGTGCTCATGGCGCAACGTCATCCTTGGCGACACACCTGTTTGCTGATTTAGATGCCGATGTTTCAACAATGGGTACTTCCCCGAACGGATTAAACATTAATGACGGCGTCGGATCGACTCACCCTGAAGCGCTCAGCGCGTTTGTCAAAGAGAAAAACGCTGATCTCGGCCTTGCGTTCGATGGTGATGGCGACCGCCTGATTGCTGTTGATGAAAAAGGAAATATCGTTGATGGCGACCAAATCATGTACATATGCTCAAAACACCTGAAATCAGAGGGTCGCTTAAAGGATGATACAGTGGTTTCAACCGTGATGAGCAACCTCGGCTTCTATAAGGCGCTCGAGAAAGAAGGCATCAAAAGCGTGCAGACAGCTGTCGGTGACCGCTATGTAGTAGAAGCAATGAAAAAAGATGGCTATAATGTCGGCGGAGAGCAGTCAGGACATCTTATTTTCCTTGATTACAACACGACAGGGGACGGATTATTGTCTGCTATCATGCTGATGAACACTTTGAAAGCAACAGGCAAGCCGCTGTCAGAGCTTGCAGCTGAAATGCAAAAGTTTCCGCAGCTGTTAGTCAATGTGAGAGTGACTGATAAATATAAAGTTGAAGAAAATGCAAAAGTAAAAGCAGTTATTTCTGAAGTTGAAAAAGAAATGAACGGCGACGGACGGATTTTGGTGCGCCCTTCAGGAACTGAACCGCTCGTCCGTGTCATGGCTGAAGCGAAGACGAAAGAGCTGTGCGATGAGTATGTCAATCGCATTGTTGAAGTCGTCCGGTCAGAAATGGGATTAGAGTAACGAAGTCTCTAATCAGAGAGCGAACAAGACAAGCGACGTTTACATATGATAATTGTGAGACATACGGCAAAGTTGTTTAAAAAACAATTGACCGTTTATGCCACATGCTGTAAAATCAAGCTTGTCTTGTTCTTACTTTCTTAATAGGAAAAGTAGACGGGATTATGGATTTACCTATAATTATAGCGCCCGAACTAAGCGCCCGGAAAAAGGCTTAGTTGACGAGGATGGAGGTTATCGAATTTTCGGCGGATGCCTCCCGGCTGAGTATACAGATCACAGCCGTAAGGATTTCTTCAAACCAAGGGGGTGACTCCTTGAACAAAGAGAAATCACATGATCTTCCAAAAAACATGTAGGAGGGGACGATTGAAAGTCCCCTTGAAATTTGACTTTCTTCGTCTCCTTTTACCATCTTAGGAGGAAGAAAAATATGTGTGGAATCGTAGGTTATATCGGTCAGCTTGATGCGAAGGAAATTTTATTAAAAGGGTTAGAAAAGCTTGAGTATCGCGGATATGACTCTGCTGGTATTGCTGTTGCCAATGAACAGGGAATCCATGTGTTCAAAGAAAAAGGACGCATTGCAGATCTTCGTGAAGTTGTGGATGCCAATATAGAAGCGAAAGCCGGAATTGGGCATACTCGCTGGGCAACACACGGCGAACCAAGCTATCTGAACGCTCACCCGCATCAAAGCGCACTGGGCCGCTTTACACTTGTTCATAACGGCGTGATCGAGAACTATGTTCAGCTGAAGCAAGAGTATTTGCAAGATGTAGAGCTTAAAAGTGACACCGATACAGAAGTGGTCGTTCAAGTAATCGAGCAATTCGTCAATGGAGGACTTGAGACAGAAGAAGCGTTCCGCAAAACACTTACACTGTTAAAAGGCTCTTATGCAATTGCTTTATTCGATAACGACAACAGAGAAACGATTTTTGTAGCGAAAAACAAAAGCCCTCTATTAGTAGGCCTTGGAGACACATTCAACGTCGTAGCATCTGATGCAATGGCGATGCTTCAAGTAACCAACGAATATGTTGAGCTGATGGATAAAGAAATGGTTATCGTCACTGATGACCAAGTTGTCATCAAAAACCTTGATGGTGACGTGATCACACGTGCGTCTTATATTGCTGAGCTTGATGCCAGTGATATCGAAAAAGGCACGTACCCTCACTACATGTTGAAAGAAACGGATGAGCAGCCAGTTGTTATGCGCAAAATCATCCAAACGTATCAAGATGAAAACGGCAAGCTGTCTGTGCCTGGCGATATCGCTTCCGCTGTAGCGGAAGCGGACCGCATCTATATCATTGGCTGCGGAACAAGCTACCATGCAGGACTAGTCGGTAAACAATATATTGAAATGTGGGCAAACGTGCCGGTTGAAGTGCATGTAGCGAGTGAATTCTCCTACAACATGCCGCTTCTGTCTAAGAAACCGCTCTTCATTTTCCTTTCTCAAAGCGGAGAAACAGCAGACAGCCGCGCGGTTCTCGTTCAAGTCAAAGCGCTCGGACACAAAGCCCTGACAATCACAAACGTACCTGGATCAACGCTTTCTCGTGAAGCTGACTATACATTGCTGCTTCATGCAGGCCCTGAAATCGCTGTTGCGTCAACGAAGGCATACACTGCACAAATCGCAGTTCTTGCGGTTCTTGCTTCTGTGGCTGCTGACAAAAACGGCATCGATATCGGATTTGACCTCGTCAAAGAACTCGGTATCGCGGCAAACGCAATGGAAGCTTTATGCGACCAGAAAGACGAAATGGAAATGATCGCCCGTGAATATCTGACTGTATCCAGAAACGCTTTCTTCATCGGACGCGGTCTTGACTACTTCGTATGTGTCGAAGGCGCACTGAAGCTGAAAGAGATTTCTTACATCCAGGCAGAAGGCTTTGCCGGCGGAGAGCTGAAGCACGGAACGATTGCCCTGATCGAACAAGGCACACCGGTATTCGCACTGGCAACACAAGAGCACGTAAACCTAAGCATCCGCGGAAACGTCAAAGAAGTTGCTGCTCGCGGAGCCAACACATGCATCATCTCACTGAAAGGCCTAGACGATGCGGATGACAGATTCGTACTGCCGGAAGTAAACCCAGCGCTTGCTCCGTTGGTATCTGTTGTTCCATTGCAGCTGATCGCTTACTATGCTGCGCTTCATCGCGGCTGTGATGTTGATAAACCGCGTAACCTTGCGAAAAGTGTTACTGTAGAATAAAGTGTTTTACCCCTTTGGATATGATTGTCTAAAGGGGT
Source organism: Bacillus sp. MD-5 (assembly GCF_002201875.1). Taxonomy (NCBI): domain Bacteria; kingdom Bacillati; phylum Bacillota; class Bacilli; order Caryophanales; family Bacillaceae; genus Bacillus; species Bacillus sp. MD-5. The sequence goes on from NZ_CP021911.1 coordinate 39,856, forward strand.
GTTTTTATGTCCAAATGAAAAAGAACATCTACAGTGGAAAAATGGATTAAAAAAAGTGTGGTACAGGACCCGACTATCGATCGGCCGTTGCTATAGATTTAAGATGTTTTCACATAAGGCCAGTTAACGAGCTTAAAAGGCTTTAAAACTAGTAGGCTGCATGAATTTTTCAGTGGAGAGAAACGGCTTTTTTCTAATGTAATTGCAGGTGAACTTGGAATAACCGGAGAGCCTATTGTAATAACAACCTTATTATTGAGTCATTCGTGGTTTAAGTCGTAATGATTCAGTAAAGGACACGCCACAAATAAAAGGTAGCGTATGATTCCCATTCTTTCCATGGAAACGATATTTCTATAATTTCATCTTTCGTAGGCTTTCGGTTCATATGACGTAATATTTTTATCGAATGAATAAGACCCACATCATCGATTGGAAAAGCTGTCGGGAACCTAAGGCAGCGCATTAGAACATAATTGGCTGTCCAAGGACCGATTCCCCGTATTTTAATTAAGTATTTTTCAGCATCTTTAAAGTTCATTTTCATTAATTTTTCCCTCGATAATTCTCCGCTGGCCATTAATTTGGCAATTCCAATGATATATTCACTTTTTCTTACCGTCATTTTAATATCTGCTAGGTCGGTAGGTGTTAACCGTGCTATTCGTTCGTACGGTGGGAATACCCAATACTTGTTCCCATTCCATTCGATAGAATCGCCAAATCCTTCTACAAATTGCTTCTTTAAGGAGTACGCGAAGGCTAAGTTAATTTGTTGCCCTAAAACTCCCCAACATAATGCTTCAAATAAATCGGGAATGCCGACAAGCCGCAATCCATAAAATTGTCGGGCAGGCATTTTAAGTAATGGGTCTGCTTTTGCCATTTCATAAAATGGTGTTAAATCGTAATCAAGATCAAACCATTCATGAATATATTTTACAATTTCCTCCCGTTTCCACTTTTCAATAGGTCTAGAATCGTTTAGGAATTTGACAACCATTTGTTTATTATTGATTACGCTTACCTGCACTAAGGACCGAATTTCCCCTATGGCAATAACTTTTGTAATGATATCGTTCTCTATTTCATACATGCATTCATTTTTTTCCCTAGTTAGATAGCCTAGGTTCGCATTCATGTCGAAAATTTCAGGTAATGTAATGACAATAACGTCATTGATTTCATGCCATGTCACTTATTCATTCTCCTTATCTTAAATAATGATAGAAAACTCACACTGATTGAATTTTACTTTATCACATAATAAGCTTTACTCATTTTGTTATCTTGCTATTACATTCTAACCACCTTAATTTTTTCTATTTATGAGGTTATAGTGTTAGTTATCAAGAATGCTAAACGGGAGTGGATTAAAATCGCCCAAGTTATAAAAACGCGTGTCGAAAACGTAAATTGGGATTCAATTCAAAATGAATTAGATGAGCATTGTAAGGAGGGGTGAGATAAATGTCGGATAGTATCAATAACGGACATAAAGAGAGCCATGGTCAGAGAACTTTAAATGATGTAGAAATGCTAACAGATGAAAAGTGGCGAGCAATTATAAATAATGACGCAACGTACAATAACCAATTTTTCTACGCTGTGAAGTCGACAGGGATATTTTGTAAACCATCCTGTAAATCTCGCGTTCCGAAAAAAGAAAATGTATGCATTTTTCCAAACGCAGAACAAGCTCTCCGCGCAAATTTTCGCCCTTGCAAACGCTGTAAGCCTAATAATGAAAAAATGCCTGATAGCGAGTGGGTTGATCTCATTACTGAATACATTGATAAAAATTTCACAGAAAAACTAACTCTAGAATCGTTAGCAGATATTTGCCATGGGAGTCCGTATCATATGCATCGAACATTTAAAAAGATGAAAGGTATTACGCTGGTTGAGTATATACAACAGGTTAGAGTTCAGGCGGCTAAAAAGTATTTGATTCAGACAAATAAAGCGATTGGAGATATCGCTATATGTGTGGGTATCGCTAACGCACCTTATTTTATTACTTTATTTAAAAAGAAAACTGGACAGACACCAGCACAATTTCGCCAAATGAGAAAAATGGGGGAAACGTTCAATGGAAACAAAGAATAAGCCAACCCTTTATTGGTCTTTACTGATGTTTAAGGATTGGAGCTTTTATATTGCTTCCACTTCAAAGGGGCTTGTGTTTGTAGGTTCACAGAACAAACCATTTGAGGAATTGTTCGAATGGGCTCAGAAACACTTTCCAGGAAGTCCTCTTGTTGAAGATAATGGTAAGCTTGAACCCTACATTACTGAAATCACTCAGTATCTAGAAGGAAAGCGGAAAAACTTTACTGTGCCATTTGAGTACGTAGGTACACCATTTCAGCTAGCAGTCTGGAATGCACTTTGTGAAATTCCTTATGGACAGACGAAATCCTATTCCGAGATTGCACATGATATAAATAAACCAGCAGCTGTTCGTGCTGTAGGCGCGGCTATTGGGGCTAATCCGGTATTAATTACTGTACCGTGCCATCGTGTAATAGGAAAGAATGGCTCGTTAACTGGCTATCGGGGCGGATTTGAAATGAAGGCACTGCTCCTTGATCTGGAAAAACGAGCTTCATCTAGCAATGAGTAATTTTGCCGGACCACTTTTGGTTATGGATCTCATTTGACAATGATGAGGACAGCTGCCCTATAAGGTGCAAAAATGAAATATTTTGACCAGAACAAAAGGCACCAGAGTTACTCAAATGAATGCAGTTTGTGAAGCTGATATTAAACCGCGATGCAGGGGGTTTGGTCTTTCTCTGTAATCCAACATCTTGACAATGTTTAAGATTTAGCATATCTTATACTTAACTTAAAAATCGCCACCAGATGTTTATTTTCGTTTGTGGATAGGACTTTAGCATTCTTTCAACTAATCTTGACAGGATGAAAAAGTATCCTAATTTAAATGAAAGAGAAACATAAGTCGATTTATTTATAATCAAGCACTATCATTAAAGTGTAGCGGTGATTTCATTCCTTTAGAATGAACTTAAAATATTGTATAAAGTAAAATGATAAATAATAAGGTAGCTCTTCAAAAAACTTCGCTGAAGTTAGTTGAAGTGAAGCCGACAATTTTCAAGATTCAATGATCTGCAATCATCATTGAAATTTTGAGGTTGTCGGTTTTTTTGTTGGAAAAAAATAGAGATACATAAAATTTGTATCCATTATAGAAAAATATGATCTGATTTAAAGGTCGTATGAGCAATAACGACATTTAAAAAGGGAGAATTTGAAATGTTAGTTTCGCTGAGTTTGTCATCATTATTAACATTATTTTTTATTATGCTTATTGCTTCTGGGATAAGTGGACTTTTGTTTTTACATCCGCGAGTGCCCTTGAGTTTTGTTCGCATTCATATTGGGATTTTGGCTTTACCACTTTTGGTTGCCTTACTGATCCTTGCCAATAGCAGCGTGAGTGGAAACGTTGGCCCTTGGCATTTAGATACCTTAGCTTGTTTAATGACCTTCTTTGTTCTTGCAATTGGATTCGTTATTCAGCGTTTTTCTGTACGTTACTTAATGGGGGATCGATCTTATCGCAAATATTTTGCGCTTTTTACTTTTACAACAGGTGCTGCTTCAATGACGTGGTTAAGTGGCGATCTCCGTTTGATGGTTCTATTTTGGGGAGCAACTCTTGTTGGTTTAACTTTACTGATAAGGTTAAACAGTGCTTGGCAAGTGGCTAGTGAAGCAGCCAAGATTTCTGGCCGGTTATTTTTGTTAAGTTGGTTTTCTTTGTTTTTTGCGATGATGTGGCTTTTTCATGCCACAGGTCAATGGCAGTTATCATTGGTTGTAACAAATGAAAGTTTAGCTGGGCTGGGAGAATGGGAGAGAACAGGGATTCAGCTATTGATTGTACTAGCGGTAATTATTCCTGCAGGTCAATGGCCATTCCAAAGATGGTTAGTTGAGTCTATTGTTGCTCCAACCCCTGTTTCTGCAATTATGCATGCAGGTTTAGTAAATGCAGGAGGAATAATACTAACTCGATTTTCACCTCTATTTCATGGTGGTATCGCTTCGATTATCTTACTTCTGCTTGCTGGCATTTCTGTATTGATTGGAACTGGTATTAGTTTAGTCCAGGTTGATTATAAACGCCAATTAGTAGGCTCCACGATTGGACAAATGGGATTTATGCTCATTCAGTGTGCACTAGGGGCCTATATAGCAGCCATTATTCATCTTATTTTACATGGTTTATTTAAAGCTACGTTGTTTTTACAGGCTGGTTCAGCCGTACAGCGTCATGAAGTATCGACTCGTGTTAAAGAGAGATCATCCTATTTATGGCTCGTGGCTGGTCGTACGTTAGCCTTAGTTATAGGCGTTGCTTTTTGGCTCACTGCTCCTGGAGACGGATATCAATTAATGAGTGCGCTGATCTTAGGGTGGTCATTGTCCGTTTCCTGGACTCAGCTTGTAGCTTTTGGAGAGGGGCGAATTGGCCGAATTGCCGGCTTAATCGTTTTAGGAGGAGCAGCCTTTATATATTTTATCATTCATAACCTTTTCTATGATTGGCTGCATGCAGCCGTTTCTCAAACTGTTCAGCCTCCAATGCCAGCTGTCATCATTGTCGTATGCCTCTTCCTATTTGGCAGTGCTTTAGGTTCGTGGATTGCTCGTCATCGTTCTTCCGTTTTCTTCACGATACTCTATCTTTGGCTAGTTCGGTTAGGTGAAGCAAAACCAAAGTCAGTGGAGAGTCACCCAGACTACCTTAAACAATATTTATCATAAGGAGCTAATCTGAGATGGGCATTACATCCGTATTAACGAAAGAAAATGTAAAAAAGATAGATACAGATATTGATGTTCAAGAAAGGAATCTTAACGTTTTGATTACATCTGCCAGCCGAGTGATTGCGCCACTTTGGCCTATTTCTACATTTGCTGCACGCAATCCGTGGATGGGACTTGAAAACCAGACTTTTGATCAGGTTGCAAGCTGGTTGAAAAATACGCGTGATGTTGATATATACCCAAGTGCGTCTATGATCCGTTCAGCAAAGAATAAAGGTGAGATTGATGAAGTTTTTGTGGAAATGGGGCTGCAGCGTTGGCTTGATTCACTTTCCTTTCACATCCCACGGGACGTGGCAGAACGGTTTTGTCATGCGGGATTACAATTAGATCCATTACCTTCCGACCTTTTATCATCACACGAGCTGGAGAAATTAGTAAGTGGATGTAGAGGATTGGATCCTATCGATAATGTTTTTATGGAACCACTAAGTTCGTATATAGAGAATCAAGATGGTGAAAGGTTAGTCACTATACTAGATCATCATGTCATTAAGTGGAGTAAATTATATCTTGATGACTCTCAAGCCGGTTGGACAATGCCCAATCGTGAGGAAGGCTTCTATCGTGCCTGGCAGCAGCTCATACAATATGATCCAGCACTTAGCAAAAAGCAGCGTGAAAGGTTAAAAGGTTTGCCGCAAGAGGCGCATTTGGCTTTACAAGAAGCCTTATTCGCACTAGGAATCCCTGAATCAGAAATCCAGGCTTATCTTGAAGCTCACTTACTTTCCTTACCTGGATGGGCAGGGATGATGCTTTGGCGCTCGCAACAATCGAGCCATGAACATGCACTCTTAACAGAATATTTAGCGGTTCGATTATCCATGGAGTGGGCTCTGATAAAGCCATATTTGCCCTTGACTAATGAACGAGCTGAGAAAAAAATTTCGATTGCTCCCCTTATAGCAGCTTGGATTCATTGGGGTGGGCTTACATTAGAGGAATGGTCACAGATGTCGGCCAGTGAACAAAATGAATATTTATCATTTGCCTACAGCTTTGATGAGAAACTTCGCAGGAAACTTTGGTTAGAAGCTTGGGAACAAACTTACACTGATCGATTGAGCCAGAAGATCATCTCGAAACAACGTGAAACCGGTAAAAAATCTGCATTAGCTCAATTAGCATTCTGCATTGATGTACGATCAGAACCTTTTCGCCGTCATCTAGAAAAACAAGGTCCGTTTGAAACGATTGGCATCGCAGGTTTCTTCGGGGTGCCGATTGCAACTTGTGAACTTGGCAGTAAACACAGTCATGCCTCCTTGCCGATCATACAAAAACCGCAAAATAAAATAAAAGAGCTCGCGGATGAGGATGTATTAAACAAATACAATCAACGGAAGCAAGCAGTTCATTCGTTAAGCTATACATTTAAAACGATGAAACAGAATGTGCTTTCAAGCTTACTTCTGCCTGAGCTAAGCGGACCTTGGCTTACTCTCCAAATGGCAGCACGTAGCTTTGTGCCAAGAAAAGCGGGTCGTTTCATACGTAATCTCCGTGAGGCTTGGCTGCGCAAACCTGATACAAAACTCTCGCTTCATCATGATGCTACAGAGGCGGAAATACCTGTGGGTTTTACTGATGAAGAAAAAGTGAACTATGCTCGTCAAGCATTAAAAATGATGGGGTTAACAGAGAATATCGCACCATTGGTTGTGATATGCGGGCACGGCAGTCAAAGTACCAATAATCCTTATTCCGCAGCACTTGACTGTGGCGCCTGCGGTGGAGCGGCCGGTGGATTCAATGCAAGAGTTTTAGCTGCTTTATGTAATCTTTCAGAGGTGAGAGAAGCACTTTTAGATGAAGGAATTAAAATCCCGGAGGATACAGTGTTTGCAGCAGCTGAACATAATACAACGGTGGATGAATTACATTGGCTTTATGTACCGGAGCTTTCTGAAGCTGCACAAGAAGCATTTGAGCAAATTGAAGCTGTTATGCCGAAAGTGAGACATCATGTAAATGCAGAACGTCTAGCCCAATTACCGAATTTCCAATCGGAATTTAAAAATCCGAAGACTGAGGCACACCGATTTGCGGAGGATTGGAGTGAGATACGTCCGGAATGGGGGCTGGCTCGTAATGCTGCTTTTATTATCGGCCAACGTGAATTAACCCAGGATTGTGATTTGGAAGGAAGAGCCTTTCTCCATAATTATGATTGGAAACAGGATGAAAGCGGCGAAATCCTAGCAAATATTATTGCAGGACCTGGAACCGTGGCCCAATGGATTAATTTACAATATTACGCATCAACGGTAGCACCTCATTATTATGGCAGCGGAAATAAAGCAACTCAAACCGTTACAGCAGGTCTCGGCGTTATGCAGGGGAATGCAAGTGACTTGTTAGCCGGACTGCCTTGGCAATCCGTCATGAAATCAGATCACGAAGCCTATCATTCTCCGCTTCGTTTGTTGATACTCATTCAAGCACCTAAAGAATATGTAGAACGGTTATTAAATAATGACTCAGCATTTATGCAAAAAGTTCAAAATGGATGGGTCCGACTGGCTAGTATTGATCCAGAAGGATGTTGGGAAAGCTGGTAATTATGAATCTAAACATTTATTAAATGGATTTGTTACTCAATACTAAACATAAGGAAGAGGTGTGCTATATGAATGGAAATCAAAATAAAAAAGTATTATTTTTGACGGACATTGAAAACGGCTTGGAGCCTATTTTACAAGAAGTGACTAACACTCCTGCAGAAAGTATGTTGACTATACAAAGCTATGGTGCCAGTATTTCACATCCTTATGGAGAAATCATGAGGTCTGTTATTTTTGCGATTTTCCAGGAAGATGTTGAGGAGATTTTTGTAGTAGGAACAAAAGATAAGAAAACTTCCACAGGTCATAGACTTACTCAACTTGAAGCAATGAAAGATAAAATACAAACATTGGATTATCTCTTTCAGAATTGCAAACCTGAATTTTTAGGTGGTACGGTCGATGAATGGCTACATGAAAATAGCAGTGACACCATTGAAAAAAGTGTTGATATCATTCGTCATCATCCATTAGTGCCGTCATATGTTAAAGTTCGAGGTTTAATCATTAATCAAGAGGATGGAACATCATCAATGGTGGAGGTTCCTGCTATGAAAACAGGTCAAACCTCACCTGATCATTGCTTGTCATGATGAAATGGAAGAACTTCTATACACCTATATATGAAAAAAACAGCTCTAAGGAGAAGGTATGGACTCTAATTTAACTGATTTTGTCACGAAAACAATAGAGGACATGAACTCGTTTGATCGTGAAAATATGGAATGTATGAAAAAAGTAATAAGAAAAGCAATTGATTTTTATCATCTACAATCTTATGAAGAAGTTGAGGAAACCCATTTAGGAAGCATTCGATTTTTGCATATACACTCTATGATGGAGGAAAATATGTTATCCAAAATGATAGTGGTCACAAGAAACGGTAATACTGATTTGGATATTGAAGGTGTATATGAAGGACATGTTGTAAGAGAATATTAATGAGACGAAATCACAAATAGAATATGCCAATTTTTTTGCTCAGGAGATGTATGATATATGAAAAAATCGAAAGGTTCTATTGAATCAGAGATCAGTAAATCCATTACTCAATGGGAGAAAGATTATCTTGGGCGCGGGTCTGTATCTGTTAAAACTGATATACTCCGGGATATGGTCATCGTCAATTTAAAAGGGATTTTAACACCAGCTGAATATGTAGTGTGTGGATCAAAAGAGGGTATGTTATCTATTAAACAAACTCGCTCGGAGTTAGTCGAATCAGGTATAGAAGGTCTTAAGGATATTATCCTAAAAATCACCGGAGAAAAAGTGATAAGTTTTCATACTGATTTAAGCTCCCGGACAGGTGAACGAGTAATGGTATTTAAATTATGTAATGATCTAGAGAAAAATCTTTAATATAAATGTTTGATGATCCCTGCTATTCAAGCCAGGGAGAAGGCATTCAAAATATTACCTGCCGCTTCTTTTGCTTTACAGTTATGTCATCATTACTATTTTTTATTCATAACCCACGAGCGGACTTGTTATTCCTGCTGAAAGATCTAACATCCGCTTTTGTTACGAGCGGATGTTTTTTCACATCTAATTAAAATGCATGAATTTGGTGCTGGTGCTTAGTCAATGCCAAATTCATTAAAAACATCCAAAATACCCGAACCCAAACATCTGTGAAACGTAAGCCTCTAGCGAATAGTGTTGTTTACTCCCTTAGCCAAAATCAAAATGTTTTATTGATTTAAATTAGAAGCTTTGCTTCGGTTAACAAAGTCACCGCCGAGTTCCCCCAAGAATAACATGATAATGAGACCCATTCGAAAGTGTAGGGTTTTTGATATGCTGTCTTCAGTTTCATTCCTCGAAATGAGTACCAAAAAACGAATTGACATATCGAAATATAACGATATAATAATTGGTATGGAGCCAATTGAAGTATTCAAAGCTTTATCAAATGAATCAAGGCTGCAAATTTTACAATGGCTGAAGGAGCCCGATCGTCATTTTGCACCCCATGAAGGGATTGATATGAACACAATCGGGGTATGTGTCAGTCAAATAACAGACAAATTGAAAATGACGCAATCGACAGCTTCTCAATATCTTACCATCCTTTTAAGAGCCGGCTTGATTAAGGCGGAGCGTATTGGAAAGTACACATATTACAAAAGAGATGAAGAAGCCATTGGGAAACTTGCTGACTTTCTTAAAACAGAGATATAAAAATAAACATCAAAAGATGTTTATTTTTACACTATACATATCGACATATTACGATGTGTTTATTTTTTATAATAACATATCGATATATCGTGATATGTTTATTAACAATTAAGGAGTGAATGCTTTATGTCTAATACTTGGAAAATTTATATTTTAGCCATTGTCAGCTTTTTAGTTGGAACCTCAGAATACATCATTTCGGGAATTTTGGATCAAATTGCTCATACTCTCGGGATCACTATAGCTGCCGCGGGCCAGCTTATTACCATTTTCTCACTTGTATATGCTCTTTCTACACCCGTACTTATGGCGTTGACAGCAAGTATGGATAGACGCAAATTGATGATGTATGCCCTCGGTTTGTTTGTGTTCGGTAATGTCCTGGCTTTTGTACTGCCTGGTTATGGATGGTTTATTGCAGCGCGGATCATTATGGCGATGGGAGCAGGTGTGGTTGTTGTTACCGCTTTAACCATTGCCGCTAAGATTGCATCGGAAGGAAAGCAGGGCAGTGCCATCGCTACTGTCGTGATGGGATTTACCGCTTCTTTAATCATAGGTGTTCCGCTTGGAAGAATGATAGCAGTAGCATTAGGCTGGAAGTCCGTATTTGGTGCCATTGCTTTGTTGGGATTGATCGCAATGGCCGTTATTTTCTTTACTCTTCCGCATACTAAAGGTGATAAGCCTGTGCCTTTGCTTCAACAGCTTGCTCTTTTCAAAAAACGGAAAGTGGCTATGGGGTTATCAATCACTTTCTTCTGGCTCGGGGGATATTCTGTTGCTTACACTTATTTGTCACCGTATCTCTTGAACATCTCAGGTATAAACGGCAAGCTGCTTAGCGGTGTTTTGCTTATATTTGGAATTGCCAGTTTGGTTGGATCGAAGTTTGGGGGATATAGCACCGATAAATGGGGAGTGCCCTTTACACTCGTTGGCGGGATGACGTTGCATATCGTCACACTGATTCTGCTGTCACTTGTTACTCATTCCTATATCGGCGTGTTGGTGATTCTCATATTATGGTCGTTTGCCGCATGGTCCACCGGTCCGACACAGCAATTTCACCTGGCTACAATAGAACCGGAAATGTCAGGTGTTTTGCTTAGCATGAATCAGTCAATGATGCAATTCGCCATGGCAGTCGGCGCAGGAATAGGAGGGGTTTTTGTAGAAAACGTATCATTGGCCTCGATTACCTGGGTTGGTGCGTTAGGGGTTATGATTGCCATTATTGCATCATTGATGATTTTCAATTCGCAACCGAAACAAGCGCTAAAAGATATTAATCAATAATTTCGAAAGATCTAACATCCGCTCGTTTTACAAGCGGGTGTTTTTTTATAAGCCCAAGTAGAAGGCACACTGAAGCTGAAAGAGATTTTTGCCGACGGAGATCTGAGGTACAGCAATTTATAATATACTAGGAATGGAAATAACGATATGGCGGAAGGATTCTAATGCTTCTCGCCTGTAATCACTACTTTGAGGATGTGTCATCGTGAATCAAAAGACGTACATTGAAATGAGCAGGACATCGCAGTACATCAACAAATTGAGAGAGTATTCAGTGCTAATTGATGGGGCTGAGATGGGTAATATCAAAGATGGAGGGAGGCTGCGAATTGATTTGCCGCCTGGTGAGCATGTTATTCAAGTGAAGATTGCTTGGTGTACAAGCCCAACTTTGAGGTTTACTTTAACGGAAGGGGAAGTGTTGAAGTTTAGATGCGGAAGTCCGCTTCGAGGATGGAAGTTGCTTTTGGCGCTTTTTTCTGTTTTGGGCCGTCCTGAAAATCATCTGTTTATCGAGCAGGAAGAAGAGAAAAAGGCTTTGTGGTGACTTTGTTGTGTGAATAAATATGAATAAATAGATTAAATACCCCTGAATTATGTTTTGTGAAAGATTGATATAAGCGGTAGCCTTTTCAATGTCGTTCTCCTTGGAGAAGGCTGCGTATAAGAAATTCTCGGACTTTGCGGATAGACCCTCCGATATCCATTTTCAGGATTAATATCTTCGGGGTGGATGAGTCCAATTTCATCATAGTACCGCAGTGTTTTTGTTGATACTTTGCATATCTTTGAAAATTCTCCGATCGATAGCAAGCGATCACCTCCTTGCTCCAAATGTACACCTTTCCGTAAGGACAAAGTCAAATGTGGAAATAAAATCTCTCCAAAGTTAATCAGAAATTTATTTTCATATCGTATCCTTTCAGTATCACGTGAAAGGAGCATCATATGAAAACATTATCGAAAGTCGTAAAAATCTTTTTTGGCAGCTTAGCTGCTTTGGTTTTGCTTGTATCCGTCTCGGTATTTATTTATCACCATTACCAACTAAATAAGGAAGCAGCACTTCTTAAAGAAAAAGGCACATTGGTCGATGTTGACGGTAAAAAGATGAATGTGTATCAAGAGGGAAGCGGGAAGGATACGTTTGTGTTTATGTCCGGCTCGGGGATTGCTGCGCCTGCTTATGAGATGAAAGGTTTGTACAGTAAGTTTTCAAAGGAAAACAAGATTGCTGTTGTTGATCGGGCAGGTTATGGATACAGTGATGTGTCTCACGATGACAGAGATATTGATACGATACTGGAACAGACAAGGAAAGCGCTTATGAAAAGTGGAAATAAGCCTCCTTATATTTTAATGCCTCATTCGATATCCGGGATTGAAGCGATGTATTGGGCGCAGAAATATCCTAAGGAAATTAAGGCGATTATTGCGATGGATATTGGATTGCCTCAGCAGTACGTCACGTATAAATTGAGCAGGATCGACAGACTGAAAGTGAGAGGATTCCATCTGTTAACGTCGATGGGTTTTCATCGGTTTATGCCTTCTGCTGTATATAACCCTGAGGTGATTCGTCAGTCGTTTTTAACCGATAAAGAAAAAGAAATCTATAAAGCCATTAACTTTAAGCAATTTTTTAATGCTGATATGGAGCATGAGCTGTTACAGTCTTACCAAAACGGCAGGAAATCTGTGAATTTGCCGGCGCCAAAAGAAACTCCTGTCTTATTTTTAGATGCGGTTTCTGACCAAAATAGACATTCAAAGTATGCCATACGAAACCGAAAAGACTATGAAGCGTTTGCGGCTCAATTCAATACTGCCGATATAAAGGAACTGAGGGGAACACACAGTATTTATTTATATCAGCCTGATCAAATATATAAACTTTCCATGGAGTTTATGAGAAAGGTTCGCTAGGATGAAGGGTTATCATATTTTAATCGTTGAAGACGATGTGATGATTGGTGATTTGCTGCAAAAGATTTTGCAGCGTGAGGGATATCGTGTGATATGGAAAACAGATGGAGCGGATGTGCTTTCGGTCATACAGAAGGTGGATTTGGTCATTATGGATGTGATGCTGCCGGGTGAGGACGGGTATCAAATGTCTGCAAAAATCAAAAAGCTGGGGCTGCGCATTCCGGTCATTTTTCTTTCGGCCCGCAATGACATGGACAGTAAGCTCCAAGGGTTGAAAATAGGCGAGGATTATATGGTGAAGCCCTTTGATCCGAGAGAGCTGCTGTTAAGAATGCAGAATATGCTTGAGCATCATTATGGGACCTTTACGCAAATCAAGCACTTGTATATTGATGCTAAAACCAAAAAAGTGTTCAATGAAAGCCTGCATGATGAGGTGTTGTTTACTGCGATTGAGCGGAAAATTTTCTTTTATTTATATGAAAATAGGGACAGCACCCTGACAAAGGATCATTTCTTTGAATATCTGTGGCAGCTCGAAGACAGAAACCCGAATATCGTCAATGTGCACATTAAAAAAATAAGAGCCAAAATCAACGATCAAGCGGGTGAGATTATTGAAAATATATATGGAGAAGGGTATCGGCTGAATACCGTTGTGAAGAAATGAAGTTAAAGACAAAATATATGTTGTTATTATGTACGGCTGTCATTAGTGTCCCGGTGCTATTGCTGGCGGTTAGTATTTTGATGTCTGTCATTTATGAAAACATGTTTAAATCAATGAATCACGGTACGCCTTTTCACAGGTCTTTTGCGTATCCGGCAATGCTCATTGTATTTTTGTTATCACTCTTATTGTTAGCTTTTTTATTTTCGAAGTCGATTCATTCTCTGCTGCATAAAATCAATCTATTACATCATACCATTCGGCATCTGGCGAGTGATCAAAAGGTGCCGGATAAAATAGAAGTGAAACGCGCTGATGAAATCGGGGAGCTGATCAAGTCGGTCAATTTGTTAATTGAACGGACGACATATCGTGAACTGGAATTGAAACAGCAGGAGGAAATCAAAAAGGAGCTTTTGCAAAAACTGCGTCATGACATTAACACACCTTTAACAGCTCTCAGGCTGCAGTTGTTTTATTTGGAAGGCCAATGTCATGATCAGGCCGTATTCGAATCGTTGTATCAGCAAATCGATTATATCTCGGAATTAACCAATGAATTCAATCTATATTCCGCCGAAACGCTAGAAAGCTCTTATATCGTAAATGAAGAAGTGCGTCTAAATGAGCTGTTAGAAACAGCGGTGAAAAAGTGGGATTATTTATATAGTATGAATGGGATTGAATTGCACTTTAAGCCGGCAGATCAAGATGTGATATGGATGAGCAACGTGTTATGGATGCAAAGGCTGTTTGATAATATTTTTCAAAATACGTTAAAGCATTCAAAAGCTGAAAAGATGGAAGTCAGGATCGAAAATGGCACTGTTTCTATCCGCGATGATGGTATTGGATTTGATCGGAATGAGAACAGTGAGGGGCTTGGGTTGAAGATTATTGAGGATATATGCAGACTGCTTGCGATGACTTATGAGTTGGAGACAAATGAGTATGGAACGCGGTTCTTGTTTTCAAAAGAGTGACCCCGCTGATGTTTTTCTTTCTCCCATAAACTATATATAATAGGTAGAAAGAAATGAGGTGATCAGTATATGTTTAAAAAATTCATCAAAACGATCAAAAACCTCTCAAGCAGTTCTAGTGACCGATATCGCAGGCATCGGCATTACAGCAGCAGCCGGAGCAGACATTATCGCAGCTACAGCAGCAGTTCGGGCAAAAGAAGACACTACGACCGTTATGGCGGGAGTCATCGTTATAAACGCCGGAGCTACAGCAGCAGTTAATCCGAAAAAAGTTCTTGTTCCGCTTTTGGGGCAAGGGTTTTTTTATGTGACCGATTGAATGGCCCGGTTTAGATCCTCGCGAATGGAAGCGGTGTGCTGATACTCTCTATCAATGCCCAATAATTTTTTCAGCAGCAGGGTTACTTCTTTTGTCAGCGTTAATTCCTCCAGCCAAGTGCCGTTTTTCTTCTTTTTTCCTTTATATTGAGAGTACAGCAGAAATAACAGCGTTTCTCCGAGATCGAAGAAGTCATCCTGTTTTCGCACCTTTATTTCCTCCGTTTCTTCAGAAGTCAATTGTTTGGCAAGGCCGAAATCAATGAGACAGAGCCTGCCGTTATTGACGATGATATTAGGCGTTCTGATATCGCTGTGGAAGATAAGGCGATCATGCAGGTATTCTATAATCTCAAGCAGCTGCGAAATCAATCGTAATGCCATAAGCTCTGTGAACGGCTGCTTTCGAAAAAATAATAATTCTTCTATATTCTCTCCCTCAACGAGCTGCATGACATAATAAGCCTGTCCGTCTATGATGAACTCATCTATGAAGCCCGGAATTTGCGGGTGATGAATGCTTTTGAGCAGTTTTATTTCCTGTTGGAACCGGACTTTCTCTTTTTCCTTTTTGACTTTTGTCGGCCGCAGCTGTTTTAAGACATAAGGTGTTTGAGTTAGGATATCGGTGCACAAATAAACCAAACCGTAGCCGCCCATGCCGAGGCATTCTTCGATTTTGTATTGATGATTTAATATAACGCCGTTCTTTAGAGGGCGGTCAAAAAGCAGTTTTTTTAGAAGTTTTAATGCCATGTCTGCACTTCCCTTGGTTGTACTGACTATAGTTTACCTTCTCGGCTAAGAATAAAAAAGAGCCGGATAACCGGCTCGGTATAAGTTAAAACTGCTTTGTCACGTCGTATTCATAATCTATTTTTGCTTTTACGTTGCTCATCGTCGATCTGGCAGTCGCTAATGTATTATATTTAAAACTCCATACCTTTGCCACACTGAGTTGATCCGGCAAAGAGATATCATAAGACCCTGAAGTCGAGCTGTTTACAAGGGCACGGCGCCATTCGTTATTTTCGCTTGTCATGATCAGATGGCGTGTATTTCCTTGGCTTGGTGTTTGAGTGGCGGTTGTTTGCACTCTGGTTACAATGGCATCACGCGGTATCCCGGATTGGTTTGTTAAATCAACCTTGATCACGCTGGAATCAGAACCTGAGGGGCTAAGGCTTGTATTTCCTTTATTTTCAGCAATGCCGCTGAATTGGAAGGTTCCGCTGCCTGATTTGATTCGGTCTTCAATTGAAAGCGTAAAGTACATGTTTCCAGTATAGGTGCCTCGTGACACCTTCACATAGAAGGTATCCGTCGTGTTTTGGGCGTCTGCATTTGCATAAATAAAAGAGGAGAACGTATTGGGGTTAATGACTTCTGTGCCTTGAGAAACAGGTATTCTGTTCTTATCGTAAATTTCAATTTTCATCCCTGTATACGCGCTCTGGTATGTACTCCTCACGTATACTTTTTCTCCCTTATTAGCCGTAAAAGTGAAATAGGCTTCATCTTGACCAGCTTCCAGTATCGTTGTATCGATATTTTTATATTTCCAATAACCGATCGGCATTGCGGTATCAAATGAATTGTTACCTGTGATCGCAGTGACTCCGGCAGCTGATGCCGAATACGTAAAGGTGAATAAGACAGACAGCATGATAGCAAATGGAATAAGCCATTTTTTCGCCATGTAAACAACCTCCTTTTATTTCCATCATACATAATAACTGTATGGGTGTAAATAAATGTTTTTAGAGGTTAATATATACATAACCATTGCCGATAAAAAAGAATAAGAGAGAATACTCGGGAGGGAATTCAATGCGTCTGAATCGGCAATTTATCCGCACTCAGCTGATGGCACAGAATATATTAAGCAAGAATGCGCCTGCCAAACGAGAGAATTTGACTGAAAGTACAGCGGCAGTTCTGGAAAAGGCATACAGCAGGCTTGAGCCGCGATCTTCAAGTGTGGGAATCGATCAGTTCAACTATTCTAAAACCAGCGTGTCGGGAAACAGTGGGACGTTCAGCAAAGTGTATCAATCAGCGAATGACCGAACAGTGACAGATACAGGGAAAGAAACAGTGATCGAATCCAATAACCCCTATGACTCTGAGAGTGATATCAGAATCAAAATACTAGATGAAAAATACAGCAGGATGAATGCCATAAACAAAGCAAAGTCTGATCCCTTAGGCTATATTAAGGATAAGTATCAAAATTCAAAGTCTCCTTATTTCAGAAGTGATCTGTCTGCCGCAGAAAGACAGGCTGCTTACGATAATGAAACAGAATGGCTATTCAAAGGCAAAGCCCAAAACTATAACCTCCAGGATGCTGCGTTTCGCAATGTTACATTTAATGGGGAAGTGGAAGCTGAGAATGAAAAGGTGTATCAGCGGAGCCAGGTGAACCAGCAGCTGCAAGTGCTTTTGAATCGGAACCATATTCACATTCCAGAGGGGACGGAGCTGACGTTTACGATTACGCCGATTGACTATCAGGTGCGTGTGAGCGGGACAGACGATCAGGATCTGATCAAGCAAATTGAGCAAGTACTGCAATCTGGAGACAACAGCAAAGAACTATTTTTACACATCATGAAAAGCCAAAGCAGTGATTCAACACAATTTTCCGAAGAGGCCTATAAAAAGTATCAGGCAGCTCGTGAGATGTACGAAGTCACAGGCTACCATTTGAAGGATTTAGAAGTGATTGACGGGCGGTATGTAACGCCTGATGGACGTGACTTGTTAGACGTCTATCAAGAAGAACTTGAAAAAGATCCTGTGCAAAAAGAGACGGCCTCTTATGCTATATCTCACTATCGTTCAGAGCTTAGTGAAATTGCGGAAGCTGGGTATGATGCCATTCCGGATTTCATCCTATCAATTGATTACAGCAATGGATCTCTGAGAGATGTGGGACAAAGCAAGAGCTATGGAACCGGAGATACCGGGTGGCTTGAAGCATTAAAGCGTCAAACGGGCGTAAATTATTAGGTAAGCTGTTCATTTGGAACAGCTTATTTTTTATGAAAATCTAAAAATTATAATTTTAATATTCAAATAATTTTATTATTTTTATATAGAAGATTTTAAATGAAGTGAATGATTCAAAACTTAGCACAAAGGTGTTTACCTGAAAAAAACAATTGTATTTTCCAGAGAAATTTATTATGATGAAATAAGTAATTTAGGAGATTATATAACAATTTTGAGTTTGAATTTTCTGATTGTTATTACTGATTGATGTGAGGGCAAGCAGATCTGCTGTTTTCTCATTTGTGAGTATTTTTGTGAGGAGGAGGAAGAGGAGTGGCAAATAAAGAATTAAAGAGGGGCCTGGGCGCGCGTCATATTCAGATGATCGCCTTGGGCGGCACGATCGGTGTTGGCTTGTTTATGGGGTCTGCCAGCACAATTTCATGGACTGGCCCATCTGTCCTTCTGGCTTATGCAATATGCGGAATTTTTATCTTTTTTATTATGCGTGCGATGGGTGAAATGCTGTATGTCGAGCCGAGCACAGGTTCTTTTGCGACATTCGGCCATCAATATATTCATCCGATGGCAGGTTATATAACAGCATGGAGCAACTGGTTCCAGTGGATTATCGTCGGCATGTCAGAAATTATCGCTGTCGGTACTTATATGAAGTATTGGTTCCCGGATTTGCCTGCTTGGATACCTGGTATCGTGGCAATGGTGATTCTTGGCGCAGCGAATTTAATTTCTGTTAAGTCGTTTGGTGAATTTGAATTTTGGTTTGCGATGATTAAAATCGTGACGATTATCTTGATGATTATTGCGGGGATCGGAATTATTTTCTTCGGTTTTGGCAACGGCGGAGATGCGATCGGATTGTCGAACCTGTGGTCTCACGGGGGCTTCTTTGCAGGAGGTTTCTCAGGTTTCTTCTTTGCACTGTCGCTTGTCATTGCGGCTTATCAAGGAGTTGAGCTGATCGGGATTACAGCGGGCGAAGCGAAGGACCCGCAAAACACGCTAAGAAACGCGATTCAAAGTATTATCTGGCGCATTTTGATTTTCTACATTGGCGCTATTTTTGTGATTGTGACGGTGTATCCTTGGGATGAGCTCAATTCACTCGGAAGTCCGTTCGTGTCAACGTTCTCGAAAATCGGAATCACGGCAGCGGCCGGCATTATTAACTTTGTCGTGATTACAGCGGCAATGTCGGGCTGTAACAGCGGCATTTTCAGTGCGGGCCGCATGCTGTATACACTGGGTGTAAATGGACAAGCACCGAAGTTCTTTACGAAGATTTCACGCAACGGTGTGCCGCTGTATGGCACAATTGCGGTGCTGATCGGTTTGGCTGTCGGTGTTGTACTAAACTATATCGCGCCGCCGAAGATCTTTGTCTATGTATACAGCGCAAGCGTGCTTCCTGGGATGATTCCTTGGTTTATCATTTTGATCAGTCATATCGGATTCAGAAAAGCGAAGGGCGCCGCATTAGATAAACATCCATTCAAGATGCCATTTGCCCCTTTTACAAACTATTTGACGATTGCTTTCTTGCTGATGGTTCTGGTAGGCATGTGGTTTAACGATGATACTCGTATCTCTCTGATTGTAGGCGTGATTTTCTTAGCGCTTGTGGTCATTAGTTATTATGTGTTTGGGATAGGCAAACGCACACAAGCCAATTTGACAAAAAGCCAACAAGCAGCTGAATAACGATAAAAAAGAGACATTCACGGATGTCTCTTTTTTTATTTTTCGCGTATGTATTTTCCCTGTTATAGCAAGCTATAGGGTAAAGATAGCAGAAGGAAAGGTGTTCATAAAATGGATGTTACACTCGGTTATTTGCGTGAATCACTTTCGAATCATCTTGAAAATGAAGTCTGCCAGCGGATTTGCAAGAAAATGCTGGCGAAGCGGTATGCGAATGAAGAGGAATTTGTAAAAGACTTAGATGATAATGAAATGTCTTTTTTGAACCATGTATTAGAAAAGGAAATTAAGTATGCGCAGAATGAACAGGATCAAAAGCGGGCTAAGGAATTAAATGAGGTGTATGAATTACTGCTTTGAGAAAGGCGGGAAAAAGGAATGGGAGCAATTGAACGAAGCGGATATACTTTTCAGCCGGAGTTTAGCGTTGTCCGTCAAAACGGAGCCATCCATGTGTACCATCAAGGAGAATTTGTGGAAGAAATCGAATTTGAATTTAATGGAGAATATCCTGATCATGATTTGATTGAAGAGCTTGTGAATCATTATTGTTTTGAGCATGAGATTTAGAGCCCTGCCATGCAGGGCTCTTTCATTTATGATGTGATCAAGCCATACTTTTTCAGGATATTCACGGTGATGTTTTTGGCTTTTGTGCCGGAATCATCGACATTGGTGACAAAGACATAAGAGCCATGCTCAGTTTTGATGAATCCAACAAACCAGCCTAATCCCATATCGGTCAGGCGGGTTCCGGTTTTCCCGTAAAGCGTGTAATGATCGCCTTCCTCTTGAATCATCATGCGCTTGACGGTTTTCATCACCGGTTTGTCAAATGGAAGCTCCTCTTTAAATAACTTCTTCAAAAAGGCTTCCTGTTCCAGCGGCGAAATTGTCAGAGAGCTTTGCAGCCAAAACTGATCGATTCCCCCGCTGATATCCTCGTTGCCGTAAGATAGTGTATGAAGCCATGTTTTCATTCTTTCCTCGCCGATATCCCGTGCTAATGCTTGATAATACCAGATTGCGGATTCGCGCATGGCCGAGCCAAGCGTATGGTCGCGGTTCCATGATTCGAATTCACGCTTGACCCCGTCCCATCGTTTAACATCGTATTCATCGCGTACAGCTTTGACCTGCAAACCGATTAAGGCATTTACGACCTTAAAGGTGGACTGCGGAGTTTGTCGTTGATTTGCCCGTTCTCTGTTGTAGACAAATGTCTGATCCTTTTGCAAATCGTGGAGAATGAAGGTTCCATCCGTATCCTTGAATTCATCATCGACATTCATTCTGCTGACATTCAAGTGTTTTTCATGAGCAGATGATGCTGCGTGGAAGGAGAAGCCGCCGATCCCTGCAATACTCAGCACAAGCACAACATATATCCATTTCTTCATTTTGTTCTCCCCTTTGTTTTGATTAACTACCTTTTCTCTCTTTCGTTTGTTCTTCCTTTAAAAAATAATCAAAAAGCGCTTAAATTTGGATTTGCAAACAAATACTGTTACTGGGTTTATATTCGGAAGATAACGTGAAAATAGAGGGTAAAAAGGAAGGCAGGGTAAGCGGATGAATGAGCAGATTCCACATGACAAAAGTCTCGATAACAGCCTGACACTGCTGAAGGAAGGGTATTTATTTATTAAAAACAGAACAGAGCGCTACAATTCAGATTTGTTTCAGGCCCGTTTGTTGGGAAAAAACTTTATTTGCATGACTGGCGCTGAGGCGGCGAAGGTGTTTTATGATACGGATCGATTCCAGCGGCAGAACGCTTTGCCGAAGCGGGTGCAGAAATCGCTGTTTGGTGTCAATGCGATTCAGGGAATGGATGGCAGCGCGCATATCCATCGGAAGATGCTTTTTCTGTCATTGATGACACCGCCGCATCAAAAACGTTTGGCTGAGTTGATGACAGAGGAGTGGAAAGCAGCAGTCACAAGATGGGAGAAGGCAGATCAGGTTGTGTTATTTGAAGAAGCCAAAGAAATCCTGTGCCGGGTAGCCTGCTATTGGGCAGGTGTTCCGTTGAAGGAAACGGAAGTCAAAGAGAGAGCGGATGACTTCATTGACATGGTCGATGCGTTCGGTGCTGTGGGACCGCGGCATTGGAAGGGAAGAAGAGCAAGGCCGCGTGCGGAAGAGTGGGTTGAAGTCATGATTGAAGATGTGCGTGCCGGCTTGCTCAAAACACCTGCCGGAACAGCGCTGCATGAAATGGCGTTTCACAAACAAGAAGATGGAAGCGAGTTGGATTCCCGGATGGCATCCATTGAGCTGATTAATGTACTGCGGCCTATTGTGGCCATTTCTTACTTTCTTGTGTTTTCAGCCTTGGCGCTTCATGAGCATCCGAAGTATAAGGAATGGCTGCGGTCTGGAAGCAGCCGGGAAAGAGAAATGTTTGTGCAGGAGGTCCGCAGATATTATCCGTTCGGCCCGTTTTTAGGTGCGCTTGTCAAAAAGGACTTTGTATGGAATAACTGTGAGTTTAAGAAGGGAACATCGGTATTACTTGATGTATATGGAACGAATCACGATCCTCGTCTATGGGATCATCCCGATGAATTCCGGCCGGAACGATTTGCGGAGAGGGAGGAAAATCCGTTTGATTTGATTCCTCAAGGCGGGGGGCACGCCGAGAAAGGCCATCGCTGTCCAGGGGAAGGCATTACAATTGAAGTCATGAAAGCGAGCCTGGATTTTCTCGTCAATCAGATTGAATACGACGTTCCGGAACAATCACTGCACTACAGTCTCGCCAGAATGCCGTCATTGCCTGAAAGCGGCTTTATCATGAGCGGAATCAGGCAGAAAAGGTAAATCAAAAGCTCTCTTCCTTATCGAAGAGAGCTTTTTTGATTACTTCTTTTTTTCATCGTAGTATTGGACGGGATACATGGAGCCTTCTGATACCATTTTGTTGTCCTCGATATCTTGCGGGTCCGGGTGGCCGGCTTTATCGACTGGGAACGTTTCCATGTCTGGCTGTTTTGTTATTTTCATCTTCATGCTGTGAATGAATTCTCTTGCTTTTTGGCGATTTGACGGGTCTTTTAATAGATAAGAAGTGATGCCGACAGTTGAAACAGCGAGACCTGAAAGTAACAGTTTTTGTTTCATGGTGATACTCCTTTCTATTTTAAGAGTAGTGTTTCCTGTATCATTCCCGTTTTGGTTATAGCTAAACCTATTAAGTTTTTATCATTCGCATTTTCAGTAAATTCCATTTTTGAAAAACTAGTGACTTCATTCCTGTATTGGAAGGTAATATACATTGATTTATTATTATTTTAGTCAAAATTCGATAAATATTGACAAGGTCAAGTAATCAGAATAATAATATAACTAGCAAGAGAATGCCATCATACATGAAAGGTGTTTACGATATGAATCAATTGCATCGAAGAATGGGAACGTTTTCCCTCATGATGGTCGGGCTCGGGTCGATGATTGGCTCAGGCTGGCTGTTCGGGGCGTGGCGTGCGGCCCAAATAGCAGGACCAGCTGCTATTATTTCATGGATTATTGGAATGGTCGTCATTTTATTTATTGCTCTTTCTTATAGTGAATTAGGATCTATGTTCCCTGAAGCCGGGGGAATGGTAAAATATACGCAATATTCACACGGTTCGTTTATCGGTTTTATCGCAGGCTGGGCCAACTGGATTGCGATTGTGTCCGTTATTCCGGTTGAAGCCGTTGCCTCTGTTCAATATATGAGCTCTTGGCCTTGGGAATGGGCAAAATGGACAAGCGGTTTGGTGAAGAATGGAACACTGACTGGGGAGGGACTGGCATTTGCCTCTGTATTGCTTCTCATTTATTTCCTGCTGAACTACTGGACAGTCAATCTATTTTCTAAAGCGAATTCATTCATTACAATTTTTAAAATTATTATTCCGGGTCTGACGATTGGAGCTTTGCTGTTTGTCGGATTCCACGGAGAAAACTTTACTGACGGTCAAAGCGTTGCGCCGAATGGCTGGGCGAGTGTGCTGACAGCGGTGGCCACTTCCGGTATCGTTTTTGCGTTTAATGGTTTCCAAAGCCCGATTAATATGGCGGGTGAAGCAAAAAATCCGGGGAAATCAATTCCGATTGCAGTTGTCGGTTCTCTTTTCGTAGCAACAGTCATTTATGTCCTGCTGCAGATCGCCTTTATCGGAGCGGTGAACCCTTCTGATATTGCTCACGGCTGGAGCCACCTGAACTTTAATTCTCCTTTTGCTGATTTGGCGATTGCGCTGAATATTAACTGGCTTGTGATCGTGTTATATGCGGATGCATTTGTATCACCTTCTGGAACTGGGATTACGTATACGGCGACAACGTCCCGAATGATTTACGGAATGGAAAAAAACAAATATATGCCGAGTATATTCGGGAAGCTTCACCCGATTTACGGTGTGCCGAGACAAGCCATGTTCTTTAACTTGATTGTTTCGTTCATCTTTTTGTTCCTGTTCAGAGGGTGGGGCGTGTTAGCGGAAATTATTTCTGTTGCTACGTTAATTTCTTATATCACCGGCCCGGTTACAGTGATGACATTGAGACGGACGGGGAAAGACCTGTACAGGCCTCTTCGTTTAAAAGGCTTAAACGTGATTGCGCCGCTTGGATTTATCTTTGCGTCGCTGGTGCTGTATTGGGCCCGCTGGCCGTTAACAGGACAGGTGCTGTTTATTATCCTGATCGGTCTGCCGATTTACTTCTATTATCAGGCGAAGGCGAAATGGAAAGGGTTTGGCCGAAACTTTAAAGCAGGCGTCTGGATGGTGTTTTATCTGCTGGCCATGATGGTCATTTCTTATTTGGGCAGTGATAAATTCGGCGGCCTGAATGTCATTCATTATGGCTGGGATATGGTTCTGATTGCGATGGTATCACTTGTATTCTATGTGTGGGCGCTGAAGAGCGGCTACCAGACAGAATACTTAAAGGATGCGAAAGAAATAAATTCTCAGCTGCTTAATGGACAGTCAGAAGCTGCTGCAGGAAAAGAATAAATGAAAAACCTTGCGCGGAGGGCGCAAGGTTTTTTTGTTGATTTGGTCCATATCGAAATGTTACACCATTGTAAATTCAATTTGGGTTTTAAAGGCCCATTGTTAAGTTAGTGTAAATTTGTTAGAAGATTCATTTACATTCATATGAACTTGAAACATAATCATAGGGAGTTTTGCTGATATATGTCGAGACAGAGGTGAAAGCGTTGACGATTGATATCCAAACATTACTGTTCGAATTCTTTGGGGGTCTCGGTATTTTCCTAATTGGAATTAAGTTCATGGGAGAGGGACTTCAGAAATCGGCTGGGGATAGATTGAGAAATATATTAGACCGTTTTACAAGCAATCCGCTGATGGGCGTATTGGCGGGCATCATTGTGACGGTTTTGATTCAAAGCAGCTCGGGAACGACGGTAATTACCGTCGGGCTTGTCAGTGCGGGCTTTATGACGCTTCGTCAGGCCATTGGCGTTATTATGGGAGCCAATATTGGAACAACGGTTACCGCGTTTATTATCGGGATTGACATAGGGGCTTATGCATTGCCGATTATTGCTGTCGGCGGATTTTTACTGTTTTTCTTTAAGCATAAACATGTGCAAAATGCCGGCCAGATTGTGTTTGGGTTTGGGGCTCTGTTTTATGGGCTGGAGTTAATGAGCGGCGGCATGAAACCGCTCCGTTCACTTGAGGCATTTCATGATTTAACTGTCAGTATGAGCTCTAATCCGTTACTAGGTGCTGTCATTGGGACTTTGTTTACGGTTCTTGTGCAAAGCTCCAGCGCCACGATCGGCATCTTGCAAGGTTTATTCTCAGATGGGCTGATTGATATTAACGGTGCGCTGCCAGTGTTATTCGGTGATAATATCGGGACGACGATCACCGCGGTTCTTGCATCTTTAGGTGCATCTGTTGCGGCGAGGCGTGCTGCTGCTACTCATGTGCTGTTTAACCTAATCGGGACAGCAATTTTCCTGATTTTTCTTAAGCCGTTTACAGCATTGATTTTGTCACTTCAGGCTTCGATGGGGCTTGATCCGAAAATGACAATTGCATTCGCACATGGAATCTTTAATACGACCAATACGATTATACAGCTTCCTTTTGTCGGGATATTGGCTTTGATCGTAACAAAACTGATTCCGGGCAAGGATTCAATGGTCGAATACAAGTCGCATCTTGATCCGATTTTTATTGAACAATCACCATCTATTGCTCTCGGACAGGCAAAAGAAGAAGTGATCCAAATGGGGAATTTTGCGGTGCAGGGGCTGGAAGTCACAAAGCAGTTTTTGGTAACAAAACAGCCAAAATATGCGGCCAATGCTTATCAGATAGAGGATGCGGTTAACAATCTCGACCGGAAAATTACCGATTATTTGATCGAACTTTCTTCAAGTTCTCTCTCAGAGCACGAGTCTGAGGAGCATCATATGTTGATGGATACGGTCAGAGACATTGAAAGAATCGGAGATCACTTCGAAAATGTGATTGAATTGATAGAATACCAGCAGGCGCATCGTGTGGTTATAACTGAATCTGCCATGACGGATTTAACTGAAATGATGGATTTGACGATTTCTACTGTGAAGGCGTCCATTGAAGCTTTGCACCACAATGATGCAAAGATAGCTGAACAAGTCATTGAAAAAGAAGATGACATTGACAAAATGGAACGGAAGCTTCGCAAAAAGCATATTATCCGTTTGAATGAAGGGCTGTGTACTGGACAAGCGGGCATCGTCTTTGTTGATATGATCAGCAACCTGGAGCGTATCGGCGATCATGCGGTCAATATTGCTGAAGCTGTTATTGGTGAAAATCAATGAGGAAAAAGCATAGAATCCTAGGATTCTATGCTTTTTTGTAGTCTTTTTTCACCTTCTGAAAGATATCAGCGTAATTCGTAAACACCCCTGTCACGCCCCAATCAAGCAGGCGGCGCATATCTGCTTCTGTATTGACTGTGTAAGGGTGCAGCAGGAGGCCGTGGCTGCGGATCATACGGACGTTTTCTTGATTCAAAGCTTTATAATCCGGGCCTGCACCAACAGCGTATGTTTTGATTTCTTCCAGTTCAGCATCTGTCATTGCCGCCATTTGTTTGGCTTCCAGCAATTGAACGGTCGGCAGTTTTGGCTGTAATTGATGGACTTTTAACAGGCTTTCTTTGCTGAACGATTGAATGATCACCTGGCCGGGCTTAGAATGTTTGCCCAGTAATTTATGTTTCTGCAAGGAAGCGATCAGTTTTTCTTCCATACCAGGGTAGGTGTCAGGCGATTTTGTTTCAATGTAGTAGTTCGCGTGCTTTCCGAAACGGTCTAATACTTCTTCTAATGTAGGAACTTTAAGGCCGGCGTACTGCGGCTTCGCTTTTTCCGGATAAGCTTCATTAAACCAAGAACCGGCGTCCAGCTTCTTAATGTCTGCGAGCGTATGGTCTTTCACCCAGCCCGTTCCGTTTGTGGTACGGTTCAGTTTTTCGTCGTGCATGACAATCAATTTCCCGTCTTTTGTCATTTGCAGATCCAATTCAATATAATCTGCTTTCATTTTTTGAGCGGTTTCGTAAGACAGAATCGTGTGCTCAGGCACATATCCAGAAGCCCCTCTATGCGCAACAGTCAGGATACGGTCAGGCGACAGCAGGTTTCCTTTTGACGCTGCCGACACAGGCGTTACCATAAATGAGAGTAAGCCTAGCGACAGAACAACCAAGACAAGTATTCTATTTTTTCTCATGATTTCTCCTCCTTATTGATAAAGACTACCTGTCTTTCATATTAAAAAACGGATGTAAACGGCGTGTTGGAAAATGATTAATCTTTTATGTGGCTTTTTTAAACGTGCTCTGCCCGTTTGCCTGTATTCCATGTCAAAGCTAAGAAGACGATAGCAAGAATGCAGGAAGAGATCAGCATGATAAAGCCGCCGTTCCAATCAAACCGGTCAACGACAAAGCCCATAATGGCGTTTGCGAAAGCAGATCCGCCGATGTATCCGAAAAATCCGGTCAAACCGGCTGCAGTTCCGGCTGCTTTTTTCGGTGCTAGGTCAATCGCTTGCAGGCCGATCAGCATAACAGGTCCGTAGATTAAGAAGCCAATGCTGATCAAGGCGATATTGTCTACGAGCGGGTTGCCGGCCGGATTCAGCCAGTACACCAATACGGCAATGAAAACACCCGCCATAAACAAAACGCCTGCCGGTGCCCGGCGGCTTTTGAAGAATCGGTCACTGATCCAGCCGCACAAAATGGTTCCCGGTATGCCGGCATATTCGTAAAGAAAATAGGACCAGCGCGAGTCTTCAGGAGAAAAGCCTTTGGCTTCTGTTAAGTAAGTAGGCGCCCAGTCAACCACGCCGTATCGCACGAAATAGACAAATACATTGGCAAACGCGATATACCAAAGAAATTTGTTATTCAGCACATATTGAAAAAGGATTTCTTTTGTTGTTAATTCCTTTTCCTGATTTTTAAAAGCGTGTTTTGGATAGTCATTCCGATACTCTTCAATTGGCGGGAGTCCGCAGGATTGAGGCGTATCACGAACCAATAAAACAATTAAAAATGAAATGATAATGGCGATGATGGCAGGGAAGAAAAACACGCTTTTCCAAGTGACGAACATCGCGATGCCAAGAGTGACAAGCGGAGCAAGAATACCGCCGCCTATGTTATGTGCGACATTCCAGATCGACATTTTTGTGCCGCGTTCACTTATAGAAAACCAATGGGCCATTGTCCTGCCGCATGGCGGCCAGCCCATTCCTTGAAACCATCCGTTGATAAACATAAAAATAAACATGATGGTGACGCTCGAAGTCACCCACGGCATTGAAACGAATAGAATATTGACGATTGCTGATAGAAATAAGCCTGTTGCGAGAAAATATCTCGGATTACAGCGGTCAGACACCATTCCCATGATGAATTTGCTGAAGCCGTACGCAATGGACACAGCGGCCAGCACCAAACCTAGTTCTGTTTTGGAAAATCCCTGTTCCTGCAGATAAGGAATGGCAAAGGCAAAGTTTTTCCGCAGCAGGTAGTAGCCTGCGTAGCCAATGAAAATACCAATGAATACTTGCAGCCTGAGCCGTTTATAAGCCGCATCCATCTTTGAATCATCCAGTCTCTCAATGTGAGGAGCCGGTTTAAATATATGAAGCATCAAAAATTATCCCCCTTTGCTGTTTGTGCTGGATGTATGCGTGCCTCCTTTCTGAAAAACAAAAAGAGCCAGAAAACACCCCTTGTCAAAAGGGGTTGGATTCCTGGCTCTCCTCATCTCCATCCAAGCTATTAACTTATTATGATAGCGCTTTCTTAAGTTATCATAGTCTAGAGTGAATGTAAACGGGTAATTTCAAATTGGGTATTGAGAAAGTAAATATAATCCTTTTACTAAATGGAGTTATGTTTTTTTACTGGCAGCATAAAAATCTTGAGGGAGGCTGTTGCAGGTGGATGAATTAGATATCGCATTCGGTATTTTACCGTTAGGAATTATGCTGTTGTCGATTGTCGGGACTTGTATTTGTAAAAACGCGTATCTGATGCCAATGCTTAGTTTGGTGATTTCTCTAGTGCTCACCTTTACCATTTTTAATGAATCATTTTTGGGATGGGCTGTAGTCTATAGCTTGATTTCCCTGGCTTTATCCTATATCACATTGATTGTGATAAGGAAAAAGAAAGAATCAGGAAAATAAAATCCTCACTTTCTAACGGATTGTTGACTGAGGCAACTATATGTGATTATAATTGGCTTAGTCAACGATATTAGAAAGTGGGGATTGATTTGAAAACAAGTGAATCATCTATCGGATTAAGATTCAGAAAGTTCAATCGATTTTATACAAACGTCCTTGGTTTCCTTAATGAGCACATTTACGACAGCCCGTTTTCCTTAACGGAAACACGGATATTATTTGAAGTTTATAATACGCCTAATTGTACGGCAAAAGCCCTTCAGGATAAGCTGGGGCTTGACCGGGGATATGTCAGCAGGATTGTGAAGCAGTTTGAAAAAGAAGGTTTGATCTATAAACAGAGGAGCAAAGATGACGCCCGCCACCATTATATTTTTGTCACAGAAACCGGAAAAACGATTTATAAAAAGCTGGAGGAGAAAGCCAACGAACAAGTGGAACTGATGCTGAAGGAAATCAACCAAAAGGAGCAGCACAAGCTTGCCGAGGCGATGGCAGAGATTGAAGTGATCCTTTCACAGTCGCTTTCTGCCAGAACATCTGAGATATCGATTAGAGATTATTTTCTGTCGGATGATCTTCAACTCCTTATTGAGAAACAAAGACAATTTTACGCGGAGGCTCACGGCTGGGACGACACGTTTTTAGCTTACCTTCAGGAGACATTTGACGCTGACATCGAAAACATATGGATTGCGGAAAGCGGCGGGAAATTTGCCGGCTCTGTCGGGCTGGTCAAGCATGATGATAAGACAGTCCAGCTCAGATGGTTTCTGGTTGATGCGGCTTTTCGGGGCAGGGGGCTCGGCACTCAATTGCTGGAGCATCTGGTTGCATACTGCCAAGACATGAAATTTGACCGCATTTTCCTTTGGACGGTGAGCACCATGGCTGAGGCTCGTCCGCTCTACGAAAAATTTGGATTCAGGATAAGTGAAGTGAAACAAGAAGCGCCATTATGGGGACAGCAGCTGACAGAAGAACGGTGGGATTTGGAGCTGGCATGAAAAGACTGCACTATGCTTGGATCATCGTCTCCGTCACCTTTTTGATCTTATTGGCGGTTCAGGGGGTGCGGCTGTCGTTTGGTGCATTTGTGGAGCCGTGGGAACGGCAATTTTCAATGGATAGAAGCACCATCTCGTTGATTTCGACGATGAGCTTTATTGTTTACGGCATATCACAGCCTGTGATCGGCCGGCTTGTGGACAAGTGGGGTGCTCGGGCTGTTTTGGCATGGAGTGCGTTACTGACAGGCGTCAGCATTTTCTTAACATACCTTGTGACTTCGCCTTGGCAGCTGTTTTTGCTTTATGGGCTGGGTGTCTCGCTTGGGGTTGGCGGAGCATCGAATGTGGCAGCAAGTGTATTGGTCGTCAATTGGTTCAGCAAAAAGCGGGGACTAGCCTTTGGGATCATGGAAGCAGGATTTGGCGCGGGGCAAATGCTTCTCGTCCCTGGCTCACTCATGCTGATCCATTGGTTTAGCTGGAAGCTGACGGTTGTGGTGTTGGGGCTGCTGTTAATCGTGATTGTTTTTCCGGCTGCGCTGCTGATGCTGAGGAACAATCCTTCAGAAAAGAAGACAGAGCCGATAGGCGGACTGGCTGCTTCAGAAAAAGACACAGCACCTAAAACAACTGCTCTTTCAGTGACCGGGATGTTTCGAATGAGGCAATTCTGGTTTTTGATATTGCCGTTTTTGATCTGCGGATTTACGACCGTGGGGCTGATGGATACCCATTTGATTCCCTTTTCTCACGATCACGGCTTTTCCACGACGGTCACGAGTGCCGCTGTCAGTCTGCTGGCAGGCTTTAATATTGCCGGCATCTTACTGTCGGGAATTGTAGCGGACCGGTGGAGCAGCCGGAAAATCCTTTGCTTTTTATATGCGGTGCGCGCGATGTCGATCGTGATTCTCATATACAGCCACGAGCCCTACTTGCTTTTAGCCTTTGCGATTCTGTTTGGGTTAGTGGACTTTGCAACGGTAGCACCGACTCAAATGCTCGCCACCCAGTACTTTCAAAACTACTCGATCGGCCTCATGATTGGCTGGCTCTCACTCGCCCACCAGATCGGATCGGCACTTGGCGCGTACGTGCCTGGCGTCATCTATACGATAACAGGTGAGTATACACTGGCTTTTTATTTGTCGATTGGAATGCTAGTGCTGGCGAGCGTGATGAATGTGATGCTGAGGGAGCCCGCGGCGGTCACGCGTGACAGTGCGGCTGTGATAGAGAAGTGATAAGGGCAGAGGGGAAGCATCTCTGATTTCGGAATTATTCAGAGATGCTTTTTTTGTATTTTTGTTCTAACACGAAGTCGATCATACCGACAATGCGGGCATTTTCGGATTTTTGCTTGAAGCGCTCAGAGATTTGAACTTTTCTTGAAAATGGGGAAACACCAAATACCCATATTAGGCCAATTAACACAAAAAACATTTGTACACCCATTTCTATTAAATCATTGTAATGAGAACTGAAAAAATAAATATATAAGGTTATTAGTGTCACTGTAAATACGATTTTGACAGTGTGTTTGAATGTGAGCTGTGGTTCAATTAAACACACTTTCATTTGGTTGAGTGTGAAAGAGTCTTGTTTCATTAGGTAAGAAAGTAAATCGTTATCGTTTTGACTGATAGGGTACAAATCGGTTTCTATTTTTTTTGTGATTTCCTGATATTTATGCATTCTCTAAAAGGACCCATGGAGATCAAGACTATTAATAATGTACGGAAGAGTCCTGCAACTGCTCCTGCTTCAGGGCCTATTTTAAATGTAATCGAAGTCTTAAGTCCAGAAGTAGCGCTGTTACATATTGCAACGTCAAAAAGGTACAAATTAAGTATTCAATGTTTGAGTTATTGAATGACATAAAGTTCAGTCGGTAAGCTAAGACTGTTAGATAGATTTTGATAAAGTTGATTTGGAACCCAGTGAGCGCCGTTTGTGTCTGCCCATACACCCCGTGTATAGATGCCGTTAAGCATCCATTCTAGATCCGTTCTCCATCAGCTTCGCTTTCGGTTTCAGCTCTGAAATGTAGAGGCCTAAAAGTGTAAGCGCGCCTCCTAGAAGAGCGATCCATGTCATGTTTTCGTGCAGAATCAGGACAGAAGCGGCGATCGTGATAACCGGGACCATGTAAATATACGCACTGGATTTGACGGCTCCGAGCACGCCAACTGAATAATTCCAAGTGGCGAAGCACAGGGCGGAAGCGCCAATGCCTAGGAAAAGCATGTTAAGTGCATTCGAAGCGGATGAAAATCGGCTCAGGCCAAAATGGAAGTCGAACAAAAATAAGGCGGGCACCATAAACAATAAGCCGTACAAAAATACTCTCTGTGTCAGCTCGATGATGTGGTATTCGTAAGCGCTTAATTTTTTCATGAATATCGAGTAGCCTCCAAACACGAGAGCGGCCCCGGCTGCCATGATGTCTCCGAGCGGATTCAGACGCAGTACCACATTGCCATTAAATGTAATCAATAAAAGCCCGATCAGTGCCGAGACAAATCCAATGAAAAAAGTCAGACGCAGTTTTTCGCCTTCGAGCAGAAAATGGGCCAAAACCGCAGTGATCATCGGTATAATGGACACGATCATGCCGACATTGGAAGCGTATGTATAGGTGAGAGCTATATTTTCTAATAGAAAGTATAAGGTTACGCCAAATAAACCAGCCCCGGCAAACAACAGTTCCTGCCGCCAATTTCTGAACGGAATCATGTTGGGACGAACGAGGATCAGAGCGATAAAGCCCATCAAAAACCGATAAAATAATATTTCCATTGGAGAGAAGTCAGCCAGCAGAACTTTGGTCGAAATAAAGGTCGTCCCCCAAATCAGAATGGTCACAATGGCTGCGATATGCCCGGAAGTTTCTCTTTGTATGTTCATCTGTGAAGCTCCTTTTCAAAAATCTTCATGTATTGCTTCGGTGTCAGCCCCACCTGCCGTTTAAAAAACTTCGTCATATGGCTCTGATCACTGAACCCTGTCTGAAATGCGGCATCAATTGGTCTTACCCCTTGTTCAAGAAGTTTTTTCGCTTGATTAATCCGGATTGTTTCCATATAGCTATTAGGCGTAATTCCTTTTTGTTTTGTAAACGAACGCAATAAATGATACTTGCTCCATCCTGTTAATTCACTCAAATCATTGAGCGTGACGTTTTCGGCATAATGCTCTTCTAAAAATTCGCAAACCAATTTGACTTCGTCGGATGGTTCGGGAACGCTATTAAGGAACGTAACATCCGAATAGTGGCGAATCAGCTCTTCCAGCAGATGAAGAAACAGCTCCTCCTTACGCAAAGCTTGTTTTTCGTCTGATATCAAAATATGCAATTCCTGCAGGCTGGCTGTCAGCTCATGGCGGAATAACACATGCTGGGAGAAATAAGGGAGATGCCCGGCGCCGGTAATTTCCTTCACTGCCTTCTCCATGACATCCGGCATGACATTGATACACCGATAATCAAGCGTCCGGCCGTCAATCTGTTCACAGCTATGCGTGTCACGGGGGTTAAAGAGGAGAAGATCACCTGGATTGATGATATATTCTTGATCCTGACAGGCCAGATACCGTTGCCCTTTTTCAATAAATCCAATCACATAATAATCGTGAAAGTGGTTCGGGAACTTTTGCATAATCCCCTTGAAGCGGTAGGCTTCTATATGAAGATGTGGGTCAAGCTGCAGTGTGCGGGTTTCGTTTTGCATGGGATGCCTCCTGTCGGTATGGTGGTCTTGGATTAAGTGTAGCATGGTTTTGGGGGATTTCTTGTATGATGTTGCTGTTTAAAAAGCTAATCTTTATTGGCCTGCTTTCGTTTAGGAATCAAATTATAATATTTTCTATTTTAATAAAAATTTATTTTTCAAATATTTCAGTTATAATGGTTTGGAACAGATAGGAGGGGCAAAGATGTATCAATCAAAGAAGGTTTTATTGTTAGGTTCAGGTGAGTTAGGTAAAGAGGTAGTGATTGAAGCCCAGCGTCTTGGGGTACAGACGGTGGCAGTTGACAGTTACCAGCATGCTCCGGCGATGCAGGTGGCGCATAACAGCTATGTCGTTGATATGCTTGACCCCGAGCAGATCAGAGCCATCATTGAGAAAGAAAAGCCGGATTTGATTGTGCCTGAGGTTGAGGCGATTGCGACGGATGAATTGCTGAAGCTTGAAGAAGAAGGATTTCACGTTATCCCGAATGCCCGTGCGGCCAAGCTGACGATGGATCGGGAAGGCATCAGACGGCTTGCGGCGGAAACGCTTGGACTTGCGACGGCTGGCTATGAATTTGCGAATACATATGATGAATTTATACAAGCGGCAGCTCAGATCGGTTTTCCTTGTGTCGTTAAGCCCTTGATGAGTTCTTCTGGAAAAGGCCAAAGTGTGTGCCGCTCTGAAGCGGATTTAGAGAGCTGCTGGGAGACGGCGATGGAAGGCGGACGGGTGAAAAACGGCCGCGTGATCGTTGAGGAGTTTATCCCTTTCGAATCAGAAATCACACTCTTAACCGTACGTGCGGTTAACGGTACGGCATTTTGTGAGCCGATCGGTCATGTGCAAAAGGACGGGGATTATATCGAATCGTGGCAGCCGCATGATATGACAGAGCAGCAAATAGAAGAAGCGAAGCATATTGCAAAAGCAATCACGGATGAGCTTGGCGGATACGGCCTGTTTGGTGTTGAGCTGTTCCTTGCGAAAGATAAGGTATATTTCAGTGAGGTATCTCCCCGTCCGCATGATACAGGCCTTGTCACGCTGGTAACGCAAAATTTGTCAGAATTCGCGCTGCATGTCCGGGCGATTCTCGGCTTTCCGATTACAGAAATCACACAGCTTTCTCCTGGCGCCAGCAGGCCCCTCAAAGCACCAGAAGAATTAGCGGATTACACTGTTGAAGGACTGGAACACGCACTGGCAGTCCCACAGACACAAGTGCGCGTCTTTGGAAAGCCAATAACGAAAGCCGGACGGCGTATGGCAGTTGCGCTTTCTGCTGCTGATACAGTCGAAACGGCGAGAGAGAACGCTAAGAAAGCATTGGATCAGCTAACGATAAAATAGAGTTTGAGCAGGCTTTGTCATCGCACAAGGCCTGTTTTTTTTCTCTCTCCATAAAAGTTTTATCATAAGAATCCGAAACCTGATTATAATGTAAAAGTCTTCCATCAATACGGGTGGTTGACACTAAAGGAGGGAGATGACAAAATGAAATTAGTTCCAAGATTCAGAAAACAATGGTTCGCTTACTTAACGGTTTTGTGTTTGGCTTTGGCGGCAGCGGTATCTTTCGGTGTACCGGCAAAAGCAGCAGAGAATCCGCAAACTTCTGTATCGAATACCGGTAAAGAAGCTGATGCCACGAAAAACCAAACGTCAAAAGCAGAACAGGTTTCCGCACCTTATGAGGGAACTGGGAAAACAAGCAAATCGTTATACGGCGGCCAAACGCAACTGGAAAAAAACATTCAAACCTTACAGCCTTCGAGCATTATCGGAACTGATGAACGCACCAGAATCTCCAGCACGACTTCTTTTCCATATAGAGCAACCGTTCAGCTATCAATCAAGTATCCCAACACTTCAAGCACTTATGGATGTACCGGATTTTTAGTCAATCCAAATACAGTCGTCACGGCTGGACATTGTGTGTACAGCCAGGATCATGGATGGGCTTCAACGATAACCGCCGCGCCGGGACGCAATGATTCTTCATATCCATACGGAACTTATTCCGGCACGATGTTTTATTCAGTCAAAGGATGGACGGAAAGCAAAGACACCAATTATGATTACGGAGCTATTAAATTAAACGGTTCTCCTGGAAACACGGTTGGCTGGTACGGCTATCGGACTACAAACAGCAGCAGTCCCGTGGGCCTTTCCTCGTCAGTGACAGGATTCCCGTGTGACAAAACCTTTGGTACGATGTGGTCTGATACAAAGCCGATTCGATCTGCTGAAACGTATAAGCTGACCTATACAACCGATACGTACGGCTGCCAAAGCGGATCGCCTGTATATCGAAACTACAGTGATACAGGGCAGACAGCTATTGCCATTCACACGAACGGGGGATCGTCATATAACTTGGGAACAAGGGTGACGAACGATGTATTCAACAATATTCAATATTGGGCAAATCAATAAATACAGCAAACTAGCCATATTCATATCTATTTTGTTTTTATGCGGATGCAGTTCGCAGACGCATTCTTCACAAAAAGAAATGACGATTCCTGTCACTCTTCATGTGGAGGATGCTAAGGGGCTTCCGGTCGAAGGAGTTCAAGTGACGATTGTCAAAGCGCCTGCGTCAGATGAGGAGCCGAATACAGAGATCGGCGAGATACTCGGTAAAACAGACAAAAACGGAGACATCAAATGGGATACCAGTAAAAAAGGCGATTATTCAGTCGCGTTGACGAAGGGTGAAACATCAGTAACCCATCAAATTTCATTAACAGAGGATAAAAAAGATCATGCCATTCCATTGGTCTTCAAAGAATAGCAGTTTCCCTGATTTTAAGGGAAACTGCCTTTTTTATTGATCACAGGAAGCCAAACTATATACTGGAAATTTATAATATGAGATAATAAGAAATAGGTATTTTTTCTTACGAGACAAAAGGGGCGCTATCCTTTCATTTATATCAATCAAACCCGGAGGAAAAAGAAGAAGATGACACAAGATTCGATGCAGCTTGCCGCGGTAGAAAGCGGTCTTCGCTTTTACAAGGCGTATAATCAAAGCCTTTCTTTGTGGCCGATTGAGTCGGAAGCATTCTATGTTTCTACTCGTTTTGGAAAAACACATATCATTGCAAGTGGGCCAAAGGGCGCACCTTCGCTCATTTTGCTTCACGGAGGCCTTTTTAGCTCTGCGATGTGGTATCCGAATATTGCGGCGTGGAGCAGTCAATTTCGTACATATGCGGTCGATATAATAGGAGACAAAAATAAAAGTATACCATCAGCAGCGATGGAAACAAGAGCTGATTTTGCAGAATGGATGAAAGATGTCTTTGATTCTCTTGGACTTGAGACAGCACACCTGGCCGGTCTTTCGCTTGGCGGCTCCCATATCGTGAATTTTTTGCTTCAAGCGCCTGAAAGAGTAGAGCGGGCGGTTGTTATGAGTCCCGCTGAAGCGTTTATTTCATTTCATCCGGATGTCTATAAATACGCTGCGGCGCTTACAGGGGCAAGAGGAGCCGAAGCATATATCAAGTGGATCACAGATAACAGATATGATCTGCATCCTTTACTGCAAATCCAAATTATGGAGGGTGCGGCGTGGCAGGATGAACAAAGGAACCTGAAGCCGACAGAAAATGGCTTTCCGTACGTGTTCACAGACCAGGAATTGAAATCAATACAAGTCCCGGTACTGCTGATGTTCGGTGAGCACGAGGTTATGTACCATCAGCAAATGGCTTATGAGCGGGCGTCGGTGCTGGTGCCGGGAATTCAGGCTGAAATCGTAAAGGACGCCGGACACCTGTTATCTCTGGAGCAGCCAGAGTACGTCAATCAACGCGTTTTGTCCTTTTTGGGCGGAGAATAAATGAGTATAAGGCATGAAAAGATTGGCATTCATTTTTCAAATGGTAACAAATGTTGTATAATAATAGAATTTGAATGCTGCTTTTTTGGGGGCATTTTATGTTATCATGCTTATTGAAGAAATTTTTTCCTGAAACGCTATTCGATTACTATCGTCGAATAATATAGATGGTTTTACAATTGGAGGTTTGGTTACACTGTGAATTACATCCCCTGTATGATTACGATAGGAAACTTCATTTGCGGATTGCTGGCGATTCATTCCTTGCTCTATCACAACATTCATTCAGCAGTGCTATTCATTTTTACCGGCATGTTCCTTGATTTCTTTGACGGAATGGCTGCACGTAAGCTGAATGCCGTTTCTGATATGGGAAAAGAATTGGATTCGTTTGCCGACTTGGTTACGTTTGGGGTGGCTCCCTCTATGCTTGCTTACAGTGTCGCGTTGTATACCCTGCCATTTATAGGGATCTTATGCGCATTGACGTACAGCATTTGCGGAATGCTTCGTCTCTCTAAATTTAACATTGAACAAAGCAAACTCCCGACATTTATTGGTATGCCGATTCCATTTGCGGGCATGTGCCTTGTTATTCTAAGCTTCACCTATAACCCGATCCTTCTGGCAATCGGCGCTTGCGGACTTTCATATTTAATGGTGAGTAAAATAAAATTCCCTCATTTTAAAAAACATGCGGCAGAAAACCTGGAGTCCGGGAGATGGAATTAGTTCAGCAGCTCATAGCGGATTACGGTTATCTCGCTATTTTTTTGATGCTCGTATTAGGGATTGTAGGATTGCCGATTCCAGATGAAGTGATGATGACCGTTGTTGGCTATTTCACGCATACCGATGTATTGAATTATGAGCTTTCGATATTGATCAGTTTTGTCGGGGCTTTGTTAGGTATGCTGATCAGCTACATGATTGGCAGAAAAGCCGGACGCCCGTTTATCGATAAGTACGGCAAGTGGGTCGGCTTAAAAGAAAAAAGAATGATGAAAGTGGAAAAATGGATGAAGAAATACGGTCCATATTCTCTTATTTTAGGTTATTTTATTCCCGGCGTCCGACATGTGACATGCTACTTTTCGGGGATCGGCAAAATGGATTTGAAAACGTATATTGCGTTTGCGGCAATCGGCGCCTTTTTGTGGTGCTTTGTTTTTATTACAATCGGAAGGGTAATAGGGATTATTCATGTTTAATACGGCTGTAAAGATTCTGTATCGATCATTGATAGAGCTGACGAATCATCGTCTGTCATCCTATCTGATTAAAGGATTTTGCGAGTCGAAAATCAGCAAACCGGTCATTCCGCTGTTCTCAAAACATTTTCGGCTGAATTGGGATGATGTGGACGGGACGGCTGCTGATTACGGATCGCTGTCCGAATTGTTCATTCGACAAATTAATCTGGAGCGGCGCCCTGTTTCAAAAGAGGCGCATGCGGTGGTTAGCCCTGTTGACGGTGTGGTTCAGACGGTAGGAATCATCAACCCGAATCAAACCTTTACGGTGAAGGGAAAAGATTACTCATTCGCTGAGCTGACTGGCTGTAAAAGCGCAGACCATCAATACAACGGCGGATACTTCGTTGTGCTGTATCTAAGCCCGCGTCATTATCACCGTTTCCATTCTCCGATCAGCTGCAGGTATCAAAAGCTGGCCGAGCTCGGAAATCGCTCATATCCGGTCAATCAATTAGGGTTGAAATACGGAAAAGATGTGCTGTCGAAAAATTATCGGTTTGTGTACGAACTGAATGGCGGCAGCCGAAATGTCCTGATGATTCCTGTCGGGGCGATGAATATTAATTCTATCGTGCAGACAAATACCCGTGCTGAATTGGAGATCGGCGAGGAGCTGGGATACTTTTCATTTGGATCAACCGTCATTTTGATTTTTGAAAAAGACGCGTTCCAGCCGTCCGCCAATTTAACAGAAGGCCAAGAAGTTCAAGTCGGAGAACTGATAGGTTACGAAGAGTAAAAAGAGGAGCTTGCATAGACGCAGCGCCTCTTTTTTTGAAGAAAGGTGAGACCCATGGAGAAACAAATCATCAGCTGGATTACAGATTATCAGAACACCGGAGATGAAGCTGTCCTGAGGCAAGTGCGGGAATCGTGCTGGCCGATCATTGAAGCGGTTTTGCAAGAGACGGCAATAGATGAAGAGCAAGCGAACAATTTGCGCGAAAAAGGAATCGAGCGATTTCCCTTTATCATCAGCAAATACCAAGCGGATGTGCAGCTTCCGGTTGAGACATTTTTACGAAATACATATCGGTTTTACTTTCATCAGGTGATGAGAGAATCCAGCTAAAGCTTCTTTCAACAGAGAAGCTTTTTTTGTTGGCAGAAAAAGGAAACTTTTTCAATATCTATCTCGTAACGACTAGAGAACCTAATAGAAAAGGAGAGATAGAATTGAAACGAATAATAGTGAGAATGACCCTGCCGCTGCTGATCGTTTGTCTGGCGTTTTCTTCTTTTTCAGCCTCCGCTCGTGCTGCTTCTGAAGAAAAACATTGGGATTCCTGGATTGAACGACATGCACAGCCACTTGATGCTTCACATGCTTCAAACAAAGACTTTCGATTCCTGAAGAAGGTGCTGAAAGGGAAACGAATTGTTCAGTTAGGAGAAACGACACATGGCGCTGGCGAAATGAATGCCACAAAGGTCAGAATGATCAAATACCTCCACGAAGAGCTGGGATACGATGTATTGGCCTTTGAGTCCGGCTTTCCTGATACAAATGCATCCTACCTTAATATGGACCAATTAACCCCTAAAAGCACGATGAAAAACTCCATTTACGCTGTATGGCACACAGAAGATGTCGTTGAATTGTTTGATTACATGAAAGAGCAAAAAGAGAAAGGCGATCCGCTGATCCTTACCGGTTTTGATATTCAAAGCATGAAGAATTCATTCAATGATGCTGCAACTCAATGGGTAAAAGCGGTGAACCCGGAAAAAGCAGAGCTGCTTTCCCAATCAGAAAATGATTTTTCAACATTAGTGACAGACAGCAATACGTTTGATGAATTTTCGCAAAAGAAGGAAAAGCTTGTGAAAAACTATCAAGAGCTGATCCAATTCGCTGAAACACATGCCCCAGAGCTAAGAGTTAACCTTCCGAAAGAGCCAAAAGCTTATGAGATGTTTATGCATTCCCTTCAGCTGAGAATTGATGTCATGGAAACGTATATGCTGGAAGAAATGAAAGAAAAACTAGAGGACTATCCCAAGAATATTGAGGATTTTTCATTCTTTATGAGAGACCGCATGATGGCTGAACAATTTCAGTGGGTAGCCGAAACCCTTTATCCGAAAAAGAAAATCATTGTCTGGGGCCACAATTACCATCTTCGCAAACAGAATACGAAAATGATAAAGGACTGGGTACAGCTAAACGGCCCTAACATGGGTGATTATTTGCCGGAGCGGCTGAAGAAACAAACATATACGATTGGCATTTATGCTTACTCTGGTGCAAGTCTGAATAGTTCCGATAATAAGACGGTTATGCCGGTTACAAGCCCGCCGCCGTCTGGAAGTCTTGAAGCTTTGCTAAAAGCTGCGGACCATCCTGCTCTCTTTGTTGATTTTCTCCATACAAAAAACAAGAAAGGCACTTCGTGGATGTATACCCCGCGGACTGCGCTCTATTGGGGGAACATGGAAGAGCAGATGATCCTGAAGGAACAATATGACGGTGTCATTTGGCTGGAGCATATCACGCCGTCAGTCATTATCAAGTGACCAGTGTCCCCTGTGCTCTAACAGGGGATTTTTACATATCGCAAAAATAATCAAAACATATAATCAGTGATCCATTATTCTAAAACAGAAAGGAGATTAGAGCGTGCAATGTATTATGAAAAGGCTGTCCAGAAAACAATCAATTGGATTGAATCACATTTACATGAGCAAATATCAAACGAGGATATTGTAAACGTTTCAAGCTTTTCAAAATTCCATTTTCATCGGATTTTTCAAAAAGAAGTCGGTATGTCGGTTGCTTCTTATATTCGCTTAAGACGTCTTGCGAATGCGGCAGCGGCTTTGCTTTATACAGATCTTCGTATTATCGATATTGCTTTGTATTTTCAGTTTGAATCTCAAGAAGCATTTACGAGGACGTTCAAAAAGATGTATCACATGCCGCCAGGTGCATACCGAACATTTATGAAACGCTTTACTTCAAAAAAGGAGGAATCTTACATGGAGAAAAAAATGAAGGGCTGGGTATTGAGCGGGAGCCATCCGTTCCAATTCGAAATGGGGATTGACCGGGAAAATGTACATCAGGGAAAAGCTTCAGGGTATTTAAAGTCAACAATGGTGCAGGATATCGGTGAATTTGCGACGATGATGCAGCAATTCAAAGCAGGCCGCTATCTTGGAAAAAGGCTTCGTCTATCAAGTTTTATCAAAACAAAAGGAGTGCAGCATTTTGCCTCGCTTTGGATGAGGGTTGACAGTGCCGCTGATGATGTTCTCCAATTTGATAATATGAGCAACAGACCTATTACTGGAACAACCAATTGGAATCATTATGCTAT
This sequence comes from Bacillus sp. MD-5, assembly GCF_002201875.1. NCBI lineage: Bacteria > Bacillati > Bacillota > Bacilli > Caryophanales > Bacillaceae > Bacillus > Bacillus sp. MD-5. Next base: position 82,308 of record NZ_CP021911.1, read on the forward strand.
CGTTTTAGATGTTCCAGAAAATAGCGCAGTGATATCCTTTGGCGTTCAATTAGCTGGACCGGGGCAGGTGTGGATGGATCATGTTGTTTTTGAAGAGGTAGATAAGAGCGTACCTTCAACAAACCTTGAAATGCCGGGAGAGCTTTTAGATGAACCGGTAAATTTATCTTTTGAAGAGGAATGATAATAATAGTTTTCAGATAACTACATTTATTAGTAAGTTAATGGAAAATACTATCCGTCATTCAGAAACCCTTGAGCCACGCAGGTTTGTAAGAGTTTGGATATTTTTATCAGTCTGGGCGGATCTGTTCATCTTTGCGGCATTTTCCTGTATGATATAGTAAGAGTGTGCATAGCAACTAACTATAATTGAACAGGGTGTTTATAACATGGAAAAACAATACAGAGTATTACTTTACTATAAATATGTTCCGATTGAAGAACCAGAGGCGTTTAGAGAGCAGCATCTGGCTTTTTGTAAGGAGCTTGGTTTGTTAGGCCGTATCCTTGTTTCTTCTGAAGGAATTAACGGTACGGTATCAGGAACGGTTGAACAGACTGAAAAATATATGGAAACAATGAAAGCTGATCCTCGTTTTGCGGACATGGTATTTAAAATTGATGAAGTAGAAGGCCATGCCTTCAAAAAAATCTTCGTGCGCCATAAAAAAGAGCTTGTCACGCTTCGTCTTGAAGATGATGTCGATCCGAATGAAACAACAGGTCAACATTTGAAGCCAGCAGAATTTTATGAGAAGATGCAGGACCCAAACACAATTGTAATCGACGCGCGTAATGATTACGAGTACGACCTTGGCCATTTCAGAGGTGCAGTCCGTCCTGACATCGAAGCCTTCCGCGAATTACCGGAATGGATCGAAGAACACAAAGATATGCTTGAAGGCAAAAAGATTTTAACGTACTGTACAGGCGGCGTACGCTGTGAAAAGTTTTCAGGATGGCTGGTGAAGCAAGGCTTTGAAGATGTAGCCCAGCTTGACGGCGGCATCGTGACATACGGAAAAGATCCTGAGGTGCAAGGCAAGCTTTGGGACGGCCAGTGCTACGTATTTGATGAAAGAATCAGCGTGCCTGTCAACCGTGTCGAGCATGTGATTGTCGGAAAAGACTACTTTACAGGAGAACCGTGTGAGCGTTATGTGAACTGCGCGAATCCATCTTGCAATAAAAAAATGATATGCACACCGGAAAATGAGTATAAATATATGCGCAGCTGCAGCCACGAGTGCCGCACGAATCCAAGAAACCTGTATGTGAAAGAGCATAATATGACAGAAGAAGAAGTAAATGCAAGACTGGCAGCGATTGAAACAGAAGAACATGCTTCTGTTGAATAATGGAAAGAACACCTCGGAATGAGGTGTTCTTTTTTTATAAGCTTTCGGTTTGGCTGTTTGCGGAAACCCATTCTTTTTGGCGGAAGGCTTTTTCCCATTTTGACACCACGATGCAGGCGATCGCATGTCCCGGAACGTTCACGCCTGTTCGCGCCATGTCCATGACACGGTCAACACCCGCGATAATGGCAACGCCTTCAGCCGGCAGTCCTACAGCATTGGCAGTCGCCAGCAGCACAACAAGCGAGCCAGAGGGAACAGCTGCAATGCCTTTACTGGTCATCACAAGCACAAGCATCATGAGGAGCTGCTGGGACAATGTCATGTCTACATGAAAGGCCTGCGCCAGAAAGATACAAGAAATCGATAAATATAAGCTCGAGCCGTCACAGTTCAATGACAAGCCGGAGGGAATGACGAATGATACCACTCGTTTGGGACAGCCGTATTTCTCCATTCTATCCATCAGCTGAGGGAGAATGGTTTCAGTGCTGGTGGTGGAAAATGCAATTAAAAACAGATCCCATATCATTTTCAATACTTCGAAATACTTAATCTGAAAGATGAGACCGACAAGCGGAAAGAGGACAAAGAGGATTAGGAACAGGCCAAGGAATACTGTGCCAACCAGCTTAAACATAGGAAGGAGGAGTTCAATGCCATATTGGCCTACAGAAGCTGCCATCAGGGCTAACACGCCGATAGGAGCAGTGACCATAACGATTTGCGTGAGTTTGAACATAATTTGAGCGGCGGATTCAAAGAAATTCATCACGGGTTCAGAGGCTTTGCCAATACCGGCAGCGGCGACACCGAATAAAATCGCAAAGAAAATTACGGCAAGCAAATCATTTCTGGCCATGACATCAATAATGTTTGTAGGGATAATATCGAGGATCATTTGTTTGAAATCAACAACTTTTTCAGTGTAGCCTGACAGTTCATTGATATCTTTTTTCGCCAAATGGGAAAGATTAAGACCGACACCTGGTTTTAAGACATTTGCTAATAAAAGACCGAGCGCCAATACAAGCGTGGTAATCACTTCGAACCAAATGATTGTCTTGATACCGAGGCTGCCCATTTTTTTCATGCTCCCGCTTCCTGCGGCTCCGATGACAATGGTAGAAAACACAATCGGCACAACAATCATTTTAATCAAGCGGATAAATCCATCTCCGACAGGCCTGAGTGCCATCCCGAAATCAGGAAAAAAGTGGCCGATCATCGCTCCGGCAGCCAAAGCGATTAAAATTTGAAACGCGATTAATTTTTTCAAATGAATCCCCCTTTAGAATGATAGAATGAAGGCATATTCATATCATTCGTGATTCTAATGCAAACCCCTTTTTTCAAGTTATTTTATTTTGGTAACGCTTTCATTATGTTGGCGAAAAAGTCCCCCGCAGCAGGGGGGACTTTTTTACTTCATTTGAATGTGCTTCATATTATCTTCAGAGATATTTGTAAAAATAACCGGTGTTACGGCTGAAGCGGCATGCTGCTTGATGTAATCAAGATCAAATGTGAGAAGCAGTTCACCTTGTTTGACGGCTTGTCCGCTCGTGACATGTGCTTCAAAGCCTTCCCCATTCAATTTGACAGTATCAATGCCGACATGAATCAGGATTTCGGTGCCTCCGGCGCTCATAAAGCCGATGGCGTGTTTTGTTGGAAAGATCGAGACGATCTCGCCGTCCGCAGGTGCAACGACTTTTCCTTCTGTTGGATTAATCGCGAACCCCTCGCCCATCATTCTTTCTGAAAAGACTTGATCAGGCACGTCCCCCAGAGAGACTGTTTCTCCTTTGAGCGGATAAATAAAGGCCTCGTCGGAAACAGGATTTTGCTGCTTGTCCGTTTCCGTGTCCAGCGCGGCGGCGGTGTCAGGGACGCCTCCGGCCATGATCGTTTTGATGTCGTCTTTTAAGGCATCGGATTTTGTTCCGAATATCGCCTGAAAGTTGTTGTTGATTTCGAGCACACCTACTGCGCCAAGCCGTTTTAATTCATCTTTGCTGACTTTGCTTGGCTGATGAACGGTCACGCGAAGCCTTGTGATACACGCATCCAGATTAGCGATATTTTGCTGTCCGCCCAAGGCCTGCAGCACGTGAAAGGCAAGCTGGTCTTTTGCGACTGGAGCTTTCTCCTCATTCTGACCGTCTTCATCTGTGTCACGGCCAGGCGTTTTCAAATTCCATTTCAGAATCGCAAATCGGAACAAATAATAATAAATGAAAGCAAACACGATCCCGACAGGAATGACAACCCAGCCGTTTGTTGACAGTCCGTAGTTCAAGACGTAGTCAATTCCGCCGCCTGAGAACGTATAGCCGTGGCGGACATGGAATAAATCACAAACGACAAAGATGACACCGGCAAGAATAGAGTTAATCAAATAGAGCACGGGTGCAACGAATAAGAAAGAAAACTCAACCGGTTCTGTAATTCCGGTCAGCATAGATGTGAGCGCCGCAGAAATCATAACGCCGGAGATCATTTTTTTCTTTTCCGGACGCGCGGTATGGATAATGGCAAGAGCAACTGCCGGCAGACAGAAAATCATGTAAGGGAAATCCCCCATCATAAAGCGCCCTGCTGTCGGGTCTCCCGCGAAAAACCTTGTCAGGTCGCCGGTTACGGTGTTGCCTGTTGACGGGTCTGTGTATTCTCCCATCATAAAATAGAAAGGTGTATAAAAAATATGATGCAGGCCGAAAGGAATCAGCAAACGATAGATCGTTGCATAAAAGAACAGGCCGACTGTTGAATCGGCAATTAAACTGCTGGCTGCGTTAATTCCATTTTGGATCAGCGGCCAAACGAATGAGAAAATGACACCGATCACTAATGAACTGACGGACGTAATAATCGGGACAAAGCGTTTTCCAGAGAAAAATCCAAGGACCGGATGCAGCTCGATTGATGAAAACCGCTTATATAAATAGGCGGCGAGAAGCCCGATGATGATTCCTCCGAAAACTCCCATATCAATCAGGTGCTCGGCTCCTTCATACGGAGGCTGAAGGCCGAGTAATTTTCCCATATTGTCGAGGGTAACGGTTAAAATTAAGTATCCAATGACAGCGGCAAGTCCGGCTACACCTTCGCCGCCGGCTAATCCGATCGCAACCCCGACGGCGAAAATCAGCGGAAGATTATCGAATACAACGCCGCCCGCATCCTTTATAATAGGGATGTTCAGTAAGTCTTTGTCTCCGAAACGGAGCAAAAGGCCCGCTGCCGGCAGGACGGCAACCGGAGTCATCAACGCCCGGCCAAGCTGCTGCAGAATTTGAAATGCCTTTTTAAACATGACAGTCTCCTTTTATTGTTTTATGAGTATGGTGCACTCTTTAATTTTTGAGCTGCTTTATTATCGACGATAACGGTTACATGATTGTGTTTTTGAAGAATGGAGGCCGGTACATCTGTCGTGACAGGACCTTCAGCCATCTTTTGAATGGCGTCTGCTTTTTCCTCGCCGCTTGCTAAAAGCACAATATGTTTACTAAATTCCATGATGGTTTTAATGCCCATTGAAATCGCGAGTCTCGGCACCAGCACCGGATCACCGCCGAAGAATCTGGCATTTGCCTGTATCGTGCTTTCTGAAAGCTTCACAACACGTGTCCGGTCCTCAAAATCAGATCCCGGTTCATTGAAACCGATATGGCCATTGGCGCCGATGCCGAGAATCTGGACATCAATGCCTCCCGCCTGGCGGATGAGATCTTCGTATACCTTGCATTGAGCCTCAAGCTGCGGATTGTCTCCTTGCGGGATATGAATATGATCAGGCTGCATATTGATATGCTGAAAAAGATGCTCATACATAAATTTGTTATAGCTTTGAGGATGAAATGGAGAGAGACCAGCGTACTCATCCAAATTAAATGTAGTAACCTTTGAAAAATCAATTTCACCTGCCTGATAGTCTGAAATCAGCTGCTTGTACAAGCCGACCGGCGTGCTTCCGGTTGCCAGGCCGAGAACGGCATCTTTCTTAGCTTGTATTTGCTCTTTAATAATGGTAGCGCTTAACTTACAGAGTTCATCGTAGTGATTAGCGATCAGAATCTTCATGTGACACCCCCTCAAAGAGATAGACAAGCACCATATTTGTTATGACCAATTTTCGATACTTGTCATTACGAATTTAGCACCAGCGTTATCAAACTGTCAATATAAATTTCTGAAAATTTGTTATAAAGGAAGGATACAAATCTTTCATATTGGGATGGCAAATGGTATTATGGTCTCAATGAAAAAGAACGGATTGCATACAGAATGGGGAGAATGAAATGACAGCTTTATATTCTGTTATCAAGTTTAAAATCATTGAATTAATTAAGTCGGGCAAATATCAGGCGAATGATCAGCTGCCGACGGAGAGTGAGTTTTGCGAACAATATGATGTCAGCAGAACAACTGTGAGACTGGCCCTGCAGCAGCTAGAGCTTGAAGGATATATTAAGAGAATTCAGGGGAAAGGGACGTTTGTATCGGCGGCAAAAATACAAACGCCGATTCCGCATAAGATTACGAGCTTTGCAGAACAAATGAGAGGCCTGCGTTCCGAATCAAAAGTGCTTGAGCTTGTGGTGATACCCGCTGATCACTCCATTGCCGAGCTTTTGAAAATGAAAGAGAATGAACCTGTCAACAAGCTTGTCAGAGTCAGATACGCCGAGGGGGAGCCTTTGCAGTATCATACCTCGTATATTCCCTGGAAGGCGGCACCGGGGCTGGCGCAGGAGGAATGCACCGGCTCGCTGTTTGAATTGTTAAGGACAAAATACAATATTGAAATCAGCAAGGGAACGGAATCGATCGAACCGATTTTAACGGATGAAACGATCAGCGGCCACTTATTAACCAATGTCGGAGCGCCTGCGTTTTTATCAGAATCCCTTACCTATGATAAAAATGAAGAAGTGGTGGAATATGCACAAATTATTACGCGGGGAGACCGAACGAAATTCACCGTAGAACAGTCATATCATTCATAAAGCAATACGTGATAAGAAGGGAATGGTCGTTCTATGTTTCTATTGACGAATGAAAAAGTGCTGTGGGGAGCTGTAATTGTTGCATTCATCCTTTCAATCGTGTTTTACCCTTTTCTGCCGGCGCAGATGCCGATTCATTATGATGTAGCGAACAGCCCGGATCTGACAGTGAACAAGCTGGCGGGGACTGTGCTGCTGCCTGTTTTGATGGTGGTGTTTGCATGGGCGCGGAAGATCAATTGGCAATTAGTGTTCGCAGTGTATATTTTGCTGATTTGCCACGTTGTCGTCCTTTGTTTAGCGGTCTAAATCAAACAGCCAGAATAAAACTGGCTGTTTTTCTTTAATTTCAGCTTCATCTGACAATGAATGTGGTGTATAATAGCTGATGATCCTAAAGAATATTCTGAAATTTATCGGTGTGGAGCGGCGTATCATGAAAGGAAGGGCTGTATATTTTTTGCAGCTTTAAAAAGACTGAATATTTAAACAATTGTATGAAAGGTGTGCTGATCAGATTGAATAAGCTTATTGAACGAGAAAAAACTGGATATTATAAGGAAAAGCCCGACCCGTCTTCCTTGGGGTTTGGACAATATTTTACAGATTATATGTTTGTGATGGACTACGAAGAGGGAATTGGATGGCATCATCCCAGAATTGCACCGTACGCACCGCTTACGCTCGATCCGTCTTCCTCTGTTTTTCATTACGGCCAGGCTGTTTTTGAAGGGTTAAAAGCATACAGAACAGAGGATGGCAGGGTGCTCCTGTTCCGTCCGGATCAAAATATCAAACGGCTGAACAGATCGTGTGAGCGAATGAGCATGCCCCCTTTAGACGAAGAGCTTGTGCTTGAGGCATTGACGCAATTAGTTGAGCTGGAGAAAGATTGGGTTCCAAAGCAAAAAGGAACGTCACTTTATATTCGTCCTTTTGTCATTGCCACAGAACCGAGTCTCGGTGTGAAGGCATCCAGGAGCTATACATTTATGATCGTGCTTTCGCCTGTCGGCTCCTATTATGGCGACGATCAGCTGAAGCCGGTTAGAATCTATGTCGAAGATGAGTATGTGCGGGCGGTCAACGGCGGAGTCGGATTTGCAAAAACGGCTGGAAACTACGCGGCCAGTCTTCAGGCACAGCGGAAAGCGAATGAGCTGGGCTATGACCAGGTACTGTGGCTGGACGCCATTGAAAAGAAATATGTGGAAGAAGTAGGGAGCATGAACATCTTTTTCGTCATAAACGGGGAAGCTGTCACACCTGCTTTAAGCGGAAGCATTTTAAGCGGGGTGACACGCGCGTCTGCGATTGAATTGATTCGAAGCTGGGGCATTCCGGTTCGTGAAGAGAGAATATCAATTGATGAGGTGTATGCAGCCTCTGCACGCGGAGAATTGACAGAGGTCTTCGGCACAGGCACGGCAGCCGTCGTTACGCCTGTCGGTGAACTCAACATTCATGGAAAAACGGTGATTGTAGGCGACGGGCAAATCGGGGACCTCTCGAAAAAGCTGTATGAAACGCTAACAGATATTCAGCTTGGCAAGGTAAAAGGCCCGTTCAACTGGACAGTGGAAGTGTAAAAATTGAAAAAGAACCTGCCTTCAGGCAGGTTCTTTTATTTTGAATGGGTCATATCAGCAGCCGGCAGGCTTTTGCGGTTTTTCACATAATACATTGCATAGCAAATGGCCATAAACGGAACGCCGCAATACAGTGCGATTCTTTGATTCGGATCAAAGGCAATGCCAATGACGGAAGCCAGGCATAACAGAAACGCTGCAATCGGCACGATCGGATACAAAGGCGTTCTGTATTTCAAATCAGTAACTTTGTTTCCCGCTTCGATATAACGTTTTCTGAACATGAATTGAGATGCAGCGATTCCCATCCACACGACAACGACAGCAAAACCGGAAATCGACACGAGCACAACGTATACAGTGTCTGGTGCAAATACACTGGACAGCAGCGACAGAATGCCGCCGATCATGCTGAACACCAGCGCGTTAAACGGGGTTCCTTTTGATGTCAGCTTTGCAAATGTCGGATGAAGCGTTTTTTCTTTTGATAAAGACCACAGCATCCGGGAAGAAGCGTAGAGTCCGGAATTAGCCGCTGACAGGATCGCTGTCAGGATAACAAAGTTCATGAGATCGGCCGCGTATGGTACACCGACTCTATCAAAGACAGCGACAAACGGGCTTTTGATGACACCTGCATCTTGAATCGGAATCAGCCCTGACAGCACAAAAATTGTTCCGACAAAGAAGAGTGAGAGGCGCCAGACCGTTGTTTTAATCGCTTTTGGTATCGTCTTGTCCGGATCAACACTTTCACCCGCTGCGATTCCGATCAGTTCCGTTCCCGAAAAGGCGAAATTGACGGACAGCATCGTCATCAATATCGGAACAAATCCATTGGGAAAGAGCCCGCCTTCCGCCGTGAAGTTAGACAGCATCGGAGCGGATTCTCCGCCTTTGATGGGGATGAGGCCGAACATGGCAGAACCGCCTAAAAGAATAAATAATATGATGGCTAATACTTTGATGCTGGAAAACCAAAATTCTGATTCAGCGAAAAACCTGACCGAAAATGCGTTAAGCAAGAAAATGAACAGCGCAAATACGGCACTCCACATCCAAACCGACGTATGGGGAAACCAGCGTTGCATTAACAGGCCGGCTGCTGTGAATTCCGATCCCAATGCCACGGTCCATGTCAGCCAGTACAGCCAAGCGACCGTAAAGCCGGTGCCAGGCCCTATGTATTTGGCCGCATAGGTGTGAAAGGCGCCGGTCACAGGCATGGCGACTGACAGCTCACCGAGGCATAGCATGACCAGATAGACAATTCCGGCCCCGACTAAGTAGGCAAGTATCGTTCCAGCCGGGCCTGCCTGCTGAATGGTATAGCCAGAGCTTAAAAACAGTCCTGTTCCGATGACACCTCCTAAGGAAAGCATAAAGAGGTGCCGGCTTTTCATACTTCTCTGAAAGGTTGTCTCATTCTTGTTGTGAGCAGAGTCCATCTTTTTCCAACTTTCTATCGGCGATTTATTTCCTTCCTAATAAAAAATCTCATGTCAGGAAGTGACACGAGACTCCGGCGAACCGGCTTTAAGTTAGAATATACAAACAATTTCGATAAGTCAAGTTGTTTTTAAAGAGCGGACCCAAGCCGCGATTTCTTGAATATCTTCGGGTTTTGTCCGGCAGCAGCCGCCGATCAGCTTCGCACCTTTTTCATGCCAGATGCGGGCGCTTGCCCCGTAAGATTCTGCGCATGCTGCGCCGTTCCACGTTTTAGTTTCCGGATCATATTGCTCACCTGAATTCGGGTAGACGATGATCGGCTTTGACGTGTTCTTTTTTAACTCCTCTATCAAGGAAGAAATATGCTGAAGCGGCGTACAATTGATGCCGAGCGCTGCAATTTGGCGATGTTCATCAAGCCAAGCCGCGCAGTCAGCGGCCGGTGTTCCGTCACTGATATGTAGGCCGTCTTTGGCACTGAAGCTGATCCACGCATACGTTTCGGGAAATTCCTTCAACAGCCGCACAATCGCTTTTGCTTCAGTCAGACACGGGATCGTTTCGCATGCCAAAACATCAGCTCCGGCTTCAATCAGCGCTTTCATCCGGGGACGATGAAATTCAATCAGTTCATCTTCTGATATTGCATAGTTGCCGCGATACTCAGAACCATCTGCAAGATAAGCGCCATAAGGGCCTACAGAAGCCGCAATGATCGGTTTTGGCCGATTCAAACGGTTCTCTTCAAACGACCAAAATTCATCACGTGCTTCAGCTGCGATGCTGACGGACAACTCGATGAGCCGGCGTGCTTCCGCTTCGCTCAGCCCGCGTGCGGCAAAGCCTTCAAATGTGGACTGATAGCTGGCGGTGATCGCACAATCGGCACCTGCTGCGAAATAATCAGTATGAACTTGTTTAATCAGGTCCGGCTCTTCCATCAGGATTTTTGCCGACCACAGACTGTCGTTCAAGTCACAGCCCTTGCGTTCAAGCTCGGTCGCCATGGCGCCGTCTAGCACAATAAGCGGGAATGTATCTAGTATGTGTTGGATAGGATTCATAGAATGTACCGATGCCTTCTTTCAGATTTTTTAAAAAGATATGAAAATCGTAATGGAGGCTTACGTGTTTGTCAATAAACGCAAATAGAGAAAGGTGTTCAGCCCATATGTCTGAACACCTCTTTTTTATGATATTTGTTTGTTGTGTGAGTCTGACGATGTATCAGAAAGCGGCCAGCATTCAATGCCGTTGTGGTTTTTGAGCACATCTTTATAGAAGACCGGATCTTTGCCAGCTTTTTTCTGGCGTGTATAGTCTTTCAGCGCTGTAAAAACGACCTTTGATAATAAGAAAATTGCAATTAAATTCACGACGACCATCAAGCCCATGAACAAATCAGCAAGATCCCAGACGAGCTGGACTTTGGCGACACAGCCAAACACAATCATCGCCAGCACGCCGATACGGTAAACGAATATTAGTTTTTTGCTTTTGTTCAAAAAGCCAATATTGGTTTCGCCATAATAATAGTTTCCGATTAAAGCACAGAATCCGAATAACAAAATCAGAATGGCGAGAAAGCCTGATGCCCATGATCCGACATGGGAGCTTAGAGAGGCTTGTGTCAAGGCGATTCCGCTCAGACCCGGAGTATGATAGGCATCCGAAAACAGAATGATAAAGGCGGTGCTTGTACAAATGACCAGTGTATCAGTAAGCACACCAAAAGCTTGGATCAGCCCCTGTTTGACGGGATGGCTTGTTGTGGCGGTGGCAGCGGCATTCGGTGCGCTCCCCATTCCCGCTTCGTTTGAAAAGATTCCCCGTCTGACGCCTTGCATGAGTGCCGCGCCCAAAGCCCCGCCGGCGGCCTGGTCAAAACCAAACGCATTTTTCACGATTAGCGCAAGCACATCTGGCAGCTGCGTAATGTTGGTGAAAATGACGAAAAACGCAACTCCGATATACAGAACAGCCAATACGACGACAATGGATTCAGCCAATTTTGCAATGCGCTTGACTCCGCCGAAAATGATCGTGCCGAATACAGCAATTAAAATGAGTCCCAATGTCAGGCGGTTTGTGCCGAACGCGTTTTCAAAGGCAAGGCTGACTGTATTGGATTGAACCGAGTTGAAGACGATACCGAACGATAGGGTGATTAACACAGCGAACAGCGCGCCCATCCACCTTTTGTTCAGCCCTTTTTCCATGTAATACGCCGGCCCGCCGCGGAAGCCGTTTACATCTTTCACTTTATAAATCTGAGCCAGTGTGCTTTCCACAAAGCTGGATGCTGATCCGATAATGGCGATAATCCACATCCAGAAGATTGCACCGGGCCCGCCGAGTGCAATGGCGATGGCAATGCCCGTAATATTTCCCGTTCCGACACGGGCTGCCATGCTGATGCAAAAGGCTTGAAACGGAGAAATGGTGTTTTTCGACCGGGAAGCAGCACCTTCTCTTAACACTCTCACCATTTCTTTCAACATGCGAACCTGTAAAAACTTAAGCCTGAACGTAAAATAGATTCCAAGAGAAAGAAGCAATACAATTAATAGCTTTGACCACAAAAGATCATTTGCGATACCGACGATATGTTCCAGGATTTGCTGCATACAATCACCTCTTTTTTATGTTTAAAAAATACTGAGTTCCCACTCCTGTGCCATATGCTTCAGCAGCATACCCCCGGTGAGGCTGTTGCCGTATTCGTCAATGGCAGGCCCGTAAATGCCGATACCGCATCCGGATTGAAAAGGCTGTTCTCTTCTGGCGCTTGGAGGAACCAGCGCCATGATGCCGCCGGAGACGCCGCTTTTGGCCGGCACGCCGACAAACGCCGCATATTTGCCTGAAGCATTGTACATGCCGCACGTCAGCATTAACGCCTTGGCCAATTTTGCCACATCTTTTGGAATCACCTGCTCGCGTCGAATCGGATGATACCCGTCATGGGCAAGGATCAGGCCGATCAACGCGATGTCTTCTGTGGTGCTCTCCATGGCGCATTGCTTCAAGTACACCTCAAGTGTTTCTTCTACGTCAGCTTCTAAAAAGTTTGTTTCTTTTAAATAGTAGGCCAGCGCCCTGTTGCGGTGGGCGGTTTCCCATTCAGAACGGAACACTTCCTCATTAATTCTCGGACGTTTTCCTATTAAGGTTTCCATCACCGAGTATAGAAACTCGAGCTTTTTGTATGCCGATTCACCGGGAAGAATCGAGGCGATGGTAAGGGCACCCGCGTTGATCATGGGATTAAACGGCTTTCCCGGCTTGTTGATTTCGAGCCGAATGATTGAATTAAAGGCGTCGCCTGTCGGTTCGACATCTACGCGGTCCAGCACATAGGGAATGCCGCGGCTCATGCAGGCGGCGATAAAGCTGATCACTTTGGAAATGCTTTGCAGGGTAAAAGGGACGTTCCAATCTCCGGCATGTATCATCGTTCCGTCAGGCTCCAATATACAAATGCCGAGCTGTGAGTCATTGACTTTTCCTAAAGCGGGGATATAGTTTGCACTTTGTCCATTGGCGGCAAAGGGGCGATAATGCTCAACCCAATGATGCAGCTGTGACGCCGGGTTTATTTCTTTCAGAGTCTCTTTTATCAATTCTTTCATCGAATTCCTCCTCACTGATTTTCTTCTTTAAGGACTGAGGTTTATCAAAGCGAAGGCTGAAGGGGCGTTAAACGCTTTCATAAAAGCGGATGGTATATTTACTGTATAATGGCGACTACAGAATCATACAAAATACGACAAAAACATTTTGAAAATAAGCAGTAAGATTTATAAAAACCTGATTTTCTGGGTCAAAAGCAATTTGCAGGTTTTCTCCCGTTTCTCCAAAATAAAAAGCGAGGATGTGATCATCATAAAACTGGAACGTTTTATCGAAAAAGACGGATATATACTGGCTCTCATGCTGATTACGGTGCCGCTGGCCGGTGAACTGAAATTTTATCCCCTCAATGAAGAATTCCGGGTCAGCTTTGGCGCACCGGTTTTTTTCTTCTTTTTATCGTTGTTGCGGCATGTGCCCGCTGTGCTGCCGGGTTTTCTGACTGGAGCGGCTGTGTTTATCTTTCGCGTCTTTCTGGAATTATGGGGCGGAGGGCACAACGGATTGACTCCGATTCTGTATGACCAAGCGTCTAGCTTTTTCTTTTATATGACTTACGCCTGCCTGTTTTACATACTAAAGGCCAATCGTTTCCGTGAACGGCCGATTATGCTCGGTTTCATCGGGTTTATGATTGAAGTTGTGTCAGATTGTGTCGAGCTGGCTGTGCAATTTCTCATTTTTCATACGGTTGTCACGCCTGAGGAAATTACTGACATTGCGGTGATTGCGATTTCTCACACATTTATCGTGATGAGCTTTTATAGTGTGCTGAAGCTGTATGAAACACAATCGAGAGAAAAACAGACAAGGCAGCAGCATGAGCACATGCTGATGATCGTTTCTAATTTATATGAAGAAACGGTGCACCTAAAAAAGACTTTGAAAACGACAGAGAAAGTGACAAACGATTCGTATCAGCTCTATCGGGAAATGAAGGGCAAGGATCATCAGCTCAGCGGCAGAATCCTGAGACTGGCCGGGGAGATTCATGAAGTGAAAAAGGACAACCAGCGGATATTCGCTGGGCTTTCAAAACTGATTTCGAATGAGAGTTTGAGAGATTATATGAGGGCCTCTGATTTGCTGCAGCTCGTGATTCGAATGAATGAAAAGTACGCTGAAGCACTGGGAAAGCAGATTGATTTTTACTGCTCCATAGAGGGAGAGCATGACGAATATCACGTATTTATTGTGCTTTCGATCATTAATAATCTAACGGCAAATGCGGTAGAGGCTATGGATGAAGAGGGAATGATCAGCCTGAGGCTCCATAAGTTAAATGAGAGTATGGTAGAATTTCAGGTGGAAGACAATGGTCCCGGTATATCTGAAAAAATAGGGGAGATTGTGTTCGACCCGGGCTTTACTTCAAAATATGACGAATTCGGCACGCCTTCTACGGGAATAGGACTTTCCTATGTGAAGGAAATCGTGACTGAACTAGATGGGGATATTACGTTTAATAATCAGCAGCGGGGAGTGGTGTTTGCCATCAGGCTGCCTGTCCGGCATTTGATTCAGAAAGGGTGAACCGAAAGCTATGCGTTTTTTTATCGCTGATGATGACCGTGCGGTACGGTCGATTTTAAGGCAGATCATTGAGGACGAGGATCTTGGGGAGGCTGCTGGTGAAGCAGACGACGGAAGCCAAGTGGAAGGGCATATGCTGCAGTTCAAACAGATTGATATTTTATTAATCGATCTGTTAATGCCCGGAAGAGACGGCATTGAGACCATTCGTGAGATCCAGCATACGTACTCCGGCAAAATCGTCATGATCTCTCAAGTGGAGGCGAAGGAAATGGTCGGAGAAGCGTACTCGCTTGGCATCGAATATTTTATCCATAAGCCGATTAACCGCATTGAAATTGTTACGGTTCTCCAAAAGGTGAAGGAGCGGATTGAGCTTGAACACTCGATTGGAGCCATTCAGCATTCACTAAGCCGGCTTGTCAATCGGACTGATCGGAAAGCGCGTCCCCAGCAGAAGAGTGACAGCGGTTTAAAAGAGGCGGGAGCATTTCTGCTGTCCGAGCTGGGCATGATGGGAGAAGGCGGCGCGCAGGATCTCATGGCGGTCCTGCAGTATTTAGCAGAATACGAGCAATCCGATCCGCACGAAAAACAAAGCCCTTCGCTAAAACAAATATTCACCCAAGTAGCCGAACGGAAGCTGGGGACAGGGGCCTCTCAGACGGAGGTCAATCGGGAAATGAAAGCCTCAGAGCAGCGTATCCGCAGAGCGATTATCCATTCGCTGCACCATTTTGCATCACTGGGGACAACTGATTTTTCGAATCCAAAATTTGAAACCTATGCGTCGAAGTTCTTTGATTTTCCGGTAGTCAGCCAGAAAATGAAAGAACTCCAATCCAAGGATGCAAAACCTCTCGCCCCTGCTAGAATAAATATGAAAAAATTCATCCACGTGTTTTTTTTGGAAGCGAAGCTTTTGCACGAGACGATGAAACAAAGAAGGATATAAACCAAACAGCCGGCTGATCCGGCTGTTTTTTTGCTGCGCAGAATCCCGGCGGGACAGCGATTTACTGTTTTTTTATAAAATATCAGAAAATAAAGATATTGACTTATTGTTTATTTGTCTTACAATTAAACAAAAGAATATATGGAAAGGAGAGGATGTGAAATAAAGATTAATAAAGCGCTTTCAGTTAGAGGCTGTATACACAAATAATAGGAGGTTATGTTGATGAGCCGTATCAGAAAAGCACCCGCTGGCATTTTAGGTTTTCCGGTTGCTCCTTTTAACACACAAGGAAAGCTGGAGGAAGAAGCTCTTTTTCAAAACATTGAGTTTTTGCTGAAAGAGGGCTTAGAAGCGATATTTATCGCTTGCGGGTCTGGTGAATTTCAATCTCTCAGCCAGAAGGAATATGAGCAAATGGTGGAAGTCGCAGTCTCGGCAGCTGGGGGAAAGGTGCCGGTTTACACTGGGGTGGGCGGCAACCTCAGCACAGCGCTTGAATGGGCGCAGCTGTCGGAGAAAAAGGGCGCCGACGGCTACTTGATCCTGCCCCCGTATTTGGTGCATGGCGAACAGGAGGGACTGTATCAGTATGCGAAAACGATTATTGAAAGCACTGACTTGAATGCGATTCTCTATCAGCGTGATAACGCCATTCTCGCTGTAGAACAGATCAAACGCTTGACTGAATGTGAACAGCTTGTCGGTGTCAAAGACGGGGTAGGGAATATGGATTTAAATATTAACCTCGTCTATACGATCGGCGACCGCTTGGGATGGCTCAATGGAATGCCGATGGCTGAAGTGACGATGCCGGCTTACCTGCCGATCGGGTTCCACTCTTACTCTTCAGCGATTTCAAATTATATCCCGCATATTTCGCGAATGTTCTATGATGCATTGAAAAACGGAGATGCCGAGCTGGTGAAGGAAATCTATCAGCATGTGATTCTCCCAATCAACGATATTCGCAAACAACGAAAGAGCTACGCCGTATCCTTGATTAAAGCGGGGATGGAGATCATGGGGCTGAATGTAAGAAATACAGCCAGACCGCCTGTCGGCCCGGTTGAAAAAGAACATTATCAGCAATTGGAAGCGATTTTGAAGCAGGCGGCTGACCGTTTTCCGAAAAAAGCCGCAACGGTTTGACCAGAAAAAACACGAAAGGGGCAATGGGCATGTCTGTGATCACGGAACAAAACACGTATCTCAACTTTATTAACGGAGAGTGGGTTCAGTCTCAATCAGGCGATATGGTCAAGGTCGAAAACCCTGCCGACGTGAATGATATTGTCGGTTATGTACAGAATTCAACAGCTGAGGATGTGGAACGTGCCGTCGCCGCCGCCAATAAAGCCAAAACGGCTTGGAGAAAGCTGACGGGTGCCGAGCGAGGCCAATACTTATACAAAACAGCGGATATCATGGAGCGGCGCTTGGAGGAAATCGCCGCCTGTGCAACGCGTGAAATGGGCAAAACACTGCCGGAAGCTAAGGGAGAAACAGCCCGGGGGATTGCCATTCTGCGCTATTACGCCGGAGAGGGCATGCGCAAAACGGGTGACGTCATTCCGTCTACTGACAAAGACGCCCTCATGTTTACCACCCGTGTCCCGCTCGGTGTGGTCGGCGTGATTTCTCCATGGAATTTCCCTGTGGCGATTCCGATTTGGAAAATGGCGCCGGCACTGGTATACGGCAATACCGTTGTCATCAAACCGGCGACAGAAACAGCTGTGACATGCGCGAAGCTCATTGCCTGCTTTGAGGAAGCGGGGCTGCCGGCAGGGGTCATCAATTTGGTGACAGGCCCGGGCTCTGTTGTCGGGCAGGGGCTTGCTGAGCATGACGGTGTAAACGCCGTTACGTTTACCGGTTCAAATCAAGTCGGAAAAATCATCGGGCAAGCCGCTTTAGCGAGGGGAGCTAAATATCAGCTTGAAATGGGCGGCAAAAACCCTGTTATCGTAGCTGATGACGCTGACCTTGAAGCTGCGGCTGAAGCTGTCATTACGGGGGCCTTTCGTTCAACCGGCCAGAAATGCACCGCGACAAGCCGTGTCATCGTACAAAGCGGCATTTATGAGCGCTTTAAAGAAAAACTGCTCCAGCGCACAAAGGATATTACAATCGGAGACAGCTTAAAAGAGGATGTCTGGATGGGACCGATCGCCAGCAAGAATCAGCTTGATAACTGCCTGTCATACATTGAGAAAGGCAAGCGGGAGGGCGCTTCCCTTTTAATGGGAGGAGAAAAGCTGGAGAACGGAAAGTATCAAAACGGCTATTATGTTCAGCCTGCCATCTTTGACAATGTGACATCTGAGATGACGATTGCCCAGGAGGAAATCTTCGGTCCGGTGATTGTCTTGATCAAGGTTGATTCGATGGAGGAGGCGCTGGACATCGCCAATGATGTGAAGTTCGGTTTAAGTGCATCCATCTTCACGGAAAACATAGGCAAAATGCTTTCTTTCATTGAAGAAATCGATGCCGGACTGGTTCGGGTCAATGCAGAAAGCGCAGGCGTTGAGCTGCAGGCGCCTTTTGGCGGCATGAAGCAGTCGAGCTCCCACTCCCGCGAACAGGGTGAGGCGGCGAAGGACTTTTTCACAGCGATCAAAACCGTTTTTGTGAAGCCGTAATGGTGCTGGAAAGAGGCGTATGTCTCTTTCCCAGCTTTATCACAGCCAGCATATGATTCTCTACTTTGAAAAGGAGAAGATACTATGAAAAAAGACTATGCGAGTGTTACACCGGCGGGCAAAAAAACGTCTGTGCGCTGGTTCATCGTGTTTATGCTGTTTCTTGTGACCTCTATTAACTACGCGGATCGAGCGACGCTTTCCATCACCGGAGATTCCGTCCAGCATGATTTGGGGTTGGATTCGGTCGCCATGGGATATGTCTTTTCTGCCTTTGGCTGGGCCTATGTCATCGGACAGCTTCCGGGCGGCTGGCTGCTGGACCGTTTTGGTTCAAAGACTATCATTGCGTTAAGCATCTTTTTCTGGTCGTTTTTTACGCTGCTGCAAGGGGCGATTGGCTTTTTCTCAGCCGGCACAGCGATTATCCTGCTATTTGCACTGCGTTTTCTGGTAGGCTTATCAGAAGCGCCTTCATTTCCCGGAAACGGCAGAGTTGTTGCCTCATGGTTTCCAAGTTCCGAGCGCGGGACAGCTTCAGCCTTTTTTAATTCAGCACAATACTTCGCAATCGTCATATTTTCTCCTTTAATGGGCTGGCTCACCCACTCTTTCGGCTGGCATTCCGTCTTCGTTGTCATGGGGGCTGCGGGGATTCTTCTGGCTGTCATCTGGCTAAAAACGGTGTATGAACCGAAAAAACACCCAAAGATTAACGAAGCTGAGCTTGCGTACATCGAACAGGGCGGCGGGCTGATTTCCATGGATGACAGTAAAAGCAAACAAGAAACAGAATCGAAATGGCCGTATATCAAACAGCTGTTAACGAACCGCATGCTGATTGGCGTGTACATCGCGCAATATTGCATTACGACTCTCACCTATTTCTTTCTCACATGGTTTCCGGTATATTTGGTTCAGGCCCGCGGCATGTCTATTCTAGAAGCTGGGTTTGTCGCCTCCCTGCCGGCGCTGTGCGGATTTGCCGGCGGCGTGCTTGGAGGTATTGTGTCCGACATCTTACTCAAAAAAGGCCGTTCACTGACCTTTGCTAGAAAAGTGCCAATCATTGCCGGCATGCTGCTGTCTTGCAGTATGATCGTCTGCAACTATACAGCTTCAGCGTGGCTCGTCGTTGTTATTATGTCGCTCGCGTTTTTTGGAAAAGGCTTCGGCGCACTGGGCTGGGCTGTCGTGTCGGACACGTCTCCGAAAGAGTGTGCAGGACTGAGCGGCGGTTTGTTCAACACTTTCGGAAATATTGCCTCGATTACAACACCGATTATTATCGGTTACATCGTCAATGCCACAGGATCATTTAATGGCGCGCTCGTGTTTGTCGGCGCTAATGCGATTGTTGCGATCCTCAGCTATTTGCTGCTGGTCGGCCCGATTAAACGGGTCGTGTTAAAGAAACAAGAACAAGACCCCGATCAATCATTGCCTGTCTAATATTTATGAAAGCGCTTTATAAAAGGAGGAGAAAGCATGGGTTCATCGATACAAGAGCAGGTTCAAAAAGAAAAGAGATCGAATATTCCCTCAATTTCAGAAATGAAGGTGATTCCGGTTGCGGGACATGACAGCATGCTGCTGAATCTAAGCGGAGCGCACAGCCCGTTTTTCACCCGGAATATCGTAATCTTAACAGACAGCAGCGGAAATCAGGGAGTCGGTGAGGTGCCAGGCGGAGAGCGTATTCGCCGCACACTGGAGCTGGCAGAGCCGCTTGTTGTCGGAAAATCTATTGGTGCGTACCAGGCGATATTGCAAAGGGTCAGAAAGCAGTTTGGCGATCAGGACAGGGGAGGACGCGGAATCCAGACTTTTGATTTGCGCACCACTGTGCACGCCGTCACCGCATTGGAAGCGGCTTTGTTAGATTTACTTGGAAAATTTCTTCAGGAACCTGTCGCAGCTTTGCTTGGCGAAGGGAAGCAGCGCGATGAAGTGAAAATGCTTGGTTATCTTTTTTACATCGGTGACCGAAAGCGGACGACCTTGCCGTATCAAAGCGATGAGCAGTCAGATTGTGCGTGGTTCCGTCTGCGCCATGAGGAAGCGCTGACGCCGGAGGGCATTGTGCGTCTTGCCGAATCCGCACAGGAGCGCTATGGCTTTCAGGATTTCAAGCTCAAAGGCGGGGTGCTGCGGGGAGAAGAAGAAATCGCAGCTGTTACCGCCTTATCGAAACGTTTTCCGGAGGCAAGAATCACCCTTGATCCGAACGGGGCATGGTCATTAGAGGAGGCTATCGCATTATGCAAAGGAAAGCAAGATGTACTCGCGTACGCTGAAGATCCATGCGGGGATGAGAACGGCTACTCCGCTCGCGAAGTGATGGCTGAATTCCGCCGCGCGACAGGGCTTCCGACTGCGACAAATATGATTGCGACAGACTGGCGGGAAATGGGTCACGCGATTCAGCTTCATGCGGTGGATATACCGCTGGCTGATCCGCACTTTTGGACGATGCAAGGGTCGGTGCGGGTTGCGCAAATGTGCCATGATTGGGGTTTGACATGGGGCTCACACTCCAACAACCACTTTGATATTTCCCTTGCGATGTTTACCCATGTGGCAGCAGCGGCTCCGGGGCGCATCACGGCGATTGATACCCATTGGATCTGGCAGGACGGCCAGCGATTAACGAAACAGCCTTTTGAGATTACCGCTGGCTGTGTCAAAGTCCCGGATAAACCTGGGCTAGGCGTCGACATTGATATGGAACAAGTGGAAAAAGCGCATGAGATATACCGGAAAATGAATGTAGGCGCCCGAAATGACGCGATCTCTATGCAGTTTCTGATCCGCAACTGGGAATTTGACCGGAAGCGCCCGTGTCTTGTGCGATAAGTTTTATTGTAAATATTGTCATATCGGCTATTTTGTCTTACAATTGAACAACTGAAGGGAGAGTTGTTCGTGTACGAAGGTTTAGAGGATTTGAAAGTCGATACAGTCAATCGGAAAACATTAGCCAAACAGGTCATCGAACGGATTGTCCATTTATTATCGAGCGGCCAGTTGAGGGCCGGAGACAAATTGCCGACAGAAATGGAACTGATGGACATTTTGCATGTCAGCAGGCCGGTGCTTCGGGAGGCGCTCAGTTCACTTGAAACGCTGGGCGTCATTACGAGAAAAACCCGCGGGGGCACATATTTCAACGATAAAATCGGCATGCAGCCATTTTCCGTCATGCTTGCCTTGGCGACTGATAATCTTCCGGCAATCATTGAAGCGCGGATGGCGTTAGAACTAGGGCTTGTGACGATTGCCGCGGAAAAAATCAATGAGGATGAGCTTCAGCGTTTGCAGAAGACAATCGACGATATTGCCAACAGCACTGACAATCTTTATGGTGAAGCGGATAAAGAGTTCCATCGAATTATAGCGTTAAGTGCCAATAATCCCGTTGTAGAGGGGATGATTCAATCCCTCTTAATCACCCATGCGAAAATTGACAGCCAAATTCCGTACAGGGAGAGAGATGTAACGGTCGAATATCACAAAAAAATCTACGACGCCCTTGCCAATAGAGATCCTTACAAAGCGCATTACCACATGTATGAGCATCTGAAATTTGTCCGTGACAAAATTTTAAAAGGGCTGGATGAAAAATAATGGTGAGATAGCCGCAGTTGAAACGTAGGAGCTGCGGTTTTTTTAAAACCAATTTAGAAAACGCTTACTAAGATATGAGGAGTGATTTTCATATGGCGATGAACCTAAGGCAAAACCAAGCGCCCCTCTACATCAAAGTGAATGACACAGATAACACGGCGATTATTGTAAATGATGGAGGACTGCCAAAGGGCACTGTTTTCTCATGCGGGCTCGTCCTTGAAGAGGATGTCCCTCAAGGCCATAAGGTGGCCTTAACCGATCTCAATCAAGGGGATGAGATCGTGCGCTACGGAGAGGTGATCGGATTTGCTGATGAGACGATCAAGCGCGGAAGCTGGATACGGGAATCCCTCGTGAGAATGCCCGATCCTCCGGCGTTAGGCGATCTTCCTCTCGCAAACAGAGTGCCGAAGCCGCTGCCCCCTCTTGAAGGATATACATTTGAAGGATACCGAAATGCGGACGGCAGTGCGGGGACAAAAAATATTCTCGGCATCACCACAAGTGTTCAATGTGTCGTTGGCGTATTAAATTATGCGGTCAAACGGATCAAAGAAGAGCTGCTGCCGAAATACCCAAATGTCGATGACGTTGTGCCGCTGCATCATCAATATGGATGCGGCGTGGCGATCAATGCGCCCGACGCCGTCATTCCGATCCGCACGATTCAAAATCTCGCGAAGCATCCGAACTTCGGCGGAGAAGTAATGGTAATCGGATTGGGATGTGAAAAGCTCCTTCCGGCAAGAATTGCCTCTGAGAATGATGATGACATTCTATCGCTCCAGGATCATCAAGGTTTTGCGGCGATGATCCAATCCATTTTGGAAATGGCGGAGGAGCGGTTAATCAGGCTGAACAGCAGAACCCGTGTGACATGCCCTGTTTCAGATCTGGTTATCGGTCTGCAATGCGGCGGCAGTGATGCGTTTTCCGGCGTGACGGCGAACCCTGCCGTGGGGTATGCGGCTGATTTATTGGTTCGCGCAGGTGCGACGGTTTTGTTTTCTGAAGTGACAGAGGTACGTGATGCCATTCATTTATTAACGCCGCGGGCTGTCAGTGAAGAGGTCGGACAATCGCTGATCAATGAGATGAAGTGGTATGACAGCTATCTCCGGCGGGGAGACGCAGATCGAAGCGCAAACCCTTCACCAGGCAATAAAAAAGGCGGATTATCCAATGTTGTGGAAAAAGCGTTAGGCTCGGTGGCGAAATCAGGCACTAGCCCTATCTCCGGCGTGCTCGGCCCAGGTGAAAGGGCAGAGCAAAAAGGCCTGCTGTTCGCGGCGACACCGGCAAGCGATTTTGTGTGCGGCACCCTGCAGCTGGCTGCGGGCATGAATCTGCAGGTGTTTACGACAGGGAGGGGAACACCGTACGGCCTGGCGGCTGCACCGGTGCTGAAAGTATCGACGCGGCATTCATTATCAGAGCATTGGGCGGATTTAATCGATATCAATGCGGGCCGAATCGCGACAGGAGAGGCCAGTATCGAAGATGTAGGCTGGGAAATCTTCAGAACGATTTTGGATGTGGCAAGCGGCCGCAAACAAACGTGGGCTGACCGTTGGGGCCTTCATAATGATTTGTGCTTGTTCAATCCTGCTCCAGTGACTTGATTCATTTTTTATAGCGAAGAGATGGAATATGCTGTAAAATGCAATTAACGTCTAGGAAACGGAGGGGTTACAGCATGGCATTCATTAGATTCCGAGTGACACGAATTCAATAGTGAACAATTCTCGCCTGAATGAGGGAGAATCGGGATGAATCCGCCTATGTATGAGCCCTTATATGGTTATCAAAAAAGAGGGTGGCGATGCCTGCCTTCTTTTTTTGTACCTTCAATATCCCTTCTCTCTACTTCAGGCCGGAGCATGAGAAAGGGGAAATGGGGATGACAAACCTTACCGAAAAACAGCTAATTACAGAGATTGTCGGGTTTGCACGCAGCCAAGGTTTGACGGTTCATTCAAAGAACGCGCAATTGAATGAAACCGGAATGGACTTTCAAGTCGTATTTGCCGAGGACGATACAGGTATGCAATGGGTGCTGCGAAAGCCGCGTCGCAGTGATGTTGTGGAAAGAGCATCTGCGGAAGGCAAAACGCTTGCCTTTCTCCGCGCGAATCTGACAGCTGATGTGCCGGATTGGAGAATTCACACACCGGAATTGATCGCTTACCCAATGTTAAAAGGAACGCCGGCGGCTGAAATTGATTTGGAACAGAAACAATATGTATGGAACATGAATCATCAGCCACCATCAGACGATTTTGTTCATACACTTGCCGGCATACTGGCAGAATTACATGACACAAATCAAACAGCTGCCGGACAATCGGGAATAGAAGTGATAAAGCCAGAAGATTTCAGGCAAATGACAGCAGACTCTATGGTTGATGTGAAAAATAAGCTTGGTGTATCTAGTCAGCTTTGGGAAAGATGGCAAACGTGGATAAATGATGATGCATACTGGCCTGGTTTTTCTGCACTGATACACGGCGATCTCCACCCGCCGCATATTCTTATCGACCAAAATGAACGTGTCACAGGGCTTCTGGATTGGACAGAAGCGAAGGTTGCCGATCCAGCCAAGGATTTTGTTCTTTATCAAACCATTTTTGGGGAAAAAGAAACTGCCCGTTTACTTGAACACTATGATCGAGCAGGCGGCCGAATATGGGCAAAAATGCAGGAGCACATTTCAGAGATGCAGGCGGCGTATCCGCTGGAAATCGCCAAGCTCGCTCTGCAAACACAGCAGGAGGAGCACGTTCATATGGCGCTTGAAGCACTCGGTGTAACATCGGATTAAGAATTGACTTCATTTCATGAACCAAGTATTATAAACTTTACAAATAATAGAACGGAACAACAATCGTGAGGAAGAGTAAGTACGCATCAGAATGGAGGTTCAGAGAGTCGGTGGCAGGTGTGAACCGATCCTCCCCTGATGCCGAATGGGCTTCTGAATTGCTTTGCTGAACGGATAGTAGGCGATGCCGGGTTTCTCTCCCCGTTACTAAGAGAGGAGTATTGAAACATAGGTTTTCTGTACTTAGAGTGAACGGCTGTATAGCTGTTAATAAAGGTGGTACCGCGAGACCCTCGTCCTTTGCATAGGATGGGGGTTTTTTTGTGTTTCTTAAAGGAGGTGACGGCCAATGGACGATGGCTGGTGGTGCATAGCAGATGAATAGGAAAGGAGGATGTCAAATGGTCATTGCAACTGATGATCTTGAGGTCGCATGTCCTAAATGTGAAAGAGCGGGAGAAATTGAAGGAACACCATGCCCGGCCTGCAGCGGGAAAGGTGTTATTCTGACTGCCCAAGGATATACGCTTCTGGATTTTATCCAAAAGCATTTGAATAAGTAAAGGAGAATAGCTGAGCTGAGATGAGAAAAGAAGAGAAGAGGAAGTTTCGCGAGGCCGCTTCAGGTACAATTTTTTTGCTGATCGGAACGGTTTGTTTTGCGTCTAAGTCAATTTGGATTAAATGGGCCTATCAAATGGGTGCTGAGCCAGACGCGGTGTTGTTATACAGACAGCTGTTTGCTGTTCCGCTGTTTTGGCTGATTTTCTTGTTTTACCGTCCTTCAATGCCAGACGGCAATAAAAAAGGAGACCTAGTGAAGGCCTGTGTCGCGGGCGTGTTTTGTTTTTTTCTGTCTCCCTTGCTTGATTTTATCGGGCTGAACCATGTATCCGCAATGGTTGAGCGTATATTGCTTATGAGCTGTCCGATATTTGTAATCCTATTTACAGCGTGTCGTGATCGGAATATGGTTACAGTTCAGGACCTTTTCACAGTGCTGGCGGTCATGTTTGGCCTTTTCTTTGCGCTTGGCGGATGGGATACTGAGCTCTTTCAGGCAAATATGATTGGATCTGCATTCATTTTGTTATCCTCGGCCGTCTATGCTGGTTATCTTGTTCTTTCCGGGCGGCTCGTCCATCAAATCGGAGGCATCCGTCTTAATGCGTACGGGATGACAGCTGCCGGAGCGGCCATGATGCTTTACATTGGCATCAAATCGACAATCGGTCTGAATACACCAATAGCAGCATATCCGCCTGCTGTCTATGGTTTGTTTGTGTTAATCGCAGTCGCGACTACTGTGATTCCATTTGTGCTGATGCTTGAAGGCATAAAACGAATAGGAGCACAGCGAGCTGCCGTCATTTCAATGGCAGGGCCTGTCCTGACGATTTTCTATGGGGCTTTATTTCTTGGTGAACGGCTTCGGCTTATTCAAGCCATCGGGTGTGGTGCCGTATTCTTTGTCATTACGGTGATGGAATACAAGAAGCTGAAAACAGGAAAAAATGAATAATTTTTATAAAACACACACGTTTTTCAATTACAATAAGTGTAATTACGTGTGTGTTTTTTGATTTTGTAAAGGTTAGGTGAGAAGATGCAGAGCATATTGCTTGTGGAAGACGACCACTCAATCAGTGAAATGGTGGATCATTATTTAACTAAAGAAGGCTTTCGGATTGTACATGCTTTCGACGGAGAAGAGGGCATCCGGCTGTTTCAGCAGAGTTCATACGATTTAATCCTCCTCGATATCATGCTCCCGAAGCTGAACGGCATGGATTTTCTGAAAATCATCCGGGAAAGAAGCAATATACCGGTCTTAATGATTTCGGCAAAAGACGGAGAGGTTGACAAGGCATTGGGATTGGGTTTTGGGGCGGATGATTATATCGCCAAACCGTTTTCGATGATTGAGCTGACAGCAAGAGTAAAAGCCGCGATACGAAGGGCGACGCAATATTCAGCAGAGGAACCGGCTGAGAATAAGGTGATCCGGATTCACCAGCTTGCGATCGATATAGACAATGTCTCAGTTATGAAAAATGGAGAACCGCTTCAGCTGACATCAACAGAATGGCAGCTGCTGTGTCTATTTGCGGCAAATCCTAAAAAAGTGTTTACGAAAGAACAAATCTACCGTTCTGTCTGGAATGAAGAGTATTTTGGCGATCAAAACATTATTAACGTACATATGCGGCGGCTTAGAGAAAAGATTGAAGATGACCCCTCCTCCCCTCAATATATTAAAACGCTATGGGGCATCGGTTATAAATTAGGAGAGTTTTAGAATGACAGTGCTATGGATGGCCGCCGTCATCGTTCTGGCGTGCCTGAATGTGATTCAATTCATAATGAAAAAGAAGCGAGACGGGAATTTGGCATATATGGCAGAACAGCTTGGCTCCATGCTCAGGCAGGATTCGGCGGGGCGAATTTTGCTTCCTACAGACGATCAAGCGCTCAAAGACTTGCTTGTTAACATCAATCTTTTCCTTGAGAATCGTCAGCAGATCAGTGCCCGGTTTGCGAAAACAGAGCATTCCATGAAGCGAATGCTGACCAATATGTCGCACGACCTGAAAACGCCGTTAACGGTCATTCTCGGTTATATCGAAACCATCCAAAGTGATCCGAACATGCCAGACGAAGAGCGGGAAAGATTGCTGGGGAAGCTCCGCCAGAAAACAAATGAACTCATTCAGATGATCAATTCCTTTTTTGATTTAGCGAAATTAGAATCTGAAGATAAAGACATCCCAATCACCAAAGTGCATATGAACGACATATGCAAACGCAATATCCTGCATTATTATGACGCAGTTCAGTCTAAAGGCTTTCGTGCAGCCATTGATATCCCGGATACGCCGGTGTATGCGCAGGCGAATGAAGAGGCTCTGGACAGAATCCTGCAAAACCTATTGTCAAATGCGATTCAGTATGGCGCGGCCGGCAAGTTAATCGGACTGACGCTGTCATATGATGAGACGAACATTGCCATCACCATATGGGATCGCGGAAAAGGGATAAGTGAAACCGATCAGCAGCGGGTGTTTGAAAGGCTGTACACACTTGAAGAATCCAGAAATAAAGCATTTCAAGGAAGTGGTCTCGGTTTAACCATCACAAAGCGGCTTACAGAAAAAATGGGGGGCGCTATATCTGTCAAAAGCAAGCCGTACGAACGGACTGCATTTACGATCACATTGAAACGCATGACATTTTAAACGTAAGAATTTCGTAAGGTTTGAGAAATAAAAATGACAGGGCTCGCCGCTACAATAGAAAACAGGAAAAGAGAGGGAAGGAGAAACAAATTTGACTTATATCGTACAAACAAACGGACTGACCAAAACGTATCAGGGCAAAGAGGTTGTATCCGATGTCAGCATGCATATTAAAAAAGGTGAAATCTATGGCTTCCTCGGCCCGAACGGCGCGGGGAAAACAACTATTATGAAAATGCTGACTAGCCTTGTTAAACCGACAAGCGGTGAAATCAGCATCCTTGGGAATAAGCTCACCCACACGTCATATGAGGTGCTGGGGAACATCGGCAGCATGATTGAATATCCGATTTTTTATGAAAACCTGACAGCTGAAGAAAATTTAGAGCTGCATTGTGAATACATGGGATACCACAATAAAAAAGCCATTCAAGAAGTGCTGGATATGGTGAATTTAAAACAAACCAACGAGCAGCACGTCAAAACCTTTTCGCTCGGAATGAAGCAGCGCCTTGGAATTGCGCGTGCCATCCTCACAAAGCCGGATCTGCTTATTCTGGATGAGCCGGTGAATGGGCTTGATCCTCTCGGCATTAAAAAAATCAGGCAATTGTTTCAAGTGCTGAGCAAAGAATACGGGATGACACTGTTGATCTCAAGCCACTTGCTGAGTGAAATCGAACAAATTGCGGACACGATTGGCGTCATTCGGGACGGCAGACTGATTGAAGAGGTATCAATGGAGGATGTCAGAGGCCAGAACACTGAATACATTGAGCTTGTTACATCGAATCAGACAAAGGCCTGCTTTGTGCTTGAGAAAGAGCTGCATTTAACGAACTTTAAAATCTTAAATGAGAAAACGATTCGAATTTACGAGGCTGAAGCCTCTCAGTCTGACATATCCAAAGCGTTGATTTTGAATGATGTAGACATTGAATCAATGAACAAAAAGTATACGTCGCTGGAGGATTATTTTATCAACTTGATCAACGGCAATAGCATCAGTGCGTAAAGGAGGAGAGACACGTTGCTGAATTTGATCAGAATTGAATTAAGAAAAATGAAAATAGGCTGGTATGTCAGAGGCGCCCTCATTGCCAACCTGATTATTATGGGCTTTTTATGGCTGATCAGTTATTCCGAAAAAGCTGATGGCGGGGTTTCGTTCCAAAGCATGGAGGAAGCGTTTCTCATCATCGGCACCTTTGTCAGATCAGTATTTATCATTTTTGGCGCAGTGCTGATCGCAAAATTGGTGATTTCGGAATATAAAAACAAAACCATTCTTGTGATGTTCACGTACCCGATCAGCCGTAAAAAACTGCTTACAGCTAAGCTCATGATCGCGGCCGGACTGACGTTTATCACGATTTTACTTTCGAATATACTCATAGCCGCAGTTTTCTTTGGGTTGAACTCGATATACCATTTTACACCAGGTGAGTTAACTTCTGAAATCATTTCTCAGCAGGCGGTAAAAATGGCGGTTTTCACTTTTGGCGCCGCTGGAACGAGTTTAGTTCCCATCTTTTTTGGGATGCGTAAACACTCCGTTCCAGCAACCATCATTTCGTCTATAGTGATTGTAACACTCACTAGTCAAACAAGTCCGGGCTTCTCAATTTCATCTGTTGTGTATATCCCATTATTTCTAGCAGCCCTCGGTTTCATTTTTTCCTGTTTGGCGATCAGGAATGTAGACAAACAGGATGCTTGAAATAACGCGCCCGCAAAATCACAAAAGGCCGATGCTGTCAGCGCCGGCCTTTCTATTATGAGTCTGTTCTTGTTTCAAGATAATGCTTCTTGCCAATCTCTTTGCTCATCATATAGAAATGGAAGCAATATTCACCGATTGCCATGGCGATCGCGCCGAATAAAGCCGCCAACGCAACTTCACCGCCAGTCATCCCCAGGGAGAGCGGCATGCCCATCAGCCAGATCACGAGAAAGGCCAAGCCAAAATCAGCCAAAGTTGCAATCATATTATTCCATCTCGGCAATACATACAGATCCCCAAGCAAATAAGAAATAACCCCTAACACTATCGTCATTAACAGCGTATCTCCAAACGTGAAACCAAAGCCCAGACCAAGCACCAGATACAACACAATAATCGTCATAATACCTTTAATCGCGAGCGCTTTCACATGTGTCATTGCATTTCCTCCTTTTGTCAGTTGATTTGTTATGTATAATTCCTCAAATGTAAAAACTTAAACCTTATTTCGTACTTTTTCGGATCCATATATAGGAGGAGATCACAGTGATGCTGATGTTTATGCTTTTCGGAGGCGGGTGCAAAAATTGCTGGGAGAGGGGGGCCAGCGCCCATACGTCAGCGGAAATTGCGGCGGCCGTCTCGCACCAGACGCTGCCTTGACGGCCAACCGCCCATTTTTCTTTGCAGCAAACAAAATGTTTGGTGTTTTTAGATGAATTAATTTAAAAACTTCTCCTGTCCCTCCGTCATCACTTCTGAAGTAATGAAATATGATGAAAAGAGATCAAGGGGAGGTGACGTGATGGCGGTCGTGAGAGCAACGAGTGCGGATGTCGATTTGATGGCAAGGCTGCTCAGAGCGGAAGCGGAAGGCGAAGGCAAGCAGGGGATGCTGCTTGTCGGCAATGTTGGAATTAATCGGCTGCGGGCGAATTGCTCAGATTTTAAAGGCCTCCGCACCATCAGGCAGATGATTTATCAGCCACACGCGTTTGAGGCTGTGACTCATGGATATTTTTATCAAAGGGCGCGAGATAGCGAGCGTGCCCTTGCACGCCGGTCGATTAATGGTGAAAGGCGCTGGCCTGCAAAATTTAGTTTATGGTACTTCAGGCCGGAGGGAAACTGTCCCGCCCAGTGGTATAACCAGCCGTTTGTGGCCAGGTTTAAGTCACACTGCTTTTATCAGCCGACGGCGGAGACGTGTGAAAATGTATATAACACATTTTAGAGACAGGACACCGTTCAAATTGAACGGTGTTTTTCTTTGAAGAAATGCAATGGAAAATATTCCTGTGAAAAGAACTGACGGAGATGACAGAATGGTAACAATCGACCTGCAAAAGAAAAGTGTAATGATCGTACTGGAAAAAAGCAAATAACGAAGGTGATGGCTCGTGTCGGACTGGTTCTTGATATAACGGGACGGTTCAACATGTGGTGGAGCGGAATTTGGCAGTGGCTGATCAGTTTGATGAGTTGCTGGATGTATGTGTGTATGATAATGAATATTCCCGATAAAAGCCAGTTTCAGAAAAGGATTTTTCGGGCTATGTCGAGCGTGGAATTTAAAATAATGACCGCTTGCATAAATTCGGCAGAAATGATGAGCCGCCGGTCATGAAGGACATGTTGCGCAAATATGTTGCGGAGGAACCGAGCTCGTATCCCGCTTTCATTGTTTTTATCAATGACGGAGGCTGTAAAAAGTCAATCAAACCAATTATTGAAGCCTCCTTTGATAAAACGGTGTTCTGGCAGTTTGGCGGCATTGGAAAATTGATTTTCTCAATAAACTCCATACGCTAGAAGGGCGTGTCGTTGGTAACACGAACTTCCTGTATATCGAAGAAATTGACCGCATTTCTGATGAGGAGCTTTATGATGCTCTGCCCTGCTGAATTTCCATTTTGGCTGAAAGAAGCGAAGGAAAAAGGAATTGTAAGAGATCAAGAGCCCTCTGCTGAAAACCCGAAAAAGAAGGGCTTTTTCAGCAGGTTGTTTTCGAAATAACTGATAAGGCACTGAGCCATTCTGCGAAATAGCTCGGTGTTTTTGTTTTTTTTAAGATCATGTGAAGAAAAATAGGCCGAATGGGCGGCTTGCAAACGACAGGATATGCAGAAAACGCGTCATTCAGCCAGCTTTCGGCATGTTTCAGCGGCAGGCTTGTGAGGGAAGACCTGTTTTTGATGTTCAGCGCTTACAATCGGTTCACACTTCTTCACAGTCGTTTAACAATGATTTCCTATAATGGAGACGATCAATGAGAAGAGAGGGGATCTTGAATGGCATACGACAGTCGTTTTGATGAATGGGTACAGAAACTGAAAGAGGAAAGCTTTCAAAACAATACGTTTGACCGCCGCAAATTTATTCAAGGAGCGGGAAAGATTGCAGGACTTTCTCTTGGATTAACCATTGCCCAGTCGGTTGGGGCCTTTGAAGTAAATGCTGCGCCTAAATTCTCAAGCTATCCGTTTACATTAGGGGTAGCGTCAGGTGATCCGCTTTCTGACAGTGTCGTGCTCTGGACGCGCCTGGCACCAGATCCGCTGAATGGCGGGGGAATGCCGAAGCAAGCGGTGCCTGTCAAATGGGAGGTTGCAAAGGATGAGCATTTCCGCAAAATCGTAAGAAAAGGCACTGAAATGGCTAAACCGAGTCTTGCCCATTCCGTTCATGTGGAAGCGGACGGGCTTGAGCCGAACAAAGTGTACTATTACCGTTTCAAAACCGGACATGAACTAAGCCCTGTCGGAAAAACAAAAACACTGCCTGCCCCTGGCGCTAATGTGCCGCAAATGACCTTTGCCTTTGCTTCCTGCCAGCAATATGAGCACGGATATTATACGGCCTACAAGCATATGGCGAAGGAAAAGCTTGATCTTGTCTTCCATCTCGGTGATTACATATATGAATACGGGCCGAATGAGTATGTATCAAAAACGGGCAATGTCCGCACGCACAACAGCGCGGAAATCTATACGCTGCAAGACTATCGGAACCGTCACGCCCAATACCGCTCTGATGCCAATCTTAAAGCAGCACATGCTGCGTTCCCTTGGGTTGTGACATGGGATGATCATGAAGTCGAAAACAACTATGCCAATAAAATACCGGAAAAAGGACAGTCGGTTGAAGCATTCGTGCTCCGCCGCGCGGCAGCATACCAGGCATACTATGAACATATGCCGCTCCGCATTTCCTCTTTGCCGAATGGCCCAGATATGCAGCTGTACCGGCACTTTACGTACGGAAACCTGGCGTCCTTCAATGTGCTTGATACCCGCCAGTACAGAGACGACCAAGCCAATAACGACGGCAATAAGCCTCCTTCTGATGAATCGCGCAATCCGAATCGGACCCTGTTAGGAAAAGAACAGGAGCAGTGGCTCTTCAACAATTTGAGCAGCTCGACCGCTCACTGGAATGTGTTGGCGCAGCAGATTTTCTTTGCCAAGTGGAATTTCGGGACAAGCGCAAGCCCGATCTACAGCATGGATTCGTGGGACGGCTACCCGGCTCAGCGCGAACGGGTTATCAATTTCATTAAAAGCAAAAATCTGAATAATGTTGTCGTATTGACAGGTGATGTACACGCAAGCTGGGCATCGAATTTGCATGTCGATTTCGAGAAGACAAGTTCAAAAATATTTGGAGCCGAATTTGTCGGAACCTCGATCACATCCGGAGGAAACGGCGCAGATAAGCGGGCGGATACAGACCAAATTCTAAAAGAAAATCCGCACATCAAGTTCTTTAACGACTATCGCGGATATGTCCGCTGTACAGTGACGCCTCACCAGTGGAAAGCCGACTATCGGGTGATGCCGTTTGTGACCGAGCCGGGCGCAGCCATTTCCACGCGGGCTTCATTCGTTTACCAGAAAGATCAAACCGGGCTGAGAAAGGTATCATCTACAACAATCCAAGGCGGGGTGAAGCAATCCGATGAGGTCGAAGAGGATCGTTTCTTTGCGCACAACAAAGCCCACGAGAAACAAATGATTAAGAAGCGTGCAAAAATCACGAATTAAGGAGTGAAAATTATGTTTTCAAACATTGGAATACCGGGCTTGATTCTGATCTTCGTCATCGCCCTCATTATTTTTGGCCCTTCCAAGCTGCCGGAAATCGGACGAGCCGCCGGACGGACACTGCTGGAATTTAAAAGCGCCACAAAATCACTTGTGTCTGGTGATGAAAAAGAAGAGAAATCAGCTGAGCTGACAGCGGTAAAGCAGGACAAAAACGCGGGCTGAATGCTGAGTAGGCAGACACCGGGTCTGCCTCTTTTTTTATGAAAGGGAGGGCTTTTTTGAATGGATAAAAAAGAAACCCATCTGATCGGGCATTTAGAAGAGCTTCGCCGCCGGATGATCATAACCCTCGCGGCATTTCTTCTATTTCTCATCACGGCTTTTTTATTTGTACAGGATATTTATGACTGGCTGATCAGGGATTTGGACGGAAAGCTGGCTGTGCTTGGTCCGAGTGAAATTCTTTGGGTGTATATGATGCTTGCCGGCATTTGTGCCATTGCGGCCTCTATCCCTGTTGCCGCGTACCAGCTGTGGCGTTTCGTTGCCCCGGCGCTGACGAAAACGGAGCGCAAGGTGACGCTCATGTACATACCAGGTTTATTTGCGTTGTTTTTGGCGGGCATCTCCTTCGGATACTTTGTCTTGTTTCCAATCGTGCTCAGCTTTTTGACTCATTTATCCTCGGGCCATTTTGAAACGATGTTTACGGCTGACCGCTACTTCAGGTTTATGGTGAATTTGAGCCTGCCGTTCGGCTTCTTGTTTGAGATGCCCTTGGTGGTGATGTTTTTAACAAGGCTGGGCATCTTAAATCCCTACAGACTGGCCAAAGCGAGAAAGCTGTCCTATTTTCTGCTGATCGTTGTGTCTATATTGATTACACCGCCGGATTTCATTTCTGATTTTCTTGTGATGATTCCGCTTCTTGTCCTGTTTGAAGTAAGTGTCACCTTATCAGCGTTTGTCTACAAAAAGAGGCTGAGGGACGAAACGGCGGCGGCCGCTTAGTGCAGCGCACCGCCTGGTGACTTCACATCCTCATCATATTGTGCGGCCGTAACAGCGGCGATTCTCAATGCCCGGACAATCGTGTCGAGGCTGAGGCTCGGCGCTGTTTTGTCTGTTGTTTGCTCCGGAATGTAAGGAATATGAATAAACCCTCCGCGAATGTGCGGAGCTGTCCGGCTAATGTGATCCATTAATCCGTAGAACAAATAGTTGCATACAAAGGTTCCCGCTGTATAGAAGACCGCGGCCGGAATGCCGTTTTCCTTCATTTTTTCAGTCATTCGTTTCACGGGAAGCCCCGTCCAGTAAGCAGCGGGCCCTCCTGGAGAAATCTCTTCATCAATCGGCTGATGTCCTTCATTATCGGGGATTCGCGCATCTGCAAGGTTGATCGCCACTCGTTCCGGTGTGACCTGCATCCGCCCTCCGGCTTGGCCGACACAAATCACGATATCTGGCTGATGCTTTCGAATGGCTTGGCGCAGAATGTCGAGAGCGGATCTAAAGACGGTTGGAATTTGTTCCGCTGTAATGATGGCTTCATCCGTCTCGAAACCATTAAGACGTTTCGCCGCTTCCCATGATGGATTGACGGTTTCTTTGTCAAAAGGGTCAAAGCCTGTGATCAGCACTTTTTTTCTCATCTACTCATCTCCTTTTTCTTTTATTCTATTGTTTATTTATGGGTTTTTCATCAAAATAATGTAAAGGAGTGAATCATAATGGAACATTTGCCGGAGCAGTATCGCCAGTTATTCCCAATCCTGCAGACACATACAATGCTTGCCAGCTGTTCTCAGAGCGCGTTGGCAGAGCCTGTATCAAGGGCGATCCAGGATTATCATGACAGCCTGCTGCATAGGGGGACGAACTGGAAAGAAGCGATCGAAAAAACAGAGAGTGCGAGAAACGAGTTTGCTAAGCTGATCGGAGCTGAACCGGATGAAGTGGCGATTGTGCCGTCAGTTTCTGATGCGCTGGTTTCCGTAGCATCGGCCCTATCTGTTTTTAGAAAGAAACATGTTGTGTATACGGAGATGGATTTTCCGGCAGTGTCTCATGTCTGGCAGGCACAATGCGACTATCACGTATCCGTCATTCCATCAATAGACGGCGTGATACCGCTCGAACAGTATGAAACGCATATTTCAGAAGAAACAGTGCTGACGTGTGTTCCTCACGTTCATTATCGTGACGGCTATGTTCAGGATATAAAAGCGATCGCCGAGATTTCTCAGAGAAAAGGCTCTCTATTATTTGTGGATGCTTATCAATCAGCGGGACACATTCCCATTGATGTGAAGGAGTGGGGCGTAGATATACTGGCG
Organism: Bacillus sp. MD-5; assembly: GCF_002201875.1. NCBI lineage: Bacteria > Bacillati > Bacillota > Bacilli > Caryophanales > Bacillaceae > Bacillus > Bacillus sp. MD-5. The sequence continues at coordinate 118,289 of NZ_CP021911.1, forward strand.
GCAGGCTCCCGGAAGTATTTGCTCGGCATACCGGGTGTGGCGTTTCTTTATGTAAGAAAGGAGCTGGCAGACGCACTGAAGCCGAAAGCATCAGCCTGGTTTGGCCGTGAGAACGGATTTGATGCGGCTTATGCGAAAGGCGCGCGTCGTTTTCAAACAGGCACCCCAGCTTTTATTAGCGTATACGCAGCTGCAGCGGCTTTGTCGCTGTTGAATCATATCGGGGTTTCTCATATTCGGAATCATGTAAAAATGATCTGTGCCGATGCTTGTCAATATGCTGCTGCAAAAGGCCTGCAGCTGGCGGCAGCACAAGGCGGGGTTCAGCCAGGCATGGTTGCGATACGCGATGAGCGAGCATCGGAAACGGCGGAATTGCTGAAGAAGAAAAAAGTGATTTGCGCGCCGCGGGACGAAGTCATCCGTCTCGCTCCCCACTTTTATAATACGAAGGAGGAAATGCAGCACGCGATTGATGAAATCGCGGCGAAAATGATTGATAAGTAAACATAGCAAAGCCCCTGAACACTAGGTCAGGGGCTTTTCATATTAATGGTCTACTTTAACGTGCTTCATAAAGAATGCGCCAACTAAACCGATAATGGCAACAATCATCGCAAACACAAACGCGTGCTGCACACCCGCTGTCAAAGCTTGCGGGATGACTGCCGGATCGGCAGGGTTTTTAACGGTGCTCATATAATCATGTTGGCCCGCAGCCATAATGCTGACCGCAACCGCTGTTCCGATAGCGCCCGCCATTTGCTGCAGCGTGTTCATAATGGCGGTGCCGTCTGGATAAAATTCGCGCGGCAGTTGGTTTAAACCGTTTGTCTGCGCAGGCATCATGATCATAGAAATCCCGATCATCAAGCAGGTGTGCAGGATGATAATCAGCACAGCCGTTGAAGTGGTCGTGACATTTGAGAAGAACCATAATACAACGGTGACAATCACAAATCCCGGAATGACAAGCCATTTCGGCCCGTATTTATCGAACAAGCGGCCTGTAACAGGGGACATAAATCCATTTAAAATACCGCCTGGCAAGAGAACAAGACCAGATGCAAATGCCGTCAGGACTAAGCCGCCTTGCAGGTACATCGGCAAAAGCAGCATAGATGACAGAATGACCATCATGCAAATGAACACCATGATCACACCCAAAATAAACATCGGGTATTTGAACGCACGGAGGTTCATCATCGGCTGCTTCATTGTCAGCTGGCGGATTGAAAATAGGATAAGGCCGACAACGCCGACAATCAGCGACACGATAACAGTCGGGCTTGACCATCCCCCGGAGCCTTCACCCGCGTTGCTGAATCCAAACACAATGCCGCCGAAGCCAATCGTCGACAGGATGATAGACAATACATCGATTTTCGGCTTTGTCGTTTCAGATACATTCTGCATATATGCGATACCGAAAACAAGCGCCAGCACAAGGAACGGAAGAGAGATCCAGAAAATCCAGTGCCAGTTGAGATGCTCCAGAACCAATCCTGAAAAAGTTGGGCCGATGGCGGGCGCGAACATAATGACAAGCCCGATCGTTCCCATTGCGGCGCCCCGTTTATGAGGCGGGAAAATCACCAAGATTGTGTTAAACATCAGCGGCAGTAAAAGACCGGTTCCAAGTGCCTGAACGATCCTTGCCGCCAATAAAAACGGGAAGCTCGGCGCAAGCGCCGCAATGAATGTGCCTAAAATTGAAAAGATAAGTGATACGGTAAAAAGCTGTCTTGTTGTGAACCACTGCAACAGCAGTCCAGAAACAGGAACCAGGATACCGAGTACAAGCAGATAACCCGTCGTTAACCATTGAACGGTTGCCGCTGTAATGTTCAATTCCTTCATAAGGTCGGTTAACGCAATATTCAGCGCTGTTTCACTGAACATGCCGATAAAACCGGCCAACAGCAAGGAAATCATAATCGGCATCACTTTGTATTGCTGAGATGCTTTAGCTGTTGTTTCCAAAATCATTTCCCCTCTCTATCAACTGCATGTAGGATGTCGTTTTTTATCTCTTCAGCAGGTCAGGAATGCAGCTGGAGATATGAAGGAGCGGCGTACTGTTTTTTGCCGTCAAAGATAAAAGAATGCCGCCTTCAATCATCGCGTTAACTACAGTGCTGGCTTCTTTTGCATGGCTCTCGCTGCAGCCAGCCTGCCGCAGTTTTTCCTCATATACAGAGGCCCATTCTTTGTAGGCTTCATGGCAGGCTTCACGCAATGGTTCGCTTTTCAATGACGTCTCAGCCGCTAGCAAGCCCACAGGCAAGCCTTCAATGTCTTCCGTACATGAAAACTGGCAGGAGAGCTCCTTCAAAAAGGCTTGAATGCCTTCCGCCGGATCGGTGTAGGCTTCCATGCTACCCGCGATTTTCTGACGGATATACTCCTTCATCTCATTCACGGCTTCGATCGCAAGCTGTTCTTTACCGCCGGGAAAGTGGTAATAAAGAGAGCCTTTAGGCGCGCCGCTTTCCTTTATAATCTGGTTCAGCCCCGTGCCGTAATACCCCTGCAGCTGAAAAAGCCGGGTAGCTGCCGAAAGGATTTTCTCACGGGAATCTCCATAACTCATAACATTCCCACCTTACTGAATTCAATCAAAAATATAGTGACTGGTCTATTATCTTGATTCGTTCATCAATTGTCAAGAGAAATTCATTGTATGAAAAGACAAAAAAAGAAGTATATTACAACAAAAAAGTGAGAGAAAAGCTGACTGGACTTTTGACTGAATAGATAAAATATTCAATGATTAATCATCATAAGGATGTAAGGAGAGAAAGAGATGAAAAAACAACGACTGCTTGTACTTTTTACCGCACTACTGTTTGTTTTTGCCGGATGTTCACATTCTCCTGAAACAAAAGAATCCCCGAAAGAAAAAACGCAGACACAAAAAGTCTCTTCGGCGTCCGCCTCTGACAAAAAGGACCTGCCAAACGTTACAATTTTAGCGACAGGAGGCACGATTGCAGGAGCCGATCAATCGAAAACCTCAACAACTGAATATAAAGCAGGTGTTGTCGGCGTTGAATCATTGATCGAGGCAGTCCCGGAAATGAAGGACATCGCGAACGTCAGCGGCGAGCAGATTGTCAACGTCGGCAGCACAAACATTGATAATAAAATATTGCTGAAGCTGGCGAAACGCATCAACAACTTGCTTGCTTCAGATGATGTAGACGGAATCGTCGTGACTCATGGAACTGACACGCTGGAAGAAACAGCTTATTTTTTGAACCTCACTGTGAAAAGCGATAAACCGGTTGTTGTCGTCGGTTCGATGAGACCATCCACAGCGATTAGCGCCGACGGGCCGTCTAATCTGTACAATGCAGTGAAAGTGGCAGGCGCACCTGAGGCAAAAGGAAAAGGTGCGCTCGTCGTTCTTAACGACCGGATTGCATCAGCACGGTATGTCACCAAAACAAACACAACCACAACAGATACATTTAAATCAGATGAAATGGGCTTTGTCGGAACAATTGCCGATGATATTTATTTTAATAATGAAATAACCCGCAAGCATACGAAGGATACGGACTTTTCGGTTTCTAATCTTGATGAGCTGCCGCAAGTAGACATTATCTATGGATACCAAAATGATGGAAGCTACCTGTTTGACGCAGCTGTAAAAGCCGGAGCAAAAGGGATTGTGTTTGCTGGTTCTGGGAACGGGTCTTTATCTGACGCAGCCGAAAAAGGAGCGGGCAGTGCAGTCAAAAAAGGCGTAACTGTGGTGCGTTCAAGCCGTACGGGAAATGGTGTCGTAACGCCAAATAAAGACTATGAGGAAAAGAACCTCCTGGCATCGAACTCTTTAAACCCCCAAAAAGCGCGGATATTGCTGATGCTTGCGCTTACCAAAACCAACGATCCTAAAAAGATCCAAGCTTATTTCAATAAGTATTGAAGAAAAGAAGGCGAATAAGCCTTCTTTTTTTGTTTTTTAGGACCAATAATGACCTCTGAATCTTAAAATTTCTTTAAAAATAAGCCAAAATTACCCTTTACTTAATTAATTTGGTAACGTAATATATTTGGAGAATTTGTTACAAAAAAAGGAGGATATTATGAAATTTGTAAAAAGTAAGTTCATTGCAGTTGTAACAATTTTGATGTTGGCTGTTACATCGCTGTTTGCGTTGCAGCCGTCAGCAAAAGCCGCTGAACATAACCCAGTTGTTATGGTTCACGGTATTGGAGGAGCATCATTCAATTTTGCTGGAATTAAGAGCTATCTCGTATCTCAAGGCTGGTCACGGGACAAGCTGTATGCGGTTGATTTTTGGGACAAGACAGGCACGAATTATAACAATGGCCCGGTATTATCACGATTTGTGCAAAAGGTGTTAGATGAAACAGGTGCGAAAAAAGTGGATATTGTCGCTCACAGCATGGGGGGCGCGAACACACTTTACTACATAAAAAATCTGGACGGCGGAAATAAAGTTGCAAACGTCGTGACGCTTGGCGGCGCGAACCGTTTGACGACAGGCAAGGCGCTTCCGGGAACAGATCCAAATCAAAAGATTTTATACACATCTATTTACAGCAGTGCCGATATGATTGTCATGAATTACTTATCAAGATTAGATGGTGCCAAAAACGTTCAAATTCATGGCGTGGGACACATCGGTTTATTGATGAACAGCCAAGTCAACAGCCTGATCAAAGAAGGGCTGAACGGCGGAGGCCAGAATACGAACTAATGAAAAACAAAACCTTGAAGAATGCTATTCTTCAAGGTTATTCTGCTTTCAGCACAATGGTTTTTGCAGCCATATCATGAACGGTTTGTTTTTTCTTCGTAAATGCGGCAGTCAAATAGATCAGGCGGGAGAACACGTGCACCCACGCTATGATGTAGCGGACAATTGCCTGTAGGAGAGAAATTTTCTCGTGTGTTTCATCTCTTACGATTTGCAGTCCGATGATTTTTTTGCCCAGTGTCCCTTTCCACTTTGTCAGCGGCATCAGCAACGGGTACACAATCAGCATCAATATAGCGACTATAATGACACCGGCGGACCCGTCGCCAAACGTAAATCCGGCTGCCAAAATCACTGCTGCGGCAATGACCACATCAAGTACAAGAGCGCAGGCACGCAGCATAAAACCAGCTAGTTCCAATAGAAACACTCCTTAAAATGTTAAATAAATACCTAATGATTGTAAAAAAGAAGGGTCTAAAGTGGGAATAGGTGATAAGTCTTAAATCACAAAATTTGATGAAATTGTCATAGGTAAATTGGCATGATCAACCAGCTTATCCTATTACCAAATTCTTTTTTAGCCCGAAACCAAGCCCTCAGAAGTTATTTTTGTTAAAATAGAAAAGTTACAACAGAATTCGGAGGGTTTATTGTGGGAAAAGTGAAACGAAATGCCCCTTGCCCGTGCGGCAGCGGCAAGAAATATAAAAAATGCTGCGGAAGTAAAGTAGTCGACTTCCCGGCAGAGTTAGCGGCAAAAGAAGCAAAACAAATTCAGGAAGACTTAGTGGAGTATGCCTTCACAGTACATAGAGAAAGCATTTCAGGCTTTATCAACCAGCATGATTTTCTTTCTGCTATGGACAGACAGACGAAAGACATCAGCGTATTTAACTTGGGTATCTGGGGAATCTTCTTCCATCCGCTTGCCGGTGAGAAGACAATCTTCGAAGAGTACCTGCAGAAAAAAGGCGATTCGATCACTCGTCCGAAAACGCGTGAGATCGTTGAATCATGGAACAGCATGACGCCAGCTTTATTGTTGCTGAAGGATCTGAAAGAAGGCATCATTCACTTTGAAGATGTCATTACGGCAAAACAATTCGAAGTGGAAATGGACGCCAGCAATCAAGACCTTCCTCCAGTGGGAAGCCTGATTCTTGGATATCCAATCCATGAAGCCGAAAAAGCAGAATTCTTCATGCAGTTCACGATCTTCCCGGTGAAGAGAACAGAAGCGCTGATCAGCAAGGTGAAGAAATATGCGGATGCCGCTGTGAAGAACGGCAAAACGCCGGAGGACTTCATGAAGCAGGAATTCAACAGCGTTCTGTTCGCGCTGTTAGCTGAAAAGGATGAAGAGCCGCAAGCAGAAAAAGCGGAGGAAAGCTCTGTTGAGTGGGCAAACGACTTAGAGAAAGAAACCGCTGCGGCTATCGAAGAAGGCATGAGCGGGGATGAGTATCCGACTGAGTTGATTCCGGCTGTTATTGACATTTGGAAAACATTCTGTGAGAAAAAATCACCTGTCATCAGAAAGCCGGAAGCTTTTGCGGCGGCAGTTGAATATTATGTGAACGCGATTTCTCTTAACGGCGCGTCCGTTTCCCAGGCTAAACTGGCGAAAAAATACGGCGTCAGCGCATCAACCATTTCCAGCCGTTACAAAGAAATTGAAAGCACGCTGCAGGACGAAGCGGATCGCTTTGCCCAAGCGTTATCCTCATAATGAAAAAAACCTTGAAAAGCCAGGCTTTTCAAGGTTTTTTTATTTCTGAAACGGAATTTTGATTTCTAACCGGAAGACGGGGTGGCGGTAGGTAAAATCCAGCCTGCCAAAAGCGCTCTTCACCAGTTTTTGAATGATATATGTGCCCATGCCTTCATGAGCACCGCCTTTTGTTGAGCGGCCAAACGATTGATACAGAGTATCGAGCACCGTAGGGTCCATGCCGGGGGTGCTGTTTTCACAAATCAGCACATAAAGCCCGCTTCGCAGCGAAGTTTCCAGCTTAATCTCCGCTTTTTCTCGGGCCTCCGCCGCGCTGTCGAGCGCATTTTCCAATATGTTGCCGACCAAGCTGACCTGATCAGCAGCTGAAAATGGAAGTGAAGAAAGCGGTGTATGCATATGAAGTGAAACACTCACATTTGAGGCGGTGGCTTTTTCTAGAAAATCATAAAGCACCCCTGCAACGTACGCGTTCTCTCCTTTCAAAAAACGGTCATATTGACTGTATTGATCCGTCCAGTTTTGAATATATGCTTGTGTATCTGCCTTGGGCTGAGCTGATTTGATTGCTGTGATATGTTTCATTGTGTCATGATTCCGGCTTCTGACATCGATCAGCATTTGATTGGCGTGCTGTTCAGCTTGTGTCAGCTTATCAATTTGATCAGAAAGCCTTGCTTGCAGGGCAGACTGTCCGATACGGAGCCCTTCACACCCTGCAAATATCACGATCGCAAATAATGCCGGCATTATGTCAGAGCCGAACGGCACTACCGCCGCTGCCATCGCTTGAATCACCGCAATCCACGCACAAAGCTGGAAGGAACAGCGGTCCCACACCAGCTTCGTTTTCCATAGGTACAATCCTGCTGCCGCCGCACCTAAAGCAGTGGCGAGCCAAGAGCCGGCTGTACTGTGCCAAAGAGCAGCAGCCCCCTGATAACATATGAAACTAAATAAAATCAGATAAAGACCTTTAAAAAGGGTAACCACGTACTAAACTCCTCAAAAATAGTAGTTTTGAAAATAATCAAGCTGCTGCTTGGTGATCATCGCTTTTTTAGACGTTCCCTCAAAGGAAACCGTGAATGAATGCTTGGTATAAGCGGAAAAGTGCTTTATGTAATGAATGTTGATAATAAAGGAACGATGCGAACGGAGAAAATCCTTTTCGGGCAGGTCGCCTTTAATATCATTTAATGTTTGATACGTTTGCACCTCTTCAGCGGTTGTCACAATCGTCGTGGAACGTCCCGTCCGTTCTGCGAAAATAATATCCTTCTTTTGCAGGACGTGCATTTCAGATTTTTGCTTGATCAATATACGCCCATTCAAACTCGTTTCCGTTTTCTTTTTCAAATAACGGTCGAAGGAAGCGGCCAGACGGTCAGCATAGTAAGGCTTCATAATATAATCGTGGACGTTCAGGTCAAAGGCGTGAACCGCATAACCGCTGTGGCCGGTAACAAAAATCACATCCACATCAAGTGAATGGGATCTGATCAAATCCGCAAGCTCGTAGCCAGACATATGAGGCATCTCGATATCGGCAAGCAGCAGATCAATGTCTTCATTCTTTACCCGGCTGTAGGCTTCCTCCGCTGAATCGGTGGAAAAGACAATTTCGACATTTTGCATTCTGGATACGATCGCTTCCAGCTTCTCTAAATCTACTCGATAATCATCGACAAGTCCGACTTTTACCATTATCATTCTCCTAGTTACATAGAATCATCTTTATTCTATCCCATTTCGCGACATAAAAAGAACTCTTCGCGACAACTTTATCCAACAAATCCAGCATTTCGTATATAGTCATTATTAGAAAAAAGAAAAGGGAGATTATGACATGATTACACTGACCGATTGCAGCCGCAGGTTTCAGGATAAGAAAAAAGTAGTCAAAGCGGTGCGAGATGTAAGCTTAACAATTCAAAAAGGAGAAGTCGTCGGCATTCTCGGAGAAAATGGTGCGGGCAAAACGACGATGCTGAGAATGATTGCTGCCCTGCTTGAACCGTCACAAGGGGCAATCACGGTAGACGGCTTTGACACGGTCAAGCAGCCGGCTGAGGTCAAAAAAAGAATCGGTGTCTTATTCGGAGGAGAAACCGGGCTTTACGACAGGATGACCGCTAAAGAAAATCTCCAATACTTCGGCAGGCTGTATGGGCTGAACCGCCACGAGATCAAAGCAAGAATTGAAGATTTATCGAAACGATTTGGCATGCGCGATTATATGAACCGCAGAGTGGGCGGGTTTTCGAAAGGGATGAGGCAGAAGGTCGCCATTGCCAGAGCGCTGATTCACGATCCGGACATCATTTTATTTGATGAACCGACTACAGGGCTTGATATTACATCCAGCAATATCTTTCGCGAATTCATCCAGCAGCTGAAAAGAGAACAGAAAACCATTCTTTTTTCCAGCCACATTATGGAGGAAGTGCAGGCGCTCTGTGACAGTGTCATCATGATTCACAGCGGAGAGGTGATTTACCGGGGGGCGCTTGAATCACTATACGAGAGCGAGCGCAGTGAGGATTTGAATTACATCTTTATGTCTAAGCTTGTCAGGGGGATTTCTTAAATGCTGAGCCATATTTATAAAAAAGAAATGATCGACGCTTTGCGCGACAGAAAAACGATATTACTCACAATCTTAGTGCCGATGATTATGATGCTTGGGCTTGTATTCTTTTATGAAAGCATGCTGTCCGAAAAAGAGGAGCAATACACGCTGGCTGTCGGCCATTCTCTGCCGCCCGCACTGGAAAGTAAGCTTCATGCGATTGACGAGATCAGCGTAAAAACGTTTGCTGAGCCTAAAGAAGCGGTTGACGAAGGAAAAGCAGATGCCTATCTGAACGTCCCGAAAGAGTTCGACTCATATGTCAACAGCATGACGCCATTTAAGATTGATGTTTACGGCAATTCAGTCGATCAAGGGTCGTCAAATGCGATGCAGCTTGTGCAATCTGCCTTAGATCAGTATAAAAATGAAATTGTGCAGGAACGTTTAACAAATAAGCGCATTGATCAATCGGTCATACAGCCATTTACGATTCAGCAAAAGGAAGCGGATGAGGAGAAAGGGGTTTCCGCTATTATGCTTTCCGCCATCCTGCCCATGCTGATTCTGACTTCCATTGTTTCCGGCGCAATGCCGATCGCTCTTGATATCATGGCCGGGGAAAAGGACCGGAAATCAATTGAGGCGCTGTTATTGACGCCAGTCAGCAGAAACAAAATGCTGGTCGGCAAGTGGCTTGCGGTTTCTACTTTTGGCGTTGCTTCAGGTGTATTTGCTTTGGTGTTTTTGATTTTGTCCACCGTCTTATTTACTGAGAATTTAAAAACGGCCCTCCAGCTGGGAGATCATATGTGGAGTGTAATCGGCGCTTCAGCCTTAATCATCGTGCTTTCTGCATTGCTGATCTCTGCGATGGAGCTTTTCATCAGCATCATTTCCAGCTCGGTAAAGGAAGCGCAAAGCTATATGTCTCTCGTCGTCTTTCTGCCTGTGTTCCCGATGTTTTTCATCTTCAGCAAGGCACCGAATCAATTTGATTTATCGTACTTTCTTATCCCGTTTCTGAACCTGCATGCGTTATTCAAACAGCTTTTATTCGGGATGGTTGACCCGGCTGCCATTTGGTGCACGTCAGGAACCATCGCCGTGCTCATCGCCATTTTCTTTTTACTGGCCAGAGCCTGCTTCCTGAAAGACAAATGGGTTCTTCCGAAATAAACTTTGCAAAAGGAGAAATACACTTTCTCCTTTTTGTATATCCTGAAAAAAGAAGGAAAATAGAAAAAGGATATCTAATACAAAAAGTGAACCTGCACTATTTTTCATCAAAATTGGTTTCGAAGGAGAAGGAACAATGGATCATACACGTACACTCGGCAAAACGAAGCTGAAGGTGAAGCGGATCGGACTCGGCGCGAATGCGGTTGGCGGGCATAATCTATTTCCAAATCTACATGATGAAACAGGGAAGGATTTAGTGCGCACGGCATTGGATGGCGGCGTGAACTTTATCGACACCGCCTTTATATATGGATTGGGGCGATCTGAAGAATTAATCGGCGAAGTTGTGCAGGAGCGCGGCGCACGGAATGAGCTCATCATTGCCACCAAAGGGGCCCATAAAGAAGTGAATGGCAGCATTGAATTAGACAATAGCCGGGAGTTTCTTCGCAGTGAGGTGGAAAAGAGCCTGAAGCGGCTGAAAACAGATTACATTGATTTGTATTATGTTCATTTTCCGGATGGAAAAACGCCTCTCGCTGAAGTAGCGGGCACTTTGAAAGAGCTGAAGGATGAGGGGAAAATCAAAGCGATCGGCGCATCGAACCTTAATTATCAGCAATTGCAGGAATGTAATGCTGACGGCTATTTGGAGGTCTTCCAAGCCGAATACTCTCTCATTCAGCGTGATGCCGAGAAGGAGCTTCTTCCATACTGTGAACAATACGGCATTTCTTTTATTCCTTACTTTCCGCTTGCGTCCGGACTGCTGACAGGAAAATTCTCGCAAGACACAGTCTTTGAAGACTTCAGAAAGGATAAACCGCAATTTCAGGGTGAAACATTTATCCACAATCTCAAAAAAGTAGATAAATTGAAAGCGGTAGCGGAGGAAAAACAAGCCGAGACAGCACATGTTGCTTTGGCGTGGCTGTTAACAAGACCAGCGATTGATGCCATTATTCCGGGAGCTAAACGACTTGAGCAATTACAGGATAACCTGAAAACCTTAAACGTTGATCTGACTGAAGATGAAGTGAATTTCATCAGCGACATTTTCAAATAAAAAAGGAAATAGCCGTCAAGGCTATTTCCTTTTGGTGTTTTATTCTTTGATGAATGCTTCGACTAATTCTGCTGCTCTGTAATCGTCCATATCAAGCTGCCATTGATCGATGTCATTTTTCTTCATTTTCACTTCAACCGTTTTTTCAGATGAAGCCGGTCCAAGCTTTTTGAATTCCTCAGGATAGACTTGAAGCGCGTATTTCACAGCTTCTTCATAGCTGGCATTAGAGTTTTTGCTATAGTAGTCTTTCACTTTGTCTTCGATACGGTCTGAAAGAGAAGATGCATCTACAGGTTTCACTGTGGCTTCAACAATGGCTTCGTCCTTAGAGATTGAAGTCGTTTTTGCCTGAATGGAAGAGTTTTTGCTTAATCCCTCTTTAATGCCGTTTACGATATTATCAAGCGCTTTGCTGTCCGCATATGTGCTGGAAAGGCCGGAAGCTGATAGATAACCGTCTTTGGCTGATTCGTTGAAGTCATTGACAATTTCATTCTTGTTAGCGCCGGTGATTTTTTCGAAATCGGCGTTATCTTTGCCGAAAAGAAGGACATCAATATAAGCCGATAACGCTTTTGCAGAATCTTGGAGCTTATCTGCCGTCGCCAAGATTTTTTTGTCTTTTCCGTCAATTTTAAAAGTAACTGATTTTGGCTTTTTATCACCGTAAGACTCCGGCGTATAGTTAAGCTCGTATTGCTTGCCTTTATCTACAACGAAGAACAGATTTCCTTCAACGGATTTGTCAGCGTTAATCGTGCTGCCTTGAAGCTTTTCACTATAGTCTTCAGGATCTGTGTCAGACATTTTCGTATCACCTTGATACAAAGTGAAATCCATGCTGTCTACATTCAGCGGGTCTTTTCCTGTGTTTTTCACAGCGACATTCACTTTTAACACAAGCTGGTCATCTGAAGTGGACTTATCATATTTAGACGGAAGCGTGTAAGAAACATCCTTGATTTTGACTTGAGCTATATCTGAGCTTTTTTCTGTTTCTGATTCTTTCTTATCCGCGCTTGTTTTGCTGCCGGAACAAGCAGCTGTAAACATCATCAGCAGAAGAATTAGGAAAACAGCGTACGTTTTTTTCTGAAACATTCATTTTTCCTCCTCAAATGGTTTAGGGAAGGGGAGTCTTTTGTCTTTGAGAAATGGATCTTTTTGAATGGATTAGCATCATATAACCAAAAAAATCAGTTCTTTTCTCACGGTTTTCACCGGATTTTCTGGAAACTCCGCCCTCCTTTGTCATGAATGGACCTATAAAAAGTTACAACGGAATTAATTTTAAGATTATTAGCTTTTATATTGAATAGGTTCATCATCCTATTTTTGGCGAAAAATGTTCTGGTAAAACTGGTAAACTCAGAAAAATGTGTATTTTAGACTATTACTTTTTAACCTGTTGAAGGGGACATATGAAGGATGAAAGGGGCTGTCTTTGTGAAGAAAGAGGAATTGAAACAAAAAGCACTGGAAATCGGCCGGGTGCCGACACACTTAAAACTGGAAATTGAAGATTATGACGATGATGACAAAAGAGCTCATTTTTGTTGGACAGATCCTCAGGATGAGAATATCGGCATTATCGTGGAACTTGGACAGGGCGGGGAGCTGGAATCCCTTTCCCGTGATATGGAGCCTGAAAGCGGAGAAAGGCTGTCTGAGGAGAAACTAGAGGATATCATGCGCCAATTTGTCGAGACCCACCATCCGGGAGCACTCTCTGCCTTTGTTCGTGAAGAAAATGACCGTACATCCTGTGATAAAGTGAGATTTTCATATGTTCAAATGGAGGCCGGGCTTCCTCTCCCTATGAGCGGATTTATGGCTGATGTTTCTTTATCAGGTGAGATCGTTTCCTTCCGCTATTACGGCAAAGCGAGCAGCATCATCAAGCCAAAACGGATAGCGGATGTTGAAGAGGCACTTGCCTTCTTCAAGAAGGACGTGGAGTTTGACCTTTTGTTTGAAGTTCTCCATCGTTCTGTTTACGAAAACGGAGATGATCAGCCGCATTTGGTGTATGAGCCTGAATGCAGGGCCATTACCGTACCTGCGGATTTGGTTCAAGAAGAACAGGCAGTTGATGATGACGATGATTACAGGGAGCCGGAGAGCTTTCCTCTCCCTTTATTCGAGGAGATTTACGAAAAGGCCGATCCTGTCAGCATGATTGGAATCGAAAAAGGATTTGTCAAAGAACGGGAAGTGGATTTGGACGATGGGAGAATCGGGATCGTTTGGCGGAATCCGAATGAACCTATGTATCAGCCGGCGGATAAAAGTTTGTACAGTTGGTTCAAGGGACGGACGCATCAAGTGCTGAAAACCATCTATCACAAAGAAACCGGAAAACTCGAAGGCGTCATGTCATTTATGGAGAAAAAAGGGCCGTTGACAGTAACTGAGGCAGAGTGCGAAAAAATCGCGCTGCGCTTTCTGTTTGCTTTATTTCCAAATGCCGATCAATATTTTAGGATCAGATACGACGAAAAGGATGAAGAAGAGAACGCAGTCGCTGGTTTTACGTTTGAAGCGCATTGTCACGGAGTTCCGCTCCGATTTGGGCAGATCAGAATTTGCGTCAGCCGCCAGACAGGGGATATCACCGTTTATATGGGGCCGGATATTAATCCAAATGAGCTGGCAGCCATTGATCCCGTTCCGGCCATTTCAGTTGAACAAGCCAAGTCTATCTTTTGGCAGCATTTTAAAGTTGAGCTTGGCTGGGAAAGAGAGTACGGGGATGATGAAGAACACAGCTACCGGCTCGTCTATCAGCCGGTGTATCCCCGTTTTATCGAAGCCCATACAGGAGAGCCTGTCTTTAGCTCATGGTAAAACAGCTAAAAGTCACACAATTGCCTTAGATTTATAAAGGGATATGTGATGAAAGTAACAGGAGGAATGTCAAAAAACAATGATAATAATAGAAAAGGACCTTTCTTCACTTTAAAAGAAGAAAGGTCCTTTTATATAATAAACTGGATTCTCTTTGTCGTAGACTCTTTGAAAGGATGACTTCATTGGTAAATAAACAGCTGAAAAAGAAGGCGCAAGAGATCGGGAATGTACCGCCGCATTATGAGCTTGAGATAGAAGATTATGATCAAAAACAAAAGAAGAAGGGGCGGGCATACTTCATCTGGAGGGACCCTGAAGATCCGGAAAAGCACATTACAGTGGAACTCGGAAATGACGGTGCTTTGCTCACCTTTTCAACATCCGTCCGCTCCGAGACAGACAAACAACTTCCAGACGCCGAGCTGAAGCTGACGGCTCTTCAGTTCGCCGCTGCTAACCATCCCGGCACATTTATGAATTTTCATTTTCAAGGCAAGGAAGAACGGAGGCAGCACATTCGTTTTATGTATACCAAAATGGAATTAGGGCTTCCGCTTCCTAGTTCAGGCTTTTTAATTGATGTGACACGCAGCGGTCAGATCATCCATTTTTTATATTACGGAGAAGGGCATAAAGCCGAAGTTCCAAAAGAATTTGTAGCAAAAGAGAAGGTTGTGTCCCACTACTTAAATACAATGTCTTTTCAGCTGATGTACGATGTCATTGATGGCGATCAGGCACCCAGGCTTGTATATGAACCAATTCTGCCGGGATACAGCTATCCCGCGGATATAGACGAAATTGTGCCCGACCAGCATATCGGAGATGAAAGAATAGAAAACGCGGCGCCATTGCCGCCGCTTCGGAACAACGAAGAAGTCGATATATTTGCCTTGCTGGGTCTTACCCCTGATATGCAGAAAGTCAGTGAAAAAGACTTTGGGGAACAAATAGGAAGCACGTGGCGCAGCGGCACTGCACCGGAGCGTAAGGATCTGAGCATAGGAAGCTATTTTGAAACGAGAAATAAAAACACAATCAAAATGAAGACGGATAAAAGAACCGGAAAATTAAAAGCAGCGCTTTCTTTTATTGAGCGGCGCAACAACCGCCAATGCTCAATGGAAGAATGCCAGACAATAGCGCTTCAATTTTTGTATGCTCTCTATCCGAGAGCAGCCGAGTTTTTCAAATTGAATCCCGTCCGAATTGATGAAAGAGGGAGAATCCGCAATCATTTTTCTGTCTGGTATAAAGGAGTGCCGCTGCGGTTCGGCGCTGCCCGTATCATTGTCAATCCGGAAACGGGATTGATTGATGCTTTTATGGCGCCTGATATTGAACCTGAACAATTGGAAGCAATAAATCACAGGCCGGATATTTCCGCTGAAGAAGCGAGAGAAGCGTTTTTAGCCGCTTTTGATGTGAAGCTGGAATGGCAGCCTGATTTTACAGCAGGCAGTGACCAGCACTGCAAACTTGTCTATAAGCCGGTTTACCCTTCCTATATTGATGCGCACATAAGGAAAAAGAAAAGGCTGTGAGGGGTGTCTAGTTAGGAATCATCTCCAAGTGGGGATAGTCCTTGAATCGTTTCCAATCCCCGCCCCATTCAAAACCGAGTTGCTTGGCGATCTCGACAACCTCCAGCCAATCTGATTTTCCATTTTGATTGCCGTCATATTCCATATCCCATATGATGCTGCCATCCTTTTTTTGCAGGGCGAAATCAATCGCTAAACCATAGTTGTGATACGATTCCCCTCCTCTTGCATAGGTGACAATATTCCCTTTTTTTGTACGTCCCTGTTTATATAATTCGTCTTGTTCCTTAAAGGATCTGAATCCTTCAGTAATAACGACGGTAATGCCTTTATTCGCTGCAGCGGCTTTGAGTGCAGCGGCATTCTGCTTCACAATCGGATGAAGATCCGAAGGGACAGGCATGTGCTGCAAGGCGTTTTGAGAATGCCATTCATGCCGAATATAACTAACACAAAGATTTAGAAAAAATAGAATACATAAGATAACAGATGTTTTTGCGGCCAACTTCATATCGGTCTCACTTTCTCAAGATGTGCTGAATGTTAACGCTTTTAAGTGATTGACTCTCTCTAAAAGCGGACAGCTATGATAAAATATAACATAAATAGTAGCAGGAGGAAGGAGGCAGACTGATGAGAGCAAAGATTCCATCTGAAGAAGTAGCAGTAAAGCTAAATGAATGGTACAAGCTCATTCGCGCATTTGAAGCAGATCAAGCAGAAGCGTTAAAGCAGGAGATTGAATACGATTTAGAAGATATGGAAGAGAACCAGGACTTGCTTTTATATTTTTCTTTGATGGAATTCCGGCACCGAATCATGCTTGATAAGCTGATGCCGGTGAAAGACAGCGACACCAAGCCTCCGTTCTCTGATATGCTGAATGAAATTGAAAGCAATCAGCAAAAACTCACGGGCTTATTGGAATACTACTTTTATTATTTCAGAGGAATGTACGAATTTAAGCAGAAAAATTTCATATTAGCGATTGACCATTATAAACATGCTGAGGAGAAGCTCGAGTATGTTGAGGATGAGATCGAAAAAGCTGAGTTTCTTTTTAAGGTTGCAGAAGTGTATTATCACATCAAACAAACGTATTTTTCCATGAACTATGCGAGCCAGGCGCTTGATATCTATACGAAATATGAACTGTACGGCCGCCGCCGCGTGCAGTGTGAATTTATCATCGCCGGAAATTTGACGGATGTGTATCATCATGAAAAAGCACTGACCCACTTGTGCAGTGCCTTAGATCATGCCAGGCAGCTGGAAGAAGCGTATATGATCGCCGCTGCCTATTATAATGTCGGCCACTGTAAATACAGCCTGGGCGATTACAAAGAAGCGGAGGGCTATTTCAAAACAGCCGCCGCTATTTTTGAGGAGCACAACTTTCAGCAGGCTGTTCAAGCTGTATTTTCACTGACTCATATGTACTGTAAAGAAGAAAAATACGACAAAGCAGTAGAGACATATGAACGCGGGATAAAGAGCGCGGCTGAATGGAAAGATGACATGTACTTGACGAAATTCCGCCTCATTCATGAGCTGTATCTTGGAAGCGGCGACCGGACCGTGCTTACAGAATGCTTTGACCGGCTGGAATCCAGGCAGCTTCTTGCCGACGCCGAAGATCTGCTGCATGATACAGCGGAACGTTTCAATCAGGTGGAACATTACGAGTCCGCCGCTTTCTTTTACCGCAGGCTGATGAATATTAAAAATAAGCTTGCTGAGCAGCGCTTTCAATAGAAAAAAGCAGAGAACTACAGGTTCTCTGCTTTTTTTGTGCTGTTTTCAACTCGGAAAAACAGGGTATTTTCCACTGCATAGTGAGAAATCAGAGGAGGATATCATGTATGTATAAAGAGTTAACTGGAAAAACAGCGATTGTGACAGGGTCTTCAAAAGGAATCGGGAAAGCCATTGCGGAACGGTTCGGACAGGAGAAAATGAATGTTGTTGTAAACTACCACAGCGACCCGTCTGGAGCCGATGAAACTCTGGAAATCATTAAGCAGAACGGAGGGAAAGCCGTCGCAGTTGAGGCGGACGTGTCAAAAGAAGAGGGGATTCAGGCGCTCTTGGACACAGCTTTAGAGCATTTCGGCACGCTCGATGTGATGGTAAACAACTCCGGTTTTAACGGCGTTGAGGCGATGCCGCATGAGATGAGTCTTGAAGATTGGCAGAGAGTGATTGATGTCAATGTTACCGGAACCTTTCTGGGAGCGAAAGCGGCACTTAACCACATGATGAAAAACAATATCAAGGGCAATGTGCTGAATATCTCAAGTGTTCATCAGCAGATTCCGCGCCCAGTCAACGTTCAGTATTCCACATCCAAAGGCGGCATCAAGATGATGACGGAAACGCTGGCGCTCAATTATGCGGATAAGGGAATCCGCGTCAATGCGATAGCGCCAGGCACCATTGCCACAGAATCAAATGTTGATACGAAAAAGGAAGAGAGCAGGCAAAAGCAATTGAAAAAAATCCCGATGAAAGCCTTCGGAAAACCGGAAGAGGTGGCGGCAGCAGCTGCTTGGCTCGTATCTGAGGAAGCAAGCTATGTGACCGGGACTACACTTTTCGTCGATGGCGGAATGACACTTTATCCGTCTCAGCTTGGATAGAACATCAAATACAGGGGGATTGCAGGATGAACACAGACTGGTGGAAGGATGCGGTGGTGTACCAGATTTATCCGAGAAGCTTTCAGGACAGCAATGGAGACGGAATTGGGGACTTGCGGGGGATTATTTCCCGTCTTGACTACATAAAGGAGCTCGGGGCAGATGTGATTTGGGTTTGCCCAATCTATCCTTCTCCGAATGTTGATTACGGCTATGATGTGACAGACCATAGGGCAATCATGGATTCATACGGAACAATGGACGATTTTCACGAGCTGCTGGACCAGGTGCATCAGCGGGGATTAAAGCTGGTGATGGACTTTGTGTTAAATCACACCTCTGTCGAGCATCCGTGGTTTAAAGAAGCGGAGCTGGACAAAAACAGCAAATACCGCAGCTATTATTACTGGCGTCCCGGCACAAAGAACGGCCCGCCGACGGACTGGCTCTCAAACTATGGCTGTCCGGTCTGGCAATACGAGGAGCATACAGGAGAATATTATCTCCATATGAACGCCGTCAAACAAGCTGATTTAAACTGGGAAAACCCCGAAGTTCGCCAAGCGGTGTATGACATGATGAAGTTTTGGCTCGATAAAGGGGTCGACGGCTTGCGCATTGATCAGCTCCATCTCATTTCTAAGAAAGAATATCTTCCTTCGTATGAGGACTATATCAATCAGCAGGCAGAGCCGAAGCCCTTTCAGCCAAATGGCGATCGAATCCATGACTATTTGAAAGAAATGACAGATGAAGTGTTTTCTCAATATGATGTCATGTCTGTCGGAGAGGTCGGCAATGTCACGCCGGAAGAAGGCCTAAAATATACAGGAACAGATAAGCATGAGCTGAATATGATTTTTCACTTTCAGCATATGGAGCTTGACCAGCAGCCCGGAAAAGAACATTGGGATGTAAAGCCCCTTGAGCTTTCTGATTTAAAATCGGTTTTGACAAAATGGCAAAAAAA
This sequence comes from Bacillus sp. MD-5, assembly GCF_002201875.1. Taxonomy (NCBI): domain Bacteria; kingdom Bacillati; phylum Bacillota; class Bacilli; order Caryophanales; family Bacillaceae; genus Bacillus; species Bacillus sp. MD-5. The sequence goes on from NZ_CP021911.1 coordinate 137,583, forward strand.
GCTTGAACATCAAGGCTGGAATACATTATATTGGTGCAACCACGACCAGCCCCGGATTGTATCCAGATTCGGGGACGATGGGAAATACCGCAAAGCATCTGCGAAAATGCTGGCTACCGTACTTTATTTCATGAAGGGCACGCCGTACATTTATCAGGGAGAAGAAATCGGGATGACAAACGCGCCGTTCACCCAGATTGAGGACTACAAAGATATCCAAACGATCAATATGTATCATAAACGGGTATTTGAAAAAGGCTATGATCCAGAGGATGTAATGAGATCAATCTTAGCCAAAAGCCGGGATCATGCTCGGACCCCGATGCAGTGGAACAGCGGCAAACATGCCGGATTTACTGATGGCATGCCATGGCTGAAGGTCAACCCGAACTTCACCTCCATCAATGTGGAGGAAGCGCTGAGAGACCCCGATTCGGTCTTACTCTATTACAAAAAGCTGATCAGACTGAGAAAGCGGTATGCTGACCTTATAAAAGGAAGCTATGATCTTTTGCTTCCGGACGATCCGCAGTTGTTTGTATATATGAGAGGAAACGGTAACCAGCAGCTTTTGTCAGTCAATAATTTTTCAAAAGAGCAGGCTGTTTTCCCATGGCCTAAGAACTGCTGCAAAGCTCAGGCATCTCTGCTTCTCAGCAACTATAACAACAACGGCGACCTTGCTGACGAAATGGTGTTCCAGCCTTATGAAAGCAGGGTGTACCTTCTGGACAAAACAACCTAATGATTTAGCAGCCCGGCATTCAGCCGGGTTTTTTTATTACATATATTCGCTCTGCAGGCGGGAAGAATAAAAAGAAAATGAAATTTATTCTTGCAAAACGTAATGACTTCGGTTTATTATGATATAGGATTACAAAATCGTTATCATTTTGATTTAAAGCTACTGAAAAAGAGGGGATATACGATATGTTTAAAAAATGGAGCGGTTTGTTTGTGATTGCAGCGTGCTTTTTATTGGTTGCAGCATGCGGCAACTCATCAACAAAAGGGTCGGCGGATTCAAAGGGTGATAAACTGCACGTTGTCACAACGTTTTATCCGATGTATGAATTCACAAAACAAATTGTAAAAGACAAAGGCGATGTGGATCTGTTAATCCCATCTTCCGTTGAACCGCATGATTGGGAACCGACGCCGAAAGACATTGCCAATATTCAGGATGCTGATCTGTTCGTTTATAATAGTGAATACATGGAGACATGGGTTCCGTCAGCTGAAAAAAGCATGGGCCAAGGCCACGCCGCTTTCGTTAACGCAAGCAAAGGCATTGATTTAATGGAAGGCTCTGAAGATGAACACGAAGACCACGATCATGGGGAGCATGAGCACAGTCATGCAATGGACCCTCACGTATGGCTAAGCCCTGTTCTGGCTCAAAAGGAAGTTAAAAATATTACGGCGCAAATCGTAAAGCAAGACCCGGATAACAAAGAATACTATGAGAAAAATAGTAAAGAATATATTGCAAAACTGCAGGATCTTGATAAACTATATCGTACAACCGCAAAAAAAGCGGAGAAAAAAGAATTTATCACGCAGCATACTGCTTTTGGCTATCTCGCAAAAGAATATGGCCTGACGCAGGTTCCGATTGCAGGGCTTTCTCCTGACCAAGAACCGAGCGCAGCCAGCTTGGCAAAGCTGAAAACATATGCCAAAGAACATAATGTAAAAGTCATTTACTTTGAAGAAATTGCATCCTCAAAGGTCGCAGATACGCTCGCCAGTGAAATCGGCGCGAAGACAGAAGTGCTGAATACACTGGAAGGCTTAAGCAAAGAAGAACAGGATAAAGGTTTAGGGTATATCGACATTATGAAACAAAACCTCGATGCCCTGAAAGATTCACTATTGGTTAAATCATAAGATAGTGTGCGCCGAAGGGGTGCACACTATTTCTTTGTGAGAAAGGAAGATTAACATGAATCTCGTCTCATTGAAAGATATCGTTTTCGGCTATTCCCATACGCCTGTTTTAGATAAAGTATCACTTGATATTGAAAGCGGTGAGTTCGTCGGCATCACTGGACCAAACGGCGCCTCTAAATCGACGCTCATAAAAGTAATGCTCGGCATGCTGAAACCGTGGGAAGGCACAGTGACGATCAGTAAAAGAAACACAGAAGGGAAACGCCTGACCATTGGGTACGTCCCGCAGCAAATTTCTTCATTTAACGCCGGCTTTCCGAGCACGGTGCTGGAGCTTGTTCAGTCAGGCCGATACACAAAAGGGAAATGGTTTAAACGTTTAAATGAAGAAGATCATCTTGAAGTAGAAAAAGCACTGAAAATGGTGGAAATGTGGGAGCTCCGCCATCGCAAAATCGGTGATTTATCAGGCGGACAGAAGCAGAAAATCTGTATCGCCAGAATGCTCGCCAGCAACCCGGATCTCCTGATGCTGGACGAACCGACAACTGCAGTTGACTACGACAGCAGAAAAGGATTTTACGAATTTATGCATCACCTCGTGAAAAATCACAACCGCACAGTTGTGATGGTTACTCACGAACAAAACGAAGTACAGCAATTTTTAGATAAAGTGATTCGGTTAGAGAGAGGAGAAAAAGGCGGATGGAAATGTTTGACTTGGAATTCATGCGACGAGCTTTTCTAGCAGGCGGCATGATTGCCATCATGGCTCCGATACTGGGAGTGTATCTCGTTCTCAGAAGACAGGCCTTAATGGCTGACACACTTTCACATATCTCGTTGTCAGGTGTGGCCATCGGCTTTTTTCTCAGCACCAATATTACCGCAGCGAGCATAGTCGTCGTGACCATCGGCGCGATCGGAATTGAATACATGCGGCGGGCGTATCGGACTTATTCAGAAGTGTCCATTGCCATCTTAATGGCAGCAGGTTTGTCCTTCGCGATGTTTTTAATCAGCCTTTCCAAAGGCACAGCCAATATGAGCATCGATCAATACCTATTTGGATCGCTTGTGACAGTCAACCAGCAGCAGGTCTATATTATCGGTATTATCACACTGCTGATCCTGCTTTACTTTATCGTATTGAGAAGGCCGCTCTACCTGCTGACGTTTGATGAAGCAACAGCCAAAACATCGGGAATCAATACAAACGTTCTCTCGTTGTCATTCAGTATTGTCACAGGTCTTGCGATTTCAGTCATTATACCGATCATCGGGGTCCTTCTTGTATCAGCCCTGCTCGTATTGCCGGCAGCATTCGCCATTAGAATTGCAAAAGGCTTTAACATGGTCTTCATTACAGCTATACTCATTTCGTTATTCAGCGTATTTGCGGGACTGACATCATCCTATCAGCTCGGGACGCCGCCAGGGCCGTCTATTACCCTGCTATTGATCGTTCTGCTTTTGCTCGGATTTGCAGTTCAGGGAGTTTGGATGTTTATCAAAAAAGAAGCACAGCGCAAAAAAGGGCGCCAATAACAAAAAAAGCAGTTTCCCCAGGGGAAACTGCTTTTTTTATAGAAATAATCCGGCAAGGCGCTCATACGATTCTTTTTTCGCCTCAAAATCAAACACATTGCACAGAGCCATGATTTCATTTGTTTCATAGCGGTCTGTGAGGTCTAACAGCTGCTGTTTGACAGTGCTTGGAGAACCGACTACCATCCGCTTTCTGTTTTCTGCAATGAGTTTTTTATCGGACTCAGTGTAGGGATGCGCTTTCGCTTCCTCGATGCTCGGCACGCGGCTGTCCAAGCCTTTTCCGACGTGAAGAAGCCATAAATCCTGGCTTAATGCGAGTTCCTCTGCCTCTTCATCTGATTTTGCGCAAATGACAAAAATCGTAAAAAGGGCGGCCGGATTTGAGAAATGGGCTGAGGGCCGAAAGCTTTCTCGGTAGATGCGGAACGCATTTTCTCCTCGTTCTGGATTAATGAAATGCCCAAATACATATCCAATTCCCTGGTGCGCTGCACGTCTTGCACTGTTTTCGCCAAGACCGAGCACCCATAGCTCTGGTGCAGTGTCAATCAGGGGCGCCGCTTTGATTCCGGCATACGGATGGTCGGGAGGAAGGGAATCTGTGAGAAAATAAGAGACATCCTGCAGCTGTCTGTTAAATTCGGTTAAGCTTCTTTTCACCCCGTCTGTTAGCGCAAGCCGGGTTTTTGTCGTGCCTCCGGGGGAACGGCCGACGCCAAGGTCAATCCGGTTTGGATACAGGGCCTCAAGCTGGCGAAAGGTTTCAGCCACTTTAAACGGACTGTATTGGGGCAGGAGCACGCCGCCTGATCCGACACGAATCGTGTTTGTCTGTGCTGCGATGCGGGCGATCATGATTTCAGGCGCTGTGCTTGCCAGTCCTTTCGTGCTGTGGTGCTCGGCAAACCAATAACGCTTATAGCCCCACTGTTCGCTTAATTGAGCAAGCTCAACCGAATGCTGAAGAGTTGTCACAGGGCTTTCTCCTTTAGAAACAGGTGCCTGATCAAGTATGCTTACATGAATCAAATGGCCGCTTCCTTTCTGTCTGTTTTTACAATGTGACACAAGAATAGGCAAAATGACTCGCTCACGTCAAATGGTTTGTTTAAGAAGTGCATTTTATAGCATTTGCAAATCATATATCAAATATGGAAGTTTTTTTTCGAGGTTTTTCGTCAATTATTCTTAACTTTTACGAAACTTTGATATAATAACAAACGTATATATTAGTAATTTACGGCTTATTTTCCTTGTGAGCGTAAAAATAAATGTGACTATCTTCACATTTTGATGAGTAGGAGTGAATCGTGTGGCAATTTCTTTAGAAAAAGGTCAACGAATTGATTTAACAAAAGGAAAAGCCGGTCTGTCAAAATTGATGGTCGGTCTCGGCTGGGACCCAGTGTCCTCAGGCGGAGGATTCTTCAGCAAACTGCTTGGCGGGGGCGGTCCGAATATCGACTGTGACGCTTCAGTGCTGATGTTGGAAAACGGAAAATTCACCGAAAAGAAAAATCTGATTTATTTCGGCAACCTGAAAAGCCGCTGCGGCGGTGTACAGCATACAGGCGACAACCTGACGGGTGACGGTGCGGGCGATGACGAGCAAATTATGATAGATTTAGATAAAGTGCCTGGAAACATCGATAAGCTTGTATTTGTAGTGAACATTTACGATTGTGTCAGAAGAAAACAAGATTTCGGCATGATTCAAAATGCGTTTATTCGCGTAGTTGATCAATCTAATCATGAAGAAATGCTCAAATACAATTTGAGAGACAATTATGCCGGCAGAACAAGCCTGATTACAGCAGAAATCTACCGCAGCGGCAGTGAGTGGAAGTTTGCGGCGATTGGTGAAGGCACGAACGATACGAGATTAGAAGATATTATCAGCCGATACGTATAAAAGAAAAGGAGTGGATGAAACATGACAATTTCATTGGCAAAAGGACAAAAAGTAGATTTAACAAAAACAAATCCGGGTCTTTCAAAGGTTGTTGTCGGTTTAGGCTGGGATACGAACAAGTATGACGGCGGACACGACTTTGATCTTGACTCAAGTGTGTTTCTGTTAGACGCTGCAGGCAAATGCGCGTCACCAAACGACTTTATTTTCTACAACCAGCTTGAAGGCGGCAACGGTTCAGTCGTTCATTCAGGCGACAACCTGACTGGTGCTGGCGAAGGCGACGATGAGAATGTAAAAGTAAATCTCAGCGCTGTACCGGCAAACATTGATAAAATCTCATTTGTTATTACCATTCACGAAGCAGAAGCGCGCAGCCAAAACTTTGGACAAGTTTCAAACGCGTTCGTCCGCATCGTAAATGAAGAAACAAATGAAGAGCTCATCCGTTACGATCTTGCAGAAGATTTCTCTATTGAAACGGCAATCATTGCAGGGGAGCTTTACAGACATAACGGCGAGTGGAAATTCTCCGCAATCGGCTCAGGCTACCAAGGCGGCCTTGCCCGCATCGCAACAGACTACGGTTTGCAAGTCGGTTAAGAAAAATACGAAGAGCAGAAAGGAGAGAGGCAGTATGGCCATTCAATTATCAAAAGGACAGCGCATTGATTTAACGAAAACAAATCCGGGACTGACAAAAGCGGTGATCGGTTTAGGCTGGGATACAAACAAGTACTCCGGCGGACACGATTTTGACCTGGATGCTTCGGCCTTTTTAGTTGATGCGCATGATAACTGCGTAAATGATCTCGATTTCGTCTTCTATAATAACCTTGAACACCCGAGCGGCGGTGTCATCCATACGGGTGACAACCGTACGGGTGAAGGCGACGGAGATGATGAGCAGATTATCGTGGATTTCTCAAAAATTCCTGCTCACATTGAGAAAATCGGCATCACAGTGACCATTCACGATGCTGAAGCACGCAGCCAAAACTTTGGACAAGTTTCCAATGCGTTTGTCCGCGTTGTGGATGAAGAGACGCAGAATGAACTTCTTCGCTTCGATTTGGGAGAAGACTTCTCCATAGAAACTGCTGTTGTCGTTTGTGAGCTGTACAGACACGGCGGCGAGTGGAAATTCAATGCGATCGGCAGCGGTTTTTCCGGCGGGCTGGCTGCATTGTGCCGGAATTACGGTTTGCAAGTGTAAACGAGTGACAAATAGAGAAGTCACCGTTTCAAATTAATAGGAGGAAAAAACTTGGACTTTTTACATCATATCATGTCTACGTATGCTTCATTTTTCGATTGGAAAATGTGGGGGGAAGTTCTGACTGATCCTGTTTCCTGGGGTCTGATCGGTTCTCTTGTTGTTCTGGAAGGCCTTTTATCGGCCGATAACGCGCTTGTTCTTGCGGTCATGGTCAAACACCTGCCGGAAAAACAGCGTAAAAAAGCGTTAACGTATGGTTTGTTTGGAGCTTATATTTTCCGGTTTATTTTCATCGGGCTCGGTATGCTCCTCATTAAATTCTGGTGGATCAAGGTGCTTGGCGCGCTTTACCTGGCTTGGCTCGTCATTAAGCACTTCTGGATAGGCGAAAAAGAAGAAGAAGCGGACGGCATGAAGAAAAACTCTTGGATGGTCCGCACGTTCGGGATCTTCTGGGCGACTGTCGTTTCAGTAGAATTAATGGATCTTGCCTTCTCTGTGGACAGCATCCTGGCCGCGTTTGCGGTATCTGAAAAAGTATGGGTGCTTCTGATCGGCGGTATGCTTGGTATTTTAATGATGCGTACAGTGGCAAAAGTGTTCCTTGTGCTGATTGATAAAATTCCTGAGCTGGAAAACACAGCATTCGTGTTAATCGGCATTATCGCGCTCAAAATGGCGGGGAGCGCTTTCCATTACGAAATGCCGCACTCTGTATTCTTCATCATCATTATCGCTGCATTTGCGGTAACATTGATCATTCACTACATCAACAAACAAAAGCAGGTGCGCGAACAAACAGCCGCTTCAAAAGAAGAATAAAACAAAACAAGGAGGGAGGTTCAATGTCCTTCCTTTTTTGTTACCGAAATATCGTTCAATGACAAACCGGAAAGGAGGATATGATGAGACAAGAAGAAGTAATCATTCATAAAGCACTTCCGACTGAGGGGGATTGGAAAAGCCTGCTGTTTCAGCCATTGCCGGAGCGTGATCACTATGAAACAGCACAGGGCCTTTCGTTTTCCCGCCTTGCCGGACAGATATTAGGCACGCCTATTGATGAGACAGACTACTATAACGAGCTGTACGAGCTGTCTGTAAATGACCGCATGACTATTTTGAGTGAAACGCTTGATAAAACAATCGAACCGGAAACATTTCAAAAGCTTCAGCATATTCATTCCATCAATCAGAAAGAAAAAGGGCTGTCAGTCAGCCGCTTTGTTGCCTTTCTGGACGGGGAAAAGCTGATTGCGAAGCACTCAAATCCCTTGATGCACCGCCATTTAAGAAAAGCGCTGATGACGCTTTTACATACCTTTGCGGACAGTCATGAGAAGGGGCTGAATCATCCTGATTTTCGCAGAGTGCTGCTTGATGTCTCGAAGTTTTCTTTAAATCACCTGAATCCGTGGCTGGAAAAAACCGATATAGAGCGTGAGATGCCAAAGGTTGTTTGGTATGGAGATGCGACGAAAAGCCAGCTCTATTTCTTATATTATCTGATGCTGGTTGGCTGTGATGTTCTGCTGTTCCATCCGGCGGGTACCGATCAGCTGGCGCTTGTTGACCCAAAGCAGGAGCTCAGTTTTACGGAAAAGCTCCCGGATGTCTCGGAGCTTCAGCCGTTTCCGAAAGAAAAACCAGACCGTAAATCAACAGTGGCTTACCGCTCAACAAAAGAAATTGAACATGTGCTGAATCACGAGGAGTCCATGCTGTACAAGCCATGGCAGTTCAGAGATCACACACCGGTGTCCGTTACGCTGAAAACGACCTATGATGAACTGTTTTTAATCACGAAAGAACGCGCCTTTATTCGGCCGAATTTCAAAGCAGATAAACACTCCATTGAAATTCCGAATGTATTCGCCAAAATTATGGGCGTGTCGAAAGACAATAAGGAATATTGGAACAGGCTTCATACTCTAGCGGATTATCAGGAAACAGAAATGGTCAGAAGCTTTCCATTTACAGAAGAAATAAAGTCGAACTATCAATTTCACTACAGCCACGCACTTGACCACGAAGGGAATATTGATCCGGACAAGCTGATGGCAAGCAATGTGTGGCAGTACAAACAGCTGCCGGCGGGCGTTCAGACCGCCATTGCCAAAACGATTTCGAGAATGTGCAGGCATCCTCGGATTAAGGCTTTGCACCAGGAACAAGTCAAGGATGTTCAAATCTATTTGTTTAAACAAACGACAAACCTGCCTGCTAATCTGCTGAAATTAATTCAAATGTTTGACTATGCGCAAACCGTTCCGAAACTCGTTTTATATCATACGGAAATGAGCGGCGGACTCACGCGTTCGGATGCTGCCGCCCTGCTGTTCCTGAATGAAATCGGAATCGATATCATCATTTATAATCCGCCCGGACACCAAGATATTGAGCAGTTTATTGAAGAGGATCAGTATGATATCCACTGGCTGGACGACATGGTGTTCCAGCAGGACTACAAAGAGCCTTCGCTTGTGAAAAGGCTCTTCAGAAACATTACCCAAAAATAAGGAGAGAAGAAAAGCATGACAACAGAAAATCAAAATCCGCTTGTTCTCGATAAAAATGAAGAGATTTCCCAGCAAAAAGCTGACGATATCCGTCTTCAGCTCCGTCAGGAACCAGAGGTAAAGCGGCTCGCTCAACAAATTGACGTTAAAAACCAAATGGAGCTGCTTGAGTATGGCAAGGAGCCGGCCGTTGAAATTTCCAAGTTCTCTGACCGCATCTTGGGGATGATGAAAACAACAAGTGTGACAGACTCCGGCACAATGCTGACCCAGCTTGGAAAAATCATGGACCGCTTCGACAAAAATGATTTTGATGAGCCTAAGGGATTAATGGCGAAAATTTTCAAACGCGGCGGCAGCATGATTGAAAAAATCTTTAAAAAGTATCAGACACTTGGCGGAGAGATTGAAAAAATTAACGTTGAGATTTCGAAATACAAAGATGAGATGACGAAGACGAACTACACGCTCGATGAAATGTATGAAAACAATATCAAATACTATATGGAGCTTGAAAAATACGTCGTTGCCGGGCAGATGAAACTGGAAGAGATGCAGTCGATCCTTCCTTCATATGAGGAAAAAGCGGCAAGCGGAAACCAGCTGGCGCAAATGCAGCTTGATACGTTGCGCAACGGCATTCAGGCGCTTGAGGAACGGGTGTATGATCTGGATATGGCACGGATGGTGGCTCTTCAAACCGCACCACAAATCCGTCTCCTGCAGCGCGGAAACGCAAAGCTGATCGGGAAAATCAACTCCGCGTTTATCATTACCATTCCGATTTTTAAAAACGGCATTATTCAGGCTGTTACGGTGAAACGGCAAAAGCTTGTGGCTGATTCTATGAGCGAGCTTGACCGCCGGACAAACGAGATGCTGAAACGAAATGCTGAAAACATCTCGAGCCAAAGTGTTGAAATTGCCAGAATGGCCGGCAGACCGAGCATAGATATTGAAACGATCGAATCGTCTTGGAACACGATCGTCAGCGGCATGCAGGAAACAAAACAAATCGAAGAAGAAAACAAACGCCTCCGCGAAGACGGCGCGAGACGTATTGCCCAGCTGCAGGATAATATTAAAAAAGCAGCATTACAGCAATAATCAGAACCCCGCTTGTGGAACATAAGCGGGGTTTTTCATTTACATCATTTAGTTAATGACAATGTGTAAAGACAGGTGTAAACTTAAACGGTAATCATTTTGCATATCAGAGGTGTTGGCAATGGGAAAACAACAGCCTATATCCCAGCGTAAATTGCTGGGCGTCGCCGGTTTGGGGTGGCTGTTTGATGCAATGGATGTCGGAATATTATCGTTTATTATCGCCGCGCTCCATGTAGAGTGGAATTTGTCGCCCGAGGAAATGAAATGGATCGGAAGCGTCAATTCCATCGGCATGGCTGCGGGAGCGTTTTTGTTTGGTCTGCTGGCTGATCGAATCGGCCGCAAAAAAGTATTTATTATCACCCTTCTATGCTTTTCCATCGGAAGCGGCATTTCAGCTTTTGTGACGAGCTTATCGGCATTTCTAATCCTTCGTTTCGTGATCGGCATGGGACTTGGCGGAGAGCTTCCAGTCGCTTCGACACTCGTTTCGGAAGCGGTTGTGCCTGAAAAGCGGGGCAGAGTGATTGTGCTTCTGGAGAGCTTTTGGGCTGTGGGCTGGCTCGCAGCGGCCTTGATTTCTTACTTTGTGATACCAAGCTTCGGCTGGCAGGCTGCCCTGCTGTTAACCGCACTGACTGCTTTTTATGCGCTATATCTGCGGACGAGTCTGCCTGATTCACCAAAATATGAATCGCTTTCTGCCAAAAAGAAATCTGTGTGGGAGAATGTAAAAAGCGTCTGGGCAAGACAGTATATACGGCCGACCGTAATGCTGTCGATCGTTTGGTTCTGTGTGGTGTTTTCTTATTACGGCATGTTCCTATGGCTCCCGAGTGTCATGCTGCTGAAAGGCTTCAGCATGATTCAAAGCTTTGAATATGTCCTGCTGATGACGCTTGCTCAGCTACCGGGCTATTTCTCTGCCGCATGGCTGATTGAAAAAGCGGGCCGGAAGTGGATACTCGTCATTTACCTGATTGGTACAGCAGGAAGCGCCTATTTCTTCGGAACGGCTGATTCCTTAGGCCTTCTGCTTACGGCTGGAATGCTGTTATCGTTTTTCAATCTCGGTGCGTGGGGCGTGCTGTATGCGTACACCCCGGAGCAATATCCGACTGCGATTCGCGCAACAGGTTCAGGAACGACGGCGGCGTTTGGAAGAATCGGCGGCATCTTCGGGCCTCTGCTCGTTGGAACGCTCGCAGCCCGTCATATTTCGTTTTCGGTCATCTTTTCAATCTTTTGCATTGCAATCTTACTCGCGGTTGCTTGTATTTTGATTATGGGGAAAGAGACGAAACAAACTGAGCTGGAATAGGAAAAGCACCTCTTGAAAGAGGTGCTTTTTTTACATTTGCGCCCGGGCTGCGGATTGGCGTTTCCCGGTTTTACTGATTGTCTGGTAGAGCGCCATTGACAGCATGAATAGTATGGCAGTAAATCCTGTGACAGCTCCAAAATGCTGTGTGCTTTGATATAAAAAACCTGCAATACCTGTACCGACAGTGGTTCCTGCATACATAGCGGCATTGGAAAGGGAAGCGATGGTTCCTCGCGCGTTTGGTGAAATGGATTGAGAGACACCCATCATTAACGGAAAGATAATGCCAGCTGTAAAGAACGTGAGAAAAAAGCTCGTTTCGACTAAAAATAAGTTAGGAAAGAAAGGAAGAGCGAAATAGAGAACGCCTATCAGCAGCATCCCGCCGATCAATGTCTTAAACATGCCCAGCTTTGCTGAAATCCGGCTGCCGATAAGGCTTCCGAGCATATTTCCCAGTCCGAGAACAAGCATAGCTGCCCCAATTTGTGACACGGTTAAATGATAATCCGCAGCAAGCCAAGTGCCTAGAAAGCTGAATGAAGCGAAGTTTCCGGTTTGAAAGAGAAAATAGGCAAGCAGAATGACCGATGTTTTCGGCAGTGAAAACAGCTCCCGGTATGGGTTGATTATTGATGGGCGCGCCAATGGTTCAGAAGGGCGGATATCAGGCATAACCACCGCCAGAATCAATAGAAGAATAATCGAGCACGCTGACAAAGCGAAAAATGGCGTATGCCATGTAAAGGAAGCGAAAAACCCTCCGATCGGCAGTCCGAGCATTTGTGAAGCGGCCAATCCTGCTGTCGCAATACCCATGCTTTTTATGATCTGAGAAGGCTTAACAATAATTGGGATGGACGCCCAAATTTGAGGCGTCACAAACGCAGCGCTAACGCCTGCGGCAAAACGGAACAGGCACATGGCGGCAAAAGAGGGAGCGATGCCGCATAAAAACGTGGATACGATAAAGCCCGCAAGCCCCCACAGCATGACTGTTTTCCTGTTCAAACGGTCTGAGATTGGGCCCGCAATGAAAGCGAAGAGCGCATAACCGAGTGCATAAGCACTGACCATCCAGCCTGACAAATCAGTAGAGACATGAAACTGCTCCTGTAAAAGCGGGAGAAGCGGGGAAAGCAAAAAGGTATCTGTGCCAATGACAAACATGACACTGAAGAAAAGCCAAATACGATTCAAATTTTATCACTCCTATAGTTTTATAACTTTGAAACTATGAAACAAATATGTATAGAGAAAACCCTTTGTTAGAGGGTTTCCAAAAAGCCAGGCAGGTATGTTTGAAATGTGTCTTCACGGAGACTGACATATTTTGTCCGCGAATCTTTTCGGGTTGCCGTCAATCCCGCTTCACGCAGCGTTTTAAAATGATAAGATGCCGTGGTTTTCACAATATTGCACTTTTCACCTACTTCACCGCAGCTGAGTTCTTTTCCGCTGACATAAAGCGTACGAATAATAGCAAGCCTTGATTCATCAGACAGTGCTTTAAAAATTTGCGCTCTGATTTGATCATCTGATTGTTTCATAGTCATGAAACTATAATACATAATTAATGCTGGGAAAGCAACTTAATTTTCCAGTAAAGGAGCAGGAAGTCATAATAGGCAGGAGGAATTCAATTCCAATAAAAGCGTTTTCATCTATAGATAGGAGAAAAATCACCCGTAAAATACAATTATATAGGAGGATTACAGAGTATTTAGAAGCATAAATAAGATCATGTGGTCACATGGATGTTTATAAAGAAATGGTACAGAATAAAAGAGAATATGCTGTTTGTGTGGGAAGTTACATAAATGTTACGGTTATTAGGATTGCTTAATATGGAGGGAAAATATGAGTGTAGATGAGAAACCAATTAAGATAAAAGTCGAGAAAGTCTCTAAAATTTTTGGGAAACAAACAAAAAAGGCAGTTCAAATGCTTGCCAATGGAAAGACAAAAAAAGAGATCCTGAAAGCAACCGGATCAACCGTTGGGGTTAATCAGGCAGATTTTGAAGTATATGATGGTGAGATATTTGTCATCATGGGTCTATCAGGGAGCGGTAAATCAACTTTAGTACGGATGTTAAACCGGCTTATTGAACCGACTGCCGGAAATATTTACATTGATGGTGACATGATAACAAATATGTCTAAAGACCAGCTCCGGGAAGTCCGCCGGAAAAAAATCAGCATGGTCTTCCAAAAATTCGCTCTGTTCCCGCACAGAACGATACTTGAAAATACAGAATACGGACTGGAGCTTCAAGGTGTAGACAAACAGGAGCGCCAGCAAAAAGCGCTTGAGTCCTTAAAGCTCGTCGGACTTGAAGGATTTGAACACCAATATCCTGACCAGCTTTCCGGCGGGATGCAGCAGCGTGTCGGCCTTGCCCGCGCGTTGACAAATGATCCGGACATTCTTCTGATGGATGAAGCGTTCAGTGCGCTCGATCCACTGATTCGTAAAGATATGCAGGATGAACTTCTTGATCTTCACGATAATGTCGGAAAAACGATTATCTTTATTACGCACGACTTGGACGAAGCATTGCGGATCGGCGACAGAATTGTTCTGATGAAGGACGGCAACATCGTTCAAATCGGCACGCCTGAAGAAATCCTGATGAATCCATCTAACGAATATGTTGAGAAATTCGTCGAGGATGTTGATTTATCTAAAGTCCTCACAGCAGGCCATATTATGAAACGCGCTGAAACAGTGCGGATTGATAAAGGGCCTCGCGTGGCATTGACCTTGATGAAAAACCTTGGAATTTCTTCAATTTACGCAGTGGATAAACAAAAGAAATTGTTAGGTGTTATCTATGCGTCTGATGCGAAAAAAGCGGCTGAATCTGATTTGTCACTTCAAAATATCTTGAATACAGAATTTACAACTGTACCAGAGGATACGTATTTGACAGAGATTTTTGACGTTGTTTCTGACGCGAATATTCCAATTGCGGTTGTAGATGAGAAGCAAAGAATGAAAGGGATTGTCGTAAAAGGCGCACTGATTGGCGCGCTTGCCGGCAATAACGAGTATATCAATGCTGAAGGCACTGGCGAACAAACACAAGATCCTTCTGCACAGGAGGTGAAGTAAGATGGATAGACTGCCTAGAATACCTTTAGCAGATATCATTGACCGTTTTGTTGACTGGATTACAATGACGTTTGGCGGATTCTTCGACGGAATCGCAAACGGACTTGCCGCTTTTGTAAATGGAATTGTCAGCGGACTTGGATTTATCCCATCTATTTTGTTAACGATTATTTTCGCCGCACTTGCGTGGTGGATCAGTACAAGAGGAATTGCGTTATTTACATTGATTGGATTCCTCCTGATCGATTATTTAGGATATTGGGACCCAATGCTGCAGACATTGGCGCTTGTTTTGACATCTGTGATTATTTCGATTGTGGTCGGGGTTCCGATCGGAATTTGGGCGTCCCAGAAAGAAATGGTACGCCGTATTGTAACGCCAATTCTTGATTTAATGCAGACAATGCCTGCTTTCGTATATCTATTGCCGGCGATTTTCTTCTTTAACATCGGTGTTGTGCCGGGTGTTGTTGCATCAGTTATTTTCGCGATGCCTCCGACAATCCGCATGACCGTTCTCGGTATTAAACAAGTGCCGGCGGATCTGATTGAGGCGACTGAGGCGTTCGGTTCTACAACAGCTCAGCGTTTGTTTAAAGTTCAGCTTCCGCTTGCGACAAAAACCATCCTGGCCGGAATCAACCAAAGCATCATGCTTGCGTTATCAATGGTTGTTATCGCCGCTATGGTCGGTGCGCCGGGACTTGGTTCTGAAGTATACAGCGCCGTTACACAGCTGAAAACCGGGGTCGGAGTAGAGGCCGGTATCGCCATCGTTATCGTTGCCATTACCCTGGACCGTATTACTCAAAATATTAAAGTGAAGAAGAAAAGCAGGGGGAATGCCTGATGCTTAAAAAAATCATCGGCATTGGCGTTTCCGCCATGCTGGCGCTCTCACTTGCGGCTTGCGGTTCACAACACGATGAAAATGCAACCGCAGCAGAACAGGTGAATAAGACCATCATCGGGATTGACCCCGGTTCAGGGATTATGTCCCTGACTGACAAAGCGATGAAGGATTATGACCTGAATGACTGGACATTGATTTCAGCGTCAAGTGCCGCGATGACCGCAACACTTAAAAAGTCATACGACCGTAAGAAACCGATTATCATTACAGGATGGACACCGCACTGGATGTTCTCCAGATATAAGCTGAAATATCTCGATGATCCGAAACAATCTTATGGCAGCGCGGAGGAAATCCATACGATCACACGCAAAGGCTTCAGCAAAGAGCAGCCGAATGCCGCAAAGCTTCTGAGCCAGTTTAAATGGACGCAAGACGATATGGGCGAAGTGATGATCAAAGTGGAAGAAGGCGAGAAACCTGCCAAAGTCGCAGCTGAGTATGTGAAGAATCACAAAGATCAGATTGCGGAGTGGACAAAAGGCGTTCAAAAGGTCAAGGGGGACAAAATCAACCTTGCCTATGTGGCGTGGGACAGTGAAATTGCAAGCACAAACGTGATCGGCAAAGTCTTCGAAGACTTAGGCTATGAGGTGACGCTTACTCAGGTAGAGGCCGGTCCGATGTGGACTGCAATCGCGACGGGAAGCGCGGATGCATCCCTTTCCGCATGGCTGCCGAATACCCATAAAGCATACGCCGCCAAATATAAAGGCAAATATGACGATATTGGCACCAGTATGACGGGCGTGAAAATGGGTCTTGTTGTTCCTCAATATATGAAAAACGTTAACTCAATTGAAGATTTGAAGAAGTAATGAAGAAAGCAGCCTGGGATCAGGCTGCTTTTTTTGCGTTAAGAAGCGTTAGCGGCAGCAAGCGATTCCGCTTTCTGAAATGTTTTGAGCACGGCGTTCGCCAAAATGTGAATGCCGTTGAACATTGCATTTCTGTCAAAGGTCATGTGCGGATGATGGAGTCCCGGCTGGAGTCCGCAGCCGAGACCAAGCATTGTTGTTTTGAGGTTCGGCACTTTCACGGCGTAAAAATGGAAATCCTCGCCGCCGGTGGTGACAAGCGGGTCATCAAGCTGCTCAGCCCCGATGATTTCCGTAATGGCTTCTGCCATGATCGCTTCAGCTTCTTTGTTTTGTGTCGCTGCAGGAAGGCTGTGTTCTTTTTGCAGGTCGATCTTTGCGCCGAATGCGGCGGCGGCCGCTTCACAGGCTCTTTCTGTTTCGGCAATTAACGCCTCCATGGCTTCATTGGTCTGTGCGCGCAAATCAAGGCTGAACGATGCTTTTCCCGGAATGATGTTAGAGCTTTCTCCGCCGGCTTGAAGCTTTGTCATTTTGACGGTATGCGGGATTTGCGGGTCAATATGGATGAGCCCGAGCTTATGTACAAGAAATGCCGCAATTTCAATGCTGTTTTTCCCGAGGTGCGGGCGGGCGCCGTGGGCTTCCTCTCCAATAATCGTTCCCTCAATGTGCTGGCTTGATCCGTGCAGAATAGACGGGGCGCAGCGCCCGTTTTGTGTTTCCTGAATTGGGCGGACGTGAACACCGTACAAATAGTCGGCATCATCAAGCACGCCTTCTTCTATCATTTTCAAGGCACCGCCGCCTTTTTCTTCTGCCGGCTGAAAGATAAAACGGATTGTGCCCTTCGGAAGCTCAGGTTGTTTTCTCAGCAGCATTAATGTGCCCAATGCCATTGTCATATGTGCATCGTGTCCGCAGGAATGGTTGGCGCGAAATGTGCCGTTAACCTCCTGCCAAAGCGCGTCAATATCAGTGCGTACCGCTACAACAGGTGAGCCTGAGCCGATTTCACCGACAACCCCGGTGCAGTCTGAAAACGTGCGCGTCCGGCATCCTAACTCCTCAAGCTTTTGTTTGAGAAATGCAGTTGTCTCATATTCCTTCCAGCTGACTTCAGGGTTCGCGTGCAGATGCTCGAAGATGTCCATAATGGTTTGTTTCATGTCTTCTGAAAGCTTTTGCATGGTAAGAAATACCTCCTTCTATCAGAATGAATTTTTACCTTCTTTACTTTATTTATATTGAAACAGGAAGATAGGCTGTATATAATATAGCACATATTGAGACTTTTCAGAATAATTAATATTTTCAAACAGAGGGGATGGATCGAAATATGAGTATGCCAGCAGCCGAAACACAGCCTAAGAAAAAACGAATGACATTTAAAATGCCTGACGCCTATGTCCTCTTATTTATCATTGCTTTCATTTGCGCAATCGCTTCATATATTGTGCCGGCAGGTGAATTTGACCGCGTGACAAAGGGGGATGTCACGACTGCTGTTCCGGGAAGCTATCATTCCATTGAACAGTCACCGGTCAGCCTGATCGGTTTTTTTACTTCCCTACAGGATGGAATGGTCGGATCAGCACCAATCATCTTTCTGATTTTATTCACAGGCGGCACCATTGCCATTTTAGAAAAAACGGGTGCCATCAATGGCCTGATTTACAATGTCATCAGCAAATTCCGCACCAAGCAATTATTATTTATTTGTATTGTCGGCGCGTTGTTCTCTATTCTCGGAACAACCGGGATTGTCGTGAATTCAGTTATCGGTTTTATCCCCATCGGCCTCATTGTGGCACGATCCTTAAAATGGGACGCCGTCGCGGGAGCCGCTGTCATTTACATCGGCTGCTACGCTGGATTTAACTCCACCATACTATCACCGTCCCCGCTCGGTTTATCACAATCAATTGCGGAGCTCCCTCTTTTTTCAGGAATCGGCCTGCGAGTTGTGATATACATTTGCTTTTTGCTGTCTTCTATTATTTATATCTATTTGTATACGAGAAAATTAAAAAAATCAAAAGATGCCAGTGTGTTAGGAACAGATTGCTTCCCTGGAGCAGGAATGGGCGAAGGCGGTAAAGAAGAAGATCAGTCAGTGTCATTTACTGTTCGCCATAAGCTGATTTTGGCCGTGGCGGGACTCTCGCTGGCCGGCTTTTTATACGGCGCTTTGAAGCTTGGCTGGTCGGATTCCCAAATGGCTGCGACATTTATTTTTATTTCTGTCCTTGCCGGTTTAATAGGCGGACTTGCGGCGAACGATATTGCCAAAACCTTCATTACGGGCTGTCAAAGCCTTGTATACGGGGCGCTGATTGTCGGGATGGCACGAAGCATTTCCGTCATCCTTGAAAATGGAAAGTTACTCGATACAGTCGTCAATGCTTTGGCTTCACTGTTGGACGGTTTCAGTCCGATTGCCGGGGCAATCGGCATGTATATCGCCAGTGCGCTGCTTCATTTTCTCATCTCCTCAGGATCTGGCGAAGCCGTTGTATTTATTCCAATCCTGGCGCCGCTCGCTGATTTGATGGGAATCACGAGACAGGTTGCGGTGGAGGCGGTTATGCTTGGAGAAGGGGTCGTCAACTGTGTCAATCCAACATCCGGTGTTCTCATGGCGGTACTTGCCGCCAGCGGCATTCCGTACGTCAAGTGGCTGCGGTTTATGGTGCCGCTTGCTCTGATTTGGTTCTTGATCGGGCTTGTTTTTATTGTGATCGGCGTCATGATCAATTGGGGGCCGTTTTAACAATTGCTGCCCGCCGGCTTGTACGGCGGGCTTTTGAGTTATTCATTGCAGAAGCGCAGGCTGTTATTGTAACATGTAAGCCATAGCCATTCGTAAAAGTGCGGGAGGAAGGTCATGAATAATCTGCGTAATAGACTTTCAGGCGTGAATGGGGAAAATAAGAGAGTAAAAGAAAAAGAACAAAAAATCTGGTCGGAGATTGGGATGATAGCGGGATCGTTTGCGCTCCTTGATGTGATCATCCGCGGCATTATGTTTGAATTTCCGTTTAAAGAATGGGCTGCAAGCCTTGTGTTTTTGTTCCTCATCATCTTATATTACTGCATCAGGGCAGGAGCGTCAGGAATGCTCATGCCGAGAATAGACACCGAAGAAGAACTGCGAAAACGGGTAAAGCAGCAGCGAATAGATTCAATTGCGGTCGCCTTTGCGGTAGTGGTGCTTACGATGTACGACAGGGGGATTCCCCATACATTCTTCGCTTGGCTGAAAATGATCCTTCTTTTTATCGTCTGTAGCGGCGTTCTGTTTTTGCTTCGATATGTGATTGTGAAGCTGGCTTACAGAAGAGCGGTAAAAGAAGAAGCAGAGAAGAAATCATCTTAATGGTGGTTTCTTTTTTGTTTATAAGAGAAAAGTCTTTTTATTTGATAGGAATATAGATTTGAATTCACTCTGCCGCGTTGCTTTGATAGAGAGTGTGTGATAAGTTCGAATGTAAGCGTTAACATAATTCTCCAGTCTTCACAACAGTTGAAAGGAGGAAGCTGAAGAAAGAGTAAGAGGAATTTTTGACTCCGCAGTCAGTCTTCAAAATTCAAATAAGGAGTGTCAAAAATGTTTAAAAAACGATTCAAAACCTCTTTACTGCCGTTATTCGCTGGATTTTTATTGCTGTTTCATTTGGTTTTGTCAGGCCCGGCGGCTGCAAATGCTGAAACTGCAAACAAATCGAATGAGGTGACCGATTCATCGGTCAAAAACGGGACCATTCTTCATGCTTGGAATTGGTCATTTAATACGTTAAAACACAATATGAAGGACATTCATGATGCAGGATATACAGCCATTCAGACGTCTCCGATTAACCAAGTAAAGGAAGGGAACCAAGGAAATAAAAGCATGTCGAACTGGTACTGGCTCTATCAGCCGACATCGTACCAAATTGGCAACCACTACTTAGGCACTGAACAAGAATTTAAAGAAATGTGTGCAGCTGCTGAAGAATATGGCGTAAAAGTCATAGTTGACGCGGTCATCAATCATACCACCAGTGACTATGGCGCGATTTCTAATGAGATTAAGAGTATTCCAAACTGGACACACGGAAACACACAAATTAAAAACTGGTCGGATCGATGGGATGTTACGCAGAATTCATTGCTCGGGCTGTATGATTGGAATACACAAAATACACAAGTACAGTCCTATCTGAAACGTTTCTTAGAAAGAGCATTGAATGACGGAGCAGACGGGTTCCGCTATGATGCCGCCAAGCATATAGAGCTTCCTGATGATGGGAATTATGGCAGCCAGTTTTGGCCGAATATCACAAACACATCTGCAGAGTTTCAATACGGAGAAATCCTGCAGGATAGTGCTTCTAGGGATACTGCTTATGCGAATTATATGAATGTGACAGCTTCTAACTATGGGCATTCCATCAGATCCGCTTTAAAGAACCGTAATCTGAGTGTGTCGAATATCTCCCATTATGCATCTGACGTGTCTGCGGACAAGTTAGTCACATGGGTGGAATCACATGATACGTATGCCAATGATGATGAAGAGTCCACATGGATGAGTGATGACGATATCCGTTTAGGCTGGGCAGTGATTGGTTCGCGCTCAGGAAGCACGCCTCTTTTCTTTTCCAGGCCTGAGGGCGGAGGAAATGGTGTAAGATTTCCAGGGAAAAGTCAAATAGGAGATCGCGGGAGCGCCTTATTTAAAGATCAGGCGATCACTGCGGTCAATCAATTTCACAATGAAATGGCCGGGCAGCCTGAGGAACTCTCAAATCCGAATGGGAACAATCAAATATTTATGAATCAGCGCGGCTCAAAAGGTGTTGTGCTGGCAAATGCAGGTTCCTCTTCTGTCAGCATAAATGCTTCAACGAAATTACCTGATGGCAGCTATGATAATAAAGCCGGGACCGGTTCATTTCAAGTCAGGGACGGTAAACTGACAGGCGCGATCAATGCCAGATCTGTGGCTGTGCTTTATCCTGACGATATTACAAATGCGCCTCAAGTTTTCCTTGAGAATTACAAAGCAGGCGTAACACATTCTTTCAATGATCAACTGACGATTACCCTGCGTGCAGATGCGAACACAACAAAAGCTGTTTATCAAATCAATAATGGACAAGAGACAGCGTTTAAAGATGGAGATCAATTCACAATCGGAAAAGAAGATCCATTTGGCAAAACATACACCATCATGTTAAAAGGAACGAACAGTGATGGTGTAACGAGGACCGAGGAGTACAGTTTTGTTAAAAGAGATCCAGCTTCGGCCAAAACCATCGGCTATCAAAATCCGAATCATTGGAGCCAGGTAAATGCTTATATCTATAAACAGGATGGGGGCGGGGCAATTGAATTGACCGGATCTTGGCCTGGAAAACCAATGACTAAAAATGCAGACGGAAATTACACCCTGACGCTGCCTGCGGATACGGATACAACCAACGCCAAAGTGATTTTTAATAATGGCAGCGCCCAAGTGCCTGGCCAGAATCAGCCTGGCTTTGATTACGTGCAAAATGGTTTATATAATGACGCGGGCTTAAGCGGTTCTCTTCCTTATTGAGTACAAGGCTGACGGGTTATAGTGAAAGAAACCATCATAGATGGTTTCTTTTTTGTTCATAAATCAGACAAAACTTTTCTCTTGCAAAAGTTTGTGAAGTATTGCACAATATAAATGTGAAATACTTCACAAACAAAAAGACATCAAAGAGAAACATACCCTGGAAGGATGATTAATGATGAACAAACATGTAAATAAAGTAGCTTTAATCGGAGCGGGTTTTGTTGGAAGCAGTTATGCATTTGCGTTAATTAACCAAGGGATCACAGATGAGCTTGTGGTCATTGATCTAAATAAAGAAAAAGCAATGGGCGATGTAATGGATTTAAACCACGGAAAGGCGTTTGCGCCGCAACCGGTCAAAACATCTTTCGGAACATATGAAGACTGCAAGGATGCTGATATTGTCTGCATTTGCGCCGGAGCAAACCAAAAACCTGGCGAGACACGCCTTGAATTAGTAGAAAAGAACTTAAAGATTTTCAAAGGCATTGTCGGTGAAGTCATGGCGAGCGGATTTGACGGCATTTTCTTAATCGCGACAAATCCGGTTGATATCCTGACTTACGCGACATGGAAATTCAGCGGCCTGCCAAAAGAGCGGGTGATCGGAAGCGGCACAACACTAGATTCTGCGAGATTCCGTTACATGCTGAGCGAATACTTTGGCGCAGCGCCTCAAAACGTGCACGCGCATATTATCGGAGAGCACGGCGACACAGAGCTTCCTGTCTGGAGCCATGCGAATATCGGCGGTGTGCCGGTTAGTGAACTCGTTGAGAAAAACGATGCGTACAAACAAGAGGAGCTGGACCAAATTGTAGATGACGTGAAAAACGCAGCTTACCATATCATTGAGAAAAAAGGCGCGACTTATTATGGCGTTGCGATGAGTCTTGCCCGCATTACAAAAGCGATTCTTCATAATGAAAACAGCATATTAACTGTCAGCACATATGTGGACGGGCAATACGGTGCAGATGACGTGTACATCGGTGTTCCAGCTGTCGTGAACCGCGGAGGGATCGCTGGTATCACTGAGCTGAACTTGAATGAGAAAGAAAAAGAACAGTTCCTTCACAGCGCCGGCGTCCTTAAAAACATTTTAAAGCCTCATTTTGCAGAACAAAAAGTCAACTAACCGCAACTTTAGAGTAAAGGGCTGATTGTCAATGTGGGAGCAGTTGTATGATCCGTTTGGAAACGAGTATGTGAGCGCACTTGTGGCGCTCACTCCGATTCTCTTTTTTCTCTTGGCTTTAACTGTTTTGAAAATGAAAGGCATACTTGCGGCGTTTCTTACTCTAGCCGTCAGTTTCTTCGTCTCCGTTTTGGCATTTCACATGCCAGTTGAAAAAGCGATTTCTTCTGTTTTGCTAGGAATCGGGAGCGGGCTGTGGCCCATTGGCTACATTGTCCTGATGGCGGTGTGGCTGTATAAAATCGCAGTGAAAACCGGGAAATTTACTATTATTCGGTCCAGCATTGCCGGCATTTCGCCTGACCAACGATTACAGCTATTATTAATTGGTTTTTGTTTTAACGCGTTTTTGGAAGGCGCGGCCGGTTTTGGTGTTCCGATTGCGATCAGCGCGGCGCTGCTCGTCGAACTTGGTTTTAAACCGTTAAAAGCGGCAGCGCTCTGCTTGATCGCAAACGCAGCTTCCGGAGCCTTTGGGGCAATCGGGATTCCTGTCATCACAGGGGCGCAGATTGGTGATTTGTCTGCTCTTGAGCTGTCACGGACATTGATGTGGACACTGCCGATGATCTCATTTTTCATACCGTTTCTGCTTGTATTCCTATTAGACCGAATGAAAGGAATCAAACAGACATGGCCTGCCCTTCTGGTTGTGAGCGGTGGGTATACAGCGGTTCAGACCCTGACAATGGCGGTGCTCGGGCCGGAATTAGCCAACATTTTGGCGGCCTTGTTCAGCATGGGCGGGCTTGCCCTCTTCCTCCGCAAATGGCAGCCGAAAGAGATTTACCGGGAGGAAGGAGCCGGCGATGCTGGTGAGCAAAAGACATACCGTGCCGCTGACATTGCGAAAGCGTGGTCTCCTTTCTACATTTTAACTGCGGCGATCACCATCTGGAGCCTTCCCGCCTTCAAAGCGCTTTTCCAAGAAGGCGGACTGTTATATCAAACAACGCTCCTGTTTAAAATGCCTTTTCTGCACCAGCAAATTATGAAAATGCCGCCGATTGCGCCATCTGCCATGCCGTTAGATGCAGTCTTGAAAGTTGATCTGCTGTCAGCGACTGGTACAGCGATTTTAGCCGCAGTCATCGTGACAGGACTGTTCAGCAAAAACTTCTCCTCTCGAGATGCCTTTGCTTCCTTGAAGGAGACAGGAAAAGAGCTGTGGGTGCCGATTATCACGATCTGCTTCGTGATGGGGTTTGCCAATCTGGCTAACTTCGCAGGGCTCAGCTCTTCAATTGGGTTAGCACTGGCGAAAACGGGGGACCTGTTCCCGTTTGTCAGTCCTGTTCTCGGCTGGATCGGCGTGTTCATTACCGGTTCTGTTGTCAGCAATAACGCTTTGTTCGGACATTTGCAGGTTGTGACCGGAGCGCAGATCGGTGCGGGTTCTGACTTGCTGTTGGCCGCAAATACTGCGGGCGGGGTCATGGCGAAACTTGTTTCTCCTCAATCTATCGCCATCGCTGCCGCAGCGGTCGGCCAAACAGGCAAGGAATCTAAACTGTTTAAACGGACAGTGGCGTACAGCCTGGTTCTGTTATTGGGCATATGTATATGGACGTTTATTCTTGCAAGATTAGGAGTGTAATAGAAAAAAGCAGTACATGCCCAGCATGTACTGCTTTTTTATGTTAATTTGCTTTCTTTGTTATTTCGGCTGTTGTCTTCACTCTGGCTTTTCCCATAAACAAAATGGTAATCGCCGCGAGGACAATTGGAATCAAAGCGAGCAAAAAGACATACGTGATACTTGATGACATCGCGTCAATAATGCGATTCAGGATCGCGTCAGGAATTTGGGAACGTGTTCCCGCTTGGAAAATCTCCTGCGGGTCGCCGATATTTTGCGCCGCGCCTGATCCCGCTGAACCTTTCATGCCGCTGAAGGCGTCACTCAGCTTGTTTGTGAATACGTTTGTTTGCACCGTTCCGAAAATGGTGACGCCCAGGGTCATGCCGAATGATCGCAAAAACGAATTTGTAGAGTTTGCCGTTCCCCGAAAGCGAGGTTCGAGGTCATTCATCGATGCCGCCGGCAGCAGTGAGAAGTTAAAGCCTACGCCAAAGCCTGAAATCATCATAAAGACTGTGAGCCATACCCGTGCTGTGTCAGGCGTCATATTGGAAAGAAGCAGCATGCCGATAAAGAAAGCTATAACAGATATCAGCATCAAATTGCGGAAGCTTGCCTTTGTTTGGAAGATTCCGCCGATCATGCTGCCGATGACTGATCCAATCATCATCGGCGTCAAAATGAAGCCCGCGCTTGTCGCTGAGCTGCCGTAGACCGCCTGAACGAAAATCGGAATAAATACCGCTAAAATAATGAATGTTCCGCCATATAGGAAAGCAAGAATCTGTGCTGTGGCAAACAATCTGTTTTTAAACATCCAGAACGAAATGATCGGCTCTTCCGCTTTTCTCTCCACAATAAAAAAGGCGATGAAGAAAACAGCGAATACAATAAACAACCCAATGATCTGAATGGAATTCCAATCGTATGTTTTGCCGCCAAGCTCAAGGGCGAACATCAGGCATACAATGGATACGACTAAGGTAATCGCGCCGCCCCAGTCAATTTTCTGCTTTCTGGGCTCCAGAGATTCTTTGTAATAGCGAATAATGAAAAACAATGACAATGCGCCGATCGGTACATTGATGTAAAACACCCAGTGCCAGCTGATCGAATCTGTAATGATTGCGCCTAAAAGCGGACCAAGAACACTGGATAATCCGAATACGGCGCCGAACATGCCGGACATTTTTCCGCGTTTTTCCGGCGGAAACAAATCAAAGATAATCGTAAAGGCAATCGGCAGGAGCGCGCCGCCCCCGATTCCTTGAATGGCCCGGTAGATGATCAGCTGATTCATCGTCTGGGCAATTCCGCATAAAGCCGAACCGATTAAGAAAAAAATGAGTCCAAACAGGAAAAAACGTTTTCGGCCGTACATATCGGAAAGCTTGCCGTAAATCGGCATGCCAGCCATAACCGCCACCATATAGGATGCCGTCACCCAGGCAAATTTATCGAAGCTTCCAAGATCGGCTACGATGTTGCCCATCGCGGTGGCAACAATCGTATTGTCCATCGCTGACATCAAGATGCCCAGCAGGAGACCGAGAACAACAAATTTGGTGGAAGCCTGTTTTGCTGTTGTTGTGTCCATTTGTTCTACCTCCTCTTACTTTTCTATGTAAGTTCTGATATCATGATAATAGTTTGATCATTGAATATCTCGATTATCAAGATAAACTCGATTTTATAGGGAGGACTGTCAGTTGTCAACAAGAAATTCCAGAAGTGAGTTGGAAAAGACTGCCGTTCAGCTTTTTCGGAAACTGGGCACAAGAACGGTTCTGTTTCATCAGGCAGCCGCTCAAGCCCTCGGTCTGTTTCCCACCGATTTGAAATCAGCTGACATCTTAAATGAAGCAGGACCGATGACGGCCGGAGAACTGGGCAAAAAAACCGGACTTAGCACGGGTTCCGTCACGGCGCTTGTTGACCGGCTGGAAAAAGCGGGGTATGTGGCTCGTGAAAAGGACCCGAACGATCGCAGGAGAGTCGTAATCGTCCCTTTGACTGCTTCGAAAAAACATATAAAGGATTTGTTCCGTCCTCTGTCTGAGTCGACGATGGATTTGTGCTGCGAATATACGGAAGAGGAACTGGAACTCATTTTCAGTTTTGTAGGCAAAGCCGCTGATATCATGGAGAAAGAGCTTCAACGTTTGAAACAGTAAGTGAAATTGTGCATAGCTTGGCCCGTTCCCGAATAAATTGTACAAGTTACGTAAGAGAAGGGAGTACGGGCCGGTGAACATTTTTTTGAGCTATATTGTGCTGGGACTGTCCTTGTCTGCGCCTGTGGGGCCAGTGAATGCGGCGCAAATAGACAAAGGAATTAAAAACGGTTTTTGGCATGCATGGATATTTGGTTTAGGCGCCATGACAGCGGATGGGCTGTACATGCTTTTTATCTATTTCGGGCTGTCACAGTTTTTGACCGCTCCATTTGTGAAAACGTTTTTGTGGCTCTTCGGCTTTTTTGTGCTGACCTATACTGGAATTGAAACGCTGAAAAACGTCAGAGAGCCGATGGATGTGCGAGGCTCGCGGGGAAAGCCGTCATTCCGGAAAACGTTCGCTTCAGGTTTTCTCATTTCACTCTCGAATCCATTGAGCATCCTTTTTTGGCTTGGAATTTACGGAAGCATTCTTGCGAAAACAGCAGAGGCCTACAATATGAATCAGCTTCTGATCTATAGCTCGGGCATCATGATCGGCATTTTAATCTGGGATTTCTGCATGGCGATTACAGCCAGTACATTCAGAAACCTGCTTCATGAAAAGCTATTGAGAGGATTGACCGGAATGGCCGGTGTATCACTCCTCGTGTTTGGTTTTTACTTTGGTTATCAGGGCATTAAACAGTTATTGGGCTGATTCATAAAGGACAGTCACCTGCCGCTTCCAGTTTTAATATAGTATCCAGATGATACTGGAGGTGGATCAATGGTGAGTGGGATTTACACCAAAAGTTTTCTGGAACGTATTCAAGAAGAGCTTCCTGAATGGCAAAGAATCGCTTTTGAGCTGCTGGCAGAAACTCTGGCGGACGATGCGGATACGTTTCCGTGCATTCCCGGACGCCAGGCGTTTCTGACTGATCAGCTTCGCATTGCTTTTGCCGGAGATCCGCGGGAAAACCGTACAGCGGAGGAACTGGCTCCGTTGCTTGCGGAGTACGGAAAGATATCGCGGGACACTGGAAAATACGCATCCCTCGTTGTGTTGTTTGATACACCGGAAGATTTGGCGGAGCATTATTCGGTTGAAGCGTATGAAGAGCTGTTTTGGCGCTTTTTAAATAGACTGAGTGAACAAGACGAAAAAGAATGGCCGGAAGACATGCCGGCCGATCCCGAGCATTATAAATGGGAGTTTTGTTTTGACGGCGAACCGTACTTTATTCTTTGCGCTACACCGGGGCACGAGGCGAGAAAAAGCCGAAGCTTTCCTTTTTTTATGATCACCTTTCAGCCGAGATGGGTGTTTGAAGAGTTAAATGGCTCAACGGCTTTTGGCCGCAACATGAGCAGACTGATCCGCTCCCGTTTAGAGGCCTATGATGAAGCTCCGATTCACCTGCAATTAGGCTGGTATGGAGAAAAGGATAATCGTGAATGGAAGCAGTATTTCCTCCGTGATGATGAAAAACAGGTATCGAAGTGCCCATTTTCTTATTTAAAGAACATGTTCAACAAACTGAAATAAATCACGGACTTGCAGGGCGGTCTTTATGACCCTGCTTTTTTTGATAGATCATGGTCACGATGGCGATGATCACAAGAAAACCGATGCTCACAAAAAAACCGGGCCGGCTTGATTTTTCAAACAATGTACCGGACACAGCCGCAGCAATCAGAATCATCGCTAAATAAATTTGCGTTTTTCCCATGCCCTCAGGATCAGTCAGCTTTTTGCTGGAGAACAGGATAAACAGCCAAGTGTATAAAAGCATAAGCCCCGCGGCTGTTGTCATATGCTCATAAATGTTTTTAGGCAGCACTAATGACAAAATAATGGAGAGGATAAGCCCCGCAAACGTCAGTCCCAGTGCCGGCCAGCATATTTTTTTGCCTTCCTTTAGAGTAAAGCATTTCGGCGCGTCGCCGTCATCAGCCATCGTACAAAGCAATGTCGTAACCGCAAAAAGCGAAGCGACAAGGGTCGAGAACCCGGCGATGATGAAAATCCCGTTAAATATATCAAGGATGACCTCAAGGTGATATCCTTTTAACGACGTAATGAACGGACTGTCCTGTTCAGTAAATGTGTGTAACGGAACCAAAAGCAGAGCAAGCCCGATTGAAATGATATAAACAATCGCCAGTGTCGCCAGCATCAGTTTCCCTGATTTAGACGCTTCCTCAGGTTTTTTTAAGTGAACCGCCATCAGTCCCATGACTTCAATTCCGCCGAAGGCGTAAAACGCGTAGATTAAACCTGTCCACAGCCCCATGGCGCCGTATGGGAAAAACTCACTCGTCTTATTTGGAACATGTATGTCATGATTTCCGCCTGACAGGATACCGCATAAAGCCAGGATGGCAATGACAATAAACATAAAAATAGCGGCTGTTTTAATCACTGCCAGCACGTTTTCTGTTTTTTCAAAGACAGACAGGCCGGTGAAAATAATAAGAAGCCCCAGTACCGCGTAGATTGAGGCAAACACCCATAGCGGCACTTGAGGAAACCAATGCTTCGTAAACAGCGAAATGGCTGTCAGCTGGCTGCCGGTAATCAGCATTTCTGACGACCAGTACACCCAGCCATTGCTGAAGCCTGCCCATTTGCCGAATGCTTTCCGGGCATACGCACAAAACGAGCCCTTTTCCGGCTGTTTCGCCGACAGCTTGGCGAGCTGTTCAAAGACAAAATACGTACCGATCCCTGCGATCAGAAATGAAAGGAGAACGGAAAAACCGCTTTTTACAATTGCGATGCTGGAACCGAGAAAAAAGCCAGTTCCGATCGTGCAGCCGACTCCGATCAGTGACAGCTGCCACCAAGCCAGATTCCCTTTTGGCTGGTCTTTTTTTGTTTGGCTCATTATTTATTCAACCCCTTTTATCTAAGGTTAGATTGCGACCCGCCCGAAGCTTATATACATCGGATTTTTGCCTCTTTTTACATGGAGAAGGAAGCGGACGCTCATACTAATGAAAAAAGGAGCAAACCAATGACACAGCAATATATTGTGGAGCCGAAAAAAGGGCTTGGGCTGAAGCTGAAAAAGGGGCAGATTTTAAAGGTGGTTGATGTAGAAGGCCAGCAGGTGGCTGATTTTGTCGCATACCATGCCAAGGATTTTTATGAACACCTTGATCAGGGAGCGACAATTGACGCCAATCATTCCATTCATGTGAAGGTCAACGACCATCTCTACTCCAACCTGTACAAGCCGATGCTAACACTGATTGAAGATACGGTCGGCAAGCATGACCTGCTTCTGCCCGCCTGCCGTCCTGATATGAACAGGCTCTTATACGGCAAGCAAAAGGATGAGTTTCAGGATACGTGCTATGACAATATGAACCGTGCGCTTGAACAGTTTGGCGTGCCGAAGCCTCACATGCATTATCCCTTTGCGATTTTTATGAATACCGTTCTTGATGAGAAAGGGAATTTGTCTGTGGAAACACCGCTTTCAAATGCCGGAGATTACGTAAGGCTTAGGGCGGAGATGGATTTAATTGTCGCGTTTTCTTCCTGCCCGATTGAAAAAGGGAAATGCAATGGCGACAGTGTGACATCCATACGGGTTGAAGTCAGCTGATCTCTCTTGTTCACTGTGAATGAAGACCTGTGCTATATTTAAGAGGGATACATAACAGTCATGATTCATTTTCATTGATTTGGGGAAATGAACAGTAACAAGGGAAAATGTACAGGAGGAATGATTGGGATGAGCATGCAGGAAAAGATTATACGTGAGTTACATGTGAAGCCCTCAATTGATCCAAAGCAAGAAATTGAGGACCGAGTCAATTTTTTAAAACAATATGTAAAGAAAACCGGTGCTAAAGGCTTTGTATTGGGTATCAGCGGCGGACAGGATTCAACGCTTGCGGGAAGACTTGCCCAGCTTGCGGTGGAGAGCATTCGCGAGGAGGGCGGGGACGCTCAATTTATCGCGGTCCGTCTTCCGCATGGCACACAGCAGGATGAAGACGATGCCCAGCTTGCTTTGAAGTTTATTAAGCCGGATAAATCATGGAAGTTTGATATTAAATCGACAGTCAGCGCGTTTTCGGAGCAGTATCAGCAGGAAACAGGCGACCAGTTGACTGACTTTAATAAAGGAAACGTAAAAGCGAGAACAAGAATGATTGCGCAATACGCGATCGGCGGCCAGGAAGGCCTTCTTGTGTTAGGAACAGATCATGCGGCTGAAGCAGTGACTGGTTTCTTTACGAAGTACGGTGACGGCGGAGCAGACCTCCTGCCGCTGACAGGCTTGACAAAGCGCCAGGGAAGAAGCTTGCTGAAAGAGCTGGGTGCACCGGAACGCTTATATTTAAAAGAACCAACTGCCGATCTGCTCGATGAAAAACCGCAGCAGTCGGATGAAACAGAGCTTGGCATTTCCTACGAGGAGATTGACGATTATCTCGAAGGAAAACAAGTATCAGCGAAAGTATCAGAAGCATTGGAAAAACGCTACAGCATAACTGAACATAAACGTCAGGTTCCAGCGTCAATGTTTGATGACTGGTGGAAATAAGTAGATGAAAGCCCGCTCTCGGAGCGGGCTTTTGTCGTGAACAGGCGCTTTATTTGATGCGGATATGATTCAGCTTAACCCTTAATCTGTCGGTGAACCTTCTGAGACTGCCTCTTGTATCAGGGTCTAATGGAAGACTGGCTCTCGCGGCAATGGTTTCTGCCACATCCTGAATCGACAGGTTGTCTGTTTGAATGCGGCCCTCAAAAATGGGTGATGATAATCCTTCAACGCAGCGGTCGATTTGTTTGGAGGCCCATGAGTTTTTTCCTTCTGCTCTGGTGCGCAGCCGTTTTAACAAGGTTTCCTTTGAAGCCATTAGTGTAAAGTGGTGAACGATCCTGCCTTCATGTCTGAGCCTGTCGATGATCTCATTGAAGTATTCAGGATGCACAATCGTCATAGGCACAATAATGATGCCGCGGTATGTATCTGTCAGAGAAGCTAGCAAACGGTAATTGAACGTCCGCCATAAGGGATAGCTTTGAAAATCGTCCTCTGCAATCTCCTGCGGCACCATGGAGCGCAGCGCAAAGCCCATTTTCTCAGGATCATACACATAAGAGGATTTTAGCCTTCTGTGCAGTTCGAAGGCTGTTTGTGTTTTTCCGGAACCGAATGCCCCGTTTATCCAAATGATCATTGCCATTTCTCCCTTCTTATTTATCATACAAAAAAAGACCCTTCGATCGAAGAATCAGCTGGAAAAACACGGAAGGTTTTAATGCTTTTTTGCGTCGAAGTATTAAAATATCTTCAGAAATGTTGTACAATGAATGTCATTCAGGCAAAAACGTTTGAACGGAAAAGGACGGGCAAGCCGGCATCTATATAAATATTCGCTAAATAAGCATATAATGAAAATAAAATTTCATTCCTTAGGAGGATTTCGCCGAAGATGAACGCAAAACGAGCCATCCCAGTAAGAGAAAGAAATATCGTCCTGATCGGATTCATGGGTGTTGGAAAAACAACAATCGGCCAATTGGTCGCTAAAAAATTATATAGAGATTTTATCGATATTGACCAAGAGATCGAAAAGGATTTCAACATGTCAATCCCTGAGATGTTTGAGGAAAAGGGAGAAGACTTTTTCCGAAAAACGGAGAAGGAATATATTTTAGACATCTGCCATCATAAAAGATTCAAAATCGTATCTCTGGGTGGGGGATCTTTTAAACAAGAGGAAATCAGAAATTGCTGTCTGGAAAACTGTCTCGTGCTTCATCTGGACCTCTCATGGGAGAACTGGAAGCAGCGCGCGGATTTATTGATTGAAAGCCGCCCGGTGCTGCATAACCGTTCAATGGATGAAATGGAACAGCTGTTTAACGAGAGAAAAGTCATTTATGACAAGCACAATTCAAAAGTGGCAACAGACAACCTTTCCCCGGAAGAGGTTGCCGATTATATTGTAGAGACATTAAAAATTGGCTGGGACCTTTACCAGCCGATGTAAAAAGCCGTGCGCAGCGCACGGCTTTTTTTATCGTTTTATCCCTTGTATCAAAATCGCTTTTAAACAAAAGGAGTCGGGCTGTCCGTTTTGGTTCAATGTAATACAGAATGTGTCTTGTGCTTCGTCTGATGCGTGATTCAAGTGGGTAATGATTTGTTTTTCCCGGTCAGCGGAGGTTCCGCCTCGTTTGATCCAGCTGTCATATTGAATCGGCAAATTCCACTTTTGGATGTCTTGATAGGCCAGTTGGTTGGCGCTGAACATCGCCTGCCATTCTGATAATGAGCTTTCTCGAACATGGGAAGGGTCTCGAAGCCGGTTCAACTGATTGACAAACTCATCAAGAACGGGATCTTCAGGCGCATAATGATCCACTAAAAGAAAACGTCCGTCCTGTTTCAATACGCGTGCAACCTCGCTGACGGCTTTGCGTACATCTGAAAAATGGTGGGCTGCGTATCGGCAGGTGATGATATCAAATGAATCGTCAGGGAAGGGAAGTGACTCTGCCGTTCCTTGCTGAAAGCGTACGTTTTCAGCTCCTTTTTCTTGCGCGAAGGAGGACGCAACCTCTACCATCTCTTTCGTCGCATCAATACCGATGCACTCCTGCACATAAGGAGAAAATGCCAGCGCCGTATGGCCGGCACCCGCTCCGATATCCAGCAGCCGATGCTCTGCCCGGCATTCCGCCGTTTTGATCATCAGCCCCAAATCTTCCCCCTCGGCAAATACCTTCTCATCCCGATACATCTCGGCATTTGTAGAAAATGGTGTTTCGTTTGTCATTTGAACCAGCTCCTTCTTTTGTTTAATGATGATATGGATTATGTTAGCAATTTCTGTTATGATTCGTCCAAGATATAAAAATGATAAAAACGATAGGTTCAACCTATGGAGGCTGAAATGGATATTAGAGTAATGGAATACGCAGCGGAAATCGCCCGGCGCCAAAGCTTTACAAAAGCGGCGGAGCATCTTCATATCGCTCAGCCGTCTCTCAGCCAGCAAATCAAAAAGCTTGAGGCAGAGCTGGGCCTTACTCTTTTTCACAGATCCCACGGCTCTGTTACACTGACACCCCACGGCAGGCGTTTCATTGAAAAAGCCGAGGACATCATTCGTTCCAGAGATGACTTGCTCCGGGAGATGCAGGAGCGCTCGCAAGGACTGGGGCAAAAGCTTTCGATTGGGATTCCTGCTGTAACAGGGAGATATCTCTTTCCGCCGCTGCTGAAGCAGTTTTTGGCGCGCTATCCCCATGTGGAGGTTCAGCTTGTTGAAAAAGATCCGGTTTCATTAGAGGAAATGACGGCAAAGGGAGAGGTTGACCTTTCTGTTTTATCCTTGCCGATCGAAGATGAACGGCTCTCCATTACACCCTTGCTCACGGAACCGATTGTTCTCGCAGTGCCGAAGGAAAAGCAAAGATGGATGCCGCCGGAAATGATCGCGCTGATTGAGAAAGCGCTGGAAGGTAAAGAGGGCCGCCAGCCGTGCGTGCCGCTTGACATGGTCAGGCAGGTGCCATTTATTCTGTTAAAAGAAGGCTTCGGCTTTCGCAGAACAGTTCTCGATCTCTGTGCGGAAAGCGGCTTTAAGCCGAATGCTGCCTTCAAGACGAGCCATATTGAAACGGCCCAATCCCTTGTGGCTAACGGATTAGGCGTGACAATGGCGCCGAATATGGTTAGAAGGGATAAAGATCCGGGTGTGATCTATTTATCGATTCAATCCGCGCCATCACGAACCCTCGTCTTTGTCTTTCTAAAGAGCCGCTATGTCAGTCTGACAGCCCGGGCCTTTATGGAACTGAGCCGGGAAGGTCTTAAACAAACGTTTGATGAAAGCTGTCTGGGAAACAAAGATGAAAATATTTAGAAAACAAATCCCAAACATGATAGTATAGGAATACAAACTAAATCTTATAAAACAAAGGGGAATAATCGGAAATGCAACTATTCGATCTGCCGCTCGACCAATTGCGAACATATAAGCCTGAAAAAACAGCATCGAAAGATTTTTCTGAGTTTTGGAAATTGTCTTTGGATGAACTTGCAAAAGTCCAAGCAGAACCTGATTTACAGCTGGTTGACTATCCTGCTGACGGAGTAAAAGTGTACCGTCTCACATATAAAAGTTTCGGAAACGCCCGCATTTCTGGATGGTACGCGGTGCCTGACAAGGAAGGCCTGCATCCGGCGATCGTGAAATATCATGGCTACAATGCAAGCTATGACGGTGAAATTCATGAAATGGTAAACTGGGCACTTCATGGCTACGCCGCATTCGGCATGCTTGTCCGCGGCCAGCAGAGCAGTGAGGATACGAGTATTTCTCCGCACGGTCACGCTTTGGGCTGGATGACCAAAGGCATTCTTGATAAAGATACATACTATTACCGCGGTGTTTATTTGGACGCCGTCCGCGCGCTTGAAGTGATCAGCAGCTTTGACGAGGTTGACAAAACAAGGATCGGTGTGACAGGCGGAAGCCAAGGCGGAGGATTAACCATTGCCGCCGCAGCTCTGTCAGACATTCCAAAAGCCGCCGTTGCCGATTATCCTTATTTAAGCAATTTCGAACGGGCCATTGATGTGGCGCTTGAACAGCCGTACCTTGAAATCAATTCCTTCTTTAGAAGAAATGGCAGCCCGGAAACAGAACTGCAGGCGATGAAGACACTTTCATATTTCGATATTATGAATCTTGCTGACCGAGTGAAAGTGCCTGTCCTGATGTCGATCGGTCTGATTGACAAGGTTACGCCGCCCTCCACCGTATTTGCCGCCTACAATCATTTGGAAACAGAGAAAGAGCTGAAGGTGTACCGTTACTTCGGACATGAGTATATCCCTGCTTTTCAAACGGAAAAACTCGCTTTCTTTAAGCAGCATCTTAAAGGCTGATAAATGTGAAAAGCCGCCAAATATTTTCCGGCGGTTTTTTTCTGCAAACTGCCGGAATGAGAACAGACTGGAGACGAATAGATATGAAACAAAGAATCATTGATGAATTAAAACGAATCGAGCAGTCATACGGGGTCAAAATCGTGTATGCCGTCGAGTCAGGAAGCCGCGCATGGGGATTCCCGTCGCAGGATAGTGATTACGATGTCCGCTTTATTTATGTGCCGAAAAAGGAGTGGTATTTTTCAATTGAGCAGGAGCGCGATGTCATTGAAGAACCGATTCACGATTTGCTGGATATCAGCGGCTGGGAGCTGAGAAAGACGCTTCGGCTTTTCAAAAAGTCAAACCCTCCGCTCCTCGAATGGCTGTCCTCAGACATTGTGTATTACGAAGCGTTTACGACCGCAGAGCAGTTAAGAAAACTGCGAACGGAGGCATTTAAGCCTGAAGCAAGCGTGTATCACTATATCAATATGGCGAGAAGGAACGTCAAGGATTACCTTCAAGGACAAGAGGTCAAAATCAAAAAGTATTTCTACGTGCTTCGGCCTATCTTGGCCTGCCAATGGATTGAAAAGCACGGAACCATTCCGCCAATGGACTTTACTGTTTTGATGGAGGAACTTGTTGCTGAACCTGAGCTGAAGGCTGAAATGGAGACCTTGCTTGAACGGAAAAAAAGAGGTGAAGAGCTTGACCTCGAAGCAAGAATCGATGTTATTCACCAATTCATTGAAACGGAAATCGAAAGAATCATGGAAGCGGCAAAAGAACTGAAGGCAGAGAAAAAAGATATGACACCTGAATTGAACCGTTTGCTTTTGAATACGGTTGAAGAAGTGTGGAAGGATGGAGGAAGCTGATGTTTTTTGTCGCTTCCTTTTCTCCTTTATTCGACAGAATTCCCCGACTTTCTAACTATCTGATTGTGGAAAAACCACAAAAATAATCAGAATCTTTGTATTTTGAGAATATTGTGAACGTCGGTTTTGTCCATTTACAATAAACTCATACAAATACTTCTTAGATTGCGGGGTGTTGAGGTTGGAAGTGATCACAAGAGATTTTTTCTTATTTTTATCCAAAAGCGGCTTTCTCAATAAAATGGCAAAGAACTGGGGAAGCAGAGTAGCAGCGGGTAAAATTATCGGCGGGAATGACTTTAACAGTTCAATCCCGACCATTCGACAGCTTAACAGCCAAGGTTTGTCAGTTACTGTCGATCATTTAGGAGAGTTTGTGAACAGCGCCGAGGTCGCACGGGAGCGTACGGAAGAGTGCATTCAAACCATTGCGACCATTGCGGATCAGGAGCTGAACTCACACGTTTCTTTAAAAATGACGTCTTTAGGTCTGGATATAGATATGGATCTGGTGTATGAAAATATGACGAAAATCCTTCAGACGGCTGAGAAGCATAAAATCATGGTCACCATCGACATGGAAGATGAAGTCAGATGCCAGAAAACGCTTGATATTTTCAAAGATTTCAGAAGGAAATACGAGTATGTAAGCACAGTGCTGCAAGCCTATCTGTACCGGACGGAAAAAGACATTGACGATTTAGATTCTTTAAACCCGTTCCTTCGCCTTGTAAAAGGAGCTTATAAAGAATCAGAAAAAGTAGCTTACCCGGAGAAAAGCGACGTCGATGAAAATTACAAAAAAATCATCCGAAAGCAGCTCTTAAACGGTCACTATACAGCGATTGCCACACATGACGACAAAATGATCGACTTTACAAAGCAGCTTGCCAAGGAACATGGCATTGCCAATGACAAGTTTGAATTTCAGATGCTGTACGGCATGCGGTCGCAAACCCAGCTCAGCCTCGTAAAAGAAGGTTATAACATGAGAGTCTACCTGCCATACGGCGAGGATTGGTACGGCTACTTTATGAGACGCCTTGCAGAACGTCCGTCAAACATTGCCTTCGCTTTCAAAGGAATGACAAAGAAGTAAAAAAGGAGAGATTATCATGACAACACCTTATAAACACGAGCCATTCACAAATTTCCAAGACCAAAACAACGTGGAAGCGTTTAAAAAAGCGCTTGCGACAGTAAGCGAATATTTAGGAAAAGACTATCCGCTTGTCATTAACGGCGAGAGGGTAGAAACAGAAGCGAAAATCGTTTCAATCAACCCGGCTGATAAAGAAGAAGTCGTCGGCCGAGTGTCAAAAGCTTCTCAAGAGCACGCTGAGCAAGCGATTCAAGCGGCTGCGACAGCATTCGAAGAGTGGAGATACACATCTCCTGAAGAGAGAGCGGCTGTCCTGTTCCGCGCTGCTGCCAAAGTCCGCAGAAGAAAACATGAATTTTCCGCTTTGCTTGTAAAAGAAGCAGGAAAGCCTTGGAATGAGGCGGATGCAGATACGGCTGAAGCTATTGACTTCATGGAGTATTATGCACGCCAAATGATCGAACTGGCAAAAGGAAAACCGGTCAACAGCCGTGAAGGCGAGAAAAACCAATATGTATACACGCCGACTGGAGTGACAGTTGTTATTCCGCCGTGGAACTTCTTGTTTGCGATCATGGCAGGAACAACAGTGGCGCCGATCGTTACTGGGAACACAGTGGTTCTAAAACCTGCGAGTGCTACACCTGTTATTGCAGCAAAATTTGTTGAGGTGCTTGAAGAGTCCGGATTGCCAAAAGGCGTAGTCAACTTTGTTCCTGGAAGCGGAGCAGAAGTAGGCGATTATCTTGTTGACCATCCGAAAACAAGCCTTATCACATTTACGGGATCAAGAGAAGTTGGCACGAGAATTTTCGAACGCGCGGCGAAGGTTCAGCCGGGCCAGCAGCATTTAAAACGTGTCATCGCTGAAATGGGCGGTAAAGATACGGTTGTTGTCGACGAGGATGCGGACATTGAATTAGCGGCTCAATCGATCTTCACATCTGCATTCGGCTTTGCCGGACAAAAATGTTCTGCAGGTTCACGTGCAGTTGTCCATGAAAAAGTGTATGATCAAGTATTAGAGCGTGTCATTGAAATTACGGAATCAAAAGTAACTGCTAAACCTGACAGTGCAGATGTTTATATGGGACCTGTCATTGACCAAGGTTCTTATGATAAAATTATGAGCTATATTGAGATCGGAAAACAGGAAGGGCGTTTAGTAAGCGGCGGCACTGGTGATGATTCGAAAGGATACTTCATCAAACCGACGATCTTCGCTGACCTTGATCCGAAAGCAAGACTCATGCAGGAAGAAATTTTCGGACCTGTCGTTGCATTTTGTAAAGTGTCAGACTTTGATGAAGCTTTAGAAGTGGCAAACAATACTGAATATGGTTTGACAGGCGCGGTGATTACAAACAACCGCAAGCACATCGAGCGTGCGAAACAGGAATTCCATGTTGGAAACCTATACTTCAACCGCAACTGTACAGGTGCTATCGTCGGCTACCATCCGTTTGGCGGCTTCAAAATGTCCGGAACGGATTCAAAAGCAGGCGGTCCGGATTACTTGGCACTGCATATGCAAGCAAAAACAATCAGTGAAATGTTCTAAAGCGGGACTAAATGGGCATCCTCCCTGCGGGGATGTCCATTTCATCCATATACCATAAAAAAGAGGAGGAAGTGCCATAGAAAACATACAGCTGATTATTTCGATTTGTATTTATATGGCGGGGATGATGCTGATCGGCTACTTTGCTTACAAGCGCACGTCGAATCTGACGGATTACATGCTTGGAGGACGCTCTTTGGGTCCGGCCGTAACCGCTCTCAGTGCCGGTGCTGCCGATATGAGCGGCTGGCTGCTGATGGGTCTCCCGGGCGCCATGTTTTCAACAGGTCTGAGCGGTATTTGGATTGTGTTCGGACTTTGCCTTGGGGCATGGGCGAACTGGCTCTATGTTGCGCCTCGGCTGAGAACCTATACTGAACAAGCGGGGAATTCCATCACAATTCCCGGGTTCCTTGAAAATCGCTTCGGAGACCATTCGAAGCTGCTGAGACTATTTTCAGGGATTGTGATTTTAGTTTTCTTCACATTTTATGTTTCGTCTGGAATGGTATCCGGCGGCGTTTTATTCAACAGTATTTTGGGGATGGATTATCACACCGGCCTGTGGGTTGTGACTGGTGTTGTTGTGGCGTATACCCTGTTTGGCGGCTTTTTGGCAGTCAGCTGGACAGATTTTGTTCAGGGGATCATTATGTTTGCCGCACTCATCCTTGTTCCGATCGTTACGTTTTTCCATACGGGAGGAGCAAGTGAAACAGTTACTGAAATCCGCTCTGTTGATCCAGATATGTTTAATATTTTCAAAGGAACAAGCGTCCTTGGCATTATTTCTTTGTTTGCCTGGGGTTTGGGCTACTTTGGCCAGCCGCATATCATTGTGCGTTTTATGGCGATAACGTCCGTAAAAGAGATCAAAAGAGCGCGCAGAATCGGAATGGGCTGGATGATTTTGTCGGCAGTCGGCGCTGTGCTGACCGGTTTGGGCGGAATCGCTTATTACCATCAGAATGGCATGACACTGAAGGATCCTGAGACGATTTTTATTCAATTAGGGAATATTTTGTTCCATCCGATTATCACAGGTTTTCTGATTTCAGCTATTTTGGCCGCAATTATGAGCACAATTTCTTCCCAGCTGCTTGTGACATCAAGCTCTCTGGTAGAAGATTTGTATAAGTCGATGTTCAGACGCTCAGCTTCTGATAAAGAGCTGGTGTTTTTGGGCCGTATGGCTGTGCTTGTGATTTCTGTCATCGCATTATTCCTGGCTTGGGAGAAAAATAATACAATCCTTGGATTGGTAAGCTATGCGTGGGCGGGCTTCGGTGCATCATTCGGGCCGGTTGTGCTGCTCAGTCTGTTTTGGAAACGAATGACCAAATGGGGGGCACTCGCCGGCATGATTGTGGGAGCAGCAACTGTAATCATTTGGGCGAATGCCGGTCTTTCGGACTTTCTGTATGAAATCATACCTGGTTTTGCTGCGAGTCTATTAACTGTCTTTATCGTCAGTGTATTGACGCAGGCTCCGTCACAAGCTGTCGAAGACCAGTTTAAAGACTACCAAGATACAATGTCACAATAAAGATCGAAAGGAGGAGGAAGGGGCTATCCCTTTTTCCTCTTTTCTCCTTTTAAGCGGCCATTTTTTCTTTTGGAAACAAACGTATTTTTTTCTATACAAAAAGCCCCCGTATGGATATGATTAAAGTAAAAAAAGTATAGGAGA
Source organism: Bacillus sp. MD-5 (assembly GCF_002201875.1). Classification (NCBI taxonomy): domain Bacteria; kingdom Bacillati; phylum Bacillota; class Bacilli; order Caryophanales; family Bacillaceae; genus Bacillus; species Bacillus sp. MD-5. The sequence continues at coordinate 178,643 of NZ_CP021911.1, forward strand.
AAAAGGTATGGAAGAGCTTTTAGAGAGAGTTTTTTCATTTTCAGATGTTGATAAGCTGATTGATTTTATCAGTTATGAACTGCAAAAACCAGTCATCCTGGAAAGCGCGGATTTCTTTTTGTTAGCCTATAATTCTTACTATATTAACCATTTTGACTCTGCCAACCAGCAGACTATTTTCTCAAAAAAATGTCCGGTTCAGATTTTTGAGAGGTTTTTGAAGGACGGAATCATTGAAAAACTGAAAACAGAACCTGAGCCTTTTCGCGTCAATAAAATTGAAAGCATTGGGTTAAACCAGAGGGTGGTCGTGAGTGCAAAGCACAAAGGGGAAGTCATGGGCTACATCTGGGTTCAGGAGCTGGACCAAAATCTGACGGAAGAAGAGCTCGATTTTTTGTATGAGACCTCTTTTCATGTCGGGAAAATCATTTATAAAACGAACAAATTGAAACAGGAAAAGGAAGAAAAAGCAGAGGATCTCATCAAACGGGCGATCTATCAGCAATTCACCTCTGAGAAGGACCTCAGACGAGAAGCTGAAAAGATCAACACCGTGCTGCCTTCCATGTTTTCAGTTGTTATCCTGCACGCCGCGAATGGGGATGGGGAAGCGGTTGAGGATTTAAAGGAAAATATCAGGTCGTACCTGAATTTACGGGATAAAGTCAGTCATGTCTTAACGATCGAATCAAATATTGTCATCGTCGTAGCGAGTTTTTCCCAAAAAAGCTCCGTCTCCTCAGCAGCTTCTGAATTTATTAACAAGCTGTTAACACATTTTCACTTTCAAAAAATACCTACCCCTATTTATATCGGTATCGGAAACGAATATAATCACCTTCTCAAGCTTGGCAAGAGCTACACAGAAGCACTCGAAGTCATCAAAGCCGCAGAAATCACCGGCAATCAGGAAAACATTCCATATGAATATGCCAAACTCGGCATTTATCGCTATTTAGAAAGCATTGAACAGAAAAACGAACTTTTAGAATACGAGAATAAGGATTTGGCTTTATTAAAAGCGAAAGACGAAGAAAGCAGCACTGAGCTGCTCAAAACCTTGGAAATCTATCTCCTCAACAACTGCAAAACAAAACCAGCGGCTGAACAGCTGTTCATTCACCAAAATACATTGAATTACCGCATCAAACAGATTACTGAGATGACATCAATCGATTTAAGCGATTTCAGAACGCGATGCCAGCTCTATCTTGATTTGATGCTGATGAAAAAGAAATAAAAAAGAAACCAGTACTTGTACTGGTTTCGTCTTCATTTAAAATCCTCTGTAAACGTACGGATCATCAGGCTTTTTAATGGTGTTCCAGTCGGTTACTTTCACAACAGGGAGAGTTGATTTGAATGGCTGATAATATTCTGAGGCCAGAGTGCCTTTAATCTGAATCCATTCATCATCCTTGATGTTCATGTCCTTCGGAAACTCCACAAGCATCCCGTACACGCCGGAATCAGCGATACAGTGAATGACGCCAAACCTCAACACGAACAGCTGATTTTTGTTAATCGCGTTTCCTTTGTACGCAAATCCATGAAATTCAATCGTCCGTCCGAGAAATTCACCCGGATAGTTATAGATGGTTTCCATTCCTTTTAGGAAATCATCATCGGTCAGAGAAATCTCTTTTTTGCCGGAATACTTATTAAACAGCTGTTTCATCTGTTTGTCATAGCTGTCTTGCGCGTAATAAAGGCTGGCATCAGGCCGCAAATACTGTGTTTGGGAGTAATGATCTCCGCTCTCCATCGCCTTAAACGAGAACCCTTTTGTTTTGACAATCGATGAGTCAAGCGTTGCAATCGGGAAGAAAATGCCTGACACCAAAGGAAAAAGAAAAACAACATAAATCAAATAACGCTGATAAAATGGCTTGTTTTGCTCATGATCATGCTCGTGATCATGGCCGCACCCGCAATCATGGTCATGGTGATGCCCGCCTTTTTCAGGCGACTTGATAAATAGATATGCTTGGACGGCGGTCAGAATGGCCAGCAGGAAGATCGCAATAAAGGAAAGATAGGCATATTTCATATTGATATATTTTGTTAGATTTCCTGAGGCATGCAGATGATAAAAGAAAAACGTAAATCCCATCAGCACCAATAGACGAAACACCCAATCACCCCTTTACCAGTAGTGATCCCGCTAAAACAATCACGACAATGTATGTAATCAGCAGGAAAACAAATCGTTTTTTGAAGGCCGCAAGCATCATCAATAGATTCTTAATATCCACCATTGCCCCAAAGACGAGAAAGGCGATTAACGATCCTAATGAAAATGTGCTGCTGAAGGAAGACGCGATGAATGCATCAACTTCTGAACAAAGCGACAAGACAAATGCCAGACCCATCATCACGAGGGAAGAGGATACATCATTCTGCCCTATCGCAAGCAGAGTGGATGTTTTGACATACGTCTGCATGGCGGCTGCGATAAAGGCGCCGATGATTAAATATTTCCCCACGGAGAAAAATTCATCAATGGCATGACGCAAGGTCCCGCCCAGCTTTTGGAGCAAGGTGCCGTGATGATGATGGTGCCCGGGTTCGTCAGGCTTTAAAAGCTGGTTATCCTTAAATTGATAGGATAAGATGACCCCGATGATCAGCGAAACGGCGAGAGCCAGTCCGCCTCTGTAAAAGACAACGCTCCATCTATTCCCGAACGCAATATAAGTAGAAAATAAAACGATAGGATTAATGATAGGCGCGGTCAGCATGAAAGCTACGCCCGCATGCAGAGGAACTCCCTTTAACAGAAGCCGCCTCGTAATCGGGATGATGCCGCATTCGCAGGCGGGAAATAAAACGCCGGCCAGCGCACCGAATAAAACGGCGAGAAAACGGTTTTTCGGCATGATTCTTGCAATCATTTCTTCAGAAACAAACATTTGAATGATTCCGGAAAGTATGACGCCAATCAGAATAAACGGAATGGCTTCTATTAAAATGCTGATAAAAATAGAATTCAGCTGAAGAAAAGATGATGGTGCTGTCACAATAAAACCTCCGCTCATGGTAAGCTGCCTCTCTTATGATACCAGAAAAAAAGGCACTGCTTGTTTGACGGAGGAGGGGAAAGGATCGTTTCACTTTGGTGGGGATTCTAAAAAGCCGAGTAGGATACTGTCTGTTTCAGCAGCTTCTTTTCCGAGCCAAATCAGGTGCCCCCATGAGTGAAGCAAACAGAGGGTGGCGTCACGAATGTGCTCTTTTGCATGATGTGCATGTGACAAGTCAACCAATCCATCATAAACACTTTGCATAATCAGCACAGGACATGAGATAGCCTGCAGTTCTTTCGAAGAGACAGCGGTTGTTTGTGACAAGTCAAGAAGAAATCCTTCACCCGAGCGCTGGCGGCTGTTCATTTTTCGAAAAGCTTCTATGTCGCTTTCATCCATCAAGGACTTGATTCGCTGAAACGGAAGCGTGCTGAATTGCGGGCTCATAGCACGAAATATCCAACGTGGAAAGGCGTTATTCAAAGAAGAAATCAGCTTCCATATCCACTTTTCCAGCGGTGGACGGAAGAGAATCCTCCCCAATTTATATTCAGTATCTTTTGGGGTGAGCCATTCTTTGGTGACCGCGGATTGCAAGGTCAATGTATTTACTCTTTCCGGATAATGTGAGGCAAAGCATATGCCGCTCGGCCCTCCTGCTGAGATGGCGATCACATGGACGCGTTCGAGTTGTAAATGATCTAATATATTCACATAAAAACGGCAGGCATCAGCAAGGATTTTTCCAATCTCTTTTGACGTTCGTCCGTAGCCGGGCCTTGAAGGCGTAATGATGGAATACCCCTGCTCAATCAGTGCTGTGTACCCGAATTCCTCGTAACAATTTGAATGGCCGCCATGCATGACAAGGATTGGGGTGCCCTTGCCTGTCACAGAATATTCTAGTGTACGGCCTTCGATAGTGATTGTTTCGACTCGTCTTTTCATTTGTTTCACCCAATTGTTTTTTGCCTATTATAGAGTTTTCAGCAATTGACCACAAGGAGAAGAAATGAATAAACAAAGGACCTTGAAATATGATATACTTTGTATTGATATTCATTCTCAATTAAAGTTGTTGATATAGATGTGAACGGGAGGCAGGACGGATGGCTGAGAATCAAGAGGTATATGACGTTACGATTATAGGCGGGGGGCCGATTGGGCTGTTTACTGCTTTTTACTGCGGGATGCGGGAGCTGAAAACAAAGGTAATCGAATTTTTGCCGAAGCTCGGAGGGAAAGTGTCTTTATTTTTTCCTGAGAAAATCATTCGCGATATCGGCGGCATACCGGGGATTGCGGGAAAGCAGCTGATCGAGCAGCTGAAGGAGCAGGCGGCGACGTTTGATCCTGATATCGTGCTGAATCAGCGTGTGACCGGGTTAGAACGCCTGAATGACGGCACCATTGTATTGACAGGTTCTGAAGGGGAAAAGCACTATACAAGAACTGTGATTTTGGCTTGCGGCATGGGCACGCTTGAGGTCAATGAGTTTGACAGCGAGGATGCAACTCGGTACGCGGGCAAAAATCTTCATTATGGAGTGGAGAAGCTTGATGCGTTTAAAGGGAAGCGCGTGGTGATATCAGGCGGCGGAGATACTGCCGTCGATTGGGCCAATGAGCTGGAACCGATTGCGGCGTCTGTGACTGTCGTTCATCGCCGCGAGGCATTCGGAGGAATGGAAAGCAGTGTGACGAAAATGAAGCAATCATCGGTGCGAGTGCTGACGCCTTATCGTCTGGAGCAGCTGAGCGGCAATGAGGAGCGCATCCAAAAAGTGACGATTTGCCATACGGAGTCTGGCCAGAGGGAAGAGATAGAGGTTGATGAACTGATCATTAATCATGGCTTCAAAATTGATCTCGGGCCGATGAAGGAGTGGGGGCTGGAGATTGAAGAAGGCAGGGTGAAAGCAGACAGACATATGCGGACGAATCTTCCGGGCGTGTTTGTGGCAGGGGACGCGGCTTTTTATGAAAGCAAGCTGAGATTGATTGCCGGAGGCTTTACCGAAGGCCCGACAGCGGTCAACAGCGCTAAGGCTTATTTGGACCCTAAGGCTGAGAATATGGCGATGTATTCAACCCATCATAAAAAATTGGTGCATAAATAAAACAGCCCTTGAGGAAAAGGGCTGCTTGCCATCAGCTGTGAAGGAGTTTTTTTTCCGCTTGTTGATTGTGGATGAAAGCAAACAATTCATCCTGTGCTTGGACGGCTGCGAATCCATAAGCGCCGGCAGCCGAATCATCGCCTATGCAGACGATAGGGGGGCGGCTTGCTGATGGTTCCGGTGAAATGCCAATTTGTTGTCCATTACTGATCAATTGCTGAACGGACAGCTTGTTCGGGCAAATGACCATGTGCAACGGGGATTCACTGATGGTGCGCTGAATCATGTGGGTGAACCGGTCGTCTATGACATTTTCATGAGTGATATAAAACGAACTGGACTCATGCGTCTGGACATTTTCCACTGCAGGGCGGCTCCCGACAACAAGGCGTTTTTCTGAATCAGGCTGAATGGCGGTGACAAGAAAACCCCGTTTTTCAAGCTCCGCCTTTGCTTGCTCAGTTGCTGCACTCAGTCGGGCTGTCAACTGGCGGATGTCGATTTTCTTAGAAGCCAGTGCTTTGAAAAATTCACAAACCGCACGGCGCGATGTGAAAAGTATGTCTTCAAAGCTGCCGATCTTTCGAAGAATGTCTTCATTGACGGGCATATTTTCAGTCCGCCACTTGGGCCATTCGATGACATCGGCGCCGGAATCACGCAGCCTGTCTGCAAGCGGGTCTTCATCCTCGCCATGAGTGACTATCATCATATGCCGGCCGATAAGTGGTTTGCTTTCAAACCAGCTGTGTGTTTGAAAGTTAACGATATCTCCGATGACGATAATCGCAGGGTTTGTTATCTGGTGCTCATGAACTTTTTGCTGAATGTTCTCAAGCGTTCCTTTCACACTTCGCTGGCGGCCCCACGTTCCCCATTGGATGACAATGACAGGGACAGAAGGCGATTTTCCGTATGAAATGAGCTGCTGGCAAATATAAGACAAGTTCTTGACACCCATGTAAAAAACAAGGGTTTGAACGCTTCGGGCAAGCCCTTCCCAGTCAAGGTTCGGCGTGCCTTTTAATGATTTATCATGCGCTGTAATCATGGCAAAAGACGATGCGAAATCCCGATGCGTGACGGGGATGCCTGCATATAGCGGCGCTGCAATTCCAGAGGTGATTCCAGGCACCATTTCATAGCGAATGCCGTGCTCATGAAGAGCATCCGCTTCCTCGCCGACTCTGCCGAATACGCTCGGATCTCCGCCCTTCAAGCGAACGACGGTTGACCCATTTAATGCTTTTTCAACCAGCAGGGCGTTAATTTCTTTTTGTTTCATAAAATGGCGGTCTGGCAGTTTTCCGCAATAAATAAACTGGCAGTCCGGTGATGCAAATTCGAGCAGCCTCGGGTTGGCGAGCCGGTCATATAAAATCACATCTGCTTCCTCGAGCGCCTGTTTTCCTTTGATGGTGAGCAGCCCTGGGTCACCGGGTCCGGCTCCCACGAAATATACGATTCCGTTCTTCATGATCATGTCATCCTTCCGTCACTGTAAAAAATGAAGGACCACTAGAAAAGTGATCCGGTCTTTTGATCAATATACGAGATAAACATGTTCTCCTTCGATCAGTGTTTCGTATGTTTTGACGCATCCGTGGTCAGGTTCTTGAACGATCCCGTCTTCTAGGGAGATTTTCCAGTCGTGCATCGGGCAAAAAACATATTCGCCGCTGACGATGCCTTCTGCCAGAACGCCGCCCTTATGCGGACAGCGGTTTTCGATGGCGCGGATGCTTCCGTTTGAAAGCTTGAAGACTGCAAGCTCCTTATCTTCAATATACACTGTTTTGCCTAATTGTTCAGGCAATTCTCCAATTTTTCCGATACATACTTTTGTTACGTCTTTGTTTACCATGTCCATTCCTCCTTAATGTTTGTTTTTGTCATTATGATGTGGTGACGACATTTTCAAATAATTCTTTAGAAGTTTGTTTATCCTCTAAAAAGTCTTTCCACGGATCCTTGTGGACAGAGAGTGTTTCATTCATTCTGTCGTTCAGCTCCTGTCGCTTTTTAGGATCGTTTAACACGGACTGGACATGGGATAAACCGACGCGCTCAAGCCATGCGGATGTACGCTCCAGATAGTTTGCAGTTTCCCGGTAATATTGCAGGTAAGCGCCTGCGTATTCTAACACTTCTTCATTTGTTTTTACCTTCATCAGCAAATCGCCGGCACGCAAATGGGTTCCGCCGTTTCCGCCGACATAAAGCTCCCAGCCTCCGTCGATGCCGACTACGCCAAGGTCCTTAATGCCGGATTCCGCACAGTTTCGCGGGCAGGCAGACACGGCCATTTTGACTTTATGAGGCGTGTGCAGCCCTTCGAATTTTTTCTCAAGTGCAATGCCCAGTGCCATGGAGTCTTGTGTGCCGAAGCGGCAGAATTGCTCGCCTACGCATGTTTTGACTGTCCGAAGTGTCTTTCCGTACGCGTAGCCTGATGGCATATCAAGATCTTCCCATACCTTCGGAAGGTCTTCTTTTTTCACACCGATAAGATCAATTCGCTGGCCGCCTGTCATTTTCACGAGCGGGATCTCATATTTGTCGACGACATCAGCGATTTTGCGCAAATCTGTAGAGTTGGTCACGCCGCCGTACATCCGAGGAACGACTGAGTATGTTCCGTCTTTTTGAATATTGGCGTGCATTCGTTCATTAACAAAGCGGGATGTCCGTTCATCCTCGTATTTGGTTGGATTGATCATGCCTAAGTAGTAGTTCAGAGCCGGACGGCATTTGGAACAGCCTTCTGGCGTTTTCCAGCCGAGCACATTCATGACTTCTCTTGTATGTGACAGCCCTTTGGCTTTGATTTCTTCTACGACCTCATCTCTCGACAATGTGGTGCAGCTGCAAATGGCTTCTTTTTGCGCTGACGCATCAAAGTCTGATCCGAGCGTATGCTGGAGGATTTCTTCTACGAGCGGCTTACAGCCTCCGCATGAACGGGATGCACCGGTGCATGCTTTGATCTCGTCCGTTGACGAGCAGCCCTTTTCCTGTATGGCTTGAATAATCGCACCTTTTGACACGCCGTTGCAGCCGCAGATGATTTCATCGTCGCTCATCGCTGCGGTAATGCTTGTGCCTGCTTCTTGGTCGAGAGGCTGTAAGATTGATATTTTTGAGGTTTCAGAGATATCGGCTTCTTTTTGAATCATAGAAAACAGGCGGTTGCCCTCGCTGCTGTCGCCGAATAAAACAGCACCGACAATTTGGTTGCCTCTCAGGACGATTTTTTTATAGATGCCGTCCTGCTCATCAAAGACTTTAATCGCTTTTTTCTCCTCTGATTCGTTAAAGTCACCGGCAGAGAAGACTTCGACGCCTGATACCTTTAACTGTGTAGAGAGAACAGAACCTTCATACGGTTTTGTGTCGATGCCGCAAATATGCTTCGCCAGCACTTTTGCTTGTTCATAGAGCGGCGCCACAAGCCCGTAGGCGATTCCGCGGTGCTCAGCACATTCGCCAACCGCGTAAATGTGCGGGATTTCCGTCTGCATATAATCGTTGACGATGATACCGCGGTTAACCGGAATGCCGCTCTCGGCCCCGAGCGTTGTATTTGGGCGGATGCCGACAGCCATGACGACCAAATCAGCTTCAATGCTTGTGCCATCCTTGAAGCGGAGGCCTTCGACACGATCGTCACCAACAATTTCTTCGGTTTGCTTTTCAAGTAAAAAGGTCATCCCTTGTTTTTCTAACTCGTTTTGCAGCAGGCGTCCTGCCGTTGCATCAAGCTGGCGCTCCATCAGGAATGGGGCGAGGTGGATGACGGATACTTCCATGCCGAGATTCAGCAGTCCGCGAGCGGCTTCCAAACCAAGAAGTCCTCCGCCGATGACGGCTGCTTTTTTATATTGTTTTGACGCGGCGAGCATTGTGTCTGTATCTTTTATATCCCGGAAAGCTGTGACGCCTTTTTTGTCTGCTCCCGGAATCGGAAGGATAAAAGGGACAGAGCCTGTCGCCAGGATTAATTCGTCGTAAGGCTGGATTCTGTCTGAGTCTGTGATGACTGTTTTGTTTTCCGTATCTACTTTGATGACCGTTTCATTTGTATACAATTGAATGTTGTTTTCTTCGTACCAGTCCCAATCGTTTAACGTAATATCTTTAATATCTGTATCGCCTTGAAGCACTTTTGACAAAAGGATTCGATTATAGTTGGGATGCGGTTCGGCACCAAAAATTGTGATCTGAAACTCGTCTTTAGCAACACTCAGTATCTCTTCAATGGCCCTTACCCCGGCCATTCCATTACCAACAAGAACTAGCTGTTTTTTTCCCATCAGATGATCCGCTCCTTATCAATGTTTTTTCCAGCGTAGCACAGCAAAAAGGAATATTTAAGATACATGTTATAAAATGTAACAAAATATACGAAAAGTTCTAAAAATTTTATGAAAAATTTAAATAGGTCTGATTCGGACGGCGCATACCTTAAAACCGGGCATTTTACAGGCTGGATCTAAGGCCTCCCCGATTAAATCATTCACATTTTGAGCGTCTGCCCAATGAATGGGAACAAAAACGGTATCCTTTCTGATTTGTTCTGATAATTTGCTGCGGACGGTGATGCTTCCCCGCGGAGATTCTATTTTTACCAGTACACGGTCCTCGATATTGTAGGTCGCTGCTGTTTGCGGATGGATTTCCATAAACGATTCAAAATGTCTCGCGGCCAGGGCGGCGCTTTTTCTTGTTTGAACGCCTGTTAAGTAGTGAGACATGACGCGGCCTGTCGTTAAATAAAGCGGATAATCGGCTGTCGGCTTCTCTTTTGGCACAGGCGGTTCATTTGGAATTACACTTAATGCCGCTTTTTGATCCGGATGAGCAAATGATTCTGTAAACAAGCGCCCGGTTCCGGGATGATCAGGTTCCGGACATGGCCAGTGAATGCCGCCTTCACGTCTTAGCCTCTCATATGTGATGCCTGAATAATCGGCGATCCCTCCTCGGCTCGCTTCTCTTAATTCATTAAAAATATCCTCCGCTGACGTGTAAGAAAAGTAGCGGCCTTTGCCGAGAACGGATGCGAGATCACAAATGATCTGCCAATCATGCTTTGCTTCGCCGGGACATGGCCGGCTTGCTTCTCTTAATGTCACGCGTCCTTCTACATTTGTCATGGTGCCCTCATCTTCTAAATAAGAGGAGGCTGGCAAAATCACATCTGCGTATTCCGCAGTCTCTGAAATAAACAAATCGATTGCGACAAAGAATGTTAGTTTTCTTAGGGCTTTTTTCACGAGATTCGCATTTGGGCTGGAGACAGCAGGATTGGAGCACGTGAGGAACAGTCCTTTAATGTCGCCGTCATGGATTTTTTCCATCATTTCATAGGCTGAGACACCTTTTCGCGGCAGATCATCCTGATGAATTCCCCACACTTTCGCAATATGTGCCCGGTGTTGCTCATTTTCGATAGATCGGTAGCCCGGAAGCTGATCGGCTTTCTGGCCATGCTCTCTTGCACCTTGCCCGTTGCCTTGTCCGGTGATCGCTCCGTAACCTGAGTAAGGCTTGCCGATTTTTCCTGTGATCAGCACCATGTTTAAGAAGCCTTTCACAGCCGCTGTTCCATCGGTTTGCTGTTCAATCCCGCGGGCTGTAAACAGCATGCCGGACGTTTCCTTTGCAAACTTTACAGCAGCTTTTCTTATATGCGCCAGCGGGACACTCGTCTGTTCAGCGATGTTATTCAGGTTCAACGAGTCAGTATGCTGCTTCAGCTCCTTGAATCCATTTGTTCGTGATTGAATGAAATCCTCGTTTATGAGCTGCTCGTCAATGATGATTTTGACGAGACCGTTGGCAAGGGCGGCGTCTGTGCCGGGTTTTATTTTCAGATGAAGATCGGCGATTTTTGTTGTCGCTGTTTCACGCGGATCAATGGCAATGATGTAAGCTCCGTTTTCTTTCGCTTTTTCAAAATACGGCATCATTGTAGGCTGGCATTCCGCAATATTGGTGCCGGCCAGAATGATCACACGGGTGTGGGGAATGTCTGATAAGGGATTCGTTAGGCCTCTGTCCGCGCCGAATGTTTGGTTGGCTGCGGTTGCGGCGGCGGACATACAAAGCCGCCCGTTGTAGTCAATGTATTTGGTCTGTAAGCCCACTCGTGCGAATTTCCCCAACAAATACGCCTCTTCATTTGTTATCGAGGCGCTTCCGTATACAGCCATGGCGTCATGGCCGTGTTCTGTTTGGATCGTTGTCACTTGTTCTTTGATGTAATTCAGTGCTTCTTCCCAAGAAACAGGCATAAACTCGCCGTTTTTTTTTAGCAGCGGGTGGGTGATGCGAGAGGAGTTCAACGCATGCTGGTGAGCATTCATGCCCTTCATGCAGAGACGGCCCTTTGTCGTAGGATTGTCAATCCCAATCGCTGTGTACTTTTTCCGTGTGACGATGGTTTGTTCCACGAGCTGCATTTTGCACTGCATGCTGCAAAACGGGCATTGGGTGTCATACGTTTTTTCTGATTGGATGTCTTGCTGTTTATCGCGGAAATATCTAAGCAGTCGTTCGGTCAAAATGCCTCATCCTTTCTTATGTGCGCCAGCCTCTATAGGCGGATTTTGAATCAGTGACAGGTCTGTATGAAGGCTTTCCAGCAGCTGTGTCCTTAGGTCTTCTTCAAATAGCACTTCTCTGATATGAACGATTCCGAGACGGTCCATCCACTGATGAACGGCTTCTAAGTAATGAGCTGTTTCACGATAATACTGGATCATTCCTTTGATCATGCCGACAGTTTTTTCTGCGTTGTCTGTCACGCAAAACAGGGCTCCGGAACGGGCATGAGTTCCGCGGATGCCGCCGATGTATATGTCCCAGCCAGCTTGTGTCCGAACCGCGCCGACATCCTGCAGGGCGGCATCGGTGCAGTCTGTTTCACATGATAAGCTGATAGAAATGGGAGCGGGGAAGGAAAGCGTCTCAAGGTGTCTTTCGATTTGGGCTGCCAGCTGCTGAATGAATCGATTTTGCCCGCATGTACATGCTTTGATGCTTTGCAGCGTGTGCCGGAATTCATTGGTGGAAACGGGCATCTTCAGGTCTTTTTTTATGTTCGGGAGATCCGCAGATTTGATCCCCGAAAGCTTCAGTCTTTGGCTGTGAGTGATGGATACGTCAGGGATGCTGTATGCCTCAATGATGTTGGCGATGTTTCTTAACTGCTCCGCGTTTGTCCGCCCGCCGTACATTTGCGGAATCAGAATGCATGTGTCCTCAGCGGCTGGCTCAGGCTGAACAAAACCTGGGTACAGCATTTCCAGGTAGTATTGAATCGCAGGAACACAAGTACTGCATCCGTTTTTCGTTTTCCACCCAAGCTTGTTCATTGCTTCTGCCGGATCAGTGAATGGCCTGCGTTGAAGCTCAGCGATGATGTCGTCTTCCGTAAAATCGGTGCAGCCGCAAAATGAAGGTGTGCCTGCGGGCTCCGTATAATATTCGCTGCTTGCCATATATCTCAAGAGTTCTTCAACAAGCGGTTTGCACCCTCCGCAGGAGCCTGATGCTTTGGTACAGTGCTTGATTTCCTCAAGAGTTGTTAAGTTTTTCGTGTGCACCGCTCCTTCAATCGCGCCTTTTGTCACTGAGTTGCATTGGCAAATCGTTTCACTGGAAGGCATGGATTCAAATAAAGTGCCGCTTTTCTGCGGTTCGATGATCTGCTTTTTGACAATGGAGATGTCTCGTTGTTTCAGTAAGCTGTCGAGAAGCCGCTGCTTATCACGGGTGTCTCCGAATAAAATAACGCCGGCCAGCTTGTCATCCTCAAAAAGTGCTTTTTTGTAAATGCCAGCTTGTTCGTCGTAAATATTGATGCTCGTCGTGTGTTCATCCTCTTGAATTTTTCCTGCTGACCACACATCGATTCCAGCTATTTTTAATGCCGCAGCTGAGGCTGAGCCTTGATATCCCTCACATGGAACGCCGCAAATATGTTTGGCGAGAACGTTTCCCTGCTCATAAAGCGGTGCCACCAATCCGTACACCGTTCCGTTATGCTCGGCGCATTCGCCAACGGCGTAGACATTCGGTTCGCTTGTCTGCATGCAGTCATTCACGATGATCCCGCGGTTCACTTCGATTCCAGCGGATACAGCCAATTCAATATTCGGTCTAACGCCAGCCGCCATCACAATCAGGTCTGCTTTTAGTGAAGCGCCATCTTTAAAATGGATTCCGTCTGCCCGCGTGGTGCCGGAAATGGAGACGGTGTCTTTCTCCAAAAGAAAGGTTAAGCCTTTTTGTTCCAGCTTCGTTTGCAGCAGCCGCGCTGCAGTTTGATCGAGCTGTTTTTGCATAATGCCGGCGGAGTGGTGAATGACGCTGACATCCATGCCGAGCCGCTGTAAACCGATTGCAGCTTCCAGTCCTAATAAGCCGGCTCCGATCACCGCCGCCTTTTGATAGCGCTCGGCCATCTCCATCAGCGCTTGGCAGTCTTCTATTGTCCGAAATCCATAGACGCCTTCTTTGTCTGCCCCGGGGATAGGGAGAATATAAGGGGAGGAGCCTGTTGCAACAATGAGTTTGTCATACGACAGGATGCGCTTGCGATCCGTTATGATGCGCTGCTGATCTTTATCAATTTGAATAACCGTTTCGCCTGTGTAAAGCGTAATCCCGTGCTTGTCATACCAAGCCTTGCTGTTCAGTGTAATGTCATCGAGTGACGCTTCACCCTGCAATACAGAGGATAAGAGAATGCGATTGTAGTTGGGATGCGTTTCGCTTCCGAAAATGACAATCTCAAACATGTGGCGATTCAGCTTTACTATTTCTTCAATACAGCGAATACCGGCCATGCCGTTTCCTGCTAACACCAACCTTTGTTTCTTCATGTATCAGACCTCCTTTGACGCGGCTCGTAAGTTTTCTCCTATTAAAAATTATGTCACAATGCATTGTTAACGCATTAAACGTGTCATAAAAACTAACACATGTCTTTTCCAGAAAATAATGGTCCTATATCCTTGATTCAGAAAATGTAAAATAATGAGGGTCAAGAAAGGGGAATCTTATGAAGCTGTCGGAACTGAAAACTAGCGGTCATCCACTCACTTTGCTCTGTTCCTTTTTATATTTTGATGTCAGTTTTATGATATGGGTGATGCTTGGGGCGCTGGGTGTTTATATTTCTCAGGATTTTGGCCTGTCTCCTTTTGAGAAAGGGCTTGTCGTGGCTGTGCCGATTTTATCTGGATCTGTGTTTCGTATCATTCTGGGTATTTTAACGGACAGAATCGGACCGAAAAAAACGGCAGTGATCGGGATGCTGGTGACAATGATTCCGCTGCTGTGGGGGACATTTGGCGGCCGTTCACTTACTGAGCTGTATGCCATCGGGATTCTGCTTGGCGTAGCTGGGGCAAGCTTTGCCGTTGCGCTGCCAATGGCAAGCCGCTGGTATCCGCCTCATTTGCAGGGGCTTGCGATGGGGATTGCCGGCGCGGGAAACAGCGGCACGTTGTTTGCAACCCTGTTTGGCCCTCGTCTGGCAGAGCAGTTCGGCTGGCACATTGTTATGGGAATTGCGCTTATTCCATTATTGATCGTCTTTATTCTTTTTGTCTCCTTGGCTAAAGATTCTCCTGCACAGCCGGCTCCGCAGCCGCTCAAAAGCTATCTTCATGTGTTCGGGCAAAAGGAAACATGGTTTTTCTGCCTGCTGTATAGCGTCACATTTGGCGGATTTGTCGGGCTCTCAAGCTTTTTATCCATTTTCTTTGTTGATCAATACCAGCTGTCAAAAATTCACGCAGGGGACTTCGTTACATTATGTGTGGCGGCAGGGAGCTTTTTCAGGCCTGTCGGGGGTTTGATTTCGGATCGCGTCGGCGGCACGAAAGTTCTTTCTGTATTGTTTGTCATCGTGGCACTGTGTATGGCCGGAGTCAGCAGCCTGCCGTCCCTCTCAATGGTCATTGTTCTATTGTTTGTCGGAATGATGGGGCTCGGAATGGGCAACGGCGCAGTATTCCAGCTCGTGCCGCAGTGTTTTCGCAAAGAAATTGGCATGGTGACGGGAATCGTCGGTGCGGCCGGAGGTATCGGAGGTTTTTTCCTGCCGAACATCCTAGGATCTCTCAAACAGATGACAGGCACATATGCTATCGGTTTTATCACGTTTTCCTGTATCGCGCTGCTGGCGTTTGCACTCGTGCTTGCCGCAGGCTATTACTGGCGGAAAAGCTGGAGCGCGGAAAGCAGCCCGGCGGATGTGTAGGTTTTTGACGGACACGCGTTTGTGCGTGTCTTTTTTATTTTCTCTTGATTTTCATCAGTGAACCGATCAGAATAAATAGTAATTATTACGATTTGTTAGCGAGAGGAGTTTTCTGAATGAATCAACACATGCTGCTCCCGAAAAAAACGGAGCGTCTTCAATACTTTGGGTCGGTCAGTCCGGCCAAGGGTGAGAAACCAGTGGAAAAAGAGAAAATGAAGGACCTGCAAAATATCAGGAAGGATTATTTTTTTGACATTCAGCATGTAGGTGTCGCGAATGTGTCCCATCCAGTCACAATCACTTCTGCCATGGCGCCTGCCGAGCAAACAACGGCCGCGAACTTTATTATGACTTGTGATTTGCCGAGAAATCAAAAGGGGATAAACATGAGCCGGTTAACAGAGCTGCTCCAAGTCTATCATCAAAACGGCTGGATTCTCTCATTTTCCTCCCTTCAGCAATTTACGAAAGAGCTTGCAGAAAACATGGACGCATCCTCTGCTTCAGTTGAAGTGAGGTTTCCATGGTTTTTCGAACGAGAAAGTCCGAAGCTTGAGAAAACGGGTCTGATGCATGCTGACATATTCATGTCTGTTACGTATCGTGAAGATCAGCCGTTTAAACAGCGTGCCGGCATCTCAGCTAAAGTAACGACTCTGTGCCCTTGTTCCAAGGAAATCAGTGAATACAGTGCCCATAATCAGCGGGGAACGGTCAATATTTGGACTGATATTCACCCGGCTGCATCGCTGCCAAGTGATGTTAAAGCTGATTTGCTTCACGCCGCAGAATCAAATGCCTCTGCGAGACTGCATCCGGTATTGAAGCGCCCTGATGAAAAAGCGGTGACGGAAACGGCCTATGAGAATCCGAGGTTTGTTGAGGATCTCGCCCGGCTGATTGCTGCGGATTTGTTTGAGCTTGAATGGGTGTCAGCCTTTGAGATTGAATGCCGGAATGAAGAATCAATCCATCTCCACGACGCCTATGCGAAGCTGTGTTTTTCGAAGGAAGTGGATAGAATATGAAACTCTCATTATTCATTGTTGCCGTTTTTATGCCAGCATGCCTGCTGTCTGCCTGCTCCGATCATGCGGAAGAACACGCAAGTGCCGATAAAAAGAAAACGGAAGAACATGCAAGCGCTGATACAAAGAAAACGGCAGAGCACGTAACATCCGACCAAAAGACAGAAAAAACTAGCATCGATTGGACAAAACCATCGGGCGGTAAATACCCGGATATCAAGCAGAAACATGTCTGGATTGATGTGGACGTGAAAGAACAGAAGACTTACATCAAAGAAGGAAGTAAAACTTTATATACAATGATTGTCTCGTCAGGACTGGATCAAACAAAAGATGATGCTACGCCAAAGGGCACCTTTCATATAGAGCCTGAACGGGGAGAATGGTTTTTCTCCGAAGGATATCAGGAAGGCGCGGAATACTGGGTCTCATGGAAAAACCATGGCGAGTTTCTATTTCACAGTGTGCCGATGACAAAGGATCAAAAAGTCATCAAAGCTGAAGCAGCAAAACTAGAAACGAAAGCATCTCACGGGTGCATCAGGCTGACCATCCCGGATGCGAAATGGATATATGAAAATATCCCTGAACATACAAAAGTGGTGATCAACTGAATTGAAAGCTGTTGACAAAAAGGAAAAAAGACCATACAATTCAAATCGTAACAATTACGTTTTGTGATAAATGGGTTATCATTGGCTGATGCATCCGTGAGAAACAGAAAGACATTGATTAAGGATCTTGCTGTCATTCTCCCCACGAAGGGCCACTTGAAAGCTGGAAATGAAATACGAGCCTCAGATGAAATTGCGTGCTCCATCGGTTCATCATGTGGACACAGAGCCGTTTAGCAGCGCAAATCAAGCAATTGTTCTATGCAAACTGCGGCTTTTACAGTGGTGAAAAGGATGATATGTGATGGGAGCCTTTGCTGAATGAGAAATCGGGCCGATAGCGAAATACTTCTTACACCACTGCGCATACAGCGAAGCATATAATTTAAATCGTAATCGTTCTATTTTAAGAGGAGGATATCATGATGAAAAAAATTCCGGTTACCGTACTGAGCGGTTATCTCGGTGCGGGAAAAACAACATTGTTGAACAGCATTCTGCAGAATCGCGAAGGCTTAAAAATAGCGGTAATTGTAAACGATATGAGCGAGGTGAACATTGACGCGGGCTTGGTTAAGCAGGAAGGGGGCCTTTCCAGAACAGATGAAAAGCTTGTGGAAATGTCAAACGGCTGCATTTGCTGCACGCTTCGCGAAGACTTATTAATAGAGGTTGAGAAGCTGGCAAAGGACGGACGGTTTGATTATATCGTCATCGAATCAACAGGAATCAGCGAACCGATCCCGGTGGCCCAGACTTTCTCTTATATCGATGAAGAGATGGGAATCGACCTGACAAAATTCTGTCAGCTGGATACGATGGTGACAGTGGTGGATGCCAACCGTTTTTGGCATGATTATCAGTCAGGCGAAAGCCTTCTGGACCGCAAAGAGGCATTGGGGGAAGAGGATGAAAGAGAAATCGCCGACCTCTTGATCGATCAAATTGAGTTTTGTGATGTACTGATCTTAAATAAATGTGATTTGGTCAGCGAGCAAGAGCTCGAACAGCTTGAAAACGTTCTACGCAAACTGCAGCCTAGGGCCAAATTCATCCGTTCTGTCAAAGGAAATGTAAAACCGCAGGAGATTTTACATACAGGGCTATTTAACTTCGAGGAAGCGAGCGGATCGGCCGGCTGGATTCAAGAGCTGACGGCAGGCCATGCGGAACATACCCCGGAAACAGAAGAATACGGTATCTCTTCATTTGTGTATAAGAGACGTTTGCCGTTTCATTCTACACGATTTTACCGTTGGCTGGATCAAATGCCAAAGAACGTGGTACGTGCCAAAGGAATCGTCTGGTGCGCATCTCATAACAACCTTGCTTTACTGATGTCGCAAGCAGGTCCGTCGGTTACGATTGAGCCTGTATCATATTGGGTGGCGGCGCTGCCGAAGCTTGAGCAGGAGCAAGTCAAACAGCAAGAGCCGGAAATGTTGGCGGAGTGGGACCCTGAATTTGGCGACCGCCTAACGCAGTTAGTGTTTATTGGAACTGATCTGGATGAAGAAGCGATCACGAAAGAGCTTGATCAATGCCTGCTGACTGAGTATGAATTTGATTCCGACTGGTCGCTGTTTGAAGACCCATTTAAATGGAAACTGAATCAATAGAAAAAAAGCCGTCCCCTGGGGGAGCGGCTTTTTTAATGAAACGTTTGTTTAAACATAATGAGCGTATTTTTTCTCAAGGATATTCTGAAAGGTTGCGGCAATTGAGCAGATGGCCCAATAAATGAGAGCGGTCAGAATATACATGGTCATGTAATCAAATTCTCTGCCTCCGATGATTTTCGCATGCTGGAGCAATTCCGGCACTGTAATCATTGCAGCGAGAGATGACGCTTTGATTAAGTCGAGCAATACATTGGCAAGCGGAGGCAGCGCAATACGTATCGATTGCGGCAAAATGATGCCCCTCATCGTCTGCCAATAGGAAAGGCCCAGCGAGGATGCCGCTTCCCATTGTCCTTTATCAACGGATGAAATGGCTGAACGGTTAATTTCGGCAATGTAGGCGGCACTGTTAAGGCTAAAGCCGATTAAAGCAGCCGTGACAGCAGAAAATTCAATGCCGATGTATGGGAACCCAAAATAAAGGATAAACAAAATCACCAAAATCGGAACGCCCCGCATAAATGAGATATAGAGCTTCGCCGGCCATCTTAACAAAGCAAGCGTAGACATTCTGGCGAGTGATATGAACAGGCCGATCACAGTTCCCGCAAACATGCTTACAAAAGAGATGAGCAGTGTATACCCAATGCCTTTTATGACATAAGGAAACGATTCAATGGCCAGCTTCGTGTTGAAAATATATTCCCACTGAATGCTATTGATCATGGCGTCCGATTACAAATCAACGTCCTGAACGTCGACATTCAGTTTCTTTGATACATCTGCTTTATTGAAGAATTGCTTCGACAGCTTAGTCAAAGTGCCATCCTTGCTCATTTCCTTCAATGTTTCGTTCATCTTTTTCTGAAGTGCCGCATTGCTTTTTTTCATGACAAGCGCCTGTTTGTTCGGCATGTACTTGATGTCAGGATGGATCGTAATGTTGAGATCCGGGAATGCTGCGAGCGCGAGTGTCTGCAGGTAATAGTCGTTTAAAATGACATCAGTGCGTCCGTTGGCGACATCTTTTAAATATTGCTCATTCGTCGCATTATCATAAATCACTTCTTTGGCGCCGTATTTTCTCGCGACATCCATGTAGACGGTGGTAGCAGCGCCAGCCGCTTTCTTCCCTTTCAAATCCTTAAGCGTTTTAATCCCTGATAAATCGTCTTTACGGACGATTGCCGTGCCGTATGAATATTTATATGGAGTAGAAAATGCGAACTTCTTCTCGCGGTCCTTCGTCACATCGATGTCATTCGCGGCTGCGTCAACCTGTCCGCTGTTCACCGCTGTCAGCATCCCGTCAATACCCATCTCCTTGAACTCAACCTTCAGCCCCAATCGTTTTGCAGCTTCGCGAACGACTTCAACCTCGTAGCCCGTCAGCTTATCGGAGCCAGAGTCGGTATCGTGATAAGAAGTAGGATAGAGCGTACCTGATGTAGCGACTACGATTTTCCCTTTATCCTTAATCTGCTCCCAGCCTGTATCCTTGGAATCGGCTTCATTTTTGCCGGAACAGGCTGCCAATATAAGAAAGAAAGCCATTGTGAAACTGAATATAACGGCTTTGGATTGCTTGAATGATTTCACCTATAGTTCCCCCAATCTGTTAATCAACTAAAAAGATAGCATTGAACATAAGGGGTTGCAATATGTTGATGACGTTTTCAAAAAGTTCGAATTGTGTATACAAAAGGCATGGGTGGGTGTTTAAAAGCGGCTATGAAGGGAAGAGGTGATGAAAAAAGGAGTTGTTCAAGGATGAATGCCAGACGTATCAAGGAAACGCATGTTAAAGGAAGGATGCAGCAGATCCGTCATTCATCTATGCCAATACCGTAAGAAATGGTCAAGAGGCATGAAAGCGATCTTCAGAATAAATTAAGTCTTGCTGATGCCCCTAAGACATATGACATATTCGATAAGAAAAAAGATGGAAACATTTAAACCATAATGGGGGGCAAATGAATATTTACAAACCAGCCGGATTTTGGATCAGACTGGGAGCTGCATTGTTAGATTACATTATAGTCTCGGTACCTCTTTTGTTGATCTATTGGCTGATTACAGGAAAAGACCCGAACGACAGCCTGTTCATCAGCTTGGTTGTTCTGCTGTACTCTATGCTGCTGCCGGTGTTTTGGCGCGGCTACCTTATCGGAAAAAGAATCTGCGGAATCAGAATCGTAAAAAAAGACGGATCACAAGTCAGCCTGTTAACAATGTTTTTACGAGTTATTGTTGGAGGCCTTGTTTACGGTATAACCTTCGGACTTGGCTTGATCGCTAGCCTGATTCTGATTGCCGTACGAGAAGACAAACGAACCCTGCATGATTTAATCGCGGGAACGTATGTCACGTACGCGTCACCCGGTGAAGAAGAACTTTATACTGACGAAGAGATTAGAAAGAGCGAATAATGTTCGCTCTTTTTATTTTTATGCATAAAAAATACAATGCAGCAAAACATATGAAAAATAGGATTGGAGGAATAAACTGGATGAAACGAATAACCATCAACGTGATCACAATGTTCATTGCCGCGGCTGTCATTTCTCTGACCGGTATAGCTGAAGCCGCTGAAAAACAGCAGCAGCCTCCCGCAAATGTCACACTGACAGATCAGCAAAAGAAAGAGATTGAAAAAATGGAAGCAGAGATTCTAAAAAAACGCAAAGACGTGATCTCAAAGTATGTACAATACGGCGTACTGCCTAAAGAAAGAGGAGAATATATTAAAAATCACATGGACAAACACTTTGAAATGATGAAACAAAACGGTTTTGTTCCAAAGCCCCATCCCCATCCGCATAAATTTGAAAAAAGACATTAAGACGGTAAGCATCCAATGGGAATTGGGTGCTTTTGTGTTATTTACAAGTAGGCAATATTAGCTGAACTGTTCCGCGACTAAGATCGAGTTGATCTGAAACGCGTTTCATAGCCTATGATAGATTTATCAAATCATTCAGGAGTGATAAACACTATGATTCACCAGCATCCAGAAGCTTTTCCGAAACATTTTTTGTGGGGCTCTGCTTCTGCAGCGTACCAGATTGAAGGCGCTTGGAATGAAGATGGCAAAGGCCCCTCTGTTTGGGATATGTTTACGAAAATACCGGGCAAAACGTTTAAAGGAACCAATGGAGATATTGCGGTTGACCATTATCACCGATATAAAGAAGATGTCGCCCTGATGGCTGAGATGGGATTAAAAGCGTATCGATTTTCCGTCAGCTGGCCGCGGATTTTTCCAAAAGGAAGAGGGGAGATCAATGAAGCAGGTCTAGCGTTTTACGACAACCTGATTGATGAATTGCTTTCTCATCACATCGAGCCGGTTTTGACTTTATATCACTGGGATTTGCCTCAAGCGCTTATGGACGAGTACGGCGGTTTTGAGTCAAGAAAAATCATAGAGGATTTTAATCATTACTGTATTACTCTTTATAAACGTTTTGGAGATAGAGTGAAATATTGGGTTACGTTAAACGAACAGAACTACAATTTTAATCACGGCTTTATTACAGCCATGCATCCGCCTGGAGTGAAAGACAGAAAACGATTTTATGAAGCAAACCATATTGCATTTCTGGCTAATGCAAAAGCCATTGAATCCTTTAGAGATTATGTGCCTGAAGGCAAAATCGGTCCAAGCTTTGCTTATTCTCCGGCTTATCCTTTATCAAGCCATCCAGAGGATATCCTGGCATTTGAAAACGCAGAAGAATTTATGAACAATTGGTGGCTTGACATGTATTGCTGGGGAACCTACCCGCAAATCCCTTTCCGTTACTTGGAAAAACAGGGATGGGCGCCGACTATCGAAGCGGGAGATATGGAGCTCCTTGCCAAAGGGAAGCCTGATTTTGTAGGTGTCAATTATTATCAGACGATCACCTACGAACGAAATCCGCTTGATGGTGTATCGGAAGGGAAAATGAATACGACAGGTCAAAAGGGAACCAATCAAGAGACGGGGATACCGGGAGTGTTCAAAACGAAAAAAAATCCTCACCTGACAACGAGCAACTGGGATTGGACAATTGACCCAACTGGGCTGCGTATCGGCCTTCGCCGAATTACAAGCCGCTATCAGCTTCCAGTGTTTATAACAGAGAACGGTTTAGGTGAATTTGATAAAGTTGAGGACGGCACTGTACAGGATGATTATCGAATTGATTATTTGCGTTCGCATCTTGAGCAATGCAGACAAGCCATCAGTGACGGTGTCGATTTAATCGGCTATTGCAGCTGGTCGTTTACTGATCTGTTAAGCTGGCTGAACGGCTACCAAAAAAGATACGGATTTGTATATGTCAATCGTGATGAAGAAAGCACATACGATTTAAAACGCTTGAAGAAAAAAAGCTTTTATTGGTATCAAGATGTCATCAAGACGAACGGAGAAAGTTTATAAAGAGTCCCTGAGAGTTATTCTCTCAGGGGTTTTTCATTACACAGAAACAGCATCAATAATATAAGTGTCAGCGTGCAAATCTGACATTTCAGCCGGCACAGTCCAGCATGTCAATTGATAGTCTCCTTTGGGGAGATCAAAGGACAGTCTTTTAGACATGATGCTTTCAATTTGAATTCCGTTTTCTGTGAGATGAAAAGGAACAGTCACTTTTTTCTCGTAGGAGTTTACTGTTTCTGAACTGTTCAGGCGCAAAAGAATAAAGGCCTTTGTATTTCGCTGCGCCTCAAAGGAAATGGCCCCGTCTGCCGCAGTATAACCTTTTTCAATCGCTTCGTCAGTCCAATCCATTACAGGAGGTGCAGAATCCTTTTGAAATACAGTAAATTGATGATATGAAATCGAAAGTTCTTGCGGCTTCCATGATTTGATCAATGTGCTGTTCCTCCTCTATGTATTGTTTACTGAATTGTGAATAAAACCTTTGTGCCGTCTGGATAATCGGTAAGCTGATGCCCGACCCAAGAGCCTGCTCCGCGATTGTCAGCGGGAGAAATGTATTCTACAGAAGCTCCCTCACCGCCTTCTTTGCACATGGCCATTGGCCATTCATCTCTGTCATACCCCGTTTTGGAAGGTACGTCCTTTAATGATTGCTCGCGGCGTTCCTCAGCTCCGTCTCTGTCGATGGTGCACACATCTGAGTGCCCCTCATTTATCGCATCCTTAATATGTTTGGCCGTTTCGGGATAACGGTCAGAAGGGAGGGCGATTGTTTCATCATATTCTTTCGTTTGAGACGTTTTTTGATCAGCTGAGAAAAAGTCTCCTTTTATCAGGCCGACAGCTGCAGCTGCTATGATGACGATGACGAGAAGTATCGTTTTTATGATGTCCGTCGTGATGTTCACCTCCCGCTTTTAAAACTGACACAAGAGTAATCCAGAAAGCATGTGGTGTAAAGGTTTAAATTTTAGATTTTCTGCTCAGTTTATTGCAGAAATCGTAATTTTAGCAGGTCGAAATATTAGCTTTCAGCAAAATACGATTGCCAATTTACAATAATGATAGTAAGTCATCAGCCGTTTTCAGCTTGATTAATCATTTTAAATTGGCTTATGATACCGGTAAGCTCCTCAGCTAATTGAGACAGCGTTTCAGAAGCTGCGGTAATCTCCTCCATTGCAGCAAATTGCTCCTCTGTTAATGCAGCCGCTTGCCGGGTATTTTGAGTAGATTCTTTAATGTCGGCCGTATTGGCTGCAAAGGAATCATTTATTTGATGTGCACTGGCTGAAATGTTTGTTACAGATGCTGATAAATCACTAATCTCGGCGCTGATTTCACCTGTTGCAGCTGCAATTTCCTTAAATGCATCTCTGGTGCGCTGGATCATGGTGACTCCTTCTGCAGCTTCTGTTTTCACATGCTCAACAGATCTTGCAGACCGGTTCATATCCTTTTGTATTTCTATGATCAGTTTTGAAATCTGCCCCGCAGACTGTTGAGACTCTTCTGCTAATTTCCGTACTTCATCAGCAACAACAGCAAAACCTTTTCCTTGTTCACCGGCTCTGGCAGCTTCAATCGCTGCATTCAGCGCAAGCAGGTTTGTCTGATCGGCAATTTGGGTGATGACCGATAAAATTTGCTCAATTTGTTTAGAGCGGCCGTCTAACTGGTGTATGATTTCTCCGCTTTTATGAATTGACTGGTGAATCGCATCCATTTGCGCCTGTACATTTGCAATTTCCTTTTGTCCAATGTCTGCTTTTGATTGAGCGAGCTGCCCTTTGTCAGCGATAGCGGCAGTATTTGCAGAAATATCCCGGATGTCTGCTGAAGCTTGTTTTAATGAGCTTTCACTGTTTTCAATTCGGGTGATCTGATCTTCGGCTCCATTTGCAATCTGCTGTACAGCTTCTGTAATCTTTTCTGAAGCTTGATTCGTTTCTTCTGCTCCGGCTGAGAGCTGCTGAGAGGCTGATGCAAGCTGAAGGGCTGATTGTTGTACAGTTTGGATGGTATCGTTCAGCTTCATTCTCATCTTATTATAATAGGCGCTTAGTTCTGAGAGCTCGTCACCGGTTTTATCTGACACCTCTATTGTCATGTCTCCGTTTCCGGCACTTTCAAAGGCGCTTTTTAAAGCGTTCAGCCGCTTGTTGATTTTTTTTGTGAAAACCAGGACAAGGATGACTGATACCATAATGACGATAACAAGAACGATAGCGAATTGAGTGAAAAGCGAATGTGTAAGTGATGCTAATATGCTTTGATTTGCTCCGGTATAAAGCATGCCGATGATGTTCCCGTTTTGATCTTTTAACGGCATGTATGCCGTCTGATAAGAAGAGCCTGCAACATCTGCTTGTCCGTAGAACCGTTTTCCGTTCTTTAATACAGTGTCAGTAACTTCAGAAGAAGCCTGGGTGCCGACAGCTCTTTCGCCATTCTTCATGACATTGGTTGCAACACGGGTATCGCCTTGGAAAATGGTAATGGTATCACCCGTTTTTTCGCCAAGCAGATCAACGATATCTTCATTTCCATTGATTTGTGTTTGCCCTTTATAGAGCTTATTGTTTTTCACCTGCCAGTCCCCTGAAATGACATCATCAATATAAGCATTGCTTAAAGCGAGATCCCCTTTCGCTTTTTCAGTTGCCATTTGTTTCATGTTTTCTGTAATTTCCTTAAGCATCACCGTGCCGACTGATGCGGAAAATAAAAGAATCACCACAAAAACCAGGAAAAGAATTTTAGTTCCTAGCTTTAACTTAAGTCGTTTTATCAACATAATTCCTCCTTTTGTGATTCGTAAGTCATATTACTTATCGGATTTTGGGGCTTAAAGTTTTATTTTAGAAAAAATAAAACCGGCCTGATCTTCAGGCCGGTTGTGTGAGGCTATTCAAGGTTTGCGTGGTGGGTGAACATGGTTTCAGAATCGAGCTTCTTTTTCTCCATGAGTTTTAAAATTACTGCGTCGTAGAATAGCAGCAATGTTTGTTCAAATAATGATCCCATTGGCTGGATGGTTTTATAGCTTCCGTTTGACTGGTCTTTAGGAGAACCAGGCATTCTAATGATCAGGTCTGCTTGTTTTCCGATACTTGATTGCGGATTGATGGTTAAAGCTGCAACATTTCCGTGTAAGCTTTTCGCTTTTGCTGCGGTATGAATCAAGCTCTTTGTCTCGCCTGAGCCTGAGCCGATAATAACTAGATCTCCTTCGGCGAGCGGCGGAGTGAGAATTTCACCGACTATATGGGCGTTGAAGCCCATGTGCATCAATCTCATCGCGAAGGATTTTGCCATCAGGCCAGACCGCCCCGCACCCGCAGTAAAAATTTGATTAGACGAAAGAATGTGATCGGCAAGCTGGTCAGCTTCTTCATCAGAAATATAAGCTGCTGAACGGTGTAACTCATTGAGAATTTCCGTTACGTATTCAGTCGTTTTCATCTGATTTATCCTTGGGCAATCAGCTGTTTCATTTTTGAAGCTGTTTCGGCTTTGTCTGCCGCGCTTGTAATTCCGCCCCCTACAATGACAAGATCAGGCTTTTGTTTGATTACTTCTGGCAGTGTATCAAGTTTGATGCCGCCCGCGATTGCGGTTTTTGCGTTTTTTACGGTATTTTTGATTGTCGTTAATTCTTCGAAAGAGTTTTTGCCCTCTGCTTGAAGATCATAACCAGTGTGGACGCAGATGTAGTCAACACCGAGTGCGTCGATTTCTTTCGCGCGGGATTCGATGTCTTTCACGTTAATCATGTCCACTAGGATTTTCTTCTTTTGTTTTTTGGCTTCTTCTACTGCGCCTTTAATCGTTGCATCGTCTGTAGCCCCTAAAACGGTGATGATGTCAGCGCCCGCTTCCGACGCTTTCATGATTTCGTAGCCCCCGGCATCCATGATTTTCAGGTCTGCGAGAACTTTCAATTGCGGAAATGTGTCTTTTATCTCTTTAACGGCTTTTAGGCCTTCATTAATGACGACCGGTGTTCCGATTTCAACCACGTCGATATATTGTTCCACTTCTTTGACAAGCTCAATGGCTTCGGGGATGTTGACGAGGTCTAATGCAAGCTGTAATTCCATTGTTGATCCACTCCCTTTTTCGAATTATTTTTCATTCTATAGGTTCCTTCTTTTGATGAGAAGTAGGCACTTTGAAGTCAACAAGTTACTTGGAGGATACTGTGTGGAGCGGCAATCAGATTTCTTTCTCTTAGTATTATGAGTGAGTATAATGAAAAAAGAGTCTGCAAAAAAGTAAGTAAGTGACGATACGTATCTAACATATAAAAAGGTTACTGAGGGGGGATTTCTTTTGAGCCGGATGGACGGAAAAAGGTTTAATTGTGAGAAGGAATTAACGCTTGCAGTGATTGGCGGTAAGTGGAAAATGCTCATTTTGTGGCATTTAGGAAAAGAAGGCACAAAACGGTTCAATGAATTAAAAACATTGATTCCTGATATTACGCAGAAGATCCTCGCGAATCAGCTGAGAGAGCTTGAGCAGGATATGATTGTTCACAGGGAAGTGTATCCGGTTGTCCCGCCGAGGGTTGAATATTCCCTGACCTCCCAAGGAGAGAGCCTCATGCCTATTCTTGATGCCATGTATGAGTGGGGGAAAGGCTATATGGAATTGTTTGATATCGACAAAAATGTCATGAAAGAATCGTTGTAAGGCGCTCTTCGCAAGGGTGTCTTTTTTTTGCCTGTTTTTCGGTTTTTGCGCGGTAAACATATATCATGTAAAGACTGTAAATCGCAGTCAACAATAAATAAGATTGAACGCAGCAATTTGTTTTAAAAATTTTTATTTTTCTGTAAATAATGTTTAGTGGAAATAATTGCGGCATCCCGCAAAAATATCCCTGTAAATAAACTGGAATCTTTCGGCATCCCGCATGAAACTTTTCACCCATTTTTCGGTGATAAAAACATTTTTTTCATTTAAAGTGAACGGTAGCAAGATAAAAAATATTGAAAACAATGAATAAATAGCCAAAATTGTTTCCTATTAGGGTGGGGGGTCTTGCGGTCTTTATTCGCTTGTGTTAAACCCCGCAATGCTGACTGACGGCAGCCTGTTTTAATAGCGGTAGATTGGAAGCACTGCTTTTTAAGTGTAGTACTTTGGGCTATTTCGGTTGTTAGTTCATAAGAATTAAAAGCTGGTATGGATAAAAAAGAGAAAATGCGCTGCACATGTTCACTGCTTATGAAGACTAGGGGAGGTATGACAATATGGAAATAACTTTTTATCCTTTAACGGATGCACAAAAACGAATTTGGTATACAGAAAAATTTTATCCTCACACGAGTATTTCAAACCTTGCGGGGATTGGTAAGCTGGTTTCAGCCGATGCGATTGATTATGTGCTTGTTGGGCAGGCGATTCAAGAGTTTATTCGCAGAAATGAGTCCATGCGCCTTCGGCTGCGGCTCGATGAAAACGGTGAGCCAGTTCAATATATTAGCGAGTATCGGCCTGTTGATATAAAACATACTGACACTACTGGAGATCCGAATGCGATAGAGTCTATTTCACAATGGAGCCGGGAGGAAACGAAAAAACCTTTGCCGCTGTACGATTGTGATTTGTTCCGTTTTTCCTTGTTCACCATAAAGGAAAATGAAGTGTGGTTTTACGCAAATGTTCATCACGTAATTTCTGATGGCATCTCCATGAATATTCTCGGGAATGCGATCATGCACATTTATTTAGAATTAGCTAGCGGCTCAGAGACAAAAGAAGGAATCTCGCATTCATTTATCGATCATGTTTTATCTGAACAGGACTATGCTCAATCGAAGCGGTTTGAAAAGGACAAGGCGTTTTGGAACAAGCAATTTGAATCGGTGCCTGAACTTGTTTCCCTGAAACGGAATGCTTCCGCAGGAGGGAGTTTGGATGCTAAGAGGTACTCTAAAGATGTGCCTGAAGCGCTTCATCAACAGATTCTATCGTTTTGTGAGGCAAACAAAGTCAGTGTTCTTTCGGTGTTTCAATCGTTGCTTGCCGCCTATTTGTACAGGGTCAGCGGCCAGAATGATGTTGTGACGGGAACCTTTATGGGCAACCGGACGAATGCGAAAGAGAAGCAAATGCTAGGCATGTTTGTTTCTACGGTTCCGCTTCGGACAAACATTGACGGCGGGCAAGCGTTTTTAGAATTTGTCAAAGATCGGATGAAGGATCTCATGAAGACACTTCGCCACCAAAAGTATCCGTATAATCTCCTGATCAATGATTTGCGTGAAACAAAGAGCTCTCTGACCAGGCTGTTTACAGTTTCTCTTGAATATCAAGTGATGCAGTGGCAGAAAGAAGAGGATCTTGCCTTTTTGACAGAGCCGATTTTCAGCGGCAGCGGATTAAATGATGTCTCGATTCATGTAAAGGATCGATGGGATACTGGGAAACTCACCATAGATTTTGATTACCGCACTGATTTATTTTCACGTGGAGAAATCAACATGATTTGTGAGCGCATGATGACCATGCTGGAGAACGCGTTAACGCATCCAGAACATACAATTGATGAATTAACACTGATTTCTGAAGGGGAGAAAGAGAAGCTGCTTGCGATGGCCGGCGGTAAATCTGTGAACTACCGTAAGGACATGACGATCCCAGAGCTGTTCCAAGAAAAGGCTGAGCTGCTTTCAGATCACCCAGCAGTTGTATTTGAAGATCGCACATTGTCCTATCGAGCGTTACATGAGCAATCTGCACGTATTGCCAATGTGCTGAAACAAAAAGGGGTTGGCCCGGACAGTCCTGTCGCCGTACTGATTGAACGCTCTGAACGGATGATTACATCTATCATGGGGATTTTAAATGCCGGCGGAGCCTATGTGCCGATTGATCCCGGTTTTCCTGCTGAGCGGATTCAATATATTTTGGAGGATTGCGGGGCGGACTTCATCCTGACTGAATCGCAGATTGAAGCTCCTGCGTCCGATGCTGAATTGATTGATTTTGATCAGGCGCTTGCGGAAGGCGCAGACGACATGCCGGAGGCTGATGTAAACGCGCGGAATCTTGCTTACATTATTTACACATCGGGAACAACCGGACGTCCGAAGGGCGTTATGATCGAGCATCGCCAGGTTCATCACTTGGTTGAATCTCTGCAGCAGACGATTTATCAAAGCGGCTGCCAAACCCTGCGGATGGCATTGCTTGCGCCTTTCCACTTTGATGCGTCAGTGAAGCAGATTTTCGCGTCGCTTCTTTTGGGACAAACCCTATATATCGTACCGAAGAAAACAGTGACGAACGGGGCCGCCCTTGCTGCGTATTATCGGAGAAATAGCATTGAGGCGACGGATGGTACACCTGCCCATCTGCAAATGCTGATAGCGGCGGGCGATCTTGTCGGACTTAAGCTGAGGCATATGCTGATTGGCGGAGAAGGCCTATCCTCTGTCGTTGCGGATAAGCTGATGAAGCTGTTTGAAGAAACAGGCTCGGCGCCGCGTTTGACCAATGTGTACGGGCCGACTGAAACGTGTGTTGACGCCTCTGTTCATCCGGTTATCTCGGAGAGTCCCGTTCAATCAGCGTATGTGCCGATCGGGAAAGCGCTGGGTAATAACCGCTTATATATTTTGGATCAAAAAGGCCGGCTGCAGCCTGAAGGCGTGGCGGGCGAGCTTTATATCGCGGGAGACGGTGTAGGCCGAGGCTATTTGCATTTGCCTGAATTGACGGATGAGAAGTTTTTGCAAGATCCGTTCATGCCGGGCGAGCGCATGTACCGAACCGGGGATGTGGTGCGCTGGCTTCCGGATGGAACAATTGAATATTTAGGCAGAGAGGATGACCAGGTCAAAGTCCGCGGATACCGGATTGAGCTTGGGGAAATTGAAGCTGTGATTCAGCAGGCGCCCGACGTTGCAAAAGCCGTTGTTTTGGCACGTCCTGACGAACAGGGAAATCTTGAGGTTTGCGCATATGTTGTGCAGAAGCCTGGAAGCGAATTTGCGCCAGCCGGCTTGAGGGAGCAGGCGGCCAGACAGCTTCCTGACTATATGGTGCCGGCTTACTTTACAGACGTGACAGAAATTCCGCTTACGCCAAGCGGCAAAGTCGATCGCCGCAAGCTGTTTGCGCTAGAGGTGAAGGCTGTCAGCGGCAGGGCCTATACAGCGCCGCGAAATGAGACTGAAAAAGCAATCGCAGCCATTTGGCAGGATGTGCTGAACGTTGAGAAGGCGGGGATCTTTGACAATTTCTTTGAAACGGGCGGACATTCATTGAAGGCCATGACCCTTTTAACGAAGATTCATAAGGAAACAGGCGTCGAGATTCCGCTTCAATATTTGTTTGAGCATCCGACGATTGCGGCTCTTGCACAGGAAGCCGATCACAGAGAAAGCCGGGCATTTTCGGTGATTGAACCTGCTGAAAAACAGGAGCATTATCCGCTTTCTCTGGCACAGCAGCGAACATATATCGTCAGCCAGTTCGAGGATGCGGGAGTCGGCTACAACATGCCGGCGGCAGCAATTCTGGAAGGGCCTTTAGATATTCAGAAACTGGAGCGCGCATTTCAGGGGTTAATTCGACGCCACGAGTCTTTGAGAACGTCATTTGTTCTTGAAAACAGCACGCCGAGACAGAACATTCACGACAGCGTTGAATTCAACATTGAGATGATTGAAAGAGGCGGCCGCTCAGATGAGGCAATTATGGCATCATTCGTTCGGAAATTTGATTTGGCGAAAGCTCCGCTGTTCAGAATCGGTTTGCTGAAGCTTGAAGAGAACCGTCATATGCTGCTGTTTGACATGCACCACTTGATTTCTGACGGTGTATCCATTGGCATTATATTGGAGGAATTAGCACGCATTTATAAAGGCGAACAGCTTCCTGAGCTTCGTCTCCAGTATAAGGACTACGCCGTATGGCAAAGCAGGCAGGCTGCTGAAGGGTACAAGAAGGACCGATCTTATTGGAAGGAAGTCTTTGCAGGCGAGCTCCCGGTGCTTCAGCTTCTGTCCGATTACCCGAGACCGCCTGTTCAAAGCTTTGAAGGGGATCGGGTGTCAATCAAGCTGGATGCGGGGGTAAAGGATCGCCTCAATCGTTTGGCTGAACAAAACGGCGCCACTTTGTATATGGTGATGCTTTCCGCTTACTATACGCTTTTGTCAAAGTATACGGGACAGGATGACATTATTGTCGGGACGCCGTCAGCCGGCAGAAACCACTCCGATACAGAGGGCATTGTCGGGATGTTCGTCAATACGCTTGCGATTCGCAGTGAGGTCAAGCAGGATGAGACGTTTACTCAATTGATCTCGCGTGTCCGCAAACGGGTGCTGGATGCCTTTTCTCATCAGGACTATCCGTTTGAGTGGCTTGTTGAAGAGTTGAACATCCCGCGTGATGTAAGCAGGCATCCGCTGTTTGACACGATGTTCAGCCTTCAAAACGCGACAGAGGGCATTCCGGCTGTCGGCGATCTGTCCTTGTCTGTTCATGAGACCAATTTCAAGATAGCCAAATTTGATTTGACAGTGCAGGCGAGAGAAACCGATGAAGGCATTGAGCTTGATTTGGATTACAGCACGAAGCTCTTTAAACAAAGCACGGCAAACAGGCTGCTTACGCATTTTGCGCGTTTGCTTGAAGATGCTGCGGCTGATCCGGAGAAGCCGATTTCTGAGTATAAGCTTCTTTCTGAAGAGGAGGCTGCTTCGCAAATTCAACAGTTTAACCCTGGCAGAACACCTTATCCGAAAGACAAAACAATTGTTCAGCTGTTTGAGGAGCAAGCGGCGAATACGCCAGACCATCCGGCGCTTCAATATGAAGGTGAAACACTCACTTATCGTGAGCTGAATGAACGGGCCAATCGTTTAGCCCGCGGCATTCTTTCTCTTGGAGCTGGCGAAGGCAGAACTGCGGCTGTCTTATGTGAGCGGTCCATGGAGATGATTGTGTCGATCTTGGCAGTATTAAAATCAGGTTCGGCTTATGTTCCGATCGATCCCGAACACCCGATTCAGCGAATCCAGCATTTCTTCCGTGACAGCGGCGCAAAGGTGCTTCTCACACAGAGAAAATTAAAGGCTTTAGCAGAAGATGCGGAATTTAGCGGCGTTATCGTGCTCGCAGATGAGGAAGAAAGCTATCATGCCGAAGCGCGAAATCTCGCACTGCCTCTTGATTCTGCGGCAATGGCCAACCTGACGTATACTTCCGGAACGACAGGAACGCCAAAGGGGAATATCGTGACACATGCCAATATTCTCCGTACGGTGAAGAAAACGAATTATCTCAGCATTACAGAACAGGATACGATTCTCGGACTTTCTAATTACGTGTTTGACGCGTTTATGTTCGATATGTTCGGCTCTTTGTTAAACGGAGCCAAGCTGGTGCTGATACCGAAGGAAACCGTCTTGGATATGGCTCGCCTGTCTCGCGTCATTGAACGGGAGAACATCAGCATTCTCATGATTACAACCGCTTTGTTCCACTTGCTTGTGGACTTGAATCCAGCGTGCTTGTCAACGCTGCGCAAGATTATGTTTGGCGGGGAACGGGCTTCCGTTGAGCATGTCAGAAAAGCTTTGCAAACGGTTGGAAAGGGCAAGCTCCTTCACATGTATGGGCCGTCCGAAAGCACGGTTTTCGCGACATATCATCCGGTTGATGAGTTAGAGGAGCACACGCTGTCTGTTCCGATTGGAAAACCGGTCAGCAATACGGAAGTATATATTCTTGACCGTACGGGACACGTGCAGCCTGCCGGGATTGCCGGAGAGCTTTGCGTCAGCGGCGAAGGACTCGTGCAAGGCTATTACAACCGTCCAGAACTGACTGAGGAGAAATTTGTTCCCCATCCGTTTGAATCCGGCGAACGCATGTATAAAACGGGAGACCTTGCGAGATGGCTGCCGAATGGCGACATCGAATTTATCGGGCGAATCGACCATCAGTTGAAGATTCGCGGACAGCGCATCGAGCTTGGAGAAATCGAACATCAGCTGCAAACCCATGATCGTGTTCAGGAGAGTGTTGTGCTTGCTGTTGAACAAGGAGCAGGAGATCAACTGCTTTGCGCTTACTATGTCGGAGAGGGAGACATCTCATCACAGGAGCTGAGAGAGCATGCTGCGAAGGACTTGCCGGCATATATGGTTCCTGCGGTGTTTATCCAAATGGACGAGCTGCCGCTGACTGGGAACGGAAAAATTGATCGGAGAGCGCTGCCGATTCCTGATGCCAACGTTTCAAGAGGTGTTTCATATGTTGCGCCACGCAATGAAACGGAACAAAAAGTCGCAGACATTTGGGCGCAGGTGCTTCAGGCTGAACGAATCGGCGTCTATGACCACTTCTTTGACATTGGCGGACACTCATTAGCAGGCATGAAGATGCTTGCCTTGGTTCATCAGGAACTGGGCGTTGAGCTGTCACTCAAAAATCTCTTCCAGTCACCGACGGTTGAGGGCTTGGCACAAGTGATTGCTTCTGCTGAAAAAGGGACAGCCGCAAGCATCAGCCCGGCAGAGAAACAAGATACGTATCCTGTTTCTTCACCGCAAAAACGGATGTACGTGCTCCAGCAGCTTGAAGGAGCGCAAACGAGCTATAACATGCCGGCGGTTCTACGCCTGACAGGTGAGCTTGATGTTGAAAGGCTTAACAGCGTCATGCAGCAGTTAATGCAGCGTCATGAAGCCTTGAGAACCACGTTTGAAATAAAAGATGGAGAAACGGTGCAGCGGATCTGGAAAGAGGCTGAGTGTGAGATGGCCTATTTCGAAGCCCCGGAAGAAGAGACAGAGCGGATCGTTTCTGAGTTTATTAAGCCTTTCAAAATCGACCAACTTCCACTGTTCAGAATAGGGCTGATCAAGCATTCAGATACTGAGCATGTGCTGCTGTTCGATATGCATCACATTATTTCTGACGGTGCGTCTGTCGGTGTGCTGATTGAGGAGCTTTCAAAGCTGTATGACGGAGAAGACCTTGAGCCGCTCCGTATTCAATATAAGGATTATGCCGTGTGGCAGCAGCAGTTCATTCAGTCTGAGCTTTACAAGAAGCAAGAGGAACATTGGCTGAAGGAGCTGGATGGAGAGCTGCCGGTATTGACGCTTCCGACTGATTACAGCCGGCCTGCCGTTCAAACATTTGAGGGAGACCGCATTGCATTTTCATTAGAAGCAGGCAAAGCCGATGCTCTGCGCAGGCTTGCGAAAGAAACGGATTCCACGCTTTACATGGTGCTTCTGGCTTCATACAGTGCGTTTTTATCAAAATTGAGCGGACAAGACGATATCATCGTCGGTTCACCTGTGGCCGGACGATCTCAAGCGGACGTCAGCCGTGTCATCGGAATGTTCGTCAATACATTGGCGCTGCGCACGTATCCGAAGGGTGAAAAGACCTTTGCTGACTATCTTAATGAAGTGAAAGAAACGGCACTCAGCGCTTTTGATGCGCAGGATTACCCGCTTGAGGACTTGATCGGAAATGTTCAGGTTCAGCGTGACACAAGCAGAAATCCGTTATTCGATGCAGTTTTTTCAATGCAAAATGCGAATATAAAGGATTTAACAATGAAAGGGATTCAGCTTGAGCCGCATCCGTTTGAACGGAAAACAGCCAAGTTTGATCTCACACTGACAGCTGACGAAACCGACGGAGGGCTTACATTCGTACTCGAATACAATACAGCTCTGTTTAAGCAGGAAACGATTGAACGATGGAAGCAATACTGGATGCAGCTTTTAGATGCTGTTACCGGCAACCCGAACCAGCCGCTTTCCAGCCTGTCACTCGTCACTGAAACAGAAAAACAAGCGCTTCTCGAGGCGTGGAAAGGCAAATCGCTGCCTGTGCCGACAGACAAAACGGTTCATCAGCTATTTGAAGAAACGGCTCAGCGCCACAAAGACTGTCCGGCTGTCACATACAACGACCAGTCTTGGACGTACGGCGAGCTGAATGCGAAGGCAAACCGTCTCGCGCGAATTCTGATCGACTGCGGCATCAGCCCGGATGACCGCGTCGGCGTCCTCACGAAGCCGTCGCTTGAAATGTCCGCCGCGGTGCTTGGCGTCTTAAAGGCGGGAGCGGCATTTGTGCCGATTGATCCTGACTACCCGGATCAGCGGATTGAGTATATTTTACAGGACAGCGGCGCGAAGCTTCTCTTGAAGCAAGAGGGCATTTCAGTGCCGGACAGCTATACGGGAGAGGTCATTCTTCTCGACGGAAGCCGCACGATTCTAAGCCTGCCGCTTGATGAAAATGACGAGGAGAATCCAGAGACCGCTGTAACCGCTGAGAACTTGGCGTACATGATTTACACATCTGGAACGACCGGACAGCCGAAGGGTGTCATGGTCGAGCACCATGCGCTTGTGAACCTGTGCTTCTGGCACCACGACGCGTTCAGTATGACAGCGGAGGACCGCAGTGCGAAGTACGCGGGCTTTGGGTTTGACGCCTCCATTTGGGAGATGTTCCCGACCTGGACGATTGGCGCTGAGCTTCACGTCATAGATGAAGCGATCCGCCTCGATATTGTCCGCCTAAACGATTATTTTGAAACGAACGGCGTAACGATTACGTTCCTGCCGACACAGCTGGCGGAACAGTTCATGGAGCTTGAGAACACATCACTCCGTGTCCTCTTGACTGGAGGAGACAAGCTGAAGCGTGCCGTGAAAAAGCCGTACAAGCTCGTCAACAACTACGGGCCGACAGAAAACACGGTCGTTGCCACAAGCACGGAAATCCATCCGGAGGAAGGCTCGCTTTCCATCGGACAGGCGATCGCCAATACGAGAGTGTACATTCTTGGCGAGGGCAATCAGGTGCAGCCGGAAGGCGTAGCCGGAGAGCTTTGCGTGGCGGGACGCGGATTGGCGCGAGGCTATCTGAATCGAGAAGACGAAACCGCGAAGCGGTTTGTCGCTGATCCGTTTATGCTGGGTGAACGCATGTACCGCACTGGTGATTTGGTGAAGTGGGTGAACGGCGGCATCGAATACATCGGCCGGATCGACCAGCAGGTCAAGGTCCGCGGCTACCGGATCGAGCTTTCAGAAATTGAAGTCCAGCTCGCGCAGCTTTCTGACGTACAGGATGCGGCAGTGACAGCCGTGAAGGATAAAGGCGGCAATACAGCGATCGCGGCGTATGTCACACCGGAATCAGCTGATATAGAAGCACTAAAGTCTTCGCTTAAAGAAACCCTGCCGGATTACATGATCCCGGCGTTCTGGGTGACGCTGAGCGAGCTTCCGGTTACGGCAAACGGCAAAGTCGACCGCAAAGCCTTGCCTGAGCCGGACATCGAAGCGGGAAGCGGAGAATACAAAGCGCCGACGACCGACATGGAAGAGCTGCTTGCCGGCATCTGGCAGGACGTGCTTGGAATGGCTGAAGTCGGTGTCACCGACAATTTCTTCTCGCTTGGCGGAGATTCTATCAAAGGAATTCAGATGGCGAGCCGCTTGAACCAGCACGGCTGGAAGCTGGAAATGAAAGATCTCTTCCAGCACCCGACGATCGAGGAGCTGACCCAATACGTAGAGCGTGCCGAAGGCAAACAGGCAGACCAAGGCCCGGTGGAGGGCGAGGTCATCCTGACGCCGATCCAGCGCTGGTTCTTTGAAAAGAACTTCACGAATCAGCACCACTGGAACCAATCGGTGATGCTTCACGCCAAGAAGGGCTTTGATCCTGAACGTGTGGAGAAAACATTGCAGGCGCTGATCGAGCATCATGACGCGCTCCGCATGGTTTACCGTGAGGGACAGGAAGATGTCGTTCAATACAACAGAGGACTTGAAGCCTCTTCCGCTCAATTGGAGGTCATCCAGATTGAGGGCCAAGCGAAAGATCACGAAGACCGTATAGAGAGAGAAGCGGAGCGTTTGCAAAGCAGCATCGACTTGCAGGAAGGCGGATTGTTAAAAGCGGGATTGTTCCAAGCGGAAGACGGAGACCACTTGCTGCTTGCCATTCACCACTTAGTGGTTGACGGTGTGTCGT
Organism: Bacillus sp. MD-5; assembly: GCF_002201875.1. Classification (NCBI taxonomy): domain Bacteria; kingdom Bacillati; phylum Bacillota; class Bacilli; order Caryophanales; family Bacillaceae; genus Bacillus; species Bacillus sp. MD-5. Next base: position 216,815 of record NZ_CP021911.1, read on the forward strand.
GGCGGATTTTACTGGAGGATTTCGCAGCGGTATATACACAGCTTGAGCAAGGTAATGAACCGGTTCTCCCGCAGAAAACACATTCATTTGCAGAGTATGCAGAGAGATTGCAAGACTTCGCGAACTCCAAAGCCTTTTTGAAAGAAAAAGAGTATTGGAGCCAGCTTGAAGAACAAGCAGTCGCTGCAAAGCTTCCGAAGGATCGCGAATCTGGTGATCAGCGAATGAAACATACAAAGACAATTGAATTCTCGCTGACTGCTGAAGAGACAGAACAGCTCACCACAAAGGTGCATGAGGCATATCACACAGAAATGAATGATATTTTGCTGACGGCATTCGGATTGGCGATGAGGGAGTGGACAGGCCAAGATCAAGTAAGTGTTCATTTAGAGGGGCATGGACGTGAAGAAATGATAGAAGACCTGACCATTTCCCGCACAGTCGGCTGGTTTACAAGTATGTTCCCAATGGTGCTCGATATGAAGCATGCGGATGATCTGGGCTACCAGCTGAAGCAAATGAAAGAAGATATCAGACATGTGCCGAATAAGGGAGTCGGATACGGCATTCTGCGCTATCTGACGGCACCGGAGCATAAAGAAGATGTGGCATTCTCAATTCAGCCGGATGTCAGCTTCAACTATTTAGGTCAGTTTGACGAAATGTCGGATGCAGGTTTGTTCACGAGATCAGAGCTGCCGTCAGGACAGTCATTAAGCCCTGAAACAGAAAAACCGAATGCGCTGGATGTTGTCGGATATATCGAAAACGGAAAACTGACGATGTCACTGGCCTATCATTCTCTTGAATTTCATGAAAAAACGATAAAGTCATTCAGCGATAGTTTTAAAGCGCATCTACTCAGAATCATTGAACATTGCCTATCTCAAGATGGTACGGAACTGACCCCGAGTGACCTTGGTGACGACGATTTGACGCTGGATGAGCTTGATAAATTAATGGAAATTTTCTAATAGAGGTGGCATATGAGCAAAAAATCGATTCAAAAGGTGTACGCACTGACACCAATGCAGGAAGGAATGCTGTATCATGCGATGCTTGATCCGCATTCTTCCTCATACTTCACACAATTAGAGCTTGGGATTCACGGCGCTTTTGATCTTGAAATCTTTGAGAAAAGCGTCAATGAACTGATTCGGTCATACGATATTCTCCGTACGGTATTTGTGCATCAGCAGCTGCAAAAACCGCGTCAGGTCGTGTTAGCGGAACGCAAAACAAAGGTGCATTATGAGGATATCAGTCATGCAGACGCGAGCCGCCAGAAAGAGCACATTGAGCGTTACAAACAAGACGTTCAGCGCCAAGGCTTTAACCTGGCAAAAGACATTTTGTTCAAGGTGGCAGTTTTCCGCCTTGATGAAGATCAGCTGTACCTCGTCTGGAGCAATCATCATATTATGATGGACGGCTGGAGCATGGGCGTCCTCATGAAAAGCCTGTTCCAAAACTATGAAGCGCTCAGAGCTGGCAGGACACCGGCAAACGGTCAGGGCAAGCCTTATTCCGATTACATCAAGTGGCTTGGAAAACAGGACAATGAAGAAGCGGAGAGCTACTGGAGCGAGCGCTTGGCGGGTTTTGAACAGCCAAGTGTGCTCCCGGGCCGCCTGCCTGTGAAAAAGGACGAATACGTTAATAAAGAATATTCATTTACATGGGACGAAACACTGGTTGCCCGTATTCAGCAAACCGCAAATCTCCATCAAGTGACAGGGCCTAACCTATTTCAGGCCGTTTGGGGCATTGTTCTCAGCAAATACAACTTTACGGATGATGTGGTCTTCGGAACGGTCGTCTCAGGAAGGCCGTCTGAAATCAACGGAATTGAAACGATGGCGGGGCTGTTTATCAACACCATTCCGGTGCGGGTGAAAGTTGAACGAGATGCTGCATTCGCTGATATTTTCACAGCTGTTCAGCAGCATGCAGTAGAGGCGGAGCGTTACGATTACGTGCCGCTCTATGAGATTCAAAAACGCTCAGCCCTTGATGGCAATCTCTTAAACCATCTGGTCGCGTTTGAAAATTATCCGCTTGATCAGGAGCTTGAAAATGGCAGCATGGAAGACCGCCTCGGGTTCTCGATCAAGGTAGAAAGCGCATTTGAACAAACGAGCTTCGATTTCAACCTGATTGTGTATCCGGGCAAAACGTGGACCGTCAAAATCAAATATAACGGCGCCGCCTTTGATTCCGCTTTTATCGAACGGACAGCGGAGCACCTTACCCGCATGATGGAAGCAGCTGTCGATCAGCCGGCCGCGTTTGTGCGTGAGTACGGGCTTGTGGGAGCCGAAGAGCAGCGGCAAATTGTCGAGGTGTTTAACAGCACGAAAGCCGAACTCCCGGAAGGAATGGCTGTTCATCAAGTGTTTGAAGAGCAAGCGAAACGGACGCCGGCGAGCACTGCCGTTGTATATGAAGGAACCGAGCTGACATATCGCGAGCTGAATGCAGCGGCCAATCGTCTGGCGAGAAAGCTGATTGACCAAGGCCTTCAAAAAGGGGAAACAGTCGCGATTATGAACGACCGCTCAATAGAAACCGTTGTCGGCATGCTGGCTGTGTTAAAAGCAGGCGCTGCATATGTTCCGCTTGATCCAGCGCTTCCTGGGGACCGTCTTCGGTTCATGGCAGAGGACAGCTCCGTTCGAATGGTCTTGACCGGAATTTCTTATACAGAGCAGGCGCATCAGCTGCAGGTGCCGGTCCTTACACTGGACATAGGCTTGGATGAGAGCGAAGCGGCTGACAATCTCAACCTGCCATCCGCCCCGTCCGACTTGGCATACATCATGTACACATCCGGTTCAACGGGCAAACCAAAAGGCGTCATGATCGAACATAAAAGCATTCTGCGTCTCGTCAAAAATGCCGGGTACGTTCCTGTTACGGAAGAGGACCGCATGGCGCAAACGGGAGCGGTCAGCTTTGATGCCGGAACGTTTGAGGTATTCGGCGCACTGCTAAATGGCGCAGCGCTTTATCCGGTCAAAAAAGAGACGCTGCTTGATGCGAAACAATTTGCTGCATTCCTGCGCGAGCAAAGAATCTCGACGATGTGGCTGACATCACCTTTATTCAACCAGCTTGCCGCAAAGGATGCGGGTATGTTCGGCACACTGCGACATTTAATCATTGGGGGAGACGCACTCGTTCCGCATATTGTCAGCAAAGTCAAACAGGCATCGCCGTCGCTTTCATTGTGGAACGGATACGGCCCGACAGAAAACACGACGTTTTCAACAAGTTTTCTGATCGACCGCGAGTATGGCGGCTCTATCCCAATCGGGAAGCCGATCGGAAATTCCACTGCCTACATCATGGATGAGCAGGCACGCCTGCAGCCGATCGGCTCACCCGGCGAGCTTTGCGTCGGCGGAATTGGTGTGGCGCGAGGCTATGTCAATCTCCCTGAGCTGACGGACAAGCAATTTCTCGAAGATCCGTTCAGACCGGGTGAAAGGATTTATCGCACTGGCGACTTGGCAAGATGGCTGCCGGACGGCAATATCGAATTTTTAGGCAGAATCGACAACCAAGTGAAGGTGCGCGGCTTCCGAATTGAGCTTGGCGAAATTGAAACAAAACTGAACATGGCTGAGCATGTGACAGAGGCTGCGGTGATCATCCGCAAAAACAAAGCGGATGAAAATGAAATTTGCGCGTACTTTACGGCAGACCGTGAAGTTGCTGTGAGCGAGCTGAGAAAAACGCTATCTCAGTCTTTGCCTGACTATATGGTCCCTGCCCACCTGATTCAAATGGACAGTCTGCCGCTCACGCCGAACGGGAAAATCAACAAAAAAGAACTGCCCGCGCCGCAATCAGAAGCCGTGCAGCCGGAATACGCAGCACCAGAAACAGAGAGTGAAAAGAAATTAGCGGAGATCTGGGAAGGAATACTCGGTGTCAAAGCAGGCGTTACCGATAACTTCTTTATGATCGGCGGCCATTCTTTGAAAGCGATGATGATGACGGCAAAAATCCAAGAGCATTTCCATAAGGAAGTATCGATTAAAGTGCTTTTTGAAAAGCCGACCATTCAAGAATTGGCGTTGTATTTGGACGAGAACGAAAGCAAGGAGGAGCAGACGTTTGAACCGATCAGGCAAGCACCTTATCAGCAGCATTATCCTGTATCCCCGGCCCAGCGGAGAATGTATATCCTCAATCAGCTTGGACAAGCAAACACAAGCTACAACGTCCCCGCTGTACTTTTGCTGGAGGGAGAAGTAGATAAAGACCGGCTTGAAAACGCGATGCAGCAATTAATCAACCGGCACGAAATCCTTCGTACATCGTTTGACATGATCGACGGAGAGGTTGTACAAACCGTTCATAAAAACATATCGTTCCAGCTGGAGGCTGCCAAGGGACGGGAAGAAGACGCGGAGGAAATGATCAGAGCGTTCGTTCAGCCGTTTGAATTACATCGTGCGCCGCTCGTCCGTTCGAAGCTTGTCCAGCTGGAAGAAAATCGCCACCTGCTGCTCATTGATATGCATCATATTATCACTGACGGCAGTTCAACAGGCATACTGATCGGTGATCTTGCCAAAATGTATCAAGGCGCGGATCTGGAGCTGCCGCAAATTCACTATAAAGATTACGCAGTTTGGCACAAAGAACACGCTGATTATCAAAAAGATGAGGCATACTGGCTCGATGTCTTTAAAGGCGAGCTGCCAATACTGGATCTTCCCGCGGATTTCGAGCGGCCTGCTGAGCGGAGCTTTGCGGGAGAGCGCGTGATGTTCGGGCTTGATCAACAGATGACTGCTCAAATCAAGTCATTCTTAGCAGAAACGGATACGACAATGTACATGTTTTTGCTGGCGGCATTCAATGTACTCCTTTCTAAGTACGCGTCGCAGGATGATATCATTGTCGGCTCGCCGACAGCTGGCAGAACACATCCTGATCTGCAAGGTGTGCCGGGGATGTTTGTCAACACGGTAGCACTCAGAACGGCACCAGCGGGGGATAAAACCTTCGCGCAATTCCTTGAGGAGGTCAAAACAGCCAGCCTTCAAGCCTTCGAGCACCAGAGCTATCCGCTTGAGGAGCTGATTGAAAAGCTTCCTCTTACAAGGGATACAAGCAGAAGTCCGCTGTTCAGCGTGATGTTCAATATGCAGAATATGGAGATTCCTTCTTTAAGATTAGGAGATTTGAAGATTTCCTCGTATTCCATGCATCATCATGTGGCGAAATTTGACCTCTCCTTGGAAGCGGTCGAGCGTGAAGACGATATCGGCCTAAGCTTTGACTATGCGACTGCTCTGTTTAAGGACGAGACGATCCGCCGCTGGAGCAGCCACTTTGTCAATATCATCAAAGCGGCCGCGGCTAATCCGAACGTTCGGCTGTCTGAAGTAGATATGCTTTCATCTGCAGAAACGGCTGCTTTGCTGGAAGAAAGACATATGACTCAAATAACGGAAGCCACCTTTGCAGCTCTTTTTGAAAATCAGGCCCAGCAAACACCTGACCATCCTGCGGTGAAGGCTGGCGGAAATCTGCTGACCTATCGCGAGCTTGATGAACAGGCGAACCAGCTGGCGCACCATCTTCGTGCCCAAGGGGCAGGAAGTGAAGAGATCGTTGCGATTGTTATGGACCGGTCAGCTGAGGTGATGGTATCCATTCTCGGTGTCATGAAGGCGGGGGCAGCTTTCCTTCCGATTGATCCTGATACACCCGAAGAACGAATCCGTTATTCATTAGAAGACAGCGGAGCAAAAATTGCGATCGTCAATGAAAGAAACATGACGGCTATTGGGCAATATGAAGGGGCAATCGTCAACCTTGATGAAGGTAAATGGAGAAATGAAAGCAAGGAGCGCCCAGCATCCATTTCAGGGTCGCGCAATCTTGCATATGTCATTTATACGTCCGGTACGACCGGAAAGCCTAAGGGTGTGCAGATCGAGCATCGCAATTTGACAAACTATGTCTCTTGGTTTAGTGAAGAGGCGAGCCTGACGGAAAAGGATAAGACTGTATTGCTATCCTCTTACGCATTTGACCTAGGCTATACGAGCGTGTTCCCCGTGCTTCTGGGCGGGGGCGAGCTCCATATCGTACAGAAGGAAACCTATACGGCGCCGGATGAAATAGCGCACTATATCAAGGAGCATGGGATCACATATATCAAACTGACACCGTCTCTCTTCCATACAATGGTGAACACATCCAGTTTTGCAAAAGATGCGAACTTTAAATCCCTGCGCTTAATTGTGTTGGGAGGAGAAAAAATCATCCCGGCTGATGTTCTTGCCTTTCGCAGGATGTATGGACATACCGAATTTATCAATCACTACGGCCCGACAGAAGCAACGATCGGCGCCATCGCCGGACGGATTGGTCTGTCTGAGCCGGATGCATTTGCGAAACGCCCGACAATCGGAAAACCGATTGCGAATGCCGGCGCGCTTGTCTTAAATGAAGCATTGAAGCTTGTGCCGCCGGGAGCGAGCGGACAGCTCTATATTACGGGACAGGGGCTTGCGAGAGGATATCTCAACAGGCCTCAGCTGACAGCCGAGAGATTTGTGGAGAATCCATATTCACCGGGCAGCCTCATGTACAAAACCGGAGATGTCGTACGGAGACTTTCTGACGGTACGTTTGAATTTATCGGCCGGGCTGATGATCAGGTGAAAATCCGCGGCTACCGCATTGAGCCGAAAGAAATTGAAACGGTCATGCTCAGCCTCAGTGAAATTCAAGAAGCGGTTGTGCTAGCGGTTTCCGAGGGCGGCCTTCAAGAGCTTTGCGCGTATTATACGTCGGATCAGGCCATCGAAAAAGCAGAGCTCCGGAACCAGCTTTCACAAACACTGCCGTCTCATATGATTCCTGCTTTCTTTGTGCAGGTTGACGCAATTCCGCTGACGGCAAACGGGAAAACCGACAGAAACGCTTTGCCGAAGCCGAATGCGGCACAATCTTCTGGCAAGACCTTGGCGGCACCGGAAACAGCGCTTGAAGAAAGCTTATGCCGCATATGGCGGAAAACGCTTGGCATAGAAGCCATCGGCATTGACGACAATTTTTTCGATTTAGGCGGCCATTCATTAAAAGGAATGATGCTGATTGCCAACATTCAGGCAGAATTGGAGAAAAGCATACCGCTTAAAGCACTGTTCGAGCAGCCGACTATTCGCCAGCTGGCGGCTTATATGGAGGCGTCTGCTGTTTCAGGCGGCCATCAAGTCCTCAAGCCGGCTGACAAGCAGGCTATGTATCCATTGTCATCCGCGCAGAAACGGATGTATGTGCTCAATCAGCTTGACCGCCAGACGATAAGCTACAACATGCCATCTGTTCTTCTAATGGAAGGTGAGCTTGATGTTTCTCGCCTGCGCGACTCGCTCAATCAGCTTGTGAACCGTCACGAATCATTGCGGACGTCATTTATGGAAGCTAATGGTGAGCCTGTTCAGCGCATTATTGAGGAGGCGGAAGTTGATCTTCATCTGTTTGAAGCGGAAGAAGACGAAGCGGACCAAAAGATTAAGGAATTTATCCAGCCATTCGATTTAACCGACGCACCGCTCATTCGCGCCGCTTTGCTTCGAATAGAAGCGAAGAAACATTTGCTGCTTTTAGATATGCATCACATCATCGCAGACGGCGTCTCAAGAGGCATCTTTGTAAAAGAATTGGCGCTGCTTTACAAAGGAGAGCAGCTTCCGGAGCCGTCGCTTCATTATAAAGATTTCGCCGTTTGGCAACATGAAGCTGAGCAAAAAGAACGGATGAAGGAGCATGAGGCGTACTGGCTGTCGGTTCTTTCAGGCGAGCTGCCAGAGCTTGATCTCCCGCTCGATTACGCCCGTCCGCCGGTGCAAAGCTTTAAAGGAGATACGATTCGTTTCCGTACGGGAAGTGAGACGGCAAAGGCGGTCGAAAAGCTGCTCGCGGAAACCGGAGCGACCTTGCACATGGTGCTCCATGCTGTTTTCCACGTCTTTTTAAGCAAAATTTCCGGACAGCGGGATATCGTCATCGGCTCTGTTACTGCGGGCCGGACGAATGCCGATGTCCAAGACATGCCGGGAATGTTCGTCAATACACTTGCCCTGAGAATGGAAGCGAAAGAACAGCAGACATTTGCGGAGCTTCTGGAGCAAGCGAAGCAGACGAACCTGTCAGCGCTGGAGCATCAGGAGTATCCATTTGAAGATCTGGTTAATCAGCTTGATCTCCCTCGGGATATGAGCCGAAATCCAGTATTTAATGTGATGGTGACGACAGAAAACCCCGATAAAGAACAGCTTACATTGCCAAATCTGAGCATTTCACCTTATGAGGCTCATCAGGGAACCTCTAAGTTTGATCTGACATTGGGCGGGTTTACTGATGAAAACGGCATTGGCTTGCAGCTCGAATATGCGACAGATCTGTTCACAAAAGAAACGGCTGAAAAATGGAGCGAATACGTTCTGAGGTTACTAAAGGCTGTTGCGGAAAACCCGAACCAGCCGCTTTCCAGCCTGTCACTCGTCACTGAAACAGAAAAACAAGCGCTTCTTGAGGCATGGAAGGGCAAAACGCTGCCTGTGCCGACAGACAAAACGGTTCATCAGCTATTCGAAGAGACTGTTCAGCGCCACAAAGATCGCCCGGCTGTCACATACAACGGCCGATCTTGGACGTACGGCGAGCTGAATGCGAAGGCAAACCGTCTCGCGCGAATTCTGATCGACTGCGGCATCAGCCCGGATGACCGCGTCGGCGTCCTCACGAAGCCGTCGCTTGAAATGTCCGCCGCGGTGCTTGGCGTCTTAAAGGCGGGAGCGGCATTTGTGCCGATTGATCCTGACTACCCGGATCAGCGGATTGAGTATATTTTACAGGACAGCGGCGCGAAGCTTCTCTTGAAGCAAGAGGGCATTTCAGTGCCGGACAGCTATACGGGAGAGGTCATTCTTCTCGACGGAAGCCGCACGATTCTAAGCCTGCCGCTTGATGAAAATGACGAGGAGAATCCAGAGACCGCTGTAACCGCTGAGAACTTGGCGTACATGATTTACACATCTGGAACGACCGGACAGCCGAAGGGTGTCATGGTCGAGCACCATGCGCTTGTGAACCTGTGCTTCTGGCACCACGACGCGTTCAGTATGACAGCGGAGGACCGCAGTGCGAAGTACGCGGGCTTTGGGTTTGACGCCTCCATTTGGGAGATGTTCCCGACCTGGACGATCGGCGCCGAGCTTCACGTTATTGATGAAGCGATCCGCCTCGATATTGTCCGCCTAAACGATTATTTCGAAACGAACGGCGTGACGATCACGTTCCTGCCGACACAGCTGGCGGAACAGTTCATGGAGCTTGAGAACACATCACTGCGCGTATTGCTCACAGGCGGAGACAAGCTGAAGCGTGCCGTGAAAAAGCCGTACAAGCTCGTCAACAACTACGGGCCGACAGAAAATACGGTCGTTGCCACAAGCACGGAAATCCATCCGGAGGAAGGCTCGCTTTCCATCGGACAGGCAATCGCCAATACGAGAGTGTACATTCTTGGTGAGGGCAATCAGGTGCAGCCGGAAGGCGTAGCCGGAGAGCTTTGTGTGGCGGGACGCGGACTGGCACGCGGCTATCTGAACCGAGAAGACGAAACCGCGAAGCGGTTTGTCGCTGATCCGTTTGTGCCGGGTGAACGCATGTACCGCACCGGCGATTTGGTGAAGTGGGTGAACGGCGGCATCGAATACATTGGCCGGATCGACCAGCAGGTCAAGGTCCGCGGCTACCGGATCGAGCTTTCAGAAATCGAAGTCCAGCTCGCACAGCTTTCTGACGTACAGGATGCGGCAGTGACAGCTGTCAAAGATAAAGGCGGCAATACAGCGATCGCGGCGTATGTCACACCTGAATCAGCTGACATAGAAGCACTGAAATCAGCACTGAAGGAAACCCTGCCGGATTACATGATCCCGGCGTTCTGGGTGACGCTGAGCGAGCTTCCGGTTACGGCAAACGGCAAAGTGGACCGCAAAGCCTTGCCTGAGCCGGACATCGAAGCGGGAAGCGGAGAATACAAAGCGCCGACGACCGACATGGAAGAGCTGCTTGCCGACATCTGGCAGGACGTGCTTGGAATGGCTGAAGTCGGTGTCACCGACAATTTCTTCTCGCTTGGCGGAGATTCTATCAAAGGAATTCAGATGGCGAGCCGCTTGAACCAGCACGGCTGGAAGCTGGAAATGAAAGATCTCTTCCAGCACCCGACGATCGAGGAGCTGACCCAATACGTAGAGCGTGCCGAAGGCAAACAGGCAGACCAAGGCCCGGTGGAGGGCGAAGTCATCCTGACGCCGATCCAGCGCTGGTTCTTTGAAAAGAACTTCACGAACAAGCACCACTGGAACCAATCGGTGATGCTTCACGCCAAGAAGGGCTTTGATCCTAAACGTGTGGAGAAAACATTGCAGGCGCTGATCGAGCATCATGACGCGCTCCGCATGGTTTACCGTGAGGAAAACGGGGACATCATTCAGGCGTATCAACCGATCGGTGAGAGCAAGGTAAGTTTCGAAATCGTGGATCTGTACGGCTCTGATGAAGAGATGCTGAAAAAACAGATTAAGATTCTGGCGAACAGGCTGCAAAGCAGTATTGATCTGCAAAACGGGCCCCTTCTAAAGGCGGAGCAATACCGCACGGAAGCTGGGGATCACCTGCTCATCGCTGTACACCATCTCGTGGTCGACGGTGTGTCATGGCGGATTTTGCTTGAAGATTTTGCTTCAGGCTACATGCAGGCTGAGAAAGAAGAGAGCCTTGTCTTCCCGCAAAAAACAAACTCCTTCAAGGACTGGGCGGAAGAACTGGCGGCATTCAGCCAATCAGCGCATCTTTTACAGCAGGCTGAATACTGGTCGCAAATTGCCGCTGAGCAGGTTTCTCCTTTACCGAAGGATTGTAAAACAGAGCAGCGGATCGTCAAGGATACATCATCCGTCCTATGTGAATTAACGGAAGAAGACACGAAGCATCTTTTAACAGATGTTCATCAGCCATATGGAACTGAAATCAACGATATACTTCTCAGCGCGCTTGGTTTGACAATGAAAGAATGGACAGCCAGTGCCAAAATCGGCATTAACCTTGAGGGACACGGCCGGGAGGACATCATCCCGAATGTGAATATCTCCAGAACGGTCGGCTGGTTTACGGCACAATACCCAGTTGTGCTCGACATGTCTGAAGCAGATGTCTCAGCTGTGATCAAAACAGTCAAAGAAAACCTGCGCCGCATTCCGGATAAAGGTGTTGGCTACGGCATTCTTCGTTATTTCACAGAAACATCGGAAACAAAGGGCTTCACACCGGAGATCAGCTTCAACTATTTGGGCCAATTCGACAGTGAAGTCAAAACCGATTTCTTTGAACCGTCCGCTTTCGATATGGGGCGCCAAGTAAGCGGAGAATCAGAGGCGCTGTACGCTTTAAGCTTCAGCGGCATGATCAGAAACGGCCGGTTTGTGCTTTCCTGCTCCTACAATGAGAAGGAGTTTGAGAGAGCCACGATTGAAGAGCGAATGGAACGGTTTAAAGAAAATCTTCTGATGCTGATCCGCCATTGCACGGAAAAAGAAGACAAGGAATTCACGCCAAGTGACTTCAGCGCCGAAGACCTTGAAATGGATGAGATGGGAGATATCTTTGACATGCTTGAGGAGAATTTAAAATAAAACGCAAGGGAATTACAGAAGGCGGGAGCGAAACATATGAGTCAATTTAGCAAGGATCAGGTTCAAGATATGTATTACCTATCGCCGATGCAGGAAGGGATGCTGTTTCATACCATCCTGAATCCCGGCCAAAGCTTTTACCTTGAACAGATCACGATGAAAGTAAAAGGCAGCTTGAATATCAAATGCCTAGAAGAAAGCATGAATGTGATCATGGACCGGTACGATGTATTTCGTACCGTGTTCATTCACGAAAAAGTAAAAAGGCCTGTCCAAGTCGTATTGAAAAAACGGCAGTTTCATATAGAAGAAATCGATCTGACATATGCAACAGACAGCGAGCAAGCAGCCAAAATCAATGAATACAAGGAACAGGATAAGATCAGAGGCTTTGATTTGACGCGGGATATTCCGATGCGGGCAGCTGTTTTCAAAAAAACTGAAGAAAGCTTTGAATGGGTGTGGAGCTACCACCACATTATTTTGGACGGCTGGTGCTTCGGCATCGTCGTACAGGATCTATTTAAAGTATACAATGCTCTGCGCGAACAAAAGCCGTACAGCCTGCCGCCAGTCAAACCGTATAAAGACTATATCAAGTGGCTTGAAAAGCAGGATAAACACGCATCGCTGCATTACTGGCGCGAGTACTTAAAGGATGTTGAGGGACAAACGACGTTTGCGGAGCAAAGAAAGAAACAAAAGGACGGCTATGAGCCGAAAGAGCTGCTCTTTTCATTGCCGAAGGCGGAAACAAAGGCCTTTACCGAGCTTGCAAAATCGCAGCATACCACTTTAAGCACGGCGCTGCAGGCAGTCTGGAGCGTATTGATCAGCCGCTATCAGCAGTCTGGCGATTTAACGTTCGGTACAGTCGTTTCCGGGCGTCCCGCGGAAATCAAAGGCGTTGAACATATGGTTGGACTGTTTATCAACGTTGTCCCGAGACGTGTAAAGCTGTCTAAGGATATCACATTTACCGGCTTGCTCAAGCAGCTGCAGGAGCAATCGCTGCAGTCCGAGCCGCATCAATATGTGCCGCTTTATGACATCCAAAGCCAGGCCGATCAGCCGAAACTGATTGACCACATCATTGTTTTTGAGAACTATCCGCTTCAGGATGCGAAAAATGAAGAAAGCAGTGAAAACGGTTTTGATATGGTGGATGTTCATGTTTTTGAGAAGTCGAATTATGATCTCAACCTAATGGCTTCTCCAGGTGAAGAGATGCTGATTAAGCTTGCTTATAATGAGAATGTGTTTGATGAGGCGTTTATCCTGCGCTTGAAATCTCAGCTTCTCACAGCAATTCAGCAGCTCATCCAGAATCCGGATCAGCCTGTCAGCACGATCAACCTCGTTGACGACAGGGAGAGAGAATTTTTGCTTACTGGCTTAAACCCGCCGGCTCAAACTCATGAGACAAAACCTCTGACCGATTGGTTTAAGGAAGCGGTGAATCTCAATCCAAATGCGCCGGCGCTTACGTATTCCGGCCAGACCCTGTCTTATCGCGAATTAAATCAGGAAACGAACCGCCTTGCGCACCGTTTGCAAAAACACGGTGCGGGCAAAGGCTCCGTTGTAGCGCTGTACACGAAGCGCTCACTTGAACTGGTGATCGGCATTCTCGGTGTATTAAAGGCGGGAGCGGCTTATCTGCCAGTTGACCCGAAGCTGCCAGAGGACCGAATCTCGTATATGCTGGCTGACAGTGATGCAGCCTGTCTGCTGACACATCAGGAGATGAAAGAACAGGCGGCTCAGCTGCCGTATACAGGCACAACGCTCGTCATCGATGATCAAACACGGTTTGAGGAAAAGGAAAGCGATCCTGCCACCGCGATTGATCCCGATGATCCGGCATATATCATGTACACGTCGGGCACAACCGGAAAGCCGAAGGGCAATATGACCACTCATGCCAATATTCAAGGGTTGGTCAAGCACGTAGACTACATGGCATTTTCTGAAAAAGATACGTTCTTATCTGTTTCGAATTACGCCTTCGACGCATTTACCTTTGATTTCTACGCTTCCATACTGAATGCGGCACGGCTCATTATCGCAGATGAACATACGCTGCTTGATACAGAGCGGCTCACTGATCTGATCAAGAAGGAAAATGTCAATGTCATGTTTGCGACAACTGCGCTGTTTAATCTTCTCACAGATGCGGGAGAGGATTGGATGAAGGGGCTTCGCTGCGTGTTATTCGGCGGAGAGCGCGCGTCTGTGCCGCACGTCAGGAAAGCGCTGCGGGTCATGGGGCCGGGCAAGCTGATTAACTGTTACGGGCCGACCGAGGGAACAGTGTTTGCGACTGCTCACGTCGTGCAAGATATACCGGATTCCATCTCCTCATTGCCGATCGGAAAGCCGATCAGCAATGCCAGTGTTTATATTCTGAATGAGCAAAGCCAGCTCCAGCCATTCGGGGCGATCGGTGAACTGTGCATCAGCGGAATGGGCGTGTCAAAAGGATATGTAAATCGTGCTGACCTCACGAAGCAAAAGTTTATCAAGAACCCGTTTAAGCCGGAAGAAATGCTTTACCGCACAGGGGATTTAGCACGCTGGCTGCCGGATGGAACGATTGAATACGCCGGCCGTATTGACGATCAGGTCAAAATACGGGGACACCGGATTGAGCTTGAAGAAATTGAAAAGCAGCTGCAGGAATACCCGGGAGTGAAAGATGCGGTCGTTGTTGCGGACTGCCCTGAGTCTGGCGATGCATCAATCAACGCCTACCTGGTGACCCGGACGCAGCTTTCAGCTGAAGGCGTAAAGGCGCACCTGAAAAAACAGCTTCCTGCTTACATGGTGCCGCAAACCTTTACCTTCTTGGATGAGCTTCCTTTAACGACAAACGGGAAAGTCAATAAACGGCTGCTGCCAAAACCTGATCAGGATCAGCTGGCGGAAGAATGGATCGGACCGCGAAACGAGATGGAAGAAAAAATCGCGCAAATCTGGTCTGAGGTTCTCGGCAGAAAACAAGTCGGCATTCATGACGATTTCTTTGTGCTCGGAGGACATTCCTTGAAGGCAATGACCGCCGCCTCCCGCATCAAGAAGGAGCTCGGGATTGATCTTCCGGTAAAGGTTTTGTTTGAAGCGCCGACAATCGCCGGTATTTCAGCGTTTTTGAAAAACGGGGGCTCAGATGGATTGCAGGATGTAACGATAATGAATCCCGATCAGGAACAGATCATTTTCGCATTTCCTCCAGTCTTGGGCTATGGCCTCATGTACCAAAACCTGGCCAACCGCTTGCCGTCATACAAGCTGTGCGCCTTTGACTTCATTGAGGAAGAAAATCGCCTTGACCGCTATACGGATTTGATCCAGAAGCTTCAACCGGAAGGGCCTTTGACTTTGTTTGGATATTCAGCAGGATGCAGCCTGGCGTTTGAAGCTGCCAAAAAGCTTGAGGAACAAGGCCGTATTGTGCAGCGGATCATCATGGTGGATTCCTATAAAAAACAAGGTGTCAGTGATCTGGACGGACGCACGGTTGAAAGTGATGTCGAAGCGTTGATGAATGTCAACCGGGACAATGAAGCGCTCAACAGCGAAGCCGTCAAACAAGGACTTAAGCAAAAAACACATGCCTTTTACTCATACTACGTCAGCCTGATCAGCACAGGCCAGGTGAAAGCAGATATTGATCTGCTGACTTCAGGCGCTGATTTTGACATGCCGGAATGGCTTGCATCATGGGAAGAGGCAACAACAGGTGTTTATCGTGTGAAAAGAGGCTTCGGAACACACGCAGAAATGCTGCAGGGCGAAACGCTAGATAGGAATGCCGTAATTTTGCTCGAATTCCTTAATACACAAACCGTAACGGTTTCTTAAATGAA
Organism: Bacillus sp. MD-5; assembly: GCF_002201875.1. NCBI lineage: Bacteria > Bacillati > Bacillota > Bacilli > Caryophanales > Bacillaceae > Bacillus > Bacillus sp. MD-5. The sequence continues at coordinate 232,425 of NZ_CP021911.1, forward strand.
GTGATGAAAGGAGGAGACAGCCAATGAGCCAACTCTTCAAATCATTTGATGCGTCGGAAAAAACGCAGCTCATCTGTTTTCCGTTTGCCGGCGGCTACTCAGCGTCGTTTCGCCCTCTCCATGCTTTTTTGCAGGGGGAGTGTGAGATGCTTGCTGCTGAGCCGCCGGGACACGGCACGAATCAAACGACAGCCATTGAGGATCTCGAAGAGCTGACGGATTTGTACAAGCAAGAACTGAACCTGGGCCCTGATCGGCCGTTTGTGCTGTTCGGACACAGTATGGGCGGCATGATCACCTTCAGGCTGGCGCAAAAGCTTGAGCGGGAAGGCATCTTTCCACAGGCAGTTATCATTTCTGCGATACAGCCGCCTCATATTCAGCGGAAGAAAGTGTCCCATCTGCCTGATGATCAATTCCTTGATCATATTATCAAATTAGGCGGAATGCCCGCAGAGCTTGTTGAAAATAAGGAGGTCATGTCCTTTTTCCTGCCTTCCTTCCGATCGGACTACCGGGCGCTTGAACAATTTGTGCTTCACGACCTGGCCCAGATCCAATCGCCTGTTCATGTCTTTAACGGGCTTGATGATAAAAAATGCATTCGAGATGCGGAAGGCTGGAAGAAGTGGGCAAAAGACATCACATTCCATCAATTTGACGGCGGCCACATGTTCCTGCTGTCACAAACGGAAGAAGTCGCAGAACGGATTTTTGCAATCTTGAATCAGCATCCGATCATTCAATCGTGATCAAAAGCGGACAGCTCAGGCTGTTCCGCTTTTTAGTGTGGAATGACAATTTTTGCATGGTATAATAGTCGAAATACTCAAATAAAGGCAGGTCAAAACATGCGCACGTCTCCCAGGATGAAATGGTTTGTATTGCTGTTTACGTTTGTTTTCGCCATCGGAATGAACTCATTCAGAAACTCCTTTCAATTTTTTATGCTTCCAATGGCGGATGCCTTCCATGCCGACAGGTCGCTGATCTCGGTTTCTGTCAGCATTTTTATGATCACAACCGGCATCGTCCAGTTTTTTGTCGGTTTTTTTATCGACCGGTTCAGTGTCAGAAAAATTATGGCGCTGGGGGCTGTTTGCATCAGCGCTAGCTTTTTGGTGCTTCCGTATTCACCAAATGTTCATGTGTTTTCCGCTATTTACGGTGTGCTTGGCGGGATCGGCTATTCCTGTGCGGTCGGCGTGACAACCCAGTATTTCATCAGCCGCTGGTTTGACACACACAAAGGTCTGGCACTTGCTATTTTGACCAATGCCAACTCTGCGGGCTTGCTGCTTCTCTCGCCCATTTGGGCAGCGGCTCCGTACCATGCCGGCTGGCAGAACACCTATACCATTTTGGGAATCGTCATGGCGGCTGTTCTGCTGCCGCTCCTCGCCTTCGGGATGAAGCACCCGCCACATGCACAAGTGCAGTCAGTGAAAAAATCTTATGACTGGAGAGGATTTTGGAACGTGATGAAGCAGTCTCGCCTCATTCATATCCTGTACTTTGGGGTGTTTACTTGCGGATTTACGATGGGAATCATTGATGCTCACCTCGTCCCGATACTGAAGGATGCGCATGTCTCTCATGTTAACGGAATGATGGCCGCGTTCGGGGCGTTTATTATCATTGGCGGATTATTGGCGGGCTGGCTGTCAGATCTCCTCGGCAGCAGAAGCATCATGCTATCCATCTTATTTTTCATCCGGCTGCTCAGCCTGATTTGCCTGCTCATCCCCATTTTCGGAATTCATCACAGCGAACTTTGGTATTTTGGCTTTATCCTGTTATTTGGACTCAGTTACACAGGCGTGATCCCGCTGACCGCGGCGTCAATTTCAGAAAGCTATCAAACAGGATTGATCGGTTCGCTGTTAGGCATCAATTTCTTTATCCATCAGGCTGCCGGGGCTCTCAGTGTGTATACGGGCGGTTTGTTTTTTGACATGACTCATGATTATCTGCTGATTGTTGCTGTGTGTATCGTGTTTGTAGGTGTATCGGCTGTAATAGAGCTTGTGCCGTTTTTCGATAAACAAAAGGCAAAAGAAACCCATCAATCAATATAAAAGGACCGGCACTATCAATGCCGATCCTTTTTAAATTTGAGTTTTTTTGTTTCGGTATTTTTAAGGATAATCTCCTTGAATCTGTTCATCTCCACTTCGGAATGAAAAAAATGTTTTGGTATCGCAATATATTGGCTGCTGGATGTATTGATCCGAAAGATATTCTTATATTCGAAAACAGCTGTGATTTCATTCCAATTGAAAATGAGGTCATATTTTTTAGAACTTATACGAATTCCTTCTTGATTCACAGTATATGTTCTTTTGGATTTCATCCGTTCGTTCTTCTTGTATGCTCTGGAAAACTTCACATATAGAAGAAGGAGGAGCAGCAGTGTAAACAGAACGGACAACACGATAATCAACATACTGTTCATAAACAAGTTAAGCGCGTCACTGCCATAAACGATACGGGGCCATCCGTTAATGAAGTTAACTGCAGCAAATATGGCACAACACAACAGAAAGTAAAAGCATGACATTTTTGCGATTTGATAAAAAAAGATTTCTCTTACATCCTTAAAAGTGATTTCTCCTGGAAGAATGATACTTTCACTAGCATATTGAATCATACGGTAAACCTACACCTCTAACCATGTTTTTCCTTTCAGTCTAGCATAATTTCTCATTTTTTTGCAGGCATACCAGAGCGCTTTGTTTTTTTCTGCAGATTGGTATTGCTCCCCAGCACGCCAATCATAATACAAACTGCTCCGGCAAAGTGATACCAGGCAAGGCTTTCGTTTAGAATCACCACTCCTGCAATCATCGTTACGATAGTAGATACATGATTAAAAGCACTCATTTTAAACGCCTCAATCCGTGACAGCGTATAGTTAGACAAGAATGAAGTGACGAGTGAAGACAGCACGCCCAAATACAAAATAGAGAGAACGAAGCCGGGCTCCCGGAATGGCAGAAAATAAGTGCCGACAGTTCCCGCCGCTCCGTGGCGCACAAGGGCAATGGCGTTGAAGACGACAAAGCCGATGGCAGACATGATGTAGGTAAGCTCGGTCAGCTTGAACCGCTGCGTCATTTTTCTGGCAGCGGTATTGTACATCGCTGAAGACAAGGCGGACAACAGTATCAGCAAAGACCCTTTTAAGCTGGCTGATTCCACGTCAACGCCTTTCATCACAAAAATAAACATGACACCGGCAACGGATAAAACCGTGAACCCCTTTTGTATCCACGTCGGGCGTTCCTTTAAAACATAAGCGGCAAACACCATCGTGAAAATCGGAATGGCTGCCTGAATAACCCCCGCTTCAGATGAGGACGAGTACACAAGGCCGAATGCCTGAAAGCTGAAAAATAGCGCGGGATACAGCAGGGCGAGCGGCAAAATGGCAATGACGTCCTTTATGCGGATTGAAAGCTTTACCCAGCCGAATAAGACAGGTACAGTGGCCGCAGCAAACGCAATGGTGAACCGGTGCGCCAGAATATCAAACGGCTCTGCTGTTTCCAGTGCGATTTTTACGAATAGAAAGGATAAACCGATAATAACCGAATATAAAACAGCCGCTATATAAGCGGAGGCTTGCTGATGTTTAACCATAATGGGAGGTGCTCCTTTACCTGAATTGCAGCGCCGGTCGCTCCCTTTATTGTATGGCCGCGGTCAGCACGGTACAATGAGAAAAACAATGAACTGTACCGGTACAAAACAGGAGGAGAAGACATGGAGAAATATATGTGTCTATTAACGAGGATAGAGGAGATGATGCAAAGCACCGCCTATCAAGAAGGAGACAGGCTTCCATCTATCCGTCAGCTGTCCGCCCGCCACCAAGTCAGCAAAAGCACAGTGATCCGCGCGCTGCAGGAGCTGGAAAAGCGCCACCTTATCTATTCCGTTCCGAAAAGCGGCTATTATATTGTGAAAAAGACGGGGAAATCAAAAAGTGGGCAGCCTGGCCCCATCGACTTTGCCACATCTGCGCCGGATCCAGATGTGTTTCCGTATCTTGATTTTCAGCACTGCATCAACAAAGCGATTGATACATATAAAAACGATTTGTTTATTTATGGGACGCCAAAGGGGCTTCCATCACTCATCCGTGTACTCCGAAAGCTCTTGGCCAATCAGCAGGTATTTGCGGATGAACGGCACATTTTCATTACTTCAGGTGTCCAGCAGGCGTTATCCTTGCTTTGTGCCATGCCGTTTCCAAATGGGAAAGAGAAGATCGCCATTGAACAGCCGGGCTACCATTTGATGGTCGAACAGCTTGAGACGCTTGGAATTCCCGCCATCGGAGTGAAACGAACGGAAGAGGGGCTCAATTTAACCGAGGTTGAGCGGCTGTTTCAAACAGAATCGATCAAATTTTTTTACACGATGCCGCGCTTCCATAACCCGCTTGGCTGCTCTTTGTCAGAGCAAGAGAAACAAGAGCTTGTAAGACTGGCAGAAGCGTATGATGTCTATCTCGTTGAGGATGATTATCTCGGTGATTTGGAAGAAAATAAAAAGGCAGATCCGCTGCACGCATATGACCTGTCCTCACATGTCATTTATTTGAAAAGTTTCTCGAAAATGATGTTTCCCGGTCTTCGTGTGGGGGCGGCTGTTTTGCCCGAAGCACTGACTGACATGTTTCATGCGTACAAAAAGCTGAACGACATCGACTGTTCGATGATTTCTCAAGCGGCATTGGAGATTTATCTGAAAAGCGGTATGTATGGCAGGCACAAGGAGAAAATCAGAGATTCCTATAAGGAGCGATCACTGAGGCTTCATCAAGCCATTCAAACCCACAGGCAGCTGGGAAGCGGACGCTTTACGTTTTCAGGCGGCCAGGCACCCTGTATGCACACCCATCTGGTGCTTCCTGAGGATCTACCGGCCTCAAGAGTGATTCATAGACTGAAAAAACAAGGGGTTCACCTTGAGGCGATAGACCGTCATTATTTATCAGGTTATCCAAAAGAAAATCTATTAAAAATCAATATATCCAATGTGAAAACGGAAGATATTGATCGCGGTGTCAAGCTGTTGATGAGCCATTTATAAAAGCGCTTCGTACGAGACCATTGTGATATCCTCAGGGAAATCAGGGTGCGCGGCGCATACAGCCATTTTGTAGCCGGGATCGACATCATACGTTTTGATATAGCAGGGGGAATGGCTGTCCGGAAGCTCAATGGATACTTCTCCGTCCTGATGCAGGCGCACTGAAAAGGAATCAAGCGGTAGTGATAACCCCTTGCCCTCCTGTTTGATAAAGCTTTCTTTCATTGACCATAGATGATAAAAATAGTCTGTTTGCTCGTCTTTGTTTTTGGCTAAAAGGTCGCTGTACTCTGTTTTTGAAAAGAAGCGCTTGGCGATCTCAAGGCTGATCGGTTTCATTTTTTCAATATCGATGCCGATGGGCTGTGAATCAAACGCACCAATGACCCAGCGGCCGGAATGAGAAATGTTGAAATGGGCGTCAGGAAGATCAGGGATGCAGGGCTTCCCGTATTCCTGCGTGCTGAAGCGGATATCAGATTTGTCCAACTGATACTGCCCGCTTATGACTGAACGAACAAGCACATCTCCCAGCAGGGTGCGGTGTGCATCTTCTTTATGATAAAATCTCCGGCATTTCTCCCGTTTTTCAGGCGATATGAAAGACATGAACCGTTCAGTCTCTTCCTGTGAAAGCGGGCGGTCCATATAAATTCCGTAAATCTTCATTCTAGGTCCTCCGTCTGCAAAAGATTGTCAAAACCATCCTATCATACATCAACAAGACTCATATAGAGGAGAAAATAAAAAACAAAGCCAAGACGGCTTTGTTTTAGTGTATAGGCGGAGATGCTTTCACAGCGGCTGTCCGCCTTGCCACGGCATAATTCAGCAGCTGGATTGACTGCGGCAATGAAAAGCGCAAAATGAGTCCGGTGAAGATGGCGGTCAAAATGGTGCCAAAACCGATCGGGCCGCCCATGCCCCATGCCGCAAATAAAATAGTTAATTCCATGCCGTTCCGCACCCATTGCACATTCCAGCCGGTTTTTTCTGTAATCAGCATCATCAGTGAATCACGCGGCCCCGCGCCAAGGCCTGCTGATACATAAACACCGACGCCGTAACCGATCAGCACCACGCCGAGAGAGAAGACGATGACGGAGCCCGTGTAGGTCGAGGGAGCAGGCAGAAGAAAATTGAAAAAGTCTATAAATACACCGATGAGCACCATATTCAGGATCGCTCCAATTTTTGGCCAAGCCCTCGTGAACAATGACGTTAATCCGACGATGAGCGCTCCAATAATGATGGACCACTGGCCGACGGTAAGCCCGTAGTGCTGAAACAGGCTGTAATGAAATGCATCCCACGGACTAATGCCGAGTGCTTTTCCTTCTATCGTCAGGGATACACCAAAAGCCAAAATGATCAAACCGGCAAAATAAAATGTCCAGCGCAGAACAAGTTCTTGCTTCACGTGAGGTCCCTTCTTTCGTAAAAATCAGTCGATTGTCATTGTAGCACATCTGACAGAAGAGCGGAATAGGCGAAAGGAGCTCAACAAAAAAACAGGGCGCCCGCAGGCGCCCTGTTTTTCTTATTACAGCGGATTCAAAATCCGGTTCAAGAACCGCTGTGTCCGTTCTTCTTTTGGGGCGGAGAAAATTTGCTCCGGCGGTCCTTGCTCCACGATTACACCGCCGTCGATGAAGATGACTTCATCAGCAACCTCCTGCGCGAACTTGATTTCGTGGGTCACCACGACCATGGTCCAGCCTTCATTGGCTAAGTCCTTGATAACCTTCAGCACCTCTCCGACGAGCTCCGGATCAAGCGCTGAGGTCGGTTCGTCAAACAGCATGAGCTCAGGCTGAATCGCCAGTGCGCGGGCGATGCCCACGCGCTGCTGCTGTCCGCCGGAAAGCTGGAACGGATATAAATCCATTTTGTCCTTCAATCCGACTTTATCAAGAAGCTGGATCGCTTCTTTTCTGACTTCCTCTTTGTTCCGTTTTTGCACCTGAACAGGGCCCTCCATCACGTTTTCGAGGGCTGTGCGGTGCGGGAACAAGTGATACGCCTGAAATACCATTCCGGATTTTCGGCGAAGCTTTAGGATATCCGCCTGTTTCACCTTTTTGGAGAAATTGATGGAGAAATCATCAAATGCAAGCTCTCCGCGATTCGGAATCTCCAGCGCGTTCAGGCAGCGGAGCAGCGTCGTTTTCCCTGAACCTGAAGGCCCAAGTATGGCGATGACTTTTCCTTTTTCAATCTTCATATCTATCTTTTTTAAAATTTCATTTTCACCGAATGATTTGTTTAATCCCTTAACGGTAAGCATACTCGGAACCTCCTTATTTGGCCACGTAGCGGTCAAGACGCCGTTCGATGACATGCTGGACGAGTGAAAGCAGGAAGCAGATAATCCAATAAATAAAGGCTGCTTCAATATAGATCACTAAAATTTGATCAAGATTCCGCGCGCCGATTTCCTGGGCTTTTCTGAACAGCTCAGCGACCAGAATTTGGGAGGCGAGGGATGTATCTTTAATCAGGCTGATAAAAGTATTGGATAATGGCGGGATCGACACACGAAACGCCTGCGGCAGTATGACGCGGAACAGCGTTTTCTGATGTGTCATGCCGATTGTGTAGCCGGCTTCCCATTGCCCTTTCGGCACGGATAAAATAGATGCCCGGATGATTTCAGATGCATAGGCGCCGACGTTTAATGAAAAGGCGATGACTGCGCTTGGAAATGGATCTAATGTGATGTTAAAGGCCGGGAACAGATAGAAAATGATGAACAATTGAACGAGAAGAGGAGTGCCGCGTATTGCGGATACGTATACGCTGAACACCCATCTCAAAGGTCTCACTTTCGACATTCTGGCAAGCGCCGTAATCAGCGCCAAGATCATTCCAAATATAAAGGAAAGAATCGTAAGGGGAATCGTATAGTAGATTCCCCCTGAAAGTATCGGCCAGAATGACTGCTGCACCAGATCCCACGGGATCGCCGTGCCAAGCGTCAATGCCGGCAGATTATTTAGAAACATCTTCGCCGAACCATTTTTTAGAAATTTTAGAAAGAGTCCCGTCCTCTTTCATTTCTTTTAATGCTTTGTTGACTTGATCAACAACCTCGCCGCTTCCTTTACGGAACGTGAAATACGTTTCCTGCGGATCGCCTGTTTCAAACGCGATCTTCACGTTTTTGTTGCCGGATGTTTTTAAGTAGTTCAATACGGCAAGCTTATCGTTGTACGTCATGTCGACGCGGCCTTGCTGGATCATTTGGAGGGCTTGCGCCATGCCCTCAACGCCTTCTACTTTAGCGCCGGCATTCGTAGCTAATTTGTTGTAGTTGCTTGTCAGTGATTGAGCTGACGTTTTTCCTTTTACATCTGCTTCAGACTTAATATCGTTGTTGTCTTTTTTCGTCACGACAACGGCTCTTGATGTTGTGTATTTATCTGAGAAATCATATTTGTCTTCACGATCTGTTTTTCCGACTTGGTTGGCAACAACGTCAAACCGTTTGGAATTCAGGCCGGCAAACATGCTGTCCCATTGTGTTTCTTTAAAATCGACTTTCAGTCCGAGGCGTTTTGCGACTTCTGTGATGACTTCGACATCATAGCCAGTCAGCTTGTCAGTGTCTTTGTCGTGGTAAGTGAACGGCTCATATGTTCCTTCCGTTCCGACTGTGAGCACACCTTTTTTCTTGATTGAAGCCCAAAGATCGCCACCTTTGGCATTATCTTTTGACTGATTGTCATTTCCTGCTCCGCAAGCTGCAAGAGCTGCAATACTTACGACCATGAATAAAGCCAATAATGCTTTTTTCATCTTATTCCCCACTTTTCTGGTTGATTTTATTGAAATAAAAAATTAGCTTACAAATCTAAAGGATAACTTTTTTTTAGTATGAGTCAAGTATTTGGTTTTCATAAGACAAATTCTTTTAAAATAAATCCAAAAATTGCTGTGCCGGTTTAGGCAAATAACTGTCCGTTCTCCACATGACAGCGGGCGTCATAATGAAGGGATTATTTTCGATATGAACGGTGTGAACGTGATTTCGCATATGAACGGGAATCATTGTGACAGGCAGAATGGACGCGCCAAATCCGGATGACACGAGGCTGAGCAAAGTTGCAGAGTCATGGCATTCACAAACAATGCTCGGCTTCAGGTTCAAACGATGAAATTCATTCATGACCTGATTATAAACGCCTTTTCCGTTAACAGGCCGGAGCAGTATCAGCGGAAACGAAGGAATGTCCTCCATCTTAATCGTGTCTCCGCACGGATATCCGGCGTCATCTGAAAGCACGAGCACACATGGAATGTCATCAAGCTGCTTGAATTGTACTCTGTCACTTTTGATCAGTGTTGTCGTGACCGCCGCATCGATTTGCCGGCTTTCCAGCAGTTCCAACAGTGTCGCAGGCTCATTTTCCCAAATATTAAAGGTGAGATGGGGGTATCTCTCTTTGATCTGTGTGACTTTTTCAAGCATCAGAGCCGCGCAATAAATTGTTGAACCCACGGCTAGCGTGCCGGCTACCTCCTCCTTCAGCTCCTGTACCTCGATGACGGCATCCTCAAACCTATGCAAAATCTCCTTTGCTCTTTTCAGAAAAACAGTTCCTTCATATGTAAGCGTCATTTGTTTTTTCTTGTTCCGATCAAACAGAACAACACCAAGCTCGTCCTCCAGCTGTTTGAGCTGCCTGCTTAAAGGCGGCTGCGCCATGTGAAGCTTTTTGGCTGCGGAGGTGATTTTCTGTTCTTGGGCAATGGTAATGAAGTATCGAAGCTGGCGAATGTCCAAAAGAAAGCGCCTCCTTAATATACCTTTTAGGTATTAAATATAGATTTTATAGATATTTTTCATATGGATATATCAGGAGTATGATTGAAATGAAAGCAGAATTCAAGCGTAAAGGAGGGGGCAAAGTGAAACTCGTTGTCGGAATGACAGGGGCAACAGGGGCGATTTTCGGGGTCAGGCTGCTGCAGTGGCTGAAGGCTGCCGAAGTGGAAACCCATCTCGTTGTGTCTCCTTGGGCGAACGTCACGATCAAACACGAAACAGGCTATACCTTACAAGAAGTAGAACAGCTGGCCACATACACTTACTCACATAAGGACCAGGCGGCAGCCATTTCAAGCGGATCGTTTGATACCGATGGAATGATCGTTGCGCCGTGCAGCATGAAATCTCTCGCAAGCATTCGCACCGGAATGGCGGATAATCTGCTGACACGTGCGGCGGATGTCATGCTCAAGGAGAGAAAAAAACTCGTCCTCTTAACGAGAGAGACGCCTTTAAACCAAATACATCTCGAAAATATGCTAGCGCTTACGAAAATGGGTACAATCATTCTTCCTCCGATGCCGGCATTTTATAATCAGCCGACCAGCTTAGAGGAAATGGTTGACCATATTGTATTTAGAACGTTGGACCAATTCGGCATTCGCCTTCCTGAAGCGAAGCGCTGGAATGGGATTGAAAAACATAAAGGAGGAGCTTGATCATGGCTTATCAAGATTTCAGAGAATTTCTCGCAGCCCTCGAAAAAGAAGGACAGCTGCTTACAGTGAATGAAGAGGTAAAGCCGGAGCCTGATTTAGGGGCCGCCGCACGCGCAGCCAGCAACCTTGGCGATAAGAGCCCCGCGCTTTTATTTGACAACATTTATGGCTATCATAACGCGCGAATTGCGATGAATGTCATCGGCTCTTGGCCGAACCATGCAATGATGCTGGGTATGCCGAAAGACACACCGGTAAAAGAACAGTTTTTTGAATTCGCAAAGCGTTATGACCAGTTTCCGATGCCGGTCAAACGTGAGGAAACAGCGCCATTTCATGAAAATGAAATCACAGAAGATATCAATTTGTTCGATATACTGCCTCTTTTCAGAATTAACCAAGGTGATGGAGGCTATTATTTAGACAAAGCATGTGTCATTTCCCGTGATCTTGAAGACCCTGACAACTTTGGCAAACAAAATGTCGGCATTTACAGAATGCAGGTCAAAGGAAAAGACCGCCTCGGCATTCAGCCTGTGCCGCAGCACGATATTGCCATCCATTTGCGCCAAGCTGAAGAACGCGGCATCAATCTTCCAGTCACGATTGCGCTTGGCTGTGAGCCGGTTATTACAACAGCGGCATCGACTCCGCTTCTTTATGATCAATCAGAATACGAAATGGCAGGCGCGATTCAAGGCGAACCATATCGCATCGTCAAATCAAAGCTGTCTGATCTTGATGTTCCGTGGGGCGCTGAAGTGGTGCTTGAAGGTGAGATTATTGCCGGAGAGCGCGAATATGAAGGGCCGTTCGGTGAATTCACAGGCCATTATTCCGGCGGACGAAGCATGCCGATCATTAAAATTAAACGCGTCTATCACAGAAACAATCCAATTTTCGAGCATTTATACTTAGGCATGCCTTGGACAGAATGCGATTACATGATCGGCATTAACACATGCGTGCCGCTTTATCAGCAGTTAAAAGAAGCGTATCCGAACGAAATTGTGGCAGTAAACGCCATGTACACACACGGTTTAATCGCGATTGTATCCACAAAAACCCGTTATGGCGGATTTGCGAAAGCGGTCGGCATGCGCGCATTGACCACACCGCACGGACTTGGCTACTGCAAAATGGTCATTGTCGTTGATGAGGATGTCGATCCATTCAACCTGCCGCAGGTCATGTGGGCGCTTTCGACGAAAATGCATCCGAAACACGATGCGGTCATCATTCCGGACTTATCTGTTCTGCCGCTTGATCCGGGATCTAATCCGTCAGGAATCACTCACAAAATGATTCTTGACGCGACTACACCGGTTGCGCCGGAAACAAGAGGCCACTATTCACAGCCGCTTGATTCTCCGCTTACAACGAAAGAATGGGAACAAAAACTAATGGACTTAATGAATAAATAAGGAAAGGGTGTTCGAAATGCATACATGTCCTCGATGCGACTCAAAAAAGGGAGAAGTCATGAGCAAATCGCCTGTAGAAGGCGCATGGGAAGTTTATCAGTGCCAAACATGCTTTTTTACATGGAGATCCTGTGAACCGGAAAGCATTACAAATCCCGCGAAATACAATCCGGCGTTTAAAATTGATCCGAAGGAAACAGAAACAGCCATTGAAGTTCCGGCGGTGCCGGAACGAAAGGCTTGATCAGCGTGAACTGTCTATCAGACCGTCTTTTTGAACTGCTTGACGGGGACCGCCTAAATGAGAAGCAGCATGAGGCCTTCGTTCTGCAAACAGTGTCAGAGGATGGCTGGCCGCATGCCGCTATGATCAGTGCGGGGGAAATGATCGCGCTGAACCGAACTGATATCCGAATCGCTCTGTGGAAAAACACAATGACTTCGGCCAATATCCTTCGCACAGGAAAAGCTCAGTTCACGGCATGGTGGAAGGGAGCCGCTTATTATGTAAAGCTTGAATGCGCGCCTTTGCCGCCTTTGAATGATGCCGAATATGATAGAGACCGTTTTTCCTGCCGGGTCGTTTCAGTGAAGGAAGACGTTGCGAAATACGCTGATTTGACTTCTGGTGTCCGTATCGAGCTTCACAGACCTGAAGAGGTGCTGAGCAGATGGAAAAAGACCCTGGAAGAAGTAAAACGGTAATATCGATAACCTGACGCCATGCGTCAGGCTTTTTTTATATAATGAAAACAAAGGGGGCGGAAAAATGGAACGTACGGGGATCTGTCACTCGGACGGTTTTGATTTAGCTTATCGAATTGAGGGCGAGGGCGCACCCATCCTTGTGATCGGGAGTGCGGTTTACTACCCGCGCCTTTTTTCCTCAGATCTCAAACAGAAATATCAATGGATCTTTGTCGACCATAGGGGATTTGCTAAGCCTAAGCGGGAGCTTCGTGAGGAGGATTCGAGGCTTGATGCCGTCTTGGCTGATATTGAAAGGATGAGAACATTTCTTCAGCTTGAGGATGTTATCATCCTGGGACATTCCGGGCATGCTTTTATGGCTTTAGAGTATGCCAGGACATATCCTGAACATGTCCGGAAGGTGGCGCTCTTCAATACTGCGCCTGATAACAGTGAAGAAAGACAACGAAAAAGTGAATCATTTTTTATGGAAACAGCCAGTCTTGAGAGAAAGAAACGCTTTGAAAAAGATATCGCGAATTTGCCGCAGGACATTGAAAACGATCCTGAAAGACGCTTCGTACACATGTGTATTCGCGCTGAAGCGAAAAGCTTTTATCAAGAGCGGCCGCATGCAGCTGCTTTATGGGATGGCGTATTTACGAATATGCCGATCATGGATGAATTATGGGGGAATACATTTGCCCGGCTGAATCTCATTCAGCGGTTAGTTGATGTACAAGTGCCGGTGTACATCGGCTTAGGAAGATATGATTATTTGGTTGCGCCTGTTGCGCTATGGGATACTGTTGACGATTTATATCCCCATGTGGAGAAGGTTATTTTTGAAAAGAGCGGCCATCAGCCGATGCTGGAAGAACCGCAAGCCTTCGAACAAAGCTTCAGGAAATGGCTTGATCAATAAAAAACAGCCCGCGGATCAACATCCGCGGGCTGTTTCTGATTATAAGACCCCTTTCATCGCGCGTTTGATCACCGGCGAGAGCAGCAGGAGAATGCCGCCAAGAACGATAGAAATCAAACCGATGGTGCCGAAGTATGTTGTTTCAGGAATTTTATCAAACAATCCGGCTACTTGGGCATTGATCGCTTGGGCTGCTGCGTTCGTCAGAAACCACATACTCATTGTCTGTGCAGAGAAGGCAGCTGGCGCCAGTTTCGTTGTCACGGATAAACCGACTGGAGACAGGCACAGCTCTCCAAGCACAACAAGCAGGAAGCTGAGAACGAGCCAAAGCGGGCTTACGAGTGCTTCTTTTCCTTGCATAGCCGGGAATACCATAATGATAAATGACAATCCGGCAAGAATAATTCCGATTGAGAATTTAACTGGCGTAGACGGCTGGCGTTTGCCGAGCTTCATCCAGAGCCATGCGAATATTGGCGCAAATATGACGACAAACAATGGATTTAATGATTGGAACCAAGATGACTGAAGTTCGAATCCGCCCAATGAAAGTCTTATACGCTCATCAGCATATACCGCAAGAATGGTCGCTCCCTGTTCCTGAATGGCCCAGAACATGACAGCACCGATAAACAAAGGAACGTAAGCGGCAAGACGGGATTTTTCTGTTTTGTCCGCTTTTTTGCTAGTAAACATGATGATGAAATAAATAACAGGAATCAAAATACCGAGAATACTTACTAGGTCGATGAAACGCTTGATCGTCAGCACGCCTGTTTGTACGGAGATAATCACTGCGATCGCCACAATGATCACACCGATTCCGGTGCCAATCGCAGATTTTTTAGACAGCGGATTCGGCACATTGGAACCTGCAAGACCGAGGTTTTTCTTTCTTGTCAAAGCAAATACGATAAGTCCGAGAAGCATTCCGACCGCGGCAGCTCCGAAGCCGAGATGATAGTTGTACTTCTGTCCGAGTGTTCCGACAATTAACGGCGCAAGTAAACCACCGAGGTTAATCCCCATGTAGAAAATACTGAAACCTGAGTCGCGGCGCGGGTCTTCTTTCGTGTAAAGATCCCCAACCACGCTTGAAACGTTTGGTTTTAATAAGCCTGTTCCGACAATGATAAGCACCATGCTGATATAGAATGCTATCGAACTACCCGGATAGGCGAGTGCAATGTGGCCGAACATAATGAATATGCCGCCGTAAAACACGGTGTTTGCGGTACCGAATACCCGATCAGCGAGCCATCCGCCAATAATAGTGGACATGTATACGAGTGAGCCGTAAATCGACATAATGGCAACCGCAGTGCCTTTGTCAAAACCAAGCCCGCCGTTTACCGTCTCTGTATACAAATAGTAAAGTAAGATTGCTCTCATTCCATAGTAAGAGAAACGCTCCCAAAATTCGGTGAAAAATAGTGTAAATAGTCCTCGCGGGTGACCAAAGAACCCTTTTTGCGGGACGCTTTTGATGATACTTTCGTTATCAATCGAAGCCATGTCAGCCAAACCCTTTCTAAAAAAAGTGTATTATAAAAATCATATTCTTATATAATACTTGTGTCAATATAATTTATACTCATTTCAAATAGTTCCATAATGGAAAAATTATAAATGCCTAAAAATAGTGATTTTCTCCTAATTTTTATACTCTTTATCGTGAGATTTTCTTACACAACTATTCCTTTATATTTTTTTAATAAAATTTTAGAGAAATGTACAAGCAGACCGGGCCTTTGTGAGTAACATGATAGTAATCATAGAGAAGGAGGCTCGCAATTGGCTGAATTCATATTAAATGCAGCAGATTTCGGTGTTCCTGGAGATGGTCAAACGGATTCGACAGAACTGATTAATCAGTGCCTCAGTACAGCTGTTTCGAAAGGCTATCATACTGTCTGGTTTCCAAAGGGAACATATTTAATAGATGGAACGCTTGGCGGAGATTTTAATCAGAAGTTTCGAAACGCGGGAATCATTGTTCCCGGCAACCTTGAGATTATGATGGACCCAGAGTGTATTATGAAAGTAATCCCGAATCGTTCGTGGGGTTATTCCGCATTTTATGTAGGCAAGCAAGAGAATATAACCATTTCCGGGGGACAAATTATCGGCGAACGCGATGAGCATATCTACGCCTCAGCGGGGATCAGGTCAACCCATGAATGGGGCTTTGGCATATGTATTGAAGGATGCTCGAATGTTGTCATTGATCATGTGAAAATTTCTGATTTTACCGGCGATGGGATCATTGTCAGTCCGAGGGGATTAAAGACCAATCAAGATTATCGAACGTCAAAGCAAATTATCATCCGCCGCTGTGAGGTTCGGCGGTCGAGGAGAAATAACATTTCCATTACCGGATGTGACATGGTCACAGTGGAGGAATGCGTGATTGAAGATGCCGGAACGGGGAATGGGACAGCGCCGAAATACGGAATCGACATTGAAGGATATGGCGAAGGTGATGTTGATTATGAGGAACCGATTAATGTATCAATTCGCAATAACTACTTTATTGGAAACGTTTCAAGTTCTGTGACCAATTTTAACGGGTATGGCGTTTTAATAGAAGGAAATCTCTCAGATAATACAATCAGCTACGGATATGGGACGCAAACAGTGATCAAGGGAAATATTCTGAGAGGTCCTGAAGACGCGGCGGCTGCGACAAGAGTCGGGATAACCGGACTCGGTGTGTCACAAGGAAAAGAGACCAGTGATGCGGTGATCTCTGGCAATCTGATTACCGGATTTTCAACTGGAATTGATGTCAGGGGAAAGAGCGTTCTTGTGACCAACAACAAAATCAGCAACTTTGAAAACACAGGGATATTGGTTTATCAGTCTTCTGACGTAAAGGTAGACGGAAACCACATTCAAAACGGACTGTCTGAAACAAGGCGCAGCATCGGTCTTCGCGCAGTACTGTCAGATGACATCGCGTTTCTGAATAACTGTCTCATTCAAGTCATTGACGGTGTGAACATCTCCGGAGGCGACGTGATCATTAAAGATAATCTCCTGAGAAAATTCAGCCGGGGCATTTGGATCGCTCAAGGGAATGCGGTGATTGAAGGAAATACACTGCATCCTGACACGTTTGAAGCGGTCCCGGAATCATATGCTGTTTCCGTCACAAATAATGCTGGCGCTATCATCAAAAACAATACATTTAAAGAGTTTAAAAATTACCCGATTTACTGCTCCACAAGTGCAAAAACCTCAATTATCGGCAACCACCTCGAGAGATCTCCGCTTTTGGTCACCATCTATATCAGCACCGGTGTGCATGAGATTTTTGATAATACCATTTCAGTCAACAGAACAGCCGGGAATCCGATTGTGATTTATATCAATGGATCAGCAGGCTCTATCATTTCTGGAAACACCATCAATAACCTCTCCGCAGGCACTGCGACAGCTATTCAAACAAACACCTCAACCAATTCCAAAATCATTGGCAACCGCATTTTTAAAGGGACCATCAACAAACACAGCAGTGATACACTAGACGGCAATATTATCGCCTGAAAAAAGCGCCCCCTCTAGGGGTTCTTTTTTTTCGATTTATAGATCACGTACATTTCCCTCACAAGGACTAACACAAAAAATATAAGCACAACCCATTCCGCAAACGTTGTCATCTTAAAGCTGGACATATTGTTATAAATCGCTTTTGTTAAACTGAACCCTTGAAGCATGTCCATCAATACAGAAATAGTTAATAAACAAATTAATATGACTCCTGTCACGCCCAATATCTTCATGCTTCATCATCCTCCGCTTTTAGTGTCTATCGTTGGCGGAGAAGTTATACGGCATCTAAACCTATGCATAATCTTAATTCTAATAGGAAGAATATGAGAAAACGACAAGGAAAGGTATTTGTGTATGCCTTTATTTTCTAAGCGAAAGAACAATACCGGTTCAAAAGACAAGCAGAATACAGAAGAAAAGAACCAGGAACGGCAGCAAGAAAAAGAAAGGCCGGCTCTCATTTCTCCTAGTTTGGCAAAGAACATAGCGGAAACGAAAAAGGAAGTCGGAAGCAGCTCTGACGTTATCATTCGCGAGATTAAAATCGGGGAGCAGGATCGTGTCCATCTAGCTGTTATTTATATTGCTGGGCTGGTCGATAATAACACGATCCATGAGTCGTTAATCGATCCATTGGTACAGGATGAGTCTATCCAGAATACTCATGCGATCCAGCAAATTCTTGAAAAAACGCTCCCACTGGGCGGGGTGAAAGCGGAAAAGAGCTGGGATAAGCTTTTTTCCGAGTTAATGCTCGGCAATGCGCTCGTTTTTGCCGATGGCTATGCCGAAGCGCTGATTTGCAGCACTCAAGGGGGAGAGCAGCGCTCCATCCAAGAGCCGAGCACCCAGGTGTCATTCCGCGGCCCGCGCCAAGGGTTTACAGAATCTCTGCAAACCAATATTTCCATGATCCGGCGATACATTAAAAACCCGAATTTATGGGTTGAAAAAATGAAAAAAGGTTCTGTCACAAATACGGATATCGCCCTCATGTACATTGAAGGAATATGTGATGAAAAGGTGCTGAAGGAAGTGAAGCAGCGCCTGGAAAAAATAGATATTGACAGTATTTTGGAATCTGGATATATTGAGCAGCTGATTGAAGATGAAACCTTTACGACGTTTCCGACTATGTATCATACAGAACGCCCTGATGTTGTAGCGGGCAATCTGTTAGAAGGAAGATTCGCGATTATTGTGGATGGAACACCGTTTGTGCTTATTGCTCCGGCATTATTTGTCCAATTTTTTCAGTCTGTTGAAGATTATTATTCCCGTTTTGACATTGCGACAAGCATACGGATCCTGCGGGTTTTAGTCTTTTTCATTTCGCTAGTGGCTCCGGCTGTCTATGTGGCAGCCACGACGTTTCACCAAGAAATGATACCGACTCAGCTGTTAGTGGTCATTGCGGCCCAGCGGGAAATTGTCCCGTTTCCGGCTGTTGTGGAGGCGCTAACGATGGAGGTTGCTTTTGAGATTCTGAGGGAAGCGGGGGTCAGGCTGCCCCGGGTTGTCGGCTCGGCAGTATCAATCGTAGGCGCGCTCGTAATCGGCCAGGCTGCCGTACAAGCTGGTATTGTCTCTCCGGCAATGGTGATTATCGTGGCACTCACCGCGATTGCGAGCTTCGCAACGCCGGCATTTGCAATGGCGATTTCAGCCCGGCTCATCCGGTTTATTTTTATTATTGCCTCAGCTGTTATGGGTTTTTACGGGCTGATTTTAGGGATCATTATGATGTTTGTGCACTTATGCAGTCTTCGTTCATTTGGCGTTCCATATATGTCGCCGCTTGCACCCTTTTCTTCACAAGGCGTAAAGGACGCGCTGTTCCGGGTTCCGTGGTGGGCCGATGAAAAGAGGCCGGAATCGGTCAGTAAGGAAGATAAGGTGCGGCAGGGAGAGGGTCAGCGCCCAGAGCCGGCCGCTTCACGAGGAATGGTGAACAAAGATTTGGAAGAAGGGGATCAGAATGGTACGTAAATGTCTGTTAGCCGTTCTCATGCTTTTGAGCGTCATTGTGCTGCCCGGCTGCTGGGATAAGCGGGAGCTGACGGATCTTGCGATTATCTCGGCGATTGGCATCGATCGGACAAACGACGGCAACTACGTGCTGCATCTTCAAATTATCAATCCAGGAAATGTTGCCGGCGGCCTTCAAGGAGGCGGTGCCGGAGACAGGCCGCCTGTATCTGTCTATTCGATTGAAGGTAACAATATAACGGAAGCACTCAGAAAAGCCTCCATAAAGGTGTCACGCCGGCTTTATTTTGCCCATACCAATCTGGTCGTGATCAGTGAAAAGCTGGCAAAAGAAGAAGGATTGGATTTTGTTTTAGATAATCTTGACCGGGACACAGAATTCAGGACAACGGCAACATTCGTCGTTGCTCATAAAACAAAAGCGGAAAATATTGTGAAAATCTTGACGCCAATTGATAAAATTCCATCAAATAAAGTCAATAAAACCCTGGATTTCACGGAGGCGGAATACGGACGGGTGGTTAAAACCAATATTCAGGACGTTTTAAAAACACTTGCCGCCAATACCAGGGCGCCGGTTATTCCGGGATATATGATGATTGGTGACGATAAAAAAGGAGTCAGCATGGAAAACACGCAGGCGACTGACCCGAAAGCCATTCTCCAGGCAGATGGTTTGGCGATTTTTGATAAGGCTGGGTATTTAAAGTATTGGCTTGAAGATCATGAAAGCGTGGGGGCAGTCTGGCTGATGAATAAGATCCAGCATACGTTTATTAATGCTGACTGGGACAAGACGAAGGATGCCGTCAGCTTGCAGGTTACCCATCAAGATACAAAGCTGGTACCGGAGATGCGGAACGGACGTCCATACATCCATGTGAAAGTGTCGGTTGAAGGAATTATAGATGCTGTCAAATACCCTTTCCAATTGTCTGACCCCAAGGTGCTGCCCGCTATTGAAAAAGCGCTCAACAAAGAGCTGGAAAAGGAAATCAGCCATACTGTGAAAAAGATCAAGAAGAATAAAATAGATTTTATCGGTTTTGGTGACACGATATATAGAAAGTATCCGGAGCAGTGGGAGAAAATGAAGGATACATGGGACAAAGAGTATTTACCGGACCTGCCCATCGACGTAAAGGCCGAGACGTATATCAGAAGAACGGGATTGCGAAACAATCCGATCAAACACCAGTTTAAAGATGATTAGGTCTGTAGAAAGGGGAAGTGACAGATGGAAAAAGCCAGAATAAGCATAAGGCAGCTGTTTGTCATGATCATCATTTTTGAACTGGGCAGCTCCTTATTGATTACACCCGGATCGATGGCGGGCAGGGATGCTTGGATAGCAGTTCTATTAGGCTGTGCGGCCGGGCTGTTTCTTTTCTATTTGTATCAGGGCATTTATCAATGCTATCCGGAATCTTCACCGAAAGAATATATGGATGATATGCTCGGAACCAAGCTGAGCTGGCTGTTTTCATTTCTCTATATCTTGTACTTTGCCTATATTGCCGCAAGGGTGCTGCGTGACTTTGGAGAAATGCTGCTGACGTTTGCTTATCATGATACACCTATCATTATTGTAAATGCTTTATTAATGGTTGTAAGCATATATGCCGTAAGAAAAGGAATTGAAGTGCTCGCACGCGCGGCCGAACTGCTTTTCGGGGCCATGTATTTACTGGGCGCGCTCGGCCTCGTGCTGATTATTGTCTCAGGCACTATAGACCCGCACAATTTAAAGCCGGTTTTGGCAAACGGCATTTCTCCTGTCCTTCACTCTGTTTTCACACAGACCATGTACGTTCCATTTGGTGAAGTTGTTTTATTTGTGATGATTTTCCCTAACCTGAATGACAGAAAAAATGCGAAAAAAATGGGGATGATTGCCATGGCTATTAGCGGATTGGTTGTGGCGCTCACCGTGGCGATTAATATCAGCGTGCTTGATGTTGATCTTACACTCAGATCCCAGTTTCCGCTTTTAAGCACGATCCAGACAATCAAGGTCGAAGAATTTTTAGATCGGCTTGATGTCTTTTTTATGCTGGCGCTGATCATTGGCGGCTTCTTTAAGGTCAGTCTCTACTTATATGCCACTGTGGTGGGGACATCTACGCTCTTTAAGGAAAAGAATCCCTCCCAATTGGCTTATCCGATGGGATTGGGCATTTTAATCCTCTCTATTACGATTGCGACTAACTTTTCGGAGCACTTGAACGAAGGCCTGAAAGTGGTGCCGCTGTATATTCATTTGCCTTTTCAATTATTGTTTCCGCTCTTTCTGTTTATTCTGGCTGTTTGGAAAAAGAAGCGAAGAGAGAAGTCAAAAGAGGCAGGAACGAAAAAAGGATAAAAAGAGCGGGGGGATGCAGCCGCCGCTCTTTTTATGTTCACTTCTATATAAAAGGGGGATATAGGTTGCGCCCCTGTCTGCACTGGCAGAGGCGCGTTTTGTTATACCACTGCGACGTTTTCCTTCACAGTAAAGCTTCCTCTTGAAAGTCTGATATTAATGTCGGATACTTTTGCAATTTGCTCATCGTGCGTCACCATGATGACGCATTTATCTTCCTTGTGCGCCAGATCTTGAAAGAGCCGTACAATTTCTTTTGATGTGTCCTCATCAAGGTTTCCGGTCGGTTCATCGGCTACGATAAGATCCGTGTCACAGCAGAAAGCTCTTGTAATTGATACCCGCTGCTGCTGTCCGCCGCTCAGTGTGAGCACTTTTTGCCGGGCTTGTTTTTCGTTGATGCCGACCTTCTGCAGCATGTCAAGCGCATACGATTCTTTGTTCTTTTCTTTAGATCCTGTGATTTCCATAGCGGTTGTGACGTTCTGCAAAGCCGTCATATACGGAAGCAGGTTGTACGCCTGAAACACGATTGATACATATTGATTTCTGAAATTGGTTAAGCCGATTTTAGAAACCGCTTTTCCGTCGTAAAGGATGTTTCCTTCTTTTGGTGCGTCAAGTCCACCTGCCAGAGACAGGAAAGTGGTTTTCCCTGTCCCTGATGTGCCGACGATCGTGTAGAATTTTCCTTTTTGAAAGCTGATGTTAATATCCTGAAACAACGGCTGGCTTTTGTCTTTATACCAGTAGCCGACTTGTTGAAATTCTAATAAGCTCATAGGTTCCGCCTCTTTCTATTCCTGTTTTGTCAGTATCGTTTTCGGATGAAGCCGCAGTACTGAAATGGACGGCAGCAATGTTGCAATGATTGCGATAAGGATGCCGATCCCGCCAAGAACAAGCATGTCGTTCATAGAAACCGCGACGTTCAGTGAATCGATAACGTCCGCGTTTGATGAACTGTGGCCGAACATTCCGCCGCCCATGCCGCCACCGCCGCCAGGCATTTGTCCGTTTTGCCCGCTTGCAGTTTGCGTTGAATCGGTTGATGAACTGATCTGCTGGGATAAAAGCTGATTTCCAAGCTGATTCGCGACGAGATTTCCAGTCACCGATGCAAGGCCGATCGCGATAACGGCCACGATCAGAATCTCAGTCAAGAACTGTCCAATCAATTTCCACCGTTTTTCACCGATGGCCATTAACACGCCCATTTCGTATTTGCGCTCCCTGATCGACATCATGACAATCAGGCCAAGAATGACAGCCCCTGCCACTGATACAAGATACACCACGTTTTTAGAGAAAGAAGCTACATTTTCAATCGGGCCGACCATTTGCTGGTACAACTGATCGTTTGTATTCAGTGTGTACGTATCGAAGTCAATGGATGTTTTCTTCGCCGCTTTTACGAAAGCATCCATATTTTTCGCATCGTCCATATAGTAAACGGCTGAGTCAATCGTATTTTGATAGTCGTCGCCTTTCAGCGCCGCTGTTGCTGTGTAAGGTGTATAAAGCTTGTTATAAGGATTTAAGAAAGAGAAATTTTGGGCTTGGTCATCGCCTGAAGATGTTGTTTTATAAATACCGACGATCTTCAGCTTTACTGTTGTATCCTCATCTGATGCTGATTCAATTGTGATCGAATCGCCAACGCTTAAATCATTTTCTTCCGCTAATGTTTCGTTGATCACTGTTACTTTTTTACCGACATCTGATTTTGTAATCGCGCGTCCGTCAGTGATTTTTGAATCCCCGTCAGAGAAATCATCAACTAATGCTGTGCTGATGACACCTTCAATCGAAAGATCGGCTTGCACCATTTGCGGTCCGCCTTGTCCGCCGCCTTGGCTGTTTTTAGCATTTGAGTTTGAACTGCTTGAGCTGGAATCGCTTGAACTGGAGCTTGAGCTCTCAATCGCATCAAAGTTCCCCGCGTTGGCTGAAGCTGATGTGATGTAATTGTAGCTCTTCACATGATCGAGTGCTGCAAGCTTATTTGCATCAGACACTTTAATCGGTGTTGATTCGAAGCTGCGTTTTTCGCCGCTGTCCTGCTGTTTTTCCATTTGCTTTTGGCGGTCAACCTGTAGTGTCACGCTCCCGCCGAGCTCTTGTCTGGCCAGTTCGCTTGATTTTTGTGCTGCCGACTGGATGGTGAGGCCTGATAGAACAAAGACACATATGACTGTAAACACAAATAATTGCAATAACGTTTTTCCCTTTTTAGCCTTCATATTCCAAAAGGCCCGTTTGATAAAGTTCATTTATGTTCCTCCGTATAGGTATTGTTATTGATAAGGCCGCCTCTGGGGCGGGCTTGCTTGTTGATAAATTAATAGTAGTCCAAAGGTATGAAAAAAATATGAACAATCTATTTCTAGTTGATGAAATAAAAACTAACAATTGTGAAACGCAAAACCTTCTGTTTAAAATGGTGCTATTATATAAAAAAGCATCAAAACAACCGGAGGATATAATGAAAATATTAATGATAGAAGATAATGTTAGTGTCTGTACGATGACGGAGATGTTCTTTTTTAAGGAAGGTTTTGAAGCGGAATTCATTCATGACGGATTAGAGGGATACCAGCGTTTTACGGAAGAAAATTGGGATCTGATCATTTTGGATATCATGCTTCCATCTATGGACGGCGTGACCATTTGCAGAAAAATAAGAGAGACAAGCACGGTGCCGATTATCATGCTGACTGCCAAAGACACTGAATCAGATCAGGTCATCGGTTTTGAGATGGGGGCGGATGATTATGTCACGAAGCCGTTCAGCCCGCTGACATTGGTTGCCCGCATCAAAGCCGTCATCAGAAGATACAAGGCGACAGGCAAAGCGGTTGTTGATGAAGATATGATCGAATCGGAATGCTTTACAATTAATAAGAAGACGAGAGAAGTCTTTTTGAACGGAGAGCCTGTAGAAAATCTCACGCCGAAGGAATTCGATCTGCTTTACTACCTTGTCCAAAATCCGCGTCAGGTGTTCTCCAGAGAACAGCTGCTTGAACAGGTATGGGGCTATCAATTTTATGGAGATGAGCGGACGGTTGACGTTCATATCAAACGGCTGCGGAAAAAGCTTGCCAGCGAAGACAAGCCTTTCCTATATACCGTGTGGGGAGTAGGGTATAAATTTGATGAAGATTAAATATTTATACCAGCTGCTGCTGAGCCATATCAGCATTTTGATTTTAGCGTTTGTCATTATCATTTCGCTATTTTCTCACTTTGTGAAAGATTTTGCCTATCAAAATAAAGTAGAGGAACTGACGTCATATGCGGTTCAGATCGCGAATGAATTCCAAGCAGGCCAGGTTGATATGCGCAGGCTCTATCCTTATCAGGACATTTTAAGCACAAGAAAGACTCAGTTTATCATCTTCAATGAAAAGCAGCAGCCTTATTTTCTTCCTGAAGGCTTTCATCATCAGCCAAGGGAACAGCTGAAGAAATCAGAATGGAACAAGCTGAAAAAAGGGCAGACTGTCATGATCAGGGCAGATGGCCGTTTTGATGATGAAGTGTCTCTTGTGGCGCAGCCTATATTTGTTCAGAACGAGTTTAAAGGCGCCGTTCTGCTGATTTCTCCAATCAGCGGCGTTGAACAGATGGTCAATCAGGTCAACCTCTATATGTTTTACGCTGTAATCAGCACGCTCGTCATTACGATTCTTGTGAGCTGGCTCCTATCCAAATTCCATGTCAAACGGATTCAAAAGCTGAGAGAAGCGACAGATAAAGTGGCTTCCGGCGATTATGACATCCACTTGGAAAACAGCTACAGGGATGAAATCGGCGTACTGGCGTCCGACTTTAATATTATGGCGAAAAAATTAAAGCAATCGAGGGATGAAATCGATCGCCTTGAGAAGCGGAGAAGGCAGTTTATCGCTGACGTGTCACATGAATTAAAAACTCCGCTGACGACGATCAACGGTTTGGTTGAAGGGCTGAACAGCCAGACGATTCCTGAGGATAAGAAGGATAAGTGCTTCTCGCTGATCAGTGAGGAAACGAAGCGCATGCTGCGGCTCGTAAAAGAAAATCTGGATTATGAAAAAATCAGGTCTCAGCAAATTACCTTGAACAAGCTGGATGTTCCGCTGATCGAGGTGTTTGAAATCGTGAAAGAGCACTTAGAGCAGCAGGCGGAAGAAAAACAAAACAGGCTGATGATTCAGGTAGAGGATCACGTGATCGTTCATGCCGATTACGACAGGCTCATTCAAATACTCGTCAACATTACGAAAAACAGCATCCAATTTACGCAAAACGGTGACATTTGGCTGCGCGGAATAGAAGGTTATAAAGAGACGATTATTGAAATTGAAGATACGGGGATCGGCATTTCAAAAGAGGATATTGAGCATATTTGGGAGCGGTTCTATAAAGCAGATATTTCAAGAACGAACACGGCATACGGTGAATATGGACTCGGTCTCTCGATCGTCAAGCAGCTCGTTGAAATGCATCGGGGCACAGTAGAGATCAAGAGTGAAGAAGGGAAAGGCACAAAATTTATCATCCGCCTTCCCTTAACGGCAAAGCAGCAATAGCATACAGGGCGGCAGCATCATCAGATGAGCCGCCTTTTTTGCACACCGCTTCGGTTTATTGCGTGCTCCCGAAAACAAAGATTGCGTGTTTTTCGGGTTAGGACAGTCTATAAACATGATAAAATATGACATAAACAGTTTTTGATGGGAGAGGGTGAAGGAATGAAGAGCGGGGTAATTCCTTCTTCAGCGGTCGGTCAAAAAATTAACGAGTGGTACAAATATATCCGGACATTCAGCGTGCCGGATGCCGAAGTGTTAAAAGCTGAAATCCAGCAGGAACTGAAACACATGCAGCATGATTCCAACTTGCTGCTTTATTATTCACTAATGGAATTCCGGCACCAGCTTATGCTGGATTATCTTGAGCCGTTAGAAAAATTAAATATCGAAGACCAGCCAAGCCTGTCTGAATTATCACGAAACATTGACAGCAATCAGGCAGATCTTAAAGGGCTGCTCGACTATTACGTGAATTTTTTCCGCGGGATGTATGAGTTTGATAAGCGGGAATTTATTTCTGCCATTACATACTATAAACAGGCGGAGAAAAAACTTTCCTTTGTCGCAGACCATATTGAACGGGCTGAATTCTACTTTAAAATCGCGGAAGCTTATTATTATATGAAGCAAACGTATTTTTCATTGATTAATATCAAAAACGCCTATGAAATTTACGTGGAGCAGGAAACCTATAATGTGAGAATCATTCAATGCCATTTCGTGTTCGGGGTTAACCTGATGGATGAAAGAAATTTCGAACAAGCCGCACGCCATTTCAAATTGGCGCTCAATATGGCCCAAGCGGAACAAAAAGCCCAGCTGGTCGGAAGAGCATACTACAATCTCGGATTATGCTATTACAATCAAGATATTCTTGACCCTGCCATTGAGTACTTTGAAAAAGCGGTCTCCACGTTTGAAAGCAGCAGGATCATCAATTCTCTGCCGCAAGCCTATTTTTTAATCACCCTGATTTATTATAAACAGGGAAAACATGATAAAGCTTCGGAATATCACAAGCGGGGCTATGAATATGCTAAAGAAACAGACGATGCAGACTATGCCGTAAAATTCGAGTTTTTGCAATCCCTATATCAGGATCAGCCCAGTGAAGAAGGAATCGAGCGATGTTTTCAATACCTAAAAAATAAAAATATGTACGCTGATATAGAGGATTTAGCCCTAGAAGTAGCAAAATATTACTATGAACAGAAGTGGTTTAAACTGTCTGCTTCCTACTTTCTACAAGTTGAAGAGGCAAGAAAACAAATACAAAGGAGTGAAGGTTTGTATGAAATTGAAATCTAAGTTGTTTGTTATTTGTTTAGCCGCAGCCGCGATTTTTACAGCGGCTGGCGTTTCTGCTCATGCGGAAGCACTCGACTTTCATGTGACGGAAAGAGGAATGACGTAAGAACCAGCCCCTTCTCTTTGGTGAGAAGGGGTTTTTCTTTTCAAAAAAACACCGCAAGACATAGTCTTGCGGCGCCCCCGCAGAGACGGTCAGCAGCTTAGTAGCCGCCAACAAACGCAGTCCCTACGATAATTAAAAGAATGAACAATACAACGATTAAAGCGAAGGAACTGATGCCGTAACCGCCGCCAGTAGAGTATCCTGACATAAGGTTTCACCTCCCTATGAAGGATACTATAAGATATGCTGAGCCGATCTGTTTGGCAGGGATAATAGTGGACAAGAGAAAAAAATGAACAATTCGGCTATATGAAAAATAGCGGGCGCTGCGGCCCGCTATTTATGTACGATTAAGAGATCAGCACGCCCGCGAAAAATTCCTGGTATAACGCTTGAACGGCTTTTCTTTCTTCGGCTTCTTTTACGCCAAACATCATGCTCACTTCAGATGATCCCTGATTGATCATTTCGATATTCACCTTAGCCTCTGATAATGCTTTGGCGGCTCTTGCTGTTGTACCGACATTGTGGCGCATCGCTTCTCCTACAACCATAATTAGTGCGAGATGATGCTCGACAATGACTTCGTCGGCATGCAAATCCTTTTCGATCCGTTTGATCACGCTGCGTTCAGTGGCGGCATCCATTTGACCCTCCCGCAAGATGATGGTCATGTCATCAATTCCCGATGGAACATGCTCATACGTCAATCCGTGCTCCTCCAGGATTTGAAGGGCTTTGCGGCCAAATCCGATTTCTCTGTTCATTAAATACTTGCTGATATAAATGCTGCAAAAACCGGTATCGCTGGCAATGCCGACGACAGGCCCGTTCGTGTTATCCCGCTTGCTTACGACGCGGGTGCCTCCGGCTGAGGGGTTGTTCGTATTTTTGATCTGAACAGGAATCCCCGCTCTAAATGCCGGAATGAGCGCTTCATCATGAAACACTGAAAAACCGGCGTAAGACAGCTCCCGCATCTCTCTGTATGTCAGCTCACTGATTTCCTTTGGATTTTCAACGAAGGACGGATTGACAGAATACACAGCGTCCACGTCTGTAAAGTTTTCGTACAAATCAGCTTGAAGTCCGTTGGCAAGAATCGAGCCGGTAATATCAGAACCGCTCCGTGAGAATGTGATCACATCGCCATCCTTGCTGAATCCGAAAAAACCGGGAAAAATAATGAGTCCGTCACGTTCCCGGAGACGATAGAGGTTTTGATAGGATTCAGGAAGAACTTGCGCGTTGCCGGGTTCATTTGTCACAAAAAGGCCGGCATCCTTCGGGTTGACATATTCCGCTTTGACGCCTTTATAGCGGAAATAAGCGGCGATCAGCTTGGCGTTGTTATCCTCCCCGCTGGCCTTAACTGCGTCAAGATATTGCTCGGGATTGCTTTTGTCTCCTTCTAAAAGCGTAAACAAATCATCTCTGATTTTATCGATAATGCTTTGCCCCAGCTGAAGCTCATTGGCGATGAGAGCGTACCGTTCCACAACCGCTTCCGCCAGTTCAGGTGCGCTGCCTGATGCCAAATATTGTTCTGCACATGCGATTAAGAGATCAGTCACTTTCGTATCCTCGGCATAGCGTTTTCCCGGAGCTGAAACGACTACAGCTTTCCGTGCCGGGTCTGAGGTAACGATGTGAAACACCTTGTCAAGCTGGGCGCCTGAAGCAAGTGAGCTGCCTCCGAATTTAACGACCTTCATGTTTACATCTCCTAATGTTTAAAATTTTCACACAAATTTAGTATTTATTATCTCTCTTTCAGTCCTGTAAATCAAGGGATAATTTCTCTCTGGAATGAACATTTGTATTTTCCACGAGGAATAATGTCAGGTTTGCTGACCGTAAACAGGCGTTCAAAAGATAAATATGGTAAACAGCCTAACGTTTTGGGATGGAAAATGGTTAGAATGATTAGTAAAATTGATAAATGACCAGGTTAATATTTTTAAAGAATATTGACTAACACTAGAAAAATGGTAATATGTAAATGATAATGATAATCAATTACTATATGGCCATATTGTTTTGAGTCCTTGCGGAGTAGGAGATACGTTCTTTTTGCTGTAAGGATGTAAGGAGGCAGCATGAAGCTACGTTATTTATTTATTCTACTTATCATATTAGCCATCACATCTGTATTTATCGGCGTAGAAGATCTGTCGCCGCTTGATCTCTTCGATTTAAGCAAACAAGAGGCGTCAACGCTGTTTGCAAGCCGTTTGCCGCGATTAATCAGCATTGTCATCGCGGGCTTAAGCATGAGCATCTGCGGCTTGATTATGCAGCAGATCAGCAGAAACAAATTCGTGTCACCGACGACGGCGGGCACGATGGATTGGGCTCGGCTCGGCATTTTAATTTCCTTGCTGCTGTTTACATCCGCCAGTCCTTTAATCAAAATGCTGGTCGCGTTTGTCTTTGCCCTAGCAGGCAACTTCCTGTTTATGAAAATCCTTGAAAGAATCAAGTTTAACGACACCATCTTTATTCCGCTTGTCGGTTTAATGCTCGGGAATATCGTCAGTTCAATCGCGACTTTTATCGCGTATAAATATGACTTGATCCAGAACGTGTCATCATGGCTTCAGGGAGACTTCTCCTTAGTCGTGAAAGGGAGATACGAGCTTCTTTATCTGAGTATTCCGCTCGTCATCATTGCCTATGTGTATGCGGATAAATTCACATTGGCCGGTATGGGAGAAAGCTTTTCTGTCAATCTCGGCCTAAAATACAAGCGGGTAGTGAACATCGGGCTCATTATCGTGTCCCTGATCACGTCTCTTGTCATTTTGACTGTCGGTATGCTGCCGTTTCTCGGTTTAATCATCCCGAATATTGTATCGATTTACAGAGGAGACAATCTGAAGAGCAGCCTGCCGCATACTGCGCTATTGGGAGCGGTTTTTGTGCTGTTTTGCGATATATTGGGCAGAGTTATTATCTTCCCTTATGAAATCTCGATTGGCCTGATGGTCGGAATCATCGGCAGCGGCATTTTCCTGTTTATGCTGTTAAGGAGAAAAGCGTATGCGTAACCAGATGAAAATGGCGTTGCTCGTTGGTTTAGCCATTGTATGTATTGGCTTGTTTCTGTTTTATGACTTAGGCAATTGGGATTACACCCTGCCGAGACGAATCAAAAAGGTCGCCGCCATTGTGCTGACGGGGGGAGCGATTGCGTTTTCGACCATGATCTTTCAAACGATTACGAACAACCGCATCCTGACGCCGGGCATCTTGGGCCTCGATTCTCTCTACATGCTGATTCAGACCGGCATTATCTTTCTGTTCGGTTCTGCGAATATGGTCATTATGAATAAAAACATCAACTTTATCATCTCTGTTCTTCTGATGATACTGTTTTCTCTTGTTTTATATCAGATCATGTTCAAGGGTGAGGGGAGAAATATCTTTTTCCTTCTGCTTATCGGTATCGTGTTTGGCACGCTGTTCAGCAGCCTGTCTTCCTTTATGCAGATGCTGATTGATCCGAATGAGTTCCAAGTGGTGCAGGACAAGATGTTTGCCAGCTTTAACAACATCAATACAGATTTGTTATGGCTCGCGTTCATCATCTTCCTGCTGACAGGCGCTTATGTCTGGCGTTTTACAAAGTTTTTCGATGTGCTGTCGCTCGGACGCGAGCACGCCGTGAATTTGGGCATTGACTACGACAAAGTGGTGAAGCAGATGCTGATCGTGGTTGCGATTTTGGTTTCTGTGTCAACAGCGCTAGTCGGGCCGATTATGTTTTTAGGCCTTCTTGTCGTCAACCTGGCGAGAGAATTCCTGAAAACCTATAAGCATTCATACTTAATCGCAGGCTCCGTTTTCATCAGCATCATTGCGCTGGTCGGAGGGCAGTTTGTGGTTGAGAAAGTGTTTACCTTCTCAACGACGCTGAGCGTCATTATTAATTTTGCCGGCGGGATTTATTTTATCTACTTGCTGTTAAAGGAGAATAAATCATGGTAGAGGTCAAAAATGTAAGCAAACAATATGGCGGGAAAGTTGTCCTTGAAGAGACGTCAGTCACGATTCAAAAGGGCAAAATCACCTCGTTTATCGGTCCTAACGGCGCCGGCAAAAGTACGCTGCTGTCTATCATGAGCCGCCTGATCAAAAAAGATTCCGGCGAGATTTACATAGACGGACAAGAGATTGGATCATGCGACAGCAAAGAGCTTGCCAAGAAAATGAGCATTTTGAAGCAGGCGAACCAAATCAATATTAGGCTCACGATCAAAGACCTCGTCAGTTTTGGAAGGTTTCCGTACTCGCAGGGCCGGCTGACTGAGGAAGACTGGGTTCATATCAACCAGGCGCTCAGCTATATGAAGCTGGAAGACATTCAGGACAAATACCTCGATCAGTTAAGCGGCGGACAATGTCAAAGGGCATTTATCGCCATGGTCATTGCCCAGGACACCGATTATATCTTTCTGGATGAGCCGCTGAACAATCTGGATATGAAACATTCAGTTGAAATTATGAAACTGCTGAAACGGCTGGTAAAGGAGCTTGGAAAAACGATCGTCATCGTCATTCACGATATCAATTTTGCTTCTGTCTATTCGGACTATATCGTAGCTTTGAAAAACGGCCGCATCGTAAAAGAGGGGCCGCCTGAAAAAATAATAGAAACCTCTGTGCTTGAGGAAATCTACGATATGACCATCCCGATTCAGACGATTGATCATCAAAGAATAGGTGTCTATTTTTCTTAATATATAGAAGAGGTGAAGAGCATGAAAAAGTTCGCATTACTATTCATCGCTTTGGTGACAGCAGTTGTCATTTCTGCATGCGGAAACCAAAGCACAAGCAGCAAAGGTTCTGATTCAAAGAAAGAACAAATCACGGTGAAACACCAGCTGGACAAAAACGGCACAAAAGTACCGAAGAACCCTAAAAAAGTTGTCGTATTTGACTTTGGAAGCTTAGATACATTAGATAAACTAGGACTTGATGATAAAGTAGCGGGCCTGCCGAAACAAGCCCTTCCTAAATATCTGTCCAAATTCAAAGATGACAAATATGCTGATGTCGGAAGCCTAAAAGAGCCAGACTTCGAGAAAGTGGCAGATTTAGACCCTGACCTGATCATTATTTCAGGAAGACAATCTGAGTCTTACAAAGAATTCTCTGAAATCGCGCCGACAATTTACCTTGGCGTAGACACAGCGAAGTATATGGAATCATTTAAATCAGACGCGGAAACAATCGGTAAGATCTTCGATAAAGAAGACGAAGTGAAGGATGAACTCGCAAAAATCGATGATTCAATCACAGATGTAAAGAAAACGGCTGAAAAGCTTAACAAAAACGGTCTTGTCATTATGGCGAACGACGGGAAGATCAGCGCATTCGGCCCTAAATCAAGATACGGCCTGATCCATGACGTGTTCGGCGTGACACCGGCTGATAAAAACATCAAAGCGTCTACTCACGGACAAA
Source organism: Bacillus sp. MD-5 (assembly GCF_002201875.1). Lineage (NCBI taxonomy): Bacteria > Bacillati > Bacillota > Bacilli > Caryophanales > Bacillaceae > Bacillus > Bacillus sp. MD-5. The sequence goes on from NZ_CP021911.1 coordinate 265,429, forward strand.
GCGTTTCATACGAGTACATTTCAAAAACAAACCCGGATTACCTGTTTGTCATTGACCGCGGTACAGCGATCGGTGAAACATCATCTACAAAGCAAGTTGTTGAAAATGATTATGTAAAAAACGTAAACGCTGTGAAAAATGATCATGTCGTCTACCTTGATTCTGCTACTTGGTACTTATCAGGAGGCGGTCTTGAGTCTATGGCGCAAATGATTAAAGAAGTGAAAGACGGTTTAGATAAGTAAAACCAAAAAGAGCCTCCGCTAAATCAGCGGGGCTCTTTTTATGTTGATCAGCGTGCCGGCTGCTGTTCGGCAGGGCGCTGAGGTTTCTTTAGTGTGAATGAGAGAAGGAAGCCGACAAGTGCTATGACGGCAGCCACAATAAAAGCGGCGTTCATGCCGTGCAGGGCGGCGTGCTTTACATTTGTCGTGCCTGCATGTGCCGCCTGGTTGCTCATCACGGAAACCAATAGCGCGGTTCCGATCGAGCCGCCGACTTGGCGAATCGTGTTGTTCATCGCCGTTCCGTGCGGAATCAGGTGGCGCGGCAGCGCATTGATGCCGGCTGTTGTCACCGGCATCATGATCATGGCGGTGCCTAAGAGACGAACGGTGTATAAAACGACAATCCAAGCGAGTGACGTATGATCAGTCAGCTGCATAAACGGCAGTGATGTCAGGAAGATGATGCAGAAACCGGCAATCGCCAGCCCTCTTCCGCCGACACGGTCAAAAACTCTGCCGATAATCGGCGACATGAAGCCCATCACAACGGCTCCCGGCAGAAGCATAAGCCCTGTATCAAAAGCTGTGACGTCTCTGACGTTTTGTGTATAAAGCGGCAGGATGGTTTCCGTACCGATCAATAATGCAAAGACAAGGGTTCCCAGCAGTGTTGTTAAGCTGAAAACGCCAAACGTGAAGACGCGGAATTCTAGCATCGGTTTTTCAAGCTTCATTTGTCTTGTGATAAATAAGAGCAGCGCGATGACACCCACCAGCAGTGAAATCAAGACGGTTGAACTGGACCAGCCGTAAGAGCCGACGCTTGAGAAGCCGTACAGAAGGCCGCCGAACCCAAATGTTGAAAGGATGACTGATAAAATATCAATCTGTGTTTTTCTTAAAGTCGTCACGTTTTTCATCAGGATGCTGGCAAGAATCAAATCAATCACAGCAAACGGAAGAATAATATAAAACAATGATCTCCAAGAGAAAGCTTCGACAGCCCATCCGGAAAGAGTCGGTCCGATCGCAGGCGCAAATGAGATGACCAATCCAACCATACCCATAGCCTGGCCGCGCTTTTCAATCGGAAAGATTGTCAGGAATACAGTCTGCATGAGCGGCATCATAATGCCGGCTCCGGCCGCTTGAATGATACGAGCCGTCAGCAGAACCGGGAAGTTCGGCGCGAATGCTCCGACAATCGTTCCGGCGGTGAAAATGCTCATTGCTGTGATGAGCAGCGTCCGGCTTGTGAATTTCTCAATTAAAAACGCAGTGATCGGAATTAAGATCCCGTTGGTTAACATAAATGACGTGGTCAGCCACTGTGCTTGGTTGGCATCAACATTGAAATCCCTCATGATATGGGGGAGGGCGGTAATCAACAATGTCTGATTCAAAATCGCCACAAACGCTCCGGCTAACAAAATGCCGACAATGACAGAACGGTTAAAAGGTTTCGGTTCAATACTTGTGTCCAATACATATCCCTTCTTTTCTCTAAGTGATTAACAGTGTTTTTAACATGGAAACGGGCTGTGTTAAAACACCGGTTTGTTCCAGATAGCCAATTAGTGATTTGAGTAAAAAAGCGCGGGGTTCTTCCTTCTTCGCTTCTTCTTCCAGCATGGCGGCTGCGGATGTCAGTTCATCTACGTCATAGTCCGCGGCAGGCAGGGAAGAGATGCCTTTATGTAATTCCTTCAGGCTTTCCGATAATAGGACTGACTTATCCTTTGGTTTGTAGGAGGATGCCGAATGAATATAAAGCTCGATGGCTTCGGGCGGAAGAAGAGACTGATGGGTTTCCCTGTTTTTTACAATCTGATTGAGGGTGCTGATGATAAACGCTGCGATCGGGTCAAGCTCAAGCGGTTTTTCCTCAATTTTGATCAGCATTAAAAACTCACGCATCATGCCGTGAAGAATGATGACCAAATCCCACACAAACGGGAGAATGGTTTCTCCATACGCCTGGATCAGCGAATCACGGTGCCAGCAGATAATCGTCGATCTGGTCTGATGGATATGCTGTTTGACCCGGTCATTATGCAGCTTGGGATTTCCGTAGGTCAGCATATTGAAAAACTGCTGATTCCGCCTGAAGCCCTCCAGTTCCATTTTGACCTTTTGCGTCAAACGCTCCTCCGGTGTAAGTGCGGTATTTTCCTGAAGTCTTGAGGCCGCGGCCACCATTTGCTTCTGGTTAAATGACAGCAGCTCCAAAAGCAGGTCTTCTTTAGATTGAAACAGCTTATATATCGAAGCTTTTGACATCTTACATTCTTCTGCGATCGCCTGCATGGAAACCGACGTAAAATCCTTTTCCGAAAAAAGCTTTCGCGCGGCTAACAAGATATCTGTTTTTTTATCAAGCATCTCATGGCTTCCTTCTTTCTTGAGCATTAGAAAACCCATTGGTTCACAGAAAACCAATGAGTAACAATGAAAAAATTTTACCAAATAAACAAATTAGAAGTCAATGGATTTTAACCGGGTAAATGAAAGGCCTGCCGGAAAATCCGACAGGCCGGGTGAAGGCTTATTTTTCAACCTTAAATCCTTGTTTTTCAAGCATTTCACGGATATGCGGATAGTACAGGCGCTCATAGTATGAAGCGATGCTCTGTGACCAGTTTCTTGTTTCTTTTCCGTTTGTCCGTTTATTCATGTATTCAGACATCTGTTCGTCGTATGCCTGAATGTGAGACGTCAGCTCATCCTGGTTCAAATAAGTTTCCTGATGATTGACTGCTGCCTGCGGAAGGCGCGGTTTTTTCGCGGAACGGTCAGCAGGATGCCCAATGACAAGTCCTGATAAAGGGAACACGTATTTCGGAAGCTCAAGCAGTTCGATCAGCTCTTGAGGGTTTCCGCGAACCGCGCCGATCGGAACTGTGCCAAGTCCGAGTGACTCAGCGGCTGCTGTCGCTGTGCCGAGGGCAATACCAGCGTCTACTGCGCCGACAAGAACAGATTCCAGTCCATTTGTGATTTCCATTTTGAAATCATGCAGATCTTCAAGCGCGATTTTGGCCCGGTTGAAATCTGCGCAGAACAGCAGGAAAACAGGAGCTTGATCGATCCATGGCTGGCCGCCTGCCAGCTCAGAGATTTTCTTTTTGCGCTCTTTATCCTGCACTGTGATCACAGTCACTTGCTGCCCGTTGATAGAAGAAGGGGCTGCTTGCACCGCTTCAATGATTTGGTCCAATTGCTCTTGAGCTACAGGTTCATCTGTGTAGCTGCGAATTGAGCGGTGGTCTGTTAATGATTTAATCACTTCATTCATATGAGACACCCTTTCTTTACTCGCTAAGCTCTGTGCGGACAACATCAAGAGGAGCGCTCAGCAGTTCTTTTGCTTTTGCGACAAACCCTTGGAAGTGTGCAGTTTCATTGTGGGATTTCATCGCTGCTTCACCTTTCCATTGTTCAAGCATGACAAATGTATTTTCTTCGCCTACTTTTTCAAATAGGTCGTACTGCGCGTTGCCTTCCTCAGCTCTTGAATGCTGAACAAGCGATTGCGCCTCGCTCAAAAATTCCTCGCGTTTTTCTGGTTTTACTTTCATGTAAGCTTGTAATACGATCATTCTAATCTCCTCCATCGTTATGCTGAATTTATTGTTCGAATTTCATCGAACTAACTGTACCATGTATTCTACATGAGGTAAAGGAAAAACCCTTAATTAGTAAAATTGTCATTCTAATTGTTGTGTGATACATTTGTGTCATGAACATTCCAAACCATCCAGAAACAGAAACATTGCAGCTGACAAAGGTTCTTCATGCACTTAGCGATCCGCTTCGTTTAGAGCTGGTCAAGCAATTAGCTGTAGCGAAAGAAAAAACGTGCAGCACCTGTGCGGATGTGCAGGTTGCTAAATCGACTTTGTCGCATCACTTTAAAGTTTTGAGAGAATCAGGCATCGCGCAAGTTCGGATAGAAGGAAAGCGCCGGTATTACTCGCTTCGCGCTGAAGACCTTGAAAAGGCATTTCCGGGCCTGCTTGAAGCCGTGCTGAATGTAGACCAGGACCGCTGGTGAATCAATCCCCTGTAACGGGGATTTTTTTATGTCCGTAAACAGCTTTGAAAAGCCGCTGCACACCCTCCTGAATATCCTCTTCCTTCAGCCGGGCAAAGCCGATAATGAGTGCTGTCCTGCCTGTTTGCCGCTGGTTTTTCTTCAAGTTAAACCGGCTCATTCCGAATATTTCAAGCTGCAGGCCGGCGGCATGTGAGAGGATGTCTTGTTCGGTGCGGCTGGTATCAAATTCGGTAACAAAGTGCAGCCCCGCATTTGCTCCTTTAACGGTAACTGCTCCGCTGAACCCTGCTTCTAAAGCGGTGATCAGGCGTTCTCTCTTTTCTTTATAATGCTGCTTCATTTTTTTTATATGCTTCTGGTATTCACCAGACTCGATAAATTCCTGCAGGGTGAGCTGCGTCAGTGATGAGCAAGTCTGCAGATCATAGCCCCGCTGTTTGTATGTCCTCAACAGCTCAGGCGGCAACACCATATAGCTGATCCTCAAGCCGGGGAGAAGGGACTTCGAAAAGGTTCCCATATAGATGACATTTTGAAAACGATCTAAGCTTTGCAGTGCCGGTATACTGTCTACATCATATGTGAATTCACTATCATAATCGTCCTCAATGATGTATCGGCGCGGCTTCCCGGCTGCCCAGTTCAGCAGCTGAATTCTTCTGGATACAGGCATAATCGTTCCGGACGGAAACTGATGCGACGGGGTCGTCACCAGCACATCAGGCTGCTGTCTGGTGATTTCAGCAATCGACATTCCTTTTTCATCCAGCATGATCGTTTTTACTTGTTTTCCGGCATTCCTCAAAAGCTGGTACATGCGCCTGTAGCCAGGCTCCTCCATCGCATACACGGCTTCCTTGGGCAAAAGCTCAGTCAACAGCTGCATGAGCACCTGTGTGCCTGCCCCTATGATTATTTGTTCCGGCCTGCATTTTACACCCCGCGTCAGAGAAATGAGCCTGGTAATGGCCGCTCTTACTTCATATATCCCTTGCGGATGCGACATCTCGCCGAGCGTGCGGTATGAGCGGGAGGCCGCTTTTTGCTCGCAGCGAAACCAGCTTTTGATCGGAAAATGGTCTGTATCGGAGCTCATGTGTGAAAACGAAATCCAATCGCTCTGATCAATGTGAATCTCTTTCAGGTCATCGGGCAGTGCATATGGAGTAAGCTCCTCGGCGGAAAACATGTCTAGCTCCTCCACGAAGAAACCCTTTCGCTCAATGGCGTACAAATACCCCTCAGCCAGCAGCTGCTGATAGGCTGAATTCACTGAATTTACGCTGACCTTCAGATTTACAGCCAGCTCCCGCTTGGAGGGAACCTTCGAGTGTGGCAGCAAATTGTGGCTGAGGATTTCTTTTTTCAGCTTTTGATAAATTTGCTGATAGATATAATCAGCTTGTTCTGAACGATCGAGTGTAATCGTGATATCCATTTGCAGATTCTCCTTCTGATACCATCCAAAAGTTATAATTGGTACTTTTCATCATACCAAAGAGAAGTCAGAATGATAAGAAAATACCGACAGGGGGATATTCACATGAGTCAAACAACAGCAAGCATCACAACTGCACAATGGCAGCAAAAACGGGATCAATTTGTGTCAAAAGGTGTGAGCAACGGCAACCGCAGTCTGGCGGTCAAAGGAGAAGGGGCTGAGCTGTACGATCTGGACGGCCGGAGATTTATTGATTTTGCAGGCGCCATCGGAACGTTAAACGTCGGTCACTCTCATCCGAAGGTGGTTGAGGCTGTGAAGCGGCAGGCGGAGGAGCTGATTCATCCAGGCTTCAATGTCATGATGTATCCGTCTTATATCGAATTAGCCGAAAAACTGTGCGGCATTGCACCGGGCGATCACGAGAAAAAAGCGATTTTTCTTAACTCAGGGGCGGAAGCGGTCGAAAACGCTGTGAAAATCGCCAGAAAGTATACAAAACGTCAAGCGGTTGTCTCGTTTACCCGCGGGTTTCACGGGCGTACGAATATGACGATGAGCATGACAAGCAAGGTAAAACCTTATAAATTCGGTTTCGGGCCTTTTGCGTCAGAGGTTTATCAAGCGCCATTCCCTTACTATTATCAGAAGCCGGACGGCATGAATGATGAAAGCTATGACGACATGATGATCCAAGCGTTCAATGATTTCTTTATCGCTTCCGTTGCGCCTGAAACGGTAGCGTGTGTCGTGATGGAGCCGGTGCAGGGAGAAGGCGGATTTATTATTCCTTCGAAAAGGTTCGTGCAGCATGTTGCTTCATTCTGCAAAGAACATGGCATTGTTTTTGTTGCTGATGAAATTCAAACCGGCTTTGCCAGAACTGGCACTTATTTTGCGATTGAGCACTTTGAGGTAGTGCCTGACCTGATCACGGTGTCTAAATCGCTTGCGGCTGGCCTGCCATTAAGCGGTGTGATCGGCCGTGCGGAAATGCTAGATGCGGCAGCGCCAGGCGAGCTAGGGGGCACGTATGCCGGCAGCCCGCTCGGCTGCGCGGCGGCTTTGGCTGTCTTGGATATTATTGAAGAAGAAGGGCTGAATGAGCGATCTGAAGAAATTGGAAAAACCATTGAAGGCAAGGCGTATGAGTGGAAACAAGAATTCCCGTTCATCGGTGACATCCGCAGACTCGGGGCGATGGCGGCAATCGAAATCGTCAAGGATCCTGACACGCGTGAGCCTGATAAAGCAAAAGCAGCAGCGATTGCTGCCTATGCGAATCAAAATGGATTACTTTTGCTGACAGCGGGAATTAACGGTAATATCATCCGCTTTTTGACACCGCTTGTCATCTCAGACAGCCTTTTAAATGAAGGGCTAAGCATCCTGGAGGCGGGCCTGCGAGCTTAATCATTGGAAAGAAAACGGCCGGGTCTGCTATCATTTTAAGTAATCATGAAAAGAAAGGAATGTTCAATATGCCAGATCAATTAAAGGTCTACAACCCGGCTACGGGCGAGGAGATCAAAACGATCCCTCAGCAATCAGCCAAAGAAGTAGAAGAAGCCATTGAACGTTCACATCAAGCGTTTAAAACGTGGTCTAAAACATCAGCGAACGAAAGAGCGTCTCTTTTGAAAAAATGGTATGAGCTGATTGTTGAACATAAAGAAGAACTTGCAGATTTAATTACAAAGGAAAACGGAAAACCCTATCAGGAAGCAGTCGGAGAGGTACTATACGGCGCAGGCTATATTGAATGGTTCGCAGAGGAAGCGAAGCGTGTGTACGGAAGAACGGTCCCCGCTCCGACAACGGGTAAACGAATTGTGGTCACACGCCAGCCCGTCGGTCCCGTTGCCGCTATCACGCCTTGGAATTTTCCGAATGCGATGATTACACGCAAAGCGGCGCCTGCTCTTGCTGCGGGCTGTACATTTATCATCAAGCCGGCGCCGGACACACCGCTGTCTGCTTATGAACTGGCGCGCCTCGCATATGAAGCGGGTATTCCGAAGGATGTTCTTCAGGTTGTGATCGGCGATGGAGAAGAAATCGGAAATGTGTTCACAAGCAGTCCGAAAATCCGCAAAATCACGTTCACAGGATCAACACCAGTAGGGAAAATCCTCATGAAAAACAGCGCGGACACTGTGAAACACGTTTCAATGGAACTCGGCGGACACGCCCCGCTGATCGTAGATGAAGATGCGGACATTGACCTTGCCGTTGAACAGGCGATGGCGTCCAAATACCGGAACGCCGGGCAAACATGCGTATGTGCCAACCGCCTGATCGTTCATGAATCCATCAAAGATGAATTTGCTGCGAAACTGAGCGAGCAAGTGTCTAAGCTGAAAGTCGGAAATGGACTTGAAGAAGGCGTCAATGTCGGCCCGATCATCAACAAAAGAGGCTTTGAAAAAATCGTCAGCCAAATTGATGATGCGGTTGAAAAAGGCGCGAAAGTGATTGCTGGGGGCACATATGACCGAAACGATGACAAAGGTTGCTACTTTGTGAATCCGACAGTGCTTACCGATGTTGATACGTCCATGAATATCATGCATGAGGAAACATTCGGCCCAGTCGCCCCGATCGTCACGTTTTCTGATATTGATGAAGCGATTCAGCTTGCCAACGATACACCGTACGGCTTAGCTGCTTACTTCTTCACAGAAAACTACCGCCGCGGCATCTATATTTCCGAAAATCTAGAGTATGGCATTATCGGCTGGAATGACGGCGGACCATCAGCGGTTCAAGCGCCATTCGGCGGAATGAAAGAAAGCGGCATCGGCCGTGAAGGCGGTTCGGAAGGCATCGAGCCGTACCTTGAAACAAAATATTTGTCCATCGGTTTGTAAAAGAATGCAAGCTCCTGAGAGCTGCCGGATTTTCCGGCAGCTCTTTTTGTGTTCCGGCGAATAATCACAACAATTCCAGCCAAAATAACAGCAAATACATTTTGAAAGAAGGTTCCCCAACAATGGATTTATTATTGGCTCTTCTCCCAGCTTTGTTTTGGGGGAGCATTGTTCTCTTCAATGTGAAATTAGGCGGCGGGCCGTACAGCCAGACACTGGGAACGACGATCGGGGCGCTCATTGTTTCTATCGTTATTTACTTTTTTGTTCAGCCCGTTCTGTCACTTCGCATCTTTATTGTTGGAATCGTATCCGGCTTATTTTGGTCACTTGGACAGGCCAACCAGCTGAAAAGCATTCAATTGATGGGCGTATCTAAAACAATGCCGATTTCCACAGGAATGCAGCTCGTTTCCACCTCGCTGTTCGGTGTGATCGTGTTCCGCGAATGGTCAACACCGATTGCGATTACGCTCGGCGTTCTCGCTTTGATCTTTATCATTGTGGGAATCATTCTCACGTCCTTGGAAGATAAGAATGATAAAAAAGAAGGCGAGCCAAGCAATTTGAAAAAGGGCATTTTGATTCTCCTTGTTTCGACTCTTGGTTATTTGGTTTATGTAGTCGTGGCTAGATTGTTCAATGTGTCCGGCTGGTCCGCGCTGCTGCCGCAGGCAATTGGCATGGTGGTCGGGGGGTTAGTTTTAACCTATAGACACAAACCCTTTAACAAGTATGCAATCAGAAATATTCTCCCAGGCTTAATCTGGGCAGGCGGAAATATGTTTTTGTTTATTTCTCAGCCGCGAGTTGGCGTTGCAACGAGCTTCTCCCTTTCACAAATGGGAATTGTCATTTCTACGCTCGGGGGTATTTTCATCCTGCGTGAAAAGAAAACGAAACGTCAGCTAATAGCAATTGCAATCGGGATTATCCTGATTATTGCGGCCGCCGTCTTCTTGGGTATCGCGAAATCAAATTCATAACAAATGGAGGAAGATGTATATGTATCCGGATTTAAAAGGAAAAGTCGTTGCCATTACAGGAGCTGCATCAGGGCTTGGAAAGGCAATGGCCATCCGCTTCGGCAAGGAGCAGGCAAAAGTGGTTATCAACTATTATAGTGATAAACAGGATCCAAACGAGGTAAAAGAAGAGGTCATCAAGGCAGGCGGTGAAGCTGTTGTCGCCCAAGGAGATGTCACGAAAGAGGAAGATGTAAAAAATATCGTGCAAACGGCAATTAAAGAGTTCGGCACACTCGATATTATGATTAATAATGCCGGGCTTGAAAATCCTGTGCCGTCTCACGAAATGCCGCTTAAGGATTGGGAAAAAGTCATCGGCACGAACTTAACGGGTGCCTTTTTAGGAAGCCGTGAAGCGATTAAGTACTTCGTGGAAAACGATATCAAGGGAAATGTCATCAATATGTCCAGTGTGCATGAGATGATTCCGTGGCCGTTATTTGTCCACTATGCAGCTAGTAAAGGCGGAATTAAGCTGATGTCTGAAACGTTGGCTTTGGAATACGCGCCGAAGGGCATTCGCGTCAACAATATCGGGCCAGGTGCGATCAACACGCCAATCAATGCTGAAAAATTCGCTGACCCTAAACAGAAAGCGGATGTAGAAAGCATGATTCCGATGGGATATATCGGCGAACCGGAGGAAATCGCAGCAGTAGCGGTGTGGCTTGCTTCGAAGGAATCCAGCTACGTCACAGGCATTACGCTGTTTGCAGACGGCGGAATGACGAAATATCCTTCTTTCCAGGCAGGCCGCGGTTAAACATAAAAAGCGACCCAGACATGACATCTGGATCGCTTTTTTTATTAGGCGCGTTTTTTCTTAACAAGCGCTGCTACAGATAAAATAATGGCAGCCGCGGACAGCACAATCGCTGTAATGTCTAGAGCTGAAGAACCTGCGTTTTCAGAATCATCTTCTGTTTTCGTGGCGCCGTGCTCATCTGTCACTTGTTTTGCAGAAGTGATCTTTGTAATGGAGTGAGGTGTATCGGCATTCTCGTCACCTGTCCATTCAACAATGCTGCTGTCCTTATAATATTGATATGCGTCCCAAGCGGCTTCCTCCGCTTTGTCAGGGTTTTTTGCAACAAAGGTAAACTGCTGGAACTGTCCTTCCTGAATACCGCCGCCAGTCGCTTCCCACGTCACGGACACTGATTTGTCATCATGTTTTTGGGTGGAAACCTTCCAGCCTGGAATTGGCTCGTACTGCTGGAATTCAACATCCTTCGGCATTTTGAGGACAACCTTCGTTGTCGGTTGATTTTTCTCGGAAGGAACCTTCATTGTATACGTTTCCCAAGAGCCTGCAGCAGATTCAGCCGGTTTTACAGAAACATGCGCGCTGGCAGGAGCCGTAAAGAATAAGAGAGAGCCGACAATAGCCGGACATAGTGTCAATGCGATTTTTTTCAACAACGTAAACACTCCTTTAATTGGTCTTTGTAAACATGATATTGATTTCGTTAAAGTCACCGGTCAGTCCGTGGACTTTGATCTTCCAGTTTCCCTTCTCATTAATGGACAGGTTTTCATCCTGGAAGACGCCTTTTGTTTTCTCTTTTAATTGAAACGTGCTTTTGTTTTCGCTGCCTGACAGCCCTGTTTTATAAATGGTTAACGTGATTTGCTGGATGTTTTTCACCGGATCTCCGTTATGGTCGGTGACTCGCAGCTCAAAAACATTTTTCCCGGGCTGGTTTGGGCTGATGCTGAGTGAAACGCTTTGTCCGTTCTCAATCGCTTTGGTTTGGTAGAACGGTTCCGGCTGCGGCTCAGGCGGGCTTGGCAGGCTTGTAAACACAGCAGCTGTGATCAATACAGCAATGCCGATTGCCCACTCCGCTTTCAACGTTCGGCTGATTCCTGTGCGGCGCTGCTTTCTGGTGAGAAGAAAATGAATCGCGCCTAAAACCAGCATGAAAACAAACAGCCCGCTTTTCACTAAAAGTGCTTGGCCATACGCTGTATGGAACAGTGAATCCATTGAACGAATGATGAAAAATCCATTGAGCAAGCCTGAAAACAAAATGACGCCGACTGCAGTGAGTGCCCATGGGGAGAACCGGCTTACCGTTTCCCATGCGAGCGTTTTGTCAGGCTGCCTCCATTCTTTTGAGAGCAGCAAAACGAGTGCCGCGATTCCGCCGACCCAGATGGAAGCGGAAGATAAATGAAGGAAATCCATCAAAATGCCCACTGTTTTTTCTTCAACGACAGCCGCATGTCCTGTAAACGCCTTGGCAAGCAGGAGACCGAAAAAGAAAATGAGCGGCGCAGTCCAATAGCCAAAAGATGAAAAGCGGTTTTTCCGTATTGCAGGGATTACAGACAGTGCGAGCAGCACGAACAGTGCGGCCTGTATAATCCAAATAGAGCCGCCTGCTGTCTCAAACAGTGTTTCTCGGATGTAGCCCGGCTGGAATGCGCTGCCCCAGCCACCGCCTGCGTTCGCTTTTGTTTGAATCGGAAGCTGAAGCAAAAGCGCCAGACCCAGTGCTGCGATCGAGACGATCAGGATACGTCTCGTCCGTTTCACGAGCTGTTCTGGTTTCCCTTTATACCAGAAAAGATGGAAGAAAACCGTTCCGATAAACAGAGATAAGGCTGTATACAGAATCGCGCGATCTGCGGCTGTTCCCGGATTCAGCGCTGAAACGGATGCTTTTTGGCTGCTGAATCCGCCATCCGCTTTCCCGATACTGAACGGAATGACGCCGGAAACCGGATGCCCGTCCGCGGATACCGCATTCCATTCCGCTCTGTACACATCATGAGGCAGATTCTTTTTTAGCTTCGCTGTCATGATGTGATTGTTGTCTTTTTTGATTTCCGTCTTGTCCATATCCACCCGGTCGCCGTTTGAATTATAGACTTTAATGTAATGAAATCCTTCTTCAACAGGTTCATTAAATTCAATCTCCACCTGTGCAGGCGCGTTTTTTAATTCGCTGTTTTCCCCAGGTGAGGATTTGACAATATAGGCGTGAGCAAAGCTTGTTTTCGGCAGGAAAACAAGAAAAAGCAGCAGAATGATCCACCATCTGTTTCGCTTCATCACTCAGACACCACCTTCCGCTGTATGTGTTGTGTTATTTCTTGGTGCAGGTGCAGCGTTTCTTTCTGTCTTTGAGCATGTCTTCCAGCGCTTGGTCGAAAGTACGGACGGCGCCGCCGAATCCTTTTTGAAATCGTTCGGCATGGTCAAGCGTCGCAAACGGAATGGCCTGCGGCTGGCAGCAGTGCAGGTTCAATTCAGCATTTACGACAAAATAAGCCGAACCGGCACTGACGGTTGTGTGTAACAGAAAATCTCTGCAAATCAAGTGTGAAACCTCTTCCGTTTTATCGGCGTAACGCAAAAATGCACAATGTGCGCAGCATAGCTGTTCAATGTCTTGGTTTACCGTAATCAGCTGAACCGAATGTGCTTGATTGACGGGCTTCAAGCAATAGCTGCACATATGATCTGTTTGAGGTGTTCGGACGGGAAGCGTGATACCGCCGGCTGTTTTGATGACTTGATTTGACTGAACCAGCTGATTGACATCTCTATATACCGTCATTTCCGAAACGCCGAACCTTGCGCTGATGTCAGAAATTCTAAGCGAGCCTTCTTCTTTCAGCCACTTTAGTATGTGTTGCTGTCTATTAATCGGAAGCATTCATACACCCTCTTCATTAAGATCTATTTAAGCGTAGAGGATTTTAGAGACGGAGACAAGTAAGCTGATGATAAAAAATGTGAAAATGTGTTGAACAGCAACAAAACGTAACAGAAGGGACTCTGGTATAATAGACAGATGGAATAGAAAGTGAGGAATACCCTATGAAAGAAACACCATGCCCGAACTGCGGCAAACCTTTGACAGGCGATATGGTCAGATCATCAAATGTGCCTTGTCAATTTCGCTGCGGCCACTGCCGGGAACGGCTTTATGAATATAAAGTTTCAGCTCCGATTATGCTGGTATCATTAGCGGCTATCGTGCTGCTTATTTATCTTTTGATGCTCCTCCGCAATGCGGCAGGCTCAGTGCTGCCAGCTGTACAGCACGTGCCGATGGCTGTATTTGCGCTTGTGTGCGCGTATCCCGTTTTTATTGTGAGTGAGCGGATGATTGCAAAGTACGTGATTCAAAACGGCAACATTATTTATAGAGGAAAAAGAAAAGGCTCCTGATATCAGGAGCCTTTTTATTTTTAAAAAATTGTCACAGTCATGTGCCAAAGTCCTCTTTACTTTCAATTGTATAGGGGATGTAAGCGTTTTAACATAGAGTCAAAGGGAAGGCATCATTCTCTAAACATATCTTTGTATCTTATAGCGACAAACAAAACAGGGAGGGTTTATATATGCAGCAGCAAGAACAGCAGCAAGGCGGCATGAAAGTGAAAGTGCAGCGCTTTGGGAGTTATTTGAGCGGAATGATCATGCCGAACATCGGCGCGTTTATCGCGTGGGGCATCATTACCGCGTTGTTTATTCCGGCAGGATGGTTTCCAAATGAACAGCTGAATACGCTTGTCAGCCCGATGATCACGTATTTACTGCCGCTTTTGATAGCGTATACAGGCGGAAAAATGATTTACGACCACCGCGGCGGAGTCGTCGGGGCGACAGCGGCAATCGGGGTGATTGTCGGGTCAGATATTCCAATGTTTCTAGGCGCAATGATTATGGGGCCGCTTGGCGGATACCTCATTAAACAAACTGATAAATTGTTCAAGGATAAAGTCAGACAAGGCTTTGAAATGCTGATCAACAACTTTACAGCAGGGATTGTCGGCGCGGCTTTAACGATTCTCGCGTTTTACGCCATCGGCCCGGTTGTCCTGACACTAAACAAATTGCTGGCGGCTGGTGTGGAAGTTATTGTACACGCGAATTTACTGCCGGTAGCCAGTGTTTTTGTAGAACCGGCGAAAGTGTTGTTCCTCAACAACGCCATTAACCATGGAATCTTAAGCCCGATCGGAATCGAGCAAGCATCTCAAACAGGAAAATCCATTTTGTTTTTAGTGGAAGCAAACCCTGGACCGGGGCTCGGCATTTTGCTGGCGTACATGTTCTTCGGTAAGGGATCTTCAAAATCAACGGCTCCCGGTGCGGCGATCATCCATTTCTTCGGCGGGATTCACGAGATTTATTTCCCGTACATTTTGATGAAACCGGCCCTGATTCTCGCAGCCATTGCCGGCGGAGCAAGCGGACTTTTAACGTTCACGATCTTTAATGCCGGACTTGTCGCAGCGGCGTCACCGGGAAGCATTATCGCATTGATGGCGATGACGCCAAGAGGAGGCTATTTCGGCGTATTGGCGGGTGTATTGGTCGCTGCAGCTGTATCGTTCATCGTATCAGCAGTGATCCTGAAATCCTCAAAAGCAAGTGAAGAAGACCTGGCTGCCGCAACAGAAAAAATGCAGTCCATGAAGGGGAAGAAAAGCCAAGCAGCCGCTGCTTTAGAGGCGGAACAAACCAAAGCGGAGGAAGCGTCTGAGCTGTCTCCTGAAAGCGTAAACAAAATTATCTTTGCGTGTGATGCGGGAATGGGATCAAGTGCCATGGGGGCATCCATCTTAAGAAACAAAGTGAAAAAAGCAGAGCTTGACATCAGTGTGACCAACACGGCCATTAACAATCTGCCAAGCGATGCGGATATTGTCATCACCCACAAAGATTTAACAGATCGCGCGAAAGCAAAGCTGCCGAACGCGACACACATATCAGTGGATAACTTCTTAAACAGCCCGAAATACGATGAGCTGATTGAAAAGCTGAAAAAGTAATCTTATAGAAAGAGAGTGATACTCATGCAAGTACTCGCAAAGGAAAATATTAAACTCAATCAAACGGTATCATCAAAAGAAGAGGCCATCAAATTGGCAGGCCAGACGCTGATTGACAACGGCTATGTGACAGAGGATTACATTAGCAAAATGTTTGAACGTGAAGAAACGTCTTCTACGTTTATGGGGAATTTCATTGCCATTCCACACGGCACAGAAGAAGCGAAAAGCGAGGTGCTTCACTCTGGAATCTCAATCATTCAGATTCCAGACGGTGTTGAGTACGGAGAAGGCAACACGGCAAAAGTGATATTCGGCATTGCGGGTAAAAATAATGAGCATTTAGACATTTTGTCTAACATCGCCATTATCTGCTCAGAAGAAGAAAACATTGAACGCCTGATCTCCGCTAAAAGTGAAGAAGATTTGATCGCCATTTTCAACGAGGTGAACTGACATGATCGCTTTACATTTCGGTGCGGGAAATATCGGGAGAGGGTTTATCGGCGCGCTGCTTCACCACTCTGGCTATGATGTGGTGTTTGCGGATGTAAACGACACGATGGTCAGCCTCCTCAATGAAAAAAAAGAATACACAGTCGAACTGGCAGAAGAAGGACGTTCATCAGAGGTCATTGGCCCGGTCAGCGCGATTAACAGCGGCAGCCAGCCGGAGGAGCTGTACCGGCTGATTAATGAGGCTTCGCTCATCACAACAGCTGTCGGCCCGAATGTGCTGAAGCTGATTGCTCCATCTATCGCAGAAGGTTTAAGACAGAGAAACGCTGCCAACACACTGAATATCATTGCGTGCGAAAATATGATTGGCGGAAGCAGCTTCTTAAAGAAAGAGATATACAGCCATTTAACGGAAGCAGAGCAGGAATCCGTCAGTGAAACGGTAGGTTTCCCGAATTCTGCCGTTGACCGGATCGTGCCGATTCAGCATCATGAAGACCCGCTGAAAGTATCGGTTGAACCATTTTTCGAATGGGTCATTGATGAATCAGGCTTTAAAGGGAAAACACCAGTCATAAACGGCGCGCTGTTTGTTGATGATTTAACGCCGTACATCGAACGGAAGCTGTTTACGGTCAATACCGGACACGCGGTGACAGCGTATGTCGGCTATCAGCGCGGATTGAAAACAGTCAAAGAAGCAATTGATCATCCGGAAATCCGCCGTGTCGTTCATTCGGCGCTGCTTGAAACTGGTGACTATCTCGTTAAATCGTATGGCTTTAAGCAAACTGAACACGAACAATATATCAAAAAAATCATCGGGCGCTTTGAAAATCCTTTCATTTCGGACGATGTGACCCGCGTAGCGAGATCGCCTCTCAGAAAATTGGGAGAGAATGATAGACTCGTAGGCCCGGCAAAGAAAATAAAAGAGCCGAACGCACTGGCGGAAGGAATTGCCGCAGCCCTGCGCTTCGATTTCACCGGTGACCCTGAAGCGGTTGAACTGCAGGCGCTGATCGAAGAAAAAGGATACAGCGGCGTACTGCAAGAGGTGTGCGGCATTCAGTCCCACGAACCGCTGCACGCCATTGTTTTAAAGAAACTCAATCAATAACCAACCACCACCCGTGACACAACGTCACGGGCTTTTTTTACAATCTCGCTATCTAGTATAATAGAAAACGCTTACGATAACAGGGGGAGGAGAATGACGATGAAACAATTCGAGATTGCGGCAATACCGGGAGACGGAGTAGGAAAAGAGGTTGTAGCGGCTGCTGAAAAAGTGCTTCATACAGCGGCTGAGGTGCACGGGGGTTTGTCATTCTCATTCACGGCTTTTCCATGGAGCTGTGATTATTACTTGGAGCACGGCAAAATGATGCCCGAAGATGGAATACATACGCTTACTCAATTTGAAGCCATTTTCTTGGGAGCCGTCGGAAATCCGAAGCTGGTTCCCGATCATATTTCGTTATGGGGGCTGCTGCTGAAAATACGGAGGGAGCTTGAGCTTTCCATTAATATGAGGCCAGCCAAACAAATGGCGGGCATTACGTCGCCGCTTTTGCATCCAAATGATTTTGACCTTGTGGTGATTCGCGAGAACAGTGAGGGTGAATACAGTGAAGTCGGCGGGCGCATTCACAGAGGCGATGATGAAATCGCCATCCAGAATGCCGTGTTTACGAGAAAAGCGACAGAACGTGTCATGCGCTTTGCCTTCGAATTGGCGAAAAAACGGCGCGGCCATGTGACAAGTGCGACAAAGTCTAACGGCATTTATCACGCGATGCCGTTTTGGGATGAAGTCTTTCAGCAGACGGCCGCTGAGTATAGCGGAATTGAAACGTCATCCCAGCATATTGATGCGCTGGCCGCTTTTTTTGTGACGCGTCCGGAAACGTTTGATGTTATTGTGGCGAGTAACTTGTTCGGTGATATTTTAACCGACATCAGCTCGAGCCTGATGGGAAGCATCGGCATTGCGCCTTCTGCGAACATCAATCCATCCGGCAAATATCCATCCATGTTTGAACCGGTTCACGGCTCAGCTCCTGACATTGCCGGACAGGGCCTTGCCAATCCAATCGGCCAGATTTGGACAGCGAAGCTGATGCTGGACCACTTCGAGGAGGAAGAACTGGGGGCGAAAATTCTGGATGTAATGGAGCAAGTAACTGCCGACGGCATCAAAACACGCGACATTGGGGGGCAAAGCACAATGGCTGAGGTCACTGATGAAATCTGTGCGCGTTTAAGAAAGCTCTGATGAAACAGGCCGGGGAAGTTGGCTGCCCCGGCCTGTCCATTTCCTTACGAAAATTTCCCCAAAAGTCTAACCAAGCTGATCCAAATGCTGTATAATAATTTGGAATTCTTAGGAAAGCACTGGGTGAAGGAAGTTGAATGCAAAAACAATCACGTTAAAGAAAAAAATAAAAATCGAATGGATCGTTGTACTCAGTATCGTTATGATTGCAGCTCTCATTTTTACGATCAGATTGGTGTTTTACAAGCCCTTTCTCGTTGAAGGCTCATCGATGGCCCCAACGCTTAAAGATTCAGAAAGAATTCTGGTTGACAAAGCAGTCAAATGGACTGGCGGGTTTCATAGAGGCGACATCATAGTCATTCATGACAAAATGAGCGGCCGCTCTTTTGTCAAACGTTTAATCGGTTTGCCTGGTGACAGCATCAAAATGAAGAATGATCAGCTATACATAAATGATAAAAAGGTGGAAGAACCGTACTTAAAGGAACAGAAACAAGAGGTCGAAAAGTCGGGTGGAACCTTAACAGGCGACTTCGAAGTTGAGGTGCCTTCCGGTAAATATTTTGTAATGGGAGATAACCGTCTCAATTCACTAGATAGCAGAAATGGAATGGGCATGCCTTCTGAGGAAGATATCATCGGTACTGAATCTCTCGTCTTTTATCCATTCGGTGAGATGAGACAGGCAAAATAAAACGCAATGCAAAAAGTACATGGAACGTATGACGGCACTGATAAAAAAGCGCCGTGCACGTTTAAAAAAATGATGATGAAGCAGGGCGGAGACGTTTTTCCGCCCCGTTTTTTATGATGGAAAGCGTTTTGAAGAAAAGGGCCCTGTCGAAATAAACAGAATCAGGATTGGCGAAGCCGTGAAGCGCATCAAATTGATAAATCTTCAGATGGGCATGCTGTTTCTCCTGAAGTTTTTTGATCAGAAGCGCCACGTCAAACGATGGCTCATAAGAAGGGAAAAACAATAGGACCGGGCAGGCTGGCACGTGGTGAAGAGAATCACGTATCCGGGAACCGTAATAACAAACAGTTCCGCTTACCTCGGGCATACTGCTGCATTTCCATGCGATGGTAGCCCCTACGCTGAATCCAATCACAAAGATGTGCCGTCCGGCATTTTGCCTGATCACATTCTGGATGATGGTTTCTCCCGTTTTCAGCCGTTCATGTTTTGTAAATTGTTCGTATGCCGTTTTTTCCTCTAGCAGTGTGTAGACTTCTTCCGGTTCGAGCAAGTTGGGCGTCAGCACGTCATATCCAGCCATGTTGATCAGCCGGGCCATCTTTTTCATATGGCTGTTTACACCGTATATTTCGTGGACAAGAATGACAAGCGGTTTTGGGGACATAACGGCCTCCTTTTGTGTTTTTTCCATTATATCCTATCGTTACGCTTTAGGCTGATATATAATGGTCAAAAAAAGGAGATATACAATGAACCCATTATCTTTGCCTCACCGCTACCCGTTTTTATTTATTGATGGCGTGACGGATAGCGAGCCCGGCAAACACGCGGCAGCTTATAAACGAATTAGTGAGAATGACTGGTTTATCACTGATGCCCAAACAGAAATGCCGTTTTCACTTGTGATTGAAGCGCTAGCGCAAACCGCTGCTTTTACAGGAATTACAGATGAGAACAGCTTGGGGTTATTGTCTTCGGTGAAGAAAGCAGAAAAGCTGGGAGCGGCTGTGCCTGGTGACCGGCTTGATCTTACGTTTGAAGTCACGCGCAATCGGCGCGGATTTGTGTTCGGACATGCCAAGGCGTCAGTAGGGGAGCAGCCTGTTGCTGAAGCTGAAATCGGCATCTATATTGAAAAATGAAAAAAACCCTTCACAACATTTTGTGAGGGGTTCTATTTTGTGTCGTAATCCCGTTCGCTTTGAGAGTCATCTCTTTGCTGGCGTTTGTGTTTTTCATCATTCATATTTTCCTTCAGCTCTTCATTAGGAATTGGATCGGTTAAGTCGTTGTGCTCGGGATTTTCATTTGGTTTGTTTTGCTGTTTTCTTTCTGCCATGTTTGATCACCTCACCGTTTGTTTTCCTCTTATCAGTTCACCTCAAACATGGGAAATCGCTTTTTTGTCCCGCTGGGTATAATGTATTAGAATAGAGAGAAGCACAACAAAAAGATAAAGAGAGGTACATATATGTCTGTTCAAAGAGAAGATGTAGATATCAAGCTGATCGCAATTGATATGGATGGAACATTGCTGAACGACGAGCAGCTGATCTCGGAGGAAAACCGCAAAGCCATTCGTGAAGCGGAGGATAAAGGTGTGTATGTGGTAATCAGCACGGGCCGGACGCTGATGACGTGCCGGGAGCTGGCCGAGTCGCTGAATCTGTCATCCTTTCTAATCACGGCAAACGGCAGTGAAATCTGGGACTCGGATTTTAATTTGGTGGAACGGAAGCTGCTCCATACAGACCATATTCAAATGATGTGGGATTTGCGGAATAAACACAACACCAATTTCTGGGCTTCTACCGTGAACAAAGTATGGAGAGGCGAGTTTCCGGAAAACATTACGGATCATGAATGGCTCAAATTCGGCTTTGACATCGAGGATGACGACATCCGAAACGAAGTGCTGGAGGAGCTGAAAAAAAACAAAGAGCTCGAAATCACAAATTCAAGTCCGACAAACATTGAAGTCAACGCGCTCGGCATCAACAAAGCGGCAGCCCTTGCCAAGGTTACGGAAAAACTCGGCTTTGCGATGGAGAATGTGATGGCGATGGGCGACAGCCTCAATGACATCGCGATGATTAAAGAAGCGGGTCTGGGCGTCGCAATGGGTAATGCGCAAGACATCGTGAAAGAAACGGCTGATTGGATCACGGATACAAATATTGAGGATGGTGTCGCTAAGGCGATTCGCCATTGGGTACTATAAAAAAGAGAGTCCTAAGATGGACTCTCTTTTTGTTTGGCAGGTTTTCTTCTGGGACCATGGTAGGTTTTCTGACAAAAGTATTTCACAAACTAATATGCTTGACTTATAATGAAATAAAGTTCAAAAATTCGGAATAGTCGTTCCGAATTTCGGGACAATAAATACATAAAGCATATCGTTTGCTTTGGCAGGAGGGATTCTGTGTTTCAAATTGATTTAAACTGTGATTTAGGAGAAAGCTTCGGAGCCTACAAGATAGGCCTTGACCAAGATATTTTAGAGTATGTGACATCAGCGAATATCGCATGCGGATTTCATGCTGGAGATCCTAGTGTGATGCGAAAAACCGTCACGCTTGCAGCAGAAAGAGGTGTGAAAATCGGCGCGCATCCGGGCTTGCCGGATTTACTCGGTTTTGGGCGCCGCAATATGGCGATTTCACCTGAGGAAGCGTATGATCTTGTCATTTATCAAATTGGCGCGCTCTCTGGCTTTCTAAAAGCAGAGGGACTTCACATGCAGCACGTCAAGCCGCATGGCGCTTTATACAATATGGCGGCAGTCGATCAAAAACTGTCGGATGCGATCGCGAAAGCTGTCTATAAGGTTGATCCCGGCCTGATTCTTTTCGGTCTTGCTGAGAGCGAGCTTGTAAAAGCGGGAGAACGGATCGGACTTCAGACCGCAAATGAAGTGTTCGCCGACAGAACATACCAATCGGACGGCACGCTGACACCGCGCTCCCAACCGGACGCACTCATTGAAAGTGATGATGCCGCCGTCACCCAGGTCATCAAAATGGTGAAAGAAGGGGCGGTCAAATCTCAGCAAGGACATGATGTGTCATTAAAAGCAGATACAGTCTGTATTCATGGAGATGGAGCCCATGCGCTGACATTTGCCCGAAAAATCAGAAAAGAGCTTAAGGCGGCAGGAATTGAAGTGACAGCTATTTCAGAACAGAAGTCGACATAAAGGAGGAACAATAGATGGAGCAGGAGAAAAAAACAGCAGGAAAAAAAGCGGGCAGCTGGTCATTGCTGATGGGCGCCGCCTTTTTAATGGCAACCTCAGCAATCGGACCGGGTTTCCTCACCCAAACTGCAACTTTCACAAACACACTCGCGGCAAGCTTCGGTTTTGTCATCTTAATCTCTATTATTTTAGATATTTTTGCCCAAACCAATGTGTGGCGCATCATCGCAGTTTCTGGAAAACGCGGTCAGGAAATTGCGAATATGGTGCTTCCGGGACTGGGGTATTTCATCGCCATTCTCGTCGTACTTGGCGGGCTTGCCTTTAATATTGGGAATATCGGAGGTGCCGGGCTGGGGCTTCAGGTGCTGTTCGGCATTAAACCGGAAACAGGCGCATTGATCAGCGCTGTTATCGCCATTTTGATTTTTGTCATTAAAGAAGCGGGAAAAGCGATGGACCGTTTTACGCAAATCGCGGGCTTTGCCATGATCATCCTAACGCTGTATGTCGCAATCACGTCTGCACCGCCAGTCGGACATGCTGTGGCGAACACGTTTGCCCCTGAACACATCAGTATTTTTGCTATTGTTACACTGGTGGGCGGAACTGTCGGCGGATATATCACATTTGCCGGGGGACACCGTTTGCTGGATGCAGGCATTAAAGGGAAGGAATCCATTCCCCAAGTAACAAAAAGCTCGGTTGTCGGCATTTTAATTACCTCTGTCATGCGGATCGCTCTTTTCCTTGCGGTGCTTGGCGTTGTTTCAAAAGGCCTGCATATCGATGAAAGCAACCCTGCGGCTTCAGTCTTCAAGCTTGCTGCTGGAAATGTCGGTTATAAAATTTTCGGATTGATTATGTGGTCTGCGGCCATTACATCTGTGATTGGAGCAGCTTATACATCTGTTTCGTTTTTCAAAACCTTTTCTCCAAAAATTGAAAAGAATTCACGCGGCATTATTATCGGATTTATTGTGATTTCTACGTTAGCTTTTGTCACAATCGGACAGCCTGCGAAGATCCTCGTCCTTGTCGGATCGCTGAACGGCTTGATTTTGCCGATTGCACTCGGAACGCTGCTTGTTGCCGCCTACAAGAAAAACATTGTTGGTGATTATAAGCATCCGCTATGGCTGACAAGCACAGGCGCGCTTGTAGTGATTGTAATGGCAGTTATGGGAATTTACACGTTATGTACACAACTTCCTCAATTGTGGAGCTGATATAAGTGGAGCAATTAAACAAAATGGCGCCAAAAGATGTACGCGCCCTGATAAGAGAGGGAAAAATAAACGGGCCGACCGCAGGCATGTCCGGCGGCTATGCCCAAGCGAATCTTGTGGTTTTGAAGAAAGATCTTGCTTTTGATTTCCTGCTGTTTTGCCAGCGAAATCAAAAGCCCTGCCCTGTGCTCGATGTGACTGAAACGGGTTCGCCTGTGCCGTCTCTGGCTGCGCCGGATGCTGATATCAGAACGGACTTTCCGAAATACCGTATTTACAGGCACGGTATCTTAACGGAAGAAGTATCTGATATTACGCCATACTGGGAGGACGATTTTGTCGGCTTTCTGATCGGATGCAGCTTCTCCTTTGAACAGGCACTGATCAACAATGGGATAGCGGTCCGGCATATTGATGAGGGGACAAATGTCCCGATGTATCAAACGAATATCGATTGTGTTCCGGCGGGGGCGTTTCACGGACGGATGGTTGTCAGCATGAGACCGGTTCCTGAACGGCTGGCTGTACGTGCCGCACAAGTGACCTCGCGTTTTCCGGCTGTGCACGGAGGGCCGATCCATATCGGCAATCCGGGAGCAATCGGCATTCGCAATCTGGACAAACCGGATTTCGGAGATGCCGTTTCCATTCGTGAAGGCGAGGTTCCTGTTTTTTGGGCATGCGGAGTGACACCGCAAGCCGTGGCTATGAATGTAAAACCTGAAATGGTCATCACACATGCGCCGGGGCATATGCTCATCACAGATATTCGAGACGAGTCGCTTGCGGTGCTGTAACCTCTCGTCATCCTGATGAACGAGAATTAAAAGAGGTGAGAAAGATGACTGTACGATATCAAATCGAACAGCTCGGTGATTCTGCAATGATGATCCGATTCGGAGAAGAAATCAACGAACAGGTCAACGGCATTGTCCATGCCGCGGCCGCTTATATAGAAGAACAGCCATTTCCGGGATTCATTGAATGTATCCCGGCTTTTACAAGTCTAACCGTATTTTATGATATGTATGAAGTGTACAAGCATTTGCCTCGGGGTATAAGCTCACCTTTTGAGAAGGTAAAGCGCGATGTCGAAGAGCGGCTGGTAGAAATAGCTGAAGATTATGAGGTCAACCGCCGTATTGTGGAAATTCCCGTCTGCTATGGCGGTGAATTCGGGCCTGATTTAGAAGAGGTGGCGAAGATCAATCAGCTGTCACCGGAGGAAGTGATCCACATTCATACAAGCGGTGAATATGTGGTGTATATGCTCGGATTCGCGCCTGGTTTTCCTTTTCTAGGCGGGATGTCAAAACGCATTGCAGCTCCGCGAAAATCATCGCCAAGACCGTCGATTCCCGCAGGTTCGGTCGGTATTGCGGGATTGCAGACAGGTGTTTATCCGATTTCAACGCCGGGCGGCTGGCAGCTGATCGGCAAAACGCCGCTGGCGCTTTTCCGGCCGCAGGAAAATCCGCCGACATTGCTGCGGGCGGGAGATACTGTGAAATTCGTTCGCATCTCAGAAGAAGACTATCACGCCTATAAGGAGGAGTCCAATTGAGCATGAAAGTATTAAAGCCCGGACTGCTCACAACGGTTCAGGATATAGGCAGAACGGGTTACCAAAAATACGGCGTTCTGGCCAGCGGCGCCATGGACACGGTTTCGCTGCGCATTGCCAATTTGCTGATCGGAAACGGCGAAAATGAAGCAGGTCTCGAAATAACGATGATGGGGCCGGGTCCGTCGTTTCATTTTGCAAAAACGACGCTGATTGCGGTGACAGGGGCGGACTTCACGCTGCGTATTAATGACGAGGAAGCGCCTTTATGGAAGCCTGTGCTCGTCAAGGAAAACAGCACGGTCAGCTTTGGCCCCTGCAAGCTCGGCAGCCGTGCTTATGTAGCCGCAGCCGGCGGCATCAATGTGCCTGCCGTTATGGAAAGTAAAAGCACATACGTCAGAGCAGGCATCGGCGGACTTCATGGCAGAGCGCTTCAAAAAGAAGATGAACTGTCTATTGGAGAGATGTCAGCTCTTTCGCAAACCATCCTTTCCCGTTTAAGTCCGCAGCTTGAAAAACAGGGATTTGCAGCACCGAAGTGGTCGGTCAGCCGCAGCAGATTTCTGCCGCTGAAGAAGAATCCCATCATTCGGGTGCTGGAAGGAAAGCAATTCGCCTTTTTCACAGAAGAATCAAAAACGCGTTTTTATCAAGAAACATTTCGTGTCACGCCGCAATCCGACCGTATGGGCTACAGGCTCAAAGGAGAGCCGCTCGAACTGAAAGCCTCGCTTGAGATGGTGTCAGAAGCGGTTTCGTTTGGAACAGTTCAGGTGCCGCCTGACGGCAACCCGATTATCCTGCTTGCAGACCGGCAGACGACTGGCGGCTATCCGAGGATCGCGCACATCATATCCGCCGATCTTCCGATTGTTTCCCAAATCATGCCGGGCGAGCACGTCCAGTTTGAGCCTGTGTCCCTTCAGGAAGCAGAAGCGCTTGCGGTAGAACGGGAACAGCATATAAAAGAACTGAAAACGAGAATGAAGATGGAATGGCTGACATAGCAAAGGGGATGAAGGATGCAGAATAAAAATAAAACCGTAGTCAAATCTATGGCGCTGCTTAATTTGTTTTTGCATAAACCAAGCCTGACCTTAAGTGAACTGGTGGCGCTGACAGGAATGCCGAAGACCTCTGTTCACCGGATGGTCAGCTCCTTGGAGGAAATGGGGTTCCTCAGTCGGGATGCGTCCGGCGCTTATTCGCTGGGGTTGGTGTTTTTGGAATTCGGACAGCTTGTCGCTGACAGGCTGGATATCAGAAAAATAGCGAAACCCGTGATGGAAGAGCTGTGCCGGGAAGTGGACGAGGCCGTGCAGTTGATCATGAGGGACGGCAATGAAGCGATATACGTTGAGAAAATAGAAGGAACACAGACTGTACGGCTGTATACGGCAATCGGCAGGCGTTCCCCACTGTATGCGGGAGCGTGCGCCAGAAGCATTCTGTCCTTTCTTCCCCGTGAAGAAATCGAAGCATACATCAAACAAACCGAACTCATTTCAATTGGCTCCGGAACGATTACCGATCCCGAAAAACTGCTTCAGGAGATTGATGCCTCTGTTCAAAATGGCTATACTGTCAGCTATTCAGAGCTCGAAAACTATACGGCGGCGATCGGCGCCCCGATTTTTAACCATAAGCGCCAGGTGGCAGCCGGCATTAGCATCGCAGGCTTTGAAGCGAGATTTACAGAAGACAGGCTGCCCTATTTAACAGAAAAGGTGAAGGACGCCGCTTTACAGATTTCAAGAAAAATAGGATATACATAAGTAGCCAATCTTTACTCTGCTGCGTACATTAACGTATCGACGTTCAGGAGTGGAGGAAAGAACATGGTGCTTCGATATACAGCTCTGGGCGATTCCTTGACGACAGGGAGAGGCTCCGGGCTGTTTTCACCCGGCTTCGTCCATCGTTTTGGAGACATGATGTCAGCTGACTTGAAAACAAAAACGGCAATAGCCCTATTTGCCAGATCAGGCCTGAATACAGAGGAGATTTTGGGACTCCTGTCATATTCCTATGTGCAAAAATGCATTCGAGATGCTGATATGATAACGATCACAGGCTGCGGAAACGATCTTATCGATTCGGTCTTAGCCTACCAAACCTCTAAGGATGAAACAATTTTCAGCCGTGTATCCGCCCATTGCCATGAGAATTTTGAAAAGATGATTGCCAAGATCGCCGAGATCAAAGGAGAAAACCCTTCCCCGTACGCCATCCGTGTGTTCAACTTATACAACCCGTTTCCCAGCATTGAAATCGCCGGCAAATGGATCACATCCTTCAATTCACATTTAGCAACACTTGCATCAGCACCCCATGTCAAAATCGCGGATGCCTACAGCATCTTCAAAGGCAAGGAGCAGGAATACCTGTCCCTTGACGGTGTCCATCCGAACAGCAAAGGCTATCAAGCGATGGCTGAAGCCGTTCACAAGTTAGGCTATAAAGAATTGTCAGTTTCATAGAAAACGCGCCTCATGACAGGCGCGTTTTTTATGTGTGATCGAAATATTAAAAGAAACTTAAAATTCCCTTTCTTCTGTTCTACATCCCCAAAAAGTGCGCTAGAATAATGGAGGGCGTAGGCAAATATAGCCATAACGTTCAATATTTCGTATATAAGGAAGGATGGTCCTTTTGTTTCGCATTGTTAAAATGTCCTTTGCGGTTATCATTATTTTATTGGCGCTTATTGCTTTTAAATATACGGAACACACCTCTGTTATCCAATCGGTTATGCTTGTTTTCCTTGGTGCAGTCATGTTTATGCAGGGGCTTGAAGAACGCAAAAAAGAAAATGACGGCTCAGGCGCTTTTAATATTTATACCGCCGTTTTTGTATGGTCTGTCTCCCTTATCGGTTTTACACTTCATATTATATAAATCTATTACACATCCTGAAAATGCTCGACCGTCGGGAACGGGGTATAGAACCGATGAAGCAAGGCTTTCCACTCTTGATACTCTGAAGAACCGCGAAAGCCTTCCGTATGGTCCTCAAGTGTTTCCCACTCCACAAGAAGCAGATATTTATGCGTTTCCTCCATGCATTTTGATAACGAGTGAGTGATATAGCCCTTCATGCCGGAAATGATCGGCGCCGCTTGCCGGAACGCCGCCTCAAACTCTTGTTCAAGCCCTTCTTTAATGTGAAGCATTGCTGCCTCTCTGACCATGCTATCCCTTCTTTCTGTCTTTTCAAATAGTCTACAGCAAACGATAGGAGATTTCTGCAAAATCGGTGAACTTTTCCTTCATTTTCAAAAAAATCTTGCACGCACCAATTCAATTAAGAGAAAATAACAAGTGGAAGGCAGGGGAAAGTCATGTTAAAAAAGTGTATTCTACTAGTATTTCTATGCGTCGGGTTGATTGGATTGATCGGATGCTCCAAAACAGATTCACCAGAGGATCGCATGGAAGCATTCGTGAAACAGTGGAACGATCAGCAATTCGATGACATGTATCAAAGCCTGACTAAAGATGTCAAAAAAGAAATCTCCAAAAAAGATTTCGTCAACAGGTATAAAGCCATCTATGAGCAGGCCGGCGTAAAAAATTTGAAAGTCACTGTGGGAGAAGTAGATAAGGACGATCAAGACAACAAGACGATGAAACATATCCCGTATAAAGTCAGCATGAACACAAATGCCGGCAAAGTCAGCTTCAAAAATACTGCTGTGCTGAAATTAGAAAAAACAGATGACGAGGAGTCATGGAATATAGATTGGGACCCATCGTTTATTTTCAAACAGCTGGCTGACGACAAAACCGTGCAAATTATGAGCATTGAACCGAAACGAGGCCAAATTTACGATAAAAATGGAAAAGGCTTAGCCGTCAATACAGATGTTCCGGAAATCGGGATTGTTCCCGGAGAGCTTGGCGATAAAAAAGAGAAAGTCATAAAAGAGCTCGCCAAAAAACTTGATTTGACTGAAGACGATATCAAGAAAAAGCTGGATCAAGGCTGGGTAAAAGACGATTCGTTTGTGCCGCTCAAAAAGGTCAAGCCTGACCAGGAGAAGTTAGTTTCTGAAGCGACGTCATTACAAGGCGTAACAAGAACGAATGTCAGCTCCCGCTACTATCCGTATGGCGAAAAGACAGCCCATTTGACAGGGTATGTCCGCGCCATTACAGCGGAAGAACTAAAGAAAAAGAAAGCAGGAACGTACAGCGATACGTCTAACATCGGCATCGCCGGACTTGAAAATGTGTATGAAGACAAGCTAAGAGGCACAACTGGCTGGAAAATTTACATGCCGCAAACCGGGGAAGTCATCGCTGAAAAGAAAGCAAAGGACGGCGAGGATCTTCATCTTACAATTGATATTAAAACGCAAACGAAGCTGTACGATGAACTCAAGGATGACAGCGGGACGGCAGTCGCGCTGCAGCCGAAGACAGGCGAAACACTTGCACTTGTCAGCGCGCCTTCCTACGATCCGAACGGGTTTATTTTCGGCTGGAGCGATAAGGAATGGAAAAAGCTAAACAAAGATAAAAACAATCCGTTTTCAGCGAAATTCAATAAGACATATGCACCAGGTTCCACCATTAAACCGATTGCAGCTGCTATTGGAATCAAAAACGGCACCCTTAAAGCCGATGAAAAGAAAACAATCAAAGGTAAGGAGTGGCAAAAAGATTCGAGCTGGGGCGGCTATTCAGTGACACGCGTGTCTGAGAGACTTCAGCAAGTCGATTTGGAAAATGCCCTTATTACGTCAGACAATATTTATTTTGCCCAGAATGCGCTTGATATGGGAGCGGACACCTTCACAAAAGGCTTGAAGACATTCGGTTTTTCAGAGGACATTCCGTATGAATTCCCGATCCAGAAATCGTCTATTGCAAATGACAAGCTTGATTCAGACATTTTGCTTGCGGATACAGGCTACGGACAAGGGCAAATGCAAATGTCTCCGCTTCACTTGGCAGCTGCTTACACGCCATTTGTTGACAATGGAGACCTTGTCAAACCGACGCTGATCAAAAAAGACTCACAAACAGCTGATGTTTGGCACAAGCAAGTGGTCACCAAGGAAGGAGCGGCAGACATTACAAAAGGTCTGAAGGGCGTTGTCGAGGATGAGCGCGGATCAGCCTATCAGCCTGTCGTGAAAGGAATCACAGTGGCCGGAAAAACAGGAACAGCCGAGCTGAAAACATCCAAAGATGATAAGGATGGCGCGGAAAATGGCTGGTTTGTCGGCTACGATTACAAAAACAAAGACCTGCTTGTCGCCATGATGATCCAAAATGTGCAGGACCGCGGCGGCAGCCACTACGTCGTTGAGAAAGCGAAAAAGCAATTTCAATCGAATTAAAATGTCTTTTTAAAAGGGGCGAAAGGAAAAAGGGGATCTGAGGCCGAATGAACTAGTAAGGGGCAAAACCCGGTTTATACAAGGAAAAGAGGGATTTTGCATGCAACGTATTCAATTGGCGGAGGATCTTCAATTTTCAAGAGTCATACACGGCCTTTGGCGGCTGAATGAATGGAACTATTCAGATGCTGAACTGCTGAGTCTCATTGAATGGTGTATCGATCACGGCATCACGACCTTTGATCATGCGGATATTTATGGGAGCTATACGTGCGAAAAGCTGTTTGGAAACGCCCTTGCTCTTTCGCCCGGATTAAGAGAAAACATAGAGCTGGTCACAAAATGCGGCATTGTTCTTGAATCGCCTGAACGGCCAGCTCACAGATCGCATCATTATAACACAAGCAAATCGCATATTTTGGCATCTGTTGAGCAATCACTTATGAACCTTAGGACGGATTATATCGATGTGCTGTTGATTCACAGACCGGACCCGCTCATGGATCCGGAGGGGGTAGCAGAGGCGTTTCAAGCGCTGAAATGCTCTGGCAAGGTCAGGTACTTCGGCGTTTCGAACTTTAAAGATCACCAGTATCGGATGCTGGAATCGTATTTGCCTGAGAAGCTCGTGACCAACCAGATTGAGCTTTCCGCTTATGAATTAGAAAATGTGCGCGACGGCACTTTGAATCTCTGTCAGGAAAAACGGATACCGCCGATGGCTTGGTCGCCTCTGGCAGGCGGCAAAGTTTTCACTGGTGACACGGAAAAAGACCGGCGTGTCCGCACGGCGCTTGAATCCGTTCAAGCAGAAATCGGCGCCGCTTCTTTGGACGAGGTCATGTACGCATGGCTGTATACGCATCCGGCAAACATCATGCCGATTGTCGGAAGCGGAAAGCGCGAGCGGATTTCTGCCGCGATAAACGCGATGTCATACAAGCTTGACCAAGATCAATGGTTTCGTATTTTTACAGCCGTACAGGGTTACGATATTCCATAAAAAGCATCAGCTTACCAGCTGATGCTTTTTCAATGTTGTCACACCGCTTAGTGCCAAATTACCATTTATAACTGATTGATTCTTTTGTGAAAGCGTTTTATATTAAAAGGAAACCTCTCTATATCCTCTACTGCATCTCCTTGCGACTTCATCCGCACATCAAGATTGTCTAGGAGGTCTTTTTTTATGTATATGACTGCCAGAGAACAAAAGCTGTTAAAGCACTTGTTATTACAAAATAGATATATAACCGTAACTGAGCTTGCTGAGCTGATGGAGGTCAGCACGAGAACCATTCACAGGGAGCTCAAATCAATTAAGCCGCTGATGGAAACCGTCGGGCTTACGCTTGATAAACAGCCCGGCAAAGGGTTGAAAGCAGTGGGAAGTCCCGAGGATAAACAAAAGCTGCTCACCGATTTATCATATGAACAGCATGAATACAGCGCGGACGAAAGGAAACTGCTCATTCTCTGTTCGCTATTAGAGTCTCAGGAGCCCGTCAAACTGTACACGCTTGCTCATGATCTTCAGGTGACAAATGCCACGGTCAGCTATGACTTAGACGAGCTGGAGAAATGGATTTCTCCCTTCGGATTGACTCTGATCCGCAAAAGAGGTTTTGGCATCCAGCTCATAGGGCCGGAGAATGCGAAACGGAAAATTGTCGGCAACTTGATTGTGAACCGCCTCGACATCCAAATGTTTTTGGAAGCGGTTGAATTAAACATCAAAGGAAAACCTGATTCTTCAGAGAAAATGTTTGGTGTTGTCAGCAAAGGTGAGCTGCTAAAAATGGAGCGCATCTTATTTCAGCTGAAGGAAAAAATCGCTTTTTCATTGTCCGACAGCTCCTATATAGCGCTCGTCGTCCATCTGACGTATGCGATCGAACGGATTAAGCTTGGGGAAACCATCACCATGGAGCAAAATGAGCTTGAGGAGATGAAGAATGCGAGAGAATACAGCTCGGCTCTTGAAATCGCAGGCGAGCTTGAACGAGCCTTCGGCGTGACGATACCGGAGGCGGAGGTCGGCTATATTACAATCCACCTTCGAAGCGCCAATCGAAAATACAAAACAGAATACAAAGCGCAGGAAATTGAGCTGGAAACAGCCCTGCAAACAAAGCGGCTCATTGCCTTTATATCAGATAAAATCCGAATGGATCTCACGAAAAACTACTCTTTATATGAAGGCTTGATCGCCCATTTGGAGCCGGCCGTCAGTCGCATAAAAGAAAATATTGAGATATACAATCCGATGAAGGAACAGATTAAGCACGATTATTTTCTGCTTTACATGGCAATTGAAGAAGGCGTCGAAAAATATTTTCCGGGCATGTCCTTTTCTGATGATGAAATCGCTTTTATCGTTCTTCACTTTGGCTCGGCTCTTGAAATCAAAAAAGAAGAAGCAAAAGTGAAAGCGCTTGTCGTCTGCTCAAGCGGGATCGGCTCTTCGAAAATGCTTGCCTCAAGGCTGAAGAAAGAGCTGCCGGAAATTGAATCGTTTGATATGTCATCCCTGATCGAGCTAAAGGGGAAGGATGTTCAAGCGTATGATATGATTGTATCCACTGTTCCGATTCCTTATGAAAACATTGATTACATCATGGTCAGCCCGCTATTAAATGAGGAAGACGCAAACCAGGTCAAGCAGTATATCAAGCGGAAAATTCCCCTTATTCTTAACAAAAAAAGAAGCCCCAAGGAAGAAACGCAGCAAGCTGATGCACCTGATATGCTGGAAGCGGCGGAAAGCATAGGTCGGTATATGGAGGTTATTCAAGATGTTTTACGCCATTTTTCACTAACTCAACTCAAAACAAACCCGGATCATAGCATGCTGCTGTTAGAACTTTTTCAGCAGCTGAAGAAGGATGGCTTGATCCGTGATCCGGAAAAAGCCGCGGTTTGCCTGGCTGAGCGGGAGAAACAAGGGGGATTGGGCATCCCGGGAACAAACATGGCGCTTTATCATCTAAAAAATGATGAAATCGTCCTGCCTTTTTTCAAAATGTTTGATCTCAGCACCTCCTATGAAGTGGATGGCATGGACGGAAATACCCTCATCATGACACGCATCCTCGTCATGATGGCGCCTGGTTCATTATCTGCTGAAGGCTCGGAAATTTTAAGCGCGATCAGCTCGGCAATTATCGAGAGCGGAGAAAGCATGGCGGGGTTTCAAGAAGAAGGAGAACAAGAATTGTATCAGCGGTTAAACCGCATATTTTTCACTTGGATGAAAGAAAAAAACATACTGTAATCCTTCATGGCACACGTCAAAAAATTGGCGTGTGTTTTTCTGTGGACGGGGAACAAAATAAGAAAATGTGGGACTATTTTATCATTCAGTATTGGAATAATTCCAAAATGAAATAGTTTTACAAGTTATCTTTTTTGGGTTAAAATGGGTGAGGTAAGGAAGAAAATCTAACAAATTATTGAAGATTCAAGAGAATATAGGAGATGACGATATGGAAACATTACAGCATCTGATTCTGCATGACATGCCGGATAGCGAAGAAATAGAGGCTGTAAAAAGCGGAGACCATACACTGACATATAAAGGTTACCGTAAACGGATTAATCAGCTGGCGAATGCCATGCTGCAAAAAGGAATTCAAAAGGGCGACCGTGTTGCATTGCTTTGCAAAAACGGCCATCCCGCATCAACTGTTATGTTCGCCGCGCTTGAAATAGGTGCTGTTGTTGTACCTGTCAGCTGGCAGCTGAAACCATATGAAATGACAGGCATTTTAAAAGCAAGTGAACCGAAAGCGATGTTTTACGGAGCGGAGTTTAAAGAGACGCTGGATGAAATTCTTCCTGAATTGTCCTCACTGTGTTTAACAATGGAGACAGGAACAGCTTACGAAACATCTGCTGAATTTGAAGCGCTGTTTGCCGGTCCTGATCAATTGCCGGAAACGGAAATGGTTTCCCCAGATGATACAGCACTTCTCATGTTCACGTCTGGCACAACGGGAAACCCGAAAAGATGCATGATCACACATGGCGGCATATACAGATACGTCAAAAAATCCAACAGCTCAGTAACACGCATGAAGGGCCTTCGTTTTCTCGCGTGCCATCCGATTTATCATACGAGTGCGCTCATTTGCATCATGCTTGGAACGTTTGCAGGAACAACCTTTGTGTTCACAAAGGATCAAGATCCTGTTCACATGCTGAAGGTCATTGAAGAAGAGAAAATTCAGACCGTGATGGCTCTTCCTGTGTTTTACACGTATTTGCTTGAAGCGTGGGAAACGCACCAAACTGACTTATCGTCGCTTGTTATTTTAATGACAGGCGGAACAAAAGTGCCGAGCAGCCTAATCCGCCGCTATCTTGATATCGGCATTCCGCTCGCGCATGGCTATGGAAGTACTGAGGCTTGGGGAATCAGTACATGGATGCCTGATATGGGAATGGATAAAGCGGCATCTGCGGGGAAACCTGTGGAAGGCGTTAAAGTCAAAGTCGAAGATCCTGTGACGGGAGAAGAACTCCCCCAAGGAGAAATCGGCGAAATCGTTGTTCATACTCCATTCTTATTTAAAGGCTATGAAGACAACCCTGAAGCAACAGCGAAAGTGCTGCAAAACGGATGGTTCAGAACCGGAGATTCTGGCTATGTGGATGAAGATGGCTTTATTTTCATCACTGGACGCTACAAAGATGTCATTATTTACGGAGGCGATAACGTCTATCCTGATCAGGTTGAAGAAGTTATCCAGCAGATCCCGGGAATCCTTGAAACGGCGGTGGTCGGAATACCAGACCCGCTTTACGGTGAAAAACCGAAAGCTTTTATCGTGAAAAATGGCGGCCAGCGCATAACGGAAGAGGATGTCATCGCATTTTGTAAAGAGCGCCTGTCCGCTTACAAAATACCTGAAGTTGAATTCGTTAACGAACTGCCGAAAAACAACCTCGGCAAGGTGAAAAAAGACGTCCTGCGCAACCAGGCTGTACATTCATAAAAGAAGAAGCCCGCCACTTTATGTGGCGGGCTTCTTTGCAGTTGCACAAACGGCAAGCTCAGGCCTAATGTTCTTAAATTGTATATCAATGTCCTCGAAGCCGGCTGCTTTGAAGTCGGCAATCATCTGTTTTCCAAATGATTTGGTTTTCTCAGGGCTGGCATCCGCTTCCCGCGGCTGCATCGTAATGGCTGCTTTGCCGCCGGGCTTTAATGCCCGATAAATCTGTTTCATGCCTTTTGTTTGGTCATTCCAAATGGTGTAGTTGTTAACGGAAATCACTTTATCATAAAACGAGGCGGAAAGAGGAAATGTCTCGACGCTTCCTTGTATCAGGCGTACCCCCTCTGATTTCACTCTGCGGGCGGCCAGCTTCAGCATGGCTTCTGACACATCAATCCCATGAAGATGAACATCCTTTTCGCGTTTCAATATCTGCTGCATGCAGTATCCAGGGCCAAACCCGACTTCTAAAATGCTGTCCCCGCGCATGATCTCAAGCTGATTGATTGTCCACTGATTCAGTGTCTGATTTTCAGCAGCCATGATGTACCCGGCAATCATGCCGATGACGCCTTTAGGTCTGCTGAATTTTTTTGAAAGCATGTTAATCATTCAGTAACCCCCTTTTCAAGTTATTTCCTCCCAGCGTTCCATGTGAAACATTTTTCTGATAAAGCAATACGAAGGTGCCAATCCATGTTTATCCAAAGAGCGTGTGAGGTACACAACAAATAGACAAGAAACCAAAGGAGGAGAATCATCATGGCACATTATCCAAAAGAACTGCCGGCACAAACCCAAAATCGCCAGCCGGGAATTGAAAGCGAAATGAATCCAAGTCCGGTGTATGAGTACGAGAATTACAAAGGAGCGGACAAATTAAAAGGAAAAGTTGCGCTCATTACAGGCGGCGACAGCGGGATCGGACGCGCGGTTTCGGTTGCTTACGCAAAGGAAGGCGCTGATATCGCCATTGTATATAAGGATGAGCATGGAGACGCCGAAGAGACGAAGAAACGCGTTGAACAAGAAGGTGTAAAATGCCTGCTGATTGCCGGTGACGTCGGTGAAGAGGAATTCTGCAATGAAGCGGTTGAAAAAACGGTCAAAGAACTAGGCGGCCTTGACATCCTTGTCAACAATGCAGGTGAACAGCATCCGAAGGAAAGCATCAAAGATATTACGAGCGAACAGCTTCACCGCACATTCAAAACAAACTTTTATTCTCAATTTTATTTGACTAAAAAAGCAATTGATTACCTGAAACCGGGCAGCGCCATCATCAATACGACATCCATCAACCCGTACGTAGGGAACCCGACACTCATTGATTATACAGCGACAAAAGGGGCGATCAACGCCTTTACAAGAACAATGGCGCAGGCGCTTGTCAAAGACGGCATCCGTGTAAATGCAGTCGCGCCGGGTCCAATCTGGACGCCACTAATCCCAGCTACGTTCCCTGAAGAAACAGTTGCTCAATTTGGGCAAGATACGCCGATGGGCCGTCCTGGACAGCCTGTTGAGCACGTCGGCTGTTATGTGCTGCTGGCATCAGATGAGTCCTCTTACATGACAGGACAGACCCTGCATGTCAACGGCGGAAACTTTGTGACGACATAAGAGGGAGTGAGACATATGGGCATCACGAAAGAAGAAGTGAACAGCTACTATCAAAAAGCAGGGATTGTATTAACGGACGAGGAAGTAGACCAAATCCAGCTGATGGATTACGGCTTAGGAAAAGAAAGAAAAGTCGGGCTCCAGCTCTTCGTCTACGTCAATACAGACCGTTATTGCTCAAAGGAACTGGTGCTGTTTCCGGGACAGACTTGCCCGGAACACCGCCATCCGCCGGTCGACGGCCAGGAAGGCAAGCAGGAGACCTTCCGCTGCCGCTACGGAAAAGTGTATCTTTACGTAGAAGGAGAAAAAACGCAGCTGCCAAAGGTTCTCCCTCCTCAGGAAGACAGGGAACACTATACGGTCTGGCACGAAATTGAGCTGGAACCGGGTGGGCAATATACGATTCCCCCGAATACAAAGCATTGGTTTCAAGCCGGGGAAGAGGGAGCCGTCGTGACGGAAATGTCTTCGACGAGCACAGATAAGCATGATATCTTTACCGATCCAAGGATATAAGGATGAGGCTTAGCAGCCCATCCTTTTTTGTATTGAAAAAAACGGGATCATCGCTATAATGGGTAAAAAAGGAAAGAGGGAGAGGCAATGTTCACTTGCAAGGTAAATGAGCACATCACCATCCGATTATTGGAGCCGAAGGATGCGGAGCGGCTGGCCGAACTCATTATCCAAAATCAGGAGAGGCTTGGCAAGTGGCTGTTTTGGGCGGAAAATCCAAGCAGCGCTGAAACGTACAGAGAAACGATCATTCCAAATTGGCGGTGGGAATATGCTGATCTGACCAGCATTGAGGCGGGGCTCCTTTATGACGGCAGCCTATGCGGCATGATCGGACTGCATAACCTTGATCAAGTGAATCGGAAATCGGAAATCGGATACTGGATTGCCAAAGAATTTGAAGGGAAAGGCATTATTACCGCTGCCTGCCGAAAACTCATTACTTATGCTTTTGAAGAGCTTGAGCTGAATCGTGTGGCGATCTGTGCGGCTGTCGGAAACGAAAAAAGCAGAGCGGTTCCGGAGCGGCTCGGCTTTCTAGAGGAAGGAAGGGCACGGGACGGCTTATTCGTAAACGGCAGGCACCATGATCTTATCTATTACAGCTTGCTAAAGCATGAATGGAAAGGATGAAAATAAAGAGCACACTTTCTTGTTTAAATCTTCCCCGGATGTGGAAAAGTAACAGCGGAGACGTTAAAAAGGAGTGATTCGAGATGAATCAGAAAGACATAAAACAAAAAGTGCTTGATGTTCTAGATCACCATAAAGTAGGTTCGCTCGCAACGGTTCAAAAGGGCAAACCGCATTCCCGCTACATGACTTTTTTCCATGACGGGCTGACGATTTACACACCGACAAGCAAGGAAACTCATAAAGCGGAAGAAATTGAGAACAACCCCAATGT
This sequence comes from Bacillus sp. MD-5, assembly GCF_002201875.1. NCBI lineage: Bacteria > Bacillati > Bacillota > Bacilli > Caryophanales > Bacillaceae > Bacillus > Bacillus sp. MD-5. Next base: position 303,677 of record NZ_CP021911.1, read on the forward strand.
CCACATTTTATTAGGCTATGATTGTGAAGGCTTTGGCGACGCCTATGTCGAAGTTGCCGGAAAAGCCAAAATCAACAATTCGGCAGAACTGAAGGACAAAATATGGAGTTCTAAATTAGAGCGCTGGTTTGATGGCAAGGATGATCCGAATCTGGTGATTCTTGAAATTGAACCGGAAGATATCAGATTAATGAATGCCGGAGAGAAAACACCGGTCTCACTTGACCTGTAAAAAATAATTGTGTTTTCAGGGGCGATATGTTATTATGAATAGCTAGTAAGAAAAATAAGCAAATAAAAAAGAAAGTAAACTTCTTTTTTCTGTTTTGAGAGAGAAGCTTACCGCTTCCCAAGCAGCATAATCAGCTGCCCTTATTCTTTTCCTTCATAACAAATCGCCCCTAACGATGAGATGGAAAAAAGACTTTTTTGTTTTACAATTCACACCGGCGCGGCTTCGGAGCCGCAGTGACGATTGAGAGGTAGGGCTTTCGTTGTCTTGTGTTCAAGAAATTTCCATGGTGTTTACTTTCCAGAAAGATTCTTCGGAACAATGCTTTATGAATCTAACCCGCCCGAGCTGGCGGATGATATAATCTTTATTTGCGTATAGAAAAGAATAAGACAAACCGCTCGGCGTTCGCCAGCGGTTTTTTTATTGCAAAAAACACATCGTACTGAAACCTAATTGCCTTCTTTGCAGTCTTATCTCTAGGATGAAATTGGAGGAAGAATAACGTGCATGTCATTACAACACAAGTACTTTTTATATTTTGTTTTTTATTGCTGATTCATTCGATAGAAACCTTAGCCTATGCCACAAGGCTTTCCGGGGCCCGCGTTGGATTTATTGCGTCCGCGCTTTCCCTGTTTAATGTCATGGTCATTGTGTCCAGAATGTCGAACATGGTGCAGCAGCCCTTTACCGGGCATTTAATTGATGATGCGGGAAAAAACGCACTGGCGATTGTAGGCGAGCAGTTCCGCTTCTTGATTTTCGGATCGACAGTCGGCACCATCCTGGGCATCATCCTGCTCCCGTCTTTTGTCGCTCTTTTTTCACGGGCGATTATTCACTTGGCGGGCGGCGGCGGCTCCGTTTTTCAAGTATTCCGAAAGGGATTCTCGAAACAAGGATTCAAAAATGCCCTTTCCTATTTGCGTCTGCCGTCTATTTCATATGTAAAAGGATTTCATATGCGCTTGATTCCGAAGCGTTTGTTTGTCATCAACATGCTGATCACATCGATTTATACGATTGGCGTGCTTTCGGCTTTGTACGCAGGCCTGCTGGCGCCGGAGCGCAGCACGACAGCCGTCATGGCTTCGGGTTTGATCAATGGAATTGCGACGATGCTGCTGGCCATTTTTGTTGATCCTAAGGTATCCGTTCTTGCCGATGATGTGGCAAAAGGAAAACGAAGCTATATCTATTTAAAATGGACCTCTGTCACAATGGTTACATCAAGGGTGGCGGGCACACTCCTCGCCCAGCTCATGTTTATTCCGGGGGCCTACTATATCGCCTGGCTCACAAAGTGGTTTTAATAAGAAAGGCTGGATCAAAAAGATCCAGCCTTTTTTGCGTTTCCTTATTTAAAATTCCTCAATCCGCGATCGTACAAAAAGTTTCCGAATGGGACGAAAGCGACGATGAAGCCGGCGGCTGACCATTTCAACGGCCATTTGACAGAGAAGGTTGCATAAGCCAAGACAAGCAAATACAAAATGAACAACCCTCCGTGAACCGAACCGACAATTGTCACTGCAAGCGGAAGGCCTGCCCAATATTTAAGCGGCATAGCGATGAACAGCAGGATTAAGAGTGACATTCCTTCAATAAAACCCATCGTGCGAAGTCTTCCGATCGGCGTGTGCAGCATAAATCGCCCTCCTTGTGGACACGTTTTCATTTTATACTATAAACAATCCAGAGGGGCATATGACAGCTTTCAAAAAATGTTCGGAAAACATTCATTTTTACATGCCTTTTTCAGGGAACTGTACTTGTCATTTACAAAAATACCCGAGATAATGTGTACAAAATCATAAAAGAAGGATGTTGAAATGAAACTTGACCAGATTGATCTGAATATCATTGAGGAGCTGAAGAAGGACAGCCGGTTGTCGATGAGGGAATTAGGCAGAAAAATTAAGCTGTCGCCTCCATCTGTGACAGAACGGGTAAGGCAGCTTGAATCGTTTGGCATCATCAAGCAATACACGCTGGAGGTCGACCAGAAAAAACTGGGTCTTCCCGTTTCCTGCATTGTGGAAGCAACCGTCAAAAACGCGGATTACGAGCGGTTCAAAAGCTATATTCAAACATTGCCGAATATTGAATTTTGCTACCGGATTGCGGGTGCAGCCTGCTATATGCTGAAAATCAATGCCGAAAGCCTCGAAGCGGTAGAAGATTTCATTAACAAAACATCGCCCTACGCGCAAACCGTCACTCACGTCATTTTCTCAGAAATTGACACGAAAAACGGGCGCGGTTAGAGAGTGCCGCGCGAAGTCTGTTATAATAACAGGATGAGTGTGAAAGAAAGAGAAGTGATTAAGCATGTCAAAAACAGTTGTATTAGCTGAAAAACCTTCAGTCGGCCGGGATTTAGCCCGGGTGCTGAAGTGCCATAAAAAAGGAAACGGTTATCTCGAAGGTGATCAATATATTGTGACCTGGGCTTTAGGCCATTTGGTGACACTTGCCGATCCGGAAGGCTACGGAAAAGAATTTCAATCATGGCGTCTGGAGGATCTGCCAATTATCCCAGAACCATTAAAGCTTGTGGTGATTAAAAAAACAGGAAAACAGTTCAATGCGGTCAAATCGCAGCTTACCCGTAAAGACGTCAATCAGATTGTCATCGCGACTGACGCAGGCCGGGAAGGAGAGCTTGTTGCGCGCTGGATCATTGAGAAAGCGAATGTCCGCAAGCCAATCAAGCGGCTGTGGATTTCTTCTGTAACGGATAAAGCGATCAAGGAAGGATTTCAAAAGCTTCGCAGCGGCAAAGAATACGAAAATCTGTACCATTCTGCTGTCGCCAGAGCGGAAGCGGATTGGATTGTGGGGATTAATGCGACCCGTGCGCTGACAACAAAATTCAATGCCCAGCTCTCATGCGGTCGTGTGCAGACCCCGACGCTTGCCATGATTGCAAAGCGCGAGGCAGACATTCAAGCGTTTACGCCAGTTCCATATTACGGCATCCGTGCTGCAGTCGACGGCATGACGCTGACGTGGCAGGATAAGAAATCAAAGCAGACGAGAACGTTCAATCAAGACGTAACAAGCCGTTTGCTAAAAGACCTTCAAGGAAAGCAAGCGGTCATAGCTGAGCTGAAAAAAACAGCGAAAAAAAGCTTTGCGCCTGCGCTTTATGATTTAACGGAGCTGCAGCGTGACGCCCACAAGCGCTTCGGTTTTTCTGCTAAAGAAACGCTTTCTGTGCTGCAGAAGCTGTATGAGCAGCATAAGCTCGTCACATATCCGCGGACGGACTCTAGATTTTTATCCAGTGACATCGTCCCGACGTTAAAAGACCGCCTGGAAGGCATGGAAGTAAAACCGTACGCCCAATATGTCAGCCAAATTAAAAAACGCGGCATCAAATCCCATAAGGGCTACGTCAATGACGCGAAGGTGTCAGACCACCACGCGATTATCCCGACCGAAGAGCCGCTCATTCTCAGCAGTCTGAGTGATAAGGAACGAAAGCTGTATGACCTGATTGCGAAACGTTTCCTTGCAGTATTAATGCCTGCATTCGAATATGAAGAAACAAAGGTCATCGCAGAAATCGGCGGAGAAACCTTTACGGCAAAAGGCAAAACCGTACAGTCGCAAGGATGGAAAGCTGTTTATGATATGGCGGATGAGGATGATGAGCAGGACGATGACAGAGATCAGACACTTCCTGCGCTTCAAAAAGGCGACACACTTGCCGTCCGCACGTTAACGGAAACAAGCGGCCAAACGAAGCCGCCCGCCCGCTTTAACGAAGGGACCCTGTTGTCAGCGATGGAAAACCCAAGCGCGTTTATGCAGGGAGAAGAAAAAGGCCTCGTCAAAACGCTTGGAGAAACAGGCGGCCTCGGCACGGTGGCAACGCGTGCCGATATCATTGAAAAACTGTTCAACAGCTTTTTAATTGAGAAAAAAGGCCAGGATATCTTTATCACTTCTAAAGGAAAACAACTCCTGCAGCTTGTTCCGGAGGATCTGAAATCACCGGCCTTAACGGCAGAATGGGAGCAAAAGCTGTCTGCGATCGCGGCCGGCAAATTGAAATCGGCTGTCTTTATTAAAGACATGAAGGCTTACGCTCACCAAACGGTAAAAGACATCAAAAACAGCAGCCAAACCTTCCGACACGACAACATCACGGGAACGGCATGTCCGGAATGCGGCAAAATGATGCTGAAAGTAAACGGCAAACGCGGGACGATGCTCGTGTGCCAAGACCGTGAATGCGGAAGCAGAAAAACGATTGCCCGAAAAACAAACGCGCGCTGCCCGAACTGCCATAAAAGAATGGAGCTTCGCGGCCAAGGTGAGGGCCAGACCTTTGCGTGTGTGTGCGGCCACCGCGAGAAGCTCTCTGTATTTGAAAAACGAAAAAACAAAGACAAAGCACGTGCTTCCAAACGGGACGTGTCCTCTTATTTGAAAAAACAAAATAAAGATGAGCCGATTAACAATGCGCTGGCAGAACAGCTGAAAAAACTCGGTTTGGATAAATAATAAAAAACCTGTGCCTATCGCACAGGTTTTTCTATTGGACTTAGGACCCGTTTTTTTAATGTTCAAAAAGGAAAAAAAAAGCTAGCAATCTGCATTTTTTTCTTTTATAGTAAATGTACTTTGTAACATGGCAGTCATATTTTCTTCTATAACTATTTGTGAGCGTCTGATTCGCTTCAGGCGACAAAGGGGGATTTGCCTGTGAGGCATGCACTAATTGCTGTCATCTTATTCTTTTTATCTATCGGACTTTCCGCAGGGTGTGCTGAAGCTGGAAATAAGGCCCAAAATCAGTCGGCGGCAGAAGTGAACACCAGCCCGCTGCAGCCAGCGGAATATTTCATCTATCATAATCTAATGAATGATCAAGGGCTGATCAAAACCGATTTTTCAGACCAGCCTTCGTATTTATCAGAATCTCTCGGCCTGTGGATGGAGTTTCTGCTCAGCAAAAATGACGCACCGCATTTCCAGGATCAATATCAGCATCTGACTGATTCATTTCTGATGAGCAATCACTTGGTGACGTGGAAGATTCAAAATGGCCAAGCGAGCGGGACGAATGCGCTGATAGATGATATGAGAATTATGCTGTCTCTTGACCAAGCCGCCGCAAAATGGGGCCGCAGCGACTACGCGCAAACGGCTAAGGATATCGGCACGGCTTTGAAGACATACAATATGAACAACGGTTTATTCACAGACTTTTACGACTCACAGGCCGCTTCAAAGGATGTGACGCTTTCATACGTCATGCCTGATGCCTTAGCTATTTTAAAGAAGAATGGAATCATAGACGAAGAAACAGAACAGCGGAATGCCAATGTTCTCTATTCAGCTCCTTTAAAAAATGGCTTTTTGCCGAAGACATACAGCTCGGTGACGAAGGAATACACATATGACAGTGAAATCAACCTGATTGATCAGCTTTACACTGCTTTGCATTTGCCGGAAGGGGATGAAAAAGCATCTGTTTTAGCGGACTGGATCAAGCAGGAATTTCAGACAAACGGAAAGCTGTACGGGCGATATTCGGCAGATACGAAGGAGCCTGCCGTGCAATATGAATCGCCATCCGTATATGCATTAGCCGTATTGTTTTTGACAAAACAGCATGAAAACAGCTCTGTCATCAAAGCCATATATGACAGAATGAATGACTTTGAAATTCATGATCCTGTGAAGTCGTATTATGGAGGCTATATGAGCGGCACTCAGACGCATTCATTTGACAATCTGCTGCCGCTGTTAGCCGAAAGGAAGCTTTTTAATGAAAATATCATTCAATGAATCACAAAAATTATTTGCTTATTTTTCAGGGCTCATCGCGGCCCTGTCTCTGTTTATTTATTATGTGTCAGCCCAGCAATCGGAAGGCGCTCTGATCCTTTGCATCACGTTTGTCGTCATCGCCGCAGGCATCTGGTTCGGCCCAATTTACGCGCTGGCGGTGACCTTAATCGTACTTTTTGTTCTCGGCACCTTAATGATGTTTTTCCAGACTGGACAGGCATCGCTCTTTCCAGCTGAGGAAGGGCTGCGAATGCTTGTCGTGTGGGGAATCGCGCTTTTGCTGTTTTCTTTTATTTCCGGAAGAATCCACGATATCACAGCAGAGCTTCGGCGCTCAATCACACGGCTTCAATCCGAAATCAAAAGTTTTGTTGCTGTTGACAGAGTGACTGGGTTTGATAACAAGCAAAGGATGCAGCTGGAACTTTCAGAAGAAATGAAGCGGGCTGAGCGCTACGGCAATTCTTTTGTGTTTTTGCTGCTCCATATGCATTATTTCAAAGAGTTTAAATCCTTGTACGGTGAAAAAGAAACGGATCGCCTCTTCCAATATGTCGGTCAGCAAATCAGGACGAGTGTTCGGGAAACGGATAAGAAATTCCGCCCCTCTGACGAGCGTATCGGGATCGTGCTGACGCACACGCCTGCTGAACATATGCCAGCCGTTCTGACCAAGCTGAAGAAACAATTGGATACATATCAGCTGGAAAATGGAAAGTACGTCTCGCTTATGTTCCACGTTTGCTATTTGCCCTACCGGAAAGATATCAAAACAGCTGATCAATTTTTAGAAGAACTGGAAAACGAGATGATGATGAATGAACTATAAAGGAATCACACTGCTCTGCATCATGCTGCTTCTGTTTTCAGCGATTGTGTCTTTTCCCGTTTCTGCGCAAGCGAAGGAGCGGGATGCCGGCATTCTCATCATCTATTCAACCTTGGACGGCAAAGAGTCGTCTCAAGTCAAAATGCTCGATTTGCTTGCGGGACACTTTACATCCCATGTAACAGTCAAAAGAGATTCAGATGTTGAAGCGTCGGATTTCAAAGGAAAAGATCATGTGATGTATTACGGCCAATCGAAAAGAAAGCTCAGCAAAAAATTGCTGTCTCTTATCAGCGGCGTAAAAAAACCGGTTGTCGCCATTGGCTATAACGCAGGACAAATCAGCCAATTTTCCGGGCTTTCATTAGCCCGCAAAGAAAATGTGTTTCAGGTTCACAGCAGGCCAGAAAAGGCCGATGTGTCTCTGGAAAGCGGGCTTAATGTGCTGAGCGTATCAGGCCTGAAAGGAACGGCGCTTTACACCTTCAAAGCCGACGACGGCAAAACACATTCTTTTATATGGAAAACAAAAAAAGGGAATGTGTACATTGGATTAACGAATTTGTTAAATGACAATTTGATCGTGGCGAAACAGCTCAGAGAAGCCTTCGGAGAGAAGGCGGGGACGACGTTATTGTATTTGCGTCTCGAGGATATCAGCCCGATGTCTGATGAAAAATTGCTGCTACAAGCCGGTACATATCTGCATAAGCGGCATATTCCTTTTATCCTGGCGGTCATTCCGGTTTACTTGAATCCGGAAACAGGCGACAAAGTGTATTTGTCTGATCAACCGAAGATGGTCAAGGTGCTGAAAAAGCTGCAAAGCATGGGTGGCAGTATCATTGTTCACGGCTATACTCACGCTTATCGCTACAGTGAAACAGGAGAGGGCTTTGAATTTTGGGATGCAAAGGCGGATCAGCCGATTACATCCGGAAATGCCGAAGACCCCCCGTCCATTTTGGAGAAGGCACAGGACTTCCCGAACGAACAAGCCTACCGCAGCTATCTCGAACCATTTCGGGAAAAGGAAGAAACGTATACAAAGCAAAAACTGACGCGGGCCATTGAGGATTTGACATCATCGGGTCTTTACCCGCTGGCGTTTGAAGCGCCGCATTACACGATGTCCGAATACGGCTATCAAATCGCTTCACAGTATTTTTCAAGCATTTTTGGCCAGGTTCAGCTCAGCGACACAACGTGGAAAACCTCCGGTGCACCTCCGTTCGTGACCGCTCCCTCGATGCTGCATGGAATGACGCTTTATCCGGAGACGATCGGCTTTGTTGATACATCAAAGCAAAACCCGCTCGGCGAGATGGAGGAGCATATCTCTCAGATGATTGATTTTGAAGGCGGAGTAGCCGGTGGATTTTATCACCCGTACCTTGGGATGAAATATCTGCCGGAGCTGGTTGATCAGATGGAACGCATTCCAGACAGTGAATGGCTCGATTTAAAGAAAACGCAACAAACCGTCAAAACAGACAAAGTGGAAATTCATACAAGCGGTGATGGAACGATTCAGGTGAAAAACGGCGTAAGCGCCATAGACGAGTTTTTCGATCATCATCGGCAAACCCCTCTGGAAAAGGCATTATGGATTCTCTCCGCTGTCGTGCTCTTATTTGTCATCATGTTTGTCAGTTATACGTTTTACTTGAGAGCCACATTGAAAAAACGAATTTTTAAGGAGAGAAGAAGCCTTGGGTAATACGCTGTTCTTTATCTCGCTAAGTTTAATATGGGTGATGCTTCTCTACCACATGTTCCTCATGCAGGGCGGGTTCCGCCACTATATGACCTTCGAACGGAATATCCCGAAGTGGAGAGAAAACATGAAGGAGCTGCCAAAGGTCAGCGTCCTCATCCCGGCGCATAACGAAGAGGTTGTGATTCGGCAGACGCTGAAGGCGATGGCCAACCTTTATTATCCGAAGGACCGTCTGGAGATTATCGTCGTGAATGACAATTCGTCAGACCGGACGGGTGATATCGTCAATGAATTTTCCGAGAAATACGATTTCATCAAAATGGTGATTACGAAGCCGCCGAACGCAGGTAAAGGAAAATCCTCTGCACTCAACTCGGGTTTTGCCGAATCGAATGGCGATGTGATCTGTGTGTATGACGCCGACAATACGCCTGAGAAAATGGCCGTGTATTATCTCGTGCTCGGCCTGATGAATGACGAAAAGGCAGGCGCCGTGGTAGGGAAATTCCGCGTCATCAATGCGGCAAAGACGCTGCTGACGAGGTTTATCAATATCGAAACGATCTGTTTTCAGTGGATGGCCCAGGGAGGCAGATGGAAGTGGTTCAAAATCGCCACGATCCCAGGCACCAACTTCGCGATCCGTAGAAGCATTATCGAAAAGCTCGGAGGCTGGGATGACAAAGCGCTCGCTGAGGATACTGAGCTGACCATCCGGGTATATAATCTCGGCTATCACATTCGCTTTTTCCCTGCGGCCATCACGTGGGAGCAGGAGCCGGAAACCTGGAAGGTATGGTGGCGCCAGCGCACCCGATGGGCGCGCGGTAATCAATATGTCGTGCTCAAATTTTTGGCGCAGTTTTTTAAGCTGAAACGAAAACGGATTATCTTTGATTTGTTTTATTTTTTCTTTACGTACTTCCTGTTTTTCTTTGGCGTGATCATGTCAAATGCGATTTTTGTAGTGAATTTGTTTTATGATTTGCATTTGTCTGTTGGATTTTTGGCAATGATTCTCTGGATTTTGGCATTTTTCTTATTTATGACAGAGGTCATGATTACGTTGAGCATTGAAAAAACAGAAATGAACAGGCAAAACTTTTTTATCGTGTTTCTCATGTACTTCACATACTCGCAGGCATGGATTGTGCTTGTTATCTACTCTTTATTCGTAGAAATCAAGCACCGTTTATTCAAGCAGGAGGTCAAATGGTACAAGACAGAACGATACAACCAACATAAAAGCGGGTGACCTTTTTGAAACAAATAATGATTTTTCTCACAAGCTTCATGCTGCTGGCGATGACTGGACAAACGGCTCTTGCCAAAGACGTACAGGTCAGCGGTTCGCTCCTCGGGAAAAGCAACCGAGAACAAGCCAAACAGCAGGTGCTGACAAGCGAGCTGATTACACTGTATGGATCAAAAGACAGCGCAGAGCTGACGTATCAGATCCCGGCAGGCGCCTCTTCGGGCAATCAGCAATTGGTAATCGAATACGAGGCATCAAATCTTTTAATTTCTCCATCATCGTTAACGGCTGTCATTGATGATGAACCGGTCAAGACGTTAAAGCTTGATGGTGATTCCAAACGGAAAACAGTGAAGCTGAATCTGAATAAAAACCAGTCAGCGCAAGGTTATCACAACGTATCGCTGAAATTTTACGGCGTAATGAAAGAGGGCGTGTGTGTCAGACAGGATACGTCTGGCAACTGGATCAAAATTTATCCGGACAGCCGGCTGACACTTGCTGACAGCGGTGAAGCGAAAGGAACGTCGCTGGACCATTATCCGTACCCATTCGCCCAATCTGGAAACACAACCGAAGAAACCGCCATCGTCATTCCGGATGACCCAAGTTCGGCGGAAATTGAAGCTGCGGTTAAAACAGAAGGCTATTTGAAAACGGTGGACAGCAGTGTCAGGATTGCGTATGTCACAGAATCTGAGCTGAAAAAAATCGATAAGCCGACGATTGTTATCGGAGTGGACAAGCATTGGAACGGCAAAGTGAAAAAACTGATGAAACAAGCCGGCTTACAGGCAAAAGGAGAAGAACTTCTGCTTGCTGAGCGGGTGCTGAAAGCAGAGGGCAAGCAGCAGCCGGTTCTGTTTGCGCAAGCTGCATCCGAGGACGTACTCGCTAAAAAAATCAGCGTGATGACAGATCAGACATACACAGGCCAGCTCAGCGGCGATACACTTTCAATCAGCAAGCTTAAGCAGACAGAAAAAAAAGAAAGCGATAAGCTGACCCTCGAGAATTTTGGAGCGGGCGATATCACAATTGGAGCCGACAAAACATCTTCAGCACATTATTTTTATCCGGCTTCGGCGGTTTTGGATGAAAACCAATCAGCGAAGCTGTCGCTTAAACTGAAAAAGTCTGAAACGATTCAAGCCTCAACGGACGAAAATGAATCGGCTTCTCAGGCTTCAGAGCTGAAAGTGATGATCAACGGCCAGCCGCACTCGGTCCGGCTTGATGACTTAGGAAAAGAAGATAAAAACGGATTCTATCATGTTACGGTAAAAGTGGACCCAAAGCTGCTGCAAAAAAACCGCTACATTGATATTCAGTTCGTCACAACCGGGTTAAAGGAAAACAACCCTTGCAACACCACTGATGAAGAAAAGTGGGTCTTTATTGATAAAAGCAGTACATTATCATACACCATCAAAGGGATGTCCCCGTCAGCGGATTTTCAAGAGTGGCCGCTTCCTTACGCCGGAAATCAGGTTCAAACAACGGTAATCGTGCTTCCTGACACCGTAAGCCAATCGAAGCTTGAGGAGCTTTCTCTCATAACGGAATCCTTTGGCAGCGAAGCACAGCATTCATATACGGTAAAGAAATCATCTGACGTTACAGCAAACGATGCGAAAGGCCGAAACCTCATTTTTATAGGAGGGATCAATCAATTTTCTCTTCTGAAGGAGAAATCATCAGACCTGCTTGTGCCGCAGGCAAAAAATGGCTCGTTTGATGTATCTGGTTTCGAGATGCTGAATGAGACGACAAAACAAGTGGTATTTACCCAAGCATCGCCTTGGGATTCACACTATACAATGGCTGTATTTGCACCGGCAAAAGGAGAAGGCACGGCTGTCACGAAAGAGATCATCAATTATCTGAACAGCAACGATGATTCGGCAACCGTCCTTAATGAAACAAATAGCCAGCAGGTGTTTACAAACCACCAGCAGCTCAAATCGGAGACAATCAGCTCAGACGCAGAACAACCAACACAGGATCATAGCCAGAAATGGATGTATATTGGTGTGCTGGCACTTATTATGGTGATTGCGGCAGTGTTCATTTGGGTTGCCGTAAGACGAAGAAAAAGAAAGACAGATACAGAATAAAAACAGAGGCAATCTAGCCTCTGTTTTTTTTTATTTTTGGTATGTAAATTCCATTTGTGGAACCTATCATTTTATTTTTTCCGCCCGGCCAATAAGCCTCTTTACAACGTGTGGGAACGGGAGTATGATCTCTTTTAGAAAACAAATCGCTTAATCTGAAATCAGAGCGGGGGACCCATTAGAATGGCTTTTTGCCGTTGGGGTGAATCCTTTTTAGGTAGGGCTAACTCTCATATGCCCGAATCCGTCAGCTAACCTCGTAAGCGTTCGTGAGAGGAGATGAATGAAACCTGTGTTCGATGTTATGGCACAGGGGCATCCGTTTGCCTCTGTGTTTTTTGCCGTTCATTTTTAGGAATGTAAATCGCATACAGAGACATCATAGCAGAAAGGACTATTGCAAAATGTGAGAGCAAGACACTGATGTTTTATTGTTTTAATTGAAAAATGAGAAATTAAAAGGGGAAGACATCGATGTATCATTCAATCAAACGTTTTTTGATTGGGAAACCACTAAAATCTCAAGCAGCGGGAGAGCAAAAACTGACGAAATTAAAAGCCTTGGCAATGCTTTCCTCAGATGCGCTGTCATCTGTCGCTTATGGGACAGAGCAAATTCTAATCATTTTAGCAACAATCAGTGCTGCCGCATTTTGGTACTCCATTCCGATTGCGGTCGGCGTTCTCATATTACTGCTCGCACTGATTCTTTCATACAGGCAAATTATTTACGCTTATCCGCAGGGCGGCGGGGCCTATGTTGTTTCGAAAGAAAACCTCGGCGAAAAGCCGGGATTGATCGCGGGCGGTTCATTGCTTGTCGATTATATTTTAACGGTAGCGGTAAGTATTTCCGCAGGAACGGACGCCATCACGTCGGCCTTTCCTGCATTGCATGATTATCATGTGCCGATCGCTATTTTTCTCGTGTTAGTGATTATGATTTTGAACCTGCGCGGGCTTTCGGAATCGGCATCCATTCTTGCCTACCCGGTTTATCTGTTTGTGGTGGCGCTATTGGTTCTCATTGCCGTCGGGTTGTTCAAGCTCATGACAGGACAAATAGACCAGCCAGTTCATCATACACCGCTTGGCACACCTGTAGCCGGCATTACGCTGTTTTTGCTGCTTAAGGCTTTTTCCTCCGGATGCTCAGCGTTGACCGGAGTTGAGGCCATTTCTAACGCCATTCCCGCTTTCAAAAACCCGCCTGCACGAAACGCGGCAAGAACGCTTGCGATGATGGGGATTTTGCTGGCGATTCTGTTTTCCGGCATCACGGTGCTCGCATACGGATATGGAACGGCGCCGAAGCCCGATGAAACAGTGGTTTCACAAATTGCGTCCGAAACCTTCGGGCGGAATGTGTTCTACTATGTCATCCAAGGTGTCACATCGCTTATTTTGGTCCTTGCGGCAAATACGGGATTTTCAGCCTTCCCGCAGCTTGCCTTCAACCTGGCGAGAGACCAGTATATGCCGCGAATGTTTACAGTTCGGGGTGACCGCTTAGGCTTCTCAAATGGGATTATCTTTTTAGGCTTTGCCTCCATTATTCTCATTATCTTATTCGGAGGACAGACGGAGCACTTAATCCCGTTATATGCTGTGGGCGTATTTATTCCATTTACGCTTTCACAAACCGGCATGTGCATAAAATGGATCAAGCAAAAACCAAAAGGCTGGATCGGAAAAATGCTGATCAACTCCTGCGGCGCTCTGATTTCGTTTATGGTTCTATCTATCCTTTTTGTGACAAAGTTTAATGTCGTATGGCCTGTGTTAATCTTTATGCCTATCGTCGTTTTGCTGTTTTTTGCGATTAAAAATCACTACACAGCGGTTGGTGAACAGCTTCGCATCGTAGACAAAGAGCCGGAAGAAATCAAAGGCACCGTTGTGATTGTGCCTGTAGCAGGTGTTACCACCGTCGTGCAAAAATCGATTCACTATGCGAAATCACTGTCCGATCAGGTGATCGCCGTTCACGTGTCATTTGACAGAGAACAGGAAAAGAAAGTCGAAAAACGCTGGGAAGAGCTCAATAATGGAGTGCGTCTCGTTACCCTTCACTCCTCGTACAGAAGCCTTGTTCATCCGTTTGATAAATTTTTAGAAACAGTTGAGGCAAAAGCGAAGAAGGAGCAGTTTTCTGTCATGGTGCTATTTCCGCAATTTATAACGAAAAAACGCTGGCACACCATCCTTCACAATCAATCGGCCTTCCTCCTCAGAGTTCGGCTGTTTTGGAAAAAGGACATAATGGTTGCCACACTGCCGTATCATTTTAAAAAGTAAAGTCTAGGACCAAGGGAATCACCTTGGTCTTTTTTGCGGGAAAGAGAGGAATGGCGGTGTATACACAAGGTGCTTTTGTAATCGTACTGAACGAAAATCAGCAGATTCTATTGGTCAAACGAAAAGATGTTCCTTTATGGGATCTGCCGGGCGGCAGGATTGATTCCGGGGAATCGGCTGAGGCAGCGGCGGTACGTGAGGTATTGGAAGAGACGGGATACAATACAGCGCTTTCCGCGAAAATAGGTGTCTATCAAAGGCCAAAGTTTCTAGATGAACAGCATGTGTTTTTCGGAAGCATAACAGGCGGACAAGCAATAGCGGACGGCACAGAGACAGCACGATTAAAGTGGTTTTCTCCGCGGCGTTTGCCGCTTTTTATGGTGCCGAACCGAAAACGGCAAATCAAAGATTACGTGAATGGCGCCTTAGATGCAACCATCACCCTCAAGGACGTCGGCATGCTTGCGGCGATCGATCTGTTGAAAAGAAGACTTGGCAAGTGATTCAGGTCTCCGGGTTTTAAAGCCTTTCTCCTGTGGTATTGAAAAAAGGAAAAAGGAGGATACGTTATGGCACACAAAACTGCAGGACAAGCAATGACAGAGCTGCTTGAACAATGGGGAGTTGATCATGTTTACGGCATCCCCGGGGATAGTATAAATGAGTTTATTGAGGAATTAAGACACGAAAGAAATCAACTGAAGTTCGTTCAAACCCGCCATGAAGAGGTGGCGGCACTGGCAGCCGCGGCTGAAGCAAAACTCACCGGCAAGATCGGAGTCTGTCTGTCGATCGCAGGGCCGGGAGCGGTGCACTTATTAAATGGTTTATATGATGCAAAAGCGGACGGCGCCCCTGTGCTGGCCATTGCAGGACAGGTTTCATCAGGTGAAGTCGGACGGGATTATTTCCAGGAGATCAAGCTGGAGCAAATGTTTGAGGACGTGGCTGTGTTCAACAGAGAGGTACATAGCGCGGAAACACTGCCGGATCTCTTGAATCAGGCGATCCGCACCGCCTACAGCAAAAAAGGCGTTGCGGTATTGAGTGTGTCAGATGATCTGTTTGCGGAGAAAATCAAACGCGAGCCCGTGTATACTTCACCAGTGTATATTGAAGGGAACCTTGAACCGAAAAAAGAACAGCTCGTCACCTGCGCGCAATATATTAATAATGCTAAGAAGCCGATTATCTTGGCGGGGCAGGGAATGAAAAAGGCGAAACGGGAGCTCTTAGAATTTGCGGACAAAGCCGCGGCTCCGATCGTAGTCACACTACCGGCAAAAGGCGTCGTTCCCGATAAGCACCCGCATTTTCTCGGCAACCTCGGGCAAATTGGCACAAAGCCGGCTTACGAGGCAATGGAGGAATGTGATTTATTAATCATGCTCGGAACGTCATTCCCGTACCGCGATTATTTGCCAGATGATACACCGGCCATCCAGCTCGATTCAGACCCGGCAAAAATCGGAAAACGCTATCCGGTGACAGCGGGCCTTGTCTGCGATTCGGCTCTCGGCCTGCGCGAATTGACAGAGTATATTGAACGCAAGGAAGACAGAAGATTCCTGAATGCCTGCACAGAACATATGCAGCATTGGTGGAACGAAATTGAAAAAGATGAGACAGAGGCAACAACACCGCTTAAACCCCAGCAGGTCGTGGCACGTCTCCAGGAAGCGGCTGCTGAGGATGCGGTGCTCTCTGTAGATGTCGGCACTGTGACAGTTTGGATGGCGCGTCATTTCAAAATGAACGCGAACCAGGATTTCATCGTTTCAAGCTGGCTTGCGACAATGGGATGCGGCCTGCCGGGAGCGATCGCAGCAAGCTTGTCAGAACCGGAACGCCAGGCGATCGCTGTTTGCGGTGACGGAGGATTTTCCATGGTCATGCAGGATCTTCCGACAGCCGTCAAATATAAGCTCCCGATCACTGTCGTCATTTTAAACAACGAAAATCTCGGCATGATCGAGTATGAGCAGCAGGTTAAAGGCAATATCGATTATGTCACACAGCTTCAAAATGTCGACTATGCCGCATTTGCAGAAAGCTGCGGAGCAAAAGGCATCAAAGTGACCAAAGCGGAAGAGCTTGCGCCGGCTTTCCATGAGGCGCTGCACTCTGACCAACCGGTCGTTGTGGATGTCATGATTGGGAACGAACCGCCGCTGCCTGGCAAAATCACCTACGGGCAGGCAAAAGGCTTCAGCAAGTACATGCTGAAAAACTTCTTCGAAAACCAAAAAATCGAAATGCCGTCACTGAAGAAAAGTTTGAAACGGTTATTCTAAAAAAGAGGCCCTTTTAGAGGCCTCTTTTTTTGTGTTGGAAACAAATGTATTTCAGGTTATCCTTGTATTATATTGGTATGAGGAGGATTACATGTTTGAGTTTATAAAATTATTGTTGTATGCATTAGGATCTGCAGGAATGATCTATGCGTCATATCACGATTTTCGCCATGCTCAGAACGGGCAAAAGGACAAATGCACCTTCTTTCAAAGCAAAAAGACCAGCGCATTTGTCCTTGTATGTTTCATTTGTTTATTCTTATCAAATCTTACAGAGCTCTTCTCAGTATAGGGTTATTTCTCTTTTTTCTTCAGCCCGAAAAAGAAAGGAAAAGCAGAACCGACCAAGAAGGTGCCGAATAAAAACATGCCGCCGATAAACACGTGAAAATTCGTGTGTCCGGCTGTAAACGCGGTGATCAAGGAAATGATACTGAACATGATCATGGCCATGCCGGGCGCTATTCTCATTTTCCCTTTGGATTTATAGGCAGCGACAGAACATATAATGCCGATGACAATAGGAACAATCCACAAATAAAACAAAATAAATACTGACATCATCAAAACTCCGATTTTTTCTTCTATCATAACAAATTTCTGTCAAAAAGGGTATCAATGAGCTTTTGCCAAAAATAAAAAACCGGCTTTGCAGCCGGTTTTTTTATCGAAACGTATCTACAATTAAAAACACATTCAAAGCGACGATCAATACTGCAATCAGCCAAGACACCACTGTGACCCATTTGGCGTTGATCAGAGATCCCATGATCCGTTTATTGCTTGTAAACAGAATCAGCGGAATGAGGGCAAAGGCGATCCCGAAGGACAGCACGACCTGGCTCAAGACGAGAGCGGTCGTCGGATTTACGCCAGACGCGATGATCAAGATCGGCGGAATGATCGTGATAAACCGCCGTACATACAGCGGGATGCGGTAGTTGATAAATCCTTGCATAATCACGTCGCCTGAAAGTGTGCCGACAGACGAACTGGATAGCCCGGCAACGAGCAGCCCAATTCCGAATAAAGCCGCAGACATAGGGCTGACAAGATGTCCGAATTGCTGAAACGCGACATCAAGGTCCTCAACAAACAGGCCGTTTTTGAAAAATAATGCGGCAGCCACAATCAGCATACTTGCATTAATAGCTCCTGCAATTAGCATCGCTATTAAAATATCAATAAATTCAAATCTGAAGATTTTTTTCCGTTCTGCATCCGTTTTGCCGACCACCCGCCGCTGTGTAAGGGCAGAGTGCAAATAAATGGCGTGCGGCATAACAGTTGCGCCGAGAATACCCGCTGCAAGGAGCACACTGTCAGTGCCATGAAACGCCGGGACAAAGAGGCCCTTCATCACTGACACGGCATCAGGCTTTGCGAAAAATGTCTGCAGTGCAAAGGCGATCACGACCACAAACAGCATACCGGCAATGCCGGCTTCAAGTGAGCGATAACCGCGGCGCTGAAGCTCCAAGATCGCGAAAGAACCGATCGCCGCTATAATAGACGCTTCAAGCATCGGAATGCCGAACAGCAAATACAGTCCCAGAGCCGCTCCGATAAATTCCGCCAAATCAGTTGCGATAATGACAAGCTCGCCCTGAATCCATAATCCAATCGAGACAGGCTTCGGGAATTCTTCACGGGCAACCTCAGGCAGATTTTTGCCTGTCGCAATCCCAAGTTTGGCGGATAGAGATTGAATTAAAAGCGCCATGATATTGGAAAATAATATTACCCATAAGAGCATATATCCGTATTTAGAACCCGCCGAAATATTCGTTGCGAAGTTGCCGGGATCAATATAGGCGATGGCTGCTATAAATGCAGGACCAAGAAAAGGGAGCAGCCCTCTGAATCCTCTGATTTTCCCGTCAAGCGCATCTTGGACGGCTTTGGAACGGGGAGATTGTGCTGTGATGTCCTTGTTCATCATGTCTCACCTGAATTCTGATTGTTTTTGCCGTACAACAAAGAGTTTCCTTAAGGCAAATTATTTTATCTACATCATATGACCATCCCGGTTTCTTGTCAACCGAAAATGTTCAAAATACATTCCTGAATTTTTCCCTGTTATGTAACATGATATGTAGGGATTCGGGATAAGGTCCCATATAAAAAGACATCGTTTCAGTTCGAAACGATGCCTCCTGTATCTAATGAGTTTAGGCTTCCTTCCGCAGCCCGCGGAATATCAGGCCCAGCAAGAACACGAAGATGGCTGCCCCGATGATGGCCGGGAAAATAGCAAAGCCGGCGAGGCTTGGTCCCCAAGTGCCAAGAAGTCCGTGTCCGATCCAAGCGCCGATCAGCCCGGCAATCATAGAGCCGAAAATTCCTCCCGGCAGCCGGTTTCCTACAATGGCGCTTCCAATTAATCCGATAACGATAGCAACAACTAATGAAACCAAAAAGCTAAGCATCATGATCACCTCTCATAAATGATTTACCAATCAATAACCGCTCCTGATTATTTCGAAACACCTAAAAGCACATCGCTTTATGATCCCGTTTTGATCGTTCTCTGCACACTGCCGTCAGCCAAATGGACAACGACCTCAGTGCCTTTATGCGCAGCGATTTCCTTTGCCCGTTCAATCGCTTCTCTCTTTGTATCCTTGATGTCAGACGCACGTTTGGCTCCCTCGGCTTTGACTGCCCAGCCGTTTTTATGCTTGATGACATGCTCTGCTTTATGCATGAGTTCTGGGTCTCCGCCGCTGTTGGAACCATCATCGCGTTCTGTCTCGTCATCATGTTTAAGAAAATCATCAATTTCATCTGTAGATGCGTTTTCCGCCCATTCCTTCGCTTTGCTTGTCGCGATCGGGATCGCACGTCCGTCCTCATAGCCCTCATCAATCATCGCATTCGCAATATCAATTGCTTTTTTCTTGACCGGCTTCTCAAGGTTTTTTAATGAAGCGGGATAATCCTTCATTGACCATGGCATGTCCCATCACTCCTTTTTCTTTTATAAAAATGGTACCCGCAGGTGAAAAATAAAAACGCATCTGAACAAATGAAGGTATACTATATAGTAGAAAAAACGGAAGGGAAGTGCGGGTTGAGTGACAACAGAACGAAAAGAAGACTTACACCAGCAATTAAAAGAGATAGAAAAATGGGAAAAAGCTCAGCAAAAAGTCTGGTTTTGGGAAAAGCTCGGCCGTCTCCCGTTTCAGCTGCTGGACAAGCTGACACCTGAATTCATTCAGAAAAAGATCGGCAAGCTCTTGGATGAGATCGGCAGCTTTGTTCAAACAGGAGGACAGTACCTGACATCTGAAAAACAGATTATCAGGATGTTTCAAAAGAAACTGCCGGAGGAGATCTTTGAATCGCTGGAGGACGTCCGGAAAGCGCCTCTTCCTGTCATGGATGAAATTGCGGAAGGAATGGGCAAAAACAGAATCAACGCAGCAACCGTTCAAGGCGCGACAACCGGTGTGGGCGGCGTGTTTACACTGGCGGCAGACATTCCGGCAGTGCTTGGCTTATCACTAAAAACATTACAGGATATCGCAGTTGCATACGGCTATGACCCAAAGGAGAAAAAAGAACGCGTCTTCATTGTGAAATGTTTGCAGCTGACGTCGGCTGATGTTGTCGGCAAAAGATCGATTTTGCAAGAATTAAAACACTACGATCAAGACCGTACTTATAAGAATGTCGCATCTCAAATCCAAGGCTGGCGAGAAGTCGTTTTAGGCTATCGGGACACGTTTGGCTGGAAAAAGCTATTCCAGCTGGTGCCGGTCGCCGGAATGGTTTTTGGCGCCGCTGCCAATCGCTCAACATTAAACGACATTACCGAGACAGGCATGATGCTGTACAAAAAGAGGCGCATTCTTGAACGGCTGAAAGAAACAGAACGAGAGATGGAATAGCAGAAAGCAGACGGACACCGCGATCCGCCTGCTTTTTTTATTGAAAACACACCCAATGTGTTTTGTTTGTTTAAAAGAATTGATAGCGGGAATACAACAACCAACACCAATTAAAGGAGGAATTCAAAATGGCAGACAATAACAAAATGAGCAGAGAAGAAGCAGGTAGAAAAGGCGGAGAAACAACAAGCAAGAACCATGACAAAGAATTCTATCAAGAGATTGGGAAAAAAGGCGGAGAAGCCACTAGCAATAACCATGACAAAGAATTCTATCAAGAAATCGGTGAAAAAGGCGGAGAAGCCACTAGCGAAAATCATGACAAAGAGTTCTATCAAGAAATCGGTGAAAAAGGCGGAGAAGCCACTAGCGAAAATCATGATAAAGAATTCTATCAAGAAATCGGCCGTAAAGGCGGAGAGGCTACAAGCAAAAATCATGATAAAGAATTCTACCAAGAAATCGGCTCAAAAGGCGGAAACGCCCGCAACAACGACTAATCAAAAGCATAAAGGCAGACAACCTGTAAATAAAAAGCGATCCGGCACATCAGCTGGATCGCTTTTTATTTCGGGAATTTTCTCAATTTATGCGACAATGCGATACAATAAGTGAAAAAGGGGTTTTCGCTAATGTCCGAAATGCAAAACTTGCTCGCTATTGCAAACGAAGTCAAAGAAAAACACGCCAATTTTTCAATTTCAGAGGTCAATGACCACTGCGTGCGCCTTGCGGTGTTTACAGGAGAATATGACTGGCACCATCACCCTGACTCAGACGAATTGTTTATTGTTCTTGAAGGTGAGCTGCTGATCGACTTTAAGGACAAAGAAACCGCGGTGCTCAAAGCAAATGACAGCCTGCTCATCCCGAAAGGCACGGTTCACCGCACACGCTCTTACGTCAGAACGGTGAATCTCTGTGTCGAGCATAAACAAGCCGAAACCGTCATCATAGAGGAGTAGCCATGCTGATCAAAAGGATTGTATGTGAAGTAGACACTGCAAATGCTGAAGCATTTGCAAAAGCGCAGTCAGAGTGGAAAGCACTATCACATGTAAATGGCTTCATCAAACAGGCCGGCGGCTGGCGAAAAATGATAGACGGGCCGCTCACCGCAGAAATCATCAGCGTATGGGAAAACAGAGAAGCCTATGATCATTTTATGGAGAACGAACATGACAGCATATACGAGGAAAACGACCAGAAGGCTGTGATTCTTTCCCTAGAGGTGACGCTGTATGAAGAGGATAAATCGTTCGTTCACGATCTGTTACATCACCCTGATATCCGGTATGAACCAGACTGGACGGTTCTGAAGGCATAATCAAAGCCCAAAACATCATGTTTTGGGCTTGTGTCTTTACTCGCGTCCCGGAAGTGTATTATGAACAAAAGGCGGTGCTGGTTTTAACTCCGGTTTTTCTCCAAACGTTTTTGCTTCTTTCACATATTCAAATGCTTCTCCGTCCGGCGCTTTTTCATTCAGCCAGTTTTGCTTGGCGCTTTCTTCGCCTTCAGAGAAATTGATAAGCTGATGTGAGAACTCTTGTTTTTCGAGCGCTTTCGGGAATGTGCCCGGCACAACCGGACCTTCCTGTGCTTCTAATTCTTTAATGGCGGCGAGCCATTGATTTTGGTGCATCGTGTCACGCGCCAGCAGGAAGCTGAGCATATCTTTGACGCCTTTGTCATCCGTCATTTCAAACAGGCGCGCGACCTGCAGACGGCCTTGAGATTCCGCATTCAGGTTGGCGCGGAAGTCTGCCAGCAGGTTTCCGCTTGCTACGATATAACCGCCGCTCCAAGGTACGCCTGTACTGCTTTCCGGCATGGCGCCAAGTCCTGATACAATTGCATGGTGAGGGTTCATGCCGCCCAGGATGGAGCCGATGACCGGATCTTCAGCGGCTTTTTCCTGCTGATCAAGAGGGGCGTCCTCTAGAAGTCTGGCGATCATCGTTGCGATCATTTCAACATGCCCGAGCTCCTCGGTTGCCGTATCCATCAGCAAGTCCTTGTATTTTTCATTTCCTCTTGTGTTCCAGCCTTGAAATAAGTACTGCATGGCAACTGAAATTTCTCCGAATTGCCCGCCTAAAATTTCTTGCATTTTTTTAGCGAATAATGGATCTGGACGATCTGGTTTAGCAGGATGCTGCAGCATTTTTGTATGCTTAAACATGTACCCATCTCCTTTTTCGATTATCTCTTTTTATATTTCCGATCAATAGAAAGATAAACGAAAACCAGCGTATCGAGATGGGAACTATGAATCTTTTCGGAGCTCCAATAGTTCCTTGATCAGCTTCCGGCCAAAGATTGGCTCGTACTGCCGGTAAACAGGATCAAGACGCTTCATCCATTCTTTTTTCTCTTTATCTGACAGCTCATAAATATGTATAGCAGAATTCTTTTTGATTTCCTCCAGCTGCTCCTTGTTCATTTGTTCGGCATACGTTTCATTCCACTCCGTTGTCTCCTTCATCGCTTCAGTCAAAATGCGCCTTGTTTCTGGGGTTTGCGCCTTCCAGAAATGCTCATCAGTCATGACAGCGTAGCCGAGGTAACCATGGCTGCTTATTGTCAAATAGTCCTGAACATTATAAAATTTTTTAGAATAGATGTTTGAGATTGTATTTTCTTCACCATCAACTACATTGTTTTCTAGCAGCTGAAAGGTAGAATTGAAGGATTCCTGATGGGGTATTGCGCCAAGCAGCTTGAACTGATCCTCAATCACATCGCTTTGCATAATCCGGAGATCCTGCCCTTTTAAATCATCCGGGGTTCTGACCGGCCCTTGATTTGTCGTGATTTGTTTAAAGCCGTTTGTCCAATAGGCCAGTCCTTTTAATTGGTTTTTCTTTAGAGAATCAAACAGCTGTGTGCCGATGCTTCCGTTCAGCCCTTTTTTGGCGGCATTGTAATCTGTAAAAGCATACGGTAGATCCAGCACTCCCCATTCAGGCGAGAGCATGCCGAGCTTCGATGTGGAGGGGGCAATAAATTGAACATCGCCGTTTTGCAATGCTTCGATTTCTTCAATGTCCGAGTACAGGCTTCCATTCGGAAATACTTCAATTTTTATTTTCCCGCCTGATTTTTCGTTCACCAAATCAGCGAATTTATTGGCGGCCAGCCCTTTTGGCGTATTTTCAGCAACCACGTGGCTGAATTTAAAGACGATTTGATCCTGCAAGCCTTCCTGGTCGTCATCATAAACAATCTCTTTATTGCCGGTATGATCATGGAATCCGATAAATAAAGCGGTTGCAATTCCAGCGATCATCAGCGCGAGACATGCAAGCAAACTCTTCATGAAAAGCCCTCCCCTATGTTAAGGATAATGGGGGCAATGACATTCGTAAAGACCTGAAAGGAGAAGCTGATGAACAAAAAGAAGCTCTCAATCCGTTGGAAAATCACGATCTTATCCTATATCCTCGTCATTTTCTCCTTTTTGATCGGCGGCATTGTGCTCATCGGCAACATTCAGCATACAGAGGAGCGGGAGCTGAAAAAGCGGCTGATGAATACGGCCCGGACGGTGTCAGAGATGACAGAAGTGAAAGAAGCTTTGACGCAAAAAAAACGAACAGAAGCGGTTCGCCATGCGGTTGAAGAAATCAGGATGATTAATGAAGCAGACTATATTGTCGTCATGGATATGAATCACATTCGATATACGCATCCTGTCAGCACTAGCATTGGCAAGAAATCAGAGGGAGCAGACGAGGAGGCGGCGTTTGCGGAGCACATTTATTTCTCTGAAGCAAAGGGTGAGATCGGCACGGCGGTTCGCGCTTTTTATCCGGTTAAGGATCACGACCTCAACCAAATTGGCGTGGTGCTTGTCGGAAAAACACTGCCGGGGATTGCTGACATCCTGCTTCATTTAAAGCGTGATATCGCATTCATCGTTGTGCTGACACTCGGCTTCGGACTTGCGGGTTCCTTTTTGCTTGCCCGTCATATCAAAAAACAAATGTTTCAGCTTGAGCCACATGAGATTGTCCGAATGTATGAAGAGCGGACGGCGACGTTTCACTCGATGAATGAAGGGGTGATCGCCATTGACAACCGTCTCATCATTACGATTTTCAATGAAAAAGCGAAACAGATCTTTGAAGTGCAGGGGGATCTGATCGGCAAGGTGATCTGGGAGGTTCTCAAGGATTCGCGCCTGCCCGAAATCGTGGAGCGAAACAAAGCGGTTTATAATGAAGAAATTCGTGTCAGCGGTAAGGTCATCATGAGCAGCAGAATTCCGATCGTCATGAAGAAAAAAGTGATCGGCGCCGTCGCGATTTTTCAGGACAGAACGGAAGCAGCCAAGATGGCAGAGGAATTGACTGGTGTCAGAAACTTTGTGGAGGCGCTCCGTGTCCAAAATCACGAGCATATGAATAAGCTGCACACGATCGCCGGTCTCATCCAGCTGGGGAAATCTGAAAAAGCCTTGCAGCTTGCATTCCAGGCATCAACTGAGCAGGAAAATGTGACTGAATTTTTGCACCGCTCGATTCAAAATGACGCTGCGGCCGGCCTTCTATTAAGTAAAATCAGAAGGGGAAGGGAGCTCGGCATTGCTGTTCATATAGATGAAAACAGCAGTCTTCAGCAATTTCCCGAGCATGTTGATCAGCATGATATCGTCGTGCTTTTGGGGAATCTGATTGAAAATGCCTTCGGTTCTTTTGAAACCGTTCAATCAGATGACAAACGAATTGACATTAGCATCGAACAAACGGATGATATCCTTGCTATTTTAATAGAAGATAACGGCTGCGGGATTGAACAGGCACATATGCCGCACCTTTATGACAAAGGTTTTACGGTCAATAAAACAGGCGGCACAGGCTATGGCCTGTATTTAGTGAAACAAATCATAGACAAAGGATCGGGTACGATAGAAGTTGATTCACATGCGGGGCAGGGGACATCTTTTTCTATCGTTTTTCCAATGAAGGGGGAGGAAGCACAGCATGGCTCGTAAAGAATGGAAGGTTCTGCTCATTGAAGACGATCCGATGGTTCAAGAGGTCAATAAGGATTTTATTACAACTGTTAAAGGCTTTACTGTCTGTGCAACAGCAGGAAACGGAGAGGAAGGCATTAAGCTGATTAAAGAAGAACAGCCTGATCTCGTCATTCTCGATGTGTACATGCCGAAAAAAGACGGCATCAAGACTTTGCAGGAGATCAGAAAGCAAAAGCTTGAAGTGGATGTCATTGTCGTCTCCGCTGCAAAAGACAAGGAAACGATCTCACTTATGCTGCAAAACGGGGCGGTTGACTATATCTTAAAGCCGTTTAAGCTTGAGCGAATGAGACAGGCGCTCGAAAAGTACAAGCAATATAAACAAAAAATCGAAGCGAATGATACGCTGTCTCAGGAACAGCTCGATGCGATCCTGAATATTCCGCAGCAGGCCGTACAGAATCTGCCGAAAGGGTTGAATCACTTCACGATGAATGAAGTCACTGCATTTTTGAAACAGCAAACCGCATCCCTTTCTGCGGAAGAGGTCGCCAAGGCGCTCGGCATCGCCAGAGTGACAGCCAGACGATATCTTGATTACTTAGAAAAAACCGGGATCATCAAATTGGACGTTCAATATGGCGGAGTCGGCCGGCCGGTCAACCGCTACGTGTTAAAAGGATAAACCTGAGACCAAAAAGACCAAAATGTCCGTTATGATCATAAACTTCCCCAGACTATATGAAAACGCTATCATTCTAGTAAGAAAGACACAAAGGCGAATAGGACAGGGGGATGAAGGATATGAAACTGTTTAAAAATTTAACAGTTCAGGTCATAACCGCGGTCATCATCGGGGTCATTGTCGGGCTGGTCTGGCCGGATGTCGGCAAAGAAATGAAACCGCTTGGCGATACATTTATCAACGCTGTTAAAATGGTGATCGCACCAATCATTTTCTTCACAATCGTTCTCGGGATTGCAAAAATGGGCGATATGAAGAAGGTTGGAAAAGTAGGGGGAAAAGCGTTTATCTATTTCGAGGTTGTCACCACCCTCGCACTCATTATCGGTTTATTTGTCGTCAACATCATGAAGCCGGGTGCGGGTCTTGATTACAGCAAGCTTGAAAAGGGAGATGTATCACAATACACGCAAAATGGCGGTCAGGGAATCGACTGGATTGAATTTGTGACACACATTGTTCCGTCCAACATGGTTGATGCCTTCGCAAAAGGGGACATTTTGCAGGTCTTATTCTTTTCTATTCTTTTCGGAGTCGGTCTTGCGGCATTAGGTGAAAAAGGGAAAAGCATCATTGATTTCTTCGACAAGGTTTCTCACGTCTTTTTCAAAATTATCGGCTACATTATGCGAGCTGCGCCAATCGGGGCATTTGGGGCGATGGCGTATACGATCGGGCACTTCGGGCTCGATTCCATCAAACCGCTGGCAAGCTTAATGATGTCTGTTTATATTACGATGTTCCTGTTCGTATTTGTTGCTTTAAATATCATCTGCAAGCTTTACGGATTCAGCCTGTGGAATTACCTGCGCTTCATTAAAGATGAGCTTTTGATCGTGCTTGGCACAAGCTCTTCCGAATCGGTGCTTCCGCGTATGATGGATAAAATGGAGCGCTACGGCTGTTCCAAATCCGTTGTCGGGCTTGTGATTCCGACGGGCTATTCATTTAACCTCGACGGCACATCCATTTATTTATCAATGGCGACGGTCTTTTTGGCACAGGTGTTTGGAGTAGACCTCAGCATCGGCCAGCAAATTACGATTATCCTCGTGCTGATGCTGACATCGAAGGGAGCGGCAGGTGTGACGGGGAGCGGATTTATCGTCCTTGCATCAACGCTGTCAGCGCTTCAGGTCATTCCGCTGGAGGGTCTTGCACTCCTGCTTGGTGTCGACCGTTTCATGAGTGAAGGAAGAGCCATTGTGAACCTGATCGGAAACGGAATCGCCACGATCATTGTTGCAAAAAGCGAAAATGAATTTGATGAAGCAAAAAGCGTAGAGGCTGTTGAAGGCATGAAAAAAATGAAAACAGCAGTTTGAAAAAAGAACGGCCCATTCATGGGCCGTTTTTTTAATTGTTTAAGAATTATTAAGGTAAGGACAGAGACCTCAGCATTTTTTTGTTATATAATTTACAAATGGATACTATATTGAATGAAGGACGTTTGTCCTAACAGGAGTGTATAAATGGCCGCTTTAGTTAAATTTTTTCAGCACCCGGGAGTAAGGCGTTTTTCCATCTTTGTCGTGTTAACTGGTGTGTTATATCTATTTAAGAGCATGATCAACTTAATATTGCTTACCTTCATTTTCACGTTTTTAATGGATCGTTTGGAGCTTGTCGTGCGGCAGTTTGTAAGCCAGTTCTTCCGCGTGAGCCAGCGGGTTGTCATTACGTTTCTTTACATGCTGCTTGCTGTGCTGCTAACAGTCGGAGGTTTTGTATTTTATCCGGTCGTCGCGGCGCAGATCCAGCAGCTGGTTAAGCAGATTAAACATATTGCGTATCACCCTGACCGCATCCCTTTCTTTGATGAGATCACCAGTGTTTTCGGAGATATCAACATCAGTTCATATGTCAAAGAGGGCTTCAATGTAGTGTATACGTATCTGGCCGATATCAGCACATTCGGTTTGCAGGTCGTGATGGCGCTTATCCTCAGCATGTTTTTCTTATTTGAGAAAAAACGCCTTTCTGAATTCATGGCGAAATTTAAAACGAGCAAACTGAGGGTCTTTTATGAGGAAATTGCTTTTTTCGGAAGCAAATTTGCCAGAACGTTCGGCAAGGTGCTTGAGGCACAATTTATCATTGCGCTCGTCAATTGTATTCTGACGTTTATCGCGCTTTGGATTATGCACTTCCCGCAGCTGTTTGGGCTGTCTATTATGGTGTTCTTCCTTGGATTGATCCCTGTGGCAGGCGTCGTCATTTCCCTGATTCCGCTCAGCATTATCGCCTACAGCACTGGCGGCGGAATGTATGTGCTTTACATTGTGCTTGTCATATTCGCCATTCATGCGATCGAAACCTATTTCTTAAATCCAAAGCTGATGTCTGCGAAAACAGAGCTGCCAATCTTTTTCACCTTCACAGTACTCATTTTCTCTGAACATTTTTTCGGCATTTGGGGCTTAATTATCGGGATTCCGATCTTTGTATTTCTCCTTGATATTCTTGATGTCACCAACAAGGAGGATCGACCTAAAAGATCCAGAGAAAAAAGTAACAAAAAATAGTTTACAAAATTGGATCTTTTCTGTATAAATAAAATAGATCATATAATAGTAAGCCACACGCTTAATCCTATAACAAGGAGTGGGGGACCCGATCTTTTGGGGTTAATTTTTCATCTGAAAAACGGACATCTCTTCGTCCGAACCCGTCAGCTAACCTCATCAGCGTGAAGAGAGAGTCCTGTGGTTTGATTGTATAGCCAAAGCCCGCGGGAGTCTCTCGCGGGCTTTTTTCAAAAGAGGGAGGAATGCGGATGAAGCTGGCTACAAAGATTATCATTGCATTGGTGCTGGGTGCTGTGACGGGGATTATTCTTAACGTAACATCACCTGAATTATTTGAAAATTTAAATAAGTTTGTATTTGGTCCTCTAGGCACCATCTTTTTAAACCTCATTAAAATGCTTGTCGTTCCGATTGTCTTTTTCTCACTGACGCTGGGAGTAGCCGGGCTGGGCGATCCTAAGAAGCTTGGCAGAATCGGCGTGAAAGCCATTTCTTATTTTCTCATCACGACTGCAGTCGCGATTACGATTGCCATCATTTTAGCTCTTGTCATCAAACCGGGAGAGTTCGGAACGTATGATACTTCATCTGCCGAATTCACTGCTGAAAAAGCCCCAAGCATTGCAGACACACTGTTAAACATTATTCCGACCAATCCTGTTCAAGCGATGACGGAAGGAAATATGCTTCAAATTATTGCTTTTGCCATTTTTGTCGGACTAGGGATTACAATGCTCGGAAAAAAAGCGGATATGCTTCTCAAAGTCGTTGAACAAGGAAATGAATTGATGATGTACTTGGTTAATCTTGTCATGAAGTTCGCTCCGTATGGTACATTCGGTCTGATTGCGACAGCTATCGGAAGCCAAGGATTCAGTGCAATGAAAGCGATGGGATTGTACATGGTTGTGGTAACCGTTGCATTGCTGATACATGCAGTCGTTACCTACGGATCTACAGTAGCGCTTTTAGCCAGAAGAAATCCGATCACGTTCTTTAAAAATTTCTCAGAGGTTATGGTTGTGGCGTTCAGTACCTCCAGCAGCAATGCGACACTCCCGGTATCTATGGATGTGGCTCAGAAAAAATTAAAAGTGCCTGAGCCAATCAGCAGCTTCGTCCAGCCGCTCGGTGCAACAATTAATATGGACGGAACAGCCATCATGCAAGGGGTAGCCACTGTCTTCATCGCGCAGGTGTTCGGGCATGATCTGACATTTACGCAGCTGCTGATGGTAATACTGACGGCTGTGCTGGCAAGTGTCGGAACCGCTGGTGTTCCGGGAGTCGGTTTGATTATGCTAGCCATGGTGCTTCAATCTGTCGGCCTGCCTGTCGAGGGAATCGGATTGATTCTTGGAATTGACCGCTTGCTTGATATGCTCCGTACAGTGGTGAACACAACAGGTGACGCGGCCTGCGCTGTCATCATTACAGAAACCGAAAAGAATAAGCAGACTGAGCAAGCGCCGACTCTATCGGTTTAACCAAACATTTGGAAGCAACAAGTGCTATAATACAAACAGTGCCTAATTTTGGGCACTGTTTATTTTTGGTTGAAAAAGGAGGAAGGCTTTATGGCTGAGCCGATTTTACATATTGAAGGCCTCGATAAAAAGATTGGGTCTAAAGCGATTTTAAAACAGATCAGCATGGACGTCATGGAGGGTGAAATCATCGGTCTGCTTGGTCCGAATGGTTCCGGAAAAACAACACTTATCCGTATCATCGTCGGGCTGCTAAAACAAAACAGCGGAAGCGTGACAATCAGCGGATTCCAGCATGATACAGAGTTTGAAAAAGCGATGGAAGCGGTTGGAGCGATCGTCGAGAACCCTGAGTTCTATCCGTACCTGACAGGCTGGGAAAACCTCAAGCACTTTGCGAATATGCACAGGAAAATAACGGATGAACGGCTTGATGAAGTGGTGGAACGTGTCGGGCTGACGTCAGCCATTCATGATAAAGTGAAAACCTATTCTCTTGGAATGCGGCAGCGTCTGGGAATAGCTCAGGCAATTCTTCACCGGCCGAAGCTTCTCATTCTAGATGAACCGACAAACGGCCTCGATCCTGCGGGGATGAAGGATTTTCGCGATCATATTAAGGAGCTCGCAGAAGTGGAGGGAACAGCAGTCCTGTTCGCCACTCATTTATTGCGCGAGGTTGAAGATCTGTGCGACCGTGTCATCATCATTCAAAAGGGTGAGATCAAAGCGGAAGTCAGCTTACAAGGAACTGGTCAAACCACAGAAAAAGCGATTATAGAAGTGCAGCCGCAAGAAAAAGCGCTCAATTGGCTGACAGGCAATCAATATCAAGCTGAGCGCCAAGCTGGGACGATTGTAGTTGAGGTAGCAAAAGAAAACATTCCGGAGCTGAACCGATCACTTGTTGGACAAGGTCTGAATGTATTCTCCATTACGCCTTACACGCAATCACTGGAAGACGAATTTATAAAAGCGACGACTGCTCATCAAGAGGAGGGAGAAGAGCTTGTCTAAATTAATTTGGAATGAACATATGAAACTTTTTAATCGGAAGGTCACTTTGGTTTCTCTGATCCTGATGGCTGTCTTCCAATTCTTCATGGCATTGATCATTAAACGGATTGTCGTCAGTGCCGGGACAGATGAAAACTTCATCGGCTATTTATCGTATACACCGAGCCTGAACATTTTGCTGCAGGCTTTAACGATCGTGATTGCTGCGACAATTATTTCGATGGAATTTGATAAAAAGACGATCAAATTTCTGCTCATTCGTCCGGTTAAACGCCAAAAGGTTTTTTGGTCAAAATTAATCACAGTCGTAATGGTCAGCTTTTATTTGTATGTGGCATACTACATTTTGGCTTTATTATTCGGTCTCGTGTTTTTTGGCACATCCGTGACCTCGGAATCACAGACATTGCTGATCAACACCTTGGCGCTGATCGGGTCAAACTGGCTTGAAGCCGTGATGATGGGATTATTCGGCCTGCTTTGTTCTTCGCTGTTCCGAAATAGCGCGGTAGCAGTTGTTGTTTCCTTTGTCGTTTTATACGGAGCGAGTACACTTGTTCAGCTCATGAAGTTGTTTGAAAACAAGTGGGGAAGCTTTTTGCTTTTTGCGAACACTGACTTTACACAATACAGAAGCGGAGAGACAGCGTTGTTTTCAGGCATGACGCCATTGTTTTCAATTGGGATTCTCATCATACACGCGATATTCTTCATCGTCGTTGGCTGGTGGTGCTTCTGTAAACGGGATGTTCGGGTCTAAAGGCAAGGAATGACATTTTTGTGAAAAAGCTCACGTAAATCAATATCATTTGATATTTTGGTTTATACTAAAGGTACTGACGGAGGTGTCTCGATTGAGGAACTTTATTACCGCTTTACCGATCGTATTGCTGCTTGGATTCTCATTTGTGTCATTCATGTTTCAGTTTGAACATCTTGTTTATTTCAGGCTCGCGCTAGGGTTGTTTTCTCTCGTGGGGCTGTACATGATATATAAAATGAAGACGGGCATTCGCTATTTTATCATCTATCTGTATGCCAGCTGGATTGTGTTGGCTGCAGTGACCGCTTTTGAAGAGCCGATTTTCTCAAGCTTTTTCTTTGGCGGCCTGGTGATGACAATGGGTTACCTGACATATATGCTGATTTATCTCGGCATGAAACAAGACCGGGATGCAAATCCTGTGTAATCGCGCTGTTCCCTAGGGGAACGGCGTGTTTTTCTATACTGGACAAAAAGATTAACAGTTGCGGAAAAATGGCAGGAAATCTATAATACATATTAAATTTATCGGAATTAAAACTTGGGGGGCTGCCGGATGTCATTATTTATACAAAACGATCAACAGCGGCAATGGATGGAGAAAATCGGACGGATTGCGGATGAATTTCAGCAAACAGCTGCTGAAGATGACGAACAGGGACGTTTTCCTGTGGAGAAAATACAAAAACTGCGTGATGCTGGCTATACGGCATTAACATTGCCAGCTTCTCATGGCGGAGGGGGCATTTCTGTTTACGAAATGCTCTTGTTTCAAGAACGGCTTGCACGGGGAGATGCTCCTGCGGCTCTTAGCATCGGCTGGCATTTGAGCGTAATCGGGGAGCTTGGAGAAGGAGACAGCTGGGATGAAGACGTATTTGCATTTGTTGCCAAGGAAGTCCAAAACGGAGCCGTCATTAACAGGGCGGCGACTGAAGCGAAAACCGGAAGCCCGACGAGAGGAGGGCGTCCGGGTACAAATGCCGTCAAAAAGGATGGCAAATGGGCAGTGAATGGAAGAAAAACCTTTACGACGATGTCACAAGCACTGGATTATTTTTTAGTAACCGCATGGATTGAAGACAAACAAACAACAGGCGTGTTTCTCATTCATAAAGATGATCCCGGTTTGTCGATTGAAGAAACGTGGGATATGATGGCGATGCGGGCGACAGGGAGCCATGATCTTGTACTGAACGAAGTCATGCTTGAAGAGAATAAGCTGGTTGAATTGCTTCAAGGGCCTCGTGGAGCTAAGCCGAATGGCTGGCTGCTTCACATTCCGGCGATTTATCTTGGTGTTGCTCAAGCTGCGCGTGACTATGCAGTGCAATTTGCCTCTGAGTATTCTCCAAACAGTTTGAAGGGACCGATCAAGAATGTCCCGGCCGTACAGCAAAGGACAGGTGAAATGGAGCTTGAACTGCTTAATGCCAGACACTTTCTTTTCCATATCGCTCAATTATATGACGATCCGGAACGGCGTCCACACTTGACAAGCGAGCTCGGTGCAGCTAAGCATATCGTCACAAACGCTGCGTTGTCTGTTGTTGATAAAGCGATGAGAATTGTCGGAGCCAAAAGCCTTGAACGAACCAACCCGCTTCAGCGCTATTACCGTGATGTACGCGCCGGTCTCCATAACCCGCCGATGGATGACGCCGTGATACACACCCTGGCAGCAGAAGCGTTTGAGTCATAAAAAAAAGAGCCTTTCCGGCTCTTTTTATGTATTGTTTTGCTCTTGCAGATTTTTTTGATGCTTGCGGTCGATCCTGTCATAAATAACATTCATCAGCTTTGGATTGCCCATAATCGCCTCTTTGTTTTCCTGGATCAGCTGTTGGTAAGTTTTTATTTTACGCTTCGGCATGCTCCGGCGCCCTCCTGACATGTTTGTATTCACTTTCTAACTCCGTCAGCGACAATTCATACAGATGACGCTTTGACTTTTTGTATATACCATTCTGTATTAACAGATGAATGAGCTGTTTTTTTCTGATTTCTGCAGACTGAGGTGTCATTGTGTCACCAACCTCCAATCAAACGATATTGATAATCATTATCAATTAACTTCAGTATACAATGTCCGCAATAGCCTGTAAAGGTGAAAACAGTCCTATTCTTTGCCAATTTACAAACATTCAACAAATCGACAAAAAGTTTCCCGGGCAATATTTGCTGTCGAAATGTCCCGCTTCATTGAACGCAGTTCTGCTATTTTTCATGTTTTGAACCATACTATGTAATAGAATGGAGGCTGGTATACAATGGAGCGGACAGAAAATCTGAAAAAGGGAGAAAAAGGGGCGCTCCTCAATATTTTTGCATATGTCATCCTTGCTGTTGTGAAGCTAGTCATTGGGATTCTATATCATTCTGAAGCGCTGAGAGCAGACGGGTTAAATAATGGAACAGATATTGTTTCGTCCTTAGCGGTGTTCATAGGATTGCGGATTTCCCAAAGGCCGGCTGACAGCGATCATCCGTACGGCCATTATCGGGCTGAAACAATTTCGTCTCTTATTGCGTCTTTTATTATGATGGCAGTCGGCATTGAAGTGTTAATCGGCGGAGGAAAAGCGATTGCGGGAGGCACAACGGAAACGCCCAATCTTATCGCGGCATGGACGGCGTTAGGCAGTGCTGTGTTTATGTATGGCATCTATGTATATAACAAAAGGCTGGCAGCGTCCATTAAAAGCTCTGCCCTGATGGCAGCGGCAAAGGACAGCAGGTCAGACGCTTTTGTAAGTGCCGGCGCGTTTATCGGTGTTTTTTCGTCCCAGCTGCAGCTGCCGTGGATTGATCCGGTAACGGCTTTTATCATCGGCATCATCATTTGCAAAACGGCGTGGGATATCTTTAAAGACGCTTCACATTCTTTAACAGACGGCTTCCATTTAAAAGATCTTGAGCCTTACAGACAAACCGTCGCGAAGATCGGAAATGTGCATCGCTTAAAGGATGTGAAAGCGAGGTATTTAGGCAGCACAGTTCATATCGAAATGGTCATTACGGTTGATCCGAAGCTTACAGTAGAAGAAGGTCATGGAGTGGCTGATGAAGTAGAAGACAAAATAAAACATGAACACGATGTCACTCATGTTCATGTTCATGTAGAGCCCGACGACATAAAATAAGGCTGTTTAACGAATTAGCTTATATGTTCAGATAAAAATTCAGTCACTTCTTCAGGCGTTTTGGCATTGGCGCTGTGAAGATGAGCTGTTTTTTCACCGTTTTTGAAGATAAGCAGGCTGGGAATGCCCATTACTTGGTATTTTTCAGCCAAGTCAGGAAGCTCGTCCTTATTCAGCTCATACCAGTCGTTTTGATTGTATTCTTCCAAAATATCGCCGATGAACATATTCATGCGTGTGCAGTCTGGGCACCAATCAGCATAAAACTTTACAATGATTTCTTTATCAGATTGAATCAGTTCATTAAATTGTTCGTTCGTTGTGATTTTTTTCATATGTCACATCTCCTTTTCAATGCCATTTTAATATAAAATAAAAAGGAATTACATACAAATGCATTCAACATCAGCATGCCCAAAAATAATTAGATCATTTTCTTGTGAAAGTGATAAGATAGTAAAGATGAATTGTAGTGGGGGGAGTATCCATTGAAAACAAGTCTAGGATTAGTGTACGGAGGAAAGTCGGCAGAACATAATGTTTCCCTGCAGACAGCTCTGGCTGTAATCAAAGCGCTAAATACTGAGAAGTTTGATATACATCCGATTTATATAACAGAAAAAGGCGAATGGGTTAGAGGCGCCCGTTTAACTGAGCCTGTTTCAAACGTGAAAATGCTTCAATTTGAGCAAGGAGGCAGTGCTTTTTCTCCAGCTGCCCTGAACCAGGAGATGTTTCCGCAGGAAGCGTCACAGCAAAATGAAGCAATCGACGTCGTATTCCCGCTCCTCCACGGACCGAACGGAGAAGACGGTACGATCCAAGGGATGCTAGAGCTCTTGAACATTCCTTATGTCGGCAACGGAGTACTTGCTTCCTCAGCAGGCATGGACAAAGTCGTCATGAAACATTTATTCGCGCAGGCCGGCCTTGCTCAAGCTAAATACGCAGCTTTCCTTAAGAAGGATTGGACTCGTTCTCCGAAAGAATGCTGTGAGCAGGTTGAACAGGAACTAGGCTACCCTTGCTTCGTAAAACCGGCAAACCTTGGTTCAAGTGTCGGAATCAGCAAATGCCGAAACCGTGAAGAACTGCAAAAAGCGTTTGAGCTTGCTTTCCAATATGACCGCAAAGTCGTCGTCGAAGAAGGCATCAACGGCCGCGAGATCGAAATCGGCGTTCTTGGAAATGACGATCCTAAATGCTCTGTTGTGGGAGAAATCGCACCGAAGACGGATTTCTACGATTACAAAGCGAAATATGAGGATGGAGATACTGATCTGATGATTCCGGCGATTGTCACCGAAGAGGAATACGCAACAATCAGTGATATGGCGATCAAAGCGTTTAAAGCGATCGATGGTTCAGGACTCGTCAGAGCGGACTTTTTCCTGACAGCTGACGGCGAAGTTCTGATCAATGAAGTCA
Organism: Bacillus sp. MD-5; assembly: GCF_002201875.1. Taxonomy (NCBI): domain Bacteria; kingdom Bacillati; phylum Bacillota; class Bacilli; order Caryophanales; family Bacillaceae; genus Bacillus; species Bacillus sp. MD-5. The sequence goes on from NZ_CP021911.1 coordinate 340,227, forward strand.
ACACAATGCCTGGCTTTACACCTTTCAGCATGTTCCCGCTGCTCTGGAAAGAAGCTGGTGTGGAATACGCTGACCTGATTGAACAGCTTGTGGAGCTTGCAAAAGAACGCCACGCTGAAAAACAATTGATCAAGCATACATTCTAATGAAGAAGGACACTGCCGGTAAAAGGGCAGTGTTTTTTCCCGTATATACAAAAGAAAGAGAGGGACCTCACTTGATTAAGCGAACAGTAAAAAACATTGCTGAAATGGTCAATGGCACATTGACAAATCCGAAATATGAACAAACAGTCATTCATGGAGTGGCAACCGATACAAGAAAACTGGAACAACATCAGCTTTTCATTCCGCTGAAAGGGGAACGTTTTGACGGCCACGCTTTTGTGGAAAAGGCTTTTGAAGCCGGTGTAGCGGCCGTTCTTTGGGATCGGTCAGAACCAAATCCGCCTGAGAATCACGCCGTCATTTTAGTGGATGATACCCTTATCGCACTTCAGCAGCTTGCAAAAGCCTATTTGCAGGAGCTTGGCACACGTGTCATCGGAGTAACCGGAAGCAACGGCAAAACGACAACGAAAGATATGATTCACGCCGTCCTGGGAACCCGGTACCATGTCCACAAAACAGGAGGAAACTTCAATAATCACATCGGTATGCCGCTGACGGTTTTAGCGATGCCTGAAAATACGGAGATCGCCGTATTGGAGATGGGAATGAGCGCCAAAGGAGAAATTGACCTCTTGAGCCGGCTGGCAAACCCGGATGCGGCAGTGATTACGAATATCGGCGAATCGCATATGCAAGACCTTGGCTCTAGAGAGGGTATCGCGGAGGCGAAGCTTGAAATCATTAACGGGCTTAAAGAAGATGGAGTGCTGATTTATATCGGGGACGAACCGCTCCTTCAAAATGCATACAGCTGCCGGACGAAAACGTACGGGATGGGAGCGCATAATGATTATCAGCTTCAGGATGTCAGCCAGAGTGAGGAAGGCACCCATTTTACAATCAAAGGGATGGAAACATCGTTTTTTATTCCGATACTCGGCAAGCACAATGTGATGAACGCCATGGCTGCAATTGCTGCTGGGGCTTATTTTGGCATCACGCCTGAGGATGCGGCGACGGGACTGAGCGGCCTAAAGGTAACCGGTATGAGACTTGAACTCATCAAAACAGACAGCGGCCTCTCGATAATCAATGACGCTTATAATGCGAGTCCGACCTCCATGAAAGCTGCGATTCAATTGACAGAAAGTCTTGAAGGCTATGGCAAAAAAATGCTCGTGCTCGGCGATATGCTTGAACTCGGCGATCTGGAAGAAACGTTCCATCAAGAGTGCGGCGCTGTGATCAGCCCTGAGAAAATTGACCGCGTTTTTACGTACGGAAAACTGGGAGCTTTTATCGCGGAAGGCGCACTGAAACACTTTGAGAAAGACCGTGTCAGCCACTACACTGAGAAAAAAGATCTCCTCCAAGCTGTGAAGGAAAACGCATCAAAAGGCGATTTGATTTTATTCAAAGCGTCCAGAGGTATGAAGCTTGAAGAAATCGTTAAAGATTTAATAGAGAGCCCGCTTTCATAAGAAAATAATTTACGAAAAAAATCATATTACATCATAAAATCATTCGATGTGCAAACACTAATGTATGCCGGCCGGAAATTATGTATATCTGGCCGGCTGCGGCTATGATACAATATATATAGGTTATTTCGCGATACGAACATATTCGTCCGGCCTTTTCATCCGCTGACCCGAAGTTCTCCGCCGGACAAATGGGAGCGGATGGAGCAACAGCCGGCATATTCGAGAAGCCGATCTGCTTCTCATCTTATTGAAAAACAAATAGTGTAATGGTAAGATAAAACTTAAAGTAATTCGGGCTTTGTATACGGATGGATCCTGTCCTTTTTGTCTAAAGGGCAGTTTTATAAGTGGTAAATCACGACATTACTGAAACAGCAATTAGAAGGAGTTTGAATAATTTGACTATAACGTTTCAAGATTTTAATTTAAGTTCTGATCTCATGAAAGCAATTAATCGTATGGGATTTGAAGAAGCAACACCGATTCAGGCACAAACAATACCGCTCGGACTTTCAAATAAAGACGTCATTGGACAAGCGCAAACAGGTACAGGTAAAACAGCTGCGTTTGGTATACCCCTTGTTGAAAAAATTAACCCCGAGTCTCCTAATATTCAAGCAATCGTAATCGCGCCAACCCGTGAATTAGCCATTCAAGTATCTGAAGAATTATATAAAATCGGACAAGATAAACGTGCGAAGGTTCTTCCTATTTACGGCGGACAGGATATTGGACGACAAATCCGGGCGTTAAAGAAGAATCCGAATATTATTGTCGGAACACCTGGACGTCTTCTTGACCACATCAACCGCCGCACAATTCGTTTAAACAATGTAAATACTGTTGTAATGGATGAAGCGGATGAAATGCTGAACATGGGATTCATTGACGACATTGAATCTATCCTTTCAAACGTGCCGAGCGAGCATCAGACACTTCTGTTCTCTGCTACAATGCCTGCACCGATCAAACGCATTGCAGAGCGCTTTATGACTGAGCCGGAACACGTAAAAGTAAAAGCGAAAGAAATGACGGTTTCTAACATTCAGCAGTTCTATTTGGAAGTGCAAGAACGCAAAAAATTCGATACACTGACTCGCCTTCTTGACATTCAGTCTCCTGAGCTTGCGATCGTATTCGGACGTACAAAACGCCGTGTCGATGAGCTGGCTGAAGCCCTGAACCTTCGCGGATATGCAGCTGAAGGAATTCACGGTGACTTAACGCAGGCGAAACGTATGGTTGCGCTTCGTAAATTCAAAGAAGGCGCAATCGAAGTTCTTGTCGCAACTGATGTTGCCGCTCGCGGACTTGATATTTCAGGCGTAACACACGTGTACAACTTTGACGTGCCTCAAGATCCTGAAAGCTACGTTCACCGTATCGGAAGAACGGGCCGTGCAGGAAAAACAGGTATGGCAATGACGTTTATTACACCGCGTGAGAAAAGCATGCTTCGCGCAATTGAACAAACAACAAAACGCAAAATGGACCGCATGAAGGAGCCTACACTTGATGAAGCGTTAGAAGGCCAGCAGCAGGTTACGGTTGAACGTCTTCGTACGGCAATCAGCGAAAACAACCTGAACTTCTACATGACAGCGGCAGCTGAGCTGCTTGAAGATCATGATGCAGTGACTGTGGTTGCAGCGGCTATCAAAATGTCTACAAAAGAGCCTGACAATACACCGGTTCGCTTAACAGACGAAGCACCGATGGTCAGCAAACGCTATAAAAACCAACGCTCTTCTAAACGCAGAGACGGCCAAGGCGGCGGCTACCGCGGCGGAAAAGGGAAAAGCAACAACCGTTCTTCCTACGACAAAAAGCGTTCAAATGATCGCCGTTCTTCAGGTGACAGACGCCAGAAAAAATCTTACTAATTCGATCGATTCAGAGCCCAAAACATCATGTTTTGGGCTTTTTTATATTCGCGATTTTTGATTCAGCAAACTTTCAGCTGACGGAAGCCATTTTTCTATGTATGCTTAAGAATGAAACCTTTCCGTACAAGAGACGTATAAGTAACGACGAAAAAAAAGGGAGGTAGGTATTTTTGAGAGAGCAGCCAAAAAACCAAATCAGTCCAGACGGATTAAAGGTTTGGCGACTTCAAGAGATCATCATATCCGCTGTCTGCTTGCTTATCGTCATAGCAGTTGCAGTGTTAAGCTATTATTTTCATTGGCCGTACTGGATCAGCGGCGTGCTCGGCGCAGTTTGGCTGCTGGGATCGATTGTGACGGTCTTTCTCATTCCGAAGGTCCGTCATAAGGTGTGGCGATATGAAGTCCATGAACATGAAATAGATATTCAGTCAGGTATTTTTGTGGTGACACGTGTGATTGTCCCGATGGTCAGGGTTCAGCACGTTGATACGTCGCAAGGGCCATTATTGAAAAAATACAATCTGGCAACAGTGAAAATTTCCACGGCTGCGACCGTTCATTCGATCCCCGCTTTAGAGATGGAGGAAGCGGACCGGCTGAGAGACTCCATTTCCCGTCTGGCAAGGGTGACTGACGATGATGTCTGAACCGAAACGCCTGCACCCGGCAGCAGTCATTTTGAATTTATGCCATACCATTATTCAAACAATAAAAAATATCATTCTGCCATTCTTTTTTGTGTATATCGTCAATTCAAACCATACTGTCCGTTTTTACGGAGCCATTGCGCTCGGTGTGCTGTTCATCTGGCTTGTAGCGGCAAGCATCATCAAATGGAGAAGGTTTACCTATCGAATTGAAGATGATGAATTTAGAATCGAAGAAGGCTTATTTGTTACGAAAAAGCGATACATATCGATTGATCGGATTCAAACGATGAATACGAGCGCGGGCCTTGTCCAGCAAATCTTTAAGCTTGTGAAGCTGCAAATTGAAACAGCGGGCGGAGGCAAGGAGGCAGAAGCCGTTCTTTCTGCTATTTCTGTGGAAGAGGCTGAACGCATCAAAGAAGCTGTCTTTAAGAAAAAAGCGCAAAGACGAGAAAATGAACTTGATGATGAACAGCTTGAAGCTGAGGAGGAGTTATATCCTGCCGTTGAGGTGCAAGAGCACTATCGCATGAACGCGAAAGAATTGCTCATGGCCGCTTCTACCTCCGGCGGAATCGGAGTCATTATCTCGGCTGTATTTGCGCTTATTTCCCAGCTCGATGAAGTATTGCCGATGGATTGGTTATTCGATAAATTTTCCTTTCTTCAGCACGCCAGCATCGGTATTTACGCGGTACTCATTTTTATCGGTTTATTTATCGCCTGGATTTTCAGCATTGCGGGCATGATGTTTAGATACGCGAACTTTCAAATCATAAAAAAAGAGCAGGAACTGGTGATTTCAAGAGGAATTATTGAAAAACATCAAGTCACGATTCCGTTGCGAAAAATTCAAGCAATTAAAATAAAAGAAAACATCATCCGCCAGCTTTTCGGCTTTGTAACGGTGTCCATCGTCAGTGCGGGCGGCGGCGACCGTGAAAAAGAAGAAGGTGCGTTGACCATTCTCTTTCCAATGATTCATAAAAAAAAGCTTCCGCACATGCTTCGAACATTTACGCCGGAATACACGCTGGAAGAAAACTGCCGCCGCCTGCCGCGGCGCGCGTTGAAACGCTATTTGTTCCGTTCTGTCATTTTTTCGCTCTTTTTGATCATTCCGTTATGTATTTTCTTTCAGCCCTGGGGCTACCTGTCGGTCATCCTGCTTCCGATTGAATTGTTTTTCGGCTATCTCGCGTATAAAGACGCTGCGTGGACAATCAATGGGAACCGTCTGCAGCTGACGTCTAGATTTATAGGCAGAACAACCGCCATTGTACTCAAAAAACGAATGCAGGTTTGCAAGTTCAGCCAATCCTATTTCCAAAAGAAAGGCCGCCTGTATACCATTTCTACTTCAGTGAAATCATCGAGCCACATGGAAGAATTAACGGTGAGGGATGTAGGTGAAGAGGATGCAGCCTTCATTTTAAACTGGTACTCATATGAAAAAGCGGACGGTTAATACCGCCGCTCTTTTTTTTGCACACACAAAAACGAAAGAAGAAACCCGCCGCATAGTCCAAACAGATGAGCCATCATGTTAATATTGGAGTTGATAAACGACATGAGAACGGCAAATGCGAGCAGTGTGATGATCATTTTGGAATGCTCCTGCCCAATTAGCTCGTTGCGAAAAAGAACCATAAACAGGTACACGCCGAATAGCCCGAAAATGGCGCCTGAAGCCCCGACATGCACGTAATCAAGCGGCTCTGTAACATACGTGCCGATATTGCCGATGATGCCGGAGCCGGCGTACACAAGAAGGAAGCGCGCTTTTCCCAGCATGCGTTCCAAAGCCGGGGCAAATAAAAAGATGGACATGGAATTAAACAGCAGATGTGTGAAACCGGCGTGCAGCAAAATCGGTGTGATCAGCCTCCACCATTCACCGTTAGCGACACCTAGATTATAGCCTGCGACAGTATCCCTCCATAAAACGACTGAATGGACAGGAAGTGAAAAAAACAGCCAAAGAACAGCTTGCAAAGCCAATATAAAGGTGACAACGGGATAAAGCCTGATAAACGTTTGAAAATTTTCAGTCCGTATAAACATTCCGAGCCCCTTTTCTTCATTTTGGTATATCTATAGTAACACGTTTATGAGACAAACCATTTAAATAGTACGTGCGCAAAGGAGGTTATCATACATGATTTACGGCATTGGACTGGATATTACCGAGCTTAAACGGATCGCCTCTATGGCTGGACGCCAGAAAAGGTTTGCCGAGCGGATTTTGACGCGAAGCGAACTTGACCAATACCATGAGCTTTCAGAGAAAAGAAAAATCGAATTTCTCGCAGGCAGATTCGCGGCAAAAGAAGCGTTCTCAAAAGCATTTGGCACCGGTATAGGGAGGCAGCTCAGCTTTCAGGACATTGAAATTAGGAAAGACCAAAATGGCAAGCCCTACATCATTTGTACCAAACTGAGCCAGGCCGCCGTTCACGTATCAATCACTCACACAAAAGAATATGCTGCCGCGCAGGTTGTGATTGAAAGGTTGTCAAGCTAGTCTGCATATTAGGGAAACCCCACTCATATATTTGATAGTGCATTAAGGGAGACAAGTTGTTTGAGGCTTTTATGGTACGCATCTGTTCTGCCTAAACGTGTACCGAGCGTACCGTTAAAGTCAAACAAGCGATTTCTTCCTTTTACATCAATTGAGAAAAAGGGGTTGAAAAAGGTGAGAAAAAGCTTTGTTTTGCTTTTAACGGGACTGCTTGCTGTTCTTATTCTTTCTGCCTGCGGGCAAAAAACACAGCAAGATATTGTGGCCGGGTTAGATGAAAAGGCGAAAGAATACACCTCGTACAAAGCAAAAGCGAAAATGACCATCGAGACAGGGAGTGAGCCTCAAGTATACAATGTGGAAATCTGGCACAAAAAGCCGTCTCTGTACAGGGTTTATTTAGAAAATCCGAAAAAGGACCAAAACCAAGTCATTTTACGAAATGAAAACGGAGTATTCGTTCTCACGCCGTCTTTAAATAAGAGCTTCAGATTTCAAAGCGACTGGCCGAACAACAGCAGTCAGGTCTATCTGTTTGAATCGCTCGTAAAGGATGTTCAAAACGATTCGGATGCAGTTTTCACAGCGAAAGAAAAGAAATACGTATTCGAAACAAAAACAAACTATCAGCATAACAAAATGCTGCCGACGCAAGAAATCACATTTAACAAAAAGGATATGAGCCCGTCATCTGTCAAAGTGATGGATACTGACCGGAAAGTGATGGTCAAAGTAGAATTCAGCAGCTTTGAATTTAATAAACAATTTGATAAAGAATCATTTGACGAAAAGAAAAATATGACCCTTTCTCAAATGGATGTTGCCACAAGCGCGAAGCCTTCCGATACATTCGCGGTCAAAACGCCGCTGGAACTGCCGCTTGGCGTAAAGCTGCTTGAAGAAAAAGATATTTCTACTGAAGACGGGAAGCGCATCATCATGACGTATGGAGGAGAAAAATCATTTACGTTAATTCAGGAAAAAGCCCAGATTGCCAAGGCCTCCTCCTCCGTTACGCTGAACGGCGAACCGGTAAATCTCGGCTACACCATCGGCGCTTTGTCGGATGCATCATTATCATGGACATATGACGGCGTTGATTACCTTCTCTCTTCTAAAGATCTTTCTAAAGAGGAAATGGTGACAGTAGCGAAAAGCATGCAGGGACAATCATCGAAATAACCGCCAAAGGCCAAACATGATTTGGCCTTTTTTTCGTTAGACATCGTTTCCCTTTGGCCTTTAATTTTAGTATGATATGTAAATGATATTGAATAAAAGCTAGGAAGTGTCGTAATGAGCACAAAACCTTTTTACAGGGATACGTGGGCGGAAATTGACCTGTCCGCGATAAAGGAAAATGTCAGCAATATGAAAGAACATATCGGTGAACATGTCCAGCTAATGGCAGTTGTAAAAGCAAACGCCTACGGGCATGGTGATGCAGAAACAGCAAAGGCTGCTCTTGACGCAGGTGCTTCATGCTTGGCCGTAGCCATTTTGGATGAAGCGATTTCACTGCGTAAAAAGGGCTTGAAGGCGCCTATATTGGTGCTCGGCGCGGTTCCCCCGGAGTATGTGGCAATCGCTGCTGAGTATGACGTGACCTTAACAGGTTATTCTGTTGAATGGCTTCAGGAGGCAGCCCGCCACACGAAAAAAGGTCCTCTTCATTTTCATCTGAAGGTCGATACGGGGATGAACAGGCTTGGGGTCAAAACAGAGGAAGAAGTTCAGAATGTGATGGCCATTCTTGACCGCAACCCCCGTTTAAAGTGCAAAGGGGTATTTACCCATTTTGCGACAGCAGATGAAAAAGAAAGAGGCTATTTCTTAAAGCAGTTTGAGCGTTTTAAAGAGCTGATTGCTCCGCTGCCGTTAAAGAATTTGATGGTCCACTGCGCGAACAGCGCCGCCGGACTTCGGCTGAAAAAAGGCTTTTTTAATGCAGTCAGATTCGGCATCGGCATGTATGGCCTTCGCCCGTCTGCTGACATTTCGGACGAGATACCGTTTCAGCTGCGTCCGGCATTCACCCTGCATTCGACGCTGTCGCATGTCAAACTGATCAGAAAAGGCGAGAGCGTCAGCTACGGAGCCGAGTACACAGCAGAAAAAGACACATGGATCGGGACGGTGCCTGTAGGCTATGCGGACGGCTGGCTCCGAAAATTGAAGGGGACCGACATCCTTGTGAAGGGAAAACGCCTAAAAATTGCCGGCCGAATTTGCATGGACCAATTTATGGTGGAGCTGGATCAGGAATATCCGCCGGGCACAAAAGTCACATTAATAGGCCGGCAGGGAGATGAATATATTTCCATGGATGAGATTGCAGGAAGGCTCAAAACCATTAACTATGAAGTGGCCTGTACAATAAGTTCCCGCGTTCCCCGTATGTTTTTGGAAAATGGGAGTATAATGGAAGTAAGAAATCCTTTGTTGCAGGTCAATACAAGCAATTAGCTTACTTATATGGCGAATTTATAAAACAGCTTTGCTTGAAGAGTGAATAATGGTATCATTATCACTGGATGGATAAAAGAGTCGTATCCGTAAGTTTGGTGGAGGTGTATGTTTTTTGTCTGAATCCAGCGCAAGAACCGAAATGAAAATCAGCTTGCCCGAAAACCTAGTAGCTGAATTGGATGGTGTAGCGATGCGGGAGAAACGAAGCAGAAACGAACTGATATCACAAGCAGTGAGAGCGTATGTCAGCGAACGAACAGCTCGTCACAACCGTGATTTGATGAGACGCGGCTATATGGAAATGGCGAAAATCAACCTGAATATTTCTTCTGAGGCTCACTTTGCGGAGTGCGAGGCTGAAACGACAGTTGAGCGCTTAGTCAGCGGAGGATAATCATTTGATTGTGAAACGCGGCGATGTTTATTTTGCTGATTTATCTCCTGTTGTTGGCTCAGAGCAAGGCGGGGTGCGCCCGGTTTTAGTGATCCAAAATGACATCGGAAATCGCTTCAGCCCAACTGCTATTGTTGCAGCCATAACAGCACAAATACAGAAAGCGAAATTACCAACCCACGTCGAAATCGATGCAAAACGCTACGGTTTTGAAAGAGATTCCGTTATTTTGCTGGAGCAAATTCGGACGATTGACAAGCAAAGGTTAACGGATAAGATTACTCATCTGGATGATGAAATGATGGATAAGGTTGATGAAGCCTTGCAAATCAGTTTGGCACTCATTGATTTTTAGACATATTTGCAGGTTGCTCACAAAGAGCAACTTTTTTTGTTTTCAAAAAACATAAACGATATAATAATGAAATAACGAAAAAATATGTTGTTTTTTATTGGGAGGTAAGCGAATTTGATGTCGAACCAGACTGTATACCAGTTCATTGCCGAAAATCAAAATGAACTGCTCCAACTGTGGACTGACACACTAAAAGAATTAAGCGATCAAGAATCCTATCAGCTGACTGACCAAGTGTATGAAAATATATCTAAAGAGTATATCGACATTCTGCTGCTGTCTGTTAAGGACGAAAACGCTGCTGAAAGCCAAATCAGTGAACTGGCGCTTCGGGCGGTCCAAATCGGAATTTCTTTGAAGTTTTTGGCTACTGCGCTTGCTGAATTCTGGAAACGTCTCTACACGAAAATGAATGATAAGAGATTGCCAGATCAAGAGAGCACGGAGTTAATCTGGCAGATTGACCGATTTTTCAGCCCGATTAACACAGAAATTTTTAATCAATACTCAATCTCATGGGAAAAAACAGTATCCCTGCAAAAGATCGCGCTGCAGGAGCTGTCTGCACCGCTTATTCCGGTGTTTGAAAATATCACCGTGATGCCGCTAGTTGGAACAATTGATACAGAACGCGCGAAACGAATTATGGAAAACCTTCTTAATGGCGTTGTCAAACACCGTTCCCAGGTCGTGCTGATTGACATTACCGGTGTCCCTGTCGTCGATACGATGGTTGCCCATCATATTATTCAGGCATCAGAAGCGGTAAGGCTTGTCGGAGCAAAATGCCTGCTGGCCGGAATCCGCCCGGAAATTGCTCAAACCATCGTTAACCTGGGGATTGATTTATCCCAAGTTATAACTAAGAATACCCTGCAAAAAGGAATTCAAACAGCGTTGGAAATGACGGATCGAAAAATCGTTTCATTGGGGGAATAACATTGTGAGACATCCAAAAATCCCGATCTTGAAACTGTATAATTGCTTATTAGTGTCCATTCAATGGGAACTTGATGACCAAACTGCATTAACCTTTCAAGAAGACTTATTAAATAAAATATATGAAACAGGTGCTAACGGCGTTGTCATTGACCTGACATCTGTGGATATGATTGATTCATTTATCGCAAAAGTGCTGGGCGACGTCATAACAATGTCCAAGTTAATGGGGGCAAAAGTTGTCTTGACCGGCATTCAGCCCGCTGTGGCAGTGACGCTGATCGAACTTGGAATCGCGCTTGAGGAAATCGAAACAGCGCTCGACTTAGAGCAAGGGCTTGAGACATTGAAGCGGGAATTGGGGGAATAGCGAATGAACGACCAATCCTGTGTAAAAATCATGACAGAATGGGATATTGTAGCCGCCAGACAGCTGGGACGAAACGTTGCGAAAGAACTGGGTTTCGGCACTGTAGACCAGGCTAGAATTACAACGGCTATTTCAGAATTAGCCAGGAATATTTATTTATATGCCGGCAAAGGGCAGATTGGAATTGAACAGGTCGCAGACAGAGGAAAAAAGGGCCTGAAAATCATAGCGGAAGACCAAGGGCCGGGAATTCCTGATATCCGAAAAGTCATGGAAGACGGATTTTCAACGTCTGGAGGACTTGGTGCGGGACTTCCCGGGGTCAAAAGGCTGATGGATGAATTCAGCTTAAATTCCGTATCGGGGGAAGGAACAGAGATACAAGCCATCAAATGGCTTCGGTAGGAGGTAAGAACGTGGATTTTAGGGAGGTTATTGAGCAGCGGTATCATCAGCTGCTTAGCCGATATATAGCCGAATTAACAGAAACATCTTTATATCAAGCCCAAAAATTCAGCCGAAAAACAATCGAGCACCAAATTCCTCCGGAAGAAATCATCAGTATTCATAGAAAAGTGCTGAAGGAGCTGTATCCAAGTCTCCCGGAAGATGTGTTTCATTCGCTGGATTTTTTAATAGAAGTCATGATTGGTTATGGAATGGCTTATCAGGAGCATCAAACCCTTAGAGGGATACAGCAGGAAATCAAATCAGAAATTGAAATCGCAGCTAATGTCCAGCAGACGCTGCTCGGAACAAAAATTCCGCAGGAGGACGCGCTGGATATCGGTGCCATCAGTGTGCCTGCCAAACAGATGAGCGGTGACTACTACCACTTCGTCAAAGACAAGGAATCCATTAATATTGCAATCGCGGACGTGATCGGAAAAGGCATTCCAGCTGCTCTCTGTATGTCCATGATTAAATATGCAATGGACTCATTGCCGGAAACGGGCATACACCCTTCTCAGGTGCTGAAAAATTTAAATCGTGTTGTTGAACAAAACGTTGACGCTAGTATGTTTATTACGATGTTTTATGCCAATTACAATATGGACAAGCATCGATTTACATATGCTTCGGCGGGACATGAACCGGGATTCTATTATTCTCAAAAAGACAACGCGTTTTATGATTTAGAGGCTAAAGGACTCGTTCTCGGCATCTCGCAGGATTATGACTACAGACAATTCGATCAGCATCTGGAAAAGGGTGATATGATCGTTTTATTTTCTGACGGCGTCACAGAATGCAGAACAGAAAACGGTTTCTTGGAGCGTCCTGATTTGCAGAAGCTCATTGAGGAACATATGTGTTCCTCCGCGCAGGAAATGGTCAAAAACATTTATGACAGCCTCCTCAAATTACAGGACTTTCAGCTTCACGATGATTTTACGTTAATTGTTTTGCGGAGAAAGGTTTAACGTCTGCCAGACGAGGGTATAAAGCAACTAGTGATTTGAAGGAAAATTTGAGGTGATACGGATGAATATAAATGTTGATGTGAAGCAAAACGAGAATGATATACAAGTAAACATTGCAGGAGAAATTGATGTATACTCAGCGCCGGTGCTCAGAGAGAAGCTTGTGCCTCTGGCAGAACAAGGTGCGGACTTAAGAATTTGCCTGAAAGATGTCAGCTACATGGACAGTACCGGATTGGGCGTTTTTGTAGGGATCTTTAAAACAGTGAAAAAACAAGGCGGTTCGCTAAAACTTGAAAATCTTTCTGACCGGCTGATCCGACTGTTTGACATTACAGGCCTGAAGGACATCATTGATATTTCTGCAAAGTCAGAAGGTGGAGTGCAATGAAGAATAACGCTGATTACATCGAAATGAAAGTGCCGGCCCAGCCTGAGTATGTGGGAATTATAAGACTGACGCTGTCAGGCGTCGCGAGCAGAATGGGCTATACGTATGATGAAATTGAAGATTTGAAAATCGCAGTCAGTGAAGCGTGCACAAATGCGGTTCAGCATGCTTACAAAGAAGATAAAAATGGGGAAGTGTCAATACGATTCGGTGTGTTTGAAGACCGTTTAGAGGTTATTGTGGCGGATGAAGGAGACAGCTTTGACTTTGATCAAAAGCAGCAGGATCTAGGGCCGTACACACCTTCGCACACAGTTGATCAATTATCAGAAGGAGGGCTCGGTCTATATTTAATGGAAACGCTCATGGATGAAGTTAGAGTGCAAAATCACTCCGGCGTCACTGTAGCGATGACAAAGTATTTAAATGGGGAGCGAGTTGATCATGACACAACCATCAAAAACTACGAAACTAACTAAAGATGAAGTCGATCGGCTCATAAGCGATTACCAAACAAAGCAAGATGAACAGGCGCAGGAAACGCTTGTGCGGGTGTATACAAATCTGGTTGACATGCTTGCGAAAAAATATTCAAAAGGCAAAAGCTTCCACGAGGATCTCCGCCAGGTCGGCATGATCGGGCTGCTCGGCGCGATTAAGCGATACGATCCTGTTGTCGGGAAATCGTTTGAAGCTTTTGCAATTCCGACAATCATCGGTGAAATTAAACGATTCCTCAGAGATAAAACATGGAGCGTTCACGTGCCGAGACGAATTAAAGAACTGGGGCCAAGAATCAAAATGGCAGTTGATCAGCTGACGACTGAAACACAAAGATCGCCGAAAGTTGAAGAGATTGCCGAATTCCTCGATGTTTCTGAAGAAGAGGTTCTTGAAACGATGGAAATGGGCAAAAGCTATCAAGCCTTATCCGTTGACCACAGCATTGAAGCGGATTCGGACGGAAGCACCGTCACGATCCTTGATATCGTCGGATCACAGGAGGATGGATATGAGCGAGTCAACCAGCAAATGATGCTGCAAAGCGTGCTTCATGTCCTTTCAGACCGTGAAAAACAAATCATAGACCTTACGTATATTCAAAACAAAAGCCAAAAAGAAACTGGGGACATTCTCGGTATATCTCAAATGCACGTCTCGCGTCTGCAGCGCAAAGCTGTGAAGAAGCTCAGAGAGGCCTTGATTGAAGATCCCTCGATGGAGTTAATGTAATGATCCAGGTTGAAGAAAACGAGCATATTCAAACTCTAGTATATCAACTGAATAAAGAAGGAAAATCGATTTGCGGAGACAGCTTTTTTATGAAAGCTGATGACAAGGAATTAATTTGTGCGGTTGCTGACGGACTTGGAAGCGGATCGCTTGCAAACGAATCCTCTGCAGCCATCAAAGACTTAGTGGAAAACTATGCGAATGAAGACGTACAAAGCATTATCGAACGCTGTAATCAGGCGATGAAAAACAAAAGAGGCGCCACAGCATCTATCCTGAAAATCAATTTTGAACAAAGGCAGTTTACGTACTGCTCTGTCGGCAATGTACGGTTTATTCTGCATTCCCCGTCTGGTGAAAGCTTTTATCCTCTGCCGATTTCGGGCTACTTATCAGGCAAGCCGCAAAAATACAAAACGCACACCGCCACTTATGAGAAGGGTTCAAAGTTCATTATACATACAGATGGACTCAACGTACCCGATATCCGCTCCCATTTGAAAAAGGGCCAATCGGTAGAAGACATATCGAATTCGCTGAAAATGTATACGACATCGAGAAAAGATGATCTGACCTATATTCTTGGACATCTGTCCTAGGAAACCAGAAAAAGAAGCTGGACATCCGGCTTCTTTTTTTGCGGTTGACTATTAGTAAGTGCGCTTATTATAATTAATAAGTGAACTTATCATTTTTGGGGGCTTATGGGATGTGGAATGATGAATACAATGCGATAGCTGATGCGAATATAGAAAAAATCTGGAGCCGTTATCAGGAAACAGAAACATGGGATCAATGGGATGCGGGTCTTGCATCAGCTTCTTTGAAAGGACCATTTCAAAAGGGAACGGAAGGAACATTGCTTCTGCAAGGAAAAACAGTTCCTTTTTGGTTTGAGCATGTGGAGAAACATCGGTCATTTTCTATCATGGCCAACATGCCGCATAACAATGTAAAAATGGAATTTTCTCACGTGCTTCAAAAGCAAAAAGAAGGTTTGCGTATCACACATGGAATTGTATTAGAAGGTGCTGAAGCAAAAAAATGTGGAGAAATCATTGGTACTGAACTGTCTAAAGACATCCCGGCGGCTGTCAGCAGGCTTGTTCACCTATGCGGAGGAGTGATAAAATGAACACAAATTATTGGATCGGCGTTGTGTCAGAGCAGCATGTATTAAAAGGTGCTGCCGGCGGTTTTGCACAGCTGTGCCATGGAAAAAAAGCCCCGCTCGCCAAAATGAAAGAGGGAGATTGGCTGATTTATTATTCTCCGAGAGACGCATATCCAGATGGCAAACTGCTGCGAAGCTTTACTGCGATCGGCAAAGTGAAAAGCGGAAATATCTATCCGTATCAAATGGCTCCGAATTTTATTCCATACCGATTAGATATAGACTATTATCCATGCCATAAAATCGGTTTTTACGACATTAAATCAAAGCTTGAATTTGTTCAGGAAACCAAGCATCTTGGCTTTTTATTTCGGAGAGGACATTTTGAAATCAGCAAAAATGATTTTTTGACAATAGCACAAGCGATGGGAGTTAACATAAGTGGAATGGCACTCTAAATTTAGCGGTCCGAACACAAGCCCGGGCTTTTTATTATGGCAGGCCACGCAAAGCTGGCAGCGGAAAGTGGGAAAAGCATTGGCTGAGTTTGACCTGACCCACGTTCAATTTGTTCTGCTGACCTCGTGCAAGTATATGATTGCTCACGGAGAAACCGTCACGCAAAAAAAACTTGCAAGCTTCAGCCAGACCAATATCATGATGGTTTCGGAGGTTGTACGGACGCTTGAGAAAAAAGGATTTATCCAAAGAAGCAAAAATCCCCAGGATAAAAGAGAGGTTCTTTTGTCGATTACAGAAACAGGCGAAGAAAAAGTAACAGCGGCTCTGCCGATCGTTGAGGAGATTGATCAAGTTTTCTTTTCAGCTGCGATGAAAAAAGAGAATTTTCTGAGCGGCTTACAGGAACTATTGAAACATGAGTAAAGATACGGGCAGCGCCAGCTGTCTTTTTTTATGTGTTTTTTTCGGTTTTTGATACACTAGAGAAAGAACGACAATATTGGAGGCTTTGGTTATATGGAAACGTCAGCCCTTTTAAAACAGCAAATTGCGAAAGAAATAGGTTTGTCACAAAAACACGTTGAAAGTGTCATCCGCCTGCTGGAGGACGGCAACACAGTCCCGTTTATTGCCCGGTATCGAAAAGAGCAGACGGGTTCAATGGATGAGGTTCAGATTCAAACGATTTCTGAACGCTGGCAATACATACAAAACCTGAATCAGCGAAAAGAAGAAGTCATCAGGCTGATTGCAGAGCAGGATAAACTGACAGATGATCTAAAACGTAAAATCGAGCAATCGGTGAAGCTTCAGGAAGTGGAAGACCTTTACCGCCCTTATAAACAAAAACGCAAAACAAAGGCGACAGTCGCTAAAAGCAAAGGCCTGGAGCCGCTTGCCGACTATATCCTGACACTCCCCCAAGATGATCGTCTGGCAAAAACAGCAGAACAGTACATCAGCGAAGAAAAAGAAGTGTTCACACGAGAAGAAGCGATTGAAGGCGCCAAGCACATTATTGCGGAACAAATCTCAGACGAGCCGTCTTTCAGAAAGTGGATTCGCCAGGAAACCTTCAAAAAAGGAACCATTAAGTCTGTTGCCGGAAAGTCGGCAGACACGGACGAAAAAAATGTGTATGAAATGTATTATGAATATGAAGAGCCAATCGCAAAGGTCGTTCCGCACAGGGTGCTGGCAATGAACCGCGGCGAAAAAGAAGACATTTTAAAGGTATCGATCGAACCGCCTGCGGATCACATTAAAGCGTATTTAGAAAAACAAATCATCAAAAACCGCTCAACATCCGTAAAAGAGATTTTACAGGAGACAATTGAGGACAGCTATAAAAGACTGATCCAGCCGGCAATCGAGCGTGAAATCAGGAAAGAGCTCTCAGAAAAAGCCGATGAACAGGCGATTCATATTTTCTCAGAAAACTTGAGAAAGCTTCTGCTTCAGCCGCCAATGAAAGGCAAAACTGTGCTCGGTGTTGACCCAGCCTTTCGAACCGGCTGTAAGCTCGCTGTGTCAGATGAGACCGGAAAAGTCTTGAAAATTGATGTAATCTATCCGCATGCGCCAGTCAACAAAACAAAAGAAGCCCATGAAAAAGTGAAAAAGATTCTTGAGCAATATCAAGTCGAGATGGTGGCGATCGGAAACGGCACAGCATCCAGAGAAACAGAACAATTCATTGTCAATGTACTAAAGGATATGCCGCGCAAAATTTATTATGTAATTGTCAATGAAGCTGGAGCAAGCGTCTATTCGGCTTCTGAGCTTGCCCGAGAAGAATTCCCTGACCTTAAGGTTGAAGAGCGCAGTGCCGTATCTATTGCGCGAAGACTTCAAGACCCGCTCGCGGAGCTCGTTAAGATCGATCCAAAGTCTGTGGGTGTCGGACAGTATCAGCATGACGTCAGCCAAAAGCGCTTAAATGAATCTCTGCGGTTTGTCGTCGAAACGGTCGTAAACCAGGTTGGAGTAAACGTCAACACAGCATCTGCCGCGCTGCTTCAGTATGTAGCGGGATTATCGAAGTCTGTCGCAGGCAACGTTGTCAAAAAACGTGAGGAAATCGGAAAGTTTTCAAATCGAAAAGAACTGAAGGACATCCCAAGGCTCGGTGCGAAAACTTACGAGCAATGTATCGGTTTCTTAAGAGTGCAGGAAGGAACAGAGCCTTTGGATAGAACAGGCATCCACCCGGAAAGCTATAAAGAAACAAAAGAGCTATTGAAAAAACTCGGGCTTTCAACAGAACATATCGGCACGGCGGAATTGAAGGACAAAATCAATCAGCTGGCACTTTCTGAAACGGCAAAAGAGCTGGGAATCGGCGAAATCACTCTGAAAGATATTTGTGAACAGCTGACAAGGCCAGAACGCGATCCCCGTGACGAGGTGCCAAAGCCTTTGCTGAAAACAGACGTCCTTCAGCTGGAAGATTTGAAAGAGGGAATGGAACTGCAGGGCACCGTGCGCAATGTAGTGGACTTTGGAGCGTTTGTTGATATCGGAGTCAAACAAGACGGGCTTGTGCATATCTCAAAACTCAGCAATCAATTCGTCAAGCATCCTCTTGATGTTGTCTCTGTCGGCGATATCGTGACAGTTTGGGTTGACGGCGTAGATGTACAAAAAGGCAGAGTATCGCTGTCTATGGTAAAATAAAAGCACTGCTTACGAGCAGTGTTTTTTCCTATAGAAATACCAGCATTGATTCAGCAGTTTAATTTGGTAATTATCTTTTTCAAGGAACGCTTTTTGCATCTGCTTTTTAAGCCAATTTGGCATAGGCTCATTCCTCCTCAGCTTTTATCATAAGAGGGACAGTGATTACCATATTGTATGCGAACGGTGAATTGTCCCGTTCAATGTTTTTTAAGTGAGGTGCACTATGGATAATATAGAGCTTCAAAAGCTGACAGAGGATATTTCTGAAACGTACTTTAAAAAGCCGTTCCGCCATCAGGCGCTTTTTAATGACAGGCTTAAAACCACTGGCGGCAGGTACCTGTTAACCTCCCATAACATTGAATTGAACAGAAAATATTTGATTGAACACGGCAGGGAGGAACTGATCGGCATCATCAAGCATGAGCTCTGCCATTATCATCTTCACCTTGAAGGAAAAGGGTACAAGCACAGAGACAGAGATTTTAGAGTGCTTTTGCAGCAAGTCAACGCGCCGAGGTTCTGTACACCCCTTAAGAAAAAAGCGGAAAACAAAAAAACTTATATGTATATCTGTACGGCCTGCGGCCAACAGTATATAAAGAAGCGGGCTATGAACCCTGACAGATACAGATGCGGAAAATGCCGCGGGAAAATAAAAAGAATTTTTTCGTGAAAAAGGTTGACGAATATGGCAAGCCTATGTTACATTATAAAAGTCGTCACGAGAGATAAATAAAAACATTTACCTCTTGACACTGAAAATCAAGGCTGATATAATAAGTCTTGTCTCATTATTCCACAGTAGCTCAGTGGTAGAGCTATCGGCTGTTAACCGATCGGTCGCAGGTTCGAATCCTGCCTGTGGAGCCATATTGGAGAAGTACTCAAGTGGCTGAAGAGGCGCCCCTGCTAAGGGTGTAGGTCGCGTAAGCGGCGCGAGGGTTCAAATCCCTCCTTCTCCGCCATAAGATTTCGATATAAGTTCTCAACCATCGGCCCGTTGGTCAAGCGGTTAAGACACCGCCCTTTCACGGCGGTAACACGGGTTCGAATCCCGTACGGGTCATTCCATTTCGTTGGGCTATAGCCAAGCGGTAAGGCAACGGACTTTGACTCCGTCATGCGTTGGTTCGAATCCAGCTAGCCCAGCCATTTTTATTTTTTGAAATCGAATAGTAAGAGCCATTAGCTCAGTTGGTAGAGCATCTGACTTTTAATCAGAGGGTCGAAGGTTCGAGTCCTTCATGGCTCACCACTTATCTTTTTGCGGGTGTGGCGGAATTGGCAGACGCGCTAGACTTAGGATCTAGTGTCTTACGACGTGGGGGTTCGAGTCCCTTCACCCGCACTTTATTTACAAAGTGCACGCAAATGGGTTTTACTAGGTTAAGAGCCTACTAAACCAGCACAAACAATTTAATGATCACGCGGTCGTGGCGGAATGGCAGACGCGCTAGGTTGAGGGCCTAGTGGGTGAATAACCCGTGGAGGTTCAAGTCCTCTCGGCCGCATCAATGATACCAAGGGTTTAGAGTACCTTGGTATTTTTTGTGTCTTTTGAACAGAACGTATTTTGTGACTAAAACTGACCACTTACTTTAAGTAGGTGGTCTGATTTGTCCGCAAAAGTATATAGTTAAATAAGATAAAAAGGCATAGTATATTAGCATACAAAATATGTTATGTCCTTTTTGTTTTAATAACGCATCCGTTATTTTAAGCGTACGATTTTACTTTATTATGGAATAAAAACAAGTGTCGGTCAGCTTGCTTCCATCTGCGGATAAATCATCATTTCTTAAAGTGCCTTCGAATACAAACCCAAGTTTTTCTGGAATAGCACGACTTTTGAGGTTTGTTGATTCACATCTTATTTCAATTCTTCTAAATTTAATATTATGTAACCCAAAGGTAGCTAATTTTTTTACTGCTTCTGTCATATATCCATTCCCGCCAAATTTAGTATTTACCCAGTACCCAATTTCACATTTAGGAATGGTCCAGTCAATCCTCTGAAGGCTAGTTATTCCTATAAAGTTATTGCTAGCTTTATCAAAAATAAGAAAACGAAAACTTTCCCTCTTTAAAAAATTTATATGAGCATTTCTTAAATTTATCTCTGTTTCTTCAACAGTAGGAAGTTCTTGAGCAAATGGCAACCACGCTTTTAATTCATTAAAGGAATCCCTAATCGCTTGGTTTACAATTTTTCCGTCTCCTGTTTGGTGTGGTGCTCGAAGGATTAGTCTTTCTGTTTCCAATTGTAAAGGCACATCTAACAATAAAGGATTCATTTGATTTCTCCTCTCGGAAGTTCAATGTTAAAAATTGAAAATAAGTAATGAAAACTCTTATCTCTAAGAAATAATTTTTGAGGACGAGTTACAACTTCTTGGTACCTATTTGTTTATCTATGACACCTCCAGTAAGAATTGAATATTTTTTATTCTCATCAAAGAATTTTTTCACCTAGAGTAATTCACATTTAACCTCACATACATTTGATTTTGGTTTGCAATTCATCGATCTTATTAAGTTCATACTCATAATCACAGTTTTCTTCTAAAACAAAATTCATAGTTTCAAAGAAACTTCTCGCATTCTTTAAGAGTGATTCAAAAAAATCAAGTTTCGGTAGCAACACTTTTTGTTGTTGGCCAATCTGAAATAACAACATATCATTCGATATTGATTTCATTTTCAATAGAAGGGGTTGATCTGGAAAATAAGTTTCGCTTTCTCCTGTTTCATTAGCTTCTTCAATTAGATTTAAAAAATAAGCCCACAATTGGTCAACCAAGTCCCACATAGTGACATCAAGCAAAACTTTTTCACCATATTTTAAAATAATCGCCCCTGATAAATAGTAAGAGTCTAACTGTGGTTTTATGTTCTTTAGTCCCTCTATATTGCTAAGTGGAACAAAGTAATCGTCAATATTATTTTTTAAGATTGAAAGATCGTTTATCTTCTTATTTGGCCTAAGAATTAATGATTGAATATAAAACATTTTACCTCTCCTATTTTTCAGGATAGAATTGTTCTACTCTCCCTACCTCATACGATCTTTATATCTTTTGCTCCGTTTCAGCTTCAGATAACAAGGACTTGGCTTCAAAACTGTCAATGTAGAGAATTCATAACTAAATATTACCATAGATGTGAAAGAATCAAAGGAGGTACTGAATCTTAGATCCTTTAAACATAATGGGACTTACAAAGTTGAGGGATTTTATTTAGAGGAAGATACCAAAAATACTAGTATCTTTATTATTTTTGGTTTAGAGGTATAAGTCTTTATAGAACATATTCAAATTAATCATCATCTAAAACTCATAACAAACGTAGGTGATGGGAATGAAAAAGGAATTGCAATAAATATAGATTTCAAAAGGTGAGAGTCTATCTTAGAAAACCATACCAAAGCATCTTGGTATGGTTTTCTAACACCTTTATTTTGAGAATTGTAAAGATTAATCTTCCCAATCCTCATCTTCATCTAAGTCCTCTTTACCTTTTTCAAGTCGCTGAAGAAAAAATTCAAGAAAATTACATGCAGCAGTATAACCATATCCTTCACTGTTATCCCAAAGAATAACTGGACACTCTCCATCCACCATTCTGTTTGTATCAAGACAATAAGAGAATTCATCTATATACTCAATAACAACAAGACCTGGTATAAGACCGTAAAATGTTCTGTATTCTTTTGTTTGCTCTACAACTTCAGCACCTTCAGAGTCATAACCAAGGATCATTGTTCCGTATGCACCACCAGAACCATACTCTTTTAAAAACCATTTATAACTTTCGGGGAGAGAAACTTCAAGTTCTTCTTCTATCTCGTGAATCTCTTTTTCGCTGACTCCTCCAGTGATAATAGAGAATTCTTTGTTTTCTTCTAAAAACTTTTGTATTGTTGAGTAATCCATAAAATTCACCTCTTGCTGTTGTTTTTCAAATTGTTGTGCTCTCCATTTCCAATATCCCTTTCTAAATTTGTCCAAATTGTCATGCTATGTTGCATAAGAAAAAACCAGCTTTCACGGTTGAGGAGTTAGTGGAAATTATCAACGATAATAGATAAAAGCCAACCATTGTTTAAATCGGGTTGCTGCTCCATTTTTACTCCCAATTAGAAATTACAAATAAATGCACTTAATTAAAAAGAATTCGGCGCTATATAGGATTTGTGACGGGAAATACAGGTTTCACTTTATTGAGAGCTGATGGAAAATAAAGAGACAATAAATATTGTTGCTGGCTTGTCTCTTTATTCCATAAGGAGGCTCTAACTTTGCCGATTCAATCGTCTTTGTCTCAGAATGCCGATTATTAGAAAGGAAATCACTCCAATAATGCCGTAAATAAAAAAAACAACTAAAAGTTTAAGGTGTTCCAATGACGTTAAGAGAATCAGAATAAAAGGTATAAAAATTAAAAATATCAAGTTCAAAATAGAGCGTTTATTTACTAGAACCCACTTTCTCTCAATCATGTCATCCAGACATGCAACTAAAAAGAATAGACCAAATAAACCAGTTGTTAATTTTGTTATGTTCCAGAATGGATGTTGGGAAAAACCTAGGGAAAATGCAAGAACTAAGTATAATACAACTAGTGCTGAAATAATTGGAGGAATAAATACATCTTTTAAATTAGATAGTGAGCGAGTTATAGTTTCCATAATGCTCTCACTATATATAATGTTATCATTGAACTTTATTAACTTAATAGCCTTTAAAATTTCATTTTTTATCTTTTCTGATTTATACCCACTAGATTCATCGAGGTTTTTTTCTAAGATGTTTCTTATTATCAAATAGGTTTTTAAATCAAGCAATGGTAGTTGAGTTTGTACATATTTTAAAAATTCATCATCGGTCAAACTTTCTCTTCCAATAGTATGATACTGTTTTAATATCTCTGAAATAATCTTTAGTGAATTTTCTCTCTCTGTCTTTCGAAGTTCCTTATCTTTTTCATAAACAGATTTGATTTGTCGGCTTAGCCAAATAGTGAATATAAAAATAAGTGTTATAGTTAGACCAAGCAAAGTATTGTCTCCAACAAGGTTTTTAACAGAATCCAATATTAACTTTTCCATTCTTTGTTCTCCTTAGCATCATTCTTTTAATTAAATAGTATACTGCTGAGCAATGATTAAACTGAAGAATTTCATAAAAAGAAACCAGTTCAGATAAAGAACTGGTTAGAATAAACTCAAAGAATTAATGATTAAATAAAGTTTTCTTTGAAAGAACGAACTTTTCAGTATTGAATGATTGGTTATCTTGTTTCCATTTCACTTGAACCGTTATCTTAGATCCTTTTAGATCAGATTCTTCTAAACGCTCTAAAAATGAAAATGATTTTTCTTTAGCTGATCCATCGCTAGAGGTACCACCTGAATAATCTTTCATAGGGATATCGCTGTTAAAATCTGAAGAATCAAGAAGTGTTTTATTATCTTTCATTATTGTTATTGATTCTATATAAGTTTTATCAGTTTTATCTTTATCGCCAATCCAAAGAATCTCCCCGCTAAACTCTTTTGGAGCATCTTCATTCTTTTTAAAGACTACTTCCCAGTTGTGATCCTTACTTTTACCTTCCCAGTTAGGATATTCGAGATTGTAATGGTTATAGGTTTTTAATGAGAAAAACACTAGGAAAATAATCACCAAAGCAGAAATTGTAAATAAAATAGGTCTTTTATACTCCTTTTTCATAAATAACCTCCAAAAAATGTATTGATTTTTCCTCAAAAAGTAATTACTATATGATAGTACCATAAATTCAAAAAAGGAGAAACAAATGAAAAAAATTGCACTTAGTCTTATAGTAACATCAGCTTTGAGTTTCACTTTCCTTAATAATGCTCATGCAGCTGAAGCTGAAAATGAGAACTTAACAGTCAAGCAAGGGGAAACCGAAGTTCAAAAGTATTTAAAAGCACAACATTTGAATTATAACATTAATTCTCAGGATTACATTAATTTTCTTCAAAGTATTAATGAAAAAGCTGATGAGATAACAAAATCAGGTTATAACTTTTCTTTAATGGAAGTCTATTCAGATACTTATTTAGAGGAATTGGCTAAGTACGCCGCCCAAGAAGAAAAAAAGGATGAGAATGGTGAAGTAGAGGTTGAAAACTTTGATCTTCCTAAACAAGTTGAAAATGAAACTGTTAAACAAGTACAACAAGAAAATATAAAAGAAGACAAACAAGCTGAAGCAAAAGTTGAAGAAATTAAAGAAGAATCAGGTCAGATTCCAATTGACTATATGGCAAGTACTAATTCTAATTCCTTTTTTGTAACTCAATTGGGGTCTAGTTACAGTAGATCGGCTGCAAAAAAATACATGGTTAACAATTGGAATAAGAAGACGAGTCAATATGGGTACTATGGAGAAAATAGCGGTGGAGGAGATTGCACAAACTATGCATCACAGGTAGTTTTAGCTGGTGGAATGCCAATGAATACTACGGGGTTCAGCTTTAATCGTGGTCACCATAAAACCACAAAAGGTTGGTATAATCAATCAGTGCCTAGAAGTGCGGCAAGAACATATTCAACTTCATGGACTGTTGTTTCAGATTTTTATACATATTGGGCCGGTACAAAAAAACATAAAGTATACAATTTAACAAGTCCTAAGGATGTTTCAAAGTATGTGAAGACAGGTGACGTTATTCAGATGTACTCTAAGTCGTCTAAAAAATGGAAGCATACTGCAGTTATCTATGATGTTTATAAAGGGTATCCAAGATATTCTGCACATTCAAGTGCACACTTATATGCACATTTAGAAAAAGACTGGAAATCAAAGTATTATAAATATAGAGTTATCAAATTC
Source organism: Bacillus sp. MD-5 (assembly GCF_002201875.1). Taxonomy (NCBI): domain Bacteria; kingdom Bacillati; phylum Bacillota; class Bacilli; order Caryophanales; family Bacillaceae; genus Bacillus; species Bacillus sp. MD-5. The sequence continues at coordinate 365,581 of NZ_CP021911.1, forward strand.
TAACCCTAACAAAAATTGAACTAGTTACTTTGTGTGACTGGTTCTTTTTTGTCTAAAAAAACTAGAGATGGATTATCGGATATTATCTATAATGAATACTCACTCCATTTTCACACCTGGAAAATTAACAACACTAAAATCATTTGAACATAATGAAAGTTGATGAAGAAGGAAATAAGGGGGGGATTTGCTCAATTATTGACCATTATTCATACAAACTATTGAAATGATGTAAAGTGGGGTTAGAAAGTGTAATAAAAATAAACTTTCATCACCAATGTTATAGATTTACTATGTTGAGAGCCTTTCTAAAACAAACAAGAAAATCTATGATATGTAATCAAATCAAAAAATAAACGGAAAAGATACCAGTTCAAATTAAAAGAACACGAGTTTATAGTAAGCTCAAAGATTAACTTCCTATATATTGTAAAATAAACTTCATATTTATTTACATATAGAGATTGGAGTCTGAAATGAAAAAAAGTAAGTTTATTTTAGTAACTATTCTTTCTATTATTCTATTAGTCTTTTTAAGTTGGTTCTTTTATACTGCGACCCATCAGCCGTCAATTCTAAAGGGACACTCAAAAGATGGAAAATGGAGTGTTATCTATTCTCCTGAAAAAGACATAGATCTTGCAAGGCAAGACTTATGGGCGGTTCATATTACATGGAAAAGGGATTCTGAGTTTTCAATAAAAGAGGTTGTGTTTAAAGAAAATGGTGTTGTTGAGGCATCAGGTGACGCAACAGATGAACCTAAGAATGCTAAAAAAATAGCAATAGCGATAATGGGAGATCCACCAAATATGAATAATGATTATACAGTAGAAGTTATTTGGGAAGAGAATGGGAAAACACAAAAAGACATTATACAAGTAAATAAAGAAATCAAGCGGTCTTTTGTTATTCCTAATGTAATAAAAAGAATTTTAAGTTTAGGATAAAGCTAAAATACTCTCATGGCATAAAAATTTTTAAAAAGCAGGTAAATAGCGCCTGCTTTTTCGTGTTTAATCTTAATTTTTCACCTTAACTGATTACTTCGAGCAGGGCTGTTACTAAGTAAACATCAATAATAAGGTAATTTTTTTAAAAAGACCGCTACTCCAATTTTACTCCTCAATATGAATAAATCATTATAAAACTTTATAATCAATATAAATAAACACTGATATATAAAGGTTTTATAACAGAAAACAAAGATTCACTTTATTGAGGGCCTAGTGGGTGAATAACCCGTGGAGGTTCAAGTCCTCTCGGCCGCATCTCAATGATACCAAGGGTAGAAGATCTTTGGTATTTTTTTGTGATCTTTTTTATTTTTAAGGTTTTTACTTCTTTTTACTCCACTTGTTAGAATAATTCATCCCTTGTAACTTTTGGACGAATTAAATAATTAGGAGTGGAAATAAAAAAATGTACATCACAAGTTTTAGAGGGTGAATAAAAAGTGGAAAAGAATTTATTGTTTATCTATACTTAAGAAGGAAAAGGAATTAGATGTTTAATTATGAAAACTTTCACTTATCAAAAACATGATCATAATAGGTATAAAACACACCGTATAACATGGTTGCAACCGTAAGTTGACAAAGTGCATTTGCTGGAAGATAGAAAGGAGAGCGCTGTTTTCATACAATGTAGTCATCAAAGTAAAGGAGTTCTTAACTATGACATTTGGTGAAAAACTTTTTAAGTTGCGAAAAGAAAAAGGTCTGTCACAGGAAGCTTTAGCAGAGAAAGTAAACACGACAAGGCAGGCGATTAGTAAGTGGGAAAATGGGCAAGGGTTTCCTGAAACAGAAAAGCTTCTAATGATTGGAAACATTTTCGAAGTATCAATTGATTATTTGTTAAAAGACTCTGCTGAACCTCGTCCCGATAACAAAGAAGGATATTATGTAAGCAGAGAAATGGCAGACGGCTTTTTATTGCATCAACGCAAAGTTTTCAAGTATTTATCTTTCGGACTGAGCATGCTTATTTTTTCCACTGTCCCTTATTTGGTTTTTAAACAAGAACCAGCTATTTATACACTCCTTATCATTATTATAGCAGTACTCGGCATTGGAGCTATTGTGACAGGAATGATTACGGAAGAAGATAAATATAAGGTACTCAAGAAAGAGGCTCTGATTTTTGATCAAAATCATCATAAAGAGCTGACAGCGAGATATAAAGATATTAAAAGAAGGTATGCTGCTATCATGGTCGTTGGAGTTTGTTCTATTGTAGCAGGCGTAATTCCTTTTCTTCTTGAAAGAAAACATATAGCCTCAGGTTTAATTGCCTACTATCCAGTTTGTGTAGTTTTGATAGCTGTAGGTGTCTATATCTTGATTCGTACCTTGCCAATCATAGAGGCATATCAAATAATGGTGAAAAACGAAGAGTATATAAATAGATTCGGCTTTAAGCTTAGTAAAAAAGTGAGAAAAAGAATGGATAATATCTAATAAAAGAGCCTAAAAAGGTTCTTTTTTTCATTATGAAAAAAGATTAAGCTCTCAGTTAATCTTAATTTGAAATAGGTTCATTATATTTTTAAATAAATTCATGTACTAGGAGTGAAAATATGAAAACACATATTACATGGCTTCAGCTTGTTTATTATTGATCTAGCTGACCGGATTTTCAAAGGATAAAAATTATATTTCTGACAGAAAAAATCAAAAAATTAAACCATATAGAATCAACAACAAGCGCTTCGGAAAATAAAGCATTTTTTAATTACTCTGACATAGATAAGCGATATGAAACAGTTAAGAAGCATACAATCGAAAAAGGGTTTTATTATGGATTCCCTTCTCGTTCAGATAAAAAGCCAAAAAGATGGGGAATATACTGGGATTATTCTGTTATATCGGATTTCAACAAAACAATGTCTTAAGTCATCATTGATTTTGGTGCCCAATTAGTTGCCCGGAATTCATGAAAAGGAATAAAATAGGTGTAAATAAAGTTGCTATTTTTAAATGAGAATCAATTCATTATCGTAAAAGCAATAACTAATCGCGAAGAAAGGATAATCAGTCAAATGAAAACATTAGTTATCGTTGTACACCCTAATTTGGAAACGTCTGTTGTCAACAAAACCTGGATGAATCGTTTAAAGCAAGAGAAAGACATTACGGTTCATGACCTATACGGTGAATATCCTAATTTTATCATTGATGTGGAAAAAGAGCAGCAGCTCCTGGTAGATCATGAGCGTATCGTGTTCCAGTTCCCAATGTAATTGGTACAGCAGTCCCGCGTTACTAAAACAATGGGAAGATGATGTGTTAACACATGGCTGGGCTTATGGAACTGGGGGAACTAAATTGCATGGAAAAGAACTACTCTTAGCTATCTCCTTAGGTGCACAGGAATCTGATTATCAAGCAGGCGGAGAATATAATATCACGATCAGCGAGCTTATCAGACCGTTTCAAGTCACTGCTAACTATATAGGAATGCGTTTTCTCCCTGCGTTTACACAATATGGGACACTTTACCTTTCGAAAGAAGATGTTAAGAACAGTGCGGAGAAATTGGTTGACTATCTTAAAGCTGAGCATTGATCCGGTATTCGCGAGGGAAGCTGAAACAAATGATGTGGTGTGAAAATAAGGGTTTGTGATAGATTTTAATAAACTTAATTTCAAAGTTACATCGAATATTGATGCAGGGGGGCATAGAGCGAGGGCTTAAAATTAATTAAAGCAGGGCAATCTACATATTTTTTGATGAAATGTAGAGCTCCTTGGTCTCTAATAGGTGCCCAATTTGTGCCCAGAATTCATGAAAAATGATGAAGATAAGTATAAATAAAATAAACAGATGCTTCGAATAAAAGCTTTTGCAACTTGATATATTTTTACTATGTTGAGGGCCCAGTGGGGTGAATAACCCCTAAAGGTTCAAGTTCTCTCGGCCGCACCCCTATAATACCAAGGGTTTAACCATCTTTGGTGTTATTTTTTTATGCAGAAAAACGACTATGAAAGATCGCATGCTAACCAATACTCGCCAGTTATTTAAAACCACTTATTATATTTGATATTCCCCTGGCCAAACCAAATAATTCAAAAAACGGTATCCTACATAGAACAGGTTTAGAGAGTATGTAATGAACGAAAGATATGGTCTAACTGTTTTCTTTTTGAACATTTTCATTACTTCTTTATATTATCAACAAACACCAAAAGGATTTTAATGGAAATCAAATGATTGGCGTATGTATCTCTAATTCTCAAAATGAATGAATAGTCCTTTTTAAGATTTACACACAGTCATTCTCCAAGGGAAAATGACTCAATTTTTCGATTTTTTATGTAAATCAAAAAAGGATCATGTTAGAGTAGGTGTGCTGAAAATAATTTAAAAAATTATTTTGCAATATGATTAAAGTAATATTGCCAGAGAGTTATAATTGGATAAAATTGTAAGTGTTTAATACACTGGGGCTGCAATCAAATATGCACCTGGAATCAATTGCTAAACGGAGGAGTTTAAATGAACAACAAGAAAAATATATTTGATATTGTAATGTACATTATTTTCGGTGTGTTAAGTCTTTTTCTAGTTGCAAAAACTGATTATGGCACTGGAGTTTTAGTGTTTGTTGCAATTTTATACCTCGCTGTACTTGCTTATAAAATTAAGCAAGTATTTAGTAATTCAGATTCTTAAGGTGTAACACAAGGAGGATTTTAATTGAGAAAGAAAAGAGTTATTACTTGTGTTATGGCTGCATCATTGACTTTAGGCTCACTTTTACCTGCAGGTTACGCTTCTGCTAAGGAGGACTCTAAGACAACCCCTTCTTACGAAGAACTAGCACAACATTACAAAATGAAAAGTGAAAAGATTTCATTGAAGGGGAAATTAGTTGAAATTGAGTATGTGAGTGGAAATGAATCTCACAAAGTTCAGATGAACGGAAATGATCATACTGTAAAAGTTTGGCGATGTCACTGATACTGAGTGGCGGACTGTAACATTCCAAGCAAAAATCGAGTCGGGATTTGCAGGCAAAACGATTACAAACGTGGCAACTGTAAATGGCAGCGGTATTGATAATCCTGATAAGCCAAAAGCAGAAATGAATGTTGTATCGAAAGGTTCTGAGAAACCAAATGAACCTGCTAAGTCAAGCAAATCAACGCCAGAAAAAACAGGTGAAAAGACCAATGCCGGAAAAGAGCTTCCAGATACGGCGACAAATCATTATAATATTCTTCTTGTTGGTTTTGGATTATTGTTAATTGGATCTGCCCTCTGGTATTTTAGAAGGAAAAGAAATGCCTAAATGCAAATCATAAAAAAAGCGTTTCCTTTGTTCATCATAGCTGCCGGACTCATTTTCATAGGGTATGGGGGCTGGAAAGTGGTGGATACCAATCAAAAGACAGCTGAAGCTTTAGAAGAAGCCAAGCTGGCAGCAGGGCATCCTGAAACCAAAAAAAGCAAGGAGAAGGACACTTTTAAACCCAAGGTCGGGGAAGCTGTCGGTGTTCTTGAGATTCCTAAAATAAACGCAGAACTTCCGATTGTAGAGGGAACAGACGTAGATGATTTGGAAAAGGGCGTCGGGCACTACAAGGAAAGTTATTATCCAAATGAAAACGGACAAATTGTGTTATCGGGACATCGGGATACCGTCTTTCGCCGGACAGGGGAACTAAAAAAAGGTGATCAATTAAAGATTCTGCTGCCATATGGGAGTTTTCAGTATAAGATTGAGAACATGAAAATTGTTGATAAAAATGATACTTCCATTATTACGCTGCAGCATAAAAAAGAGGAGCTCATTCTAACTACGTGTTATCCATTTTCATATATCGGCAATGCACCGAAACGATATATTATTTATGGAAAACGAATTTGAGAAAATCTGGAATATCAAAGATTAGGCTGACGAAAATTGTTCGTCAGCCTTTTCATCATTAGGCAGTGTATAGCAAAAGTCTCTCCGATAAATGAAGACAAAAGCCTGTCGCAACGAGCTAATGTAACATATGGAATGATTTTTGAGTGTCAAAATAAAGAGGGCTAGAACACCATATTGCGATTGGGGTGAATGTCCTAATAAAGCCAAGAAAGATGATTTGAGTCAAGTTTAACAAATAATGCTGTCAATATTAATTTGCAGTTATTTCCGACTCTTGATATAATAAAGAAGAATTATTTTTGTTCGGTGTAAAGGATAGTATGAAGATTGACTTTTCGTCTTGATGTTACTTGGGCAAGGATAGTAACACAATGTGTGGTTACACACTAGGAGGCAACAAAAATGGAACAAGGTACAGTTAAATGGTTTAATGCAGAAAAAGGTTTTGGCTTTATCGAACGCGATAATGGAGACGACGTATTCGTACACTTTTCTGCAATCCAAAGTGACGGATTCAAATCTTTAGACGAAGGTCAAAAAGTAACTTTTGACGTTGAGCAAGGTGCTCGTGGAGCTCAAGCTGCTAACGTTCAAAAAGCTTAATCTTCAATCGTTTATACAAACAGGCTCTTTATAGAGGGCCTGTTTTTTTATGTTCTTTGTAAAATAATCAATAAAAAACCTGCTCAACGTTCGAGTAGGAGATGGTACAAGGTAATAGAAGAGGTAAAACTTCAAAGTTGAAGAAATAGGGGGAAAGAAACCAAAAGCAAACTATATAAAATAGTTTGCTTTTTTTTGGTTATGAATTCACTTGTTTTTCTTTCTCTTTAATCACTAATAAAACACCGCTAAGAATTAAAAACGAACCTATCCAAAACGTCCCGCCTATTTGTTCTCCCAGCAGAAGCCACCCAAGTAATGTTCCAACCAGAGGCTGAAAAAAGAAAAAGAGGCCTCCACTTGAAGCGTTTAATAGCTGTAACCCGCGATTCCACAATAAAAAGGCACAAGCTGTTGAAACAATTCCCAAATACAGAAGACCACCTAGAATTTTAGGGTCAAGCAGTTGTGACGTAAACATGGTGCTAGGTTTTACAAAAGGAGTTAGCGCCACAATGGCAACAAAAGTTGAATACGTTGTAACAAGTATAGGTGAATAACTGCTTGGAACGCGTTTGATCAGCACTGACATAAGTGCCCATGTAAGTGCTGCAACAAGCAGAGAAATACCGCCAAGCTGATGAGATGTATCAATATGTCCGTTTCCCACAATACATAATACACCTATGGTCGCTAAAATAATTGAGATTCCTTTTTTGATAGTCAATGGTTCCTTGAGTAATAGACGAGCGAATATAACCATAAACGCTGGTGTTGAAGACGTAATAATTGCTCCCATTTGTGCTGAAGACAACATCGTTCCATATTCTTGTGTAACAATTGAAATCGTGTTGCCAACAATTCCAATGGCAATTATTAATAAAAGGTCGCGTTTATGAATTTTCCAAGATTGTCTCTTTATGAAACCAATGATTAGAAGTGCAAGGATGGCGATGACGTACCTCATCCAAACCAATTCAAAAGGCGGAATCACTGCGACAACAACCTTAACCACAACATACATGCCACCCCAGATACTAGCGGCTAAAGCTAAATATATAGAACCTAACAAGGTATTTTTCATTTTTTTGTTCCCTCCGTATTTAAAATTAGGTCATTACATGCCCTAACGGAGAGAAGTAGTCACTTTACTCCATTAAGGGCGGAGAAGTGCTACTGGAACATCATTTTCAAATAGTGGAGCTAAAAACATGTTGATATCACCTCGATTTTTAAGTTGTTTCTCATTATACAATGCCGTTTTTAAAACCGTAAACACTTTAAAGGGTACCATTAACAGGAACCCCATTTCTAAACTTTATAAATTAATGCTTCGTATGAATTTTTTTGTATGTTAATGGTGTCATTTTCACCGCTTGTTGAAATTTACTTATGAAATAACTGGTACTGTTAAATCCAACTTGATAAGACACTTCTGTCACATTGGAGTCAGGGTGCTGGAGTAATAATAAGCTTTTTTGAATTCGATAATCCATTACATAACGTAATGGCGTTTGATTCAGCATTCGTTTAAAATAACGGCAGCATTCAGAACGGCTCAGTTGGCCAGCTTTTGCGATATCCTCTAATGTAATTTTTTCAGCATAATGGAGATGGATCCAATTTAACATTTGTTTCATTCGATGGCTTTTTATCATTTCAGATTGATCGTACTCCAATTGAAAGCCATTAATGACCAGGTTTTTCCACATTAACGTTAATTGCATGGTAATGTCAATCTCATAAAGTGATGTCTTTTGTTGAATCAATTGATTTATTTTTTTTACAGCTTCAAGAATGTTTTTTGCCCAATGTTGATTTCCGTCCAAATATAAATAGGATAAATTGGTTGAAAACATATAGGGCTGAACATAGCTTGAATAAAGTTCTTGAGATAAAACGAAATGGGGTGACACATTTAAGCAAATATACGTACAATCCGAGCCATCCTTTTCTTCTGCCATGTGCAGGCAGCCACTATTGATAAATAATCCATCCCCTTCTTTAACCACTATTTTTTCTTCATTTATTTGAAAGACAGCTATCCCTTTTAGTATCAAAACAAATTGAATTTCATCATGCCAATGAAGCGGAATATAGCCATTTATATTTTGATTGATCCTTGTCTCGTAACAGGCAACCGGTAATTCTACCGTCCGGTGCTCTGTTAATTCTTTTAAATTTTGATCGATCACAAAATTCTTCATTTGGACATCCCCACCTCAATATATTTATATTTTTTTATTATATTTGAGTATTTTTTATAAAGGTATGCATTTATCATAACACTATTATTATATTTATTAGTGAGGAGTCATGTATGAATACTTCCAAAAGAGGAATGGGATTGTTCTATGTTATAACAGGGGCTACATGTTGGGGAATTGGAGGCACGGTAGCTAAAAAACTTTTTCAAGACTATCAAATTGATGTCAATTGGCTTGTAACGACACGTTTGCTTACGGCTGGAATGCTACTTTTAATGCTTCAATTGTTCAGAAAGGACCGGTCTCAGGTTATTGGGGTTTGGAAAAACAAAGCGTCAGCTGGTCAGCTTCTTATTTTCGGCTTATTGGGAATGCTTGCTGTGCAGTACACATATATGGCATCCATTCAACACGGGAATGCTGCCGTTGCTACATTATTGCAATATTTATCCCCAGTAATCATTATTATCTACTCGCTTGTGCGAAAACAAACTGTTCTTACTAAACAAGATAGCATTACTGTTGTACTTGCTTTAGCGGGTTGCTTCTTTTTGTTAACAAATGGGTCAACGTCTCAACTTTCAGTGCCGGCAGCTGCAGTAGTATGGGGAGTTTTATCAGGGTTCGCGGCAGCTTTTTATACTTTATATGCCGTTGGTTTATTACATAAATTTGATTCTCTTGTTGTAGTGGGGTGGGCAATGATAATCGGCGGTTTTGCATTGAGCTTTATCCACCCGCCATGGCAGCTGGATTTTCAGCGTTTACCCGTTGAGGCGTATGCATATATCTTATTCGTGATATTATTTGGAACAATGATTGCGTTTTGGTTCTTCATAAAAAGCTTGGAAAGCCTTTCTCCCAAAGAAACAAGCCTGCTTGGCAGTCTAGAGCCTCTATCAGCAGTTGTAACAACTGTCGTTTGGTTAAAAGCGCCATTTGGTTCTTTTCAATGGGTCGGTGCTTTCTGTATTATTGGGATAACTTTAATATTGGCTTTAAATAAAGAGACTTCTATGCAGAGTAAAAAGTCGATATGAAAGATTAGGAATCATGCAAATCGGGATATATAAGGGCTTGAACGGTCCAGCAATGAAAAACACTGGTGGAGTTTGAGCCCTCTCGGCTGCATCAGGGATACCAAGGGGATTGCCGCCCTTGGTATGATTTCTTCAAGAACCTTCAATGCCTCTTCCCTGATCGAAAATAGTATTACTTTTTTGCAATTGGTATCCAAATTTCACTTTTAAATGATGGTGATGTTACATCCTTATGCTCATTCCACAGTATTTCCGGGCCTTCTATTTGTTCGTAATTTGACGATGGAAACCATTCGGAATAAATGCGTCCCCACACTTCTTGCAGTGTATCCGGAAATGATCCGATAGCTTCGAATACCGCCCATGTTGAGGCAGGAACTTCTAGCTGTGAGAGGTGATTTGGACACTGCTTTGTTGTAGCTGCACCAATATAATGATCAAGTTCTCCTTTTTCCTCTGCCCGACCTTCAGAAAAATTTGTGGATGCGCTAATGAGCCCTAATGGTGCTACATTAGAAATCGCTTTTAGTTCACTTATTGCTTCTTCATCTAAACTTTCCCACATAGCTGCAATTTCCGGATGAATCCCTTTGAAAATAATAGGAACTCTTTTTGTAATCCCAACAATGCGAAATGCCTCTTTTTCTTCAATGCGATAGTTCATTTCACTTCCTCCTTTGATTGATAATTGGAAGGTCATTTTTGGATAAGCTTTAAGGGAATGGCCATTAAGCCTGGCTTTTGATGGGTTTACGCCATGTAAGTTTTGGAATGCCCGTGTAAAAGAATCTGGTGAGTTATAACCGTACTTGATTGCGATATCAATCACTTTTGCATGGCTGTCTTTCAGTTCAAAAGCTGCAAGAGTAAGTCGTCTGCGACGAATATATTCCGATAATGAAATACCTGCAAGGAAGGAAAACATCCTTTTAAAATGATATTCAGAGCAGAAAGCAAGCTTTGCTGCTTCTTTAAAATCAATATCATGAGTGAGGTTTTCTTCAATATACTGTAATGCCCTGTTCATACTTTTAAGCAAATCCATTTATTTGGCCTCCTTTAACCAAAGAATAACAGGAGTGAAATGTATCTATCCGACATTCTGTGCACAGTTTTGCAGGATGACTTATATGAAATAAAGTAAGTGATTCACTTGTATTTGTACAGGTTTTATTGAAGCATGCTGTTCACAAAAGGCATCAATAAAAGAAAGTTATAATTGTCTTATAAGCAGCACATTCCTATAATTGAGGGAAAAAGGATGCGAATCATGCCTATCAATTCTTTTGAAAACTATCCGATGAGTTGGAAGCCATCGATTGATAAAGCTGAAAAGCCTATTTATAAAGCAATTGCAGGGCAATTGGAACAGGATATTATAAACGGAGTATTATTACCTGGAACAAAACTTCCTCCGCAGCGAGAATTGGCCGATTATTTAGATTTAAATGTGAGTACGATTTCCAAAGCGTTTAAAGTGTGTGAGTTAAAGGGGCTGCTGAGTGCGACTGTAGGGAGCGGCACATTTGTATCGTATGATGCGTTATCGAATGCGTATTTACTTGAGGATACAAAGCCGACACATTTAATTGAAATGGGAGCAATACTTCCAGATCACGCTTCATATGAGCCCTTGTTACACCAGCTGAAAAACATGGTTCAGGAGGAGGATTATGAAAAATGGTTTAGCTACGGCCGGGCAGGCGAAAGCCTTTGGCAAAAGGATGCAGCTGTAAAGCTCATCCAAAGAGGCGGGTTTGAAACAACTGTTGATCACATTTTATTTGCAAATGGGGGGCAGAATGCGATTGCTGCAACATTGGCGAGTCTTTGTAAGCCTGGAGATCGCATCGGTGTTGACCATCATACGTACCCTGGCTTAAAAACTGTTGCATCATTGCTTAGTGTGCAAATCGTACCGATAAAATCAGAAAACGATGAAATGAGTCCGGAGTCACTTGAATATGCGTGTAAAAATGAAAATATTAAAGGTTTGTATTTAATCCCGGATTATCATAATCCGACGACTTCCTTTATGTCTGTTGAGAATCGAAGAATGGTTGCAGACATTGCAAGGAAATATAATCTGTTTGTTATGGAAGATGCATCGTACCATCTTCTCAACAAACATCCGCTTCCGGCACTCGCTTCATTCGCACCGCAACAGGTTATTCATATTGCAAGTTTATCAAAATCGTTAGCGCCAGGTCTGCGTTTGGCTTATGTAGCAGTGCCGAGACAATATAAGGAGCCAATATCAAAGGCGCTTTATAATTTAAATATAACCGTTTCTCCGCTATTAGCTGAACTTACTGCTCGCACGATTGTATCAAATCAATTTGAAGTCTTAATTGAGCGTCATCGTGAACAAACCATTCGCAGAAATCAACTCGTAAACCGATATGTTGCGGGATATACATGTTTAGGCATTGAAACAGGCATTTTTCGTTGGTTGTTGTTACCGGGTAAAATGACTGGTGCCGAATTTGAAGAGTTGGCTGCGCGACATGGCGTGCAAGTGTATGCGGCTGAACGCTTTGTAGTGGGAAATAGTTGTCCTGAAAGAGCTGTAAGGGTTTCTGTCTGTGCACCGAAAACACTTGAAGAGCTTGAGCAAGGATTAATGATCTTAAAACGTTTACTAGACGGCCTTACCTAATATTGTTTGCCATACAATTATGACATTGTATGGCTTTTTTGTGCATGTTATGATGATCCACATCTAGAGGAAGGTTTATACAAATTTAGGCTTTTAGAAAGGAAGGTCAGAATATGGCAGACAAGGACAGCGTAAAAGCAATAGACGTCCATACAGCTTCGTTACAAAGCTACATCAATTCCCCAGAAAAACAAAAATCGTTATACAAGCGTACATTATTCGTTGTGAGTATCTCACAAATTTTTGGCGGTGCAGGGCTGGCGGCAGGGGTGACTGTCGGTGCGCTTATTGCACAGCAAATGCTAGGCACCGATGCGTTTGCGGGTCTGCCTTCTGCTTTATTTACTTTAGGGTCAGCAGGATCCGCATTCATTGTTGGTAGGCTTTCTCAACGTTACGGCCGTCGCACAGGTCTTTCAGCTGGCTTTATGATTGGCGGACTTGGAGCAATAGGAGTGTTGATGGCAGCAATTTTAAATAGTATTTTCTTGTTATTTGCTTCATTGCTTATTTATGGTGCAGGAACAGCCACAAATTTACAAGCCCGTTATGCAGGCACAGACTTAGCAAATCATAAGCAGCGAGCGACAGCTGTTAGTATGACAATGGTTTTTACTACATTTGGTGCAGTGGCAGGTCCAAGCTTAGTGAATGTGATGGGTGATTTTGCTCTTTCTATTGGTGTTCCTTCACTTGCTGGTCCGTTCATTTTAGCCGCAGCAGCATATATGTTAGCAGGTGCAGTCCTTTTCATCATGCTTCGTCCAGATCCTTTAGTTATAGCAAGAACAATAGAAGCCGCAAATGTAGAGCCTGGTGATAAACGACATGTGGCGGCTGCTGAGCATACAGAAAACAAAAAAGGCATCATCGTTGGGGCAACGGTTATGATTCTTACTCAAATTGTAATGGTAGCTATTATGACAATGACACCGGTTCATATGAGTCATCATGGGCATAGCTTGGGTGCTGTCGGTCTTGTTATTGGTTTTCATATAGGTGCTATGTATCTCCCTTCACTGGTTACAGGTGCCCTTGTTGATAAGCTGGGACGTACTGCGATGGCGATTGCTTCTGGAACGACACTTCTTCTGTCAGGTGTAATAGCAGCATTTGCTCCAGGTGATTCTATGGTTTTTCTTATCATTGCTCTTTCTTTACTTGGATTAGGGTGGAATTTTGGCTTGATAAGCGGGACTGCCCTTATTGTAGATTCAACTGATACTGCCACACGAGCTAAAACGCAGGGGACAGTGGATGTTCTGATTGCCTTGTCAGGAGCTGCTGGCGGAGCATTATCTGGAATGATTGTGGCAGGTTCAAGTTTCCTAGCATTATCACTTACTGGAGGGATTTTGTCCTTATTACTTATTCCAGTAGTGGTATGGTCTAGGGCGGCTAAGGTGTAGGATTGTTTAGATTCCATTAATTTGTTATATTGTTAGATAAAGGTTTGTGAGTCGTTTAATATTCTAACCAAATATGAGTTTTTTCTTTAAATCTAGTTAAATAAGCCATTTTGCTAAATATGACTTATCGCTGTGACATATGAATGCATACCTTTCATTAGGTAACATAAAATGGTAATCGGCGTTAAAAAAAGGCCGGAATACTCGCTTTAGGTGAAGGAGTCATAACGTTGTTAAAAAGAATTTCTCTTGTTTTTGTTACATTAATGATGTCCATCGTTGCGGTTTTAGTGGCTGCCAAAGATTCCCCTGGAGATCACGTCGTTTCATTTGAGCAGCCTATTATCTTATTGATCTCAATTGGGATCGTTGTATTTTTATTTATCCCGCCATTAGCCATGTCTTTTTTCGATAACGGGGTTGTAAGAATCATATCAGGGGTATACCAATGTTTTATCGTTTTCACTTTTCTGGGGCTCATTCCAATTGGATTTCTTATTCCCAATGGTTTTTGGACAATTATGGTTTCTATTGCAGGCACTTTAGTCAGTATAGCTAGTGTTGCAGTGACTTTATGTATTGGGAACAAAACAAGGTGAGAAGGCTATGTGGGCCTTCTCTTTTTATGTTGTTGCATCATCTCCACTTTCAGCTTAATCTATTACATAATAAGACCAGGAACATATAGAAGACGAGGAACCAATTAGCCTTAATTAAAAATACCCGGAAAGTGGGGAATTCCTTCATGACAAATAGCAGAACGAATCCGAAGGTTGATGATTTTTTAAATAAAGCGAAAAAGTGGAAGGAAGAATTTGAGAAGTTGAGAGCCATCATTCTTGACTGTGAGCTTACTGAAGATTTTAAGTGGATGCATCCTTGTTACACATACAATAATAAAAATGTCGTTTTAATACACGGTTTTAAAGAATATTGTGCGCTTCTGTTTCACAAAGGTGCCTTATTACAGGATGCCCACGGAATTCTCATTCGACAAACGGAGAATGTACAGGCGGCGCGCCAGATTCGGTTTACCAATGTTCAGGAAATAAATGAGATGAAAACCATTTTGAAAGCCTATATTCAAGAAGCCATTGAAGTTGAAAAAGCGGGTTTGAAGGTGGAAGTTAACAACAATATTGAATTGAGCATTCCTGAAGAACTTCAAAATAAATTCGATGAAATCCCTGAATTGAAAACTGCTTTTGAAGCATTGACCCCGGGACGGCAAAGAGCATACACTCTTTATTTTTCTCAAGCCAAACAATCCAAAACCCGAGAATCAAGAGTTGAAAAATATGTGCAAAAAATTCTCGATGGAAAGGGATTAAAGGATTAGGAATGATCTATTCGAACGACGATAAACAGTGCCTATATAGGCAAACGCAGCTTAATAGGATAGTTTCTATAGAAGAAAAACAAGCATAGTAAGATGCTTGTTTTTTCTTATCTGCCTATTATGAATTAGTCAGGTGCAGGCAAACGTAAACTGTTTAATGAATCATCATGATAGTAATGAGCCGCTTGATTTTTTCATCATCGCCTGTATCAACGTACACTTTTTTTGTGTTTTTTATGATACTCTCAGTCACTTCCCGCATGACGCCTTTTTCGAGATTATCAGCGGAATCCCAGCGTAAAGGCACATTGTATACATAAATCGTGCCATCCCCATTACCATGATAAGTGACTGATCCATCCACTAAACGAGAACCTGCTAACTGGGTCACATCTTCTGGATAGCTGGCACTTGTATCATCATTAGGGTTAATTGGCTCACCAGCTGAAATATGCCGAACATTTAATTCATCTATCTCTTGATTGGGTCCAAGTTGAAGCCAAACTCTGGCATATTCGATTTTCTCAGAAGAGTATGCTGCCAATACATTGTCTTCTTTGCTTTTCTCTTCTTCTGAAGTGGTCTCATTTGAAGCTTTTGTTGCGGGTTCTTCTGATCCTGTTTTTAGCTCGGATTCATCCTTGCGTATTTTGGTGCTGTCTTCAGTCTCAGTGTGTTTTTCGTCAGATTGTACAGCAGAAGCTTGATTTGAAGGTTGATGTGCTTCTTCATCCTTACTGTCCGTACATCCAGCAAGTAAAATCATGAGCAGCAGGGCAGTATTGCAATAACAAATCTTTCTGTGTTTCTTCATTCTTTCATTCCTCTCCATTAACTCAGGCCAGCTTCCTATATAAATTGATGTATCTAAATATTACCATGGAATAGATAGGATGTTATTGAAAACGGTTTAAGAAGAGGAAACAATCTTAAATAGCATCGCCAAAACTTAAGAATTCTTAAGAAGTTTTGCCCCTTTTTCTTCAGGTTTTGAATGTAGAGTGGGATATAAATGCAAAACAAATACGATATGCCTTATCCGCCTCGACCGCATACAAAATACCAAGGGTTGCTGGCCCCTGGTATTTTTATGCCTTCATGTATTATTGAGGTTTACGCTAAAGGCCTTACTTTGCAAATCGCCGAGCAGCTGCAACGCACATGATAACGGCGATATTTACTGCTACGAGTGTCCAGCCCACTTTCTCGTGCAGAATCACTGAGGCAAGCAGCAATCCAAAAAAAGGCTGGAGAAGCTGGAGCTGCCCAACCGCCGCAATCCCCCCTTGGGCAAGACCTCGATACCAGAACACGAAGCCGATCAGCATGCTGAATAAGGATACATATGCAAGACTGAGCAGCGCGGGAACGCCGATGCCCGACCAGGAGTCCGGTGTAAAAAAGAACGACAATGGCAGCATAAGAGGAAGCGACAGGACGAGTGCCCATGAGATCACCTGCCAATTCCCAAGACGCCGTGAAAGCTTGGCCCCTTCTGCATAACCAAGACCGCATACAACGATGGAAGCCAGCATGTACACATCGCCTAGCGGAGATGAACCTCCCCCTTGAATCAGGGCGAAACCTGCTACCAGCAAGCTGCCGGCAGCTGAGAAAATCCAGAAGACGGGCCGAGGGCGTTCACCCCCGCGCAGTACGCCGAAAACCGCCGTTGCGAGTGGAAGGAGTCCAATGAAGACAATGGCGTGTGCGGATGTGACATGCTGAAGCGCTAAAGCTGTCAGCAACGGGAAACCAATCACTACGCCGAACGCGACCACTAACAATGAAATGAGGTCTCTTTTGGCAGGATGCTGCTGCCGGAAGATGAGAAGGAGACCTCCCGCCAGTACACCAGCTATCGCAGCACGGCAAACGGTGAGAAATAACGGATCGAAGTCTAACACAGCCATACGGGTCGCAGGCAGCGAGCCGCTGAAAATGAGTACGCCTATAAAACCATTTATCCAGCCATTTGTTGTTTTGTTCATTATAATCACTCCACATATGTTTCTTGTTCATTGTCTGTATTTTCTTAACAAAGCCGGTAGCTAAGGATTACAATGACTATAAACTGGAATTGGCCTTTTTTAAACGGCCAGTTTTCATAAAAAAATGCATACCAGTTAGGAGAACAACGTGCAAATGGATATCACGCCTTTTTTGAATAGAAACCTGGATAGTCCGCTTTATCAGCAGCTTTATCGGTATTTTAAAGAAAATATGCATCAGGGCCGTATTCAAAAAGGAATGAAGCTTCCTTCAAAAAGGCTCCTGGCGAATCAGCTTTCCATCAGTCAAACGACTGTAGAACGTGCCTATGAACAGCTTGCTGCTGAGGGTTATATAGTGAGCAAGCCAAGAAGCGGGTGGTTTGCTGATTATCATAATCCTGATTTTGCCTATGGCAGAATGCCAAGCACAGCACCCATTCAACAAGAAACAGAAGAAAGCAAACAATGGATTGATTTCCACTATGGAAATGTAGATTCTTCTTACTTCCCTTTTTCCGCATGGAGAAAAAGCATGGTCAATAGTTTGGACCGATATGGACACGAGCTTTATCGGCCGGGACATGTGTTAGGAGAGTTTGAGTTGAGAACACTCATTGCAGAGTACTTGTATCAATCTCGGGGAGTTCATTGTGCCCCTGAACAAGTGATTATAGGTGCCGGGAACCCTATTCTTCTGCAAATCTTGTGCCAAGTTTTTGAGCCGAATATTTCTATAGGATATGAGGACCCTGGTTATCCAAGAGCACGCAAGATTTTTGAAGCCAATCGCATGAAGATTGTTCCAATACCAGTCGATGATGAAGGAATCTGTATAAAGAAGATCAAAGAACAGCAGCCAAATCTTGTATATGTCACACCTTCCCATCAATTTACGCTGGGAACAATCATGACGATCAATAGAAGAATTCAGCTCCTCAAATGGGCGGCTGAAAATCAATCCTTTATCATAGAGGATGACTATGACGGGGAATTTAGGTACACAGGACAGCCGGTTCCTTCTCTGCAGGGGCTTGATCAGCATAACCGCGTCATTTATATGGGCACTTTTTCTAAGTCTCTTTTGCCCTCGCTGCGTATCAGTTATATGATTCTTCCTTTGCCTCTTTTAAAAAAAGGCCATGAAATCACGTCCTTATATAAGCAGACAGTGTCCTGCCACAGTCAGTTAACGCTAGCTGAATTTATAAAAAATGGAGAGTGGCAGAAACACATCAACAGAATGAGAAAACTTTACCGTAAAAAAAGAGCCATTGTATTAGAGGCAGTGCAAAGGGAGTTAGGAGAGCATGTTAGGATTCGCGGAGAAAACTCTGGACTTCGTATCTTACTTGACGTTTATTTGCCATTTGGTGAAAAAGAGTTAATTGAGAAGGCGAAAAAACATGGCGTAAAAGTTTATCCTGTTTCTCCTTCTTATCAACATCATCCTCCTGTAAAAAGGATCTCACTTGGATTTGCAGGGGTGTCTGAATCAGACATAAGAGAAGGCATAAAAAAACTCAAAGCCGCTTGGGAGATATGAGGGAGCTTTCAGTTTTGCGAAAAACCCAAGTGACGATTAAGTGTTGAGAGCTGTTCAGTTTCCAGTCTATGATAAGCCTTGCGTCATTCCATTCTCTTAAACGAAAACCAGAGTTTTTGATTTGCTCATCACAGTGCTAAACTAAACATAGATAATGAAAAAATAGAGGTGTAAGAATGAAGTTAGATGAGTTTACAATTGGCCAGATTTTCAAAACGAAATCATTAAAAGTAACAAAAGATGATATTATGCGGTTTGCGGGTGAATTTGACCCTCAGTATATGCATGTAGATGAAGAAAAAGCGAATAAAGGCAGATTTAATGGAATTATCGCTTCGGGCATACAAACACTGGCCATATCTTTTAAACTTTGGATTGAAGAAGGCTTCTATGGAGACGATATTATAGCCGGAACAGAGATGAATCATATGACATTCATAAAACCCGTATATCCGGATGATGAATTGTTTACAATTGTTGAAGTTATTGATAAGCAGCCAAAGAGAAATGAATTGGGAATACTCACTGTATTGTTATCTACTTATAATCAAAAAGAAGAAAAAGTATTTGAAGGTGAATTATCCGTATTGATAAAACGATAACTCAGAAAGCCCGCTTTCCTAAAGCAGGCGAAAGATTTTAGCAAGTTTCTTTTGAAAAATAAGAGGTTAAAACATCATAAACAATAGGCAAAGAAGTAAATCCCTCATCTTCTAGAAAATGACCTCCGTGCTGAACTTCATATAACGCAGCGTCAATGTGTTGTGCCAGATCCTTGCTGAATGAAAAAGGCACAATTTGGTCGTCCTTAGAAGCAATGACAGCACGGTGCTTCGCGGACTCGATGATTTTTTGATGATCAAACGATCCCTGTGTAAATTCATCTAGCATCTGTAAAGTGGGCAACGATTTAGCAAAGCCGGAAACAAGGATGATTCCGCCAAGCTGTTTTCGTAATTGAATATGTTCTAAAAATCTCAAAATGGCGGGGCACCCTAAGCTGTGCGCAACCAAATACGTATTTTCGTGTAAAGTGTGCTGATATAAAGAGAGTGTATCCAGCCAATCCTCAAGTTTTGGCTGGAGCGGATTAGGCATGTTTAAAATGTCTGCTTGGACCCCATCCGCGAGCAGACGTTTTTTCAGCCAAGGGAACCAATGATTTGTTGAGGAGGCTCTGTAGCCATGAATGATATAGACTTGTTTTGTCATTTTTTCCTCCTAAGAAATATTTTCATTCAGTATAAAATTCCTCTCATTGGGAAACAAGTACGCACTTTTTTGTAAGTAGCTTTTACGTATGAGGCATTCCTTGTGCCATTCCCCACTTACACATTTCATCTATAAGGGGATACAAAGACAGCCCTCTGTCAGATAACGAATACTCTACCTTCAGAGGTGTTTGAGAAACCTCAGACCGATGAATAAGGCCGTCAGTTTGCAACTCTTTAAGCTGTGCGCTTAACATTTTATGGGTAATGGAGGGCATAGCCCTTTTCAGCTCGCCGTATCTCATCGTTTTTTCACATCCTAACTCATAGAGAATTCTCATTTTCCATTTTCCCCCTATAAGAGATAAGGTGTATTCAAACGGGGCTTGTTTACTGCGGCAAAGATTATTCATTGTCATTAACCCTCCTTTTTTAAGTATCATATCAGAATAAACCAGGATTTTCGGTGTTGAGGTTTGAAGGGCCTGGCGGGTAAATCTGAGGGGGCAAGTTCTCTCGGCCGCGTACATGAATGTTCTCATTCAAAGAGGGTTACCTTACTGTTAATTACTTTATTTAAAAAAACGCATGTTTTTAGCTGAAAATAACTATTATGGTATATTTAAATATAACGAAATATAAGAGAAATGAGGAATGGTATGAATACACCCAAAAAACATAAGAAATTTAAAGCGAAAATGATTTTCCAAATCATCATGGTTATCATTGGAGGAATCATAGCGGCATATGGACTAGAAACAGTACTCATTCCAAACAGTGTATCCGATGGAGGGGTGACGGGTCTTAGCATCGTTGGTTCACAGCTCTTCAACTTGCCGCTGGGGATTTTGATTGCGGTTATCAATATTCCATTTGTCTGGTTAGGATATAAGCAAATTGGGAAAAGCTTTGCATTATTATCAATTATCGGAATCATATCGCTTGCCGCGGGGACAAGCTTTTTCCACCACACACCCGCTATCATAGAAGGAGATACCCTGTTAATTACCGTTGTCGGCGGGATTATCCTTGGATTCGGAATGGGGCTGGCGCTGCGTAATGGCGGCGCATTAGATGGCATTGACATGCTTGCTGTGTTGCTATCCCGAAAACTGCCGTTTGGAACGAGCGATCTCATCCTATTCTTAAACCTTTTTGTGTTTATTTTTGTTTCCACAGTATTTGGCTTACAAGGGGCGTTGCTTTCAGTCATTGCTTACTACATTGCATCCAAAGTGATTCATGTTGTTGAGGAAGGTTTAAGCGGGTCCAAAACCTTCCAAATCATTACAACAGAACCCGCATTAATGGTAGAGACAATACGTGAACAATTAGGCCGAAGCGCCACATATAAAGAAGCTTACGGGGGTTTTTCCCACGAGAAATTTAAAGAAATCACATGTGTCATCAACCGCTTAGAAGAGACCAAACTAAAGGAAATTATTAATGATATTGATAAAACTGCCTTTGTTACCGTGTATGATGTAGCTGAAGTGAAGGGCAGCAATTTTAGAAATCTCAATCATCATTAGAAAAAAGCGGTAACTGACATGCCGCCGATAAATATAATCAAAAACACTTTTTGAGGGCTTGAGGGTGTAACCGTAAAGGTCTGAATTATAGAAATACCAAGGGTGTCAAAACCCTTGGTATTTTTTCTGCCAAAAATAAGCCATTTTGGTGAAAGATTATTTCTCTGTGGCGAAATAAAGCGAAGCGATGACCGGAAAAGCGATACCAATCCATAATGCTGTACTCCACCCGCCTGAGGCATATGCCCATCCTCCAATAGATGACCCTATAGCACCGCCTAGAAAGAAGATTGCCATGAATAATCCGTTTAATCGACTGCGAATTTCAGGCGCCAACGAAAAAATGGCACGTTGACTGAGCACAAGGTTTGCAGATACGCCCATATCTAACAGAATAGCGGCAGCCACTAGAACTGTTATGCCGACGGGGGAGCTGCTCTGAATCAGGAGCGGCAGTAATAAAGAGACAATGACAACACCGAGAGCGATTCCAGTGGCAATCCGGGTCAAGCCGCGATCAGCCAGACGGCCGCCTATTGGTGCAGCGACTGCACCCGCAATACCTACCAATGCGTAGAGTGCTATTGCCTTCTGAGAAAAATGAAAAGCAGGACCGGACAATAATAAAGGAACAGTCGTCCAAAACAAGCTGAAAGCTCCAAATACAAATCCATGATAGATGGCACGGCGGCGTAAGACTGGAGTCGTGCGCAGCAGCTTCCACATTGAACCGAGTAATGCCGTATAGTTTGTATTGGCTGTTGGTTTTCTGGCAGGAAGCACTTTTGATAATACGATGGCCAGGGCAACACTTACCACGGCGGACAAAGCAAATATTGCATTCCACCCCCAAATATCAGCGACTAGACTGGATATCGGCCGAGAAAGCATAATACCGAGTAATAAGCCGCTCATGACATTGCCAACAACCCGGCCTCGTGCAGCGTCTGATGCAAGGTATGATGCAAATGGAACAAGCACCTGGGCTGCGATTGACCCCAATCCGATGAAA
This sequence comes from Bacillus sp. MD-5, assembly GCF_002201875.1. Taxonomy (NCBI): domain Bacteria; kingdom Bacillati; phylum Bacillota; class Bacilli; order Caryophanales; family Bacillaceae; genus Bacillus; species Bacillus sp. MD-5. Next base: position 388,011 of record NZ_CP021911.1, read on the forward strand.
AATGAAGCTGCTAAAAACAGTGCTCCATGCTTCACAAATGCTGTTAGTGTCAAAGCCGCTGCGCTTAGCAGGAGCGATGCAACGACAAGTTTTTTGTTTTCGATAATATCTCCTAAAGGGACAAGAAATAGTAAGCCGGCAACGTATCCGATTTGGGTTAGTGTGACAATCAATCCAGCACTGCTTGGAGAAAGTCCAATTGCCTTACTAATTAATCCGACCAAGGGTTGTGCATAGTAAAGATTAGCAACAATGATACCGCATGCCGTTGCGAGAAGAAGGGTTAAACTGGGCGAGATCTTCTGACCTGCTTGTTTGTTTCCATTAGCCATAAGAATGAACTCCTTTTTAAGTGGTTTTTGAGTGTAATCATGACTTCTATCATGTTATTTTCTAAACTGAACGTTCAGTTTTGTTGATTAAGAAAAATAATATGCTAAACGTTCAGTTTTGTAAATAGGCTTCTGTTTTCTTTTTTTATAAAGGTTAAGTATACTGAACGTATCGTTTATATTTTGGGAAGGAATGATTCATGTGCAGAGTAAACGAGGGCGGCCGCGTGATGAAGGAACGCATAAGGCGATTCTCTCTGCAGCCTATGACCTATTGCTGGAAAAAGGCTTCGATGCGGTGACAGTCGATAAAATTGCCGAGCGTGCGAAAGTGAGTAAAGCAACGATTTATAAATGGTGGTCTAACAAGGCTGCCGTTATCATGGACAGCTTTCTTTCGACCGCGACGGACAGGCTGCCTGTGCCTGATACAGGGTCGTCAGTACATGATATAGTAACCCACGCCACGAATTTAGCAAGGTTTTTGACAAGCAGGGAAGGAACCGTTATTAAGGAATTAATAGGTGCAGGTCAGTTGGATGAAAAATTGGCAGAAGAATATCGCACACGATTTTTCCAGCCTCGCCGCCTCCAAGCGAAAGGCCTTCTAGAAAAGGGAATTCAGAAAGGTGAATTGAGAGAGAATCTTGATATTGAAGTAAGTATAGATCTCATATACGGACCGATTTTCTATCGTCTGCTTATAACAGGGGACGAGGTGAATGACTCTTATGTGCATGATTTGGTGATGAATGCGTTTGAAGGAGTTCAAGCTACGTGAAAGATTTGGTACAGAAAGCCTTCAAAGAACGGGGAGAAATCAACGGCCATTTCGTAGATGTCATGGCAATGGGGAAAATACTTGCAGTATAAAACAGGCCTCTAAAGAGGCCTGTTTTTTTTAATGACCGGATGCTCCGTCTATATTCAGCATTGGCTGAATGACCACTCCCTGCAACTTGAAATCGTCTCATTTTTATCATGATCTGGATCATGATTGAAAACAGCCGGTCCCATACAAATAAAATGGCATTCTTCAATGTCAAAATAATCAAATCTAATGTGTAATGAAGCAATGCAAAGGGTTTTCAGAAGGAGGTTGGTGTTAAGGAATCAAAAAGCCTTGATGTTCCAAATATAAGGGATTGTTTATATAAATAATAGTTTATATAATGGCGGAGGCGCTAAAAAAACGCGGGGAGAGACTCATGCTTTCGTTTAGACAAACAGAGCGCTGTATAAAGAAACGTAAAGGGGAATGTATAGACATTTGTTGCTTATATAACGAGTTGTGAAGGACGAGTGCATATGACTTTTGATGTTGCGGCGATGACTCGCTGTTTAAAAACACTTAGTGATCAAACAAGGCTTATAATGATGAAATGATTTCTTGAACAAGAATATTGTGTCTGTCAATTGGTTGATATGTTCGAAATAAGCCAGCATTTGCGAAAATTAAAAAACGCAGGGTTTGTGAGGACAGAAGAGGCCAATGGCGTTATTATTCAACATTGCAATTGATCTTACATCAAATCGATCAGGAGGATGAATTGTTAAACCACATCAAACAAAAGGAAACTCAAGCGTGTTGCCAGTAAGGAGGCATTAGATTGACATCAATGATTTTGGCGGTATTCATCTTTTTATTAACTCTAGTATTGGTCATATGGCAGCCGAAAAATTTATCAATAGGGTGGTCAGCCTGTGGAGGCGCAGCTTTAGCTCTAGTAGCAGGTGTTGTCAATTTTCATGATGTGTTAACTGTGACAGGGATTGTTTGGAATGCGACATTGGCTTTTGTGGCTATCATACTGATATCGTTAATTCTTGATAATATCGGTTTCTTTGAATGGGCAGCGCTTCATATGGCTAAGGCTGCAAAAGGAAACGGTGTGCGGATGTTCGTTTATGTATCTATATTAGGAGCTATCGTCGCTGCGTTATTTGCAAATGACGGTGCCGCTCTTATATTGACACCAATTGTATTAGCAATGGTCAGAGCATTACATTTCAATGAAAAATTAGTTTTTCCTTTTATCATTGCCAGCGGATTTATTGCAGATACGACCTCGCTTCCATTAGTAGTGAGCAATTTGGTCAACATCGTTTCAGCGGATTATTTTCATATTACATTTATTGAATATGCATCCAGAATGATTGTCCCGAACTTGTTTTCGCTCCTGGCGAGCATCATTGTGCTTTACCTTTTCTTTAGAAAAAGCATACCAAAACGTTATGATCTGTCTGAGGTGAAGAAACCTATTGAAGCGATTAAAGATCAAAACATGTTCAGACTATCGTGGTATATCTTGGGGCTCCTGGTGGTTGGATATTTTGTAAGTGAATTTTTATCTATCCCTGTATCAATGGTAGCTGGCAGTATTGCAATCATTTTTTTAATCGCTGCGAAAAAGAGTCCGGCCGTCCATACAAAGAAAGTGGTGAAAGAAGCGCCATGGGCTATCGTATTCTTTTCAATTGGCATGTATGTTGTTGTATATGGTGTCCGAAATGCCGGATTAACTGATGTCCTTTCAGATGTCATTCAAGCCGCAGCTGATCACGGGATGTTTGCCGGGACAATTGGAATGGGCTTTATTGCGGCCATTCTTTCTTCCATTATGAATAACTTGCCGACTGTTATGATTGACGCATTGGCTATTGCCGGTACAGATACACATGGGATGATGAGAGAAGCGCTTATTTATGCAAATGTGATCGGTTCAGATTTAGGGCCTAAAATAACGCCGATTGGTTCCTTGGCGACATTATTATGGCTTCATGTTCTTTCGCAAAAAGGTATGAAGATTTCCTGGGGCACGTATTTTAAGACAGGAATTATCCTCACGATACCCACTTTATTGATCACACTTGTCGGCCTGTATATTTGGCTGCTGATCATCCATTCTTGTTTCTAAAAGGACAAGTCAATATATCAAGGAAAACATTGCACAGGTAACTCTTGCCGCAGCCAAATGGCTGAAGGGTGGGGGGAAATACTTGGAGACAAGTGGAATGTGTACAGCGCAGGAATCGAAGCTCATAGATGACACCCGAATGCTGTCAATGCCATGAAAGAAGCAGGGATTGATATTTCAAATCAAACAACGGATATCATTGATCCGAACATTTTAAACAATGCTGATTTCGTTGTTACACTCTGCGGGGTGCAGCAGATAAATTGGGGGTTTGATGATCCGGCAAAAGCACACGGAACAGAAGACGTTTTTCCAATCCGTGCTGAAATTAGTGACCGTTTGCTGAAATTGGGGAATAAATGTGCTGTTCAACAGGTGTCTGCGAGCTGAGTGCAGAGACCTGTTTTTTGTTTTCATTTGTCTGAGATCCGTAACAGAGAAGTTATTTAGCTTGTGACGGAGGAAAATTGATTTTGTTAACAGAATCATGAAGGAGAAGAGTTGTAAAGGGGTTGTTTGTTTGAAGGAATTAACGAAAGAAAAATATAGCAGCTTAAAAACAACGTTTGCTGACAAATATTGTCCCACATTTGTCTATTCAATATTAGACCAAGCCATTCCGGGAGCTGTTTATGTAGATGACCAAACTTGCCCTAAATCGTTTTTTATAGGAACGAAATCAGGCATTTATTTTATTGCGGGAGACCCGGAGAATCAAGTTTTTAATGATTTCATTGCTGAATATTATGAAAAACAAGCGAAATCAACAAAACGATTTACCCTGTTTTCTTCCAGTGATAGATGGGATAGCGTACTGAAAACCATATTGAAAGATGACATGAACCAAATGAGGAGAATGGCATTTTCTTTTCGGCAAAAACCCTCTAAACCGCCTTTTGAACTTCCAAAGGGGCTTGTATTGAAAAGAATAGATGAAGATATCATGACAAACAGCACAGCTTTTAACAGAGCTTATTATGAGGAGTATTGGGATTCTGTCTCACAGTTTTCTTCAAAAGGTTTTGGATTTGCCGTATTACATGGCAATCATGTAGTAAGTGAGTGTACTTCTATATTTGTAGGGCATGGATTAGCGGAAATGGATATCTATACACTTGAAGAATACAGAGGACTGGGCTTAGCTTATTGCGTAGCAAATAGGTTTATAGCGTTTTGTATGGAAAATGGGATTGTTCCTGGGTGGGATTGTGATGTTTGCAACAAATCGTCCATTGCATTAGCAGCTAAACTAGGGTTTAAGAAAATAATCGAATACTCTCTTTTTTATTCCGGGAAATCATAAAAAAGAGAAGAGGCAAGAACTCTTCTCTTTACATGAGTAAGCGGTTGGTGAATAAGGGTTTTATTTTATTAAGAATCTAGATTTAATTGCTGGCGAAGTTTCTTCGATAAGTCCTTTCTCGTTTCATCAGTTACAACGTGATACCATAAGTGATCTATCTTTTTATCCTCACCTTTTATTTCGATCTGTTTGACATGTTGAACGGCTTCTTTATAAGAGCGTTGAATATCAATCATTTTATCAAGTGTTAAGTTTGTTTGTATATTTTTTTCTAAGGCAGCCAAAATTCCTTGATAGTTTTTTAATGATTTTAATTGTGCTCCTTCGTGAATAATTTGGTTAATGATTTCTCGCTGCCGCTGCTGCCGCCCAAAATCACCGCGAGGATCTTCTTTTCTCATCCGTGCGTATTTAAGGGCAACCTTTCCATCCAGGTGCTGTTCCCCTTTTGGTATATGCACCCCTTCAAGGGTAAAAGGGAAATCATTATTCACTGTGATTCCGCCAATCTCATCTACAATATCTTTAAACCCTTCCATATTGACTTTGATATAATAATTGATTGGAATGTTTAAAAATTGTTCAACGGTTTGAACGGCACCTTCAATACCCTCGTAAGTATATGCTGCGTTCATTTTAATGTTGGTATTCTTTGATCGCATAAATACTCTGGTATCACGCGGTATACTTACCATCGTCGATGTTTTCGTCTCTGGATTTAAAGTCAGTACGATCATCGAATCAGGTCGTCCTTTATCACCGGGGCGCTCATCTACTCCCAGCAAAAGAATCGATATAGGATCATGTCCAAGACTAGCATCTTGTTGCTTAGAATCTCTTTGCAGAGGTTCATACATATGGTTGACCGATTTTGCTACGTTTCGGTAAATGCTATAGCAGGTCAGGCCTCCAATGGTTAACAAGAGGGCTAGAACAAACAATAAAATACTCTGCATTTTCAGTTTCCTTCTCCCGATTTTCACTATCAAATTCCTTCCTGATCAAGTTGAATATTTATATATTGTACTGGTTCTTAACGATTCTCTAATAAATAATTCTTTTATCTCCGTGATATTTTGTAGTTCATATAAGATACTTTAAATTTATACTTCAATTGAATCTGAATTGTACCGGTTTGATTGAATCATGAATTGCTTTCATTTCGTATCCACTTTCCCGGAAATATTTTAATAATTGTTCCAAATACGCCGCGGTAGTCGGCTTTTCATGCATTAATACAATAAGCGGCTCTTTTCCTTCAAGGGTTTTGACTTGCTGAATGACACTCTTAACAAACTCTCCATGAGTGTACTTCCAGTCCTCTGAGTCAACCGTCCAATCCCACAGGTTAAAATGATCACGCTCCACAACATCTCTAAAAGGGCCAGTAATGTAAGGCTTTGACCCGTAAGGTGCTCTTATTAAATGCGTGTTGACTTTGGTTGTTTCTTTAATGTAGTCCAATGTATCGTTCATTTCTGCAGCAAAGCTTTCAGGGGATTTATAGATCTCGGAAACCTGGTGCGTCACGCCGTGAGACCCAACAGAATGACCGTTTTCCGCCATTTTTCTCACAATATTAGGATTTCGCTCGATATTTGGTTTTAACATAAAAAACGTTCCCTTTGCATTGTATTTATGAAGCAAATCCATAATTTTCTCTGAAGCAGCAGGGTTTGGTCCGTCATCAAATGTTAAATAAACGACCTTCCCGATTTCAGCAGGTTTTTTTTGTTCTTTTTTCTGTGCTGAATTTTTGTGTGTTTCTATATGCGCCTGCTCAGAAGCGTTTGTACTTTCTTTTATTGGTTCCTGCTTTGGGCCGGCAAGTGCCTTCCAGGAAATGCATAGTAACGTTACACCTAGAATAATCAATATCCCAAAACCTATTTTTCCTATTTGATTCAACTTACGATCCCTTCTTGGTGAATTTGACACTTTTTCCAACACTCCTCAATTGTAGATATCAAAACTAGTTTTCTCGCGAACGAGTCACATAAATTAGAAGGCCAATGAAACTTTGGAGACAAAGCCCGGTAAAAATGATGCTCTTTTAATATAGATGGGAGTTATCGCAGAAGTTTGATCAACTTGTAAACAAAATGTCAACAAATGAAGGAATCATTGTTATGTAATATCTTGTAGGTATAAGAAAAAACCTTATTTCTATTCAATAGAAATAAGGTTTACTTGAAGGATATGATATAAGAGCGATCGTCAAAAAATCGGGCTGATGAGTTTTCCATAGAAGTATACTGGTTTTGTTCATAAACAAGCAGGTTGCTGCCATCTGGACTCCAATATATTTCTGATGGGTTGGCGCCGTGGTATATAGGTTCTGCGTAGAGGACATTTTTCCCTTGCAGCTTTCCTGCATAAGTATTGTCCTTGTCATATAAAGAGTAAGCGATCTTCTTTCGATCATTAGATATGGTAAAAACAGCTACATTTTCGAGCAGAACAGAGAGCTCACTGTTTCTGAGGTCGTATTCGTATAAGGTTTCTCCGATACCTAAAAATACAAATTGGTCATTGTTTAACCAAACAGGTTTACCATAGGGGCTAATCTGCCGCTTATTTTGAATAGTGATGCTGTCACCGCTGATGGTCCCCGTCATAATGCGGTATTGTTGCCCTTGTAACATGGTAAGCAGCAAACTACGTCCATCATCTGAAATGGAAACTGCCGTAAGCGAATCCTTTTCATCAACATTCTTCAATGGATACGTTTTGAGGGTTCCGGAATCTATGTTGAATACATTGACCGCAGTCTGGTCATTTTTTGTCGTGTCAATGACAAGATAACAAATGTATTTGCTATTATTTGACCATGAAATATCCTGTACAAAGGCATCCTTGCTAGAAGAAAAACTGGCTATTTCCTTTTTGTTTCTGTTCGTCAGTGATATTAGATTTAGTGTTATCTTATTTGATGACATCGTTAATCCGGCGATACTTTTCCCGTCGGGAGACAACTTAAGGTTGGAAGTATTGCGGTCAATGCTCTGCAGAGTTTCAGGTTTTTCAAAAGGATAGGAGACATTCTGAAGATGCTGCGCTTTACCTTCCGTTGTGTCATTTCCTTTGAAAAAACCAACTACAGCGTTTGATGAAGACCAGCCAAGCAACTGGTCAGCTTGAGGGAGGCGATATATCTTCTTCACCTGAAAGGAGCCCGACTTCTGATCGTCATCAATCTGGCTCTCTTCCTTGTTTGGAATGATGATGGTTTCAGATCGCTTGCCCATATTATAGCTGGATACAAAAATCAAGGAAATCAATAATATCCCTGACAATATAATAAACCGTTTGTTCTTCATGATCATTTCTCAACCTTCATGTAAGCTAGTACAATAGTGATGATTGTATGTTTTTCTTCGTAGAACATCTTGATTGTTCCTCCATGTTTTTCGACAATTGTTTTAACTATGCTTAACCCCAACCCTAAACTTCCTTCTTCCGTCACCTTTTGGTTTATTGAATAAAAAGGCTGAAACACTTTTGTGTATTGGTTGTCGTCATATGGATCACTTGGATTTTTGAACATAAAAAGAACCTGATCTCCCGCAACTTTAGCCTGAATCATGATTTCTGAATGAGATAAACTGTATTTGATCGCATTGTCCAAAAGATTAATAAAGAGTTGGCGCACTCTATTCTTTTGACCATACACATAGAGACTGTCTTCTATCTCATAGGTGATCTTCTTTTTATATCGTTCTGCACGAAATTTCATAGATTCGCATACATCTTTCAAAATCGTTCCTGCATCAATCCTATCGAATTGTTCTTTAGAGGTTTCTCTAGATACCTCAAGAAGTTTTATAACCAAATTGTGCAGACGCCGGCTTTCTTCAACAATATGATTCATTCCTTTATCAAAAAACGCCTGATCTGATTCCCCTTTTTGTTTTATGATTTCAGCATAGCCTTGAATAGAAGTCAGAGGTGTTTTCAGTTCATGGGTCATATTGTCAAAAAAACGTTTTTCCTGTTCATTAAGTTCCTTTAACCTATCCCGATCTTTTTCGATAGTTGAAATTTGATCCCTAATTCTGGTGATCATATCATTGAAATTAACCGTAAGCTGGCCAATTTCATCTTTTCTAGAAAAATGGATATCCACATCCAGCTTTCCCTTTTTGACTTCTGAGGTGGCCTCTGTCAGCTTGACGATTGGAATCGTGATGTGTCTGGAGAGTATATAAGAGAAAAGAAACGCCGCCACAAATATCGCAAGAGCGATATAAAAAATAATATTTAAAATCTCTCCGCTTTGTTTGTAAAGCAAATTAAAATCTTTAGAAAAACGCAATATGCCAACTTTTGCACCATCAATGACAACTGGATAAGAAAAAAACACCTGTGCTTGATTTCGATCATAGGTGATATGATAAGCATTTTTTCCGTTAATTGCTTTTGTTAGGTCCTCGTCAATACCTTGCGAAAACACTGTTTTATTAGAAGAAGACAACAAAGTGCCATCTACGGTATAAACGCCTACATTGCTTCCTGTTGAATGAGTTAAACTATCCACTATTTCATCGGCCATATCGCCGAAGTATAGTTCATTGTTTTTATAATGATTGATTAAAAATGCTTGATTGATATACATGATGCTGTTTTTTTTTAAGTCTATTAAATCTGAGGTCACAATTTTTTCATTGCTTGACCAAATGACGCTTTTGACCGTTTGATTAAGCACTAGGAAAGAGAGAGAAAAAATCAGAAAAAAACCAATAATAAATTTACCCTTGATCGTCCGTAACACTCTCTACTCCTCCTACTTCTCGAATTTATATCCAATGCCAAACACTGTTTTAATGAGGTCGCTTGCATCCAGTTTTTTACGGAGTCTTTGGATATGAGTATCTACCGTACGTGTATCCCCGGCAAAATCGTAGCCCCAAACAAATTCCAACAGCTCTGAACGTGTAAAGATTTTTCCACGATGGTCAATCAATGTCTTAAGCAGATCAAATTCTTTAGGAGTCAAATCAACAATGATCCCATCTTTTTTTACTATTCTTTCGTCTGGGATCATCACAATATTTTTTAGTTGAATGTGATCCTCATTAGACGATCCTCGATCATTCACATGGTTAGCTTGTTCAAGACGCCTGAGTATTGTACGAATTCTGGCGATAACTTCACGCAAGTCAAATGGCTTTGTAATATAATCGTCAGCCCCAAATTCCAACCCAAGGACTTTATCAGTGATATCTGACTTTGCGGTGATCATAAGTATAGGGATATTATAGCGTTGGGTCACTTTTTTACAGATATCCAATCCGCTGCAATCTGGCAGCATCCAATCAAGCAGCAGAAGATCGGGTTTGAATTGGTCTAACTGTTTCATCCCTAAAGCTCCGTTAGATTCAGTACACGTTTGAAAACCTTCCTGCGTAAGCCCGTATGAAAGCAGATCTGCTATTGCTTCATCATCTTCAATAATAAGTATTTTCATTTTATCCATTATTTCATTCATTCCCTGTTTCATGATTAAATTGAATATATCTATCTTAGAGTCTGCAATATCACTCATTATAGCATTCTTTTTAATAGCGATTATTCAGAACTTCAGATCAAACTATAATTGGATATATTTTCACCATCGTCAACAAAATCGGGGGAATTGAGCTATCGTTTGATTAGAGGACTATGGTAAACAATTTTAATTGATAAATGAGCTTATTAAAAAGAAACCAAATGATGCGGGTATCTTCTTTATTTATGTATAAGAGCGTTTCCATATCGTTTGATTTTATTGGGTGTTAAATAGGTAAAACATACCCCGCCAACTGTAACCACTCCGCCTAGCAGAGAGATCAGTGTGGGTATTTCGCTGATCCAGATCCAAGATATGATCAAGGCTAAAGCCGGTGTAACATAAAGTGAAAGGGTTGCTTCTGAAGCACCGACGAGTGAAGTAACATATGCAAGGGCAAAGTATGGCACAACTGTTGGCAATAAACCTAAATAAACAATCGACAATGTAGCGTTCAAAGGTGCGTCTATCACCTCCGAGCCTAAGCCAGGCAAAAAAATAAGCATAGGTATTGTTCCGCCCCAAATGGTAAATGTAACAAATGGAATAAAACCATATTTTTTTATATAGCTAGGTTGAAAAACGAAGTAAATACTTTCAGAAAAAGCTGCCAGCAGGATAACCAAGATACCGCTCATTGAATATGTAAAGTCTCCCGCCCCAAATGCAATCAATAATACACCCAATAAACTGATCATAGAGCCAAGCCATTTCGTAAATCCAAAATGCTCTTTGTAAAACAGGCGGGATAGCATGGCTGAGAAGATCGGTGCCGTAGTAACGAGTAAGCTTGCAACTCCGGCACTAACTGTTTTTTCACCGATGTTCAGCAAAATGTGATACAGTGCAAAACCTAAAAACCCTAAAAGAAAAATGGCAGGAATGTCTTTCAAGTCGGGTAGGCGCATCCGAGTCAAAACAGCAAAAAGCAATAATGCCATAGAGCCGATTAACAAGCGAAATAAAGCAAGGTGTTCTGGTGTGTACCCTTCCAGACCTGCGCGAATTCCCGGAAAAGCAGATGCCCATAAACAGATCATCAGACTGTTTGAGGTGATCAATTGAACTGTTTTCTTTTGCATATTTCCCTCTCCTCTTTACAAAAACCAACCAGTTATTTAATGTGTTTTATATTAATAAAGATTTGGTGATATGGCTTCAACCAGTTAAACGGATTTTGACCCAACCAATTTAGTTTAAGGAGACCGATTTTATGAGCTTTCCAGAAGAAAAAAAGATGAAAAAGCTCCCTAAGTACAGACAAATCATTCATTTTATTAAAGAGAAAATAGGAAATGGAGAGTGGCCGATTGGAAGCAAGATTCCAAGCCAGCGCACGCTTGCAAAAGATTTTCAGGTAAATCGGAGCACAGTGATTACAGCCTTAGAGGAATTGATGGCCGATGGGCTAATAGAAGGCACAATGGGGAAAGGCACAGTTGTTATCAACAACACATGGACACTGATGGCTAAGAATTCTGCTCCCGATTGGGATCAATATGTCACCTCTGGCATTCAGATGCCAAGCCGAAAAATTGTTCAAGAGATCAATCAATCAGAATCAAATACAGACCTTATACAGCTAAGTAAAGGTGAACTTTCAGCTGAGATTTTTCCTTTGGCTGTTATGAAAGAGATGATGGGGAAGGTATCTCATCACATGGAGGCATTCGGATATGAAGAACCAAAAGGTTACTTACCTTTGAGGGAGGCATTAAGCAACTATTTAAAAACCATTGGAATCAACGTCTCATCTTCTTCCATTCTGATTGTCTCAGGAGCGCTGCAAGCCTTGCAGCTGATATCAATGGGGCTGTTACAAAGAGGATCAACCGTATATCTTGATCAGCCCTCCTACCTTTATTCATTACACGTGTTTCAATCTGCCGGTATGAAACTCACTGGTCTTCCTATGGATCAAGACGGGCTTTTGCCGGAAAGTCTTCATTTGACAAAAGGTGAGCGGGGAAGGGCTATCTTATATACAAATCCATGTTTTCACAATCCGACTGGTATTCTCATGTCTAAAAAGCGGCGGGAAGAAATCCTAGCAGTAAGTGAGAATACACAGCTTCCTATTATTGAAGATGACATTTATCGTGAGTTATGGATCGATGAAATCCCGCCATATCCTATTAAAACAATTGATAAAAATGGACATGTACTGTATATAGGAAGTTTATCGAAAACTTTAAGCCCAGGTTTGAGGATTGGATGGATCGTCGGACCGGAACCGGTGATTGAACGTTTATCTGACATTAAAATGCAAACAGATTACGGATCCAGTTCGCTATCCCAAAGAGTAGCGGCGGAGTGGTTTACTTCCGGCCAATACCAGCAGCATGTAGAAAAGGTTAGGCAGCATTTAAAGGTGAGAAGAGAATTGGCCTTGAGTGCTTTAGAAACTCATTTGAAAGATGTGGCGACATGGAATATCCCAAAAGGAGGGTTTTTTGTCTGGATAAAAATATTGCCTTCCATATCAATGAAATTACTTTATACTAAAGCCTTATCAAAAGGGATTCTGCTCAATCTGGGCAGTATCTATGCTCAGGAAAAAGGGAATTATATTCGCTTATCATATGCTTATGCATCTCTTAAAGACCTTCAAAAGGGGATTTATGAGTTGGGTTTGATGATAAAAGAATTGGCAAGTAAGTAACTTTTATATCCTTAAATGGATGTTTCACTAAAAAAGAGATCAAGCCTAATGATCGCTTGATCTGATAATAACAAGGGTTACTAGAATAGACCAAATCATGGTTCGGTCTCAAAATAATCATGTCTCTGAACGAAAGGTCTTTCCGACTTCTCTTCCTAAACCAAAGTAATGTCTGAAATTATAGATCAGTGGGCTCCATTTGGAGGGGTTGATATGGTTTTCATCCAGTATAATACTTTCATCGGCATGAAAGTGCAGTGCCTGCGTCTCTACAATGGCAAATGACTGATCATATTCTGGAATCCGAATATGTTTCACTTCGGCTTCGATTTGGATAGGACATTCTTTAATTCGTGTTGGTGATACTGTTTTTGATTGTAAAGGCGTTAACCCTGCTGCCTCGTATTTTTCTTTTTTATATGTAAATCCGAGCTGCTTCTTTAAAGGCGGTATACTTTTTTTTCCGCTATAAGATGAAATTCTTTCTACGTTTTCCCATAAATCCGGGCCAGGCAAGTTTATGACACACTCTTTGTGTCTTTCCAAATTGTCGATGGCTTTTCCGCCCAGTCCTACTCCAAGGATTATATAATGTCCAAGAGCCCAAGAAGAAGACATAGGACTGATATTGGTGGTTCCATCCTCATTCAACGTGGTTAGAAGAAATGTCGAGGTTCCATAATACATAATCTTTGGCTTGATTTCTTTAAAACGAAGATTGTCTCGCTTTTTAATGTCCAACGCTATTCCTCCTTGTCATGCTTACATTTATATTGTAAAGGATTAACATTTCAACTATCATCGAAATATGAATGTAAGGAGGAAAATCATGAATCCTAATATTGCAAAAATCTCTTCGTTGCTATCAGATCCCTCGCGTTCTTCCATACTTTTGAGTCTAATGGATGGAAGGATACACCCTGCGGGAGAGCTTGCATATCTCGCTAACATTAAACCTCAAACCGCAAGTTTTCACCTGAATAAATTGCTTGACGCGAAGCTGATTAGCGTAGAAAAGCATGGAAGACATCGGTATTACAGATTGTCTAACTCAGATGCTGCTAACGTGATCGAACAATTGCTTCATATTGCGCCTGAAGGTAAAGTCAAATCTTTAAAAGAGTCAAAAGAGAAAAAGGACTTGCATTTCGCCCGTACCTGTTATGATCATTTGGCAGGTTATGTGGGCGTACAAATGGCACATTCATTAGTTGAGCAGGGGATGTTAAAAAAAGTTGATTTAAACTTTGAGGTGACTTCAGAGGGTGCTTTGTTCTTTTCGAAGTTAGGCATCAATGAAGAGCAACAACGGAATAAGAGGAGAGCCTTTGCCTGCTGCTGTTTGGATTGGAGTGAACGGCAGCATCATATTGCAGGAGCATTAGGAAACGCCCTATTGATGCGCATGTTAGAAGAAGAATGGATCGTTCGTATGCCTAAAACGAGAGCGATCAGGATTACACCAAGCGGGAAAATCGCGTTTGAAAAGCACCTAAACGTGAAGCTTTAGGATTTTGAAACGGAAACACATGATGATGCGGCACGATATCCAGGAGAAGGAGTAAGATTCGTTCTAATCTTACTCCTTCTTCTTATTTTGAAACAGCTCGATTCCCCATTGCAATAGAGATGCGGTTCCAGCTGTTTATTTGATTAATGATGAGAACAAGGTCAACATATTGTTTTTCATCATAATGTTCCCGCACCCGATGATATAGCTCATCAGGAACCCTTTTAGATGGAATGAGCGTGATGTGTTCAGACAGTTCGAGAGCAACTTTCTCTTCAGGGGAGTAAAAATCACATTCATTCCAAGCATGTAAACAGTAAATTCGCTGTTCAGTTTCTCCCATTTTACGGGCATCGGAAGTATGCATATCTATGCAGAAGGCACAGCCGTTTAGTTGAGAAACTCTGATTTTGATTAGTTCTCTCGTGGTTCGGTTCATTGAGGATTGTTTCGTGTATGTCTCCATATCCATCATGATTTTCATACCTTCAGGTGCAATCTCATAGTAGGACACTCTTTGACTCATCAGGCAAAACTCCTTTCCGTCGTATATCTAAATTGTATCTCGATATTGATATCTTTACCAATGTGCGAATTGTATGGCGTTATTTCACTATTTTTTAGCAAAAAGCTGCTTAGAATAAAAATAAGGGTAACCCAAAATGATGAGTGGAGCTGCTAAGGCAAGCAGGGTCCACGAGCCTGAGTGGCTGTCTCTAATGATTCCAATGAATACACAAGTACCGATGAGAAAATATAATAAAGCACCTAAAAACCAATACATGTTCATTCCTCTTTTTCCTTGCATCTGATTTTTGGCTGCATATTTTTATCTGTCATATGGCTTAATCGATCAGGATATTGATTTTTTAATACCTTCTCAGTCCGGATTCCTTTTCTTTTTAATGATAAAATTGTAAGATCAATTGATTTCAATGATGATCATTCCTTCAATGAATAGTATGTTCCTTTTGATTTTAAAGATAAATTTGAAAAGATAAAACGTACATAAAGGCAGAACGTTCATGTACGTTTGGGCAATGATCTTTTGTTGGAAACTCTAATGTTGCGTTCGATTCTCATGAATTTTGATTTGGTGAAACAGGTAAAGGAAGTGGATAAGGCTTGCTGATAAGGAATCCTTTCAAAGATAAATATTACTCACATGATAGGCGTGCATTAAACATGCTTGCACTCAGAGTGCCGGGCCTGGCTTTTATTCTCATGATCTATATAGCCTCTATCGTGCTGCAATTTGTTTCTGGGGGCTGGTCCATTTTATTGCTTTATGCGTTTACCATATTAATCGCCATTTTTGCTTTGCTTCATTGGCACTCATATCGCTGGGTTAAGAAAAGAGTGATTCTGTATTTCGTGGTACAAGGTTTGATCACCTTTGCACTTGCTAATCTCATGACTGGCTTCTTTATACTTGTTATTATCGGCCTTTATGCATTTTTAATTGGCCAAATCATAGGAATGGCAGACAGAAGAAGGGTTTTTCCTATTCTTTACCTATTGCTGCTGCTGGGCATAAATTCGGCGTATCACCTTAATAAAGGTGAAGTGTTGCATTTTATTGTTATTGCTGCGCCGATCATGATTGTCATCATCACTTATGCCGCAACATTTTTTGCCCAAGTTGATGAAAAAATAAAAGCTCAATTGACTCTTGAAAGGCTGGAGCTAGCTCATCAGCAGGTCGAACAGCTGACGCTGCAGAACGAAAGGCAGCGGATGGCTCGAGACTTACACGATACGCTTGCTCAAGGGCTGGTCAGTTTAAATATGCAGCTGGACGCGATTCATGTACATCTCTCCAAAGGCAACACAGAGAGAGCGAAGGAAATCATACAACAATCGATGAAAAGAGTGAAAAGCACATTAGCTGATGCACGTTCAGCAATTGATGATCTCCGCAGCAAATCAGAAGAAATCGGTGTTTTAAAAGAAAGAATTACCTCACTGATGGATCATTTTATAGAGTCGACAGGCATGGCTTGTTTATTAGATTACAGATTGCATCAGGTGCTGGATGTGCGTACAGCTGAAAACTGTTATTTCATCATTGGAGAATGCATGACGAATGCGGCAAAGCATGCTGAAGCAAAAACAATCTGGATTTCCATTTGGGATGATGAGAAGGGGAGGCTCCATTTAACAGTTAAGGATAACGGCAAAGGATTTGATGTTGAAAAAGGAAAGAAAAAGAGAGGGCATTATGGGCTTCTTGGCATACAAGAACGTGTCAGATCCATGAATGGCCAATTCAATATAAAGAGTACAAAATTGAAAGGGACACAAATTGAGATTACTGTACCAATTCAGGGAGAGATGCAAGATGAATAAGGTTTTAATCGTTGATGACCATCTTGTCGTGAGGGAAGGTCTGAAGCTTTTAATTGAAACGAACGATCAATACACCATTATAGGAGAGGCGGAAAATGGCAGAGCAGCAGTCCGTCTAGCAGATGAATTGCAACCGGATATCATTCTTATGGATTTGTATATGCCGGAGATGAGCGGATTAGAAGCCATTAAACAAATAAATGAAAAACACGATATCCCCATCATTATTTTGACTACATATAATGAAGATCACCTAATGATTGAAGGAATTGAATTAGGAGCGAAAGGATATCTGTTGAAGGATACGAGTTCAGAAACCCTTTTTCACACAATGGATGCAGCGATAAGAGGAAATGTGCTATTGCAGCCTGATATCCTTAAACGCTTGCAAGAAATCCAATTTGAGCGGATGAAGAAGCAGAGCAGTGAGACGCAGCTGACAGAAAAGGAAGTCATTGTTTTAAAAGCAATTGCTAAAGGGCTTAAAAGCAAAGCGATTGCCTTTGATTTGGGCGTCTCTGAGCGAACAGTAAAGGCCAGATTAACGTCCATTTACAATAAATTAGGCGCGAATTCAAGAACTGAAGCAGTAACGATTGCCATGCAAAAAGGTATTCTGACATTAGACAAATAAACTGCATATTTGAAAATTGCCCAAACGTACATGCCCGAATGTACGTTTTTTTTATTTCGTGGTCAACTACAATGAGAAAGAATGTGATTAAGCAATGTATTGAAAGGAGATTATCATGTCAAAAATGTTATATACATTAGGAGGATGGGTTGCTCGGCATCGCGTAAAAGTAATATGTGCATGGGTCGTTGTGTTAGTTGCTTCGATTGGCCTTGCAATCACCTTAAAGCCAAGTTTTTCTGAGGATATGTCCATACCTGACACACCTTCGGAAAAAGCGATGGATGTGATTGAAAAAGAATTTCCTCACGGTCCTGATAAAGGGAGCATACGGGTGATTTTCGGTGCTGATGATGGGGAGAAACTGACTTCAAAGCCAGCGAAAAAAGCTATAGAAAAAACGTTCAAGGAAATCAGTAAAGATGATTCTGTTGACTCGATTGCAAGTCCTTTTGTGACAGGAACAATCGCGAAAGATGGCACAGTTGCCTATGCTGATATCAAGTATAAATCATCAGCAGATGATATAAAGGATTACTCTATCAAACACTTAAAAGACAGTTTGAAAATGGCTGATGATGAGGGATTGCAAACTGAGCTAAGCGGAGATGTACCGGGAGCCGAGATGGAGATAGGCGGTGTCTCTGAAATTGTCGGCATTATCTTGGCCTTTGTCGTTTTAGCTATTACATTCGGTTCTTTATTAATAGCAGGATTGCCGATTTTAACTGCGCTGCTTGGTTTAGGGGTAAGCATTGGACTGGTTTTGATTGGGACACAAGTATTCGATATTGCTTCCGTCAGTCTTTCATTAGCCGGAATGATTGGTCTTGCTGTTGGGATTGATTATGCTTTAT
The DNA here is from genome assembly GCF_002201875.1 of Bacillus sp. MD-5. Classification (NCBI taxonomy): domain Bacteria; kingdom Bacillati; phylum Bacillota; class Bacilli; order Caryophanales; family Bacillaceae; genus Bacillus; species Bacillus sp. MD-5. The sequence goes on from NZ_CP021911.1 coordinate 406,124, forward strand.
TTATTTTTACGAAACACCGCCAGTTTTTAGGTGAAGGCATACAAAAGAATGACTCGGTTGCAAGAGCCACCGGAACAGCTGGGAGTGCAGTCGTTTTTGCCGGACTTACTGTGATCGTCGCACTTTGCGGATTGACGGTTGTTAACATTCCTTTTATGTCTGCAATGGGGCTGACAGCAGGGCTTAGTGTACTGATGGCTGTTCTTGCCTCCATCACGCTGGTGCCTGCCGTCTTATCAATAGCAGGGAAACGGATGATTCCGAAAGCAAACAAGAAAAAAGGAAAACAAAGCTCTGCCACAAATGCATGGGGGCGTTTTGTCACAAAACATCCTATTCTGCTAAGTGTTTGCAGCATTCTCATTTTGATCGTCATTAGTATTCCATCTATGCATTTGGAACTGGGCTTGCCTGATGCAGGGATGAAAGCGAAGGATAATCCTGAACGCCGGGCTTATGACTTGCTTGCCGATGGGTTTGGAGAAGGTTTTAATGGCCAATTAACCATCGTAGCGGATGCCGCAAGTGTCAAAGGAAATAAAGCGGAGGCTTTCGCAGATGCAGTGAAAGAAATAAAGGGCTTAGACCATGTAGCAAGTGTCACCCCTGCAATGCCTAATAAAGAAGGGAACTTTGCCATCATTACGGTCGTTCCGGAAACAGGTCCAAATGATGTGGCAACGAAAGATTTGGTACACGATGTACGCAGTTTGTCAGATAAAAACGGAGTAGATTTGCTTGTTACTGGATCGACTGCAGTGAATATTGACATTTCAGATCGCCTGAATGATGCGATACCGGTGTTTGCTGTACTCATTGTCGGCTTTGCATTTGTATTGCTGACCATTGTTTTCCGTTCGCTGCTTGTGCCGCTTGTTGCTGTTGCAGGTTTCATTTTAACGATGACAGCCACTCTTGGGATCTGTGTATTTATCTTACAAGACGGCAATCTCATCGACTTTTTCAAAATACCTGAAAAAGGGCCAATACTCGCCTTCCTGCCGATTTTATCGATTGGGATTCTGTTCGGTTTAGCTATGGATTATCAAGTATTTCTTGTCAGCAGAATGCGTGAAGAATATGTAAAAACAAAGAATCCAGTACAAGCCATTCAGGCTGGATTAAAACACAGCGGTCCTGTTGTCACCGCGGCTGGTTTAATCATGATTTTCGTTTTCGCAGGATTTATCTTTGCCGGAGAAGCTACTGTGAAAGCCAACGGATTGGCCCTTTCCTTTGGTGTGCTCTTTGACGCATTTATTGTGCGAATGACACTGATTCCAAGTGTGATGAAACTGATGGGGAATGCAGCCTGGTATTTGCCGAAATGGCTGGACAAGATCATCCCGAATGTGGACATAGAAGGGCATCAACTCACACAGGAAATACAGCCAGAAATAGATCATGAACAAAAGAAACAAATCATGTAATAGAAAAAGCAGATCTTTTATGATCTGCTTTTTTGTTTACTATTCCCGATCAAGCTGTAAACGATTTTATAGCCGAACATTGTGGTGGTATTTGGAAAGTGAAGGAGACACTTATGGCGCCATCACTCATTTTCGATATGTGGCAGAAGCTGCGTCATACTAGCAGGCATCCTAGGAAAAGTGATAAAGCACATCAAATGATTTTTTTGACTTGCATTCACTCCTTGATGCCAAGGATCTTGAGAATCCTTTTTGAAAATTAAGGAATTTAAAACTGATCTGTAAAAAATGCAAATGAAACAAGCACACAAAACCAGTTCTGGGTCTTGTCCAATCGATCATGATATAAATGCAAAAACAAAATGATGTGTAAAAAATAGAGTCCATGAGAGAGACTCTATTTTTTGAAATGGCTGGCTAGAAGCATATTGCAGTTCTTTATGAATGCGAATCACTATCTTAATAAGCACTTATTGTGAAATGTCTTTTTCTGCATTAAAAAAACGCATTACACGTTCATTTACGTATGCGGGTTGCTCCATCGATAAAACATGTCCGGCATTTTTAATGACTTCCGCCTCAATATCAGGAACGAATGAAGAGGCTCGGTGCAGGGCTGAGTGGGGATCATAGATGACTTCATGTTCACCGAGTAATAATAGAATAGGGACTCTTGCTGATTGTAATTCCTCATCGGTAAATACATACGGAAATCCGTCGGCTTTAGGATTTGGATTTCTTGATCCATCCTGCCACATTACCCCTGCCTGAAACTGCTTCACAAAAATCGGGTGCAGCACACTGTGATCATTCATCATCCAATGTAAGAATGTTTCAACTCCATTTGGAGCTGTAAGGCCAAGAGCGTATTTGTAGAAATCGTGATGAAATGGCAAAAATGTTTCTGCCGGACTCAGTATAGCTGCGCTTTTTACTCTCTCAGGCATACGTAAAAGGAAATTCATCGTATGGAGACCGCCAAGCGAAAGTCCGATCATGTGGGACTTTTCGATCCCCAGATTGTCAAACACATCAAGAAGCCAATTGGCGTAATCCGTTCTCGTACCGCTTAGATTCTCAGGAATACTCTTGTTTTTATCACCTATGATATCAACTGCATAAGTTCTGTATTTGCTGCTCCAATCGGCGATGTTGGGATACCACATCGTGGAGCTGAATAATGCTCCGTGGAGTAATACAAGCGGCGGGGCATCCTCTGGCCCGCTAGCAATCACATGGGTTTGTCCAAAACGAGTGGATATGTAGAATGATTTGCAGCGGACCGGCCAAAGACTAAGGCTTTCATTATAAGTTTGATAATAGCGGATACCGCTGTCACTTAATTCGGGAATACTAGATGAATGGTTTGACATACAAGTGCCCCTCTCAATTTTGTTTAAATGAATGTGCCGTTTCGTGATGGGGAGTCTGATTTTGATATAACAGAATTTATTTACAATATAATACAGAGGTTATTCGACGTCAAATCCAAGATAAAAAGGAAATAAAATGATTGGGACAGATTATTGAAAATCAATATAACAGAATATTAACCTCCTTTTTGGGAGCGCCATAGCAATTCCAAAACCAAAAGTTGAAGCGAGCACAATGGAGGTGATCCCATATAATATTCCGTTAGTCAGGAGGTATGATAATCTCCATGCAAAGCGGCTTCAATAGGGCTTAAAATTGACAGCGAACCGATACAGAATCATAGGATCGCAGTTGATAAACTCTCCGCTAAATTGCTTTGTTCACCAGCTTGTTGAATCGTAATTCCTTCATTCTAATAACCTTTCTGTTCATATGATTTATACATTCACATTAAATAGTACAGTGAGTTCCAAAGGTAAAGTTTGCGGCATAATGAAAAAGCTCCTTTTAAAAAGCAGATCTTTTATGATCTGCTTTTTTCTTCACGTTCATTGCCTGATCATGTTGTAGGCGATTCTATGGCCACTCAATGTGGTCGTATTTAGAAGGTGAAGCCGCCATTTTGTTTTTACGCAGGTAGAGGACATCAAGCGGTATAGGGTGTGTTTGATCAAGTTAGCCGAGATAATGTTTCAATCTCTCTAATCCTATTCTCAACTCGTCTAATGATTCTGTTGAAGAAAGCGCAACACGCAAATGCTTATGAGGAGTGGCAGACCCGCTCAGGAAGCGATCAGAATGAAATGCGCGGATTCCATGTTTCTTCAAATCCGTTTCCAGCTGTAACGCATCGGTATCATCATTGATGGAAAGCCATCGATAAAAGCTGAGAGGATGTCCATTCACCTCTGTTTCAGGAAAAAACTCTGCAAACATATCATTAGCCGACTGGGCAAGCTGTTTTTTTTGAGAAACAATATCGTGCGCTTTTCCTGATAAGATCAGTTCTGTTATGACCTCTGCATCAAAAGAAGACGTTTTTACATTAATGTTGAACATCGCCTGATGGATTTTCTCGCCCAAGGCATCTCCATAGACCATATAGGCCACTCTTAATCCTGAACAGATTGACTTAGAGGTGCTGCAAATATATACGCTTTGTTCTGGGAGCAAGTTGAACATGGGCTCCTGATAATCAGAAATCAAGCCTGCGGTCATAAACGCATGAATATCGTCCTCAATCAATAATAAACGATGCTTGCGGATCACTGCCGCGATTTCTTTCTTTCTGGCACTCGACATCATAACAGTAGTTGGGTTACAGCAAGAAGGCATCAAAAAAATGCCATGAATGTTGAGTTGAGTACATTGCTTTTCTAGTTCGTCCGGCAGCATTCCATACTCATCTCCGGGAATCGGCACTAGCTGAATGTGGTGCATTTTTGCAAGTTCAATAAAGTTTGAGTACGTGTATAAGTCAGTGGCAATTCGATTCCCTGGCTCAAACAGTGCAGCCAATGAAATGGCCAACGCATTTTGGGCACCGGAAACAATTGAGATATGGTCTTGGTCAGTTTGAATGCCAAACGATTTCATCCAGTTTAGCCCTGCTGTTTTTTGATGCGGAATGCCTGTTGGATCATTGTAATTGAGTAACTGTTTTACGTAATGTTTACTCGCAACCTGTTGAATCACTTCCGTTACAATTTGATTGGTTTCTTCAAAAGAGGCGACTAAACCAAGATCGATACAGTTGGTGATTTTATCTTTAGAAATCGTAATTGAACGAGCGGCGCTAGGAGAAACAAAGGTTCCCTTTCCGGTGACCGCATATATCAGCCCCTTTACCTCACACACTTTATAGGCTCGGGTAATTGTAGTGAAGTTTAAGTCAAGAAAGTCAGCCAATTCTCGCTGGGGCGGGAGCTTTGTACCCGGTGCCAAAAAACCATTTTTGATATCGTATTCAAGCAGTGCAGCGATTGATTCATAGAAAGGCCGCTTTAACGCCTCTCTTTCTGGCTTCCAAGACATTGGGTAATTGTCGAATGAATTGACCGGCATAATCCACCTCTATTGTTTCGTTTTCCATGAATGGTTTTTAAAAGGAGTGCAGCAAGTTTTCTCTATTATGATACAAAGGATAATTGTAATCCATACAATTATCTTGTTTGTTGTATGGATTTAATATGGTACTTTAAAATAAAAATGTTGCAAGGTGTGAATCTTATGACAAAAAGAACTCAAATAGGGGCTGCATTTCGTTCGGCCTTCCCGTATACGATTCCGATTTTTGCCGGATTTTTATTTTTGGGAATTGCTTATGGAATCTTTATGCATTCTATAGGGTTTAGTGCAATTTATCCGATCATCATGAGTTTTATTATATTTGCAGGATCAATGGAGTTTGTTGCCGCCCATTTCTTGCTGGGCGCGTTCAATCCGTTGAATGCCCTTTTTTTGACGTTGATGATCAATGCCCGACATTTGTTTTATGGAATTTCCATGTTGGATAAGTACAGGGGGACTGGAAAGAAAAAGCTTTATTTGATCTTCGGGATGTGCGATGAATCATTTTCTATCAATTATACCGCTAATGTTCCGGCGAATGTTGACAAGGGCTGGTTTATGTTTTTTGTGACATTGCTTAATCATTTATATTGGGTCGCGGGAGCAGCGATAGGCGGTATTTTTGGATCGTATGTGAAATTTAATACCGAAGGGCTTGAATTTGTGATGACCGCCCTCTTTATTGTGATCTTCATTGAGCAGTGGATGAAAGAGCAAAAACATCACAGTGCTCTCGCAGGCCTTGGGCTTTCAGCTGCCAGCCTTATCATTTTTGGCGGAAACCATTTCATTATTCCTGCTATGCTCGCCATTTTAGGGATACTTACTGTTCTGAGAAAACCATTAGAGAAAGCTGAGGTTTCTGTATGACGATGAGTATAACGCAGCAAATCATTACCGTTGCTATGGTCGTGCTTGGCACAATGCTGACACGGTTCCTTCCATTCATGATTTTCCCGTCTGGGAAACCGACGCCGAAATACATACAATTTTTGGGCAGGGTGCTGCCATCAGCGGTAATCGGGCTTCTGGTTATTTATTGTTTTAAAGACGTGAGTCTACTTTCTGGGAGTCACGGTATTCCTGAATTGATTGGAGCAGCTGCAGTTGCACTGCTTCACTTTTGGAAAAAAAATATGCTACTTTCTATAGCGGGGGGAACCGTTGTTTATATGGCTATGGTACAATTGGTTTTTTAACCGTATGGGGAACGATCAATGATCAAACTTTTATTGAACTTTTTAAAAATTAATGAAATTGACACAATCTTATTTTGGACTCAGCACCGTGCCAATGTATATAGCATCTGTAGTGTTTCCTTGCCATTCAAGAGGTGTCTACTTTATTCGGAGGATTTATCATGTCAAAAAAAGTGTCTGCTTCCTATATCATCATTATAGGACTAATGCTATTTGCATTGTTTTTTGGGGCGGGAAATCTCATTTTCCCGCCTATGCTTGGGCAAATGGCTGGAAAAAATGTATGGATTGCCAATGCGGGTTTCTTGGTGACAGGAGTCGGCTTGCCGCTGCTGGCAATGACTGCATTTGTTTTTTCAGGTAAAGATAATTTACAATCGTTAGCCAGCCGTGTGCATCCGGTGTTTGGCATTGTGTTTACAACGATTCTCTATCTGGCCATCGGGCCTTTTTTCGCTATCCCAAGATCGGGGAACGTATCGTTTGAAATTGGAGTGAAACCTTTTTTATCAGATGATGCAGGCCCTGTTTCATTGATCATATTTACAATATTGTTTTTTACAGTTGCATGTCTGTTATCACTTAATCCCACAAAAATAGTGGATGTGGTCGGAAAAGTTTTAACACCAATTAAATTGACATTTATCGGTTTGCTTGTAGTGGTAGCTCTTGTTCATCCAATTGGAACCATTCAAGCGCCATCAAAAGGGTATACATCGCATGTGTTTTTTAAAGGCTTTCAGGAGGGATACCTTACACTAGATGCCCTTGTAGCATTCGTTTTTGGAATCATTGTGGTGAATGCAATGAAAGAACAAGGGGCAGCCACCAAAAAACAGCTGATCATCATTTGTGCAAAAGCCACCGCGATTGCTGCGACACTTTTAGCCCTTATCTATACTTCCCTTTCATATATGGGGGCCTCCAGCGTTGAAAAGCTGGGGCTTTTAGAAAATGGGGCCGAGGTTTTGGCTAAGGTTTCATCCTATTATTTTGGATCCTATGGTTCTATTTTATTGGGTTTAATGATTACGGTAGCATGTTTGACGACAAGTGTCGGACTCATCACAGCGTGTTCTTCGTTTTTTCATGAATTATTTCCGGGCATTTCTTATAAAAAAATAGCTGTGATGTTAGCGGTGTTTAGCACACTTGTTGCAAATATAGGATTAACAGAGCTCATTAAGGTGTCCAAGCCTGTCTTAATGACGATGTATCCAATCGCGATTTCCTTAATATTTTTAACGTTTTTGCACTCTGTATTTAAAGGGAAGGCTGAAGTGTATCAGGGGAGCTTACTGTTCACGTTTATCATCAGCCTATTTGACGGTTTGAATGCAGCTGGGATAAAAATTGAAGTCGTGAATCGCGTTTTCACTCAGGTTCTTCCTATGTACAGCATAGGGCTTGGGTGGCTTATTCCAGCCATTGCAGGGGGGATAGGCGGCTATATACTGAGTATGTACCGAGTAAAAAAATCATGATTTAGCGCTGTAGGGCCGATAGAACCACTCACCTTCATAGATGGTGATTTCCCTGATCCGTGTTCTAAAGAGTTGAACAATGACTCAGATCTGCAGGTGGAATAAAGCTCTTTTCCGCCTGCTTAATTGGGGGGAGAAGCTTTGTGTATGAGATTAGCACACATAGATAAACACGAAAGATCGATCCTTCGTGAGTTTCAGCTACAACGATCAAAGACGAGCCCATCTCAAGTTGCGTTCATGGAGCAAGCTGCAAATGATGTAAAGACATATCGCGTAACATCAAAACCAATCCAAAAGAAAAAAAGAAGGCAGGGCAGAGCTGAATCAAAAGCCTCCCGTGAAGCAGCATTACACATATTAAAGCAGCAGAATCAGCCAATGAGCAGTATCGATTTGAAAAGAAGGATTGAAAAGGAAACCGGCGTACACATTTCGAATATGACATCATTTATGAATACTTTGATGAAAACACACCCCGAGGTGAGAAAGCCTTATAGAGGGCAGTACATTGTGATTTGAATGCATGGTATCAAAGACTCAGCATTACAAATGTAGATCAGAGACAGAAACACAGCGCATGTTCAGCATGATACCAAGGATCTTGACGACCTTGGTATTTTTGTTGTGAACTGCCGGCCATCGATCGGTTTATGTACAAAGACGATCGCAAAGATTGTGATGAATGAATTGACGCCCATATGACCATTCTCCGTCTGTTCAAGTAATAAAACATGGCCGGCATTCATGATTTTCGCTTAATTGATGCCGATTTGTTAAAAATGCAATCCAAATGATTGAATCACAAAAATCACAACAGGAGGGATCAACAGGGAAGGCAGCAGATTCAGTGTTTTGAACTTCTTGATTCCAAGAATGCTTAGACCTGAACTGAGGATGAGTATGCCACCCACAATAGTAATTTCGTTAATAAGGTCTGTATTGATTGCGCTCTCCATTACTTTAGCAAATAAATAGATGGAGCCCTGCCAAGCAAACAATACAATGGCAGCTGCCGCTATTCCAAAACCAAAAGTCGAGGCGAGCACAATGGAGGTGATCCCATCTAACATACCGTTTGTAAGAAGGTACGTATAATCTCCATGCAAAGCGGCTTCAACAGGACCCAATATTGACAGCGAGCCTATACAAAATAATAAGATCGCAGTTGATAACCCCTCCGCTAAATTGCTTTTAGAAAATTTGTTCACCAGCTTGTTGAATCGTAATTCCAGGTTAATGACCTGGCCAAGCAAACCTCCAATGGCTAAACTCACGATGAAAAGAATGGGGTATTTACTATCAGGCAAATGCTGTGTAACGGCGTTGATCCCCAGTGCGACTGCAGCGAATCCCATTGCCTGCATCAAAATATCCTGGTATTCATCTTTAATGCCTTTTTTGAATATCCCCCCGATTATGCTTCCCGCAATGATCATCACTGTGTTAAAAATCGTTCCAAACATAAGCTTTCTCCTCCAATAATGATTCCTGCATAAAAAATAAACCCTCTAGTTAGTAGAGAGTCAAGGGAGATCAAAAACATATTCATAAGATTATTTGATGGGCAAGAGGATTTCAGTCACATAATTGTCTAGGTTATTCGTAATGCCATAATCAATGAGTGTGATTTCGATAGAATCTCCTGCTACCTCATAATGATGCTCTTCCATATACGCCAGTAATGTTTTGTAGTAGGGTTCGGCTTCTGGGTGTGACCCTCTAAACCTAATTTGCAGATATTCTCTTGAAGGGAAAATGATTTCTGATGAAGTTTTTTCATTTTCATCTTCAAGAATCATAAATATACTGGAATATTTGTCAAACTGTTTTGCCTTCACATTTGCTGCTGAAATGGATAAACCGATTTTGCCTATAAATATATCTTCGTTCACATTCAGGTGGGTTCTCAATTCTGCTAACGAATGTTCGATATCATGGCCGAGAACATATTCATGCTGTAAATAAGCCACACGAATTGCGGGAAGTTTGATTTTTGAAATGTGATGTAACGGCATGTTAACGGCATCTTCTATATGTGTGATGCGGCGGGAGATCTTTCGTTCAATGCGTTCTAATTCTTTCTTCTTGCGGTCAATTTCAGCTTGCTGGCTTTTTAGTAGATGAAGAAGGGTATTTGTATTTTGAGAGTTATAAAAATCAAGCAGCTTATGGATTGGCAGGCCTAAGGCCCTCAAATACTTGATGGTATCCAGCCGCTCAAACTGTTGGGTGGAATAATATCGATAGTTCGTTTGCTCGTCTTTATATTCCGGCTTCAAAAGACCGATTTCATCATAATACCTAAGAGCAGAGATTTTCACATTGAATAACTTTGACACTTCCCCAATCGAAAAAAATTCCTTCATTCTAACAACCTTTCTGTCCCTATGATTGATATACATCCATATTATATAGTACAGCGAGTTCTAAAGGGAAAGTTTAACAGCATAAAGCAAAAGCTCCTTTTCAAAAGGAGCTTTTCATTCTTCGAAATAAGGATTCACATGGATGAGCACTTCTTCAACATCGGAAAACTGTCTTTTGATTTCATTTCGAATTTCGCGGGCAATGTCATGTCCCTGCTTAATTGTCAAATCATGATCCAAAGATAGACGGACATCAAGCAATTTATAGTGGCCGTGTTCTCTCGCGCGGATTCTATCGATTCGTTTTACCTGATCACATTGAAAAATAACAGCTTTATATTCCTCTATCAGTTTGGGGTCAACGCTCTTTTCCATAAGCACATCAACAGACGGCCTGATTAATTCCATAGAAATCTTAAAAATGAGGTAAGCAACGATTGCACTGGCTATTGCATCGGCGTACAACAGATAGGACCAGCCGCGTGTGTTTCCGATGATAGCCAATAGGACGCCGATAAAAGCGGCAAGGGAGGCAACGATATCGCCTTTATGATCGTATGCAATGGCTATAATCGCTTTGCTGTTCCATTTTTCCCCTTGCTTGATAGAATAACGATATAAGATTTCCTTAGCCACGTACGAAATAAGAGCCGCAAATAATGCGCTGTATTGGGGAACGCTTGGCCCTTTAACAAAGGACAGAATCGCTTCAATGAGGATATAAACGGATACGATCACTAAGATTATTCCTACAATAGCCTCACTAATGACTTCTGCTTTTCCGTGCCCAAAAGGATGGTCTTGATCGGGCGGTTTATTGGAAATGCCGATCACTGCCAAGACCGCAATCGAAGCAACGACATCTGCCGCAGAATGGATTCCGTCTGCAAAAACGGCTTCACTATCGCCTATTAGTCCAAAAAAGACCTTTCCTGCCATTAGGATCAGATTGGCGATCAATGCAATCAAAGCAACTTTTCTGCTGATTTGTTCTCTTTCACTTGCCATTTTTTCCTCCTATAAAACTGCACAAAAAAAATAGGAGTGCTCTTTAGACGCTCTCCGTATCCTTTTCTGTGTAATCACTTTGCTTATCATACCAATTCAATTTCGAGTGGGTCTATAGCAACGTTGTTTCCTGGTTACTAATAAATAAGGTAACAGAAAAAAAGTTGGAGCTGTGCTAAAAGCTCATACTGCAAACAAATGAGTTCTCATGTAACAAGGAGTGGCGATAATAATGCTGCCTTCAGCGGAAAAATTCCATCTGTTATAAAAAACTGTTGACATTAGATGATCTGTATTTTACTATTATCTCATATTCAAGATATTTTAATTAGAGATATTAAGTTAATAAGATCAACGATCAAGGTCCAATCGCAGTCAGTTCTTTTTTAAAAATTCAATGAGATTTTTTATAGAATAATATCTCGAATTCGAGATAAAAAGGAGTGTATCGTAATGGCTGAATTTACACAGTTAGTCAATGAAAGAAGATCTGCAAGCAATTTTCTTTCAGGTCATCCAATCACAAAAGAAGACCTCAATGAGATGTTTGAATTGGTTGCATTGGCACCATCGGCTTTTAATTTGCAGCATACAAAATATGTGACGGTTCTAGACCCGGATGTAAAAGAAAAGCTGAAACAGGCCGCAAACGGACAATATAAAGTGTTTAGCTCATCTGCGGTTCTTTTGGTATTAGGGGATAAACAGGCATATCAGCAAGCGGCTGACATCTATGAAGGATTAAAGGTGTTAGGGGTATTAAATAAGCAAGAGTATGACCATATGGTTCAAGACACCGTTTCGTTTTATGAAAACAGGGGAGAGCAATTTAAGAGAGATGAGGCGATAAGGAACGCTTCACTTTCTGCGATGATGTTTATGCTGAGTGCTAAAGAAAAAGGCTGGGACACCTGCCCGATGATCGGCTTTGATGCGGAAGCCGTGAAACAGATTTTGAACATAGATGACCAGTTTGAGGTTGTCATGATGATTACAATTGGGAAAGAAAAAACAGAGAGCAGAAGGCCGCGCGGCTACCGTAAGCCTGTGAATGAGTTTGTTGAGTATATGTAAAAGGAGCAGATAAAAATGGCTAAAAAAACAATGGGAATTCATCATATTACAGCGATTGTCGGCCATCCTCAAGAGAACACAGATTTCTATGCAGGAGTGCTTGGGCTTCGTTTGGTCAAGCAAACTGTCAATTTTGATGATCCAGGTACGTATCATCTTTATTTTGGAAATGAGGGCGGGGAGCCGGGAACAATCATCACTTTCTTTCCGTGGGCTGGAGCCCGCCAAGGCGTCATTGGAGACGGCCAAGTTGGCGTAACGTCATATGTCGTGCCGAAGGGGGCTATGGCATTTTGGGAAAAGAGACTAGAAAAGTTCAACATTCCATACACCAAAATCGAGCGCTTTGGAGAACAATATGTTGAGTTTGATGATCCTCATGGCCTGCACTTAGAAATCGTGGAAAGAGAAGAAGGAGAGGCTAACACGTGGACCTTCGGAGATGTAACGCCTGATGTTGCCATTAAAGGTTTTGGGGGCGCAACCTTATTATCAGCGCAGCCTGACAAAACCGCGGAGCTATTGGAAAACATTATGGGGCTGGAACGAGTCGGCAGGGAAGGAGACTTCATTCGTTATCGTTCTGCCGGTGATATCGGAAATGTGATTGACCTTAAGTTAACGTCTATTGGCCGCGGTCAAATGGGAGCCGGCACGGTGCACCACATTGCTTGGCGGGCTAGTGATGACCAAGATCAATTAGATTGGCAAAGACATATTGCTTCTCACGGATACGGTGTAACTCCTGTTCGGGATAGAAATTATTTTAATGCCATTTACTTCAGGGAACACGGGGAAATTCTGTTTGAAATCGCAACTGATCCACCGGGCTTTGCCCATGATGAATCACACGAAACAATGGGCGGAAAATTGATGCTGCCTGTGCAATATGAACCGCATCGGGCACAAATTGAACAAGGGCTGCTGCCGTTTGAAGTAAGAGAATTAGATTGATTTGACACATAAAAAAATAAAGAAACATATATTCAATTGATGATTGCTGGATGGTATCGCAGCAAAGAATCAGATGAAATCAAAGATGAGGAGAGATAAAAATGGAAGATGCAGGACTGTTGCTTATTCGGATTATGATTGGTGTGGTGTTTCTGTTTTATGGCACACAAAAATTATTCGGCTGGTTTGGGGGATACGGAATTAAAGGGACCGGACAATGGTTCGAATCAATTGGGGTAAAACCAGGTAACGCTGCGGCCGCTCTGTCAGGCCTTGGGGAGTTAGTAAGCGGAATTCTATTTATTTTAGGTGTGTTCCTCCCGCTTGGAGCTGCTATCATCACAATCATTATGCTAGGTGCGATCGTAAAAGTTCATGGAGCGAAAGGCTTTGCGAATGGCGCCGGCGGTTTTGAATATAACGTGGTGCTCATTGCCGTCTCCATAGGGGTTGCACTCATCGGTTCAGGAGCTTACGCTTTGCATTTTTAATACGAAAGTAAATCAGAACAGTTACTGTCATGCAGTAACTGTTCTTTTGTATTTACATTTTCGGCAAGCTTGCAGGTGATATGCAAAGCAAAAAAGCGGAAATACTAAATATAAATCTGTATAGTGAATGGTATATATTAGCTTGGTCATGAAAGGCAGACCTATTTGAAGGAGTAAATGGATGAAAGAAATGACAGCATTACATTCATTAGATTCTATAGATCATTTTATCAAACAGCACCAATTCAGTTTTATCTATATATCAAGGCCTGGCTGTACAGTATGTCACGCAGTTCTGCCGCAGCTTAGAATAGTATTGGATCAGTTTCCAAACATCAAATTGGGGCATGTCAATGCTGACGATGTAGCAGAGGTTGCCGGCAAATTTTCAGTCTTTACTGTTCCCGTGCTTCTTTTGTTCATTGATGGGACTGAGTATTTGAGAGAAGCCCGCTTTGTTCATTTTGAACAGCTTGAACAAAAGCTGGATAGGGTTTATCGATTATATGAAGGCGAATAAAGGGTTTATACATTTATATTGGTCATCATGAATCCATCAGCATATTAGTACTCCTCACTTTATCATATCCTCAGCACTCACACCATCGAGCTTTTCAGAAAAGAAGCATCATATCAAACGAGACAAACGATTAAAAAAGAACTCATATGAGTTCTTTTTTTGTGCATCATGTTATTCTTCACTAGGTGAAGAAGGGTTATCATTCTGCCCTTGATCACTTGTATCATTATCACAACTTGCTGAAATAATAATGGAATTAGAAGGAGAGTAATCTCCTAATGTGAAATTGACACCGTAGTTTTTGCTGTTCGCAGTATGGCTGTTTTGCAAGTTTTGTCCGATATCTGTATTGGCGTTTTGTGTCATCCCATTTATCGTGAGATTTGAGATGTTGATTTGAGATCGCATGCTTCAAAAGCTCCTTTCATTCAGAAGTAGATGTCATAGAGGACGCTGGCAGTCTATTTACTTCTATGATATTTCGTTTTTATTTCATTGCATCAACATAATGGTAAAAATAATAGTGCTTCTTTAAGCGAGTGAATGAGGAGCTCTTTTGAAGATGATCGTACCAGCATTCAAACCTATCAGCAGAATTAAAGCCGCCTGATAAAGAGGCGGCAGATCGTTATATGTCATCTATGAATTTGATGTATCGTTTTTCGTTTGCCTGAAGGATAAGATGGTCGTTTTTAATGATGAGTAGGAGCCTATAGCGGCGTAGCCATAAAACCAGCCCATAAACACGCCGGAAAAGAGGCTGTGTCGATGGCTTATGAAAACAGAAATGACAAGACCTATTATTAAAGCAACCGATGGCACAAAAGTTTTGGGGATTTTCAATAATATTTTGAGGATTTGGGTTATCACTATGATGATTGGAATGGCTATCACAGCATCCCAAAAGTTTGTATGAATAATTGGAAAAGCCATATGGCACCTCATGAAGTGTTTATTTCTTAATTTTTACGCTAAAAGCTTGGAAAGCAGCTCTTGGATCGCATATGTTACATTTTGGGCTTGATTGGCGGAGCTTGTTTGGCTTAAAGTATTGGATTCAAAAACCAAACCTGTATTACTCCCACCGGAACCCTCCGTTGTTTTAGACACAGAGAACGGGCTGATGGAAACTGCAAATCCGTTATTAAAAACGCTGTTCCCGGATATCGAATGAATATAAACTGGGCATTTCATCATTCATCTCTCCTCTCCGTTATGACTGTTTATACAATATGGTGTGTGAGCAGCAGTTGCTTAAACAAAACGGCAAAAACTTTCAGTAAGAGACAAAAACCTGCAAAATGCCACAAGCGCCTTTTGTTAATGCAGCTTTTTAGGGACGTTTTTTTTATTTTTTTTACCAACTTCATCAAAAATATTCTGATTGCCAGACTGGGCTTGTCCATCCTTATTTATGAAATCGGGGTGAATGAGTTTTTTCAAATCCCTGACTGTTAAAGGCTTGGCGTCATCAGTTAATTCAATTCCTAATTGCCCGTTGGCCTCTAATGTCGCTATTTTAACATCTTGTATAGCCGTAACGCCGTGAAGCCTTAGCTGCATTTCAAGCTGGTCAGCTGTAAGTCTCATCTTCTTTAAGTTTTCGATATGAAGCTGTCCGTTTTCAATGACGATTTTTGCTTTTCCGGTTAACATCTTTTCAATGATGTTCGATTTCATTTGGATCCATTCCATAACGATGAGTGTGCTTGTGAAAATTGCCGCTGCAATTAATGTTTTGAAGAGGCTGTACTCGATGATTGGCTGAACGATAATCGTTCCGATCGAAATCATGACAACCGTTTGAGTTGACGTCATTTGTGCAATTGATTTCCTTCCTGAAATTCTCAGCAAAATGACCCCGGCTACAATGAGAACAAGGGATTCCCAAGTGAACTTCATGCTACCACCTGACCAATGAGGAATTAGATTTGTCCTGGGATTGGCTTTCCTTCTGGCCAATCGCAATTTAATATATCCGAAAGGCAGCCGGTTCATTCTGCTCTAAACCGAACAATATTTTTGGGGTAGATGGGATATATTAAGCCCAACAATGATATAGGCAGGAGTTTTTTGGCCAACACAATCTGGGAAGCGGGGAGCGCCATAACATGATTGAACTAGAAGTTGTCATTAGAACGATTGCCAGCTTTGGATTGCTGTTAATCGCAGAACGGATTTTAGGCAAACAGACAATTTCTCAAATGACGATTTTTGATTTTATTGCGGCGATCACATTAGGGGCGATTGCTGCCGGATTAGCTTACAATACTTCAATAAAACCGCACAATATGGCCATTTCTTTTAGTATTTTTGTGCTAACCATTTTTTTGATTTCGTTCCTGTCGATAAAGAACAGGAAGCTGAGAAAATTTTTTGCCGGAGATCCTACAGTGCTGATTCAAAACGGGAAGATACTTGAATCGAATATGAGGAAAATGCGTTACACACTTGATTATTTAAATCAGCAATTACGTGAAAAAGAAATATTTAATATCGAAGAAGTACTTTTTGCAATCCTTGAAACGAATGGTCAGCTGACTGTGTTAAGAAAACCGCAATTCCGGCATGTAACCAAACAGGATTTAATGATTGCGGTAAACCAAGAACACAGGCTTCCGATAGAGCTTATTATGGACGGAGAAATCATTCAGAATAATTTACAGCAGAATCGATTGACAGAATCCTGGCTTTTGGAAGAATTGCGAAAAAGAGACATAAAGGTGAAAGAGACCGTATACGCAGTGCTGCTTGGTAATGGGGATATTTATGTGGATCAATATAAAGACCATATATCAGCCCCTGTGGATAAGGAATGAAAGGAACCATCTTAAAGCCCTTTTTGCAACGGGATGGTTTCGACTTGTCTTGGGTACGAAATGTGGAGAAGCCCGTTTAACAGCTGAATTTGTAATAAATGAGATTCGGTGGCTTCAGGAAGCTGAATGGTTCGCTCAATTTCTCCGTAATACCGTTCACGCAGCACCACCATTTCGTCTGGAAAAACAGGCGTGAGCGTTCCTTTGATCAACAGCTGGGTTTTAGATAATAAGCGGATTGTTAATTCTTCCTCATACACACCGGGCATTTCCACAATGATAAAATTATATTCTTCATCTTGATAAAAGTCGTAAACAAACGTAGAAGCTTCGGAATCAAAAAAATGTTCCGGGGCTTTATACTTGAGCACATTTGTCCAAAAGTCACTTTGTTTATATTCATTCGTAATCTCAAGCCACTTTCGAATTTTTTCGAAATCCATATGAGATTCTCCTTAAATTTGATTTGCAATCGGCGCAGAAGGGTTTCCGATTTGGTCTTGGTCACTAACGTCTGAATCAATATTTCCAGTGTTCAAAAGTGAAGACGTAGGCGAAAGATCCCCTAAGGAAAAGTTTGCTCCAAAATATTTGCTGTTCGCAGTATGGCTGTTGTGCACAGTCGGACCGACATCTATATTTCCGTTTTGCGTGACGCCGTTGATCTTAATATTTGCGATGTTAATTTGATATGGCATAGACGAAACCCCTTTAATCTAAAATTGGCGGTGGTGCAATCGGAGGAGCATTAACATTGGATGTATCAGAGTTGCCGATAGATGTCTGGTCATTTACATCAGGATCGTTTAAGAAGTTTTCCATAACCGATTCTGTAGGTGAGGTATCACCGAAAGAAGAATTGGTCCCTTGAGATTTTTGATTGTTGGTAGGGCTGTTATAAGCAGCTTCGCCTATTGTAATTGAACCATTGCCCGAAATACTGTTGATCTTCAAATAATATAGGTTGATTACTGTAGACGGCATCCCATCACACCCTTCCATCTTTCTGTACAGTACATTATGCGCCGCTGCACCCAATTGTTCCTTGCATTTGCTGGCAAAACTCTATCTGGCCCCGGAGTGATGCTCGTTAGAAAAAAAAGAATAAAGTTTGTCACAGCCTGAATGTCAATCTATTCAGCAAATACTTATCAGTGAATGAAAAGCCATTGATATAGGAATCAATGAATTGATTGAGTTATTCGAAATACATGAGGCTCTTTAATAAAGGAAGCTGGCAAACAAGATCAGTTTGAAATCATTGACAAGGAAGCTAATGACATGAAATAATACTCATGAATAACATTACTCGTGAGTATTATTTTTGGGGGGTGGTCCTCGTTGGAAAGTAAAAAAGGACGTAAAGGAGAAGAAAGCCGAAAACGATTACTCAAAGCTGCCGCTAATGAATTTTCGATTCGGGGATTCCATGACACGAAGATAAGTGAGATTGTAAAAAAAGCTGGGTTCACACAGCCTTCATTTTATCTGTACTTTCAAAGCAAAGAAGCCATCTTTGAGGAGTTAATCACCGATTTTCACTCCCGAGTAAGAAAGCTGACAGAGTCACTTCTTCTGGAAAACGGATTACACACGGAGGGTGTGACAAAACGGGTGCTGTCTGCTGTGGAAACTGTTTTTCAATGTCTGGCTGAAGACAAGGATGTAACCAGGATCGGCTTTTTTCTCAACCCGGAAGCGAAACAAATGAAAAAAGACTTGGCGATGGTTTTGAAAGAAAACCTAGAAGCAGAACAGCGGCTTGGCTATTTTCACTCCGAGCTGGACATGGAAACGGTCGCTGAATGTTTGATCGGCATGATTGAACATTTAACCGATTCCTTTTTGTTAACCGGAATCAAAGATTCGGCAAGCCTCGCAGCAGAGGTTGTAAATCTCTTAATATACGGGATGCTTCCAAAAGGGAGTGACGTAAGATGATATCTATTATTTTGAAAGTCAGTTTGGCAGTTTTTATGCTTGTGGGAG
Source organism: Bacillus sp. MD-5 (assembly GCF_002201875.1). NCBI lineage: Bacteria > Bacillati > Bacillota > Bacilli > Caryophanales > Bacillaceae > Bacillus > Bacillus sp. MD-5. Next base: position 424,905 of record NZ_CP021911.1, read on the forward strand.
GCATCATCAAGGTAAGCCGCGTTCCCTTTCAAGTTGAGCATTGGCGGCATTATCAATATCCATTATGGTTTCTGACTATTACTGGCATCCTTGAAATAGCCGGGGCACTTGCTATGACAGCGGGAATTTGGAATCGGTATGCAGCGTTAGGAGCAGGTGTGCTGTTTGTCGTTCTCATGGCGGGAGCAATTCATGCGCATATTTTTCGAGCGCGGCAATCGGTCCTTATGACGATACCTGCGATGATCTGTTTGATTGTGTCTATCATGATAATCATGGTGTAACAAACCTATATGCAGGAGATCTCCTCCTCTTATTGAATAATAGAAAGTCCCAGGTTTTAACCGGGTAATTGAAATAGAGCTCCATTTCTGCGTTATTCGTCCGGCATCAGCTGGGCCTTTTTTATAAAGGAGGAGTACAGAATGACATTAACTTTAGAAGCCATGACTTTGAAAGAATTCGAAGCCTTTCGCGGGATGTCCGTGCAAAATTATGCGAAACAAAACATAACGTCGGGAACTTGGACGGAAAAAGAGGCGCTTGAGAAATCGGAGCAGGCATATGAGAACATGATTCCGAATGGGCGAGACAGCAGCAATCATTATTTTTGGAACATCACAAATGTACAAGGGGAAAGAATGGGCTGGCTCTGGCTGTATGCTGATCCGTTTCATCCGCAAAAGGAAGCGTTTATCTATTCCTTTGGATTGTATGAAGCCTTTCGCGGAAAAGGGCTGGCTCAATTGGCGCTTCAAACGCTTGATGAAAGAGCAAGAGAGCTTGGCGTGGAAAGGCTGGCCCTTCATGTGTTTGCGCACAACGAGACAGCCGTCTATCTTTATCAGAAGATGGGCTATGCCATGACCAATATTCGTATGCGGAAACAGCTAAGCTGAAAAGCCGCTACGTTACCCAAACACAGCATGCCTATCTGGAAGCGATGATAGGGGATACTATAAGTCATCTTTTTGAAAATATAAAGAAAAAGGACAACAGTTGTTGTCCTTTTCAATGCCGCTTGAACTTTCCCCATCAGTCTTTTTTGTCTTGATCATCCAGCTCTTTTATCCGTTTCGTAAGCTCGTTGAAAGCTTGATCAAACTCCTTATACCCTTTATCATTTGGCGTCATAAAACTGAGCTTTCCCAGCACTTCTTGTCTTTCTGTCTCAAGCTTTAACCGAAGCTCCTCCCGCTCATTTCTTTCTGAAGGAGTGTCGTTTAACTGCTTTTCGATGCCGTTGTTTGAAATGACGAGTTTACTGTTTGTTGTTTTTTCGAGAAAGTAGCGGTCATGTGAAACCGCCAGCAATGTGCCGCTGTATTGTGACAGTGTTTCTTCCAGCTGTTCGCGTGACGGCAGGTCGAGGTGGTTTGTCGGCTCATCTAAAATCAGCACATCTTTTTCCTCCAGAATATATGCCATCAGCTTGACCTTTACACGCTCCCCCATACTCATATGCTTGATCGGTTCAGTCCATTGGGCGGCTGTAAAGCCTAAGTGCCTCATCAGATTTTGAACGTGCCCCCTTGCTTTGAATGTTTCATTCTCAAATAACTCTTCCGGTGTTTGTTCTAAAGGCAAATCAAACACCTCCTGCGTTAAATAGCCGATGTTGGCGGACGGCGACACCCATACACTTCCTTCTGCTGTTTCCTGTCCCAGAATGATGTTTAGTAATGTCGTTTTTCCACTGCCGTTGGGGCCTAAGATGGCAACCTTTTCGCCATGCTGAATCGTAAAGTTGGCGTTTTTAAAGAGAGTCCTTTCTCCAAAAGCCTTCGTTACATTCTGAACTTCCAAAAAACGTTTTCCTGTTTTGTGGGTTGTATCAATTGAAAAGCTGACTTTATATTCTGGGGTAACGGGTTCCGCCTTTGCTTTTTCCAGCTCTTTTTCAAGCCGCTTCCGCTTGGATTTTATTTGGGCATCCGTACGCTTCGCTTTTACCCGGTGATATTCTTTAAACCCCTCCTTTTTCGTCGATTGGGCGTGGGCTTTTTCCGACCAAGAAGCGAGCTCATTCATTTGTCCTTCAATTCGTTCAACCATTTTTTGCTGCTTTTCATATTCGCGCTGCTGGGTGAGTCTTCTCTTCTCCCGGAACTTCATATACCCGGAGTAATTCCCTTTGAATTCAACCAGCGTCTGATCCTCAAGAGACCATATTTTTGTGGCGGCTTCGTCTAAAAAATATCGATCGTGAGAAACGAGAATCACAGTGCCGTTATAATGTTTCAGCTGTTGGATGAGAAATTGCAAGCTTTTTTCATCAAGGTGGTTTGTCGGTTCATCTAACAGCAGCAGATCCGCATCCTCTGAGAGTCCTTTCGCCAGCCGCGCTTTCAGTTTTTCACCGCCGCTTAACTGATGAAATTCCCGAAGGGGCACATGCCATTTCTCCAGTAACTTCTTTTCGGCAGGTGTCTGATTGGCAAAGGAATACGCCGCGGTTTCCTGTTCGACCAAAGCCATTTTTATATCCGCCCGAAGGATTTGTCCCTGTGCAGGGGCCAAGTCGTTGTGAATAAGGTGCAGCAGCGTAGATTTCCCAGCGCCGTTTTTGCCGATAATCCCAATGATATCTCCTTGCTGAACACTGGCATTTACGTTTTTAAAAACAGTCAGATCCTTCACTTCGTAGCTCACGTTTGTTAATGTTATAATCTCTTTCATCCATATCCCTCGCTTTAAAGGGAGAATAAAAAAATCCTCCCAAATGTGTTGGAAGGATTAGCCGTGCCTGTGCATGATCAAATAAGCTATTCTTTATAAATAGCGGTGTCGTATATATAGAAAATGGGCAGACTAATCCTATTTTTTCTGATTTGAAATATTGATTTCAAACGGTAAAAATAAGATTAGTTAATCATTGTCCACCCATCATCCCTTCTTGTTTTGATTACAAACACTATAGCATACCTTCAAATTCAAAAGCAAAGGTCATTTTCATCAAAAAAACTCCTGCTCTCATTTCTGAGGCAGGAGTTTCGAATCTTATTGATGCTTCGCTTTTCTCACTTTATAAATCACAATCAGCAAAATAAACCAAACCGGTGTGACAAATAAGGAAACACGAGTATCCTGTGCCAGTGCCAGCACAACCAGAACAAACGCCAGGAACGCAAGAATCAGGTAATTTGTAAACGGATAAAGCGGAAGCTTAAACTTGTTTGTTTTCGCTAATTCAGGTCTTGTTTTACGGTATTTCAAATGGCAGATGACCGTAATCCCCCAAATATAGATAAAGCATACGGTTGAAATACTTGTGATCAGGGTGAATACACCTTCTGGCATGATGTAGTTTAACGTAACACCGATTAAAATCACGATAGCTGAAAAGAATAAAGCATTTCTAGGCACTTTACGCTGAGTCAGTTTCGCCATTGACTCCGGCGCATTGTGATCTTTCGCCAGGGAATAAACCATACGGCTTGTACTGAATACAGCGCTGTTGCATGCTGAAGCAGCGGATGTCAACACAACAAAGTTGATAATACTTGCAGCCCCGACGATGCCAACCGCAACAAATACTTGTACGAATGGGCTTTCGCTAGGGTTGATGACATCCCAAGGATAGATGCTCATAATCACGAGAAGAGCACCAATATAAAAAAGCAGCACGCGGACAGGGATATTGTTAATCGCCTTAGGGATTACTTTTTCAGGGTTTTCTGTTTCACCGGCCGTAAGCCCGACAAGCTCAATGCCGACAAAAGCAAATACAACCATCTGGAACGAGAGGATAAACCCGTGCATGCCATTCGGGAACAGGCCTCCATGGCTCCAGAGGTTTGTGAAGCTGGACACTCCTGAGCTTGTGGAAAAGCCTTTGAAAATCATCACAAGACCAATGACGATTAACGCCAAGATGGCAATGACTTTAATCAAAGCAAACCAAAATTCTAATTCTCCAAAAAGCTTGACTGTCGCCAGGTTCATAATCAGTAAAATAATAAGAGCGATTAAGCCGGGCACCCATTGCGGCACACCAGGGAGCCAATATTGAGTGTAAAGCCCGACGGCTGTCAGATCAGCCATCGCAATGGAAATCCAGCAGAACCAATATGTCCAGCCGGTGATAAAGGCTGCCATATCGCCTAGATAGTCTTGTACAAAATCCACAAAAGAGTGGTAGTTCAAATTTGATAACAGCAGTTCACCCAGCGATCTCATAATTAAAAAGCAAATGATTCCTGTGATCATATAAGCAAATAAAATCGACGGTCCGGCAAAATGAATCGATTTGCCTGAGCCGAGAAATAAGCCTGTCCCGATAGCCCCGCCGATGGCGATAAGCTGGATATGCCTGTTTTTCAAGCCTCTCTGCAATGTTTGCTGATTTATATTGTCTTTCGTCATGTCGTCTGTCACTTTATGTGTTCCTCCATTAAAAATTGATTATTGAGTCAGCAATCTATTTTTAATGATTATTATAACACTAAAATTTCTATCTTTTTTACTATAAAGGGTATATGAAAGGAAATTTAATGTGATTTGGACTATTCAGCAAAAGAAAGCAGCTCCATGTAGGAGCCGCTTTCCTATGCCTGTTCAGTTTTTTGCATGTACAGGTAAAGCCCATAATCTGTCGGTGCGGATGCGTATCCTGCCTGCCGCAGCATTGCCGTGATATTGCCGCGGTGGTATGTTCCGTGATTGACAACGTGGGGAATCAGTTCGGAAACAGTTGTTTTCATGATTCCGCCTGAGGGATTTTGAATCTGGAGGGGCTGATTGAGCTGTTCTTTTTGCTGTAAAAATAGTGTGTAGCGCTCGGATAACTTCAGAAACAGGTCTTCCATTTCCTCCATTTCTTTTGCCGCTGTCTGTTCTTTTAGCTGCTCAGCTAACGTCAAAGCATCGCTCATCGTTTTGCCGGAAAATACTTCAATCCAGCCGAGATCACAAAGGTAAACATGAGACAATACATGGGATATCGACGGAAACACACTTTGAATGTCTTGATGGTATACCTCTTTTGGAAGCTCTTTTAATCGGTTGAAGATTTGCTGATTGGCCCAGATGTTATATTGATACAATTTCAGTGCAAAATCTGACATGTCAATTTTCCCCTTTCACGGTTATAACTCCTATTATACACGAACGAGTGTTCCAGGTGTTCATAAATAAAATATGTTGACAGATATAGTTTAGAGGAATAAACTAATTAACATTAATCATAAAGTTTAGCAGGGTAAACTACAATGAGGAGGGGAAGATGTTGAATGAACAAAAGCTATGTCAGGCGATAAACCTGTTTGTGGAAGTCCTGCTTGAAGGGACAGAGTTTGTGCATCGTGAAATCAATCAGGATGTCTTCAAGCATATCTCCAGAGAACAGGCAGACCTGTTAAAAATTTTAAAGGTCAAGGGCCCAACCTCTCCCGGCAGTCTGGCCATGTATCAAAATGTACATAAGAGCGCCATCTCTAACAGGCTGAAAAAGCTGCTCGATAAAGGATGGGTTGAATGGGATGACTGTCCGGCAAAAAGTGATAAGCGCTCTAAGCTTATTAACATCACAACCAGCGGTGAAAAAATTCTCGAAGAATTAGATTCCGCCATCTTTAACGCGCTCAAAGAGCTGATCGATGATATAGATGAGGAACACGTAAATTCCATCATAGAGATATTCACCATTTTAAAAAGCAAATTTAAAGGAGGAGATTCTGCCGAATGAGAGCCATCATCAAATTCAAGTGGGCAATTGCAGCCATTATATTAGCGCTTACCGTCGTATTGAGTTTATTTTCTCCGAACTTAACGGAGCTGGCCAATCAAAAGGGGCAGGCCCAGCTTCCCGCTAATGCTGTTTCAGAAAGGGCAAATGCCATTTTAAAACAAGCGGGAGAAGACAATAATTCGATCAGTGTTGTCTTTACATTAGACCACGCTTTAAAGAAAGAAACAGAGGATCAGCTCCGGACAATGATCGATAAAATCAAAAAGATCGACGGTGTAGAAGAGGTAACATCTCCTCTGTCAGCGGAAAAAGAAGTCAAAGACCAGTTGATGTCGAAAGACAAGAAAACCGTTCTCATTCCTGTCACGATTACAGGTTCTGATAAAAAGGCGGAAAAAATCGCGGACGAGATTTATCAAATCGTTCCCGATGATTTGACGGCATATATTACGGGAGCTTCCCTTATTAATCAGGATTTCGCTCACAGCTCAGAGGAAGGGCTTAAGAAAACGGAAGTGATCACAGTCTGCCTGATCATCGGTTTACTGCTGATCGTGTTCCGATCTGTTGTGACGCCTTTTATACCGATTGTAGCAGTGGGTTTTTCTTATCTGATCAGTCAATCCATACTTGGCATCCTTGTATACTATGTTGATTTTCCTATCTCGACGTTTACGCAAACCTTCTTAGTCGCGATTCTGTTCGGCATTGGAACAGATTACTGTATTCTGCTGCTTACACGATTCCGTGAAGAATTGGCAAACGGGCATGACAAAAAAGAAGCGGCGCTTATCGCTTACCGCACAGGGGGAAAAACCTTATTCATCAGCGGATTCGCGGTATTAATCGGATTTTCCGCGTTAGGATTTGCGAAGTTTGCGATTTTCCAATCCGCCGTAGGAGTAGCGGTCGGTGTGGGAATCTTAATGATCATTCTCTATACACTGCTGCCATTATTTATGGTGACACTGGGTGAAAAATTATTCTGGCCATCAAAGAAAGTGCTGTCGCACAGTGACAACAAATTATGGGCGTTTCTTGGCAGACACTCCGTTGCGCGTCCGTTTCTGTTCATTGCCATCACGGTGGTGATTACGCTTCCGTTCATCTTGACCTATGATGACCAGATATCATTCGATTCAACTGCGGAAATCAGCAGTGATTATCAATCAATCAAAGCTCTCGAGGCCATCAAGGACGGATTCGGGGAAGGAAAAGCATTCCCGATCAACGTTGTCGTAAAAGGAGACAAAGATCTCACAACAGCTGATACAATCCCTTATCTCGGGAATATCAGCAAAGCGATCGAGAAAGTCGATCATGTTGACTCTGTCATGACCATCACGCAGCCGACTGGTAAAAAAATCAAAGATTTATATATTGATAACCAGCTAGGGTCGGTTTCAGACGGGCTGGATAAGACGGTAAAAGGGATTGCCGATGTCCAAAACGGATTAACAGATATAGAAAACGGCCTGAATCAAATGGCAGGGCAAACCGGCTCGGCTTCAAATAGCGGCTCTGGCGGTTCACTGGGTGATGCCGCAGATGGTTTGGGCAAAATCAATCAGCAGCTGCAGCTCGTGAGCAAACAGATTTCCCAAACTGGAAATACCGCACAGACCGTGCAGCAGCTTACAGCAATCAGCGGACAGCTTGGCCAGATTCAAACCGGCCTTGAACAAGCAAACCAGCAGCTCTCAGGCCAGCAGGCACAAGCCGGAACATTGACAGAAAGCCTGAAGAAGCTGTCAGAAGGCGTGAAGAGCGCAAATGAAGGCCTGACGAAAGTCTCTGACGGCATTACAGCTTCCAGTGATATGTTAGAGGACATGAGCAAAAGTCCAACTGTAAGAGATACAGGCATATTCATTCCTGGTCAAGTAATGAAGGACAAAGACTTTAAGAAGTCAATTGACCAATATTCCTTTGCAGACGGAAAAGGTGTTCAATTAAGCGTCGTTCTGGATTCAAATCCGTACTCAGAACAAGCTATTACGACAATCAACCAAATCAAAAAAGCTATCGCAAACGAAGTTGATGGCACTCCTCTGGAGGATGCCCAGATCGTGTACGGCGGAGTCACGAGTATGAATGCGGACTTAAAAGAGCTGTCCACAACGGACTTCTCCAGAACGATGGTGATCATGATTATAGGCCTGTTTGTCGTGTTAACCATTTTGTTCCGCTCCATGATCATGCCGATTTATATGATCGCGTCACTGCTGCTGACGTACTATACGTCCATATCTATCACAGAATTGATTTTTGTAAACGGCTTAGGAAACGCCGGCGTCAGCTGGGCAGTACCATTTTTCAGCTTTGTTATCTTAATCGCATTAGGGGTAGATTATTCGATCTTCTTGCTGGATCGATTTAAGGAAGAGGTGCACCTTGGCATTCAGCAAGGTGTTGTCAGGTCAATGAGCAAAATGGGATCTGTCATTATTACAGCTGCCATTATACTGGCCGGTACGTTCGCGGCGATGATGCCTTCAGGCGTCAATACGCTAATGCAGGTGGCAAGTGTTATCATTATCGGGCTCTTGCTATATGGCCTTGTCATTCTTCCGCTCTTTATTCCGGCAATCATTGCGACCTTCGGAGAAGGAAACTGGTGGCCGTTCGGCAGGAAGAAAATAAAAGAATAATAGAAAGAAGAGTGATGAGTGGTCATCACTCTTTTTTCATGACTAAACGACAAAATCAAATCAAGGGTTAACTTCAGACATGTTAACCAAAAGGTCAGACGATCGAACGGCGGCTATACTTAAAATTAAAGAGCCCGGAAAACATTCCTGGGCTCTTTGTTTTATTTCCATTCTGCAATTGTATCAATCGGCAGGCGGTAGGAAGCATAGCCTTCGTCTGCTGCTTTTCCGATAGAAAGCAGCATGACCGGTACATAACGTTCTTTATCCAATCCGAAGGTTTCCGCGATGTTTTCTTTATCGTATCCGCCGATCGGGTTTGTATCGTAGCCGTGCGCGCGTGCAGTCAGCATCAGCTGCATGGAAACGAGGCCTCCGTCAATCAGGATCGTTTCGCGGTTCACCTGTGCCGGAAGCTTTTCAAAATGAGCGGTCAGCGCGGCGATTTGTCTGTCTTTGACCTCCTGCGGCATATAACCGAGTTCAACGGCTTTAGAATAGATTTCTTCTAAGTAGTCATCATTGTTCATGTCTGCAAATACAGCGATGACAGCAGATGATGTTGTGACTTGTGTTTGGTTAAAGCTTGCGAGCGGTGCGAGCTTTTCTTTTCCTTCCGGGCTGTCAATGACAAGAAAACGCCATGGCTGCGCGTTAACAGAAGATGGCGCAGTTGTTGCTTCCTCTAAGATTTCTGTCATCTCTTCTTTGCTGATTTTCACTGTCGGATCATAGTTGCGAATCGAACGGCGGCCTTTCATAATTTCCATAAAATCGTTTGTTTTGATCATGTTGATACACTCCTCTTATGCTTCAATATTGTTTATGTTGTTCCGCATGCGCCCCAGCACATCAATGAGCAGGCGGCGCTCTTCTGCGCTTACATTTGCGAGCATTTCCTTCATGAAACGCTCCTTTTCTTTCTTAGAAGACTCGATTCGCTCTCTTCCCTGATCTGTAAGCCGAACAAGGGTGATGCGATTGTCCTCAGGCTTGCGCCGTCTTGACACCATGCCTTTGGCTTCCAGCTGTTTCAGATGTCTGGTAACGGCTGCGCTATCGATATTTACTTTCTTTTGAAGGTCGCTTTGACTGATCTCATCTGCATGATAAAGCAATGTCAGCAATTCCAAACGAGATTGGCTGATGCCCGTGCATGCCTCGAACTTCACACCAATCACCTTGTTCACGCCTTGCAGCTGATATAAAATCTCGGCTTCCTCTGAACAAAATGACGCCAAAACCCATCCCTTCTTCCTGTCAAAATTATTAATTGATATATCAATGATTGACACGTCAATTAATATACAACGATTGATTTCATCTTGCAAGTCATTTGCGTTTTTTTAAAAATTTCCAGTATATAAAACTCGCTAGGCTAGAGCTTAGCAAAAAAAGCTGGCCGTTTCTTCAGATGGCGCTGATCACGATGATTCCCCGGCCCATTCCCTTTTGAGGTGTTTGAAATATCGCTTTGCCGAGCCAGTACTCAAGCGGCTTTCATAGGTTGAAAGTTATGATACAATATACAAATGTTTCACAGCTTCAATCCATTATTGGAGCTGACATCCATTATATAAGGGATTAGGTTGAAGGGAAGGTTTGATAACATGCAGCACAATCCAACTGGAAAAGAACGCTTGGCACTGGCGTTTCTGCTCGGCATGCTTGCTATATTGGGCCCGCTTAATATAGATATGTATTTGCCAAGTTTTCCTGAAATCGCGGAAGATTTATCAGCGAGTGCTTCACTTGTTCAGTTAAGTTTAACAGCCTGTCTGGTCGGACTTACGATCGGCCAGCTGATTGTCGGGCCGGTCAGTGATGCGCAGGGAAGGCGAAAACCGCTATTAATCTGTATTTTTTTATTTGCGTTATCCTCTCTGTTTTGTGCACTGTCGCCCAATATTACAACTTTAGTGGCTGCGCGTTTTTTACAGGGATTCACTGCTTCCGCAGGGCTTGTCCTGTCTCGCGCAATCGTCCGCGATGTGTTTACCGGAAGAGAGCTTTCTAAATTTTTCTCGCTGCTCATGGTGATTACCGCCGTGGCGCCGATGGTTGCGCCTATGACAGGCGGTGCCATTTTGCTTTTGCCGTTCGCAACGTGGCATACAATTTTTCATGTCCTAATGATCATTGGATTTTTGCTGGTTCTTCTGATTGCATTGAGGTTAAAAGAAACGCTTCCGCCGAAAAAACGGATTCCAAGCTCAATCGGAACATCCGTCAAAACGATGGGCAGCCTGCTGAAGGATCGGTCCTTTATGGGGTACGCGTTAACTGTCGGGTTTATTCACGGAGGAAGCTTTGCATATGTGTCCGGTACGCCTTTTGTATACCAGGATATCTACGGGGTGTCTCCGCAGGTATTTAGTATCCTTTTCGGCATTAACGGCCTGGCCATTATATCAGGCAGCTTTATCATCGGGCGCTTCGGCGGAATCATTCACGAAAAAAGCCTGCTTCGCATGGCGGTCATTACGGCTATGATTGCGACGGCTGTGCTATTAACCATGACCATCATTCACGGTCCTCTTGCCACATTAGTCATATCCATTTTCATTTACATGATTACGATCGGCATGGTTCTGACCAGCACGTTCACCCTGGCCATGGAAAAGCAGGGGCACCGCGCCGGAAGTGCAAGTGCACTGCTTGGAATGCTTCCGCTGCTCCTTGGTTCGATTGTGTCACCGCTTGTTGGCATTAATGAGACAACAGCCGTTCCGATGGGAGCGATTATGTTTGTGACAGCTGTCATCGGCTCACTGGCGTTTTTTGGATTGACGAAAGAACGAGTAGGGCAGAATTCATAAAAAAACCTGACATGACGTCAGGTTTTTTGTTTTATTTAGAATAACAAGAGCAGACCCGCAATCGCCGGAGTCAAAAAGATGGCTGATTTCAAAACCACCTTTGGCATGAGGTTGGTGAATTTGGCGCCTACATAGGCACCGCACATTGTTCCGACCAGAACTTTAATCAGCAATACATAATCGACGAAACCTTCGGTGATATATCCGATGCCTCCACCAACAGCCAGAGGGATGATCACAAGCATCGTCGTTCCGACAGAATGGCGGATGGACAGATTCAGCATAATCATTAACCCGATTTGAATAAAAGGTGCCGACCCAATGCCGAATGTGCCGGAAAGTACACCTGCTGCAATTCCTAAGATAACCGCTCTCGTATACGTTGAAAGAGTGCTTTGATTCATTTGAGCCTTCTCTTTTAAAATAAATAATCTGATTAAAATAAGAATCGCTGATAAAAATAACATTCCAGCCGTCAAATAATGAAGCAAATCAGCCGGAATAAAAGATGTCAGCTTGGCGCCGAAAAATGAGCCAACCGCAGCAAAGCCTCCGACTATTAAGCCGATTTTCATTTGGATGTTGCCCTCGCGATAGTGGCTGTATGCCCCTGATAAGCTGGTGAAAGCCATGCCGGCGAGAGAAGTGCCTAAAGCCGTATGGATCGGGATATGAAAAAGCAGCGTTAAAAGAGCAATGACAAAGCCCGCTCCACCGGCGCCAATAAAGCCTAAAATAATTCCGAGAAGAAACATAACAAGAATAATGAGCATATTTTTTCCTCCATTGAAAAGATGTAAAAATGTAATCGTGCGCTATTCTGGCGGAGGTATCGTGTCCTATTGACGAAAAAACACGCCGGTTTTCTAGTTGTCAGTAGTCCGTCGACCGTCGTTCAGCAAACATATCGTACCTCAAATTCTGGGATCTGACAAGGCAGTTTGTTGCTTCCCATTACCATCTGTTATATGATTTTGATGAAGAAAAGCCCTTGAATATATTCAGAAGAGGTATTATATATGGACGATTTTAAATTAGATAAGCCGACTCCCTACTACCTGCAATTTTATAATCAGCTGAAAAAAATGATCTTTAACGGGACTTTTAAGCCTGGGGAACGGATAAACGAAACACAGCTGGCCAAAAGCTTTGGCGTCAGCCGCTCTCCGATAAGGGAAGCCATGCGATTGCTTGAGAAAGATGGTTTGTTAAAAGCGGATGACCGAAATGGCTTTTCGATCACGTCATTAACGGCAAAAGATGTAGATGAGATTTATAAAATCAGAATTCCGCTCGAGCAGCTGGCAGTCGAATTGGTCATAGACGAAGCGGATGAAGAAGAGCTGACCATACTTGAAAAGCAGCTTGAAGAAACAGAGAAAGCGATTCACAACGGCACGGAAGATACGGAAATCATTCGTTTAAACCAAAAATTTCATGAGCTGCTTGTTGATTTCAGCCATAACCGACATTTGAAAAATTTGCTTGAGCATGTAAATGATCTGATTCACTTTTGCAGAATCCTTAATTATACCGGCGACCATCGTGCAGAAACGATACTACGTGAGCACCGCAGGATATTTGAAGAAGTGAAAAAGAAAAACAAAGAAGCAGCCAAACAGCATGTGCTGGCTCATTTTAATCATGACTGTGAGCATTTGAAGCATGTGCTTGAAGAAGGAAAAGAGAATTGATTGTATGATCCGGTACCAAGGGGAAGCAGAACCCTTGGTATTTTTTTATGCATTCACCACATATTTAAGCGGCCCCGTTAATAAGATTTTATGATGGTTTGACTAACGAATAATGGGGGTTAAACATGTTTATCCATATCGTCGGGCCTGGTGATTCTTTGTTTTCGATAGGCAGAAGATACGGTGCTTCTGTTGATCAAATAAGGGGTGTGAATGGTTTAGATGAAACGAATATCGTGCCGGGGCAGGCTCTGCTTATCCCTCTTTATGTATATACAGTCCAGCCGGGAGACACGCTTACAACCATTGCGGCAAAAGCGCTTGTTCCATTAGAGCGCCTGCGGGCAGCCAATCCGGGCATCAGCCCAAATGCTTTACAAGCGGGATCAAAAATAACGATTCCTTCGATCTCAAATTACATTGCGGGAACATTAAGTTTTTACGTGCTCCGAAATCCTGACCTTGATCGGGAGCTAATCAATGATTATGCGCCATACTCGTCTTCAATTTCGATTTTTGAATATCGTATTGCACCTAACGGCGATATTGCAAACCAATTAAATGATGCGGCTGCTATCGAGACAACTTGGCAAAGGCGAGTCACGCCGCTGGCAACAATAACGAACCTTACATCAGGAGGCTTCAGTACGGAAATTGTTCACCAAGTGCTGAACAATCCGACAGCGAGAACCAATCTGGTCAACAACATTTATAACTTAGTTTCTACAAGGGGATATGGGGGTGTTACAATTGATTTTGAACAGGTGAGCGCCGCGGACCGCGATCTTTTCACTGGCTTTTTGCGCCAGCTGAGAGATCGCCTTCAGGCGGGAGGGTATGTGCTGACGATAGCTGTTCCGGCAAAAACAAGCGATAATATTCCATGGCTGAGAGGCTACGATTACGGGGGGATAGGATCGGTTGTCAATTATATGTTTATCATGGCTTATGATTGGCATCATGCGGGAAGTGAGCCGGGCCCTGTAGCGCCGATTACTGAAATAAGGAGAACCATTGAGTTTACGATTGCACAGGTGCCGAGCAGAAAAATCATTATCGGAGTCCCGCTCTACGGGTACGACTGGATCATCCCGTATCAGCCGGGTACAGTTGCTTCAGCGATTTCAAATCAAAACGCAATCGAAAGAGCGATGAGGTACCAAGCTCCGATACAATATTCTACCGAATATCAATCACCATTTTTCCGGTACAGTGATCAGCAGGGACGAACGCATGAGGTATGGTTTGAGGATGTCAGAAGCATGAGCCGGAAGATGCAGATCGTCCGCGAATACAGACTGCAGGCTATTGGCGCTTGGCAGTTAACGCTGGGCTTTACACCGGGCCCATGGCTTCTGCGGAAATTTTTTACGATCAGAAAAGTGTAAAAAAGACACCACAGCTGGGGTGTCTTTTTTTGATTACATCCAGAGCAGCAGATTAGTTCATTCATTTGTCCCTTGCATGAGTTGTGTTCCCATCTTACGATTAGTAGTAGTCTGATCAAACAAAGATTCAGAATACGATTTGAGAGGGAGTTGTCTACATGAAGACAGTATTGATTTTGAATTTTCCTGCGGAAGGCCATGTGAATCCTACCTTAGGCATTACAAAAGCGTTTTCCGATAAGGGATATGATGTCCATTATATCTCCACTGAAAAATATAAAAAACGTTTAGAAGCAGCGGGAGCAACTGTCCATCTTCACAGGGATCTGCTGAGAACAACACCTATTCATGTCGGTTCGCCCAATGGCATTCTTGAATTCGTCAAAATCCATATCAAAACGTCATTGGACATTTTACAGATTGTCAAAGATTTATCTAAGAGCATTCAATTTGATTTTGTTTATTATGATAAATTCGGCGCGGGGGAATTGGTGAGGGATTACTTAGATATTCCAGGAGTCTCTTCATCGGCGTCTTTCCTGTTTGGCGAGGAGCATCTGAAAATCCTGCCGCTGCATCCGGAGTCTGGAGCGCCGCTTGAATTGGATCAAGAGTGCGAAGACCTTTTGGCAAAAATGAAAGAAACGTACGGTGTTGCCCCGAAAAACCTGGTTCAATTCATGAACAATAAAGGGGAATTGAACGTAGTGTATACAAGCCGTTATTTTCAGCCGGAAAGTGATCGTTTCGGGGACGAGTGTCTGTTTATCGGCCCAAGCTTTCCAAAGAGAGCGGAAAAAACAGATTTCCCGATAGAACAGTTAAAAGATGAAAAGGTCATTTATATTTCAATGGGGACTGTACTGGATCATACAGAGGAATTCTTCAACCTTTGTATCGATGCATTTTCCGCCTTTAACGGAAAAGTCGTCATCGCTGCTGGAGAAAAAGCGAACTTGACCAAATTAAAGCAGGCCCCGGAAAACTTTATCATTGCTCCGTATGTCCCTCAGCTGGAAGTGCTGGAGCAATCGGATGTTTTCATTACACACGGCGGAATGAACAGCGTAAACGAAGGGATTCATTTCAGCGTGCCACTGGTTGTCATGCCTCATGACAAGGACCAGCCGATGGTGGCGCAGCGTCTCTCTGAACTCCAAGCAGGCTATGTCGTCTCTAAAGATGAAGTCAATGTCCAACTATTAAAACAGGCTGTAGATGAGGTTTTACACAACGATCAGTATACGGCAGGCATTAAAAAAATCAATCAAAGCTTCAAAGAGTGCATGGAGATGGAAGAAGTGATGGAGCGGATTGATGAATTGATTCGCCAAAAAAACAGATAAGAAAAAGAACTCCCGTACCTTGTACGGGAGTTCTTCATTTAAAACTTGATTTTGATCTTTTGAGCATCACTGATTTTCTTATGGTTATGGTCAAAGACGTCGCTTGTCGTGATTTCGATCCACTTGATCTCTGCTTTCTTCTGATCTGCTTCTTTATCATGAGCATGGCCGCTTGATGCGTTCACAATAAAGCCGAGATTACCGGACTTTTCGGCGCCGCCTTCCAATTCGCCGTTTAACTCTTCAAGATAAATATCTTTGTTCCAATCAAAGGTTTCGCCTGTATTTGTTTTCATCAAGGCAATCGGCGCAACATTTACTTTTTTTGAAGAGGTGTTCTTAATATCAACGAAAACCTTAACGAAATCGAACTCTTCATCATGTGTTAACTCATGAAAATAATCAATCATGCTGTAGTCCGGGCGCAAGTGGATCAGCTTCATCTCTTCTACCGTTAACTCCACGTCGCCAATCTTATAGGTTTTGTTCACTGGTTTGATATCTTTTAAGACAGCTTTTCCCTTATCATCCGAAAACGTTTGGCCGACCTTAAGCAATGACCGGTCATCAGTTACCTGGGAATTAGGCTGATAATCATCTGTACTGTCCTTCTGGGATGAAGTGCTTTGCGGCTCGGCTTTTACTGTTTTCTCCCCGCCTGCATGCTGTTTTTCAGTACTAGCGTTTGATGAGCAGCCCGCAAGCATGATGGCAAAAACCAAAATTGAAAGAATTCTTCTCATGATAATTCCTCCATTAAAAAGAGATCCCGTTACTTCATACAAGCAACGGGACATCTTGTATTCTTTTACTTATCGTGAATCTTAATGTTGTATTGTAAAGCCTTGAAGACATTTTTGGCGATTTCTGTATTATCGATTTGGCCGGCAAATGTCTCACTAGACGGACCGTACGCATAGACGGGAACATCTTCACCGGTATGGCCCCCTGTTGTCCATCCAGTGTGAGAGCGTTTATTGAAAATGTTTTCGATGGCGTTATCGATATCCAGCACTTCCTTCGATTTGGCCGCTTCTTCAACCGATTGAATTTCGGATTTTGTTAAAGCCAATTTCTTTTGATCGATATATGTTTTTAACGTTTTTTCAACATTCGCGCCGTCAGCGATCTTTTCTGCCATAAAGTCAGGTGTGCGCTTTGCGGCTTTAATGGGTTCACTGAACCAATTGTAGATGCCGTCCGCACCGATGGAATATCCGCCGGTTGAGTGATCAGCCGTTGCCACAACCAATGTGTGCTTGTCTTTTTTGGCGAAATCAATAGCCGCCTTATAAGCTTGTTCGAAGTCTTCCATCTCGCTCATGGCGCCGACGATATCATTGTCATGGCCCGCCCAGTCAATTTGGCTGCCTTCCACCATGAGGAAGAATCCGTCTTTATCCTTGTTTAACTTTTTAATCGCTGTGTTTGTCATATCTTTAAGTGAAGGAATATCCTTCGTCCGGTCAATCTTTTTAGGCAGGCCGCCGTCAGCGAATAGGCCGAGAACTTGGCTGTCTTTATTTTTCAGCATGTCTTTCCGGTTATCCACATAGCTGTATCCCGCTTTTTTGAATTCCTTGATCAAATTACGGTCCTTACGGTCAAAATTGCTCTTTCCTCCGCCTAGAAGAACATCAATTTTGTGCTTGCCGTTGACCATTTCATCAAAATAATCATCTGCAATTGAGTTCATATTTTTTCGGCTGTGGTCGTGTGACCCGAAAGAGGCCGGAGTGGCGTGTGTAATTTCTGAAGTAGCCACAAGTCCTGTTGCTTTTCCTTTTTCTTTCGCAGCTTCAAGCACCGTTTTGGCCTCTGACCCGTCATTATCCACGGCTATGGCATTATTGTATGTTTTAATTCCCGCAGACATAGCCGTTGCCGCCGCTGCAGAATCCGTTACATTTTGTTCTGGATCATCGGGGTAAGTTGTTTGCTGGCCGACAAGATACTGATCAAAAGCAGTAGGCTCCACAGCTTTTGTCTTTTTATTATCCTTTAAGTATCGATAAGCAGACGTATAAGACACACCCATACCATCACCAATCAGAACAATAACATTCTTAATTTCGTCTTGGTTCCCCTTTTTCTTTTCCTGGGCGCTGGCTTCAGGCACACTGCCGCCGGCTAAGCTGCTGAACGCAATCGATGATAGAACTGCGATAGGCAGTAATTTCTTCGGGAATTTTTTCAACTGGATAACCTCCTAAAATAGTTAAATCTCAATGACAACCCAATTATATTTTTAAACTGTTAAGCTGGTATTAATCGATTTTAAAGATTGGGTTTACAAGAATAATAAACTGAGACCCTTATATAATGATTATTCTTTTATGAGAAGTTTTAGAAGGAGAGAGCGATAGTACTAAAGAAATAAATTGAAGGTATGGATACTGGACGTAGGTAGACGGACTGACAACTGATATCGTCCCTTAGAAACAATCCGCTTACATCTTGAACAATCAGGATTCTTTTAACGAACTTCTCTTTACGGCATCATTTAATTTAGGAGGGAGCAACATGGATGTTTTTTCTGAGTATATAGAAGGGATTGATGACCCGTTCCACCGCGATAGAACCGATGAGGTGTTGACTTGGATAAAAAATAAATATCCAAATTTACATACAGAAATAAAATGGAACCAACCGATGTTTACGGATCACGGTACATTTATTATTGGTTTTAGTGTTTCTAAAAAGCATTTAGCTGTCGCTCCTGAAAAAGTAACGATAGCGCACGTAAAGGATGATATTGTGAAGGCCGGATATGACCACACCGAGCAGCTAATACGTATCCCCTGGAACGGTCCAGTTGATTACACGCTACTTGAGAAAATGATTGAGTTTAATATTCTGGATAAGGCGGACTGCTCCACTTTTTGGCGGAAATGAAAAAAGTAGAAAAGGCATAACATATTAGCTGTTTAAAATATGCTACGCCTTTTCATTTGTCTTTTTTTAAATTTTGATCATCTATTGCTGCTTTTACTCAAACAAGGTCTTTTCATGGAGCGTAAGCTGACTCGCAGAATAATGATCGCCTTGCTTCCATTTCACTTCAATGGTTATATCATGGCCTTCAAGCTCATGTTCATCTAACCGCTCTAAAAAAGAAACAGACTTTTCTTTTGCGCTTCCATCACGAAAAGTGCCACCGGAATAGTCACGCATTGGAATTTCTGTGTTAGAATTCAGCAGAACCTCATTATCCTTTTTTACAATCAGTGATTCCAAATAAGTGTCGGCTGTTTCATTTGAATCGCCGATCCAATAAAGTTCGCCGCTGTATTCATTCGGTGCATCTTCATTTTTTTTGAAAACAGCTTCCCAATTCTGATCTTTGCTTTCTCCCTGCCAATTCGGATACTCCAAACGCACATGATGAATCAGGCGATAGGAAAAAAAGATTAGGCAGAAAGCGATGAGTAGAAATGCCGTGAAAATGAGAGGGTATTTATAATGACTGGACATAAAAGACTCCTATTCGTTTAATCTATTACCTTCAACAAAAGAATTTCATCCCGAATCAAAATGCCGTTTTCAGCTATCACGGGAATCGCCGGCTTGAGTCTCCGCGCTTTTTCAACTGCGTTTGGAAACACTGCAGCGAATTGATAGCCTCTCTTTTGATAAAACGCCATCGCATGTACATTATCATTTGTTGTGATAAGCTTTATTCGCTGACAATGTGCATGCTTAGCTGTCGCTTCAACCTGCTGAAGTAAAGCTGTGCCGATTCCTTTATTTTCAATCATACTATCTAATGAAATAATTTCACAGTCTTTCCCATCTAGTGTGTATGTAATGCAGCCAATGATTTCGCCGCTCTCATTTACGGCGGCAAATCCATCTATTTCATCACACCGAAAAATGCCGCTGGAAATCGCCATCTCGGGTGTACCCCAATGCTTGGCAAAAAAATCGGTCAACATCTGTTTCGCTATCTCATTGTTTGGGATGATGATCATCGTAACACTCCTCTATTGAAAGTATACGATCAATATATACAATAAAATGAACACTAAGAAAATAGACGTTGAGGTGACGGCATGGAAATCAACGATGTTATTTACGGGCAGCACCATATAGACGGAGTGCTGGAAGAACTTATCAAAAGCGCTCCGATGCAAAGATTAAAAGGAATCTATCAAGGCGGAGCAAGCTTTTTAGTCAATCGAAAGTGGAATGTGACCAGGTATGAGCACTCCATCGGCGTGATGCTCCTCATCAAAAAGCTCGGAGGAACGATAGAAGAGCAGATTGCAGGCCTGCTCCATGATGTATCACACACGGCTTTTTCGCATGTGGCCGACATTGTTTTTGAAACTCAAGCCGAAGACTATCATGAAAACATCTATCAACAAGTTATTGTTCACTCTGAAATCCCGGACATTTTACAAAAATACGGCTATCAAAGCGAAGAACTTTTATTTGACGATTCAAGATGGACGTTGCTCGAACAGCCTGCACCGGAGCTGTGTGCTGATCGGATAGACTATACGCTGCGTGATATGTACCGATATGGGCACATTAGTCTGCACGAAGCGCAAACCTTTTTGGATCATCTTATTGTGAGAAACGGAAGGATGTTTCCGGACGGTATCGAAGCCGCCGAATGGTTTGTCGGTGTGTATTACAAAGAAGTGATTGATTTCTTTTTAGATCCCGTGAATGTATATGGATATGAATATTTAGCGCGAGCGTTGAAAGCAGCGCTGCGGCATCATGTCATATCCGCAAAGGATCTGCTGAAAACGGATCAAGAGGTACTGAACATCCTGTGGTCATCAAAAAATGAAGAAGTTCTGAGCTTGCTTACATCCATTCAACCAGGCATACAAGTAATAGAAGATGACATCCAGTACGATTTCCATTTAAAGAAGAAAATGCGTCTTATCGACCCATCCATTTTTCACGATGACAAATGGATCAAATCCTCAGATGCTTCTGAACAGGTGAGGAAAATGGGTGAGGCCGCCTATCAAAAAGCAAAAAAAGGTGTGTATATCAAAATCTTAAATCAGTAATTGCCGCCTGACAGCGGCTTTTTTTATGTTTGGCTTTACAAGTTGAGGGGAATAGGACAAACTGCGGGAACGTTTTATGAGAACATCAGCGCATTTACATACCGTTCGGGGGTATAGTATTATTGAGAGGGCATGTTATTTTTCATTGTCTGCGGGCAATAGTTACAGTAAAAAAATGAAGCAAAGGAGAATGAACATGAAAATCTCTAAAAATGCACTGGGAATTCTGATGTTATCTCTTGTTTTTGTTTTATCAGCATGCGGTAATAACAACAGTACGAAACAAAGCACACATGACAATCATTCAGACTCCTCAACACATGAAGAGATGGACCATTCCGGATCAGCTGACGTTCCAGAGGGATTACAGGAATCTAAAAATCCAAAATACAAAGTAGGCAGCCAAGTAATCATCAAGGCTTCCCATATGAAAGGCATGAAAGGTGCCGAAGCCACAGTGACAGGCGCCTACGATACAACGGCGTATGTTGTCTCTTATACTCCGACAAACGGGGGACAGCGCGTGGATCATCACAAATGGGTCATCCAAGAAGAAATCAAAGATGCCGGAGATAAAACGTTACAACCCGGAGATCAGGCGATTTTAGAGGCTTCTCATATGAAAGGCATGAAAGGAGCAACAGCTGAGATCGACTCCGCGGAAAAAACAACTGTATACATGGTTGACTATACATCGACAACAAGCGGCGAAAAAGTGAAAAACCACAAATGGGTCACCGAAGATGAGCTTTCAGCTAAATCATAAAAAAATCCTCCTTTTACAAGGAGGATTTTTTTGCTGTCTGAACAGGTCTTGTTAAAGAAATGAAAGCAAACAGGACAGCGATGATCACAATCGATCCGCCGCACCATGCCGTTGACACCACAGTACCCGTCTGATCCAAAACAACACCGCCAATGGCTGAGCCAAGGGCAATTCCGACCTGGAGGGCCGATGTGTTAAAGCTTTGCTGAATGTCAGAGGAATCTGGTGCAATTTCAATTAAATAGCTTTGCTGAGCGGGGGCGAGGCTCCAGCTCAGAAGACCCCAAATGACCATGACAGGCAAAAAGAAAATCATAGACGATGTAGACAGCGGCAGTAAGAACATAATGATGGCAAAGGAACCGGTTACCAGCAAAATGCTCTTAAAGGAACCAAGCCGGTCTGAAAGCGCTCCTCCGAAAGGGCCTCCGCATACAGCGGATATCCCGAAAAGGAAATAACAAATGCTGACCCAGAAAGAACTCAGATGAAGAGTTTCTTCTAAAAACGGAGCGAAGTAGGCGTATAGTGTATAATGCCCAGCCAATGTAAACATCGTGACGAGATGTGAACTCGCGATTTTCAGATTGCCAACCGTCTTGAGCTGTTCCCGGAAAGGAATCATTTTCTCTGCTGGTATTCTTTCAAAGAAGATTGAAATAATCAGCATGGAGACCAGCGCCAACAGGCCGATGCCAAGGAACAAAATCCGCCATCCGAAAGAATCGCTGATTAAGATTCCGAGCGGCACGCCCAATGCGATCGCGGAGCTGAATCCCATAAAAATAATTCCGATTGCGCGGGCTCTGTATTCAGGCGCTACAATTTTCGGAGCAATCGTTAAAGAAAGTACAACAATCAGCCCTGTACTCATCGCCGCCAATACCCTGGATACCATCAGTGTTGCAAAATTAGGGCTGAAGTAGGCGACAAGATTGCTAAGGAAGAAAACAAATAAAGCAATTAAATATAAGCGCTTCCGCTCAACCTTCGCAGTCAATGCCAAAAGCAAAGGCCCAGATACTGCATATCCCAGCGCAAATACACTGATCAGCTGTCCGGCTGAAACAATGGAAATGTCTAAATCATTTGCGATCTGAGGAAGAATCCCTCCCACAATTAACTCAACCAATCCGACTGCAATCGTAGAAGCTGCAAGCAGGAAAACTTTGAAATTCATAACAAACTCCTTTACTTAAATGTTTTGATAAATAAAAAAAATCCTGATTACAAAAAATGTCATAAACAAATTTTGTAATCAGGATTTTACGGTTCCTGGTAGACACCCTCAAACCATATTATTGAGGTTATACAAGTGATAATAGCTATTTAATTGATTCGTTTCCGTTGATGAGTGTAACACATTATGAATGAATCTTCCATAGAAAAATTTACAAAACGATGAACCGTACAAAAATATGATTATATTTATTTTATAAAAGTATAGACATTTAAAATTAAATGTCTATAATAATCTATGTAAGCGTTTTAAATACAGGGGGGATAGCAGTTGAAAAAAATATTACTTGCGTGCAGTTCAGGAATGTCTACCAGTTTATTGGTGACAAAAATGAAGGAATACGCACAGTCTATCGGTGAGGAAGCAGAGATTTGGGCTGTTGGCCAAGATAAGGCAAAAGAAGACATGAGAAAAGCGGATGCCGTTTTGATTGGTCCGCAAATGAGCTTTCTGAAAAGCGAACTCCAAAAAGAGGCGGATCAATACAACATTCGAGTTGAAGTCATTGACATGATGGCCTACGGAATGGCAGATGGGAAAAAAGCGTATGAGCAGGCATTGTCCTTAATGGTGAATCAATAATGGAACAGATGAAAATCACGAATTTAACAGACGAGCAAATCAGTTTTCAGCTAATCCTGCACAGCGGAAATGCCCGCAGCTGCATCATACAATCACTGCGCGCCTATAAAGAAGGGAACAAGGATGAGGCGGATGCCCTCATTGCCAAGGCGGAGCAGGATTTATCCGCGGCCCATGACATTCACTTTCAAATGATACAGAAGGAATCCGGCGGAGAAGCAGCAGCTTTCTCATTGCTGCTTATGCATGCGGAGGATCACCTGATGTCAACATTATCCATGAAAGAATTAGTGAAAGAGATGCTTGATCTCTTTAAAACCAAGAATCTATAAATAATCGGGGTGGATAGGGTGTTCGAGAAAATCAGCCAATTCCTTGTTCCAATTGCAGGTAGGTTAAACAATAACCGTTATTTGCAAGTGCTGCGTGATGCATTTATGCTGGCTTTCCCGCTGACGATATTCGGGTCCATTTTTGTCGTGTTAACGAATTTGCCGTTTCTAAACAAAATCATGAACACCTCAATGCTTACATCGTTTCAGTCTCATTTCGGCATTGCCTCCACGGCGACTATGGGCATTATGTCTGTCTTTGTTGTGTTCGGGATAGGCTATTACCTGTCAAAAAGCTATCAGGTCGAAGCTGTATTTGGCGGAGCGATCGCTTTGGTTTCCTTTTTGCTCTTAACGCCATTTATCGTTCAGCCGGAAACAGGAGATGCCATTACAGGGGTTATCCCTGTCGACCGTCTCGGTGCAAAAGGGATGTTTCTTGGCATGATTACGGCATTTCTTTCTGGTGAAATCTACAGAAGAATCGTTCAGAAAAACCTGACAATCAAAATGCCAGCCGGTGTTCCGCCTGCTGTAGCAAAATCATTTGCCGCACTTATTCCGGCTTTTATCACATTGACCGTATTTTTGCTGATTAACGTAATGGTGACTCTGTTTTTCAAAACAAATATGCACGACGTCATTTATCACGCGATTCAGGCTCCGCTTGTCGGACTTGGAAGCGGTATCATTCCGACGCTGATTGCCGTGTTTTTCATTCAAATTCTTTGGTTTTTCGGACTGCATGGACAGATCATTATCAACTCCGTAATGGACCCGATTTGGAATACATTGCAGGTAGAAAATCTTTCAGCTTACACGGCGGGAAAAGAAATTCCTCATATTATTTCAAAACCGTTTATGGAGATTTATACAGTAGGGATGGGCGGAACGGGGATGACGCTTGCGATTGTGTTTACCATTCTCATCTTCATGAAAAGCAGGCAGATGAAGCAAGTATCAAAACTTGGCCTCGCTCCCGGTATTTTTAACGTAAACGAACCGATTATCTTCGGGCTTCCGATTGTCATGAATCCGATCATTATTGTGCCTTGGGTGCTGGCGCCGATGGTTGTTACGCTCGTCACCTATCTGGCTATGTCAGCCGGGCTCGTTCCGCCTCCGACTGGTGTGACGGTGCCGTGGACGGTTCCATTATTCATTAATGGCATCATGGCGACGAACTCGATTATGGGGGGCGTGATGCAGCTTATCAATCTGCTGATTGTCTTCGTGATTTGGTTTCCGTTCCTAAAAGCAATGGATAAATTAAATCTGGCAAAAGAAAAAGAACAGGCTGTGCAGGAAACAGCTGCTCAGCAAAATGATAACAGCATTAAAATGTGACATAAGGGGAGAGAGACTTGGCACAAACAGAACAATATCGTTTTCCTAAAGATTTTTGGTGGGGATCATCCGCTTCAGCAACACAAACGGAGGGTGCCGCCGACAGAGACGGAAAAGGGCAGAATATATGGGATTATTGGTTTGAGAAAGAACCGCATCGTTTTTTTGACCATGTCGGACCAGCAGCCACATCCCAATTTTACGACAATTATAAAGAAGATATCAGGCTGATGAAGGAGCTTGGCCACAACTCGTTCCGGATGTCGATTTCCTGGTCGCGTTTCATACCAGACGGAACAGGCGAGATCAACGATAAAGCCGTAAATTTCTATAACAATGTCATTGATGAGTTGATCGCTAACGGAATTGAACCTTTTGTCAATTTGTTTCATTTCGATATGCCGATGGCGCTTCAAAAAATCGGCGGCTGGGTAAACAGAGAGACGGTTGACGCTTATGAAAACTATGCAAGAACGTGCTTCCGTTTGTTTGGCGGCAGAGTGAAAAAATGGTTCACGCATAATGAACCAATCGTTCCCGTAGAAGGCGGCTACTTATATGATTTTCATTATCCAAACAAGGTCGACTTTAAAGAGGCTGTCCAGGTCGGATTTCATACGATGCTGTCAAGTGCCCGCGCGATTCAGGCTTACAGGGAGATGGAACAGGACGGAAAAATCGGCATCATTTTAAATTTGACCCCATCATACCCGAGAAGCAGCCATCCGGCGGATGTGAAAGCCGGGGAAATCGCAGACGCGTTTTTTAACAGATCCTTTTTAGACCCATCTGTCAAAGGCGAGTTTCCGAAAGAGCTGGTTGACATTTTGAAGAATGAAGGCTTTATGCCTGATTACAACCCTGAAGATCTTGACATCATCAAAAAGAACACGGTTGACCTGTTGGGAGTGAATTATTACCAGCCGAGACGTGTGAAAGCAAAAGAACATCTTCCGAATCCCGACGCTCCTTTTTTGCCGGACAGGTATTTTGATCCTTACGTCATGCCGGGCCGCAAAATGAATCCGCATCGGGGCTGGGAGATCTATGAAAAAGGCATTTATGATATTTTGGTCAATTTAAAAGAAAACTACGGGAACATCGAGTGTTTTATCTCTGAAAACGGCATGGGAGTTGAAGGCGAAGAGCGCTTCAGGGATGAACAAGGCATGATTCAGGATGATTACCGGATTGAATTTATAAAAGAGCACCTTAAATGGATTCACCGCGCCATGCAGGAAGGATCGAACGTAAAGGGCTATCACTTATGGACGTTCATGGACAACTGGTCTTGGACAAATGCCTATAAAAACCGATACGGGTTTGTATCAGTCAATCTCGAGAAAGACGGAGAAAGAACCGTCAAAAAGAGCGGAAAATGGTTCAAAACGGTTGCTGAGCAAAACGGTTTCTAGATTTTCTTAAGGTCAAGGTCTTCCGGCAATCATCATGATGAATAGAGATGACGAACAGCCGCAACATTGATGAAATAGGGAAAAGAACTTATGATATCCGTAAAAGCTTATGTGATATCAGACTCTAACAGCTGCCGGAGGATACCAATGAATAAATACGAAATCATTGCAAATGAAATGAGAAAAAGAATTAAAAATAACGTATATCCGATCGATCAGCCCATTCCTGATGAAGTATCTCTTGCAAAAGAATTTAACTCAAGCCGTATGACGATGAAGAGAGCCTTGGATAATTTAGTTGCCGAGGGTCTGCTGTTCAGAAAACGCGGCCATGGCACGTTTATTATTCAATCTGCAATACAGGATGACCATGTCCATGTAGTCAGCAATGAGATTCTCGGATTGACCAACTTGCTGAAAGATAAAAAAATCAAAAGCAAGGTCATTCAGTTTGAAGTGCAATTTCCCACTGAGGAAGTGGCCGCCCATTTGTCTATTGATCAGAAAACACCGGTTTATTATGTCGTTCGGCTGCGGATTGTAGAAGGTGAACCCTATGTACTGGAAAAAACATATATGCCGACGCATTTAATCCCAGGCATTAATGACGATGTCCTTCATGATTCGATCTACAATCATATTACAAATGTGCTGCAGCTCAAAATCGCCGGAACGCATCGGAAAATCAGAGCCTGCAAATCTGATCATATTGACCAGCAGCATCTGGGCTGCAAACAGGATGATCCAATTCTTGAAGTGGAACATGTGGGCTTCTTAGATACCGGGATTCCATTTGAATATTCCTTTTCACGTCATCGGCATGACAAGTTTGTTGTGACTTCTGTAAACATACGGCGCTGATTGCGGAGACAACAAGGAGGCCATCTGCATGCTTGGCGGTATTGAAGCAGGCGGCACAAAGTTTGTTTGTGCTGTCGGCAGAGAAGATGGAACGATCATTGACAGGATAGAATTCCCCACAAAGATGCCGGATGAAACGATAGAGAAAGTGATTCAATATTTTCGCCAATTTTCATTACAGGCAATCGGCATCGGCTCCTTTGGTCCTGTTGATAACGATAAAACGAGTCAAACATACGGCACCATTACGGCCACGCCGAAAGCGGGCTGGAGACACTATCCCTTTTTGCAAACCGTTAAGAACGAATTGAAAATCCCAGTCGGGTTTAGTACGGATGTTAACGCTGCAGCTCTGGGTGAATTCCTTTTCGGTGAAGCGAAGGGGCTCGACAGCTGCCTGTATATAACGATTGGAACTGGCATAGGCGCGGGGGCTATTGTAGAGGGGAGGCTCCTTCAGGGGCTGTCACACCCAGAGATGGGCCATATTTATATCCGGAGGCACCCGGATGACGTATACCAAGGGAAGTGCCCTTATCATGGAGATTGCTTTGAAGGCTTAGCTTCAGGCCCCGCTATCGAAGCCCGCTGGGGAAAAAAAGCTGCTGATTTATCAGATCTAACCCAAGTCTGGGAACTGGAAGGGTACTATATTGCCCAAGCGCTGGCTCAGTATATTTTGATCCTTGCACCTAAAAAAATCATTCTTGGCGGCGGCGTCATGCAACAGAAACAAGTGTTTCCTTATATCTATCAATATGTACCGAAGATCATGAACAGCTACTTTAATTTTTCTGAATTATCAGAAAGTATTAGCGGTTATATTGTCCCTCCTCATTTAGGCAGTAACGCAGGAATCATCGGCACGCTGGTTTTAGCGCAACAGGCCTTGCAAGCAGAATCAGCATCCGGGGAGGTGCGATCATGAAGCATCCTTTATTTTTGGAGCCTGTCTTTAAAGAAAGAATATGGGGGGGAACAAAGCTTTACGATGCTTTCGGCTACACAATACCCTCAGAAAAAACAGGGGAATGCTGGGCCGTTTCTGCACATGCTCATGGTCCGTCGGTTGTAAAAAGCGGTCCGCTGGCAGGAAAGACACTTGATCAAGTATGGCAAGATCATCCGGAGTTCTTCGGGTTTCCGGATGGTAAGGTGTTTCCGCTTTTGGTAAAGCTGCTTGATGCAAATATGGATCTCTCCGTGCAAGTCCATCCTGATGATGATTATGCAAAACTGCACGAAAACGGTGATCTTGGTAAAACAGAGTGCTGGTATATCATGGATTGCAAAGATGACGCCGAACTGATTTTGGGACATCACGCAAGCACAAGGGAAGAGTTCAAACAGCGAATTGAAAGCGGTGATTGGAACGGGCTGCTGAGGAGAATCAAAATTAAGCCCGGAGATTTCTTTTATGTGCCAAGCGGTACACTCCATGCTTTATGTGAGGGAACCCTCCTCCTTGAAATCCAGCAAAACTCTGATACAACGTATCGCGTATACGATTATGACCGCTGTAATGACCAGGGCGAAAAAAGATCTCTTCATATAGAAAAAGCCATGGAAGTCATAACGATACCGCATATTGATAAAGCGCATACACCTGAAGTGAAAGAAGCTGGTAACGCGGAGATCACTGTTTATGTGCAATCAGATTATTTCTCAGTGTACAAATGGAAGATTAGCGGCCGAGCTTCTTTTCCTTCTCATCAAACCTATTTGCTGGGAAGTGTTCTGAGCGGATCAGGACGAATCATCAATAATGGTATTCAGTATAAATGCACTGCAGGCTCACACTTTATTCTGCCTGCGCATTTTGGCGAATTTTCAATAGAAGGAACATGTGAATTCATGATCTCTCACCCTTAATGAATGGAGGAGTTGGATGTGGTTAAGAAATATACGATCTCTTTGCTCATTTTATTTTTGCTTGCGTCTGCTGTTTTAGCAAAACCAATTGAAGCGCATACTGTGTCTCCTGTAAATCCTAATGCACAGCAGACAACAAAAGCAGTGATGAATTGGCTTGCTCATCTGCCGAACCGTACGGAAAACAGAGTTCTTTCTGGCGCGTTCGGAGGTTACAGTCATGACACATTTTCTATGGCTGAGGCTGATAGAATCCGAAGCGCCGCCGGGCAATCGCCTGCTATTTACGGCTGTGATTATGCCAGAGGGTGGCTTGAAACCGCTAAAATTGAAGATTCAATAGATGTAAGCTGCAACAGCGATTTAATTTCGTATTGGAAAAATGGCGGAATTCCGCAAATCAGTTTGCACCTGGCGAACCCTGCTTTTCAGTCAGGGCATTTTAAAACACCGATTACAAATGATCAGTATAAAAAAATACTAGACTCTTCAACAGTAGAAGGGAAGCGGCTAAATGCCATGCTCAGCAAAATTGCTGACGGACTTCAAGAGCTGGAGAACCAAGGTGTGCCTGTTCTATTCAGGCCGCTGCATGAAATGAACGGTGAATGGTTTTGGTGGGGACTTACATCATATAATCAAAAGGATAATGAAAGAATCTCTCTATATAAACAGCTCTACAAGAAAATCTATCATTATATGACCGACACAAGAGGACTTGATCATTTGCTTTGGGTTTACTCCCCCGACGCCAATCGAGATTTCAAAACCGATTTTTACCCTGGTGCGTCTTACGTGGATATTGTCGGACTAGATGCGTATTTCCAAGACGCCTATTCGATAAAAGGATATGATCAGCTAACGGCGCTTAATAAACCATTTGCTTTTACAGAAGTGGGCCCGCAAACAGCAAACGGCAGCTTCGATTACAGCCTGTTCATCAATGCAATAAAACAAAAATATCCTAAAACCATTTACTTTCTCGCATGGAATGATGAATGGAGCCCAGCGGTAAACAAGGGTGCTTCAGCTTTATATCATGACAGCTGGACGCTTAATAAGGGAGAAATATGGAATGGCGATTCTTTAACGCCAATCGTTGAATGAATGATTTTCACAAATTAGAAGGTGCTCAAGAAGTTTCATTGAGCACCTTCCCGCCTTGATTAGGCATTCATATCGCCTAACCCCGGACTACCCTGCCGAAGGGTCTATGACTTGTAACTATCCGCCATTTCGGCTGGAGATCTCCCTTGATAGATTTCCCCGATTCTCGTTTCATCCAACTTGAAGGTAAACTGTGCATCATGGTAATTCAACATACTCTCTGCACTGTTAATATCATAATTTGGAACAGGGGAGAGCTTCGCCAACTCAACGCCCAATGTCTCGAGCGATTTCGCAAATGCATTCTGGTGAGCATTGTCGCGTACAATCAAAAAAGCAAGTGTTTCCCGAAGCGTCTGATTTGAGCTCATTTCATAAATCCTTGTTTTTGGCAGTACGCCTGTCGACTCAAGAAGCAAGTTATCCAACAGGTCAGTAATTAAGTTTCCGTTGTTATACACCCATCTAATATTGTTTGTAAGATGAGATAAAATATATACAAAACAAAGGCGTGAAAGAAGAAAATAAAAAACACAGGAAAAGTATTGACCAAATAAAACAGGCATGGTATATTATTAAACGTCGCTGATGAACAGCGTGAAACAAAACGAAAAACAAAAAAGTTTTTCTAAGGTGTTTACAAGAATTTTAAAATGTGTATAATAAGAAAAGTCGAATTGAAAAAGATTCGAAAAACATTTTAAAAAAAACTTCTTGACTTCAACAACGAATGATAGTATGATAGTTAAGTCGCTTGATAAGCGCCCGTAGCTCAATTGGATAGAGCGTTTGACTACGGATCAAAAGGTTAGGGGTTCGACTCCTCTCGGGCGCGCCAATATAAGATATCACGCGGGTGTAGTTTAGTGGTAAAACCTCAGCCTTCCAAGCTGATGTCGTGAGTTCGATTCTCATCACCCGCTCCATTATTGAATGATCTTTGAAAACTAAACAAGACAAAATGTACCTGTTAATTCATTTTTTCATAAATCGCACAGCGATGTGCGTAGTCAGTCAAACTACTTTATCGGAGAGTTTGATCCTGGCTCAGGACGAACGCTGGCGGCGTGCCTAATACATGCAAGTCGAGCGGACAGATGGGAGCTTGCTCCCTGATGTTAGCGGCGGACGGGTGAGTAACACGTGGGTAACCTGCCTGTAAGACTGGGATAACTCCGGGAAACCGGGGCTAATACCGGATGCTTGTTTGAACCGCATGGTTCAAACATAAAAGGTGGCTTCGGCTACCACTTACAGATGGACCCGCGGCGCATTAGCTAGTTGGTGAGGTAATGGCTCACCAAGGCAACGATGCGTAGCCGACCTGAGAGGGTGATCGGCCACACTGGGACTGAGACACGGCCCAGACTCCTACGGGAGGCAGCAGTAGGGAATCTTCCGCAATGGACGAAAGTCTGACGGAGCAACGCCGCGTGAGTGATGAAGGTTTTCGGATCGTAAAGCTCTGTTGTTAGGGAAGAACAAGTACCGTTCGAATAGGGCGGTACCTTGACGGTACCTAACCAGAAAGCCACGGCTAACTACGTGCCAGCAGCCGCGGTAATACGTAGGTGGCAAGCGTTGTCCGGAATTATTGGGCGTAAAGGGCTCGCAGGCGGTTTCTTAAGTCTGATGTGAAAGCCCCCGGCTCAACCGGGGAGGGTCATTGGAAACTGGGGAACTTGAGTGCAGAAGAGGAGAGTGGAATTCCACGTGTAGCGGTGAAATGCGTAGAGATGTGGAGGAACACCAGTGGCGAAGGCGACTCTCTGGTCTGTAACTGACGCTGAGGAGCGAAAGCGTGGGGAGCGAACAGGATTAGATACCCTGGTAGTCCACGCCGTAAACGATGAGTGCTAAGTGTTAGGGGGTTTCCGCCCCTTAGTGCTGCAGCTAACGCATTAAGCACTCCGCCTGGGGAGTACGGTCGCAAGACTGAAACTCAAAGGAATTGACGGGGGCCCGCACAAGCGGTGGAGCATGTGGTTTAATTCGAAGCAACGCGAAGAACCTTACCAGGTCTTGACATCCTCTGACAATCCTAGAGATAGGACGTCCCCTTCGGGGGCAGAGTGACAGGTGGTGCATGGTTGTCGTCAGCTCGTGTCGTGAGATGTTGGGTTAAGTCCCGCAACGAGCGCAACCCTTGATCTTAGTTGCCAGCATTCAGTTGGGCACTCTAAGGTGACTGCCGGTGACAAACCGGAGGAAGGTGGGGATGACGTCAAATCATCATGCCCCTTATGACCTGGGCTACACACGTGCTACAATGGACAGAACAAAGGGCAGCGAAACCGCGAGGTTAAGCCAATCCCACAAATCTGTTCTCAGTTCGGATCGCAGTCTGCAACTCGACTGCGTGAAGCTGGAATCGCTAGTAATCGCGGATCAGCATGCCGCGGTGAATACGTTCCCGGGCCTTGTACACACCGCCCGTCACACCACGAGAGTTTGTAACACCCGAAGTCGGTGAGGTAACCTTTTAGGAGCCAGCCGCCGAAGGTGGGACAGATGATTGGGGTGAAGTCGTAACAAGGTAGCCGTATCGGAAGGTGCGGCTGGATCACCTCCTTTCTAAGGATATTATACGGAATATAAGACCTTGGGTCTTATAAACAGAACGTTCCCTGTCTTGTTTAGTTTTGAAGGATCATTCCTTCGAAACGTGTTCTTTGAAAACTAGATAACAGTAGACATCACATTCAATTAGTAATACAAGATATCACATAGTGATTCTTTTTAACGGTTAAGTTAGAAAGGGCGCACGGTGGATGCCTTGGCACTAGGAGCCGATGAAGGACGGGACGAACACCGATATGCTTCGGGGAGCTGTAAGCAAGCTTTGATCCGGAGATTTCCGAATGGGGAAACCCACCACTCGTAATGGAGTGGTATCCATATCTGAATTCATAGGATATGAGAAGGCAGACCCGGGGAACTGAAACATCTAAGTACCCGGAGGAAGAGAAAGCAAATGCGATTCCCTGAGTAGCGGCGAGCGAAACGGGATTAGCCCAAACCAAGAGGCTTGCCTCTTGGGGTTGTAGGACACTCTGTACGGAGTTACAAAGGAACGAGGTAGATGAAGAGGTCTGGAAAGGCCCGCCATAGGAGGTAACAGCCCTGTAGTCAAAACTTCGTTCTCTCCTGAGTGGATCCTGAGTACGGCGGAACACGTGAAATTCCGTCGGAATCCGGGAGGACCATCTCCCAAGGCTAAATACTCCCTAGTGACCGATAGTGAACCAGTACCGTGAGGGAAAGGTGAAAAGCACCCCGGAAGGGGAGTGAAAGAGATCCTGAAACCGTGTGCCTACAAGTAGTCAGAGCCCGTTAACGGGTGATGGCGTGCCTTTTGTAGAATGAACCGGCGAGTTACGATCCCGTGCAAGGTTAAGCAGAAGATGCGGAGCCGCAGCGAAAGCGAGTCTGAATAGGGCGCATGAGTACGTGGTCGTAGACCCGAAACCAGGTGATCTACCCATGTCCAGGGTGAAGTTCAGGTAACACTGAATGGAGGCCCGAACCCACGCACGTTGAAAAGTGCGGGGATGAGGTGTGGGTAGGGGTGAAATGCCAATCGAACCTGGAGATAGCTGGTTCTCTCCGAAATAGCTTTAGGGCTAGCCTCAAGGTAAGAGTCTTGGAGGTAGAGCACTGATTGGACTAGGGGCCCCTACCGGGTTACCGAATTCAGTCAAACTCCGAATGCCAATGACTTATCCTTGGGAGTCAGACTGCGAGTGATAAGATCCGTAGTCGAAAGGGAAACAGCCCAGACCGCCAGCTAAGGTCCCAAAGTATACGTTAAGTGGAAAAGGATGTGGAGTTGCTTAGACAACCAGGATGTTGGCTTAGAAGCAGCCACCATTTAAAGAGTGCGTAATAGCTCACTGGTCGAGTGACTCTGCGCCGAAAATGTACCGGGGCTAAACGTATCACCGAAGCTGCGGACTGTTCTTCGAACAGTGGTAGGAGAGCGTTCTAAGGGCTGTGAAGCCAGACCGGAAGGACTGGTGGAGCGCTTAGAAGTGAGAATGCCGGTATGAGTAGCGAAAGAGGGGTGAGAATCCCCTCCACCGAATGCCTAAGGTTTCCTGAGGAAGGCTCGTCCGCTCAGGGTTAGTCGGGACCTAAGCCGAGGCCGAAAGGCGTAGGCGATGGACAACAGGTTGATATTCCTGTACCACCTCCTCACCATTTGAGCAATGGGGGGACGCAGGAGGATAGGGTAAGCGCGGTATTGGATATCCGCGTCCAAGCAGTTAGGCTGGGAAATAGGCAAATCCGTTTCCCATAAGGCTGAGCTGTGATGGCGAGCGAAATATAGTAGCGAAGTTCCTGATTCCACACTGCCAAGAAAAGCCTCTAGCGAGGTGAGAGGTGCCCGTACCGCAAACCGACACAGGTAGGCGAGGAGAGAATCCTAAGGTGATCGAGAGAACTCTCGTTAAGGAACTCGGCAAAATGACCCCGTAACTTCGGGAGAAGGGGTGCTCTGTTAGGGTGCAAGCCCGAGAGAGCCGCAGTGAATAGGCCCAGGCGACTGTTTAGCAAAAACACAGGTCTCTGCGAAGCCGTAAGGCGAAGTATAGGGGCTGACGCCTGCCCGGTGCTGGAAGGTTAAGAGGAGCGCTTAGCGTAAGCGAAGGTGCGAATTGAAGCCCCAGTAAACGGCGGCCGTAACTATAACGGTCCTAAGGTAGCGAAATTCCTTGTCGGGTAAGTTCCGACCCGCACGAAAGGCGCAACGATCTGGGCACTGTCTCAACGAGAGACTCGGTGAAATTATAGTACCTGTGAAGATGCAGGTTACCCGCGACAGGACGGAAAGACCCCGTGGAGCTTTACTGCAGCCTGATATTGAATGTTGGTACAGCTTGTACAGGATAGGTAGGAGCCTTGGAAACCGGAGCGCCAGCTTCGGTGGAGGCATCGGTGGGATACTACCCTGGCTGTATTGACCTTCTAACCCGCCGCCCTTATCGGGCGGGGAGACAGTGTCAGGTGGGCAGTTTGACTGGGGCGGTCGCCTCCTAAAAGGTAACGGAGGCGCCCAAAGGTTCCCTCAGAATGGTTGGAAATCATTCGCAGAGTGTAAAGGCACAAGGGAGCTTGACTGCGAGACCTACAAGTCGAGCAGGGACGAAAGTCGGGCTTAGTGATCCGGTGGTTCCGCATGGAAGGGCCATCGCTCAACGGATAAAAGCTACCCCGGGGATAACAGGCTTATCTCCCCCAAGAGTCCACATCGACGGGGAGGTTTGGCACCTCGATGTCGGCTCATCGCATCCTGGGGCTGTAGTCGGTCCCAAGGGTTGGGCTGTTCGCCCATTAAAGCGGTACGCGAGCTGGGTTCAGAACGTCGTGAGACAGTTCGGTCCCTATCCGTCGCGGGCGCAGGAAATTTGAGAGGAGCTGTCCTTAGTACGAGAGGACCGGGATGGACGCACCGCTGGTGTACCAGTTGTTCTGCCAAGGGCATCGCTGGGTAGCTATGTGCGGACGGGATAAGTGCTGAAAGCATCTAAGCATGAAGCCCCCCTCAAGATGAGATTTCCCATTCCGCAAGGAAGTAAGATCCCTGAAAGATGATCAGGTTGATAGGTCTGAGGTGGAAGTGTGGCGACACATGGAGCTGACAGATACTAATCGATCGAGGACTTAACCACATTTTGAATGATGTCACACCTGTTATCTAGTTTTGAGAGAACACTCTCAATTTGTTTGGTGGCGATAGCGAAGAGGTCACACCCGTTCCCATACCGAACACGGAAGTTAAGCTCTTCAGCGCCGATGGTAGTCGGGGGTTTCCCCCTGTGAGAGTAGGACGCCGCCAAGCTGTTATCTTAAATTATATCATCGCGGGGTGGAGCAGTTCGGTAGCTCGTCGGGCTCATAACCCGAAGGTCGCAGGTTCAAATCCTGCCCCCGCAACCAAATTATTTTGAATGAAAAAAGGAGTGCCCAAAGGGTGCAACCGAAATAATACACTATATAAATATGGTCCGGTAGTTCAGTTGGTTAGAATGCCTGCCTGTCACGCAGGAGGTCGCGGGTTCGAGTCCCGTCCGGACCGCCATTAATGTAAACGAAACGATCATGTTTTCGTTTTTTTTGTGTTTTCTTTTACTGTATCTTCTGCTTGGTGTCTTAGCCAAGCTTTCTTTATATCGGCAACTTCTTGGATATTCTAGCAAAATTCGATAAACTAGGGAGAGCACATATAGGCTTAACTAGGGTTGAAAGGAGGTTTTGCTTCATGGATGAATTTGATTTGATACATAGCATTACTCCACGGACCATTCACCATTCTTCCGTTGATGTAGGAATTGGTGATGATGCAGCGCTCTACACTGCGAAACACGGCGTTCAGGAAATTGTTTGTGTTGATACTATGGTAGAAGACGTGCACTTCAAATTACACTATTCCTCACCTGAAGATATCGGGTATAAGGCGTTAGCCGTTAATATAAGTGATATTGCCGCGATGGGCGGCATTCCTAAATATTATTTGGTATCAATTGCGGTACCTTCAAAATGGACTAAAGCTGAAATCAAGGCGATGTATGAAGGAATGAATGAACTGGCGAAACTATATCATATGGATCTGATTGGCGGTGATACAGTCTCTATCTCTGACAAATTAGTCGTAACTGTCACTGTGATCGGTGAAGTAGAAAAGGGAAGGGCCTGTTTACGCAGCTTGGCTAGACCGAATGATATAGTGTTTGTAACGGGTGAAATCGGTTCTTCTGCAGCAGGACTTTCTTTATTGCTGGAAGAGACTAATCTTCAAAACTCATCTGTGGAAACGGATTACTTTATCCACAGGCATAAACGGCCTCAGCCAAGAGTAAGTGTCGGCAGATTGTGCTCAAGTATGAATCGGGCGGCTTTAAATGATATTAGTGACGGATTGGCTAGTGAACTGAACGAGATTGCAGAAGCCAGCTATGTTTCAATTGAAATTGATGAAAGCATGCTTCCAATTCATCCTGATTTGCCTAAGCTTCATCGTAATTGGAAAGAATGGGCTTTGTTTGGCGGTGAGGATTTTGAGCTGACAGGGACGGTTTCAAATGACGAGTGGGAATTGCTGAAGCAGGAGTGCGAAACACGTCAACTGCCCATTACAAAGATTGGCCAAGTCAGGGAAAAAACAGAATCCAATGTGATCCTAAAAGCAGATAAAACATCAATGATTTTAGAGAAAAAAGGATATAATCATTTTAAATAAGACAGGTGACTCGTGTGAAGCAATTAAAGTGGAGAACCGTAAATCCTGAAGAAACAAAAGCAATTGCCAAGCTGGCTGCATCGTTTGCTAAACCGGGAGACGTCCTGACATTAGAGGGCGATTTAGGTGCAGGTAAAACGACTTTTACGAAAGGTTTTGCGGAAGGGCTGGGAATTACACGTGTTGTAAACAGTCCGACTTTTACAATTATAAAAGAATATAACGATGGCTCGCTTCCTCTTTATCATATGGATGTATATAGAATGGAGGATGAAAGTGAAGATTTGGGACTCGATGAATATTTTCACGGACAAGGTGTCTGTCTCGTTGAATGGGCTCATTTAATTGAAGAACAGCTGCCGCAGGAGCGTCTGCAAATTGTCATCAAAAGAGCTGGTGATAGTGAGCGGGAAATCACCTTTACTGCTGTCGGGAATCGGTACGAAATGCTTTGTGAGGAGATAAGTAGACATGACAATATTAGCAATTGATACATCAAATTATACATTGGGCATTGCGCTGCTTCGAGGAGACACCGTTATAGCAGAATACATTACATACTTGAAAAAGAACCATTCTGTAAGAGCGATGCCTGCTGTTCATTCATTGCTGAGTGATTGTGATATGGCACCGCAGGACCTTTCTAAAATTGTCGTTGCAAAAGGCCCTGGTTCATACACAGGAGTAAGAATAGGTGTGACGCTGGCCAAAACACTTGCTTGGTCTTTAGACATTCCAATTACTGCTGTATCAAGTCTTGAGACGCTTGCGGCAAATGGCCGGCATTTTGACGGTCTGATCTGCCCAATCTTTGATGCTAGACGGGGACAGGTGTACACAGGTCTGTATGAGTACAAAAATGGGCTTTTAGAGCAAGTTGCTCCAGATCAAAATGTGATGCTGGCAGATTGGCTGGAGATGCTAAAAGAAATGGACAGCCCAGTGCTGTTTTTAGGTCATGATACTTCTATTCACAAGCAGATGATCGAGGAAGTGCTTGGAACAAAAGGGTTCATTGGTACTGCTGCCCAGCATAACCCGCGTCCTTCAGAATTGGCATTTCTCGGGAAGGAAAAGGAAGCAGCTGATGTTCATAGGCTTGTCCCTGATTACTTGCGGTTGGCAGAAGCTGAAGCGAAATGGATTGAAAGTCAAAAGTAGGGTGATAGGATGAAAACAAAAGCAGCGGTCAGAAATATGCGGCTTGAGGATATAGATCACGTATACGAAATCGAAGCATCCTCCTTTACGTCTCCTTGGACGAAGGATTCGTTTTATCATGAGCTGCTGGAAAACCCGTATGCTCATTATCTCGTGATTGAAAAGGACGGCCATCTAGCTGGGTATTGCGGGATTTGGATTGTGATGGACGATGCCCAAATTACAAATATAGCGATAAAACCAGAGTATCGCGGCCAGTCTTTAGGAGAAACGCTTTTTCGCTCAGCTGTTGAACTGTGCAAAGAAAAAGACGCAAGGCGGCTTTCGCTTGAAGTGAGGGTTTCGAATCATCCTGCTCAAGGCTTATATAAGAAATTCGGGATGCAGCCCGGCGGAATAAGAAAGAACTATTATACTGATAACGGGGAAGATGCGTTAATTATGTGGGTGACGATAAATGAGTGAGCAAAAAGACATGTACGTATTAGGAATTGAAACAAGCTGTGACGAGACTGCGGCAGCTATTGTGAAAAATGGAAAAGAGATCATTTCAAACGTAGTAGCCTCTCAAATTGAAAGCCATAAGCGTTTTGGAGGCGTCGTTCCGGAAATAGCTTCAAGACATCATGTTGAACAAATCACTTTGGTTATAGAAGAGGCATTTCGCAAAGCTGGCATGACGTATAGGGATATTGATGCGATTGCAGTCACGGAAGGTCCGGGACTGGTGGGAGCGCTTCTTATCGGAGTGAACGCTGCTAAAGCATTGAGCTTTGCACATAACATTCCGTTAGTAGGCGTTCATCATATAGCCGGTCATATATACGCGAACCGTCTTGTAGAAGACATCGTGTTCCCGGCACTGGCATTGGTCGTTTCTGGAGGCCATACAGAACTGGTTTATATGAAGGAACATGGATCATTTGAAGTCATTGGGGAGACCCTTGATGATGCGGCAGGAGAAGCTTACGATAAAGTGGCGCGGACGATGGGTCTGCCATATCCAGGTGGACCGCAAATTGACAAGCTAGCTGAAAAAGGGAATGACAATATTCCGCTACCTCGCGCATGGCTTGAAGAAGGCTCTTATAACTTCAGCTTTAGCGGATTGAAGTCTGCAGTGATCAATACGCTTCATAATGCGTCTCAAAAAGGGCAAGAGATTGCTCCAGAAGATTTGTCTGCCAGCTTCCAAAATAGTGTGATCGATGTCTTGGTGACCAAAACGGCACGCGCAGCAAAGGAATATGGTGTCAAACAGGTTCTTTTAGCTGGTGGAGTAGCTGCAAATAGAGGTCTCAGAGCTGCATTAGAAAAGGAATTTGCCCAGCACGAAGGGGTTTCGCTTGTCATTCCTCCGTTAGCGTTATGCACAGATAATGCGGCGATGATTGCTGCCGCTGGCACAATTGCTTTTGAAAAGGGTATTCGCGGTGCATACGATATGAATGGGCAGCCTGGCCTTGAATTGACTTCTTATCAAAGTCTCACGAGATAATAGCGTGAGACTTTTTATTTGTATTAACAGACAATTCACAATTTATCCACATATCTGTGAGCAATTATAGAGATATAGATGGATAAAGGGCTGAAGTTACTGTTAATCAAGTGGATAAATTCAGAATATTTTGTGGATAATGTGTATAAAGCGCTTACTTCACCTGTTTATAAGGTTATTTTCTGTGGATAAAAAGCACCCCTGAAAAGAGGTGCTTGACTTTTTTAATCTTCTTCTGTGGATAGTTCTTCCCATTCGGACAAAAGGGATTCCAGCTCCTGATTGAGTTTCTCATTGTCTGCATGGATAGCTTGGACTTTTTCATGATCCTGATAGACTTCAGGATCACATAGCAATTCATCATTGCGGCTGATGTTTTCTTCAATGCTCTGAACAGTGGCTTCAATTTCTTCAATTCGACGAAGTCGTTGGCGCTCTTTCTTTTTCCATTCTTTTTCTTCCTCGTAGGAACGTTTGGAGTCAGACTTCACTGCAGCTGGCGTTGTTTCAGTTTCCTCTTGCTGATTCATTTTCTCCAATTCAAGCTGCTCTGTTTTCTTCTCTGTATAATAATCGTAATCTCCCAGATACTCCTCTATATGGCTTGAAGAAAGCTCCAGCACTCTTGTGGCGATTCTGTTAATAAAATATCTGTCATGTGAGACAAATAACAGTGTGCCTGGATAATCAATCAGCGCGTTTTCGAGAACTTCTTTGCTGTCTAAGTCCAGATGGTTTGTCGGTTCATCAAGGATGAGAAAGTTGGCTTTTTGAAGCATCAGCTTAGCTAGAGCCAATCTTGCTTTTTCGCCCCCGCTCAGTGAATGGACGGGTTTCAGCACGTCATCTCCGGAGAATAAGAAATTTCCGAGACACGTTCTGATTTCTTTTTCTGGGAGCCCGGGGTACTCGTCCCACAGCTCATCAAGGACACGTTTAGAGGAAGTCAGTTCAGCCTGTTCCTGATCATAATAGCCGACACTGACATTTGAGCCATATGAAATCGTTCCTTGATCTGGTTTTAGGGTGTCTATTAATGTTTTCAGCAATGTTGATTTACCAATTCCGTTAGGGCCGACAAGCGCGGCGCTTTCTCCTCTTGTCAGCATGAATGATACTTCTGTTAAAAGCGGCGGCTGGTTTTCATAGCTGATTGTGAGATCCTGAACACGGAGGACTTCATTTCCGCTCTGTTTTGTAATATCAAAATGAAAGTTTGCGGATTTTTCATCGCCAAGCGGTTTTGACATGACTTCCATTCGATCAAGCTGCTTTCTGCGGCTTTGCGCCCTTTTGGTGGTAGAGGCTCTCGCCAGATTTCGGTCTACGAAGTCTTGCAGCTTTGCGATTTCGTCCTGCTGCTTTTCATACAGTTTAAGATCCTTTTCATACTGCGCGGCTTTTTTGTCGAGATAAGCGCTGTAGTTACCGTGATACTTTTTGCTTTCGGCTCTTGATACCTCGTATACCTGGTTTACCACTTTGTCCAAAAAGTAGCGGTCATGCGAAACGATGAGAATGGCGCCTGAATAGCCTTGTAAATAATGCTCAAGCCAGGTAAGCGTATCAATATCCAGATGGTTTGTCGGCTCATCGAGAATGAGTAAATCAGGCTGTGTTAACAGAAGCTTACCTAAAGCCAGTCTTGTTTTTTGGCCTCCGCTGAGGCTTTGAACCTGTGTAGAATCGTCAAAATGGCTGAAGCCGAGGCCATGCAGCACAGATCTGACATCCGCTTCATATTGATAGCCGCCTTTATCTTTGAATTCCTGCTGAAGGCGGTCGTAGGTTTTCATGATGCTTTCTAATTCACCCGGGTCAGCTGCCGCCATTTTTTCTTCTATAGCCCGCATTTCCTTTTCCATTGCTTTTAAGTGGTCAAAAACAGTCAGCAGCTCTTCTTTTATGGTAAGCTTAGAATCCAAGCCAGTATGCTGGGCGAGATATCCCATTGTAGTATCTTTCGGTTTAATAATTTCGCCCTTTTCATACGAAAGCTGGCCTGCGATAATTTTAAGGAGCGTAGATTTTCCGGCGCCATTTCTTCCTACAATGGCGATGCGATCACGATTTCTGACTTCCAGCTTTATATTGTTTAAAATAGTATCAGCACCAAACGATTTGGACAGCTGATTAACTTGTAAGATCATCATATTATTTCACCTCTGTTATAATAAGTTAAGTGTAGCTTATGAACCAGAAGTCAGCAAACAATACATTGGCCATATAAGACATAGAGAAGAAAATAGTGTATGATCTGTTTAAGGAGCGTTTTAATATGAATGGATTTTCTCATTTTAATGAACAGGGCAGAGCCCAGATGGTGGATATCAGCGAAAAATCTTCGACTGTCCGTACTGCGGCGGCTGTTTCAAGCGTACACATGAAGAATGAGGTGTACGAGAAAATACAGAGTCACGATATCGGCAAAGGAGATGTACTGGCTGTCGCACAGGTGGCAGGCATTATGGCCGCAAAGCAAACGTCGAATATCATTCCAATGTGCCATCCGCTTTCATTGAGCGGGGTAGATATATCGTTTGACTGGAAAATAAAAGAAGCAGAAGTTATACTTCATATAAAAGCACAGGTCAAAACGAAAGGGAGTACAGGTGTGGAAATGGAAGCGCTCACTTCTGCATCGGTGTGCGCTCTTACCGTTTACGATATGTGCAAGGCCCTTGATAAGGGAATGGTCATCGGCCCTACTTTCTTGCTTGAGAAGACAGGCGGGAAAAACGGTGACTTTAAAAGAGAACTATCCGAGTATAATTTGGAGGACCAAAAATGAATAAGGATCAATCAAAAATTCCGCAGGCGACGGCGAAACGGCTGCCGCTTTACTATCGCTTTTTAAAGAATCTGCATGCGTCAGGAAAACAGCGTGTATCATCCGCTGAACTCAGTGATGCCGTAAAGGTTGATTCTGCCACGATTCGGAGGGATTTTTCCTATTTTGGAGCTC
Source organism: Bacillus sp. MD-5 (assembly GCF_002201875.1). NCBI lineage: Bacteria > Bacillati > Bacillota > Bacilli > Caryophanales > Bacillaceae > Bacillus > Bacillus sp. MD-5. The sequence continues at coordinate 467,908 of NZ_CP021911.1, forward strand.
TTGGCAAAAAAGGATACGGATATAATGTGGATTATTTGCTGTCTTTTTTCCGAAAAACGCTTGATCAGGATGAGATGACTGATGTCATTTTGATTGGTGTCGGGAACTTGGGAACGGCATTTCTTCACTATAATTTCACAAAAAATAATAACACAAAAATTTCTATGGCTTTTGATATAAATGAGAGTAAAATAGGAACTGAGGTAGGCGGCGTGCCCGTCTATAACCTTGATGACCTTGAACAACACGTAAAAGATGAATCAGTTGCCATTCTTACAGTGCCAGCAGTTGCCGCTCAATCCATTACAGACAGATTGGTTGCGTTAGGAATCAAGGGAATCCTTAATTTTACGCCGGCCCGTTTGAATGTGCCGGAACACATTCGAATTCATCATATAGATTTAGCAGTTGAGCTTCAGTCACTGGTTTATTTCTTGAAGCATTATTCAGTTTTAGAGGAAATCGAATAGAGGGAAAGGAGGAGCCCAAATATGCCGATCGGTCCTGGAAGCCTTGCTGTTATCGCAATCGTTGCTCTGATTATCTTCGGTCCCAAAAAGCTGCCTGAATTGGGCAAAGCAGCCGGAGACACACTTCGTGAATTCAAAAACGCTACTAAAGGATTAACAAGTGATGAAGAGGAAAAAAAGAAAGAAGATCAGTAAGTTAGGATGACACGAATGAAAGTGAATCAAATGTCGCTGCTGGAGCATATTGCTGAGCTTCGAAAACGGTTGCTGATTGTAGCGCTGGCGTTTGTCGTTTTCTTTATTGCTGGATTTTTTTTAGCGAAGCCGATTATTGTGTATCTGCAAGAAACAGATGAAGCGAAGCAGCTTACGCTTAACGCGTTTAACCTGACAGACCCGCTTTATGTGTTTATGCAGTTTGCGTTTATCATCGGCATCGTCCTGACCTCGCCGGTTATTCTTTATCAGCTTTGGGCATTTGTGAGCCCGGGCCTCTATGAGAAGGAGCGCAAAGTAACGCTCAGCTACATTCCGATCTCTATTTTGCTGTTTTTAGCGGGTTTATCTTTTTCATATTATATTTTATTTCCTTTTGTTGTTGATTTTATGAAGCGGATCTCTCAGGACTTGAATGTCAATCAGGTGATCGGAATTAATGAATATTTTCATTTTCTTCTGCAGCTGACGATTCCGTTTGGATTGCTGTTCCAAATGCCGGTCATTCTCATGTTTTTGACCAGGCTCGGAATTGTGACACCGATGTTTTTAGCGAAAATCAGAAAGTATGCGTATTTTACGCTCTTGGTGATCGCTGCCCTGATTACACCGCCTGAGTTACTGTCCCATATGATGGTGACGGTCCCGCTTTTAATTTTATATGAAATCAGTATTCTGATATCGAAGACCGCTTATCGGAAAGCGCAGAAAAGCAGTGCTGCCGATCAGGACGTGTCTTCCGGGCAATAATAAAAAATCCATTTCTCATGCGAGAAATGGATTTTCTTTATTTCTGGTTCTTTTTGATTTTAAATGAAAAGGCGAACATCTTAAAAGAAATGCTGATGTTGTAAGCGGCGAACACCATCAGCAGGATGGAGTAAAATGACCACATGCTGCCTGGCGAGCTTGCGGCAAGATAAGTAAAGATGCACCCTACGGCAAAGTAGATCATTCCCCAAACTACCGGGTTTCTCATAAAAATAATCCTCCAATAATCAATTGCATTTGTGTACTCTGCTGTTCAAGGTATTTCTGAACAGGCTCAAGCTGCATGATGACGACGAATGTATTCATCATTAAATGGGCGAAAATCGGCACCCATATCCGTTTTGTTCTCGCATATAAAAAGGCAAAGGTGAAGCCCATTGCTGTATATAGAAGAAGATGCTTCAAATCAGCGTGAACAATACCGAAAATAACCGAGCTAATCAGTCCGGCGAAGAAGAAATTCGTTTTTTCGTACAGCGTCCCGAAAATGATTTTTCTGAAGATGATTTCTTCCAATATAGGCCCGATGATTGAAGAAACGATAATCATGAGCGGGACTGCCTGAATGACATCCAGAATCGCTTGTGTATTTTCTGATTCTCTCCCGATGCCAAATACATAGTATTCAATAGAGCCTGCTATTCCTTGAGAGAAAAGGGCAATGAAAAAACCGGTTATCGCCCAAAGGATAGAAAGTCCGATTGAGTCCTTCTGTCCGTTTCGCAGCGTTTCTTTCGGAACGGTTCTCAGAATGAGCAGAACAACAACGAGACAGGCGATAAAGCTGATAACGGACCATAATCCTTGTGCATGCAGCATATTTTCATCTGTAGGCTGTCCTCCGGCATAACCGAATTTAAATAACAAGGGAATCGCGATTAATGCGGAAAACTGCATGATGATATATGTCAAAATAATAAACCAATACTGTTTTCTCAAATGGTATGTACTCCTTTGTTAAGTGGGTTTCGTTCATCTACAGCTATTGTAACATAATCGGTACGGGGGTGAAAAAAGCTAACGGAAAAGGGAGCTGAAAAGAATGATGTAAGCGTGAAAAATTTTTTATCTTATCACTTGAAATTGGAAGGGAGATTCTTTATTATAAGAATTGTGTTAGCACTCTTTAGTGCTGAGTGCTAAAATTACATATTCATACTATTGAGGAGGTTATTACATTGTTAAAGCCATTAGGTGATCGCGTTGTCATTGAACTCGTAGAATCTGAAGAAAAAACTGCCAGCGGAATTGTGTTGCCGGATTCTGCAAAAGAAAAACCGCAAGAAGGCAAAATCGTGGCAGCTGGTTCAGGTCGCGTGTTAGAAAGCGGAGAGCGCGTTGCTTTAGAAGTAAAAGAGGGCGACCGCATTATCTTCTCAAAATACGCAGGTACTGAAGTGAAATACGAAGGTACTGAATACTTAATCTTACGTGAAAGCGACATTTTAGCTGTTATTGGCTAATTCTTAAATAAAAACATTTAAAAATTCGAGGAGGTACTGTAAACATGGCAAAAGATATTAAGTTTAGTGAAGAAGCCCGCCGCGCAATGCTTCGCGGTGTCGATGCACTTGCTGATGCTGTAAAAGTAACTTTAGGACCAAAAGGACGCAACGTGGTTCTAGAGAAAAAATTCGGTTCTCCGTTAATCACAAATGACGGTGTAACAATCGCTAAAGAAATCGAACTCGAAGACGCGTTTGAAAACATGGGTGCGAAGCTTGTTGCTGAAGTAGCCAGCAAAACAAACGACGTTGCCGGTGACGGTACAACAACTGCGACAGTTCTTGCGCAAGCGATGATCCGTGAAGGCCTTAAAAACGTAACAGCAGGCGCTAACCCTGTAGGCGTGCGTAAAGGTATGGAACAAGCTGTAGCGGTTGCGATCGAAAACTTAAAAGAAATTTCTAAGCCAATCGAAGGCAAAGAGTCTATCGCTCAGGTTGCTGCGATCTCTGCTGCTGATGAGGAAGTCGGAAGCCTTATCGCTGAAGCAATGGAGCGCGTAGGAAACGACGGCGTTATCACAATCGAAGAGTCTAAAGGCTTCACAACTGAGCTTGAAGTTGTTGAAGGTATGCAGTTCGACCGCGGATATGCGTCTCCTTACATGGTAACTGACTCTGATAAGATGGAAGCGGTTCTTGACAATCCTTACATCTTAATCACAGACAAAAAAATCACAAACATTCAAGAAATCCTTCCTGTGCTTGAGCAGGTTGTTCAGCAAGGCAAACCATTGCTTCTGATCGCAGAAGACGTTGAAGGCGAAGCACTTGCAACACTTGTTGTGAACAAACTTCGCGGCACATTCAACGCAGTTGCTGTTAAAGCTCCTGGCTTCGGTGACCGCCGTAAAGCAATGCTTGAAGACATCGCTGTCCTTACTGGCGGAGAAGTCATCACAGAAGATCTTGGCCTTGACCTGAAATCTACTCAAATCGCTCAATTGGGACGCGCTTCTAAAGTTGTCGTTACTAAAGAAAACACAACAATCGTTGAAGGCGCTGGCGAAACAGACAAAATTTCTGCCCGCGTGACTCAAATCCGCGCTCAAGTGGAAGAAACAACTTCTGAATTCGACAGAGAAAAATTACAAGAGCGTCTTGCGAAACTTGCTGGCGGCGTAGCTGTCATCAAAGTCGGCGCTGCGACTGAAACTGAGCTGAAAGAGCGTAAACTTCGCATCGAAGACGCCCTGAACTCAACTCGCGCGGCTGTTGAAGAAGGCATCGTATCCGGCGGTGGTACAGCGCTTGTAAACGTATATAACAAAGTCGCTGCAGTTGAAGCTGAAGGCGATGCTCAAACAGGTATCAACATCGTGCTTCGCGCGCTTGAAGAGCCAATCCGTCAAATCGCACACAACGCTGGTCTTGAAGGATCTGTCATCGTTGAGCGCCTCAAAAACGAAGAAATCGGCGTAGGCTTCAACGCTGCAACTGGCGAATGGGTAAACATGATCGAAAAAGGTATCGTTGACCCAACAAAAGTTACACGCTCAGCTCTTCAAAACGCTGCGTCTGTAGCTGCAATGTTCTTAACAACTGAAGCCGTTGTCGCCGACAAGCCAGAAGAAAACGCTGGCGGCGCAGGAATGCCTGATATGGGCGGCATGGGCGGTATGGGCGGTATGGGCGGAATGATGTAATCAAACGGCGAAAACCTTTGATATACCAAGGGTTTGACCGTTTTTCATCACCCGTGCAGCTGAAAAAATAACAAAAAGATAACATTCATTGAGGATGCTTCCAAAAGTCTACTGGACTTTAGAAGAAGCATCCTTTTTCATTTATAAGTATTTTAATGCATAAAAAGCCTATTGATGAAGTTTGCCATATTATGATGAAACCCTTCTCAACTGAGAAGGGTTTTCTTGTCATACGCTTGCCACCTAGACATGAATACTATAAAAGAGGTGACTATAATGGATGAAATGATTCAGAAAGTACAACTATGGGTAAATGCTGCTTACTCTGGAAAGCCTGGCTTCGTTCCAGCCCCTGAAAATGGGAAAACTGGTTGGTCCACGATGTATGCTTTAACTAGGGCTTTGCAAATTGAACTTGGAATCTCTACACCTGCTGATAATTTTGGACCAGGAACTGAAGTAGCGTACAAATCATGGGGAGAAATGGAAATTGGGCGTATTCCTACTGATGACAAAGGAAAAAGAATTGTACTAATTCTTCAAGGAGCAATGTATTGTAAAGGTTACAATCCAACTGGATTTACAGGAACTTTTGGAGAAGGGACTAAAGCTGCAGTAATTAAATTGCAAACTGATGCGGGACTGCCTATTCGTGACGGGAAAGTTTATTCCTATATATTTAAAGCATTTTTAACTATGGATGCTTATGTGCTCACATCTGGTGGTAATTCTAGAATTAGAGAGATGCAAAGAGATCTTAATTCAAAATATTACAAAACATCTGGAGTCCAACCATGTGATGGTTACTACCAAAGAGGGACTAATAAAGCTTTAATTTACGGTATTCAAACAGAAGAGGGAATTGCTCCCTCTCTACAAACGGGATCAATAGGGCCTTCTACGACCAACCTTTTACCAACTCTGAGCATAGGAAGTACTAATGCAAACTTTGTTAAGCTCCTTCAATATGCATTATATGTAAATGATTTCAATCCAGGAGAATTCAATGGACAGTACAGTACACTATTAAAAAATGCAGTTGCTGAATTCCAAAAATTTGTTAAGTTGCCAGCTGATGGAGTTACAGGAAAACAAACTTGGCTTTCTTTGTTGCAGAGTAAAGGAGATCCTAATCGTAAAGGAAAAGCTTGTGATTGTATAACAGAAGTTACGTCTGCTAGAGCTAAAGCTTTAAAAAATGCAGGCTATGAAACTATTGGTCGTTATCTTGTAGATATTCCAGGAGGATTGGAGAAAAAAATAAAACCTGGCGAATTAAAAACTATTTTTAATGCTGGTTTAACTGTTTTTCCTATATATCAAACTTATGGGAATAATTCAAGACATTTCAGTGAGGCTCAAGGAAAAAGAGATGCTCAAGATGCTTTTACAGCTGCCAAAAATTATGGATTTAAAAATGGAACAACAATATATTTTGCCGTGGATTTTGACGCTTTAGGAGATGATATAACTAACAAAATTCTTCCACACTTTAAGGGCATTAATGAACAAATGAAATATCTGGGGAATCGTTATAAAGTTGGAATATATGGTGCCCGGAATGTTTGCAGTCAAGTATCGCAGAAAGGCTGGGCAACAACCAGTTTTGTAAGTGATATGTCCACGGGATTTAGTGCAAATTTAGGCTATCCATTGCCAAAAAATTGGGCATTCGATCAAATTTCAACTATTAGTGTTGGTTCAGGAGACAGTAAAATTGAAATAGACAATAATATTAAGTCGGGACTTGATAACGGGGCTTCAGGTCTTGATTTCTCAACTGATCTCAATCAAGAGCTATACAAGCAATTATATGAAATTCAACTTTTAGGCCTTCAATATACAAACAATGATATCAATGAAGCGAATAAGCTTACAACCAACTATTATCGTCGCAAAAGATATGAATCATTAATATGGACATTAACTTCTGGACAATTTGATAAAGGGTTTGAGGAATATGTTATTAGTGCTGTAGGAGAAAATAGTTTTGTCTATGCAACTGATCCCGTTTCAAAAACTGAAGTTATTGATTTTCCTCATCTTATGGCTACATTATCTGCTCTATTGTATGCGAATCTTCCGTTAGTTGGAACTACACAGCAAGATTTAGCAGGGTGGGGTGGTGATTTATTTACTGTGGCTGCAGATGTATATAAAAATAGAGATAAGTATAGTGGCGACAATGAAACAAGAACATATAAAGCTGCTTACGACTTGATCGGTACAAAAACATCGGCTGGCAACTTTGATAATTCGGATTTCCTTGGAGATATCGATGCTATTAACATCGCACAGATCTTATTAAATAATAAAACTAAGCCAATTTTAAATGCAGTTCAAGAGTATTATAATAGTCTTGTTTTCTCAAGATATAAGCTATTTTATAAAAATAAATTTAATAGTAATGAAAATAATTTGAGACTGAATGCGAGTAATATTATGATTGGAGATAATCCTGATATTACAGCGGCAAGGGTAGCCCTAAGGGGTTCAATGCAAATGGAAGTCCCTTATTATACGGAAGAAGAGGGAGAAATTATTGCAAATGCTTTTGCTGATAAAATACTAGACCTTGTAGCAAGTGAATAGATAATTTAGAGTGGAGTACCATACATTTCGAAAAATATGGTACTCTATATTTTAAGATCTTAAGAATATACAACAAATTATAAGTTCAATTTTCTTTTTGATTTAATGGAAGGAAAGAAAGGGGAAGACATGAGGAAATATTTAGGGATAGTGTCACTTATCATGCTGTTATTCACATTGTGTTTTCTACCCTATATCCATTGGGCGCTTGGAATTCTAGGGATAGTTTTGGGGGGGATTATAGCATTTAAAGCACCTAAAGGGATTGCTAAGTATCTTTCTATTTTTATCCTAGCACTCTGTATTCTTTTACTCTTATTATTGATCGTAGCAGGCCTTTTGATGGCGGGTTTAGTCGGGAAGTAACGATTATGTATAACCATACTACATTTGGTCAAAACTAAAATTTAAGAAGTATGCTATAAAAGATTACTAAAAGTAAGACTAAGCTTTCAAAAATTCAAAAGCCCTTTTATTTCTCAATGGAATATCCATTTTGAAAATAGTAGACTTCAAAGGCCGGTTTCTTTTTTACAAGAAATTCTTTTCGGCATAAGCAGAATTTGATTTGCCTAAGCGAATCGTACAAAGAGGTTCACTGTTTTAAAAAATTGATTAATACATAAATCTTTTTCATCATAAATAAGTTAAACCCTAATATGGTGAAATGAAGGAATCTGCTGATTTCATTAAATGATATTCACGGATATCTTCATGGTATCCGTTTAGATAGACAGTTCTAAAGATAAATTTATTATAATAGGGCGTAACAGATGGTTTCTTGGATTGAATATCAACGATAAAATATTCTGCATCACTCACTATAAACTGGAAGAAATGCACTAGCTTTATGAAAATACAACCAACTTACAAATTCTCCTCACATCCGCCTACTAGAATGTAAAGAAGATTACTCACATTCCCTAAACAAGCAGAGCTAGGTATATGGGAGCTCTTTTCTGTTTCTAAAAGCTGAATATAATAATTAAAGGAATCTTAATAAAACAAAAAGGCTTGTGGAGAAATTGTTCTATACAAGTTGGGTTTACTAAAGATGGGATTTTATTGTTTTAAGTTCCATTTAATTGAATGACTCTAGATATATCGAAAGTATGGCTGTTGATTTCCTCCGAATGCTAAGAGACATTTATGCATGATATTTTGATACGTTCCGGGAATTCTTCGCAACTATTTTTTAACAGGTATTTGCAATTTTATTTTGAAAGCAGGTATAAATATATTATTACAACTCAGAAAACACTCTATATTAGGTTCATGTAATATAAGAACTTATAAATTTTAATTTTTTCAATAGAGACTTGGGGAGTAATGAGAGAAAATTAAAATTTTTTTAAAATTGTATTTGTTTAGCACTTTGTAATCTTTTATTCGTGTATATGGTTTTATTAGACACCTTGGCAGAGGTTTTATAGATGATACTTCAAATTTTAAGCTTCATTTCAAATAGATTAAAACAAGAAATTTTTCAAAAGAATCTTAATTTGCATTAATATTATTAAATTTCTATCATACTTATTCATTTTTTAGAAGGAAGATATGGAAAAATCCCTATTTTTTAGGCAAATATGTTATTATAATTGAGGATTTAAAATATTAAAAAGAAAAGAGGAATTCTAAAGATGAAAAAGTTAGTAATGACCATGTTTACAGCAGTACTTTTGGGAGTTGCCATTTTCGCAGGCGGGTCAGAAGCATTAGCTATGGATTCGAAAGGTACAATCAAATTTAAAACAGATGCTAATACATATACGAAAAGAGCTACTTCCATTGTGGTTACGGGTACTTTGGCTAGGGATTTAGATAATGGCTTTTCAGTAATTCTATTAAATAACAAAGGTAAAGTAATTGCCAGAAAAGATATTTTGCATAGTATTGGTTCACGTAATTTTCGTGTGAGTTTTTCAACGAAAAATCTTCCTGCAGGTAAGTATGATGTGCAAGTTGGACAGGATTGGGGAGGAAGATATTGGTCAGGTGAACTAAAACATTATATTACAGTACAGCATTAATACGGCTGTATAAGTATTAACCTCTTGTTGTTAAAAGTTTAACTTTAGAAATTTGTCATTCTGTGAGATATTAATTTTTAAATAAAGGTATCTTAATCAATTTACTGTACTGATAAAGATACCTTTTTATCTTTAAAAACAACAAGGTCATGAGTGTTTTTCAAAGCTCGTACCGCTAGCCGCAATGTAGTTGTCTTTTAAATGAGAATATCCATTTGCTCCACCTCACTCCGAATCCCAATCCCAGGCTCCCAAGAATCAATCAAACGAATCGCTCTCTGATTAGATTCCATCGCTTTCGTTTTCTCTCCTTTACGGTTCAACAGCTGCGCCATCCCGTAAAAATAATAGATCAACTCAACCTGATTGGCGTTATGTTTGTCATAGAGCATTTGCTCAAAGGCTTCTTCCGCTTTTTCAAATTGACCACATTTCACGTAAGCGACACCCAGATTGAAATAGGCTTCTATCGTTTTTTCACCGCCGTACGTGGAGCTGATTTCATTTGCGGCTTCGTATAATTGAATGGCTTCTTCATGATGACCTCTCGCAAAGCTTAAGTCACCGCGAACCAATAGAACTCTGTGTTGAATGGTAGGGGAAATCGGTTGATTTTCGATTTCGTTTAAAATGGTCTCTGCTTTTTCCTGTTGCTCAGCTTTTAAAAACAGCCTTGCTTTGAGTGCGTGTCCCCAAACCTTTAAATCATGGGCATCGTGAGCGTCTGATTGTTCCAGAGTCTTCAGTCCGGCCTCTATTTGCTGTAAGGCCCTGTCTAAATCATTGACTTCCATCAGAGCCCAGCCTGCTGTGTCGATTCGGAAGTACGCTTCTGGTGTGTGTTGGCCTAATTGATGGGCGGCGTCGGCGGCTTTGCGCCCGTATTCGATTCGCAAGGGCAGGTTGATTCTGCTTAGAAAATGGCTGACGCGGGTGATGAGTTCGATTAGGATTTCTTTTTGATCGGTTTCGCTTGCCCATTTGATGACCTTTAAGATGTTTGGCCATTCTTGTTTCATTTGATCTAAGTTCCGTCCCAGCAGGTAGCTCCAATAGATAGAGTTGGGCTGTTCACGCTTTAAATGGGTTTCGGCATAATCAATATAATAGTGCGCCCAGCGATTGCGGGCTTCTTTTTCATATTCGTGCTGTTCGGACAAATGCTGTTCTCCGTAGGCGACAACGGTTTGGTGCGCTAAGTATTGCGTCCTGCCTTGGCGTCGTTCCGGCTGAATCAGCGCATATGACCGCATTTGTTCCATAGCGTAATGAAAACGGCGGGCGTCTAATCCGGCTGCTGCCGCCAGGCTTTTTTCATCAGGCGGCTTGCTGAAAAAGCAAAGCGTCTGCCATAGCTTTCGCGTATCTTCATTGCATCTATCCCAGGTGCGGCCGAAGAGGAACTCAAACAATTCCAGCAGTGAGTAGCCTGCTTTTCCAAGTTCATGAATCAGCTGCTGAGCGGGTATGTCATCATCTGACATATAGGCGATGCTGAGTGCCATGGCTTTCGGGTTTCCGGCAGTCGCTGAAATGAATTCGTTTTTCAGGTTAGATGATAGATGTAACAGCTGCTCCAGCTTTTCCCGTTTAAGTGGGAGGTTGCATGTTTGTAAGCAGCGGTGCACTTCTTGCTGGAAAAATTCGTGGGCATCTGTTTGTTCCAGGCCGCTCAGCTGAATAGCTGTCATTTCTCCGAAGCTTTCCCGATAGGTTTGTTTTACGTTTTCCCGTGCAGTGAGGAGAACTTTTACGCCTTGTGGAAGGCTTGTGATAAATTCGTGAATGTCACGTTCTGCGGTATCGATGCTGTCAACGATCAGCAGGATCGGTTTTTCTCTAGTGTAATTGGCTAACGCATTGCGGACGACAAACCGTTTTTCATTGATTGATTTATCGATTTGTTCTGTGCGCCCGAGCTGATAGGCGATCGTATTTAAAAAATCGCTAAAGCTCAATCCTTTCCAATCAGCGCTGACCCAAATGATGCTGTTGAATGAGGGCCAATCTGAAGTATCGTCGACACAGGAATAGGCGGCTTCAAGAGCGACTGTGGTTTTACCCATACCGGCCCAGCCGGTAATTAAACAAACTGGTGACGGAGAAAGCATCCATTGCCGTATCGCTTCCATATCAAAGCTGCGTCCGATAAAGTGCACGGACCAGCGTGACGGTAGGTTATGCGTGATAGGCTGCTCTGTAAGCGCATTCGTTTCTTGGTTAGGTCTATGATGAAAAAGCCGCTTTACTGCTTTTTCTATATCGTCATCATTGGGAGCTCCGAATGACCCGTCCTTTCGCAGCGTTTTCGCTTTTTTCAAACAAGACGCTGCCCATACAGGCAATGCGGGTTTGATGACTGGGATGGTGGTGGTTTCCAGCAGGTCGGTCAACCACTCAATATCGAAGTCGGTCTTTTCGAGAATGATCCAGATCATCCCGAACAGTTTTCCGTCCTCAATTCTTCCCGGAATGTAGTTTACCCCCATCTGACCGATCCAGCTTTTGATCGTGTTTGGGGAGACTCCCAGCTGGAGTGCGATTTTATCTATGTAAGACTGTCCTGTTTTTTCGTTCTTTTTCCTTCTGACTTTATAATCAGGATGAAGTTTTAGCGTTTTGACGCCAGGTGCCAGCAGTTGTGCAAATTGTTTTCGGTTTTCAAGTTCAGCCATAAGCCTGCACCTCCTATTAGTACTATTTTATCAATTCAGCGTTTTTTGTATATGAAAAAATAAAAGTACAGTGCCGCTGTCCTTTTATACAGCAGGAAAGGCTGTTGAACGTCTTGAAAAGCAGATAAAATGGGGGCAGTAACAGAGAAAACAAAAATGTATGCACTTACATTTTATTTTCTAAAGAAAGGAATTTGCCAAATGACTCACACAGTACCTCAGAACATGAAAGCGGCTGTTATGCACAGCACAAGAGAAATCAAAATCGAAACAGTGCCTGTGCCTGACATCAATCATGATGAAGTGTTGATTAAGGTGATGGTTGTCGGAATTTGCGGATCAGATCTGCATTACTATACAAATGGCCGAATCGGCAACTATGTAGTGGAAAAACCATTTATCCTAGGCCATGAATGTGCAGGTGAAATTGCCGCTGTCGGATCATCCGTCGATCAATTCAAGGTGGGAGACCGTGTCGCTGTAGAGCCGGGTGTTACGTGCGGACGCTGTGAGGCGTGCAAAGAAGGGCGCTATAATCTTTGCCCGGATGTACAGTTTTTGGCTACACCGCCGGTAGACGGCGCGTTTGTTCAATATATCAAAATGCGGCAGGACTTTGTTTTCTCTATCCCAGACTCACTTTCTTATGAAGATGCTGCCTTGATCGAGCCGTTTTCTGTCGGCATTCATGCGGCGGCAAGAACGAAGCTTCAGCCCGGATCAACAATTGCGATTATGGGGATGGGCCCTGTTGGGTTAATGGCCGTTGCCGCAGCTAAAGCATTTGGGGCAGGCAGAATTATCGTCACTGACTTAGAGCCGCTGCGGTTAGAGGCTGCGAAAAAAATGGGAGCGACTCATGTCATTAATATCCGTGAACAGGATGCGCTTGAAGAGATTAAGACGATCACGAATGAAAAAGGCGTTGATGTTGCTTGGGAAACAGCGGGGAATCCAGCGGCACTGCAAACTGCACTGGCTTCTGTGCGCCGGGGCGGAAAATTAGCGATTGTCGGTTTGCCTTCTCAGAACGAGATTCCGCTCAATGTGCCGTTTATTGCAGATAACGAGATTGATATATACGGAATCTTCCGTTATGCGAATACGTATCCGAAGGGAATCGAATTTCTCGCTTCCGGCATTGTGGACACGAAGCATCTTATAACGGACCAATATTCACTGGAGCAGACACAAGAGGCGATGGAACGGGCGCTTCAATTTAAGAATGAATGTTTAAAAGTGATGGTGTATCCAAATCGCTGAGTGAACAGGGAGGATCTTTGTATTCTCCCTCTTGTGTACTGAAAATGAAAACGGATTCTTGGGGTGGGAAATGATGATTGAAACAGAAAAAGTAACGGCAATGAAAGTGAAGCATCAGTCAAAATCCAGCACCGGCCTGTCCTGGTTTGAACGAATCGGCTATGGATTCGGCGATATGTCGTATAATATTATCTTTCAGTTTGTAAACGCATACTTATTATTTTATTATACAGACGTCGGCGGCATTCAGCCTGCGGTGATCGCAACTTTGTTTCTTGTTGTGCGTGTGCTGGATGCTATTTTTGACCCGATCATGGGATTGATTTTAGATAAAACGAATACAAGGTGGGGAAAAGCAAGGCCATATTTGCTGTGGGTGGCATTTCCTTTTGCGCTATTCACATTCTTATGTTTCACGACGCCTCATTTCGGTGAGACCGGGAATATGGTATATGCGTACGTCACCTATATTCTGCTTGGGATGTCCTTTAGTATGCAAACAATCCCGGTGAACAGCCTAACGGGGCGGATGACGAATTCTGTGGAGGAACGGACGGTTCTAACCACAACCCGGATGATTTTGGTGTATATCGGAATTCTTTTATCCATTTCCTGTGCGACACCGCTTGCAACTGCTATCGGAGGAGAGGATCAGGCGTTTGGATTTCAAATGACTGCGCTCATCTACGCGGCGGTCAGCATTGTTTTGAATCTATTCAGTTTCTTTACTGTACGGGAGCGGATTCAGCCTAAAAAGAGAAAAAAACAAGGGATCAAAAAGACATTATCCGTTTTATTCCGAAATAAACCTTTGCTTATGTTAATTTCATCATTTTTGGCTTTTGCGATCGGGTTTAATATTAAGCTCAGCACGATGGTGTATTATTTTACGTATAACGTAAACCATAAAGAATTTGTGTTTATGGGAACCGTTTTATTTTTCGGAGCAGCGCTGATCAGCAATTTGTTTATTCCTTTCTTTTCTGAGAAGTGGGGAAGAAAACAAGTCATGATTATCACGGCGGCTCTATCGCTTATTTCTTATGCCGGCCTGCATTTTACGCCGTATTCTTCCATTACACTCATTTTCATTTGGCTTTTTGCATCAGGATTTTTCACAACGCCTTTAAATACGCTTGCTTGGGGAATGGTTGCGGATTGTGTCGATTATGCGGAATGGAAAACCGGAATTCGCGCGGATGGTGTGGTGATTTCGAGCATGAGCTTTATTAATAAGCTGGGTGTGGCGTTAGCCGGATCATTTTCGGCCATTTATTTAGGAATCGCCGGGTATGTGGCGAATGCAGACCAGACAGTTGCGTCATTGAATGCGATTAAAAACATGAATGCTTTGATTCCGGGATTTTTCATTTTGCTTTCTATTATTCTCATCGCCTTCTATCCTTTAACGGAAAAAAGATATAAGCATATCATCTCTGAGCTGGAGCAAAGGTCTGCTAAATAAATATATGTAAAATTTTCAATATTCAATGTTGTATTTATAGCAGAAAGTAATATACTGAGACTATAATCTAGACTTTATAAATGAGTGTGATAATATGCGTAGTCAATCTGTTGTTTGTATTGGAGAATTGTTAATTGATTTCTTTTGTACCGATGTTGACGTTGATTTAATGGACGGGCGCCAATTCTTGAAAAGTGCCGGCGGTGCACCGGCGAATGTGTCAGCAGCGATTGCCAAGCTGGGTGGAGACGCCGCTTTCAGCGGAAAAGTAGGCAAGGATCCATTTGGGTATTTTCTGAAGCGCACATTGGACGCTGTACATGTCGATACCTCTATGCTGGTGATGGATGAGAAAGCGCCTACAACGCTTGCTTTTGTTTCATTAAAACAAAATGGAGAACGTGACTTTGTTTTTAATAGAGGCGCGGACGCTTTGTTTACGCTGGAGGATATTGACCAGGAAAAAGTAAACGAAGCGAAAATCCTTCATTTCGGCTCTGCAACGGCGCTGTTATCAGATCCATTTTGCTCAGCTTATTTACGGCTGATGTCGATTGCGAAGGATAATGGACAGTTTATCTCGTTTGACCCTAACTATCGTGAAGATTTATGGAAGGGAAGAGTCTCAGAATTTGTAAGTGTTGTGAAAAAAGCGATCGCTGTAAGTGATTTTGTGAAAGTCAGTGACGAGGAGCTTGAGATTATCAGTGGTGTGAAGGATCAGGAAAAGGGAGTTGCGATCCTTCATGAGATCGGAGCCAAGATTGTCGCTGTGACCCTTGGGAAAAGCGGTACGCTTCTTTCCAATGGAAAAGACCGTGAAATCATTCCAAGCATTCCGGTGACATCAATCGACTCAACAGGAGCGGGAGATGCTTTTGTCGGTGCGGCTTTATATCAATTGGCAAACACGGGACATATTCAATCTGTAGAAACAGATTTTGCGAAGCTGCGTGAGATTGTGGCGTTTGCCAATAAGGTCGGAGCTCTTGTGTGCACTAAAATTGGAGCGATTGATGCACTGCCAAGCATGGATGAGATTGAAGTTTCTTTGTAAATCATTGAAGGTGTTTCTTAAAAGTCTTTGGACTTTTGGGGGCACCTTTTTTTATTGCTTACATTTTTGTTCAGGTAAAAAGTTGTATATTTTTCGTTTGAAATGTCATTTTTTATTAAAAAAGTGAAACTTTTAACGATAATAAATAGTATATGTAACAAGGGTTACCGAATAGCTTTAGGAGGAACGGTATAATGAGTATAATTGGAAGATTTAAAGATATTATGTCTGCGAATATCAATGCTTTATTGGACAAGGCTGAAAATCCGGAGAAAATGGTAGATCAATATTTAAGAAACATGAATAACGATTTGGCTAAGGTTAAGGCAGAAACAGCAGCTGTTATGGCTGAGGAGCAGAGAGCAAAAAGAGAATATCACGAGTGCCAGGCGGATATGGAAAAGATGGAAAGCTATGCAATGAAGGCGCTGCAAGCCGGGAATGAGGGCGATGCGAGAAAGTTCCTTGAAAGAAAAACATCTTTGGAATCAAAGCTTTCTGAGCTGCAGACGGCGAATCAAATTGCTGCAACCAATGCAGCACAGATGAGAAAGATGCATGACAAATTGGTATCTGACATTGGAGAGCTGGAAGCACGCAAAAATATGATCAAGGCGAAGTGGGCAGTAGCGAAAACACAAGAAAAAATGAACAAACTGGGCGCCTCTGTTTCGAGTACAAGCCAATCAATGTCTGCATTCGGCCGAATGGAGGACAAAGTAAATAAGGCGCTAGACCAGGCCAATGCAATGGCTGAACTGAACAGCGCTCCGCAGGATGATATGGCTGATCTGACTGCAAAGTATGACACTGGCGGTTCAAGCCAGG
Organism: Bacillus sp. MD-5; assembly: GCF_002201875.1. Classification (NCBI taxonomy): domain Bacteria; kingdom Bacillati; phylum Bacillota; class Bacilli; order Caryophanales; family Bacillaceae; genus Bacillus; species Bacillus sp. MD-5. The sequence goes on from NZ_CP021911.1 coordinate 484,426, forward strand.
TTGATGATGAACTTGCGGCGTTAAAAGCGAAAATGATGCTCGATAAGTAATACATAGGAGGCCGCAGCTTTCGGCTGCGGCGCTATTTTATCATAAGATGTGAGAGGGAACGGTAATGATAATATCTTATAAGTGTCCGAACTGCGGCAGTGATATGGCATTTGACAGTGAAACCGGCTCGTTATCCTGCGGCAGCTGCGGAAGACAGGACAATATTGAAAGCCTTCCGAAAGAAAACATTGCGGCGCGGTTTTCTGAAGATGAGGCAAAAGAATATCAATGTGAAAACTGCGGCGCCGTTTTGATCACGGAAGCTGAAACGACAGCAACGACGTGCAGCTTCTGCGGGGGTGCTGCAATACTTGCCGATCGTTTATCAGGACATTTGGCACCGGCGAAAGTCATCCCATTTACAATCAGCAAGCAAGAAGCCGAACAGGCATTTCGAAAGTGGTGCAAAAAAGGCCTTCTGACACCAAGAGGTTTCATGTCGGCTGATCGAATTAAAAGCATCACCGGCATGTATATTCCGTTTTGGATGTTTGATTTAAATAGTGAAGTACAGGTGAGAGCAAACTGTACCAGAGTGCACCAGTATGAAGAAGGGGATTATATATGCACAGAAACAGAGCATTTTGAAGCGTTTCGTGATATCAATCTCGATTATTTGAAAATTCCTGTTGATGCCTCAGAAAAAATGAATGATGAGTTAATGGATAAGTTGGAGCCATATTCATACGATCAGCTGAAGGACTTTCAAACGGCATATTTGGCCGGCTATATTGCGGAAAAGTACAATTATACCGATGAGGAGCTTTTTCCAAGGGCGAAAGAGAAAATAAGCAGTTATATAGATTCATACATCCATTCTACTTTTTCCGGATATACGTCAGTCAATGTGAGGGACAAACATATTCACACGAAAAATGTGAACAGCTTTTACGTTTTGCTTCCCGTTTGGATGGTCAGTTACGATTATGAAAGAGCGGAGCATATCTTTGCGATGAACGGGCAAACAGGTAAGGTCGTCGGAAAGCCGCCGATCAGTTCAGGAAAAGTAGCGGCATGGTTTAGCGGAATAGCAGGCGGGACATTTCTTGCATTGAAGCTCGTTTCATTAATGATGGGAGGCGGATTTTGATGCGGGGATTTTTAGGGAAAGCGATCTTTGTTGTGTTGGCTGTCTTCATCATGATGCCTTTACTGGGGATCGAAGCGGCAAGAGCTTCTGAATCACAGCAGCATGTATATGACCATGCCCATCTATTATCAAAAACAGAAATCGAAAAACTTGAATCTCTCTCGGCAGAGCTGAGTGCAAAGAGAGACACTGATTTCATTATTATTACGACTAAAAGCACAAATGGTGAAGATATTGCCGATTATGCCGGCGATTTTTATGATCGTTACGGAAAAGGCAGTACAGCTATTTTAACGATTGATATGGCGGATAGAGAAGTATTCATCTCGGGCTACCAAAAAGCTGAAAAGTATTTGGACAACAGCAGGCTAAACAGCATCAGAAATACGATTTCATCTGATTTATCCAATGAAAATTATTTCAAAGCTTTTGAGACATATATTCAGCTTTCCTATAAAGATATGGGCATAAAACCGGGAATAAACCCCGACAACATATTCTTCACATGGTGGTTTCAGCTGATTGTTGCCATCGCAGTCGGGGGAATTGCGGTTTCAATTATGCTTTATCAGACGGGCGGCAAAGTAACGGTTAATGGGAATACATATATGGATCAGCGTACGTCTGATGTGATTGATCAATACGACACTTATATCAGAACGACTGTAACAAGAGAAAGAAAACCATCAAATGATAAAGACAGCGGCAGCGATGGCGGTGTGACGAAAGGCGGCACGTCATACAGTGGAAGCCGGGGCAGTTTCTAGTAGTAGAAAATAGAGAAAGGAAGAGGTAACATGTCGTTTTTCAGAAACCAATTAGCAAATGTAATAGAGTGGGAAGAATTTAGAGATGATATGATTTTTTATAAATGGAACAATCGTGAAATCAAAAAAGGGAGCCGTTTAATCATTCGTCCCGGACAGGATGCTGTCTTTTTGAACAATGGGCGGGTTGAAGGGGTTTTTCAAGATGATGGCGATTATGATATTGAATCAGAAATTATTCCATTCCTTTCAACGTTAAAGGGCTTTAAGTTTGGTTTTAACAGCGGCATGCGTGCCGAGGTGCTGTTTGTCAATACGAAGGAATTTACCGTAAGATGGGGAACAAAACAGGCGATAAATATTCCGGCAGCGGGAATGCCAGGCGGGATGCCGATTCGCGCAAACGGCACATTTAATTTTAAAGTGCAGGACTATATCAGCCTGATTGATAAAATCGCTGGCGTGAAGGATCAATATTATGTAGAGGATATTAAAACCCGTATCACTTCTATTCTGGACCAGCTTCTCATGAAGTGGATCACAAGAGAAGGGAAAGATATGTTTAATCTTCAAGCGAACGCTTTTGATATTGCGAAGGGAATTCAAGAGGACTTAGATATGCAATTAATAAGTGACGGGATGACGGTCACTGGTTTTCAAATCATGAGCTTTAATTATCCTCAAGAGGTTCAGGATATGATAACAAAGAACGCTTCCTACGGTATGGTTGGGGATGTGAACAGATACCAGCAAATATCGATGGCGGATGGAATGGCATCCGGAAAGATGAGCGGAGGCGGAGTGGCTTCGGATATGGCAGGAATGATGATGGGAATGAATATGGCCAATCAGATGATGAATCAAATGAATCAGAGTCATCAGGCACAGTCATCAGGCCCACAGTCAACTGGCAGCGGAAGTAAACCGAATTTCTGTCCAAACTGCGGAACAAAAACGGGCGAAGCCAATTTTTGTCCGAATTGCGGCCAGAAGCTTGTATAAGAATCATACAGTGAAAAGTCCCGAGTGATCAGCACTCGGGACTTTTTTATTTAGGAGAATATGCGTTATCTATTGCTTGCTCCTGAACAGGCCATTTTCGAGCACCCGCTTGGACAATTCCCAGCAGCAATTGACGACGTTCCTTTATTGAATTGACGGCAATTTGAAATGTTTGCTTAGATAAAGCCGGTATGCCTGATTGGTGAAGCTTTGAGATGTCTGGTTCCGGCGGCGCTTGTTCTGCAGGATGGATATAGGCAGTATGAACGGTGTCCAGGTAGTTTTTGATACTCGAGCGCGCTTCTTTAATATGAAGCTGATTCGGCTGATATTGTTCAGGAATACCGTATTTGAAAATGGTTAGAGCCTCATCCAATACAGCAACAGCTATAATGGAGGATTCCTGATGCTGCGTGCTGTGGTAAAAATGAAGGATGGGGAAGGCGTTATGCTGAGCGGTCAGCTTTCCCAGCTCTGATGAGACGGCGACAAGAAGAAAATCAATGTCGTGAAAGTCTTTGCCATTCCATGCATTATGGACGATTTCTGTTCCGTCATGCCCTAGACTTAATACACTTTGGGCAAAGGAACGCTTTTGATTCACCGCACTCAAGACGGAAATCAAATACGTGACGGAAAAAGTGATGGTAAGCAGTCCTTGAGCTGTTTCAATAACCGTGACAAGCTTCCATAGGCCTCCGTTTGGTGCGAGATCGCCATTTCCTAAAGTAAACATGACATAGCCGGAAAAATAAATTCGGTCTGACCAGGAAGCCGGTTCTTTCGATTGAACTTCCACAAGTGAGTGAGGGTCGCTCGAGAAAATCAGCACCCATCCGCTCCAAAACAGACTGATCCATATCACTAACGTCAGGCATAACAGCAGTGGACCTGCCGTACTCAGAACCTTTGCGTGGTCTCCGCTGATTTTGCGGCAGCCTTTCCACAGCCAAGCAGACAGGCATCTTGTGATCGGGCCTGCGCCGCTCTCTAACCATAACGTGGTCCATAAAAAATCAATCATCCCCGCTGTCAATAATAAAAGGCCTGCAATGATATAACCCTCATTCATTTTGGTTGCCTCCCTTAAGCCAGCCTTCTTTTATTTTCTTTTCTATTTCCTTTTATCTTGAGTCTGAAACAATTGACCGAATGTTTGATTTTAGATGAAGTTAACCAACACTTACTCATTTATCGATATGAACAGAAAATCACAGATATTTTGACTTAATTCACACATTTTCCGTTCGTTTTCCCCTTGAATTAGTGATTTTCCTTTTGTTGAATAAAAAATTTTCAGAAATTTATATTGACTGAAAACGTTTTTGTAATTATGATAATATCAGATGTAACAAAAATGTCACTATCATATTACTACAATAGGACTATGAAGTGACTATAAGATAACAAAATAGCAAGGTTATGCTCAAAGAAATACTCATTGTTTTTTTAGCTAGAAATGAAATCGCTTCCAAGGAGGCTGGAATGCTAATAAGAAGGGAAGGTTATAAGGTTATTGGATAAAAACATAAAGAACTTTTTTCTGAAGCCTGATGACGAAATGTGAGGAAGGCAGCAGCCCTGGAATAAGTTTTTTGAAATACGCATTGATCGATTTTGAAAAAGACTGGGGGAAACAGTATGAATAAACAAGGCAATCAAATGTCATTTTTACGCACGATTATTTTAGTCTCTACTTTCGGCGGGCTTCTTTTTGGCTATGATACCGGTGTGCTCAATGGAGCTTTGCCGTATATGGGAGAGCCGGATCAGCTTAATCTCAATGCCTTCACAGAGGGCCTTGTCACCAGTTCACTTCTTTTTGGAGCCGCGCTGGGTGCTGTGTTTGGCGGCAGGATGTCTGATTTTAACGGCCGCCGCAAAAATATTTTATTCCTCGCTGTTATATTTTTTATTTCGACGATCGGGTGTACATTTGCTCCGAATGTTACGGTCATGATCATTTCCCGTTTTGTGCTTGGTATTGCGGTAGGGGGTGCATCAGTAACGGTGCCTGCCTATTTAGCAGAGATGTCTCCTGTGGAAAGCAGAGGACGGATGGTGACGCAGAACGAATTGATGATTGTATCAGGACAGCTTTTGGCCTTTGTTTTTAATGCAATCCTTGGAACAACAATGGGAGACAACTCCCATGTGTGGAGGTTCATGCTGGTCATTGCGTCGCTTCCAGCCGTGTTCCTGTTTTTCGGGATGATCAGAATGCCCGAGAGTCCCCGCTGGCTTGTATCGAAAGGGAGAAAAGAAGATGCTTTGCGTGTATTGAAAAAAATCAGGGATGAAAAGCGGGCAGCAGCTGAGCTGCAAGAAATTGAATTCGCTTTCAAAAAAGAAGATCAGCTTGAAAAAGCAACGTTTAAAGATCTTTCAGTCCCATGGGTGCGCCGTATTGTGTTTATTGGATTAGGGATTGCGATTGTACAGCAAATTACAGGTGTTAATTCGATTATGTATTATGGGACTGAAATTCTAAGAAACTCTGGTTTCCAAACGGAAGCCGCTTTAATCGGAAACATTGCGAATGGCGTGATTTCAGTATTGGCAACATTCGTCGGAATCTGGCTGCTGGGAAGAGTGGGGCGCCGGCCGATGCTGATGACGGGCTTGATCGGTACGACAACAGCATTATTGCTGATCGGGATATTTTCACTTGTACTTCAAGGATCACCGGCACTTCCGTATGTGGTTCTGTCACTAACAGTTACATTCCTTGCTTTTCAGCAGGGGGCCATTTCACCAGTGACGTGGCTGATGCTTTCTGAGATTTTCCCGCTTCGCCTTCGCGGACTGGGAATGGGTGTCACGGTATTCTGTCTGTGGATGGTGAATTTTGCAGTCAGCTTCACTTTCCCGATATTGCTGGCCGCCATTGGGCTATCCACAACGTTCTTTATCTTCGTTGGATTAGGCATTTGCTCTGTCCTGTTTGTGAAGAAGTTTTTACCGGAAACGAAAGGACTTTCGCTTGAGCAGCTGGAGGAAAACTTCCGTGCTTATGATCACGGCGGGGCCAAGACAGATTCTGGCGCTGAAGTGATTGGATAAAATAAAAAAAGAATCCGCATACGAGCGCGGATTCTTTTTTATGCTGATTAGTTAGGTCTGACAAGGATTTTGACTTGGCTTTTCTCTTTAATAAGAGCCCCGAAGCCTTCCTCAATCAAATCATCTAGCACGATTTTTTTCGTTACAAGTTTGTCGGCTGAGAAATAGCCTTCTTTCATTAATGACAATACAGCCGGGAAGATGTCGCGGTATCCGATAATTCCTTTTACTGTACGTTCCTTGATGACGATATCGTTCGGATGGATTTCAGCACCTTTTTCCCAAATGCTGACGATGACTGTTTCACCGGCAATTGTAGTGGACTGGATGGCTTGTCGCAACACCACCGGAACACCAGTGACTTCAAATGCTACGTCAACTCCGCCTCCTGTACGTTCTGCAATCTCAGCGACTACATCGTCTGTTTTAGATGGATCAACGATGATCGCGCCAAGCTCCTCAGCTTTTTGCTGGCGTTCAGGTGAAAGCTCAACAGCATAAATATCAGTAGCACCGGCAGCCTTCAGCGCTTCAATCACCAGAAGTCCGATCGGGCCGCAGCCGAATACAGCCGCTTTGTCGCCGGCTTTGAGTTTGCTTGAGCGGACAGCATATAGAGCGACTGCTGAAGGTTCAACAAGCGCACCTTGTTCGTATGATAATTCCTCAGGGAGTTTGAACAAAAGCTCTTCATCTACAGAGACGTATTCAGAGAAACCGCCGCCTCCGCCGGCTAAGCCGAGGAATCCCATTTGTTCATCAAGGTTGTAAGCGCCCTGGTGGCCGTGTGTAGCAAAAATCGGTTCAACTACGACGCGGTCTCCAACTTTATAATTTTCAACGCCTTCTCCGACTTCGACAACTTCACCGGAGAATTCATGCCCCATTGTGACAGGTGCTGTTTCATTTGTTAATGGGTGCGGTTTGTCAACCGGAATAAAGATCGGTCCGCCGAGATATTCGTGTAAATCACTCCCGCAGATGCCGCACCATTTGACTTTGATCTTTACTTTTCCCGGCTCCGTTTTTGGCTCTTCAATATTTTCAATACGGATATCCTTTTGGTTATGCCATCTTGCTGCCTTCATGGATTACCACTCCTATAACTTTTGATGTGAGTAATTCCGCACCGGTCAATATGAACTGTTCACAAAATCGCCATTTTTAAAACCAAAAAAGAAATCAAATTTTTATATAATATAATCTACGTTTTTTGAAAAAAGAAACTTTGAAGAAAAAAGAGTCTCGCACACTCTTTTTTCTTTATATGAGAGCATCAATCGTTTACATAGCTATGAATTTGGTTTGAACAATACGGTAATGGTTCGTTCATATTGAATGCGACAACTACTCTATTAATAATTATAACGCTAATACCGCTATTATAATAGGATAATCTTCCATGGTTTATTTTAGCAGAGGTAACTTTTTTGACTTTGTAACATTACTGTAAGGATATTGAAATAAAAAATAGCTGGTTGATCGTGTATAATCTTCCTAGATGTTAACAAACAGGGGGACGAAATGTTGAAGAAAGTCATTTTAGCCGCTTTTATCTTAGTAGGAAGTACTTTGGGAGCTTTGAGTTTTTCATCAGATGCCAGTGCAAAACATGTGAACGGAAATATTACTTGGTATAATGGAGTCGGGAAAAAAGGCTCTTCAGGTAAGAAACTTGGACATTGGGATTGTGCGACCAAGATCGGATTTGATGTTCCTAGAAACGGAACAAAAATCAGAGCTTATGCAAAAGCGAAGCCTAAAAAGGTGATTACGGTTTATAAAAATGATGTTGGCAGAATGCCTAATGCGGTGCTTGATGTAAGCCCTAAAGCGTTTAAAGCGCTTGGATATCCATTAAGCAAAGGTAAGGTAGCGGGGCATTACAGCTATTAATTTACATATATAATCTGTAAAGCAAGAAGTCACATTCTTGCTTTTTCTATTGGTGGAGATAAAAGATGAAAAAAAGAATCATATTATTGTTAGCAGTGATAATAGCGGCAGCTGCCGCGGTGGTTGTGTTTTATGTTGCAAAGGATAAAGGCCATCAGAAGGCTGCTGATGTGACAGTCAATACCGAAAGCGGTGATGAGCTGCTGGTTTCCATTACAGATACGGATCTGCTGACAAAGTATTATGAAAATGACAAGGTGATCCATGAGGAAAAGCTGACCAGCTATCCGGCATTTGCCTTGGATCAAAAACAGCAGGTGCTCTATTATACGGGCAATAATGATCAGAATGAAATGAGGCTTTTTAGGCTGGATCTAAAGTCTAATAAAAAGACGATGCTTTATAAAGGCGCGGAGAGTGCGGACAGTTTGTTTTTATCAAAGGACCGTTCAACCATCTATTTCCGTTTAGGAAAAGCGGACGAAAGTAATTTCCGGATCGCCGCTTTTGATCTGAAAGCGAAGAAGTACAAAAACATTTATCCTGCCGCTAATGATCAGGATGACACCGTCAGCAGCTTCTTTTATAACCAAAAAAACGATTCATTTGCATTTCTTCATTATTCTGTAGAAGAAGACTACAAGAAAACAGATGAAGCAAACGAAAAGGGCATTGACCCTGAACCGACAACGATTCATTTTGCGGAAGGCCGTCAAAATGAATTTAATGAGCTTAAAAGCCTAAAACAATTTATCAGCGATATTGCTGTTTCTGATGATGATAAACGTATTTTATTTACATCATATACGCAGAGAGGAATGGAGCAAACCGCTGCTATTCAGATGCTTAATGCGGATACGAAAAAGTATGAAAACATCATCTCAAATCAAAAATCATTTAAGCTGTTAATTGACGCACAGCCTCAGTTCTCTAAGGATGGAAAGAACATTTATTTTCTTGCCGAAGCCAAAGGGGCTAAAAAGCTGAAGGACGAAACAGGGCGTGAAGCTAAGGTGCGGACGATTTATTCCTATAACCTTGAAAATAAGACCTTCAAAAAAGTATGGGAAAATCCGAACGGCATTATTAATAGCTTTTCTGTGATCAACTAATAAAAACCACTCGGCTTAGGCTGAGTGGTTTTTTAATGGACAAGGTGCCGGGCTAATGATCCGAGCCATTTTAAAAAATGGATTAGTGGTATCGACAAAAACAGAAGTTCAACATAAGAGTTCATTGCAAGGTTCAGCTTTTTGAACGCAGCTCTTTTTTGCAGGTCTTTTTGCTGCTGGTTTGAGATCACGTTATCACTCCTTTTGTATCCATATTATACCATTAAAACAAACAAAAAAGCCCTAAACGTTTACAGTTTTGGGCTTCTTTCCTTTTGGCCTCTTGCCATGAGAGGCTTTATTCTGAAATATAGAATTTTGTCTCCGTTCGGGGTTTGTTTGCTTGCAGGAGACTGCGTTTGTTATAGGGAAGAACTAGCTTGTTTTTGTTTGGCTGTTGTTTTGGAGATTCACTAATGAACGGATGCCGTCGACCATTTTACTTCCGCACAAAGGGCACAATGGCGTATCACTGCTGGCGAAGTTCTTTCTGGTCCAGCCGTTACAGTCTTCTTTTGTGCATTCCCAAGTACTCACATCTTCTTTTGGCAGCGGTTCTTGATTACGTTTGTTATAGTAAGACATAAAGTCACTTCTTCCCTCATGTATTTTACTGCACATTTCTTATTGTCTCATACTTTTCCCTAATCTCCTAATTCCTTTTTCTTTATGACTTTCCAGTCAGCCCATCTAAAAAGGAGAGGAGTGTGCTGTTAAAAGCGCCGGGCTCTTCTAAAAACGGGCAATGGCTGCTTTTAGAAAAGGTGACGAGTGTCGAGTTTGGAATGTGGCTGTGCAAGTGTTCCCCAGCTGCGGTAGAGAAAAATTTCCGGTCTTCCCCGAAGCACAGCAATGTCGGCACACTAATGTTTTGAAGAGTGCCGCGGTAATCAGCAGCCGTTTGGTTAAATAAAATCGTGCTTGAAATGGCGGCAGGCTGTTTGAGGATTTCTGCCAGCATCCATTCTGTTTCTGTTTCGGCAGGCGGCTCTGCGAACATATTCTGGATGAAGCTTTCGTAGAATGGCAGCGGGTCAGCCTGAATGGCGTACATCGCTGTTTTTAAACCGTCAAAATCAAACGGGCCGTGTTCCCAGCCCTCCCATTGATAGTCGGAAGCAGATTGATCAATGATGACAGCAGCTTGTATGTTATCATTCCCAAATTGATGGAGATAATCCCATACGACAAAGGCCCCCATTGACCAGCCGGCAAGAACGACATGATCAAGCTCCATTGCGTTTAGAAATTCCCTTACGTCACGGGCGTATTGGGAAATGGTGTGTCCATGAAGCACTTTGTCAGATTCGCCGTGTCCTCTAAGATCAAGACGAATACATTGATAATTGGCAGAAAGCGCCGAAAATTGTTTGTGGAAAAATTGTCCGCTCATCAGCACCCCATGTATAAACAGGATCGGTGTCCCGCTCCCATGTGTTTCATAGTAAAGGCGTGTCTGATCTTCTAATGTGATGTATGGCATATTTCTCCTCCCTTAGTTTCCGTCATGAGTATGACTGGCTGCACCATTTCATTGTATACATCAATGAAAGTATGACATGTTTGTTTTGCCTGATGCTGAAAATGAATTGTCCAGAATAGAAACAACAGTAAAACGGTGTTTGTATTGAGTGTTGTGAAGCTGCCGATGTTTGATTTAATATCGCTGCTCAAATCATAAAAGCGCTGAAAATCAAACTCTCTTTTATTCACAATATATGCAGAGGAAATGAGTATTAATATCTGATCGTGTGAAACTTTTCATTTTCATTCAGCATAAATGGAAATGTTTTGTGTAGATGGTGTTCAGAAAAAAAGTAGCTCCTTTTGCAGTTTTTACGTAATACGATAAATTGAGGAAAAGGTTTCATAAAGAAAAAAACTTGCCTGCTAGAGGCAAGTTTGTCGGGTTTGTCGGGTTATTTGTTGGGATCAGTTATATCCATCGGTCTCATCATGTCATAGTCCTCATGCTCAAGAATATGGCAGTGCCATACGTATCGTCCGCTGTACGGCCCGAATGTCGCCGCGATTCTCAGGACTTCACCCGCATGCGCTTGAATGGTGTCTTTCCATCCCTTTTCACTTGGCGGCGGCGGGATAGCCGGACCCGTATAGGACAATTCCCCGCTTTCTTGATAACGGGCGATATCAAACGGACGCCGGTCTAATACACGGAAGGAGACCAGATGCAGGTGAATCGGATGTGTTCCGCGTGTCGGGTTGATAATGGACCATATTTCAGTTGTGCCGGCTTTTGGTGCTTCTGTGACAGGATCGTGCCAGCGTTTGTTATTAAGCAGAAGGACAGGTCTGCCGTATTCGTCCTGGGTTCCTGCCAGTTTTAGTGTTCTGATGTTTTGTATTCTTTCATGCTGTACGGAAGGGTATGAGGCGAGGTACTTCGGCTTTCTGCTTTCGTCTTGTTGCGCTAATGGTTTTGTGACTCTGAATTGCATGATATTCGCATCTGTTTCAGGATTGACGTCACCGCCGCAGCCCGCGCTGTTTGCCAAAATGATCGATTCTCCTTCATACGCTGTGAAGTCAATGATGATATCGTAACGTTCAGCAGGCGCAAGACTGAAAGAATTCAATTTAACAGATCGCGGCAGGAGCCCTCCATCTGAACCGACCTGAATAAACTCTCCGCCATTATCGAGTGACAGATTATAGGTTCTTGTGTTGGAGGCGTTGATGACACGGAATCGGTATTTCCTCGGCTCGACTTCCAAGTATGGCCATACCTTCCCGTTGACGAGTATGGTTTCTCCGCAAAAAGCCGGAACGATTGAAGGATTAGGCAGTGACGGAGAAGGGTTTTCCGGTGCGCTCGGATAAAACAAAGAACCGTCCTCATTGATCGTGCGGTCTGTGATAAGAAGCGGCACATCGTATTCGCCTGAAGGCAGCTTTAAGCGTTTTTCCTTTGGATCATGAATGATATAAGCGCCGACAAGTCCGGCATAGACATTTAGCCTGGTGAGCGCCATGGCGTGATCGTGATACCACAATATAGCCCCGCGCTGCTGATTAGGATAATGATAAACCTCTCTTTTGAAATAAGGTCCTGTTTGTTCAAAGTCTTTGGAAAACCAAGCCTCCGGATACCCGTCGCTGTCATCTGGCGTGACGCCGCCATGTAAATGAACAACAGTCTTTACTTCGGGTTCTTCATGCTGGCTGTCACTGTGATGAATGGTGTGATCAACCGGAAGGAAATGCGTGGAAGGAAGATTATTCATCCATTTCACATATACATTTTCATTTCTTTTAACCTCAATGGTAGGGCCCGGAAATAAGCCGTTGTAGCCCCACAGGCGGGTCGGAGGGAGATCGCGGTGAAGCTGATGAGTGCATTCCTCCATGGTGACTTCGTAGTATGTTTTTTCTTTTGATTGCTGCACTGGCTTTAGTGTATCTGGGATTGGGAGAGCATCCACAAATTTTTCAAGTGTCATTTTCATCTGTCCTTATCTAAATTTTCCAAATTGGTATTATAGTTAATGACAATAAGAACGTGATGGTTACAAAAAATCTTCGTGCTGAAGACTGCCTAATGAAGAAAATAACAAAATCCTAAACGGCAGGCCGTTTAGGATTTGATCAGCGTTAAGGCAGGATATCGGGCTGCTGCTGTGTGACTGGCTTTGCAGCTACTTTCTCGCCCACCTTGCGTTTTCTGAACACAAGGTAAGAAATCAGAACGATTCCAGTGATGACACCTGTCAGCAGAAGCTCATCTCGCATGGAATCAATAAATGCCATAGACACTAAAATCCCGCAGATGGCGATGATGGTCAAGTAAGTGAGGAAAGGGAAAAGCCACATTTTGATTTTCAAAGCTTCCGGGTTTGTTTTTTCGAGTTTTTTCCGCATTCTCAGCTGGGAAACAGCGATGACAAGGTAGACGAGCAAAGCGATTGCGCCTGATGAGTTGACTAAAAATAGAAAGACAGTATCCGGTGAGAAATAGTTCATTACGACCGCGATATAAGAGAAAAATGTTCCGGCTACAATAGCTTGTACGGGAACGCCTTTTTTGCTCAATTTCATAAAACGGCGCGGCGCCTCGTTTCTTTCTGCAAGTGAATATAGCATTCTGGATGTGGTGTACAAACCTGAATTCAGGCAAGAGAGTACGGCTGTGAGGACGATAAAGTTCATGATCTGTGCGGCTGCCGGCACTCCTATATGCTCAAGTACAGCGACGAAAGGGCTTTCTAAAATATTTGCTGAATTCCATGGCAAGAGCGCCACAACAACGGCGATTGAGCCCACGTAAAAGACGATGATACGCCATACAACGGATCTGGTTGCTTTTGTCACAGATTCGATCGGGTTGGATGTTTCTCCTGCTGCAATGGCAACGATTTCAGTTCCCATAAAAGAGAAGATGACAACGACAATGCCGAGCAGTACAGTACTGATGCCTTCCGGGAAAAACCCGCCTTTGCCTGTAATATTCGAAAAACCGACTGGTTCACTGCCCGGTGCAAAGCCAAAAATAAAGGCAAAACCAACGATTAGAAAAGCAATGATGGTCACAACTTTAATGAGGGAGAACCAATACTCAAACTCACCGAAAGACTTAACGGAGTAGACGTTTGTCAGGGTGAGCACAATCGTCAAAATCAAACTTGTCAGCCAGAGCGGAATATCATGGAACCAGTATTGAATAATGCCAGCGCCGGCAATGGCTTCGATCGCGATAACGATCACCCAGAAAAACCAGTACAGCCAGCCGATTGTAAATCCTGCCCACGGTCCGATGGCGTCGTGAGCGTATTGAGAAAACGATCCGCTCGTCGGGTTTACGGCAGACATCTCACCGAGCATTCTCATAATAAAAATCACCAATAATCCGGCCAACGCGTAAGAAACAATCGCACCGGGACCGGTCGAGTGAATCACTGAACCGCTGCCTACAAATAGCCCGGCACCGATGACGCCGGCGATCGAAATCATTGTCATATGGCGCGTCTTTAATTCTTTTTTTAATCCTGGTTGAGACTGGTTCATAAGTTACCTCCTTTAAGAATGAAATCATTACTGAATATTATGATAATTGAAACTCTATCATAAATATACAGTTTGTCGAAAATTCATGTGAGAAAATATAACGTTTTATTTCAAATTTGTAGTGATTTGTTTGCGCTTTCATAAAATATAGGAATGAATATTTCGTTTATAATTCACTTTTGCAAGTTTGTTTGATATTTCCAATTCTAAGGATCGCTAATGTGTAGATTTTCATTAGGTTTAAAGGGCTTTTTAGAGTCACAATAAATTGGATTAGAGAAAAAGTGTTCCATCCTCACTATTTTTCTGTGGCAGGTGAATCATGTTTCTGTAGACCCACTGCGGTTCAGCTTTGTATGATAATCATAGGAAAACGTGAGCGGAGAGGAGGTTTTTGTATGGAGAGGTATGATGAATTGAAAAAAGGCGAATCCGGGGCGCTGATCAGTATTGCCGCGTATCTTGTCCTTTCTGCGATTAAACTGATCATCGGTTATTTTTTTCACTCGGAAGCACTTACGGCAGACGGGTTAAATAACACAACTGACATTATTGCTTCTGTTGCTGTTCTGATCGGCCTGCGCATCTCTCAAAAACCTCCTGACGAAGATCATCCATACGGCCACTTTCGGGCGGAAACGATTGCATCGCTTATCGCCTCCTTTATTATGATGGTTGTCGGTTTGCAAGTGCTGTTCAATGCCGGAGAATCTATTTTTTCTGCTAAGCAAGAGACGCCGGATATGATCGCGGCTTGGACGGCAGCAGGCGGGGCAGTACTGATGCTGATCGTTTACCAGTACAATAAAAGGCTGGCCAAGAAGGTAAAGAGCCAGGCGCTCCTTGCTGCGGCTGCTGATAATAAATCAGATGCGTTCGTCAGTATCGGCACGTTTATCGGCATTGTGGCTGCTCAATTCCATCTGGCTTGGATCGATACGGTCACTGCGTTTGTGATAGGTCTTCTCATTTGCAAGACCGCATGGGATATTTTTAAAGAGTCATCTCACTCTTTGACAGATGGATTCGATACAAAGGACATTTCAGCTTATAAACAGACGATTGAAAAAATCTCCGGTGTGAGCCGTTTAAAAGACATAAAAGCAAGATACTTGGGCAGTACGGTTCATGTTGATGTGGTGGTTGAGGTATCGGCAGATTTAAATATTACGGAAAGCCACGATATAGCCAATGAAATTGAGCGGAGGATGAAGGAGGAGCATGCAATTGACTATTCACATGTTCATATGGAGCCTTTGGAACAAAAATAATGGAGCTTCCTGTCACAGGAAGCTTTTTTGCGTGATTTCTCCTGCTTGGTTGGAAACAATTTGCTAGAATCGTTTTTTTATACAAATCTCTTTTTGTGGTAAAGTTAGGTTACGATATGATGAATTTTGTAGATAAATAGGAGGAAAAGAATGGCATATCAAGAAGACCTGCATCCTTTGCTGGGGAAAGCAGTTGAACATATTAATAGAGTAATGGTTGGAAAACGAGACATCGCCATACTCAGCTTGGCAGCACTTCTTGCCAAAGGGCATGTGCTGCTTGAGGATGTACCCGGAGTCGGAAAAACGATGATGGTCCGCGCGCTGGCGAAGTCAATCAGCGCCGATTTCAAAAGAATCCAATTCACTCCGGATTTGCTGCCATCTGATGTAACAGGGGTATCTATCTATAATGCAAAAACGATGGAATTTGAATATCGTCCCGGTCCGATTATGGGAAATATCGTGCTGGCCGATGAAATCAACCGTACTTCTCCGAAGACACAGTCGGCTTTGCTTGAAGCGATGGAAGAGGGAAGCGTAACGGTAGATGGCCATACGATGCCGCTTGCCGCTCCGTTTTTTGTGATGGCAACGCAAAACCCGGTCGAATATGAAGGGACCTATCCTTTGCCGGAAGCCCAGCTTGACCGTTTTTTATTCAAACTTCGGATGGGTTATCCGTCCTTTAATGAAGAGCTTGATGTCTTATCTCTTCAGGAAAAAAGCCATCCGATTGAGACGCTTGAGCCGGTTATTACTAGAGAAGATTTCATCCGTTTGCAGCGGGAAGTGCAAAATGTCCGTGCCGATGACAGTATTAAAGAATATATCGTTGAAATCGTGCAGAAAACGAGACAGCATCCCTCTGTTCAATTAGGTGTCAGTCCGCGCGGCTCAATCGCTCTCATGAAAGCGGCACAGGCCTACGCGCTGCTGCATCATCGCGACTATGTCATCCCGGATGATATTCAATATTTAGCTCCTTTCACGCTGCCGCACCGGATGATGCTTCATCCTGAGGCAAAATTTGAAGGGATTCAGGCAGAAGCGATCGTAGGGGAGATCATGTCAGCTGTGAAGGTGCCGGTTCAAAGGTCGTCGGTCCGCTGATGAATAAGAATTGGCAATGGCTTGTATATGGTTGGAAGCTGATAATATTAACTTTATTGACGGCTGCTGTTTTTTCTTATGCGATGTTTCAGGGCGGCTTTGTCAGCTGGTTTTTGTTTTACGCGTTTTTCCCTTTTGTCTTGTATGCCGGGCTGCTGGCATTGTATCCGCTCCGCTCATTTCAGGCTTCACGGCAGATGGATAAAACACAATTGCATGCGGGGGACAGGCTGGGCGTGACGATTACGCTGAGACGGAAGCTGCCGTTTCCCCTGATGTATATGGTGATTGAAGATTGCCTGCCAGAAGGAATTGAGTCCTTGAAGCGAGACGAAGCCGCGGCCAAACGGCTCGTTTTTCCTTGGTTTAAACGAAGTATGACGATGTCGTATGAATTAGATCGGGTACCGCGCGGAGAGCATCACTTTCATGCTGTCAGGGTGCGAACCGGAGATGTTCTTGGATTGATTGAAAAAACAGCATTTTTTGAGCTGGGAGATATCCTGTTTGTTTACCCATCCTTTCAGCGTTTTTCCTATCAGGTGAATGAGAGGCATCAGGAAGACGGTGTAAGCGGTTCTTCTCCTATTCATCAGCACCATTCCTCAGTCGCAGCAAGTGTGCGGAATTATCAGCCGGGAGACCGGTTTGCTGCATTAGATTGGAAGACTTCTGCACGGCGGAGCCAGCTGATGACGAAGGAATTTGAACCTTCCCGAAGCAAAAATCTGTTTCTTCTGATGGACCGTTTTCCCTCTGAAGCATTCGAAGAGGTCGTTTCAGCGACTGCTTCGATCCTTTATTCTGTTTTAAAAAACGGAGCGGGCGCAGGATTGGCTTCCGTCGGAAAGGAAAAAAACATTTTCCCTATTCAGGAAGGGGATGAGCATTTTAAGCACATGCTTCGGCATTTAGCAGTGGTTCATTGTGATGCGGCTGACCTGATAAGCCGATATGTACGGGAGGAGCTGGGAAAGCCATCTGTTCGCCAAGCCGATCAAGTGGTCGTCACGGGACAGGTAACGGAAGATCTGCTGCACCTCGCAGAAATCGGAGGCGGCCGGGTTACGGTGATACTGGCAAAAGAGAAAGATGCTGAGCTTTCTCAAGCTGAAAATATCGTGATTGAACGCTTGATGAAACGCCAAATCAGAGTTCAGGTCATGAGGGGCGGACGAGTTTCGCGTGTTGTTTAGAAAGAGAGGTGACGGGTTCACATGCCGCACGATGATCAGAAGGGAAGCCGTTTGAGCTTGCTGTTATTTTATTTTCTGGCTTTTTTATTGCTGTGGGAGTGGCTCAGGCCGCTCAACAGTTTTACTGAAACGAAACATACGGGGTTTTTTATTGTCTTTATCGGCTTGACGTTTCTGCTGACTTTTTTCCGGATGAGGTGGTTTGTCACCGTTCCTTTTTGTATCTTATTTACATTGCTCTCGATACACATCCTGTTTTATCAAGGATCTATATTCGACTTGAGCTGGGTCAGCTCTTTTTTGCAGGATGTCTATCTGAATATCACGCTGATTCAATCAGGGCAATGGAATGATATGATTCCTTCTTTTCGGACCCTGCTGTTTTTTGTGCTGCTGTGGCTGCTGGTCTATCTCCTGCATTATTGGGTGATTTACCAGAGAAGAATTTTGTTTTTCTTTATGATGACAGTAGCGTATATTACGATTCTTGATACCTTTACGCCATATGATGCCACTTTTGCCGTCATCCGTATCGTGCTGATCGGCTTCTTTATGCTGGGCCTTTTATACTTAGAACGCATTAAGCTAATGGAAAGAATCACACTGCCAAAAACATCTGTCCTGAAATGGTTTCTTCCTTTATCTGTATTGGTTTTGGCTGCAGTGGGATTCGGACTCGCCGCTCCAAAATCAGATCCAGCCTGGCCTGATCCGGTGCCTTTTCTTAAAAAAATCACTCATCAAGACCGCGTGTCTGCAGGAGAAAGCAAAATCGGATACGGGAATCATGATGAATCACTCGGCGGACCGTTCCAGCAGGATGCTACACCTGTTTTTACATGGCAGGGAAAAGAGCGGACGTATTTCCGTGTGGAAACGAAGGATACGTATACCGGGAAAGGCTGGGTTGAAACAGACACAGGCATGTCATATCAGCTTAGCGGAGGAAAAGTGGAAAATCTGTGGTTTGACCATAAAGTGGCAACAGAGCGCCGCACAGTCCGTGTAAAGGTTGATAAGCACTATGGGTACAACCATTTGATGTATCCGATTGGTGCGGTCACCATTCAGCCAAAGCAGGCTGTCTCACTTGAAATGAACGGCAACACGGAGCAAATTTCTCCGATCAGTGAACAAGCCGGTGAAATCAGAAATATGGGGAATTATAAAGTAGCGTACAATTCCCCGGTCTATAAGCTGGATGAACTGAGAAAGGTAAAAGTGAGAAAAAACAGTGAGGAGTACACATTCAGCGATCGCTACATGCAGCTTCCAGATTCACTGCCAGAGCGGGTGAGAACCCTTGCGATCAAACTGACTCAGGATCACGACAATATGTTTGATAAGGTGAAAGCGGTTGAGGACTATTTAGGGTCAAATGCGTTCACATATGAAACAGAAAAAGTGACCATTCCTAAGAATGATGAGGATTATGTCGATCAATTTCTGTTTGAAACGAAAATGGGTTATTGTGATAACTTTTCTTCCGCCATGGTGGTGCTCTTGCGCTCGGCCGGTATTCCGGCCCGCTGGGTAAAGGGTTATACGTCCGGCGAATACAAAGAAGCAGGAAACAAAAATGGCAGCATCTACGAAGTGACAAATAACAATGCCCATTCCTGGGTAGAGGTGTATTTCCCGGAACAGGGCTGGGTTACATTTGAGCCGACTAAAGGGTTTACTAATCCGGCTCAATTTACTTCTTCTGAAACAAAGGACTCTGGCAGCGATAACAGCAGCTCGCCGAAGAAAACAAAAGAGAAACAGAAAGAAGAGAAAAAACAGCCGCAAAAAGAGGTAAAGCCAAAGGAAAAACGGGAGCCAGCTGTTTCTAAAAAGCCGTCCGCTTCGCATACAAATGCCGGTGCAGGCTGGTATGCTGCGCTTGTGGTTCTTGCAGTCCTCCTGGTGGCAGCGGTATTGCTGTATGCTTTCCGTTCGTTATGGATTCCTGTTTTCGCTGTGAGGAAATTGAAGCGGCGCAGCGATCAGCACGCGTTTTTTGAGGCATATGGCGCACTGCTGAAACAACTGAAGAGAAAAGGACTGCCGAAACGAGACAGTGAAACGCTGCGTGATTATGCGAAACGAATCGATGAAAAATACGACATAGAAGACATGTCAAAGCTGACATTAAGCTATGAAAGGGCGCTTTACAGAAATGAAGATTCTTCGGCGCTATGGAATGATTCGAGAGAGTTATGGGAAAATTTAATTAAAAGAAGATGGTCTTGACCACTTATCGACGTGTTGTTAGAATTAGTGAATATTATCGGAGTCTGGGAGCGAGTTGGCCTGACTCCGGCAAACGGCCTTGCCAAAGAGGGCGGAGCGAGCTTCATATCTGTCCTCGTTTTTTTCTGTGTCAAAAAACTTAGAGGAGATTAGGTGACAACCATGACAAAGTTAGTGAATGAAATGATTCTTGTCCTTGATTTCGGCAGTCAGTATAACCAGCTGATTACACGCCGTATCCGTGAATTCGGTGTATACAGCGAGCTGCATCCACATACATTGACGGCTGAAGAAATTAAAAAAATGAATCCAAAAGGAATTATTTTATCCGGCGGTCCAAACAGTGTGTATGATGAAAACTCTTTCCGCTGTGACGAGAAAATCTTCGAGCTTGATATTCCTGTATTGGGAATTTGCTACGGCATGCAGCTGATGACTCATTACCTTGGCGGTAAAGTTGAAGCGGCAAGCCAGCGTGAATACGGAAAAGCAAACATCCACATCGAAGGCACACCTGATTTGTTCAGAGATCTTCCGAATGAACAAGTGGTTTGGATGAGCCACGGCGATTTGGTTGTAGAAGTTCCTGAAGGCTTCACTGTTGATGCGACAAGCCATCACTGCCCGAACTCAGCAATGAGCAAAGCAGACAAAAAATGGTACGGCGTTCAGTTCCACCCAGAAGTGCGCCACTCTGAATACGGCAATGATCTTCTGAAAAACTTTGTATTCGGTGTTTGCGAATGCGAAGGCGAATGGTCAATGGAGAACTTTATCGAAATCGAAATGCAAAAAATCCGTGAAACGGTCGGAGACAAACAGGTTCTTTGCGCGCTAAGCGGCGGCGTTGATTCCTCTGTTGTTGCTGTTTTGATTCATAAAGCGATCGGCGACCAGCTGACTTGTATCTTTGTAGACCATGGTCTTCTCCGTAAAGGCGAAGCTGAGGGTGTTATGAAAACATTCAGCGAAGGCTTTAACATGAACGTGATTAAAGTAGACGCACAAGATCGATTCTTAAATAAACTAAAAGGCGTTTCTGACCCTGAGCAAAAACGCAAAATCATCGGTAATGAATTCATTTACGTATTCGATGATGAAGCGGACAAGCTCAAAGGCATCGACTACCTTGCACAAGGTACGCTTTACACAGATATCATCGAGAGCGGTACAGCAACGGCGCAAACGATCAAATCTCACCACAATGTCGGCGGGCTTCCTGAAGACATGCAGTTTGAGCTGATCGAGCCGTTAAACACGCTCTTCAAAGACGAAGTGCGCGCGCTTGGCACAGAGCTCGGCATTCCGGATGAAATCGTGTGGCGCCAGCCGTTCCCAGGACCGGGACTCGGAATCCGCGTTCTTGGCGAAGTAACAGAAGAAAAACTAGAAATCGTTCGTGAATCAGATGCAATCTTGCGTGAAGAAATTGCAAATCACGGCTTAGAGCGTGATATCTGGCAATACTTCACGGTTCTTCCTGACATCCGCAGCGTTGGTGTTATGGGTGACGCAAGAACATATGATTACACAATCGGAATCCGCGCCGTTACATCAATCGACGGCATGACATCTGACTGGGCGCGTATCCCGTGGGATGTGCTTGAAGTCATTTCGACACGTATCGTAAACGAAGTGAAGCACATTAACCGCGTGGTGTACGATATTACAAGCAAGCCGCCTGCGACGATTGAGTGGGAATAAGTAAATAACAATGAGAAAAACGTCCCTTTTTCAAAAGGGGCGTTTTTTTGTTAACTTTTTGAAACCGTTTCGGCAGTTTTCGTATCTAACAACATAGGAGGTGGATAAGGTGAAGGAAGAAAGATTGATTACAAAGGCGAGAAAAGGAAATGCTCGGGCCTTTGAAAAGCTTATGCTGGCACATCAGGAAACTTTATATAAAACCGCTTATCTTTATTTAAGAAATAAAGAAGATGCACTTGATGCTGTACAGGAAACAGCTTATAAAGCTTTTATCAGTATAGAAAAACTAAAAGAGCCAAAGTATTTTTTAACGTGGCTTACTCGAATATTGATTCATACCATTTTTGCCATGAATAAAAAGAAAGGAGATTTGGTTCCGTTTGAGAAACATCATGATGCTGGAACCAATCAAGCAAATATTGAGGAATACATAGACTTGCGAAATGCGATTGATTTACTTGATGAACATGTTCAGCTCACGATACAGCTCTATTATTTTCAAGATTATTCGATTTCAATGATAGCTGAACAAACAGGAATGGCAGAAGGCACAATTAAAACCCATTTACATAGAGCGAGAAAAGCATTGAAACAGGAGCTGGAAAAGGAGGATCAAAACAAATGGACAAACACCAAATGAAGCAGATATTTGATGACATTGAAGTGCCTAAGACAGCGCTAAAAAAAGCAATACATCAAGCTGTTGTTCGTGCTGAAAATGTGAGTAACACAAGGCGCCGTTTTAAATGGGCACGAACTATTACAAATGGAATCGCTGTTGCTGCTGTGGTAGGTATACTGTATTTAACGTCCGGTCTTTTTCTGCCTTCTGTAAACAAAGCGATGGGGAGCATACCCATTGTCGGCCAAATTTATAAGGAGTTTCAAGATAAAGTTGGCCTATCATTGTTTGAAAGCAATTTGGTCACAGCTTTAAATGAAAAAGCTGAGTCAAGGGGAATCACTGTATCTGTAAACAGCTCCTATTACGATGCCGGGCAGCTTGTGTATAACTTTACCGTTGATAACCTCCAGTCTGATAAAAAAGAGCTAAGTTATAATGTGAGCAAAGCGAGTTTTAATAATAATTTTTCAATCAACTACGATTCCTTAATGCTCAAAAAATTAAATAACAAACAATATGCTGGTCAATTAAGGCTTTATACAAAAGGGACAGAAATAAAGAATGGGGATACCGTGCCCTTTGTGATGACTCATATCAATGAAATACCGGGAAATTGGAGATTCAAACTGCCTATTACCAAAAAGAATGCGAGTTATTTAGAAAGCTCAAAAGTGGTATCAGTGCATCACAATCGTTATCAATTTTCCAATATTCAAGTGGAGAATGGTAAGCTAGGATCTGTCCTTCAATTTACAATCGATTATCAAGGCGTAGCAAAACATGATACGGTTGAAATTAACGAAGTCAAAGATGATTTAGGAAACACATATGAGATGACATCGTCAAACATCGAACTGGGAGACCGCAAAAAAGTAAACGAGAGAACGGTTAGAGCAAAAGGACAAACACAGTTAGAATCACCAATTAATCCAAAAGCGAAAAAGCTAACATTAATAGCTGATATTAAATCTGAGGCAGAGGGCAGTGAAATTATCCCGTTAAATGCAGAGATGCCATTTCATGTTTCAGAAACAAACCATCAAAACATAGGGATTGAAATCAACAACATTAACCAAAAAGGAAAGAAAGTATTGGTTCATTACCATTTCACTGGAATTGATACCTCAAGCGTGGACGAAAATAAATTAGTGAATATCGGTGAAACGATTGGCCTTGGTGATATAAAAAAAATGCAATCTTGGCCTGATCCAGTAGGTGAGTATGAAGAAGGTTATTATTTGAAAGGAAATATAGCTAAAGTGAAAAATATGAAAACAGCCGAAATGGTATCTACTTTTGAACTGGATGATGATTATAATGATAAGCTATCTTTAAAGCATTTTGAGTTTAATGAGTATGGTCTGTATATTGATAACGGCGTTTTAAATCACCTGATTCAACTAAAGCCATTCTCGTTTACTGTACCAGTGCATCAGGTGAGTCAGCCTACCGAAAAAAAATAATCATAAGTTGAAAAGCCGTATGTTGCCATACATACGGTTTTTATCACTGTTACCAATTTAGTCAATAGACGAATAAACCAATTTTTTTAATAAGTAATGTTCGTTGTTTATATTGTCAATTCAAAATGAACTTGGTACAATAGACACAGAAATCAAATAAGATGAATTCGTATAATCGCGGGGATATGGCTCGCAAGTCTCTACCAAGCTACCGTAAATGGCTTGACTACGTAAACATTTCTTTCGTTTGATATAAATAAAACACGTTTATTTATTCGAACTGAAATCCGTCTGTAGTCAAGCGTCCCAAAATTATTGGGGCGTTTTTTATTTGGCGATTTCAGGGCAGGATAAATAGCAAAGAGTGAAGGGAGTCAAATAGCTTGAAAAAGTATTTTCAGTTTGATGAGCTGGGCACCAGCTATCGCAATGAAATCATTGGCGGATTAACGACTTTTTTGTCTATGGCATATATTTTGTTCGTCAATCCGATTACGCTTGCTTTGGACAGCGTGAAAGATTTTCCGGAGGCGCTGAGAATTGACCAGGGTGCGGTCTTTACGGCGACAGCGCTGGCGTCTGCAGCAGGCTGTATCTTAATGGGATTAATAGCGAGATATCCGATCGCCATCGCGCCCGGTATGGGGCTGAACGCGTTTTTTGCGTTTTCTGTTGTCCTTGGTATGGGCATTTCATGGCAGGCAGCTTTGTCTGGTGTTTTTATTTCAGGTCTTATTTTCGTTGCTCTTTCTTTAACAGGTTTTCGTGAAAAAATCATCAACGCCATTCCGCCTGAGCTGAAATTGGCAGTCGGTGCGGGGATCGGCCTGTTTATTACATTCGTTGGCTTACAAGGCTCAGGAATCATTACTGCAAATCCTTCTACGCTCGTCACGATCGGAAACATTCACAGCGGTCCTGTGCTGTTAACCATTTTCGGTGTGATTGTCACGGTTATTTTAATGGTGCTTCGCGTGAACGCAGGCGTGTTTATCGGGATGCTGTTAACAGCGGTTGCCGGCATGATTTTCGGTTTGGTCCCGGTTCCGACTCAAATCATCGGCAGTGTGCCGAGCCTTGCGCCGACTTTCGGACAAGCGTGGATTCACCTTCCGGATATTTTCTCCGTACAAATGCTGATCGTTATTTTAACATTCTTGTTTGTCGGATTTTTTGATACAGCTGGTACACTTGTTGCTGTGGCAACACAAGCTGGTTTAATGAAGGAAAACAAATTGCCGCGAGCGGGGCGTGCGCTTTTAGCTGATTCATCTTCGATTGTGATCGGTGCCGTGCTTGGTACGTCTACAACAACTTCTTACGTGGAATCAAGCTCAGGTGTCGCTGCGGGTGCCCGTTCAGGATTTGCCGCAATTGTAACAGGGATTCTCTTTTTACTGGCTACGTTTTTCTCGCCGCTCCTATCGGTCGTCACGTCAAATGTAACAGCGCCGGCGCTTATTATTGTTGGTGCATTGATGGTGGCGCCGCTTGGCAAAATCGCTTGGGATAAGTTCGAGGTGGCCGTTCCTGCTTTCCTTACCATGATCATGATGCCGTTAACGTACAGCATTGCAACTGGTATTGCCATCGGATTTATTTTCTATCCGATTACGATGGTGTGCAAAGGAAAAGCCAAAGAGGTTCATCCAATCATGTACGGGCTGTTTGTTGTATTTGTCCTGTACTTTATCTTCTTAAAATAAGGAATGAAAAACCAGCTGCCGGTGCAGCTGGTTTTTTTGTTGCAAAAGATAAAACCATTTCATACGATATACCGTCATGTAGATGTGAAGCCATGCTTTACTTAAATGGAAATGACTTGACTGTTCAGGAAGGCTTCGGTACCTTATATAAGTGTTTTATTTTCTTGCTGAATGGTATTCCGCCGTATTTTTTTGATAGGAGTTGCTGACATGACGGAAGAAAGAAAAGAAACGTTTGAAGAAGAAATTAACCAGAGTGAAAGAATAGATGCAGATGAAGAACCGCTATCGAGAATGTCTAGAAAGGCAAGCCGCCAAAGCAAGCAGAAGCAAAAACAAAAGCAGAAACCGCGCCAGGAACGCGGTGAATCGGCTGTTAAAGACAAGCTTGCGTCTGTATGGGCAGCCATCAACAGATACTGCGGTTTTGCATTCTCGATTTTAAAATCACCGGCGAAAACCGTCATAGCGGATGGTTTTTCTCATTATAAGTACGGTCTGATTTCAATGCTTATATTCAGTGTGATCTTTTCAATTGGGAACTGGTTTCAGTTAAAGGCGAGCTGGAACCGGCCGCTCGGTTTCGGAGAACGCCATCATGCTTTCTATGACGGGTTTTTAGTTGTTCTAGTGTATTTGCTGATCTTTTTCGCGGTAATGGTCTTTGCTATATGGGCTGTCTCCCGCTACATGATGAAGCAGAAGGTGACGTTCAGAGAAGCGGCTGCCGTATTGGGTTCATTGCTTGTACCGGTGATAGCTGTTTCAATTATATGGCTGATCTTTGCGATTGTGAATATCCCAATGCTGACAGTTCTGTTTACGGTGCTGATCCTGTTTTCCATCTTTTTTATCATCGCGCTGTATGTACAGCGGGTGTACCAGGCGGCAGAAGATGCACCGATTGATTATATCTATTGTGTATTGGCTGTGGTGGGGATAGCGCTGCTGTTTACGGCAGTGACTTGGCCATTTATTTCTGAATATTTCACGGCATCGCTGATTCCGCTTTAATGTAAAAAACCGGCTCAAAGCAGCCGGTTTTTTCATGTCACACTTTTTACAAATATATCTAAAAAACATAGTTGATTTGTAGGATTAACCCGTGTATGATGGGGAAAATGCTGTAAACGTCCAGCGCAAAAACCTTTATATTGAAGGAGGATGATGGACATGGCTGAAGTACTTCGCCGCGCAATTAATCAAAAGAAGCAATTTTTAAAAACCAAATTACTGCTCTCGGAATTTTATCAGGGAAGAGGGGAACAGCTGGCCCACTACACGCTTAGTGAGCTTGAGAAAGAATACAAGTCCCTTCTGAAAATGAAAAAAGAGATCTGACAATAGATGAGAAGAGGTGAGTCTGCTGAAAAGCGGGCTTTTTTGATTTTGAAAAGGTGAGAAAGCGGGTAAACTACTACTGTTTAACCTCATAAAGCGTGTCGAAATATTTTCCTTAGGCTTTGGGCCTCGGCTCATTGTAAACGACTCATTTCTCTAGTAGAATATGAATGCTTTATGCAAGCTGAAGAGTAGGGGGATGAATAAAATGATGCAAACCATCTTATCAAATGGGATAGCCATGGTTCTCATAATTCTCATTATTAATATTGTCTATGTGTCATTTTTTACGATAAGAATGATATTAACGCTGAAAGGACAGCGTTATTTAGCGGCCGGCATCAGCACGATTGAAATATTGGTTTATGTGACGGGACTGAGTCTTGTGCTCGATAACTTAGACCAGATTCAAAATGTGATCGCGTACGCGCTCGGATACGGTCTTGGCGTGATTGTCGGCATGAAAATAGAAGAAAAATTGGCGCTTGGCTATATTATGGTCAACGTCATTACGAAGGAGCTCGATCTTGATCTCCCGAAGCAGCTCCGTGAAAAAGGCTACGGCGTGACAAACTGGGTGGCCGGCGGACTTGAAGGTGACCGTACAGCCCTTCAGATTCTGACGCCGAGAAGATATGAACTCCAGCTATATGATACGATTAAAACACTTGATTCAAAGGCCTTTATTATTGCGTACGAACCAAAAACAATCCACGGGGGCTTCTGGGTCAAAGCGGTGAAGAAGAGGAGAATTAAAGAATAATGGCAAAGCCGAAGAAGAAAAAGTTTGAAGTGACAGAGCAGCAAACGATTGATGCGGTGCTTCAGCAAATGAAAGAAGAAGGTTATCTGCCTGTAAGGCGAATGGAAGAGCCTATTTTTATGGAAAAAAAGGAAAATGGGTCAATTCAGATCGTTCCGTGCGGGAAAAAAATCGTATTTGAAGGGAAATTGATCTAAAACACGAACATTAGTAGAATGAATTTTTGTATCGTTCGATAATATCGTTGACATTATCCATGTCCGTTGTTAAGATAAACATGAAATCAAAACACGACCTCATATAATCTTGGGAATATGGCCCATAAGTTTCTACCCGGCAACCGTAAATTGCCGGACTATGCAGGAAAGTGATCGATAAAACTGACATGGATATATCGCAGAAGCGAACGACTGACGATACATGTACCATGCCCGGTTTGTATTGCTTCCTCATAAGTGCAATGCAAATTCGGGTATTTTTTATTTTCTGAAAACTAAAGCATTAGAAGGTGGGAACAGAATGCAGCCGCTAGTAGGAATCATCATGGGAAGCACTTCCGATTGGGAGACAATGAAAAACGCATGCGACATACTTGACGAACTTAATGTTCCATACGAAAAAAAGGTCGTTTCCGCTCACCGGACGCCTGATTTTATGTTTGAATACGCTGAAACCGCCAGAGAAAGAGGCATCAAGGTGATCATCGCCGGCGCCGGTGGAGCGGCGCATCTGCCTGGGATGACGGCGGCGAAAACAACGCTTCCGGTCATTGGAGTGCCGGTTCAGTCCAAGGCGCTGAACGGCATGGATTCACTTCTATCCATCGTCCAAATGCCTGGAGGCGTACCTGTTGCGACGACAGCCATAGGCAAAGCCGGCGCAGTGAACGCAGGCCTGTTAGCGGCGCAAATTTTGTCAGCTTTTGACGAAGATCTTGCCCGTAAGCTGGATGAGAGAAGAGAAAATACAAAACAGACGGTGTTAGAAAGCAGTGATCAGCTTGTCTAAACAAATCATCTATCCGGGAGCTGTAATCGGCATAATCGGCGGCGGCCAGCTTGGGAAAATGATGGCTGTATCCGCCAAACAAATGGGGTATAAAGTCGCGGTCGTTGATCCTGTGAAAGATTCGCCGTGCGGGCAGGTTGCGGATGTCGAAATTACCGCTCATTATAATGACGGTGAAGCGATTCGACAATTGGCTGAAATCAGCGATATCATCACATATGAGTTTGAAAACATTGACTATGATGCGCTGCATTGGCTGAAAGACCATGCGTATCTCCCGCAAGGAAGTGAGCTGCTGCTCATTACCCAAAACCGTGAAACAGAGAAAAAAGCAATTCAAGCCGCGGGCTGTGAAGTCGCTCCGTACAGCATCGTCAAAACACAGAAGGAATTGATACAGGCGGTACAGGAGCTCGGGTTACCCGCAGTGCTGAAAACATGCCGCGGCGGGTACGACGGCAAAGGCCAATTTGTGATAAAAGAAGAGGCGCAAATGGAGCAGGCAGCCGCTCTTTTAGAACACGGAACCTGTATTCTTGAAAGCTGGGTTTCTTTTAAGATGGAACTGTCGGTGATTGTCGTCAGATCGGTAAACGGAGAAGTTTCAACATTTCCGGCAGCTGAAAACATTCACCACAACAATATTCTTTTCCAAAGCATTGTGCCTGCACGGGCCGGGGAAGAGATTCAGCAGAAGGCTGCTGAGCTGGCCGTTAAGCTTGCTGATGAGCTCAATCTTGTTGGGCCGCTTGCTGTTGAGATGTTCCTGACAGAGGACGGAGAGCTTTTGGTTAATGAACTGGCGCCAAGACCGCACAATTCTGGGCATTATACGCTGGACCTTTGCGAGACGAGCCAGTTTGAACAGCATATCAGAGCGGTATGCGGGCTCCCGCTTGGCAAGACAGATTTGCTGAAGCCGGGCATGATGGTGAATCTTCTCGGCAATGAAGTAAAGCTTGTTGAGGAAGACCCGGATCTTTTAAAAGAGGCAAAGCTATATATATACGGAAAACATGAAATCAAAAAAGGCCGCAAAATGGGGCATATTACATTTATGAAGCAGCCTGAAGACGAATGGATTCAGGAGATCACAAATAAATGGATGAATAGAGACGGAGGACAAGCAGAATGATCGAACGTTATTCAAGACCTGAAATGTCTGCGATTTGGACGGACGAAAACAGATTTCAAGCATGGCTGGAGGTAGAGATTCTTGCCTGTGAAGCGTGGGCAGAGCTTGGCGTCATTCCGAAAGAAGATGTAAAGGTTATGCGCGAGAACGCGTCATTTGACATCAACCGCATTTTAGAAATCGAAAAGGACACGCGCCATGACGTTGTCGCTTTTACACGCGCCGTTTCCGAATCACTGGGCGAAGAAAGAAAATGGGTGCACTACGGCTTAACGTCAACTGATGTTGTTGATACGGCTCTTTCCTACTTATTAAAACAGGCAAACGATATTCTGCTCAAGGATCTTGAGAGATTTGTTGACATTATTAAAGAAAAAGCAAAAGAACATAAATACACAGTCATGATGGGGCGCACACACGGCGTACACGCTGAGCCTACAACATTCGGCTTAAAACTTGCGCTTTGGCATGAAGAAATGAAACGTAATCTTGAGCGTTTTAAACAAGCCAAAGCAGGCATCGAGGTTGGAAAGATTTCCGGCGCTGTCGGCACATATGCGAACATTGATCCATTTGTTGAGCAATATGTCTGTGAGAAGCTCGGATTGAAAGCAGCACCGATTTCAACTCAAACCCTTCAGCGTGACCGTCATGCTGACTACATGGCAACACTTGCTTTGATCGCGACAAGCATCGAGAAATTCGCTGTGGAAATCCGCGGATTGCAAAAGAGTGAGACACGTGAAGTTGAGGAATTTTTCGCGAAAGGGCAAAAGGGTTCATCTGCAATGCCGCATAAACGAAATCCGATCGGCTCTGAAAACATGACAGGCATGGCGCGCGTGATCCGCGGCTACATGATGACAGCTTACGAAAATGTTCCATTATGGCATGAGCGCGATATTTCTCATTCTTCAGCAGAACGGATTATTCTTCCGGATGCGACAATTGCGCTGAACTATATGCTGAACCGCTTCTCCAACATCGTGAAAAACTTAACGGTCTTCCCGGAAAACATGAAGCGCAACATGGACCGCACTCTAGGCCTTATCTATTCTCAGCGTGTGCTGCTTGCTTTGATCGACACAGGCCTGACACGTGAAGAAGCCTATGATACTGTTCAGCCGAAAGCAATGGAAGCGTGGGAAAAACAAGTGCCGTTCCGTGAGCTTGTGGAAGCGGAAGAGAAAATTACGTCACGTCTTTCTCCGGAAAAAATTGCTGACTGCTTTGATTACAACTACCATCTGAAAAATGTTGATCTGATCTTTGAACGTTTAGGTTTAGCATAGAAGAAGCTTTTAGCGGCTTCTTCTAAGCTGCCGCAGTTTGAAAATTCCCAACATTCGGATTAGGAGGCCTTCCGTGAATATTGTGAAGAATGAACTTTTATAT
The DNA here is from genome assembly GCF_002201875.1 of Bacillus sp. MD-5. NCBI lineage: Bacteria > Bacillati > Bacillota > Bacilli > Caryophanales > Bacillaceae > Bacillus > Bacillus sp. MD-5. The sequence continues at coordinate 515,387 of NZ_CP021911.1, forward strand.
GAAGGAAAAGCAAAAAAGATTTACAAAACCGATGACGAAAACACGCTGTATGTTGTGTATAAAGACTCCGCCACTGCCTTTAACGGCGAGAAAAAAGCAGAAATCAGCGGAAAAGGACGCTTAAATAACGAGATTTCAAGCTTGATTTTCAAACATCTTCATACAAAGGGCATTAACAATCACTTTATCGAGCGCATTTCGGAAACGGAGCAGCTCATTCAAAAGGTAACGATCGTGCCGCTTGAAGTCGTCGTCAGAAATGTTGTGGCAGGAAGCATGTCCAAACGTCTCGGCATTCCAGAAGGCACGGAACTTGAACAGCCGATTATCGAGTTTTACTACAAAGATGACGCGCTGGGTGATCCGCTCATCACCGAAGATCATATTTGGCTTTTGAAGGCGGCGACTCCTGAGCAGGTAGAGACCATTAAGTCCATTACAAAAACAGTAAATGAAGAGCTTCAAAGCATTTTCGACGATTGTCATGTCAGATTAATAGATTTCAAGCTTGAATTCGGTTTAGATGCAGAAGGGCAAGTGCTTTTGGCGGATGAAATTTCTCCTGACACATGCCGCTTGTGGGATAAAGAAACGAACGAAAAGCTGGACAAAGATTTATTCAGACGCAATCTGGGAAGCTTAACCGACGCATACGAAGAGATTTTCAAAAGACTGGGAGGCATTCATCATGTATAAAGTAAAAGTTTATGTCAGCTTAAAAGAAAGTGTACTAGATCCACAAGGGAGCGCTGTCCAGCATGCCTTGCACAGTATGACTTACAACGAAGTTCAAGATGTGCGCATCGGGAAATACATGGAGCTTACCATTGAAAAATCTGACCGTGATCTTGACGTGCTGGTGAAAGAAATGTGCGAAAAACTTCTTGCAAATACAGTGATTGAAGATTACAGATATGAAGTTGAGGAGGTAGTCGCACAGTGAAATTTGCGGTGATTGTGTTACCTGGCTCCAACTGTGATATCGATATGTATCATGCTGTAAAGGATGAGCTCGGCCATGAAGTGGAATACGTCTGGCATGAGGAAACAAGTCTTGACGGCTTCGACGGCGTGTTAATTCCGGGAGGATTTTCTTACGGCGATTACTTAAGATGCGGCGCCATCGCCCGATTTGCGAATATTATGCCAGCTGTCAAACAGGCGGCGGCTGAAGGAAAACCTGTTCTTGGCGTCTGCAACGGATTCCAGATTTTACAGGAGCTTGGGCTTCTGCCAGGCGCAATGAGACGCAACAAAGATTTGAAGTTCATTTGCCGTCCGGTTGAATTGATTGTGCAGAACGATGAAACATTATTCACAGCTTCCTACGAAAAGGGACAATCGATTACAATCCCGGTTGCCCATGGTGAAGGGAATTTCTACTGTGATGACGAGACGCTTGCTTCATTAAAGGAAAACAATCAAATTGCTTTCACATACGGCTCTAATATTAATGGAAGTGTCAGCGACATTGCCGGTGTCGTGAATGAGAAAGGCAATGTATTAGGCATGATGCCTCACCCTGAGCGCGCGGTCGATGAACTGCTTGGAAGCGCCGACGGTCTTAAATTGTTCCAGTCTATCGTGAAAAATTGGAGGGAAACTCATGTCACTACTGCTTGAACCAAGTAAAGAACAAATAAAAGAAGAGAAACTATATCAGCAAATGGGTGTCAGTGATGATGAGTTTGCATTGATAGAATCCATTCTTGGAAGATTGCCGAACTACACTGAAATCGGAATTTTTTCTGTCATGTGGTCTGAGCATTGCAGCTACAAAAACTCAAAGCCGATTTTGCGTAAATTCCCGACAAGCGGCGAGCGTGTGCTGCAGGGGCCGGGGGAAGGCGCCGGAATCGTTGATATCGGTGATAACCAAGCGGTTGTCTTCAAAATTGAATCACATAACCACCCATCAGCTCTAGAGCCTTACCAAGGCGCTGCCACTGGTGTAGGCGGAATCATCCGTGACGTATTCTCGATGGGTGCTCGTCCAATCGCTGTATTGAACTCTCTTCGATTTGGTGAACTGACTTCACCGCGAGTGAAGTACTTGTTTGAAGAAGTAGTAGCGGGTATCGCCGGATACGGCAACTGTATCGGCATCCCGACAGTCGGCGGAGAGGTGCAGTTTGACAGCAGCTATGAAGGAAATCCGCTTGTCAATGCCATGTGCGTCGGTTTAATCAATCATGAAGACATCAAAAAAGGCCAGGCGAAGGGTGTCGGCAATACCGTAATGTACGTAGGAGCGAAAACAGGGCGTGACGGAATCCACGGCGCTACGTTTGCTTCTGAAGAGATGTCAGACTCATCTGAAGAAAAGCGTTCTGCTGTCCAAGTCGGCGATCCGTTTATGGAGAAGCTTTTGCTTGAAGCATGTCTGGAAGTCATCCAATGCGACGCCTTAGTCGGCATTCAGGATATGGGAGCTGCCGGTTTAACAAGCTCAAGTGCAGAAATGGCAAGTAAAGCCGGCTCTGGTATTGAAATGAACCTTGACCTGATTCCTCAGCGCGAAACAGGCATGAGCGCGTATGAAATGATGCTTTCTGAATCACAGGAACGGATGCTTTTGGTCATCGAGCGCGGACGTGAGCAAGAAATCATCGATATTTTTGATAAGTACGATCTTGAAGCGGTTTCTGTCGGACGTGTGACAGATGATAAAATGCTTCGCCTGACACACAAAGGAGAGGTTGTGTGCGAGCTGCCTGTTGATGCCTTGGCAGAAGAAGCACCGGTTTACCATAAACCTTCTCAAGAGCCTGCTTACTATCGCGAGTTTTTGGAAACGGACGTTCCTGCCCCGCAAATTGAAGATGCGAATGAAACGCTGAAGGCGCTTCTTCAGCAGCCGACGATTGCGAGCAAAGAGTGGGTTTACGACCAGTATGACTACATGGTGCGCACGAATACAGTTGTCGCTCCCGGGTCTGATGCTGGTGTTCTCAGAATCCGCGGAACGAAAAAAGCGCTGGCGATGACGACAGACTGTAACGCGCGTTATCTCTATCTTGATCCTGAAGTCGGCGGGAAAATTGCTGTTGCTGAAGCGGCACGCAATATCATTTGCTCAGGCGCAGAACCGCTTGCAGTCACGGATAACCTTAACTTCGGAAATCCGGAGAAGCCGGAAATCTTCTGGCAGATCGAAAAAGCGGCTGACGGCATCAGCGAGGCGTGCAATGTTCTCAGCACACCGGTTATTGGCGGAAACGTATCACTTTATAACGAATCAAACGGTACAGCGATCTACCCGACACCTGTTATTGGCATGGTCGGCTTAATTGAAGATACAGCACACATTACTACACAGCATTTCAAACAAGCGGGCGATCTTGTGTACGTGATTGGCGAAACAAAACCAGAGTTTGCCGGAAGCGAGCTGCAAAAAATGACAGAAGGCCGCATTTACGGCAAAGCGCCGCAAATCAATCTTGATGTCGAACTGTCACGCCAAAGAGCACTGCTTGAAGCGATTAAAAAAGGCTTCGTTCAATCTGCGCATGATGTGTCTGAAGGCGGCCTAGGCGTAGCGATTGCGGAAAGTGTCATGACGACGGAAAACCTTGGCGCTAACGTAACTGTAGAAGGGGAAGCAGCGTTATTATTCTCTGAATCTCAATCCCGTTTCGTTGTTTCAGTGAAAAAAGAACACCAAGCAGCGTTTGAAGCAGCTGTAAAAGATGCGGTTCATATTGGTGAGGTAACGGCTGACGGAATTCTGGCGATTCAAAACCAAGACGGACAACAAATGATTCATGCGCAAACGAAAGAGCTTGAACGCGCATGGAAAGGAGCTATCCCATGCTTGCTGAAATCAAAGGCTTAAATGAAGAATGCGGCGTATTTGGGATTTGGGGGCATGAAGAAGCCCCGCAGATCACATATTACGGTCTCCATAGCCTTCAGCACCGAGGACAGGAAGGTGCGGGCATCGTAGCGACTGATGGTGAAAAACTGACGGCGCACAAAGGCCAAGGGCTGATCACTGAAGTATTTCAAAATGGCGAACTCAGCAAAGTAAAGGGAAAAGGCGCTATCGGGCATGTTCGGTACGCAACGGCTGGAGGCGGCGGATACGAAAATGTTCAGCCGCTCCTCTTCCGTTCCCAAAACAACGGCAGCCTGGCGCTTGCTCATAACGGAAACCTTGTCAACGCCACTCAGCTGAAGCAGCAGCTCGAAAATCAAGGGAGCATTTTTCAAACCTCTTCGGATACAGAGGTTTTGGCCCATCTGATCAAAAGAAGCGGCCACTTCACACTGAAGGATCAAATTAAAAACTCGCTTTCCATGCTGAAAGGCGCCTACGCGTTTCTGATCATGACAGAGACCGAAATGATTGTCGCGCTTGACCCGAACGGGCTTAGACCGCTGTCGATCGGCATGATGGGCGACGCTTATGTGGTCGCATCGGAAACATGCGCATTTGATGTTGTCGGCGCAACGTACCTTCGTGAGGTAGAACCGGGTGAGATGCTGATCATCAATGATGAAGGCATGAAATCAGAGCGTTTTTCCATGAATATCAATCGTTCTATTTGCAGCATGGAGTACATTTATTTCTCCAGACCAGACAGCAATATTGACGGTATTAATGTGCACAGTGCCCGTAAAAACCTTGGGAAAATGCTGGCTCAGGAATCCGCAGTTGAAGCTGACGTCGTAACCGGGGTTCCAGATTCCAGTATTTCAGCGGCAATCGGCTATGCAGAGGCAACAGGCATTCCGTATGAGCTCGGCTTAATCAAAAACCGGTATGTTGGCAGAACGTTTATTCAGCCGTCCCAGGCTCTGCGTGAGCAAGGCGTCAGAATGAAGCTGTCTGCGGTGCGCGGGGTTGTAGAAGGCAAACGCGTCGTGATGGTGGATGATTCGATCGTACGCGGAACAACTAGCCGCCGGATTGTCACGATGCTGAGAGAAGCGGGTGCGACAGAGGTGCATGTGAAAATCAGTTCACCGCCGATCGCTCATCCGTGCTTTTATGGCATTGACACTTCCACACATGAAGAACTGATCGCGTCTTCGCATTCTGTTGAAGAAATCCGTCAGGAAATCGGAGCTGATACCCTCTCATTTTTGAGTGTGGAAGGGCTGCTGAAAGGCATCGGCAGAAAATACGATGACTCGAATTGCGGACAGTGTCTCGCTTGCTTTACAGGAAAATATCCGACTGAAATTTACCAGGATACAGTGCTTCCTCATGTGAAAGAAGCAGTATTAACCAAATAAAACTTGAAAATGACATAAAGGCAGCGCAGTTCGGCTGCCTTTCTCTTTCTGCCCTCTTTAGGGGAGATATTTTGAAAAGCGCCTTAAAGGAGTGAATAGGATGTCTGAAGCATATAAAAACGCAGGGGTTGACATCGAAGCCGGATATGAAGCTGTAAAACGAATGAAAAAACACGTGGAGCGCACGAAACGGCTTGGCGTTATGGGCAGCCTTGGCGGTTTTGGCGGCATGTTTGACCTGTCTGAGCTTTCTTATCAAAAGCCAGTTCTCATTTCGGGAACGGACGGTGTCGGCACAAAATTAAAGCTCGCTTTTTCCATGGATAAGCATGACACGATTGGCGTGGACGCTGTTGCGATGTGTGTCAATGACGTGCTGGCACAAGGTGCAGAGCCGTTGTTTTTCCTCGATTATTTAGCGGTTGGCAAAGCGGACCCTGTGAAAATTGAACAGATTGTACAAGGTGTGGCGGACGGCTGTGAGCAGTCAGGTTCAGCCTTAGTCGGCGGTGAAACGGCTGAAATGCCGGGGCTCTATACAGCTGATGAATACGATATTGCCGGTTTCTCAGTCGGAGTGGCAGAAAAGGACGAAATCGTAACCGGTGAAAACATCAAAGAGGGCCATCTCTTGATCGGCCTCAGCTCCAGCGGCCTTCACAGCAACGGATTTTCCCTTGTCAGAAAAGTGCTTCTGGATGATGCGGAGCTGGACCTTGATACAACATATGAGCCGTTTGAACGCCCGCTTGGCGAGGAGTTGCTTGAACCGACAAGAATTTACGTGAAGCCTGTGCTCGCCGCAGTCAAAAGCGGAAAAATCGACGGCATGGCGCACGTCACAGGCGGAGGATTTATCGAAAATATCCCGCGCATGCTTCCAGAAGGCTTAAGTGCGGAAATCGATCACGGCTCATGGCCGATCCCGCCGATTTTCTCTTTCCTGCAAGAGTACGGCAAGCTGAAGGAAGAAGACATGTTTAACGTCTTTAATATGGGGATCGGCTTTGTTTTGGCAGTCAAAGAAGAGCATTTGACAGATGTGATCGGAACGCTTGAAAGCCATGGCGAAAAAGCCTATTTGATCGGGCGTGTGAAAAAAGGCCAAGGCGTCACATTTGGCGGTGCGGCACTTTCATGAAAAAGATTGCGGTATTTGCATCAGGAAACGGTTCAAACTTCGAAGCCATCGTCACGCGTTTGAAGGAGGAGAACTGGGATGCGTCAGTAGCGCTCCTCGTTTGCGACAAACCGCAGGCGAAAGTCATCGAACGGGCGGAAGCATTCCACATTCCATCCTTTGCATTTGAGCCGAAGTCTTATGAAAACAAGGCTGCATTTGAACAAGCCATTATTGAACAGCTTCGTCTTCACGAGGTTGAATTGATTGTTCTTGCCGGCTATATGAGGCTGATCGGTGATACGCTCCTTCAAGCATATGGAGGAAAAATCATTAATATTCACCCGTCGCTTCTTCCCGCGTTTCCTGGAATCGACGCAGTCGGACAGGCGTTCCGAGCGGGTGTGAAGGTGGCCGGAATCACCGTGCATTATGTCGATGAAGGAATGGATACAGGTCCGATCATCGCTCAAAAGGCAATCGAAATTGATGAACATGATACATTGGAAACAATCGAACAGCGAATTCACAAGCTTGAGCATAAATGGTATCCGAGTGTGATTAAACAGCTATTAGGATTAAATAACAGAGGTGAAAAGGCATGACCATTAAACGTGCATTAATCAGTGTTTCAGATAAAACAAATCTCGTTCCTTTCGTAAAAGAACTGACAGAGCTTGGCGTTGAAGTCATCTCCACAGGCGGAACGAAAAAGCTTCTTCAAGAAAACGGTGTGGATGTGATCGGAATTTCTGAAGTGACAGGATTTCCTGAAATTATGGACGGCCGGTTAAAAACCCTTCACCCGAATATTCACGGCGGTCTTCTGGCGGTTCGCGGCAATGAAGAACATATGGCGCAGATCAATGAACACGGGATACAGCCGATTGACCTCGTTGTCGTCAACCTCTATCCATTTAAAGAAACGATTTCTAAAGAAGACGTCACTTATGAAGAAGCGATTGAAAATATCGACATCGGCGGACCAGGCATGCTGCGTGCGGCATCAAAGAACCATCAGGATGTGACGGTTATCGTCGATCCGGCCGATTACAGCCCAGTGCTGAAGCAAATCAAAGAAGAAGGCAGCGTATCTCTTCAGAAAAAACGCGAGCTCGCGGCAAAAGTATTCCGTCATACTGCGGCATATGATGCACTGATCGCTGACTATCTGACAGACGTTGTCGGTGAAAAAGAACCAGAGCAATTCACTGTAACATTTGAGAGAAAACAATCGCTTCGCTACGGAGAAAACCCGCATCAGGAAGCAACATTCTATCAAACAGCACTTCCTGTTAAAGGCTCCATTGCGCAAGCAGAACAGCTTCACGGAAAAGAGCTTTCTTACAATAATATTAAAGACGCGGACGCGGCAGTTCAAATCGTTCGTGAATTCACTGAGCCGGCTGCGGTTGCTGTGAAGCATATGAATCCGTGCGGCGTAGGAACGGGAAAAACGATCGCCGAAGCGTTTGACAGAGCGTTTGAAGCGGATAAAACATCTATCTTCGGCGGCATTATCGCGCTGAACCGTGAAGTGGACAAGGCAACTGCCGAAGCGCTTCACAACATTTTCTTAGAAATCATCATTGCGCCTTCATTCAGCCAAGAAGCGCTTGACATCCTGACTGCGAAGAAAAATCTTCGTCTACTGACGCTTGACGTATCTGCTGCTGTTCAAAAGGAAAAACAGCTGACATCCGTTCAAGGCGGGCTGCTGATTCAAGATTTAGATATGCACGGCTTCGATGATGCGGAGATCAGCATTCCGACAAAAAGAGAGCCGAACGAGCAAGAGTGGGAGGACTTGAAGCTTGCTTGGAAAGTCGTGAAGCATGTGAAATCAAATGCGATCGTTCTCGCGAAGGACAACATGACAGTCGGCGTGGGAGCAGGCCAAATGAACCGCGTCGGATCAGCGAAAATCGCAATCGAGCAAGCAGGAGAAAAAGCGAAGGGCAGCGCGCTCGGTTCGGATGCATATTTCCCAATGCCAGATACTGTCGAAGAAGCGGCAAAAGCGAGCGTTACAGCCATCATTCAGCCAGGCGGATCAATCCGTGATGAGGATTCCATCAAAAAAGCGGATGAATACGGCATTGCCATGGTCTTCACCGGCATCAGACACTTCAAACATTAAGGGGATGAAAACGACGTGAATGTATTAATTATCGGTAAAGGCGGAAGAGAGCATACGCTGGCATGGAAGGCAGCGCAAAGCAGCCTCGTCGAGAATGTATTTGCCGCTCCCGGAAATGACGGCATGGCAGCTTCCGCACAGCTTGTAAACATTGAGGAAAGCGACCACGCAGGGCTTGTCTCATTTGCAAAAGAAAATCAGGTCGCCCTGACCATTGTCGGCCCTGAGGTTCCTTTAATTGAAGGTCTGGTGGATGAATTCGAAAAAGCGGGCTTGCGTGTGTTCGGCCCGTCAAAAGCTGCGGCGATCATCGAAGGAAGCAAACAGTTCGCTAAGGATTTAATGAAGAAATACGACATTCCGACCGCAGAATACGACACGTTTACATCCTTTGAAGAGGCGAAGGCATATGTGCAGGAAAAAGGCGCTCCGATTGTTATAAAAGCAGATGGACTCGCAGCTGGAAAGGGCGTTACTGTTGCTATGACAGAGGAAGAAGCAATCGCATGTCTGCATGATTTTCTTGAGGATGAAAAGTTTGGTGATGCGAGCGCGTCTGTTGTCATTGAAGAATACCTTTCTGGTGAAGAATTTTCTTTAATGGCCTTTGTCAAAGGAGAAAAGGTGTATCCAATGGTGATCGCCCAGGATCACAAACGTGCGTTTGACGGAGACAAAGGCCCGAACACGGGCGGAATGGGGGCTTACTCTCCAGTTCCGCAAATTTCGGAAGAAACGGTCCGCCATGCGGTAGAAACCATCGTGAAGCCGGCCGCCAAAGCAATGGTACAAGAAGGCCGTTCCTTCACTGGCGTTTTGTACGCTGGATTGATGCTCACTGAAAACGGCTCGAAGGTTATCGAATTTAATGCCCGCTTTGGCGATCCGGAAACACAGGTCGTGCTTCCGCGCATGGAATCTGATCTGGTACAGGTGCTTCTTGATCTTTTAGATAATAAGGAAGTTGACTTAAGATGGAAGGATACCGCGGCTGTTAGTGTTGTGCTTGCATCAGAAGGGTATCCGGAAAGCTACGCAAAAGGCACGCCGATCGGCAGCCTTGCAGCGGAAACCGAGCAGGTCGTGGTCTTCCATGCCGGAACGAAAGCAGAGGGCGGAGAGTTCGTTACAAACGGGGGCCGCGTCGCCAATGTGACGGCTTTTGATGAAACGTTTGAAGCGGCTAGAGAACGAGTGTACAAAGCGGTTGATGAAATATTCAAACCGGGACTCTTTTTCAGAAAAGATATTGGGGCACGCGCTTTAAAGGCTGCCCAAAAATAAGTGAGGAAAACCCGCAGATTAAGCTGCGGGTTTTTTGTTACATAAAAGCGGGATGGTGAGCGGAAGAAGAAAGCACAACAAGCGTGGTTGGTTTTCCATGGGCCATCGAGGCGTCAATAAAATCTTCAAGCGTATGTACCGATTCTGTCACGACCTTTGTCACATAGCTGTACATACCCGTGATACGGTGGTTTTCTGCTACATCAGGATGCGATGTTGCAAAGGCAGCGTAGTGCTTGCAGCTTTTCGGCTCCATGAGAATAAAAGCGGTGACATGCTTGTTTAGTTTTTCGTAACAGATATTCGCGCTGTAGCCGGTAATCACTCCCTTGTCTTCAAGCTTCCTGACACGCTCCGCCGCGCTTGGCGAGCTGAGTCCGACAAGCTTTCCAAGCTCAACCATCGTTAATCTGCCATTTCGCTGCAAATGCGAGATAATCTGAAGGTCTGTATCGTCCATTTGTCTGGCTCCTTTACATATTTAGGCGAATGAATGAAAATTCCTTTGATCATAAGGTAATGCTGTTGATTTAGCTTCATTGTAGCATATGGATGCCGTCTTATTTTTTCTATAATAAAGCCATCAATCAGAGAGGAGGCATCATGTTGCCAGAATTACAGCGTTCTATTACTTGGATACAAGGGACGGCGTTAACGATTGGAGCCGTTTTAGGTTGCGGGATATTAATCCTGCCGTCTGTAACAGCTGACGCAGCCGGTCCCGCTTCTTTATTTGTTTGGGTGTTCATGTCCTTCTTATCTTTTCTTCTTGTCGGCACGCTGGCCCGGCTTGTGAAAATAGCGCCCAGCGCGGGAGGAATCACGGCTTATGTGCAGCTGGCCTTTCAGAAAAAAGCCGGGGCTATTTTGGGCTGGATCATGTTAGGGTCCGTTCCGATCGGCGTTCCCATCATCGCTTTGACTGGCGCGCATTACGTCAGTTACGTCACAGAGGCGGCGGATTGGCAGGTTACATCGATTGCTGGTTGTATGCTGGCTATATCTATTTTGCTTCATATGAGAGGGATTGAACTATCCGCAAACATCAGTACACTCGTTATATGTGTCATCGTATTTCTGCTTGTCACTTCTATTGCTGTGTCATTGCCACACGTCACGATAGCAGAATTCAAGCCGTTTCTTCCGCATGGCTGGTCTGCCGCGGGATCTGTTTCAGTTATGATTTTTTTCTCTTTTGTAGGCTGGGAAATGATTACCCCGTTGGCTGAGGAATTTTATCGCCCTGAAAAAGATGTCCCGCTCAGCTTGTTTTTGGCAGCGTCTTGTGTGGCAGGGCTGTATATCATGCTGTCATTTGTGACGGTGGGGACTCATTCATATGAGGAGAATGGAGAAATTGCATCGCTTGCCATGCTCATCTCAAAAGGAGCAGGAGAAAGCGGTGTATACGTCACGGTATGTTTAGCGCTCTTTATTACATTCGCCACCATACACGCCAATATTGCTGGTTTTTCAAGAATGGTGTACGCATTGGCGAGAGAGGGGCACATACCCGTATTTTTTGGAAAACTAAGTGCGACAAAACGTACGCCTATCCGTGTTTTGACCGCGATGGCCGCGGTGTTTGGCTTAGTGCTTGCAGCGCATGGCCTGTTTCAAATCGATTTGACGACTCTGTTGAAAGGGCCGAGCGCGGCTTTCATCGCATCTTACATATGTACATTGGCGGCAGCACTGAAACTCCTGAGCTGGAGAGATTCGGGCTGGTGGATGGCGCTCGGGGCGTTTGTGGCGTGCGCAGTGATTTACTCATTCAGCGGCTGGGCGCTTCTTTATCCCGCAGTGCTGGCAGCTGCAGGATATTTCTATATGAAAACAAAGGGTGGGCATAAAAAAAAGCTCGATCACGTTTCGTGATCAAGCTTTTTCATTTATCCGTTTTGCTGGCCGTTATTTCCAGAATCGCTGTTTTGAAACATGTAGGTCACAGGACAGAATCGCAGGATTCCCGAACCCGCTTTCATGGCCCCCATAAAGATGTAAAAGAGATGCATTCTGCACCAAGGTTTTTTCGTAAACTTTGCGCTCGCGGCTGACATAATCGTCAATCCGCAGGCGATTCTGAAGACGGCATTGATGAGACTGATGTTTGGCTTCATGGAAATCCGCTCCTTTTTACTTGAAAAAGTTTTTTAATTGAACCTTCAAAAATTTGTAACGTTTTTATCGTGCGTGATGAGGAAGGATGTGATACCATGAGTCTAATACATATAAAGGAGAGTATGTGAATGTCCGAACGCACCTTTAACTGGAAAAACAAAGACATCAGGGCACAGGTTGATGTTGTAGACTCAAAGCTGCTTCCAACGCTCCTTTTACGGAATGCTCTCGTCTTAAATCCATATGTAAAACAATGGCTGAAAAAAAACATTTGGATTTATCAGGACCGCATTGTTTATGTGGGTCATGAACTTCCGAATAGAGCCGAAAAAATTCATACGATTGATTGTGAAGGAAAATACATTGTGCCGGGTTATATTGAACCGCACGCACATCCTTTTCAAATATATAATCCCCAAACACTGGCGGAATATGTGTCTCAATACGGAACCACGACATTTGTGAATGATAATTTATTTTTGCTTTTGCAAAGCGGAAAAAAGAAAGCGCTTACGATTTTGAATGAACTCAAAAAGCAGCCTGTCCAGTATTTCTGGTGGTCACGCTATGACCTCCAGACAGAGGTTTTGAACGAGGACCACGTTCTTCCGTTTGATGTCAGAAAACAGTGGATTGAACATCCGGATGTGATTCAAGGCGGAGAAATGACCGGATGGCCTCGCCTTGTAGATGGTGATGATTTAATGCTCCACTGCATGCAAGCTACAAAGAAACAAAGAAAACGCATTGAAGGGCATTTTCCCGGCGCTTCTGATAAAACGCTTACAAAAATGAAGCTGTTCGGAGCGGATTGCGATCATGAAGCGATGACAGGTGATGAAGTGATGAGAAGGCTGGAACTGGGCTATTATGTTTCCCTTCGGAACTCTTCCATTCGCCCTGATGTAAGAAAAATCTTGCAGGAGCTGCATGAGAAGGGCTTCTGCTATTATGACCACTTCTTTTACACGACAGACGGCGCGACGCCGAATTTCTATAAAGGCGGCATGACAAACGAGCTGATCCGCATTGCGTTAGAAGAAGGCGTACCTGCAATTGACGCCTACAATATGGCATCATTTAATATTGCGAAGTATTACCAAATGGATGATTATTTAGGAGTTGTCGGACCTGGCAGACTGGCTTCGCTGAACATACTGGAAGACCCGCTAAATCCAAATCCCGTGACTGTTCTGTCAAAAGGGACCGTCCTGCGAGAAGACGGCTGTGATTTGAAGGCGTTTACAAAGACGGACTGGAACAAAGGCGGTCTTGTCCCGCTTGAGCTTTCATATGATATGACGATGGATGATTTGCAGTTTTCCATGCCGATGGGCGTGAAAATGCGGAATGCGGTCATTATGGAGCCGTATATGATTGAGATCGACAATTCGATGGAACAGCTCTCATTTGACCATGATGAAAGTTATTTGACAATGCTTGATAAACATGGAAAATGGCGCGTCAATACAATGATAAAAGGCTTTGCCTCAAGCGTGCAGGGATTTGTTAGCTCCTTTACGACGACTGGCGATATTGTCGCGATTGGTAAAAATAAAGCGGATATGCTGCTCGCTTTCGCCCGCATGAAAGAGATCGGGGGAGGAATCGTTCTGGCGGAAAACGGGAACATTCTGTATGAAATTCCCCTTTCGCTGTGCGGCTGCGCCTCTTCAGAAGCATATGAAGTCGTGCTTGAGAAGGAACAGAAGCTGAGAGATCTTTTGACAGAAAGAGGCTACAAATTTAGTGATCCCGTCTATACGCTGCTCTTTTTGCAAAGTACGCACCTTCCGTATATACGCATTACGCCGAGAGGAATCTTCGACGTCATGAAAAAAACTGTACTCTTTCCATCGATAATGCGTTAAAATATAAAAGAGCGGGGAGCCGACATATGAAAAAATGGATGACAGTTTGCGTGCTGTGTTTCGTGTTTTTTCTGCTTGTATCCTGCCAGCAGAAGGACGCTGTCCCGGATTCCGCAAAGAAGCCGAAAGCTCCTTTGACGGGACTGGAGATTGAACAGAAGGTGACTGAACGCCGGCCTGTTGCTGTTGTGGTGAACAATCATCCGAAGGCGAGGCCGCAGTCTGGACTGTCTAAAGCCGACATTGTCATAGAAGCGCTTGCAGAAGGGCAGATCACACGATTTCTGGCTATTTTCCAAAGCCAGATGCCTGAAACTGTCGGACCTGTGCGGAGCGCGCGGGAATATTTCGTCACTCTCAGCAATGGCTTTGACAGCATATTTGTCCATCACGGCTGGAGTCCCGGCGCCAAAGAGCAGCTAGAATCCGGAGCTGCCGATTATATAAACGGATTGGATTTTGACGGAAGCTTATTTTGGAGAGCTGATTCCAGCAAACCGCCCCATAATTCCTACACGTCTTATGATTACATAAAAAAGGCGGCGGAACAAAAGGGATATGAGCTGAAGCGGGAAACAAATCCGCTGCTGTTTCAAACATCAGAAGCAAAACCTGCAAATGAATCTTACAATGTTCGGGTAGATTATGGAACAAAAAACGTTACAAATCTTGTCGAATACAACTATGATAAAAAAGCTGAATCTTATACAAGAAGCTCTGATGGTGTCATAACGACAGACCGGGAAACCGGAAAGCCGGTTGCAATGCAAAATATTTTCATTGTTGAAGCCAGCCATCATATTATTGATCAAGATGGAAGGCGGGACATCGACTTGGAATCAGGGGGGAAAGGTCTGTTGTTTCAGCACGGAAACGTCATTGAAACAGACTGGAAACAAGTGAATGGCAGAATTGTGCCGATAAAAGACGGCAAGTGGCTTCCGTTTGTGCCAGGAAAGACTTGGATCAATATCGTACCTGATCTTGATGTGGCTTCCATTAGTAAAGGAGAAGGTGTGTAACGATGCAAATCGATAAATTACGCGGCAAAGAGCTGGACCAGTTATTTAACTCGATCTTATCGCTGAAAGACCTGGAGGAATGTTACCGATTCTTCGATGATCTATGCACAATTAACGAAATTCAATCGCTGGCTCAGCGCCTTGAAGTGGCGCGCATGCTTCGCGAAGGAAACACGTATCATAAGATTGAAACAGAAACAGGCGCTTCCACAGCTACGATTTCCCGTGTGAAACGCTGCTTAAATTACGGAAATGACGCTTATGAAATGGCGCTCGACCGTGTGAAGGAGACGGAAACTGAGTCTTCTTCTAAATAACAAAGAACCGCCCTGCCGTTTGGCAAGGGCGGTTTCTTTATGAAACAAATTGATGGATCAGGTTGTCGATATCGACAATGCTGCCATCCTCTTTTCGATAGACAACATGCTCCTTGGAAAAGTGAACCGGCGAATTGATTCCTGCTGCGGCTGCAAGGTTAAACAGCCCCTCGCGCAGTGAAATAACATAGTTGCAGACACGGTGCTGTTTTTCCTCAATGCTCAATGCTTTTTGCAATTTTGGATCTGTTGTCGCCACGCCTGCTGGACAGGTGTTGTTGTGGCAGACGAGAGCACGGATGCAGCCAACCGAAAACATCATGCCGCGTGCGATGTTGACAAAGTCAGCGCCGAGAGCTAAGGCGACCGCGATTTTATCAGGAGTCAGGAGCTTTCCGGAAGCAAAGATTTTCAGCTGTCTGCGCAACCCGTACTGTCTAAGAAGCGTGTCAACAATAGGGAGCGCTGTCATAATCGGAAGGCCGACTGTATCCGCGAGCTCGTAAAAGGAAGCTCCGGTACCGCCTTCACTTCCGTCGATCGTGATAAAATCCGGATGCTTTCCGCTTTTCTGCATATAAGCGAAAAGCTCATGCAATTCTTCAGGATGCCCTGCGACCAGTTTGATGCCGACTGGCTTTTGCCCGACATCCCTAAGTTTTTCAATAAAGTCGAGCATTTCAGGAGGGTTTGAGAATTCATAAAAGCGGTTCGGGCTGTCAATCGACTTTCCTGGCTCGACATTCCGAATGTCTGCCACTTCCTCTGATACTTTGGCGCCGTCCACGTGGCCGCCCCGGGTTTTTGCTCCTTGTGCCAGCTTTAGCTCAAACGCTTTAATCTGGTCAATTCTGCTTTTTCTTTTAAATTCCTCCCACGAAAATTCCCCATTTCTTTTGCGCACGCCGAATAGGCCCGGTCCGATTTGGCAAATGATATCGGCGCCGCCCTTTAAGTGATACTCAGACAATCCTCCCTCACCTGTATTCATCCAAGTCCCGCCTGCCTGATGGAGCCCTTTTGAGAGCGCCGTAATTGCCCGTTCTCCGAGGGAGCCGTAGCTCATTGCAGACTGGCCGACTAATCCCTTCACGTGAAATGGCTTCTCGCATGTATGCTCGCCAATCACCTGCACATCATCAGGATGAAGAAAATACGGATCTGCCTTGATGCGTTCGGCGTGTTCCTTGCGTTTGAAGAGATTGTTTGCATCCATTTTATAAATTTGGGTTTCAATTTTTGGCGTTTGATTTACGTGCATTTCTTCCCTTTGTTTTGGAAACATAGCGTTACGGATATAATAGCCGGGTTTATCAAAATCTCTTACAGATCCAAAGCCCATCATTCTGCTTTTGTATTTGCCAGAGATAACCGTTTGCTCATATTCCTTTCGTGAAAAAGGCTGCTCTTCATTGTCATTGCTATATAAATACTGTCTGAGCTCCGGCCCGATTTTTTCAAGGATATACCGAAACCTTCCGATGACGGGGTAGTTGCGAAGGATTGAGTGCTCCTGCTGTTTTTCATCCTTTATGTAGATCCAGGCAAATAAGACGATCGGGATAGCGATGATCCCAATGATAAATGCGATGAGTGCAATAATAATGGTTTCCATCTCTCAGCCTCCCTTTTTTATGTAACCATTTCCACAGTTGAACACTTTCCAAACAATAGCAGAGGGAATCTGGTGAAAAATGTGCGCTTTTGCAGAAATAAGACTCACTGCGCAGGTACGTCCGCCTGCTCTCTTTTTTATGAAAAAAGAATCAAAACACCTTTTTCAGTGAATAACGAGATTAACGGCTTTTTCCGTTTTTCCGCGCTATGTGAATTTGTTATAATGTTTAAATGGTAACAAACGAATGGAGGAACGTATGACGTGTACGATGTAACAGAGTGGAAGCATGTCTTTAAACTCGATCCAAATAAAGATTTGCCCGACGAACAGCTGGAGATCCTTTGCGAATCAGGAACGGATGCGGTCATTATCGGAGGAAGCGATGGTGTGACAGAGGATAATGTCCTGCGGATGATGTCTAAGGTCAGACGGTTTTTGGTGCCGTGTGTGCTTGAGGTGTCGGCAATTGAAGCGATCGTTCCCGGCTTTGACTTATATTTTATTCCGAGTGTATTAAACAGCAAAAACACGGATTGGATTGTCGGAATGCACCAGAAAGCCATGAAGGAATATGGAGAACTGATGTCTATGGAAGAAATCGTGGCGGAAGGCTACTGCATCGCAAATCCAGATTGCAAAGCGGCGGCACTGACTGAAGCGGATGCCGAAATGAGTACTGACGATATTGTCGCTTATGCGCGTGTGTCAGAGCTGCTGCAGCTGCCGATTTTTTATTTAGAATACAGCGGCATGCTTGGAGACATAGAAGCTGTCAAGAAAACGAAGGCTGTATTGGAAACGTCCACCTTGTTTTATGGCGGCGGCATCAAGGATGCAGAAACGGCCAAACAGTATGCAGAGCATGCGGACGTGATCGTTGTAGGCAATGCGGTGTATGAAGATTTCGACAAGGCTTTGAAAACAGTAGCGGCTGTGAAAGGCGAGTAGTAAATTGTACGGATTTGGTTTATGATAGAACATATGTTTTGTATAGGCGGGTGAACAAATTTTGAATTATATTAGCAATCAATTACTAAGCGGTTTAAATCCCGTTCAGCAGGAAGCAGTCAAAACAACGGACGGGCCTCTTTTGCTGATGGCGGGAGCGGGAAGCGGAAAGACGCGTGTCCTGACACACAGAATTGCTTATTTAATGGCAGAAAAACATGTGGCGCCGTGGAACATTCTGGCGATCACATTTACCAATAAAGCGGCACGCGAAATGAAAGAACGTGTGGAAAGCATCCTCGGGCCCGGCGCGGACGATATCTGGATT
Source organism: Bacillus sp. MD-5 (assembly GCF_002201875.1). Classification (NCBI taxonomy): domain Bacteria; kingdom Bacillati; phylum Bacillota; class Bacilli; order Caryophanales; family Bacillaceae; genus Bacillus; species Bacillus sp. MD-5. The sequence continues at coordinate 533,397 of NZ_CP021911.1, forward strand.
TCCACATTCCACAGCATGTGCGTGCGGATCTTGCGCAGAGATATCGACCGGATTGGGATTAACCGAAATTTCTCCATCCTTGATACGGCGGACCAGCTTTCAGTGATCAAGGGGATTTTGAAGGAGCGCAATCTTGATCCGAAGAAATTTGACCCGAGAAGCATCCTTGGCACGATCAGCAGTGCGAAAAACGAATTAACCGAACCGGAGGAATTCTCTAAGGTTGCCGGCGGCTACTACGATCAGGTGGTCAGCGACGTATATGCTGATTATCAGAAGAAGCTTTTGAAAAACCAGTCGCTCGATTTCGACGATTTAATTATGACGACGATTAAACTGTTTGACAGAGTGCCTGAAGTGCTTGAATTTTATCAGCGCAAATTCCAGTACATCCACGTTGATGAGTATCAGGATACGAACAGGGCGCAATACATGCTCGTTAAGCAGCTTGCCGAGCGTTTCCAGAACCTTTGCGTTGTCGGGGACTCTGATCAGTCGATCTACAGATGGCGCGGCGCGGATATCACCAACATTCTTTCATTTGAAAAAGATTATCCGAATGCAAGCGTGATTTTGCTAGAACAAAACTATCGTTCAACGAAACGGATTTTGCGCGCGGCTAACGAGGTCATCAAAAATAACTCTAACCGCAAACCGAAAAATTTGTGGACGGAAAACGATGAAGGCATCAAGATTTCTTATTATCGCGGTGATAATGAGTTCGGTGAAGGACAGTTTGTGGCCGGCAAAATTCATCAGCTTCACAGTTCAGGCAAGCGGAAGCTGTCGGATATTGCCATTTTATACCGGACAAACGCGCAGTCCCGTGTGATTGAGGAAACGCTTCTCAAAGCGGGCTTGAACTATAACATTGTCGGCGGCACAAAGTTCTATGACAGAAAAGAAATTAAAGACATTCTTGCGTACCTGCGCCTCGTATCCAATCCGGATGACGATATCAGTTTCACGCGCATTGTCAATGTGCCAAAGCGCGGAGTTGGCGCGACATCACTTGAGAAAATCGCTTCGTATGCGGCCATAAACGGTTTGTCATTTTTCCAAGCGATTCAGCAGGTTGATTTTATCGGCGTCAGTGCCAAAGCAGCCAACGCGCTTGACAGCTTCAGACAGATGATTGAGAACCTGACCAATATGCAGGATTACTTATCCATTACAGAGCTGACAGAAGAAATTCTTGATAAGACCGAATACAGAGAAATGCTGAAGGCTGAGAAATCGATCGAAGCCCAAAGCCGTTTAGAAAACATCGACGAGTTCCTGTCTGTTACGAAAAACTTTGAACAGAAAAGTGAGGACAAGACACTCGTTGCGTTCCTGACAGACTTGGCGCTGATTGCAGATATCGATCAGCTCGACCAGAAGGAGGAAGAGTCAGGCGGCAAGGATGCAATCACCTTGATGACACTGCACGCCGCAAAAGGGCTGGAGTTCCCGGTTGTTTTCTTGATGGGGCTTGAAGAAGGCGTCTTCCCGCACAGCCGTTCATTAATGGAGGAAGCGGAAATGGAAGAAGAACGTCGCCTTGCTTACGTTGGGATTACAAGGGCGGAGCAGGAGCTCTATCTGACCAACGCCAAAATGCGCACCTTGTTTGGCCGAACGAATATGAATCCGGAATCTCGCTTTATTGCTGAAATACCGGATGATTTATTGGAAAACCTAAATGAGAAAAAAGAAACGAGAGCGCCGTCTGCGAGAAAAATGCAGCCGAGACGCGGCCCTGTTTCACGTCCGGTATCCTACGCCAGCAAAACAGGCGGCGACACCTTGAACTGGGCAGTCGGAGATAAGGCGGGCCATAAAAAATGGGGAACAGGAACTGTCGTCAGTGTGAAAGGCGAAGGAGAAGGGACGGAGCTCGATATTGCCTTCCCGAGTCCTGTCGGCGTGAAACGCCTGTTAGCAGCATTTGCTCCTATTGAAAAGCAGTAATTGAAGAGGAAAGGAAGAAGCAGATGGACAAAGAAACAGCCAAGCAGCGGGCAGACGAACTGCGCCGCACCATCAACAAGTATAGCTATGAATATTACACCCTAGATGAACCGAGCGTCCCTGATGCCGAATACGACAGATTGATGCAGGAGCTGATTGCGATCGAGGAGGAGCATCCAGACCTCAGAACGCCTGACTCTCCTACGCAGCGCGTCGGCGGAGCCGTGCTTGAAGCGTTTCAAAAGGTCACCCACGGCACACCGATGCTCAGTCTGGGCAATGCCTTTAATGCTGATGATCTCCGTGATTTCGACCGCCGTGTGCGCCAAGCCGTCGGCGACGATGTGGCGTATAATGTGGAGCTGAAAATAGACGGTCTTGCTGTTTCTCTCCGTTATGAAGACGGCTATTTTGTCAGAGGAGCCACACGAGGTGACGGAACGACGGGAGAGGATATTACGGAGAATCTGAAGACGATTCGCAATATCCCCCTCAAAATGAACCGTGAGCTGTCGATCGAAGTGCGCGGCGAGGCGTATATGCCGAAGCGTTCGTTTGAAGCACTCAATGAGGAACGAATTAAAAATGAAGAAGAACCGTTCGCTAATCCGCGAAATGCCGCGGCAGGATCACTTAGACAGCTCGATCCGAAAATTGCAGCGAAACGAAACCTCGATATCTTCGTCTACAGTATAGCGGAGCTTGACGAGATGGGTGTGGAGACGCAAAGCCAAGGGCTTGATTTTCTCGACGAACTCGGATTTAAAACGAATCAGGAACGAAAAAAATGCGGCGACATAGAAGAAGTCATTACGCTGATCGATGAGCTTCAAGCGAAGCGCGCTGACCTGCCGTACGAAATAGACGGCATTGTCATTAAAGTCGATTCTCTCGATCAGCAGGAGGAGCTCGGTTTTACGGCGAAAAGCCCGCGCTGGGCCATCGCGTATAAGTTTCCTGCTGAAGAGGTCGTGACGAAGCTTCTCGATATCGAATTAAATGTCGGCAGAACGGGTGTGATCACGCCGACCGCGATTCTTGAGCCGGTAAAAGTTGCCGGCACAACGGTCTCAAGAGCATCCCTTCATAACGAAGATTTAATTAAAGAGAAGGACATTCGGATTTTGGATAAGGTCGTCATCAAAAAAGCGGGCGATATCATTCCGGAAGTCGTGAACGTCCTTGTTGAACAGCGCACAGGAGAAGAAAAGGAATTCAGCATGCCGACGGAATGTCCTGAATGCGGGAGCGAACTTGTCCGAATCGAAGGAGAAGTAGCACTTCGCTGCATTAACCCTGAATGTCCGGCGCAAATCCGGGAAGGGCTGATCCATTTTGTTTCCCGCAATGCCATGAACATTGACGGGCTCGGCGAACGAGTGATCACACAGCTGTTTGAGGAAAACCTTGTCCGCAATGTGGCAGATTTATATAAGCTGACGAAGGAACAAGTCATCCAGCTCGAACGCATGGGTGAAAAGTCCACTGAAAACCTGATCAGCTCCATCCAAAAATCAAAAGAAAATTCGTTAGAGCGCCTGCTGTTTGGGCTTGGCATCCGCTTTATCGGATCAAAGGCTGCAAAGACGCTCGCCATGCAGTTTGAAAGCTTGGAGAACCTGAAAAAAGCCTCTAAAGACGAACTTCTCGCGGTTGATGAAATCGGTGAAAAAATGGCTGACGCGGTCATCACCTATTTTCATAAAGAAGAAATGCTTGAACTCTTGAATGAACTTCAGGAGCTGGGCGTAAACACGCTTTACAAAGGCCCGAAAAAAGTAAAGGCAGAGGACAGTGATTCTTACTTTGCCGGTAAAACAATTGTTCTGACAGGAAAGCTGGAAGAACTGTCAAGAAACGAAGCCAAAGCGCAAATCGAAGCGCTGGGCGGAAAACTGACGGGAAGCGTCAGCAAAAACACAGACTTGGTCATCGCCGGAGAAGCGGCGGGAAGCAAGCTGACAAAAGCACAAGAGCTGAACATTGAAGTGTGGAATGAAGAACAGTTAATGGAAGAGCTAAAGAAATAAGAGGAGTGTTTTCTATTGAAAAAGACGTTGGCATTGGCGGCAACGGCGGCAGTATTAATGCTGTCTGCCTGCTCGTCAGGTTTTGGGGGGGAGAAGGAGGAAGAGATTACGCAAAAGACGGCGAAATCGTCAGAAAAAGCGATTGTCCCGAAATATAATATCTCTGACTCCTATTACAAAATGGTGCTGCCGTTTAAGGCAGGCAAAGCGCGCGGCTTAACAACGGAACAGCTGAACACGAGACTGGACATTGACGAGTTTGAAACAGGGCTGATGCGTCTTGCCCAAGATTCTTTCTCGACTGACGATTATCTGTTCCAGGAAGGACAATATTTAGATGAGGATACAGTATTAAGCTGGCTGGCCCGGAAAAAAACGGGCTCTGATTTGAAAAAAGCCGAAAAAGAAGATAAGAACTTCAAAAATGAAGGCTTGAACCCGGCGCTCCCGAGTTCTGGTTCAACAGAAGAAAAGAACGAAAGCAGCCCGATTTATTTAGCATCCATGCTTGAGCACGATTATTTAGTCAGAAAAGACAAGAATTCTATCCAGCTTGGCGGCGTCATGATCGGACTGGCGTTAAACTCAGTGTATTACTATCGTGAAAAAACGGGCGACCCGCAAAAAGAAGTGGAGATTAAGGACAGCACGCTCCGCCAGCAGGGAGAAAAAATCGCACAGGAGGTTATTAACCGCCTCCGTAAAAAAGATAACTTGAAGAATGTGCCAATTACAGTCGCACTCTACAAGCAGGCGTCGAAAACATCGATTGTGCCGGGGAACTTCATCGCCAAAACAGAGGTCAAAGCAGGCTCTACTGATATCTCAAATTGGGATGACATCAATGAAAAATACGTATTCTATCCAGCGGATACAACCACAGCAGAAAAGTACCCGGATGACACCGAGGTCTTTAAGCGGTTCAAAAATTCAATTGAAGAATATTTCCCGAACTATACAGGCGTTGTCGGTACAGCGCTGTATGATAATGATGAAATGAAGAAAATAAAGATTGACATACCAATGCAATTCTACGGAAAAAGTGAAGTTGTCGCGTTTACCCAGTTCCTAACGGGTGAAGTGATGGACTACTACTCTAAAGGCTCAATTGATGTCGAAGTCAATATCACGTCCTCAGATGGACAAGAAGCGGTCATTATCCGCAATGCCGGAGATAAAGAGCCGACTGTTCACATTTATGACTAATATTGGATGACCCCTTGTGCCGCTGCGGCGCAGGGGTTTTTTGCGTTTTTTTTTGAAGGCTAAGTAGCATTGGAGAGGGTGTTTATTTATGTTATGATGTTCTAAAAATAGAAAAGGGTTGAAATTATGAAAAATAAATCCTTTTATTTTATATGGGCGGGCCAGTCAATTGCCAATTTAGGAGATTCTTTATACGTGCTGGTACTGACTCTATTTACGTATCAAGTTACAGACTCGGCCTTCTTGGCATCGCTGGTAGCCATGATGCAGTTCGTGGGTCAATCATTAAGCGCAGTATTTATACCTGTTTTCATTCATAAATACAGACTAAAGCACATTTTGATTTTTTTACAGTTAACGCAAACCATTCTGTTATCTTTGTTGCTTCTTATATTTATGATAGATTTTAAATCTATTTTTATTTTTTTCTTTATCGTATTTTTAATGTCGCTGTTAGACGGAGGAACGATTCCAGTCAGAAATTCAATGATTCCCCGCTTTGTTCCAAAATCCATGTTGTTGAAAGCAAACAGCTTGGTGCTGACCTCTGACCAAATCGTGCTCCTGCTTGGATGGATGCTCGGCGGTATTTTGATCAAATGGCTCGGGCCGCAATTGCTGCTATTGTTGACTTTTGCCCTTTATGGCACCTCTACAGTCTCTTTATTTTTTGTCAAGGATGCGGGAAAAGGAGATGCAGAAAAGGAAGAAACCGAGTCCTTTATGGATAAAATTTCTTCCGGGTGGAAAGCAATTTATCGCATGCCTGTTATCAGAATGCTGACTGTTCTTGAGCTTTTATCCATGTTCGGCAGAAGTATTTGGACAGGAGCCATTATCCTTGTTTATGTCGATGAAGTGCTGCATAAAAGCGAAACATGGTGGGGGTTTATTAACGCAAGCTATTTCGCCGGCACCATTACAGGCGGTTTAATCGTTTGGAAACTTTCAAAAATAATGAATGGAAAACTGTTCTCGATGATTTTATGGACATCACTTGCCATCGGCGCTTGCACACTATGCCTTGCGCTTAATAAGTATGCGTTGGCATCGCTGCTTTTTGTCTTTATTTTAGGACCGTCATTTCAGCTCCGGGGAATTGCGATCAGAACCTATGTGCAGGAGAGCATAAATGAAACTTTGCTTCCGAAAATACTGTCGGCTCAGCATACAATAAGTACATTTGTATACGGTGCATCGATCTTAATTATGAGCAGTCTTACTGATTGGCTGGGTGTCCAATATGTATTTTTCTTAAATTTTATTATTTTTACCGTTTCAGCGCTTTTATCTTTAAAACTAAAAAATGAACAAATATAGACAATCTTTTATAAATATTTACAAATTATTTGTTATGTGATTAAATTGGTGATGTAAAATACTATTTGTAAAGAGGTGGAAATGTTGAGTGGTAACTTGAATTTATTTCCTCTTTCTCATCATCAAAAAAGAGTTTTAAATATCGAAAATTTATACCCCGAAACAGCTATTAATCATATTGGTGGCCTTATCCAAATCAATGGAAAACTTCATCTTGAGACATTAAAAAAAGCCATTCAGCATTGCATCAGACAGACAGAATCCCTCAGAATACGGCTCGTAAAGCAGGAAGGATCAGTTCTTCAATACATAGACGAAAAAGTGCAGGCCCATGTGCCATCAGTCGATTTTACTTCAACCGACCATCCATATGAAAGAATGCTAGATTGGGCCGAACGGGAATTTAAAATCCCTTTCTCTTTGTTTGATGGCGCGCTTGTTCAATTTTATGTTTTTCAAACAGATGAAGCAACATGCGGGTATTTAATAAAATGCCATCACATTGTTGCTGACGGCTGGTCTATGAAAATCATCATTGATAAGATTAAGGATCTGTACATGCTTCTGGCAAAAGGAGAACTGCCTGAAGAAGCCGCTGATGACTATTCAATTCTCATAGAAAAAGAGAAAAAATACCTTTCTTCGCCACGATATCAAAAAGATGCCGCATTTTGGAAAGAAGAATTTTCTCATTTGCCGGACAGCTTCTTGTCAAAAAGTTCAGCGAACATTGCTGGTAAACGCAAACGATTTAAACTAGACAAAGAACATTCTGCTGCTGTTTATGAATTTATTCAAAAGCAAGGCTCCTCGTTAAACGCATTGTTTACCGCATCGCTGTTTTGGTATGTAAGCAAAGCAACGGGAGAGACTGATTTGATAATCGGCACGCCGGTGCTAAACAGGTCTGGAAAGAAGGAAAAAAGCACGGCGGGGATGACTGTCAGTACGATGCCGTTCAGAAAGAAAACAGACCTTGACCAGCGTTTCTCAGATTTTTTACAAGAAGTCAATTCAGACTATATGAAATACTTTCTCCACCAACGGTACCCCTATGACGAACTGATAAAGGAATTACAGCTGGCAAAACAGGGATATGACCAGCTCTTCCAAATGTATATCAATTCATACAACACCGACCTTGCTTCTGATATAGATGGATGCCATGTCGAATATGATGAATTATATAACGGATCACAGCCTTATTCCCTTCAAATTGCAGTTAAAGAATGGGACGAAGGCGGGGCAATCGAATTGCAGTTCGACTACAAGGTAGCGGATTACAGCGAAACGCAAATTCAGCAATTGAAAGACCGTTTACTCCGCCTGATTTTATTGCTTATCGAGGACCCAGATATTCAATTCAGACATTTGTCTATATTAACTGAACAAGAAAAAAGGGACGAGATATTTAAGTGGAATCAGACGCAGGCCGACTATTCGAAAGAACAGACAATCAATCAATTAATTCAAGCAACAGCCTCACAGCATCCGTTTCGGACAGCGATAGAGGATGGGGGCAGACATGTTACTTATCAGGAACTGGATGAACGCTCCAACCAACTTGCCCGCTGCCTAATACATAAAGGAATAAGCCGCGGTGATTTTGTTGCCGTGAGCATGAAACACTCACCGGAGTTGATTGCTGTTTTACTGGGCATTTTAAAAGCAGGCGGCGCTTATGTGCCGATCGACCCCGAATATCCCGCGGAACGAATCAAGTATATTTTAGAAAATAGTGAAGCGGCGTTTTTGATTACAGACCCTCTTTTTAAAATAGACTGCCGTTTGCCAAGGCACGTAAAAAAAATCAGTATTGACTGCACAATGTTTAACGATTTAGATACGGGACAGTTAGACATCAGGAACGATCCTTCCGACATCGCATACATGATTTACACTTCTGGATCAACAGGGCAGCCGAAAGGCGTGATGATCGAACATCAAAGCCTTGTGAACTACATAACATCAGCCTCTCAGAATTATACTTCTTCCCAAGAGGACAGCTTTGCGCTGTACTCATCCATAGCTTTCGATTTAACCGTTACATCCATTTACACCCCATTAGTGACAGGAAATAAGATTGTCATTTACAGACAAGAAGATATCCCGGAATTTATCCTTCATCAAATCGTAAAAGAAAAGAAAACAGCTGTCATCAAGCTGACACCAGCGCATTTAGCGTTGCTGAAAGATGCAAACTTAAAAGATTCCTCTATTAAAAGAATGATTGTTGGCGGTGAGCAGCTGTCTGTTTCTTTAGCACGCCAAATAACAGAAGCATCAGATCGCCGCATCGAGATCTTTAATGAATACGGGCCGACAGAAGCGACCGTTGGGTGTATGATCCACAAGTATGACCGAGAACAGGATCAGCAAGCCTCGGTTCCAATTGGGGTTCCGCTGCAGAATACAGAAATTTATTTATTAGATGAACAGCTGCAGCCGGTATTGCCGGGAACTCAAGGCGAAATGTATATATCAGGCGATAATGTCGCCAGAGGATATTGGAAACGTCCGGATTTGCAAACCGAGCGTTTTCTGGATAACCCTTTCATAAAGGGCAGAAAAATGTATAAGACAGGAGATCTGGCGAAAAGAACGAATAGTGGATTGCTTGAATATGCAGGGCGTAAAGACCATCAAATCAAATTAAGAGGCTACCGTATAGAACTGGGAGAAATTGAATTAGCCCTGCTTTCTCTCGCGGAAATAGAAGAAGCGGTTGTCATTGATTTTGATGATTCACAGGGCGGAAAGCAATTGGCGGCATATGTAGTGAGCTCTGCACCTGTGCCAGTGCTGGAGCTTAGGAAAAAGCTTTCTGGCAAACTGCCCGTTTTTATGGTCCCGGCCTACTTTATCAAGATGGATCATATTCCGCTTACGCAAAATGGAAAAACAGACAAAGAAGCGCTCCCTGATCCTTTACTTTATCAAGAGCAGACAGATTACGGATTGTTAAATGAAGAGCAGAAAGAAGCTGAGGCGGTTCTTTTGGAAACCGCGAAGGAGATTCTCGGCCAGACAGACATTTGCCCAGAGGACCATTTTTATCAGCTTGGCGGAGATTCTATCAAAGCCATTCAATTCGTTTCGAAAATGAAAGAAAAAGGTCTTTTTATCAAGACTCAGGATATTATGACATATCCCGTATTTAGAGAACTTGTCAGTGCTGTGACCAGCAAACAATCGCCTGCAATTCCTCAACAGCAGGCTGAAGGCAGAGTGATGGGCACACCGATTACCCAATGGTTCTGGTCTTTGGATTTAAAATGCGCTCATTTCTGGCATCAATCGGTAATGCTAACTGCTGAAAAAGAGATTCACCTTGAAGACGTTAAGACGGTTCTGTCTCTTTTAATCAATCATCATGACAGCTTGCGAATGAATGTAGAAAAAGAGACGAATGCCTTGGTCTATCACAATACAGATATCGAACCTTATATTGAATACTGGGATCTGTCTACTTTTTCCGAGGAAGAGCAAACCAAACAAATAGCAGTAATCGGGCAGGAAATGAGAAAAAGCACGGACTTATACAATGGAGTGCTTTTTAAAACCAGCATGATCAAAGCAAACGAAAAAACGCATTTGTTATTTACAGCCCACCACTTAATCGCGGACGGTGTATCATGGCAAATCCTGATTGATGATTTTCTTGCTCTTTTAGATTCATTAGATAAGAAGGAAGAGAAGAGACTCCCTTTAAAGACACATTCTTATCAGGAATTTTCACATTCGATCCATGAATACGCTTATTCACGTGAAGCGGAGGAAGAATGCAGTTATTGGAATGAAAAAGTGAAAAAAATTGAGCCGCTCTATGGGATTTGTTCGGAAAATTCCAAAGTTGAAAATAGCATAAAACTGAAACGGGTTTTGACAAGCCAGATGACCCAAAAACTGTTCAGTGAAGCAAATGAGGCGTATCAAACCCAAACAAATGATTTGATTATCACTGCGTTAATCCGGGCTTGCCATCATTGCACAGGCAAAGAGGTTATTTCTTTGGAGTTAGAAGGTCATGGAAGAGAGCCATTAAAGGAAGACTTAGATTTTTCAAGGACGTTCGGGTGGTTTACAGCAATGTATCCCGCAGTATTTCAGGCAGAGGCTGATCTGCCAGCGCAAATCCGTTCAGTGAAAGAAAACCTGCGCAATATCCCCAATAAGGGGATTGGCTACGGCGCTCTCACCTATTTGAATAAACGAATGCCGGATCACAAGAAGCCTGAGCTGCGCTTTAATTATCTAGGAGAAGTTGACCGTTTTTTAGCAGATAAATCAGAATACCGCATGACTTATTTAAATTCAGGCGCTGAGTCATCGCCTGAAAATGATCTGACGGTCAGTCTTGATTTGACAGCGGGAATCTATGGCGGACAGCTAACGTTGGATTTAATCTGCAGCAATCTTTATCAGACAGAGGATATGGAACAGCTTTTAGATGAATTTTCTGTACAGCTGGAAGAGCTGACTGAACATTGCTGTAAACAAGAGTCTGTCGAATATACGCCATCAGATTTCGAAACCGCCTCATTATCTATTGAAGAATTGGATTCCTTGTTCAAATGATGAGAAACGTATGGCTGGTTTTCTGTCTTTGTATCTTGTCGGTTCAAATCTGGAGCGGCGGACACGCAAGCGCTCAGACGTCAGTTGATAAGCGCATTGACGCTCTGATCGAAAAGCAAATGAAGGAAAGCGGAATACCGGGGATCTCAGTGACAGTGGTAAAAGGAAATGCTGCGGTTTACGAAAAGGGGTTTGGTTATGCCGGCGACAGGCATAGCCGCCCTGTAACCGCCTCGACATTGTTTGAGTTGGGCTCAACCTCTAAAGCATTTACTGCACTGGGGGTACTTAAGCTTGTCCATTCGGGGGCAATCAGTCTAAATGACCCTGTCAGCCGGTATATCAGCGGATTCTATGCAGTTTACAACGGAAAGAAAACAGATATCACAGTTCATCAGCTGCTGCATCATACAAGCGGAATTCCATTTTTATCAATAGCGGATATCAAGATTGATTCTAAGGAAGATGCTTTGGAAAAAACGGCGAAGGGGCTAAAGGGAGTTGAACTTAGTCATAAGCCGGGAAGCACATTTGAATATGCCACAATCAATTATGATGTACTGGGATATATCATTGAACAGGCATCAGGCCAGCCGTACGAGCAATATATGGCTGAGCACGTTTTTAAGCAGTTAGATATGTCAAACACGTATGCTGGGCGGCACGCTGGTGATGACGGTGATGTATCATCAGGTTTTAAAATTGGATTTTTAAAGGCGAGAGCCTATGACGCGCCTGAGTATCGGGGAAACACGCCTGCCGGATATATTATCACGAACGCAGAGGATGTATCCAAATGGCTTCGATCTCAGCTGAATCACAGTGACGGTGATATAAGCCGTTTGATTGAGCAAAGCCACCTGCCTGATAAAAGCGTAAAAACGGACGAGCCAGGCGTGTATTACGGTGCGGGATGGTCAATTTTTGAAAAAAAGGGCAGAGTCAAAGAATTGTTCCATGCCGGCTCCAACCCGAACTTTTCTTCGTTTATTATCATCAGCCCTGATGATAATGCGGCTGTAGGGGTTTTGGCCAATATGAACAGCGCGTACCCTGAGAAAATTGCCCGTTCTGTTTTACAAGTGATTGCCGATCAAAACCAAAAGCAGGACGGTTCTGTCACTGATCCGTTTCAGGTCATTGATAGAGCTGCAGCTGCCTTGCTGGTTTTATTCAGTTTATTGCTTATTGTTCTGGTGTGGAGGGTTTATATTTTTCTAAAAAACGTTAAATCGAAAAATGTTCCCGTTCAGCAGCGAACAAGAATAAAGGCGCTGCTTTGGGGAGGGTTGCTGGCAGCCGGAATAGTGGTGCCGAAGCTTATTTCAGTCTTTGCCTTTAATGGCTTGCCTTGGAGCATGATATTTATTTGGGGGCCCGGATCTCTTCGTTATTTGGCGGCGGTTTATGGTTTGCTGCTCCTTGCCTCCTGTCTATTCGGTTTAACTGCTTGTTTTTTCAATCACCGTGCCGCAAGAAGGAGTGAGACGCATGAAATGTGAAACATCCATCCTTGGTATTCAGCCGTTTAACGACCTATTTTATCGCAGCTGTTTTTTTAACTGTTATTTTTCCGTAGTTCGCTCGTTTCAGCAAGAAATCTATCCTTATCTTTTAAATGACATGTATTCGTATCAATTGGATGAAGACGGTTATCCAATGGTTGATCGGACAGAAGTTTATGATCCTGAGTATGTCATGAATCAGCAGGGAATCATCGCGGATAAGCAATCGGTCAGCAGCAGTCTCATAGCTGATGTGAAACGCGATGTTCTTAAACATAAACCCGTCATCATTTGGTTGGATACATATGCGCAGCCTTATAGACAGGAATATATGTCTAAGCATAACCGGAACAGCATACTGATTTATGGCTTTCATGATGTAGATCAGTCTGTTCTTGCCATTGAAAACCGTTATCCCGATAACTTGTCATATGAAGCCAGAAATATTTCATATCAGCATTTGGCCAAAGCCTATCAAGGCTTTCACAGTTATTTTCAGCCTCCTGCCGCTTTTCATTCATATGCCTCCTTTTCTTATGATCCGGGCAGGGACCTCTCAGGGCAAAGCATTTTCAAGGATGCGGCTGCCTTCTTTGCTCATAACATCACCGGGCATGTAGATCGGATGTTATCCGGTTTGGCGTCCTTCAGCCGGTTTACTGAGCAATTTCACAGCATAAGAGACAGCGAAAAGCTCCTTCATTCATTTAATGGGATTTTAAATGTGAAAAAAACAGAGCAATACCGCCTCGCATTTCTTCCGGATTTTCAACAGCTTGCCGCTGTGACATCTGACATTATTGATGAGTGGGAAGCAGCGCGGCATCTTGCGGCTAAGCTTTATTTTTCGGGGGGATCTTCTTCTGGTTATGAAGATCGGATCAAAGATTCACTGAAAAAAGTGCTGGAGCTTGAAGCAGCCCATATTGAATGCCTGAAGGATATAGGAAAAGAGGAGAGGGTCAAATGATCAAATTATTCTGTCTGCCGTATGCCGGGGGTTCGAGCACCATCTTCAGCGGATGGAAAAGGTTTCTTGATGCGTCAGTTGAACTGGTGGCCCTAGAGCTTCCGGGACATGGAACGAGAATGTCTGAGCCATTGCTCAATCGTGCAGAATCCGTGACGGAAGATCTGTTTATGCAAGCAAAATCTCATTTGGGTGATTCGGATTATGCCATTTTTGGGCACAGCATGGGATCGCTGCTTGCATACGAATTGCAAAGGAAATTAACCATGGAAAATAAACAGCCGATCCATATGTTTTTTTCCGGGCGTTTCCCGCCTCATATCCCGGAAAAGAAAGTGCTTCATCAGCTTTCAAATTCCGCTTTAAAACAAGCGATTATTGAGATGGGGGGTGTACCGGAAGAATTCAGCAAAAATGAGCAGGTGCTTGACTTTTTCCTTCCTATTTTAAGAGCTGACTTTGAGTTGCTGGAAACATACAGGAATACAGCAGTTGCTCCATTATCCTGCGATATTTCAGTTTTTTACGGCAAACGTGATCTGCCGTCAGTGCTGTTTGATTTATCTGATTGGAGTCAGTACACCGATCAGACATGCAGATTTTACGAATTTGAAGGAGATCATTTTTTCATTAATCAGAAGACAGAAGAAGTGACAGCTAAAATCAATCATATTTTGAATCAGACAGGAGTGGTATGAAATGGATTTCAGAACTGCCGGTGTTATCGGAGGAGGCGTCATGGGGGCCGATATGGCTCTTGATTTATCTGCGAATGGGTATCAAGTGATTTTGCTGGATATCAGTGATGAAAAACTGAAAGCCGCAGAGGAAAACATTAAAAAGACATTTAGGCTTGTTCAACTGATGCGGAAAGAAAAATTCAGCATGTCATTGGAAGATGTGCTTGATAACATTCAATTCACAACTGAGCCGCACAATGTAGAGCCGGCTGATATCATCATTGAAAACGTAACAGAAGATTGGGAGATCAAAAAACAAGTGTATTTACAGTTAAAGGATATCTGCCGAGAGGATGCCGTCTACCTTGTCAATACAAGCTGCATCTCAATTACGAAGGTCGGTTCACTGATGCATCGTCCGGAAAAGGTAATCGGAGCACATTTTATGAATCCTGTTCCTCTGAAAGAACTTGTAGAGGTGATACGGGGCGATGCCACCTCTGACGAGACTGTCAATGCAACCGTCGAGTTTTTGAAATCTTTCGACAAAAACCCTGTCGTCGTTCATGATTTGCCTGGCTTTGTGTCAAATCGTGTGTTAATGCTGACCATTAATGAAAGCATTTGGACGGTACAAGATCAAGTGGCGACACCAGCCAATGTGGATAAAATTTTCCGCGGCGGGTTCGGGCATAAAATGGGTCCGCTCGCGACTGCGGATTTAATAGGTCTCGATACGATCCTTAACTCCTTGCTGGTTCTATATGAAAGCTACAAAGATTCAAAGTTCAGGCCGTGTCCGCTGCTCGTGAAAATGGTAGACGCAGGAAAGTTAGGGAGAAAGTCAGGACAAGGATTCTTTCAATACAGTTAAAGGAGGGGCAGGCCGTTGAAAAAGGGAGTTAAGTGTGTTGTCTGGGACTTAGATCATACGCTATGGGATGGTATTCTGCTTGAATCAGATGATGTAAAGCTGAAGGAACATATCAAAGAGATTCTGACTGAGCTTGATGAACGCGGCATATTGCTGTCTGTCGCCAGCAGAAATGACGAAGCTGCTGCTATGGAAAAATTAAAGGAATTTGGAATAGACCATTTCTTTTTATATCCGGAAATCAGCTGGAATGCCAAATCGGTCTCTTTGGAAAAAATCAGCAAAAACCTCAATATTCATAAGGATACGCTTCTCTTTATTGACGACCAAGCGTTTGAAAGGGAAGAAGTGAAAAATGCCCATCCGGAGATTTCGTGCTGGGATGCCGTTCGGTATAAGGATCTAATCGTCGACCCGTTGCTGAAGCCTGCATTCGTAACAGAGGATGCCAAAAGACGCCGGCAGATGTATCTGGAGGATGATCGCAGAAAAGAGGATGAAGAGCAGTTTGAAGGACCGTCCGAACAATTTCTTGCCACTCTGAATATGAAGTTTACGATCAGCCATGCGCAAGAAAGCGACTTGCAGCGGGCAGAAGAGCTTACGGTGCGTACAAATCAGCTGAATGCAAGCGGAAAAACATACGATTATCAGGAATTAAATTATTTCCGAGAATCAGACTCTCATATGCTGCTAGTCTGCGAACTTGAGGACAAGTACGGCTCTTATGGAAAGATCGGACTCTCTTTAATAAAAGAAAAGGGAGATGAATGGCATATTAATCTTCTTTTAATGTCATGCCGGGTTATGTCCCGCGGTGTCGGTACCATATTACTGACAGCTATTTTAAATGAAGCGAAACAAAAAGGGAAAAAACTGTTTGCCGATTTTAAACAAACAGATCGCAACAGAGTCATGTATATCACCTATAAATTTGCCAATTTCAAAGAACATACGAAGGGCCCGGACGGCTACATTCTATTTGAAAATGACCTGAGCCAGATTCAGCCATATCCTGCGTATGTAGAGGTCAAAACGGAATTCAGCCAATCACCTGTTGCGGGAAGCAGCAATTAATCTAAATAGCGGGGAGAGCAAATAGATGAATCTTCATGAACAAATTAGAGAATATATTGAACAAAATTTGGTGGTCTTTGACGATGAAATCGAATTAACCAATGATGATCACATTTTTGAAATGGGATTTGTAAATTCTTTATTTGCGATGAAGCTTGTAACATTTCTTGAGCAAAACTTTGGGTTTCAGCTTGATAACGAAGATTTAGATATTGCCAACTTCAGCACAGTAAACCGAATCGTCAGCCTAATTGAAAAGAAACAGAACGGAGCGCTTGCTAATGAAAACAGCTGAGATGAAAGCCGACATCATTCAAGATTTCCGGGGTTACTGCGATGAAAAAATCAGACCTTTTGCAGGCGAGTTTGATGAGAAGGAATGCATCCCGGCAGAATTAATAAAAGAGTTAGGGAGCAAATCTTATTTTGCTGCGGGGATTCCGGAAGTTTATCACGGATTGGGATTGAACCCTGTCGAGTACGGTTTGTTTACTGAACAAGCAGGAAAAGCGTGCTGTAATATTCGAACCCTTTTGACTGTAAATTCGTTAGTCGGTGAATCTCTGCTGCGGTACGGTACAGAGCGCCAAAAAGAAGAATGGCTTGTCCCTATCGGAAAAGGAGAGAAAATCGGAGCGTTTGCATTGTCTGAACCAAACATTGGTTCAGACGCAAACCACATTGAAACATCGTATGTAAAAAACGGAAGCAGCTATGTCATCAACGGCAGAAAAAAATGGATTTCCTTTGGCGCCATTGCTGACTTTTTTCTGGTTATAGCCCGGGATGGAGAAGTGGTTACAGCCTTTATTGTAGACAGCCGCCAGAGCGGAGTAACGGTAAAAAAAATGGAAGGCATGATGGCCAATAGAGCTTCTTATCTTGCGGAAATAGGGTTTGACGGCGTCGAGGTTTCTGATGACCAAATATTAGGGCCAATCGGGGGCGGTTTTAATTACATCGTTAACTTGGCTTTGGATCATGGCAGATACAGTGTGGCATGGGCCGGATTGGCGATTGCACAGGAAGCCGTCGATTCTTTAGTCACATACTCACGGAAGAGAAGCCAATTCGGAGAGAAGCTCTACAAACATCAAATGATTAAAGGAATGATCGGTGATGCCGTAACACAGCTGCATGCGGCCCGCGCCTTATGCATGAAAGCCGGCGAAATGCGGATGAAACAAGATCCAGAGGCCGTGACGGAAACGTCTGTCGCGAAATATTTCACTTCAAAGGTTGCTGTTGAGATTACCAATTCAAATGTGCAAATCCACGGAGGAAGCGGCTTCAGCAGAGATCATTCAGCAGCCCGCCTGTACAGAGAAGCCAAAGTATTGGAGATCATTGAAGGAACATCTCAAATTCAGCAGCAAGTTATAGCGAATTATGGATTGAGACGATATTTTGTCAAACATATATAGGCAGAGGATGGAGAGGATTCTGTGAGTGAGCAAATGAAGAAAATAGATAAAAATAACATAGCCAACATTCTCGGACTGACAACCATTCAGGAAGGTCTGCTTTTTCATCATTTAATGGAGCCGGAAGGCAATGCCTATTTTGAACAAATGCTGATAAAACTAGAGAGTGAACCAGCACGTGATCTTTTTGAAAAAGCATGGCAGCAAACGGTTCAGCAAAATGAAATGCTGCGGACGGTGTTTAGGTGGAAGGAAACAGCTAAGCCAATTCAAGTGATATTAAAGCATCATAATATAGATATCCGTTATCAGAGCATCCCGTTCGAGAAAGGGATTTCTCAGGATAAGCTGAAGGAGGAGCTTGCGGCCCGTGATCGGAAAGAGCCGTTTCAGCTTCAGGAAGTCCCTTTTCGTGTCACACTTTATCAAACAGAAGAAAACGGGATCTGGATGATGATCAGCTTTCATCATATCTTGATGGACGGCTGGAGCATGGGGATTGTCCTCAAAGAGTGGATGGAGTCATATCAAGCGTTATCCATGGGTCAAACACCTGTTGTTTCTCAAAAACCGTCATATCAAGCATTTGTGAAATGGCAGCAGGGACAGCAGCGTAAAACAAAAGACAGCCAGGCGTCATTTTGGAAAGGGTTATTGAAAGACTGGGAGCCTGTGCAATTGCTGCCGAATACAGAAAGGCCAGGGAAGCGAAATGCTATTTTTTCTAAACATGAGATACAGCTTCCGGTTTCAGCAGGAAAGGCTCTGCGCTCACTCGCTGCTGAACGGCAAGTTACGCTTGCTTCCATTTTATATAGTGTGTGGGGGCTGCTGCTAAAGAAGTATTCTGATCAAGAAGAAGTGGTGTTCGGGACAACCGTTTCAGGAAGAAGCGCGGATGTACCGGGAATAGAACAAATGACGGGGCTGTTTATTAACACCATTCCGCTTCGTCTTCGCTTTGCGCCTCAATCCACGCCTTTAGATGTGATTCAGCTTGCGCATGAGCAGATTGCCAAAAGAAGTGAATATGAACATACACCGCTGTCTGATTTAAAAACATATGCGGGTCTGACGGCTGAGCAGTCATTATTTGACACGATTGTCGTGATTGAAAATTATCCGCTTGATCAAATGCTTAAGTCAAACAGTCTTCCTCTTTCAATCGAACAATATGACATGTTTGAGCAAACTGAGTTTGATTTGACATTGAGTGTACAAGCTTTTGATGAACATATTCATTTTTCTTTTATCTACAATCCTGATGCTATGTCTGCTCTTCAAGTGAAGCAGCTTGGGGATCATTTTCTCAACCTGTTATCGGAAGTGATTGACAATCCGGCAGACAGATCTGTGCACCGCTTGAATATGCTTTCCGAAGATGAAGTGCATTATCAGCTTGAAGAGTTTTGCAACTATAAAGGTATGACCGGCAACGAACATGAGACTGTTATTGATTTGTTTGAACGGCAGACAGCAAAGACGCCGGACGCTCTTGCTGTGGAGTTTCGCTCGGAGTCCCTGACCTATGATCAATTAAATAAAAAAGTGAATCAGCTTGCCCGTTTTTTAGAAGGTCAGGGAGTCAGACCTGCACAAAGAGTCGGTATTTTAACAGAACATTCAATTGAAATGGTGATCGCTTGTCTCGCTGTATTAAAAGCGGGCGGCGCTTATGTTCCGGTTGATCCCGATTATCCGCCGGAAAGAATTGAATATCTTCTTCAGGACAGCGGGATAAACCTGCTGCTGACAGAGGATATCGATGGGCTGGTTTACTCGTACGACGGTGTGAAAATAGATATTACCGATCAGAACCTTTATCAAGGAAACGACAGCAATCTGGTGAAACAATACGGTCCGCAAGACATTGCGTATTGCATATATACCTCTGGAACAACAGGCAGGCCAAAAGGGGTGCTTGTTAAGCATCTGGGTCTTGAAAATTATGTTTCCTGGGCCGCCGAGCAATATGTAAGAGGCCATAAAAGAGATTTTGCCCTTTATACGTCTTTATCTTTTGATTTAACAGTAACTTCTATCTTTACCCCGCTTATAACCGGAAACGCAATTATTGTGTACCAGGATAAAAACAAGCAGCTTCTTGTGGAACAAATACTGAAAGATAATCGGGCCCACGTTATGAAGTTAACGCCGTCCCATCTTCATTTCATTTCTGAGATGCCGTTTCAGGACAGTGTCATGGAGTGCCTGATACTGGGGGGAGAGCAATTAGAAACCTCCCTTGCGGCGAAAATTGAACAAAACTTCGATGGGAAAATTGAAATTTTTAACGAATACGGACCGACGGAAACGGTAGTCGGCTGCATGATTCACCGCTACTCATCTGAAATGGATAAGGATCTGTATGTGCCGATCGGCCGGCCTGCAGCACATACTGATATATACATTCTTGATTCACATATGAATCTGCTGCCCCGAGGAGCAGCGGGAGAACTCTATATTGCCGGAAAAGGAGTAGCAGAAGGCTACTTAGGCCGGAAGGAACTGACGGCAGAGCGATTTGTGGCACATCCTTTTAAGCCCGGAGAAAAAATGTATAAAACAGGAGACGCAGCCCGCTTTTTACCAGATGGAACCATTCAATTTTTAGGCAGAAATGATGACCAAATCAAACTTAGGGGCTATCGGATTGAGAGCGGGGAGATTGAACATTGGCTCTGCCGGTACGGACGGATCAAAGGGGCGGCGGCTGTCGTGAAGAAGGACGCGTCCCAGACACCGTGCCTGGCTGCTTATCTTTTCACTGATGAGACGATTGATGAAAAGCAGCTGCGTGAATACCTGCGCCGTCATTTGCCGGAATATATGATTCCATCCCGATTTATTGTGATGGATGAGATGCCGCTGACGGCTAATGGAAAACTGGATAAAAAAGCACTGCCCGAGCTTGCCGCAGAGACAAAACGGAAGGTGCTTATGGAGGCCCCGGCTTCTGAAACAGAAAAGATGGTGCTGGAGGTTTGGAAACGTGTACTTGGTCAAGACAGCATCAATGTTCACGATAAATTTTTTGAAATCGGCGGCACTTCCCTGCATTTGATCCAAGTTAATCAGCAGCTTTCTAAGGAAACGGGAAAAAGTATTCCTATGGTTGAGATGTTCCGCCGTCCAACAGTTCAGTTGCTTGCTGAATTCTTATCAGGCCAGGATGAAGGGCAATCAAAAAAGAAAGCATCATTCATATCAAAAAGGAAGGCTCCTTCAAATGACAGCATCGCCATCATCGGGATGGCCGGGCGTTTCCCCGGTGCTAAAAACATAGATGAATTTTGGCATAATCTGAAAAACGGCAAGGAATCTATCTCTTTTTTCACTGATGAAGAGCTGTTTGCGGCGGGCATTGATGAACAAACATTTATGAGAAGTGATTATGTAAGGGCGAAAGGAATCATCGACGGCCCTGATTTATTTGATGCCTCTTTCTTTGGCTATTCACCGGGGCAGGCAGAGGTCATGGACCCGCAAATCCGCCTTCTTCATGAGTATGTATGGAAAACGCTGGAGGACGCAGGGTGTGTTTCAGCTGAATATGAAGGGAAAATCGGTTTGTTTACAGGAACAACCTCAAATTTTCAATGGCTCCAGCATTTCGCTGACTCATTAGACGGCAGGATGTCAGAGCTGTTTGAAATCGGCTCTTTAAATGATACCTATACAATCAGCACGCGGGTTGCTCATAAACTTAATCTGAAAGGTCCAGCCATTACCTTGCAGACCGCTTGTTCAACCTCCTTGGTCGCGCTGCATTTGGCTTGCAAATCAGTGCTGAATGGAGAATCCGATATCGCTCTCGCAGGAGGTGTGTCCATTCTCCACCCGGTTAAGTCAGGCTACATCTATCAAGAGAATATGGTGAAATCGCCAGACGGCCATTGCCGAGCCTTTGATAAAGACGCGAAAGGCACTGTTGGAGGCGACGGAGTCGGATTTGTCGCAGTGAAATCGTTGAGCCGCGCGTTGGCTGACGGTGATAGGATATACGCGGTTGTAAAAGGATCTGCGGTCAACAATGACGGTGACCAAAAGGTAGGCTTTAATGCGCCGAGTGTGGAAGGCCAGACAGAGGTTATAAGAGAGGCGATTGCTGATGCGGGGATTGAGCCGGAAACCATCAGCTATGTGGAAACCCACGGGACAGGTACAGCTCTCGGAGATCCAATTGAAATTGAGGCCTTAACTAAAGCGTTTCAAACGAATAAAACCGCGTTTTGCCGGATCGGTTCCGTAAAAACGAATATCGGACACCTTGATGCTGCTGCAGGCGCGGCGGGTCTCATTAAAACAGTTCTATCTTTGAAGCATCAACAACTTGTGCCTAGTCTTCATTTTAAAGAAGCAAATCCCAATATTGATTTTGAAAACAGTCCTTTCCTTGTCAATGACACGCTCCGGACGTGGAAGAAAACAAATGCTCCGAGACGTGCAGGCGTGAGCTCATTCGGTATGGGCGGCACAAATGCCCATGTGATTCTGGAGGAAGCGCCTGTCAGTGAACGTGAAAAACATACGCGTTCGTATCAGCTGTTTCCTCTTTCAGCAAAAACGATGAATGCTTTAGAGAAAACGAAAGACCTTTTGCTCGAACACATGGAAACGAACTCTGAACTTAATGCAGCAGACGCCGCCTATACACTTCAGGCCGGAAGACAGCACTTTGATTATAGGCAAATGTTTGTGGCAAAGGACAGGCAGGATGTCATCCGACTGCTTTCCGAGAAAAAGGACAGGGGACTCAGTCGAATGTCGCGGATTCAGGAAAAAAAGGAGAAAAAATTGATCTTCATGTTCACAGGCCAAGGCAGTCAATACGTGAACATGGGCAGGGATTTATACACGGAGGAGCCGTTTTTCAAAGAGACGATGGATCACTGTTTTCAAGAATTCTATGAAGCGACTGGTGAGAGGCTTGAGAATATTCTATACCCTGATCAGCAGGATGAAGAAGCTGCCGCGATAAAGCTTCAAGAGACGAAATATGCCCAGCCGGCTATTTTTATGCTGGAATATGCGCTGTCACTTTTATTGATGAAGTGGGGGCTGCGGCCATGGGCTATGATCGGCTACAGCTTTGGTGAACTAACGGCTGCCGCGGTATCGGGAGTGTTTACGCTCAGTGATGCCATCAAGCTGATCAGCTTGCGTGGACAAGCGATGCACGAAGCGCCGTCAGGCATCATGTTAAGCGTGCCAATGCCAGAGGAAGAACTGAAAGCGATTCTCCCCGATTGCATTTCATTGGCTGTTGTGAATGACGCTTCTTGCATTGTGTCGGGGCTTGAGTCTGACATTTCAGCGTTTGAAGAACAGTTAAAAGCAAAAAAAGTGCTTTGCATGAGAGTAAAAGGCTCAATTGCTGCCCACTCGCACGTCATGGCTTCCGCCGCTGAACGATTTGGAAACATGGCTAAGAACATTTCTTATCAAAAACCGGGTGTTCCCTTCTTCTCGAATTTAACGGGAGACTGGATAGCGGATGAAGAAGCTGCGGACTATGACTATTGGAAGCGGCACATGACTGAGACTGTTCGTTTTGCTGAGGGGATTGGCGTGTTAACGAAGCAGGAGCATGCTATTTTTATCGAAATCGGCCCGGGACAAGATTTAAGTGTGCTGGTGAAGAGATCGATTAACGATGAGATGCGCCAGCATGTTTGCAATGTGCTGAAACACAGCAGGCAGAATATGTCGGATGTCCAATTTTTACTCAGCAGAATTGGCACGCTGTGGATGTATGGCGCAGTCATTGATTGGCGCGGGCTGCATGAGGGCAGAAATCCTGAAAAAATTACAATGCCGCAATATCCTTTTGAAAAGGAATCCTTTTGGCCCAAACGGAAGCATACTGCCAGCGGAAAAGGCAATAAACATTCCGGAGGAAAGCTCCCGCTTCAGGATTGGTTTTATCTGCCGCAATGGGAAAAAGAAATCCTGCCGATTTCCCGAGAGATTGAAGCGGCGGAACAACGTTTGCTTGTCTTCATGGAGGATGGCGATTTTTCACATAAGCTTATTCAGGGGATGCAATCTGCCTGTGCTTCTTGTGTCATCGTTAAAAAAGGGCATAACTTTCAGCAGGTTGAAAAAGGAGTGTACACACTTCGCCCAGACTCTGCGGAAGATTACTGCCGTCTCTTTGAAGTGTTGGAGAAGGAAAAGATTCAGTACAGCCGGATTTTGCACCTCTGGGGGCTGGCAGAGAAGAATGAAACCGCTGCTGCCGAGTGGATTGAGCAGATCCAAAACGAATCCTATTACTCGTTGCTTTACTTAGGGCAAGCATTGAAAAAGAAAGGAACAAACCAGGAAATTTCGATCTTTGTATTATCGTCCCTTACGTATCAGCTTGGCGGAGAAGAAACGTTATATCCAGAGAAAGCCGTACATCTGGGGCCGAGTATGGTCATATCTCAGGAAACACCGTTCCTTCGCTATCGAGTGATTGATATAGACAGGCAGAAAGAAGATTCCTGGAAAGAAGACAAGCTGCTGGGACTCATCAGATCTGAGCTGATGACCGAATCAGGCAATCTCCTAACGGTTTACAGAAATAATAAAAGGTACACCAGGAATTTTATTCACAAAGCAGTGCCTGCAGAATCATCGCAAGGGCACCTTCGTCCCGGAGGCGTATATATTCTGATTGGCGGGCTGGGCTTCATCGGTTTACATGCTGCAAAAACCATTGCTGAGAAAACAAAAGGAAAGCTTATTCTGACAAGCCGTTCCGGCCTTCCGCCGCGGAGTGAATGGGAGTCCTTAATCAGCACGCATGCTGAGGATGATCCAACTGTTAAAAAAATAAAATCAATATATGAGATAGAACAAACAGGCGCGGAAGTTATTGCTGTTGCTGCGGATGCAAGCCGTGAAGCGGATATGTCTGAACTGGTTCATGCGGCTGAACATAAGTACGGCTCCATACATGGCGTAATTTATGCAGCTGGAATAACAGGCGAACAATCATTTAGGATGATGGAGCAAACGGATAGAAGTTTTTCGAATGCTCACATTCAAGCAAAAATGACAGGCGTTGCGGTATTAGAAAAAGTGTTGGACGATCGGCCGCTTGATTTCTGCTTTTTGATTTCGTCCTTGTCTCCGATATTGGGAGGACTTGGATTTACCGCCTATACTGCAGTTAACCATTTTGTTGATGCCTTTGTATATCAACATAATGCGCAGCATCCTGTTCAGTGGACAGCCCTAAATTTAGACGGCTGGGAATTTGAAGACGGCAAAAAACCGGATATTCCAGTCGGAGGGGATTTAGAAAATACCCTGATTCGTGCGCATGAGGGCAGAGAGGTTTTCGAGAGAATTTTCACATTTGATCATATGGATCAGATTGTCGTGTCTGCCACGGATCTACAGGAGAGGATACAAAAATATGTGAATCGTCTGCACCAGCCTAGCGATGAACAGCAAGAAGAGGACGTTTCGCTGTACGGGCGGCCAGAGCTTACCGCTGAATATGTTGAACCAGTAACTGATATGGAGAAAGAACTCCTTGTTCATTGGCAGTCATTTTTCAAAATTGATCAAATCGGCATAGACGATGATTTCTTTGAGATGGGCGGTGATTCTTTAAAGGCGATTACTTTCATTTCCATTATTCATCAAGCGTTCAATGTGGAAATTGCGCTGCCGGATTTCTTTAACATTCCGACGATCAGGCAGATGGCCGAATTTATCAGCCAAGCCGACAAGAAGATTTACAGAAAGATAGAAAAAGCTGAAAAACAGGATTATTATCCGCTGTCCTCAGCGCAAAAACGGCTTTATCTTGTTCAGCAGTTAGATCAAACAAGCACTGGCTACAATGAGTTCACTGCCGGAAGGATTGCAGGAAAGCTTGATATGCAAAGGCTGGAGAATGCGTTCCGGCAATTGATTCATCGTCATGAGAGTTTAAGAACATCCTTTAAAGCAATAGACGGTGTTCCTATGCAGTGCATAGCTGAGCATGCGGAATTTCATGCAGACTTTTTTGACCTATCCCATTTGGCAGGCCAGGAAGGGCAAAACGAAAAAGAACAAGAAGTCATCAGCAGCTTTTTAAAGCCGTTCCAGCTTGATCAGGCACCCTTGATGAGAGCTGGTGTGATGAAGAACTCTGAAAACGAGTATATTCTGATGCTCGATATGCACCATATTATTTCTGACGGTCTATCTCAGGATATCTTGGTCAGCGAGTTTATGGATCTATATGACGGCAAAGAGCTTGCACCGCTTGAACTGCAATATAAAGATTTCTCAGAATGGCAGAATCAGATGCTTCAGTCTGATGACCTGAATGAGGTGAAAACATATTGGCTGAAACGGCTTGACGGCTTCCGTGAGCTTCAGCTGCCGGCTGATTACCGGAGACCTGATGTCAAAAGCTTTGCCGGCGCCCATTATCGTTTTGATGTAAGCAAAAAAGAGCTTGAGGCGTTTAAAGCCATTATGGCCGATGAAGACGCCACGCTGTTTATGGGACTTTTATCAATCTATCAAGTCCTGTTGCACAAGCTCACTGGACAGTCCGACATTGTAGTCGGCGTTCCGGTTGCGGGGAGAAGGCAGGAGGAGCTGCAGAGGATCATCGGTATCTTCGTTAACATGCTTCCGCTTCGGTTTTATCCGAAAAAAGAGATGACGTTCACTCAATTCCTGCACCATGTCAAGCAGCTGGTGATTGATGACTTTGATCATCAAGATTATCAGTATGAACATATGGTTCAAGACTTGAAGTTAGATAGGACGTTAAATAGGAATCATATTTTTGATACCGTTTTTGCTCTGCAAAATCTAAGCCAGCCTTCTTTAGAGGTAGACGGGATCACACTAACCGACTATGAATATGAAACAGCGGTTTCCCGGTTTGATTTGCTTTGGATCGCTTCAGAAGACGAAAACGGTTTATCTTCTGTCATTGAATACAGCACTGAGCTGTTTACAAGAGAAACGATTGAAGGCATTGCGAAAGGGATTAAAAAGGTGCTGTCAGCCGTAATTGATTGTAAGCAAACCGCTCTCAAGGATATTGACCTGACTTCAGGCATCAATGATTTAGAAAAGGTATCGTTGCTGGAACTAGACGATCTGAAAATCTAGCAGAAATAGGTGAATAACAATGAACCAAACCGATGTCTTTCAATTGAAAACCGCAGCTCTTGAAAAAGTGAAGGAGCGGCAATATTGGACTTCTGTATTAACTCAAATCCCGTCGGACTGCCGTTTTCCTTATGATTCACAGCTTCTTGATCAAAACGATGAAGAAGCTTCAATACCTTTTTCATTCCCGGCTCAGCTGGAAAAGGCCATCTTAAAGGCATCAGGAGCTTCAGATTTGCGTATGTTTATGATTTTGATGACTGCGGCAGTCACATTGCTGCACAGGTACGATGGAAGAACGGATATCATGGCGTCGGCCCCTGTGTTGAGACAGCGGGGAACACAGCCGGTGATCAATGATCTTCTTCCGCTGCTGGTGAAAATCAATCCTTCTATGAGTTTCAGAGACTGTCTAGAGCATGTGAAACAAGCTTTTCAAGAAGTGTATGCCCATCAAAATTATCCTGTGAAAATCCTATTGGATGAGCTTCATCCTTTGCATAAAAAAGGGGAGCCCCGCTTCGGCATCTCCCTTGCTGTGAATGATCTCCAGCAGCCGGTGTCATTGAATGCGCTGGACACGAATCTATTGCTCTCCATTCAGTGTGATGAAGGGAGATTGACTGGAAAGCTGAGCTGGAATTTGAAGCATTACACATTCGATACTGCTGAACGGATAGCCAGCCATTTTTGCATGCTGGCAGATCAGGCTTTGTCGGCGCCTGAGACTCTGGTCTCTGAGCTGCAGTTACTTTCTCATGAGGAGAGAGAGAGAGTCATCACGACATTTAATCACACAAATCAACCATACCCGAAGGAAAAATCGATTGTCGATCTCTTCAAAGAACAGGCAGCTCTCAAACTTGATCAGCCTGCAATCGTGTATGAAGATGTCAGCTTCACATACGGTGAGGCTGATGAATTGTCAGATCGGATTGCAGCTTTTTTGACAAAAGAAGGCGTTTGTCATGAGGAGCCTGTGGGGCTGATGGTTCATCGCTCGGCAGAAATGGTTATCGGCATATTAGGCATATTGAAAGCAGGTTGTCCTTATTTGCCGATAGATGTAAATATGCCGTCCGAACGGATGGATTATATGCTGACAAACAGCGGGGCGCGGTTTGTGATCACGAACAAGGGTCATGGCACTTCTGCTGAGAATCAAAAAAGCTTATGTATAGAGGAAATGATGAAATTTGAAGGGGCGGCGGAGCATGGGCGCCTGCCGTCTCCTGAAAATCTCGCTTATGTGCTGTATACATCAGGGACAACAGGAAAACCGAAAGGCGTGATGGTGGAGCATCGTCAAGTCATCAATTTAGTATATGGCATAGACAGCCTTCATTTTCAGCCATTTTCACACGAGCACCTCCGTATCGGCATGCTTGCTTCACATATTTTTGACGCATCCGTGCAAACGATATTTCCGGCAGTGCTTCTTGGACACACCTTATATATTGCGCCAGATCATGCAAGGATGGATGGAAAGCAGCTGTGGTCTTTTTATGAGGAGAACCGCATTCATATTTCAGATGCGACACCCTCTCATTTGCGCCTCATGATCAAAGCCGCTGAGAAAGAGCCGCATCACGTTGACGAATTGAAGTTAATAATGGCTGGCGGCGAAATGCTGCCGCCCCAATTGGTTCAGCAATATTTACAAACGTTTCGTGCGGGTAAGCCGGTGATGACAAATAATTACGGTCCGACGGAATGCGCTGTACAATCAGCGGCTTTTACCATACCTGATTCTTGGAATGAACCCGTCGTACCGATTGGCAGGCCGATGCCGAATGAACAGATTTATATTTTGGATCATTGCGGACAGCCTGTGCCCATCGGCGTATACGGAGAACTGTGCATTGCCGGAGACGGGGTGGCAAGAGGATATATCCGTCAGCCAGAGCTGACGGCAGAAAAATTTACAGAACCGCAGCATATTCCTGCCGGCAAGCTTTATCATACCGGTGACTTGGCGAGATGGCGTAGTGACGGCTTCATCGAATTTTTTGGCAGGTATGATGATCAAGTAAAAATAAGAGGATTCAGAATAGAGCTTGATGAGATTAGAAAAGCCTTGCTTGATTACCGGGAGCCGGGACAAATCGTTCATGATGCGGTGATTATTCCAGTTCAAAAGGAATCAGATGATCCGTTTCTTGTGGCGTATCTCATTTCCGATCAAAAACTGAAAGCTCGAAAAATGAGAGGGTTTTTAGGAGAAAAGCTGCCGGGTTATATGATTCCGAGACGATTCATCCGCGTGGACTCATTTCCAATGAACCTGTCAGGGAAGCTTGATCTCAAGGCACTCCCAGACCCCTTTGAAGAGCCTGAATCTGACGAGCAGGTCATAAAACCGCACAATGAAACTGAAAAAAAGCTGGTTTCCATTTTTGCCGGCATTCTGAATATACCTGAATCTGATATCAGCATGGAAGATAACTTCTTTGATATCGGCGGAAACTCATTTCATATCGTAGAACTATCGAACAAATTGAAAGAGCAGTTTGGACAAGAGCTGTCTGTTGTTCAGCTGTTTCAGTATACATCTGTTTCGGCAATAGCTGCCCAGCTCAGCCGGCAAGCGGAGTCTGAGGGTTGTCAGGCAAATGCAGAAAGTGAGGAAGAGGCAGCGGAAGATTTAGAAAATGTCGCACAACTGTTAGGCGGGATTTCTGATGAGTAAAACAACAGGCTTAGAAATAGCGGTTATCGGAATGGCTTGCCGTTTCCCCGGAGCCAAAAATATTGAAGAGTTTTGGGAGAATATGAAAACGGGCACGGAATCCATCACATTTTTCTCAAAAGAAGAGCTTATGGAAGCCGGTGTGCCTAAAGAACAGCTCGATCATGAGAATTATGTCAGAGCCAAAGGAAAAGTAGACCGGCATGACCACTTTGACGCGGCGTTTTTCGGCTACTCACAGCGAGAAGCTGAGGTAATGGACCCGCAAGTGCGCATGTTTCATGAAGTTGCGTGGGAATCTCTTGAAAACGCCGGCTACAATCCCGAAACCTATTCACAGCCTATCGGCTTATTCGGCGCTGCGTCTGCGAATTTGTACTGGCAGGCAAGTTCAATGCTGCTGAGAAATAGCAGTTCTTCTGAACAGTTTGCTGCTGTTCAGTTGACGGACAAGGATTTTATGAATACACAAGTTTCTTATAAATTAAATTTGAAAGGGCCGAGTATCGCGGTGGATACAGCCTGTTCATCTTCTCTGACGGCGGTGCATCTCGCGTCCAGAGCTTTGCTTACCGGCGACTGCAAAATGGCGCTGGCCGGAGGTGTAACGGTGACTTGCCCCCACAAAAAGGGCTATATGTATCAAGAAGGAATGATTATGTCGCCGGACGGCCGCTGCCGCGCATTTGACGCGGAAGCCAATGGGACAGTCGGGGGAGAGGGCTGCGGTGTTGTAGTGCTGAAGACCTTAAAGCAGGCGCTGAAGGATCAAGATCATAT
Source organism: Bacillus sp. MD-5 (assembly GCF_002201875.1). Lineage (NCBI taxonomy): Bacteria > Bacillati > Bacillota > Bacilli > Caryophanales > Bacillaceae > Bacillus > Bacillus sp. MD-5. Next base: position 563,603 of record NZ_CP021911.1, read on the forward strand.
TTACGCTGTCATTAAAGGTTCCGCATATAACAATGACGGCAGCCGTAAAGTCGGTTACACCGCGCCAAGTATCGAAGGGCAGGCCGATGTCATTAGAAAAGCGCTGAACATCAGCCGTGTAGAGCCCGAAAGTATTTCTTATGTCGAAGCGCACGGCACGGGCACCTCGTTAGGAGACCCGGTTGAAATAGAGGCGCTAACACAAGCGTTTCAAACTGAAAAGAAGCAATACTGCGCAATCGGCTCTGTTAAAACAAATATCGGTCATTTGGATTCCGCCGCGGGTATTGCGGGGTTTATTAAAACGGCGCTGAGTCTCAAAGCGAGAACTCTGCCGCCAAGCCTTCATTACAAAAAGCCTAATCCTAAAATTGATTTTGAAAACACTCCTTTTTATGTCAGCACATCCGCAAAGCAATGGACAGTAGCTGACCGGGTGTTTCGAGCGGGCGTCAGTTCCTTTGGGATCGGCGGCACGAATGTTCATGTTGTGATGGAAGAGCCGCCGATGAAGGAAAGACGTCATCAAGAGGATCATGAAGACTGCCTTATGCTTATTTCTGCCCGTTCTGAAAAAGCGGCAAAGAAGGCCGCGGATCAGGTCAAGCGATTTATAAAAGAGAATGAAGAGGTGCCGCTCCAAGACGTTTCATACACACTGCAAGAGGGCCGCAGGCATTTTCAGTATCGTCAAGCGTTTACGGCTGGCCCTTTAGGGATAACAAGCGATATGGCAAGTACTTCAAAAGCGCTGGAGAAGCCGGCCGTTGTCTTTATGTTTTCCGGCCAAGGCTCTCAATACGTCAATATGGGGAAACAATTGTATGAACAAGAACCCATATTCCAGGAGGAGCTGCACCGCTGTTTTGACATTCTGCAAACTGAGGAAGGACTCAATATTAGAAGCATTATGTTTCCGAATAATGAGGCAGAAAGCGAGGAAGCTGAACAGCTTATCCATGAAACCTCGTATACGCAGCCTATTTTATTTTCTTTTGAATATGCGCTGGCGTCCTTCTTAATCAAAAAGGGGTTAAAACCGCAATACATGATTGGCCACAGCATAGGGGAATTAACGGCAGCCTGTCTGTCAGGCATTTGTTCATTGGAAGACGCTCTTCATATGGTTGTGATGAGAGGCCGATTGATGCAGGAAATGCCGGAGGGAGAAATGTTGAGCGTCAGACTGCCCGGCGTAGAGACAGAAATGGAATTGACAGAAGGGGTTGAGCTATCGGCTTCAAACAGCTCTGATTTATCGGTTGTATCAGGCCTTATGGAGCCAATCAATGCTTTTGCCGCTCGCCTTCAGTCGAAAGGAGTGGCCATTCAGCACTTAAAAACGTCCCATGCGTTTCATTCAAGCATGATGAAGCCGGCAGCATCTCGTTTTGCTGATATTCTGCAAGAGATAGAATTCCAAGCACCAGACCTTCCGTTTATTTCAAATGTGACAGGCGATTGGATACAAGCAGATCAGGCCGTAGATCCGAAATACTGGGCTTCGCAAATCACGGAAAAGGTTGATTTTCATTCAGGGCTGAGCACGCTTTTACAAATGAGTAATGTTGTATTTGTTGAGATCGGGCCAGGGAACACGTTGACGCAGTTTGTGAGAAAACATGAGGGTTTTATGACGGAGCAACATGCTGCGGTTAATATCATCAGGCATCCAAAGGAAGTATCGTCTGATCGTGTCTATCTGTTAAACCGCATCGGCAGGCTTTGGACGCATGGTGTAAACATGAACTGGGAGCACTTTCGCCAGGGGGGCTCATATGAAAGGGTCCCGCTTCCGACTTATCCTTTTGAGCATCAAGTATTTCCCGATCCGCAACCAGCTCAGGGCGGCATGGAAGAAAAGATCAAAAACGAATTGAAATTAAACATTGCCTCCAGTGAAGAACAGCTTCCTTTTGATAAGTGGTTTTCCGTCCCGCATTGGGAACGAATGGAACCAGCCAATGAGACATTCACTCATCAAGGAAAAAGGATACTTGTCTTTGAAGAAAACAATAATGTCAGCCAATATCTCCTAAAGCAGCAAGCGGAAGCCGTGTCTGTCCTGCCAGGTGATTGCTTTGCGGAAATGGACAAAAACACGTTTACGGTAAACCATCGGGATACGGCCCACTTTCGGAAGCTGCTGGATGAACTGAATGCAAGGGGGTTTATCCCTGATGAAATCATCTGGATGCGGCTGCAAGACTGTGATTGTCGTGATGGAGATCTTGCAGAGCGCACAATAGCCGGTTATCTTCCCCTCCTTGATCTTGTCCGTTTACTTGGAACAGAGAGCAACAAAAGATTCAGCATGACCGTAGTGACCAATCAAGCTCACGATGTGACGGGAATGGAGGAGCTTCAGCCTCATCAGGCTGCGCTGACCGGAGTCTGTTTGACCATTCCGCTAGAGTATCAGCAGATCAGCTGTAAAGCTGTTGATCTTTGTCCGGACCCGCGGCACGGTCAATCAAACTGGCCTGAAATGATTTCTTATGAACTTAAAAAAGAGGATGATCAGCCTATTGTGGCTTATCGCGGAAACAGCAGATGGATTCGGCAGGCGAAGCAGCCGGGCAAGCAAGATGAGATTGATATGGCCAGCAATCTCAGGCAAAAAGGAGTTTATATCATTACAGGCGGCCTTGGCGGGATCGGATTATCTCTTGCATCTCATTTAGCTGAAACAGTTCAAGCAAAGCTTGTGCTGCTAAGCCGGACAGGACTGCCCGATAAACTAATAGCAAATGACGATGCAATCAAAAAACTCAAAGCTGTTGAAGAGCTCAAGAAGGCTGGAGCCGAGGTGTTGGTATTACAGGCGGATATTTCAGATGAGGCAGAGCTTCAAAAAGCCTTGCAAACGGCAGAATCTCGTTTTGGACAAGCCATTCACGGCGTTATTCATGCAGCGGGCATTCCTGATGGCAAAGTGATTCACGCAAGGACACCAGACGATGAGAGGCAGATGGCAAAAGCCAAAATAACAGGAACCGCTCTGTTAAGAAAAGCGCTTAAAAACAAACAGCCGGACTTCTTCATCATTTGTTCCTCTCTTGTTTCATTTTTAGGAGCGGGAGGCCAAGTCGGCTACGCTGCATCAAACGCATTCTTGGACAGCTATGCTCACGCATGCCGAAAAGAAGGCGAAAACATGGTGTCGGTTAACTGGGACCGTTGGGAACAAGTAGGAATGGCATATGAATCAGAAACGGCAGCCATTCTTTCGAAGATAGCGGACGAGGGAGAGCAACAAGGAATCCTGCCGGCTCAAGGTGCGAAAGCATTTATGAGAGCTTTGCAGCTGCGCTACCCGCAAGTCCTAATTTCACTGCAGGACGTAAACAAACGAATAAAAGACAGCTATGTGAAAGAGGACAGACAAACCGCTGCGCATGTGCTGACAAAAGACCGCCTGGATACACTTGAAGAAAGATTAATGAATATTTTTAAGGATTATTTTCATGCTGAGACAGATGTAAATATGAATTTCTTTGAATTAGGAGCCTCTTCACTTGATCTGCTTCAGGTGAGCGGGAGAATCAAAAACGAGCTCGGTGTGGATATCCCGGTTGTGATGATGTATGCCCACCCGACGGTTGCAGCATTAACCGAAGCCGTCAAAGCACAGCAAAGCGGTGATGACTTACACATAAAAGGAATAGAGCCAGATCGCCAAAAAGCCATAAATGAAGGGAAAAACCGGCGAAAACAGCGAATGAGACGAAAATAGATGGGAGGCTGATTTCCATGGCTGACGAGAAACAATGGACAGAAACAGGACTGGAAATAGCGGTCGTCGGTATGGCGGGCAAGTTTCCAGGCGCGGCAAATATTGATGAGTATTGGAGCAACATTTCAAAAGGAATAGAATCGGTCACTCAATTTACCGATGAAGAATTAAAAGAAGCCGGGGTTGATGAGACGCTGCTTGGTCAAGAGGCATATGTAAAAGCAAAGCCGATCATTGATGACGTTTCTGACTTCGACGCGGCGTTTTTCGGCTATTCACCGAGAGAAGCTGCCTTGATGGATCCGCAAATCAGGCTCATGCATGAATGCACCTGGGAAGCGCTGGAGCATGCGGGCTGTGACGCTGAACGGTTTAACGGGCTGATCGGGCTGTATGCTGGTGCTTCCAGCAATTTGTCCTGGATGGGCCGTCATATGTCTTCTCTTCATAAGAATGAAGACGCATTTCAAATCATGCATTTAAATGATTCGTCGTTTGCATCACGTATCGCTTATAAACTTAATTTGAAAGGGCCGAGTGTATCAGTTCAAACTGCTTGCTCGACTTCTCTTGTCGCGATACATATGGCGTGCCAGGGCTTAATTGGGGGAGAATGTGACCTTGCATTAGCCGGAGGTGTTACCCTGAGCCTGCCGCATATATCTGGGTACCTTTATCAGGAAGGAATGATCTATTCAGCAGATGGTCATTGCCGTCCGTTTGACGAAAAGGCGAACGGAACCATTTTTGGTGAAGGAGCCGGAGTGGTGGCGTTAAAGCGATTGAAAGACGCACAAGCTGACGGTGATGTGATTTATGCGGTCATCAAGGGCTCTGCAATTAATAATGATGGAAACAATAAGGCAGGGTATACGGCTCCCAGTGCTGAAGGCCAGGCGAATGTCATTGCCACAGCTATGGAGATGGCGGAAACGGAACCGGAAACCATTGGTTATGTTGAGGCTCACGGGACGGGAACGCCTGTTGGAGATCCGATTGAAATTGAGGCGCTGACCCATGCTTTCAATACAGATAAAAAAGCATATTGCCGCATTGGTTCTGTCAAAGCGAATATCGGGCATTTGGACGCCGCTTCGGGGGTAGCGGGATTTATAAAAACCGTTATGATGCTCCATCATAAAATGCTGCCTCCCGCTTTTCACTATCAAAAATCGAATCCGCGCATCAAGTTTGAGAACACGCCGTTTTTTGTCAATACAGAGCTGGCTGAATGGGAATCTCAGCAAGGGCCGAGAAGAGCCGGCGTGAGCGCCTTTGGAATCGGCGGCGCGAATGCTCACGTTGTCCTTGAAGAGCCCCCATCTCATAATGATGAAATGCCAGCCGGCGGTCCTGAGCTTGTTGTTCTTTCTGCGAGAACAAGGCAGGAGCTTATCCGTTCAATGGATCAATTGGCTGATTTTCTTCGCCGCAACCCTGAAGCACCGCTGCCAGCCATAGCCCGTACGCTACAGCTTGGCAGAAAGCAATTCCAGTACAGAATCTCCTTTGTAGCTTCACATCAAAAGGATCTGCTTGATCAGCTTTCTGATCATCGGAGTAAAAAACAAATCAGAGAATCGGCGGTTGTTCCAAGCAGCACCATGTTTGTATTTGCGGGAGACGTTCAAGAGGGATTTGGCCGATATACGCAGCTGTACCGCACGGAAAGCCTGTTCAAAAAAGAAGTCGATGCTTGTCTTGAAAAGGTGCAAAATGTGTTTCAGCAGGATGTACTCAGCTTCTTTAAAGCATGTATTTCTGCTCCAGAAACGTACCAGGAAGAGGAAAACCTGGGATTGGTCCATTTGTTGTCGTTCATCATGGAATACGCCGCAGTCCGTTTCTTACAGCACACCGGCATAACACCAGACCGCTTTATCGGGCGGGGGTTCGGGGAGTTTACGGCGGCCTGTGCGGCAGGAATGTTTTCCTTTGAAGAAGGGGCAACAGCTGCATATAAACGTGGAGAGTTAATCAGCATGTCGCCGGCAGGAAAAATGCTCGGTGTCAGCCTGTCAGAGCCGGATATCGTTCAATACTTAGAGAAATCATTATCCCTTGCGCTGATTGATGAGCGGTATTGTGCCGTCTCCGGTTTGCCGGAGGATGTGTATCAGCTGAAGGCGCGGCTTGAACAAGAAGGGATAGCTGCTGAGTTACTTGATGGGGATATTGCGTATCAATCGGATCTGCTGGCTGACGCAGCGCAAGAATTCATGCACTTCCTTGGCACGCTGGACATGAAGTCACCAGACATTCCAGTCGTTTCATCTGTCACTGGAAAAGTGATAACAGATGACGGAGCAGCGGATGCCAGTTATTGGGCCGGCCAAATCTGCAAGCCGATACGGTTTTTTGAACACATCTCGTCTTGTTTGCGGGAGGAACCTGCTATTTGCATAGACCTGCGTTTGAATCAGGGGGCATCAGTGTTTACAGAGCGCCAATCAATTGGCATGACAGGTGAACTCGGCACACAAGGACACACAGACGTTTTAAAGTTACATATATACGGAGCGTTGTGGAGTCTCGGGTCTGAGGTTGATTTCAGTATCCTGCATGAACCTCAGCTTAATAAAAGGTTAGCTCTGCCGAGTTACCCTTTTACAAAGCAGCATTTCCCGTTGCCTGACGGCTTGGCACCGGCTGAACTTGAAAAAGATGAGCCTCGCCAGCCGGCAGAACCGCTTCGTGCAATGCCGTTATCTGCTATTGAAAAGACAGTCAGAGAAATTGTCATTAAGCATTTTGGATTCAATGAGCTTAACGATGATGCACCGTTTTTTGAGCTGGGGGCTACGTCGCTTGATATCTCTCAATTAGCGGCAAAAGTAACAGATCAGTTGAATTGGAAGGTGGAACCAGTTCTGTTTTATCAATTTGCCGCAGTTCGCAGCCTGGCGAAGCATCTTCATCAACAGGTTCAAACGAAGGCCGGACAGCCGGAAATGATGCAGCATCAAAAGGTGTCGCAAAGCCGTCCGAACGGCCAGGGAACTGATATCGCGATTATCGGTATGGCAGGGCGTTTTCCTGGAGCCAGCAATTTGGATGAGTTTTGGAATAATCTCGTAAACGGCAAAGAATCTATCAGCTTCTTTACGGATGAAGAACTAAAAGCGTCAGGCATTGATGATCAGCTCTTGAAGCATCCTGATTATGTAAAAGCGAAGGGGATTATTAAGGACTCTGATATGTTTGATGCAGATTTTTTCCAATATTCCTCAAGAGAAGCGGAATTGATGGATCCGCAATTCAGGCTTTTACATGAATGTGCCTGGGAGGCCTTAGAAGATGCGGGCTGCGACCCGGAGCGGACAACAGGGAAAATCGGCGTCTACACTGGGACAAGTCCAAACCTCGAGTGGATTACACGTTTCGCAGGGAAATTGGATGGGACTGAACAGTTCAGCTCCATGCTGTTAAATGACAGAGAATTTTTCAGTACCCAGCTTGCTTATAAATTAAACCTGCACGGGCCAAGCATCACAATGCAAACAGCCTGCTCTACTTCTTTAGTCAACATTGGAGCGGCATGTCAAGCGCTGCAAAACGGAGCATGTGACGCGGCGCTTGCTGGAGGCGTAACTGTCAGCACCCCTTTAAGGTCAGGCTATGTTTATCAGGATGGCATGATTCAATCACCTGATGGGCATTGTCGTCCATTTGATGAGGACGCAGGCGGTACCGTTTTTGGCGATGGCGCGGGGATTGTCGTTTTAAAAAGATATGAGGACGCCGTTAAAGAAGGGCACTCCATTTATGCGGTCATAAAAGGGGTCGGAATGAATAATGACGGAAGCCGAAAAGTCGGTTTTACCGCTCCGAGTGTAGAAGGCCAGGCCGAAGTGTTAAAACATGCATACGAAAATGCAGGGATTGATCCGAATACCGTAGGGTATATCGAAGCTCACGGAACCGGTACAAAAATGGGCGATCCAATCGAAATGGAAGCGCTGAACCAGGTTTTTAAAAGTGACAGGCCAATGTCAATTCCAATTGGGTCAGTGAAAAGCAATGTCGGACATTTAAACAGCGCTGCCGGGATTGCCGGACTCTTTAAGGCCGTTTTATCGCTAAAACATAAAACCATTTTGCCAAGCTTGAATTACACAACACCTAATCCGCATATTCATTTTGATCAGACACCATTTTATGTAAATACCGAAGCGACATACTGGAAGGAATCCGCTGATCCAAGGCGGGCGGGTGTCAGCTCCTTCGGAATAGGCGGCACCAATGCGCACATTGTGCTGGAAGAAGAGCGGGAGTCAGGCAGAGAAGCTGACGAGAGCCAGCGGCATTTGCTAGTTCTGTCAGCAAAAACAGACACAGCCTTAGAGCGGATGACAAATCGATTGAAAGAGTTTCTTCGAACGCATCCGAACGTTCCGTTAGAGGATGTGGCATACACCTTACAAGTCGGCAGAAAACAATTTTCATACCGAAAATCGGTCGTGCTGTCAAAATCAACGGAATGGGAAAGCGGTGCAGAGCTCACAGCCTATCAAAAACACAGCGGGCGCCCGACTGCTTTTATGTTCTCAGGGCAAGGCTCTCAGTATATCGATATGATGAAAGATTTATATGAAGCTGAACCGGTATTTCAGAGTGAAGCGGACCGCTGTTTTGCCTTCGTGCAGAGGTCACATCAAATTGATTTGAAGGCGATCGTCTTCCCCGAATCAAATGATGGGGCGAAGCTGACAGAGACCGCTGTTGTACAGCCGCTGCTGTTCATCTTTGAATACGCGCTCGCAAAGCTGCTGCAAAGTGCAGGCATCTCACCAGATTACATGATTGGGCACAGCATTGGTGAATACACTGCTGCATGCCTGTCAGGCGTGTTTTCATTAGAGGCGGCTTTAACGCTCGTAATGGAGCGGGGAAGGCTGATGCAGCAGCTGGAATCTGGGGCAATGATCAGTGTTCAGCTATCAGAGAAAGAGCTGGAGCCGCTGCTTACGGACAGTTTGTCACTTGCGGCTGTTAATGCTCATGACTTATGCGTAGTATCCGGAAAAAGCGAAGACATTGAGACGTTTGCGGTTCTCCTTGAAGAAAAGGGCATTGCAGGCCGCCGGCTGCATACTTCTCACGCCTTTCATTCTTATATGATGGAGCCCATTCTTGAGGAATTTGCCGCGATTGTAAAGCAACAGGATATGAACACCCCTCGGATTCCATTTGTTTCGAATGTAACGGGAACATGGATAACACCGGAACAAGCAGCAGACCCGGCTTATTGGTCTCAGCACTTAAGAGGCACAGTCCGCTTCCATGAAGGATTGGAACAGATTTTGAGTGATGACAACGTTCTGTTAATAGAAGTCGGGCCGGGCACCACATTAAGCACATTTGCCAGAAGGCACAAGAAGAGATCTAGCCAGCATGACATTGTCAACCTCGTCAGACATGTTCAGGAACCAGCGCATGATCATTCCTATTTCTTAAAGAAATTAGGTCAGCTTTGGGTCTGCGGATGTGAAATTGACTGGAGGCAGTATGGCGGTGGTAAGCCTAAGCGTCTGATATCGCTTCCGCCTTATCCTTTTGAGAAAAAACGCTATTGGATAGAAGCGGCTGACAATGCGGCTGCTTTCACCGCAGTTGATGCATGGAATAAAAAGAAACCGATGGATCAATGGTTCTATCTGCCGTCATGGGAAAGGAAAATCAAGTCCGCTGACAACCGAAAGAAAGAGCAGCCAGCTGAAAGCGGAAAAACACTGGTTTTCCATGAAGGAACAGCCTTTGGAGATCGGCTTGTGCAAGCGGTGCGCCGTCAAGGACATGAGACCGTAATTGTCACGAGAGACCGACAATTCAAAAAAATAAACAGCGGATTGTATGTCATTAATCCATCTGATGGAACACATTATGAGCGTTTATTTTCTTCGCTTGCTTCAGACGGGCTTCTTCCAAACTGTGTGATGCATCTATGGAGCGTTTCGGAGCAAGAGGAATCCTATAAAACGTTCAGCACGTACAGTGAAAACGGCTATTATAGTTTGATTTTTACTGCACAGGCGGCATCTAATCAAAAACAAATGAACGAATGTAACATGTTTGTGCTGACAAGCGGGATTCATGAGGTGACTGGAGAAGAACAAATCAATCCTGAAAAATCGACCATTTTGGGGCCGTTGAAAGTCATCCCGCAGGAATATAACCATTTGAAATGCTGGAACATCGACATTCCTCCTTTACCGGATACATTGACATGGAAAGAAGAGGAGTTGATTGACCAAATTCTGATGGAAACTGATGCTGCGGGTGAGGATCAAATAATCGCATACCGAAACCGCCGCCGATGGGTGCAGATGTATCAGCCTGTTCAGTTAAATAAAGCGTCCGGCTTGCCGAATATGATCCGCCCGAAAGGGGTTTATCTTATTACGGGTGGGCTTGGCGGAATCGGATTTGTGTTATCAAAGCTGCTTGCACAAGAAGGAAACGTCCGTCTGATTCTGACAGGAAGAAGTGAACTTCCACAGCGCAGCCAGTGGGAAAGCTGGTGCGAGAAGCATGAGGACGATGATCCGACTTCGGTGAAAATCCTGAAAATAAAAGAATTGGAACGGTTAGGCGCAAAGGTGACAGCTCTTCAGGCAGATGCGGGAAGCCTGTCGGATATGCAGGTTGTTATGAGAAAAATTCATACTGAGTTTGGAGAGCTAAACGGTGTCTTTCACGCTGCCGGACTTCCGGGGAGCTCGTCTTTCAGGGCGATTACAGATATACCTGTAACGATTGAAGGCGGAGAAGACCAGTTCCAGTCTAAAGTCAGAGGATTGAAAGTGCTTGAATCTCTATTAGAAAACGAAAATATAGATTTTTGTTTCTTATTTTCATCGATTAGTGCTTTGCTCGGAGGTCTCGGTTTCTCAGCGTACTCCGCAGCGAATATTTATATGGATGCTTTTGCGGCGAGGGTGAATCAGCGCAGCAAGACGCCTTGGGTTTGCGTGAATTGGGATGCATGGAACTTCTGGGGCCAGCTTGAATCAACTATCGGAGAATCTATTGCTGAACTTGCCATTTTGCCTGAAGAAGGAGCAGCTCTATTTCAATATGTGCTGTCAGATATCAACAATCGCCATTTATTAGTTTCAACGGGTGATTTGGGACACAGAATGAAGCAATGGATATCCATGAATGCCGATAGCATAGCGAAAGAGGAGAAAAAGGCAGGCGCCTTACACACTAGGCCGGAATTGAATAATCCGTATGTCGCTCCCCGCAACAAAACAGAGCAGATCATATGCGGCATTTGGCAAGATTTCATGGGCCTGGAGCAAGTCGGCATACATGATAACTTTTTTGATTTGGGAGCCAGCTCGTTAGATATTGTACAAGTGACAAACCGTTTAAATAAAGAATTGGGAACCAATGAGGCTGTGGTGACTTTATTCACATACCCATCTGTAGCTGCTTTAGCGCAATTTATCAGTCCAGATCAAGAGGAAAGTGAAGAGGAGAAGGAAGAAATGGCGGCTGTATCCAAGGGCCGGAGAAAAACGCGGATACGTAATCAGCGAGATAAAAGATTGAGAGGCGGCGAATAGGATGAGTAATTCTCATTATGCGAATCATGGAGCTGAAATTGCGGTAATCGGCATGGCAGGCCGATTTCCGGGAGCAAAAAACGTGCAGGAGTTTTGGAGCAATTTAAAAAATGCGAAAGAAACGATTTCTTTTTTCACTGATGAGGAGCTGAGAGAAGAGGGCGTTAATGAAGAGCTGCTGAATGATCCGCGATTTGTCAAAGCAAAAGGAATTGTGGAGGATGTAGATCTGTTTGATGCCGGCTTCTTTGATTATACGCCGAAGGAAGCTGCCATGATGGATCCGCAGTTCCGTATCTTTCATGAATGCGTGTGGACTGCCTTGGAAGATGCCGGCTACGATCCTTTCACTTACAAAGGGCAGATCGGCCTTTATACCGGAGCGGGCCTCAATGCAGAATGGGTGCTGAGGGCTCTTCAGGGAGCAAAGACCGGAGAAGACTCAAAGACGCTGGAAACAGCGGTTTTGAATATGAGAGATTACATGGCAACACTTATTTCTTATAAGCTTAACCTGAAAGGGCCGAGCATGATGGTGCAGACCGCTTGCTCAACCTCGATGGTCTCTATTCACCTTGCTGCTCAGGCTTTGTTAAATGGGGACTGCCATATGGCGGTTGCAGGCGGAGTCTCTATCCGCCTCCCGCAAAAGTCCGGGTATCTCTACCAAGAAGGTATGATCCATTCTCCGGACGGACATTGCCGCGTCTTTGATGATGAGGCGGCAGGCACAGTATTTGGAGACGGAGCGGGAGCGGTCATTTTGAAAACGCTAGAAGATGCTGAAGCAGACGGAGACCATATTTATGCTGTCATAAAAGGTACTGCAATCAATAATGACGGCAGCAGAAAGGTTGGATATACAGCGCCGAGCACCAAAGGCCAGGTAACCGCGATCAAAACAGCTCTGCACATGGCCGAGGTGGAGCCTGAAACCATTACCTATGTCGAGGCTCACGGCACAGGGACGACACTCGGTGATCCGATAGAAATTGAAGCATTAAAACAAGCTTACCAAACAGACCGTCGCGGCTACTGCAGAATTGGTTCTGTCAAATCCAACATCGGTCATTTAAATGATGCGTCTGGTGTAGCTGGATTTATGAAAGCAGTTCTAAGCTTAAAGCATAAAGTGATTCCGCCGACTCTGAATTTCGAAAAGCCAAACGCCAAAATCGATTTTGAGCAATCACCATTTGTCGTCAATACGGAACTCACCCCTTGGGAAGAAAGTGAATGCCCGCGCAGAGCGGGCGTTAGCTCATTTGGCATTGGGGGAACAAATGCCCATGTCATATTAGAGGAAGCGCCGGCGCAGCACAAGGCAGCGGAAAGACATGACGCTGAACTCTTATTGCTGTCAGCCAAAACACCGGCCGCTTTAAACAGCATGACAGAACGGCTGTCAAACTATTTTGTGCAAAATCCGCAGACCGATTTTGCAGCCGCGGCATATACCCTCAAAGCAGGGCGCCATTCATTTCCATATAAAAAAGCGATTGTGGCAGCGGATGTGCCTGAGTTTCTTCAGGCTATTCATGAAAATGACTATGAATCTGTTAAAACCGGCAGTTCTCAATCTGCAAGCCGGCCCGTTGTCTTTCTTTTTCCGGGACAGGGGGCGCAGTATGTTGATATGGCAAAAGGGCTTTACGATACTGTACCGATTTTCAAGGAGGAGCTCGACGCCTGTTTTGACATATTAAAAAATCATATGGACATAGATCCGCGCACGGTGGTTTTCTCTGACAATCAAAAGCATGACGCGAATCTGATTAACCAAACTGAATATACACAGCCCCTTTTGTTCTGCATCGAATATGCACTTGCAAAAATGCTGATCCACTGGGGAATTAAGCCGAAAGCAATGGCGGGACACAGCATCGGTGAGTATACAGCTGCAGCCATTTCAGGTGTGCTCTCATTGGAAGATGCTCTTGACATCGTCAGCTATCGAGGGGCAGCGCTCCAAAATCTGCCGTCCGGTTCTATGCTTAGCGTTTCCTTAAGCGAAGCAGACATTAAACCGTATATAGACGGAACCATTTCAATCGCCGCCGTGAATGCATCGGATTCATGTGTTGTATCGGGAGAATCAAGTGCGATTGATGCATTGGAAAGGAAGCTGAACGCCGAAGGGCACAGCTGCAGAAAGCTTCATACATCACATGCCTTCCATTCGTATATGATGGAACCGGTTTTAGAAAGCATGAAACATAAGCTCTCAGCCTATCAATTTAAAAAACAAAAGATCCCGTTTGTCTCAAATGTAACCGGAGACTGGATCACTGACGAGGAAGCTAAAGACCCGACATATTGGGCTGATCATTTGCGGGGAACCGTCAGATTTATGAACTGCGCAAAACGCTTAAAAGAAGAACTGGATCCAATTTTTATAGAGGTCGGTCCTGGAAATGCGCTGCGTTCGTTTGTCAGCAAATTGTATCAGGCTGAGGGCAAGCAGCATATTGCAATCCAGCTGATGAGGCATCCAAAGGAGACGGCTTCTGATTACCGTTATTTGCTGAGCAGGCTGGGTGATATGTGGCTTCACGGGGTGCCGGTCGATTGGACAGCCTTTTATGACCAGGACCAATGCCAGCTTATTCCGCTTCCAACATATCCTTTTGAAAGAGAAAGATACTGGATTGGCCGGACAAATGAACAGCAGGGAGCACCGGCGGCAGAACATTTTCAGCTTTTAGTGCCTGAGCAAGCAAATGACGGGCAGACAGCTGATGCAGAAGCAGATATTCAATTTAATGAGACAGAGACGGTCTTGGCTGCTATGTGGAAAGACATTCTCGGAGTCAAACATGTCACATTAGATACCCATTTCTTTGAAACAGGCGGGCATTCATTAAACGCCACTGGTCTGATTTCCCGCATTCATAAGGAATTTGGAGCGGAGCTGACGTTAAGCGATGTATTCCAGCACCCGACAATCCGTGCGCTTGCCGCGCTTATTGATCGCTCTGACCGACAACAATATACATCCATCCTGCCTTCAGAGAAAAAAGACGTATACAGGCTGTCAGCTGCACAGCGGAGAACGTATTTGATTCATCAAAGAATCGGGCAAGTCACCACATATAACATGCCGATGGCTCTTTTATGCTTCGGGAAAATTGATGCCGTCCGCTTCGAGGACACATTCAAAAAGCTGATTGAAAGGCATGAAACACTGCGTACAACGTTTGAAATTAAGGATGGAGAACCTGTGCAGCGAATCCATCAAAACTTTGAATTTTCGATTGAACAAACCGAAGCGAAAATGGATGGGCTTGATGACGAAATCAGTTCATTTATACGGCCGTTTGATCTTAAGGTTTCTCCATTAATTCGGGTGAAATTCGTCAAAATCGAGGAAGAAAAACATGCGTTGCTTGTTGATATGCATAATATTGTGGCGGACGGCGCCTCAATGAATATTTTTATAAAAGAATTTACCCAATTATATAGAGGGGAACAGCTCCCAGAAAACATCATTCAGTATAAAGATTATGCGGAGTGGCAGCAGACATTTTTTAATAGTGATATGTTTAAACGCCAAAAAGAGTATTGGCTGAAGCAGCTTGAGGGTGAAGTGCCTGTGCTGAATATGCCTCTTGATTACGAACGAAAAGAACAAAGCTTTTTAGGCAGGGCGATCAAGTTTACTATCCCGCCGCGCGTTTTAGAAAAGCTTGAGAAAATCGGAGAGGCGCAGCAGCTGACAAACAATGTCATGCTGTTTCAGCTCTATGCCATGCTTTTGTCCAGTTATACAAAACAGCAGGAGCTGATGATTGGGTCATTGGTGGCAGGCCGGCGTCATGCGGATATTGAGAATACGATCGGTATGTTTACAAACTTTTTGCCGATCAAAATTCATTTGAATCCTGAAGAGTCGTTTGTCGGTAACCTTCAGCACACAAAACAAACTCTGCTTGAAGCTTATGACCATCAGGATTATCCATACGATCAAATGGCAGAAGCGCTGCAGCCGGTGATCAAGCCGAACCGCAACCCTTTCTTTGACACCATGCTGATCTATCATAATGAGTATGACCCGAATATAAAAATAGAGGCTGGCGGATTAACATTTGAAACATACGAATTCGCAAAGGGCATTTCAAAGCTTGATATGAAAATGGACGTCGTGAAGGAAGTGACAGGAGAGCTTAAATGTGTGCTTCAATACAACCGGTCGCTTTTCACTCATGAATCCATGCAGGCATTTGTTTCTCATTTTATCTCTCTTGCTGAAAAAGCTGCAGAAGAGCCTGAAAAATGCATTAAGGACATTCCAGTGCTGAGCCAAAAAGAGCAGGAAGAGGCCGAGCGGAAAAGGGAGAGAGAGTCAAACCGAGTCATCTCGTGCCCATTAACCATTTGTTCCAATTTTACAGCTGATCCGATTGTGCCTTACCTAAAATGGTGGGGCGAACAGTTTGATATCAATTTAGATATAAAGCTGTCTCCTTACGGCCAGGTGTTTCAAGAATTGCTTAATGAAGAAAGCTTGCTGTCAAGGCAAAAAAACGGTGCCAACCTGCTGTTGATTCGCCTTGAGGATATGGCGGGGGATGCGGGTCTTTCTTTGGAAGAAAGAATAGCTCACGTTCAATATAATTCAGATGAACTGCTCGCCATCATGAAACAGAAGAAAAAGGAAGTGCCTTATTTCATTGGATTGCTGCCGCTGGAAAATGTGAAAGAGCAGGAGCTCCGGGACATCCTTGTGCAATGCCAGCAGAATTGGATCGCGCAGCTTGCTAAAGAAACGGATGTACATTTGATTGATCTTCGCCAGCTGCATCAAACATACCAGCTTGATGCCATATTTGACCCGCACAGTGAAAGAGCGGCAAGAATACCGTTTACTGAAGAATTTTACGCTGCGATGGGAACACGGGTGGCGCGTGAGTTGACGGCATGGCTCAAACCGCCATTTAAAGCGGCCGCCATCGATTGTGACGGCACTTTGTGGAGCGGTACCGTGTCTGAAGCTGGGGCGGAAGGAGTCATTATTACTCCTGCCCATCGAGCGCTGCAGCAATTTTTAAAGAGAAAACAAGAAGAGGGTCTGCTCCTTGTGCTTTCAAGCCGAAATAATGAAGAAGACGTCTGGAATGTGTTTGAACGTCATCCAGATATGATTTTAAAGAAAGAGGACTTTGTCCTGTCACGCATTAATTGGGACGAGAAAGCCAGAAACATGAAAGAAATGGCCGACGAGCTGAACATTTCAGTGGACCGGTTCATATTCTTAGATGATGATCCGGCTCAATGCCTTGAAATGAACGAACGCCTGCCAGAGGTTCTGACCTTGCTTCTGCCGTCAGATATAGATTCTATTCCAATGTTCTTAGAACATGTCTGGGCATTTGACAGGTTCAGGGTGACAGAAGCTGATCAAAAGCGCACGGAACGATACTTGGCAGCACAAGAAAGAAAAATAGATTTGAATACGTCCCGTTCTCTTGAAGAGTTTCTTTCCGGTTTACACCTGCGTATAGCCTTGACTGAGATGACAGAAGAGCATTTGCCGCGAGTTGCTCAAATGAGCGCGAGAATTAATCAGTTCAATATGAATCCGTCAGTCTATCGTGAGGAGCAGCTTGCCCAGCGGCTCAATACGGACGGCCATATCGGCTGGGTCGTTGAAGCGGCGGACAGATTCAGTGATGAAGGCATCGTCGGTGCAATCATGGGAATTCAAAAAGAAGATTCATTAAAGATAGATACTTTTCTGCTCAGCTGCCGCGCACTAGGCAAAGGAATTGAACATAAGGTGCTATCCGGCCTTGCTTCATATGCACGGGATAAACAGCTTGCGACGTTGTCGTTGAAGTATAAAAAATCAGGGAAAAACCGGGCTTTTTCTGAGTTTTTGGCTGAGCATCGTTTTATGGAAGAGGCTGACCCGTTAAATACGGTTTATCACATATCCGTCAATGAGGTAGAGGATCAAAGCGGCCATATCGAATGGGTGTCCTCGTTAGAGCCAGCGCCTCGCAAAAAGGCGAAAGCGATTGCCGATGGCGTATTGCAATCCGCTTTAATGGAAAACACAAACGCTCATTGGGAAGTGCTGCATGCTGAGAAATCCTTGCATTCTCCATATTTAATGGCCTTAGATACCAATCAGCCGGAGCATTTGCGTGCTCTGTTAGTAAAGGAACATTTAGGAGCCGAAACAGAAGATAGCGGACCGGAGACAGAACAGCAAAAAATCCTCTCGGATATCTGGAAGCAAATTCTCCACTTGGATTTTGTAGGAATTGACAACGATTTCTTTGATTTGGGAGGAAATTCGCTGCTCGCTGTCAAAATGGAAGTAGAGATGGAAAAGAAAGGCTGGTATGTTGATGATTTGAATCTTGCGAAAAAACACACGATAAGGGAATTATCTAAATATATGAAGAGGGAGAATCAGCATGCATAAAGACATTAAAGCAATATTTGATGAAGAAAAGGTTTTGGCAGAAGCTGCCGTTATATATGGATTTAGTAGAGATCAAGTGCAGTTTTTAGCGGATGCGGAAAACTATGTGTATGAGTTTGCTAAAGACAATGAATCCTATATTTTAAAGATTACACACACGATTCGCCGGTCGCCGGATTATATTATGGGAGAGATGGAATGGCTCCATCATCTTGCTGAAGGCGGTCTTTCAGTGGCCAAACCAATCCCGTCGTTAAACGGTAAGGATGTTGAGGAAGTGCCGGACGGAAAGGGCGGAGCATTTTTATTGAGAGTGTATGAAAAGGCGCCGGGCCATAAAGTAGACGAATCTGATTGGAACGAAACCCTATTTTTCGAGCTTGGCAGATACACAGGGAAGATGCACAGCCTGACAAAAAGCTATAAACTGAGCAATCCTACATTTAAAAGACAGGAGTGGGATGAAGAAGAACAGTTGAAGCTCAGAAAATATGTTCCTGAAGATCAGACAAAGGTTTTTCAGCAGGCGGACGATTTAATGAATGAGTTGCGGCAGCTGCCAAAAAACCGTGACAGCTACGGCCTTGTTCACGCAGATCTTCATCATGGTAATTTTAACTGGGATCATGGGAAGATCACTACATTTGATTTTGATGATATCGGATACAACTGGTTTGTGAATGATATCAGCATTCTTCTCTACAATGTACTATGGTATCCGGTTGTTCCTTATGAAAATAAAGCAGCCTTTACAGAAGAATTCATGACGCATTTTATGAAAGGGTACAGGGAGGAAAATGAAATTGACGCCGAATGGCTCAAGAAAATTCCAGATTTCCTTCGGCTGCGCCATATGCTGATTTATGGATTGCTTCATCAAATGTTTGATCTGGATCAAATAGGAGAAGAAGAAAAAGAAATGCTGAAAGGATTCAGAAACGATATCGAAAATCAAACGCCGATAACCGAATTTGACTTTTCGAAGTTAGCTTAAGAAAATTGCGCCGGTCTCTTTTGGGGCGGCGCTCCTTAATCAAAAAACGCCGGCAGTGAGCCGGCGTTTTTTATTTTTGTTCAAAAATAGCAAAAATGTTTTTTGCCTGCTGCGTATTGTCGATAAGCCCCTTCCATTTTTCCTTTCCCGGACCGTAAGCATAAACCGGTACGTCTTCCCCGGTGTGGGCTAATGTCGTCCAGCCTGAAAAAGACCGTTTATCAAAAATCAATTGAATGCTTTTTTGGATCTCAGCTGTATTCGATTGTGAGGCTGCATTTTTAACCTGATTTATCTCGTTTTCCGTCAGCTTCATATCAACATAAGTGCTGAGCACCTTTTCGGCATCTTGGCCTTCAGCGATCTTTTCTGCCATATAGCCCGGCGTTTTTTTAGCGGCGATGATTGGGGAAGGGTCCCATTTATAGCCGGTCTCGCGCGTCATTCCCTCTGCGCCGTAAGAGAACCCGCCTGTAGAGTGATCAGCTGTAATAATAACCAGCGTTTCTTGATCTTTTTTCGCAAAATCCAGAGCAGCTTGAACGCCTTTCTCGAAATCTTCCATTTCGCTCAAAGCGCCCACCACGTCATTTTCATGGGCTGCATTGTCAATATTGCTTCCTTCCATAAGCATGAAAAAACCGTTTTCGTTCTTCTGTAACTGGGTGAGTGCCGCTTCCGTCATGTCTTTTAGAGAGGGTGTGCTGTTCTCTCTGTCAATCGCTTTATCTAATTCAACTTCTCCAAACAGTCCGAGCAGTTTTTCGTGCTGATTTTTTTTTAGGTCTTGCTTCGTGGTCACATAATGATAGCCGTCTTTTCGGAACTCTTCAGCAAGATTTCGGTCATTGCGAATGAAATATTTCGCTCCGCCTCCAAGTAAAACATCAACCTTATGAGATCCATTAATACGTTCATCATAGTATTGGTCAGCAATTTCAGTGTAGTTTTTCCGTGAGACGTTATGTACGCCGAAAGCAGCGGGAGTGGCATCGGTTAAGTCCGAAGTCACGACGATGCCGACGGATTTCTTTTTCTCTTTTGCAGCTTCTGTTACGCTTTTGAGCCGCTGATGATTGTTGTCTACAGCAATGGCGTCATTATATGTTTTCGTTCCGGTTGCCATGGCAGTTGCAGCCGCCGAGGAATCAGTGATATTGTCTCTGGGATCGTTAGGTTTCGTCATCTGCATGCCTGTTAAATAAGAGTCCCATGCTGTTTGGACGGGAGTGTTCAGCTTTTCGCTTTTTAATGTCCTATAGCTGTTAATCATCGGCATACCCATTCCGTCTCCGATGATTAGGATAATATTTTTAGGACTCTTGCTGCTCTTGGATGATTGAGAATGGGGAGGGGATATGAATTCTGTTATGGCAAAAATACTTAAGAAAGCAGTCAAAATGAGGGTGACAGTTACTGTAAATCGTGATTTGGTAATGAGGAACATCTCCTTTTATTATATTTATTTACTAATATGTATTTTATTTGAAAATAATAGAGACTTCAATGTTTTTTTCGATGACAGCAAAAAGCCAATGGGATTCCGCCCCATTGGCTTTTATAATGTATCACACTTCACGCCGACTACGCCTTCAATGGCTTTAATGTCATAGTAGACATCGGTCGTGTATCTGTTTTTATGGACGCGGACCTTCACTTCCATAATTGGAAAATCCTTTTCGCCCAGGTCGTCGATCCGGACGGAGTGTGTTTTGATATCTTTTCTTTTCATTTCTTTTAAAATCTCTGTCATTTTGTCTTTATCAGAAAGTGACATTCTGATGCGGATGTCTTTTTCCTGCAGGCGGTCGGGACCAATTTTTCTGACCACCCATGGGAGAAATTCCACGCTGATCAGGATGAACAGAAGACTGGCAAACGCTTCTTTATAAAATCCGGCTCCCGTTGCCAGCCCGAGCCCCGCTGCACCCCAGATCATGGCCGATGTCGTCAGGCCGGAAATGACATCATTGCTTTTTCGCAGGATGACACCGGCTCCGATAAATCCGACGCCTGAGATGATTTGTGCCGGCAGGCGAAGCGGGTCCATCATGATGCGGTAGTATTTAGGGAAATGATATGCCGCATTAATACTGACGATCGTCAGCATGCATGAGCTGACGGCGATGACGATACAGGTTTTTAATCCAAGCGGCTTATTTTTTAATTCGCGTTCAAGCCCGATGACCATGCCAATCAATGTGGCAATGCCCAATTTTAATAAAATATCAGGATCAATATACCAGCTCAACAGCAAACTTCCCCCTTTTCTAAGGTGTTTTTAAATAAATATGATTTTCTCACAGTATTTATAGCAAAACAAGAGCACAAAAGCCACCAAGCTGCGCTTGATGGCTTATTGTTTACTTTTTGCGTTTTAACAGCTTTTCCATGACACCGAATAATCGGTAAGAGGCTTTTGCAGGACGTTTTGTGATCAAGCTTCCAATAATACCTGCAATCATACTCAAGAAAAATCCTGGAATCATTTCATAGATGCCTGTAGAGTCAGCTAAACCAGTTGTAATCCAAATTAATACTGTCGCAGCCCCAACAACCATGGCTGAAAGGGCGCCCCATTCAGTCATCCGTTTCCAATACAGGCTCAGCAGAATGGCAGGCCCAAAAGCAGAACCGAATCCGGCCCATGCATAACCAACCAAATCAAGAATCGTGCTGCTCGGATTCAAGGACATCAGAATCGCAATGACCGCGATAATCAATACTGACAGCCGGCCGGCCAAGACCAATTCTTTATCTGATGCTTCACGTCTGAAAAATGTCCGGTATAAGTCTTCTGTCATTGCGCTCGCTGTTACCAAGAGCTGAGAAGAGATTGAACTCATAATGGCTGCTAAAATAGCAGACAGCAAAAATCCAGTAATCAATGGATGGAACAATATTTTAGAAAAAATAATGAAAATCGTTTCAGGATCACTTACAGCAACTCCGAATTTATGGGCGTAAGCCACACCGACTAAACCCGTTACGGTTGAACCAAGAATGGAGATAATCATCCAGCTCATACCGATTCTGCGCGCAGGTTTTAAATCCTTGATATGCTTAATCGCCATAAAACGGACGATGATATGAGGCTGACCATAGTAGCCTAAGCCCCAAGCCAAATAAGAAATAATGCTAATGACGCTCGCGCCTTTAAAAATATCCAATAGCTTTGGGTTTACAGCTGTAATCTCATGTAAAGCAGGAGAAACGCCGCCCAGCTGGGTAAAAGCAACGATCGGCACAAGCACTAGTGCTGCAAACATGATCGCACCCTGTACAAAGTCAGTCAGACTGACAGCAAGGAAACCGCCAAACAGTGTATATAACACGACAACGCCTGCAGTCAGCAGGAGTCCAAGTGTATAATCGGCTCCAAAAGCAGATTCAAATAATCTTCCGCCTGATACCATACCTGAAGAAGTATACAGTGTGAAAAAGATCATAATGATTAAAGCTGATACAATTTTCAGCACTGACGAAGAATGCTGGAATCGTTTATCAAAAAAATCGGGAATCGTAATCGCGTCATCCGCCGCTTCCGTATACGCTCTAAGACGTGGAGCCAAAAGAAGATAGTTCGAATACGCGCCGATTGTCAAACCGAGTGCTAGCCATAGTGTCGACAAGCCTGTCGCAAACATTGCCCCTGGAATTCCCATCAGCATCCATCCACTCATATCCGCCGCTCCGGCAGACAAAGCTGTGACAAACGGTCCGAGGCCTCTTCCTCCAAGCATGTAATCGTTGATATCAGTTGTTTTCTTAAACGAGTACCAGCCGATTAACAGCATGGCAGTAAAGTAAATTCCTAAAGATATAATAATTTCAATACTCACGATTTACCCTCTCTTCATTTCTAATAATGTTGCATCACCTCTCAAATTGATGGTGCCAGTTAAGCAGCCTGGCGTAAGTGCAAAAACAAAAGAAATTCTTTTACGGGTGCACTTGGTAACTTAACCTAACAAAGTATTCCCGGCCATTCAAGCAATGAAACCTTGATCATGAGAGGGAAATGCCGCTGCAAACCTAGAAGGGAATAAAGAATAAAACGCTTTCAAAAAATAATTAAAGTAAAAATATTCAGAAAAATATTTCGTTTCTCCTTCGTCTCATTTTAGTATAAAATATATAGGGTATTGTTTCGAAAACACAGGCCTGTCTTAAGGCGTTTTGTTGCTTTAAAGGGCTTGTTTTTGATATGATCAGTATTATATGACTTAACGGAGAAATATGTGGAGGTGGATCATATGTCACGAATTTCAATAGAAGAAGTAAAGCACGTTGCGCACCTTGCACGACTTGCGATTACTGAAGAAGAAGCAAAGATGTTCACTGAACAGCTCGACAGCATCATTTCCTTTGCCGAGGAGCTGAATGAGGTCAACACAGACAATGTGGAGCCTACAACTCACGTGCTGAAAATGAAAAATGTCATGAGAGAAGATGAAGCGGGTAAAGGTCTTCCGGTTGAGGATGTCATGAAAAATGCGCCTGACCATAAAGACGGCTATATTCGTGTGCCATCAATTCTGGACTAAAGGAGGGACACAAGAATGTCATTGTTTGATCATAAAATCACAGAATTAAAACAGCTGATACATAAAAAAGAGATTAAGATTTCTGATCTGGTTGATGAATCTTATAAACGCATCCAAGCGGTTGATGATAAGGTACAAGCCTTTTTGGCATTAGATGAAGAAAGAGCGCGCGCATACGCGAAGGAGCTTGATGAGGCGGTTGACGGCCGTTCTGAGCATGGTCTTCTTTTCGGTATGCCGATCGGCGTAAAAGATAATATCGTAACAAAAGGGCTGCGCACAACATGCTCCAGCAAAATTCTTGAAAACTTTGATCCGATCTACGACGCTACTGTCGTTCAGCGCCTTCAAGACGCTGAAGCAGTCACAATCGGAAAACTGAACATGGACGAATTCGCCATGGGATCATCTACCGAAAACTCAGCTTACAAGCTGACGAAAAACCCTTGGAATTTAGAAACAGTTCCCGGCGGTTCAAGCGGCGGTTCAGCGGCTGCGGTTGCTGCGGGAGAAGTTCCGTTTTCTCTTGGATCTGACACAGGCGGCTCCATCCGTCAGCCGGCATCTTTCTGCGGCGTAGTCGGATTAAAGCCAACATACGGACGTGTATCTCGTTACGGACTGGTCGCATTTGCGTCTTCATTAGACCAAATTGGTCCGATTACCCGTACGGTTGAGGATAACGCATTTTTACTTCAAGCGATTTCCGGTGTAGACAAAATGGACTCTACGAGTGCCAATGTGGACGTGCCTGATTTTCTTTCTTCATTAACTGGCGACATCAAAGGACTGAAAATCGCCGTTCCGAAAGAATACCTTGGTGAAGGTGTCGGCAAAGAAGCGAGAGAATCTGTCCTGGCAGCGCTAAAAGTCCTTGAAGGCCTCGGCGCTACATGGGAAGAAGTGTCTCTTCCGCACAGTAAATACGCGCTTGCGACATATTACCTGCTGTCATCTTCTGAGGCATCAGCGAACCTTGCACGCTTTGACGGCATCCGCTACGGCTACCGCACAGACAACGCGGATAACCTGATCGACCTTTACAAGCAAACGCGCGCTGAAGGTTTCGGTAATGAAGTCAAACGCCGCATTATGCTAGGAACGTTCGCTTTAAGCTCAGGCTACTACGATGCGTACTACAAAAAAGCGCAAAAAGTGCGTACGTTGATTAAGAAAGATTTTGAAGACGTATTTGAGAAATATGATGTCATTGTCGGACCTACTACGCCGACACCTGCGTTTAAAATCGGTGAAAACACGAAAGATCCGCTCACAATGTACGCAAACGATATCTTAACGATTCCGGTCAACCTAGCCGGCGTACCGGGAATCAGTGTGCCATGCGGATTAGCAGACGGACTTCCGCTCGGCCTGCAAATCATCGGAAAACACTTTGATGAAAGCACTGTATACCGTGTTGCTCATGCATTTGAACAAGCGACAGACCATCATAAAGCAAAACCTGAACTGTAAGGGGTGAAAAGAATTGAACTTTGAAACGGTAATCGGACTTGAAGTCCACGTTGAGTTAAAAACAAAATCAAAAATTTTCTCAAGCTCTCCAACGCCATTCGGCGCGGAGGCGAATACGCAGACAAGCGTCATTGACCTCGGATACCCGGGTGTCCTGCCTGTCCTGAACAAAGAAGCCGTTGAATTCGCAATGAAAGCCGCTATGGCGCTCAACTGTGAGATCGCAACGGATACGAAGTTCGACCGCAAAAACTATTTCTATCCCGACAACCCGAAAGCGTATCAGATTTCTCAATTTGATAAGCCGATCGGCGAAAACGGCTGGATCGAAATTGAAGTCGGCGGAAAAACAAAACGCATCGGCATCACACGTCTTCACCTTGAAGAGGATGCCGGAAAACTGACGCATACAGGCGACGGCTATTCTCTTGTTGACTTTAACCGCCAGGGAACGCCGCTTGTTGAGATCGTATCTGAGCCGGATATCCGCACGCCGGAAGAAGCGTACGCGTATCTTGAAAAGCTGAAATCCATCATCCAATATACAGGCGTTTCCGACTGTAAAATGGAAGAAGGCTCACTTCGCTGTGACGCCAATATCTCTCTTCGCCCGATCGGCCAAGAGGAATTCGGCACAAAAACAGAATTGAAAAACTTGAACTCCTTTGCGTTTGTTCAAAAAGGCCTTGAGCATGAAGAAAAGCGCCAAGAGCAGGTTCTTCTTTCCGGCGGCGTCATCCAGCAGGAAACGCGCCGTTATGATGAAGCAACGAAGAAAACCATTCTCATGCGTGTCAAAGAGGGATCTGACGACTACCGTTACTTCCCGGAGCCAGACCTTGTCGAGCTCTACATTGATGATGAATGGAAGGAGCGCGTAAAAGCAACCATTCCTGAGCTTCCGGACGAGCGCCGCAAGCGTTATATCGAAGAGCTTGGCTTGCCTGCATATGACGCGATGGTTCTGACGCTGACAAAAGAAATGGCTGATTTCTTCGAAGAAACCGTTCAAAAAGGCGCTGAAGCCAAACAAGCGTCTAACTGGCTGATGGGTGAAGTGTCAGCTTACCTAAACGCTGAGCAAAAAGAGCTTGCCGACGTTGCCCTGACACCTGAAGGCCTTGCCGGCATGATCAAATTGATTGAAAAAGGCACCATTTCTTCTAAGATCGCGAAGAAAGTGTTTAAAGAATTGATTGAAAAAGGCGGCGACGCTGAGAAGATTGTGAAAGAGAAAGGCCTTGTTCAGATTTCTGACGAAGGCGTGCTTCTGAAGTTTGTAACAGAAGCGCTTGACAACAATCCGCAATCAATCGAAGACTTCAAAAACGGAAAAGACCGTGCGATCGGCTTCCTGGTCGGACAGATTATGAAAGCGTCCAAAGGACAAGCCAACCCGCCGATGGTCAACAAAATTCTGCTTGAAGAAATTAAAAAACGCTAATAAAAAAGCAGCCCTTAGAGGCTGCTTTTTTATGGTTAAATGGAGATAAAGACAGAGATCAGAGCCCGAAGCTTTTCAACTTCTTCGTTATTGGTTCCGGTCAAATTGGACAGCATGCCTTTTATAATCGGCTTGCGCGGTTTATCCTGAGCCAGTTCTTCCTCGATCACATCGAGTGACACTGTGATATCCTCGGGCAGCGTGCTGTTTTCTTTCACTTTCTGAATGTCCTCAAGCAGCTGGTCCTTCCCCGCAGGCATCGGATTGAAAATTTCTTTTGGCACGATCGGATTGAGGTTTGAACGGCTCAGCCCCTGTACAAGATCATCCAGTCTCTCGATGATAAAGGCTGAGATTTCCTCTGCACCGATATTAAGCTCACTGTTAAATACCATCACATTCATATAGGAATGCACAATGCCTCTTGCCATGATAGACAGATCCGCGACGTACCGCTCGATTCCTTCGCCATAGGATACCAGCAAGGCGTTCCGGTACAGCTTATCCGTCTCCATGGTTACTTTGTAAAAGTATTGCTTGATTTCTTGATTTTCCGGAATGATATTTTCGGTAAGTAAAAGAACAATAAAATCTTTATGATCGCGAAAATCTTCAAATTGAGCGCCAATTTGCTTTTTTAACACTTCCTTAGGCGGCTTTCCGGCGAGATCCTCTTCTATATCTTTCATTTTGGTCATAGACATACCGATGTAATATTCACAGGCGGATAACAGCAGCGCTTCTTTCGATTTGAAGTGCAAATAAAAAGCGCCCTTTGAAATGCCGCATTCACTGGCGATTTCCTGGATCGTCGTAGCTGCGAATCCTTTTTTCGCAAATAAACGAATGCTGGTTTTTATGATTTTCTCTTTTTTTTCATTCATGACGTGCTTCCCCTTAATCCTTGAAAAATTTAGTAAAATTTTCTGGTATATGAGTTGACGTTGTTGCGTTATAACGTTTAGTATTATATAGAATGACCAGTCAGTCAATAAAAAATGTAATGGAGGATATGATGAATCACGTTATTAATTTCGTTCTGAAAAACAAATTCGCCGTATGGCTGATGACGATTATTGTAACGGCAGCCGGCTTGTATGCGGGTATGAATATGAAGCAAGAGTCTATTCCTGACGTGAACATGCCTTACTTGACGATCAGCACGACATATCCGGGTGCGACACCAAGCCAAGTGGCTGATGAAGTGACCAAACCGGTTGAACAAGCCGTTCAGAACTTGGACGGTGTCAGCGTTGTGACGTCGACGTCCTATGAAAACGCATCGTCGGTCATGATTGAATATGATTATGAGAAAGACATGGACAAAGCAAAAACAGAAGCGGCTGAAGCGTTAGAAAACGTCAGTCTGCCTGATGACGCGAAGGATCCGGAGATTTCACGCTACAGCTTGAACTCATTCCCGATTCTGACGCTGAGCGTGTCCAGTGATAAAGATAACCTGCAAGAGCTGACGAAAAAAGTGGAGGACAGCCTCGTTTCTAAGCTTGAAGGCATAGAAGGCGTTGCGTCCGTCCAAGTATCAGGCCAGCAGGTGGAAGAGGTTGAATTCTCTTTCAAAGAAGACAAACTGAAAGAATACGGCCTTGATGAAGATACTGTGAAGAAAGTGATTCAAGGTTCAGATGTGACAACTCCGCTTGGCTTGTACACATTCGGAAATGAAGAAAAATCTGTCGTCGTCAGCGGCGATATTGAAACAATTAAAGATTTGAAGAATATGAGAATCCCTACGGCATCTGCTTCAAGTGCAGGCAGCAGCGCAGCATCTCAAGCGGCGGCGCAAAGTGCACAAGCAGCTCAGAGCGCGCAAGCGGCAGCACAGGCGCAGCAAAGCGCAAGCACAGCAGTGCCGACGGTCAAGCTTTCTGACATTGCTACAATTAAAGATGTGAAAAAAGCTGAATCCGTTTCACGCACAAATGGCAAAGACAGCATCGGCATCAACATCGTTAAAGCAAACGATGCGAATACCGTAGAGGTTGCCGACAATGTCAAAGCTGAGCTGAAGAAGTTCAAAGAAGACCATAAAGGCTTCAACTACAGCGCAACTCTCGACATGGCGGAGCCGATCACACAGTCAGTTGACACGATGTTAAGTAAAGCCATCTTCGGTGCTATTTTTGCGATTGTGATTATTCTCTTATTCTTAAGAGATATCAAATCTACATTAATTTCGGTAGTTTCAATTCCATTATCATTGCTGATCGCACTCCTTGTGCTGCAGCAGCTTGATATCACACTGAATATTATGACGCTCGGCGCAATGACCGTCGCCATCGGACGTGTCGTCGATGACTCCATCGTTGTGATCGAGAACATTTACCGCCGCATGAGACTCAAGGATGAGCCGCTCCGTGGAAAAGCCTTGGTTCGTGAAGCGACGAAGGAAATGTTTAAGCCGATCATGTCATCGACGATCGTGACCATCGCGGTATTCCTGCCGCTCGCACTTGTAGGCGGACAAATCGGTGAGTTGTTTATTCCATTTGCCTTAACGATTGTTTTTGCGCTTGCCGCATCACTGTTGATTTCGATCACGCTTGTGCCGATGCTCGCCCATAGCCTGTTCAAAAAATCATTAACCGGTGCGCCGATGAAGGCAAGAGAACACAAACCAGGCAGACTTGCAAACATCTATAAAAAAGTATTGAACTGGGCGCTGAGCCATAAATGGATCACGTCTATCATCGCTGTTCTGATGCTCCTTGGAAGCTTGTTCCTTGTACCGTTAATCGGTGCCAGCTACCTGCCGTCCGAGGAAGAAAAAACGATGCAGCTCACATACAGCCCAGAACCGGGTGAAACGAAAAAAGAAGCCGAAAAAGAAGCTGAAAAAGCGGAAAAAATCCTGCTTGACCGCAAGCATGTCGATACGGTTCAGTATTCATTAGGCTCTGGCAGCCCGCTTGCCGGAGGAGATTCTAACGGTGCGTTATTCTATATCAAATATGAAAGCGACACGCCTGACTTTGATAAAGAAAAAGACAACGTGCTGAAGGAAATTCAAAAGCAATCTGACCGCGGAGAATGGAAGTCACAGGACTTTAGCTCTTCAGGCAATAACAACGAATTAACATACTATGTGTATGGCGATTCTGAAAACGACATTAAAGACACAGTCAAAGACATTGAAAAAATCATGAAAGATGAAAAGGATCTGAAGAACGTAAATTCAGGCCTTTCCAGCACATATGATGAGTACACATTTGTCGCTGACCAAGAAAAATTAAGCAAGCTCGGTTTAACCGCGTCTCAAATTTCTCAAGCCTTAATGTCACAAACATCACAAGAACCGCTCACAACTGTGAAAAAAGACGGCAAAGAGCTTGATGTGAACATTAAGACAGAAAAAGACGAGTATAAGAGTGTGAAAGATTTAGAGAATAAAAAGATCACTTCCGCGACTGGCCAGGAAGTCAAAATCGGCGATGTGGCAAAAGTGAAAGAAGGATCAACATCAGATACCGTGTCAAAACGTGACGGAAAAGTCTATGCGGATGTCACAGGTGAGGTTACATCTGACAACGTCACAGCCGTATCAGCTGCTGTACAGAAGAAAATCGATAAGCTAGACCATCCTGATAACGTATCGATTGACACAGGCGGTGTATCAGCGGATATCGCTGATTCCTTCACGAAGCTCGGTTTAGCGATGCTGGCAGCAATAGCGATCGTTTACCTTGTGCTCGTGATTACCTTCGGCGGAGCATTAGCGCCATTTGCGATCCTGTTCTCATTGCCGTTCACAATCATCGGTGCCCTGGTTGGACTTTACGTATCAGGTGAAACGATCAGTCTGAACGCAATGATCGGTATGCTCATGCTGATCGGTATCGTTGTGACGAATGCGATTGTCTTAATTGACCGCGTGATTCATAAGGAAGCGGAAGGCTTGTCTACGAGAGAAGCGCTTCTGGAAGCCGGCTCTACACGACTCCGTCCGATCCTGATGACAGCCATCGCGACAATCGGCGCCTTGATTCCATTAGCACTCGGCTTCGAAGGCGGAAGCCAGGTCATTTCAAAAGGACTCGGCGTCACGGTTATCGGCGGTTTAATCAGTTCAACGCTTCTGACGCTCTTGATCGTGCCAATCGTATACGAAGTATTGGCGAAGTTCCGCAAGAAAAAACCGGGAACGGAAGAAGAGTAAAAAAACTAAAAGCCTCAGCTCTGCTGGGGCTTTTGTGCGTTTTCACCTGTAAGATTATGTACATTTTGTTGCGATTTTTTTAACTCATAGTATAATTAAAGGTTGTTAGTGTAAAAATGGATCGGATACTCTTAAGTAGGATGATGAGATAATGAAACGTGCACGCATAATATACAATCCGACTTCAGGACGGGAGATCTTTAAAAAGCATCTTGCCCAGGTCCTGCAAAAATTTGAACAAGCCGGCTATGAAACCTCCACCCATGCCACGACATGCGCAGGAGACGCTACACACGCTGCCAAGGAAGCGGCATTGCGTGAGTTTGACCTGATCATTGCGGCAGGCGGAGACGGAACGATCAACGAGGTCGTCAACGGGCTTGCGCCTTTAGACAACCGTCCGACACTCGGTGTGATTCCAGTCGGCACAACAAACGACTTCGCCAGAGCGCTCGGCATTCCGCGCGAGGATATTTTAAAAGCGGCAGATACGGTCATTAACGGCGTCGCCCGCCCGATTGATATCGGACAGGTCAACGGCCAGTATTTTATCAATATCGCCGGAGGAGGCCGCCTGACGGAGCTGACGTACGACGTGCCAAGCAAACTCAAAACAATGCTCGGCCAGCTTGCTTATTATTTAAAGGGAATGGAAATGCTGCCTTCACTTCGTCCGACAGAAGTCGAGATTGAATATGACGGCAAGCTGTTTCAAGGTGAAATCATGCTGTTTTTGGTCACGCTGACAAACTCCGTCGGCGGCTTTGAAAAGCTCGCGCCGGATTCCAGCCTGAATGACGGCATGTTTGATTTGATGATACTAAAGAAAGCAAACCTTGCTGAATTTATCAGGGTCGCTACGATGGCGCTTCGCGGCGAACACATCAACGACCAGCACATTATTTATACAAAAGCGAACCGCGTGAAAGTCAATGTATCAGAAAAGATGCAGCTGAACCTCGACGGCGAGTACGGCGGCATGCTGCCGGGCGAATTCGTGAATCTGTACCGACACATTCACGTCGTCATGCCGAAGGAGAAAGCGGAACAGCTGGATGACTAAAAACTTGGCTTTGTAAGCCAAGCTCAGAGTGTTGACAAAATCCTAAAACAGTTTTCGTTTTAGGATTTTGTCATCTTTTCAGCGTGATTGAAAACCTTTGAAGTCTAGGAAGGGCGAGCATCGGAGCACAGCGAATGTTGAATTCGTGAGCACTGAAGCACAGGCCTGACAACGAATGCGAAGGTTTGCCTACACGCTGAAACTTGGCTTGAATAGGCCAAGTTTTTCTTTCGCGTAAAACTAGAGGTGATTATAGATGAAAATGAAACCCCCAGTAGAAAAAAACGAATACTACGACGTGACATTTGAGGATTTGACCCACGAAGGAGCGGGCGTCGCAAAGGTTCAAGGATTCCCGATCTTTGTGCCGAATGCCCTGCCCGAGGAAAAAGCGCAAATCAAAGTGACACGCGTCAAAAAAGGTTTTGCTTTCGGACGCTTGATTGAGCTGAAGGAAGAAAGCCCGCACAGAACGGATGCCCCGTGCCCGATCTACAAGCAATGCGGCGGCTGCCAGCTTCAGCACATGACCTACGAAGGCCAGCTCTTGTTTAAACAGAAACAAGTCAAAGACGTCCTAGAACGCATCGGCAAGCTAGACCTGTCAGAAGTCATCGTGCACCCGACACTCGGCATGGAAGACCCGTGGAACTATAGAAACAAAGCGCAGGTGCCGGTAGGAGAACGGGAAGGCGGACTCGTCGCCGGATTCTATCAGCAAAGAAGCCATGACATCATCGACATGAGCGCCTGCCTGATCCAGCAATCCAAAAACGACGAAGCAGTTCAAGCTGTCAAAGACATTTGCGCAAACTACGGTGTCAAAGCCTACAACGAAGAACGCCACAAAGGCTGGCTCCGCCATATCATGGTCAGATACGGCGTTGTTACGGGCGAAATGATGATCGTTTTCATCACAAGAACAACCGATTTCCCGCATAAAGCGAAGATCATCGAAGACATCACAGCGCAATTCCCGCACGTCAAATCCATCGTGCAAAACATCAACCCGAACAAAACAAACGTCATCTTCGGAAACGAAACAAACGTCATCTGGGGCGAAGAATACATCTACGACCTCATCGGAGACGTCAAATTCGCCATCTCCGCCAGATCATTCTATCAGGTCAACCCGGAGCAGACAAAGGTGCTCTACGACAAAGCGCTTGAGTACGCTGAGCTTCAAGGGGAAGAAACCGTCATTGACGCTTACTGCGGCATCGGAACGATTTCTCTCTTCCTGGCAAAGCAGGCGAAAAAAGTGTACGGCGTAGAAATTGTACCGGAGGCAATTGAGGATGCCAAACGAAACGCAGAATTAAACGGCATCACAAACGCAGAGTTTGCTGTTGGAGAAGCGGAAACCGTGATTCCAAAGTGGTATGAGGAAGGCATCATGGCCGATACGTTAGTCGTCGACCCGCCAAGAAAAGGCTGCGACGAAGCCCTCCTGCGGACGATTGTGGAGATGAAACCGAAGCGGGTGGTGTACGTGTCCTGTAATCCTGGCACGCTTGCGAGAGACCTGCGGGTGCTTGAGGATGGCGGGTATGCGACGCGCGAAGTGCAGCCTGTGGATATGTTTCCGCATACGAATCATGTGGAGTGTTGTGTGTTGCTCGTGAAAAAATAGAAGATATATAAGGGTCCGAGAATCGGTAATGGGTTCTCGGACTCCCATCTTCTATTATTTCAATTCTTTCTATGACTGACAAATTAGATCTTGGATTTTGAATTGAGGGTAATATTCCTCATAGAATTTCTTGAATTCATTATACAGCTCTGTGTTCATTTTGAATCTGGGCTTCATACTTAGCTTCCTTATTGTAAATCCTCTCATCAAGCATCAACATTCTATTGAATTGGTACATTTAGAGAAAACCTTTTAAAGCATCAAAGTGTTCGGGTAATACTGGCTTGTCCGACTGGTGATAAAAATAATCATCCACTTTCATTTCTTTCGTGAAATTTGCTGTATAGAATACCTACCATACCTGCTACTTTCTTCAAATCACTTTTATATAGAAGGTTCACTTCTACACTTTTTGATGGTTTCGTTGTAAAGAATGTGTCTTTATCCACAAGCACAACCCTCTTTCTTTTTGTGAGGATATAGTAGAAGTTAGAGCCTATGATTCCATGAGGGATTCGGTTTTGATTCAATATATTGGAAATGTATATTTTGAATAGGTAGAATATAGATGGTAAGTAATATTCGGCAAGTAATTGTCCCTTTTAAAACGCACCTATTTGTAACTGCGTCATATGTAGTTTAACGTTAGTAAAGTGAATTTCATTCGAAGTCTAATTAAGGAGAAGGTAATAAATGATGAACCCACTAGACTCATCACTTTTTCTAAATAGTTATAGTGTTCCATACAATGGATTTGAAAATAACAATTTGGTTTTATCGATGTTATATTCCAAAGATACTGTCATTTTGCATTATTTGGTTCTTAAACAAAAAAACAAAGAAAAATTTATGATATGCGGTTTTGATTTCATTAGCGGGTCAATTATTCCTGTAGAGATTACGAATATAGGTAGCGTTCTTAGAAATCTTAGGGATTTCTTAAATAGTGAATATAACACTATGAATATAGTTATTGAGTCTATTGACGAAATTGTAGAACATTTTGAGAATGGGAAAATAAAAAAAGAAATTGATACATATAAGTCTTTATCAATTCTGACATCAACACAGCGAAATATAATAAGTGGGAGCTGTGAGGTATACAGTAACGGTAAATTAATTAGACCTCATAAAACTTTACTTATATCGAGTAGAAGAGGTTTAGTTTACGGGAAATTTGAATTTGAAAGTAATCAAAATGTTATTCAGGGTTTGAAAAATATACACCTTTCTGAGGATTGGGTTATCAGGTATTGGATAAATGATAATTCTATAGAATCTGCAGGGACAATATATGAAGTGAAAAAAGGTATAGATGGAATCACAATTTTTCTAAGCTCATTTATTCATGAATTAAGTAAGAAGAAGATGGATTTCTTTTCTTTTCAAGGTTCAGACCCAAATTCACCATTACAGGCGATATTGAGGAGTTCCGGAATGTTAAAGGAACAAATTAATATAGAGGGTTTTGGAGTAAAATTTGTTCCTTACCTTGTGTTGCTTCCAATAGAAAATCTAATGCTAAATAATTTTGAATTTGGGTTGGGGGGTGTAACCTTTTTAACTAAAGACCAAGCCTTTGATATGTATAAGGGATTTGAGGAGAAATATAATCATAATTTACTTGGTCAGTTTGATACTTTTGCTCAAACAATTGTCGAATCAGATAACGTATATGATGCCTATTTATTAGGTAGACAAAAAGTTCAAGATGCAATCGATATGATAATTTTACTATCCAAAAATGAAAGAGTGTTTAATTTATACAACTTAGGTAATGAGCTAAATGAATGGAATAGATTAAGATTATATCAAAATCCTAAATGCTCTTCACTCTATTATGTGGAAAATCTAGTAGGCGTAGAAAACATTTTGGGTGATTCTAAAAACACCTGGGAAAATAATTCTTTAGGTGTCGATTCTCAATTTGAAAAAGTTTTTAGAGAATTGGATTGGTATGAAGAAAAACTGTACAAAAAACAGACCGGGCAGCAATCAACTTTAGACAAGCAGTTGTTTAATGCTTTAAAGTGGTTGAATAGAAGTTGGAAAGCAGAAGATATAGAAGACAAGGTTATTTATACAAACATAGCTATGGAATTTTTGGTTGATAAAATAGAAACCGACCCTTTTTTGCCTGATGAAATTATTAGGGAATTCAAAAAATTGTTGAAGCAACTATTAAAAGAACAAAGTGATACTTTTACAGAAGAATATTCTAGGAAAATAAAAGAAAAGAGTTTAGGAAAACTTAAAGATCCTCCTTTGAAAATCAAAGTTCAAACCTTGATTCGGCAACTATCTATTCCAATAACTGATGAAGACTTTAGTAAGTTATGGAAGGTTAGAGACTATCGTAATGACCTGGTGCATGGAAGGGATGAATTAAAAATAAACCCAGAAAACGTTTTGAGTGCAAATATACTTTTAGGAGAGTTAATTGTTTATAGATTAAGAAGTATGGAAGAAGGTGATTGATATAAACACTTTATTAGCCGCCTATCATTTTGGAAATAAAATATCAAAATCCCCTTTTGGAAGGACACTTTTCCTAAGATTTAATGACATAAAGATCAAATTATCACCGGAAGCATGGTCACTCTATCACGATGCGATTAAGACATGTTTATTTCAACACTATTATAGTTTTGGACTTGCCTATAAAAAAATTGAGGCTATATGTTCAAAAAAAGAGGGATATCTTCAAAAAAGTTTTACTGAATTACAAGATTGTAGCGAGGTGCATTTATTAATTGAGGAGGGAGATCAACTCGGCAGAGATTTGGAAAATTCACTTTTTCAAATGTTTGCAAGGCTACCTTCAAAGAATATTTCTGGAACCTTTAATTCTTTTGATTTATATAGAGCTTGGATGAATGTTTTTTACCAATTGCAAAGCACCAAATTATTAACTTACCTACATCAACATAAATCAAATATAGAAAATAAACAAGGTAATGTTCAAAAATTTATGGGGTCAAAAGAGGTTTATCCTTTCTCAAGACAGAACAGAATACTTATTCGAAAATTAGATATAAAGGGTACACATAAGGAGATCATGTATTCTTTGGAATTTTTTGATGGGCTTAGAAATTCCATTCTCCAAGTTATTTTTGAAACCCATTTTAATCGCTCTTTTACACTAAATAAAAATGAGATAGTTGAATACAAAGAAAAGAAACGAAATAAAGTTCGTGTTTTTTCGACAAAGGTATTTGGCACGGATGTTTTTAAATATAAAGGAAATTTTGTATTGCTATATGAAAACAATAAACTACAAGAAGTCGGTTTGATAAAGAGAAGAGTAGGAAGAAACCTGGAAATGGGTGATAAATCTATTTCAACAATTGAGGGCCTATTATATCCAAAAAACGATTACAATCTTTTTGTACCAGAGCTCACAAATTAATTTAAGAACCTTTCTGGAACAGTAAGAAAGTATGGGGTGTTAATACTATATCATCCCTTAACTTTTTCTTGATTGATAAAATCCTCTTCACGCTTTAATCGTTTTTACTATATAAATTGTTATGGAAATATAGATGAATTCCCACTGCTCAATATTGTTTTGAATCTACTATTCAGCACTCTACGCATCAGGAGTGTGTGGCGGTTCTGGGAATTAGAAAAGGCAACTAACCTCTTTGTTAGTGTTGCCTTTTTTAAATTGGAAAAGGCTTATGTTTCCATGTTTTGAATCACTAATTTCGGGTATATTCCATTCAAGTGAGTTCATCCTTCTGTGGATTTCGATCAGAAGTCTATCAACATCTTGAACACGGTTAGGATCAATATATTTACTCTTCTTTAGAAGCTTGTCCATGTCGGTTAATAACAGAGACAAATCATTTAGATTGTCTTGTTGTACTTCGAATTCTTCAACAGAAAGTATATTTGTTTGACCGTGGCTATTTATCTTTTCTAAGAGGTTAACAATTTCTCTTAATTGGTTATACATTACTTCCACCTATCTTGTTTTTTAAGGATTTTGTTTGGTCTGCATATAAGAGTTTGAACATAAAACATTCTATCGCCTTCTCACCTATTTCTTCAGAAAAAGAGACACAGCCTAAGCTGCGTCTCATTCTTAACCAAACGTTCCGTTTTCTGCAATCGTCATTTCCTTGTCAAAGATGGCTTTGTCTGCTAGGGAGTTCGTTGAATCGTTTGCAGCTTTGCTTGTCATGTTTCTGGATGCTACGTTTACTTCATTACCCAAGGAAGAACTGATAAAGCTTACACCGATCAAAGCAATTACAGCGCACAAAGTCAGTTTAAATTTCATACAAACAATCCCCTCTCTGAATTTGTTTGCGGGCATGAACCATCTTTTTGAAACAGATAACAGAATCATCCATCTGCCCAATTTCAGTATAAAACTTTGCGGCTAATAATGCCAACTCTTCCATATAAGGATACCCTTGGGATGTCTCTAATTTGTTGAAAACATTTAATAAAATGGACGCTTCTCCTTTTTTGATAAACAGCGCCTGCAATCCTTCAAACATAATTTTAAATAGGTCATCGCCGAATTTACATGCGAAGCGTACGCCTTTTCTGAAACAATCCATTGCCTGTTCTTGTTTATGTTGAAGAAAATAAATTAAGGCTAAATCGTGGTAAGCTTGTGTCAAGTTGTTGAAATTTGATTTTTTAAATTGGAGTATCGAATTCTCCATGTATTTTGCTGCTTTCGTCAATTCGCCCATTTTAAGATAACAATTTCCGATATTGAATAAAGCTTGGCCGTAAATCCGCTTATTTTTGCTTTCAAGCAGCCGTGCGCCTTTTAGTGCCTGTTCGAGGTGAGGGAGCGCCTTTTCATGACTTTCTAGGTCATCGTAGTTTCCTGCGATAACAAAATGGCACTGTATGCGGCGGACTGAGTAAAGGTCGTGCGTTTTATAAATGTTATACGCCTGGGAAGAATAGTGCATGGATACGTGGGTTTGTTTCATATGATAAAACACTTCAGCCATTTTAAAGTAAAATTCCGCTCGCTCAATTTCATCTGAAATATAGGGAATGGTGTTTTCCGCTTTTTGATAGAATGTAATAGCACTTAAGAAATTGCCCTCTTTGAATTCATACATCCCTTGAAAAAAGTAATAGTAGTATTCAACGAGTTTCTCCATCTTCCTGTTGCTGCCTTCAATTCTCTTTAAATATTCTGATAACTCCATTTGGATTCCTTCAGATGGAATCACATAGTCGATCATAAGCTGATGGCGAAATGCAATGAGCTGATAGTAAATCAAGAGATCTTGGTCTTCTTCCATGATGTCAATGTCCCGTTCGATCTCAGCTTTAAGCATTTCAGCGTCAGTCACATTAAACTTTTGAATATGCCGGTTCCACTCATTAATTTTCATCCCAACGTGCGGAGACGAAATCGTGCCCAAACTTCTCACCCTTCCTCTTCTCACTAATTATGTAAATTTTATCAATACTGAAATTTAATAGGAAGGGGTTGAGAGACCGCAAAATAAATTTTCGGTGCAGTCCGCAAAAGGGAGTTTGGGTGTTTTGCGTTACATTTGGTTTTGTGGAGGTTAGCCAATCTCAATTTTTGAATTTTGGATTGCGTTTATTACGACTGAGCAGTTTCGTCATACTCTTTTAGCAGTTTTTCTGTCTTATGCATTTCTTTGAGCATAGGATTCATGTAGTTGTTAGCTGATTCTAGGTAAGCTCTTGTCAAAGTGTCTAATTTGTTTCTAATTTTAGAAAAGCCTTCTTCAAATTGTTCCTCAGATGAATGTTGGATAAAGACTATTGCTTCTTGGTATCTTTTTAATATGTTTTTGACCATTGGAGTTGGATTATTTTGATGAATTGTTTTTATTGCTACGATTGTTAAATTAATTTGTTTTATTAATTCTTTTCTTACTGTCAAGGTGATGCTCCTTTTAAATTTCTATTCCATTTGAGAGTTGCTATATCTGTTTAATGGTTTGATAGACTACTCATATTTATAATTTAGAGCAATTTTTACAACTTGTTCCGCTGTGTAATCTTCATTGCTCCAGAAAATTAAATCACTTGATGCCGGATGAGGAACATTTTTCTCTAATAAATCGAGATATTCACTGACTTTCTCATCATCTAATGTTGGGTTCATTAATTCCTTTACAAGAAAGATCAACTCTTCTTTTGTCAGTTTATCCATTGTTTACCCTTCAATAGATTGTATCTACATTGATTTTACAAATGACTTTATTTCTTCTGGTAATGTTATAGGTTGTTTGCATATTGATAGATAATTGTCTTGAGAAAAGTTAGCCTCATTATAGAGTTTATTAATTGTATTTATAATCAATATATTCATATGGAAAACCTCTAAAATTTATTTATTTTAGATTGGTTTATAAAAAATAGCTCAGCAGAGTAGGGCTGAGCCATTTTTTAATTATAGACCGAGGTAACTAATTACAAATTCTTTATCATCCTCATCTTCAGGCAAAATACCAAGGTTTTTATATTCCCATATTGCGATTCTTTCGTATCCATCTAATTCTGAGGCTAAAATATCATCATAATTATAATCTAATTGGAATTCTCCGCTACGATCCAATGTTAGTGTAAGGTTAGTCCAAACATCATCGTTATTATTTCTGTGTTCAGTTCTTAATTCTTCAAAAAGTTCTCTTAGTTCTCTTAACAACGTCTTGAAAATATCCTTGCTTACGTTGTAATGGCTAGGTATATCTTGTGAATAAATAATTTGATTATTTTCTGGTGTTCTGAAGTGAAAAAGAACCATTGTGGAATCATCTAATACTTCTGCATAAAGATATATCTTTGTCCATTCACCAGGTATGATGTCATTGAGTTTCTCTCCAATAAGTTGATACAAATCTTGCATCTTCCTAGTTTCCATTCTTTTAACCCCCAGGCTGATTTTTAATAGAGACGCTTATTTCTTTTCTGCTCCCAATTTTGTAGGTTACATCGAAATATGATGGTCTAAGTGAATCCCCAGAATAGACTGGTTCTATTTGAACTGCTACTTTTTTAGGTGGTTTTTTGCTTAGAGCTTTTGCCCACTCCTGCTCCATCTCATACCATTTCCCGCCGCTCCTATTAATCTGAGAATTCATCGGCACGATATTGTCAAACTGGCCTGAGCCTTTGAATTGGGTGGCGATTAAATGGCCGCCGTCATCGTCAGGCTTTCGGTCCTGGGGCTTTCCAGCATTCGTCTGTGCATATTGGTTTCGTTTTGCTTCTCCCAGCTGCAAGTCTGCTTTGACACTTGTAATTCTACCATAGTTGTCAGTCGTGTATGTGTAGCCTTCTTTTGTTTTGTAGATGACATTCGGCTTCAGCACTTTCTTTCTGCTCCATCTTGCGAAATGCTCGCCGTATTTGACGGTTACCGGCGGTACATGTGGCGCTGGAGTTCGTCTTCCGCTCGATGACGTTCCGTATGGTTTCGGCAGGATGACCTTGGCAAATTTTTGCAGTCCCTCTTTAAGTGTGACCCCGTTGACCGCGTTGTAAGGAACGCCTGCCGGCACTAAATCGTGACGGGGATGATAGGGGAGAATATCCGCAAGTGTGAGATCTCCGATTTGATTTAACTTGGTTTTGACCTGTTTTTTTGATACTTCAATGCCTGTGTTTACTTTTTGTTTGATGTGATCAACGGTTTGTTTTGAGACTGTTATGGCTTTTTGGGCTGTTGCTGATTTGCTTGCTGCTGTTTTGACTTTGGTCGTCACTTTGGCGGCTGTGCCAGTTTTTGAGACGGCTCCTACGCCTTTTGTGCCGACAATTGATGTGACAACAGTGCCAACCGCATATGACACCCATCTTGCTCTTGAGTAGGTGTCACCATTCACCATGTCTTTTTGATACGATTCTTCGATTGCCGCTGAAATGGCTTCATACGTTTTGATCGGGTGAGCCATCGCTCCGGTAATCGCTTCAACGGTTCCTCCCGGGTCTGTGACCATATCCCACAGGCCTACGACCGCGTCTTTCCCGGAATCATAAAGGCCGACGGCAACCCCTTTGAAGCCTGCTTCAAGCTCACGCGTGTTTTCAATTTGGGTGAAGTATCTCTGCTGTTCTGCTGTCAGATTTTCATAGCCTATCGTCTTTGCCATTGAGTAGAATTCATCGGCATCCGCATAATCGTAGTTTTTCAGTCTTTCTTTTAATTTTTCAATCTCACGTTCTTTCGCTTCCTCTTTCTTAATCTTCAAGTAAGCCTCAGTCCGCTTTTCAATGTCGCCTTTTTTCTTATGTATGTCACTCTCACGGTACGCCTTGGCGTTGTAGTGGATGGGTGTGGCGTTTTTGCCTTTGCCTGTTGCTTCTTGGAGCTTTTGGAAGTCGGATTTGAT
Source organism: Bacillus sp. MD-5 (assembly GCF_002201875.1). Lineage (NCBI taxonomy): Bacteria > Bacillati > Bacillota > Bacilli > Caryophanales > Bacillaceae > Bacillus > Bacillus sp. MD-5. The sequence goes on from NZ_CP021911.1 coordinate 605,019, forward strand.
GAATTGTTCATTTGGCTCTGACAGGGCGTATTCTGTTTTCAGGTCTTCGTCCAAGGCGTCCAATTTTTCCAGTGTTTTTTTGCGTTTGTCGTTGGCATCGGCCAGCTCGTCTTTGAAGGTTTCTGTTGAAAACAGGTCGAGCGGGAGGATGTCGTCGATATCGTTTAAGATATCTTTCATCGCTTTTTTCTGTTCAGACATGATGGATTTCGATTTTTTGTGGGCATTTGCCAGTTCGTGCTCCAGGAAGGATTCTTCGATGTATGCGTCTGAGAGGCCTTTGTCCTCGGCGGCTCCGGCGATGCTGTTGAAAAATGCGATTTTCATATCGATGTAGTCGATCCATTGGTCGGTGACGCCGACGTGGTCGTGATAGAAGGCTTTGATGTTGCTGGCGCCTTTTCCTGAAAATTCGCTGTCACTGAGATCAGCGACGCTTTTTAACGCTTTTCTCAAATTGACCATTTGCGTTCTTAGTTCTTTGTACTCTTTTGCACGGTCTGTCGCTTCCGAAAGCAGTGTTTTCGCTTCAAATACTTTCATGACCATTTCCCTTCTTTTGTTCGCTCAATATCAAAATTTTACCACGGTGCGGGATGAGGGTGGGGGTGAGAACATGTTTTGGTGGAAAAATGAGTCATTTGGCATGTGTCTAAGCGCACGGTTTTGATAAGATAATGATAGATCAATAAAAAGGGGAAGAGCTCATTTGGATAAAGATTTCTTAATCATAAAGATCAAGGACATTCAAAAAGGCGACACGCTAACGAACCGCGCCTGCGGGAACTGGGATATGAAATTGTCCAGAGCAAAGGAATGTAAACGGGCAATTGTTGTTCGGAGCGGTGTGATTTTAAATGTTTACAAGATCGTTGACGCTTGGGAATCAGATGAACCCGCCAAGCTCACTAAAACGAATAATAGAGTTCGGTTTCAATTGGCAGAGTGCCGTGACTATTCTTATTTGATTGGCGGTACGCTGAAAACGAAAACGCAAAATCCGGTTTCGAGTCTATCCTTAGAAACCTTGATGGAACTAGTAAAATAAAAGGAGCCCAGCATGTATCTCTATAAAGTAAACAATCAAAATCAAATCGAAGATATTCGCGAGAAACCGTTTAAAAAAGAAAAAGAGATTCAGGATTTATGTGAAATCAATCTTCAGCGGATGTTGGGGCTCAGGTTTGTGAAATCTGAATTCAGGATCAGCAATTTCCGCATTGATACGTTAGCGTTTGATTATGAGACAAATGCTTTCGTGATTATCGAGTATAAAAATACGAAAAACTTCAGTGTTGTTGACCAGGGCTACGCCTACTTAGCAGCAATGCTCAATCATAAAGCAGATTTCATTCTTGAGTACAATGAAAATCATGTTTTTTCGTTAAAGCGGGATGATGTAGACTGGTCGCAGTCGAAGGTCATTTTTATCTCACCTGTATTTACGGTGTATCAAAAGCAATCGATCCATTTTAAAGACCTGCCAATTGAATTGTGGGAGATTAAAAGATACGAAAATGATCTGGTTCAGCTGAATCAAATGAAGGCTGATGGCGTCTCCGAGTCGATAAAGACCATTTCACGGCAAAGTGAGACCATTCAAGAGGTCAGCAAAGAAATTAAAGTGTTTTCTGAAGAGGATCATCTTGCAGAGAAGCCGTTTGACATCATAGAGCTTTATCAGCAGCTAAAGGAATTCATTTTTAATTTGGACGATCATATTTCAATCAAACCGACCAAGCTTTATATTGCGTTTACATCTAATAAGCGAAACTTCGTTGATATTCTACTTTTAAAAAGCGGACTTAAGGTGTGGGTGAATATGAAAAAGGGAGAATTGCATGATCCCGAGGAGAAAATGCGCGATGTCTCTGAGACCGGTCACTGGGGAAATGGAGACTATGAGATTTTCATAAAAGATGACGAACACATTGAATATATTATGGGGTTGATCAAACAATCCTATGAGAAAAATAAGTGAGAACTTCCATTGAGAAGTTCTTTTTTATTGTGGCATAGATAAAAAAGAATTCATTTCAGTCTCTTTCGTCCTATGTAAAAATCAAATGTACAAACCGACAAAAGACCTATAAAATTAGAAAGCTACCATGAGAGAACAGAAGGGTGAGAAGAGACAATGAGTTATAAATTGGGTGCGCTGCTTTTATCTGTTTTATTCCTATTATCGGCGTGTTCTGATAGCGGAGCTTCTGATAAGGAGCAAGAAAAGCAAGCCGTGAAGAAAGAGAGCGTTGCGAAGCTGACGGAGCAGGAAGTAAAATCAGCTTTGAAAAACGATATTGATTCGATCTTCAACGCATTTGATAAAGCGGGAACAGAAAACGGCTGGAGCACAGCGAATAAGGCTGATTTCAGCAAACTGCGGCCTAGTGTGCTGCCTTATGCAACGGAGACGTTTGCAGATCAGACCTTAAAGGATTTGGCTGGAGAGTACTATTGTGAGTGTGATGCTCCTTTTCAACCGGGCACTGATTTCGATGTGCGTTTTACATATAAACAGAACAAGAATAAGATAGAGGCTTCATCAATAGATCCGGCAACAGAATTAAACAACATGGGCACATCATGGACGTTTGAATTGGTGAAGGAAGATGGCGATTGGAAGATCAACAAATGGGACAGCAAGTCGCTTCAAGGGGATGAAATCAAGCTGACAAAAGAAGAAGCGAAAACGATTCTGTCGAGAAACGGTGAAACGGCGGAATTTGTGAAGTCCTATGAATCGAAGGCTGCCGGCGGAACAGCTTATCTTTTCAATGTAAAGAGTTCACATGGGGAAAGACAGGCGGCGATCAGCTCAAAGGATACCAGTCTGGTAAGTGATAATGAAAACGAGACTGAGGCTGCGGAGCAAGAGACAGCTCAGAAGACTGCGGAAACCGCATCGCCTGATACAGTGGATACACAGAGCAGTGGGCAGACAACGGGAAGCACAAAAACAGATTATGTTGCGAAATTGTCTGCGGCAGAAAAGAAAGAAAAGCACAATGACTATCAAAGTGATTATCAGATGATTGAGGATTACGGTTATAATTATCAAATGTGGGACGGATTGCTGAACGAGATATACGGTGTGCTGCAAAATCAGCTTTCTGCTTCAGACATGGCGGCATTAAAAGGGAAACAGCGCCAATGGATAAAGGATAGGGATGCTGCGGCCCAGAAACGATATGATGAGGAGGGCGGCGGTTCATTATCCCGAGTCGTCCAAACGGAAGAGCTTGCCAAACAGACGAAAGAGCGCTGTTACGAGCTGGTGAATACGTATATGAAATAAGTGAAGGGCCTGTGCCGCAACAATGTTGCAGGCACAGGTCTTTTTTATTCAGGTAATGAATCCTCTTTTTGATCGATATACAGCGTGCCGTCTGTTTGAACTTCTGCATAAAATACTTCTTTAGGATTTTGGACGCCTGCTTCTTTTAGCCGGTCCATCAGCCATTGTCTGTTCAGATGCAATTTTTTTAAGTTGTCTTCTCTCACTTTTCCATCAGCTATGACTGAAGCGGAATGAGATACTTTCGTGTTTGCTCCTTGTACGTTCATATCCTTTTTTGTCACGCTTTGGTGTGTTTCCTTTTTCAACACAGATACAGTGCCGTCCGATTCGAAAATAGCATAATCCACTTCGGCAATTGAAAATATATTTTTTTTGCGAAGCGAAGTTTGCAAAGTATCGATATCAATTCGGGCTTTTCTAAGTTCCTTCTCCATGATTTTCCCTTTTTTAATCAGAATGACAGGCTGTCCTACAACCGCATACCGAAAAGCGGGGAATGTAATATCCAGAAACCCGATGATGATTGTAAAAGCGCTCCACACCAACAAGGCGATGAATCCATTTCTCATACTGATTGTTGAGTCAATGGCAAGCGAGGCCCCGATCGTTCCAATGGATATGGCTGAAACAAAGTTAAAAAAGGTCATCTGGGAGATTTCTTTTCTGCCCATCAGTCTTGTTAACACCAGCAATGTGATAAAGGCGATGAAAAGTCTAATGATCAGTTGCGTGATTGGCATCGGCCATTCTCCTTTACATAGGATCTTTTCATAGTGTTCCCATGCTTTTGTTTTTTTATTTTCATTAAAGTCTTTTGAAAAAGGGGTTTTGAATGCTTTTGCCAGGATGAAAAAGAAAATTCTTCCTTTCGTATTGTTTTCAAAATTTGGGATTGATAGAATATGACATATCTCACAGAGAAGGAGGGAAGCCGTTGAGTCAAGCCATACCGTCTTCGCGTGTTGGTGTTAAGATTAATGAATGGTATAAAATGATTCGCCAGTTCAGTGTTCCGGATGCAGAGGTTCTGAAAGCGGAGGTTGAGCAGGACATTCAGCAGATGGAAGAGGATCAGGATTTGCTGATCTATTATTCTCTGATGTGTTTTCGGCACCAGCTGATGCTGGATTATTTGGAGCCGGGACAGCCTTACGGGAATCGCCCTACCGTGACAGAGCTTCTTGAAACGATTGAGACCCCTCAGAAAAAACTCACAGGCCTTTTGAAATACTACTCTTTGTTTTTCCGCGGCATGTATGAATTTGATCAAAAAGAATATGTTGAAGCAATCGGGTTTTATCGCGAGGCGGAGAAAGAACTGCCGGTTGTGTCTGATGAAATTGAGAAAGCGGAATTCCATTTTAAATTGGCGGAAGCGTATTATCACATGAAACAAACCCATGTGTCGATGCATCATATTCTTCAAGCCTTAGACATTTATCAAAACCATCCCTTATACAGCATTAGAACCATACAAAGCTTGTTTGTGATCGCTGGAAACTATGATGATTTCAAACACTATGGCAAAGCGCTCCCGCATTTAGAAGCAGCGCTGAAATTGGCAATGGACATTCAAAACGATCGGTTTATCGCCATTTCACTATTGAACATCGCGAACAGCTATGACAGATCAGGAGACGATCATATGGCCATAGAACATTTCCAAAAAGCGGCGAAAGTGAGCAGAGAGAAAGTGCCTGATCTGCTTCCGAAAGTCTTGTTTGGGTTAAGCTGGACATTATGTAAAGCGGGCCAGACACAAAAGGCGTTTCATTTCATAGAAGAAGGGCTGAACCGTATCACAGCACGTTCTCACAAATGTTATAAAGAATTGTTTCTGTTCTTAGAGGCCGTGTACAAGGAGACTGTTGATGAACGGAAAATTCATGATCTTTTAAGCTATTTCGAAAAAAAGAACCTGCACGCGTACATTGAAGCATGTGCCCGGAGTGCTGCCGCTGTGTTTGAAAGCAGCTGTCACTTTGAACAAGCTGCTGCGTTTTATCGGAAAGTGCTGAAAGCTCAAGAAGATATTTTAAAAGGAGAGTGTTTATATGCCTATTAAGAAAAAAGTGATGATGTGTCTGGCTGTTACTCTAGTTTTCGGAAGCATGTCGTTTCCATTCCTGACAAACTCGGGCGGCGTTAAGGAATCAACAGATCGAAATACGACGTATATTGATCATTCCCCTTATAAACTCAGTGATCAGAAGAAAGCCCTTAGCTAGGGCTTTTTCTTGCTTTACTGAAGACGTTCGATTTTCCCACCGCGGCATTCCTTCTATTTCTAACGCAAGACACTCGAAACAACCAAACCATTTGAGGTATAATGGATAAAGTGAATAACAGCATTTAGATTGATATATATGAAAGAGAGTGGAACATCATGGGCCGTAAGTGGAACAATATTAAAGAGAAGAAGGCGTCTAAGGACGCGAATACGAGTCGGATTTATGCGAAGTTTGGCCGTGAGATTTACGTGGCGGCGAAGCAGGGCGAGCCTGATCCGGAATCCAACCAGGCGCTGAAGGTTGTGCTTGAGCGCGCGAAGACTTACAGCGTACCGAAAAACATCATTGAACGGGCGATCGAGAAGGCGAAGGGCGGAGCGGAAGAGAATTACGATGAGCTTCGTTATGAGGGCTTCGGGCCGAACGGATCAATGATTATCGTTGATGCGCTGACGAATAATGTAAACCGTACGGCGCCGGAAGTGCGTGCGGCGTTCGGGAAAAACGGCGGAAACATGGGTGTGAGCGGATCTGTTGCTTACATGTTTGACGCAACGGCTGTTATTGGTGTGGAAGGCAAAACGGCTGATGAAGCGCTTGAAATCCTGATGGAAGCGGATGTCGATGTCCGTGACATTTTGGAAGAGGATGACAGTGTGATCGTCTATGCGGAGCCGGATCAATTCCATGCAGTGCAGGAGGCGTTTAAAAACGCGGGCGTTGAGGAATTTACAGTAGCGGAGCTGACAATGCTTGCGCAAAGCGAAGTCACGCTTCCGGATGATGCGAAGGAACAGTTTGAAAAATTGATTGATGCCTTAGAGGATTTGGAAGACGTTCAGCAGGTGTATCATAACGTTGATTTAGGCGAGTAAGGAGTGAGCAGGCTGTTATAGCCTGCTTTCTTTTTTTGTCCTAGAAATTGTTTTAGCTGTATGTAGGCGGCTGCCTATACGATCTGTAAGATATTCTCATACTCTGGACTGTAACCTAAGTGAAGGAGAGAGTGAATATGACTGATACTGATACAAGACAGATCTATGGCGGACCTGGTTTTGGCACTTTTCCAGGCTACGGCATTGGCCGTCCGGGGTTTGGCATGTATGGAGGACTAGGCTATCCGGGCTATGGGATGTACGGAGGCTACCCAGGCTACGGCGGCATGTTTGGAGGTTACCCAGGTTATGGAATGTCTGGGGGCTACCCGGGCTACGGCATGTCTGGGGGGTATCCAGGCTATGGCATGCATGGAGGAGTCGGCGGCTATCCGGGATATGGCGCGTATGGCGGCGGTTATCCAAGCGGCGGTTATGGAGGCTCTCCGGGAGCTGTAAGCTATCCGGGCATGCACCATGAAAACGATGGACATCATCACTATTATCACCATCACCATGATGGAAAAGATAATCTTCATCACCACCATCATCATGTTGGTAAGGATAATCACCACCATCATCATGATGGTCATTATGGCCACCATCACCACCATATGGGCCATTGGGGAAAAGACGGCTTTAAATAAAAAAGATGATGGTGAAAAGAGGACACTCTTGCAGATCAAGAGTGTTTTTTTTATTTTTTTCTTGACTGTTCAGTCCGGAAAATGATAACATTTGTTTCAGGAGGTGATCGTTTTTTGGGGAGGAATAAAGAATTTGATACGGCGCTTGTTCTTCACAGGGCGATAGAGGTTTTCGGAGAGTATGGCTACGAAGGAACGTCTCTTCAGGAACTGCTTTCTCATTTAGGCATTGCCCGCCAGAGCTTGTATGATACGTATGGAACGAAACGTGATTTGTTTTTGTCCGCTGTGAAATCGTATCTTGAAGGAAAAAACACTGCCGTTATGGAAAGGCTTGAAGCGCCAGGATCTGTAATGGAAGCCATTCGTGAAATTTTTCAGGAGGGTGTCAATGCCCTGAGGGATCCGGAACGGGCGAAGGCGTGCTATATCATTAACAGCGCGATTGAACAGATTCCGCATGACCCTGAGCTTGCCCGGTATTTTGAAAGACAATCCAAGCAGCTTGAGGACGCTTTTTATCAGGCGCTTTTAAGGGCGAAGAATCAAGGAGAATTGAATGGCGAAGATCCTGATATATCTGCGCTTGCCCGGTACCTGAATCAAAGCAGGCTGTCACTGACATTTATTGCGAAAGTGACGGCAGATATGGATCGTCTTCAGGACCATGTTGACGTGAGTTTATCAGTGCTTGATTAACATGTGGTAAAGAATTCTTTGCCCATGTGTGCATTTTTTGGACTGAATGGTCTGGAAATAAAAAAAGAGGTGATGATGAATGTTGATGAATGAATTTGAAAAAGCATGTGAAACTTTGAGAAAGTTTATGGCTTATATGCTTGAGAAGGACATGAAGAGCTGGGTGGAGCTTTGGGATGAGAATGCTGTATTTGAGTTTCCTTATGCGCCGGAGGGATCACCAAAAAGAATAGAAGGAAAAGCGGCTATTTACGATTATATTAAGGATTATCCTAAGCAGATCCATCTTTCTTCATTTACGGCTCCGACAGTGTACCGTTCAGCGGACTCGAATACGATGATTGCGGAGTTTCAATGTGACGGGCATGTGATTGAGACTGGACTGCCTTATCGCCAAAGCTATATCAGTGTCATCGAAACGAGAGACGGCCGCATTGTGCGGTATAGGGATTATTGGAATCCGCTTGTTGTAAAAGAGGCATTTGGAGGATCATTTTTGCAAACAGAGGAGAGTGGAAAATGATGAAACAGAATCCGATTTTAATCACGGGCGGGACCGGCACAGTCGGCAGCCGAATCGCCAGCCGTTTAATCAAGCTGGGATACAGGGTGCGTATTGCAAGCAGAAAAAAGGGCGAGCTTGCAAATGCAGAGTATGTGTATTTTGATTGGATGGACGCCTCCAGTTATACGCCTGCCCTAGAACAAGTAAAAGACATCTATCTTGTTGCTCCGGTCGGTGTGCTTGATCCGGCTCCCTATGTGCTTCCCTTTTTAAAGGAAGCAAAGCGTCTTGGTGTAAAGCGGGTAGTGATGCAAAGTGCGTCTGTTGTCTCCGAGAATGGTCCTGTGTTTGGCGCGCTTCACCAGGCAGTGCGCGAATTTCCTGAATGGACGGTGCTGCGGCCCTCATACTTTATGCAAAATTTCATCAACGTCCAGCATCAAATGTCGATTCAAAATGAGGGACGCATCGTCACGGCTTCGGGTGAGGGAAAGCTAGGATTCATTGATGCTGATGACATCGCAGAAACAGCTGTCCGTGCTTTGACTGATGCCGTCCCTCATCAAACACATCATATCCTGACAGGACCCGAGGCGCTGAGCTATGCCGAAGCGGCAGAGATCATCGGTGCTGCCGCGGGACGCCGGGTGAAGCATGTCAGCATTTCTCGTTCTGAGCTGCAAAATAGGATGACGGCAGCTGGTTTGCCGGCGGATTATGCCAGTTTTATGGCGGGGCTAGATGAAGCAATCAGCCATGGTGCGGAACATCGGGTAACGGATACAGTGAACCGTGTGACAGGAAAAGAACCTCGTTCGCTCTTAAAGTTTGCTGCAGCTCATGCTGCGTATTGGAAACACTGACCTCATTTTGGACTGAATAGTCTAGAAAGACCTTCGGCAGAGCCGAAGGTCTTCTTATTGAAAAAGCTAAGTCGTGTTTCAGTCATAATCATGCCTCCTGCCTCATACCTATTAAGGTCATTGTTTTTGAGAAAGGAGGAGCCGGAATGAAGGATATGCAGCCGTTTACGCCTGTCAAATCATATACGCCCTTTCACAGCCGTTTTGATCCCTGTCCGCCCATAGGGAAGAAATATTACAGAACGCCCCCTAACCTTTATATGACCTTTCAGCCTGAGCACATGGAGCAGTTTTCGCCGATGGAGGCTTTAAGGAAAGGCACCCTTTGGAAGGATCTCTATGATTTTTATGAAAACCCTTATCGAGGGGGAGACGCACATGGCAAAAAAGGTTGACGCCGAGTATTATCGTCAGCTTGAGCAAATACAGGCCGCGGATTTTGTGCTTGTTGAGCTGAGTCTTTATTTAAATACACATCCTCATGATGAAGATGCGCTGAAGCAATTCAATCAATATTCCGGCTATTCAAGGCACTTAAAAAGACAGTTCGAATCCTCTTACGGGCCGCTTCTGCAGTTCGGCAACAGCCCCGCGGGCGAGGATTGGGATTGGGGCAAAGGGCCATGGCCGTGGCAAGTATAAGGAGGAATGCCTGAATGTGGGTGTATGAAAAGAAGCTGCAATACCCTGTCAAAGTCAGTACGTGCAACCCGACGCTGGCGAAATATTTGATTGAGCAGTATGGCGGAGCGGACGGCGAGCTGGCCGCGGCTCTCCGGTATTTGAACCAGCGGTATACAATTCCAGATAAGGTCATCGGCCTTTTAACAGATATCGGTACGGAGGAATTCGCCCATTTGGAAATGATTGCGACCATGGTCTATAAGCTGACGAAAGACGCCACACCGGAGCAGCTGCGTGAAGCTGGCCTCGGCGATCATTACGTCAATCATGACAGCGCGCTATTTTACCACAATGCGGCGGGTGCGCCGTTTACAGCGACTTATATTCAGGCGAAGGGCGATCCGATTGCCGATTTATATGAAGACATTGCGGCAGAGGAAAAAGCACGGGCGACGTATCAATGGCTGATTGATATCTCGGATGATCCTGATTTAAACGATTCCCTGCGCTTTTTGCGTGAGCGTGAAATTGTGCACTCCATGCGCTTCAGGGAAGCGGTTGAAATTTTAAAAGAAGAACGGGATAAAAAGAAGATTTTCTAATAGGCAGATTGGCCTCTCTTTCATACACCCTTTTACATACAGAGAAAATGGTCTGTTTTTGCGGTTTGGTCTGCATTATAATCAAGGTGTGTGTGCAAGCTTACTTTTTGATTGGGAGGCCTTTATGTCAGCTTTTAAGATTGAGAACGAAACGATAGCAGATGGATTTTACGCGTGTCCGGCCGTCTATGAGGATGCAGAATCGATTACCGGGTTGCTCGTCCGAACAGCTGAATGGCTCCGGGATCGGGGGTCTAACCAATGGAGCGGACTTCTCAAAGGGCAAGATATACATGATATCACGGGGTCAATTGAAAAGGGACATGTGTTTGTGTTTAAAAAAGATGAAGAGCTTGCGGCTGTCGTGATGCTGCTGCCTGAACCAAGTGAGTGGGACCGGACGCTTTGGGGAGACGATGGGCATGAGGAGTCTATTTATTTGCACCGCCTCGCAGTAAGCCGCCGGTTTGCGGGACAAGGACTTGGAGCACGCGTCCTTCAATGGGCGGAGACGGGCATACACTTTCCAGGAAAAACGCGAATCCGGCTTGACTGTGTCGCTGATAACGACGCCTTGCATTCCTTTTATCGGCGTATGGGATATGAATTCATGGGTGCTGATGCATCCGGATATCATTTGTTTGAGAAAGAGATTACGACAGAATAAGCGTCCTTTCAAGGAGGCTTTTTTGTCTTTTTCAAAAAGGGAGGGCAGGCGATGGTGTGGCCAATTTTATTTATGACAGGGATCGTGACGGCTTGTCTGTTCACTGGCGTATCTGCTTTGATGCGGATGAAGTTTCCTGACAAAAGCCGGCCGGAATGGATATTGGGCGGGCTGATCGTCCTTGGTGTGTTTCTGATCTGGTACAGCCTCGTGTATGTACGCGGCTGGGAAGGGGCTGCGCTCGGAATGCTTGGATTTAATGTCATTTGCGGAGCCATTGCCGGATATTTGATCGATAAGGCCATCCGGCGTGACAGGAAAAGATAAGGCGGCGGCTGTCTCTCATCATATCGAATTTTTCACAGAACGGCAGGAATTTTCTTTCGAAAGGAGAAATACATAGTACTTTAAAATGAAAGCGTTTTCCAGAGCGGGAAGGTGATGTTGATGATACACAGTGTGACGAATGGGCTGAATCGTTTTTGTACATGGGTGATGAGACTGGCCTATTTGAATGTGCTTTGGATTTTGTTTTCTCTTGCAGGCCTGGTTGTGTTTGGGCTGATGCCCGCTACTGCCGCGATGTTTACAGTGGCGAGAGAATGGGCGAAGGGGAATGCGGATGCCCCGGTGTTTTCTGTCTTTATTCGGGCGTTTAAAAAGGAATGGCGGGCATCACAGATCATCGGGCTCATCGTTGTGACGGCTGCCCTGTTTCTGTTTGCAGATATGCGGATAGCGGCTCAGATGGATCAGCCTGTGCTCGTCAACGTGTTCCTGAGCATCAGTTTGATTTTCGCGTTTGTTGTGCTGTATGTGTTCCCGGTGTTCTCTCATTTTGACGTGAAAATCAGAGAGGTGCTGAGCATTAGCTTTTTGATTGCCTTCAGCCGCCCGGCGGTGACGCTTTTGATGGCGGCGGGCGCTGTCGGTGTGCTTTGTCTCATTCTGTTTCATGTCACATTTTTGCTGTTTTTCAGCGGGAGTTTACTCAGCCTGATCTTAACGAAGCTGTCCTTTAAAGCATTTCGGTCAATGGATCAGCGGCAGGAGAAAGAAAAGGCGGCATGAAGAAAAGAATTGCTGGCTGGTACAGGCGGATGAAGATTAAGGATAAGCTGTTTGTGTTTCTATCGTTGATTATGGCCGTATCCTTTCTGTTTGTATACAGCGGGGTGCAGTATGCCTTTCATGTATATGATGAGCAGATTTACCGCAAGTCCTCGGAGGTGCTGCGGATGTCTTCTGAACGGATCGAAGACGAGCTGAAAAAGATAGAGGATGTGTCTTATGAAATCATTACAGACGAACAGATTCAGCGCATCCTGAGCATGCAAAATCGGGATGATACGTATGATCAATATCAAATGAAGCAGGAGCTGTGGGATCAGCTTGCGGGATATGCCAGCGATGAAAAGTACATCGACTCCATTCATTTGATTGATGCCCGCGGCGCAGAGTATTCAGCTGGAAGCAGTTCTTCAGATCTTTTGAAGCAGGAGCAGGAAGAGGTGTTTAAGCGAGCGAAAGCGAAAAATGGAAGGAATCTTTGGATGACGCTCGGCGGGTCAGATCCTCTCCTGATTTCAGCACGGCAGATCAGATCCTTTCACCAGCTGAGTTTGAACGGCTTGGGCATGGTGCTGATCCAAGTCAATATCAAACAGATGATTCGTGATGTGCCGAAGGATTGGGGCGATTCAGTCGGAGACATCATGATTGCTGACCAAGGCGGGAATTTGGTGTATACGGCACATGCATCAGCGCATGTTCCTGAGGCAGCAAAGGAGACGCTGAAGCACCCAGGTTATGACTTGATAAAAAAGAATGGCAAACGTTACTTTATTTCTTACCTTCAATCATCCTATCAAAATTGGAGCTACTATAACGTCATCCCCTTTGATCAGATGTTCGCAAAAATTTCCTTTATGAAAACAGTGATTGGCACTTGCTTTCTTCTCTTTTTCTGTGTGGTTTTGCTTTTCGGAAGGAAAATTGCCAACAGCATCACGGAGCCGATTGAACAGCTTGTGACCGCGATGAAATCGGTACAGCACGGCGGCATTGAAGCAGGTGTATCGCTTTCTCTGCCGGAGCATACACAAGATGAGGCTGGCATGCTGAACCGCCATTTTACTGTCATGATGAAACGGATTAATGAGCTGATGGAAGAAAATGTGGAAAAACAGCTCATCATTAAAGAAACCGAATTGAAAGCACTGCAAGCCCAGATCAATCCGCATTTTTTATATAACACGCTCGAGTCCATCAATTGGCTGGCCAAGGCGAATCAGCAAAAGCAAATCTCAAAAATGGTGGAATCGCTCGGTTTTCTTCTGCGAAACAGTATACATATGAAGAAGGATATCGTGACCATTCAGGAGGAGGCGGACATCGTACTCCACTATATGACCATTCAGCGATTTCGATTTGAAGAGCGTTTGAACTTCACGTTGGATATTGACGATGAGGTGAAGCATTGTCTCATTCCAAAACTAACGCTCCAACCGCTTGCGGAAAATGCGATTCAATACGCGCTTGAACCCTTTACAAGGCCGTGCGCCATCCGGATTCAGGCGAAAAAGGAGAAGGACTGTGTCTGTATGACGGTCGAAGATAACGGCCCTGGCATGGATGAACGGATTCTTGAATCAACGGGCGGAAGAGGAATCGGACTGTGGAATATTCGTGAGCGCATCAGCCTGACATTCGGAGAGCCATACGGATTGCGTATTCAAAGTAAGCATGAAAAGGGAACGAGGATTGTGATCACAATACCGTGTCGAAATGAGGTGGTGTGATGTATAAAATACTGCTGGCTGATGATGAGAGGATTATCCTCGATGGAATGGCGGGAATCATTGAGTGGGAGGCGCTTGGCGCTTCACTGATCGGCAAAGCGCAGAACGGACATGAAGCGTATGAAAAGATTGTACATAAGCAGCCGCATATCGTCATCACAGACGTCAAAATGCCTGGCATGGACGGGCTTGAGCTAATCAAAAAGGTATCAGCCGTCAGCCCGTCGGTGCAGTTTATCGTCCTGTCCGGGTTTGGAGAGTTTGAGTACGCAAAGGAAGCCATGAAATATGGGGTGAAGCATTATTTGCTGAAGCCCTGCAATGAACAGCAGATTATCAGCTCGCTTGAGGAAATCATTGCTGAGCTGAAGCGGCAAGATGTGCGGAAAAAGAAAACAGACCACCTGATACACGAGCTTGATCATATCCGTTCCTTTGCTGCCGATCAATACTTGGAAGGCTTGATCGCCGGTGTCGCCCAGCTGTCTCCGCCGCCTTCGCTTGCCGGAAAAAAGGTCCGCCTCTTGATTTTAAAAGGGGGCCAATCTATTGATACCGCGGCTAGAAAGGCACTCGGGACGGCGCTGACTGCGGTTTGCGGCAGCGGAGAATGGACCGTGCTCGCTGTAGAGGAGAACGCCGCTGAAAAGGCGGCGGAGGTTTTTGCGGACCGCAAGATGGCTATCAGTCAGGCGGGAGAACTTCGGCACGCGGGGCAGCTGTTTCGGGATACAGCTGAAGCGTCTGGTGACCTGCACGGGAGCGCAGTGATTTCAAAAATGATCAGGCTTATTGCCGACGAGCTCGGAAACCCGAATCTGTCTTTAAAATGGGCGGCGAAGGATATGCTGTTTATGAATCCTGATTATCTCGGGAAGTTATTTAAGCAGGAAACAGGCGAGAAGTTTTCCCAATATGTTACACGAGTGCGTCTTGAGCATGCGATGAAGCAGATGAAAATAAGGCGGGACGCGAGTGTATCAGAAATTGCTGAAGAAATTGGGTTTGGCGATAATCCGAAGTATTTCAGTCTTGTTTTTAAAAAATATACCGGTCTGACACCGTCAGAATTCAGAAGAAAACAGGGAGGCGCTTCCGCAGGATAGCCATCTCTGTTTTTTTGACTTTCCCCACTGTTTTTTGAGTGTTTCGCCTCATCTGAACGCTTTAAAATAAATGTAAGCACTTACATTAAAGGGGGGATTGGTTTGAAGAAGATTTGTTACGTGCTGTTATCGCTTGTCTGCGTCTTTTTTTTCAGCGGTTGTTCAGCGGGTGAAGAGGCCTCGGGAAAAAAAGAAGACGTTACACTCAGAATCGCATGGTGGGGCGGGCAGCCAAGACATGATTATACAACAAAGGTAATTGAACTTTACGAGAAAAAGAATCCTCACGTCCATATTGAAGCGGAATTTGCGAACTGGGATGACTACTGGAAAAAGCTCGCGCCCATGTCTGCCGCCGGCCAGCTTCCTGATGTCATCCAAATGGATACCGCTTACTTAGCCCAATACGGAAAGAAGAACCAGCTGGAAGATTTAACGCCGTATACAAAGGATGGAACGATTGATGTCAGTTCAATCGACGAAAATATGCTGTCGGGCGGAAAAATCGATAATAAGCTCTATGGGTTTACGCTAGGCGTCAACGTGCTGTCTGTGATTGCGAATGAAGATTTGCTGAAAAAAGCCGGTGTGTCTATCAATCAGGAAAACTGGACGTGGGAGGATTACGAGAAGCTGGCGTATGATCTTCAGGAAAAAGCCGGCGTCTACGGCTCCAACGGAATGCATCCCCCTGATATTTTCTTTCCTTATTATTTGCGCACGAAGGGTGAACGTTTTTATAAAGAAGACGGCACTGGCCTCGCGTATCAGGATGATCAGCTGTTTGTCGATTATTTTGAACGGCAGCTGAGGCTGGCGAAAGCGAAAACGTCCCCAACACCTGATGAAAGCGCACAGATTAAAGGGATGGAGGATGATTTTATCGTCAAAGGCAAATCAGCGATTACATGGAACTACTCCAATCAATATTTGGGCTTTGCCCGGTTGACAGATTCGCCGCTGTCTCTCTATCTGCCGCCGGAGCAAATGAAAGAAAAGGCGCTGACACTGAAGCCGAGTATGCTGTTTTCCATTCCGAAAAGCTCTGAGCATAAAAAAGAGGCTGCCAAATTTATTGATTTCTTCGTGAACAATAAAGAGGCAAACATGCTGATCAAAGGCGAGCGGGGAGTGCCAGTATCCGACAAGGTGGCGGATGCGATTAAACTGAAACTGAATGAGGAAGAAGCCAACATTGTGAAGTATGTGGAAACCGCATCAAAAAACATCAGCAAAGCCGATCCGCCGGAGCCTGTGGGAAGCGCGGAGGTCATCAAGCTGCTGAAGGACACGTCTGATCAGATTCTGTATCAGAAGGTATCCCCGGAAAAAGCCGCCAAAACGTTCCGGAAAAAGGCCAATGAGATATTAGAGAGGAATAATTGACGGGAAATGGGGCTGACGCAATGAAACAAAGCCGGAGTATGAGAAAAGACAATCTGGCGGGATATGCTTTTATTTCTCCGTTTATCATTGGGTTCCTATGCTTTACGGTCATTCCGATGGGGGCGTCCCTGTTTCTGTCCTTCACAAGCTATGACTTGTTTACGGCGCCGAAATGGATCGGGCTCGACAACTTTAAGGAAATGTTTACGGGTGACGAAAAGTATTGGCAGTCGTTGAAGGTGACGTTTACGTATGTGCTTGCCGGGGTTCCGCTCCGCCTCGGCTTCGCGCTTTTTATCGCTGTCATCTTAAACAATGCAGCAAAAGGAACGGCCATTTACAGAACGCTCTTTTATCTGCCTTCAATCATCGGCGGGAGCGTGGCTGTGGCGATTATGTGGCGCAATATTTTTGGCAATGACGGGGTCATCAATGCGCTTCTGTTTTTTGTCGGGATTGATCAAAAAATTCTCTGGTATCAGAACCCGACAAGTGCGTTGTGGACACTGATTCTGCTTTCCGTCTGGCAGTTCGGGTCATCAATGCTGATTTTTCTGGCCGGGCTGAAAAACATTCCGTCTGCGTATTTGGAAGCGGCAAGTGTGGACGGGGCGAATCGGGCGCAGCGTTTCTTTAAGATCACGCTTCCGATCCTCACACCGATTATCTTCTTTAATCTTGTGATGCAGACAATTTCAGCATTTATGACATTTACACCTGCCTATATCATATCGAAGGGCGAGGGAGGACCGCTTGACGGGACGCTTCTGTATTCGCTCTATTTGTTCCAGCGGGCGTTTAACTATTTTCAAATGGGCTACGCATCGGCGATGGCGTGGGTCATGCTTATCATTGTCGGGCTGATAACGCTGATACTGTTTAAAACATCGTCCTATTGGGTTCATTACGAGTCAAAGGAGGAATGACGGATGGAGCCGGTCAACCAGCCTGTCAGAGAAGTCCCGGTTTTTGAGAGGAAAAAAACCGGGCGCGTCAGGCCCAAACGCATACTGTTCCATGTTTTTACGGCATCGCTGGCGGTGTTATTGCTGTATCCGGTCATTTGGCTGTTTGTCAGCTCATTTAAGGAAAGCGCCAGTATTTTTACAACCTCTCATTCTCTCATTCCCGATCCTTTTATTCTCAGTAACTATGCTGAGGGATGGAAGGGCATTGCGGGGCAGCCGTTTCTGACCTTTATTAAAAACTCGGCGATTATTGTGGGGCTGTCAACAATCGGCGCCGTCCTGTCATCGGCTGTCATTGCTTACGGATTTGCGCGTATTCCGTTTAAGGGTAA
The DNA here is from genome assembly GCF_002201875.1 of Bacillus sp. MD-5. NCBI lineage: Bacteria > Bacillati > Bacillota > Bacilli > Caryophanales > Bacillaceae > Bacillus > Bacillus sp. MD-5. The sequence goes on from NZ_CP021911.1 coordinate 622,626, forward strand.
AAAGTTTTGGTTCGCGTGCATGATGGGGACGTTAATGCTGCCCCATGAAGTGCTGATGATTCCGCAGTATATTATGTTTGCGAAATTAGACTGGCTGAATTCCTTTAAACCGATTGTCGTTCCGCAATTTTTCGGGCATGCGTTTTTTATTTTTCTGATGATCCAGTTTATCCGGACGATTCCCGAGGAGCTGGATGAGGCCGCACGAATCGACGGGTGCGGGCGCTTTGCCTGCTTTTGGCGGATCATTCTCCCGCTGATTGCCCCAGCGCTCGCGACGTCTGCGATTTTCTCCTTCTATTGGAAGTGGGAGGAGCTGATTCAGCCGCTTTTGTATTTGAATAAACCGGAGCTTTACCCTGTTTCACTTGCGCTGAAGCTTTTTCTCGATACGGAATCGGCTTCGAACTGGGGCGCGATGTTTGCCATGTCGGCCGTTTCATTATTGCCTGTGATTCTTGTATTCTTTTTGTTTCAGAAATATATCGTTCAGGGCATCAGTACGACCGGATTAAAATAAAAAGGAGTGTTGCAGATGGCACAGCTTATCTTTGATGAAGAAAAGGTGGCGTCCGTCATTGATCGGATCGTGAAACGGACATTTCAGATGGATTTTGCGTGGGATTGGCCGGGCGGCGTCGCGTTTTACGGCGTGGCGGAGGCCTACGAGGCGACGGAAAACGAGGAATATATCAATCTGCTAAAAACGTGGGTGGATGAACAGCTGGAGGATGGGCTGCCGCCGCTTTCGATCAATGGCGTTTCTATCGGGCATACACTTTTGTTCCTCCACAAGGTGACGGGTGATGAGGTGTATTTGGAAACAGCGGGCGAGATGGCGGAATATGTGCTGCATAAGGCGCCGCGCTTTGGCGAGGGCATCCTTCAGCATACGGTGAATGCGGCTGAATATGTATTTCCTGAGCAGGCATGGGCAGATACGCTGATGATGGCGGGGCTGTTTATGCTGAGAATCGGGAGAGTGATGGAGCGTGAGGATTATTTTGAAGATGGTCTGCGCCAGTTTCACGGACATGAGGACGTGCTTCAGGACCCTGTCACGAATTTGTACTACCACGCCTGGGACAACAAAGCGCAAAATCATCTGTCGGGGATTTATTGGGGCAGGGCGAACGGCTGGGCGGCACTCACAATGGCAAAGGCGCTCCCGCTCATTGAGGTGACGCATCCTTCCTTTATGATCATTGACGGATCGCTCAGAGACCAGCTGAGCGCGCTTGTCCGGCTTCAGGATGAATCAGGGCTGTGGCATACGATTTTGGATGATCCGGATTCTTATCTGGAGGTTTCGGCATCGGCCGGTATTGCCTCTGCTCTGCTGTCGAGCGGAAAGCTCTATACAAAATATGTGCAGAAATCGCTTGCCGCCATTTTGGATGCGGTGGAAGAGGACGGACGGGTCAGCAAGGTATCGGCCGGGACAGCCGTCATGAAAAATGCCGAAGGATACAAACAGGTGCCTTACAAACGAATACAAGGATGGGGACAGGGGCTTGCGCTGACGTTTCTTGCTGATGTGTTGAGAACGAAAAAACGCGTGTATCAGTAAAGACCAGCGGCGGGGGGAAAGGGATGAAAAAACAGCCTCAACAGAAGGAACGGGTTTCTCGCTGGAAGGGAACGTATTTCAAAAGAAACTTTTTCTTCATTTTGCTGATTGCCTGTATTCCCGGATTACTGACTGGCGGCGCAATCTATTTTCTTTCGATCGACAAGGTGGAGAAAGAGCTGCAGAGATCGCATGAAGCACAGGTGGCGCGTGAGGTCAGCCGAATGGATGAGAAGCTGGGCGTGCTTGAGCTGGCTCTCACCCAGATGGCCTACGATTCTTCGCTGATAAACGGATTGGCCGAGAGGGATTTGGAGAAAGACTTTACGTTTTCCTATCAATTAACGAAAAAGCTGTTTCTTTTGCGGGACCAGCAGCCGCTGATCGAGCGGGCTTCCATCTTTCTGAACAGCCCCCGGCCTCTTGTGCTGAGTCCCGAATACAGCGCTTTGACAGAACGGGAGGCGCTTCGCAAGTATCGCTCGCTGCTTGCCTCAGCCCAAAGCATTTATTGGAAGCGGTCGGGAAATCAAGCGATGCTGATTCAGCTCATTCCGGGCGCGGCGGAGAAACCGTTCGGCGCGATCATGCTGGCGGTTGATCTGAAAGAAATGGCATCGATCCTGCAAAGCTTGTCCCCTTATCCTGATGGCAGTGCGCTGCTTTTGGATCAAAATCAAGAGGTGCTCTTTCATGAGGGGGAAAAAGATTTTGAAAAGACTTTGCTTCATGAGGTAAAAAAACAGCCGAATGAGAAAGGCCATTTTCAGATGGAATGGGACGGCAAGGTGTATTCCGTTTCCTTTGGAGAAATGAACCGAATGCATCAGCAATGGACCTTTGTGTCAGCGGCGCCTCTTTCTGCCATTACAGCGCCGATGGTGTTTTTATCCAAAGTAATCATTGTGATGCTTGTCATTTGCATCGGTTTGGCGGTATGCATGACATGGTATGCATCAAAAAAAATCTATCGTCCCATCCAGCATTTGCTTGGCTTGTTTACCGGTGGAGAGAAGAAAGTATGGCAGGCATCCGGGCAGGATGAATTCAAGTGGATTGAAAAGAGATGGCAGGATCTATCCCTTGAAAGCCGGAAGCTCCAAGAGCAGCTCCTGCGGCAGACGCCCCATATGAAAAAGAGTTTTTTGCAGCATCTCTTGCAGGGTGATTTTTACTACGACAACGAGGAAAGTCTCAGATCTCGGATGGAGGAGGCCGGCTGGAACATCGGCGAAAACGAGTTTCATGTGCTGGACCTTCAATTGACAGGGCTCCGCTGTGAAAAAAGCATCTTCTGTTGTGATGATGAACAGCTCGCTGTGTTTACACTGACTAATATCGCTGAGGAATTGGCGGCTAAACGCGTTTTTCAGCTCTCCATACTTGATATCGGCCGGCTTTCTGTCACCGTGCTTGTGGTGACAACAAACAGCTCTGATCTCAAAATGTATATAACGGAGCTGGCACGCCAATTTGGGGATGTAACCGGACTATGCCTGACCTCGACATTGAGCAGCAGGACGGAACGTGTCACGGAAATCCCTTCTTTATTTCAGGATGTGAAAAGCGGCAAATCCCGCAGGCAGTTTGCCAATCGGGATCAGGTCATTGATTTACAGGCCGACTTCCCGCAGGATAAGCAGTCTGCCCCTTATTACCCTTTTGAGCTGGAAAAACAGATTGTTCAGGCCATCCGGCTGGAAAGAAAACAGGAAGCCCGGGAACTGATAAATAGCTGTATGAAGGAACTGGCGGAAAAGGCGGCCATAGACAGGCATGTGCATTCTGCTCTGATTCAGCTGTTCTCCCGCATTCAGGAGGATATTTTGCATTCCGGTCTTAATCCCAGCGAACTGTTTCAGCATCGAAATCTGCTTCTTGATATTTCAGAATTGCGTGAACCTAATGAAGCGGCGGCCTGGCTGATGGATATTGTGGTGACGCCTTACCTTTCCAAGCTTGAAGGCAGAAAAAACAGACAGCAAAAGCAGCTGGTAGAACGTGTGATAACGATGATTCACGATCAGTATATGGCGGATATTTCTCTGGAAAGCTGTGCCGATGCGTTTGGCATGAATTCATATACGTTAAGCAAGGCATTTAAGCAAGTGACCGGCATTAACTTTATCGATTATGTGACCCAGATCAGAATCGAAAAGGCGAAAGAACTGCTGGTCAATACGAATAAAAAAATTCATGATGTGTCAGAAGAAGTCGGCTACCGCCACAATTACTTCAATCGGATTTTTAAAAAACAGGTCGGCATGCCGCCGGGTGTCTTCAGGCAAATGTATCAGGAAACGCCGTGAAAGGAGAGAACATGTGATGGAGAAACCGATTCACGTATTTTTGGCCGGGGATTCCACTGTGAGTGACTGCCCGCCTCATGAAGCGCCGATGGCGGGATGGGGGCAGGTATTCGGGCAATTGTTTTCTGAAGAGGTAGTGGTGCACAATCATGCCAAAGGAGGAGCGAGCACCAATTCTTTTGTGGAGGAAGGGAGGCTTCAAGCAATTGCCGAGCGGATGACACAAGGCGATTATTTGTTGATTCAATTCGGCCACAATGACCAAAAACCGCGGGGGACGAAGCCGTACTCCACATTTCAGCAGTTCCTTACTTTGTTTGCAGATACGGCACGCGAAAAGGGCGCGCATCCTGTTTTCGTCACATCGGTGCAGCGCCGCCGCTTTGACGAAAACGGACGGATCGAGCATACACTCGGTGAGTATCCCGATGCGATGAAAGCACTGGCGAAGGAGCTCGATGTACCTGTGATTGATCTGCTCGCGAAAACAAAGGTGCTGTATGAGGCATACGGTCCTGAGGAGTCGAAGCGATTGTTCGTTTGGTTTCAGCCGAATGAACATCCGAATTATCCCGACGGCATTGAGGACAATACGCATTTTTCGGAAAAAGGTGCAATGGAGGTTGCGAAGCTTGTGGCAGAAGGCATTGAAGAGCTCGGACTTCCGCTGAAGGACCATCTTGCGAGCCGGGAGGGAAAAGATCATGTATAAGAAAGGCGCGTGCCTGTACCGAAATCCGCTCCAGTCAGAAAGCGATGTGAAGAACTGGCGGATGGAGGGTGGCGGACAGATCTCATTTGATGATCACAGCATGCACCTGTCACATGTCCAGGACGAAGCGCACTTTGTCTTTTGGTGTCCGGAAACCTTTCCAGACGGCATCATAGTGACATGGGATTTCTCCCCGATTGAGCAGCCGGGACTATGTATGCTGTTTTTTTCCGCTGCGGGGATTGGGGGCGAGGATTTATTTGATCCAAGTCTCCAGAAAAGAACGGGAAAATACCCCGAGTATCATTCAGGGGACATCAACACTCTTCACCTGTCATATTTCCGCAGAAAATACCCGGAGGAAAGAGCATTCCGCACCTGCAATTTAAGAAAAAGCCGCGGTTTCCACCTCGCCGCAATGGGAGCCGATCCGCTGCCTTCTCCAGACGACGCTGATTCTCCGTATCGTATGAAGCTCATTAAAGACAAAGGCTATGTGCGCTTTTCAATCAATGATCTGCCCATTCTTGAGTGGATGGACGACGGCAACACATACGGGCCTATATTAACTAAAGGAAAAATCGGATTCCGGCAGATGGCGCCCATGAAAGCCGCTTACAGAGATTTTGCCGTACATCAAGCGGTGAGAAGATGAAGACGACCGTAACGGACGCGCTCTATGCAGGCTGCGAAGCGGTGGTGAAAATCGCATGGCTCAACGGGCTGTGGCTGTTGTTTACCCTTTTGGGCGGCGTTCTTTTCGGATGGGCGCCGAGCACAGCCGCGATGTGTGCCGTGATAAGAAAATGGCTGATGGGGCAAAAAGATGTACCGGTATTTCCGTTATTTCTCGATACCTATAAAAAAGAGTTTCTCAAAGTTAATGCGATCGGATTGGCGTTTTCGGCTCTTTTGCTCATATTGTCCACGAACTATCATTATTTTTCGGCCAGTACGGATTGGCTGTCCTTTGCCGTAACAAGCTGCACGCTGCTTGCAGGGCTATTGTATATCATCGCGCTGATGTATGTGTTTCCCCTTTATGTGCATTACCAGCTCCCGCTTCGCAAATATATTCCGCAGGCACTGCTGTTTGGCGCCATGAGGCCGCTGACGACTGGCTGTATGCTGATCGGGTGCGGATTTGTCCTTTATTTGCTGTATACGCTTCCCGGCCTGATTCCATTTTACGGCCCATGTTTATTTGGGCTTGTGATGATGTTTTTTGCTCTTAGGGGATTTCAAAAGACGGAGGCCCAGCATCACCAAGCCGGATAACAAAAAAATGACACATACGCAAAAAAGTGCAGTGGCTGAAATAGGCAGATGCAAAAAAGTGAAATTGAAGACAGCTCACACAGCGCATAAAATCCAATTTAGGTAAGCGCTTACAGAAAAATAAGAAGGAGCTGTCTGATGATTACACGAAGGAAACGCATGTTTACCACTGTTACGTTGCTGGTCTTGTTGGTGATGGGAGCCTCTGTATATCCTGTGAAAGCTGAAGGGGCAGCGCGGCAGATGGAAGCGCTGAACCGGGGGCTTGTCGCGGTCAAGACGGACGGAGGCATTTTTGTCAGCTGGCGGTTTCTTGGCACTGAAAACGCATCTGTTTTGTTCAATGTGTACAGAGACGGGCAAAAACTGAATGCTGCGCCTGTCAAAGCCACGAACTATGTGGATAAAAACGGATCGGCCGGCTCAACGTATATGGTTCGTACCGTCGTTAACGGTACCGAACAGGCGGCATCTGAAAAAGCCTCCGTATGGGCGCAGCCGTATCATTCCGTCTTGCTGGATAAACCGGCTGGCGGCACGACACCAAAAGGTGAAGCTTACACCTACAGCGCCAATGACGCAAGTGTTGGCGATGTGGATGGTGACGGGCAATACGAGCTAATCCTGAAATGGGACCCATCTAACTCAAAAGACAACTCGCAGGATGGCTATACAGGTGACGTGCTGATGGACGCGTATAAACTGGACGGAACGAAGCTATGGCGGATCAATCTCGGCAAAAACATCAGAGCGGGCGCGCACTACACCCAGTTTATGGTGTATGACCTTGATGGTGACGGAAAAGCGGAAGTGGCAATGAAAACGGCGGACGGGACAAAAGACGGCACTGGAAAAGTGATTGGAAATGCCAATGCTGATTACAGAAATGAACAGGGGCGTGTGCTGTCAGGGCCGGAATACCTTACTGTGTTTCAGGGAGCAACCGGGAAAGAACTTGTAACAACAAATTTTGAGCCGGCACGCGGCAATGTATCGGATTGGGGAGACAGCTACGGCAACCGTGTTGACCGTTTTCTCGCCGGCATCGCCTACCTTGATGGACAGCGGCCGAGTCTGATCATGACCAGAGGGTATTATGCTAAAACCATGCTAGTCGCTTATAACTTCAGGGACGGAAAGCTGTCAAAGCTTTGGACGCTTGACTCCTCAAAGCCAGGAAATGAAGCGTTCGCAGGACAAGGGAATCACAACCTGAGCATTGCGGACGTTGACGGGGATGGAAAAGATGAGATTATTTTCGGCTCAATGGCTGTTGATCATGACGGCAAAGGCATGTACTCAACGGGCTTAGGCCATGGGGATGCCCTCCATGCCGGGGATCTTGATCCGAGCCGGCCGGGGCTTGAGGTGTTTCAGGTACATGAGGACAAAAACGCCAAATACGGCTTATCCTTCCGTGATGCGGCAACCGGAAAAATCCTTTGGGGCATCTATGCCGGCAAGGACGTAGGCCGCGGAATGGCTGCTGATATCGACCCGCGTTATCCGGGGCAGGAAGTGTGGGCCAACGGTTCCCTTTACTCAGCGAAAGGGGCCAAAATCGGAAGCGGGGCTCCGTCCTCGACCAACTTCGGCATATGGTGGGACGGCGACCTGCTGCGGGAACAGCTGGACAGCAACCGAATTGATAAGTGGGGTTATCAAAACGGCGTATCGAAAAATGTGCTGACCGCATCAGGCGCAGCGGCTAACAACGGCACAAAAGCAACGCCGTCACTTCAGGCTGACCTGCTTGGTGACTGGCGTGAGGAAGTGGTGTGGAGAACGGAGGACAGCAGTGCGCTCCGCATTTATACGACGGCCATTCCGACTGAGCACAGGCTGTACACGCTGATGCATGATCCTGTGTACCGGCTTGGCATCGCCTGGCAAAATGTCGCCTATAACCAGCCGCCGCACACAAGCTTCTTTTTAGGAGACGGCATGGCGGAACAGCCAAAACCAAATATGTATACGCCTTAACTGAAAGGGGGAAGGAACGGGCTGCGTGCAGCCCGTTCCCATCAAATGAAACCAAAAAAGAGGCAAATGGAATACTTGACCAGAGGTTTAATTGCGGTACAGACAGAACAGGGCGTGTTTGTCAGCTGGCGTTTTCTCGGAACGGATCATGAGACGACGGCTTTTCACCTTTATCGGGATGGAAAGCGAATCACCCGCGATCCGATCGCTGACAGCACTAATTTTCTTGATCAAAACGGAACGGCAGACTCTGTTTATCAAGTGGCGGCTGTCAATAAAGGACGGGAAGAAAAGCTTTCCAAGGAAGCCTGTGTTTGGCAGGAAAATGTTCTTGAGGTTCCGCTTGCCAAACCGGAAGGCGGTGTGACGCCGGACGGAAAGCCGTACACTTACAGCGCCAATGATGCCAGTGTCGGAGATGTAGATGGGGATGGAGAATATGAAATAATCCTGAAGTGGGATCCGTCCAATTCAAAAGACAACGCTCATGACGGTTATACCGGGGAGGTGCTCATAGATGCCTATAAACTGGACGGCACCTTTTTGTGGCGCATCAACCTCGGCAGAAACATCAGAGCGGGCGCTCATTATACGCAATTTATGGTGTATGACCTGGACGGTGACGGAAAAGCAGAAATCGCCATGAAAACAGCTGACGGCACAACAGACGGGAAAGGACATATCATCGGTGATGAGCATGCCGATTTTAGGAACGAACAGGGCAGAATCCTGTTCGGACCGGAATATTTGACCGTGTTTAAAGGAGAAACCGGTGAGGCGCTCACCACTGTTGAATATGAACCGCCCCGCGGCAAGCTGGAGGAATGGGGAGACGGCTATGGAAACCGGATGGACCGTTTTCTCGCCGGAATCGCTTACTTGGATGGGGAGCGGCCGAGCCTTGTAATGGCACGCGGCTACTATACGAGGGCGGTGCTCGTGGCATACGATTTCAGAAACGGAAGGCTCAAAAAACGCTGGGTATTTGACTCCAACCATCCGGGACATGAAGCGTACGCAGGACAGGGGAACCACAGCTTGAGCGTGGCAGATGTGGACGGAGACGGAAAGGATGAAATCATCTATGGCGCAATGGCGGTCGATCATGACGGAACCGGCCTATACTCAACGGGGCTCGGACACGGAGACGCGATGCATGTAGGGGATCTGGACCCGTCACGAAAAGGGCTTGAAGTGTTCCAGGTGCATGAGGATGCCGCGAAGCCGTACGGACTGTCACTGCGAGATGCCGGAACCGGTGAGATATTATGGGGCGTCCATGCTGGAACTGATGTTGGCCGGGGCATGGCGGCTCATATTGATCCAAGCTACAATGGGGCGCTCGTCTGGGGAATTGATCCGCCTAGCAAAGATGGCAAGTCGTATGGGCTTTTTACGAGCAAAGGAGAAAAAATCAGCGACAGAGCGCCCGCTTCAGCCAATTTCGCCATCTGGTGGGACGGAGATTTGGTCAGAGAACTGCTTGATCATGACTGGGACGGAACGATTGGCAGGCCAAAGATTGAAAAATGGGATGCTGAAAATAGCTGTCTGAAGACGATATTTCGGCCGGACGGCGTGCTGTCCAACAACGGCACGAAAGGAAATCCGGTTCTTCAGGCCAACCTGTTCGGGGACTGGCGGGAAGAAGTGATATGGAGAACGGAAGACAGCAGCGCACTCCGTATCTATACAACGACACATCTCACTCGCCACCGTTTTTACACGCTGATGCACGATCCGGTTTACAGGCTTGGCATCGCCTGGCAGAATACCGCCTACAACCAGCCGCCGCACACAAGCTTTTATCTCGGTACAGGGATGAAAAAACCGCCGAAGCCCGAACTGGCAGTAAAGCTGAGGCATCACTGTAAGAGGACTAAGGGATAAGAAGCAGCCGTATAAAAAACGAGGAGGAATGAAAAAATGGCAAATCATATTTATCTTGCCGGCGATTCGACTGTTCAAACGTATGGAGACAGCACAAATCAAGGGGGCTGGGGGCAGTTTCTCGGCTCGCATCTGCCGGAGCATATTCAAGTAATCAATAGAGCGATCGGGGGAAGAAGCTCGAAAACATTTGTGGAAGAGGGCAGGCTTCAGGCGATTCTTGATGTGATCGAGCCGGATGATTGGCTGTTTGTGCAAATGGGCCATAATGACGCATCGAAAAATAAGCCGGAGCGCTACACCGAGCCTTATACTACCTATAAACAATATTTAAAACAGTACATCGCCGGTGCGCGAGAAAAAGGCGCCCATCCGCTTCTCATTACTCCCGTAGCCCGATTTCACTACGAAAACGGCGTGTTTTTGAACGATTTTCCTGATTATTGCATTGCCATGAAGCAAACGGCTGCTGAGGAGAATGTCCAGCTCATAGATCTGATGGAGAAAAGCCTTACTTTCTTTACTGAGAAGGGCGAGGAAAAAGTGTACACCTATTTTATGGTTTCAGAAGGGATTAACGATTACACGCATTTTACAAAAAAAGGCGCAAAAGAAATGGCGAAACTTGTGGCAAAAGGCATAAAGGAGCTCGGCCTGCCATTGACTGAATCGATCATCAAAGAAGGGTGAAGAATGTGAGGAGAAAACTATATCATGGGGCTTGCTATTATCCGGAATTATGGGATGAAGAGACGATTCAGCAGGACATTGACATCATGCGTGAAGTTGGCGTGAATGTAGTGCGGATTGGCGAGTTTGCCTGGTCTGTCATGGAACCTGAAGAAGGAAAAATTGACATCGGTTTTTTCAAAGAAATCATCTCCCGGCTGTATGATAGCGGCATCGAGACGATCATGTGCACGCCGACGCCTACCCCGCCGATTTGGCTGTCACACGGCCGGCCCGAACGCATGCATGTCAATGAAAAAAGAGAGATCATGGGGCATGGCTCCCGTCAGCACGCCTGTACGAACAACCCATACTTCCGAAAAAGAGCCGCCATCATCACGAAAGCCATCGCCAAGGAGCTTGGCGGGCTCCCGGGGCTGATCGGCTGGCAGCTAGACAATGAGTTTAAATGCCATGTCGCAGAATGCATGTGTGAGACGTGCTTGCGCTTATGGCATGACTGGCTCAGAAACCGCTATGGCGTGATTGAGCGGTTAAACGAAGCATGGGGAACCGATGTGTGGAGCGAAACCTATCAGACGTTTGAGCAAGTGCCGCAGCCGGGGCCGGCCCCGTTTCTGCATCACGCCTCTTTAAGGACTATGTATCAGCTGTTTTCGATGGAGATGATCGCTTCATTTGCGGATGAACAGGCCAAAATCATCCGCTGCTATTCAGATGCGCCGATCACGCATAACGGATCTGTCATGTTCAGCGTGGACAATGAGCGAATGTTTCAGAATCTCGATTTTGCCTCCTATGATACGTACGCTTCGCAGGAAAACGCCTCTGCCTTTTTATTGAACTGTGATTTATGGAGAAATCTGAAACAGGGGCGCCCATTTTGGATTTTGGAAACGAGTCCGTCGTATGCCGCCTCGCTTGAAAGCTCCGCTTACCCGCACGCCGACGGGTATTTGCAGGCCGAAGCCGTATCGTCCTACGCCTTAGGAAGCCAGGGGTTTTGCTACTGGCTGTGGAGGCAGCAGCGTTCAGGCAGCGAGATTTCCCACGGTTCGGTTCTCAGTGCCTGGGGCGAGCCCACCATCGGCTACCCAAATGTGCTGGCGGTTGAGCGGGCAAGAAAGGAAATCGAACCGATTATTCTATCGACTGAACCCGTTCAAGCCGAGGCGGCGATGACGTATTCTGATAGAGCAAAAGCATTTATCAAAACTGAGCCTCACCGGGGATTCCGGCACCGTTCGCTTGTGACACATTTTTATGAACGCCTTCTCAACACGGGGATTCACCGTGACCTCATTCCGGAAGGCGCTCCGCTGGACGGCTATCGTTTGCTGTTTACGCCATTTGTGCCGCATTTGTCTTCTGAATTTATCAAAAAGGCTTCGGCGTTCGCTGAAGCCGGCGGTATCTGGATCGCCGGGCCGCTGACAGGAGGGCGCACATCCGAGCATACGATTCATACCGATTGCGGACTTGGCGAACTTGAGAAAACGTCAGGGATCAAAACGCTGTTCACCTTTCCGATGAACGAGAACATGAATACAGGAAAAGCGTTTGGCATCACGGCGCCGCTCGGACTGTGGAGCGCGGTGTTTGACACAGAGAGCGGAAACACTCTTGGCACGGTTGAAGCAGGACCGGGGGCGGGCCATGCTTTTTTGACGGAACGAGATTACGGCGAGGGGAAAATCGTCATGCTGGGCTCGCTTCCAACCGGGAAAGACGGGGATGCGATGCTGGAGGCGCTTGTCAGGCATTACGCCGCTGAGGCAGCCATTTCTGTCCGCTCGGATGTAACACCCGGCACGATCGTTGCCCCGCGCAAAGGCGATAACGGCCTCGTGTGGATCATCGTGAATATGGATGGAAAAGGTGGAAGCGTGACACTGCCGGAAGCGGGAACGGATCTGTTGAAAAAACGTTTGGAAAAGGCGGGGAGGCTGGCGGTGGGACCGCATGAATACCGTGTAATTCAGTTTGACAATCACAGCTGATTCTTTGCATCGAATCAGCTTTTTTCTATGGAGGGAGAGGACCTATGAAAAGGATCAAATGGTTATCAGAACAGCCAAAGGTGACAAGCGGTGTGACGTGGGGCGTGCCATGGAAAAAAGGAGAATTAAAAAAGGGTGGCCGTCTGGCGCTTCTGAATGAAAACGCGGAAATGCGATATGTGCAAAGCGAACCGTCGGCCTATTGGCCTGACGGGAGCATCAAGTGGACGAAGCATGCGGCGGTGTTTGGCGGTCAAGAGAACCAAAGCTTTACAGTACAAAAAGGAGAAGCACCGCAGCCGACAAAATCGATCAGCATTCACGAGTCAGCGCATGACATCCAAGTGGATACAGGAACGCTCGTCTGTACCATTCATAAAACAGGCTTTGATTTCATTCAATCGCTGCAGATCAACGGAAAGCCGATCGCCGCAGGCGGGAGGCTCGTTGCCATAAGAGAAACGAAAAAGGAGTCAGCGGCGGAAACGGTTCTTTTTCAAGAAACGTCTGTCAGCCTTATCAAACAGGCGGCGATTGAGCAAAGCGGTCCTGTCAAAGCAGTGGTCAAAATCGAGGGAATGCATGTGCTCCATAAAACGAATGAAGAATGGCTGCCGTTTGTCATCCGTTTGACGTTTTATGCCGGGCTGTCTGAGATCGGCCTTGTGCACACGCAGCTAATTGACAGGAGCGGTAAACAAGAATTCATTAAGGGGATCGGCATCGAATTTGACCTTTTTTTGGAGGGAGAGCCGTACAACCGCCATTTTCGTTTTGCGGGAAAGAAGGGGATGTACAAAGAACCCGCCCAGCTGTTTGGCACACGTAAATTCAATGAACGGTATCCGCTTTATGAAAAACAAATCAATGGCGAAATGCTGTCACCAGATGAAGAGCATAAGGAATGGTTTGCGCACGGAACTCAGAATGCGGTATGGGACGAGGTGAAGCTTGTTCAGGATTCAAGCGATCATTACAGCCTGTCAAAACGGACCGGAAAAGATTATGCGTGGGTCGGCATGCTGCATGGCAGCCGGGCGAAGGGGCTTTGCTATGCGGGCGGCGAAAATGGCGGTGTGGCTCTCGGTCTGCGGTATTTCTTTGAGAAATATCCGTCAGCACTGGAAATCACAGGTCTTGCCGGCAGCCGCCCAAAAATGACCGTCTGGCTTTGGCCCCCGGATGGAGAAGCGATGGATTTGCGGCATTATACAGGAAATACCCATGTGGCCAGCGCGTATGAAGGCTTTGATGAAATGCGCTCTGATCCGACCGGCATTGCGAACACGAATGAAATCAGCCTGGCGTGCTTTTCGCACATGCCGTCTGATGAAGTCCTAAATGCGCTCGCTGACAAATGGCAGGCGCCGCCGCTCCTGGTATGTGAGCCGAACGTCTATTACGAATCAAAAGCGCTCGGGGTTTGGAGCATCATTGACACATCCCATCCGCTCAAAAAAGAGCTGGAGGAACAGCTTGACGCCGTCTTTCTGTTTTATAAAAAGGAAGTAGAGCAGCGCAAATGGTACGGATTTTGGCATTATGGCGATGTCATGCATACGTATGATCCAATTCGGCACATGTGGCGATATGATCTCGGCGGATACGCATGGCAAAACAATGAGCTCGTTCCGACCCTATGGCTGTGGCAGGCGTTTTTCCGCTCAGGCAGAGAGGATATCTTCCGAATGGCAGAAGCCATGACCCGCCACACGAGTGAAACGGACAGCTTTCATCTCGGTGAATACGCCGGGCTTGGCTCACGGCATAACGTTGTGCACTGGGGATGCGGCTGCAAGGAAGCGAGAATCAGCATGGCCGGACTTTATAAATTCTATTATTATCTGACGGGTGATGAGCGGACGGGAGATCTTTTGACAGAAGTGAAGGATGCCGATTATGCCCTTGTCAAAACCGATCCGATGCGCGCTTTTTACGAGAAAGGCAAGCACCCGACTCACGTGAGAACGGGACCGGACTGGGCGGCGTTTTGCTCAAACTGGCTGGCGGAATGGGAGCGTACCGAAAATCCGGAATATCTCAAAAAAATCAAAACGGGCATCAACTGTCTAAAGCAGCTGCCGCTCCGCTTATTATCCGGCCCGACATTTGAATATGATCCGGCGACTTCGATGCTTCATCACATGGGAGACGGCATTGCGGGCGGATATCATATGATCATTGCCTTCGGCGCGCCGCAAGTGTGGATGGAGCTGGCTGAGCTTCTTGATGACCGGGAATGGGAGGATATGCTGAGTGAATTCGGCGAATTTTACACCCTCAGTGATGAGGAAAAACGCAAAAAAAGCGGAGGCGCGCTTCATGACGGGCATTTTCACTGGCCGATGTTCGCAGCTGCCATGACAGCCTACGCCGCGAGAAAAAAACAAGATCCTCATCTCGCCGCCAAAGCGTGGAATCTTTTGCTCGATGATAAGCTCAGCCATACGCCGCTTCCGATCAAACCCGAGCGCATCGAGACATGGACGCAGCTGGAGGAACTCCCGTGGGTGACAACCAATACCGTCTCCCAATGGTGTTTAAACGTCATAGCAGCACTGGAACTGATCGGAGATTCTCTTCCGGCAAAAAAAGAAACATTGGGCAAAAAAGGATAACAGCCGGAATTTCATAGGAGAAATGAAGCAAAAAATGAAGATTGCAAGAATTTATGTAAGCGCTTTATATTGAGAGGGGCAAAGGGGAAATGCAAAGTGAAAAAAAGGGGGACTTACGCATCATGAAAATAAAAATGCGAAAAAAATGGCTGGCCTTGCCGCTTGCTGCCATGATGATCGCCGGATGCAGCAATTCGGAAACATCCAGTTCAGCGGGCGGTTCGAAAGACACGATTAACATTATGGCGCCGCTCTTATCGCCGGAAAGCCCGAGTGAAAAGAGCCCTTCATTAAAAGCGCTCGAAAAATACACAGGCAAAGAGATTAAGGTTACATGGGTGCCTGATTCATCCTACAACGACAAATTCAACATCGTCATGGCTTCAGGAGAAATGCCTCACGCGATTGTCATTAAAGATAAGTCAGCCGGCTTTATCAAGTCTGTCAAAGCAGGGGCATTTTGGGAGCTGTCTCCTTATTTAAAAGACTATAAGAATTTAAGTCAGGCAGATGAAAAGATTTTGAAGAACAGCTCGGTGAACGGCGAGGTGTACGGAGTCTACAGAACGAGGGACCTGATCAGGGCGTGTATGATCATCAGAACCGACTGGCTGAAAAATGTCGGCCTGGATATGCCGGAAACGCTTGATGATTTCTATGAAGTGCTGAAAGCTTTTAAGGAAAAAGATCCTGACGGGAACGGCAAGGATGACACGTACGGCATGGTCGTGCCGAAATGGATGGGGCTCGGCAACGGAAGCCCGTGGGATGTTCTGCAAATCTGGTTCGGCGCCCCGAACCGCTACGGTGTTGAAAACGGAAAGCTGATTCCTGATTTTACAACGAAGGAATACATGGAGGCGCTCAAGTTTTTTAAAAAGCTCTATGATGAGGGTTTGATCAATAAGGATTTTGCGGTCATGGATTCAGCAAAGTGGAATGATCCGGTTGTGAAAGGAAAAGCGGGTGTCATCGTTGATACAGGCTCCAGAGCGTCTCAGATCCAAAGCGCCATGGAGGAGGCGGATGAATCGAACAAGGATATCATTGATATTGTCGGCTCGCTTGAGGGGCCGAATGGCAAGCGCACCTTCCCGACATCCGGTTATTCAGGCATGATCGCGATACCAAAATCAAGCGTCAAAACCGAAAAAGAGCTGAAAGAGGTGCTGTCCTTCCTCGATAAAATGAATGATAAGGAAGCGCAGATTCTCACGAACAACGGAGTGGAGGGGCGCAATTACGAGCTCAAGGACGGCGTATTCACCTCACTTGAAAAAAACAACAAATCCCTCCTGTATGAGCACGAAGGCTTGGCGCAGTTCAGCATGTCGATCCCGAAAAGCGAGTATTACATCGAAGACCAGAAAACAAAGCTCTTTCAACATCGCAAAGACATCATAACTGAAGGAGAAAAAATAGCCGTCTTTAACCCGGCTGAGTCGCTTGTATCTGATGTCTATACCCAAAAAGGAGCCCAGCTTGACAACATCATTCTCGACGCGAGAACACAATTTATCATTGGAGAAATTGATGAAAAAGGGTTCGAGGATGCGGTGGAGCTTTGGAAAAAAAGCGGCGGCAATGACCTGATGAAGGACTTGAACAAATTGTATCAATCGTCAAAATAAACCGATGCGCCTGCCGCTCGGCGGGCGCGCCGGTACCACGAAAGGAGAACAGATATGGAAACAGTGCCGAAGAAGGGAGATTCACCTGTTCTCACTGCTGGAAAAGGCATCAGCTGGATGGCTGCGCTCAAACGGGACAAATGGCTTTATCTTCTTCTTATTCCCGGTCTGCTTTATTTTTTGATTTTCAAATACTTGCCGATGTGGGGCGTCCTGATCGCATTTAAAGACTATTCGCCATATCTCGGCTTCTGGAAAAGCGAATGGGTCGGCTTTGATTACTTCAAAGACTTTTTTATGAATCCGGATTTTTTCCGGCTGCTGCGCAACACCCTCATGCTGGCGAGCTTGGATCTTCTGTTTGCCTTTCCCGCGCCGCTCATTTTGGCCTTGCTTTTGAATGAGGTGAGAAAGGCCGTGTATAAAAGATGTATCCAAACCTTTATTTACGTGCCCCATTTTGTATCCTGGACAATTGTAGTCAGCATCACCTTCGTTTTCTTTACTGTCGATACAGGTGTGATCAACAAAATGATTATGAGCCTGACAGGTGAGCAGATTTCTTTCTTGTCTGATGCAGACTGGTTCCGGCCGATGATTGTGATGCAAAGCATTTGGAAGGAGACAGGCTGGGGGACGATTCTATTCTTGGCCGCGCTGGCAACTGTTGACCAAGAGCAGTATGAAGCCGCCATCATGGACGGAGCGGGCCGGTTCAGGAGAATGTGGCATATTACGCTGCCGGCAATCAGAAGCACCATTATCGTTTTGTTGATTTTAAGAATCGGCAGCTTTTTGAATCTCGGCTTTGAACAGGTGTATTTGATGACGAACTCGCTCAACCGCAGCGTGGCTGATATTTTTGACACGTACGTGTACATGATGGGGATTACCCAAGGCGCGTACAGCTACAGCACGGCGGTGGGGTTGTTTAAATCGCTTGTCGGAATCATCTTGATTTTCGGCGCCAATTACATTGCGAAAAAGTTTGACCAGGAAGGATTGTTTTAGAGGAGGGAGAGGTATGGCTGAAATTCACACGATGCATAACACCAAAGCTGGACGGGTGTTTGACGTCTGCAATATTCTGTTTCTCGGCGGTGTCGGAGCGATTACCATTTTGCCGTTTTTGTACATTATCGCTGGTTCCTTTGCGACAGAAGCGGAACTTGCCCAGCGGAGCTTCTTTATTTTTCCGAAAACCTTTACACTCGATGCTTACAAGTATGTGTTTTCGACACCGACGTTCATTCGAAGCATGGGCGTGTCCATCTTCATCACCGTGGTCGGGACGGCTGTGCAGCTGTTTTTCACCTTCACGATGGCATATCCGCTTGCGAAGCGGCATGTGAAGGGACGGAACCTGCTGTTGAATCTGGTAATTTTCTCGATGCTGTTTTCCGGCGGCATGATCCCAACGTACCTTGTCGTAAAATCACTCGGCCTTTTGGATACGTATTGGGCATTGATTCTGCCGATGGCGATTAATCCGTTCAACCTCATTATTATCAAAAACTTCTTTCAGCAGCTGCCGCGCGAGCTGGAGGAGTCGGCAAAAATTGACGGGTGTTCCGAAATCGGCGTCTTCTGGCGGATCGCCCTGCCGCTGTCAAAGCCGGTCATTGCGACCTTTGCGCTGTTTTATGCGGTCGGGATTTGGAATGATTTCTTCCACGCTCTCTTATATATCAATGACAGTGCAAAATGGCCGCTGCAAATGGTGCTTCGCCAAGTCACGATTTTATCGGATTTAACGGCGACCAATGGCGATACGTTGCAGCATGCCGTTCCGCCTGAGCAGGGAATTAAACTCGCCGTCATTGTCATTGCGACGCTGCCGATTTTGGCGGTCTATCCATTTTTACAAAAACACTTTGCAAAGGGTATGCTGATTGGCTCGGTGAAAGGCTGAGAAAGGGAGTGTTTCATATGAGTACGTTACATCAGATTAAAATTGCCTATATCGGCGGTGGGTCCCAAGGCTGGGCCAGAAGCCTGATGAGTGATTTGGCGATTGATGAGCGAATGTCAGGCATGGTGGCACTCTATGATCTTGATTTTGAGGCCGCCCAGAGAAACGAAGTGATCGGCAATTACAGTGGAAACGGCAGATGGAGATATGAGGCCGTTTCTACTTTGAAAAAGGCGCTATCTGGCGCGGATATCGTCATTATTTCCATTTTGCCGGGTTCTCTGGATGATATGGAAATTGATGTTCACTTGCCAGAGCGCTGCGGTATTTATCAGTCTGTAGGTGATACTGTCGGGCCGGGCGGAATCATCAGAGGCTTGCGTGCTGTCCCGATATTTGCGGAAATTGCCCGGGCAATAAGAGACTACGCACCTGAGTCCTGGGTCATTAATTATACAAATCCAATGTCTGTCTGTACTAGAGCGTTGTATAAAGTGTTTCCAGGAATCAAAGCGATTGGCTGCTGCCACGAGGTGTTCGGGACGCAAAAGCTATTGGCGGAAATGGTCACGGAAAGACTGGGAATAGAGGTGCAGCGGAGAGAAGATATCCATGTTAATGTGCTCGGCATTAACCATTTTACATGGATTACGGCAGCCTCTTACCGCCATATTGACCTGCTGCCTATATTCCGTGAATTCAGCTCGCACTATGGGGAATCAGGATATGAGCTGGAGGGGGAAAGCTGGAGGGCCAGCGTCTTTCATTCGGCACACCGTGTTGCGTTTGATTTATTTGAAACATATGGCGCGATCCCTGCTGCGGGTGACAGGCACCTGGCAGAGTTTCTTCCGGGTCCATATCTTAAACAGCCTGAGGTATGGAAATTCCATCTCACACCTATATCATTCAGAAAACAAGACAGAGCACTGAAACGACAAGAAACAGAACGGTTCATTCAGCAACAACGGGGTGTTGCTGGGAAAGCTTCGGGAGAAGAAGGCGTGAACATCATAGCGGCCCTTCTCGGATTGGGTGAACTCGTCACGAATGTAAATATGCCGAATCAAGGCCAGGTCTCAAACCTTCCTATACAAGCCATTGTCGAAACAAACGCATTCATCACAAGGAACAGTGTCAAGCCGATTTTTTCCGGAGCGCTTCCAAAAGGTGTGGAAATGCTGGCGGCTAGGCATGTATCCAATCAGGAGGCAGTGGCGGAAGCTGGTTTGACAAAGGATACAGGCCTCGCGTTTCAAGCCTTCCTTAATGACCCGCTTGTCATGATTGACCGCAATGATGCAGAGCAGCTTTTTGATGACATGCATCAAAGCACCATACAAAGCTGAGCAGGCCGATTTTTTCAGCAGGGTGAGCTTCTTTCGCGGTTTAGAAAGGAAAGCATTGACCATACTGATAGTATTATCAAGAAGTAGGTGCTATCAATATGGGAAATTATTTAAGTGTTGCGGTGGAGCTGGTCTGCGGTTTAGGCATTTTATTTATCATTTTAAAGCTTCTCGGGAAAACCCAATTTTCTCAAATTACGCCGTTTGACTTTATTTCTGCTTTAATTTTAGGAGAATTGGTCGGAAATGCCGTTTACGATCATGAAATCAAGATCAAAGAAATTATTTTTGCTTCGCTATTGTGGGGCGTGCTGATTTATATTATTGAATTTATCACGCAAAAAATGAAATCATCGCGGAAGTTTTTAGAGGGCGAGCCGAATATCGTCATCCGCAAAGGGGAGCTTCAATATAAAGTATTGAAGAAAAATAAGATGGACATTAACCAGCTGCAAAGCCTTTTGAGGCAAGCGGGGAGCTTTTCAATCCAAGAAGTAGAATATGCGATTCTTGAAACAAACGGGATGGTCAGCGTGCTCCCCAAATCCGACTTTGACAAACCGATAAATAAGGATTTGCAGATTCCTTCGAAGTCTGTTTCTCTGCCGATCACTTTAATCATAGATGGAGAGATTGTGCAGGATAATTTGAAGGAAGCAGGTGTGGATGAACAGTGGCTGAAGCAAGAATTGAAAAAGAAGAACATTGATAAGGCGGAGGACGTGTTATTTGCGGAGTGGCACAAAAATAATCCGCTGTATACCGTAACCTACGAACAAAGCAGATCAACATGACTCTTTGAAAAAAAGCTTGCAGCGAGGCGCAAGCTTTTTATTGATTATATGTCCCTTGTTTGACAGCACGTACATGGTACATGCTCACTTCAGTGTTGATCAGATAGTCAGGCTTTGGTTTGCCTTTGTTTGCTTTATGGCCGGCGATATGAGCATCGCTTTTTTCCCATTGTTTCCAGTGATCCTCTGATTCCCAGCGAATCATGACAACAACTTCTTCATCACCGCGGCGCACATTTTTCTCAAGCACTGTTACATCAATTAAACCTTCTTGTTTTTCAATGATTCCTTCAGCACTGAAACGTTCTATGACTTTATCTGCAAAGCCTTCTTTAACCGTCATTTTTCTCAACTGTACAAACATTTGTCTCACTTCAATCATTCTTGCATATGAATAATTGTAAATGAAATTCATTCTCAATGTCAAAGAAAGCGCAGGCAGGAATGAACCGCCGTGCGCCACAGTTTATTCTTTTAATAAAAACACATTTCCGTCTTCGTCCTTAAATTGAACAAAGGTGCCCCACTCCATTTGATTGGGCTCACCGAGAAATTCTATACCGTTTGTCTTCATTTTCTCGTATGTACCGAAAATGTCCTCACATTCAAACACGATAGAAGCCTTCATTTGCTCAGAGCCTTTCATCATGGCTTTCGGATAAATGACTAAACGAGTCTGAGCACCTTTTGGCGCAACCTCCAGCCAGCTTGCTTCAGGTCCCATCGGGTGGTCGGCTGCAATATCAAAGCCTACCTTCTCAGTCCAAAATTGTTTCGCTTTCTGCTGGTCTTCAACATATACAGCTACAGTGCCAATTTGTTTGATCATAGGGAAACCTCCAAGTTGCAAAGATAATAATACTATAACCTGTTTACGGCCGAAGTAACATAAAAAAAATCAGCCAGGAAACCGGCTGATTTTTGATTAAAATGAGCAGCTCACAACATCGATCTGATTTGTGTCTAAGGCGAAATAAACCCAGCGTCGCCGTGAATGATCCCAGTAAAAGCCGCCGACGGATCTTCTGCCAAGGATGATCGGGTAGAACCAAAATGAGCGGCCATTGGTTAACCAAACATAGGTAAACCGGAAAAGGCAAGGACGAATGGTGATTGGTTCAACTAACAAAACGGCTCCTTGAGAACTCTGCGGTTTTTTTGGTTTCGCTGGTATTTGGGAAGGAGGAGGTCCCTGTGGCGCACCGCCGAAGCCCGGAGCGGCGCCGCTGCCGATGCCAGGGCCGGAGCCGCCGCCAAAGCCCGGAACGGCACCGCCGCCAATGCCAGGGCCAGAGCCGCCGCCGAAGCCCGGAACAGCGCCGCTGCCAATGCCAGGCCATGGATATCGATATTCATATTCAAAAGCAGGCCAAGGCTCATAAAAATGCCCTGCAAACATATAAGGATCAACATAATACATGTGATAACGCCCTTTCTCATTGTAAACTGTACACTGCAGTTTATGCGGGCAGACTCTTATTGGTGCATTCGCCTATGGATATAAACTGGAATGCGTTCAGGGAGCAGATTCATTTGATTTTTTCCTAGTCTTATTCACAATTTCGATTTATCATTTTATAATGAAAGTGCTTCTATTACGAAAAAGGAGACAGACCGTGAATATCGATCAATTATTATATCAATATATCATAGACCACACTGCGGACATTACTGAGAAATGGTTCAGTTTACGCTGCCAGCTACAAGGCGAACTGTATTCCGCCGACCATTTAAGTGCAGAAACGAAAACGCTTTTAACCGAGCAGCATACGTTTACCAATATAACAATTGCAAGCGCGTTTCTAGAGGATCAAACCGATTTTCAAGAAAATATGGCGAAATGGGCGCAAACCGTTGCGAAAAACAGGGTAGAGCAGGATGTTCAGGTGCATGAGGTCGTAGAAGCCATATCCAATTCTAGAATCTCATTCTGGGACGCAGTCGTCACATTTATAAAAGAAAATCAAGAGATCGTCACAAATGAAGATGCAGACCGATGGAACCGCATTGTGAATCAGTCGTTCGATAAGCTGATTATTGAATTCTCCGAGCAGTACCAAAAATTCATGCTGATGAGGCTTACATCTCAGCAGGAACTGATCTCAGAGCTTGGCTGTCCGGTCATTTCCATTGCTGATGGAATCGGGATATTGCCGCTTATCGGCTCAGTTGATACAAAACGGGCACAGATCATTTTAGAAACAGTGCCGGTCCGCTGTGTCGAGAGAAAAATCACAAGCCTCGTCGTTGATCTTTCGGGTGTCCCGATTGTGGATACCATGGTGGCGCAGCAATTGTACAACCTGTCTAAAACGCTTTTCTTATTAGGCGTCAAAGCCGTATTTTCGGGGATTCGCCCGGATGTGGCCCAAACATCGATTCAATTGGGGCTTGATTTTAGTGAATATGAAACGTATGGCACGCTGAAGCAGGCATTAGAAAACATGGGTGTCCGCTGTATTGTTGAAGAATTGGAAGAAAACCAATAGGAAGTTTCCAGGCATATGATTGTCCGTCATCGGGTGATCATATGCCTTTTTGATTTGAAGAGAAATCACCATTGATTTATCAAAAAAAACATAATATTATAATTCTTATAAGAATACTGTGAATTAAAACCTATTCAACAGGGGGGAAGGTCTTTTGGTTTCAAAATTAACGATTGATCCGGAAGTGATTGAAAAAATCATCAGTTCGCTGGAAACGCTCGATTTCGGCACCGTTCAGATTACGGTTCATGATTCTCAGGTTACCCAAATTGAGAAAATAGAAAAGCATCGTTTTTCGCTGAAAAGGAAAGAATCGAAATGATAACGTAAGGCGTTTGTTTTCATTAAATTCTCCTTAAAACATATACATATTTCATCCAATTTTTATATAATAGACCTTTAAGATCATTTTTTAGGAGGATTTTTGACATGCAAGCTACGGTTCACGAGAGTAAGCAATCGATCATGCAACGCATTTTGACAGTCTTTGTCTTCACATTGCTGATCGCGACTGTCGGCCTTTTTATCGGCCAATTTGTTCCTGTCGCTTTGATGCTGCCGCTTTCTATTCTAGAAGTGGCGATGATTATTCTGGCCTTCTGGATGCGCAGAAGAAAAGCGGTCGGGTATGCGTTTGTATATACATTCGCGTTCGTTTCCGGCATTACCTTATTTCCGATCGTCAGCCATTACGCTTCCATCGCCGGCGCCTATGTCGTGCTTGAAGCCTTTGGTTCTACATTTGTCATTTTTGCCGTCTTAGGCACAATCGGCGCAAAAATGAAGAAGGATTTATCCTTCCTGTGGTCATTTCTGATGGTAGCGGTGCTCGCCCTCGTTGTGGTTGGCATTTTCAACATTTTCAGCCCGTTAAACTCAGCGGCGATGATGGCGTATTCCGTGATTGGAACCATCGTCTTTTCCCTTTACATTTTGTATGATTTGAACCAAATCAAGCACCGCCACATTACGGAAGACTTAATTCCCGTTATGGCATTATCGCTGTACCTTGACTTTATCAACTTGTTCATCAACCTGCTTCGCTTCTTCGGCATTTTGAGCAGTGATGATTAATGAAAAAGCGCCTGTCATTGGATAGGCGCTTTTTGCCATACACAAAAAGGCAGGTGGAGTATTGGTGAAAAAACAAATGGGCGCATATGTATCTTTGGCAGCAGCTATGGCGATCGTCGGCAGCTCTGTCGTTGTCGGCAAGCTGATGGTCGAACGGATTCCGGTCTTTCTTTCCTCAGGATTGCGTTTTTTGATCGCTTCTGTCGTATTGCTCACGCTGCTGTTTTGCATTGAAAAAGGGTTACCGGCTTTAACGAAAAAAGATGTGCTCGTTTTGCTGGTGCAATCATTTACAGGCGTGTTTTTGTTCAGTATTTGCCTGCTGTATGGGGTTCAATATACAACAGGAACGGAAAGCGGCATTTTGACAAGCACAACCCCGATGGTAATCGGTATTTTATCCTTTTTCCTGCTGAGAGAAAAAATTGAGAAAAAGATGCTGATCGGCATTATGCTGGCGGTTTGCGGCGTGATGGCGATTAATCTATTTGGAGCGGGGAGCCAAGACGGGGCGCCGCACGCCTTATTCGGGAACATGCTGATCATTGCTGCAGTCATTGGCGAAGCACTATTTACATTGATGGCCAAGCTGCTATCCCCGCATATTTCGGCTCTGGCGATTTCGACCTTCGTATCGCTCTTCGGCTTCCTGTTTTTTCTCCCGTTTGCTTTGTTTGAGGCCTCTTCATTTGATTACAGCGTGCCGACTGTTTTGGATTGGTCGTACGTGCTGTATTACGCGCTTTTTGTTACCGTTTTAGCATTTTACTTATGGTATAGCGGGGTGACGAAGGTGCCTGCGGGTGTATCGGGCATTTTCACATCCGTTCTTCCGGTCTCTGCTGTCATTTTATCAGGCGTAATATTGAAGGAGCCGTTTGAGTTTGTGCATTTCATCGGCATTGCATGTGTCATCGGCGGCATATTTGTTACGGCCATAAAGAAAAAACAGCCGGATGCGTATCCGGCTGCAGAAGAAAAGACGCTGTAGCCTGTCCAGATCGGACGGGTTTTTTAGTCTTTAAACACGCTCAGCCTTGCAAAAAGATCACCAAGCATCTTACGAACATATCTTTTTCCTCATCGTTGTAGTTTTCCATGACCGCGGAGATTTTGCGGCAGAAATTGCTCAAGGCGTGCTTTGCCTTCCGTTGTCAGTTCAATGCTGATTTTTTGTTTATCCTCTGTGTGATACCTCCGGCTGACAAAACCGTCTCTCGCCAGCCCGTTCAGCAGACCTGTAATCGTCGCTTTCGTGACGTTTGACTGTTTGGCAAGCTCTGTCGGACTTAACCTATGATCCTTGGCATCAAAGAGGAGCATCTGGCGATCGTGGATGCCATCGTCCTCGCCGGAGAACCCAAAAACCACGCCGATCACGAAACAGCATTACAGGCCTACTACAAAAGAAGAGCCCCAAGAGCGCTCAAAGTCCAGAACCTATCCTCAGAAATCGTCCGCCGCGGGCTGAAAGGAGAGCTGGGAGCGGAAGAGCTGATTGGGGAGTGCTATGCGGTGTTGAGGGAAGGGTATTAAATTGGAAAAGTCCAGAAAGTGATTTCTGGACTTTTTAGTCTTGCTCTGTTTTATTCCTTATCCGCTCAATCACCTCATGCAGCCCCTCAGGCTTATAAAACTCCACCGGTGAACTGCCTTTCTCAAACGAAATTGTCTCGGCTTCAATCAGCGCGACATAGCGCCCGTTTACTTTTGCGAGATGAATGGAATCGCCAAAATCCGCTAGCAATCCCTTAATCTCTGTTTCTCCGACTTTCATTTTCAGCTGGGCCTCTGGCGTGTGCTCGATGATTTGGGCGGAGGCTTCGATCACTTGATGGGTGTCGAGGCGCTCTTGGATCTCCCGTTTTTCGCTCGCTTCCCAAATCTCAATGTCGTGCTCGAACTGCTTGAGCTCTTCGCTGTTGTCTTCAAATGTCTCGTAGACGTGCTCCTGCACCATGTTCATGACCTGGTTTTTCATGATTTCCGGCATCGATTCGCCGTACTCGACGAATTTCAGAAAGTCCTCAAAATAGCGGGCGTGCGAGGCCTGGTGGATTTTCAGCTCGCCTTCCTCGACCATTCCTTCCTCGGGCATGTACGGGTATTGGATGCTTTTCATGTTTTTTGTCGTGATCGCCATTTCGACTTTTTTAATGAGAGAAGACGCGTCAGAGATGCGGGCGACCTTCGGCTCAAAGTCACATTTCATAATGAAGACAAATGACTCGTCAAAGTATTTTCTCGGCACGGCTGAAGCGACGAGAAACACGCCGCCGCGGACTGCGCTTGTGTCGAGGTACGTGCGGACGAACTGCTCGCTCAGCTCATTGAAGTCTTCTTTTGTTGCCGCCAGACGCGCGCGGTTGAACATGTTGTAGTTTGGGTTGGAATCAAGCTCGTGGCCGGGCTCGACGATAAAATGGCCGATTTTCGTCGGCACCTGCTCAGACTGCGGATGACGTTCTGCTTTCCGTTTGACGATTTTTTTCAGTTCTCCGTCGAGAAAGTCCTTCAGCTCGCTTTCTTCAAATTCACCCGTATCAAGGGTCTGAAAGTGCTTGAACTGTTTGTTCGCCTGCTCATCCTTGCCTTCCACCTGTATGACATAAAAGGATAAAAACCGAATTTCAAAATCCATATGTGAACTCACCTTATTCGCGTATTGTACAGCTTCTCAAGTATAGAAAAAACAGCGATCATGCGTCAATTGGGAGAACGGAATAATCATGACCATGAAAGGGAAATGTAGTCAAATAGAAGGCATTTCATACGGAAAGGAATGGTTCGATGAAGGAAACAAGCCCGATTCCTCAGCCGAAGACGTTTGGGCCGCTCGGCAATTTGCCTTTAATTGATAAAGACAAACCGACGCTTTCACTGATCAAGCTAGCGGAAGAACAGGGTCCGATTTTTCAAATCCATACACCCGCGGGCACGACGATTGTGGTGTCCGGCCATGAATTGGTGAAAGAGGTTTGTGATGAAGGACGGTTTGATAAAAGCATTGAAGGCGCCCTGGAGAAGGTTCGCGCGTTTTCCGGTGACGGATTATTTACGAGCTGGACGCATGAGCCTAACTGGAGAAAAGCGCACAACATTCTGATGCCGACGTTCAGCCAGCGGGCCATGAAGGACTATCATGAGAAAATGGTCGATATCGCTGTTCAGCTCATTCAAAAATGGGCCAGGCTCAATCCGAATGAAGCTGTTGATGTCCCGGGAGATATGACCCGGCTGACGCTCGACACCATTGGGCTGTGCGGGTTTAACTACCGCTTTAACAGCTACTACAGGGAAACGCCCCACCCGTTTATCAACAGCATGGTGCGGGCGCTTGATGAAGCGATGCATCAAATGCAGCGGCTTGATTTCCAAGATAAGCTTATGGTTAGAACAAAGCGGCAATTCCACCATGATATTCAAACGATGTTTTCGTTAGTCGACAGCATTATTGCAGAGCGTAGGGCGAATGGAGACCAGGATGAAAAAGATTTGCTCGCCCGCATGCTGAATGTGGAAGATCCGGAAACGGGTGAAAAGCTCGACGACGAAAATATCCGCTTTCAAATCATTACGTTTTTGATTGCCGGCCATGAGACAACGAGCGGCCTGCTGTCCTTTGCGACCTACTTTTTATTGAAGCATCCTGACAAACTGAAAAAGGCGTATGAAGAGGTAGATCGGGTGCTGACAGATGCAGCGCCGACCTATAAACAAGTGCTGGAGCTGAAATACATACGGATGATTTTAAATGAATCACTGCGCTTATGGCCGACAGCTCCGGCTTTTAGCCTTTATCCAAAAGAAGACACAGTCATTGGCGGAAAGTTCCCGATCACGACGAAGGACAGAATTTCTGTGCTGATTCCGCAGCTTCATCGTGATCGAGACGCTTGGGGAAAGGACGCCGAGGAATTCCGGCCGGAACGGTTCGAACATCAGGACCAAGTGCCTCATCATGCGTACAAACCGTTCGGAAATGGGCAACGGGCCTGTATCGGCATGCAGTTTGCCCTTCATGAAGCCACACTTGTGCTGGGCATGATTTTAAAATATTTCACGCTGATTGATCATGAGAATTATGAGCTTGATATCAAACAAACCTTAACGCTCAAGCCCGGCGATTTTCGCATCAAGGTTCAAACCCGTCATCAGGAAGCCATTCATGCTGACATCCAGGCAACAGAAAAACCGGGGCCTGATAAGCAAAAAGAAGAAACGGAGACAAAGGGCGCATCGGTCATCGGCCTTAACAACCGCCCGCTTCTCGTGCTGTACGGCTCTGATACCGGCACCGCAGAAGGCGTCGCCCGGGAGCTTGCAGATACAGCCAGTCTTCATGGCGTCAGGACCGAAGTGTCACCTCTGAACGATCAGATTGGCAAGCTGCCGACAGAGGGAGCGGTTGTCATTGTGACCTCGTCCTATAACGGAAAACCGCCAAGCAACGCGAGACAGTTTGTCCAGTGGCTCCAAGAAATCAAACCGGGTGAGCTTGAGGGCGTCCATTACGCGGTATTTGGCTGCGGCGACCACAATTGGGCGAGCACGTATCAAGACGTGCCGAGATTCATTGATGAACAGCTTGCAGAGAAAGGCGCGACTCGGTTTTCTGCGCGCGGGGAAGGTGATGTCAGCGGTGATTTCGAAGGGCAGCTTGATGAGTGGAAAAAGAGCATGTGGGCGGACGCCATCAAAGCATTCGGACTGGAGCTTAATGAAAACGCCGATAAGGAACGAAGCACGCTGAGCCTTCAGTTTGTCAGAGGGCTGGGAGAGTCCCCGCTTGCCCGATCGTATGAAGCGGCTCACGCATCCATCGCCGAAAATCGTGAGCTTCAGTCCGCGGACAGCGATCGAAGCACCCGCCATATCGAAATCGCATTGCCGCCGGATGTTGAATATCAAGAGGGCGACCACCTTGGCGTATTGCCAAAAAACAGTCCAACCAATGTCAGCCGGATTCTCCATAGATTCGGTCTGAAGGGAACAGACCAAGTGACATTGTCGGCAAGCGGCCGCAGTGCGGGGCATCTGCCATTGGGCCGTCCTGTCAGCCTGAATGATCTTCTCAGCTATAGCGTTGAGGTGCAGGAAGCAGCCACAAGAGCGCAAATACGTGAACTGGCCGCTTTTACAGTGTGTCCGCCGCATAAGCGCGAATTAGAAGAACTGACAGCAGAGGGTGTTTATCAGGAACAAATATTGAAAAAACGAATTTCTATGCTGGATCTGCTTGAAAAGTACGAAGCATGCGACATGCCGTTTGAACGATTTTTAGAGCTATTACGTCCGTTAAAACCGAGATATTATTCGATTTCAAGCTCTCCAAGAGTGAATCCGGGGCAAGCATCAATCACAGTCGGCGTTGTGCGCGGCCCGGCGTGGAGCGGCCGTGGCGAATACAGGGGCGTGGCATCAAATGATTTAGCTGAGCGTCAAGCCGGTGATGATGTCGTGATGTTTATCCGCACACCGGAATCCCGGTTTCAGCTTCCGAAAGACCCTGAAACTCCAATTATTATGGTCGGGCCAGGCACGGGAGTCGCACCATTCCGCGGCTTCCTTCAAGCCCGTGATGTTTTAAAGCGGGAGGGGAAAACGCTCGGTGAGGCTCATCTCTATTTTGGATGCAGGAACGATCGGGATTTTATTTACCGAGATGAGCTTGAGCAGTTTGAAAAAGACGGTGTAGTCACAGTCCATACAGCCTTTTCCCGAAAAGAAGGCATGCCGAAAACATATGTCCAGCATCTCATGGCTGAACATGCAGAAACATTAATATCGATTCTTGACCGCGGAGGCAGGCTTTATGTATGCGGTGACGGCAGCAAAATGGCCCCGGATGTGGAGGCGGCTCTTCAAAAAGCGTATCAGTCTGTTCATGGAACCGGGGAACAAGAAGCGCAAAACTGGCTGAGACAACTGCAGAATACCGGTATGTATGCCAAGGATGTCTGGGCAGGGATATAGATAAAGAAGACTGGAGACATCCAGTCTTTTTTGTCCATTCGAAAAAATGGTGATCACGCTAAACATTAGTGCATACAATAACTTCAGTCCGCCGGAAGGGCGGGCTGTCTGCAAAACCTATTTTTCGTTTTTGCTAGTTTATGTTATTCTTATACTCGGTATCTATTTCTTTTTTCAAAGGCACACATGACAAAAGAAATCCTTTTTTTATTTCTGAGGAAAAAAGTGAAACGAAATGAAGGTTTCTTTCGTCCAGTGATTGGTTTCCAAATGGTTGTAATAAAAATGGTATGGTGCGAAACATAAATATTCCGGCTTGCCGCGGTGTATTTATTGTTGTGTGATGCCTTGATTTTGTTTGGAAAGAAGAAATGAGAAGGCAGGATATAAAGAGCAGGTAAATATGAATGAAGAACTTAAAGTGTTTAAGAAAGTAGAGGTTGCCATGAAGAAACTTTTTTCTTACAAACTTAGCTTTTTTGTGCTGGCTGTTATACTGTTTTGGGCAAAAACGTATTTATCCTACAAGACTGAGTTTAATCTTGGGGTAAAAGGCACAACCCAGGAGATCCTCCTGATATTTAACCCATTCTCAAGCGCCGTCTTCTTTTTAGGACTGGCTTTGCTGGCGAAAGGGCGTAAATCAGCCATTATTATGCTGATTATCGATTTCTTGATGACATTTGTGTTATATGCAAATATTTTATTCTATCGTTTCTTTGACGATTTCTTGACGTTCCCGAACATTAAGCAGTCCGGAAACGTTGGAAACATGGGAGACGGTATTTTCAGTATCATGGCCGGTCATGATATTTTCTATTTCTTAGATATTATCATTTTGATTGCGGTATTGATCTGGAGACCTGAATTAAAAGAATACAAAATGAAAAAACGCTTTGCATCTTTAGTGATCCTTTCCGGGGTCGCACTGTTTTTCATCAACCTGCACTATGCGGAAAAAGACCGTCCGCAGCTGCTGACAAGAACGTTTGACCGCAATTATATCGTGAAATATTTAGGTCTTTACAACTACACCATTTATGACGGTGTACAGACGGCTCAAACAGAAACGCAAAGAGCCTATGCAAGCAGCGATGATTTAACAAGCGTCGAGAATTACACGACGTCTCATTATGCGAAACCGAACGCCGAGTACTTCGGCGCTGCCAAAGGCAAAAATATCATTAAAATTCACCTCGAAAGCTTCCAGTCGTTCCTGATTGACTACAAGCTGAACGGTGAAGAGGTAACGCCTTTCTTAAATAAACTTGCGCACGGCGGAGAAGATGTGACGTATTTTGATAACTTCTTCCATCAGACAGGCCAGGGAAAAACATCTGACGCCGAGCTGACAATGGATAACTCGATCTTCGGCCTTCCAGAAGGCTCCGCGTTTGTGACGAAAGGCGAAAACACTTACCAGTCGCTTCCGGCGATTTTAGACCAGAAGGAAGGCTATACAAGCGCTGTCCTGCATGGTGATTACAAATCGTTCTGGAACCGTGACCAGATTTACAAACATATCGGATACGACAAGTTCTTCGACGCAAGCACGTATGATATGTCAGATGAAAATGTCATTAATATGGGACTGAAGGATAAGCCGTTCTTTACAGAATCGATTCCAAAGCTTGAGTCTCTTAAACAGCCGTTTTACGCGCATTTGATTACATTGACAAACCATTATCCGTTTAACCTGGATGAAAAAGACGCGTCTCTTAAAAAAGCGACAACCGGCGATAACACAGTAGACAGCTACTTCCAAACAGCGCGTTACCTTGACGAAGCGCTTGAGCAATTCTTCAAGGAGCTGAAGGAAGCCGGCCTGTATGACAACTCAGTCATTATGATTTATGGTGACCATAACGGTATTTCAGAAAACCATAACCGAGCGATGAAAGAGATCCTTGGAAAAGAGATTACAGATTATCAAAACGCACAGAACCAGCGTGTGCCGCTGATGATCCGCGTTCCTGGCAAAAAAGGCGGAGTGAACCATACGTATGGCGGCGAAATTGACGTCATGCCGACACTTCTGCACTTAGAAGGAATTGATTCTCAGAAATATATCAACTTTGGTACTGACTTATTCTCTAAAGACCACGACGATACAGTGGCATTCAGAAACGGAGACTTCGTAACGCCGAAGTACACATCAGTCGACAATGTCATTTACGATACGAAGACTGGTGAAAAATTGAAAGCGAATGAAGAAACGAAGAATCTGAAAACAAGAGTGAACCAGCAGCTGAGCCTTTCAGACAGTGTCCTGTACAAAGACTTGCTGAGGTTCCATAAACTAAATGATTTCACAGCCGTTGATCCGTCAGACTATCATTACGGCAAGGAAAAAGAAATCAAATAAGATGAAAAAGAGCCTTGAGCGGGCGCATTGCCTTCGCTCAAGGCTCTTTTTTTGGTTATATAACCAACTTGAAAAAATAGATTCCATTTGGTCACCAAGGCCGTTTTTCTCTCATATCATTACAGTAGATTTTGAAACCGGTATTGAAATCGGACAAATTATCGGGGAAATGCCTTGATAGATTGTAAAGACGTACCAGGTTTCGAACTCAATATTCATAGAGATGAGGGGTAGAGATGAAAGCGGTCATTCTCTGCGGCGGAAAAGGAACGAGAATGAGTGAAATCACGAATGACATTCCTAAACCGCTCGCCATGATAGGCGGCAAACCGATTCTATGGCATATTATGAAAATCTATCAGTACTACGGAGTAAACGAGTTTATTCTGCTTTTGGGCTATAAAGGCGAAAAAATCAAAGAATACTTTCTCGACTATGAATGGAAGCACAACAGCCTGACACTCGACAGCGCTACGGGAGAGGTACAGATGCTGGGGCAGCCTGAAACGTGGAAAATTACGTTTTTGGAGACTGGGGAAGATACGCTGACAGCCGGAAGAATCTTGCAGGCGAAAGACTATATCGGTGATGAAACATTTCTGCTCACCTATGGGGACGGGCTGGCCAATATCAATCTTTTCCATCTCATCAGCTATCATCAGACAAAAGGTGCTGCCGCGACTGTCACCGGCATTGACAAAGTCTCGCAGTTTGGCACCTTGACGGTTGAGGACGGCATGGCGAAAACATTTTCTGAGAAGACATCAAGTGACGGAATCATCAATGGCGGATTCTTCGTTCTCAGTCCCAAGGTTTTCGATTATTTGCCGAAGGACGGGAACACAATGTTCGAAGATGAACCGCTGAAGAACCTTGCCAAAGACGGAGAGCTTGCCGTGTACCGCCATTATGGATTTTGGACGGCCATCGATACGTATAAAAATCTCTTAGAAGTCAACAAGATGTGGGATCAAGGACAACAAGTATGGAAGGTATGGTGAACCGATTTGAGTTTCTGGAAAAATAAAAACGTATTTGTTACGGGGTGTACAGGTCTTTTAGGAAGCTATTTGGTGAAAGAGCTGATCGAACAGGGCGCAAACGTGACGGGGCTTGTCAGGGATCATGTGCCCCAATCTAATCTGTATCAGGGAGACCATATCAAGAAAATGAACATCGTGCGGGGCTCTCTTGAAGACTTGGCTGTCATTGAACGCGCGCTTGGCGAGTACGAGATCGACACTGTCTTTCACCTCGCTGCACAAGCGATTGTCGGGGTGGCAAACCGCAACCCGATTTCTACCTTTGAAGCAAATATTCTCGGCACATGGAATATTCTCGAAGCCTGCCGCAAGCATCCGTTAATTAAGCGGGTCATTGTCGCTTCAAGTGATAAAGCTTACGGCGATCAAGAAAACCTTCCGTACGACGAAAACATGCCGCTGCAGGGCAAGCACCCGTACGACGTCTCAAAAAGCTGCGCAGATCTGATCAGCCACACCTATTTTCACACGTACGGGCTTCCGGTCTGTATTACGCGCTGCGGAAACTTATACGGCGGCGGGGATTTAAACTTCAACCGCATCATTCCTCAGACGATTCAGCTTGTGCTGAACGGGGAAGCGCCGGAAATCCGCAGCGATGGCACCTTTGTCCGGGACTACTTCTATATTGAAGATGCCGTTCAGGCTTATTTGCTTCTTGCAGAGAAAATGGAAGAAAACAATCTTGCCGGAGAGGCCTTTAACTTCAGCAATGAGATCCAGCTGACCGTCCTTGAACTGGTAGAGAAAATTTTGAAGAAAATGAACAGTAATCTGAAACCTAAGGTGCTGAATCAGGGAAGCAATGAAATCAAACATCAATATTTATCCGCGGAAAAAGCGAGAAAGCTGCTGAATTGGACACCGGCCTACACCATTGATGAAGGACTTGAAAAAACGATTGAGTGGTATACGGAATTCTTCAAAAAGTAATGTGAAACGAGGTGAACATGACTGTGACCAGCGCGTATTGCACCGTTTTATCAAAAGGAAGATTATATCAGGCAGTCGCCTTATTTAAGTCATTAGAGCGAGTAGACCAAGACAGTCCCATTTTTACGCTGTGCATGGACGAAGATACGCACCGCGTGTTACAGAAGCTGAAGATGAAGCAGCTGAACCTTGTGCCGGTGGCCGCTCTTGAAAATGAAATGCTTCTAAAGCTGAAGGAAACTAGAGATCAAAGTGAGTATTGCTGGACGATGAAGCCGATCTTTCTGCAAGCTGTGCTGAACAGCAATCCCGAGCTGGAGCGTGTGACATACATTGACGGGGATCTCTTTTTCTACGCAGATCCATCGCCGATTTTTGAAAACCAGCCGGACTGTTCGGTGCTGCTTTCGCGGGGGGATATTGTCATTCCTTCTTTTGAGAAAGATCAGATTGACATGCTGCAGCGTCTTTTAGGCAGATATAATTCCGGATTTATCAGCTTCAAGCATGATGATGCAGGCACGGACTGCTTGGAGTGGTGGAAGGAACGCTGTCTCGAGGAATGCAAAAATGCGCCGGGTGAAGGAAAATTCGGTGACCAGGGCTATTTGGATTATATGTCTGGGCTATTTCCGAATGTTTGTGATATTACGACACCCGGCGTGAACATTGGTCATTGGAATTATGGGCAGCATACGTTTTCGTGGGAGGATGGCCGGATCGTGCTGGAGGATGGCAGTCCGCTGATTTTTTATCATTTCAGCGGATACCGAATCGTCGGCATCAATGAAATCAAGCAGATTCATGAAACAACCCGCACAGACCTGCCGTTTGTGCATGAACTGTATCAAGAGACACTGCCGCATATCATTGAG
Organism: Bacillus sp. MD-5; assembly: GCF_002201875.1. NCBI lineage: Bacteria > Bacillati > Bacillota > Bacilli > Caryophanales > Bacillaceae > Bacillus > Bacillus sp. MD-5. The sequence continues at coordinate 658,117 of NZ_CP021911.1, forward strand.
CACATCAAAACATTAGACCCTGAATTTAACGGTTTTGCTTCAAAAGATGACAACAAATAAATGAGTAAATACAGGAAGTGAAAATGAAGTGAAAGCAAGCGTTATTATTCCTGCATATAATTCAAAGGAGCGTCTTTATAATAGCCTTCTGTCATTAAACCAGCAGGAGTGCGATGAAGAATTCGAAGTCATTGTAGCGGACAATGGCTCTGAGGACGGGACGCTCTCAATGCTTGAATCATTTCAAGCGGATTTTCCGCTGATTTTTACCCGGATTAAAGAAAACAGGGGGATTGCGTACGGTCGAAATCAGGCGCTGCGCAATGCCAGAGGAGATATCCTGATTTTCCATGACAGCGATATGCTTGCGGCAAAGGACCTTGTGGCAAAGCATATTAAAGCCCATGAGAATGAAGAGAATCTCGTCGTGTGTGGGTTGTTTTGGAAGCGGATCTACAGTTTTTATTATGAACGATTTGAAGAAGAACATAAGGAACAGCTCGCAAAGCTCACAGATGAAATGCCGAAAAAAGACAAACAAAAGCTGCTGGAGGAAGCGGACATTAGAAACGGAAGCTTTCTTGATAAAAGCTTTGACCTTAATACCGACTTTATTGACGTGCTCAAGCAGATTTTAGATGAGTACGGAGATGATCTGGAAGGCTATCATATGCCATGGCGCTTTTTTATCACGAATAATTCCTCTGTTAAACGCAAACATGTCGTTGATCTCGGTTTATTTGACGAAGGCATTGTGCGGTACGGGTTTGAGGATTATGATCTCGGCATCAGGCTTCATCAGGCCGGATTGACCTTCAGGCTTCGGCGCGATATTGTCAGTGTTCATCAGGAGCATCCAAGCAATTGTAAGTCTGTAGACGATATTCGGGCAAACATTGCCTATATGTGCGATAAATACAACAATATCCGCTCCTTAGACGTTCATCTCGCTTTTAATGGGCCGTTCCCGCCTGACATGACAAACAGAATCATGGATGATATTCAAAAGCTGCTGGAATCTCAGAAATATGATCTGCTGCTGAATCTGTTTCTTGAGCTTCTGCATGTTGTTAAAGAGCGCAATATTGATCCGGATTGGCGAAAGAAATCCCCAAGGGTGACGGCGAAAAGCTTTGATTTACAAACTGTCCGCAAGCTTCTGCCAAAAGCGAAGAAAAAGCTAGGCGTTAATGACTTCGCCAACGCACTGTATGCGCTTGTGAACGATTTGCTGCACGTGGATCTTAGATCATTGGATGTGGTATAAGTGAGTACATTTCATTTTTCAACGATAGTGTCAAGGACACATATCTTTAAGCTCATGCCCATGATTCATTCTCTCCATGAGCATTGCGATGATTTTCATTTATATGTGCTGTGTGTCGACCAGAAAGCGTACGAATTGCTACAGCACGTTCCATGGGAGCATGTCAGCTTTGTGCAGCTGCATGAAATGGAAGACCCGGAGCTGCTGAAAGCGAAAAGCAACAGAACGTTTCATGAATATTGCTGGACGTTAAAACCGGCCTTTTTGTTTCATGTGATGAGCAAGTGGGATGACGCTGAATACTTTGCCCATATGGATACGGATCTATTTTTCTTTTCTGATCCGGCACGTATTTTTGCAGAAAACCCAACGGCGTCTCTGTATTTGACTGATCATCGTAATTCGCCGCGCTTCACGTCCTACTACGACCGAACCGGACGCTTTAATACAGGCTTTGTCGGTGCCGGTAATACAAAGGAAGCATATGAAGCGGTATGGCAGTGGAGACAGGACTGTATTGCATTTTGCACGGTCGAAATGGATACGGAACGAAAGACATATGGTGATCAAAGATATGTGGAGAAATGGCCGGCGCAGTTTAAAGGTGTTCATGTTGTCAAATCAATAGGAGCCAATACAGCGCTTTGGAATATCGAAAACTATAAGGTCGGGCAAAAGGACGGCCGCGTGTATATAGATGAAACGCCGCTGATTTTCTATCATTTCTCTGGGTTTACACTGGTGACAGAAAAAGAGTTTAATCTTTGCTGGTACTACCGGATTGAAGATGAAGCGACAATTGAGATGATTTATATGCCGTATATATTAAATCTGAAAAAATGGATTGATGAAATACAGTCCGCGTTTCCAGACTTTGCGGACGGATTTATCCCGAAGCATGCAGTGCCTGACACTCATTTTATACAGCTGGATTAAAAAAACCCTGCCGCTGGGCAGGGTTTTTTAGCTATGCCATTCTCTCACCTTCTGGTCACTTGGCAATAGGAAGGCAAGGATGCCGAGAACAGGCAGAAAGGCAATGGCGATCATCGTCGGGGTCAGTCCCGCTGCATCAATCAGAGCGCCCAGCGCCACAGCGCCGATCGCGCCCATCCCGAAGGCAAGACCGACGGTTAACCCAGACATTGTGCCGATTTTTCCAGGAACTAGTTCCTGTGCATAGACAACCGTTACGGAGAAGCTCGACATCAGAACCACGCCAATCAATGCGAGCACGCCATAGGCGAGAACCGGGCCGGCAAATGGCAGCAAAATCGCCAGCGGCGCCGAGCATAACAGCGAACTGAGGATAACGAAGCGTTTTCCAAAACGGTCTGCAAGCGGGCCGCCGAGAAACGTGCCGATCGCGCCAAACAGCAAGAAGACAAAAATATAGCTTTGTGCCTGCTGAATGCTTACGTGATATGTATCCATCGCGTAAAACGTGTAAAAGTTGCCGATCGCACTCGTATACCAGGAACGCGCAAAAATGAGAAATATAATAATAATAAGAGCAGATACAACAGATTTGGTGATGGCTGTGTTTTCAGCCGTTTTCTTTTGCTTGCCTGATTTCTGGGCGAGACTGCCAAGACGTGAGGCGTACCATTTCGCAATATACATGAGAAACATAACAGCAAGCGCGGCGACAAGCGTGAACCAAACAGCGCCGAATTGCCCGAGCGGCACAAGGATCAGCGCGGTGATCAGCGGCGCCATCGCCTGGCCTGAGTTTCCGCCCACTTGATAAATCGACTGGGCGAGTCCGCGTTTTGTGCCGGCGGCCATATACGCCACACGAGAGCCCTCCGGATGGAAAATGGCTGAGCCTAATCCAATGAAAAACACACAGCATAAGATCGTGATGAATGACGGGGCGAATGCAAGACCCAAAATGCCAAGCATGCTGGCGGTCAAACCGACTGGAAGCGCGTACGGCCGCGGCCGTTTATCGGTATACCAGCCGACGACAGGCTGCATCACGGATGACACCATGTTTAATGTGAAAGCGATGATGCCGAGCTGTGTAAACGTCAGGCTCATGGAGCGTTCCAAAATAGGAAACATGGCCGGAATCACGGCCTGCAGCGAATCGTTGAGCATATGGCAGATTCCGATAATAATCAAAATCGGATACACCGTGGTGCCGGGTTTTTGAACTGTTTTTTCTTTTAACGGGGCGGCGATAGCCAATTGAGTCTCCTCCTTACATATATAGCCAAAGCATACCATCATATTATTCATAAGGTGAAGAATTTATCAAGAGGAAAAAAGACTTTTATGAAAGAAACGCCGTCAGCCGATTAGCAGCTGACGGTATTTTCGATATTCAAAATGTGATATAGCTCTTCAAGCTTACGAATCTCATAGGTTGGGATGATCTCTGGCACATTCGGCTTCATCTCAGGGTTCATCCAGCAAGTATCAAGCCCGGCGAGCTGGCCGCCTTTAATGTCAGCAGTCAACGAATCCCCAATGATTAATGTGTGCTCTGCTGAAAATTGGGGAATCCGTTCAAACACGTAATCGAAATATTCTTTCATCGGCTTTTGGAAGCCTGTGTCTTCAGAAACGAAAATGTCCTTGAAGAACGGAAATAATCCTGAGTCACGGAGACGCTTGTATTGTGTGTTAGACACGCCGTTTGTCACGATGTACAAATCAAACTGATGCTGCAGATTTGAGATGAGAGCAAAAGCACCGTCTATCAGCTGATGTCCTTCTTCAAGAAAGCTGCGGTATTTTTGCTCAAGCAAAGCGCCGTCCGCCTCGTAACCGTACTCCTCGAGCAAAGCGGAAAAACGCGTATTCACGACTTCATCCCGTGTTATCTTTCCTTCTTCAAAGGCTCTCCAGAGACCTTGATTGATGGCTTTATATTGCGACTTCATGTCACTTGTTAAAGGAATGTTTTGATCTTCAAACAGCAAACGCAGGGCCAAAGCTTCTGCCGCTTTAAAATCAAGGATGGTATCATCTACATCAAATAATAAAGTGCGGTATTGTTTCATCTGTGTGTCTTCCCTTCTCATATGTACTCAAAGTATAGCACATAAAAAAAGGAAAAAGCCGGCGGATGAGTGAGGCAGCGCCGGCTGAAAAAGAGATTATTTGTTTAATAAACTGTGTTTTCTCGAATATAGGAAGTAAACCAGTGTTCCGACAGCGATCCAGATGACAAATGAAAGCCATGTGACGCCGGGAAGGCTGTACATGAACCAGAGGCAGATGCCTGCGCTGATAATCGGCACAACCGGAACGAATGGTACTCTGAAGGACGCTTTGATTTCAGGATGTTTCTTTCTTAACACAATGACAGCAATGGAAATGACCGTAAACGCGGCAAGTGTTCCCATGTTCACCAGATGAGCCAGCGTTCCGAGGTTAATAAACCCGGCGATTCCCGCTGCAACGATCCCTGTGAGCCATGTATTGCGAAACGGCGTTTTAAATGACGGATGCACCTTTGCGAACAAGCCAGGCAGAAGGCCGTCTCTGCTCATGGCAAATGTCAAGCGGACCTGAGCGTACAGCAAAGCGAGCATCACCGTCGTAATCCCGATAATCGCACCAACAGAAATAATTCCGGCGACAGTGTCCTGTCCGACGAATTTCAGCGCGAAGGACACCGGATCTCCGACATTCAATTTGGCATAAGGCATCATGCCTGTCAGCACAAGCGATACCGCGATGTACAGAACCGTACAGACGGCTAGAGCTGAAATAATGCCGACGGGCATGTTTTTTTGTGGATTTTTCACTTCCTCTGAAGCGTTAGAAACCGCGTCAAACCCAAGGTACGCGAAGAAAACAGTGGCAGCGCTCAGAATGACGCCTTTCATCCCAAATGGCATAAAAGGTGACCAGTTGTCCGGTTTCACATAGCCGATGCCGACAATAATGAACAATAAAATGATCGCGATTTTCATCAGTACGATGACGTTGTTAAAGCGTGTGCTTTCCTTGACGCCTCTGCTGACAATCGCAGTGATGAGGAGAATGATCACTGCAGCCGGAAGATTAAATACGGCATCCGGCGTGCTTCCCGGCGCTCCTGTCAGTGCAGCCGGAAGATGGAGATTAAAGCCGGCAAGCAGCGATTGAAAGTAGGAAGACCAGCCGGTGGCAACCGCCGACAGTGCAATGACATATTCAAGCATGAGATCCCATCCGATCAAAAAGGCGAGCAGCTCTCCAAGTGTCACGTATGAGTATGAGTACACGCTTCCCGAAATCGGAATGGAAGACGAAAACTCAGCATAACAGAATGCAGCCAGCGCACAGGCGAGCCCTGCTAAAATAAACGATATGATGAGGGCGGGACCTGCACCGGTCGCTGCCACTGTTCCTGTAATGACAAAAATCCCTGTACCGATGACACAACCTATACCGAGCAAGGTTAAATCAAATGCGCTTAACGTACGGGCAAGGCTTTTTGACTTGCTCTGCGCACTCAATGTTTCAAGGGGTTTTTTTCTAAATAATGAACTCATCAAAAGTTCCTCCTGAAAATATTCAAAATATTCTAATCATTATATACAGTTCTTGTTGTATTATATTGTCGAAATTTGACGCAGTCAATAAAATATTTTTCTGCTTTAAACGATAGAAGCGAAACAGCGTTGTCGTATCATAGGATAGCAATTTTTACTAATCTAATATTCAATTTTATGCAGGATGAACCGATAGAAAAAATAGATTCGCCCATATTTTGATTTGCGGTTATAAAGGAGATGCTGACCATGTTTCAATATGAAGAGTTGAATAAACAGTATATCGGCGGGAAATGGCAGGAGGGCAGCAGCCCAAATGTATTGGAAAACAAAAATCCTTATACTCAAAAAACATTCACAACATTCCGTAAAGCGACTGCTGACGATGTAGATGAAGCGTACCGGGCAGCGGCGCTGGCGAAGAAAAAATGGGATGCGGTCAATCCGTTCGAAAAAAGATCCATTTTAGAAAAAGCCGTCACGTATATCGAAGAAAACGAAGAAGCCATCATTTATTTGATTATGGAAGAGCTTGGCGGAACAAGGCTCAAAGCAGCCTTTGAAATCGGTCTTGTCAAAAACATCATAAAAGAAGCGGCAACGTTCCCTGTCCGCATGGAAGGTAAAATTCTTCCGTCCACAATAGACGGAAAGGAAAACAGATTATATCGCGTGCCGGCAGGTGTTGTCGGTGTCATCAGTCCATTTAACTTCCCATTCTTTTTATCTATGAAATCAGTGGCGCCTGCACTCGGAGCCGGCAATGGCGTTGTGTTAAAGCCGCATGAGGAAACGCCAATATGCGGCGGAACGCTGATTGCGAAAATTTTTGAGAACGCGGGAATCCCAGAGGGTCTGCTGAATGTTGTTGTCACAGACATTGCTGAAATCGGAGACAGCTTCGTTGAGCATCCAGTGCCGCGGATTATCTCATTTACCGGTTCTACGAAAGTCGGCAGCTACATCGGGCAGCTTGCGATGAAGCATTTTAAAAAGCCGCTTCTTGAGCTTGGCGGGAATAGCGCCTTCATCGTGCTTGAGGATGCAGATATAGAATATGCGGTCAACGCGGCGGTGTTCAGCCGATTTACACATCAAGGACAAATTTGCATGTCAGCCAATCGCGTGCTTGTCCATTCATCTATTTATGATAAGTTCCTTGAGCTCTATCAGGCAAAAGTGGAATCGCTGAAAGTCGGCGACCCAATGGACCCTGATACGATTATCGGGCCATTAATCAACAGCAGACAGACGGACGGGCTGATGAAGTCTGTTGAGCAAGCAATTGAAGAAGGCGCTGTACCGGTGAAGCTTGGCGGATTTAACGGGACGATTGTGGAACCGACGATCTTAAAAGACATCAAACCGTTCATGAGCATTGCCAAGGAAGAGCTGTTCGGGCCGGTCGTCTCCTTTATGAAGTTTGATTCAGAAGACGAAGCGGTGGATATCGCAAACGAAACGCCGTTTGGATTGAGCGGTGCCGTACATACGTCAAATCTTGAGCGTGGCGTGGCTTTTGCGAAACGCATTGAAACAGGCATGATTCACGTTAATGACACGACCATTAATGATGAACCGAATGTAGCCTTCGGCGGTGAAAAGCAATCAGGCCTCGGCCGTTTGAACGGTGAGTGGAGCCTTGAAGAATTTACAACGCTGAAATGGATCTCGGTTCAGCACGAAAAACGCAGCTTCCCTTATTAATGAATAGGAGTGAATGGAATTGAGCATAAAAACGGAAAAAGAAACGGCAGATATTCTGGACGCATTTATCAAAGTAGCCCCTTATTTAAACAGCCTGGTTCAAGATGATATTACAATCGGCATTTATGATACGGAAAAGCTGCTCGTGAACATACCGGCCAAAACCTTTTCGCTGAACGTAAAAGCCGGCGATCCGCTGCAGGAAGGGGATATCATCACAGATGCCATCCGCAGCAATCAGAAGAAAACGAGCATGGTTCCGAAAGAATTGTTCGGCTTCCCGTTGATCGCCCGTGCGATCCCGCTCCACGACGAGAATGGAAGAGTCATTGGAGGCGTTGGCCTCGGTACGAGCCTTGAGGAGTCATCGAAGCTGCATGATGTGGCAGAAAGCTTATCGGCTGTTGTTGAACAAACGGCCGCGGCCATTTCCGACATTTCTGAATCAATTAACGGGTTTTCAACTCAAATGTCAGGCATTTCCTCTCAGGCGAAAAAAGTAAGCGAAAGCGCCGGTGAAATCGCCGATATTTCAGTCACTGTTAAAGGCATCTCTGACCAAAGCAATCTGCTTGGCTTGAACGCCGCGATCGAAGCGGCAAGAGCAGGGGAGTCCGGAAAAGGCTTCTCTGTCGTCGCAGATGAGATCAGAAAGCTGGCGACGCATTCAAAAGAAAATGTCGGCCAAATTGACCAGATTACGAAAAAAATCCACAGCCTGCTAAAAGGGCTGGAGGAATCCATTGAGTCAATTAATCAGCATACAGACGGACAAGCCGCTGCCGTTGAACAAATTTCCGCCACAATGCAGGAGATTTCAGGAAGCGCGCAGCATCTTGCAAAAATGGCAGAAAAAGCGCTTGAGGAAGAGTAAGAGACCGGGGACAAACGTCCCCGGTCTTTTTCTTATCCCGCATTTCCATGAAATTCGTCTGACGTTTTACTAGTTTTATTCCAGCGGCTGATTTAAAATGTACACATGAACTTACGTGAGGATTGATAGGAACCATGAGCATATTAAAAGCGGAAAATCTTTATAAAACATACGGAGATAAAACATTATTTGACCATATCTCCTTTCATATTGAAGAGAATGAGAGAATCGGATTAATCGGGCCGAACGGAACAGGGAAATCAACGCTGCTGAAAGTGATTGCCGGCCTGGAATCTATCGAAGAAGGAGAAATCACGAAATCCGGAAGCGTGCACGTGGAATTTCTTCATCAAGACCCTGAGCTGCCCGCGGGGCAAACAGTACTGGAACATATCTATTCCGGTGAATCGGCTGTGATGAAAACCTTGCGTGAATATGAAAAAGCGTTGCATGAATTGGGGAAAGATCCCGAAAATGAACAGCGCCAGAAACACCTGCTGGCAGCGCAGGCGAAAATGGACGCGAACAACGCATGGGATGCAAACACCCTGGCAAAAACCGTACTGACTAAGCTGGGTGTCAGCGATGTAACAAAGCCGGTCAACGAGCTCTCAGGGGGCCAGAAAAAACGGGTAGCCATTGCCAAAAACTTAATTCAGCCCGCTGATCTGCTCATTTTAGACGAGCCGACAAACCATTTGGATAATGAAACGATTGAGTGGCTTGAAGGATATTTAAGCCAATATCCCGGCTCTGTTATGCTGGTCACGCACGATAGATATTTCTTAAACCGTGTCACGAATCGCATTTATGAGTTAGAACGAGGCAGCCTCTACACGTATAAAGGCAACTATGAAGTGTTTTTAGAAAAACGCGCGGAACGGGAAGCGCAGGCTGAGCAAAAGGAAACGAAGCGGCAAAACCTGCTGCGCCGTGAACTGGCTTGGCTCAGACGAGGAGCGAAAGCCCGCTCCACAAAACAAAAAGCGAGAATTGACCGGGTAGAGTCGCTTAAAGAGCAGAAAGGCCCTCAGTCATCAGGTTCACTCGATTTTGCCATTGGCTCGCACCGTCTCGGCAAACAGGTCATTGAAGCGGAGAACGTCATGATCGCTTATGACGGCCGCATGCTCGTCGACCGCTTTAATGAACTTGTCATACCGGGTGAACGGATCGGAATCATCGGGCCAAACGGCATCGGGAAAACAACGCTGTTAAACACCCTTGCCGGCCGTCATACGCCGGACGGAGGCGATATTACGATCGGACAGACGGTCAGAATCGGCTACTATACTCAGGATCATAGTGAAATGAACGGTGAGTTAAAGGTCATTGACTATATAAAAGAAACGGCGGAGGTCGTAAAAACGGCAGATGGCGATATCATTACAGCTGAACAAATGCTCGAGCGTTTCCTCTTCCCGCGTTCGATGCAGCAGACGTATATCCGCAAGCTGTCCGGCGGGGAAAAACGCCGTTTATACTTGCTACAGGTTCTCATGCAGGAGCCGAATGTCCTGTTTCTCGATGAGCCGACGAACGATTTGGATACTGAAACATTAAGCGTTCTTGAGGATTACATCGATCAATTCCCTGGCGTCGTCATTACCGTATCCCATGACCGCTATTTCCTTGACCGCGTCGTCGACCGTTTGATTGTGTTTGAAGGAAATGGTGTCATTTCCCGCTTCCAAGGCTCCTACAGCGATTATATGGAAGAATCAAAAGCGAAAAAAACAACTGAAAAATCGGCTGCTGAAGCAAAACAAGCTGAAGCCGAGCCAAAGAAAAAACGGAAAAAGCTTTCTTACAAAGACCAGCTGGAATGGGACGGCATCGAAGATAAAATTGCTCAGCTGGAAGAAAAACATGAACAGCTCGAAGCTGACATCGCCGCAGCAGGCAGTGATTTTGGCAAAATCCAAGAGCTGATGGCCGAGCAGGCGAAAACGGCGGAAGAGCTTGAGGCTGCGATGGACCGCTGGACAGAATTGTCCCTCATGATCGAAGAACTGGAAAGCTAAAAAGCGTGGCCGCAGCAGGCCGCGCTTTTTTTCACATAATGTACAAAAACGAATCGGCCTGCTTATGATAGGATGGAATTGTGTGTCAGCGGCACATGGAAAACTAACGGAGATGATGAAGTATGACATGGGCGATCGTGATGTTAATTCTCATGAGTCTGGTGAAAATCGTATTAACCTGTCTTCCTACAGGCGTCATAGAATGGCTGCTCAGCAAATTTGAAGTGCACGCCAAGCTTAGTGATGAAAATGCGAGCCTCTCTCTAGACGGAAAACGTCTCGAGGGTACAGAGAAGCAGAAAGTGATTGATCAATTTAACGAAGCTGTCTTCCTGGAGAAATATTATATTTACCCAGGTGACGAAGAGCGTTATTTATATCCGGAAAACGGCGGCACGCCGCTGGTGATAGATACGAAAAAAGGCAAACATGATGTGAGGCTGTTTGTATACCGCTACGACGACCATATCGACGTCGTAAAACAGTACAAGAAGAAAGTGATTGCGTATCGAGTGCTTTCAGAAAGCCTTCAAAAAGAGTCTCTGTCACTGGCGGGAAGTTTAGCTTAAACAGGAAAGTGAAAGACGGGTGCTTTATGCTGCTCGTCTTTTTTATTGCTTTTCAAAAGTTAACGTTTACGTTAAGGTTCAAAAGGTGTATAATGGTAACAGAAACGGCGAAGGGGGATTTACCTTGGAATGGATGAAGATTGATCAAGTGGCCAAAAGAAGCGGGCTGACAAAGCGGACCATCCGGTTTTATGAAGAAATCGGTTTGATTCCGGCGCCGAAACGGACAGACGGCGGTGTAAGGCTTTATTCAGAGGATGATATGGAGGAGCTTGAGAAAGTCATCAGCACAAAAGAGGTGCTCGGTTTTTCCCTTCAGGAGCTTCAGCATTTCATGGAAACCAGCCGTCAGCTAGAGTTAAACAAAGAGGGGTATTTGTTGTCACTGGATCCTAAGGAACGGAAAGAAAAACTGGAGGAAATTCAGGAAACCCTGAATCACCAGCTGGGTTTGATTGATGAGAAAATCCGCACATTCCAAAGCTTTAAAGAACATCTGCAGGGCATGAAAGAAAAAGCGGAACGTGGCATTCAATCAATCGAATGAAAAGTTTGTTAAACGCTATTTTTGTAGCGTTTCTTTTAATGGAATAAAGATGGAGGTCAGGTCAAATGGATAAGACAAAACAAGTGAATCAGAAAACAGGCTTGCTCAGCCAGCCGAAAGCGGTATGGGCTGTCGCGTTTGCCTGTGTGATTTCTTTTATGGGAATCGGGCTGGTCGATCCAATTCTTCCGGCCATTGCCGCACAATTACATGCTTCACCTAGTGAAGTATCACTCTTGTTTACAAGTTATTTGCTTGTTACCGGATTTATGATGTTTTTCTCAGGAGCCATTTCCAGCCGCATCGGCGCGAAATGGACATTAATTCTCGGACTTATTTTTATTATTGTGTTTGCGGGGCTTGGCGGCAGCTCAAGTTCAATTGCTCAGCTAGTCGGCTATCGCGGCGGCTGGGGATTAGGTAATGCTTTGTTTATCTCCACAGCGCTTGCGGTTATCGTCGGCGTGTCAGTCGGTGGAAGCGCCCAAGCGATTATTTTGTATGAGGCTGCGCTCGGTCTTGGGATTTCTGTCGGGCCGCTTGCAGGCGGAGAGCTTGGAAGCATTTCATGGCGCGCACCGTTTTTCGGAGTATCTGTCCTGATGTTTATTGCGTTAATCGCGATTTCTTTCATGCTGCCAAGATTACCGAAACCGGTGAAACGCGTCGGTGTGTTTGATGCGATGAAGGCGCTCAAATATAAAGGCCTTTTAACGATGGCCGTATCGGCGTTCTTATACAACTTTGGATTTTTTATTTTGCTTGCTTATTCTCCATTCGTTCTAGATTTGGATGAACATGGTCTTGGATATGTCTTCTTCGGCTGGGGCCTTCTGCTGGCAATTACGTCAGTCTTTACGGCGCCGCTCGTGCATAAAGCGCTGGGCACAGTGCGTTCGCTCGTCGTTCTCTTTATCGCCTTTGCGGCCATTCTCGTTATTATGGGGATCTGGACAGACCATCAGACTTTGATTATTACATGTATCGTTGTCGCTGGTGCTGTCCTCGGTATGGTGAATACGATCATGACAACCGCTGTGATGGGTTCTGCGCCGGTTGAACGCTCAATCGCGTCTTCAGCCTACAGCTCAGTCCGCTTCATCGGCGGCGCACTCGCTCCGTGGATTGCGGGAATGCTGTCAGAACACTTCACCGCAAGCACACCATATACAGTAGGCGGAATCGTCGTTTTTGTCGGCATGCTTGTCCTTCTCATGGGACGTAAACATCTTGCCGGGATTAAGGCGGGGCATTAAAAATAAAAAGGAACCTCCTTAAGAGAGCTGACACTAGATGAATTCACATCGCCATTGCAGCTCATTTTAAAAGACAGAGAGCTTTTGAGAATCGTTCAGGAAAAATGGCAGTAAAAAACCCGCCCTTCAGCAGGCGGGTTTTCTTCGGTTTAAAGCACTTTCGTCGTCCAAGACTCGCAGTTCCATGTTTCTGTCGCGATATCCATATAAAACTCTGGCTCGTGGGAAATAAGCAGAATCGAGCCTTTGTATTCTTTGAGGGCGCGCTTGAGCTCTTCCTTGGCATCGACATCCAAGTGGTTTGTCGGCTCATCGAGCACTAACAGGTTTGTTTCTGAATTGATTAGCTTGCACAATCTGACTTTCGCTTTTTCGCCTCCGCTTAATACGGAGACGCGGCTTTCGATATGCTTTGTCGTCAGTCCGCATTTTGCGAGAGCGGCACGGATTTCATACTGCGTATATGAAGGGAATTCGCTCCATACCTCTTCAATGCACGTATTGTTGTTTGTTTCCTTGACCTCTTGCTCGAAATAGCCGGTATAGATGTGCTCGCCGCGTTCAACCGAACCTTCGAGCGGCTGGATCTCGCCAAGTAAACTTTTCAGCAACGTCGTTTTTCCGATCCCATTCGCGCCGTATAGGGCGATTTTTTGGCCGCGCTCCATGCGGAGGTTGAGCGGACGGGACAGCGGGGAATCGTAACCGATCACGAGATCCTTCGTTTCGAAAATCAGCTTGCCTGACGTTCTCGCCGGCTTGAAGTGGAATTCCGGCTTTGGCTTTTCTGCCGCAAGCTCGATCATATCCATCTTATCGAGTTTCTTTTGGCGGGACATCGCCATGTTTCTCGTGCTGACACGCGCTTTGTTGCGGGCAACGAAATCCTTCAGCTCTGCGACTTCCTGCTGCTGCTTTTTATAGGCCGCTTCAAGCTGCTGTTTCTTCACCTCGTAGACTTCCATAAACTGATGGTAGTCGCCGACATAGCGTGTCAGCTCTTGATTTTCAACGTGATAAATCAGGTTGATGACGCTATTTAAGAACGGAATATCGTGGGAAATCAGGATGAACGCGTTCTCGTATTCCTGCAGGTAGCGTTTCAGCCATTCAATATGCTGTTCATCAAGATAGTTGGTCGGCTCATCGAGAAGCAGAATTTCCGGCTTTTCAAGAAGCAGCTTGGCGAGAAGAACCTTTGTGCGCTGTCCGCCGCTTAGATCAGTGACATCGCGCTCTAAACCGATATCACTCAAGCCGAGGCCGCGGGCGATTTCTTCCACTTTGGAATCAATAACATAAAAATCATTGTTCGTCAGCGCGTCTTGAATCACGCCGACTTCTTCAAGCAGCTTCTCGAGCTCGTCGGGATCAGCTTCACCCATTTTGTTGTAAATCTCGTTCATTTCCTCTTCCATCGCAAATAAATAATGGAACGCGTCTTTCAGGACGTCACGAATGGATTTTCCTTTTTCAAGCACGGTATGCTGGTCAAGATAGCCGACACGGACATTTTTTGACCACTCGACTTTTCCCTCATCAGGTTCAAGCTTTCCGGTAATAATATTCATGAAGGTTGATTTTCCTTCACCGTTTGCGCCGATCAGCCCGACGTGCTCGCCTTTTAACAGGCGGAAGGAGACGTTATTAAAAATGGCCCGGTCACCGAAGCCGTGGCTTAAATCCTTTACAGATAAAATACTCATGTTTACACCTCTATCGTTTATCAAACACGCTCAATCGGCGTGTAATATTCACCCTTTTGATTATAAAGGAGGATTCGGAATGTTGAAAGGTATAGGAAAGAAAAAGAAAAATTGCGTTCCGGGCGAGGTTTTGAGATACTATGGAGTAGATTTCAGGAATTGAGGAGAACAAAAATGACGCAAACTTGGCCATTTTTACATAATGCACAATCATTTATACAAGAGAATTGGAATGCTTCCGGCTTTCAAAAGCCAACTCCTGTACAGGAGCAGGCTGCCCAGCTGATCATGGACGGAAAGGATGTCATCGCGGAATCGCCGACAGGCACAGGGAAGACGCTGGCGTATGCGCTGCCGGTCTTGGAGCGGATCAAGCCGGACCAGAAGCATCCGCAGGCAGTCATTTTAGCGCCTTCGCGTGAGCTGGTCATGCAGATTTTTCAAGTGATTCAGGATTGGAAAGCGGGCTCAGAGCTGCGCGCCGCTTCCTTAATCGGCGGGGCGAATGTGAAGAAGCAGGTTGAAAAGCTGAAAAAACACCCGCATATCATCGTCGGCACGCCGGGCAGGGTATTTGAACTGATTAAAGCAAAAAAACTCAAAATGCATGAAGTGAAAACGATCGTGCTTGATGAAACGGATCAGCTCGTCCTGCCGGAGCATCGCGAAACGATTAAGCAAATCATTAAGACAACATTGAGAGACCGCCAGCTTCTTTGTTTCTCAGCCACCCTCAAAAAGGAAACAGAGGACGTGCTCCGCGAATTGGCGCAAGAGCCTGAGGTGTTGAAGGTGCAGCGAAGCAAGACGGAAGCTGGGAAAGTGAAGCATCAATATCTCATTTGCGACCAGCGTGACAAAGTAAAGCTGCTGCAAAAGCTGTCAAGGCTTGAAGGCATGCAGGCGCTCGTATTTGTGAGAGATATCGGCAACCTGAGCGTATATGCCGAAAAGCTGGCATATCACCACGTTGAACTCGGCGTTTTGCACAGCGAAGCGAAAAAAATGGAGCGGGCTAAAATCATTGCCGCATTCGAAGACGGAGAGTTCCCGCTTTTATTGGCGACTGACATTGCCGCACGCGGCTTAGACATTGAAAACCTACCATACGTGATTCATGCTGATATTCCTGATGAAGATGGCTATGTACACAGATCAGGACGAACAGGCCGGGCCGGAAAAGAAGGCAACGTGCTGAGCCTTGTGACAAAATTGGAGGAATCAAAGCTGAAAAAAACGGCGAAGAAGCTTGGTGTTGAGCTGAGTGAAGCTGTGTATGCAGGCGGAAAACTGAAGACGAAATAAAAAGGAGGGCGAAAAGCCCTTCTTTTTTGTTGTAAAATAATAGAAAAGGTTTCGCGCGGAGGTGGGAAGATGGCTTCAATAGACAGGTTTCAAGCAGTGAAAGAGCCAGAGCTTAAAATCCTTGAACACTGGTTTGAAAATGAGGATACCAGGCGGAGAATGGATGGGATGCTGCCATTAGATGAGTGGTATGCACGAGTAAATAAAGATGAACACGATACCATCATCATGGCGTATGATGGGCAGCTGCCGGCAGGAATGGCCGTTATTGAGTTCGGGGAGGAGCGGACGTATATTGGATTGATCGTCAATCCTTTGTACCGGCTTCAAGGGTACGGGAAACGGATATTACAAAAGCTGCTGACCGAACCTGATTTTACTAAAGTGCGGGAATGGGTGGCATGCATCGAAGAAGACAATCGAAGCAGTTTAGCCTGCTTTCAAGCAGCGGGGTTCATTTTGGAGGATACGAAACCAGATGAAGATGGTTTTCTTACGCTGATTTTTCGCAGCTGACCTCAATAAACACAAAAGGAGGGCAAAAAGCCCTCCCGTTTTCATCTTCAGCTCGGATCGCTGACCTTGATCAGCTGTTTCCCTTTATTTTCTCCCTTAAATAAGCCGAGAAACGCGTCAGGAATATTTTCGAAGCCTTCTATGATGGTTTCCTCGTAATGGAGTTTACCAGCCTTCAGCCATTCGGCCAGCTGTTTTGCTCCCTCAGGAAAACGATCGGAGTAGTCGCTGACGATAAAGCCTTGCATCAGCGACTTGGTTTTAATCAGCTTTGATTGCACACGCGGGCCCATGTCATCTGCTTCGCTTTCTGCATTGTAGGAAGAAATGGCGCCGCACACCGGAATGCGGGCAAATTCATTGAGCAGATTTATGACCGCGTCTGAAATCGGTCCGCCGACATTGTCAAAATACACATCGACACCGTCAGGACATGCGTCTTGAAGCGCTTTTTGGATATCATCCGCTGTTTTGTAATTGATGGCTTCGTCAAACTGAAGCTTCTGTTTTAAATAGTCGATTTTTTCATCAGAGCCCGCGATACCGACAACTCGCGCGCCTTTGATTTTGGCAATTTGCCCGACTGTTGAACCGACGGCTCCCGCAGCTCCGGAGACAACCACGGTTTCGCCTTCCTTCGGGCGCCCGATGTCCAGCAATCCGAAGTATGCCGTTAAGCCGGTCATCCCCAAAATGCCGAGATAGGCAGAAGCGGGAGCAAGGCTTGTATCAATTTTTCGCAAGGCAGACTCGCTTACCGCGGAATATTCCTGCCAGCTGAGGTTTTCGATGATGATATCGCCTTTTTTGAGATGATTCCCGTCTGACACAACTTCAGCGATAACCCCGCCAGAGAGCGCTTCATTTAAAGCGAATGGCTCAACATATGATTTCGTATCCTGCATACGGCCGCGCATATAGGGGTCAACCGATATATATAGCGTTTTGACAAGCACTTCCCCTTGCTTCGGTTCAGGAACCGGAACGGTTTCAAAGCGAAAGTCTTCATGAACAGGAACACCTTGCGGACGTCTTGCTAATTGAATTTGCTGCTGAGATGCTGTCATTTTCATCCTCCTATCACTTGGTTGACACCACTGTAACATGGACAGGAGAGGAAATACAAAAGGTAAGCTGGCAAAATAAAAAGGAGAGGATCTACCTCTCCTTTTCATTTCGCCCGTAATTTCGGGCACAGTCCCGTCGGCAGACACATTGGCTTCTGGTCGATCGGGCTTCTCATGATGCAGCATTCCAAGCCGAAGACTTCACGGAAAAATGGCTGGGTAAATACATCTTCCGGCGTTCCGGCATTATATATTTTTCCATCCAGCACACTGATCAGATAGTCAGCATATTGAGCGGCTTGGTTTAAATCATGGAGCACCATGACAATGGTGCGGCCATGATCGCGGTTCAGCTTTTTCAGCAGCTCAAGCACTTCAATTTGATGTGAAATGTCTAAGTACGTGGTCGGCTCATCAAGCAAAAGCAAATCGGTTCCTTGGGCAAGTGCCATGGAAATCCAAGCTCTTTGTCTTTGGCCGCCTGAGAGGGCGTCCAGCGTCCGCTCCTTCAGCTCGATCATTCCCGTTGCTTCCAGCGCCCACTCTACCATGTCGTGATCCTCTTGGGTATGCTTGGATAACAGCTTTTTGTGAGGATGTCTGCCAAAATAGCATAATTCCTCTACCGTCAATCCTTCAGGAGCCTGAGGAGATTGTGGAAGAATGGCCAGTTTTTTTGCGACTTCTTTTGACGGCTGGCGGTGGATGTCTTTTCCTTCTAATAGCACTGTACCGCTTTTCGGGGCCATCAGCCTGGCGAGCGATTTGAGGATTGTTGATTTACCGCAGCCATTGGCGCCGATGAGCGCAGTGATTTTTCCTTCTTCTATCTTTAAGTCGACTCCGTCAATAATCACTGTGCTGTCATATGAAAGAGTGAGCTGGTCTGCAGCCAGTTTTCCCATGGTATCCTCTCCCTACTGTTTCCTCGCTTCGAATTTCAATAAATATAAGAAATAAGGCGCGCCAATCACGGCTGTCAGTATTCCGGCAGGTATTTCAACCGGAGGCATGAGGCCGCGCCCTAGAGTATCTGCAATTAATAATATAATAGCACCAATCAATGCCGATGCAGGCAGTAAATATTTAGCTTTTTCTCCGGCAAGCCGTCTGGCAATATGCGGAGCAAGCAAGCCGATAAAACCGATTGAGCCGACGACGGCTACACAGCTTCCCGCCAGCGCAACCGCGGTGAAAATCAGGATGAATCTCAGCCGGTTTGCGTTTTCTCCGAGACCCTGCGCAAGCTCATCACCGAGTGACATAAGATCCAGCTTCGGTATGAGAATGCAGACGATCGGAAAAAGAATCAAAAGCCATGGCGCAAGCAGCTTGACTTCTTCCCAGTTTCTTCCCCAGAGGCTGCCTGTCAGCCAAATGAGTGCAGCATTCACGTCGCCCGGAAACTTGACCATCATATATTGCATTCCGGCGTGGCAGACCGCGCCTAAGGCAATGCCTGATAAAGCCAGTGAAGAGGGCTGAATGCTCTTTTTTCGGGCTATCATTAACAATAGTACAGCAATAATGGCTGCTCCGGCAAATGCGGAGAACGGAAGCACGTATACCGGCGACTCAGGAAAGATGAGAATCACAGCCATCGCCGCAAGTCCTGACCCTTTTGAAATGCCGACAACGTCCGGGGAAGCAAGCGGATTTCGGATCACGCCCTGTAAAATTGCTCCGGCAGCGGCAAGACCTGCACCGGCCAAAATCGCTAAGATAATGCGGGGAAGCCGATATTGCTGGATGATAAATTCAAAGGAATGATCCAGACCCAGCAAATTCGTCACCACCGCCTCAGGTGAAATGTATAATGCACCGATTCCGATGCTGATGACGGACAGAACGATCAAAATCACGGCCAATATGAGTATCGCCAGCAAGGGGCGTTTTTGTTTTCTGGTTGTTTTCTTCATTTCAAGTGTCGCCCTTTCCTTGCCAAATATAAGAAAAACGGCGTTCCGATAATCGCGGTGACAATGCCGACCGGTGATTCATAAGGAAATGCAATCCATCTGGCCAGAACATCTGCGTACACCAGCAAAATGGCACCGAACAGTGCCGAAAACGGAAGCACGTATTGATAATGTTCTCCGATCAGCTTGCGGACAATATGCGGGACGAGCAGCCCGACAAAGCCAATCGGCCCGGCGACGGCTACGGAAGCGCCGGAAAGGATTAAAATAATCAAACTGATCAGAATCCGGATGCCGTTCATATTTTGTCCAAGCCCTTTTGCTGTTTCGTCTCCGAGACCGAGAACAGAAATAGAACCGGAAAATACGAGAGCAAGCCCGATGCCAATGACAGAAAACGGAGCGATGGTCAAGACGTCCTGCCAGTTGCTGCCGTCGATTGCGCCTGTCATCCAGTACAGAACATCCTCACCTGACTCATTTAAAATAATGATGGCCTGTGTCATGGAGGAGAGGAACAAGTGCACGGCCATTCCTGACAGCGCCAGTTTGACAGGTGTCATGCCGCCGGATGAGGCAATCATATACACAATCGCGCCGCCTGCCGCCGCACCCGCAAAAGCGAAAAGAACAGAAGAATAGGGCGATGCCGGCAGAATGACGAGAGAAGCAACGACAAAAAGCGATGCACCCGCATTCACACCGAAAATTTGGGGTGAAGCCAGAGGGTTTCTCGTCATAGCCTGCATTAGCGCCCCTGCTACAGCTAGGCTGGCGCCGACAAAAACGCCGATTAATGTGCGGGGAAGGCGAAGAGTAGAGATGATGAGCTGTTCCTTTGAACCGTCCCATACAAAAAGATATTTCAATGAATCTATGATGCCGATGTCTGAGGCTCCTACTGAAAGATTCAGCCCAAGCCCAAATATAAAAATGATCAGTGCAATGATGAACATCATCAGTCTTGATGATGAGCGCCGTTTGGCTGAATGATACAACAGTCTCACTTCCTTACTGCGTCTGGTTGCAAAAACGAAGAAGCAAGGATTTCCCCTCGCTTCTCATTTGTCCTATTTATTATACACTTTTTTAAGCACATCTTTGGCGCTTGTTTCACTAGACTTGATGCCTCTGAATCTTGTCCAGATGTCACGGTCCGCATCATAGACTTGTCCATTTTTCACCGCTTTGAGATTTTTCCAGAGCGGGTTCGTTTTCCATTCATCTACAATGGTCTTGCCTTCGTTGGCTGAGATGAACAAAATATCAGGATCGATTTTGCTCAATTGCTCGAGGCTGACCTCTTGATAGGCGTTATCTGACTTCACAGCGTGTGTAAAGCCGAGCATTTTAAAGATTTCTCCGTCATAGGATGATGATGTATGAAGCTGGAAGGAATCCGCTCTTGCAACGCCGAGAACGATGTTGCGGTTTTCATCTTTCGGAAGTTCGGCTTTCAGGCCGTTGATGACTTTTTTGTGATCGGAAA
Organism: Bacillus sp. MD-5; assembly: GCF_002201875.1. Taxonomy (NCBI): domain Bacteria; kingdom Bacillati; phylum Bacillota; class Bacilli; order Caryophanales; family Bacillaceae; genus Bacillus; species Bacillus sp. MD-5. Next base: position 678,856 of record NZ_CP021911.1, read on the forward strand.
GCTTTTCTTTTCCTTCATCTTCTTTATTTAATGCTTTTGCAATGGTCGTAAAGCTGTCGATCGTTTCGTCATATGTCGCTTCACGGCTTTTTAATTCAATCGTCGGGGCGATTTTTTTCAGCTGTTTATAAATGTTTTTATGGCGCTCAGCGTCAGCGATGATTAAATCAGGCTTCAAGGAACTGATGACCTCAAGATTCGGTTCGCTGCGTGTGCCTACAGATGTGTAATCAATGGAGCTGCCGACAAGCTTTTTAATCATATCTTTTTTGTTGTCATCGGCGATGCCCACCGGCGTAATGCCGAGATTGTGAACGGCATCCAAGAATGAAAGCTCAAGCACAACCACCCGCTTAGGTGTGCCGCTTATTGTCGTTTTTCCTTCTTCGTCATGGATCACTCTGGAATCCTTAGACTTGCTTCCGCTGCTTCCGTTGTTATTCTGGCTTGATGAACAGCCGGATACAATGAGGCAGGCGAGCAATAAAACACTCATGATGGCAATCAACTTGTTAGAATAGGTGCGCATGTCATTCTTCCTTTTTTTAGTTTTAGTAATGAGAATCATTATCACATGTAACACTATAATAGCATGGCTTATCATGTCAATATTTTTTTAGTAAAGAAAGCCGCTTTTTCACTGCTTTCTCATAAAAGCATCATCAGATACAAATAAGTGGTATGCAGCGTTACCGTGTCTTCGAGACAAAAACGCATGGGCATTGGCTTTAGAGGTTTCGAACATCTCAGCAGTGACATAAGGGAGGAGAGTGTTGAGATAACCGGACAATTTCATTTCTATTTCGTCCGCAAGCGCAAACTCAATATCGCCGATATTCATAATAATCGAGAAAACAAAGTCGATATCGATATCAAAATGCTCCTCGGTAAAAACTGCAAGCTCGTGAATTCCTGGCGAACATCCGGCACGCTTATGGAAAATCTGTTTGACTAAATCACTTACAATCCAAGCATTGTATTGCTGTTCTGGTGAAAAATATTGCATTAGACATACCTCCTGCTCGTACGGATAAAGGCAGCAATTCATGGTCGTGTGCTCCGTGCAGCGGCTTCTCTTAGATTTTGACTTTTCTGAAAATGGGTCCCGGTCCTATCACTTTACCATGGACGGAAAATAAATAGCTACTACCATTCTTCCTGTTTTTCTCTTCAATGTTCTGGAATCTGTTTCAGGTACAGACGAACGGGTATGAAAGAAATATAGAAAACAAGAAGGAGGAATATCGAAATGAAACCAGTTGTAAAAGAGTATACAAATGACGAACAGCTCATGAAGGATGTAGAGGAATTACAGCAAATGGGTGTGGCGAAAGAGGATGTATACGTCTTAGCTCACGACGATGACAGAACGGAACGCCTGGCAGACAACACGAATGCCAACACGATCGGAGCCAAAGAAACAGGTTTGAAGCACGCGGTAGGAAATATCTTCAATAAAAAAGGAGACGAGCTCCGCAATAAAATTCACGAAATCGGTTTTTCTGAAGATGAAGCCGCTCAATTTGAAAAACGCTTAGATGAAGGAAAAGTGCTTCTCTTTGTGACAGATAACGAAAAAGTGAAAGCTTGGGCATAAAGCAGGGGAAAAAAACCAAAGGGCCAATGGCGGCCTTTTGGTTTTTTTGCGGTCTTTGCGGCGGATCTTCTGCAGAATGCCGCAATAAGATAGCGGAACATTTTCGGTTCTGGATGTCCCTCAATTTGCTATTATATTTTTGTGAGAAATTGGAATAAAATCTCACAAAACAGAAAATGGGGGTACATAGTGAATGAAAAAAGTGATGTTAGCTACGGCTCTGTTTTTAGGGTTGACTCCAGCTGGCGCGAACGCAGCTGATTTAGGCCACCAGACGTTAGGATCAAATGATGGCTGGGGCGCCTACTCAACCGGTACGACAGGCGGATCAAAAGCGTCATCTTCGAATGTGTATACCGTCAGCAACAGAAACCAGCTTGTCTCGGCATTAGGGAAGGATACCAACACAACACCAAAAATCATTTATATCAAGGGAACGATTGACATGAACGTAGATGACAATCTGAAGCCGCTTGGCCTAAATGACTATAAAGATCCGGAGTACGATTTGGACAAATATTTGAAAGCCTATGATCCTAGCACGTGGGGCAAAAAAGAGCCGTCGGGCACACAAGAAGAAGCGAGAGCACGCTCTCAAAAAAACCAAAAAGCACGGGTCATGGTGGATATTCCTGCAAACACGACAATCGTCGGTTCAGGGACTAACGCCAAAGTCGTGGGCGGAAATTTCCAAATCAAGAGTGATAACGTCATTATCCGCAACATTGAATTCCAGGATGCCTATGATTATTTTCCGCAATGGGATCCGACTGACGGAAGCTCAGGGAACTGGAACTCACAATACGACAACATCACGATAAACGGCGGCACGCACATTTGGATCGATCACTGTACGTTTAACGACGGCTCGCGTCCGGACAGCACATCACCGAAATATTATGGAAGAAAATATCAGCACCATGACGGCCAAACGGATGCTTCCAACGGTGCTAACTATATTACGATGTCTTACAACTATTATCACGATCATGATAAAAGCTCCATCTTCGGATCGAGTGACAGCAAAACCTCTGATGACGGCAAATTAAAAATTACGCTGCATCATAACCTCTATAAAAATATTGTCCAGCGCGCGCCGAGAGTCCGCTTCGGGCAAGTGCACGTGTACAACAACTATTATGAAGGAAGCACAAGCTCTTCAAGTTATCCTTTCAGTTACGCGTGGGGAATCGGAAAGTCTTCTAAAATCTATGCCCAAAACAATGTCATTGACGTACCGGGACTGTCAGCTGCTAAAACGATCAGCGTGTTCAGCGGGGGAACGGCTTTATATGACTCAGGCACATTGCTGAACGGCGCACAGATCAACGCATCGGCTGCAAACGGGCTGAGCTCTTCTGTCGGCTGGACGCCGTCTCTGCATGGATCGATTGATGCTTCTGCTAATGTGAAATCGAATGTTATAAATCAAGCGGGTGCGGGTAAATTAAATTAAGAAAGTGAAAAACACAAAGGATGCTAACCTTTGTGTTTTTTAATTAATTAAAATGTTTATTAACTTAGTTAAGGAGTAGAATGGAAAAGGGGATCGGAAAACAAGTATATAGGAGGAGACCTATTTATGGCTTCAGAAAAAGACGCAGGAAAACAGTCAGCAGTAAAGCTTGTTCCATTGCTTATTACTGTCGCTGTGGGACTAATCATCTGGTTTATTCCCGCTCCGTCCGGACTTGAACCTAAAGCTTGGCATTTGTTTGCGATTTTTGTCGCGACAATTATCGGCTTTATCTCCAAGCCCTTGCCAATGGGTGCAATTGCAATTTTTGCATTGGCGGTTACTGCACTAACTGGAACACTATCCATTGAGGATACATTAAGCGGATTCGGGAATAAGACCATTTGGCTTATCGTGATCGCATTCTTTATTTCCCGGGGATTTATCAAAACCGGGCTCGGTGCGAGAATTTCGTATGTATTCGTTCAGAAATTCGGGAAAAAAACCCTTGGACTTTCTTATTCACTGCTGTTCAGTGATTTAATACTTTCACCTGCCATCCCAAGTAATACGGCGCGTGCAGGAGGCATTATATTTCCTATTATCAGATCATTATCCGAAACATTCGGATCAAGCCCGGCAAATGGAACAGAGAGAAAAATCGGTGCATTCTTATTAAAAACCGGCTTTCAGGGGAACCTGATCACATCTGCTATGTTCCTGACAGCGATGGCGGCGAACCCGCTGATTGCCAAACTGGCCCATGATGTCGCAGGGGTGGACTTAACATGGACAAGCTGGGCAATTGCCGCGATTGTACCGGGACTTGTAAGCTTAATCATCACGCCGCTTGTGATTTACAAACTGTACCCGCCGGAAATTAAAGAAACACCGGATGCAGCGAAAATCGCAACAGAAAAACTGAAAGAAATGGGACCGTTCAAAAAATCAGAACTTTCCATGGTTATTGTATTTCTTTTAGTGCTTGTGCTGTGGATTTTTGGCGGCAGCTTCAACATCGACGCAACCACAACCGCATTGATCGGTTTGGCCGTTCTCTTATTATCACAGGTTCTGACTTGGGATGATATCAAAAAGGAACAGGGCGCTTGGGATACGCTCACTTGGTTTGCGGCGCTTGTCATGCTGGCCAACTTCCTGAATGAATTAGGCATGGTGTCTTGGTTCAGTAACGCCATGAAATCCTCAGTATCAGGATTCTCTTGGATTGTAGCATTCTTAATCCTAATTGTTGTGTATTTCTATTCACACTATTTCTTTGCGAGTGCGACAGCACACATTAGTGCGATGTATTCTGCATTTTTGGCTGTGGTCGTGGCAGCGGGCGCACCGCCGCTTTTAGCAGCGCTGAGTCTCGCGTTCTTCAGCAACCTGTTTGGATCAACGACCCACTACGGTTCTGGAGCGGCCCCGGTCTTCTTCGGAGCAGGCTATATCCCGCAAGGCAAATGGTGGTCCATCGGATTTATCCTGTCGATTGTTCATATCATCGTATGGCTTGTGATCGGCGGATTATGGTGGAAAGTACTAGGAATATGGTAGAAAGAAAAAGGCAGACGCGGTCTGCCTTTTTTGTGTTGCCCCACATTACATCATAGTGGGAGGAGTCTACTATAGCAATCGGCATATGAAAAGCCGATATCAGGAAAAGCAACGAACTGAGAAAATAGACTGAAAACTATGATTAACCTGGGCAATCCATAATCCAGTGAGAAATAACTGGTGCTTTTGGGGGCTAGCGGCATGTGGAGCTCACCGGGTTTTTTGACACAACAGAATATATAAAATATAAGCAAAAAAGGTGATGCAAGGACAATCACCTTTTTTTATTTTGCTGAGCGAAGTGAAAGACGAATGGCGTATTTCCTGCATATACTACCTGGAACTATTTAAAGATAGCGGGGAATGAAGTTGAGTGAATGATGTGATTGTAAATGGAGGATTTGAAACGGGCAATTTGACGGGATGGGTCTCTGCAAATGTGTCTGTTATCAATAATTTTGCCCACTCTGGAAGATATTCAGCGCAGTTTATCAGCAGCCAGCCGTATGCTTTTTTAGGCCAAATTATCCCTGTTATTTCTGGACAATCTCTTACATTCATCGTTTCACTTGGAAGAATGGGGAATAACCCAAGTCCCCAAGTAACGATACAAATTTTATTTGTTAACAGAGAAGGAGAAGAGATTGAAGGCGGACAGGAGATTATTATTACAGCCGGGAATTTGCCAAATCTCACTTTAAATACATGGAATGAAATCTATAGAACAATACAAACACCTGTAGATGCAGTAAGTGCTGTAGTTGTTATTAGTAAGGCTTCGTTTGGATCTGTATTGATTGATGATATTTCTTTAATAGATTCTGTTGGTGGGATTGGACCAACAGGCCCGATGGGTCCAACTGGAGAAACGGGAGTGACAGGAGCGACAGGAGCAACAGGGGCCACCGGAGCGACAGGTCCAACGGGACCAACCGGAGCAACAGGAGCAACCGGATCAACAGGAACAACTGGTGCAACCGGAGCGACAGGATCAACTGGAGCGACAGGATCAACGGGGCCAACCGGAGCAACGGGAGAAACCGGAGCGACAGGATCAACGGGGCCAACCGGAGCAACGGGAGAAACCGGACCAACAGGTCCAACTGGAGCAATTGGAGTGACCGGTCCAACAGGAGAGACAGGATCAACCGGAGCGACGGGAGCAACAGGAGAAACCGGAGCGACAGGACCAACTGGAGCAACAGGAGAAACCGGACCAACAGGTCCAACTGGAGCAATTGGAGTGACCGGTCCAACAGGATCAACAGGAGCGACGGGACCAACAGGAGCAACAGGAGCAACTGGAGTAACAGGAGCAACTGGAGCGACGGGAGCAACAGGATCAACAGGATCAACAGGGGCAACTGGAGCGACTGGAGTGACAGGTCCAACTGGAGAAACCGGAGCAACAGGTCCAACCGGAGCTACTGGAGAAACCGGAGCAACAGGTCCAACCGGAGCTACTGGAGTAACAGGACCAACGGGTGCGACCGGAGCAACAGGAGAAACCGGAGCGACAGGATCAACGGGAGCTACCGGAGTGACCGGACCAACAGGAGCAACAGGAGAAACTGGTTCAACAGGTCCAACAGGATCAACCGGATCAACTGGTCCAACCGGAGCAACGGGAGAAACAGGGGCCACCGGAGCGACAGGACCAACAGGACCAACGGGTCCAACAGGAGCGACAGGACCAACGGGACCAACCGGAGCAACCGGAGCAACAGGAGTGACCGGATCAACAGGAGTGACCGGATCAACAGGAGCAACGGGATCAACCGGAGCGACAGGTCCAACAGGTCCAACAGGAGAAACCGGACCAACAGGATCAACGGGACCAACCGGAGCAACTGGAGCGACAGGATCAACAGGAGTGACAGGTCCAACTGGAGAAACCGGAGCAACAGGATCAACCGGAGAAACCGGACCAACAGGTCCAACAGGATCAACAGGATTAACGGGAGCGACGGGACCAACAGGATCAACCGGAGCAACTGGAGCGACGGGACCAACAGGACCAACGGGTGCAACCGGAGCAACAGGAGTGACCGGAGCGACGGGAGAAACCGGATCAACGGGAGCAACAGGAGCGACAGGACCAACAGGAGCAACCGGATCAACCGGACCAACAGGAGTGACCGGAGCGACGGGAGAAACCGGATCAACGGGAGCTACTGGATCAACAGGATCAACTGGAGTAACAGGAGCAACGGGATCAACTGGAGCAACTGGAGTAACAGGAGCGACGGGAGAAACCGGATCAACTGGAGCTACTGGAGTAACAGGAGTGACCGGAGCAACAGGAGTGACCGGATCAACAGGAACGACGGGAGTGACCGGAGCAACAGGAGTGACAGGACCAACCGGAGCCACTGGAGTAACAGGAGTGACAGGTCCAACAGGAGAAACGGGAGCAACAGGAGTGACAGGTCCAACAGGAGAAACCGGAGCAACAGGAGTGACAGGACCAACAGGAGCAACCGGAGCAACGGGAGAGACAGGACCAACAGGTCCAACCGGAGAAACAGGGGCCACCGGATCAACAGGATCAACTGGAGCCACTGGAGTGACAGGTCCAACAGGATCAACAGGATCAACAGGAGCGACGGGAGTGACCGGAGCAACAGGAGTGACAGGACCAACCGGAGCCACTGGAGTAACCGGAGTGACAGGACCAACCGGTCCAACAGGAGCGACCGGATCAACCGGACCAACAGGAGTGACCGGATCAACGGGAGCTACTGGATCAACAGGATCAACTGGAGTAACAGGAGCAACCGGAGAAACCGGACCAACAGGTCCAACCGGAGCGACAGGAGCAACGGGATCAACAGGAGAAACCGGAGTGACGGGAGCAACAGGAGCAACCGGAGAAACCGGACCAACAGGTCCAACCGGAGCGACAGGATCAACAGGAGCGACGGGATCAACAGGATCAACAGGATCAACTGGAGTAACAGGAGCAACGGGAGTGACCGGATCAACAGGAGCTACTGGAGTAACAGGACCAACGGGAGTGACCGGATCAACGGGAGCAACCGGGGCAACAGGAGAAACCGGATCAACTGGAGCCACTGGAGTGACAGGTCCAACTGGAGAAACAGGATCAACAGGAGCGACGGGATCAACAGGATCAACTGGAGAAACCGGATCAACAGGAGCAACGGGATCAACTGGATCAACTGGAGTAACAGGAGCGACGGGAGAAACCGGATCAACTGGAGCTACTGGAGTAACAGGAGTGACCGGATCAACAGGAGTGACCGGATCAACAGGAGCGACGGGAGTGACCGGAGCAACAGGAGTGACAGGACCAACCGGAGCCACTGGAGTAACAGGAGTGACAGGTCCAACAGGAGAAACCGGAGCAACAGGAGTGACAGGTCCAACAGGAGAAACCGGAGCAACAGGAGTGACAGGACCAACCGGAGCAACCGGAGCAACGGGAGAGACAGGACCAACAGGTCCAACCGGAGAAACAGGGGCCACCGGATCAACAGGATCAACTGGAGCCACTGGAGTGACAGGTCCAACAGGTCCAACAGGATCAACAGGATCAACAGGAGCGACGGGACCAACAGGATCAACCGGAGTAACCGGACCAACAGGTCCAACAGGAGCGACAGGATCGACGGGTTCAACAGGTGCGACGGGATCAACCGGAGCGACAGGATCAACAGGAGAAACGGGAGCAATCGGAGCGACCGGATCAACAGGATCAACCGGAGTAACCGGACCAACAGGAGCGACGGGATCAACGGGTTCAACAGGAGCGACGGGATCAACCGGACCAACAGGAGCAACGGGAGCAACCGGAGCAACTGGAGCGACAGGATCAACCGGACCAACCGGAGAAACCGGACCAACCGGATCAACGGGAGCAACAGGATCAACGGGAGCGACAGGACCAACAGGAGAAACCGGAGCAACGGGAGCGACCGGAGCAACAGGAGCAACCGGAGCAACGGGAGAAACCGGAGTGACGGGATCAACAGGACCAACAGGAGCAACGGGATCAACAGGATCCACTGGAGTGACAGGTCCAACAGGAGAAACAGGAGTAACTGGAGCAACGGGATCAACAGGAGAATCGGGAGCGACAGGACCAACAGGAGCAACGGGATCAACAGGATCCACTGGAGTGACAGGTCCAACAGGAGAAACAGGAGTAACTGGAGAATCGGGAGCGACAGGACCAACAGGAGCAACGGGATCAACAGGATCCACTGGAGTGACAGGTCCAACAGGTGAAACAGGAGTAACTGGAGCAACGGGATCAACAGGAGAATCGGGAGCGACAGGACCAACAGGAGAAACCGGACCAACAGGTCCAACAGGAGCGACCGGATCAACGGGATCAACGGGATCAACAGGATCAACAGGAGCAACAGGACCAACAGGTCCAACCGGAGAAACGGGAGCAACAGGATCAACAGGAGAAACCGGATCAACCGGAGCAACGGGAGAAACCGGAGTGACGGGATCAACAGGACCAACCGGAGCTACTGGATCAACAGGATCAACCGGAGCGACAGGATCAACTGGAGCGACAGGACCAACAGGATCAACCGGAGAAACCGGACCAACAGGATCAACAGGAGAAACCGGAGCGACAGGATCAACAGGAGAAACAGGACCAACCGGAGTAACGGGATCAACAGGGTCAACCGGAGAAACCGGATCAACCGGAGCGACAGGATCAACAGGGGCCACCGGAGCGACAGGACCAACAGGAGAAACCGGAGCGACCGGATCAACAGGGTCAACAGGAGCAACGGGATCAACAGGAGCGACGGGATCAACAGGGGCCACCGGAGCGACAGGACCAACAGGAGAAACCGGAGCGACCGGATCAACAGGGTCAACAGGAGCAACGGGATCAACAGGAGCCACTGGAGTAACAGGACCAACAGGAGAGACAGGAGCAACCGGAGTAACCGGATCAACTGGAGCAACCGGACCAACAGGACCAACCGGAGCAACCGGATCAACCGGATCAACAGGAGTAACAGGACCAACTGGAGTGACCGGATCAACAGGGTCAACAGGAGCCACTGGAGTGACAGGACCAACCGGAGCGACTGGATCAACGGGAGCGACGGGATCAACCGGAGCAACCGGATCAACGGGAGCGACGGGATCAACCGGATCAACCGGATCAACGGGATCAACGGGACCAACCGGAGCGACTGGAGTGACCGGTCCAACAGGATCAACGGGACCAACCGGACCAACCGGATCAACAGGACCAACAGGATCAACGGGAGCGACGGGACCAACAGGATCAACCGGATCAACCGGATCAACCGGACCAACAGGAGCAACGGGATCAACCGGTCCAACCGGTCCAACGGGATCAACGGGACCAACCGGATCAACAGGACCAACAGGCCCAACCGGAGATACCGGCCCAACCTCACAAATTTTCTTTGACCAAACGGCAACACAGCTGCAAATATATCCTCCATTGAATTCAGAAGTAACAATACTCACATTTACTGTTCCTATAACAAGTGGTCAAAGAGTAAAGATTGACTTATCTGCAGATGTTATTGCTAACACCACAGCGAATTATACGATTAGTGGTTCTACCAGACTAAGGAGAAATGGAACATTGCTAACAGAAGTTCCTTTCTTTAGATCGGGAACAGGCGCAGGGGCACAAAGTTTTGTAATTTCCACGACTTACGTTGATACTGCAACTAGTACGGGTAACAACGTATATACTATTAGTGTCATTATTACAGCACAGACAAATGTAACAACAGTTTACGCAGATACTCGAGCAGCAAATGGTGTGAGGTATGTATAATCACAAAACGCATAAGGACTTAGGTCCTTATGCGTTTTCTAACTGTTAAGGTAAATATTCATCAATAAACCTTTCAAGATAATAAGAATACTGGTCAGAATCAAACTCATTGCCGCATGCATGTAAAACCCATGGCTCTTTCTGATGAGGGATGCCGACTGCATATCCTTTTTTTCTAAACTCAAAGCATTGAGAAGTATCGTATAAATGCCACCCGTCAAAAATCTCTTTTCGCCATGGAACATCATACTGAGTCGCCAGCAATAAACCGTCTAATGCTTGAACTGTTTTCACAGTTTCATCAATTTCATCAATTTCATCAAATGATAAATAGCTGTACGTACTGCGGTATTCAATGACTTTTCCGGCTTTTTTAGAAGCCTCCCACCAAATCCCGCTTTGCGGCACTTCTTCAGCTCCGATGACACCTATCATACCTAGGCCATCATTTTGCTGAAAGACATAAAGGAGATCATAAATAAAGGTTCGGTTGATGATAAATGTGTCCTGATGTAAATACACTTTATATTTTGAATCTGAGTCCTGCATGGCCTTCTGGTATCCTGAGGCCATACTGTCTGCGTTGCGTATATTGATCAATTCTACTTTCATATGCGGCGGTACAGAAAGAGATCGGATATGCCGCTGACAGAGATCATAAAGGGTGTCATCATTTACACATGTAATGAAGCTGATTGAGTGTTGATTTACATGCGGGTTCATCTTTTCTCTGCCTTTATGATATATTGATAGGCTTTGGCTTCCTCCTCGAAATCTGTGTGATAAATCCCCATGCATGCTCTGACGTGAGACAGTTTCCTGATCATTTTTTCATAATAGTGAGTCGTGAAGGGAATAGGCTCAATTAGGCTGATCTTGTAGCCTGTTTCATGAAACATCTTTTTCATTTCGTGCAGAGTGAAAAAACGGAAGTGAGTTTTATCAAGCAGCCCGGCCTGTGTATACGTCCATTTTCCGGACAGCAGACTTTCAAAAATCGAGATATGGCTGATATTTGGGATGCTTGCCAAAATGCTTCCTGTCTCTTTTACATAAGGCTTGAGGTTACGTAAAACTGCCCACGGATCTTTTAAGTGTTCCAACACATCTCCGAATATGAGGTAATCAAATGTGTTTTTTTGAAAAGGCAGCTTCAGTGTTTCGATGTCTTCTGTTATCACTTCGTCAATGTGGCGCGCGGCTTTTTCGGCAGCGGGCGGATAGGATTCGATCCCGTAATAGGAGCAACTGATTTTTTCCTTAACAGCTGCGCCAAACAAACCTTCAGCGCACCCGACTTCAAGAATGGCTTTTGCATGAGGTTGTATTAAATTAAAAAGTCTCCAATTAATCCCTTTGTAATATTCATTATCTTTTAGGTGATATTCTTTCATAGAATTAGCTTGTGGCTTTTTATTGATTTCCATGATCTTCACCCCCGGAGCCAGCCTGCATATTCAGGATATTTTCAAAGTATTTTTGATTTGCTAGCATTCTTGAATCATGAGGACGGTATTGTAATGCAGATTCATTATGCTGATAGGCAAGCTGATGCTGGCCGAGTTTATCGTAGCAGACGGCTAATTGCAGGTGTGGAAGCCAGGTCGCACATGCGCGGTTTTGAAAAGCCAGACTTTCTGAGCCCTTATTTTCAATTGCCTTTTCATACCAGTAGACCGCGCTTTGAAAATCGTTTTTCTCAAAAAAAGAGTAGCCCAGCCTGCAGCATGTTTCCGCCCGGGGTGGTCCGTAGACGAGCGTGTGGAGCACCCAGCTTAGTTCTTTTTCCTTCAGTCCCAATGAATGATAGCAATCTGCTAATTTATTGCACGCTCTGATATTATCCTCAACCCATCCCTGCTTTGTTTGCAAAAAACGCAAATAGTATTCAATCGCTTTTTCTATTTTTCCGTGATCACATAATTCGTTTGCATAGTAAAATAAATCTCTTGGTGAAAAATCCTTTCCAGCAGAGACCATGTTTTCATAAATTCGCAGGTTACGGTCTGCGTCATGGCTAAGCGGCATGTGAGAAACGGCTGCTTCACTGTGGTGAAGATTGCCGTATACCTCCAAGTACTCGTGGACCGCGCCGATCCACTTAAAGCCCTTTTCCCGTTTGACAAGCCGATACCTTCTTAAGCTGGATGTGACGTTATTTGCTTCGTCAAATGCCAGATGGTATTTCATTGAGACCGCGTCGATGTTCAGGTCAAGCGTCCTTTTTAAATCCACTAACAGCTCTTGATCCTTCTCTGTAAATACGTCATCAGCATCAAGCCATAAGATGTAGTCGGATGTCGCCTGCTGGAACGAAAAATTTCGGGCCGCCGCAAAATCGTCAATCCATTCAAAATCAAAAATTCGGTCTGTATAGCGGGCAACAATGTTTTTCGTCTGATCTGTTGAGCCGGTATCCACAATGTTGATCTCATCCACAATCTCTTTGACAGAATCTAAGCAGCGGCTAATAACAGCTTCTTCATCCTTCACGATCATACACAGACTTATCGAAATCACATCGCGGCCTCCGTTTCATTTTGTTTTTTCTTGATGGCATGGACAAACATGCAGTCAATATGAGCATGTGTTGACAAGTGATCCACAGGCAGGCCAAACTGTCGGGCGAGAAATTTGAGTTCCTGTAAAAACAGCTGGATCTTCGGTTCAGGTACGGCGGAATGGGGATTGATTGACTTTAGCTCATAAAGATGTTTTGGAAAAAGCGTGTTTACGTTTTGAGGTGTAATGAAGTGAGTGTGTAAAGGTGTTCCGCATAATAATGAGTAAAGCGTGTCTGCATAAGCTGTGTTCGGGATGCTGCAAATCAACGAGCCAGAAGGCTTGAGGTAAACGGAAAGGGCCTCAATTGTTTGCTGGGGATGCGCCGAGCTGTTCAAAAGGTCTCCTATCAAAACCGCATCAAAAAAAGCCTTCGGATAAGGAAGTTCGCATGCTTTCGTATCAGCCGAAATGACTTGTTCATAATAGGCGCTTGCTATACTCCGTAATATCGCATCCTCTTCAACGCCGTACAGTGTACAGGTTTGCCGATTCAGAAGCTCTGCGCCAGCAGCTCCCGCCCCGCAGCCGATATGGAGGATGGAACGGGAAGCGGAAGGCACGAGCTCCTTTAGGTCTGGCTGAGGATCGATAAAAGCCGTTACATCCCGCTTCCATTTATCTATGAATGTTTGGCGGTTGACCTGATATAACCGGCTGATGCTTAAATCCGAATTACCAGAAAATGTGGCATGCCCGTGATGATGCACAAACGAGTCAAGGGCGATTTTTAGCTGATATCCTGCTTGCAGGGCGCGTAGACATAAGTCATCGTCTTCAAATGAACCGCCTTCAAAACGTTCGTCAAAACCGCCGATTTTATCCAGGACTTCTTTTTTTGCTAGAAGGCAAAAACCGACCAGCCGTAAAGCGGCTTTTGATTCGCCTTGATGTTGTCTGCAGTAGCCCTGAGAAAAATGCTCGATTTCTTCTATGCTGGTGTAATCAACCGGAATTTGCTGGGCGCCGCTGACATAATTGCTAACAGGCCCGACCATGCCGGTTTTTTCATCTTGATAAAGCAGCTTGATCATTGGCTCCAGCCACTGATTTGTTACGATAGTGTCATTGTTTAAAAAAAGAATATTGTCCCCTAAAGCATTTTCAAGACCCTGATTGCAGCCTTTCGCGAAACCTTCGTTTGCTTCGTTGAAAATTGTTTTAATCGAAGACATCTTTTTAAGGTAGTCTCGTGTCCCGTCATGAGAGCCGTTATCTACAACAATGATCTCTATACTGTTATGATTCGTATGCTTCCATATGCTCTCCAAGCATTGTTTTGTCAAAGCCAATTGATTATAAGTCAGCACAATAATACTCGTTTTCACCCTAACCTCCGCCCTTCACCATATCATTCGGTTACTCTATGTATATCGAAATGTTGTGTTGGAATGATTTCTTCCTGAAAAAAGACAGAGGCGGCTTACTCATTGATTTTGAAAAATGAGAAAATTCCCTATAAAAATGGTATGATCTAGGTAGAAAGGACGGCTGGTGCTTGGTGAAAAAGCGGTTCCATTTTTCCCTGCAAACAAAAATAATGGGGCTGATTGCGGCTCTGCTGGTCTTTGTCATTGGTGTGCTGACCATTACGTTAGCCGTTCAGCATACACAGGAAGAACGAAGGCAGGCGGAGCAGCTGGCGGTTCAAACGGCGAGAACTATTTCCTATATGCCGCCGGCTAAAGAGCTCATTGAGAGAAAAGGCGGACATGCCGCTGAGACGCAAGACGTCATTGAACAAATGAAAGAACAGACTGGCGCGTATGCCATTTATATCTTGGACGAAAAAGGAGACATCCGCAGCGCCTCTGGAAAAAGCGGTGTAGAGAAGCTGGAGCGCAGCAGAGAGATTTTGTTTGGGGGCTCGCATGTTTCTGCAACAAAAGCGGATGGACGGAGAGTAATCAGAGGGAGCGCGCCGATTATGAAAGAGCAGAAGGGATACAGCCAAGTGATTGGCAGCGTGTCTGTTGATTTTCTGCAAACGGAGACAGAGCAAAGCATCAAAAAACATTTAAGAAATTTGAGCGTGATTGCCGTGCTTGTGCTGCTGCTCGGATTTGCTGGCGCCGCCGTTTTGGCCAAAAGCATCAGAAAGGATACGCTTGGGCTTGAACCGCATGAGATCGCGGCGCTATATCGTGAGAGGAACGCAATGCTTTTGGCGATTCGAGAAGGGATCATTGCCACCAATCGTGAAGGCGTCGTCACCATGATGAATGTGTCGGCGGCCGAGATGCTGAGGCTGCCCGAGCCTGTGATCCATCTTCCCATAGATGAGGTCATGCCGGGAGCCGGGCTGATGTCTGTGCTTGAACAAGGTGAAATACCGCCGAATCAGGAGGTAAGCGTCAACGATCAGGTGTTTATTATCAATACAAAAGTGATGAATCAAGGCGGGCAGGCGCATGGGATTGTCGTCAGCTTCAGGGAGAAAACAGAGCTGAAGAAGCTGATTGACACATTGACAGAGGTTCGTAAATATTCAGAGGATCTCAGAGCGCAGACTCATGAGTTTTCAAATAAGCTTTACGCGATTTTAGGGCTGCTTGAGCTTGGGGAATATGATGAAGCCATTGATTTGATTAAAGAGGAATACGCGATACAAAATGAGCAGCATGATCTTTTATTCCATAACATCCATTCGCAGCAGGTGCAGGCGATTTTGTTAGGAAAAATAAGCAAGGCATCGGAAAAGAAGGTCAAGCTGGTGATTGATGAAAACAGCTCACTCGCGCCTCTTCCTGCACATATCGGCTTGTCCCATCTTATTACGATTATCGGCAATTTAATTGATAACGCTTTCGAAGCTGTAGCAGAGCAACGCGTGAAGGAGGTTTTGTTTTTTATCACGGATATGGGCCGTGACATTGTCATCGAAGTATCAGACACAGGAACGGGTGTGCCGCCAGATAAGATGGAAGCTGTGTTTGAGAGAGGCTATTCTTCAAAGGGGATGAAGAGAGGCTACGGTCTGGCCAATGTGAAAGACTCAGTGCGAGAACTGAGCGGTTGGATCGAACTGGCGAATCAAAAAAACGGCGGGGCGGTTTTCACTGTGTTTATACCGAAGGAGAAACAAGGGGGGAATCCATTTGATTCACATCGCGATTGCGGAGGATGATTTTCGAGTTGCGCAAATCCATGAGAGATTGATTAAACAGCTTGATGGATTCAAGATTATCGGCAAAGCGGCCAACGCCAAAGAGACAATGGCGCTTTTGAAGGAACACAAGGCTGATTTGCTTCTGCTGGATATTTATATGCCGGACGAGCTTGGGACCGCATTGATTCCTGAAATACGAAACCGATTTCCTGAAGTGGACATTATGATTATCACAGCGGCAACAGAAACCCGTCATTTGCAGGAAGCGCTAAGGGCGGGGATTGCCCACTATTTAATCAAACCCGTAACGGCTGACAAGTTCAGGCAGGTGCTGCTTCAGTATAAAGAAAAAAGAAAGTTGCTCATGTCTCAGCCGGAGGTCAGCCAGTCCATGATCGATCATATTTTTGGAAACGGTGTGAAGACATCTTTGCCGGCAGAGAATTTGCCGACTGGCATTAATTCGATTACACTGCGAAAAATTAAGGAAGCGCTTCGGACGGCGTCAGAAGGATTGACAGCGGAGGAACTCGGGGAAAAAATGGGGGCGTCACGAACAACTGCCCGCCGTTATGCCGAGTACCTTGTGTCAAAGGAAGAAGCAAGAGCCGAGCTTGAATACGGGATTATCGGCAGGCCGGAGAGAAAATATTATTTGGCGGCGAAATAGATATGAAACAATCTATAATCCTATTGATTTTTCTGTTGATCTTTATGCAGGGTGATATCAGGCAGGCGGCTGCGCCGCGCCTGCCGGACGGGCCGATAGAAATTGTTGTCCCCGCTGAGCCTTCCGGCGGCTGGGATGTCACAGCGCAGGCGATTCAATCTGTTTTGAGCAAGAAGCAGATTGTGAAGGGGGATGTTCATATCGTCTATAAACCAGGCGGCGGGGGAGAGAAAGGCTGGAAATATGTCAACAACAGCAGCAAACAAACCATCAGCATGACGTCCAGCCTAATATTGAGCAATGATCTTCTCGGGCAAAGCAAATTAAAAATGTCCGATTTTACGCCGCTCGCCATTCTCTCCAAGGAATGGCAGACGGTTGCATTGCCAAAAGGATCAGCGTTAACAAACGGCAAGGATGTGCTAAATGAGATCAACATGCATCCCGGCAAGGTGAAAATCGGCTTTGCTCCGGGGTTTGGCAATGATGATCAGCTGTCGTTCGCCAGAGCGGCCGATATGTACGGCATTGACCCTTTTGACATTCAATTTTTACAGTATGACAGCAGTGAACAGCTCATTCAGGCGCTGATCAGACATGAGATAGAAGCAGCTTCCATGACCCTTTCTGAAGCGAAACCATATGAACGAAACGGCGATATCACGTTAGCCGCTGTAACATCTGATAAAAGACTTCCCGGTTTTCCAAAGGTACCGACGTGGAAGGAGCAGGGAATCCCGTTTGTTTTTTCTCATTGGAGAGGGATTTTGGGCCCGAAAAATATGTCTGAGGAAGAGATTTCTTACTGGGATCAAGCGCTCAAGAAGGTCACCTCCTCACCTGAATGGAGGCGGAAAATAAACGAACAGGACTGGGAAAGCTTTTATTTGAACAGCAGGGAAACGAAACGGTTTCTTGAACAGCAATCCGCTATTTATCAAAGCATAATGACAGGAAATTAAGATCCCGGATGCCGGGATCTTTTTCATGCCGGAAAATGATCAAAAAGAACAAAACGGTTTTAAAAAATTAAAAATACAAAAAAACCAAATTATTTACTTGCGGTTGGTTTTCCCATACGATGGCAAAAAGGCAAGACAAAAGGGGAGTAAGGGATAAAAAAATGTAAGCGGATTCATTTAAGGGGGAATGGATGTGTTAGCAATCTTAGGCTTTCTCATGATGCTTGTGTTTATGGCATTGATCATGACAAAACGGCTTTCTGTTTTAACAGCATTGGTTTTAACGCCGATTGTGTTTGCACTGATCGCCGGATTTGGATTTACTGAAGTTGGGGACATGATGATTTCGGGGATTCAGCAAGTCGCGCCGACAGCTGTCATGATTATGTTTGCGATCTTATATTTTGGAATTATGATTGATGCAGGACTGTTTGATCCAATGGTTGGCAAAATTTTAAGCATGGTCAAAGGGGACCCTTTAAAAATTGTTGTCGGAACAGCGGTTCTGACGATGCTCGTCGCATTGGACGGCGACGGTTCGACAACGTATATGATTACGACAAGCGCCATGCTTCCGCTCTATTTGCTGCTTGGCATCCGGCCAATTATCCTGGCGGGAATCGCGGGCGTCGGCATGGGAATCATGAACACGATTCCATGGGGTGGCGCGACGCCGCGGGCGGCGAGCGCGCTGGGGGTTGATCCGGCTGAGCTTACAGGGCCGATGATTCCTGTCATTGCAAGCGGGATGCTTTGCATGGTGGCGGTTGCGTATGTGCTTGGAAAAGCGGAACGAAAGCGCCTTGGTGTGATTGAACTGAAACAGCCGGCCAATGCCAATGAAACGGCGGCAGCGGTTGAAGATGAGTGGAAGCGGCCGAAGCTTTGGTGGTTCAATTTATTGTTGACGCTTTCTTTAATAGGATGTTTAGTATCAGGGAAAATCAGTTTAACCGTTCTGTTTGTCATTGCGTTCTGTATTGCACTGATTGTGAATTATCCCAATCTCGAGCATCAGAGACAGCGCATCGCGGCGCATTCCAGCAACGTGCTGGCTATTGGTTCAATGATTTTTGCGGCCGGGGTGTTCACGGGTATTTTGACAGGCACGAAAATGGTTGATGAAATGGCGATCTCGCTCGTGTCCATGATACCGGAACAAATGGGTGGATTGATCCCGGCGATTGTGGCCTTAACAAGCGGCATTTTTACATTCTTGATGCCGAATGACGCGTATTTCTACGGGGTGCTGCCGATTTTATCAGAAACAGCTGTCGCATACGGTGTGGATAAAGTTGAAATTGCCAGAGCCTCTATTATCGGCCAGCCGATTCATATGCTGAGTCCGCTTGTGCCATCCACTCATTTGCTTGTCGGGCTTGTCGGGGTTTCTATTGACGACCACCAAAAATTCGCATTGAAATGGGCGGTTCTCGCAGTGATCGTCATGACGGCTATCGCTCTATTGATCGGTGCGATCTCTATTTCCTTATGATAATTCAGGCGTAATGACACACACTAACGGCATACAACATTCCGGAGGTGTCATTATGGGTGATCCTTATATGCCGCTGACTTCGGTCAGAAGCGGAACGGGGTTCGAAGCGGCAAAAGGGGTGCACGGCCTGACTGTGCAAATTGCGAATGTCTATTTTATTCAGCCTTCTGATCCTCACTCATTTGTTTTAATTGATGCCGGTATGCCCCAATCAGCCGGCATGATTGTCAATGAAGCCAAGCAAAGATTTGGTGAAGGTTTTCAGCTGAAGGCGGTTATCCTTACACACGGGCACTTTGACCATATCGGAGCAATCGAAGAGATTCTTGAGCATTGGGATGTACCTGTTTATGTCCATTCGAGGGAAATGCCTTATGTAACAGGCAAAGAGGGGTATCCTCCAGCTCGTCCTGACAGCAAGAGCGGGCTGGTCGCCAAGCTGTCGCCGCTGTTTCCGCGGCATTCCATCGATATTTCCTCACAGGTGCATGAACTGCCGGAAGACGGCTCAGTTCCATTTCTTGATGAGTGGATGTGGATTGCGACACCGGGACACACGCCGGGCCATATTTCGTTATTCCGCGATGATGGCCGCGTGCTTGTGGCAGGCGATGCTGTTATTACGGTGGAACAGGAGAAAATGGCTGACGTCTTGATTCAAAAACAGGAGCTTCACGGGCCGCCGGCTTATTTCACGCCTGACACAGAGACGGCTGCGGAGTCCATTCTAAAGCTGGCCGCTCTTGAACCGGAAGCGTTATTGACCGGGCATGGCATACCGATGACCGGCAAAAACTTTCGTCACGACTTAACTGAATTGGCAAACCGTTTATCGTCTATTTGACACCCGCACTACGCGGGTGTTTTTTATTGTTTTCCAAGAAGTTGCAGAAAAATCATTGTCTTGCCGCTTAAAAACGATACAATGAAAAGAATGAAGTGAAGTGAAGGGGAGAGTTTGTTGGAAGAAAAAGAAATACTCTGGAATGAAGCGAAAGCGTTTATTGCCGCATGCTATCAGGAATTGGGAAAGGAGGAGGAAGTGAAAGACCGTCTTGCTGACATTAAAAGTGAAATTGACCGGACCGGAAGCTATGTACATACGAAGGAAGAGCTAGAGCACGGAGCGAAAATGGCTTGGAGAAACAGCAACCGCTGCATCGGCAGGTTGTTCTGGAATTCGCTGAATGTCATCGACAGACGAGACGTCCGGACGAAGGAGGAAGTGCGTGACGCCCTCTTTCACCATATTGAAACTGCCACCAATAACGGGAAAATCAGACCGACCATTACGATTTTCCCTCCGGAAGAGAAGGGTGAAAAGCAAATCGAGATCTGGAATCATCAGCTGGTCCGGTATGCCGGATATGAGTCAGACGGAGAAAGAATCGGCGACCCGGCTTCCCGTTCCCTGACAGCAGCCTGCGAAGAGCTCGGCTGGCGCGGAGAGCGAACGGATTTTGACCTGCTGCCGCTCATTTTTCGCATGAAAGGCGACGAGCAGCCGGTCTGGTATGAGCTGCCGCGTTCACTTGTGATCGAGGTTCCAATCACACATCCCGACATCGATGCGTTTTCTGACTTGGAGCTGAAGTGGTACGGCGTGCCTATCATTTCTGATATGAAGCTTGAGGTTGGCGGCATTCATTATAATGCCGCGCCGTTTAACGGCTGGTATATGGGCACGGAGATCGGAGCGAGAAACCTCGCAGATGAAAAGCGGTACGACAAGCTCAAAAAAGTAGCGTCCGTGATCGGCATCGCCGCTGATTACAATACGGATTTATGGAAGGATCAAGCGCTTGTTGAATTGAATAAGGCTGTGCTGCATTCGTATAAAAAACAGGGGGTCAGCATCGTTGACCATCATACAGCCGCAAGCCAGTTTAAACGGTTTGAAGAACAGGAGGAAGAAGCGGGCAGAAAGCTGACGGGGGATTGGACGTGGCTGATTCCGCCGATCTCACCCGCCGCCACTCATATCTTCCACCGATCCTATGACAACTCAATCATTAAGCCGAATTACTTTTATCAGGATAAGCCTTATGAGTAAACAATGGAAAATCGATGATGGCCTTCGAGTCTGCGGGATTCAGTGACAGAGATGTCGGTAACCTTTGAGAAAGGGCTTCCTTTCTTTACAGCCTCAAGAAACGATTGCAGGGCGTTTTCCGGCCCCTCTGCCAACATCTCAACACGCCCGTCATCACGGTTTTTGACCCAGCCGGCCAGTTTTCGCTTATCAGCTTCCATTTGAACAAAATAGCGAAAGCCCACACCTTGAACCCGGCCGTCTACAATGATTCGGTATTGAAGCATGTAAAAACCACCTTTTCTTTTTATGATAATCAATTATTTTACAGCCTGTAAAGGGGATGTGTTCGCATGAAACCAGAGCGCTATACAGTTCTTTCTCTTAATCTGGGAAAACCGCAGACGCTTGAATATGACGGAAAGAAGATCGAAACCGGCATCATGAAGCGGCCGGCTGATTCCGCCGTTATGCTGCACCGCGAGAATTTTGAAGGAGACGGACAGGCGGACATCGTCAACCACGGCGGACCTGATAAGGCTGTTTGCGTCTACCCGGCGGAGCATTATCCGTTTTGGGAAGAGTTCCTCTCAAGACCGCTGCCAAGCGCCGCATTTGGAGAAAATTTGACGGTCGCGGGCCTGACTGAGGAGACAGTTTGCATAGGGGATGTGTTCAAGCTTGATGAAGCTGTTGTTCAGGTCAGCCAGCCGCGCCAGCCGTGTGTAAAGCTGGCGAAAAAGTTTGGCGAAAAAGAAATGGTGCTGAAGGTTCAGCAAACAGGCTATACAGGGTATTATTTTCGCGTGCTGGAGGAGGGCAGGGTGTCACCAGGCGCCAAGCTTGAATTGCTGTCCAGAGGAGAGAAAGGCATCTCCGTCCAGTTCGCCAACCGCATCAACTATCATGATGCAAAAAATCTCACCGCCATTGACCGGATTTTAAGTGAGGATGCCCTATCGAAAAGCTGGAGAGCGTCCTTTATGAAAAAAAAGGCCAGGCTGCTACCGGTTGAATAGAAAAAAGCCGCGCATATCAACGTGCGCGGCTTTGACATCTTTAAGATTGTTTTTTCTTTGTTTCAAGCAGGTTGGCAAGAAAATAGGTTTTATAGCTTTGAAGCTTTCTTCCCTCATGGTGCGTGATCCCCTGCTTTTTTAGTTCTGCCACATACCAGCCTTTACTGCCGTAATGCATGTTAGAAAACTCCTTTCCCTATCTGATTTCGAAACGATTGGCATTGTAACATCTATAAAAAGATGCTGAAAAGAGATGTGGGGAAAACTGAGCCTTTCGCACTAGATATACGAATGTTCTTCTGTATGTATATGCGGAGTAAAAGCCGAATATGATTTAATGGCCGGTCAATTTGAGCATAACAACGCCAAATGTCATAATGGCGAAAACAATGCCGATATATGTGAGCATCCCGTTTTTTTTCTTTACGCCGTAAACGGTTATTAAGATGCCTTCAATGAAAAAAATGATGCCAAAAATGATAAACCACATGCAGATAGAGGCTCCTTTCACAGACATAATAGTAGTGTAGCATATCTGGAAGAGCCGGGCTGTGACAATATCAAGAAAGCCGGGCGCATATATCGCCCGGCTCATGTTTTATTGTTTATCAACCAATTTGACCAGAAGCTGTGCCAAATGTGTTTTCTCATTTTCGTCCGCAATGCTCCAAAGCTCTTGCAGCAGCATTTCTTCACCGTTTTGCGGCTCTTCATGCTTTGCGAGGTAGTCTCCCAGGATCGCGGCGCTTTTCACCAGCTTGCCGTCATCCAATCCCAGCTTTTTGCCTCGATTGACTTGTTTTTTCAAGTAGTCTTTAAATTCCTCAAAGTCTTTTAAAATGTCTTCTTTTGTTGTGCCGTGCATCGCGTTCATTTCGTTTTCAATTTGGATTTTTTCTTGATCTCTGTTCATTGCAAGTCCTCCTCGTGCAGAATAATGTTGTTTTACCTGCAATTCGAGGAGGCTAAACCTGCCGGAAGTCCGGAATGTGTTTTACAGCTTCGTCAGGATAATCGGTTCGTCTTTTGTGATAACGATCGTGTGTTCAACTTGGGCAACCATGCTTTTATCCGGCGTCTTGAACGTCCAGCCGTCTCCAGCTTCAACAATCGTTTCCGCTTTCGTAGAAATAAACGGTTCAAGCGCGATCACTGTGCCGTTTTTGAAAAGCGCGTTATCAAACGGATCATAATAGTTCATGATGTGGTTCGGCGCTTCATGCAGGCTGCGGCCGATTCCGTGGCCGGTCAGTGTTTTAATGACGGTAAAGCCTTGAGAGCGTGCTTCATGATAAACGGCTCTTCCGATCTGGTTTTGGCGCTTGCCTGCTTTTGCCTGCTGAAGGCCCTTTTGAAAAGCGTCTTCCGCGCATTGGCAAAGCTTATGAAGGCGTTCTTCTCCATCACCGAGTACAAATGAGATGCCTGTGTCGGAATAGAACCCGCCAAATTCAGCAGAGATGTCGATGTTGACAAGGTCCCCTGCTTTTAAAATCTTGGAAGTGCTTGGTATGCCGTGAGCCACTTCATCATTTACGCTGATGCATGTCACACCTGGAAAATCGTATTCCTTCTCAGGAGCTGAAACGGCGCCATGCTCATCAAGCACAGCTTTTCCGATAAGGTCAAGGTCTTTTGTGCTCATGCCGGGCTCTGCTTTTCGCTTCATTTCTTCACGCGCAAGCGCGACGATTCTTCCGATTTTTTCCAGGCCTTCTAATTCTTGATCGTTTGTTACAATCATCTGTCATTCCCGCTTTCTTTTTAAATAATCTAGATTAAGCTTACCACAACTGTCTTAAAAATAGGAAACACACGGACCTGGGAAAAAAGAAATGCCTTGGGAAAATTGGTATAGATCACTAGATATCTTATATGGTATATTTGAAAAAAAAGGGTATGAGGGGGATGGGTATGCTTTCATTTTTACAAAAACTCGGGAAGTCATTTATGCTCCCGATTGCGGTTCTGCCTGCGGTTGGAATTATCCTTGCGCTTGGCAGAGAGGATGTATTTAATATCCCGTTTGTCTATCAGGCGGGGACGGCGGTTTTTGATCATCTGCCGCTTATTTTTGCGATCGGAATTGCCATCGGCATTTCAAAAGACAGCAATGGGGCCGCGGGTTTATCAGGGGCGATATCGTATCTGATGCTTGACGCGGCGACAAAGACAATTGACAAAACAAATAACATGGCGGTGTTTGGGGGAATTATTGCCGGTTTAATTGCTGGTTACACCTATAACCGCTTCAAGGATACAAAGCTGCCAGAATATCTCGGATTTTTCAGCGGTAGACGGCTTGTGCCGATTATAACTGCCATCATTACGATCATTTTAGCCGGCATATTCGGAGTCGTCTGGCCGCCGATTCAATCGTGCATAAACGCGTTTGGAGAGTGGATGCTGGGACTAGGCGGCATCGGAGCGGGCATATTCGGCCTTTTCAACAGGCTGTTAATTCCGCTTGGCCTTCACCACGTACTGAACAATATTTTCTGGTTCCAATTCGGAGAATATAACGGAGTGACAGGGGATCTGGCTCGCTTTTTCGCGAAAGATCCGACAGCGGGCACATATATGACCGGATTCTTCCCAATCATGATGTTCGGTCTTCCAGCGGCGTGTCTGGCTATGGTTGTGACTGCGAAGCCGTCTAAACGGAAAGCGACGGCTGGAATGATGATTGGGTTTGCTTTAACGGCGTTTATCACAGGGATTACGGAGCCGATTGAGTTTGCATTTATGTTTTTATCTCCGCTTTTATACGCTGTTCACGCGATCTTAACCGGGTTATCTTTATTTATCGTCAACTGGCTAGGCATCCGCTCAGGCTTCTCTTTTTCAGCCGGAGCTATCGATTATGTGCTCAGCTACGGAATCGCAGAAAAACCGCTGCTTCTGCTTTTTGTAGGTATATGCTATGCGGCAGTATACTTTATCGTGTTTTATGTACTGATTAAGGCTTTGAATTTAAAAACGCCGGGACGGGAAGATGATGATGTGGATGAAGTGCTGGATGAAAATACGGTTCAGGATGTAAATGAAAACATCATGCTGAAAGGGCTCGGCGGAAAAGAAAATCTTCAAACCATTGATCATTGCGCCACAAGGCTGCGACTGACTGTGAAGGATACCGCTTTGGTGGATGAAGCGCTTTTGAAGAAAGCAGGCGCAAAAGGGGTTGTCAAATCTGGCGGACAATCGGTTCAAGTCATTATTGGGCCGAATGTGGAATTTGCAGCTGAGGAATTGAGAGCTGCCGTCAAATAAAAAAGCGGAGAGGGCAACCTCTCCGCTTTTTCTTATTTATCTTCGTTATCCTTTGACGTTTCGGAAGAATCTTCGTCATGTTTTGTGTAATCATAATCAGAAGGGTTTACCTTCTTAAAACCTTTCGGCTCGTAGAACCGCAGCAGGTCTCCGTTTATGATTTTATCGGACATTTCAAGTTCCTTCTTGACGAGTGAGTCTTCTGACTTGTCGACTTCGGATTCATCGAGTTCTTTGCCGGTTTTC
The DNA here is from genome assembly GCF_002201875.1 of Bacillus sp. MD-5. NCBI lineage: Bacteria > Bacillati > Bacillota > Bacilli > Caryophanales > Bacillaceae > Bacillus > Bacillus sp. MD-5. The sequence goes on from NZ_CP021911.1 coordinate 704,655, forward strand.
GTATCGTAATACTTACCGGATATTTTCGTGTACTTCGGTGAAATAAAGTCTCCGTTTCGGAACGGAATCACTTCACGGTGTTCTTTCGATAAAATATCAGACCCGGACATCAGATAGTCTTTCGTATCCACTCCGAGCAGATGCAGAATGGTAGGAGCCACATCGACGTCTCCGGCATATTTATGAACCTTCTCGCCCTTCACGCCGGCAGCGTGGATAAAGAGCGGCACCCGTTGAAGCTGGGCATTGTCGTAATCAGTGATTTCATCTTTGCCAAGCACTTTCGCCATCGCTTTATTGTGGTTTTCAGAGATGCCGTAGTGGTCTCCGTACATCACAATAACCGATTTATCATATAACCCGTCTTTTTTCAGATCATTGAAGAATTGTTCAATGGACTGATCAAGGTAATGGGCTGACTGGAAGTAGTTATCGACGACAGAGTCACCAAAGTCTCCAGCCGGGAAGTCTGTATCCCCCTCATCCATTCCGAATGGGAAGTGGTTGGACAGGGTAATGAACTTCGTATAGAAAGGCTGCGGCAGGCTTTCCAGCAGCGGCATTGATTCTTTGAAGAACGGTTTGTCTTTCATGCCGTAGTTTTTCGTGTTTTCTTCGTTCATGTCATAGTAGGCAGAATCAAAGAATTTATCAATGCCTTCCGCTTTGTACATTTCGTTACGGTTCCAGAACGTCTGCGTGTTCCCGTGGAACGCGGCAGATGTGTAATTCTTAGACTTCAGAATCGCCGGAACGGATTGCAGCGTGTTTTGCGCTTTGTTTACGAAAACTGAACCTTGAGCCAGCGGGTACAGAGAGTTTTCCATCATAAATTCAGCATCAGATGTTTTACCTTGTCCCGTTTGGTGGAAAAAGTTATCAAAGTAGAACGTTTCGTTATCATGTGCCAGTTTATTTAAGAACGGTGTCACTTCTTTGCCGTCAATTTTATAGTCGATGATAAATGACTGCAAAGATTCAAGTGAAACGTAAATGACGTTTTTTCCTTCCGCTTTGCCGAAATACACGTTATTCGGCACATCGTAATTGGCTTTCATATAGTTTTCTACGTCCGTCACGTCGCTGGAATCGGCAAGCGCGCGCTGGCTGTTGGACTTGATATTCTGTACAGCGTCATAAATTGTGAAATTGTATGTTCCCAAGTATTTCACAAGATAGTTCCGGTCGAATGATCTTGTCAGCAATTCAGGACGGTCTGATTCCGCAACTGCCAGGTTGATCAAGAACACAAGAATCGAAGACGCTAAAATAATTCGGAACGATTTTTTGCTTGACGTTTCGGCAGGCTTGTTCACTTTAATCGCCAAGATGATCAGGATGATCGTGTCGATAAAGTAAAAGGCGTCAGTCGGTCTCATCAGCGAAAATGCGCTGTCACCGAGTTGGCCGCCGTTTGTTTTAGCCTGCATAATGACCGGAATTGTAATAAAATCATTGAAAAATCTGTAGTACACAATGTTTGCGTACAGTAAAAAAGACATTAAAAAATGAATCACTATAATGGCTGTCCGCTGTAATTTTTTCTTGAACAAGAGTCCAAAGCCAAGAAAGAACAAGCTTGAGCTAAGAGGATTCACAAAAAGCAATATTTTTTGTATCGTGTTGTCTATTCCTAAGTTGAAGTTCAGGACATAACCGACATACGTTTTGATCCATAACAGGACGACCGCGATGAAGAAGAAGGCCAGTCCTCTTTCTTTTATAAATGTTTTCATTGTTACACTCCTTTTTTCCGATCCAGTTCGAGCGAAACGATAGAAAAAACGAACGTATCCAATATAACACGAATCAGCAGATTAGAAAAGTGAAAATCGTATGATGGAGAAAGTGGCGAAAAACGCCGTCGAATCAACGTTTCGCTTTGAAATGACCAAATGTAAAACAAGGTATCTTTCTAGAAATAAAGGAATAAAATGGTACAATGATCATTATATGATAAAATAAACGGAATAGATGAAAAGAGGTGGAAGGATGGATTTTTCCCATATTGTGTCTGAAGATAAAATTAAGCGCGCCATCAAAGACGGAGACTTTCAAAACCTCCCGGGAATGGGAAAGCCGCTGCCGAAAGATGACGCGGCACACTTGCCGGAATCGCTGCGCATGGGCTACCGTATTATGAAAAATGCGGGAATGGCTGAGGACGAGGGCGCGCTCAAAAAAGAGCTTATGACCATCGACCATTTAATCGAAAAGTGCTATGACGAAAAAGAACGAGAGCAATTAATCAGAAAAAAATCTGAAAAGCAATTGCTGCTTGATAAGCTTGTTGACAAAAAAGACATGTTTTCAAAGCCAGCATCCGCTTTTTATAAGAATAAAGTATATGACCGGCTTGGACGAAACAGACCTTCTTCCAGCTGATTTGTCTTGTCTGCAGGATGGCGATTGAGAGAAGCCATCCTTTTTATATTCCAAGTTCTATGTCTAAAGGTTTATGTTTTTCCATCTATGGGAAATGACTCATAAACGAAAAAAGGGTGATGGGATGGAACGACTATTAGAGTGGATAGAGCATATATCTGATTGGCTGTGGGGGCCGCCGCTAATCATTCTGCTGACGGGGACGGGGTTGTATTTCACGATTTTGCTGAAAGGTTTTCAATTTCGCTATCCTTTATACATTTTCAAACAGACAATCGGCAGTGTAGGAAAAAAGCCGAAGGGAGAGGGGACGGTCACACCGCTCCAGGCATTGACCTCGGCCCTCAGTTCAACGATCGGTGCAGCGAACATTGTCGGTGTGCCTGCCGCTATTATGTTTGGAGGGCCCGGAGCGGTTTTTTGGATGTGGCTTATTGCCTTATTTGCCATGGCGATTAAGTTTTCTGAGAGTGTTCTTGCTGTTCATTACAGGGAAAAAAATGAGCAGGGTGAATTCGTAGGGGGACCGATGTATTACATAACAAAAGGGCTGCGCATGAAATGGCTCGGCGTATTCTTCTCTGTTGCACTGATTGTGGAGCTGATTCCGAGCATTATGGTTCAGGGAAATTCAGTTTCAGTCTCGCTTGCCGAGACGTTTTCTTTCAATAAGATATACGCAGGAATCGGCATAGCGTTTTTGATCGGGTTAGTGGTGATCGGAGGAGTAAAGCGGATCGGAAAAGTAACAGAGTTTGTCGTGCCTCTAATGGCAGGGGCATACGCGGGAGCCGGTCTCCTGATTGTTCTCATGAATCTATCATCAGTGCCGGCGTTTTTCTCTCTTATCTTTTCAAATGCGTTTACTTCTTCTTCAGCAGTTGGAGGATTCGCTGGTGCTGCTCTGGCTGAAACCGTTCGCTGGGGATTTGCCCGCGGGCTGTATTCTAATGAAGCCGGAATGGGCACAGCCCCGATTGCACACGCGGCAGCTATGACTGATCACCCTGTGCGGCAAGGGTTTTGGGCTGTGATCGGCATTGTCATTGACACCTTGATCATCTGTACGACTACCGCTTTTATCGTCCTTGCATCCGGTGTCTGGACGGGGAAGAACGCCTCAAATGACCCGGCAGCACTGACAACGGCCGCATTTCAGCACTATTTTGGTTCTGGAGGAGGGTATTTCGTCTCAGTTTCTCTCGTTTTCTTTGTTGTATCAACCATCATGGTTGTCATTTTCTACGGCGTAAAGCAAGCTGAATTTCTGTTCGGGCGGCTGGCAGGACATGTGATTAAATTCGTTTATTTAGCGGCTATTATCATAGGTGCCGCAGGCGGAGCAAAAGCCATTTGGGGCGTATTGGACTTAGCATTGGTTTTTATTGTTGTCCCGAATGTGATTGCGCTCTTGTTATTGAGCAGAAAGGTAAAAGCGCTGTACACCGAATTCTTTACATCTGAACAGTACTACCTGAAAGATATAAGAAAAACGAAACAGAAGCCTGTTTATCCAACAAAAGAAGCTAAAAATTCCTAGTGTTTTGCTTTTGCGCCGAACAATGCTTTGCTTTTCAAGATCAATAAATGAAAAGGCAGCAAAAGAGAAATTACTGTATTAATGTGCATACGACTGAGAACATGCCGGTTAGTGTATACATGGCTTTCAGGTCGATTTTTGAGTGTAAGAACGAAAGGGCCGTACACCACAATATAAAGCGAACCGGCGATCTTCACCGTAATGACCGGAATCCAAAAGGCCGCGCTGATCATGTCTGAACGATCTAAGATCACCATGGGGCAGACACAATTTTCGCTTCAGTAGCTGTCCCAATAACAAAAGCGCCGAGAATGCTGACCGTCTGGCCAACGGTTTTCGGCAGGCGCACTCCCTCTTCACGGAGAGCCTCAGCTTGATGGAAAGAAATCGCTAGCGGGCAGACGCCGCGCTGAACATTATCCCTTGAGGCTTTCGGTGAAGCCCTCTCTTGATCCTCTGATGGTCGATTCTGTTATAAACTCTTCAATGTTTCTTCATAAACAATAAATCCGCACAGCCCATTTCCAAAGTCAAATTGTCTAAATACGATGTCTTTCCTTCAAATCGGGAGAGTTCGGTCTGTCCTGATTGTCTTCAAGCTCTTTGATGAGCTGAAGCGCTTTGTCGCGTTTATTCATAGAAGCTTACCCTGCTTTTTATGTCTTATTCAATAAGGGTTTGTGACTTTTAGGGTAACCTTGTCTGTTTCATATATTCCGAACTAGGATGAAAGCGCTATAAAAAATGGTTGACTACATGTATATACAGGAATACAATATACTCATAAGTTGTATATACAAGTTATAAAAACGGATACGGAGGGGTTGGCATGGGGGAACTGAACAAATCGGCACGTCAGATTGTCGAAGCAGTCGGCGGTGCTGAAAATATTGCAGCGGCAACTCATTGTGTTACACGTTTGCGTTTTGCATTAATAGATGAAAGCAAGGTTGACCAAGAGATGCTTGATCAAATTGATGTGGTAAAGGGATCATTCTCGACAAACGGACAGTTTCAGGTCGTAATCGGCCAGGGAACTGTCAATAAAGTATATGCTGAACTGGTTAAGGAAACGGGGATTGGCGAGTCAACAAAGGATGAAGTGAAGAAGGCCTCAGAAAAAAATATGAATCCTTTGCAGCGTGCTGTGAAAACGCTTGCAGATATTTTTATTCCAATATTGCCTGCGATTGTCACGGCGGGTCTTTTAATGGGGATCAATAACATTTTAACGGCGGAAGGCATTTTCTTCAGCACAAAATCGATTGTGCAGGTTTATCCGCAGTGGGCGGATCTTGCTAATATGATTAACCTGATTGCAGGCACGGCCTTTACGTTTTTGCCTGCGTTAATCGGATGGTCTGCCGTCAAGCGGTTCGGCGGCAATCCGCTTCTCGGCATTGTGCTCGGGGTTATGCTCGTGCATCCTGATTTGCTGAATGCGTGGGGATATGGCGCCGCAGAACAAAGCGGAGAGATCCCGGTATGGAATCTATTCGGCCTAGAGGTGCAGAAAGTCGGCTATCAGGGCCAGGTGCTCCCCATTTTGCTTGCTTCTTATATGCTGGCGAAGATTGAGGTATTTTTAACAAAACGCACACCTGAGGGCATACAGCTGCTCGTTGTCGCACCAATTACGCTTCTCTTAACAGGATTTGCCTCTTTTATCATTATCGGCCCGATTACATTTGCGATCGGTAATGTACTGACTTCAGGGCTTATCTCGGTGTTCGGTTCTTTTGCCGCACTTGGCGGTTTGTTATATGGCGGCTTTTACTCAGCGCTCGTGATTACCGGTATGCATCACACGTTTCTTGCCGTTGACCTGCAGCTCATCGGATCAAAGCTCGGCGGCACCTTTTTATGGCCGATGCTGGCGCTTTCTAATATCGCCCAAGGTTCGGCCGCGCTGGCCATGATGTTTATCGTGAAGGATGAGAAACAAAAAGGCCTCTCCCTCACGTCAGGGATTTCTGCTTATCTTGGCATTACAGAGCCTGCCATCTTCGGGGTGAATCTGCGATACAGATTCCCATTTATCATCGCAATGGTCAGCTCTGGGCTGGCCGGAATGTATATTTCTTCTCAAGGTGTGCTGGCCAGCTCCGTCGGTGTCGGCGGTGTGCCGGGGATTTTCTCAATCATGAGCCAGTACTGGGGCGCGTTTGCTATCGGGATGGCCATTGTATTAATCGTACCGTTTGCCGGAACATACGCGTATGCAAGATTCAAACATAAATAACCAATGGGGAGCGGGACGTGTTTATCGTTCCCTTTTCCCATTTATCATTTAAAAATCGGTGGTGGAAACAGATGAAAACAGAACAAACGCCATGGTGGAAAAAAGCTGTGGTCTATCAAATTTATCCGAAAAGCTTTAACGATACGACAGGAAACGGTGTAGGTGACCTGAACGGCATCATCGAAAAGCTCGATTACTTAAAAACACTTCAGGTGGATGTGCTTTGGCTGACGCCGATTTATGATTCTCCGCAGCATGATAATGGGTATGATATTCGTGATTATTACTCGGTTTATCCTGAATATGGAACGATGGAGGATTTTGAAAGGTTACTATCCGAATCGCATAAAAGAGACTTGAAAGTCGTTATGGACCTTGTCGTCAATCATACGTCAACAGAGCACAAATGGTTTCGCGAGGCGATTTCTTCAATCGACAGCCCATACCGTGATTTTTATATATGGAAAAGCCCGCGGCAAAACGGTTCTCACCCGACGAACTGGGAATCGAAATTCGGCGGCTCGGCATGGGAGCTTGATGAAGCATCGGGACAATACTATTTGCATCTGTTTGATGTGACGCAGGCTGATTTGAATTGGGAAAATGAAGAGGTCAGAAAGCATGTCTATGACATGATGCATTTTTGGTTTGAAAAGGGGATAGACGGCTTCAGGCTTGATGTCATCAACCTGATTTCTAAAGACCAGCGCTTTCCGGATGCGCAAGCCGGAGAAGACGGCCGTGCCTATTACACTGACGGGCCGCGGGTGCACGAATATCTGCATGAAATGAACGAAAAGGTGTTTTCACATTATGACAGCATGACGGTCGGTGAGATGTCTTCAACGACGGTAGACCATTGCATTCGATATACGAATCCTGCCAATAAGGAACTAGACATGACGTTCAGCTTCCATCATCTCAAGGTTGACTATCCAAACGGGGAAAAATGGGCCTTGGCGCCGTTTGACTTTTTGAAGCTGAAGGAGATCCTATCCGACTGGCAAACGGGGATGCACGCAGGAGGGGGATGGAACGCTCTGTTCTGGTGCAATCATGATCAGCCGCGCGTTGTATCAAGATATGGAGATGATGGCGCGTATAGGGTGAAATCGGCGAAAATGCTTGCTACGGCCATTCATATGATGCAGGGCACGCCTTATATTTATCAGGGCGAGGAGCTGGGGATGACGAATCCGAAGTTTACTGACATCAGCTCCTATCGGGATGTGGAATCGCTGAACATGTATCACGCCTTGAAGGACAAAGGAATGGCTGATCAAGAGATCACAGCGATTTTACAGGCGAAATCCCGTGACAATTCCAGAACCCCCGTTCAGTGGGATGCTTCGGAGAATGGCGGTTTTACAACGGGCACACCATGGATACCGGTTGCCGGCAACTATCGGGAAATCAATGCTGAAGCGGCGCTGAGGGATCAAAATTCGGTGTTTTACCATTATCAAAAATTAATTCAGATTCGCAAAATGTATGACATCGTGACAGAGGGGACGTATGAGTTAATCGCAAAGGATGACCCGAGCATTTTTGCGTATCTCAGACACGGCCGCAATGAAAAGCTGCTCGTGATCAATAATTTTTACGGGACAGAGGCGGCCTTTACACTGCCGGACTCTTTAGCGCCTGACGAATGGAAGGCAGAGGTGCTGTTGACGAACGATGAAGCAAGGGAAGGGCTTCAGAACATGACGCTCCGTCCGTATGAGTCCATTGTTTATCGTTTAACGAAACCGTGTTAAACTAAGCTGGGTGGTCCATAATGAAGGTGAATAAATTCATCACAATTTATAAAGACATCGCGCAGCAAATCGAAGGCGGCCGATGGAAAGCGGAAAAGATTCTTCCGTCTGAACATGAGTTGACCGCACAGTATGGTACATCAAGAGAAACGGTCCGAAAGGCGCTTCATATGCTCGCGCAAAACGGCTATATTCAGAAAATCAGAGGGAAGGGCTCTATCGTTCTCAACCGTGAAAAAATGCAGTTTCCCGTTTCGGGTCTTGTCAGCTTCAAGGAGCTCGCGCAAACGCTTGGCAAAGAAACGAAAACAACTGTACACAAATTCGGGTTGGAGCCTCCGTCAGAGCTGATCCAGAAACAGCTCCGGGCCAATTCGGATGACGACATCTGGGAAGTCATCAGGTCTAGAAAGATTGACGGGGAACATGTGATTTTGGACAAGGATTACTTTTTCAGAAAGCATGTCCCTCACCTGACGAAAGAAATTTGTGAAAACTCCATATATGAATATATAGAAGGAGAACTCGGTCTTTCGATCAGTTACGCCCAAAAAGAAATTGTCGCCGAGCCGTGTACGGATGAGGACAGAGAGCTGCTCGATTTACGCGGCTATGACCATATGGTTGTGGTGAGAAACTACGTCTTTTTGGAGGATACGAGTCTGTTTCAATATACGGAAAGCAGACACCGTCTCGACAAATTCCGGTTTGTCGATTTTGCGCGGCGGGGAAAGTGAAAGAGGCGCCTGCCTTTGGCAGTGCGCTTTTTTATTTGGTATCAAAATTGATACTATCCAACAAAAATGTGCGTACTTTTACTTTTTATCATAATGGCTACAATAGAGATGAGAGTAACCTAAAGGAGAGGTGTTTTACATGGCAGATCTAAAGAAACAAATTTTGGATGCATACCATTTCAGACATGCGACAAAGGAATTTGATCCGAATAAAAAAGTGTCAGACAGCGATTTTGAATTTATTTTAGAAACAGGAAGACTGTCTCCAAGCTCACTTGGCCTTGAGCCTTGGAAATTTGTCGTCGTCCAAAATCCGGAATTCCGCGAGAAGCTTCGCGAATACACGTGGGGCGCGCAAAAGCAGCTGCCGACCGCAAGCCATTTCGTCCTGATTCTCGCACGTACAGCGAAGGATATGAAATATAATGCGGACTACATCAAACGTCATTTAAAAGAAGTAAAACAAATGCCTCAAGACGTGTACGAAGGCTATCTAAGCAAAACAGAAGAATTCCAGAAAAACGATTTGCATTTGCTTGAAAGTGACAGAACATTGTTTGACTGGGCATCAAAACAAACATATATTGCGCTTGGCAACATGATGACTGCCGCTGCGCAAATTGGTGTTGATTCCTGCCCGATTGAAGGCTTCCAGTATGATCACATTCACCGCATTCTTGAAGAAGAAGGGCTTCTGGAAAACGGAAGCTTTGATATTTCTGTGATGGTGGCATTCGGCTACCGAGTGAGAGACCCTCGTCCGAAAACAAGATCTGCTGTTGAAGATGTTGTGAAGTGGGTTTAAATAAAGAAAGCTGCTCGCATAGCGAGCAGCTCTTTTTTATGCCTGATTCGCTCTATTCTGTTTTCTCCTTTGATGTAAGTACAATGCCGTGCCGAGTGCACTAATCAGAAATCCGGCCAATAGGATCGAGTACATGGATGTGGCTGTGTCGGGAAGCAGGCCGCCAGCCGGGCCGTCTGTTCCTGACCCGCCCGAACCGTTAGTCGGTTGAGTGCCAGGAGGCGTATCATTTCCTCCGTTCCCGTCAGTCGGCTGTTTTCCGCCAGGTTTGTCGGAGCCGCCGCCATGATTGCCGTCATCCCCGCCTGTCGGTTGATCTGACGGGAATGCCGGCGGTTTGTTGTTCTCTCCGGAATTTAAGATCGTGTATTCACTGAAGTGGTTTGTATATCCTGTCACCATATCATCGTCAACTGATCCGTGATCTGTCTTTGTGAAAGCTTTCTTTTTTCTGTCGACGTGATAAATGGCAGGATTATGGGCTTCTTCAATATCAAACATGCGAAGCGAAAGCTGAACGGGCTCCTTGAATGATTTTATCTCTTTTCCTTTTTGCTTTACTGTAAAGTCATATACATCTGCCAATGACACATCCAACTCTCCCGTCGACTTGATTCCGATTGCAGTGTCTGCGGTTTTAAGGTTCGCCATTGGCATCTTCATGCTGTACCAGTAGTTGAACACCGTCAATGAAGGATCTGACTCTCTTTCTTTCAAAAGTTGGACCTGATCTTTCTTCACTTTAAGATTGATAGGCTTCTCTTGTGATCCTTCATGTGTTCCATAATAGACAAGCGGCGTGTTGGCATTTTTAGCGTAAATCGCAAATTTGTCTTCATCAAGTGTCCAGGTGCCATCCTTCTGCTTTGTCGGCAGGAATACTTCTTTGATCCGTCCTTCAATTTTAGGAGAGACCTTGTTTCCTTGTTTTTTCAGCTGTTCGGTGAAAATCTCATAATCAACGTAGCCAAGGTCTTCACCATGGGAGGCTTGTGTAAAGACAGAATATCCGTCTCCTCCGGCGCCGACAAAATTATTTGTTGCCACGCGGTAGGTATCATCCGTATTTATAGCAACTTTGTCTCCGTTAGGCGATTCAATTTTCACGTCTAACACACGGTGTCCAGGTTCGTTGTTTAATGTAAAGGTATATTCGATTCCGGCTACCTGAGGGAAAGCGCCGCCGCCGTTTTCCACATTGCTTAGGCCTTGTTCAAGGGCTTCTTTAATTTGTTTTCCGGTTAAATCGGCCACGTAAAGCGTATTGCCGAACGGCATCACGTTGAGCACCTCGCCGAGTGTGATATCCCCTTTGTCAATGCCGGCTCTGATGCCGCCGCCATTTGTTATCGCTATTCTGGCGCCGGCTGCTTCTTTCGCTTTTGCAAGCATACCGTCCGCGATGAAGTTTCCGAGATTCGTTTCTTTCGTGCGCACATGCTCACGCTGGCCGTCAAGCGCCACATCCGTATAGCCGACTTTTTCATTTTTCACGTCTTCTAATTCACTTTTGAACTGATCGAGCTCTTGTTTTGCTTCTGCGTTTTCTTCTGTATGTTCATCAATTCGCAGCACGCTCAGATTTGATTTGTCTGTTTGCACAACGCCATTTTCATCAAACGCGACATCAACACGCCCTAAGAATTGGCCGTATTCTTTTGCCTGCGCCACGATCGTCGGTTCTTCGTTGTTTACGACCTCCATTTTGTCAACGAGGGTGTGAGTGTGTCCGCCGATGATCAAGTCAATGCCTTTTACTTTTTTGGCGAGCTCAAGGTCTCGGTTATGCCCGATATGGGTTAATGCAATAATTTTATTTACTTTTTCTTCTTCCTGAATCGCTTTGACAGTGTTTTGTGCTGTTTCAAAGGCATCATTGAATACGATGCTTTTGCCCGGACTTGAGGTGGTGGCCGTATCTTCCGTTGTCAGTCCGAATACGGCGACTTTCTCCCCGTCAACGTCTAACAGAATGTAAGGGTGGATGCCGGCCTCTTTCTTTTCACCTGCCGTAAAGGTTTGCGGCTTTTTGACAAATGATTTCAGTTTGGGCTCATTTGACACATCTACGTTTGCGCTGACAATCGGAAATTCCGGCGCTTCAAAGTGATAGCGGTTCGCTGGATCAACGGTTGCGCTGTTTCCGCTTAGAAAATCAGAAAGCACTGTCGAGCCTTTGTCAAATTCATGGTTTCCGAAGGTCATGGCGTCATAGCCCATCATATTCATCATTTTCAAATCGGCCAAACCGTTCCATTTTGTGAAATACAGATCACCGGAAAACACATCTCCCGCATCAAGGAGAATGTTGTGGTTTGTTTCGCTGCGCACTTCGTTAATTTTCGTCATTCGTCTCGCTGCATTATCGAGATGGGCGTGCGTGTCATTCGTGTGCATGACAGTCAGATCCCACAGTCCGTCTTTAGGAGGATCTGGATTTGAATCATCATCGAATTGCAGCTTATACACACCATAGCCTTCATTCGCAGACTTGCCTACATAAGCGACGTCGTCTGCTTTATCGGCAAATGGCTTGGCCAAAAGCGAGGATTCAAACGTCATATTCGCACCGGAAACAGGCGCGATTGACCAGTTGTTGTCTGCTTTTGGATTGACTGTTTTTTGTTCAATAATGTAATCCATCAGCACCTGCCTGTTTTCAACCGCAGAGCCGTGGACAATTTTATCGCTCGTCAGATGAGGGAACCCGCCGCCTCCGGACGCACGATAATTATTGGTGACCACGAGAAATTCCTGGCTTGGGCTGATCGGCTTGCCTTCATAGGAAAGGTTGATGATCCGGGATGAATCCGCATGGACCACTTTTCCGTTCTCATTGTATTTAGCCGGTTTTGTCACATCGACTTGATATGTGACGCCATCAATCACATCAAAATTATATGAGCGGAAATTCTCGTTCAGCAAGGCCTGATCGCCGCCTTTAGACGGATCAATTTGATTGAATTGGCCTGCTGACATCTCCAGCCAGTCCTTCACTTCGCTGCCTGTCAGTTTGACGATTTGGACAGTATTATCGTAAAGATACAAGTCACCGACATTTTTAATCGCAAGATCTCCGGCCGGAATGTTTGTGTAGTAATTGGCTCCGTTTCTGCCGCCTGCTTTAAACGGCGCTCCGGCGGATAAAATCGGCAGGTCCTTGTACTCGGTATCCTTCATTTCTTTTTCGGCGTACCATTTTTGCGCATCAGTAACGATTTGAATGGAAGGATCATCTTTGACCTGGGCAAAAAAGCTGTTAATATCGGCTTCGGTTTTGCCGACTGGCTTTCGAACATACTCCAGTGTGTTTTGGTGTGTTTGCTGTATGGTGTTTGTAACGGTTTCGTTTCTGGATGTGACGGTGCCGGCAATAGATTCAATACTGCCTTTGGAATCTGCAACCTTCCATGAGCCGTCCGCCTTTTCAAGTTTGAGGTCAATCACGCCTAAGTATTTGCCCCAGCTGCTTGGCATGACGACAGGAATGCCGTTAATCGTTCCTTTTTCCACATCGAATTGAGCAGCACCTGCATACTCCGCGGAAGGAAAGAGCCCGTGCTGATGGCCCGAGATAATCGCATCAATGCCTTTCGTTTTAGTGGCAAGGTCAAACACGGCGTTTTCTGCGCCTGATGATTGCGCCTGCTTTTCAATGCCGGTGTGGGCGAGGGCAATAATGACATCTGCGCCTTCCGCCTTCATTTTAGGAATCGTTTCATTGGCGGATTCTACGATATCCTGCACCTGCACCTGCCCCTCGAGATTCTTTTTGTCCCATGTCATGATTTGCGGGGGGACAAAGCCTATGTAGCCGACTTTTACTTTCTGTTTATTGCCGTTTCCGTCAGTGACCGTTTTCTCTTTTATCACATACGGCGTATAACGATTTTCGCCGCTAGTTGTTTTGACGTTGGCATTGACAATCGGGAAATCGGCTCCTTTGATTGTGCCGTCGAGAAAGTCGAGTCCGTAGTTGAATTCGTGATTGCCAAGCGTCCCGGCGTCGTATTTCAGCGCATTCATGACGCTGATAATCGGATGGGTTTTCGCGCCGGAGATAATGTCGTCTTTTTGATATTTCACCGCGTATTCACCCAGCGGGTTCCCTTGAATCAAGTCGCCGTTATCCACAAGTAGGGTGTTAGGGTTTTGCTCGCGGTGCTTTTGGATCAGCTGCGCCGTTCTCGCCAGCCCGAAATCCGTCGTTTCTTTGTCGCTGTAGTAATCATAATCCATCATATTGGCATGAATATCAGTCGTGGCCAAAATACTCAGATGCACCTGAGGAGCCGCGCTTTCTTCTGCATGAATGGGTGGTGTTGGGAGGATTAGGCTAAGTATCATAATTGGGGGCAAAAGAATACGGAGAATGTTTCCGACGTGTGTTCGTCTTTTCTGTATTCTCACCAGTTCTCCACCTTTCAACGAAATTTGTGTTACAGCTCCTATTGTAAGAATATTTTGTAACTATTTGTAGGTGTTTCTTTATGATTATTGTAAAAGGGAGAAAAATGAGTACTATGTAGCAGCTTCAAACGACAAATGCTGGGTATTTATGCTTATCGCTTGTCCATATTCGCAAAATGTTTATTTTAGTGTGGCTGGGGTAGAGTGTTTTATGTAGACATCTAAAGCGGGAGGTTATGAACCATGGGGAAAAAAATTGCAGTTGTTTTGACAGATTACTTTGAGGACAGCGAGTACACTGAGCCTGCGAAAGCTTTTAAAGAAGCGGGACATGAACTGACTGTCATCGAAACTGAAAAAGGAAAAACAGTAAAAGGCAAGCAGGGGAAAGCGGAAGTGACAGTTGACGCTTCCATTGACGACGTAAACCCTTCAGACTTTGATGCGCTTTTGATTCCTGGAGGATTTTCGCCAGACCAGCTTCGCGCTGACGATCGTTTCGTCCAATTTACAAAAGCCTTTATGACTGACAAAAAACCGGTATTCGCCATTTGCCACGGCCCGCAGCTTTTAATCAATGCGAAAGCGCTCGACGGCCGAAAAGCAACAGGCTATACGTCCATTCGTGTTGACATGGAAAACGCCGGTGCCGACGTTGTGGACAAGGAAGTGGTTGTTTGCCAGGATCAACTGGTTACAAGCCGAACACCGGACGACATTCCGGCATTTAACCGCGAATCTTTGGCATTGCTTGAGAAATAAGAAAAAACGGACGCTCACGGGCGTCCGTTTTTTTGTTGCTTAGGCTTGAGCACCTGTCAGTTTCTTGTACCTGTAATACAAGAAAGCAGCTGCAGCCGTTCCGATGACCGCAATGCCGAAGTCGAACATGAAAATATGGGCGATGCCTCCCGCTTTTGCGATAAGGCCTGTTGCAATCGGAAGCAGAATCGATGCAAGGCTTGAAGCGGTCGCTACAATTCCGGTAACGGTTCCTTTTCGCTTCCAGAACAGCTCTGTCATTAACGTAATGGTCATTTGAAACACACCTGCAGTAGAAAAGCCTAAGAAAAAGGCAGTGATGTCCAGCACGACTGGGGTATGAACCGTCAGCATAACTGCGAGCGTACATAAAGTAATAATAGGATATAAGAGCGTTATGAAGACAGGTTTGACCCATCTGTTCAGCAAAACGGCTAATAATAAAACAGATGCCAGAGACCCTATACTATAATAGCTCAGCAATTGTACGGATGCTGATTCAGCTAACCCGGCTGCCTTTTGCGCGTAGCTCGGGAGCCAGATTTGAGAAACCGTAAATAAAGCCGTGGATGTAAAACCGATGATAATCAGTGCGGTGCCTTCTTTCTGAAAAACAGGTTCAGACAAGAAAACGGAATATTCCTGTTGGCCGCTATCAGTTGGTTTCTTATGTTTTTTAGGAAACGAAAGCGTTGATAAATAAATAATATTCAGGAGATAGACCGCTGCCGGCAGATAAAAAGCAAATCCGTAAAACATGCTGTGGTCTGCTAAAAATGTGATCAAAAGCGGCAAAAGGGCTGCCCCGACAGACATAAAGGCTTTGACCAAGACATTCGCCGAACCGGAAGCAGCCGGGAAGAGTTCGGTCAGGGCGGGATATGTTCCTGCGTCCATCGCTGAATTTGCAACTCCCGCTAATAAGGCGAACACAAACGCCAGCTCATAGCTCGGTGATAAAGGAATACCGACTAAAAAGACGGCCATAATTCCCGCAGAAGCGACAACAAGCGGCTTTCTGCCGATTCTATCAGATAAAACCCCGGAAATGCCGTATGTCAGCAGTTTGCCAAACCCGATAGCGGCAATGACATAACTGATGCCGGTCGGATCGGTATTCCATTGTTTTGTTAAAGAGGGCATATTGGATGCGAGAATGATATTGACCATCCCCAGAAAGAAGTAGTTGATATACATTCCGGATGCTGTTTTGATATGTGACGTTTTCATGCTTGTACTCCTTCACAACTTATTCGAACACTGTCATGAGTATCATGTTTGGCAGCCTGTTTCTTCGAATGCAAAAATTAAGCAGATATAAATGGCGCCTGTTAAGGAAAATTGGTTTTGAGGCAATGATAAAAAAGACTCGCCGAGTTTCCGGCCAGTCTCCATTATTTGCGAAGCGAGGCTAGTTCCTGAGCAATTGCCTGCATTTCACTTGGGCTGAATGATTCTTTTTTCATCACCATGCGGTGAAGGTACGTGAGGTCTTCGATCTTCTCATCACTGAAATCCTCCGCTTTGATCACGCCGACGTTCAGCATGTTCAGCTTTTGGGAAATCTCTTCAATCATTTGAGTTAATGTCTCTGTATTTGGGCTGGACAAATGATTCCATCCTTTCTTTACGCAATATAGGTATGTTTTATTCTAACAGAATTCCTTCAGAAAAAAACCCTATTCTAAAAGCAGGCTGTTTATTCCAAAAAAGTGAAGACATCAGTTGAAAAGGAAATGAACATCCTACTAAGATATTCATGAAGGTTTCTTTTTAGAGAAATAGGGGCAAAGAATAGGGAGGTTGCACAACATGATAAGCGTGTTATTTGTTTGTTTAGGAAACATTTGCCGGTCTCCGATGGCGGAAGCGATTTTTCGGGACTTGGCAGCCAAAAAAGGATTAGCGGGGAAAATCAAGACGGACTCAGCCGGTATTGGCGGCTGGCACATCGGCAACCCCCCGCATGAGGGAACGCAGGAGATATTGCGAAGAGAAGGAATCAGCTTTGATGGCATGCTGGCGCGTCAAGTCAGCGAACAGGATCTGGCCGATTTTGATTACATCATTGCAATGGATGCAGAAAATATCGGAAGTCTCAGAAGCATGGCGGGATTTAAAAACACCCCGCATATCAAAAGGCTTTTGGACTATGTTGAAGATTCTGATCTGGCCGATGTTCCCGATCCTTACTACACGGGGAATTTTGAAGAGGTTTGCCAATTAATCAAATCGGGCTGTGAGCATCTGCTTGCGTCGATTCAAAAAGAAAAACAATTGTGAGTGAAAGGAGAATTTGCATGAACAACGAACGTTTAATGCTGAAAGGGATATTTCTCGGAGCTGCGGCAGGCGCGGCGTTATCACTGCTCCATAAGCCGACAAGACAGGCGTGCGGCATGAGATGGCTGACATGCAAGCATAAACTTTCACTGTATAAAAGCAATCCGGAGCTGTTAAAAAACACTGTCATCACAAAAGTGGATGAGGCCAAAAAGCTCGCCCAAACGCTTTCAAAGGAAGTCGACTTTGTGAATCAGCAGGTGAAAGAGCTGAAGAAAACAACACCGCAAGTGATGGAACTTGTGCAAGAAACGAAAGAGCATTTTTCAAAAAAATGATTAAACATGCGAGGTGAGGCGACATGAGTTTTTTAAAAGAGCTTTTCAGCAGGTACACCCTTCACGAAGGACAAAGCAAATCAGCGGAGCTGGCGTATTTTTTTCTATTGTCACTGTTTCCGTTTTTGATTTTTATGCTGACGCTCACCGCGTATCTTCCGCTTTCTACCGATGATGTTTTAGGAGTCATAGAACAATATGCTCCCGCCAGTGCGATGTCTCTCGTTGAATCCATTACCCATCAAACCTTAAATAATCGAAATGGCGGTTTGCTGTCCTTCGGGATTATCGCCGCATTATGGTCTGCGTCTAATGGAATGAACGCGATCGTCCGGTCGTTAAACCACGCGTATGATGTGGAAGAAAACCGCTCTTTTATCATTGTTCGTCTAACCTCGATTTTTTTGACGATTGCCATGGTATTTACGATTTTAGTGGCTTTGCTTCTGCCGGTATTTGGCCGGGAGATTGGAAGGCTCGCTTCTGACTTTGTCGGCGCGTCAGATCTGTTTTTATCCGTCTGGGCCGCCATTCGATGGGGTGTAAGCCCTCTTGTACTTTTGATTGTTTTTTCCGCGCTGTATGTGATTGCACCGAACAAAAAGCTGTCTCTCCGGTTTGTCATGCCGGGTGCGGTCTTTGCGACCCTCGGCTGGATCATTGTCAGCACATTGTTTTCGTTTTACGTCAGCACGTTTGCGAACTATAGCGCCACTTACGGGAGCATCGGGGGAATCATCGTTCTGATGATTTGGTTTTACTTGAGCGGTATTTTAATTATCCTAGGCGGAGAAATCAACGCTCTTTTACATAAACGTAAAAAGCTTCCTGATGAAAACCCCTACCATTAGTGCATCCTATAAACGAACTTCGGTTCAAAAAGAAGTCGGGGGGATATCGTGATGACCAAGCATACGAAAAAAGGCGGAAGCCATAACAAACAAAACTCGAAAAGCAAATCGAGCCATAAAACAAGCGGAAGCGCCAACGGACAAAACGGCTACCATTAGCATCAAAGCCTCCTGACATCATGTCGGGAGGCTTTTTGATTAGGAAGATGAAGAATAGGTTTCAGCCGGTGACCAGCTTTTCGGTTTGCCTAGCACAAGGGCCAGCCATACAGCGCTAAGCGTAAGAGTAATGAAGTAGAACAAGTTTGCGCTTTCAAATGTCTGCATATACCAGCCGCCGGCAATTGGGCCGAGAATGCTGCCAAGACTGAATGTAATGCCGCAAAGCAGGTTACCCGCCGGCAGGAGATGAGGCGGGAGAAGATCTGTCATATAGCTGATGCCAAGTGTAAAGGTTGATCCGACAGCCATTCCCGCAATAAAAAAGCAGCAGCCGATCACGTAAGGCAAAGGGAATATACCGGCGATCAAAAAGCAAAGAGCCCCAGTCAGTAAAATCACCAGCAGCACATTCCGCCTGCCGTATTTATCGCTGAGGATGCCGAGAGGAAACTGAAAGATAATGCTTCCAATCGCAAATGCGGGAAGGATGATCGCTACTGCGTCTACTGATATCCCCAAACGGAGCGCGTAAACGGGAAAGCTTCCGTTCAGCGCCGTCTCCAGAAACCCGTAGCCAAATGTAGGCATAAAGGCAACCCATCCAAACAGCATGGCCTGATAAAACCGCCTGAAACTATTGTCAGATTTGGTTTCATGAGGACTGGTTTCTGGGTATGCATTTTGTAGAAAGAAAACAAAAAGCCACGCAAACAGACTGATGCAGCCGGACACGATAAAAGGAAGCGACGGACTCAGCTTGACAAGCGGCACCATGAACGGACCCGCGGCAAATCCAAGGCCAAAGGAAAGCCCGTAAATAGACAGGTTTTTTCCGCGATTTTGTTTTGATGACATGGAGGTTACCCACGTTTGCGTAGAAAAGTGAAGCATATGGTCGCCGATTCCAATAAACAGGCGAAGCAGGAACCAGACCCAAACTGACTGAAGCCAAATAAATCCGAATAAGCTTAAAATGACAATACTTCCGCCCATGACGATCAGCGGCTTGAATCCGAGTTTTCTGAGCGGCGCTTCCATAAACGGCGAAGCCAAAAGCACGCCGATATACAGTCCGGTCGCATGCAGGCCGTTGACAGCAGCGGATTCTCCATTTGTTTCAAAAATGATTGAAATGACAGGCAGCAGCATGCCCTGTGAAAACCCGGAAATGGAAACGAGCAAGACAAGGATAAAGAAATGAAATCGTGACATCGTGTCGTTCTCCTTATGTGGAATCTATGTTGATCGTACAACGTTTTCCAAAAGCAGGCAACCTGAAAAAAGCCTATATCACGCTAAACATTTGCCCTCGTGTAATCATGAAGGTTTTTGAGAAGAATAAAAATAAAACAAGTCATAAAAAAGGAGCCATTTCACCATGAATCGTATCTTTTTTATTTTAGTGGCGGCCGGTGTTCCGCTTTCTGTGATTGGCAGTTTGATGCATTGGCCTTCCGCGGTTCTTTTTGCCGTTTACTGCGTGACAATTATCGCGCTTGCAAGCTATATGGGAAGGGCGACAGAATCACTGTCCATTATTGCAGGACCGCGGATAGGCGGTTTGTTGAATGCAACCTTCGGGAATGCGGTTGAACTGATTATTTCCCTTTTTGCATTAAAGGAAGGCCTGACAGGAATCGTGCTTGCCTCTTTAACCGGTTCAGTGCTGGGAAACCTGCTGCTGGTCGCGGGCCTATCGTTTTTTGTCGGCGGTTTAAAGTATAAGCGCCAAGAGTTTAATATTCATGATGCGCGCCATAATTCGGGGCTTTTGATTTTTGCCGTCATTGTCGCCTTCGTGATTCCCGAAGTATTTTCTATTGGAATGGGAGACGCGAGCAAGCTCAATTTAAGCATCGGCATCAGCATTATCATGATTCTGCTATATGTCGCGGCGCTGTATTTTAAACTCGTCACGCACCGCGGAGTTTATCAGCCAAACAATGCCGCCCAGCATGAAGAGGAGGAACAGCCGGAATGGTCAGGGAAGGTTGCGACGATTGTGTTGTTTGCGGCAACGATTGTCGTGGCATACATATCCGAAAACCTTGTCCACACATTCCACTCGGTGGCTGAGCAGTTCGGCTGGAGCGAGCTGTTTATCGGGGTCATCATTGTGGCGATTGTAGGAAATGCGGCGGAGCACGCGTCAGCGATTATTATGGCCTTCAAAAATAAAATGGACGTTGCGGTTGAAATTGCAGTCGGCTCTACGCTGCAGATCGCTATGTTTGTCGCACCGGTGCTCGTCATCTGTTCTATCTTTTTCCCGACAAGCATGCCGCTTGTCTTTACATTGCCGGAGCTCGTTGCGATGGTATCAGCGGTTCTCTTGATGATCGCTATTTCGAACGACGGGGATTCCAACTGGTTTGAAGGGGCGACACTGCTTGCCGCATATGTCATTATGGCGATCGGCTTTTTCCTTCTTTAACCTGAAAAAATGTTGGATAACAACAAAGCGGGATGAAAAGACTAAGGGAAAATGCCATAGAAAGAGTGATATGATGAAAAAGCTATTTCATTCCACACTTATCGTGTTGTTATTCTTTAGTTTTTTCGGCGTTCAGCCCATCCACGCGAAAAAGCAGTTTAAGGTTCCTAATTCTGTCGCAAGCATTTCCAAGGAAAACACGTATCCGAACGCTTCACAGGATCAGCCAATGCTTCAGCCGAGCAAGCTGGCAAAGGAATTGCTCGATCATTCTGAGGTGGAGATTGAAAACCCGCATCTCATCAAAATGCTGAATGAATCCAACATATCCGGCACACCGCTTGCGGTAGGGTACCGTGCGACAATATTTCTCGGGAAATGGGCGCTCGGCTATGAATCAAATGAAACAGTCGCAAACTGGGAATATAAAAAAATCAATACAAACCGTGCAGATAACCGCGGCGGGAAGGAAACGGCTGAAATGCATTATGCCCAGGAACAGCAGTACAAAGTGAAGGGCGGCCTGACAGCTAAAGTTCCGAATGCTGAAGATGTCAAAAGCATGATGATGCAAAAAGCGATGAAGAAAACGAACCTTCCGCTAGCATTTGAGACGGTCATCGGGGCTGGCACAAAACGGGATCAGATTTATAAAGTCGCTCCTAAAAAAATCGGTTATCTACATGCATATGCACCGGCTGTGAATGAAAAAGGAAAAGTGACTTACGGAGAAGTGTACTTAGTGCTGAAAGGAAATAAACGAAAACTCGTCGTGAAAAATGTCACGTCACAGGGAATCGGCGCATGGATTCCGGTTCAAGATCATGTCACGTTTGGCTTTCAGCTTTCCTCACTGATCAGATAAATAAAAAACTGATTCCGACTCGGAATCAGTTTTTTTGTTTATTGGGTTCTCTCAATTCGGACCGCTTCCTCAAGCATTTGCACATTGTTTTGGTACAGCTGGCGAACGAGTATTCGTCTTGCTGCAAGGCTGGCGCTGAAATAATCATCATCCTTCACCATGCCTTTCACCGTAAATTCGACGCCGCGATTGATTTTATTCAAAGCGGTGATGCCGTGGACTTGAAACGGTTCTGCCGGATTGCCGAATTCATCCCGCTTCAATGAATCACGAAGCTCTTCATTCAGCATGTCACATGCCTCTTCCAACACGCTGTACACGCGGTCTGGATCTTCTTTAAAGCTGATAAGAAACGATTCGATAATCCGCATAAAATGGATATTATAGTTCTCTATCTGCCTGACCTCGCCGTTGCTGATGGTGAGCAGTTTGCCGCTCCATTCCCGGATTTGCAGCGAGCGAAGGCCAATCTCCTCCACTGTCCCGTTAAACAAGTTGTTGACGGTGACATAATCGCCTTTGTGCAGCTGGCGTTCATATATTAAGAAGACACCGGCCAGCACATCTTTGATCAGAGATTGGGCGCCAAAACCGATCACGATACCTGCAACGCCTGCTCCGGCTAATATCTTGCCGAAATCATGCACAAATAAAGAAATAACGTAAAAGATAAATCCAATCGTCGCCGTATATTGGGTGACAGAACGGACAAGGCTTTCAATCGTTTTTTCCTTTTTTTCTTCAATAAAGTCCGTCCGTTTAAAAAACAGCTGTACCAGCCGGTTGATGATAAAAACACCAATCCAAAGGATAACGGCAACGAGGAGAATATCGACGATTTTATTCTGGAAAATCTCTGTAAGTGTTTCTTCCATCCGCATCTAACTCCTGGCTTGACGTTTTGTGAAATCTGTATCCTGATAATAAGTGTTTTTGACAAGAACATTCGGTCCGAGGCACCGGACATTCGGGCAGTGGCAACTCAGTTCTTTTGCAAGCTTGGTCTCTCTCCATTTTTCATAGGCGGAAGGGAGGCTGTCCGTCTGAATATTGCCAAGCGGCGGAGTATCGCCGAAATCGGTCACGATAATGTTTCCGTCAAAAATGTTTACATTCAGGCGAGAACGGCCGTCAGGGTCATTTCGCACGGTAACGTTTTTTGCCGAGCGAAGCCGGCGAAGCAGCTTTTGGTCGTCTTCGTCCGGACTACAGGCATAAAACGGCAGCGTTCCGAACAGCATCCACGTATTTTCATCACGAATATCCAGCAAGCGGTGAATGGCCTGTCTCATCTCTTTCAGGCTGAGGGATTCAAGAGCGCTTGCGAAATCGCTTGGATACATTGGGTGGACCTCATGACGCTGACATTTCATATCTTCTGTGATTTGGCGGTGAATATGCTCAATATGCGGAAGAGTTCGTTTGTTCAGCATCGTTTCCGCAGATACCATTACTCCGGCATCCACGAGCGTGCGGCTGTTTTCGATCATTTTTTCAAAATAGCGCGCGCGCTGTTCGAAGGTCGGTTTTCTGTCCATCATGGCAAAGCCGATTTCAGCAAAATCTTCAACTGTACCCCAGTTATGAGAAATATGTAGCACATCGAGATACGGAATGATCCATTCGTACCGCTCAATGTCGAGGGTCAGGTTTGAATTAATTTGTGTCCGTACACCCCGTTCATGGGCGTATTTCAATAAAGGAACGACATATTCCTTTACTGATTTCAACGAAAGCATAGGCTCTCCGCCTGTAATGCTGATGGAGCGCAGGCGAGGGATTTCCTCCAGCCGTTTTAACAGAAGATCTATTGGCAGAGCATTCGGGTCTTTAGGCTGCAATGTATAGCCTACAGCACAATGCTCGCATCTCATATTGCAAAGTGTCGTCGTTGTGAATTCAACGTTTGTCAGCTGCATGTCTCCGTATTGGTCAACATCCATATAGGCTTCCCAAGGATCAAACTCAGGCGTAATCGGACGCAGCTTCGTGTTTTGTGTCATGACTATCTAACTCCTTTATAAATGGGCATACTAACGCTGCCAACAGTTAATTTTAGACCTGATTTGCCAAGATCGCAAGTAGCGCGGCGATTGAAAAACCGCAAAAAATGAGCTACCATAATAAAAAATGAATGGAGGAACAGCATGGGGAACGCCGTAAACAATAAAGACCAGCAGATTGATTATTTAAAGAACAGACTTGACATGTTTATGAACGTCATCGATTCATTAGACCCTGAAGCAACCGACGTTGAAGATATAGACAGGCTCATCAGCATGCTTGATGACCTGGAAGCCAAATACGAACGTTTTAAAAAAGATTGGGAATAAAACCGCGCGTCGGCGCGGTTTTTTCTATTGGCATAAAGCAACAGTATAAAACAAAGCCCCTATCTGTAAAATAAGAAAAAATGCAGAAGGAGCGCTGGCCATGAAGTGGATGTGTTCAATATGCTGCGCCGCCGTATTGCTTGCCGGAGGTGCAGCACAGGCGGAAGCGGTGCCGAATGAGCCGATTAATTGGGGGTTTAAACGAAGTGTCAATCATCAGCCGCCAGATGCCGGGAAGCAGCTGAACCGCTTAATTGAAAAATATGATGCGTTTTATTTAGGGAATACAAAGGAAAAAACGATTTACTTAACGTTTGATAACGGGTATGAAAATGGCTATACGCCAAAAGTGCTTGATGTCTTAAAAAAACATCGCGTAACAGGAACGTTTTTTGTCACCGGGCATTTCATAAAAGACCAGCCTCAGCTGATTAAACGAATGTCAGATGAGGGCCATATTATCGGCAACCATTCCTTTCACCATCCGGATTTGACGACAAAAACAGCTGATCAGATTCAGGATGAACTTGATTCAGTCAACGAAGAGGTTTATAAAATTACGGGAAAGCAGGACAACCTGTACTTGCGCCCGCCGCGCGGCGTGTTTAGTGAGTACGTACTGAAAGAAACGAAACGCCTCGGCTATCAAACCGTTTTCTGGTCAGTCGCTTTTGTTGATTGGAAAATCAATAACCAGAAGGGGAAGAAATATGCTTACGATCATATGATCAAGCAGGCGCACCCAGGAGCTATTTACCTGCTTCACACTGTATCAAGAGACAATGCTGAAGCACTGGATGATGCGATCACAGACCTGAAAAAACAAGGCTACACTTTTAAAAGCATTGATGATCTGATGTTTGAGAAAGAAATGAAGATGCCGTCCTTGTAATGAGAAAAGCCTCTCCTGAAACGGAGAGGCTTTTCTTTATTTTATACATTTAATCAGTGCGGCCCAATCCAGATCTCCGAAGCCTTGTTCAATCCCGCTTTCAAAATGGCTCTTGGCCAGCTCGGCAAGAGGAAGATTTGCAGAAACCTGTTCTGCGGCGGCGATTGCCAGATTGGTATCCTTCAGCCCTAATGACATTTTGAAACCGGCCGGCTCAAATTTCTGCTCGGCCATGATGGTTCCGTAATTTTGGTAGACAGGGGAGCCAAAAAGCGCGCTGGCAATTTCTAAAAACTGTTTTTGTTCTAAGCCGTACTTCTCCATCATTAAGAAAGATTCAGATAACGCCTCCAGCATAGACACGAGTAAGAAATTGATGCTGATTTTCGCTGCATTTGCTATCTTGCTTTCTTCGCCGACGTCAAATACCTGCTGGCTGAGGCTATTGAGCAGAGGCTTGGCGGTTTGCTTCGCTTCCGCCGGTCCTGCTGTTATGATGCGAAGCGCGGCTTTGGCTGCGGCATCCGGTCTGCCAAGGACGGGAGCGGCGAGAAAGGATTGCCCTTTCTCTGCATGAGCCGCTGCGAGCTTCTCTGAGAATTCAACACTGATCGTGCTCATCGAGATGTGAATGCCATCCTCTGCTAATCCTTCAAGCAGCCCGTCTTCTCCAAATGTCACGGCGCTGACAGAATCATCATCTGCAAGCATTGTCATGACAATATCAGCGGACTTTGCCGCCAGCCGCGGCGTATCAGCTGCCTGTGCGCCTTCTGTGACAAGTTCTTCCGTCTTTTGTTTCGTCCGGTTATATACAGTCAATTCGTAGCCTGCTTGAAGAACATTTCGGGCAATGGGCTGTCCCATATTGCCGAGTCCGATGACAGCAATTTTCAATCTGATCACTCCCTGAATATTTTTTCCATTATAAACAATATAAACAGAATATGCATAGCAATCGGCTTACAACAAAAAAGAACAGCTTCCCGCTGCCCTCATTTAAAAATATTGAACCATCCTTTATGTACAAACCAAATCAGCATCCCGATCACAAGCGCGGCCATCAGGCCAAGTACAGCAAAATATCCGTATTTCCAATGCAGCTCCGGCATGAAGTCGAAATTCATACCGTATACACCGGCAATAAAGGTGAGCGGGATGAAAATGGTCGACACGATCGTCAGTGTCATCATAATCGCATTCATCCGGTTTGAGTTTAGCGTCACGTAGCTGTCACGCAAATCGGACGTCATGTCCCGGTTGGATTCCACAATTTCAGACAACTTTAACAAATGATCGTATATGTCACTGAAGTAGGCTTTCGTTTCCCGCTGCTCTTTCACATGGTCAAGGCTTAAAATCCGATAGAGCAAATCACGCATCGGGATAATTGTCCGTCTTAAATGCAATAGGTCTGTTCTGAGTTCAAACACCTCGTTCATCAGCGTTCCATACGTTTTGTGAGAGCGGCTTTCTTCGATTTCATTCAGCCGGTCCTCAATTTTATACACGAGAGGAAAATATTCATCGACAAGCTGATCCATGATCATATAAGAAATATGCCCAGGCCCTTTTTTAGATATATCCGGTGAAGCATACAAACGCTCCCGGACTTTGGCGATACCGGGCGTTTCGTGTAAATGAAAGGTAACAATAAATTGTTCGCCCTGAAAAATATCGACTTCCTCCGTCTCTAGTGTTTCCTTATTCAGCGCATGAATCACGTAAAAACGATAGCCATCATAATGGTCAAGCTTCGGCCGCTGCATGTGCTGGAAGCAATCCTCAATGGCAAGCGGATGAAAATGAAAAAAATCTCTCAATAACGCCGTTTCCGTATCCTCCGGGCCGTAAAAATCAACCCAGTACCATGCAATATCAGGCTGTTCCACTCGTTCAATCGGTATATTTTTCAGCAGCTGATGCTCTGTTGTGATTGCGGTAATGTTGATCATAAACAACCCTCCACCTGCCATTATATCATGCGGTCTTTATGAGAAAAGTATACGGTACTCTCTGCCTGTTTCCAGCGGCATGTTATACTGAAAAAAAACGGAAAAAGGGTGGATCACATGTGGAAGGAAAAAGTATCTGTCACGCCGCCGTATCATTTTGACCGCGTATTGGACAGGCTGTCTTTAGACCCCCTCAATGCTGTCGATCGAGAGGCGAGAGAAGTCCGCGTGCCGATCAGAAATCAAGCGGGAGATGTGTGTATTGTAAAAGTCCAGGCGTTAGGCCATGCTGACGAGCCTGAGTTTCTCGTTAGCGGGGAAACGGATCAGGATGAGATGATGAAGGAAATCAAGCGGATTTTTCAATGGGAACATCATTTGCAGCACGTTCTGGATCATTTTTCAAAAACGAGTCTGTCCGCCATTTTTGAAGAGCATGCCGGGACACCGCTTGTTCTGGACTACAGTGTGTACAACTGCATGATGAAATGCATCATCCACCAGCAGCTCAATCTGTCCTTCGCTTACACGCTAACAGAACGGTTTGTTCATGCATTTGGCGAGCAGAAGGATGGCGTGTGGTGCTATCCAAAGCCGGAAACAATTGCAAAACTCGATTATCAGGATCTGCGTGATCTGCAATTCAGCATGAGAAAAGCGGAATACACCATTGATACATCAAGGATGATCGCAGAAGGCACACTCAGCTTGTCAGAACTGACGCATATGGCGGATGAAGACATTATGAAAAAACTGATCAAAATCAGGGGCATCGGCCCGTGGACCGTGCAAAACGTCCTCATGTTCGGACTTGGCCGTCCCAATTTATTCCCGCTTGCCGATATCGGCCTCCAGAATGCCATCAAACGCCATTTTCAGCTGGACGATAAGCCGGCAAAGGATGTCATGCTGGCGATGAGCAAGGAGTGGGAGCCTTATTTAAGCTATGCGTCTTTATATTTGTGGAGGAGTATTGAATAATTCATCTGACAATGAAGGAAAACCTGCAAACGTGTTATACTAGTTAGATGTGAAAAAACATTTCACTTTCTGCCATCCGCAGAAAGCTTCATATAGAAACGGAGAGAAAAACGTGAACCAACAAAAGAAACAGGCGCCCGTCGAACTGAAGGTCGGACAAACCTTTCCGCTGACGATTAAGCGTCTCGGCATTAACGGAGAAGGTGTCGGCTATTTTAAGAAAAAAGTCGTCTTCGTGCCCGGCGCACTTCCTGGTGAAGAGGTTGTTGTGCAGGCCACAAAGGTCCAGCCTAAGTTTTCGGAGGGCCGCATTAAGAAAATCCGCAAAGCGTCTGAGCACCGGGTCGCACCGCCTTGCCCCGTGTACGAACAATGCGGCGGCTGTCAGCTCCAGCACCTTGCATACAGCCAGCAGCTTCGAGAAAAACGCGACATCGTCATTCAGTCTCTTGAACGCCATACGAAGTTTAAAGTAGAGAACATGGAAATCAAAGAAACGATTGGCATGGACAATCCGTGGAATTACCGCAACAAAAGCCAATTCCAGATCGGGCGCTCGCAAAGCGGCAGCATCATCGCCGGCTTATACGGCCTTGATTCTCATGACATCGTTCCGATTAAAGATTGTATCGTTCAGCATCCGGCAACCAACAAAACAACAGGCATCGTCCGCCGCATTTTAGAGGACTTCAATGTGTCTGTTTATAATGAAAGAAAACGAAAAGGCGACGTTCGCACGATCGTGACGAGAGTCGGCTTTGAAACAGGCGAAGTGCAGGTCGTGCTTGTAACCGCAAAAGAAACGCTTCCGCACAAGGAAGAAATCGTCAAAGCCATTCAAAAGCGATTGCCAGAGGTCAAATCCATTATTCAGAATGTAAACGGGGAGAAAACCTCAGTGATTTTCGGTGAGAAAACAAAACCGCTCGCCGGAAAAACAGTGATTCAAGAGGTGCTCGGCGATGTAGCCTTTGAATTGAGCGCCCGCGCTTTCTTCCAGCTCAATCCCGAACAGACCGTCAAGCTGTATGACGAAGTGAAAAAAGCGGCGCAGCTGACCGGAAAAGAAAAAGTCGTAGATGCGTATTGCGGCGTCGGCACTATCGGCATGTGGGTGGCGGACGGAGCGAAGGAAGTCCGCGGCATGGACGTCATCAAGGAATCAATTGACGATGCCAAGAAAAATGCCAAAAAACACGGCATGGCAAATGCCACATACGTAACAGGAACAGCCGAGCACTGGCTCCCGAAATGGACGAAAGAAGGCTTCCGCCCGGACGTCGTCATCGTAGACCCGCCAAGAACCGGCTGTGACAGCACGTTCTTGGACACGATCAAAAAAGTCAAACCGAAACGCTTCGTCTACGTTTCCTGCAATCCATCCACGCTTGCGAAGGATTTGCAGACGCTGTCAAAGGACTATCGCGTGGACTATATTCAGCCTGTCGATATGTTTCCGCAGACTGCTCATGTTGAAGCAGTGGCGAGGCTTGTATTAAAATCGTCTCATTAAGTCCTAATCAGATCTGGATTTCGGTAGTATGAACAATTCCGATTTCCAGGTCTTTTTCATGTGCAGCCCTAGTTCTGACTGTCTTTCTCAATTCACTAGTGACTTACTTAGCGATCTCTATCTTCTTTATCTTTTTTTGATAAGAAAGTAGATCAACTTAAATTAATTACGTTCATATCAACGCCCATAAAAGTCTTGTGTATTATCTTCATCATAATTTGATTCTTCAGCGTGAGAGCTTATAGGCTGACTGGATACAATTACAAATATGAAAACCATCGAAATTCTTCATTTTTTATACTCTATTTCCTTTATGCATTTTATTAAATAATAAGATTGTATATAATTTGTCCCCCTTCTAAAAAATAAAATATAAGTAAAACATTAAATATATATTTTTCTAATTAGCAGTGATTATCCCGAAAAAATTAGCTTAAGTATGATTGAATTACATGAGTAGAATAATGTAAAACAAAAGATGTATTTTCATAATTTGTAAAATCATATATTGACTTGCAGTTATTATGTGTAAAATATTATTTATGGAAATGTAAGGAAAGGTAAGGAATTAAATGGATAAAGTGTGCAAAAAACGACCGTTATTTAAAAGAAGTTGGTTTCAAACGTTGTTGGCATTTTTAGTTTCACAGCTGTATTTTAATTTTGTAGAATTAACGGGATGGGGCCCTAATTATAGAGAAATGAATGGATTCCCAGCAAACATAGTTGAACTGGATTTCTTTCAAACATATCTTTCATTCTATGATAATCCATGGTTTAATATTATTACTGTTTTCTTGGGAGTTTTCACTATTATACAAATAATCATAGGTATAACAAAGGATATTCGAAATTAAAGCAATAACTTCTGATGCCTTATTAATGATGAAAGAAATGAACACTTTCTTATTAATCTTATGAGTGAAGACTGCGACACTTAGTCAGCAGTCTATTTTATTGGTTCTGGATCAGGATTACCGTCCTCACCCTCAAGCGGTAAGTTAAGGCTTTTTCATTCTCTCGAGTACTCAGATATGCCACCCCAACTCAATTTACTTAATCAGGTTATCTCTTGAAATTAGTTTTTCCACAAATGATATTGAGATACGGATATGGTGTAGCGTTAAATATCTTATCTCGATAACAGGACAATTATTTTGCTTTTGTAATAGGGAGAACTCATATGATATTCTATTTAGGTTGGAATACTTTTTATCCAAAAAGTTCAAAAGTAAGGCCACTAAGAAAGATGAAGGTCAGCGGTAATATTAATAAACCACAATATAGATATAAAAAATAGGTGTAGATAATCATCACACTTTTTTCTCTTTCGAACCGATTATAAGGTTCAGGGGTTGAAGAACTATATGGGGATAATTAAAGCGATACTCCATTACGTTAACCCAATTAAGGTGTTCTATCTTATCTATTCTATTTCAGTTTGCTGTTTCACTTTTGATCGTGTAAAAGTGAAATGTTCAACATTTCCTATAGTTTGATAAGAAATGCTTTCGCATGCTATAAGTGTAAAAAGAAGCATGGTCAGTTTTTAATTTTGGGATAAAGGTTTGACTGTATCCCATCATGAAAGGATTTGAATGTATGATAACAGATAATTTCTGGCGTGAATTACCACGGCCATTTTTTGTATTGGCACCAATGGAAGATGTGACAGATGTTGTTTTCCGGCATGTAGTAAGTGAAGCAGGCAGACCGGATGTGTTTTTTACAGAGTTCACAAACTCAGAGAGCTATTGCCACCCGGATGGGAAGGATAGCGTACGCGGCCGTTTGACTTTTACAGAGGATGAACAGCCAATGGTAGCCCATATATGGGGAGATAAGCCTGAAAACTTTCGTAAAATGAGTATTGGCATGGCAGAGTTAGGATTTAAAGGCCTAGATATCAATATGGGCTGTCCTGTGCCTAATGTGACACAGAACGGTAAGGGAAGCGGCCTTATCCGCCGGCCGGAAGTTGCAGCAGAGTTAATACAAGCAGCAAAAGCAGGGGGATTGCCTGTAAGCGTAAAGACAAGACTTGGTTTCACGGATGTGGATGAATGGCGCGAATGGCTGACACACATTTTGAAGCAGGATATTGCCAATCTTTCTATTCATCTGCGTACAAGAGCAGAAATGAGCAAAGTGGATGCGCATTGGGAGCTCATCCCGGAGATTAAGAAACTTCGTGACGAGGTGGCACCAGATACACTGTTAACAATAAACGGAGATATTCCTGACCGTCAAACTGGCTTGAAACTTGCTGAACAATACGGCGTCGATGGAATTATGATAGGGCGCGGTATTTTTACAAATCCATTTGCCTTTGAAAAGGAGCCGAAAGAGCATAGCAGCAAGGAATTGCTTGATCTTTTAAGACTGCATCTGGATCTTCATGATGAGTATTCAGCATTAGAAGCACGTCCGTACAAACCTCTTCCTCGCTTTTTCAAGATTTACCTTCGCGGGTTCCGAGGGGCAAGTGAATTAAGAAACCAATGTATGAACACAAAGTCAACAGATGAAGTGCGTGCATTGCTCGATGAATTTGAGAGGAAGTATCTTGATGGGGCGGAGCCAAAGTAAAAAGTGTTCCAATTCAAGGTGAGAGCGAACAGGGACATTAAACTGGTGTGAATGCGGTATTGCGCCAGATTATTCCTGCAAATGTTCATCTCGATATTCAGGGAGACATGCTCCGAGAAGCTGTTGAAGTATTATAAGAATCAAGATAGCAGGGATAGTTGTCCTTGCTATCTTTTTTTATCTAAATGGATAGGATAAAATACATGGTAATAACAGGAGATGGTGCGGATACAATGAAGGGGGGGTAACGGTGAAAGAATTCCCTATAATTGAAACAAAAAGATTATGTTTAAGAGAAGTAAACTTTGAAGATGCCAAAGATATGCTACCATATCTTTCAGATCAAGATGTTGTTAAGCCGATGGGGTTAGACCCCTTTGAAACAACTAAAGATGTTTGGGAAGAGATTAGGTGGTATAAATCCATATTTGAAAAAGGTACAGGAATCAGATGGGGAATTACACTTAAAGATTCTGGCATCGTAATAGGAAGTTGTGGATTTCTTAATAGACTTGCAAAACACTATCGAGCTGAAGTTGGGTATGAATTAAGCAAAGATTACTGGAGAAAAGGAATCGTCAGTGAAGCTTTAGAGGCTGTTGTCAAATATGGATATAACCACTTGCAGCTGGAAAGAATTGAAGCTCTTATTGAACCTTCTAATATCCCATCGATAAAACTAGTAGAAAAACAAGGTTTTAGCAGAGAGGGTTTACTGAGACATTATGAATTTGCTTGTGGTAAATTTGAAGATTTATATATGTATTCAATGATCAAAGGAGATTTTACATCTGGTTTGAAAAAAGATAAAAACAATAATGTGAGGAACTAACTGCCCGGGAGATGGAAAATGAAACAGGGGCACTTGTTATTTCGAAATAGGGGGAGAGAAAAATGAAACGGCTATGCATCATCCCCTGTGGCAAGAAAAAAATCTGGGATGTCCAGCCTGATGCCGGGCCGGTAAGAGCGGCGGACGCTTATCTCAGCCCGTTTCATCAGGCGTGCGAGCGGTATGCGAAAGCATTTTTCGATGAGTGGGTGATTTTGTCGGCGAAGCACGGCTTTCTTCGTCCTGATGATATCGTATCGGAAAATTACGATGTCACTTTTGGCACCGGTCATCCGGAAATCATGACAGCGGAGGAGCTGGGACGCCAATTTTACGAAAAGGGCTTTTCTGATATTGAAGAGCTAGTCATGCTTGGCGGGAAAAAATATCGAAACGTTCTCAACGCCGTCATCGGAGAGCACCAGCATATCAGCTGGCCGCTGTCATCGTACAAAGGCATTGGCTATATGCTTCAAGCATTGAATCGGGCTGTTGAAGAAAAGCATGAACTATAGCGCATATATGCAGAAAAGAGTGTGAACATGAAAAAACTTGTATTTGGCTTGCTTGCCATTGCGTTATTCGGATGCGGACTATATATCTATCATATATGGTTCGGTGATCCATTTTCGAAAAATGCTGCAGAACAGAAGCTAGTCTCTTATGTGAAACAAACCTATCCGAAGAAAGAAATCAAGATCACGAATGGGATATATAACGCTAAAACGTCTGAATATGTATTCGAAGCAACCTCTCAATCTCATCACTACCCAATGTGTACGAAGGGATTTTTGCATCCCAACGTAACGTGCGATGGAATTGAAGAAGCGTATACCGAATCAGTAGCAAAACATGTAAATGAAGAAGCATCGAAGGCAATCGAATCAGATCTGAAAAAAGCAGTTCCTCGACTTATAAAAGCTGATGCTGCTTTGAGTATCGAAAACGGACAGTTCACGTTAGATACAAAATGGAACAAACAGCTGGCTGAAAAAGCGCCTATGAGCATGACGATTCAGTTAGACGCCAGCGGGTTATCAAAACCAGATGCCGCAAAGATGGCGGAAACGGTCAGAAAAACGCTTAATGAAAAGGGATATACATACTCAAACGGCACGATAGACTGTATGCAGAAGGACGGGGACGGCGGTATCGGATATGTCAAATATTCAATTGATTTTCTTTCAAAAGCGGCTAATCAATCAAACGATGCAGAGGAACTAGGAAGTTAAAATCATTTCCAAGGAAATAAATACGTCGATCATTGTCAAAGGCCGGGTGATGCCCGGTCTTTTTTTGTATGCTGTAAAACGAGACAAATGGATCAGTTTGAGACAAAACGAGACACCCGTCTCAAACTGTCTCCAGTGTAAAAATGAAAAGGCTGATTTGACGGGCTTCAAATACTGGCACACTTCTTGCTTTTATAATCGTGAACCCTAAATAGAAGGAGGCGCACAAAATGGAATTGTTAAAACGAGAAGGCTTGTCATTAACTGAGGAAAAAGCGCTGTGGATGTACCAAAAGATGCTGGAGATCAGGGGCTTTGAAGACAAAGTGCATGACCTGTTCGCCCAGGGAGTGCTTCCTGGATTCGTTCATTTATATGCCGGTGAGGAAGCCGTGGCTGTTGGGGTGTGCGCTCATTTACATGATGGCGACAGCATTACAAGCACACACAGGGGACATGGACATTGTATCGCCAAAGGCTGTGATCTGGATGGCATGATGGCGGAAATTTTCGGGAAAGCGACCGGATTGTGCAAAGGCAAGGGCGGTTCTATGCACATTGCGGATCTTAATAAAGGCATGTTAGGGGCAAATGGAATCGTCGGAGGCGGATTTACGCTCGCGTGCGGATCAGCGCTCACGGCTAAATATAAACAGACTAAAAATGTAAGCGTTTGCTTTTTTGGAGACGGGGCAAATAACCAAGGCACCTTCCACGAAGGGCTGAATCTAGCGGCTGTATGGAACCTTCCTGTCGTGTTTGTTGCTGAAAACAACGGCTATGGGGAAGCTACCCCATTTGAGTACGCATCAGCCTGTGATTCAATCGCCGATCGGGCGGCTGCTTATAACATGCCGGGGGTTACAGTTGACGGGAAAGATATTTTAGCAGTTTACCAGGCAGCCGAGGAAGCGATAGAAAGAGCAAGAAACGGCGGAGGCCCGTCTTTGATTGAATGTATGACCTACAGAAACTACGGCCATTTCGAAGGGGATGCCCAGACCTATAAAACGAAGGATGAAAGAGTTGAGCACCTTGAAGAAAAAGATGCCATTCAAGGCTTTAAAAACTACCTTTTAAAAGAAACAGATGCTAATAAACTGTCAGACATTGAACAGCGTGTCAGCGAATCGATTGAAAAAGCCGTCTCGTTCAGCGAAGACAGCCCATATCCAAAAGATTCGGAGCTGCTGACAGATGTGTACGTGTCATATGAAAAAGGAGGAATGTAAGAGATGGCGAGAGTCATAAGCATGTCAGACGCGATCAATGAAGCAATGAAGCTTGCGATGAGAAGAGATGAAAATGTGCTTTTGATCGGTGAGGATGTCGCCGGGGGAGCGGCTGTCGATCATTTGCAGGATGATGAAGCATGGGGCGGTGTATTAGGGGTTACAAAGGGGCTCGTACAGGAATTCGGGCGCACAAGAGTGCTGGACACACCGATTTCTGAAGCGGGCTACATGGGTGCAGCTATGGCTGCGGCATCAACCGGGCTGAGACCGATTGCAGAATTAATGTTTAATGACTTTATCGGCACATGCTTTGACCAGGTGATCAACCAAGGGGCGAAATTCCGCTATATGTTCGGCGGTAAAGCGCAAGTGCCGATTACCGTCCGCACCACATACGGAGCGGGATTTCGGGCCGCTGCCCAGCATTCACAAGCGCTGTATGGCCTTTTCACGAGCATCCCGGGACTGAAGACGGTTGTTCCATCCAGCCCGTATGATGCCAAAGGTCTGCTGCTTGCAGCAATAGAAGACAATGATCCGGTGTTCTTCTTTGAAGACAAGACGTCCTACAACATGAAGGGCGAGGTGCCGGAAGATTATTATACAATTCCGCTCGGAAAGGCCGACATCAAACGTGAAGGCAATGATGTCACGCTATTTGCAGTCGGCAAGCAGGTCAATACCGCGCTTGAAGCAGCTGCACAGCTTTCAGAGAGAGGCATCGAAGCTGAGGTGCTTGATCCCCGCAGTCTGTCTCCTCTTGATGAGGATGCGATTTTCACATCGTTAGAAAAAACAAACCGGCTGATCATCATTGATGAAGCCAATCCGCGATGCAGCATTGCCACGGATATTGCAGCGATTGTCGCAGACAAAGGCTTTGATTTGCTTGATGCGCCGATTAAACGGATTACAGCACCGCATACACCAGTGCCGTTTTCACCGGTGCTTGAAGATCAATATTTGCCGACACCAGATAAAATTGTCAGCGTCACGCTTGAATTGCTTGGCGAGCCGGCAATGAACTAAAGGGGGGACACAAATGGCAGTAAAAGTAGTGATGCCAAAATTAGGAATGGCGATGAAACAAGGGGAAGTATCGATATGGAATAAAAAAGTAGGCGACCCGGTTGAAAAGGGAGAAAGCATTGCCAGCATTCAATCGGAGAAAATTGAAATGGAGATCGAGGCGCCTGAAAAAGGAACGCTGATCGACATCAAAGTGAAAGAGGGAGAAGAGGTTCCGCCCGGCACTGCAATCTGCTACATCGGAGACGCCAATGAGTCGGTGCAGGAAGAGGCAAGCAGGCCTGCTGCTGAAGACAGCGTGCCGCAAGCCGTACAGCCCGTCAAACAAGAAAACAAACCCGAAGCCTCCAAAAAAGATCGATTGAAAATATCTCCAGTTGCGAGAAAAATAGCGGAAAAAGCGGGGGTAGACCTGAAACAGCTGAAAGGCACCGGACCAGGCGGAAGAATCGTGAAGGATGACGTGACAAAGGCGCTGGCTGAACAGAAAAAAGCTCAGGCAAAACCTGTTTCTGATCAGAAAGCGCAGGAAACCCCGGTGACAGGCATGAGAAAAGTCATCGCTGCCCGAATGCAGGAAAGCTTGGCAAACAGCGCGCAGCTGACGATTACGATGAAGGCTGATATCACTAAGCTTGCCACTCTTCAAAAACAGCTTTCACCAGCTGCGGAAGAACGGTACGGCACAAAACTGACAATCACTCATTTTGTCTCAAGAGCCGCCGTTTTCGCACTGCAAGCTCACCCTGTGCTGAACAGCTTTTATCAAAATGAGCGCATCATCACACATCCTCATGTGCACCTTGGTATGGCTGTAGCCTTGGAAAATGGCTTAGTGGTGCCTGTCATCCGCCATGCTGAAAAGCAATCGCTGATTGAACTGGCTCAATCCATCTCAGAAAATGCCAAAAAAGCACGCGAGGGACGTGCGGGAAGCGACGAGCTGCAAGGCTCAACCTTCTCCATTACAAACCTTGGCGCTTTTGGAGTTGAGCATTTCACACCGATATTAAATCCGCCGGAAGCAGGCATTCTCGGTATCGGAGCAAGCTATGACACACCGGTGTACCAAGGGGAGGAGATCGTCAGAAGCACGATCCTGCCGCTCAGCCT
This sequence comes from Bacillus sp. MD-5, assembly GCF_002201875.1. Taxonomy (NCBI): domain Bacteria; kingdom Bacillati; phylum Bacillota; class Bacilli; order Caryophanales; family Bacillaceae; genus Bacillus; species Bacillus sp. MD-5. The sequence continues at coordinate 741,933 of NZ_CP021911.1, forward strand.
GACATTTGATCACAGAGCGTGTGACGGCGCTCCAGCAGCTGCATTCCTGAAGGCGATTAAAACATATTTGGAAGAACCCGCGGCATTAATTTTATAGGAAAAGCAGGTGAAAACGACATGACACTAGCCATTATCGGCGGCGGACCTGCAGGCTATGCGGCTGCGGTCTCCGCGGCACAGCAGGGCAGAAACGTGCTGCTCATTGACAAAGGCAAGCTTGGGGGGACCTGCCTGAATGAAGGCTGCATCCCCACGAAGTCTTTGCTAGAAAGCGCAAACGTTCTTGATAAAATCAAGCATGCCGGCAGCTTTGGAATCGAACTCCCCGCAGGTGCGATATCAGTCGATTGGAGTAAAATGCAAAACCGAAAACAGCAGGTTGTCAGACAGCTTGTTCAAGGCGTTCAGTACCTAATGAAGAAAAATCAAATACAGGTTGTAAAGGGAACAGCCTCGTTTCTTTCTGAAAGAAAGCTTTTGATCGAAGGACAAAACGGAAAAGAAATCAGAGAGGCGGACCAAATATTGATTGCCTCAGGATCAGAGCCGATCGAGCTGCCGTTCGCTCCTTTTGACGGCGAATGGATCATCGACAGCAAAGACGCGCTTTCTCTTTCCGAGATTCCGTCTTCACTTGTCATTGTCGGCGGCGGTGTCATCGGGTGTGAGTATGCAGGGCTGTTTGCCAGATTGGGATCGAAGGTGACCATCATTGAAACAGCGGGACAGCTGGTCCCTGCAGAAGATGAAGATATCGCCCGTCTCTTTCAAGAAAAGCTTGAGGAAGACGGTGTTGAAGTGCATATTTCATCCAGGTTAGAGCGGGTGGATCAAACAGCGAAAACGGCAATATGGAAAAGCGGCCAGCGTGAGTTTAAAACGAAGGCCGATTATATACTGGTGGCGATCGGCAGAAAACCCCGTCTTGACGGATTACAGCTGGAGCAGGCGGGAGTTGATTTTTCTCCAAAAGGCATTCCGGTGAATGGGCACATGCAGACGAACGTGCCTCATATTTACGCGTGCGGAGATGCAATAGGAGGCATTCAGCTGGCACATGCCGCATTCCATGAGGGCATCATTGCTGCTTCTCATGCTTCTGGAAGGGATGTCAAAATCAATGAGAAACATGTGCCGCGCTGCATCTACACGTCCCCGGAAATCGCGTGTATCGGAATGACAGAACGACAGGCAAGAAGCGTATACGGGGATGTGAAGATTGGCGAATTTCCTTTCTCCGCAAACGGAAAGGCGCTCATTAAACAGCAAGCGGAAGGAAAGGTCAAAATCATAGCTGAACCGGAATTCGGCGAAATTGTAGGTGTTTCTATGATTGGTCCGGATGTAACCGAGCTTATCGGCCAGGCGGCAGCGATCATGAATGGTGAGATGACGGCTGATATGGCGGAGCATTTTATCGCCGCCCATCCGACTTTATCGGAAACATTGCACGAGGCGCTGCTAAGCACGATCGGGCTTGCAGTACATGCATAATAAGAGGAAAAGCAGGCGCATGGATATTAGGCGCCTGCTTTTTTATTGTTGAAAGCGCTTTATTTTTCCCCTACAATAGATGAAAACGGCGTGTAAGGGAGGAGCGATCAAGGAAATGAATTCGGTCCCAAACGATTTGCAAACCTGGAAACGTTTTGTGAAAGACGGTGTGCTTGACGAAGCCCGAATAAGAAAACGGATCGCCGAGTCATGGCATCGCTGCAAAAAAGCTGAGGTCAATCCTTATTTAGAAAAAGGCCCGAGGGTTTTACAGCAAACGGAGCTGGATCAGCAGTCAAAAAAGCATTCATTCTTCCTGACGACCGCAAAGCCTTACCTCGAAAAACTGCTGCCTGCCATAAAAGAAATGGGAATGATGGCGCTGTTAATTGATTCAGATGGTGTTGTACTGGCATTGGACGGCCATCCCCGCGCGCTCTATGAAGCCAAACGCATCAATTTTGTCGAAGGGGCATGCTGGACAGAAACGGCTGTCGGAACAAATGCGATTGGCACGGCGCTCCACATCAGCGAGCCGGTTGCAATACAAGGGTCAGAGCATTACTCTATCGCTTCCCATCTTTGGAACTGTTCAGCCGCTCCGATTCACCATGAGGATGGCAGCCTTGCGGGTGTAATTGACATATCATGTCCGGCGGCAGGCGCGCATCCTCATATGCTTGGTATTGCCACGGCGATTGCCTATGCCGCTGAACGGGAACTCGCAGCTAAAAGCCGTGAGAAAGAGCTGGAGCTGATCAGCCGTTTTGGGGAGAGAGCTGCATCCAGTGTGCCGATGGTGCTCTGTAATAACAAGCAGCACATCGTCAGTGCGAGCATGCCGATTCGAACCTCAATGCCGGATTGGCAGGGCCGGCATCTGTACGAGTTGAAGGAGCGGGGCTATTCAATCGAAAAAGCTGTCACCATAGGAGGTGGCGGCACTTGTTTTTATCTTTCGGAACAAAAGAAAAAGAAGGCGTTTCGATTCAATGGAGTGATCGGGCAAAGCGGCCGATCGCAAGCGATGCTGATGCACCTTGAACGAGCAGCTGCGACGGATGCAACGGTCTGTTTGTCGGGTGAAACGGGTACGGGGAAGGAGGTCGCGGCTCGCGCGCTTCATGAGAACAGTGAGAGACGGCACGGTCCGTTTGTTGCTGTCAATTGCGGAGCGATTCCGTCTGATTTGATTGAAAGCGAACTGTTCGGCTATGCGGAAGGCGCTTTTACGGGAGCGAAGCGAAATGGCTATAAAGGCGCTTTTCAAAAAGCGAATCAAGGCACCTTATTTTTAGATGAGATCGGAGAAATCTCCCACTCGATGCAGGTTGCGCTTTTGCGCGTGCTTCAGGAACGCAAGATTACGCCAATCGGCGGGGCAAAAGAAATTCCGGTTGATATCAGAGTCATTGCCGCCACACATTGTGATTTACGCGAGCTTGCCGAAAGCGGAAAAATCAGAGAGGACTTGTTTTACCGCCTTCATGTCTATCCAATTGAACTTCCTCCATTGCGCGATCGCCCCGAGGATATTCCGGACCTCTTCGAGTACTTCAAACAGAAGAATCATTGGCCAGGCGAACTTCCTTCTGATTTTTGCGAGGTGCTGAAGCATTGGAAGTGGCCGGGAAATATCCGTGAGCTATTTAATGTGTTTGAACGTCTTTCCATCAGATTTCCGGACGGCGGGCTTGGGGATGAGCCGCTTTCCGCTTTACTGGAAGCCGCTGGACTGCCAGTCAGCACTGCAGAAAAACAGCCCGCTGCTGCCGGCGTGCTCAAACTTCGTGAGCAAATCCAAAAGGATATGATGATCAAAGCGCTTGAATCCGCAAAAGGAAACGTCTCTCAAGCCGCCAAAATCAGCGGGATCCCGCGAAGCACTTTTTACAAACGCCTGAAAAAATTCAATTTGTCCGCTGAATCATAAAGCATACTTCCTTCAGGAAATGGAAACATTATGTATTGAAGGAGGGTGTTACGATGAATATACAAAGGGCGAAAGAAATTGTAGAATCTCCCGATATGAAAAAAGTAACGTACAACGGTGTTCCTATTTACATTCAGCACGTGAATGAAGAAAACGGAACAGCAAGAATTTATCCGCTTGACGAACCGCAAGATGAGCATGAAGTGCAGCTGACAAGCTTAAAAGAGGATTAAACAAAAATGGCCCGCTTCATAAGCAGGCCATTTTGTTTATCCGCGCGGCGCAAATAAGATGACGCAGACACCGATGAGACAAATGCATGCGCCGATCCAATCATACAGATCAGGTGTTTTCCGGTCAACAAGCCATCCCCACAGGACCGCAAGCACGATGAATACCCCGCCATAAGCGGCGTATACACGGCCGAAGGAAGGGAAGGACTGGAATGTCGGAAGAATGCCGTAGACAATCAAGATCAATGCTCCGGCGATCCCATAGCCGACTGGCTTTGCCTCTCTCAGCCATAGCCAAACCAGATATCCGCCGCCTATTTCGGCAAGCCCCGCCGCGAGAAATAAAAGAATGGTAATCGGCATCATGTGCACTCCTCAAGTTGCTTTTCTCTTTCATTATAAAGGAGGAGAGCTGTTAAAGCTTTGGATGATTTTCAAATTCCTTTAAATACGCGCTGCGCTGCACCTCCGTAAATTGGCCGATCCAGTTGCTTTTCGCCTCTTCATTCAGATGAGGGAGGATATAGCGTTCCACTGCTTCAAAAAACAATGGATTCGCGATAATGTTCCAAGTAGGGATGCGAACGACTTTTCCGTCTGTTTTCTCGATGATAATATCTTCAAAAAAGATCCCTTTCAAGCTGTAATGATGCCGTCCCATATAAATCCGTTTTACCTCAGAAAACATCACGCTGCGCTTTCTAGAGAAAATCTCGCCATCAGGCCCTGTTTTTACGCTGAAAATGACATTTCCCCGGCTTGTGAACGCCGGAAAAGCCATAAAAAATGTGATCAATCCATAAACGATCGCCATTAATCCGCCGCCCAAATAAAGCAGGGCATACTTAGATTCAAATGTAAGAGCTTCAGACACCAGCCATACTCCTACAATAAAAGCGCCTCCTGTAGCGAGGAACAGCCATATTCTAAAAAACAGTCTGCTTTTGACCTTAATTATTTCATTGTTTTTCAATTGCTATTCTCCTTTATCGCTCTTTAGCAAAAAAGTATTCCTTTTATCACATCTTTATTTGCTGTTACGATAGAAAATTCATTTTGGGTAATGCCTGTTACCAGCCAAGTATGACGGCTGCCAGGCAGGACGAAAGCCATATCAGCCACTTCCGGCGTGTTGTCTTTGTCATAAACCAGCCGCATCAGCGTATCCATTTTTCCTTTTCGCAAAGCCAGATCATTTACAAAACGGGTCACGTCCTCTTGGTGATCATGCTTATCTAGAAATTCCTTCAGATATGCGGGAGTGTCTGAAGCGCCCTCCAGAAGCCATTCGAATTCAGTTGACGTCAGGGTGATCATTGATTCTTTATGATCTTCTGCATCTATTACATTTAAAAACTCGTATGTTTTAGAGAGTACTCCATTAGTTGAATCCATTTTTTTGATTCTATGTACCTGTTCATCAAACAGCAATTCATGAGAGTAAGTGCCAAACTTCGAAACATGGCAGGATATATTCTGTTCTTTGGCTTGTTCATCAAATTTGGATAGCTTCACTGTATAGTCCGCATCGTTTAACACATGGATAAACGGACAGTATTCGTCCTTTAACCGATATTGATGATTCCGATATTCCGCCGCCTCCTTGGCTAAGAGTGAGCGGCACGCAGCTTCAAATAAAGAGCCGAGCTGTTCATCTTCTATTTCGGGAAAATAGGCCTGCTTCAAGGCCATTCCCTGTTCAAAAAACCCTTCGCTGTAAAAACAAAACAAGAGTTCTTCTATGCTAATTGTAAACTGCTTCATTGTTTATTCTCCTATCCAAATGAAAATTTCCCTTTAAGGAAATGGGTTGCGCCGTGTATAAGCGAATCCGCTGTTTTCTTTGCTTTTTCCATTCCTTTTTTCGCGCTGTCTATCCCTTTATGTATCGATTTATTCGCCGCATCTATGCCGTCATTCACTGATTTGACGACTTTGCCGGCTGATTCCAGCCCTTTTTTGGCTGTATCAACGACAGCATGGATCGGCTCTTTCAGCTTTATCGCTGCTTTTTCAGCATAGACTGATGTGAATTTTGCGATTTTTTCCCCAACAAATCCGCCTACCGCCGAACCAATTGTGCCTCCGACTACGGTGCCGACAGGGCCTAACACACTTCCTACGGCACCGCCTACAACAGCACCAGCTGTCGCACCGCCCGCAATAAAAATGGTGTTATTCACAGCATTCCCGACGGCCTTGGCGTTTTCACGCTTGAGAACTTCCGGTTTGTCCTGGTATTTCGCGTAATTTTCAGCTATTTTCAAGCTCGCTCCGAACGTTTCGGTCGCACCGGTAATCAGTGTGGCGGTAATGGCATTTCCTTTCGCGAATTTCAATCCTGTTTTTCCGACATCCTTCAAAGTTGAGCGTACGCCGGCCTCATTAAGAAATCCTTTTGTGTAGCTTCTGACGCTGTTTGAAAAATCGACCGTGTCCTGAGGGAAGTATTTTGTAAACTTTTTATGTACCAAATCTGAAAATGGCCGGTTTGTCTTTTTTAACAAATATTTAGGGTTCAAAAGCACTCTTGCCGCTTTTTGATAACGGGAGCTGTCAACGGCCCTGGAAATATCCAATAGAAGTTTTGAGTGCTGGGCGGTATGCAAGCCGCTTGGCTGTTTCACAAATTTCGTAAGCCCTAATCCATAATATTTTCCCTGTGTCAGCATAAGGGCGGTTAGGCTTGTCATCGTGCCGTATTTGTCGTAGGCATTGTAGAGCTTTCGCAAAATATCATCTTGCTCCACAAATTTATCGCCCGTTTTTCTGATGAAAATCTCATTGTCACTCAGCTTGGTGACGAGCGCTTTTCCTGAGCTCCACGCATCGCCCACTCCGGAAAAACAGCTGCTGTAGCGTGGATCGCATTGCAAAATCATCTGCCCCAGCTCCACATGCAGATCCTTATATTTGTTTTCCATATCAGTCAATTCAGTGACTACATCATTTGCAAACTGTTCGAGCTTATCCGGATCAACTGCAATATTTCCTGACACACCGTTCACCTCCCGAGTTTAAGTCTTTCCTCTCTTGCTTTACGTTCCAGTTCTTCCATTCTGGCAATTTCAGCTTTTCGTTCTTCTATTTTGACAGCGGCTGCCTTCAGCTCCTGGCTTGTTTCAAGCAGCTCCTGTTCAAATTGGTCGTAGGCGGCTTTCGTTTCCTCGAAATCCTGGTCAAACGAATCTCTTGCTTTTCCCTGCCAAGCATCTCCCATTGCAGATAACCGGGATTCAAGCAGCATTTTGGAGCTTCTGACCTCTTCTGCGGCCGCACTGTACTTGTTTGCCAGCTCAATGACTTTATATGAGTCCAACTTTTGTCCCCTGCCTTTTCTAAATTCACGCACAATTGGATGTTTTATATAAATGATTATAAATAATTCGGCATGTATCCGAATCGTACAAAAGAACCTTTTCATAAGAACTGGAAGGGCGTATATTCACTTAAAATTCACAGTTGATGAGACTTTAAGATTACAAAAAAGGAAAAAAAACCAAATCTTACGGACGGAAGGTAAATGAGAAATTTCCCACTCTATGGGAAAAAACACTAAAATTGATCAAATGACCTAAGTGCGCCAAACGTGTTACGGGACGGGCTCTCCCATGGTATAAATGAAATTGTAAACGTTATCAAGGAGGTCGTCATATGAAGAAAAAATCATTCTCAATTGTAATAGCGGGCGGAGGAAGCACTTTCACTCCAGGGATCGTACTCATGCTCTTGGACCATTTGGAGGAGTTTCCGATCAGAAAGCTGAAGCTGTATGATAATGATAAGGAGAGACAGGATCGCATTGCAGGCGCCTGTGATGTTTTTATCAGAGAAAAAGCGCCGGATATTGAATTTGCAGCGACGACTGACCCGGAAGAAGCTTTTACAGATGTCGATTTTGTTATGGCGCACATCCGGGTAGGGAAATACGCAATGCGCGCGCTGGATGAACAAATTCCGTTAAGGTACGGAGTTGTCGGCCAGGAGACATGCGGGCCGGGCGGGATCGCGTACGGGATGCGTTCGATCGGCGGTGTGCTTGAAATATTAGATTACATGGAAAAATACTCGCCTGATGCGTGGATGCTCAATTATTCCAACCCTGCGGCCATTGTAGCTGAAGCTACGAGACGCCTTAGACCGAATTCTAAAATTCTCAATATCTGTGATATGCCGGTTGGAATCGAAGACCGGATGGCGCAAATTCTTGGCTTGTCCTCAAGAAAAGAAATGAAGGTCCGCTATTACGGATTGAATCACTTCGGCTGGTGGACGTCGATTCAGGATCAAGAGGGCAACGATTTAATGCCGAAGCTGAAGGAGCATGTATCTCAATACGGTTATATTCCGAAAACAGAGGCTGAAGCGGTGGAGGCAAGCTGGAATGACACGTTCGCCAAAGCGCGTGACGTGCAGGCCGCAGATCCTGACACACTGCCAAATACGTATTTGCAATATTATTTGTTCCCAGATGATATGGTGAAAAAATCAAATCCGAATCATACGCGGGCGAATGAAGTCATGGAAGGGCGCGAAGCTTTTATTTTCAGCCAATGTGACATGATCACACGTGAACAGTCCTCGGAAAACAGCGAAATTAAAATCGATGACCACGCATCGTATATCGTTGATCTTGCCCGGGCGATTGCCTACAACACAGGTGAAAGAATGCTGTTGATCGTTGAAAATAATGGCGCAATTGCGAACTTTGACCCCACTGCGATGGTTGAGGTGCCATGCATCGTCGGCTCAAATGGGCCTGAACCGATTACCGTCGGCACCATTCCGCAATTCCAGAAAGGGCTCATGGAGCAGCAGGTATCCGTTGAAAAGCTGACTGTTGAAGCGTGGGCGGAGAAATCCTTCCAAAAGCTGTGGCAGGCGCTGATCCTGTCAAAAACAGTGCCGAACGCGCGTGTGGCAAGACTCATTCTTGAGGATTTAGTGGAGGCCAACAAAGACTTCTGGCCTGAGCTTGATCAAAGCCCAACCCGCATATCATAAATGAAATTCCCCCATTTTCGAATCTGTAATTGTATATAATAGAAAGAAAATGGGGGGATCTGATATGCAGCTCGAAGAACTGATCAATCAGCACTACAGCAAATTGAATGACAATGACTTTCATATTTTAAAATATATATTGAATCATAAGCACACATGCTATCACCTTGGAATCGACGCGCTGGCCAAAGCTTGCAGTGTATCGCGTTCCTCAATTTTGCGACTTGCCCAAAAGCTCGGTTTCAGCGGCTACAGTGAATTTCGCGTCTTTTTAAAGTGGGAAGATCAGCCGGAAGAAGGCGAGAGTATGAGTTTTGAAAAGCTGCTTGATGATATTGAAGCAAATTTGAAGTTCTTACGGACAAAGGACATGACGGACATGTGCCAGCTGATTGATGAAGCGGACCGCATTTTCGTCTATGGTTCTGGAAATGCGCAAAAGATATGCGCCCGCGACCTGCAAAGAATGTTTATTCCGCGCCATCGCTATCTTATTTTGATTGAAGACACGAATGAATTTAATCTGATGCGCGGGGATTTTAAAGTGAACGATCTGTTTATCATCATTTCTCTTTCCGGAGAAACACCGGAGCTGATTCCTCAGGCAAGAATGCTTTCTGCAAAGGGTATTCCCTTTATTTCCATTACGAATTTAAAAAACAATGTCCTCGCCCAGCTGACTCCGCATAATCTTTATGCGACAAGCAAACCTGTGACATTAAGCGATAAAACGGAAATTGTCGCTTTTGCACCGTTTTTTCTCGTTGGCGAAGCATTGTTCCGCGCATATGTTGATTACAAAGAGGCAGAAAAAAATGACAATGAGTAGCAGGGGGTTTTGGTATGATGCAAAAAATTCAGCGCTTTGGAAGCGCGATGTTTGTGCCTGTTTTATTATTCGCGTTCGCCGGCATTATCGTCGGTATCAGCACGCTCTTTAAAAATAAAACCCTCATGGGATCGCTCGCCGATCCTGACGGTTTTTGGTATCAGTGCTGGTATATCATTGAGCAGGGCGGCTGGACTGTCTTTAACCAAATGCCGCTCTTATTCGCCATCGGTATCCCGGTTGCTTTGGCGAAGAAAGCTCAGGCACGCGCTTGTTTGGAAGCGCTTACTGTTTACCTGACCTTCAATTATTTTGTCAGCTCGATATTGACGGTATGGGGAGGAGCATTTGGTGTCGACATGAATCAAGAGGTCGGCGGAACGAGCGGATTAACAATGATTGCGGGCATAAAAACGCTCGATACCAACATTATCGGAGCCATCTTTATTTCTTCGATTGTCGTCTTTTTGCATAACCGCTATTTTGATAAAAAACTGCCCGATTTTCTCGGCATCTTTCAGGGTTCAACGTATATCGTGATGATTTCCTTCTTTATTATGATCCCGATTGCCCTGGCAGTGTCTTATATATGGCCGATGGTTCAATCTGGAATTGGCTCGCTTCAAAGCTTCCTGGTTGCTTCCGGGGCGGTGGGCGTTTGGATATACACGTTTTTGGAACGGATTTTAATTCCGACTGGCCTTCATCATTTTATTTACACGCCGTTTATTTATGGCCCGGCTGTAGCGGAAGGCGGGATCGTCACGTATTGGGCACAGCATCTCGGCGAATATTCGCAAAGCGCCAAACCGCTGAAGGAACTCTTCCCGCAAGGCGGATTCGCGCTTCACGGGAACTCGAAAATCTTCGGTATTCCGGGTATCGCTCTTGCTTTTTATGTGACAGCCAAAAAGGAAAAGAAAAAACTCGTCGCAGGGCTGCTGATTCCTGTCACACTGACAGCGATTGTCGCGGGAATTACAGAGCCGATTGAGTTTACTTTCTTATTCATTTCACCATTCTTATTTGCGGTTCACGCCGTGCTTGCCGCCACAATGTCGACAGTTATGTATATGGCCGGCGTCGTCGGAAACATGGGAGGCGGACTGATCGAAGCGGTGACCTTGAACTGGATTCCGCTCTTTGGCAGCCACGGCATGACATATGTATATCAAATTTTGATCGGACTCTCGTTTACAGCTATTTATTTTTTCGTCTTCAGATTTTTAATCCTCAAATTCAATATCGCTACACCAGGACGGGAAAAGGATGAACAGCAGGAAACAAAGCTGTATTCCAAAAAGGAATACAGAGAACGAAAAAACAAGGATGAAACGGCCTCCGCTGCTGAAACGGCGGATGACACCGCTTTTCTGTATATTGAAGCGCTGGGCGGAAAAGACAACGTCACTGAAGTCACAAACTGCGCCACCCGTCTCAGAGTCAGTGTCAAGGACGAAACAAAGGTTGAACCCGACAGCGTATTCCGGGCGCTTGGCGCACATGGCATCGTCAGAAACGGGAAGGCGTTTCAGGTGATTATCGGATTAAGCGTGCCGCAGATGCGGGAGCGTGTGGAAAAAATATTGAATCAATAAAGACAGCCCTCCTTTTCGGGAGGGTTTTCGTTTGCCGTCAAAAAGACCGCCATAGTAAAGTAAAGAAAGAGACAATCGAGTAAAAAGGGGTTTGGAGGCTTTTACATGCAAAAGGCTTTGTCGTTTTTAAAACCATATTCATTGCTGGCGGGAATTGCGCTGATTCTTATGCTGACGGAGCTTGTAGTTGAACTGATGCAGCCTTTATTGATTGCGAAAATCATCGACGATGGGATATTGAAGCAAGATCTGCGGCATGTATGGAAATGGGGCGCGGTTATGATCGGGCTGACCGTGCTATCCTTTGCGGCGGGGATGCTGAATTCCTTTTATGCCGCCCATGTCAGCCAAAGCTTTTCCTATGATACGAGAAAAGGGCTTTTTCAAAAAATCCAGTCCTTCTCCTATTCTACATTTGGACAGTTTTCATCCTCTTCTTATATTACAAGGCTGACAAACGACGTCACACAGGTTCAAAATATGATTTTTATGAGTTTGCGGTTTATGCTGCGGGCTCCTTTAATGATTGCAGGCGGCATTGTGCTGTCGCTTGCCGTTAATGTGAAGCTCGGCTTTTTTCTGCTTGTGGCGATTCCGATCCTGATCTTGTTTTTGCTATGGGTATTAAAGAAAGGCGGGGCGCTGTTCCGCTCAGTGCAGAAACGGCTTGATCAAGTGAACACCATCATGCAGGAAAACTTAACCGCAATCAAGCTGATCAAAGCGCTGCTTCGCGGCAGCCACGAGGTCAAAAAATTTATCAAAGCCAACACAAGGCTGATGGAAAAAACGGTTTCTGCCTTTCAGCTTGTGGAATTCACGATGCCTGTATTGATGCTTTTGATGAATCTCTGCATCCTGTTGATTTTGTGGGCGGGGGCCTACAGTATCACGAGCGGAAGCACTCAGGTCGGCGATGTTGTTGCGATTATCAACTATGCCACACGAATTACGGGCGCGCTTTCGATGTTTCCGTTTTTGATTATGATTTTCACAAGGGCGAAGGCTTCAGGAGATAGAATCGGCGAGGTGCTTGAAACAGAAGGCGACGAGCGGGAGGAGGGCATCATATCTGATCGTTTGGCGGGACGGATTGAGTTTCAGCATGTATCCTTCCGCTATCCTGAAATGGACAGGGAAGCGCTCAGAAATGTCTCATTTTCAACAAAGCCAAGAGAAACGATCGCGATTCTCGGTGCGACAGGCTCGGGCAAATCCACGCTTTTTCAGCTCATCCCACGGCTTTATCAGCCGGATGCAGGCCGCATTTACATAGATGAAAAGCCGGTTCAAGATTTTCCGGCTGAAGGGCTGCGCAGGCAAATTGGATATGTACCGCAGGAGGTTCTCTTGTTTTCGGGCACAGTCAAAGAAAATATCGCTTGGGGCAAAGAAAATGCTTCACTAAATGAAATAATGGATGCGGCCAAACACGCGCAAATTCATGAAACGATTTTGAAGCTCCCAAATGGATATGACACAGTTTTGGGGCAAAGAGGCGTCAATCTGTCCGGCGGCCAGAAACAGCGGATTTCCATTGCGCGGGCACTGATTCGAAAACCGGCTATCCTTCTATTAGATGACAGCACAAGCGCGCTTGATCTGCAAACGGAGGCGAAGCTGCTTGAAGCAATCAGCACATACGAGTGCACAACATTGATCATTACGCAAAAAATGACCACAGCAATGAAAGCTGATCAGATTTTGCTGCTTGAGGACGGCGAACTGATTGAAAAAGGCACTCACAGTGAGCTGCTTTCTGAATCTCAGTTATACAAGCGCATTTACGAGTCACAATTCGGAAGGGAGGGGAGCGAGTCATGCTAAAAGACATCCGCAAGCCTTTCCAATATCCCAAACTGCCAATTGACAAAAAAGAAAGCGCGAAAAAGCGGGCGAAAGCAAAGGATACAAAGGGTACACTGAGACGAATCTGGTCTTACTTGGCTGAACGAAAAGGACTTCTCGTACTTGTCATGCTGATGGTTGTCATCAGCGCGATATTCGGGCTCCTTGGCCCCTTTGTGATCGGAAAGGCCATTGACCATTTTATCGTTGGGAAAACGGTCAATGGCTTGATTCCTGTTTTGCTTCTTCTGCTCGCTATCTATATCATTCAGTCCCTATCGCTCTGGTTTCAAAACTATTGGATGATTACGATCTCGCAGGGCACGGTTTTCAGAATGAGAAGCGAATTGTTCACCCATCTGCATGAGCTGCCGATTCCGTTTTTTGATAAACAGCGGCACGGCGAGCTGATGAGCCGGGTGACGAATGACATCGAAAATGTCAGTTCTACCTTAAATACGTCAGTCATTCAAATTTTGTCAAGCGTGATCACCTTTGTCGGGACCGTTGCGGTGATGCTGTACATGAGCCCGCTCCTTACATTGATTACGCTGACCATTATTCCGGTAATGGCAGCGAGCCTGAAATGGATCACCAACCGAACGGGAAAGCTGTTTAAAGAACAGCAGAAAAATCTTGGTGATCTGAATGGGTATATTGAGGAATCTGTTTCCGGCGCAAAGGTCATCAAAGCCTATTCGCGTGAGAAGCAGATTACTGCTGAATTTCTCGAAAAAAACGCTGCTCTCAAGACGTCGGGCTTTTGGGCGCAGACGATTTCAGGGTTTATCCCGAAAGTCATGAACTCTTTGAATAACTTAAGCTTTACAATGATTGCGGCAATTGGCGGTCTGTTCGCGCTGAAAGGCTGGATCTCGATCGGCTCAATCGTCGTCTTTGCCGAGTATTCAAGACAATTTACACGTCCTTTAAACGATCTGGCCAACCAGTTTAATACAATGCTGTCCGCAATTGCCGGCGCTGAACGGGTATTTGACGTGCTTGATGAAAAAGAAGAGCGCGAGGATGAAAAGAACGCCGTGCATCAGCCTATCCAAACAGGAAGCATTGAATTTCGGGATGTGTCCTTCGGTTACGATAAAGGGCGACATACACTGAAGCATTTACAGTTTACCGTGCCTGCCGGGCAGTCCATTGCGTTTGTCGGGCCGACGGGAGCGGGAAAGACGACCGTCACCAACCTACTCGCCCGTTTTTACGAGCCTGACGAAGGAAAAATTTTAATCGACGGTACAGATATTAAAACCCTTACTAGAGCAAGCCTGAGAAAAAACATGGGATTTGTTCTTCAGGATTCGTTTTTGTTTCAAGGAACGATCAGAGAAAATATTCGCTACGGCAGGCTTGATGCTTCTGATCAGGAAGTAGAAGCAGCTGCAAAAACAGCAAATGCCCATAGTTTTATTGAAAGGCTGCCAAAAGGGTACGACACCGTGCTGACGCAAAACGGCTCGGGCATCAGTCAAGGACAGAAACAGTTGATTTCTATAGCGCGAGCGGTGCTTGCCGATCCGGTTCTTCTCATTTTGGATGAAGCAACAAGCAACATTGATACCGTAACGGAAGTCAACATTCAAGAAGCGCTTGCCCGTTTAATGGAAGGAAGAACAAGCGTCATCATTGCCCACAGGCTGAATACCATTCAAAGAGCGGATCAGATTGTGGTGCTGAAAGACGGCGAAATGATTGAAAAGGGCAGCCATGATGATCTGATCCGGCAAAAAGGATTTTACAGCAACTTATATGAAAGCCAATTTAAGAAATAGACCTTTGTCCTGCACAGAGGTCTTTTTTGTTACAGTTTTATAGTACTTTTATGTCATTTTCGTAAAATGTAACAAAATTACTTGACGTAAACAAGTTATGTATATATACTAGCTTACATTAAGTAAGTGATAACATTTATCAAGGAGGATCAAATGAATAAATCATTTGAAATTGGCACATTACTTTTAAGGGTTATTACAGGTATTATCTTTTTTGTCCACGGTTTGTCTAAGTTTCAGGGAATGGAGGGCACCATCCAATTTTTCGGCAGCATAGGCCTTCCAAGCTTTATGGCGTATGTCATCGCAGCGATTGAACTCATTGGCGGAGTGCTTGTCTTCTTCGGATTGGCTACACGTATTGTCGGTGTACTATTCGCGCTTACACTGATCGGCGCCATCATCACAGTTAAGCTGAAAGCGCCATTCATGGGCAATGCAGAATTTGATTACCTTCTGCTTTTGACATCCATCCACCTGGCGCTTACTGGAAGCCGATTCCTGGCACTGGACCCATTAGTGTTTAAAGGAAAAAAGAACACAAACGTATCAGCATAAGAAAAGAGGCATACAGCATGACCAGCATTCATGAGGATACACACATTGGCTATGCCAAACTCACAATCCGCAGTTTGGAGCGTTCCCTTCAGTTCTACTGTAACGTCATCGGTTTTCAAGTTTTAAAAAAGACGGATCATCGAGCTGAATTAACGGCTGACGGGAAGCGCGTTCTGCTTATTCTTGAAGAAAATCCAAGCGCCGTCGTCTTGCCTGAACGGTCTGTGACGGGTCTTTATCACTTTGCGATTCTTCTTCCGGACAGGAAGGAACTTGGGATCGCGCTCGCCCGCCTGATTGAACACGGCATTGCCATCGGACATGGGGACCATGCTGTCAGCGAAGCGCTCTACCTGTCTGATCCTGATGGCAACGGCATTGAAATGTACGCTGACCGCCCCCGCAGCACGTGGCAGCGTGACCGGGAAGGGAACTACGTCATGACGACAACCGCTGTTGACATTGAGGGCCTTTTGGAAGAGGCAGGAGATGAACGGAAAACTGCGCTTCCCAACGATACAATCATCGGACACATTCATCTGCATGTCAGTGATTTGAATGAAGCAAAAGCGTTTTATACAGATGTGCTTGGCTTTGACATTGTCGGAAACTATGCGGGCATGTCCGCTCTCTTCGTTTCAGCCGGAGGCTACCACCATCATATCGGCTTAAACATTTGGGCGGGAAGAAATGCGCCGCCCAAACCGACAAACGCCAGCGGACTAGACTATTACACGGTTGTCCTGCCTCATCAAGAGGAACTGGATCAAGTGGCTGACCGAGTCAAACGCGCCGGATATTCGATCGAAGAAACGGAAAACAGCTTCCGCGTGAAAGATCCTGTTTCCGGGGCCCATATTCTATTTGTGAATTGACTGCAATCCCCTTGCCGAAAAAACGGCAGGGGGATTTTTTATTTTCCAGAAACTCCTGTCAAAAATGCCCTGAGGAAGGTATGATAAGAAGGGAATTGGGTATCGGGAGTGATGAGCGTGAAGGCTCTTTTTTTTACGAGAATGTTCACCTTGATGGTGAGTTGTTTAATGTATTTGTCCATTGTCAAAGAGGATAACTGGTTTGGATATGTATTTATCGCAGCAGGTGCTTCCGTGTATGCAGCCAATCATGTTTTACTGACAAAAGAGACAAATGCCTTCTGGTTTTGTCTGATTGATATTGCGGTCGGCTTTTCGTTCGGATTTATCTTTCCCGGCACAGGTTTGTTCATTATTATGCTTTGTCCGGTTGCGGTCGCCTTTTTTCTGCGGGGGTTTTCTAAAAGAACAGCCTGGTCTGTCTTATGTCTTTGCTCTATTTTGTTTTTGGTCGTCCTCATCCGTACATATGCGATGTTCGGCAATGAATTTGTCATTGATCATTTGACCAGCATGACATTCGTTGTTTTTTGCGGTGTCGTCGGCAAATTAATCCGCAAGCTGTTGGATGCGCAGGAAACGGCAAAACAGCAGTACCGGGAACTGACAGAATCCCACTTGGCGCTGTCTGCTGCCCACGAGGAGCTGCATTTATATGCGAAGCAGGTTGAAGAGCTGACCGCCATTTATGAGCGGAACAGAATGGCAAGGGAAATCCATGATACAGTCGGACACAAAATGACAGCGCTCCTCGTTCAGCTGCAGCTTTTGCGTGAATGGCAAAAAAGAGACAGCCAAAAAGCGGATGAGACAGTCGGTGTCTGTGAAACGCTCGCTCGTGAAGCGCTTGATGATGTCCGCTTATCAGTACGCACCCTGCAAACGGAAAACGATCCTTCGCTAATCGAATCGCTGAAACAGCTGACAGAAGACTTTTACAAAAATGCAGGAGTCACAACCGAATTTGCGGTTAGCGGTGATCCTGCAATCATCCCGCTGTCTCTTCATCCGACCCTGATCAGAACGGTGCAGGAAGCACTGACCAATGCCAAACGGCACGGCGGCGCCACAGCCTGTTCGATACAGCTTGCCTGCACAACGGACAGCGTAAGCCTTGTCATTAAGGATGACGGCAAAGGAAATCCAGAAGCGGCACTTGGCTTTGGTCTCTTGAATATGAAAAAGCGGGCAGCGGAGCATGGCGGAATGATCCGCTTTGAGAGCGAACGGGATCAAGGGTTTACTGTAATCGCCGAATTTTCACTGGCTAATAAAAAATGGAGCTTCGGGCCCGCGCAGCAAAAGGAGAATTTATCATGATTAAGATCATCATTACCGACGATCAGGATATCGTCAGAGAAGGGCTGGCATCCCTGCTTCAGCTCCGAGAAGAGCTCGATGTGATCGCAACGGCGCGAAACGGACAGGAAGCCTTCGAAAAGGCGAAAGAGCTGGAGCCGGATATCGTGTTAATGGACATCCGCATGCCAATCTCCAATGGTGTCGAAGGAACAAAATTGATTACAAGCTCTTTGCCTGGCGTAAAGGTTTTGATGCTGACAACCTTCAAGGACTCAGAGCTGATTGCTGAAGCGCTTGAAGAAGGAGCGAGCGGATACCTGCTGAAGGACATGTCGGCAGATACGATTGTAAAAGCGGTCATGACTGTTCATTCTGGCGGAATGGTGCTTCCTCCGGAACTGACTGCTCAAATGCTGAATGAATGGAAGCGTGAAAAACAGCTGAAAGGAATAAGCGAGATAGAAAAACCTAAGGAGCTGCTCGACTTGACCGAGCGCGAAATCGAGGTTCTGGCTGAGCTGGGGTACGGGCTGAATAACAAAGAAATTGCTGAAAAGCTGTACATTACAGAAGGCACAGTCAAAAATCATGTTTCAAATATCATCAGCAAGCTGGCTGTCAGGGACAGAACCCAAGCCGCCATTTACTCGGTCAGATATGGTGTATCTGTCTTTTGACATATGACGTTTTGCATATGCATTTCTCTAAAAAGGCCTTTTACAGGCCTTTTTTTCATGCCTTACATTCTATCCGGCGCTACATGCCGCACGCCTTTCTTTTTTCTACAATGGCAATGGGATTAAAAAGGAGTGAAACAACGTGCTGCAAGCAGAAAACATCAAAAAGGCATATGGAAAAAAAACAATTGTGAAAGGCATTTCATTTTCCCTCCAAAAGGGGGAGTCATTCGGGCTGCTCGGGCCAAATGGTGCGGGAAAATCCACAACCATCTCGATGATTTCCGGCCTTGTGCCGCATGACAGCGGGAACATCACAGTCGGCGGCTGTGTCATCGGAAAAGAAACCGCCAAAGCGAAACAAAAAATCGGTGTTGTCCCGCAGGAAATTGCTTTATATCCGACGCTGACGGCTCATGAGAATCTTATGTTTTGGGGAAAAATGTACGGACTTACGCACGGTCAGGCCAAAAAAAGATCGGCAGAGGTTCTTGAATACGTCGGCCTGACTGAGCGTGCCAAAGATAAAATTGAAACATTCTCCGGAGGGATGAAGCGAAGAATCAACATCGGTGCGGCTTTAATGCATAAGCCCGAGCTGCTGATTATGGATGAACCGACTGTCGGTATTGACCCTCAGTCAAGAAATCATATTTTAGAAACGGTGAAACAGCTCAACGAATCGGGCATCACGGTGATCTATACGAGTCATTACATGGAAGAGGTTGAGTTTTTATGCGATCGGATCGGAATTATTGATCAGGGCGAAATGATTGCGATCGGTACAAAAACTGATTTGTGCAGCCGTCTTGGAGGCGATACCATCATTCAGTTCACAGTCAGCGGGATCGATGAAGCGTTTCTTTTTGCAATCCGTTCATTGGCTCATGTGAATGATGTAACAGTACATGATTCAGAGCTCAAGATTGAGATTGCTGCGGCTCATCATGAGAAAGTCGTCACCAGCCTGCTTGCTGAAGCCGCTGCCCATCATATAAACCTGCTGTCCCTCCAGGTGCAGGAACCGAATCTGGAACGCCTGTTTCTGAATCTGACTGGCCGCACGTTGCGGGATTAGGGGGGGACGGCTATGAAAAAAAGCATATGGATCGCATGGAAAGATGTCAAAATTAGAATCACAGACAGAAAAGGGTTTATGATGCTTATCCTAATGCCGCTGATCCTAACCTGTATTTTAGGAGCGGCGCTCGGATCAGTTGTTGACGGAGGCAGCGGGATTGATGAGATCAAAGTCGGCTACGTTCAACCAGATCAGTCAGATGCAGCGAACATGTTTACGAAAGATGTGCTCAAAAAAATGAAATCGATAAAGGCCACACAAGCAAACAGCGAAGACAAGATGAAGAAACTGCTTGATGAAAAGAAAATCGATGTAGGTATTGTCATTCCGAAACATTGGGAATCCGGCAAAACCTCAGCTGTAGTTTATGCCGCTCCTGATCAAACATTAAAAAGTTCCATCATCGAAACCGCTGCCAGCTCTTTTATAGACCAATATAAAGCGGTAAAAGAAGCCGCGTCAGCTTCAATGGATTACGTCAGCAAAACGGCAGCTGTCAAACAAGGAAAACTTGATCCTGCACAGTTTGCGGAAAAGCTGATAAAGACGCTTGAAAGAGAAACTGGTGACAAGCTTACTATTGCGGAAAAATCTGTCGGCAGCAAGGCAGTTACCAGTTTTCAATACTATTCGGCTGCAATGCTTTGCATGTTTATGCTGTTTCATATGACAGTCGGGGCGAAATCATTTTTACAGGAAAAGGATACGGAGACGCTTGCCAGAATGCTGATGACGCCCGCGCAAAAATCTGTCATTCTCTTCGGAAAGTGGCTTGGGACATATCTGTTTGCCATCATACAATTTTTCATATTTCTGATCGTCACAATCAATGTTTTTGGTGTGGACTGGGGCGGCAATCTGCTGTTTGTGAGTGTTCTCGGGCTTTCTTACGCCGCTGCTGTATCCGGCATTTCAATGCTGCTTGCGTCCTTCCTCAGCGATATGAAATCTGCGGATGCGATCGGCGGCTTCGGTATTCAATTGCTTGCAGTTCTCGGCGGGTCCATGCTGCCGCTGTACCAATTTCCGGACGTCTTGCAGTCTGTATCCAAAGCTGTGCCGAATCGCTGGGCGCTTGACGCCTTTCTTTCATTAATGGAAGGGGGAGGCTGGGCTGACCTTCAAAAGCCTGTGCTTCTTTTTGCGGGGATAGGGCTTTGCTCACTTGTAATTGGTATCAGACGGCTTCATACAAGATAAGGAGGTACACCAGGGTGAAAAAAATCATAGCCATTTGCGGCATTGAGCTTTCTCTCATTTTTAAGAAGCCGCAGAACTATTTAATCATGTTTGCTGCCCCGCTTTTGCTTACCTTTGTATTTGGGAGTATGCTCGGCGGAAATGATGAGAAAGTGCGGCTTGCAATCGTTGATCAGGACGACACGATTCTCTCACAGCACTATATTCGGCAGCTGAAGGCGCACGATAATATGTATACATTCGAAAGCATGTCTGAAAACAAAGCGTCAGAAAAGCTGAAACAAAAGAAAATTGTCGGGATCATCGTCATTTCCCACACGTTCCAGACACAGCTGGAAAAAGGCAAACATCCTGAGCTGATTTTCCGTCACGGCCCCGAGCTGTCGGAAGCGCCGATGGTCAAACAATATGCAGAAAGCACATTGGCAACGCTCAATATTCAGGTTACCGCGGCGAAAACGGCAGCTCAGACAGCGGGAGAGAGCTGGAAGGCGGCGTATAAAACAGTTTTCGCCAAAAAACATGAAGATTCAGCTCCGGCTGTAAAACGACAGACGCTCAGCGATAAAAAAGAGGGTGCGGAAGCGAGTGACACAGCTTCCAGAGCAGCAGGCTTTTCCATCCTATTTGTCATGCTGACCATGATGGGAGCGGCTGGAACCATTTTAGAAGCAAGAAAAAACGGCGTCTGGTCCAGATTGCTTACAGCCTCTGTCAGCCGAGTGGAAATCGGTGCTGGGTATGTGCTGTCCTTCTTTGTCATTAGCTGGATTCAATTTGGCATTTTGCTTCTTGCAACCCATTGGCTGTTTGGCATCAACTGGGGGAATCCGGCTGCGGTTATGGTGTTGGTCTCGCTTTTTCTGCTGACCGTTGTCGGCATTGGATTGATGATTGCGGCCAATGTCAGAACGCCAGAACAGCAGCTCGCGTTTGGAAACTTGTTCGTCATTGCAACGTGTATGGTGAGCGGAATGTATTGGCCGATCGACATTGAACCGAAATTTATGCAATCTATCGCTGAATTTCTTCCCCAAAAGTGGGCAATGAGCGGGCTGACTGAGATTATTGCTAACGGTGCCCGCGTCACAGATATTCTCGGGATCTGCGGCATTTTGCTTGCATTTGCGGCGATCACTTTCGCAGCGGGGCTGAAAGCGCTCCGAGCCTAAAAAAATCATCTGTCCCTCGGACAGATGATTTTTGCAATTATTTTGTTTCTTTTTCTGGCAGC
The DNA here is from genome assembly GCF_002201875.1 of Bacillus sp. MD-5. Lineage (NCBI taxonomy): Bacteria > Bacillati > Bacillota > Bacilli > Caryophanales > Bacillaceae > Bacillus > Bacillus sp. MD-5. The sequence goes on from NZ_CP021911.1 coordinate 763,586, forward strand.
TGCAGTCTCCGTTCCATATGCTGTTTTACGGATGGCCACTCACTGTCGATGATGCTGTAAAATACCGAATTTCGGAATGTTCCGTCTTTTCTGACCATTTGGTTTCGCAATATGCCTTCTTTAACTGCTCCCAGCCGTTCAATCGCCTTTTGTGATCTGATATTCCGCTCATCCGTTTTGAATTGCACCCGAATCGTGTTCAACTGTTCAAAGCAATACTGTAACAGCAAATATTTGCATTCAGAGTTGACCGAGGTGCCCCAGACAGAAGGATGAAACCATGTCCATCCGATCTCAAGGCTCCTTGAAGCAGATGACATATACAAAAATCGCGTCGTGCCGACGATTTTACCAGTTTCACGATGAATAATCACGAAAGGAAATTCTGTTCCGGATTCTTTCGTTTGCAGGGCTTCCTCGACAAAAGCTTCCATATCATGCAGCGTTGTAATGGTTTTCGGTAAATGGGCCCAAATGTTTTCATCTTTTGCAGCCTCATATAAACCTTGAATATGGCTCTTATCCATCGGTACCACTCGGATCAGTTCCCCTGTTAATTCACGCAATGTCACATTCATTGTCCGTCCCCCGTATTAAGTATTGGAGCGGCCTGAGGCCGCTCCCGGTTAATCCTTATCGATCATAGCTAAAATCGATTCCAGCCAAGAAACGTAATTTTTCTCTCTCTCCAGCGCTTTCGTCAGCACGAGGTAGTGGCCGAAGTCCGGTGAAGAAAACGACATCGGCTCTGCTGAAGCCATAAGCTTTTCATAGCTTTCCTGCAGGTCAGACAGCTTGGCCTTGCGTTTTAGAAGCTGGTCTGTAAACAATTCTGAAGCCTCCTGCCGTGATAGAGAAGAAATAAAGTATGCCTTCAGCATAAATTCATCCTTCACCGTCTCCGGTATCGGCTGATGGCGGATCAGCCAGTCATGCAGTTCCTGCTTTCCGCTGTTTGTCAGGGTGTACATCTTTTTCTCCAGCTTTGTGCCCTGAATCGTTGTCCGGAATGTGATAAATCCTTCATCCGTCAGCTTTTTGAGCTCAGGATAAATCTGGCTATGCTTGGCGCTCCAAAATTGGCCAAGCTCCTCTTTAAAATAACTCGTAATGTCGTATCCACTCAATTCGCCTTTTCGCAAAAGCCCTAATATGGCGTATTTTAATACTCTCATGCTATCCTCCGTGTCTATGGCTGTTTCGAAAAACAGATGAGCCGGTGCTCAACTGTGATTCTAACTGCCTATTCCCCTTATTATAGAAAAGGGAGGAGGGGAACACAACCGAGCCACTTGGGAAATGAAAATAAAAGGTATGTCAGACGTATCCGATTCATCTCCATTGATGTGATAAAAGAGATTTGCATTTAATTTTTAGAAAAATATAAACGATATTGTTTTTTTATGTATAATGGGGAATCCTCTCTTAATATGAGCCGCAATATCTATATCTCCATAAAACAACCTGCTGTCTCCGTTACAGCGGGTTTTTTCGTCTGAGAAAGCCATAGGGTCTTATGACCTTAGTCTATCATGCATACGTCACTATATGACATCAGGCACTTTTTCAAATAGAACAGACATGTTAAGGTACAACCATCGATTTCTGTCAATTTGAAATAAAAGGAGCGCTGTCATGCAAATTAAAGAAATTTTTATGATCCGCTGCATTTCGTGCTTAAGTGTCGTCCTGCTCCATATCATTTCAATGGTCCTGATGCTTCAGGCAGAAGCTCTTGCAGATGTTTCTCACACTGTTGATTCTTTCCGTACCCTCCTGATGTTCAGCACGCCCGCTTTTATTTTCATCTCTGAATTTTTACTGGCGCGTTCTTATCCTGACGGGGTGCCGGAAGGTTTTTTAAAGAAGCGGGGAAAAGTGATTTTTGTTCCTTTTTTATTTATCGCGGCCATTGATGCCCTGCTGATGACCAGTGCGATGGGGGGAGAGATAACCTTTCTCGCGTTTGTGCAAAAGTATCTGGCGAATGTATTCCTAGGAAACTTTATCGGGTACTTCATTCTCGTCATCTTTCAGTTTTACATTCTGCATATGATGTTTCATGAGTATTTGAAAAAAGCATCTCTGAAATGGGTGCTGTCTATCTCATTTGTGGTGACAGCCGCTTATTTAAGCTATTTCTCCGCAGTCAGCCCGGCTCCTGCTTCTGAAGAGGGCGGGTCATTTCCGTTCTTCTGGGTTCCGTTCGCAGGCTGGCTTTTCTACTTTTGTCTAGCCTACTATTGCGGAAAAGAGTACAAGCGTTTCTTAGCGCTGCTGAACCAATACCGCTGGGTCGTATACGGTTGCGCAATTGCTTCTGGTGCGCTGGTTGTCACTGTTTCTTATGTCGGCGAAATCGGCATGATCAGCTCGAAGCGGCCTGATATCATGCTGTATTCGACAAGCATGATTTTCCTGTGCTTTCACTTGTTTTCTAAAATGAAGCATGTGCCGAAAATCATGATGTTTATCAGCAACTATTCCTTTTCGATTTATCTGCTCCATGCCTATTTTATGATGATAGGCTACGTGTTGCTTTTGAATATGCCCGAAATTCCCGCCGTACCGGCTGTTCTCCTGTTGTTTGCCGTGTGTACAGTCGGCCCGATTCTGACCTCGTGGGCGCTGAATAAGTTCAAATACGGTTATTTATTTGTGGGGAAGGTTTATCAGCCAAAACAGAAGAAGGTAATAGTCGAAGTGCGTGATCACGCAGGGTAAAAAACAAGCGGCAGGGGGCTCCTGCCGCGTTTTTTTATTTCTCATCCGCTTGCAGAACTGTTTTTAAATATAGTTTTGCAGACTCAGCAAGTCCAGATACATCAGCCTTTTCTTCATCGAAATACAGGGCGTTTTGAATGATGCCGTCATTCATATTGAGGAAAAACTTGGCGATAGTCGCAAGAGGCTGAACCGGCTGAAACTCTCCCTGATCGATCCCTTTTTGCAATAGCTTTGAAAACCTTTCCACAAAAAGATCATACCGCTTCTCCAAGTACTGCCGTCGCTCTTCATTCCGCCAAGCTGTCACTAAATATTCAAATTGCACCGGCGCCAGCGTATCTGCTACATCACGCAGACCCTCAGTCAGTTCGTCCAAATAGATTGAAATGGCGGCCCAAACACTTTGGTGTTCAGCTGATTTATCAAGCTTTCGGAGTCCTTCATCCAGCCCTGTTTCAATAATGCGGCGAAACATCTCCTCAGTGCTTGAAAAATAAAGATAGACACCGCCTCGGCTGAAACCTGATTCTTCCACAACGTCCTTCATTGTCGTTAATTCGAATCCTTTTCGTTTAAAAACCGTTTTGGCAGCCTCTAAAATCTCTGCCTGCCGTTTATCCTTGTGCTCCTTTGTTACTTTCGGTGACAAGATATCGCCTGCTTTCTGAAACTTTCTTACCTATAAGTGTAATCAACCCAATCATGATCAGCAAGCAGCCACAGACAAGAAAAGCAAGTGAAACACCGATCCATTCCGCCAGCACGCCCCCGCCCGCCATGCCGAGGATGGAGGCGAGGGTTGTCGCGCTTTGAATGGCGCCGAACACCCTGCCGCTGTAATCGACAGGCACTGTTGTTTGCACGAGAATTTGAAATGGAATATGGACGAGGCCGAAAGCCGCCCCCATGATGAAAAAAGCAAATATAAAAAGAGCCATGCCGGCAATTCCCATACCGGTTAGAAATGGTGCACTCCCAGTCGCTAGTCCAAGAAGAAGGGTTCCAGTTGAGAAATAAAGCAAATAAGAAGTGATCTGCCGTCTGCCGGCAATGACCGCCGTAAGGAGCATTCCGGCGCCGCTTACGGCCATGCACCAGCCTGCAAGCTCGGGCGGAGCTCCTGAAAAGGAGCGGATAAGAATAATCGCTTGGGAATCACCAATCTGCAAAACAAAGAGAACGACACAAGCTGTGAGTAAGCCTGTTAAAAGCAGCGGCATCCGTTTCAAAAACTGAAGGCCTTCCTTGATAGAAGTAAGTGCTGATGTTTTTTCTTGAGGTGTATTGGCTTTTTGTAAAAAAGCATCTCTGGGGAGGAAAAACAAAATGACAGCGGAAAGAAAGAAGGCGCCGGCGTTTATATAAAAAACAGAATGTATCGAGAAAGCAGCGATCAGCGTGCCGCCGAGGGCAGGGCCGAAGATTTTTGAACTGTTATCAATGATGCTGCTGACGGAAACAGCCTGCTGGAGGTGTGCTTCCGGCGCCAATTCCTTAAGCTTTCCGTTTTTAGCAGGTGAAAAAAGTGAAGAAAAACAGCTCTGAACGCATAGCAATACGTAAAGCTGCCAAAGCTCACTGACATAAACGCTGCTGATAACGGTGAGGGCACGGCCGATTTCAGACAGAAACATAATCGTTTTTCTGTCAAAACGGTCGGCGAGTAGGCCCGATACAGGTCCAAGTACAATGACAGGCAAAGCAAATGACATCATTAAAAACGACATATCTAATGGTGAAGCATCCAGCTGAAAAGCGGCTAACGTTAGCACGGCCAAAATGTGAAGCCAGTCTCCAAGTGAAGAAATGGTTTGTGAGGCTAACAGTGTCATCAGCCCTTTTTGAGTGCGAAACAACGGTTTTTCCATGATTCATCCTCCTAAATAATAAAAATGACACTAGTGTCGTTTTTATTGTATGGGAAAAAGACGCAAGACACAATCTTTTTCTTGTAAAATAAAGGAGAAGAGTGAAAAGAAGGGGGAACATGCATGACAACAGACAACCTAAGCTACCCAATAGGAGAATACAAGCCGAGGGAATCCATATCGAAGGAGCAAAAAGATGAATGGATACAAGCCCTTGAAAAAGTGCCTGCCCAACTGAAGCAAGCCGTAGAAGGCATGACGGACAGCCAGCTTGACACACCGTACCGGGACGGTGGATGGACCGTTCGGCAAGTTGTTCATCATCTGGCTGACAGTCATATGAACAGCTATATTCGTTTTAAATTAAGCTTGACGGAAGAGACGCCGGCTATCCGTCCGTATGATGAAAAAGCATGGTCGGAGTTAAAAGACTCGAAAACGGCAGATCCGAGCGGTTCACTCGCCCTTTTGCAGGAGCTTCACGGAAGATGGACGGCTCTGCTCCGCACTCTGACGGATCAGCAATTTCAGCGCGGGTTTTATCACCCTGATACAAAGGAGGTTATTACCCTGGAGAACGCGCTCGGCCTGTATGTCTGGCACTCACATCACCATACCGCTCATATTACAGAGCTTTCCAAACGGATGGGGTGGTCTTAACGCTTTTGCCGGCGGAAAGCTGGAATACTGATAGCGGCAATCACTAGCAGTGAGATCACAGCAGCCGCTGCATATAAATGGTCATAGCCGCTGGCGACACTCGCATGAATGGCATCGCTTATCGCGGCTTTGACTTCAGGAACGGGAATGCGTTCAACTTGTTCTTGTAAAGTAGAAACATCAGAACTGTCGATCTCCGGAATCATCTGCCTCGCCTTTTCTGAATGCCCGCTGTCCGATAAGCGGCTCTTGATTTCATCACCGATTTGGTCGAACCCGGCTGTGATAAAACCTGCGTAAAGAGTAGGCGCCAAGGTCAGTCCAATTTGTCTTACTAATGAAAGCGTGCCAAGCGCTGTGCCCTTATTTGTTTTAGCCGCCTCTGATACAAGGACGTTCAGCGGAGCCCCTAAGAGAAAGCCAAAACCGATCCCAGCCACCACACTTGAAATCACAAACTCCCATTTTTCCGTCACCCAAAGCGGAAATAAAGCAAACCCCGCACATGAGATGATTCCCGAAAGAATAACGGTTTTTACAGGACCTTTTTTGTCGGTAAGCGCTCCGCCAAGCCAAGCGCCGATTCCGGAAGCCAACGCAAGAGGTGTCATCCAATAGCCTGCTTTTGCGGCAGGGACTCCTAAATACTGCTCGACATATGACGGGATAAAAATGACTGCCGCCAAGAGTCCCCCGGATAACAAACCGATGATAAGCGTGCGCTGAAACATGTTGTTTCGCAGCAGAGAATACGCTAAAATCGGATCGCCCCCGCGCATTTCAACTCTCTTTTCATACGTGATAAGCGCTGCAAAACAAAGAATGCCAAAAATAATACATCCATAAACCTCCGGATGTCCCAAGCTGTTTAAGAGATTTGCCCCGTCAAGGTTCGTCATGCCGTACATCACGGCTAAAATCGACAGGGACAGAAGAAAGATGCCAGCCGTATCGAGGCGTTTAGCCTCAGGCGCTTTTGTTTCCGCAATAAAACATGCGCCGAAAACAACCAATAGCACGGCAATCGGCAAATTAATCAAAAACAGCCAATGCCAAGACCCGGTCCAATCAAGCAGAAAGCTTCCGATATTTGGACCGAGCACAGCGGCCATGCCGTTCATTGCGCCAAGCAGCCCAAGCGCCTTTCCCTGCTTTTCCTTTGGAAGCGTAGCGAGAATGTGCGAGCTTCCGATGATGAAAATCCCGCCGCCGCCAAGCGCCTGAATCAGCCGCGATATCAGAAAGAGCGGGAAGCTTTGGCTCAAAGCAACAAGCAAAGAACCAAGTCCGAACAGGCAAACCTCAATGAGAAAGAGTTTTTTTCTGCCGTAGCGGTCGGAAAGCTTTCCGACGATTGGCACACTGACGCTAAGACCGAGCGTATAAAGGGTGATGCCCCATGATCCCCAAGAAGGAGAAACAGCAAACGACTCGTTTATCGTTGTTAAAGCAGCCGAAATAATTCCGTTATCTAAAGCAGCCATAAACACGCCAATCGTAAACAGGCTGATTGCCCACTCTTGGCTTTTCTGCTTTGTTAATGCTTCAGACATATTCATCACTCCTATTTAGTTCACTCAAAATATATTATTCATTTTAAGTGAACTAAATGTCAAATAAAAAAAGCCTGTTTCCGCAGTTTGCGGATGACAGACTTGCAGATCTATTCTTTTTTCGCTTTCTCTAATGCTCTTGAAAGGATAGACAGCCCTTCGGAAACAGCCTGCTTTTCTTCAGGGGACAGCAGCTCCAATGAACGCTTCAATTTCAGGTGGCCTTTTTCATACAAACCCCGGAAAATATTTTTTGCATTCTCTGTCAACTGAACAACCACTGAGCGGCGGTCCTCTTCAGAATGTGAGCGTTTGACAAATCCTGATTTTTCAAGCCGGTCAAGCAGCCCTGTTGTATTAGACAGGGAAGCTCCCATTTTTTCAGCAATGTCACTCACTTTCAGTGTTCCATGGTTGTTTAATAGCATCAGCACTTTCATTTGCGGCATACTCATATCCAGCTTCATCCATTCGGACACATCACCGAGCCCGGCAGAAGTTAAGACTTTCATATAGAGCACCCATATTTCCCGCTCCTCCGATGAAAGAATGTTTTCGTTTAGTACCGTTGTATCATGTAAATTATATTCCATTTCATCACTTCCTCATCATTCACTCCTCTTATCATATTACTCGATTTCTACTCCTGAAAGAAAGTGAGCAGAAACTGCATGCGGGACTTTGTCCGAGAAATAACGGTAGTGTATAATGAGTTGGAGATTATTGGGGGAGAGATTCGAACTAGAATATGATTGGAGAGACCATTGCTGATTAAAAAGAATGCTTTATCAATATTAAAAATCGTTTTTCCTATTGCTGTTTTGCTATTTGTTATTTATCAATCAAAAAAAGAACTGACAAATCTGTCTTTCAAACGTACGCTCATGGTCATCAACGGGCTGGAACGAACAGACTTATTCATACTTGTGTTTGTCGGCTTGCTGGCTGTAGCGGCCATGTCTCTGTATGATTACGTCCTGAAATACTCACTGCGCCTATCGATCACAAACGGAAAAGTATTCAGGGTTTCCTGGATCGCCAATTCATTTAATAATGTGCTGGGATTCGGCGGTTTAGCCGGAGTCGGGTTAAGAATGATGTTTTATAAGGAGCATACGAAAGACCATAAGGCTCTCGTGAAAGGAATCGCCTGGCTCACATCCTCTATGCTGCTCGGATTATCTGTTTTCAGCATTTTCGTCGTTGCACGAGTGCTGCCGGTGGATGAAGTCATTCATGAAAAGCCTTGGCTGTGGGCGGTCGTTATCGGTTTTGCGCTGATATTGCCGCTATCCTTGGCAGTGTCCAAAATAAAAGACCGCAAAGCTGGGGACGAAGAAAATGCGGATAAAGTGAAAAATCCGATTTTCGCATATATTGGAGCTTCCGTTGTTGAATGGCTCATGGCCGGGATCGTCATCTATTTTGCTTTGTTCGCTATGGGCGTTCATGCTGATATCAGGTATGTGTTCGGAGTGTTCGTCATTGCGGCGATCGGCGGGATGATCAGCCTCGTGCCGGGCGGCTTTGGTTCGTTTGACCTTTTGTTTTTGCTGGGGATGGAGCAGCTTGGCTATCATCAGGAGGCCATCGTTACTTCTATTGTGTTGTACAGGCTCGCCTATTCATTTATCCCATTCATTTTGGGACTATTCTTTGCCGCAGGCGACCTGACGGAAAATACAATGAAACGGCTCGAAACGAACCCGCGCATCGCACCGGCAATTGAGACGACAAACGTTCTGCTTGTTGTTCAGCGTGCGGTATTAGTGAGAATTCTGCAAGGCTCGCTTTCGCTTATTGTGTTCGTAGCAGGCCTGATTATCCTGGCCTCAGTTTCCTTGCCGATTGACAGGCTGACGGTTATACCGCACATTCCGCGCCCGGCTCTTTTGCTGTTTAACGGTCTGTCTTTAAGCTCAGCGCTCATTCTGCTGATATTGCCGATCGAGCTTTATAAACGGACAAAACGCTCCTATACGATGGCCATTACAGCACTTGTCGGCGGGTTTGTGTTCAGCTTTTTAAAAGGACTTAACATCAGTGCGATATTCATACTGCCGATGATTATCGTATTGCTTGTGCTATTGAAAAAACAATTTGTCCGCGAACAGGCATCTTATACACTGGGACAATTGATTTTCGCTGTAGCGCTGTTTACTGTGGCACTCTTTAACTACAATCTGATTGCGGGCTTTATTTGGGATCGGATGAAGAAGGTGCTGCGTCATGAATATTTCGTCCACAGCACCTCGCATATTACACATGCAACCATCATGGCAATCATCATTGTGCCGCTGTTCTTCTTTATATTTACAGTGGTCTATCATAAGAGAACGCGACCGATCGGAGAGAAAGCTGACCCTGAGCGTCTTGCTGCGTTTCTCAATGAAAAAGGCGGCAACGCGCTGAGCCATCTCGGCTTTCTTGGAGATAAGCGGTTTTATTTTTCAAGTGACGGGAATGCATTGCTTCTGTTTGGGAAAATCGCCAGAAGGCTGGTCGTGCTCGGCGACCCGTCTGGCCAAAGAGAATCATTCCCGCTCGTGCTGGAAGAGTTTCTGAACGAAGCGCATCAGAAGGGATTCAGTGTTTTGTTCTATCAAATTGAACGAGAGGACATGGCGCTGTATCACGATTTTGGCTACAACTTCTTTAAATTGGGCGAGGAAGCATATGTAGATTTACATACATTTACCTTGACTGGGAAGAAAAAAGCCGGCCTTCGGGCAATCAATAACCGCTTTGAGCGGGAGGAGTATACTTTCCATGTGGATCATCCCCCATTTTCTGATGCGTTTCTGGAGGAGCTGAAACAAATCTCAGACGAATGGCTAGGTTCGAAAAAGGAGAAGGGATTCTCGCTCGGATTTTTTGATCCTGCCTATTTACAGAAAGCGCCGATCGCCTATATGAAAAATGCAGAGGGAGAGATCGTTGCATTCGCAAATGTCATGCCGATGTACCAGGAAGGAGAGATATCGGTTGATCTGATGCGCTATCGCGGCGACGCTCCAAATGGCATTATGGACGCATTGTTCATCCGCATGTTTTTATGGGCAAAGGAAGAGGGCTGCACGTCATTTAATATGGGAATGGCACCCTTGTCCAATGTCGGCACTGCCTTTACATCCTTCTGGTCAGAAAGGTTTGCTGCTGTCATTTTTAACAATGTCAGATACATGTACAGCTTCAGCGGCCTAAGGGCCTTTAAAGAAAAATACAAACCGGAGTGGCGCGGGAAATACCTGGCGTATCGGAAAAACAGATCTCTTTCTGTCACCATGTTCCTCGTTACACGTCTGATTGGCAAAAGCAAAAAAGACTCCGTCTAACAAGACGGAGTCTTTTTTTATTTCGTTTTTAAGAAATTGGTTTCAATATCATCAAGCAGGTAGTTTGCGGCTTTAATTCCGCCTGCGGTTGTCCATACGACGTCATCGACTTCATGTGCGTTACCTGACTTCACGGCCTTTAGGTTTTTCCATAGTGAACTGCTTGTCCACTGATTGGCCCATTTTTCATTTTCCTTTGCATTATCGGCTTTATATGTGAAATAAAACAGCACATCGGCATCCATATCAGGAATGGACTCTTTACTGTCTGTTGAGAACGTAAATTGGTCCTTTTGCTTCTTGAACAGTTCTACTTGTTTTTCAGGGCGTTTGAAGCCAAGCTGGTCTAAAATAATTCCTGAGAATGAATCAGTATAATAGATTCTTGATTCACCGGATAAAAAGCGTACGACAGAAACTGTTTTGTTGGTCTGGTCGCCAAGCTTTTCTTTTAAATCGGCAGCGCGTTTATCAAAATCGGCAATGGCTTTCTTGCCTTTATCCGCCTTGTTCACCGCGTTGGCATATAAAGTCAGGTTATCCTTCCAATTCCCGGCCAAGGATTCAGCAAAAACAGTCGGTGCAATCGCATTTAGCTGATCATAAATTTTTTCCTGGCGTACTTTGTTTCCAATAATCAAATCAGGCTTTAATTCTGCGATGGCTTCCACATTCGGTTCTGTTTCAAGGCCGACGTTTTGAACACCTTTCATGTCATCCTTCAGATAGTCATACCACGGGTCGCCCTTCCATGACTTCACGGCGCCAACCGGCTTGATGCCAAGCGCTAAGAGCGCCTCTGTGCCTTCGTTTGTTAAAACAACAATCCGTTTTGGATTTGCGGGAATGTTGTCTGATGTTCCCATTGCATGTTTAACCGTTCTGGTTTTGCTGTTTGACTCCTCGCTGTTGCTTGAACTTTCTGAACTATTACAGGCAGAAAGTACGACAAGGGTCATTAAAAATACGAATAGCATGCTGATATGCTTTTTCATCTTTTTCCTCCCGATATTGAAATTCATTATCATTTAGATCATAATAAGCAGTGGTGAGAGTGTCAATCCCTAATTGAGGATTATTCTCAAAAACAAACAATACATAGTAAATCTGGGAGAATGAGATCATGATCTGCAAAAAGGCATCTTCAAAATGGATTACGTTATTATGTCTGATTTTCATTTTACTGGCAGCTGTCTGCGCAAGTGTTGTGTACGGTTATACAGGTACGTCATGGGGACAGGTCTATCAAGCGTTTCATTCCTTCAACGGTACAAATGAGCATGTCATCATCAAGGACGTCAGGCTTCCGCGTGCTTTGGTTGCCACAGTCGTCGGCGCCTCGCTTGCAGCCGCGGGAGCACTCATGCAGGCGCTCACAAAAAATCCGCTTGCGTCACCGGGAATTTTCGGAATAAACGCCGGTGCCGGCTTTTTTATTGTGGCCGGATCGTTTTTTCTGCATATTCAATCACCTCAGGCACTAGTATGGAGCTCGTTTCTCGGGGCAGCATTTACCGCTGCGATCGTCTACGCAGCAGGCTCGCTTGGGAGAGAAGGGCTGACACCAATCAAATTGACGCTGGCGGGCGCTGCCATGGCAGCCATGTTTTCTTCTCTGACGCAAGGCTTGCTGTCTGTCAACGAACTTGAGCTTGCCCAGGTGCTTTTTTGGCTGACTGGCTCTGTGCAGGGCAGGAGTCTGGATCTGCTGATGACGATGTTTCCATATGCAGCGGCAGCGCTGGTAATCTGCTTTTTTCTTGGCCAAAAAATAAATCTCCTTGTGATGGGAGAAGATGTGGCAAAAGGACTCGGCCAAAAAACGGGCCTGCTGAAATTCGTGATGGCGCTTTGTGTTGTCTTGCTAGCAGGATCTGCTGTCGCCATTGCCGGGCCGATTTCCTTTATCGGCATCATTATTCCGCATTTTTCCAGGTTCGTCGTCGGTAATGATTATCGCTGGGTTCTGCCGTTTTCCGCTGTTTTGGGTGCCATTCTGCTTGTTTCCGCGGACATCGGTGCGCGATATATCATTATGCCTCAGGAAGTTCCTGTCGGGGTCATGACCGCCATCATCGGAATGCCTGTGTTTGTGTACATCGCAAGAAGGGGGGCAAAGCTATGAAACTTCGTTTTGGAGTTACTGCGGCTGAAAAGAAAGCGTGGATCGTCTTTTTGGTTTTACTGGGATTAACAGCTGCTGTCCTCATCATAAGCGCCGGTCTTGGACAAAGGTTTATTCCTCCCTGGGATGTAGCAAAAACATTCTTTGGCGCAGGTTCCAAGCTGGATGAACTGATGATCATGTCGTTCCGCATGCCAAGAATTTTGACAGCTTTATGCGCCGGCGTTTGTTTGGCAGCGGCAGGCGCGATATTGCAGGGACTCGTCAGAAACCCTCTCGCATCTCCGGATATTATCGGAATAACGGGAGGAGCGGCAGTAGCTGTCGTACTTTTAATGATGTTCTTCTCAGACCGCAGCAGTTCACTGACGATCAGCCTGTCATGGCTTCCAGCGGCCGCATTTATCGGCGCCTCGGCTGTCGGTCTCATCGTCTATTTACTGGCATATAAAAATGGTGCCTCCACATTTCGGCTGGTGCTTATCGGAATCGGATTTTCTATGTCTGCGCAGGCGATGACGACCCTGCTGATGATCAAAGGTCCGATTTACCGGGCATCACAAGCCAATGTATATATCACTGGGTCAGTTTATGGGTCAAATTGGGAGCATGTAAAAATAGTTATTATCTTATCTGTCATTCTCTTATTCATTTGTTTTGTCGCGCTGAAAAATATGAATATACAGGTGCTGGGTGAAGATATTGCGGCGGGTGCGGGAAGCGCTGTGCAGCGAAATCGTTTTTTCTTGCTCCTTTTGAGTACGGCTCTTACGGGTTGTGCAGTTTCAGTTGCCGGCACAATCGGTTTTGTCGGGCTGATGGCGCCCCATATTGCAAGACGGCTTGTCGGCTCATCTTATGGCGCGCTGCTTCCGGCGTCGGCACTTATTGGGGCTCTGCTCGTCTTAACAGCTGATATTGTCGGCAGAACCTTATTTGCTCCGGTGGAAGTGCCAGCCGGCGTCTTTACAGCGGCTATCGGCGCCCCTTATTTTATTTATTTGCTCTATAAAACAAGAAACTCTTGATCGTTACGCCCATTTTCTTGAAGAAGAAAATGGGTTTTTTTATTAATAACTGAAGATTCGTAATTATTTTTGCTATACTGACAGAGACATTGATAAAGAAAGGGCGGCAGATGAATGAAAGAAGCAGAGGTATTAAAATATGAAGCATTTACAAGCAGTCCCGGAAAAGGAAACCCCGCAGGCGTCGTATTGCAGGGAGACGATTTTACTGAAAACGAGATGCAGATCATAGCCGAGCGTGCCGGGTATTCAGAAACCTCCTTTATCCGAAAAAGCGAGTCGGCCGATCTTGAACTCCGTTACTTTACCCCTGGACACGAAATGAATTTGTGCGGTCATGCTACAGTTGCTTCTCTTTACGCATTATGTGAGAAAGGGATGCTGGAGAGCGGTAAAACGTACAGCATCCAAACGAAAGCCGGAATCCTGCCTGTGAACATTTCTGAAAAAGATGGCCGCATTCATATTACGCTTGAACAGGCCTCCCCGCGATTCAAACCATTTACAGGCGATCGGGAAAAACTTGCGCACGCACTGGGAATCACCGAAGAAGATTTTCATGAAGATCTTCCGATTGTATTTGGCAGCACTGGCATATGGACAGCCATCGTACCGCTTAAATCATTAGAGGCTTCTAAAAAGATGGTGCCAGATAACAAACAATTTCCGGAAGTGTTAATTGATCTGCCAAAAGCTTCAGTCCATCCGTTTACCTTTGAAACCGTTCATCCTGACAGCGACCTGCACGGACGCCACTTTTCATCCCCGTATTCGGGAACAATTGAAGACCCAGTGACCGGCACAGCGTCAGGCGTGATGGGGGCTTATATGAAACATTATGGCAATGCCGAGCAGCATAAATTTATCATTGAACAAGGGCAGGAAATCGGAAAGGACGGAAAAGTCGAAATCGAAATGAATGAAGCGGACGGCCATGTGAAAGTGAAGATGACAGGAACGGCCGTTTACTCAGAAACGCGTATTTTTAACATCTAATACGGATGATGGTTTACAACAAGATGCACTTTCCGTTATCATTATGAAATGATAATCATTTTCAATTGGATAGGAAGGTGAAACGGTATGCCTCAAACCGAACAAATACATCAGCACTCAGAACTGCGGGACATCATACGCAGCAGAAGATCGATTCGAAAGTTTAAACAAGGGCCAGTACCTGCAGAAGTTATTCTTGACATGCTTGAAACGGCAAAATATGCGCCAAATCACAGAGTAACAGAGCCATGGAGATTTATTTACGTTTCCAGTGAGACAGGTAAAGCGAACCTCATCAATACATTTGCAGCGTTTTCTAAGAAATCCAAGCCGGATATGACAGAGGAAAAGCTTCAAAATTTCAAAAACACACTTGGGCGCGTTCCGGGTTTTCTGCTCGTCGTATTTCAGGAAGATGAAAACGAAAGAGCGCGAGACGATGATTTTGCGGCAACAAGCTCATTGATTCAAAACCTTCAGCTTCTTGCTTGGGAAAAAGGAATCGGCATGGTTTGGAAAAGCGGAAAAATCCTATACGACAAAGAAGTCCATCAGGCCTTTGGTTTACAGGATAATGAACGATTCGCCGCCATCATACAAACGGGTTATCCTGACGAGTCGCCGGAAGTGAAAAAACGCACACCGATCCGCGACCGGTTCACTGAAATGTAAAAAACCCCTTGTCTCAAACGGAGACAAGGGTTTTTTATTAACGAGATTTCTTTTTCGCTCTGTTGTCGGCTGCTTTCGCACGCTCTTGCGCTTCGCGGTCATTTGCATCAGCAAGCTCGCTTGAATATTCTTCGTAAACGCCGTCAGTTTCCCTTTTTAATGCATCGGGAACTTGTGGAAGCTTTTGTTTGTTTTTATCACGGTTTTTGTGGATATGATTTCTGCCCATATCAAATTCCCCCTAAAAAGTGATATCAAACAAAGATAGTATTTGGTTTTAAGGGGCTATGTATTCCTACTTCCGCTTAGCAGCTTTTTCCGCTTTTTTAAATTCGCCTGAATAAAGAACTTCCTGCATTTTCTTCAGGTTGGCGCCTTGCTGGTGCTTCTCCCTCTTTTTTTCCATAAAAAGGACCTCCTTCAACCATGTTATTCTTAAGGTTGACGCTTCCTGCTGTTTTTATACAGTCTTTCGGTCCGTTATCAGCTGTAAGAGTGCGAAGGCAAGATCCGAATATGTAAAACGAAATCCAGAGGTGATCGCTTTTTTAGGAAGAGCGCGCTGACCTTTCACAATCAAAAGACTCATCTCACCCAATGCTTTTGATAAAAAGAATTCCGGGACGGGGAGCCAGTGCGGGCGGTGCTTCACCCGTGCAATCGTTTTGCCGAATTGTTTCATTTCCACAGGATTGGGCGCGGTGACATTCATTGGGCCAGAGATGCCGGCGTTTTCCACCGCATATCGGATCATCTGGGCCGCGTCTTCAACATGAATCCATGACAGCCACTGTCTGCCTGTTCCGATCGTTCCGCCGGCCAGAAACTTATAGGGGAGAACCATAAGCGGGAGAGCGCCTTTTTCCCCAAGCATCACGCCAAATCTCGCATAAACCGTCCTGATGCCCATCGCCTCAATATTCTGTCCTTCCTTTTCCCACAGGTGCGCAGTATGGCTTAGAAAATCCTCATCTGACGTTGCAGAATCCTCTGTAAAGGTTTTCTCAAGGCTTGTGCCGTAAATACCCACGGCACTGGCTTGGATCAATGTCTTCGGCTTCTCCTTCTGTTTACGAATAAGCCGCTGCACTTCACGCGTCGCATTGATACGGCTGGAGAGAATGTCCTGCTTCGTTTTTTCTGTCCAGCGGCCAAAAATAGATTTTCCCGCAAGGTTTATCCAGACATCAATATGAGGAAGTTCCTGCTCCGGGGCGGCTCCTTCCGTCAGCCATTGGACATATGTCATATTTTTTTGTTCAGTTTCCCGTGCGTTTCTTGATAAAATATAAACATGGTGTCCTTGGCGGGTAAGAACGCCTGTCAGATGTTGGCCGAGAAAACCGGTGCCGCCCGTCATTGCGATATTCATGAACATCTCTCCTCATCGTTCTAATAAATATACTTTACCTCATTTTAATAAAAGAAAACTCGTTTCAGGCCTGAGAAGGGAGATTAAGATGCCGTTTATTACAAAAATATCAGCGCAAAAAAAGAATACGGAACGCTTCAATATTTTTCTGGATGATAAATACGCCTTCAGCGTGGACGCGGATGTGCTCGTGAAATATGAGCTCAAGAAGGGAAAAGAACTTGATGATCTTGACATCATTGAGATTCAATACGGCGATGAAGTGAAGAAAGGCTTCAACCGCGCGCTTGAATTTTTATCCTATCGAATGCGGTCAACGAAAGAGGTCGAGGACCACTTGAAGAAAAAAGAAACCTCGCCCCCCGTTATTGCGGAGGTCATCCATAAGCTCAACGATTACAAGTACTTAAACGACCAGGAATTTGCCGCAGCCTATGTCAGCACCCACAAAAAAACAAACGGAAAAGGACCTGATGTTTTGTTCAGAGAGCTGAGAGCGAAGGGAATTGATGACGATACAATTAAGGAGGCGCTAAGTTCTTTTTCCTTTGAAGATCAGACAAGAGAAGCGGTCAAGCATGTTGAAAAGCTTCTCAAAAAAGATAAAAAGCTTTCGACAAAAGAACTCAAACAGCGCGCCCAGATGCAGCTTCAGCGCAAGGGCTTCTCATTTGATGTCATCAGTGCGGCGCTAGAGCAGATTGAGTATGAAAATGATGAAGACACAGAGAAAGAAGCGCTGCGCATTCACGCGGAAAAAGCGCTTAGAAAATACCGCTATGACGGCTCCTATGAAAGCGCCATGAAGGTCAAACAATTTTTATTCCGCAAAGGATTCTCACTCGATTTAATCGAACAATTTCTGCACGAAGAGGAGTAGCTAAAAAAATGGAGAAACGATACAGTCAAATGACACCGCACGAACTCAATACTGAAATCGCATTACTTTCTGAAAAAGCAAGAAAAGCCGAACAGCATGGAATTATAAACGAACTGGCAGTGCTCGAACGGAAAATTACGATGGCAAAAGCATATTTGCTGAACCCGGAAGATTACTCACCGGGAGAAACGTACCGTGTTGAAGACACTGAGGACGAGTTTACCATCAGTTATTTAAATGGCGTTTTCGCATGGGGATACAGAACCTCTTCTCCTCAGCAAGAGGAAGCGCTGCCAATCTCAGTTTTGAAAGAAAAAGAATAAAGCGTAACAGGGAGGCTGATCATCAGCCTCTTTTTTTTGTGCAGCACATTTACACGATGTCTTAAAGAAAAAATCATTGAATTCACTTTAAAAATCTTTTAGTATGGAACTCGTTGTTTTTTAATATCAAAGGAGGCGATGACGTTGAGTATCAAAAACCCATCTGTAAAATTTATTATATTTGTTCTTATGATTTGTACATTTTCAATCGGTTATACAGAATACGCGGTGATGGGTATTTTGACGTCGATTGCCAATGACTTTCATATACAGGTTTCATCTGCAGGGCTTCTTGTCACGGCTTACGCGGCAAGCGTCTGTTTGACAGGACCGCTCGTCACCATCATTTCTGTCAAGCTCCCGAGAAAGCCTGTGCTTCTTGGGCTGATGGCGATTTTTATCCTTTCAAACCTGATGAGCGCACTGGCACCGAATTTTGCGGTACTGGCCGTCTCAAGAATTTTATCTGCGTCCATTCACGGCGCATTCTTCGCGATAGCCATGGTCTTCGCCAGTGAAATGGTTCCGCCGGAAAGGCGCGCTGCAGCCGCTGCTTCAATGAACGGCGGGCTGACAGTAGCTCTAATGCTGGGTGTTCCATTCGGTTCTTATCTCGGAGATGTCCTGAATTGGAGAGCGGTGTTTTCCATCATTACGGCACTTGGAGTCATCGGATTTTTAGGCCTTATGGCTGCCGTGCCAAACAGAAAACCAAAAGTGATCCCCATGCTTATGAATGAGTGGGGGGTTTTTAAGCACAAACAAGTGCTGTTTTCCTTCGCGATTACCATTTTAGGCTATTCCGGTGTCTTTATCGCCTACACCTTTATCGAACCGATCTTGAGACATTCAGCCGGATTCAGCACGGTTGGCATTACAGGCGCTCTCTTTGCGTATGGTTTGGGAGGCGTTGCAGGGAATTTCTTTGCGGGAAAAGTGCCGCTGCCTCTGCTGACTCGGACGATGATCGGCGTAATGATTGGTTTAATCGGTGTTCTGGCTGTATTTCCGTACATCGCCATTTACCCGGCTGCAGCTATTGTGGCCACGTTCCTATTCGGGGCATGCGCATTCGGCACGCCGCCTCTGCTGCAAACAAAGGTCATTTCCTCATCTGAGGGCGGCACAACCATTGCCGCAGCTGTCAGCGTATCAGCATTTAACCTTGCTAATGCCCTTGGTGCATGGATCGGCGGAATGATTTTAAGCGGAACTGGCTCTTATTCCTGGCTGTTTGCGGGCGGCGCGCTTATGACTGCATGCGGACTTGTGCTTTCTACCTTCGCACACTTATCAGAAAAGAAGAGCGTCTACGAATATCAAGTCAATAAAGGGTAAAAACAGCTGCAGTGTATGCAGCTGTTTTTCTTTACCGTTTGCCAGAGGCTCTCATTCTTTCTTGAGGATGCTGATTAATCGATCCATCAGCACGCTTTGAAGCATAGTCGTCCTTTGCTCTCGGTTCACCCTGAAATTTGTTTTCGTTTTCGTAAGGAAATCCTTTTTCTTTATTCCGGACCATGTCATATCCCCCTAGGTTCGAGATCAAAAAGTTGCGTCTTTCCAGATGAAGACGTAAGGTTAGTATATGGAGAACACCACGTAATAAAGCGTTATTTTTTTCCTGAAGAAAGGAGACTGCACACATGAATATGTACATTGAGAAACTGACGAATCTGCTTCTGGAAAAGAACGATATGATCAGCTATATACAGGCGAAAACATGGGTGGAGTTGCTATGGAGCGATTTCGAAGCAACCTATGCAAAAGCCGGACATGCCTATCAGGGTGAAAAAATGACCGAAAAAATCGTCACACAATGGATCGAAAACTACGGAGGCCAGCTCCACCTTTTTCAAAGCTCCCGTAACGACGTGAATGATTACTTACATCAAAGCAGAGGCCTTTTGCATTAAAAACCTGCCGTTAGCGACCGGCAGGTTTTTTCATTTTTTTCACATAAAACATGTTTCGCCAGCCTGTCAATCAGGGAATACCACTTATATCTTGTCAAATGCGAGGAGGAGCTTTAAATGAAAAAGAAACAAGTAATGCTCGCTTTAACAGCTGCCATAGGAATGGGCTTGACAGCACTTCACTCCGCTCCCGCAGCAAAAGCTGCGCCCCTTCACGACATATCTGTCAGCATGCCATCATCCGATACTTACATCATAAAAGCAGGAAAACTGAATGTCCGGACTGAGCCAAATCATGAAGGTGATATTCTCGGCACTGTATCATCAGAACAAAAGGTAACAGTCGATGGGTTCGTAAATGCCGATTGGGCTCAAATTCATTTCAAAGGAAAAAAAGCATATATTTCAACTCACTTTTTAATGAAAACCGCAAGCCAAGCGAAAACAACGAAACAGACAGCCTTCTATACACCGACACCCGAAAACGGAAAAGCTAAGCAGCTCTCATCTGGAACAAAGGTGACAATACTCGGGTGGGGATTTAGTGAAAACGGAGGATTTGACTTCACTTGGGCATTCGTGGATTATGGCGGTGTTATAGGCTATATTCACACAAAGGATTTACAAATGCGATAAAAGGCAGGCCGAGGCTTGTCTTTTTGTCTATGTGTGAAACATTTCTTCTTTCTGCACGTAACAATGAGAAAGGAGATGATAATATGGCTGGTTTAGTCAGCGGAGGACTTATGATCATTGCGGGCATACTGATCAAACAGTTTCCTCCCAAATCCATCAACAGTGTGTACGGATACAGAACAAGACGCTCAATGTCAGATCAAAGATTATGGAATGAAGCGAACCGTTACAGTGCATCATTAATGATCCTGTCAGGCTTGGTGATTGCGGGAATGGGATTTTTGCTGGGATCAAGCTTGATCATTCTTCAGCTAATCCTGCTGATTGCCGCTTGTGTCATCATATTTATGCTAACGGAAAAAAGACTGAAAACCATGATGCACAGTCAAGGAGGAGATAGAAGTGGACGGAGTTAAATGCCAGTTTGTCAATACAAACGGAATCACGCTCCATGTTGCAAGCGCAGGACCGGAAGACGGCCCGTTACTTGTCCTGCTTCATGGATTTCCTGAGTTTTGGTACGGCTGGAAAAATCAAATCAAACCGCTTGCTGATGCGGGTTACCGGGTCATTGCTCCTGATCAGCGGGGCTACAATCTAAGTGACAAACCGGAAGGAATTGATTCGTACCGGATTGATACATTAAGAGATGATATCATCGGACTTATTACGCAATTCACTGATGAAAAAGCAATTGTCATCGGGCATGACTGGGGAGGGGCTGTCGCATGGCATTTGGCTTCCACACGCCCGGAATATCTTGAAAAGCTGATCGCGATCAACATCCCGCACCCGCACGTCATGAAAACCGTAACGCCGTTTTATCCGCCGCAGTGGCTGAAAAGCTCGTATATCGCATTCTTTCAGCTGCCAGACATACCGGAGGCATCACTAAGGGAAAATGATTATGAAACATTAGACAAAGCGATTGGATTATCGGCCCGTCCGGAGATTTTTTCGTCCGATGATGTCAGCAGGTACAAAGAAGCGTGGAAACAGCCGGGTGCACTGACAGCTATGCTGAACTGGTACAGAGCCCTCAGAAAAGGAAGCCTTGCAGAGAAACCGCCTTATGAAACAGCACCCTACCGGATGATCTGGGGAATGGAAGACCGTTTTTTGAGCAGAAAGCTTGCGAAAGAGACGGAAAAGCAATGCCCGAATGGACATCTCATCTTTGTAGATGAAGCTTCCCATTGGATTAACCACGAAAAACCAGCAATCGTCAATCAGCTGATTTTGGAATACCTTAAGAACCAATAAGTTTGAACTTCTCTTCATTCGTCTGCCATAATGGCAGACTTTTTCTGTGCGTTTTTTTCATAGTCTGTTTTAAACATGACAAAATAACATTAAAAATCATGAATGTCACCATAAAATTGTAACAAAAAACAGGTTTAAACGACTTTTAAAAAAGGAATAGCCTTACTGAAGATTTGTGTAAAACTCCCCTAAGGCAATACTTAAAAAGAATAATAAAAAGAAGGTGCCTTAATGAAGCAAGGATTAATCTCGATTATTATCCCGTCTTACAATGAAGGGTATAATGTCAAACTCATTCATGAATCTTTAAAAAAGGAATTTAAAAACATTCATTATGACTATGAAATATTCTTCATAAATGACGGAAGCGTTGATGACACGCTTCAGCAGATCAAAGACTTGGCAGTGACGTGCAGCCGGGTGAAATATATATCTTTTTCTCGGAATTTTGGAAAAGAAGCCGCGATTTTGGCGGGCTTTGAGCATGTTCAGGGCGAGGCGGTAATTGTAATGGATGCCGATCTTCAGCATCCGACATATTTGCTGAAGGAATTTATCAAAGGCTACGAAGAAGGGTACGACCAGGTCATTGCCCAAAGGAACAGAAAAGGGGACGGGTTTGTCCGCTCACTCTTATCATCAATGTATTACAAGTTCATTAATAAAGCGGTGGAAGTCGATTTGCGTGATGGTGTGGGTGACTTCAGATTGTTAAGCCGCCAAGCTGTAAATGCTCTTTTGAAGCTGAGCGAAGGAAACCGCTTCTCAAAAGGCCTTTTTTGCTGGATCGGCTTTGATCAGAAAATTGTGTTTTATGAAAATGTCGAACGGAAAAACGGCACATCCAAATGGTCGTTCAGCAGTCTGTTTAATTACGGCATGGACGGCGTCGTTTCATTTAATCATAAACCGCTGAGATTATGTTTTTACACCGGCATTTTCATCTTGCTGCTTTCCATCATTTATATCATTGCCACATTCGTTAAAATTCTGACTAACGGTATTTCTGTGCCTGGGTACTTTACAATTATCTCAGCTGTGTTATTTCTCGGCGGAGTACAGCTGTTAAGCCTCGGGATCATAGGCGAATATATCGGCCGAATTTATTATGAAACAAAAAAACGCCCGCATTATTTGATCAAAGAAGCGAATATCCCAAACAAAGACCTGCCTGAAACGAACGAATTAAAAAGCGTGCGGCGTCTGACAAAAATGCACTGAAATCACCAAGCGTCATTGGCAGTGCTTTTTTTGCGTGTCTATCATCTTAAAAGCAAGACTGGAGAATGTATATGAAAAGAAAACATGTTATGATCTATGCGGCCAGTCTGCTGGTGTCCGTTCTGGCACACGCCTTTTTTGTGAAAGAATGGGCGGAAGGCAGGTATATGACAGGTCCGGGTGACGGACTTGCGCAAATGATCGTATTTAAAAAATTATTATTTGACCAATATACACACGGGAATTTTTTCTACAATTATTCATTCGGACTTGGCGGCGGCACATTCAGTCAGCTCGGCTATTATTTTTCTGCTTCTTTTCTATTTCTTGCTGTGTCCGCCGTTGTCTGGCTGCTTCAAGCCCTCCAGTTTATCGGAGAAGCGGATACGCTTTTTTGGGCAG
Organism: Bacillus sp. MD-5; assembly: GCF_002201875.1. Lineage (NCBI taxonomy): Bacteria > Bacillati > Bacillota > Bacilli > Caryophanales > Bacillaceae > Bacillus > Bacillus sp. MD-5. The sequence continues at coordinate 786,563 of NZ_CP021911.1, forward strand.
AGTCAGCTGTTTTTATCAGTATTTTCAAATTGAGCTTGATCATCTTTACGTCCGCTTCTGTTTTTCACTATCTTCTCAAGCATAGAGCGGCATCGTTTACGGGAGCCGTGTTATACGGCGTCTCGATTATTTATTTCCGTCACGAAGCGTATTGGGAATTTTTTACTGATACAATGATTTGGCTTCCGCTGCTTGTGCTTGGCGCAGAAAAAATCATTAGAGAGCGGCGTCCGGCGTGGTTTATTGTTGCGTGTTCGCTGACGTTCATCAACAATTTTTACTTTGCATACATAAACCTTATATTCATCGGAATCTACGTGCTGTTCAGATGGCTGATCAGACTGGAACAGGATGAAGTGAAAAGATGGGTTCAATGCAGATTGTTTCTGGTTTCGGGACTCATTTCTTTTGGCATCAGTGCGGCGGTGTTTGTGCCGGTGGTATACGGTTATTTAAACAACCTGCGCCCCCCATACAGCCAGAAAATAGAGTGGCTCAATTTCGATGATAATATATTATTTTCGAGCCGGATTATTATTGTGCCGGCCGCTTTTCTGCTGTTTTTGTTTATGATGTCTTTTTACAAAAACCGTGTGTTTCGTCTTTTTGCCGGATTGAGCCTGCTGTTTATTCTTTTTCATTTCAGTCCGTATGCGGCAAGCGTTTTTAACGGCTTTTCCGCCCCGCAAAACCGCTTTGAATATGTTCTGGCCTTTACCATTGCGGGAGCAGCGGCGGCTGGTTTGTCACAGCTGTCTGAACTGAACCGGAAAGAACTGCTCCCGGCCATAGCTATCGTCCTGCTTCTTTACTTGTATCATATCCAAAGGTATAAGCTCGATATATGGAAGCCTGCGAATGAAAGCATTCTCTTGCTCTTACTCATGACAATCGCAGCCTTGTTTGCTGCAGCTTTTGCGAAAAAACGGGCAAAAATGGCTGTGTACGGTATCATCATTCTTTCTTCGCTGTTGGTCGCCAACTCCTATCAAAAATACGCACTCTCAGAAGGCGGCGATCTGGATAGTGTGACAAGAGAATATCTTACAAGTGAGGAATACAGAGGGCAAGAATCAACTGAGCTCATCAGACGTTTACAAAAGGAAGACAATGACCCGCTCATGAGAATCGACTGGATGAACGGTGTCCGCAATAATACGCCAATCATTTACGGATTTAATGGCTTCAGCGCCTATTCCAGCATTTTAAATAAAAATCTGCTGGCCTTCTATTGGAATGATTTAAGCATCGATATGGGCAGGGAAAGCGTCAGCCGTTATGCGTCATTGGGAGACAGGGCCAATTTATACAGCCTGCTTTACGGCAAATATTATATGACGGAAAAAACAAACGCAGCCAGCGTCCCGTACGGCTTCAAAAAGCATTTAGAAACAGTGCATTATGCGGTTTATGAGAATGAGTACATGCTTCCATTCGTCAAAACAGCGGATGCCATATACAGCGAAAGTGAGCTGGACCAATTGCCCGCTCTTGCGAAAGAACAGGCGATGCTGAAAGGAATCATATTAAAAGATCCATCTGGAAAAACCGAGCAGACACCAAAACCGGCCAATTTGATCACCAAGTCGGACATCACCGCAAAACAAGCCCATTATCAAAACGGACTGCTCACCGTAACTGGAGAAAACGGAGGAGAGCTGACCATCACTCCGAAACAGCCATCATCCGCTCCGGGAGACTACTATGTCAGCTTTTATTTGAAAAGCAAAGCAAAAGACAAAGGATTTACATTAAAGGTAAATGATTATGTCACAACAAGAAAATCGAACAAATCGATCTATAAAACCGGTGTAAATGATATTACGGTCAGAGTGCCTAAATCAGGCCATATCTCAATCCATCTTCCGAAAGGAACCTATGAGCTGAGAAATATAGCGCTCTATGAAGAGAATTATGAAACGCTGAAAAACGCTGTATTGCAACATAAAACAGAGAAAGCAGAGAAACTGAATTGGAACAAAAATCAATTGACCTTTGCATATCATCTGTCAAAAGACCAGTACATCATGCTTCCGATCCCATATGAAAAAGGCTGGGAGCTGAAAATCAACGGACACACACAGAAGATTGAAAAAGCGGATTATGCTTTTATAGGCTTCAAGGCGCAAAAGGGAGACAATCACATTGAGCTGACTTACTATCCGCCATACTTCAACATATCGGCGATCATATCTCTCGTCAGTCTGCTGCTTGCTGTTTTATATATAAGACGTAAAAAGCCCGGCTCTATATAGAGCCGAGCTTTAATTTTTTCTGAAGTTTTTCTTCGCTGAATATCCATCCCGTATAGGACGAACGAATCGTAAGATCATGGCCGATATGAACAATTGCCACAAAAGGATAATGGCCTTTACTCCGATAACGCAGGTCGATAAATCTCACCTCATAATGATCTTTAAACGTATCCACTTCCCACCGGTAAACCGGAGAAAAGGACAGAAACGCCGCGATGTTATCATCCTGCTTTGCCGCATGCATTACATCGGTTTCAGGAACAGGCACTCGATTAAATGTATCCAGAATCACGACGTGTCCTTCCATGCTTCTTCCTACATAGAAAGCATGTGCTGTTGTCACTGCGATTCGCCATTGCCTGAATTTCATCGTTGGAGAAATAATAATGCTTTCAATCTCATCATGAATCATCTCATGAAGCTTTCGTTTAATTCTCAGCTGCATGATCAGGCGCACCAAATAATAGCCTGCCAATATGATATATAAGCTGAGAAACGTGATGCCGGGACTGCCGCCTGCATACCAAATCGCAATAGCTGCCAGATGGCTGATAAAAATAAACGGATCAAACGTATTAATCAGCCCAAGCGCAACCCATTTTTTCGAAAACGGACGAATGGCTTGTGTCCCATAGGCGTTGAATATATCGACGAAGACATGCAGAACAACGGCCAGCAGCGTCCACAGCCACAGGTGCAGAAAATTGGCCTGAGGATAAAATAAATACAGAATCGCCGGGATGATGACAGACCAAAACAAAACGGCGGGAATTGAATGGGTAAATCCTCTGTGATTCCTTATATAAACAGCATTGTTTTTAAGCTTTAACACAGTATCAATATCCGGAGCCTGAGAGCCCGCAAGCGTTGCGATCATAACAGCGTGAGCCATTGCCGGATCTGATGCGACAACAGGATCAAGCGTCGCAATACCGCCCAGTGCGATGCCCATAACGACATGTGTGCCCGTATCCATAGGTGACCTCCTTGCAGGATGATCCTGCACATTCACTTTGTAAGAAATTCCCCATTTTCATATACCCAATTTTTAAACTGATTCAATCGTTCTCATATGTTTCCGCTTTTTCTTTACTATTATTTAATGTAACATATTATCGTACTGTGCCCTTAGTGTACAACAAAAAACAGTCTAAAGAAAAGCGGGGCGCGAAAGACTGGGGAGAAACACATATGAACGTACTTGAAGACAAATTAAAACAAAAAGACATACAGCAATTTCGCGATGATTTAATCACATGGTTTGAAAGAGAGCAGCGCGTTCTGCCGTGGAGAGAGGACCAAGATCCGTATAAAGTGTGGGTATCTGAAGTCATGCTGCAGCAAACGAGAGTAGAGACTGTGATTCCTTACTTTCTGCGATTTGTGGAACAATTCCCGACAGTGGAAGCGCTCGCTGATGCAGATGAAGAAAAGGTGCTGAAAGCATGGGAAGGACTCGGCTATTATTCGCGAGTCAGAAATCTGCAAAGCGCGGTAAAAGAAGTAAAACAGGAATACGGCGGCATTGTCCCTCCAAACGAGAAAGAATTTGGCGGGTTAAAAGGCGTCGGCCCTTATACAAAGGGAGCGGTGCTCAGTATAGCCTACAATAAACCCATTCCCGCGGTTGACGGAAATGTGATGCGTGTCATGTCCAGAATTCTTTCTATTTGGGATGATATTGCCAAACCAAAAACAAGAACGATCTTTGAAGACGCTATACGAGCTTTTATTTCCAAAGAAAAACCTTCAGAATTTAATCAGGGCTTGATGGAGCTTGGAGCCTTGATCTGTACGCCAAAATCACCTTCATGCCTGCTATGCCCGGTTCAGCAGCATTGCTCAGCATTTGAAGAAGGCACTGAACGGGAGCTTCCGGTCAAAAGCAAAAAGAAAAAGCCCGGGATCAAAACAATGGCTGCAATCGTACTGACCGATGAAGACGGACAAGTGTATATCCACAAACGGCCGTCTAAAGGTTTGCTCGCCAACCTATGGGAATTCCCTAATCTTGAAACCCAAAAAGGGATCAAAACTGAGCGTGAACAGCTCATTGCATTTCTAGAAAACGAATATGGGATACAAGCTGATATCAGTGATCTGCAAGGTGTAGTCGAGCACGTTTTCACCCACCTGGTATGGAATATTTCTGTGTTTTTCGGTAAAGTAAAACAAGTGTCGGATACTGCCGAGCTGAAAAAAGTAACGAAAGAAGAGCTCGAACAATTTGCGTTCCCGGTGTCACATCAAAAAATCTGGAAGATGGCAGTGGAAGCAGCCTCATATTCGGCTGCTCCGTAAACCATTCTTAATCGTAAGAAACGCGCGTGCCGTGGCTGTAGTCCGCTTCATTGCGCTTCATTCCGCCGCGCGCTTCAATTTCTTGCGTTAATTCCCGGTATTTTGATTGGCCTTCTTCGTTCAAGTAAGGCATAATTTGCTGAAAGGCATGATGAAAATAAGCGAGTTCACTGTTCTTCCAATCTTTTTTGGAAACCATGTTCAATTCGCTCATATCACGTCCGACATACATAACAGAAGACCCCCTTTAAAGTTCTTGCCATTATTGTTTGTGGAAATAAAAGAACTATACGCTACAAGGAGATGAGGAAAAATGGAACAAAATAAATGTGCACTCGTAACAGGAAGCAGCCGCGGTGTCGGAAAAGCGGCCGCGATCAGACTTGCTGAGAACGGCTATAACATCGTCATTAACTATGCCCGCAGCAAAAAAGCAGCACTAGAAACAGCAGAAGAAATCGAAAAGCTTGGTGTTAAAGTGCTTGTCGTAAAAGCAAACGTAGGACAGCCTGCAAAAATCAAAGAAATGTTTCAGCAAATTGATGAAACGTTCGGCAGACTTGATGTTTTTGTCAATAATGCTGCTTCAGGCGTTCTGAGACCTGTCATGGAACTAGAAGAAACACACTGGGACTGGACGATGAACATTAATGCGAAAGCATTGCTTTTCTGCGCTCAGGAAGCTGCCAAGCTAATGGAGAAGAACGGAGGCGGGCATATTGTCAGCATCAGTTCATTAGGCTCTATCCGCTATCTTGAAAACTACACCACGGTTGGTGTATCAAAAGCAGCGTTAGAGGCTCTAACACGTTATCTTGCGGTTGAGCTTTCACCAAAACAAATTATCGTCAATGCTGTTTCAGGCGGAGCGATCGACACAGATGCGCTGAAACACTTCCCGAATAGAGAAGATCTGCTTGAGGATGCGCGCCAAAACACACCGGCGGGCCGCATGGTCGAAATTAAAGACATGGTTGAAACCGTTGAGTTTCTAGTGTCTTCCAAGGCTGACATGATCCGCGGACAGACTATTATCGTTGACGGCGGACGCTCACTGCTCGTTTAAAAATTTTTAAAAAAGAGGAATAGCTATACGATCACCTGCACATTCTAATGACCGTGGAGGTGATAACAATGGCTAACTCAAATAATTTCAGCAAAACAAACGCTCAACAAGTTAGAAAACAAAACCAACAATCAGCTGCTGGTCAAGGTCAATTCGGCACTGAATTTGCTAGCGAAACAAACGCTCAGCAAGTTAGAAAACAAAACCAGCAATCAGCTGGCCAACAAGGTCAATTCGGCACTGAATTCGCTAGTGAAACTGACACACAGCAGGTAAGACAACAAAACCAATCTGCTGAACAAAACAAACAACAAAACAGCTAATCACTGAAACAGAAAAAAGCACTTCATCTTCGGGTGGAAGTGCTTTTTTCTGTTTGAAAAACGACAAAACTTGTGGAAGGTCTACAGAATGAGTCAAAGGGTTTGCTTTATGGAGATCGAAATGATTAAAGGAGGAAACGTTTATACTTTCACCAGGCTAAAGGAGGAACCGATGACGGAATTTGAAAAGCTGGTAAGTGAACAGATGAAAACGATGGATAAGCTTCTCGATCTCCAATCAGAGCTCGACCGCTGCAAACAAATTGAAGCGGAACTCAGGCATTTGGAAAGGGATGCAAGGCTGCGGGGGATTCAGGCTGAAATTGCGGTAAAACGGAAACACCTTGCCGATATACAAGATATGTTTCAAAAGCAGACAGAGCAGGTCATTCGTTCTTATCGCAGCTCAGAAAAGCCGTCTTCCTTTGTGTAGTGCAGGAATGTGCCATTCCCCGGCCGGAATGGCTCTTTTATTTTCATTTTTCAAATTGTAACGTTATAATAGGTAAAAGACGTTGTCGGTAAGCAAATTTGGACATACTAACTGTAGGGCTTTATAGAAAGTAGGGGAGAAATATGGGCTATCCCAAGGAAGGAGAAACCATTCAAATTCACAGCTATAAGCACAACGGGCTGATTCATAGAATTTGGAATGAGACAACAATCTTAAAAAGTACAGAAATGTGTGTCATCGGGGCCAATGACCGGACGATGGTAACCGAATCAGACGGCCGGACATGGATAACCAGAGAGCCCGCAATCTGTTATTTTCACGCAAGACAATGGTTTAATGTCATCGGGATGCTGAGGGAAGACGGGGTTCATTATTATTGCAACATCAGTTCTCCGTTTGCCTATGATGGCGAAGCAATTAAATATATCGATTATGACTTAGACGTTAAGGTTTTCCCTGACATGACCTACAATATTCTTGATGAAGACGAATATGATGATCACCGGAAAGCCATGAATTATCCAAAAGAAATCGACAGTATATTAAGAGACTACTTAAACACGCTGCTCCATTGGATTCACCAGCGTCAGGGACCGTTTGCGCCCGAGTTTGTTGATATGTGGTATGAACGGTATTTGCGCTATACAAAATAATGGTTACGTAAAAACCTGTTGCGGGGTACAACAGGTTTTTCACATGGGCTCACACACATCATGATCAAGAGAGAGGGGGAATCAACGTGGGGGTTATGAAACGCTACATGCAATTCGTCAAACCTTATAAGAAGCAAATTTTCGTTACAGTGTTAATCGGGATCGTAAAATTCTCCATTCCGCTTGCTCTCCCATTGCTTCTGAAGTACGTAGTTGACGACATTATTCAAGGAGGCGGCACGGCTAGTGACAAAACAACGTCATTGTTCACGATTATGGCGATCATGTTCGCCTTATTTTTAATTTTGCGCCCGCCTGTTGAATATTATCGGCAATATTTTGCCCAGTGGACGGCCAGCAAGGTGCTTTATGACATAAGAGCCAAGCTGTTTGACCATATACAGAAACTCAGCCTTCGTTTTTACGCGAATACAAGAACAGGGGAAGTCATTTCCCGAGTGATTAATGATGTAGAACAAACAAAGGATTTTGTCATCACAGGCCTGATGAATATTTGGCTAGATATGCTGACGATTTTGATCGTGATCTCTATCATGCTGACGCTGGACATAAAATTAACACTGATCTCTATCGTTTTATTCCCATTATACGGCATATCAGTGAAGTATTTTTACGGCCGTTTACGAAAGCTCACAAGGGAGCGCTCACAGGCGCTAGCTCAAGTACAGGGGCATTTGCACGAGCGCATTCAAGGCATGCCGGTCATCAGGAGCTTTGCAATAGAAGACCATGAACAGGCTCAATTTAATGAGAAAAATGGTCATTTCTTAGATAAGGCCATCAGCCACACGAATTGGAATGCCAAAACCTTTGCGGTCGTTAATACCATTACAGATTTGGCGCCGCTCATCGTCATTGCGTGCGCCGGCTATTTTGTCATTAATGGACCGCTGACAGTCGGAACAATGGTCGCGTTTGTCGGATATATTGACAGAATGTACAACCCAGTTAGAAGACTGATCAATTCCTCTACAACCTTGACACAGTCAATCGCATCAATGGACAGGGTGTTTGAATTTATCGACGAGCCCTATGAACTCACTGACAAACCAAATGCGATAAAGGCCGATAAGATTCGCGGAGGAGTGGAGTTTCAAAACGTTTCGTTTCAATATGAAAAGGAAAAAGATAACATTCTCCATGACGTCTCTTTAAAAGTAAATAGAGGGGAAACTGTAGCTCTCGTCGGCATGAGCGGAGGAGGAAAATCAACGCTCGTCAGCCTGATCCCGAGATTTTATGATGTTTCAAGCGGCAGACTGCTGATTGACGGGAAGGATATACGCGATTATGAAGCGCGAAGCCTTCGCAACCAGGTTGGCATGGTGCTTCAGGATACCTTTTTATTTAGTGAAACGATTCGGGAGAACATCGCAATCGGCAAACCTGATGCCACTCTTGAAGAAATTATTGAAGCCGCCAAAGCTGCAAATGCCCATGAATTTATCATGGGTTTTCCAGAAGGATATGAGACCCGGGTGGGAGAACGAGGCGTTAAGCTTTCAGGCGGACAAAAGCAGCGGATCTCAATTGCGCGGGTATTCCTGAAAAATCCGCCGCTCCTCATTTTAGATGAAGCGACATCGGCTCTGGATTTGGAAAGTGAGCATTACATTCAAGAAGCGATGGACAAACTGGCGAAGGATAGAACAACTTTTGTTGTCGCACACCGGTTATCGACGATCACACATGCGGATAAGATTGTCGTCATGGAAAACGGCACAATCATTGAAACCGGAACCCATGATGAACTCATGGACTATGACAGCCAGTACAAGCACTTATTTACCATTCAAAATTTGAACTAAAACATCAATCTTATATCCTTTTAACGAAGGATATAAGATTTTTTTGTATAAAAAAACCCGGCTGTTTAACCGGGTTACTCTTCTGTTTCTATTTCGCAGTCTTTCGGATGATACGTTTGAAAACTTGTGATGAGTGTTTCTAAATGTTCGAGCTGCTCACGGTATTCTACGGCGCTTGCCATAATATTGAGCATGTTGTAATCAATAAGCTCCTCATCCGTATTTTGCTGATTTTTTAAAAAGGACTTTGTTAAAAGCTGCTTATATCGAATGCCTTCTTCATCCGCGTCATCATGCGGCTTGATTTTGCCGACAAACCTCATTAAAATCAGTTCATGCCAGTAAAGCAGGTAATCAAGCTCTTCAGTCAGTGTTTCCTGAAACTCTTCCGGCATATGATAGATCTCGTTTTCCAGACGATGCAGCTTCTTCAATGTATCAAGCGCCCGGTTTGCAGTAATAATGGCCTGTCTGAACAGGACAAGCTTTCTTGATTTCACATAAGTCGTTTTCTTAAAGTAACTTCTTTCTTCTTTATATAGAAGATATGTCTGATCAAGCTTGATCATTTTTTCTTTCAGTTTTTCAATATCCTCTTTCAAAATCGAATGCTCTGTCGACTGCCGCATGGACAATCTGATCCACTTCATAATTTCTTCGGTGTTTTCGACGGTATTATGAATCAGCTTTGTTTCGTACTTAGGAGGCAAAAACACAAGGTTGACAATAAAAGAAGAAAGCACCCCTAAAATGACTGTGCTTGTTCTGATCAGCGCGAACATTAAAAAGTCGTCACCGGCAGATTCTAATATCGCAATGACTGTTACAAGAGCAATTGAAATTGTATGTTCAATTTTAAGTTTCAGCATGATTGTAATGACAATAACTGCTGTTAACCCGATCATAATCGGGCTGGGTCCGAAAATAAGGCCGAACACTGTGGCAATCACAGCTCCGATGATATTTGCCTGAACCTGGTCAATAATAATGAGAAAAGAGCGGTAAATCGACGGCTGAATCGCAAATATCGCTGCAATTCCAGCGAAAATCGGCGCGGGAAGCCCGATCCACGAAGCCAAATAAAGGGCAAGTGTAATCGCAATCCCGGTTTTGAAAATGCGGGCACCAAGTTTCATTGGTTTGTGCGTGCATTCCTTTCTATAGTAAATTGTGTGACATAGCAAATGGGCTAATCCTTAAAATTCCCGGTTAGTTTATTTGCTAAACAATTAAGTAATATACAGGGATCGATACAAATATTCAAGCTATTTTTCTAGAAAAAGACCAAAATCTTACACGTTATATGAATCCATAAAAAAACAGGAGCTCAATGCTCCTGTCCAAGGTGTCAAATTCTAGTTTTTAAGATGTTTAAAAGCATCCTCGACCGCCTCAAGCGTGTCTTTAATATCCTGCTCTGTATGTGCTGTCGTGATAAACCAGGCTTCATACTTAGAAGGTGCTAAATTAACTCCGCGTTCCAGCATCAGTTTGAAAAACGCAGCGAATGTTTCTCCGTCACTACGTTCAGCCTGCTCATAATTTTCGACTTTCTCATCAGAGAAATAAACCGTGAGTGCGCCTTTTAAGCGATTGACAGTAATTGTGATGCCGTGTGTTTCTGCGTGCTGTAAAATGCCTTCTTCCAGCATTGCGCCAAGGTGATCAAGCTTTTCATACACGCCTTCCTCTTTGAGCACTTCCAGACAAGCGATGCCTGATAGGATGGAAGCGGGGTTCCCTGCCATTGTTCCAGCCTGATAAGCAGGCCCTAGCGGAGCTACCTGCTCCATGATTTCTTTTTTGCCGCCATAGGCGCCAATCGGAAGTCCGCCGCCGATAATTTTTCCGAGCGCTGTTAAATCCGGTTTCACCTGTAAGAGATCCTGCGCGCCGCCATACATAAAGCGGAAAGCCGTAATGACTTCATCGTAAATAACGAGAGCGCCTGCATTGTGCGTCAATTCATTTACTTTTTCTAAGAAACCTTCTTTTGGCTCAACGATACCGAAGTTGCCGACAATCGGTTCAACGAGAACTGCCGCGATTTCACTGCCCCATTTATCAAGAGCCTCTTTATAGCTTTCGATATCATTAAATGGAACAGTGATCACTTCGTTTGCAATGCTTTTTGGTACACCGGCTGAGTCCGGAGTGCCGAGAGTGGACGGGCCGGAGCCTGCAGCGACAAGCACAAGGTCCGAATGCCCGTGATAGCAGCCTGCAAATTTAATGATTTTTGTCCGGCCTGTATATGCGCGGGCCACGCGGATGGTCGTCATAACGGCTTCTGTTCCCGAATTGACGAATCTTACTTTGTCCATAGCGGGAATAGCTTCTTTGAGCATCTTTGCAAATGTAACCTCATGTTTCGTCGGTGTTCCATACAATACACCGTTCTCTGCCGCTTTTTTAATCGCTTCTGTAATATGCGGGTGGGCATGTCCTGTAATAATCGGACCATACGCCGCTAAATAATCGATGTATTTGTTGCCGTCCACATCCCAAAAATAAGCGCCGCTTGCTTTCTCCATTGCAACGGGAGAACCGCCGCCGACTGCTTTATATGATCTAGACGGGCTGTTTACACCGCCGACAATGTGCTCTAATGCCTCATTGTGAAGTTCAATTGATTTTGTATGCAAGAATAAAAACCTCCTATATCTCCATGCGTCCTTTCTATTGTAGCATGCTTCCGAACAAGAACAATGGCTTTGGGCTTCTGCAGCTGAGATGGTTGTAATCTGGACAAGAATTGGATACGCTTAATAAAAAAACATCCGGAGGTAACGTAATGACTATAGAAATCGGACAAAAAGCACCTGATCTTGAGTTAAAAGGCGATCATGGGGAAACAGTAAAATTATCGGATTATAAAGGAAAGTATATCGTGCTTTATTTTTATCCAAAGGACATGACACCGGGGTGTACAACGGAAGCCTGCGATTTTCGGGACAATCACGAAAGCTTCAGTGAACTGGATGCCGTCATTATCGGTGTCAGCCCGGACAGCCAGGAAAAACACGGAAAATTTAAAGAGAAGCATGATCTTCCATTTCTGCTTCTTGTTGATGATGAGCATAAGCTGGCGGAAGCGTTTGATGTGTGGAAGCTGAAGAAAAACTTCGGAAAAGAATATATGGGAATCGAGCGCTCCACTTTTTTAATTGATAAAGAAGGCCGTCTCGTTAAAGAATGGAGAAAGGTAAAAGTGAAAGACCATGTAGCCGAAGCGCTTCAAACCCTCAAGGATATGTCGGAAAAGTAAATTCGTCTATCAGCCTCAAATGATATGCTTACTTTTACCCTGATATCAATTGACAAATTATCGTAGAAAGAGTTACACTAATTATAAACATTACAATGTAAGAATTTTTTTTAGAAGAGAGGTGCATGACGGATGGCTGCACATGAACTAAAAGAAGCCTTAGAAACGTTGAAGGAAACCGGAGTTCGCATTACTCCTCAACGTCATGCGATTCTGGAATATCTCGTTAACTCTATGGCTCATCCAACAGCGGACGATATATATAAAGCTCTGGAAGGGAAATTTCCTAACATGAGCGTAGCGACGGTATATAACAATTTGCGTGTGTTCCGAGAATCAGGTTTGGTAAAAGAGCTCACATACGGTGATGCTTCCAGCAGATTCGATTTTGTCACATCCGATCACTATCACGCGATTTGTGAAAACTGCGGGAAAATTGTGGACTTCCATTACCCGGGCCTTGACGAAGTTGAGCAGCTTGCTGCCCACGTCACTGGTTTCAAGGTAAGCCACCACCGTTTAGAAATTTACGGCGTCTGCCAAGAGTGTTCGAAAAAAGAAAATCATTAAAAATAAGCTGACCGCACGAAACGGTCAGCTTATTTTATTTCGACATTTTCTTTTTATTATAAGACTCATCAAATTCTTTTCCTTCTAATCCCTTATCTAAAGTCAGCGGCTCTCGGCAATGCATGCACATATCGACTCTTCCTAAAACCTTTGTCTCTTTATCACAGCCTGGACAAATGACGCGAACCGCTTTAGTCGAAAGCATTCCAATCCAAAAGTAAACAACCGTGCTGAGACCGATCGATAAAAGCCCAAGTATCATAAACAAACTAGAAAGCAAAACTGACTCTTTGAAAAAAATCCCGATGTACATAATGATAAACCCAACGAAAACCAAACTTAACGCGAATGTTCTGATTTTATTAATTTTGCTGGAGTATTTCGCCATGTCCATCCCCCTCTGATTTAACTATAGCACAAACCCGATGGGATTTTCTTCATGTTTTCGGTTGAACTGGAATTTACTTATGGAGACTTGCTGTGAAATTGTTTATAATAGTTCAATGTGTTTAGAAAAAAGGAATTTCGTTTTAACCATAGAATTGAATCAAATAGAGAATAAAAAAATTTGAACAATTGCATTGGAGGAATAGTGATGGAAAATCTTCTCCGCCCAATTTACCAAGAAAGAGCAAGTCACCCCAATACATTAGCTGTCATTATGATTGAGAGAAGAAACAAAACATCTTCCTTAACAGATAACTTTGACGCAGCTTTGCTGGTGATTGTAAAGGATGCTGATGAGCCAGTTTTTATAAAGCACTATGAATTCGATCATCAAACAGCTTCTTTGCATGTGGTAACAGATTCTCAGATTCAAGAATGGATTTTGCTTGGAACAAATAGAAGAATCATAGATTGGATTGTAAATGGCAGAATCTTGTTTGACCGTAATGAATACGTTGCTGAACTGATTGACAGGCTGAATACATTTCCGTTTGCCGAACGTAAACTGAAGATCGGACTCGAATACGGCAAATTAATCAGAAGGTATGTTGAAGGAAAAGCTTTTTTTGAAGCCAATCAATTTTTAGATGCCTACAACGCCGTTGTTCATGCGTTGCATCATTTAGCACGTATTGAAGTAATCGACAGAGGATTTCATCCCGAAACCACGGTGTGGAGCCAAGTGCGCCAGATGGAGCCCCAAGTGTACAAATTATATTCCGAGCTGATTGAAAGTCACGAGAGCTTGGAAAAAAGACTAGAATTATTATTCTTAGCAAATGATTTTCTTATCCATTCTAAAGCAGAGATCGGTTCGGCGCATCTTTTCGAAGTAATGAAAGAAAAAGACATTTGGCAATTCGGTGAGCTTCTTCAACATCATGACCTAAAGCACTTTACACAGGATCTTGGCGTTATGCTTGATTACTTGACAGAAAAGGGACTTATCAACGTCAGCCAAATAGAAACGAAAGGACAGGCTGTCTATCACCGAGGATATTCTTTTAAAAAAGGTGTTGACTCTGTTTCTTGACCGTGTTATATTATTAAACGTCGCTGATGCGCTTCTGAGAAAATAAGCTCACAGCGGCGGGGAAATAAATCAAAAAAACATTTGACAAAAGAAAGTCAAAATGTTATATTGATAAAGTCGCTTCAACAAGAAGTGAAAATGATCTTTGAAAACTAAACAAGACAAAACGTACCTGTTAATTCATTTTTATAAATCGCACAGTGATGTGCGTAGTCAGTCAAACTAGGGCCTGCATGACGCAGGTCACACAGGTGTCGCCGCAGGATGCGGTGAACTTAACCTGTGATCCATTTATCGGAGAGTTTGATCCTGGCTCAGGACGAACGCTGGCGGCGTGCCTAATACATGCAAGTCGAGCGGACAGATGGGAGCTTGCTCCCTGATGTTAGCGGCGGACGGGTGAGTAACACGTGGGTAACCTGCCTGTAAGACTGGGATAACTCCGGGAAACCGGGGCTAATACCGGATGCTTGTTTGAACCGCATGGTTCAAACATAAAAGGTGGCTTCGGCTACCACTTACAGATGGACCCGCGGCGCATTAGCTAGTTGGTGAGGTAATGGCTCACCAAGGCAACGATGCGTAGCCGACCTGAGAGGGTGATCGGCCACACTGGGACTGAGACACGGCCCAGACTCCTACGGGAGGCAGCAGTAGGGAATCTTCCGCAATGGACGAAAGTCTGACGGAGCAACGCCGCGTGAGTGATGAAGGTTTTCGGATCGTAAAGCTCTGTTGTTAGGGAAGAACAAGTACCGTTCGAATAGGGCGGTACCTTGACGGTACCTAACCAGAAAGCCACGGCTAACTACGTGCCAGCAGCCGCGGTAATACGTAGGTGGCAAGCGTTGTCCGGAATTATTGGGCGTAAAGGGCTCGCAGGCGGTTTCTTAAGTCTGATGTGAAAGCCCCCGGCTCAACCGGGGAGGGTCATTGGAAACTGGGGAACTTGAGTGCAGAAGAGGAGAGTGGAATTCCACGTGTAGCGGTGAAATGCGTAGAGATGTGGAGGAACACCAGTGGCGAAGGCGACTCTCTGGTCTGTAACTGACGCTGAGGAGCGAAAGCGTGGGGAGCGAACAGGATTAGATACCCTGGTAGTCCACGCCGTAAACGATGAGTGCTAAGTGTTAGGGGGTTTCCGCCCCTTAGTGCTGCAGCTAACGCATTAAGCACTCCGCCTGGGGAGTACGGTCGCAAGACTGAAACTCAAAGGAATTGACGGGGGCCCGCACAAGCGGTGGAGCATGTGGTTTAATTCGAAGCAACGCGAAGAACCTTACCAGGTCTTGACATCCTCTGACAATCCTAGAGATAGGACGTCCCCTTCGGGGGCAGAGTGACAGGTGGTGCATGGTTGTCGTCAGCTCGTGTCGTGAGATGTTGGGTTAAGTCCCGCAACGAGCGCAACCCTTGATCTTAGTTGCCAGCATTCAGTTGGGCACTCTAAGGTGACTGCCGGTGACAAACCGGAGGAAGGTGGGGATGACGTCAAATCATCATGCCCCTTATGACCTGGGCTACACACGTGCTACAATGGACAGAACAAAGGGCAGCGAAACCGCGAGGTTAAGCCAATCCCACAAATCTGTTCTCAGTTCGGATCGCAGTCTGCAACTCGACTGCGTGAAGCTGGAATCGCTAGTAATCGCGGATCAGCATGCCGCGGTGAATACGTTCCCGGGCCTTGTACACACCGCCCGTCACACCACGAGAGTTTGTAACACCCGAAGTCGGTG
>NZ_CP021911.1:807500-2912500 GCF_002201875.1 Bacillus sp. MD-5
TATGAGATCCATGATATATTTATATTCGTCGGTTAGATACGACGTAAAAAACTTGCCGGTGTGGCGGAATTGGCAGACGCGCACGACTCAAAATCGTGTTCCTTCTGGAGTGTCGGTTCGACCCCGACCACCGGTATACTGAAGAACCCGTTTCTTATTTAGAAACGGGTTTTTATTTTTATCGAAGAAAAGGAGCCTCAGCTCCTTTTTTTACTTACTCAGCGTATTGGTCTATGATCTCTTCTAACACCTCTTCAAGACCTTCGGCATCTTCAAGCTCTGATTGGCTGAAACGGACGCGTACAAGCTGTTCTCCGTCATTATACATCTCTTCCAGCCACCCTCGGAGTCCTCTTGCTCTGCGGTCGATTTCGAAAATGATTTCCAAACCGTCTTCTTCTAAAAGGAAAATGAGCTCTAATTCATCAAGCATCTGACGATAATATCCGGAAGTCGGAACGAACTCGAATTCTTGAACGAATGGAAGACGGCGCTGGAAGTAGGGCGCTTGTTCGCAGTCTGCTTCGTTAAGACGGAAGCCCAGGTTTTCGATAGCATCCAGGACATTTTCAATCCAAGGGTGCGCTTCAACGAAAATGCGGTCATGGTCAGATTTATCGATACCGCCTTGAATGTCAAGGTCTGTCACCACGGCAACCTCTACTTTTCCTACAGTGATCGGCGTATCTAGAGGCAGAGTGAATGCGAACGGAAATTGACGCTCTTCTCCGGGCTGAATGGCAAATGAACCAGTGACCCGAAAAGAATGAATTGTAGCGTATTTCCGGTGTTCTTCATCGTCTTTTACAATGACGTACTTGGTGTTAAGCTGTAAGTCAATATAGCGGATGTCCTGAGCGATTTTTCCGCCTTTGACGTGTACAGTTCCCCGTACTTCTTCTCCCGGAAAATATGCATCTTTCTCTAAAATTGTATCGACTTTTGCAGCTCCGATTCCGGCACTTGCCGCAAGTTTCTTAAAAAATGACATGTTTGATCTTCCCCTTTTTCTTTTTCTCAACAGATATACGCAAGAAGGAGGAAAAAAGATTCATTTTATTCATACTTTTTTCCTATTATTCATCTAAGCCTAAGGGCAGACTAAGAATAATATTGAAAACAAAGGAGTAGGTGGAAGTGAATAAAGAAAATTTGGTTGCAGATGAATTACACAGAATGTTTTTGGCTGGTGAGCTGCAAATCACAGTAGAGGAGGATATAAACCATATTTCCGAAAGGCTGAGAAACGGCGATCTCAGTTTAGACCGATTAAGCGGTGAAGACGCGTTTATAAAAGAAACGGTAAACGAGGCTTTAAGAAGAGTGGAGCAATAAAAAAGAGACGGCATCTCATCTTTGAGATCCCGTCTCTTTTTGTGGTCTTTGCTGCAAGATAAAAGCGAATCAATTTGAAATTGCTCACCCAAGCCACCCTTTTTCGAACAGAAGATCTGACAGTTCATCATGGAGATGGGCAGCTGTATCTAATTGATCATGCAATGCTCTTCTGATGTGCGGGTTTGCGGTTTCTGTTATTGCGACAGTGTATTTTTTCATGCTGGCTTTTATTGTTGTTAACAAATCAAAAATGTCTTCGGGATAAAGACTCAATGAGCAAGCCACCTCCTTTGGTTTTTATAGCAGCTCCTGATAAGAAAGTATTTTGCTTTGTTTCTTGCTTCTATTCAAAATGCTATAATAAACAACAAATTTTGTTGGGGAGTGTAATGATGAAACAGATTATTGCGATGGGAGGCGGGGGTTTTTCGATGGAGCCGGAAAATTTGTCCCTCGATCAATATATCCTCAATCAATCGGAACGGGAGTCACCTCGTATTTGTTTTTTGCCGACCGCGAGTGGAGATTCCCAAAACTATATTCAGCGGTATTATCATGCGTTTCAAACAATGGATTGTGTGCCGTCTCATTTATCCTTATTTAAGCCGCCGTCAACAGATTTAACTTCTTTTGTTATGGAAAAGGACGTGATCTATGTTGGCGGGGGAAATACGCGCAATATGCTTGTGCTATGGAAGGAATGGGGGCTGGACTTTATTCTCAGAGAGGCATGGAAGAACGGAGTGATTTTAGCTGGATTAAGTGCAGGTGCGATATGCTGGTTTGAAGAAGGCGTGACAGATTCGACCGGGCCGCTGACAAGTATGAAAAGTTTAGGTTTTTTGCAAGGGAGCTTTTGTCCTCATTATGACGGGGAAAAGGATCGGAGACCGGCATACCACCAGCTGATAGCTAACGAATTCTTGTGCAATGGCTATGCGGCGGACGATGGGGCGGCTCTCCATTTCATAAATGATCAGCTGTTTCAGACTGTGAGTTCAAGATCGGATGCAAAGGCATATCGGGTGATGAGGGATGAACATGGGATATGTGAAATCCCGTTGCCCGTCACATATTTGGATTCAATTAGCTGAATATTTTCTATATTCCTCTTTTTTTTCGATTGGTTTTATGTTAAGATGAGTCCGAAATCAATAGTTACTGGGGGTGCCCGCTTTCGGGCTGAGAGAGAAGGTAAGCTTCTTAACCCTTTGGACCTGATCTGGTTCGTACCAGCGTGGGGAAGTAGAGGAATTGTTTTTATTATTGTCGTGCTGGGCAATAATATGTTTCTTTCTGACTGTAACCGGGTTCATTTTTATGAATCCGGTTTTTTGTGCTGGTTATGGGCTTGATTTTGTCCTTTCAAACGTAGAGAGGGGAAGGATAAGTAATGCAAAACAATTCAGTGCAGCAAGCCAACATTTCTATTATGTCAAGTTTTTCTGGCAGCAAAAAGGTATACGTGGAGGGTTCTTCTTCAGACATCCAAGTGCCGATGAGGGAGATTACATTGAGTCCGACGACGGGATCGTTCGGCGAGGAGGAAAACGCACCTGTGCGTGTCTATGATACAAGCGGACCGTATACGGACCCCGAAGTTACTATTAATATTCAAGAAGGATTAAAGCCGCTCCGCCAAAAGTGGATTACAGAGCGCGGTGATGTGGAAGAATATGAAGGTCGTGCAATAAAACCAGAAGATAATGGTTATAAAAAAGCAAATCCAAACGTAAGCTACCCAGGGCTAAAGCGGAAACCGCTGAGGGCGAAGGCTGGTCATAATGTCACCCAAATGCACTATGCCAAAAAGGGAATCATTACACCTGAGATGGAGTTTATCGCTATTCGAGAGCACGTGTCTCCCGAATTTGTAAGAGACGAGGTGGCAAGCGGCCGGGCAATCATTCCTTCAAACATTAATCACCCTGAAAGTGAGCCGATGATTATCGGCCGGAATTTTCATGTGAAGATTAATGCGAATATCGGGAATTCAGCTGTTACGTCATCCATTGAAGAGGAAGTGGAAAAAATGACGTGGGCCATCCGCTGGGGAGCAGATACAATGATGGATCTCTCTACAGGAAAAGATATTCATACGACGCGTGAATGGATTATTCGCAATTGTCCTGTGCCTGTGGGAACTGTTCCGATTTATCAGGCGCTTGAAAAAGTAAACGGCGTAGCGGAGGATTTAACGTGGGAGATTTATCGTGATACGCTGATCGAGCAGGCAGAACAGGGAGTGGATTATTTTACGATTCACGCGGGTGTTTTGCTTAGGTATGCGCCGCTGACTGCCAAAAGGACAACTGGTATCGTGTCCCGTGGGGGCGCCATTATGGCACAGTGGTGTCTGGCTCACCATCAAGAAAGCTTTTTATACACTCATTTTGAAGAGATCTGTGAAATCATGAAAGCGTATGATATTGCGTTTTCTCTTGGGGATGGCCTGCGTCCCGGATCAATCGCCGATGCTAATGACGAAGCACAGTTTGCTGAATTAGAGACGCTTGGAGAGCTGACGCAAATTGCGTGGAAGCATGATGTTCAGGTGATGATTGAGGGTCCTGGACATGTTCCGATGCATAAAATCAAAGAGAACGTCGATAAACAAATGGACATTTGTAAAGAAGCTCCTTTTTATACATTAGGGCCGTTGACAACGGATATTGCCCCTGGATATGACCATATTACTTCAGCGATCGGGGCGGCGATGATCGGTTGGTATGGGACAGCAATGCTTTGTTATGTAACGCCGAAGGAGCATTTAGGGCTGCCAAACCGTGATGATGTTCGTGAAGGAGTCATTACATATAAGATCGCTGCGCACGCTGCGGACCTTGCAAAAGGGCATCCCGGAGCGCAAATCCGCGATGATGCGTTATCGAAAGCCCGTTTTGAATTCCGCTGGCGGGATCAGTTTAATCTATCTCTTGATCCGGAAAGAGCGCTTGAATATCATGATGAAACTCTGCCGGCTGAAGGAGCAAAAACCGCTCACTTCTGTTCCATGTGCGGTCCAAAGTTTTGCAGCATGAGAATTTCTCAGGATATTCGAGATTATGCGAAGAAAAACGATCTCAGTGAAGCAGAAGCCATAAATAGAGGATTAAAAGAAAAAGCAAAAGAATTTGTCGATACGGGAAGCAATTTATATCAATAAAAAAGATGAAGATGGAGAATGCTCCATCTTCATTTTTTTAGAAAAACAGAGAGCGTCGAAGCGGAGGAATACTCTGTTCAAAGCGGAAAACATTTTCTGGATCATATTTCGTTTTGACACGGCGGAGTCGTTCAACATTTTCGCCGTAATATGTTCTTGGCCAGTTTCTGATTTCGATATCTGGCCAATTTACGTAGTCCCCCATCGTTTCTCTCGAAAGGGATGTTCTCAACCTCTCAATCCAGCGGACGTTTTGTCTTTTTTCTTCAGGGGATGTCCAGTTTGTTAGGTATTCCTGGGCAATGATTGCATCACGATAATAAAATGCTGTTTGGTCTGGAGCGATCCGTCCGGCTGCTCCGCCGAGCGACTGCTGCCAGACGCTGGCGTTTTGATTCGGAGCGTGCTCCAAAAAGTGTTTAATCGTTGAAATCGCACGTTCTGATAATGGCTTTTCAATGAAAGAGCCGGAGCGTTTCATTTTTTGAGGCTGATTGCCTCCCGGGCTGTTAAAAAAGGTTACCGCTTCAATGAAGGGCATTGCGATTACCATTCCGCTTGTCGGGCTTCCTGCTTTCAATAAAGGCTTTAACAGTTTTTTTAACTCTGTTTTTGGACCGACAAATTGGCCGAGGGCCTCTATCCGGTTTACTTCTTTAGGCCAAAACTCTATTGATGAGGTAAGCCGGTCATCTGTATAGGGGGCCCAGTGCTGCCACGTGTTAAATACTTCTTTAAAATCATCCCAGCCCCATGTAATTGAAAAAATCGACACTTGAGAGATGGGCACTGCTTGAAATGTCATGGAGGTGACAATGCCGAAATTGCCGCCTCCGCCTCCCTGAGACGCCCAAAATAAGTCTGGATGGTTTGAAGAGCTGACTGTAACCAAATCAGCGCCCTCTTTTTCGTCTGCTATTATCATCTCGAGATTCACGAGGCGGTCACAAGTAAGACCGGCAGCCCTTGTTAAAAGTCCAATACCTCCTCCGAGAGTTAAACCTGTGAGCCCTACATTAGCAATGGTGCCTGCGGGAAGCGTCAGGCCGTATTGCCAGAGAGTCCGATAGACTTCTCCCAATTCAGCGCCTGCTTCAATATAGGCAAGCTTTTTATCCTGATTTACAGTTATTTTTTTCATTTCGCTTAAATCAATAACAAGACCGTTATTTAAAAGGGAAAAGTTTTCATAGCTGTGCCTGCCGCCTCGAATACGGAAAGGCACACGGTTTTCACGCGCCCATTTCAGCGCATTGAGTGCATCTTTTTTGTTTTGGCAAAACACAATGATGTCAGGATACCTTTCTAAGCTCAGGTTAATATTGGTTCTTGCTTCGTTATAGTCCGGATCATCCCGTGTCACGATACGTCCGGTCAGTTTTGTCTTTTCCACACTCCCACATCTCTTTCTCACGTATTCTAGTTTCTCTAGCTTATGCGTCAGGGTAAAAGAGTGTATAAGGAAAAAGCGTGGATATAATCTAATAAAGCGTCAATAGCTTCAAAATATAGTTGACAGGTCGGTATTGTATGAATTAACATGGTCAGTACAAATTTTCAAAACTGTCGCGCTGATCGGAACACCGAAGGCTCTTATCTTTAGATAAGGGCCTTTTTTGTATGAAAAAGGAGGGATTATTGATGGGGGTCAAAAAAGAAAAGGGAAGAAAACGATTCAGGAAGCGAAAAACCTACGGGAATCAGATTTTGCCGCTCGAGCTGCTGATTGAAAAAAACAAACGAGAGATCATAAACAGCGCGGAGCTCATGGAGGAAATTTATATGAAGATTGATGAGAAGCATACGCAATGCGTAACTAAATATAAAAAAACCCGCTGATTACAGCGGGTTTTTGCATTTCAATTAAGCATCTTTTTTAATCGGCAATCCAAGGCCTTCTGCGACGCGTTTTCCGTATTCAGGGTCCGCTTTATAGAAGTGCTCGATTTGACGGAGCTTGATTTCTTCTTTTTCTACCGGCTTCATAGCGTTAACAATATTTTCAACAAGGCGGGTACGTTCATCTTCGCTCATTAAACGATATAGGTCACCGGCTTGTGTATAGTGATCGTTGTGATCGTAGCTTACGCTGTCAGCGATACCTTGTACCGGATATGCTGCTTGCTTATCCTCAGGTGACTCTTTCGGGCCGCCGAAGCTGTTAGGCTCGTAGTATACAGATCCGCCGCCATTATTGTCAAAGCGCATTTGTCCGTCACGCTGATAATTTTTCACTTCGTTGCGTGCGCGGTTGATTGGCAGCGCTTGATGGTTTGCACCGACACGGTAGCGGTGTGCATCATGATAAGCAAACAGTCGGCCTTGAAGCATTTTATCCGGTGAAACATCAATACCAGGCACGAGTGTTCCAGGTGAGAATGTCGCTTGTTCTACTTCAGCAAAGTAGTTTTCCGGATTTCTGTCTAGAACCATGCGTCCGACCTCGATTAACGGGTAGTCTTTTTGAGACCAAACTTTTGTGACATCAAACGGATCGAAACGGTACGTATTTGCATCTTCTAAAGGCATGATTTGCACATATAGTTTCCATGCAGGGTAATCACCGTTTTCGATTGCGTTGAAAAGGTCTTCTGTATGGTAATCAGGATTTTCACCGGCAATTTTTGCTGCCGTATTGACATCAAGATTTTTCACGCCTTGTTCTGTTTTAAAGTGATATTTAATCCATACGCCTTCGCCTTCGGCATTTGTCCATTTGAATGTATGGCTTCCGAAGCCGTGCATGTGGCGAAGTGTCGCAGGAATTCCGCGGTCAGACATCAGGATTGTCACTTGGTGCAGTGACTCTGGTGAAAGTGACCAGAAATCCCATACAGCCGTAGGGTTTTTCAGGTGTGTTTTTGGATCTCTTTTCTGTGTATGGATGAAATCAGGGAACTTAATCGCATCGCGGATAAAGAATACCGGCGTATTGTTGCCGACGATGTCGTAGTTTCCTTCTTCGGTATAAAATTTAACAGCAAATCCGCGTGGGTCGCGAACTGTGTCAGCCGAGCCAAGTTCACCGGCAACTGTTGAGAAACGGATGAACAGCGGTGTGCGTTTGCCGACTTCAGAAAGGAAAGCGGCTTTCGTATATTTTGTTACGTCGTTTGTCACTTCAAAATATCCGTGTGCGCCTGCTCCTTTAGCGTGAACAACACGTTCAGGAACACGTTCTCGGTTGAAATGGGCCAATTTTTCGAGTAAATGTACATCTTGAATTAAAGTTGGTCCGCGAGAACCGGCAGTCATTGAGTTTTGGTTATCTCCAACCGGAGCGCCCCAGCTAGTTGTCAGTTTATTTGAACTCATGTAATCACCTCTTGGAATTTATAAGAACATAATATCACCTCTAATTAAAAAGTCAATATTATTTTATAATTATTATAAAATAGTTATCTATATTAAGCGATATCTAGTATTGGAAATGGTGAAAAACCTTGTTATATCAGCTGTTGCATAGCATTTAATAATTTTCGGAGAAATCATTTTTTCTACTCTACTTGCGAAACAAGCAGAGTAAGTGATAAACAAGGATCAAAAACCGCATTTTTAAAAAAGAGTTGACATATCGGAATAATTTGAATTAACATGTTATTCAAACAAAAAACAATTGGGCAGCTGATCGGACCGCCGAAGGCTCTCATCTCTACAAGAACAGAGATGGGGGCCTTTTTGTTTTTTGAAGGCGGCGTTGGCAGAAAGAGGGGATAAAAGTGGCTGTGACCATCAGCATCAAAGAAAAGTCATTTGTTCAAGAGGGCCGCAAAAACACGGTCTTAGAGAACATACAATTATCAATCGCACCAGGTGAATTTTTAACGCTTATCGGACCGAGCGGGTGCGGGAAAAGCACCTTGTTAAAGATTATTGCGGGACTTGATTCTGAATATGACGGGAGTGTTGAAATCAACGGCCGCAGCGTAACAGCTCCGGGGATTCAGCAAGGATTTATTTTTCAGGAGCACCGCCTCTTTCCTTGGCTGACGGTTGAGCAGAATATTGCCGCCGACTTGAATTTGAAGGACCCAAAAGTCAAACAGAAGGTGGATGAACTGATCGAGATTGTCAGATTGAAAGGATCGGAGAAAGCATATCCGCGCGAGCTGTCAGGCGGCATGTCACAAAGAGTTGCCATTGCCCGGGCCCTTCTGCGGGAGCCTGAGGTGCTGCTTTTAGATGAACCGTTTGGTGCACTTGACGCTTTTACAAGAAAACATCTGCAGGACGTGCTGCTGGAGATATGGAGGAGGAAAAAAACAACGATGATTCTTGTAACTCACGATATAGATGAATCTGTTTATTTAGGAAATGAGCTTGCGATCCTTAAGGCCAAACCGGGGAAAATCCATAAGCTGATGCCCATTCACCTGGCGTATCCGCGGAACCGGACGACTCCGGATTTCCAAGCGATCAGGCAGAAAGTGCTGTCGGAATTCGAGAAAACAGAAGATTTGGAGTACGCTGAAGGATCAGGGATATAGAAAGGGCGGAAGCGGAAATGAAAAAAAGGCTCATTGTATTGGCTGCCGTTATTTTTCTGCTCGCAGGCTGCGGAGCAAACGGAGCTAATGGTGATCACAAACAATTGAAGGAAATTCGTATTGGTATTCAGCAAAGCTTAAGTCCGCTTTTGATCGCGAAGGAGAAAGGCTGGTTCGAAGATGCATTTGAAAAAGAAGGCATCAAAGTGAAATGGGTGGAGTTTCAAAGCGGTCCGCCCCAATTTGAAGGCCTTGCGGCGAACAAACTTGATTTTTCTCAGGTCGGCAATTCGCCTGTGATCGCTGGACAGGCGGCAGGCATTGACTTTAAAGAAATTGGTTTGTCTCAGGACGGTTTGAAAGCAAACGGCATCCTTGTGAATCAAGGCAGCGGCATTCAGGACGTCAAGGACTTAAAAGGGAAGAAAATTGCAGTCGCCAAAGGCAGCAGCGGGTTTGATTTTTTGTATAAAGCGCTTGATCAAGTCGGGTTGTCAGCTAATGATGTGACAATTATTCAGCTTCAGCCTGATGAAGCGGCTTCGGCGTTTGAAAACGGATCTGTTGATGCCTGGTCCATTTGGGAGCCGTACTTGTCATTAGAAACAATGAAACACGGAGCAAAAATCCTTGTGAACGGAGAAAGCACAGATTTATATTCACCGGGCTTTACTTTAGTAAGAACCAAGTTTTCAGAAGAGCATCCAGACGAAGTGGTCCGTTTTCTGAAGGTGTTTAATAAGGCTGTTGTATGGCAAAAGGAACATTTGGATGAAGCAGCAGAACTGTATGCAGACATTAAAGATCTCGATAAAAAGGTCGTCGAAAATGTGCTGAAGAATACTGAGCCCCTGAATGAGGTCATTAGTGACGATATTGTGAAAGCACAGCAGGAAACAGCAGATTTTCAATTTCGAACGCAGGCAATAGATAAGAAGATTGATGTGAAGGATGTTGTGGATAACACTTATATCAAAAAAGCATTAAAGGAATATTCCTCAGGAGGTGATCAGTGATGAAAGCAGAGGCTGCGGGCTCGCTGCCCAAAACGAATGCGGAAGCAGTGCGAAAAAAACCCGGAAGGAAGAAGTATGGCTGGACGAAGGGGCTTTTACTGCCAGCTGCCATCATTGCCATCTGGCAGATTATCGGCGCGCTGGGGCTTGTGTCCGCTACAGTGCTGCCTACGCCTGTGACGATTGTCCTGACCTTTAAGGAGCTTATTTTGTCCGGTGAGCTGTTCGGCCATCTGCAAATCAGCATTTATCGGGCGGCGCTTGGTTTTTTGCTTGGTGCGGGACTTGGATTGATAATCGGGATTTTGGCCGGATTCTCAAAACGAACGGAGCTGTATCTTGATCCGTCGTTGCAAATGCTTAGAACGGTACCTCATTTGGCCGTCACGCCGCTGTTTATTTTATGGTTCGGATTTGACGAAGTATCTAAAATTTTGCTGATTGCGCTCGGTGCCTTCTTTCCCGTCTATATCAATACGTTTAACGGTATCCGCGGAGTTGATGCGAAGCTGTTTGAAGTCGCTCGGGTCCTTGAATTTAAATGGCATCAGCAGATAACCAAAGTGATATTGCCGGCAGCCCTGCCCAATATATTGCTAGGCATTCGCTTATCGCTCGGCATTGCATGGCTCGGGCTCGTTGTAGCAGAGCTGATGGGCTCAAGCTCGGGAGTCGGCTATATGATTATGGATGCGAGACAATTTTCACAAACGAACAAAGTCTTTGCAGGGATTATCATTTTTGCAGTGGTTGGAAAGCTGACGGATTCCTTCGTCAGGCTGCTTGAACGAAAGCTGTTAAAGTGGAGAAACAGCTACGAAGGATAGAGTATCTAAGGGGGATGAATATGGAAATTCTTTGGTTTATACCGACTCATGGAGACGCGAGATATTTAGGATCTGAAAGTGATGGACGGACTGCGGATCATCTTTACTTTAAACAAATCGCGCAGGCGGCAGACAGGCTGGGATATACAGGGGTTCTTCTGCCGACGGGAAGATCGTGCGAGGACCCGTGGCTTACAGCGTCGGCGCTGGCAGGAGAAACAAAGGACTTGAAATTTTTAGTCGCGGTAAGACCTGGTTTAATGCAGCCTTCTTTAGCAGCCAGAATGACATCCACCCTAGACCGCATTTCAGACGGACGGCTGCTGATCAACGTTGTGGCAGGGGGCGATCCGTATGAGCTGGCAGGTGATGGCCTGTTTATCAGTCATGATGAGCGCTATGAAGCAACAGACGAATTTTTAACCGTTTGGCGAAAACTTTTGCAGGGAGAAACGGTTTCCTATGAAGGAAAGCATATAAAAGTGGAAAACAGCAATCTGCTTTTCGCCCCGCAGCAAGCGCCGCATCCGCCTATCTATTTCGGTGGATCGTCGCAGGCAGGGATTGAAGCTGCCGCAAAGCATACAGACGTGTACTTGACATGGGGGGAGCCGCCTGAACAAGTAAAAGAAAAGATTGAGAGAGTCAAAAAGCAGGCGGAAAAAGAAGGGAGATCTGTCCGGTTTGGCATTAGGCTGCATGTCATTGCCCGTGAAACTGAACAAGAGGCGTGGGAAGCGGCTGAGCGCTTGATCAGCCACTTGGATGATGACACCATTGCCAAAGCGCAGGCTGCTTTAAGCCGTTACGACTCTTCAGGCCAGCAGCGGATGGCCGTTCTTCATCAAGGCGATCGGACGAAGCTTGAAATCAGCCCGAATCTGTGGGCGGGGATCGGTCTGGTCAGAGGAGGGGCAGGAACAGCCCTTGTCGGTGATCCGCAGACTATTGCCGACCGGATAGCGGAGTATCAGGCACTCGGCATAGAATCATTTATATTCTCCGGCTATCCGCATCTAGAAGAAGCGTATTATTTTGCAGAGCTTGTATTTCCACTTTTGCCGTTTGAAAACGATCGGACGAGAAAGCTTCAGAACAAAAGGGGA
The DNA here is from genome assembly GCF_002201875.1 of Bacillus sp. MD-5. NCBI lineage: Bacteria > Bacillati > Bacillota > Bacilli > Caryophanales > Bacillaceae > Bacillus > Bacillus sp. MD-5. The sequence goes on from NZ_CP021911.1 coordinate 819,441, forward strand.
GAAGCAGTAGGAAACACTTATTTTGTCAAAGAGAAAAATGCATGAGTTTAATTAAAATACAGCCCCCGAATATGGTATGATTTTCAAAAAGGGGGCTGTTTTTCTGAAAACATTGAGAAGCGCAGCAGTCATTTGCCTGATAGCTATGCTGTCAGCATGCGGACATTCAAAACAGATGGAAATCAAAGCAGCGGACATATCAGATTTTGAAAAAAACAGAATGGATGTTGCAGCTTCACAGGCATTCACTGCTGAAGCCGTCAATATCGGTGAAGGTATTTCTTCAGCTGACATGTACATCGAACATTATCAAAAGGGAAAGCTTGTTGAGACGGTTGGTCCAGTTCGTGCAGATTATTCAGAGGAAAAATCTGATACCATACAATTTGTTTATTTTGAGAATGAAGAGGGGGAAGGAAAGGATAAACACACCACCATTCATTTTGGCATTGTGGATAAACAGGGAAATATAGCAGCTGATTCATCGGTGAAACGTGACGATAGCGCAACACAGGAAATGACTCAGAATATTTCATCGCCGGAACCGATTTCTTTCGAGAAGCCTGTTTTGATCGGCAGCAATATTAGAGGGACTGACGAGACAATGCATACCTCTGAACATAAAAAAGAGCTCATTAAGCATCAAGATGCGTTACTGTATTATGTGAAATTGCATCACTAGAAACGGGCGGCTTCAGGCCGTCTGTTTTACAAAGCGGTATGCTTGCTTTTTTAAAGGGAGCATGATACATTTTAAATCGTAATAATTTCGATTTGATGAGGAGGCTATGTGACTTGGCTAAAAAATCAAAAGTGGCAAAAGAGTTAAAACGACAACAGCTTGTTGAACAATACGCTGATATCAGACGCGAGTTGAAGGAAAAAGGAGATTACGAGGCACTCAGCAAGCTGCCAAAAGATTCAGCGCCGGGAAGGCTCCACAATCGCTGCATGGTAACGGGGCGCCCGAGAGGATATATGAGAAAGTTTAAAATGTCCAGAATCGCTTTTAGGGAGCTGGCCCATAAAGGCCAGATTCCCGGTGTGAAAAAAGCAAGCTGGTAAGAAAAAACTCCGGCCGATTACAGTGCGCCGGAGTTTTTTTCGTTTTTCTTGAAAGAGATGACGTAGGAAAGGTGCTGGATGATCATGATGACAAACACAATAATAATAGGGAAAAACGGCATGCGCGATTGAAAAAGCGGATAAAAAATGAGAAGCACCGCAGCGGCAGGCAGCGAGAAGTAGACAGCGATATATGAAGCGCGGCATGCTTTTGCCGTCATCATCTGCTCTCTTTCATCCTGCTCTTCAAATTCATCAGGCAGAAGAAGCTGCTTTCTGGCAGGGCGGCTTTTTTTCTGTAAGTACAAATAAACCGCAGTCGCCGCAATAAACAGAACAAAGGGGGTGAGGTTTATTTCAAACACCGTCCCGCCGCTCTTTGTGCGGAAAAAAGATGCTATGCCTTCCGAGGCTTCAAAGTATGAAATCAGCGTCCAGCATGCAAGGCCAAATAACACCAGTTGAAAAGCTGCTTTTGTTTTCATGCTCATCTTAGTTTTCCTCCTCTAACCAAAAGACATCCTCCATTTTCATGGAGAAGGCTTTGCAGATTTTCAATGCTAACAGCAGTGAGGGAACATAATCGCCTTTTTCAATGGCTGCCACAGTCTGTCTTGTGACGCCGACCGTTTCTCCGAGTTTTTCCTGAGAATAGCCGAAGCGTGCCCTCAGCTCTTTTACTTTATTTTTCATCATGACGTCTGTCCCCTTCACTTTCTTGTTTCATTATATTGTATAGTATACTTAACATTATGTAAATGTTACTTAACAACTTTACAAAAAGATAACTTTTTTTCGACAAAATTTTTATATTCCCTTGACGAAAAATAAATAAACCTGTAATATAAGAACAGTCAAAGCGGTACTGTTACTGACATTCACAAATGCGGGTGTAGTTTAGTGGTAAAACCTCAGCCTTCCAAGCTGATGTCGTGAGTTCGATTCTCATCACCCGCTCCATACATACGTTATTAACGCAGTGTTTCGTTTCTCAGATAAACGAAGTATTGCGTTTTTTTATGTAAAAAAGAACACGTTATTCGTGTTCTTTTACGTAAGCCAATGTACTGTATGGGTGCCGCCGTGAATTTGTTCAAACATTTTCGTTAATGATGATAAGAGTTTAACAGCGCTGCTTTTCTCAATGGATGGCGGGAAAAAAATGATTTGCAGCATATTTTTGGTCTCGTTTGAAACGGGATGTTGATTGAAGCTGTTTTTAAAATCGCCAAAAATGCCATTTTCATCAGAGAAAAGCAGGATGTTTTCTTTTTCTCCCAATGAGATCCGGACAGACTCATGAAGCTTTCCGGCATCATAAATCATAATGGGCAGAGAATATTTTAATGCGAAAAAATCGATTGTGTCATGGGCCGAGTCCTTACTTTCCATGAATTGTTCTTTTGATATCGGGATCAGCATGTCCTCCATTGGGGTTGTTTCTCCCTCAAATGAAGGGTTAAGCTGTTTAAAGAGTTCCCGCCATTCCTTGACGAAGGGTTCATCAGGTATACCGCCGTCTGCATAGTCGAAAAACAGGGACTCCTGGAATAGGCGGAGTCTGCCTTTCAGCATTTGCGGTGAGGAGCCGACTTCGATATTCTCATAAATGACAGCTGCTGCATGTAAGCCAGCCGCACGTTCAGTAATAACAGAATCAAGTTTGATATTCACTAGCATTCACTCCAGTTACGTGATATCAACCTATTATAAACGCTGTATCGTTTTATCACAAAGAAAGGAGGCTGTGCAAAACATGAACGTTTATCAGCTCAAAGAAGAATTAATTGAATACGCGAAAAGCATTGGCGTGGACAAGATTGGTTTTACGACCGCTGATACTTTTGACAGTTTAAAAGACCGTTTGATTCTTCAAGAATCACTCGGCTATCTCTCCGGCTTTGAAGAGCCGGATATCGAGAAAAGGGTGACGCCGAAGCTTCTGTTGCCGAAAGCGAAATCAATAGTGGCGATTGCTCTCGCATATCCTTCCAGAATGAAGGATGCGCCAAGAAGCACGAGAACTGAGCGCAGGGGCATTTTTTGCAGAGCCTCCTGGGGCAAAGACTATCATGATGTGTTGAGGGAAAAGCTCGATCTGCTGGAGGAATTTCTAAAAAGCAAGCATGAGGATATCAGAACGAAGTCAATGGTTGATACAGGTGAATTGTCTGATCGCGCCGTTGCAGAACGTGCCGGCATCGGATTCAGTGCGAAAAACTGTATGATCACAACGCCAGAGTATGGCTCTTATGTGTATTTGGCGGAAATGATCACAAATATCCCTTTTGAGCCTGATGTGCCGATTGAAGATATGTGCGGCTCCTGCACGAAATGTTTGGACGCCTGTCCGACGGGAGCACTGGTTAATCCCGGGCAGCTTAATGCGCAGCGCTGCATCTCTTTTCTGACCCAGACAAAAGGATTTTTGCCTGATGAATTCCGGACAAAGATCGGAAACCGCCTGTATGGGTGCGATACGTGCCAAACGGTATGTCCTCTCAATAAAGGGAAGGACTTTCATCTTCATCCGGAAATGGAGCCTGATCCTGAGATTGCCAAACCGTTATTGAAGCCGCTCTTGACCATCAGCAATCGGGAATTTAAGGAGAAATTCGGACATGTCTCAGGTTCTTGGCGCGGGAAAAAACCGATTCAGCGAAACGCCATTCTCGCGCTTGCGCATTTTAAGGATACCTCCGCACTGCCTGAATTGGCGGATCTGATGCACAAGGACCCGCGTCCTGTCATCAGGGGGACAGCCGCATGGGCAATCGGTAAAATCGGAGACACCGTATACATGGAAGAGCTTGAAAAAGCGCTGGAAAAAGAGAAGGATGAAGAGGCAAAGCTGGAAATTGAAAAAGGAATTGAGTTGCTAAAAGCTTCAGGCATGACTAAACAAGGCCTGTCCTGACATACGTATAGAGCAGAAGGAAAAAACACTTGAGATCATCCAAGTGTTTTTTCTCTATAAAAAAGTATGGCGGGTGGGGTGAGCTTGAAGCACATTTTAGAACAATTAGCGGAGGAGCGGCTGGGCTTTCTGGTTAACGGGCATGATATGAGACAGGAGTCTCAAGTCGGAGACCTTAAAGTCATGGAGCGTAAGAAAAAGCTTCTGGAAAAACGTAAAGTTGACATCATAAAAGCGAAAGCAAAGGCCGTGATTAATCATGTGCAGGTTGAGGATGACGGAACGACCTGCCTTACGTATACCATCCATTACGAATACGTGTGTAAGGAACAGGACGACAGCTTGTATATGGAGGAGCACATAGAGGAGCGAATGGCTTTCCTGTATGATCACATTTTGATTAGTGATCAGGAAGTTGCGAAAAAGCCGGCTGGATTTCATGAAGGGACCAGTATTATTGACTATTCTGAAGAGGAAAGAGAAGCGTTTGGCAGGGCTTTTCAATACGATCGTCTCGGCGCTGTGCAATATGCCGAGAAATTTTGGAACAAGCGCAATCCTGCTTATAAAAATTTCAGCGATAACTGTACCAATTTTATTTCTCAGTGTCTTCATGCGGGAGGCGCGCCAATGCGCGGCCATCCGAACAGAGGATCAGGCTGGTGGATGAAACAAAGCTCATGGAGCTACAGCTGGACGGTGGCTCATTCGATGAAAATGTATTTGTCTAATTCAAAGGCCGGACTGCGTGCGGTGCGGGTGAAATCAGCGGAAGAGCTGGTGCCGGGCGATGTGATTTGCTATGACTTCGAAGGAGACGGCCGGTTTAATCATACAACGATTGTCGTGGCAAAGGACAAAGGCAATATGCCGCTTGTTAACGCCCAGACCTATGACAGCCGGATGAGGTATTGGTCATATGAGGATTCAACGGCATACACGCCGTCGATACGATATGCTTTTTTTCATATCGTTGATGATACGACAAAAGAGTAATTAATGTTATAATGATGGGCGGATAAGAAAAACAGAGGTGAACATTGTGGCATTACATGTCGTTTTATATCAACCAGAAATTCCCGCTAACACAGGGAATATTGCGCGTACTTGTGCAGCAACTAATACTACGCTCCACCTGATTCGTCCGCTCGGCTTTTCAACGGATGATAAAATGCTGAAGCGTGCCGGACTCGATTATTGGGAGTTTGTTAATGTTGTGTATCATGATTCGTTAGAGGAATTGTTTGAGGCATATGAAAAAGGCCAATTTTTCTTTATTACGAAATTTGGCCAGCAGCCTCATACATCATTTGATTACACTGATCTTGACGAGGATTATTTCTTTGTGTTCGGAAGAGAAACAAGCGGTTTGCCAAAGGATTTAATTCAAAATAATATGGACCGCTGCCTGCGTCTTCCAATGACAGAGCACGTCAGATCGTTAAACCTGTCCAACACTGCCGCGATTCTCGTTTATGAAGCGCTGCGTCAGCAAAATTACCGTGATTTAAAATAGTGAAAAACCCGCTCATCGCTGATGGGCGGTTTTTTTGTGCCTGTTGAAATACTTTGTTTCGTTTTCGGGCTTAACAACGTAACAGTGTTATGTTACAATGTACCTATCAAAGGAGCTGGACTTATGGAGGAACAATTAATCTCTAAAAAAGAATTACTTGAAAGAACATCGATTTCATACGGTCAGCTGTATCGATGGAAGCGAAAAAATTTAATACCCGAGGAATGGTTTATTCGCAAATCCACTTTCACAGGGCAGGAGACGTTTTTTCCGAGGGAGGATATTTTAAAACGTATCTCAATGATTCAAAAAATGAAGGAAAACTTGTCTCTGGATGAAATGAGGGAAATGCTGTCACCGAAGATGAAGGATGTCAGCATGACCGCTGATGAATTGCTGCGTAAAGGTTTGATCTCAAAGCCTGCACTTGAAGTCTATTCAGAAGACGGAAGTAGTCCGGTTTTTTCATCCCGCGACTTGCTGTCGCTGTATGTGCTTGAAGGACTGCTGCAGTCTGGAAATGTCAGCTTGGCAGAAGCAAAAATGGCTGTAGAGGTATTAAAGAAACATGATTCTGAAAAGATTGAAAAACAGACGGAACTGATTGTGCTGCGCAAGCTCGGTGTTACAACTTGTTTTATAGCGGCTGCGGCAGACAGCATTTTGTTTGAATCATCCGTCAAGGTTGTGGAACGGGTAGATTTATTAAAAGCTTCAGAGGAATTAAAAACAACATATATGCAGGAGGGCCAACAATGGATGTAGTGGAAAAGTTGGTGATAAATGGATCGGGAAGTTCAAAGGGAGGAACGTTTCAATCAGTTGAGATTAACGGAAGCGGAACAGTGGCTGGAGACGTGGAGTGTGACACTTTTTCTTTTAATGGAACGGGAAAAGCTGACGGCAGCGTCAAAGCGAAAGCGGTAACCATCAGCGGTTCTGGAAAGATACATGGAGACGTTGAAGCTGAATCTATTCGGATTAATGGAACTGGTTTTATTCAAGGAGAGGCAACAGCTAAACAATTAAAAATCGCTGGATCATCAACATTTGGCGGGACTGTCAAGGCTGATGAGATTGACATTAGCGGAAAAACCGTCATGGAAGCGGATTGCGAAACGGAAACCTTTCAATCAGAAGGGAAATGCAAAATCAGCGGTCTTTTAAATGCAGACCAAGTGACCATTAAGCTTTGTTCCGGGGAAAGCGATGTACGGGAGATCGGCTGCCGCCATCTTCAAGTGACCTGCAGAAAAGGAATGCTGACATTACTCAGATTGATGCCGCAGCCTGTTCTAACGGCAGAGCTGATCGAAGGTGACGTGATTGAATTGACAAATACAAAGGCGAAAACCGTGCGCGGAAATAAAGTGATAATCGGTCCGGATTGCCGGATTGAAACCGTCGAATACAGCGGTGACTATACTTGTGATCCAAGCGCATTGGTAGAAACATGCACGAAGGTGTGAGGAGGATCGTAATGGAGACAACAAAACTGGGAAATTTAAAATTATATGGCGCTGGCCATGCCGCCGGAGGCACGTATCACAATGTCGTCATCAAAGGTGAAGGTGTGGTCGGTGATGGGCTGTCTGCTGCGGGCTGCCGCATATTCGGAACAGGCTGCTTTCTCGGGACTGCAGAGACTGAGCGGCTGCGTGTGTTCGGAGAAAGTGAGTTTAAAGGCAATCTGACCGCGGGAAGAATCAATATTTTTGGCGCAATGAAAGTCAGCGGCTCACTTCAATTTGATCGCTTTAATTTGAAGGGCCTGACAGAGATTTCCGGGAGTATGACTGGAGAATCGTGCGATGTGAAAGGGAAGCTTAGCGTAAAAGGTGATTGTGAAACAGAAAGGTTCCATGGAACAGGCTGTGTTGATGTATCGGGGTTATTAAATGCAGGTGACATCAAGCTAGGATTGAGCCATGATATAAGCCATGTGCGCGAAATCGGCGGAACAACAATTACTGTGAAAAGACGCACGAGCTTTTTTAACCGGAAGAAAGTGAAACTGATCGCAGACGTCATAGAAGGAGATCAGGTTTATTTGGAGAATACCGATGCGGCAGTTGTCAGGGGAAAAGAAGTGATTATCGGGCCGGGATGCAGTATCGGAACAATTGAGTACGAAAACAGATACGAATGTGATCAACATTCACAGATTAAAGAAAAAACAAAACTGTAAAACATTGTTCTGTTATACAAAAAGGGTGCTCTTTCAGGAGCACCCTTTTTTATTCTTTTCCAGGCTTGCTATCGTATCCTGCAGTAAAAATTGATACTAAAAAAGTGACAATGACCCCCATCATGATGATTGTTTTCACCGTCTCTCCCCCTCTTCAATTTTTCCGTGCTGTCCGAGTCTGGATGATTCTGTATTTTTCTTTATTATGAACGGTCGCAGTCGGCCTTGTCAACGATGTATAAGTATCTTTATTTTTAAGAAACCAAAGCATGTATCACGAGTTGGCGGCATAGATTGTAACAAAGTACCTTATTTGCATAGTGTATCAAACATGATAGAGGAGGTCCTTATGGATATATTAAAGAAAATTGAACAGTACAGAGAGGAAGAGCAGCGGCTGAAATGGGAAGGAACATTCGCCGATTATTTGGAGATTATTAAAGAAAATCCGATGGTCGCGCAATCTGCTCATTCTCGAGTTTTTAATATGATAAAAGACAGCGGGATAGAGGAGATTGACGGACGCAAGAAGTACAGTTTTTTTGACCGTGAGCTGTTTGGGCTTGAAGAATCTCTGGAACGTCTTGTGGAAGAGTATTTTCATCCGGCTGCCAAACGTCTAGATGTCAGAAAGCGGATTCTATTGTTGATGGGACCTGTGAGCGGCGGTAAATCCACGTTGGTCACGATGCTTAAAAAAGGTCTCGAAGCATACACGCTGACAGATAATGGCGCTGTATATGCGATTAAAGGCTGCCCGATGCACGAGGACCCTCTACATTTAATCCCCCACCATTTACGTGATGACTTTTACAGAGAATACGGTATTAGAATAGAGGGAAGTCTTTCTCCTTTAAATGTCATGAGGCTGGAGGAAGAGTACGGAGGAAGAATTGAGGATGTGAAGGTGGAGCGCATCTTCTTTTCAGAAGATAAACGTACGGGAATTGGAACATTCAGTCCATCTGACCCAAAATCTCAGGATATTGCCGATTTGACCGGGAGTATTGATTTCTCAACAATTGCCGAGTACGGTTCGGAATCAGATCCGCGCGCTTACCGGTTTGACGGAGAGCTGAATAAAGCGAACCGAGGGATGATGGAGTTTCAGGAGATGCTGAAATGTGATGAGAAATTTCTCTGGCATTTGCTTTCATTGACACAGGAAGGGAATTTTAAAGCGGGGCGGTTTGCGTTAATTTCTGCTGATGAGCTGATCGTGGCGCACACGAATGAAACGGAGTATCGCTCATTCATTTCTAATAAGAAGAATGAAGCCCTGCACTCGAGAATCATCGTGATGCCGGTTCCTTATAATTTAAAAGTGTCTGAGGAAGAGAGAATTTATGAAAAAATGATCGCAGAGAGCGATGTGTCGGATGTTCATATTGCCCCTCATACTTTGAAGGTCGCCGCGATGTTCTCAATCCTTACCCGGTTAAAAGAGCCAAAGCGGTCGGATATTGATCTGGTCAAGAAAATGAGATTGTATGATGGAGAAAGTGTGGAAGGATATAATTCCGTCGACGTTGAGGATATGAAAAAAGAATATAATGATGAAGGAATGAGCGGCATTGATCCGCGGTACGTGATCAACCGGATTTCTTCAACGATTATCAGAAAAAATATGGAGTCAATTAATTCTCTCGATGTCCTTCGTTCCTTAAAAGAAGGTCTTGATCAGCATCCATCAATATCAAGCGAGGACAGGGAGCGGTATTTGAATTTTATTTCTGCCGCCCGAAAGGAATATGACGACATTGCGAAAAAGGAAGTCCAAAAAGCGTTTGTGTATTCGTATGAAGAATCAGCAAAAACACTTATGGACAATTACCTCGATAACGTAGAGGCCTATTGCAATAAAAATAAGCTTCGTGATCCTTTGACAGGAGAAGAAATGAACCCTGACGAAAAGCTAATGAGATCCATCGAGGAGCAGATCGGCATTTCGGAAAACGCCAAAAAAGCGTTCCGCGAAGAAATTTTAATCCGCATCTCGGCCTATGCGAGAAAAGGCAAGCGGTTTGATTACAATTCCCATGAAAGACTGCGTGAAGCAATTCAGAAAAAGCTGTTTGCTGATCTGAAGGATGTCGTTAAAATTACGACTTCAACAAAAACGCCGGATGAGCAGCAGCTGAAAAAGGTAAATGAAGTCGTGGCCCGTTTAATTGATGAGCACGGCTACAACTCGACGAGCGCCAATGAGCTGCTGAAATATGTCGGCAGCCTGCTGAACCGATAAGCAACGTGACCCGTCCGAATAGGGCGGGTTATTTTGTCCCATTTTCTAAATAGTTTGTCAATTAAACGTGCTTTTGTGCATATGATGAATATAAATCTTTTCAAAAGACTTGTTTCATAATCTGGCACAAGCCGGAATACGTATGTATCACGACCACAAATGGTTAAGGAGGGGAATTCATGTCCCAAAATGACAGCGGCCATTTTTTGATTTCTGAGGAAAACTGGTCCCTCCATCGCAAAGGCTTCGATGACCAGCAGCGTCACCAGAAAAAGGTGCAGGAAGCGATCAAAAACAATCTTCCGGACCTCGTAACTGAGGAAAGCATTATTATGTCTAATGGAAAAGATGTAGTGAAAATCCCAATCCGTTCACTTGATGAGTATAAAATCCGTTACAACTATGATAAGAATAAACATGTAGGGCAAGGAGACGGCGACAGCCAGGTTGGTGATGTTGTGGCCCGGGATGGATCAGACAAAAAACAAGGACCAGGAAAAGGGCAGGGTGCCGGTGATCAGGCAGGCGAGGATTATTATGAAGCGGAAGTTTCATTAATGGATTTAGAAGAAGCGCTTTTTAAAGAATTAGAGCTTCCGAATCTCCAGCAAAAAGAGCGGGACAATATCATTCATACAGATATTGAGTTTAATGATATTCGTAAAACAGGGTTAACCGGTAACATTGATAAGAAAAGAACAATGATGTCAGCCTTTAAACGAAACGCAATGTCAGGAAATCCGTCGTTCTATCCAATTTATCCGGAGGACCTAAAGTATAAGACGTGGAATGACATCACAAAGCCTGAATCAAAAGCTGTCGTTTTAGCAATGATGGATACAAGCGGCAGTATGGGGGTTTGGGAAAAATACATGGCCAGAAGCTTCTTTTTCTGGATGACCCGTTTTTTGCGGACGAAATACGAGACTGTGGAAATTGAATTTATTGCCCATCATACAGAAGCAAGAGTTGTCTCGGAGGAGGATTTTTTCTCAAAGGGAGAAAGCGGCGGAACCATCTGTTCTTCCGTATATCGGAAGTCGCTTGAGCTTATTGATGAAAAGTACAATCCCGCTCGCTATAACATTTACCCGTTTCATTTTTCTGACGGTGACAACCTGACATCTGATAACGCGCGCTGTGTGAAATTGGTTAATGATATTATGAAGAAGGCCAATCTATTCTGCTACGGCGAGGTCAATCAGTACAACAGGCATTCAACGTTAATGTCTGCATATAAAAATGTGAAAGATGAGAAATTTAAGTACTATATTTTAAAACAGAAATCTGATGTTTTTCAGGCGCTGAAGAGCTTTTTCAGAAATGAAGAGTCTGGTGTAAGCCATCAATTTTCGTAATGAAAAGCCCATTTCAGGGCTTTTTTTTATTTAATAAAAGTAAGAAAACGCTTGCGAAAAAAATACGGGAGAAAAAGAAATTTTTCCTTTGACAAATCTTCTTTCATTTATTAATATTTTATCTTGTGAACTATTATTGAGGAATGAGGTGAAAAGGAGTTGACTGAATCAGAACGTGCTTTGCTCACTTTTGAACAGCTCTTCGATACGTCTCGGGCGATTTATAAAAAACAGAAGAAGATATTGGAGATTGTGCTTGAGCCTTTTGATATTACAGTCCTTCAATATTTGCTGATGTTTAAAATTCATCAAAGCGGAAGCACTCCGCTAAGCAAGCTGGCAATGTCGCTTGATCTTAAGCCTGCTTCTGTGACGCGGATGACAGATATTCTGTATAAGCGCCACTTGATGAATCGATATGACAGTCCGGATGACCGCCGTATCGTCATGATTCAGTTAACCGAAGAGGGGGAAGAACTGATAGAAAAAGCCGCTGTGCAATATGCAAAAATGGGTGCGGGCTTGTACCAAAAGCTTGATACCTCCCAGCTGCAGTATTTGCGCAAACTTGCCGGAAGCTTAACGAAGCTTGCTGAAGGCTGTTCAGAAAAAAGCGGTAATTAAAAACTTCTCACATATTTTCACCAGCTTTCCGCAAAATGATAGAGGATGAAACGAAAGGAGAAAACAAAATGAACAGAGGACGTTTAATTCTGACCAACATTATCGGTTTGATTGTTGTTCTTGCAATTATAGCTGGAGGTGCTTACTACTATTATCAAAGCACTAACTACGTAAAAACAGATGAAGCAAAAGTAGCCGGCGATATGGCTGCTATTACTGCTCCAGCAGCAGGTAAAGTATCTGACTGGGATCTGGACGAAGGAAAAACAGTGAAAAAAGGCGACACAGTTGCAAAAATCAAAGGTGAACAAACTGTTGACGTAAAATCCATTATGGATGGAACAATTGTGAAAAACGAAGTGAAAAACGGACAAACCGTACAAGCTGGTACAACAATTGCACAAACGATTGACATGGACAACCTATACATCACAGCAAATATTAAAGAAACAGATATTGCGGATATTGAAGTAGGAAATAGTGTAGACGTAGTAGTTGACGGAGACCCTGATACAACATTTGACGGTACTGTAGAAGAAATTGGATATGCGACTAACTCAACTTTTGATATGCTTCCTTCTACAAATTCAAGCGGAAACTACACAAAAGTAACACAAAAAATTCCAGTGAAAATTTCAATCAAAAACCCATCTGATAAGGTGCTTCCTGGTATGAATGCATCTGTTAAAATTTCTGAGTAAAACAGATCAGTCATCAAACCATGAAAGGAGGTTGTCTTAGATGGCTACAGGCAAAGAAAAAAATGCAAAAAGCCCTATGTCATTGCTGATTGTGCTAATGGCGGGTTTATTTTTGGCAATTCTCAACCAAACATTGCTTAACGTTGCAATGCCGCATTTAATGACTGAATTTGGCGTAAGTGCAACGACGATTCAGTGGCTGACAACAGGTTACATGCTTGTTAACGGCGTATTGATTCCGTTATCTGCCTTCCTGATTACACGGTTTGGCCAACGGAGTCTCTTTCTCGTCGCGATGTTCTGTTTTACGCTCGGTACGTTAGTCTGCGGTATCGCACCTAACTTCTCTACAATGCTGATCGGCCGTTTGATTCAGGCCGTGGGCGGAGGTATCTTGCAGCCGCTCGTTATGACAACCATTCTGTTAATTTTCCCGCCTGAAAGCAGGGGGAAAGGAATGGGGATTTTCGGGCTTGCGATGATGTTTGCTCCAGCGGTCGGCCCGACTCTTTCCGGGTGGATTATTGAGCATTATACATGGCGCATTATGTTTTACGGACTTGTGCCAATCGGCGCAATTGTTATCATTGTGGCTTTCTTCATCTTTAAAAATATGGTGGAGCCGCAAAAAATCAAACTCGATACTCTGGGAGCCATTCTCTCGATTGTCGGATTCGCCTCCTTATTATACGGAGTCAGTGAAGCCGGATCTGACGGCTGGACCGACCCGATTGTACTGTCTACAGTTATTATCGGCGTCATTGCAATTGTTGCTTTTGTTGTTCAGCAATTGCGCCATGATGATCCAATGCTTGATTTCAGAGTGTTTAAATATGACATTTTCTCACTTTCGAGTGTCATTAATATCATTATTACAGTGGCACTTTACACAGGTATGTTTCTTTTACCGATCTATCTGCAAAACCTGGTCGGCTTTACGGCACTTCAATCCGGTCTGCTTCTGCTTCCGGGTGCGATTGTCATGCTGATTATGTCACCGATCTCAGGTATTTTGTTCGATAAATTCGGACCGAGACCGCTTGCGATTATCGGGCTTCTTGTGACAGTGGTAACAACTTATCAATACACGCAATTGACAATTGATACACCATATACGCACATCATGCTGATCTATTCAATCCGTGCATTTGGTATGTCTCTCTTAATGATGCCAGTCATGACAGCCGGGATGAACCAGCTTCCTGCCCGTCTGAACAGCCACGGAACGGCGATGAGCAACACGCTTCGCCAAATCAGCGGATCAATCGGTACAAGTTTAATTACGACGATTTATACAAACCGGACGACATTCCATTATTCACAAATTGCAGATAAAACGAGCACGGCGGACCCGAACTTCCTCCATGCGTTCCAAAATGCAGTTTCGAATTTAATGGTGAATATGAATGTGTCTTATGATACAGCGAAAACGTATGTGTACTCACATATTTATAAACACGCGTCACTCGATTCCAATGTCATGGGGATAAATGATGCCTTTATGTGGGCAACCTTATTCTGTGTAGCAGGTTTGATTTTAAGTATCTTCCTGCGTGACGTCAGAAAAGATAAATTGCGTAAGAAGAAAAAAGAGGAGCTTTCATTACTTCCTGCTCCTAAAGAAGCTAAGGAATCTTAATCTGTACAGGGAGGTTTCCTGAATGAAAATTTATGTAGTGTATGATAGTGAAGGCGAACATACTAAAGTGCTTGCAGAAGCGATTGCTGACGGCGCGAGAGAAAACGACGCGGCTGAAGTGTTCATCGACCATGTAGATCAGGCGGATATCCGCAAGCTTAAAGATATGGATGCGATTATTTGGGGATGCCCTGGGCATTTCGGAACAATCAGCTCCGGTCTTAAAGCTTGGATCGACAGACTTGGCTACTTGTGGGCTGAAGGCGAACTGATTAACAAAGTCGGTGCTGTTTTCTGCACAACGGCAACAACACACGGCGGCTTGGAAATGACAATGCACAATTTAATCACGCCGATGTTCCACCAAGGAATGATCGTTGTCGGACTGCCTGGCAACGTGCCTGAAAACGCACTTTATGGCTCTTATTACGGAGCAGGTGTCACTTGTCCGGTAGACAGTGATGAGTTAATGTCTGAGGAAGGTATTCAGCTTGGACGCGCGTTGGGAAGACGTGTCAGCCAAGTTACAGGAAACCTAACAGCAGGACAGTAAGGAGAGGTTGAAATGGCCATTATTATAGCAATAATTGCTGCTGTCATTGTCATTGCGGCCCTTATTACATTTAACGTCCGCAACGCCTCACCTGGACCTGAGAAGCAAGAAGCAACTGATAGAATCGCACCTCCAGAAGAGGAAAAAAACGAAGCGCAATACCCTGCTGAAGCAAGGGCTGCCGAGCATACGCCATCTGTTGTCGAAAATGATTCTCAAAAAGAGAAACGTAACACAATGGGTGATGATATTTACAGGCAGGCGCTGCAAAAGTTTAAGCATTCTGACGAAGATCAGGCAGAAGAAGAGGTCACTGAGGAAAGTGACAAAATGCAGGACCGCAGCTATCGTGATGCGCTGCTCTCTATGAAAAACAAGAAAAAATAATGAAAAAGGCAAATCCGTTTACTCATGGCGGGTTTGCCTTTTTTGCTGTTTACATCAATTATGTTTTTTATCAAATAAATCCATGGAATATGTTGTATTCCATCTTGATCTAGTGTACTATGTTACTCATACACCGAGGATTTTTTCCGGGAGGTAAAGACATGAATTCTTTTTTAGGTTTATTAAAGAAAGATATCAAGCTTTCAAGAATGTGGCTGCTATTATGGATATGTGGAATCATTTTCTTATTGGGAACAGGCCATATTATAGCTTCTCGCACGAAAGAACCTCTAGTCGTTTTTGGGTTTTTTGTTGCAGTTGCTTTTTTTCTGCTTTTCTTATCTCCTGTTTTTGTGTTTTATCACCTTCGTAAGGAAGGGAAATCACAGCTTTGGCTGTACAATCCAAATGGCGGCTTATGGCTGTTTTCTTCTAAATTGGCAGCATCTTTGCTCTATCAATTTGTGATTCAGTTGGCATTAACAGCCTATGGGATATGGATGTATCATATGCTCTCTGTAAAAAATCTGCTGGAGCATCAAGTTGATATAACGAGTACAGTGGCTTTGCTGAATATGTATGGGCTTATTTCTTCGTTAGATATGTCAGTAACAGTCATCGTGTTTTGGACTGTTTTTCACGCTCTCAGGAATTGGCGCGGAATGCGATGGGCTGCGATGGTTCTGTTGGTCGCAGTGTGGTTATTCTTCGATGAATACATCATAAGCCCTTTGGTTGAATCTCAAAAGCATTTCTGGCCGGTAACAGTCTATTGCAATTTTGATTTCCACTTCCATAACGTTTGGAGATTGGAATTAAAACCTATCCATCTGTCTGTGCTAGGGTTTCCTATTACCTTAGTCATCACGTTCTTGCTGCTCATCATGGCTTCAAAACTGCTTGATCGTAAAGTAGAGGTGTAAATATGGATAATCAATTTCAATCCTCGAAACCGATTTATCTGCAGATCGCTGATCAGATCTTTTATAGGCTGGTCAGGAAGGAGCTGCTCCCAGGAGACAAGCTTCCTTCAGTAAGAGAAATGGCGATTCAAACTAAGGTAAATCCCAATACAATTCAAAGAACTTACAGTGAAATGGAAAGGCTGGGTATTGTGGAGACAAGAAGAGGTCAAGGGACGTTTATTGCGGAAAAAGCTGAAATCGTAGACGAGTTGAAAGAAAGGCTGACACGAGAAGTCCTGGAAGGCTTTGTCAAGCAAATGAAAGAGCTGGGGCTCACGAAAGAGGAAATGGTAGAGGGGATTAAAACATTCACAGAGGGAGGCTAAAATGGAAATCAAGCTAGAACACGTATCAAAAAAATACGGCCGCCATACGGCCGTCAATGATGTGTCATTTACCCTATCATCTGGACGGATTTATGGTCTGATCGGACCGAACGGCAGCGGCAAGTCAACGACCCTGAAAATGATGGCTGGCCTTTTGTTTCCGACTTCAGGGTTTGTAAAAGTAGATGGAAAACAAGCTACGAGAGATATGGTGCGTCAAACGGCTTATCTTACTGAGCTTGATATGTTTTATCCGGATTTCACTGTCAAAGATATGGTGAATTTTTATCAGTCGCAGTTTCCTGATTTTCAAACAGAACAAGCTTATAGACTATTGAATGAGATGCAGCTGGATCCGGAAAAAAAGATCAAAAAGCTATCAAAAGGAAATCGGGGCAGGCTGAAAATCGTTCTTGCTTTAGCGAGACAGGCAGACGTCATCTTGCTTGATGAACCTTTTTCGGGGCTTGATCCGATGGTGAGGGACTCCATCGTAAACAGCCTTGTGTCGTACATTGATTTTGAGCAGCAGATTGTCGTGATCGCGACACATGAAATTGATGAAATTGAGACGTTGTTAGACGAAGTCATCATACTCGCAAATGGAGAAAAAGTGGCGCAGCGCGAAGTAGAAGATATTCGTGAACAGGAAGGCATGTCTGTTTTGCAATGGTTTAAATCAAAAATGGAAGTTTGCTAGAAAGAGGAGGAATATGATGAAAACAGTGTTGGAATTGAGAAATGTGACAAAAAACATCAGAGGCCGAACGATCATTGATGATCTCAGTTTTACGATTCGTGAAGGTGAAGTATTCGGTTTTTTGGGACCAAACGGAGCTGGGAAAACGACAACCATCCGGATGATGGTAGGCTTAATGAAGCTGTCGAAAGGTGATGTCCTCATTTGCGGTCAATCCATTACGAAAGAATATGCCAAGGCGATTAAGCATATTGGAGCGATCGTAGAGAATCCAGAGCTGTATAAATTTTTAAGCGGATATAAAAATCTCCAGCAATACGCAAGGATGGTCAAGGGTGTTACGAAGGAAAAAATTGATGAAGTTGTTGAGCTGGTTGGTTTAACAGACAGAATCCACGACAAGGTGAAAACATATTCTCTAGGAATGAGACAGCGTCTTGGCTTGGCACAATGCCTTCTGCATGATCCGAAAGTGCTGATCTTGGATGAACCGACAAATGGACTTGATCCGGCGGGAATCAGGGAAATCAGAGATCATTTAAAGAAGCTGACCCGAGAAAGAGGAATGGCTGTCATCGTTTCAAGCCACCTGCTGTCAGAGATGGAACTGATGTGTGATCGCATTGCGATTCTGCAAAAAGGAAAGCTGATCGATATTCAAAATGTAAAAGATGAAAACATTGATGAGAACGATACATATTTCTTCCAGGTTGAGCAGCCGAATGAAGCAGCTTCCGTGCTAAAACAGTACGATTTAGTGAGTAAGACAAATGGTGTAGAACTCAAACTTGCTAAAGACGAAGTCCCTGCGGTTATTGAATTGCTGGTGATGCAGCAAATCCGCATTTACGAGGTCAAGATTATAACAAAATCATTAGAGGACCGTTTCTTAGAAATGACAGGTGAAACAAAAGAGGAGGTTCAGCATGCTTAATTTGATTTATAATGAGTGGATCAAAATTTTCAGCCGTGCCGGAACATGGGTGATGATCGGAATTCTGGGGCTAACAATGGTTGGATTTGCATTTTTGGCGAATCATTTTTCTGCCGGTGAAGCAAATTCTCATTGGAAACAAGAACTTCAAGCACAAAACGCCGAATTAAAGAAAGAAATCAAAGACGATCCTTCACTGAAAGATGGATATAAAGAAATAATCACACTCAACAACTATCGCATTGAACATAACATCCCAAATGACACGGGCTATACGGTATGGTCTTATGTAACGGATTCAGCAGGTTTTACCATCCTTACCGGACTGTTTACCATTATTATCGCAGCCGGAATTGTCGCGAACGAATTTAATTGGGGAACCATTAAGCTGTTAATGATCCGCCCGCTCAGCCGTTTTCAAATTTTGATGTCAAAATATATTACAGTTCTCCTATTTGGGTTCCTATTGCTGTTGATTTTATTTATCGGTTCTACTTTGTTAGGGTTGATTTTCTTCGGGACGGGTGGTGAAACCGCTGCGAATATTCATTTAATCTATAAGGATGGCCATGTTATTGAGCAAAACATGATGAGTCATTTGGCCACAACGTATCTTTCTGAATCCGTCTCGGCCTTAATGGTGGCGACGATGGCGTTTATGCTGTCTGCAGTATTCAGAAACAGCTCTCTTGCAGTAGGGTTTTCCATCTTTTTATTGGTTGCCGGTACGACAGCCACTGCCTTTATTGCAGCGAAATTTGACTGGGCAAAGTATATATTGTTTGCTAATGTCGATTTAACTCAGTATGTGGATGGCACACCGTTAATAGAAGGGATGACAATGACGTTTTCTATCGTCATGCTTGCGATTTACTTTATCATTTTCCTGCTGCTTGCTTTTGGAATCTTCATGAAACGGGATATTGCAAACTAATGAAAAAGCTGTTTTGCATAAGCAAAACAGCTTTTTTGTCCAAAATAAAAACTGCAGGTTTGCACCTGCAGTTTTTCATATCAATTTATGCTTACGCTTCTTTAGTAACGTTAGCAGCTTGTGGTCCGCGGTTTCCTTCAACGATTTCAAAAGAAACAGCTTGGCCTTCTTCTAAAGTTTTGAAGCCTTCGCCTTGAATAGCAGAGAAATGAACGAATACATCGTCTTGACCTTCTACTTCGATGAATCCGAAACCTTTTTCAGAGTTGAACCATTTTACTTTACCTTCTAACATGAAATTTCCTCCTAAAGCGATCATAACGCTTAAATTCACTATTCTTGCTCTTAACAAACTTTCAAGACGAAAACTCTTACAAAACTTTCTTCTTAAAGATAGTTCGAACAAAAATAATTACCTTTACTCTACCAGTAATCTTCAGAAAAAACAACTGCTTATTGAAACTTTTTTGGGAAAATACCATATTTATTTTTCAATTTGATATTTATTTACGGAAATTCATCTGCTTTCTCGATATGTGATCATACGTTTGCCTTCGTATGCCTTCATTTGGGAAGATAATGTCAAAGGAATTGACAACCTGATTGGATATGAGTAAGGTAAAAGTTATCAATATTACAAATGACAACGTTTATCAACTAAGAGAGCGTATGATTTTTTTGTCTGATATTGCTTGCATGCTCTAATACATAGATAGGAGTATGGTCACAATGAAAAAGTGGCTTATATGCAGTTTCGTCCTTGTTCTTTTCGTTTCATTTACTGCATGTTCACCGTCTGCAGAACATGAATCGATAAAAATCGGGATTGCTGAGTCTGACGGGGCAATATGGAACTATATTGCCCAAAAGGCTGAAGAGGCAGGGCTGGATATTCAGCTGATCCCTTTTTCTGATTATGCTGAGTCTGATATCGCACTAGCTAACAAAGAAATTGATGCCAACGCCTTTCAAACCATTTCATATTTTCAGTCGTTCACTCAAAAACACAAACTTAAGCTTGCACCGCTCGGTACGACATACATAACGCCTATGGGCATTTATTCAAAACAATATGACCGAATTCAAGATATACCGCGGGGAGCTGTTGTTTCTGTTCCGGATAAAGCATTCGATTTTGGCAGGGCGCTTACTGTGCTTCAGGAGGCGGGATTGCTAACGTTGAAAAACGGATTTAACGGAACAGGTTCAGTTGATATGATTAAAGATAATCCGAGACACCTGAAATTGAAAGCTGTCCGGCAACAGGATGCAGTGAGCGGTGGGGATGTGTTTGTCATGAAACCATCTGAAGCAAAAAAAGCGGGGCTGAACCCGAAAAAGCATACCATAAAGAGCGGCGGTCTCATGTCGGGGGAAGAGATGAATTTGATTGTTGTCAGAGCGGAGGATCAAGATCGGGAAGCGCTGCAAACCATTCTTGAGCTTTATCAAGCTGATGATACAGCGGCATTTATAGAAAAAGAATATCAGGGAGATCTTGTCCCGGCTTTTCTGCCTTTGAAACGTCTTTCAGATTGGAAGAATGAATTCGAACATTGAATTCATTCTTTTTTTTCTGAAAAACACACTTTGTTCCGTCCCGTCTCTTTCGCTTTGTAAAGCATTTGATCGGCAAGAATGGGCAAGGATCTTGGCCGTTCCGTATTATTGGGGTAATGAGCGGCCCCCAGTGATATCGTAACTGAAAGCTTTTCGCCGTTTTTTAATACAATCGGTTCATGACTGACAGCGCTCCTGATCCGTTCTGCGATCTGGGCTGCTTTATTAAGAGAACAGTTCGGCAGAAGCACGGCAAATTCTTCACCACCGATCCGAGCGGCTGGATCAGTATTTCGGATGCTCTGCTTCAGACGTAAGCCCAGCTCTTTGAGCACCTGATCTCCTTCATGATGGCCATATTGGTCATTGATGGTTTTAAAATGATCGATATCCATATAAATCAGTGCAAATTGAAAATGCGGGGTATCGGCCGCCTGTCGATACAGAGCTTTTGTGATTTCTTCAAACTTTCTTCGGTTATACACGCCTGTTAAAAAGTCAAAGTGCGCTTGAAACTTATATTGTTTATAAAGAAGATGTGCATTTGTTTCATGATCAATAATATATAAACTGAGCATACCGCCCGCTATTGAGATGATCCAAAAATATAAATGAAGTTCATATGAATGTAAGTCTATAAGAAAATAAAAGGCAAAGGAGATCAAGCTATTTGTGATTATTATAAGATAGAAAGCATGTTTTAGTTGAACTTTTTTTCTTCTAGAAACAATGAGTGACGGGATGGCAGCGATACAAATGATAATAACCGAGTAAAGTGCAGATGTGTTCATTGTGATCAGCATGCGGCCAGCAGCGATCATAGCCAGGGCCGTTGCCGTTGAAACCCAGCCTCCATAAAGAGCGGCAATCATAATAGGGATATTTCGAAGATCAATAATTGAATGCTGATAGGTAAATCCAAACACCATCAGAATAACCCCGAGCAAACCGCAGGCCAGTCCTTTAACAGCTTGAAAGGATATGCTGTCTTTTTTATGTACTAACCTTTCTTTAAACAGGTGGGTGAAGAGATAATTAAATGTGATTAAAATCGTCAAGTTTACAAACAGTTCTTTCAGCAAATATTATCACCCTTATATAAGGTACTAAAGATGGAAGGGAAAGAAAAGAAAAAAAGGCATTATATAAGGTTTTTTTGCTTGAATTGATAAGTTAAAATAATTCGCACTTGACCCATCGGAATTAGTGTAATATAGTAAATGAGAAAATTTGAAGGGAGAGTTTACCTGCTTTGGAGACTTTACTAGTTGTATTACATGTATTTATTTTATTTTTACTTATCTTAGGGCTCTTTGTTATGCAGAAAAAACATGTTTCCTTCTCTAAACGTGTATTTACTGCGCTGGGACTGGGGATTGTATTTGGATTTGCGCTTCAGCTGATTTACGGCCCGACTTCAAATATAGTTATTCAAACAGCCGACTGGTTTAATATTGCCGGGGGCGGATATGTCAAATTGCTTCAAATGGTTGTCATGCCTCTTGTCTTTATTTCGATTCTCGGTGCATTTACAAAGCTGAAACTGACAAAAAATCTCGGGAAAATCAGCGGTTTGATTATCGGGATTTTAGTAGCAACAACAGCTGTTGCAGCAGCTGTCGGTATCGTGTCCGCACTTTCATTTGATTTGCAGGCGATTCAGGTTGACCAAGGAAGTACAGAGCTTTCACGGGGGCAGGAGCTTCAGCAGAAATCAGAGGATATGACAGCGAAAACGCTGCCGCAGCAGATTGTTGAACTGCTGCCTGGAAACCCGTTTTTAGATTTTACGGGAGCTAGACCGACTTCAACGATCGCTGTCGTTATTTTTGCCGCTTTCCTTGGAGTGGCATTCCTCGGCGTAAAAAACAAACAGCCGGAACAGGCAGAAACATTTAAAAAACTGGTTGATGCCGTTTATGCCATTGTCATGCGTGTTGTCACGCTCATTTTGAGACTGACGCCTTATGGGGTGCTGGCTATCATGACAAAAACGATTGCAACGAGTGATCTTGACAGCATTCTAAAACTGGGCATGTTCGTGATTGCTTCATATGCCGCGTTAATCACTATGTTTATCATTCATTTGCTGCTGCTGACGTTCAGCGGCTTGAATCCTGTGATTTATTTGAAAAAAGCGCTGCCTGTACTTGTATTTGCATTTACGTCAAGGTCAAGCGCAGGTGCTTTGCCGCTGAATATTAAAACACAGAGAAGCATGGGTGTGCCCGAAGGGATTGCAAACTTTGCCGGTTCGTTCGGCCTTTCGATCGGCCAAAATGGATGTGCGGGCATTTATCCTGCGATGCTGGCGATGATGATTGCCCCGACTGTCGGTCAAAATCCATTCGACCCGGTGTTTATTATCACTGTTATCGCAGTCGTTGCCATCAGCTCCTTCGGTGTTGCCGGAGTCGGCGGCGGAGCGACTTTCGCAGCGCTTCTTGTATTATCATCATTAAACATGCCTGTAGCGCTCGCCGGTTTATTAATCTCAATTGAACCGTTAATTGATATGGGGCGTACTGCTTTGAATGTCAGCGGAAGTATGACATCCGGCCTTATTACAAGTAAGGTCACGAAGGAAATTGATCGAGGGACATTTCATGATCAATCCAGAGTGATTGAAGCTGAAGAAGCGTAACATATGAAAAACGTGTAATCGTCAGGGATTACACATTAATAAGACCCATGAACCTTGCAATATAAAGGTTTCATGGGTTTCTTTTTTTGTTTTTTTGGGAAGATCAAGCCGGCATTACTGATCAATGGATTGATCTAATTGAAATGAAAATTATATTCATGGTATCTTGAAGACGCTAACTTATCTGAGGCACACACACATAATAGATTCCTTCTTAGAAGGTGAGTTGGCTAATAATCTAATTCAATCGTGCCTGAACATAAAAAGGCGATTACATGTATAGCATCGCAAGTGTATACCCCGATATGCTGTGATGTCTAATTTTCGGAAACGAATAAAAGAAAAGCGCTCGCCTGTGGTAGATGCATTCCCTTCAATTCTTCATTGAATTAAAAAAGTTCATAATGAACCTCTTTGCATTATTTTTCCATTAACATTGAATACTTTCGATACACTTTATAGAAACTGGCGGCAAAGAGAACAACCATAAGGGCGGGAAGCGACCTCAAAAGAGCAAATGGAGTTTCAAATAAAAATGCTTTCCAAAACCATTCACCTTTCATACTCCAAAGACCTTCAGTTAAATATAAACCTGAATCCTTATAGATCATATAAGAAAAAAACAAACACATGAAACCTAAACCAGAAGAATAATTCATCAATCTTTTATAATAATTACTCTTTGATTGGCGATCCGAGAAGATTTCATTTTGACCATCATCTTCTTTTTGCCAATATCGAATTCCACTAAGCCAGGGGCCATTTATATAAATCCAACCGAAGTCTTCATATATCCCTTTGTAATCTTTGAACTTTTTCTTTGGTAAAATATCTTGGTAATCCAGTCGGATCACATATCTCTTGTCGGTTTTTTCAAAAGTGTATATTCCTAATCCACTAATATTTGTACACCGATAGCCTTTTTGTAATTGCTCGTTCAGCCATTGTTCCTCTTTTTCAATATCAAAAAACATCTTAAATTTCTTCATTCGATTCACTTCCTTCGTACAAGGATAAAATATGCAATAACCTATTTTGTTCCATTTTTAAAATAGCGCTTCCTTCTTCAGTTATCATGTAAACTTTTCTCCGGCCTGACTCTCCGACAGGTTCAATCCAACCATGCTTATTCAAGTTTTCAATCGCACCGTATAATGTACCCGCTGCTAAAATAACAGTACCGTTACTTATCTTTTCTATCTTCTGCATTACGGCATAGCCATGGAGCGGCTCGCGCAGAGCTAATAAAATATAATGCATGGTTTCAGACAACGGTAATAATTTGTGTTTCATATCCGCACCCTCTATTCAGTTTGACTATATAGTTCAACTTAATAATAATGTAATACAGTTCAACTGAATAGTCAACAGCATTTTCCAACGCTCGAGTAAATTCTAAATGTTGAGTGTTGAAGCAAGAAACAAAATGAATAGTGTTCTGTCCTTTTCAGCCTTTTGATGAGGGAGCTAATAATGAATCGATAAAGATTGCTTCGGATAGAGCGGCAGCATAAACAAAAAATCCTTCAAACGTTCTAATTGAACGAAAGAAGGATTTTTTTAGCTCGCCAATTGTACTCCAAAATAGGCGAAAAAATATAGAAAACAAGAAGTTTAAAAGAAAAAAACACCTAGAGGCAAATGGTTACACGTTTTTTAACGGCCGGGTTCTAAGTCCTCCAGCATTTCCATCATCGTGTTGTCGTCCATGACATTCATTGCGCTTTGCTCAAAATGAATGGGTTCAGCATAATGAGGCTGTCTTTTTTTCGGGGCTGTTTCAGTTTGCCTCGATTGTGTCTGTGTATGCTGATGCTGTGTTTGCTGTTGTCCGGCATTCTGGTGCTGACGGCCGTTTTGCCGCTGGCTTTGATGTTGTGAACGGTCATGGTTATCACCGCTACCGCCGCCTAATGCTTGTTTGACCATGTTTCCTACATTAGAAGCATCAAATGTGTTATTTCCTGAATGTCGTCTGTTCATTTGTCCTGTGATAAACCCGCTGATTCTTTGGCGGATCTGAGGTGATAATGCAGCAATAAGCATAGTTGATCCGATGATCAATGCTGCGGGGCTGATTCCTCTTCGCTGGTTGAACAACATGATCCCTCCTTTGCAATGTATTCATATTTTCCCCCTCATTAGACAAATTAACCGTTATATTTCCCGGGAAAGCATTTCCTTCAGATTTTCATGCATAATTAAAGCCAGTTAGAAAAACCTATAAGTAAAGTGATAAAGGAGGAATTCACATGCTTGGAAAAAAACAAGTCCTTGCGTCTGTGCTTCTTATCCCTTTGCTTATGACTGGCTGCAGTATGGCCGACCAAGGTGAGGGCAGACGTGACAATAATGATGTAAGAAATGTAAATTATCGAAATCCGGCCAATGACGATATGCGCAATGTGAACAACCGGGATAACGTTGACAACAATGTTACTGATAATGTCAATAACAATAACAATCGTGTAAATGACGATAATAACAACGACCGGAAACTCGAGGTTGCTGATGAAGCAGCTGATAAAGTAACAGATCTAAAAGAAGTAAAGCATGCCGATGTCATTGTTGCTGGAAATCAAGCTTACGTTGCAGTCGTTTTAACCAATGGAAATAAAGGTGCAGTAGAAAACAATCTGAAGAAAAAAATAGCCAAAAAGGTAAGATCTACTGACAAAAACATTGATAATGTTTACGTTTCAGCTAACCCTGATTTTGTAGAGCGTATGCAAGGATATGGAAAGCGTATTCAAAATGGTGATCCAATCGCTGGGTTATTTGATGAATTTACACAAACTGTACAGCGCGTATTCCCTAACGCTGAATAAATGAAAAAGCCGCACAAATTGTGCGGCTTTTTCTATGCGTTGATGACACACTGTGAACTCAGGCTGCATAGAGTAAAAATAAAAGGTACAAGACGGACCGGCTCAGGGAGGGAGACGTTTGCGGGGTGGCATAGGAAAGCGTGCGGCATCCGCTCTATTCCTGTGCGGAGTCCTTGTGATGCTGGCTGTAAGCTCAGCCATCGTATCAAGCACGATGTATATCCTGTCTTTTCCAGGGCAGGCATCTGGAATCACAAAAGAACAAGTGACGAAGCACATGAAGAAAGAGTCATTTAAACAGGCCGATATTTATTACACTTCTAAGGAAAAGTCCTTACTGCCATTGACGAAAGAAACGCTTGAATATGCGGTCAGTATTAATCAATTTATGATTGGATATTCGAATCAAAAGCCTATTGATATTATTTTTTTTTCTAATGAAAAACAGATGGAGGATTACTCCGGGTTATTGGATGTCGTTGGTTTTTATTCTGAGCGGGAGCAGCTGATCGGATTGTTGCCTGAAGAGAAAAAGAAACTTTTAGAAGGGGACGAGGTAGCGGTTTATTTGTACCAGAGATTGTTGATTCATGAATACACACATCATGCGTTTCACCAGAAACTGAAGGAGCTTGAGGCGGACCCCGATGAGTTTCCGTTATGGTTTCATGAAGGGTTAAGCGAGTGGATTGCGAACTATGAATTGCTTATCGATCCGATCACGTTTTCTGTTGTCCCTTTTGACCGTTTGCAGTCAGACCGAGACTGGCAGGAAGCCAGAGCCGAATATGAAACTGATGTCTATTTGCAAAGCTTTTATATGCTCGATGAGCTGACGGGTAAATACGGGAAAGACATTATATCTGAACTGATAAAGGAAACGGCAAAAAAAGGGGACTTTAAAAAAGGGTTTAAATCAGCAACAAAGGAAAGTCTTGATCAATTTGAAAAAGACTTTAAGAAAAAATTTGAAAAAAGTGAGGCATTGGATAGTATCTATCCAATGCCTTTGTATTAATGAAGCCCTTGCTGGCCCATACCGCCTTGTGTCGGAGGCATTTGTCCTTGTTCAGGGGCGAATGAATTTCTCAGCTGTTCCATGTCCTGCGCATCAAGCTGAGGAACTTGGTAATAGCCGTGTTTGTTTTGATATAGGAAAATTTCAAATGCCATTTCAACATACTCCTGAATTTGCGCAGACAGTACGCGTCTAACGGCCGGATTTGTCATTTCCAAAGAAGCCATCGTCAGCATAGAAGCTTGTGCTTTAACCGCGCAAAGCATTTGTCTGCTGATGATGCTGTCATCAATATCATTCATGGATTGAACAGGCTTTTTAGGCTGTGTCGGCTGCATGCCATAAACAGTCTGGTTGTCTTCCTTCATCATATAAGTTGCTGTTTTTTGTGAAGGTTCGCTTCCTGTTTTGAAACATTCTGCAGTTATATTGTATTGAGAAGAAATGAATTGATATTGACGATCAAGGATATTTAATAATTCTTGATCCTTACAGAATTGTCTCAGCATCATAAACTGATCAAGTACAGTAAGTGTTCCGGACAGCACCTCGTGCATATCAAACATTTCATGTCCGCCGTGGTTTTTATGCGGTTTTCCAGGGATACCTTTGTTCATTTGGGATTGCTGCTGCTGATTTAACTGATCCAAACCGAATTCCTCCTTGTTTTTCAGATCAGCTGTATTTTGTGCCAGTCCGCCGCGTATTATGCAGAAGCCTGAAAGGAATTATATGCTGGCTGTCGAAATGGTAAGCAGACAAAGTCATTGTCATTATGTGTATATTAAGGGAGGAAATATGATGAGGCGTATGATGCATATGGTATTGATCATGGCATTGATATTCTTAAATGTCATGTACACGTGCGAAGCGGTAACTGCAGCTGAACCGCAGCAGGCTATATCAGTTGAGAAGGCAAAACAGCAAAAAGAAGGACAGGCGCTTGTCGAAGGATATGCAGTCGGCCAGGCGGTTTCCCCGCAGCATTACAAGCTGACAAGCCCATTTTCAAATGATTATAATGTCGCGCTGGCAGACCGCAAAAATGAGATATCGCCCGATCATATCCTTCCTGTGCAAATCCCTTCAGCTTTCAGAAACCAGTTCGGGCTGCAAACCAATCCGCTTCTTCTTGGAAAAAAGATAACGGTTCAAGGCAAGCTTGAAAATTACTTTAACACGACAGGACTTAAAAACGTTCAGTCGATGAACCTAACCGATGACACGAAAACTCCGCCGGCTGAACACCCAATGACCATAAATGAAGCGCGGGGAAGGCTGAATGAAGAAGTAACGATAAAAGGGATCGTCACAGCTGATCAAAACGCAATCGGAGGCGGGAAGCTGTCAACCTTTTTGCAAGATGAAACCGGAGGCATTAACATGTATTCGCCTTCCCCCGAACAATTTCCTGAATTAAAAGAGGGCATGGATGTCACGGTGACAGGGAGAATCACGACTTACCAGGGACTGAAAGAAATCGTTCCAATCTTATCAGGGATTAAAATCAATCAGTCAAACCAGCCTCTCCCCGCCCCTAAACAATTAACAATCAATGAACTCATTAATGGCAGCCTGGGTGATCAGTATGAAGGCCGCCTTGTGACATTAACTGCATTTGTCTCCTCAATTCCAAGTTCTCCTTCAGGCGGCGGTTACAATGTAACGATGATTGATGACGACCATCATGCAATGACGCTCCGTGTTATGAATGAAACAGGGGTGATAGACGAACTTAATGAGGGCAAGTGGTATGAATTTACTGGGGTGTTAAGCAGATACCAATCCTTTCAGCTGCTTCCGCGAAAATCGTCTGACCTGAAGCTGCTTGAAGAGCAGCCCGCACCTCCGTCTGCTGAGGGAGAATATGAAGGGATTGTTGACCGGGTTGTTGACGGCGATACCATTCATCTCAAATCTCCGGTTCTCGGAACGACAAAAATCAGGTTTGTAAATGTAGATACACCTGAAACATATCACACACCAAAAAATGACGCAGACGAAAATCAATTAAGATTTGGCAAAAAGGCATCTGACTATCTAAAAACGGTTCTGTCCCCAGGGGATAAAATCACTGTTAAGGTCGGGAGTGAAGCCAAGGACAGCTATGGCAGGCTGCTCGGACAAGTCATAACTGAATCAGGTTCAAACGTGAACTTAGAGCTTGTGAAAAAAGGCTATGCGCCGACATATTTTATTTGGCCGGTTGACAATGAAGAGGATTATCAGCAGTTTCAGTCCGCAGTAGCTGCTGCGAAAAAAGAACAAAAAGGAATTTGGAATGAAAACGATCCGCTCATGGAAATGCCGTTTGAATTCAGAGCCAGAGAGCAAGGGAAAGGCCTGACAAGATATGTAGGGGATTCGTCGAATCAAACATATGTGCAGCCGGCTGACTGGAAGAGGGTCGCGGTGGAAAACAGAATTTTCTTTGCATCAGCAAAGGAAGCGGAGAACGCAGGATATAAAATGAGGCAAACGGCACCTGAAAAAAATGTGCCGCTAAGAATTCTCAGCATGAATGATTTGCATGGCAAGATCGATCAGCAATATGAGCTTGATCTTGATGGGAACGGAACTGCAGACGGCACATTTGGACGCATGGACTATGCCGCCGCATATTTAAAAGAAAAAAAGGCTGAAAAGAAAAACACGCTAATGGTGCACGCGGGAGATATGATCGGAGGCAGCTCTCCAGTTTCATCTCTTCTTCAGGATGAGCCCACTGTAGAATTAATGGAGGACATCGGATTTGATGTCGGAACTGTGGGAAACCACGAATTCGATGAAGGCACCGATGAACTGCTGAGAATTTTAAATGGCGGTGATCACCCGAAAGGCACAAGCGGATATGATGGACAGAACTTTCCCCTTGTATGTGCCAATTGTAAAGTGAAATCAACTGGAGAGCCCTTTTTGCCGGCTTACGACATCATAAATGTGGAGGGCGTACCCGTGGCTTTTATCGGAGTTGTCACACAGTCGGCAGCTGGTATGGTTATGCCTGAAGGAATAAAAAATATCGAGTTTACAGATGAAGCGACAGCGGTGAATGAGGCGGCCAAAGAGCTGAAGAAAAAAGGCGTAAAGGCCATCGCAGTTCTCGCACATATGTCAGCTGAACAAAACGGCAACGCCATTACCGGAGAGTCTGCTGATCTTGCAAACAAAACAGATTCTGAAATTGACGTGATTTTTGCCGCGCATAATCATAAGGTTGTTAACGGCGAAGTGAATGGAAAACTGATTGTTCAAGCGTATGAATATGGAAAAGCGATAGGTGTCGTTGATGTAGAGATCGATAAAACGACAAAAGACATTGTCAAAAAGTCAGCGGAAATCGTATATGTGGATCAAAGTAAAATCGAACCGGACGCCAGCGCTTCAGCCATTTTAAAGAAATACGAAACTATTGCTGAACCGATTATCAGCGAAGTAGTCGGCGAAGCAGCTGTTGATATGGAAGGAGGGTATTCAAATGACGGTGATACACCACTTGGAAACCTGATTGCGGATGGAATGAGAACTGCCATGAAAACGGATTTCGCCCTTATGAATGGAGGCGGCATACGTGAAACGCTGAAGAAGGGCCCAATTACGTGGGGAGACCTTTACAATATTCAGCCGTTTGGAAATGTGTTAACGAAGCTTGAGATTAAAGGAAAAGATTTAAGAGAGATTATCAATGCGCAAATCTCGCCGATTTTTGGGCCTGACTACAGCATCAGCGGGTTTACGTACACGTGGGATAAAGAAACTGGAAAAGCAGTCGATATGAAAATGGCAGATGGCACCGAGATCCAGCCTGATGCCACATATACATTAACCGTCAACAACTTTATGGCGACGGCGACAGGCACCAAATACCAGCCGATCGGATTGCTCGGGAAAAATCCGGTGACAGGGCCAGAGGATTTGGAAGCGACAGTTGAGTACGTGAAGAGTTTTGATGAGCCAATTGCGTATACAAAAGAGGGAAGGATTAAGCTCGCTGCAGCCAGTGATATTGAAGACCCTGTAACAGAAGACCCGGTTACGGAAGAGCCTGGAGATGACCCGGGGACGGAGCACCCAATGAAAGAGGTTCCAGAGCCTGATGTGGATTTGCCTGATATAAAAGAGACTCCGGGCACAGCACCGGTTCATCAGCTGCCGCCTTCAGCCATTTTGAGATTCGATGAAATACCTATCAACAACACAAAAAACGCCGCCAATAGCATCAGCACATTGCCTTTACGAAACGAGGGCGGGGAAAGCGGGTCAGAGCATCCGCTTCCGGATACATCAGCAAACTACAATAACTTTATGGTGATCGGTGCGGCGGTGACATTATCCGGAACTTATTTATATGTCAGAAGAAAAAGGAGCGCCTCCAGAACGTGAAAAAAGTTATTCCACTACTTATCATTGCGGCCGGCCTAGTGATCGCAGGCTATGGAGGCTTTAAATTGATCGATACGAATATGAAAACGGAACAGACATTAAAAGAAGCAAAACTGGCGGCGGAAAAACCGCAGGAATCTTCGAGAACGAAAAATAGCGCAAAGCAGGCAAAGAACAAAGCATCATTTAAGCCAGAAACCGGCCAAGCGAGCGGCATTTTGGAAATACCGAAAATCAATGCAGAGCTTCCGATTGTGGAGGGCACTGATGCTGATGATTTAGAAAAAGGTGTCGGGCATTATAAGGATAGCTATTATCCTGATGAAAACGGACAAATTGTGCTGTCAGGGCATCGAGATACCGTGTTTCGCCGGACGGGAGAGCTGGAAAAGGGAGATCGGCTCCGCATTCTGCTGTCTTATGGAGAATTCACATATGAAATTGTAAAAACAAAAATTGTTGATAAGGATGACACATCTATTATCACGCTCCAGCATGAAAAGGAAGAGCTGATTCTGACGACCTGTTATCCGTTTTCATACGTGGGAAATGCCCCGAAGCGCTATATTATATATGGAAAGCGAGTCATTTAAAAAGCCGCAGGAAATACCTGCGGCTTTTCTTTATGAAAAATATGTAGAGCATAGGATTTCTATATCAGCCGGGAAAGGCGCTTCGGCAACAATCAGCTCGCCGGTTATCGGGTGAACGGCCTGTACCTTTTTGGCATGCAGCGCCTGCCTGTTTAACAGCTTGTTCCCGCCTCCGTAAAGCGAGTCTCCTATCAGTGGATGGCCGATGCTCGCCATATGAACACGAATTTGGTGTGTTCTTCCTGTTTCCAGCTCTAATTCAACGAGTGACAGACGCTCTTTCGCATTGCTGGCCATTACCTTGAAATGAGTAACGGCTGCTTGCCCGCTGAGTGAAACCCGGCGCCTTGTCGGGTGTGATCGGTCTCTGCCGATCGGTGAATCAATTGTTCCTTTTTTCGTCCGTAGCTTTCCTTCAGCGATGGCGGTATACGTACGCTTCAGCATCTTTTTCTCTAGCTGCTGGTCTAAGATGGCGTGTGCCAGACGATGCTTGGCAAAGACGATAGCGCCAGATGTATCCTGATCCAGACGGTGGACGTGGCGCACCTTACATGTTTCGCCATTTATCTGATAATGATACGCGATCAAATTAGCCAGTGTGCCTGTTTGCCCATCCTCATTCGGGTGCGTCGCTATGCCAGCTGGTTTATTGACGATGAGCATGTGATTGTCCTCAAATAAAATATCAAGCTCTCCATACTCCGGAATGACCGAAGATGCTTCACTTTCCTGAAGATCAATGAACACGCGGTCTCCCTTTTTTACAATCATATTGTTTAAGACGGATTCGTGATTGACCTTTATCTGATGATGTGTCATCCAGTCTTGTATCACAGGTTTAGAAGCTTTGAGCCCTGTTTTGAGTATGGAAAACAGCCATTGGCCGTCCTGTTTTTCATTGATGAGGACCTCAAGCCCTCTGCCTTTTTGTTTCATGTCAAATGGCTCCTTTTCGAAGCGGAAGGCTGCTGTTTCTCATAGGAAACACTTACCTTAGCTTTCGCGTTTTTTTCTGTGCTATTCTTGAGTAAGACTTAGGATATTCGATGGCAAGAAAGGTGATTGACGTGAGAATTGTGAACGCAGCAACTGCAGAACAGGAGAGCTTTATCAAGGAGCTGTCTATGGAGCTGATCCATGATGTATTTCCTCTTTATTTCTCCGAGCTGGACATTCAGCGCTTTAAAAAGAAAGGCGTTCTATCTTTAAATAACCATTATTACCAAGGAACATTAAAAGAAGCATTTCAAATTATGGCTTGTCTGCAAATGATACATATTATCCTGACAAAGCCTTCGCCGCACTCTGATGTGAGTGATCAGGCGATTTTTGAAAAAAACAGCAAGATGCTGAATGATTTTGGGATTTATTTTCCGTTTGCTTTTTCTGACTTTCAAAAGAAGGCAAACAAAGCCTTTTTCGGTCACAGAAGGCTGATATAATCAGGTGGCAAGAGCTTTTCTATTTTCAGAAAAGCTCTTTTTTGTATCAGAGAAATCATATCATAAAACCTTTCCTCTAACTCCCTTTTTAAACGGCTCGTGTCTGAACATACTAATGATTGAAAGGGGTGCTGACAATGAGTTCAGTTAAAGATACAATGACAACGCAGGTGGCAACCGTTTCTCCGAATCAAACGATTCAGGAAGCGGCTTCTCTAATGAAACAGTATAACGTCGGGGCGATTCCCGTTGCAGAGCAAGGTGTTTTAAAAGGAATGCTGACTGACCGTGACATTGCATTAAGAACTACAGCTCAGGGCCGTGATGGCCAGACACCCGTTTCAGAAGTGATGTCAACAGAACTCGTATCAGGAAACCCTAATATGAGTCTGGAAGACGCGTCGCAGCTGATGGCCCAGCACCAAATCCGCCGCCTTCCTATTGTAGATCAAAACAATCTAGTCGGGATCGTTGCGCTTGGAGACCTGGCAGTCAATCAGATGTCGAACGAGTCTGCGGGAGCAGCGCTGACAAACATTTCTCACCAAAACATTCATTAAATAGAAAGAGCTTGCAGTGTGCAGGCTCTTTCTTCACATACACCTTACTTTTTGAAAGCAGACTTGTTTCGGGGTATAGTAAATGTATACATATGTCTCAATTCGGACTAAAGGAGTTGTACCGAGTGATTAAAGCGTTAATTTTTGATTTTGACGGACTTATTCTAGATACAGAAACACACGAATATGAGGTCCTTCAGGAAATATTTGAAGAGCACGGCTCAGTGCTGCCGCTATCTGTCTGGGGGAAGGTCATCGGAACTGCAGCGGGATTCCGGCCTTTTGAATATTTAGAAGAGCAGATCGGGAAAAAGCTGAATCATGAAGAGCTCACAAAATTGAGAAGAGAGCGGTTTGCCAAACGCATGGAAACAGAAAAAGCGAGACCTGGTGTCGAAGCGTATTTGAATGCGGCAAAGGATTTAGGCTTAAAAGTAGGCCTTGCTTCCAGCTCCGATTATAAATGGGTGTCGGGCCATTTGAAGCAAATCGGCCTGTTTGATGATTTTGAGGTTATTCAAACGGCGGATGATGTGGAAGAGGTAAAGCCGAATCCTGAGCTCTATTTATTGGCGGCAAAGAATCTCGGGGTATCGCCAGCGGAATGTCTCGCGTTTGAGGATTCTGTCAATGGTTCGATTGCTGCGAAACGCGCAGGCATGAAGTGTGTCATTGTCCCGAATAAAGTAACGGGCACCTTGATGTTTGAAGACTATGATCACAGGCTTGAATCAATGGCGGAAATGGAGCTCGCCCTATTGCTTGATCATCTGAACTCACAAAACTAGAAAGGAGCGAGTAGGTTGTCTGAGAAATTAGATTTGACCCGGTTTGAAAAGAAAATGGTTATCCGCAATATCGAAGAGAAAGACATCGACAAGATTATCGATCTTCAAAAGGACTGCTTTCCGGGGATGGAGCCTTGGAAGCGAGAGCATTTAATCAGCCATTTGGAGCATTTTCCAGACGGGCAGTTTTGTGCAGAATTCGAAGGTGAAATTATCGGTTCTTGCTCAAGTCTCCTGATTAACTTTGATGAATATGATGATCGCCATACGTGGCAGGACATTACCGATGACGGTTATATCACCAACCATAATCCGGACGGCTTGAATATGTACGGAATCGAGGTCATGGTGCATCCGAAATACAGACGGATGAAGATCGGCCATCGTTTATACGAGGCGAGAAAGGATTTAGCGAGACGCTTAAACCTAAAAAGCATCATCATAGGCGGACGGATTCCGAACTATCACAAATATGCAGAGGAAATGACGGCCAGAGAGTATGTTGAACAGGTGACACGCCACCAAATTTACG
The DNA here is from genome assembly GCF_002201875.1 of Bacillus sp. MD-5. Classification (NCBI taxonomy): domain Bacteria; kingdom Bacillati; phylum Bacillota; class Bacilli; order Caryophanales; family Bacillaceae; genus Bacillus; species Bacillus sp. MD-5. The sequence goes on from NZ_CP021911.1 coordinate 854,844, forward strand.
ATCCGGTCCTTTCTTTTCAGCTGATGAACGGCTTTACCCTTATGCGAATTAACCCGAATTATCTCCCGGATGATACAGCTTCGATCAAGTATGCGACGCTGATGGAATGGAATAATGTCGATTATCTTCCGCAGCAGACAAAGCGCTATTATAAGTCAGCGTTCCCTGTGAGAATTTGTGTAATCCAATATGAAATGAAGAAAATTTATTCCTTTGAGGAATTTGCGAATCAAGTAGAATACTATGTCGATGTTGCTTCTGACGCGAGATCTGATTTTGCGGTGTTCCCGGAAATTTTCACAACCCAGCTCATGTCCTTCCTTGAAGAAAGGTCGCCGAGCTTGGCGGTACAGAGAATTACCGAGTATACAGAAGATTACATCAGCCTTTTTACTGATTTGGCTGTGAAGTACAACGTCAACATTATCGGCGGGTCTCATTTCGTCGAAGAGGAAGGCAAAATCTATAATATCGCCTACCTGTTCAGACGGGACGGAACGATCGAAAAGCAATATAAACTCCATATTACACCGAATGAACGCAAATGGTGGGGAATCAGCGCCGGAGACCAGGTTCGCGTGTTTGATACAGACTGCGGAAAAATTGCGATCCAGATCTGTTATGACATTGAATTTCCTGAGCTTGCCCGGATTGCGGCTGACAAAGGCGCCAAAATCATCTTTACGCCATTTTGTACAGAAGACCGTCAAGGCTATTTGCGTGTCAGATACTGTTCGCAGGCTAGGGCGGTTGAAAATCAAATTTATACCGTTATCTCGGGAACGGTTGGAAACCTGCCGCAAACGGAAAACATGGATATCCAATACGCCCAGTCAGGCATCTTTGCCCCGTCTGATTTTGAATTCGCCCGAGACGGCATTGTCGGCGAAACAAACCCGAATATTGAAATGGTCGTCATCGGTGATGTTGATCTGGAAATTCTCCGAAGGCAGCGCCAAAACGGCACAGTGCGCCAGCTAAAAGACAGGCGGCGTGATATTTATCATATTCACTATAAGAAATAATCCGGAAACCCGCCTGAATTGGCGGGTTTTTTAAAAACAAAAGCGGAATTGATACGTTTACTTTAAATTATATATTGTCTTATAAAGTTTCTGTATTTTCGTCAGAAAACGGCTAGGCTTCACATTGCTATTGCAAGGCTGTCCAAGTCGTTTCGTGTGAGACCTTTATCAGTCCGATGCTGAGATTGTCACTTTGCCTGTTCTGGCTGCATCTTCTTTCTTCTTGAGGAAAGAGGACGTTTTATTATTCACAAGGTTTATTGACTCTGACCCCGTCTGGCTTTATATTGAAGGCAGGGAAATCATCACCAAGACATCACATAAAGAGAAGGTCTGTTTCAATGAATTGGCATTTTAGGGTACGCTAATGAAATGGAGATGATGGGGATGGAAAACATTCAGCAAAATCAGGGATTAAAGCAAAAAGATGAGCAATTTGTGTGGCATGCCATGAAGGGAGCGCATCAAGCGGAAAGCCTGATCGCCCAGAAGGCCGAAGGGGCCTGGGTAACCGACATAGACGGACGACGCTATTTGGATGCGATGTCCGGTTTGTGGTGCGTCAATATTGGTTACGGCAGAAAGGAGCTTGCGGAGGCTGCCTATGAGCAATTAAAGGAGCTGCCTTATTACCCGTTAACGCAAAGTCACGCACCCGCAATTGAACTGGCGGAAAAGCTGAATGAATGGCTTGGCGGCGATTATGTGATCTTTTTTTCCAACAGCGGATCGGAAGCTAACGAAACTGCTTTTAAAATTGCCCGCCAGTACCATCTGCAAAATGGCGACCACAGCCGTTATAAATTCATCTCAAGATATCGGGCATACCACGGCAATACATTGGGAGCGCTCTCAGCTACCGGACAGGCGCAGCGGAAATATAAATACGAGCCTTTAAGCCAAGGGTTCCTGCATGCAGCTCCGCCAGATATATACCGGAATCCTGATGATGCTGATACGCTTGAAAGCGCAAATGAAATCGACCGCATCATGACATGGGAATTAAGCGAAACGATTGCCGGGGTCATTATGGAGCCCATTATTACAGGCGGAGGCATCCTAATGCCGCCTGACGGATATATGAAGAAGGTGGAGGACATTTGCCGGCGCCACGGAGCTCTTTTGATTTGCGATGAAGTGATCTGCGGATTTGGACGGACAGGCGAGCCGTTCGGGTTTATGCACTACGGAGTGAAGCCTGATATCATTACGATGGCGAAGGGAATCACAAGCGCGTACCTGCCATTGTCAGCTACTGCTGTGAAACGGGACATTTTTGAAGCGTATCAGGGAGAAGCTCCTTATGACCGTTTCCGCCACGTGAACACGTTCGGCGGAAGCCCGGCTGCCTGTGCCTTGGCATTGAAAAACCTGCAAATTATGGAGGACGAACAGCTGATTCAGCGCTCACGCGATCTTGGAGCAAAGCTTTTAGGTGAGCTTCAAGCTCTGAGAGAACACCCGGCAGTCGGAGACGTCAGAGGAAAAGGGCTGCTGATCGGAATCGAACTCGTCAAAGATAAATTAACCAAAGAGCCGGCTGATGCTGACAAAGTAAATCAAGTGGTTGCAGCATGCAAAGAAAAAGGGCTGATTATCGGCAAAAACGGAGATACAGTTGCCGGCTACAACAACGTCATCCAGCTCGCACCGCCATTTTGCCTGACAGAAGAGGACCTTTCCTTTATCGTGAAAACGGTGAAAGAAAGCTTTCAAGCGATATAATATAAAAGTGATTGATTAAAGGAGCACATGATGAGTTTTCACAACCAGCCGATCTTACCGGCTATTCGCAATATGAAGCAATTTGATGAGTTTTTGAACAGTTCATTCTCTTACGGTGTTATTCTTGATATCCATCTCGGCCAGCTGAAGGGCGTGATCAGAGAAGCGCAAAAGCATGGAAAGAACATGATGGTGCACGTCGATCTCATTCAAGGGATTAAGCATGACGAATACGGAGCGGAATTTATATGTCAGGATATCAAGCCCGCTGGGATTATTTCAACAAGATCGAACGTGATTGCCAAAGCGAAGCAGAAGAAAATTTATGCTATTCAGCGCCTGTTTTTGCTTGATACAAGCGCGATGGAGAAAAGTATGGAGTTTATCGGCAAACATAAGCCTGACTTCATCGAAGTGCTTCCCGGCATCGTTCCGTCACTCATTCAGGAAATAAAGGAGAAAACGGGGATTCCCATCTTTGCCGGCGGCTTCATCCGTACGGAAGAGGATGTAGAGCAGGCATTGAAAGCGGGGGCTGTAGCTGTCACAACATCTAATACCAAATTGTGGAAAGAATATGAAAACTTTTTGACAGAAAGTGATTGACACCGCTTTCATACACTGATACAATTGCACTAGGTTAATACATTGTGATGGAGAACTCGGAGACCACAGCAGCTCTTTACGGCAAATGTTTATGCACCCGTAAAGCGGTTTGTTGTGGTTTTTTTATTCTCTTCTTCTCTATCATGCTTTTTAATCGTGACTTTAGGAGGAATGTGCTATGACAGCATTTTGGGGAGAAGTCATCGGTACGATGCTGCTTATTATTTTTGGTGCAGGTGTTTGTGCAGGTGTCAATTTAAAGAAATCGCTTTCATTCCAGTCTGGCTGGATTGTTGTTGTATTTGGATGGGGATTGGGTGTTGCCATGGCGGCTTACGCGGTAGGCGGTATCAGCGGCGCCCATTTGAACCCGGCGCTAACGATAGCGCTTGCATTTGTTGGGGATTTTCCATGGAAAGAGGTTCCGGTTTATATTGCGGCGCAAATGATCGGAGCGATCATCGGTGCGGTGATTATTTATCTGCATTACCTGCCGCATTGGAAGTCAACAGATGATCCCGCTGCCAAGCTGGGTGTTTTCTCAACAGGACCAAGCATTCCGCATACATTTGCAAACGTTTTAAGCGAAGTGATTGGGACATTTGTCCTTGTGCTTGGAATCTTGGCCATTGGGGCAAATCAATTTACAGAAGGACTTAATCCTTTAATCGTCGGTTTCCTCATTGTAGCGATCGGTATTTCTCTAGGGGGTACCACCGGCTATGCCATTAATCCTGCGCGTGACTTAGGTCCGCGGATCGCCCACGCATTTCTTCCGATTCCGGGAAAGGGCTCATCAAACTGGAAATACGCATGGGTTCCGGTAGTCGGCCCGATTTTAGGCGGATCGTTCGGGGGCGTATTTTACAACGCTGCATTTAAAGGGCACATCACGAGCAGTTTCTGGATTGTAAGCGTTATATTGGTTGTGGTATTGTTAGGACTCTATGTCTATACGAAATCACATTCTGCTAAAACATTATCAAATTCAAAATATATTTAATCAAAGGGGAGACACCTTATGGAAACGTACATTTTATCCTTAGATCAGGGGACAACAAGTTCAAGAGCGATTCTGTTTAATAAAGAAGGCAAAATCGTTCACTCCGCTCAAAAGGAATTTACACAATACTTCCCGAATCCTGGCTGGGTTGAGCATAATGCCAATGAAATTTGGGGCTCTGTGCTCGCGGTTATCGCGTCAGTCATCTCTGAATCAGGAATCAGCGCTTCTCAAATTGCCGGCATCGGCATCACGAACCAGCGCGAGACGACGGTTGTGTGGGATAAAGATACAGGAAGTCCTGTCTATAATGCAATTGTTTGGCAGTCCAGACAGACGTCCGGCATTTGTGAGGAACTTCGTGAAAAAGGATATAATGATAAATTCAGAGAAAAAACTGGGCTTTTAATCGATCCATACTTCTCCGGCACGAAGGTGAAGTGGATTTTAGATAATGTGGACGGCGCAAGAGAAAAAGCGGAAAAAGGCGAGCTGCTGTTCGGAACGATTGATACATGGCTCATTTGGAAAATGTCAGGCGGAAAAGCGCATGTGACCGATTACTCCAATGCCTCCAGAACGCTGATGTTTAATATTTACGATTTAAAATGGGACGATGAACTGCTCGACATTTTAGGCATACCGAAATCCATGCTCCCTGAAGTGAAGCCGTCTTCCCATGTGTATGCGGAGACTGTTGATTATCATTTCTTCGGAAAAAATATCCCGATTGCGGGAGCGGCAGGCGACCAGCAGTCAGCATTGTTCGGCCAAGCGTGCTTTGAAGAAGGCATGGGAAAAAACACATACGGCACTGGATGTTTCATGCTGATGAATACCGGGGAAAAAGCAATTAAGTCCGAACACGGGCTTTTGACGACAATCGCTTGGGGCATTGACGGAAAAGTGAACTATGCGTTAGAAGGAAGCATTTTTGTCGCAGGCTCTGCCATCCAGTGGCTTAGAGACGGATTGAGAATGTTCCAGGATTCATCGCTAAGCGAATCTTATGCAGAAAAAGTAGATTCAACTGACGGCGTGTATGTTGTTCCGGCATTTGTCGGATTGGGAACGCCTTACTGGGACAGCGATGTGCGCGGTTCGGTTTTCGGCCTGACAAGAGGGACAACAAAAGAGCACTTTATCCGTGCGACACTGGAGTCATTGGCTTATCAGACAAAAGATGTGCTTGACGCAATGGAAGCAGATTCAAACATTTCATTAAAGACGCTTCGTGTAGACGGAGGAGCTGTGAAAAACAATTTCCTGATGCAGTTCCAGGGTGATCTGCTGAATGTTCCTGTGGAGCGTCCGGAAATTAATGAAACGACTGCACTTGGCGCGGCTTATTTGGCAGGTATCGCTGTGGGATTCTGGAAGGACCGTTCTGAAATCGCGAACCAGTGGAATCTGGATAAACGGTTTGAACCTGAATTAGAAGAAGAAAAACGAAATGAGCTGTATAAAGGCTGGCAAAAAGCCGTGAAAGCAGCTATGGCTTTTAAATAATGCAATACTATGGTATAATGGTTACAAGTTAATAAGAACGGTCCTGAGACGAGGAGAGACCACAGCACCAAAGTGTAAGCATGCACTTTGGCTGTTGTGGTCTCTTTTTCTATTTACCGTGACAACAAGGAGGAAACGTAATGATGAAACATCAATTTTCAAGTCTTGAAAGAGATCGCATGCTGACAGACATGACGAAAAAAACATATGATCTATTTATTATCGGAGGAGGAATTACAGGAGCGGGAACAGCTCTTGACGCGGCATCAAGGGGTATGAAGGTCGCACTAAGCGAAATGCAGGACTTTGCGGCGGGGACATCAAGCCGATCAACGAAGCTGGTACATGGCGGCTTGCGCTATTTAAAACAATTTGAAGTGAAAATGGTCGCTGAGGTAGGGAAAGAACGGGCGATTGTGTATGAAAACGGTCCGCATGTCACAACACCGGAATGGATGCTGCTTCCGTTTCATAAAGGCGGCACATTCGGTTCATTTACAACATCCATCGGGTTACGAGTGTATGACTTCCTTGCAGGTGTGAAAAAGTCAGAACGAAGAAGCATGCTTTCAGCAAAAGAAACGCTGCAAAAAGAGCCTTTGGTGAAAAAAGACGGCTTAAAAGGCGGCGGGTACTATGTGGAATACCGCACTGACGACGCGAGACTGACAATCGAAGTCATGAAGGAAGCGGTGAAATTCGGGGCAGAGCCTGTGAATTACTCCAAAGTGAAGGAGCTTCTATACGAAAAAGGCAAAGCCGTCGGCGTATTAATTGAAGATGTGCTGACAAAGAAAGAATATAAAGTGTATGCGAAAAAAATTGTCAATGCGACAGGTCCTTGGGTCGATCAGCTCAGAGAAAAAGACCATTCGAAAAACGGAAAGCATTTGCAGCATACAAAAGGCATTCACCTTGTATTTGACCAGTCTGTCTTTCCGCTCAAACAGGCTGTATATTTTGATACACCTGATGGCCGGATGGTATTTGCGATTCCTCGTGAAGGCAAAACATACGTGGGTACAACAGACACTGTTTACAAAGAGGCGCTGGAGCATCCGCGGATGACAACGGAGGATCGTGATTATGTCATCAATTCAATCAATTATATGTTCCCGGAACTGAATATCACTGCGAATGACATCGAATCCAGCTGGGCAGGGCTGCGTCCGCTGATTCATGAAGAAGGCAAAGATCCTTCTGAAATTTCACGGAAAGACGAGATTTGGACATCTGACTCAGGCTTGATCACCATTGCCGGCGGAAAACTGACTGGATACAGAAAAATGGCGGAGCACATCGTTGATCTTGTGCGTGATCGCTTAAAAGAAGAAGGCGCAAAGGATTTTGGCCCGTGTAAAACGAAATACATGCCAATCTCAGGCGGGCACGTCGGAGGTTCGAAAAATCTCATGTCCTTCGTTACCGCGAAAACAAAAGAAGGAATTGCAGCCGGTTTATCAGAAAAAGACGCAAAACAGCTGGCGATCAGATACGGCTCTAACGTAGATCGCGTCTTTGACCGGATAGAAGCGCTGAAAGATGAGGCCGCGAAACGCAATATTCCGGTTCATATTCTTGCTGAGGCAGAATACAGTATAGAAGAAGAGATGACTGCAACCCCTGCTGACTTCTTTGTCCGCAGAACGGGACGTTTATTCTTTGATATCAATTGGGTAAGAACATATAAAGATGCCGTTATTGATTTTATGAGCGAGCGATTCCAATGGGATGAGCAGACGAAAAATAAACATACAGAAAACCTCAACATGCTTTTACACGATGCGGTTGTGCCGCTTGAACAATAAATCATAACGGGCTGTCTGCAGCCCGTTATTTTTTTTTACGTGCCGAAAGTGCCAGATCTCAGGTTATCAAGTGACAGAGGCACCCGCTTCATATAAAATAATGGCATAAGCTGATACATAGGAGGACGAACATGACTTGGAGAAAGAGCTATGAACGCTGGAAACAAACAGAACATTTAGATCCGGAATTAAAAGAGCGCCTCACTGAATTAGAGGGGAATGAACAGGCTCTTGAGGACTGTTTCTATAAAGACCTTGAATTCGGTACCGGCGGAATGCGCGGAGAAATCGGCGCTGGGACGAATCGGATGAATATTTACACTGTGCGCAAAGCATCAGCCGGGTTTGCGGCATACATCTCGAAGCAAGGTGAGGAAGCAAAAAAACGTGGCGTTGTCATTGCTTATGATTCTCGCCATAAATCGCCGGAATTTGCGATGGAAGCGGCAAAAACACTTGCGACACAAGGCATCCAAACATACGTTTTTGATGAGCTTCGCCCGACGCCAGAGCTGTCATTCGCTGTCAGACAGCTAAACGCTTATGGAGGGATTGTGGTAACAGCAAGCCATAACCCGCCTGAATATAACGGCTACAAAGTATACGGTGATGATGGCGGCCAGCTGCCTCCGAAGGAAGCGGACATTGTCATTGAACAGGTAAACGCGATTGAAAATGAGCTGACAATCACAGTGGACGAAGAAAATGCGTTAAAAGAAAAAGGCTTAATCAAGATCATCGGTGAAGACATTGATAAAGTTTATACAGAAAAACTGACGTCCATTTCTGTCCATCCTGAATTATCGAAAGAAGTAGATGTAAAGGTTGTTTTCACACCGCTGCATGGAACTGCGAATAAACCGGTCAGACGCGGCCTTGAAGCGCTCGGCTACAAAAATGTAACGGTAGTCAAAGAACAGGAACTGCCTGATCCAAACTTTTCCACTGTTACATCGCCAAACCCGGAAGAGCATGCGGCATTCGAATATGCCATTAAGCTTGGGGAGGAGCAGCATGCAGATATTCTCATTGCGACAGACCCTGATGCTGACCGCCTCGGCATCGCGGTGAAAGACGATCAAGGCAAATATACAGTGCTGACAGGAAACCAAACCGGAGCGCTGCTGCTTCATTACCTGCTTTCTGAAAAGAAAAAACAAGGCATCCTGCCTGATAACGGTGTTGTTCTTAAAACGATTGTCACAAGTGAAATCGGCCGTGCTGTAGCTTCTTCATTCGGCCTTGATACGATTGATACGCTGACAGGCTTTAAGTTTATCGGTGAAAAGATTAAGGAATACGAAGCATCAGGCCAGTATACCTTCCAATTTGGTTATGAAGAGAGCTACGGTTATTTAATCGGGGATTTTGCCCGCGATAAGGACGCCATTCAGGCTGCGCTTTTGGCAGTTGAAGTTTGCGCGTTTTATAAAAAGCAGGGAATGTCATTATATGAAGCCCTTATCAATCTCTTTAACGAGTATGGTTTTTATCGTGAAGGGCTGAAATCTCTGACACTGAAAGGAAAACAAGGAGCAGAGCAAATTGAAGCGATTCTTGCCTCCTTCAGAAAAAATCCGCCGCAGAAAATGGCCGGCAAACAGGTTGTTACAGCAGAAGATTACGCTGTGAGCAAACGGACGCTTCTGACTGAAAACAAAGAAGAGTCCATCGATTTGCCAAAATCAAATGTACTGAAATACTTCCTGGAAGACGGGTCTTGGTTCTGTCTTCGTCCTTCTGGAACAGAGCCGAAAGTGAAATTCTATTTCGCCGTAAAAGGGTCATCTTTAGAAGACAGTGAAAAGCGTCTTGCCGCTCTTTCTGAGGATGTAATGAAAACGGTAGATGAAATTGTTGAGTCAACGAAAAAATAATTTAACTATCAGCCGGATCATTGTAAATGATCCGGTTTTTTTCTTTTTCTCATCCAAAAGTCTGAAAGAAAATCATTCCACATACGAAGTAATGAAATACAAAAAACTGGTATAATCTTAAATACAAGATTAATGCCGGAGTGAGAAACGTGAGCAAAACGAGGATGGAAAAATTAAAAACGCTGAAAACGATTGCGGAAACCTTAAATCAAGGACACGATATCAATGCAACACTGGATGAGGTTTTAAAAGAATTGCTGAGTCTGACAAATCTTCAATCCGGATGGATTTTTCTGATCGAAGAAGATGGATCCTATACGTTAGCGGCCGACGCTTTTCTGCCTCCCGCTTTAAGCCGCAAGGAAAAAGTGCTGATGTGCGAAGGGGAGTGTTACTGCCTGACAAAATTCAATAACGGAGGGCTTAGAAGGGCTGCTAATATCATGAACTGCAAACGCATTGAATCAGCCGAAGAACTGCATTGTTTTGACACAGAAGGGATTACGCATCATGCAACTGTGCCTTTAGAAGACGGGGACAGGAGATTCGGATTGTTAAATGTAGCGGCGGCCGGAAAAACCATGTTTGATGAGGAAGAGCTGCATTTACTCGAGTCTGTCGCCTTTCAGATCGGAACGGCAATCCAGCGTATGAGGCTTTCCGAATATAAACAAAAAAATGCTCTTTTAATGGAGCGTAACCGCCTCGCTCAGGAGCTTCACGATTCTGTCAATCAAATGCTGTTTTCCGTCAGTTTAACTGCCAAAGCTGCAAAGACACTAACAAAAGACGAGCATTTGCAGCAGATGATTGATTTCATTCAAAACCTATCACAGGACGCCCTCGCGGAAATGAAAGCGTTAATTTGGCAGCTTCGCCCCGGAGGGTTGGAGAAAGGGCTGGCTGAAGCCATCAAAAGCTATGGCGCACTTATTGGATTGAAGGTCATGTTTACCCAAAAAGGCTGTCCTGTTCTGACTGATGAACAGGAGCATATGCTATGGCGTGTCGTACAGGAAGCATTAAATAACTGCAAAAAGCATGCCGGAACAGATACGGCGTATGTCAGTCTGACTGCTGCTTTGGGCCATGCGGAGCTGGATATTATCGATCATGGGGCGGGGTTTTGTTATGAAGCGCATGCCGGTCTGCCTTCACTTGGCATCAAGGGCATGAAAGAACGAGCGGAAAAAGCCGGCGCGAAGTTTCGGATTGATTCAGCGCTTGGAGCGGGAACAAAGCTGTCCATCAGGCTTCCGCTAAAAAGCCAAAAAGGAGGGGCGGAATGAAAATTGTCATTGCTGATGACCACCATGTTGTCAGAAAGGGTCTGCGTTTTTTCTTTGCCACCCAGGATGATATTGAAGTGGCCGGGGAAGCCGCAACTGGAATAGAAGCTCTCCGCGTCATCGAAGAGACAAAGCCGGATCTTGTTTTAATGGATCTGTCCATGCCCAAGATGGATGGCATTCAAGCCATTAAAAAAGCAATACAGCAATTTCCTGAGATTAAAATTATTGTGCTAACGAGCTACTCTGATCAGGAGCACGTGATCCCGGCTCTTCAGGCAGGTGCGAAGGCGTATCAATTAAAGGATACGGAGCCCGAGGAATTGGTGAAAACATTAAGGCAAGTGCATGCCGGCGAATACAAGCTTTCTTCAGCTATTATGCCCCATGTGCTGACACATATGAAAAATCAGCACGACCCGGAAAAAGAAAAATATTATCAATTAACAAGAAGGGAAAAAGACGTTCTGACTGAAATCGCGAACGGGAAAAGCAATAAAGAAATCGCAGCAGCCTTGTTTATTTCAGAAAAAACAGTGAAAACCCATGTATCGAATCTGTTAGCAAAACTTGAAGTGGCCGACCGTACGCAAGCAGCGCTTTTCGCAGTGAAATATAACCTGAATGGAGAGATCTCGAAATGAACATGTTAGTCATAAATGGCACGCCAAGAAAACATGGCAGAACAAGAATTGCCGCATCTTATATTTCAGCACTGTATCACACGGATTTGATTGATCTTAGCGAGTTTGTATTGCCGATTTTTAATGGTGAAGCGGATCAGTCTGAACTGTTGCAGGTACAGGAGCTTAAGCAACGCGTTACTAAAGCGGATGCGATTGTATTATTATCTCCTGAATATCACAGCGGCATGAGCGGCGCCTTAAAAAACGCCTTGGATTTTTTAAGCAGCGAACAATTCAAATATAAGCCCGTCGCATTATTGGCAGTAGCGGGAGGCGGAAAAGGCGGCATCAATGCGCTGAACAATATGAGAACTGTGATGCGGGGTGTCTATGCCAATGTCATTCCGAAGCAGCTGGTGCTTGATCCGGTGCATATTGATGTTGAACATGCTACAGTGGCTGAAAATATTAAGGAAAGCTTAAAAGAGCTTGTCGAAGAACTCAGCATGTTCGCAAAAGCAGGAAATCCCGGCGTCTAAACGCCGGGATTTGTTTATGTGAGCAGGGCTAGTTGATCTTCATAAGTCAGCTCTGTGGCATGATCAATATAACGGAGAAGGGAATACAGCATCTTTTCTAAAACGGCGTAATCCTGTTCAAAATGATACGCATGCAGAAAATGTTCGATTCGTTTTGACAACAAATCATCCTCTGTACGCACCATTAAAATTAATAAATTATCCCATTGAGAACGATGGGTGTAATAAAGCGCTTTATCATAATCGGCATAATCCATGAATCGCTTCTCCTTTCTTGGGTGAGAAGTTCATGATTAGTTTATGCCGCATCCTCTGTTATTGACGGGGCAAAACTTGGCGTCTGCGGCAGTAAAGGGGTAGCAATATGAGGGAGACATAAAATCAAAATGCCTGAATGAAGATATCGCTTTTGGTAAACCTATGAGGGAACATATTCTTGGTACAGGAGACTGAAAATATGAAATCTCTGCCGTATACCATCGCGCTTCTTTTTTGTGGGTTGATCATCGTGTCAATGGCTGCAAAAGGTCATTCAACGGACACAAACGAGTCCGTTCAAAAGTGGGAACAGCTTGCCTGGAGCAAAATTCAGGATGAATACAAGGGGGCTTCATTTTCTGACTATGCTTATATGGGGCGGACCGAGGTGAATGATCAGCAGACGAAAGATGTCTTTCGGGTGACAGTCAGACAGAAAGATGACACTTTTTCTGTTCGGGCCGAAGTCTATTTTCACCCGGTGACAAATCATATGATCAGCATCAACGTCTTTAGGCTCTAATAAAAAACTGTACGGCCGTTAAGGCCGCACAGTTTCTGTTTTTAGAAATATCGTTTTGCACCGAGATAGCGCTGTTTCCAGTAAGAGTTGTTCATATTGGAAATGACAACTCCGGAATCGTTGGCATTTATGAATTCCCCGTTTCCTAGGTAAACTCCAACGTGGGAAGGGCCGGCTTTATATGTTGTAAAGAAAACGAAATCTCCGACAGCAGGCTGGCTGACGGGCTTCATTGTGTTCCAATATCCAGCTGCCGTTAATCTAGATACGGATGTGACTTTGTTCAGTACATAGTAAATGAATCCGCTGCAGTCAAATCCGGACGGTGTCGTGCCTCCCCATCGATACGGAACCCCAATCTGCTCTTTAGCGGCGGCAATCATTGTGTTAATCTTCGCGCTCGTTGAGATGGTGGTGTTTGAAGAACCGGATGAAGACGACGATGATGATGCTTTTCCGGTAATGACCAGCTTTTGGCCAACCTGCAAGACATCCGTTTTTAAATTGTTTTTCTCCCGGATCTGCTGAGCTGTTACATTAAATTTCTGAGCAATCACCCACAAGGAATCACCGCTTATCACCGTGTATGTAGTCGTCGTGCCTGAGCTTGCATTTGACGAAGAAGACGACGATGATGAAGTGCCTGAAGATGCTTTACCTGTCAGCTTCAGTACTTGTCCAACATAAAGCACATCTGATTTCAGATTGTTGACATTTCGGATTTGCTGTACAGTCAGGTTATAGTTGTTTGCGATTTTCCAAAGTGAATCACCGCTTTTTACAGTATATTTCGTTGTTGCCGAATTTTGGTTCGGTTTGGATGAAGTGTCTTTGGAAGACGTATCAGAGCCGCTTGATTTTGTTTTCAACACCTGATTCACGTAAATGGTGTCTGATTTTAAGTTGTTCAAGACCTTCAATTCAGCGATGGACATATTGACTTTGTTTGCAATTTTCCAAAGTGAATCTCCAAGCTGCACCTTATATGTTCCCGTAGCAGATGAAGAACTTGAGCTCTTATTAGAACTGCTTTTTGAACTGGAGCTTGAGCTCTTATTAGAGTTGCTTTTTGTACTGGAACTAGAGCTTGAAGAAACTGTGCCGGACACCTTTAATTTCTGCCCCGCACGAATCAAATCGCTGCTTAGTCCGTTTAATTTCTTCAGTTCCTGCACCGTCATTTTATACTCATTTGCGATCAGCCAAAGTGAATCGCCGCTTTTCACAGTGTAAACAGAACTTCCGCTCTTCTTGGTTGTTGAGCTTGAAGTAGATGAAGTGCCGGAATTGCTGCCAGGAATGGTAAGCGTCTGGCCGATCGACAGAACAGTAGTCGAAAGATGGTTGGCGGATGTGAGGGCCGCCACACTTGTGTTATAGGTTTGGGCCAGTTTCCATAAAGAATCTCCGCTTTTGACCTTAATCGTTGCTGCTTCAGCTGGTGTTACTGCTAAAGTTGTGCCGACAATCGCAGATGCTGTCAGCCCTGCTGCTAATTTCTTTTTCATCTTAGCTCTCCTTTTTCCCCCAATGATTTTGAATTTGCTGTTTCTTTTTTATATCGGCACATTTTTCTTATCGTTTTGCCTTTTTTTAAAAATAGCTATATTATCTTAATACAAAAGGGGCAAAAGGGCACAAAAAAAGAAGGAATCATGGATCTATTCCTTCATTTTTAAAAGCTTCATGATATCTTCTTTGTTTTTGACGAGGTCGCGCAGTGTATATTTGTCTAAAACCGCAAGATAGGCCAAAAGCGCTTCATTAAGCACATGTTTTAAGCCGCACACCGGGGAAATAATGCAGAGATTCTTGTTCGCATCAAAACATTCAACAATATTAAAATCGTCCTCCGTTTTTCTGACAACCTCACCGATGTTGATGTCTTCAGGGGACATGCCTAATCGTATGCCGCCGCCTCGTCCGCGTATCGTTTCTACGTAGCCGAGCTGGCCGAGCCTGTAAATGACTTTCATAAGATGATTTTTTGAAATAGAATACGTTTCAGCAATCTGCTTTATATTTGAAAGTTCTCCGGGACGCTCTGCAGCCAGAAAAATCAACACTCTTAATGAATAATCTGTATAATTGGTTAACTTCATAATAAGACCTCAGAATAAGACATTTTCTATATCTTATCATAATCGATTGAAAAATGAAAAAAAAGGAATTAAAAAACATGCACCCTGCTGGGTGCATGTTCTTTTGTTTACATGTCATTTGGCGGATTTTGGTTTTGGCGTTTTTTTTCAATTTCGGTGTTTTGCATTTTGCGTTCAAATGTAGACAGATAACGTGATGCAAAATCTTTTCCGCCAAGGCCGAAGGATAAACCAAAAGCGAGTGCGAAGCCGCTAAGAACGATGATGAACGCGGAATTGACGATTGTCGCAGCGACACCAAGCTGATCCAGGGCCATAAAGAAAGCAAGTGCGATAATGGTGTATTTAGCGATGGCCGCTAAAGATTTGAATTCCTTGCCTTTTATCATGCTTGCGAGCACTTTTCGCACCAATTCCCCGGCGTAAAGGCCGATTCCGAGAATGAATACGGCGACAAGGACATTCGGCAGATACGCGATGATGCCAGTCGCAATTTCTACGAGGAAGTGCAGCCGAACAATTTGAAGCGCCTCGGCTGTAAACAGCAGAATGACGATGATTTGCGCAATCAAACCGACAACTTGAGACAAGGACAGCTTTGCAGGCGTTCCGGCTTCCATGCCCATTTTCCCTAAGACAGAATCAAAGCCTGCGCGATGGAGCAGTCCGGACACCATGGATTTCACCCATTTTCCTGCCCACAAACCAGCTAAAACAAGCACGATGGCCATCATGATGTTCGGAAGCATGTTTAAAATCGTATTCAGCATAGAGACAGCCGGTTTTGAAATGCCGGCGACATCCAGCTGATCCAGCGCCGAAATGACCACCGGAATCATAATCAGCACATAAGCGATTGTTCCGATGACTGCAGAAAGGCTTGTATCTTTTAAGTAAATGGATAAACCCATACGTGCCGCGAATCTTTCAGTGCCGATGCTTGCAAGGAAATTCGTAACGATATCACGTACAAGGCGGGCAACAAGCCAGCCGATTAATACGATAAGCGCCGCTGCAAATAATTTCGGCAGAAAAGCGAGCACGCTTTCCATCATATTTGTAAAAGGACCTGAAATGCCGCTTATTTTTAAAGAAGATAAGACCCCTGGCAGGAAAACAAGCAGCACGAGATAAAAGACAATTTGTGAAGCGGTATTGACTGCCTGATGAATATCTTTTCCTTCAGACACCAAATTCCACTTGCGCAGTTTGTCACTCGTGTTCAGCTTCATCCCGATTTTTTTGACAAGGAAGCTCAAAACAGAGGCTGCAGCCCATCCTAACAGCAAAATGAGTCCGGCTTTCAGTACGCTTGGGATCGCCGCTGCAATCGCCGACAGCATACTGACAAATGGTGATGCCACTGTTGTCAGGTGCAAAATGTTAAAGAATAAAATAAAGACGATGATCAATGCGATAAAATAAACGACCTTGCTTATGACTTTTTCCGAGGAATAGCGTGAAGGCTTTTTCCCAGCAAAGAGCTTGTCATCGATTTTTGTTTTGCTGAGTCCTTTGTATACCGCTTTTTCAATGATTTTAGCGATAGCCCATCCGATTAATAAGACAAGTAAAGCAATAATTACGTTTGGCAGCTTACTGAGATAAGAAGAAAGCACGTCTGCTACATTCAATTGGTATCGCTCCTTTTTTTCGTAGTATGGTGTGTGTTTACCCACTGATCCAATAAGCAAACTACTGAATGTGCTGGAGAATTTTTTTCTAGCCAGAGTGAGGCTATCATCTTTTGTCTGGCGGGCTCATACATTATAGATAAGTCCAAGTAGGGGGGATTCGGTTGAACGCGGAGGAGAAGAAAGAATTACAGCGGGCAATTGAGGAAATTACCGAAATTGCAAAAGGATTCGGCCTTGATTTCTACCCGATGAGATATGAAATCTGCCCGGCTGAAATTATTTATACATTTGGCGCGTACGGGATGCCGACAAGATTCAGCCACTGGAGCTTTGGCAAGCAGTTTCACAAAATGAAGCTGCATTATGATCTGGGATTAAGCAAGATTTATGAGCTGGTCATTAACTCAGATCCATGCTACGCTTTTTTGCTGGACAGCAACTCACTGATCCAAAATAAATTGATTGTCGCTCACGTTCTTGCCCATTGCGATTTCTTCAAAAACAACTGCCGTTTCCAAAACACGAAGCGCGATATGGTGGAAAGCATGGCGGCAACGGCTGAACGGATAAAACACTATGAACAGGTTCACGGGATAAAAGAAGTAGAGTCATTTTTAGATGCGATCCTTGCGATTCAGGAACATATCGATCCATCGTTGGTCCGCCCAAAGCTCCAATGGAGTGTGGATGATGAGGAAGAGGAGATTGAAGAGGCAGCCACGCCTTACGATGATCTATGGTCTTTGGATGAAAAGAAACCGAAAAAACAAGTGAAAAAATCGAAAAAACCGTTCCCGCCGCGGCCGGAAAAAGATATCCTGCTTTTTATCGAGGAGCATTCCCGAGAGCTGGAGCCATGGCAGCGTGATATATTAACGATGATGAGGGAGGAAATGCTTTATTTCTGGCCTCAGCTGGAAACAAAGATTATGAATGAGGGCTGGGCTTCCTATTGGCACCAGCGAATTATACGTGAGCTTGATTTAACCTCTGATGAAGCGATCGAGTTCGCCAAGCTGAATGCAGGTGTCGTTCAGCCGTCCAAAACAGGCATTAACCCTTATTATTTAGGGCTGAAAATATTTGAAGACATTGAGGAGCGGTACAACAACCCGACGGAGGAAATGAAGAAAATGGGCGTGCAGCCTGACTCCGGCCGGGAGAAAATGTTTGAGGTCAGGGAGATTGAATCCGATATCTCTTTCATCCGCAATTATTTAACCAAAGACTTAGTCATGCGCGAAGATCTTTATTTGTTTCAAAAACAGGGCAGAGATTATAAGATCATTGATAAAGAGTGGAAGTCGGTGCGTGACCAGCTCGTAAGCATGCGGGTAAATGGCGGCTTTCCATATCTGACGGTAAACGACGGCGATTATATGAAAAATAACGAACTCTATATTAAGCATTGGTATGAGGGCATAGAGCTTGATTTGAAATACTTGGAGAAAGTGCTCCCTTATTTATTCCAGCTTTGGGGAAGAAGCGTGCACATTGAGTCTGTGCTTGAGGATAAGGAAGTCATGTTTTCGTATGATGGAAAAGGTGTTCACCGCAGGTATTTATAAAAAAAAGGATGCAGCGTTCTGCATCCTTTTTATTTTCCAGCTTTTAAAATCTTAAATATGATATTTGCCTGATCGGTATTGTTAATCAATCCGCGGAATTTTTCTTTTCCGGGACCGTACGCGTATACCGGCACTTGTTCGCCGGTGTGATCCGTACTCGTCCATCCGCTGTTAGATCGAGTATTAAAAATCTTGATGATGGCTTTGTAGGCCCCTTTGCTTTTGTCAGCCTGTACAGCTGCTTCAACGCTTTTGATTTCTTCAGATGTGAATGCCAGATTGGTATAGCGGGTGAGCACATCTTTGACCGGCTTGCCCTCACTGATTTTTTTGGCCATAAATTCAGGCGTTTTCTTTGCGGAGAGAATCGGCTCTGCATGCCAATTCTTTTCGCCGTTTGCGCCAATGGTAAAGCCGCCGGTTGTATGGTCTGCAGCTGCAATCACAAGTGTATGTTTGTCTTTTTTCGCAAATTCAATCGCGGCTTTATAGGCCTGTTCAAAGTCTTTAACCTCGCTCATGGCTCCTACTGTATCATTGTCATGGGCCGCCCAGTCAATTTGGCTGCCTTCGACCATCAAGAAAAATCCTTTTTTATTTTGGTTCAAGCGTTCAATTGCTGAAACCGTCATGTCTTTGAGAGACGGTGTTTTGCTGTCGCGATCAAGCGCTTTAGCAAGTCCTCCATCCGCGAAAAGCCCGAGCACCTGCTGATCCTTATTTTTCTTCAGTGCTTGTTTAGTTGTCACATAGCTGTAGCCAGCTTGTTTGAATTCCTTTGTCAAGTTTCTGTCCTTGCGGTTAAAATACGATTTTCCGCCGCCAAGCAAAACGTCTATTTTTTGTTTGCCTTTTATTTTGTCATCCATATAGCTATTGGCGATTTGGTCCATGTTTTTCCGAGATTTATTGTGGGCCCCATATGCGGCAGGGGTGGCGTGGTTAATTTCAGACGTTGCAACAAGCCCTGTTGACTTGCCTTGCTGTTTGGCCTCTTCAAGCACAGATTTCACTTTTTTTCCGTTTTTATCGACGCCAATTGCATTGTTATATGTCTTAACGCCTGTCGCTAATGCTGTTCCGGCAGCTGCTGAATCTGTAATATTATAATCAGGGTCATCCGGATGCGTCATCATCATGCCTGTCAAATTCCGGTCAAATTCAGTCAATTTGGGGTTATTCGGTGTTTCACCGTTATTTTTCAGGGAACGGTAGGCGTTTATGTAAGACGTCCCCATGCCGTCGCCTATCATCACAATGACATTTCTGATCTCAGCTTTGTCTTGTTTTTTGGCGCTTGCCGTTTCGGTTTGCTGGAGTTCGGCTCCGGCAAAGATTCCAGCTGTAAGGACAGAAACAGCGGCGATTGGCAGAAGTTTTGATTTCATATTTTGAAACAAATTCATTTTTAGCATGCCTCCTTTAATGTGTTATGTTTGTCATGTTAGGGAAATTTTGTTAAATGAATCTGTTGATCGTGTAAACATTAAGTAAAGCATTGTAAGGAAATGAAAAACGCCGTTTCGTTATTTTGCCTTAGTTGGTTCAAAGCATTCATTTTTCAGAAAAATCTTTACCTCTCTGTCCTTGCATGATATGTTTGTTTAAATAAAAAAACTGCGGATAACCGCAGCCTTCCTCGTATATTCTTTATCACACATTCTTCCATAAGTGAGTGGACCCCCGGAAGTTTTCATTTATTTCCTTTATGTTGAAAAACATCCCAAAAAACATGACAAAAGCACTCGTTTATTGTCACTTTTGCAACGAAAATGAAATATTTAATACCCTTAAAAACTTTTTTTTAGAACGAATAATTAAGAAATTTGTCACATGAAGTCAAGACTATTTCTGATGGGAATCTATCCTTATAATAGAAACCAATAAGATTAATTTAAAAAAAGAGATACATATATATATAGAGTTAACATTTGGGGAGGAAAATATGAAAAAGCAAATCATTACAGCTACGACAGCAGTTGTTTTAGGATCGACATTATTTGCAGGAGCGGCGTCTGCACAAAGCATTAAGGTGAAAAAAGGCGACACGTTATGGGATCTTTCAAGAAAATACGACACAACGATCAGTAAAATTAAATCAGAGAACCACCTTCGTTCAGACTTTATTTATGTGGGACAGACTTTATCGATTAACGGCAAATCTACAAGTTCAAAAAGCAGCAGTTCTTCTTCTTCCGCTTCTTCTACATACAAAGTAAAGAGCGGAGACAGCCTGTGGAAAATTTCAAAAAAATACGGCATGACAGTCAATGAACTGAAAAAACTGAATGGCTTAAAATCAGACTTGCTTCGTGTTGGACAAGTCCTGAAACTGAAAGGCTCATCAAGTTCAAGCAGCTCCAGCTCATCGAGCGTATCAACGTCTTCAACTTCCACTTATAAAGTGAAGCGCGGGGACAGTCTGTCTAAAATCGCAAAACAATACGGCACTACGGTTAGCAAATTAAAAACCTTAAACGGCTTAAAGTCAGATGTAATCTATGTCAACCAAGTATTGAAGGTGAAAGGAACAAGCACTAGCAGCTCCAAACCTGCTTCTTCTTCATCATCTTCAAGCAGCAAAGCATCATCTACTACATCACTGAATGTGAGCAAGCTGGTTTCTGATGCGAAAGCGTTAGTCGGAACGCCATATAAATGGGGCGGAACGACAACTTCTGGCTTTGACTGCAGCGGATTCATTTGGTATGTACTGAATAAACAAACAAGTGTGGGCAGAACAAGCACTGCGGGATACTGGAGTTCTATGAAAAGCATTGCCAGCCCGTCTGTTGGTGACTTCGTCTTCTTCACAACATATAAATCCGGCCCTTCTCACATGGGGATTTACATTGGAAACAACAGCTTCATTCATGCAGGATCTGACGGCGTACAAATCAGCAGCCTGGACAACAGCTACTGGAAGCCTCGTTACCTCGGTGCGAAAAGATTCTAATTTTAGAGAAAACCCGTTCATTGGAACGGGTTTTTTTCATTAGACGGAGCACATCCATTTTGGTTGCTCCTAAAAATGAAAATGTGATAAAAAATCCAAGAATTTTTTTTCTTTCTTATTTTCATAAAGGGCGATTGCATAAGCGCCGGCATAGGGCAGCTGAGCAGACTGATAAGGGATTCTGATCATCTGTTTTTCTGCTAACTCCCGCTTTACTGTAGATAAAGGCAGAAATGAAACCCCGAGTCCTTCCTTGATAAACCGTTTCGTTATATGTGTTTGTGTAACCTTCATTGTCCTCACAAATGGAAATGTCACTCTGACTTGACGGAGCAAGTCGTCCCAGTAATCAGGATGATTGTGGGTCAAAAGCAGGTATTGCTCGAGCACCTCTTTGGCATCAATTTCTTTGTCTTCTATGAAACGCTGATCGGGCGGGGCAACAAGGACGACAGGGTCTTTATAAAGGCAGTGGCAGCTTAAAGAGGAAGACTGTACCTTTAGACAGCTCAGTCCGATATCAGCTTCCCCGGCTTTTATCAGTGATGCGATTTCCGCTGATTCGAAAATCGTCACCGCCATTTCTGTTTCCGTGTTCATTGCTGTGTACCGCTTCATGACAGAAGGAAGCACAGTATCTGCAATAAGCGGAGAAACCGCGAGCTGTAAGGTTTGAGAGTAGCCTTGTCGCACTCTGTGAAGCTCTGCCATGCTGTTTTCATAATCATCAAGCAGCCTGAGCGCATACGGTAAATAAGCCCTGCCTTCATCAGTCAGCTGGATCTGTCTGCCTTTTCGCTCAAACAGCTTGCAGCTGATTTCTTTTTCTAATTGCTTGATATGCACAGTCACAGTGGGCTGAGATAAGAAAAGCGTTTCAGCTGTTTTTCGGAAGTTTTCATATTTCGCAGCGGTCACAAAGGTATGAAGCCATTTGAAATCCATTTCTATTCTCCCTCTGATTAATATTTTTAATTAATTTCCTTTAAAATATTCATTATTTTTTAAATATTATATTTACTATAATAACAGAAAAGGATAGGGGGAATACAAATGGTACATTACGGATTAAAGGGAATTACATGTGTGGAAACATTCATCAGCCATATTGATGGTGAAAAAGGGCGTCTGATTTACAGAGGCCATCATGCAAAAGACATCGCACTGAATCATAGCTTTGAAGAAGCGACTTATTTGATTTTATTTGGGAAACTGCCTTCAGCTGAAGAATTGCAGGTATTTAAAGATAAGCTGGCTGCGGACCGGCACCTTCCGGAACACATTGAGCGCTTGGTTCAGTCATTGCCAAACAACATGGACGATATGTCGGTGCTGAGAACGGTTGTGTCAGCATTGGGGGAAAATACGTACACATTCCAACCGAAAACAGAAGAAGCAATCCGGCTGATTGCAATCACGCCCTCCATCATTGCCTACAGAAAAAGATGGACGCGCGGTGAACAAGCAATAACACCCTCTTCCCAGTACGGACATGTCGAAAACTATTATTATATGCTCACAGGTGAACAGCCTTCAGAGGCAAAAAAGAAAGCGCTTGAAACCTATATGATTCTGGCCATGGAGCACGGCATGAACGCATCCACTTTTTCGGCAAGGGTCACATTATCTACAGAAAGTGATTTAGTGTCAGCCGTCACGGCTGCTCTTGGCACGATGAAAGGCCCGCTCCACGGAGGCGCCCCTTCTGCGGTGACAAAAATGCTTGAAGACATTGGAGAAAAAGAACATGCTGAAGCATATCTGAAAGAAAAACTTGAAAAAGGAGAGCGGTTGATGGGATTTGGCCACAGGGTGTACAAAACAAAAGACCCGAGGGCAGAAGCTTTGAGACAGAAAGCAGAAGAGGTGGCCGGCAATGACCGCGATCTCGATCTTGCCCTGCATGTAGAAGCAGAAGCGATTCGCTTGCTTGAAATCTACAAACCGGGACGAAAGCTGTACACAAATGTTGAATTTTATGCGGCTGCTGTGATGAAGGCCATCGATTTTGACGATGAATTGTTTACACCGACCTTTTCAGCAAGCCGAATGGTGGGATGGTGCGCCCATGTGCTGGAACAGGCAGAAAACAACATGATTTTCCGTCCGTCAGCGAAATATACAGGTGCCATTCCCGAGGAAGTTCTTTCATAGCATATTTTGGCGTTTATTCACTTCTGTCGTGTGGTAATGTTCAGTATCAACCACATGTCTAGGAGTGATGAATGTGAACCCAATGGACAGACAAACAGAAGGACAAGAACCCCAGCATCAGGACAGACAGCCGGGCATTGAATCAGAAATGAATCCGCTGCCCCTGTCAGATGACGAGGATTATCGAGGAAGCGGAAAATTGAAAGGAAAAGTCGCGATCATTACCGGAGGCGACAGCGGGATAGGGAGAGCAGCAGCCATTGCGTTTGCTAAAGAGGGGGCTGATATCTCCATTCTTTACTTAGATGAGCATTCGGACGCAGAGGAAACACGTAAACGGATCGAAAAGGAAAATGTCCGCTGCTTGCTTATCCCGGGAGATGTCGGGGACGAGAACCATTGTGAACAAGCTGTGCAGCAAACAGTGGACCATTTTGGCAAACTAGATATCTTGGTGAACAACGCCGCTGAACAGCATCCCCAGGACAGCATTCTCAATATTTCAACAGAACAGCTGGAAAAAACCTTTCGCACAAATATTTTTTCCATGTTTCATATGACGAAGAAAGCTTTGCCTCACTTGCGAGAAGGGAGTGCCATTATTAATACGACGTCGATTACCGCTTATGAAGGAGATACGGCGTTAATTGATTATTCCAGCACAAAAGGTGCGATTGTCTCCTTTACGCGGTCCATGGCGATGTCGCTTGCGGATAAAGGCATCAGAGTGAATGCGGTGGCGCCCGGCCCGATTTGGACACCGCTTATTCCGGCGACATTCCCTGAGGAAAAAGTGAAACAGCATGGCTTGGATACCCCGATGGGAAGACCGGGACAGCCGGTTGAGCATGCGGGCGCCTATGTTCTGCTGGCGTCTGATGAATCTTCCTATATGACAGGGCAGACCATTCATGTGAATGGCGGCCGTTTTATTTCAACGTAATCAACGAAAAAACCAGCTTGATAGCTGGTTTTTTTGTGTGGTTAGAAATTGGAAAATAAAAAATTTGTCGATTTTTCTAACAATTTTGTTTTCATTTTTGCAATTTTATATATAATATTGAGTAGGAGAAAGGAATGATTCACGACCAGTACAAATATAGTAGAAAAACAGAAAAATGACCATTGTCGCTCATGAATTCAGAAAATTCAAATAAAATATATAAAAATAGATGATCGGGAGTTGAAGGGGAATGAAAGGGAGCGTTTTTAGGAAGAAAAGCATTCAGGATTTAATCGCTGCGACGAGCGGTGAAAAGTCTTTAAAAAGAGAATTAGGGGCGTTCGATTTAACGTTGCTTGGAATCGGCGCCATTATTGGTACAGGAATTTTTGTTCTGACGGGAACAGGCGCAGTCACGGCAGGTCCCGGACTGACCATTTCATTTGTTGTGGCGGCGCTGGCTTGTTTATTCGCCGCCCTGTCTTACGCGGAGTTTGCGTCAAGTGTGCCTGTTTCAGGTTCGGTGTATACATTCACTTATGCGACATTGGGAGAGCTTATGGCCTTTATTATCGGGTGGGATTTAATTTTAGAATACATGCTGGCGGTAAGTGCAGTGTCGGTCGGCTGGTCTGGTTATTTCCAATCATTTTTATCAGGGCTCGGCATTCATCTTCCGGTTGCTTTAACAGCGGCACCGGGCGCAGTGAAAGGCACCTTTACTCTGTTTAATCTTCCTGCATTCGTCATTGTAATGGCGATCACATATTTGCTATATTTAGGCATCAAAGAATCAAAAAGAGTCAACAATATCATGGTTATCTTGAAGATACTGGTTGTTCTGCTGTTTATCGCGGTGGCAGCCGTTTACGTGAAGCCGCACAACTGGCAGCCGTTTATGCCAATGGGCTTTGGAGGCGTATTCAGTGCAGCGGCGCTCGTATTCTTTGCTTTTATCGGATTTGATGCTGTATCCTCTGCTGCGGAAGAGACGAAAAATCCCGCGAAGGATCTGCCAAAAGGCATTATTTTCTCTTTATTGGTTTGCACGATTTTATATGTCACCGTATCAGCAATCATGACTGGGGTTATCCCGTTTGCTCAATTTGCGGGTGTGGATCATCCGGTTTCTCTTGTTCTTCAAAGCGCAGGGCAAAACTGGGTGGCTGGCATCATTGATATTGGCGCCGTGCTGGGAATGACAACAGTTATGCTCGTGATGCTTTACGGGCAGACCCGCGTCATGTTTGCCATGTCGCGTGACGGACTTGTGCCGGGCTCACTTTCTAAAGTGCATCCAAAGCACAAAACACCTTATGTAGCCACTTGGTTTTTCGGAACGATGTCGGCGCTTCTCGGCTCGCTTGTTCCGCTGGATGAACTTGCAAAGCTGGTAAACATCGGGACGTTGTCGGCATTTGTCCTGATTTCTGTGGCAGTTATCGTTTTGAGAAAGAAACAGCCTGATCTTCCGAGAGCTTTTAAATGCCCGGGAGTTCCCGTGATCCCAGGCCTGGCGATTCTGTTCTGCCTGTTCTTGATTTTAAATCTGGGATGGGTGACGATTGTCCGCTTCCTAGTGTGGCTGTTAATCGGCTTGGTCATCTATTTTCTGTATTCAAGAAAGCATTCAAAATTAAATCAATAAATAACCTTTTGATAAAGAGAGCGGCCATACAGGCCGCTCTCTTTTCTGTTCTTGGCAAATGAATCTATAGAAATGAAGACAAAAATAAGAGATAATATAGGCTGGAAAGGAAGTGACGTTTATTGTCTGAGCAAAAACCAGTCCAATGGGCTTCGAAAATTGGTTTCGTCATGGCAGCGGCCGGCTCGGCTATCGGCTTGGGCGCGATTTGGAAGTTCCCTTACGTAGCGGGGACCAATGGGGGAGGAGCCTTTTTTCTTATCTTCGTGTTATTTACCATCCTCTTAGGCTATCCGCTTTTGGTGGGGGAATTTATTTTTGGAAGACGGAACCAGACGAATGCCATTGATGCATATAAAAAAGAAGCGCCGCGATCAGCTTGGTTTCTTACCGGGTGGATCGGTGTAGCCGCGTGTTTCTTAGTGCTGTCGTTTTACAGTGTAATCGGAGGATGGATCTTGCTGTATATCGTAAAAACGGCGTCAGGCTCACTGTCCGGGCTTTCCCAAGCACAGTATGGCGCTCTTTTTGCTTCTATTATCCATAATCCGGTGCAGACGCTCACGGCTCAGCTTGTTTTTATGGTACTGACTGTCATCGTTGTCGCCAGAGGGGTTCAAAAAGGAATTGAACGGGTCAGCGCGGTGATGATGCCGATTTTGTTTTTGTTGTTTATTCTGCTTGTTCTCCGGTCTCTTACGCTTAACGGTGGAATGGAAGGCGTAAAGTTTCTGCTTGTGCCACATTTCAGCGATCTGACTCCGGAATCTATATTATTCGCTCTGGGACAGGCTTTCTTTACGTTAACATTGGGGGTATCGGTGATGGTGACCTATAGCTCCTATTTGCCGAAAACACAAAATATCCCTCGTTCGGCAGCCTCCATTGTCTTGATGAATATCATTGTGACACTCTTGGCAGGTCTAGCTATTTTTCCGGCGGTTTTTTCATTCGGTTTTCAGCCAAATGAAGGACCGACACTGCTGTTTACAGTGCTTCCGGCCGTTTTTGAACAGCTGCCGTTTGGCACGTTGTTTTTTATCGGTTTTCTCGTTGCATTTTTATTTGCGGCCTTAACCTCAGCATTTTCGATGGTTGAAATTATTGTCGCCACAATCGGAAAAGGGGACGAAAAGAAGAGAAAAAAACTGTCATGGACGAGCGGGCTTTTGATCTTTTTGGTCGGAATCCCATGCTGCTTGTCTTATGGCGTATTGAGTGATGTGCACCTATTTGGCAAAACGTTTTTTGATATTGCCGATTTTACCGTCAGCAATGTTTTAATGCCTTCAGGCGCTCTGTTAATTTCTCTTTTTATCCCGCTTAAAATTTCGAAGAGCGAGCTCTTGGCAGAAATGAGAAATGGATCAAATGCAGGTAAAGCATTCTTTTACACATGGTTTTATTTGCTTCGTTTTATCGTGCCGCTTGCCATTATTATCGTGTTCTTAAATTTAATTGGAATTTTATCTTTTTAAAAAAACAGGCTCCGGGAATGGAGCCTGTTTTTTTATTTAATAAGATGATATCAACGGCGCCCATGCCGTTTTTAATTTTTGGATGCCGAGCCTGATGTCCTCTTCTGACAAACCGCCATAACCGATTAAGACAGAAGCAAAAGGCGTTCGTACTTTATATGAAGGGGAGACGGGATAGATGGTTGCACCGTTGTTTGCGGCTGCTTTTATTGCTTCGTCCTCACTTGCTGGAAACAAAAGACGCAGCAGAATGTGAAGCCCTGAGTTTTTACCGAGAATCTCAACGGTGTTTCCTAGTTCAGAGCGGATGACTTCTAACAGGACAGCGTGTTTTTTTCGGTATAGGCCTCTCATTCTATTTATGTGTTTTTGCCACTCTCCGGTTTCGATGAAGTCTGCCAGTGCGAATTGCGAGTGGGCAGAGACGGTTTGCTTCATTAACTGAGCGTTGTTTTTGATCGATTTCATGAGTTCAGGGGGCACCATCATGAAGCTAAGCCGCAAGGAAGGCAGAAGTGACTTTGAAAAAGTGCCAAGATATATGACTCTGCCATTCGGATCTAGACCCTGTAAAGACGGAATGGGATGGCCGCTGTAGCGAAATTCCCCGTCATAATCATCCTCTATAATGAATGAATTTGATTTTGCTGCCCATGCAAGCAGCTCCTGTCTGCGGGTTATCGTCATGATGGTCCCAAGCGGAAACTGATGCGAAGGAGTCGTATACATGAAATAAGGATTCCGGCGGTAGAGCTCATCCGGCAGGACGCCTTCTGCATCAGAACAAATCGGAATGACATTCATGCGATTTGCTTCAAACATCCTTCTTGAACGGTGAAAGCCCGGTTCTTCAAAGCCGATTTTTGTCCCTGGTTTTAGCATAAGGCAAAGAATTTGCAGAAGCACAGTGGTTCCTGCACCAATGATAATCTGGTCGGGCTCGCAATTGACTCCCCGAGACAGCCTGACGAATCGGGCAATCGTGTGTCTGAGTTCGTATTCTCCCTGAGGGTCGCCAGAGGTGTGAAACGAATCGGAATAGCGATCCAGACTTTTTACTATGCTTTTTCTCCATGCAGTAAACGGGAAGTGGGCCGGATCAACATTGCCTTGATGAAAGTCAATAGCAGGTGCGTTCTTTTTATGTGAGCCAGGCTGTGCAGACTGCTGAAAATGGTCAGGAGCTGACGGAAAATCTGGTTCTACTTCCGCGGCGAACCAGCCGATTTTCGGCTTGCTTTTGACATAGCCCTCAGCAGTTAATTGCTCGTAAGCCCGTTCTATTGTTGCCGTGCTGACATCGAGCAAGCTGGAGAGCCTGCGTTTTGAAGGAAGTTTTGTTCCCTTTGAGATTCGCGCATGTGAAATCTCTTGTTTGAAAAAGGTATAGAGCTGCTCATACAGCGGTATTTTGCTCTTTTTATCAAGAAACGGCGTGATATCCATCTCATGTCTCCTTTTTATCTGGCATGGTCATTTTTTCTGATATTGGCTATTTGGTAAATGCCATTTATTAGCTATGATCATTGTAACGAAAGGAAAGGGGATTGAGAAGATGATTCATATCAAACAATTAACCACGAAAGAAGAATGGGCTGAGTCGTATCCGGTCATGGGTGAATTGAGAACAGAACTAGATATCGAGACATATTTACAAAGGCTTGAAGCCTGTGTGCAGAAAGAATCGTATATGCTTTTTGCCTTATATGAAGATACAGAGATCAGAGCGCTGTGCGGCGCTCAGCCGAGGGTTTCCATTCATAAAGGAGAGCACTTGTGGGTTGCGGATCTAGTTACAACGGCACCTAGCCGATCAAAGGGATACGGCAAAATGCTTTTGGATTATGCCGCAGACTGGGCGAGTAAAGCCAGACTTGGTTTTGTCAGTCTTTCATCTGGCCTTCAGCGTAAAGACGCACATCGATTTTATACAGAAAAAATGGGTTTTGCTATAGAAAGCTATTTGTTCCGAAAACCGGTGTAAATGAAAAAAGACGCCTGAAAAGGCGTCTTTTTTTAAAAGCCAAACTGTAAATTTGTATCTACAGATACAATGGTATACACACAAATAATCACAAAGAGATTAAGGATGACGCCGAGCAGGCCGGGGCCTGTGCGTCCTCTCTTGATGAAGAGTTCAACAACGCCGAACGGAACGGCAGCCATGGCGAACGGAAGCATTTGATAGGAATAAAACGTGACATTGCTGATAATCGCCAAATTCAGCAAGAGCAGGGACAGAACCGCTGTCCCGACAGAGATCCAGCCGAATACATTGTGTTCTTTAAAAATTCTTACCAGTTCCATAATTCCACCTCGCCGACATTCGCTGATTTTACAGATTTGTTTTTCAGCATCCGCTGGATTTCCTTGGTTGGTCCTGTAACGACCGAACCGTAAACATTGACACCGTTTTTCTCTACATAATCTAATCGGTTATCTACATTCAGGTCTTTTCGTTTTGAAATGACCTGAGCCCATTTTTCGTGTTTGGACATAAATTTCAGGGCGTTGATAAACTGATCGCCATTCGACTTGCCTTTTGTATTAAGGGCAGCCAAGAACTTTGAATCCTTTCCAGGATAGCCAAGAGGTTCTGTTGAAGCTGTCTTATTTGTGTTTTTCTCTGTTTCGATTGCGTTCCACAAAAAGCTCACATCATAGCCTTTGAATTTGTTATACACGTCTTTTGTCGGATATGCGCGGTCATATGAAAGGTAGACCTCGGATACCGTTCCTTCAGGCAATGTCTTTAATGTTTTTTCTGCTTTTGCGGTTGTTTGTTCAGACGTGTTGGAAGGGTGTGTGAAGTAATGGCCGGTTTTATTCGCTTCTAAGTCATAGTAGTTTACAGCCGGCGCTTTTACTTTGTTATAAAACATTTCAACCCGTTCATTCCCTACGGCAGCCGTCTTCGTGCCAATCTGCTTTTGCAGCGGGAATTCCGTATTCATGCCAAACAGCTTCACTTGGCTTTTCAGCCCGGAAGTATCAACAAGAACATTCGGCATGGTCAGGGCTACAGTGACGGCGGCGGTTTCCATAAACTCATTGCCGGTGCTGTGTTTTCCGCCCATTCCGTAATAGAGGTAGCTTCCCAGCGTGCAAAGCGGCAAAATCATCAATGTCGAAATGACGGCAAGCACAGAAATTCGCAAATAAGATTTGCGTTTGCCGTAGGCTAAAATCGCTTTTTGTTTTTCAGGACTGATGCTGATATCCCAATCGTTATCGTCCTCTAGCTCGCTGTCAATCAATTCCTGATATACTTCGAGCTTCTCAAGTTCTTCCTCAAATGCGTTCATTTCCTGGTCGCTCATTTCCCCATTTTTATATTGATCAAAACGCTTTTTAAATTCTTCATTCATCATTAACACCTCTATTATAAAGTGCTTTCAGCCGCTGTCTGGCACGAAATAAAACACTTTTAAAATTCGCCTCTGAAATATTCATAATATGGGATGCTTCTTTGTAATTTAACTCTTTTAAATAATATAACGTTAAGGCCTCCCGATAATTATCGGGGAGCTCGGACATATAACCAGTCAGCACTTCCTTTATCTCTACCTGATGGGCAGGGCTCTGAACAGCATTTTGAAAGAGGCTTCCGATTAAGTCATCAGAAATGGTTACTTCTTTCTTATGCTTTCTGACGTAATCAATGAAGGCGTTTCGCGCCACTTGAAAAAGCCAGGGCTTTACTTTGCTGTGATCATAGGAGTGAATGTGTATGTATGCCCGCATAAAGGTTTCCTGCAGCAAGTCTTCAGCAAGATGCTTGTCTTTTGTCATGGAGAGCAGGAACCTGTAAACATCATTCATGTACATTTGGTAAATTTCATCGATCGTCACTGCCTTTTCTCCCCTCTATGTTATACACGCATAAGAAAGGTTTAAAGTTGCACATTACATGCAAACGGCTTTTTTATACCTAATCAAACACCATTCCTATATAGTACCCAAAAATGGCCGCAAAAGATAGTGCGGAGAAATGTTTAACAATTTTTCCAGAGGGGAAAAGATAGTGAAAAAGTGAAGGAGTGGCACAATGGAATATACCAGTATCGCAGACACAGGAATAGAAGCCTCCAGAATCGGCCTCGGCACATGGGCCATTGGCGGAACGATGTGGGGAGGCACTGACGAAAAAACATCGATTGAAACAATCCGCGCCGCTCTTGATCAGGGGATTACACTGATTGACACCGCACCGGCTTACGGCTTCGGGCAGTCCGAGGAAATTGTCGGAAAGGCAATCAAGGAGTACGGCAAAAGAGACAAGGTAATTCTCGCAACCAAAACGGCTTTGGACTGGAGGAACAACCAGCTGTTCCGCCATGCGAACAGAGCGAGAATTGTAGAGGAAGTTGAGAATTCTTTAAAACGGCTTCAAACAGACTATATTGACCTTTATCAGGTGCATTGGCCTGATCCGCTTGTGCCAATTGAAGAAACAGCGGAAGTCATGAAGGAATTATATGATGCGGGAAAAATCCGGGCGATTGGCGTCAGTAATTTTTCAATTGAGCAAATGGATACATTTCGCGCCGTTGCACCCCTCCATACGATTCAGCCTCCTTATAATCTGTTTGAAAGAGAAATGGAAGAGAATGTTCTTCCGTATGCGAGAGATCACAAGGTGACAACCTTATTATACGGAAGTTTATGCAGAGGGCTGTTAACAGGCAAAATGACTGAAGAATATACATTTGAGGGCGATGATCTGCGTAATCACGATCCAAAATTCCTGAAGCCCCGCTTTAAAGAGTATCTTTCTGCTGTCAATCAATTGGATAAGCTGGCGAAGACACGTTATGGAAAATCAGTGATTCACTTGGCTGTCAGATGGATCTTAGATCAGCCGGGAGCGGATATCGCTCTTTGGGGAGCAAGAAAGCCTGGGCAGCTTGAGGCCCTATCTGAGATTACAGGCTGGACGCTGAATAGTGAAGATCAGAAAGATATCAATGCCATATTGGAAAATACAATTTCAGACCCAGTCGGACCGGAGTTTATGGCCCCGCCGACCAGAGAGGAAATATAACAAAAGCTGAGGGCGAATCCTCAGCTTTTTGGCGTTTTAACGGGAGAAATCTTAAAAATTAGTACCAGGTAATAAAAAATATTGTTATAATAGATGACAGAAAGAATCATTGATTACGACAAAGGAAGTGCGATATGTATAAGTTTTGTGCAAATGCTTTAAAAGTTATTCTTTCTCTTCGCGGAGGAGTGAAGGTGTATAACAAAGAAAACCTTCCGGCCGATTCAGGTTTTGTCATCGCGTGTACACATTCCGGCTGGGTTGATGTGATTACACTCGGAGTCGGGATTCTTCCTTATCAAATACACTACATGGCGAAAAAAGAGCTTTTTCAAAATAAATGGATCGGTTCGTTTCTGCAAAAAATTCATGCCTTTCCGGTAGATCGGGAAAATCCCGGGCCAAGCAGTATTAAAACACCGATTAAGCTGCTGAAAGAAGGAGAGATTGTCGGTATCTTCCCAAGCGGAACAAGAACCTCTGAGGACGTGCCTTTGAAAAGAGGTGCGGTGACAATTGCGCAAATGGGGAAAGCGCCGCTTGTTCCTGCTGCATATCAGGGCCCTTCAAGCGGAAAAGAATTGTTCAAAAAAGGAAAAATGAAGCTGATTATCGGTGAGCCTCTTCACCAGGCTGATTTTGCCCACCTGCCGTCAAAGGAAAGACTTGCAGCAATGACAGAGGCTTTGAATCAGCGGATTAAAGAATTAGAGAATAAACTTGATCAGCTATAAGGCGTTAGCCTGAAACTGTGAAAATAAGAAAAGCACCTTGTATAAGGTGCTTTTCTTATTATGCTTCCTGCTGGTTAGCAGTCTCGAGAAGTTCTTCTTCTTGAAGCTTTTTCACTTCAATATATGCGACGTGGTGGCCGTCAATTTCATTAATGATGAATTCGCAGCCTTCTTCGATGATAGAATCATCTTTTTCAACATCGTATTTTTGAGTAAGGAACCAGCCGCCGATTGTATCGACTTCTTCGTTCTCTAAATGAATGCCGAGCAGGTCGTTTACTTGGTCAATTAGCACTTTTCCGTCAAGAATATAATGGCCTTCGCCGATTTTGCGGATTTCGCTAATTTCATCAATATCAAATTCATCGCGAATTTCACCGACAATTTCCTCGATGATGTCCTCAACCGTTACAAGCCCGGCAGTGCCGCCGTATTCATCAGACAAGATGGCCATGTGGACCCTCTCTTTTTGCATTTTGACAAGCAGGTCTTGGATCGGCGCAGATTCAATGACATGAATGATCGGATTGACGAATTCAGAAATGGTCGAATCAACAGATACCTCGCCGCTGATGCAGGCGGTCAGCACTTCTTTTATGTTAATAACCCCGATAATGTTATCTTTATCGCCCTCTTCCACAGGGTAGCGGGTATATTTTTCAATCTGAATGATGTCCATCATTTCAGAAATCTTGATATCATGCGGAAGGCTGACAATTTCGGTCCGCGGAATCATAATTTCTTTCGCGAGCCTGTCGTCAAATTCAAAGATTTTATTCACATATTTAAACTCTGACTGGTTGATTTCACCGCTTTTATAGCTTTCAGACAAAATGATTCGCAGCTCTTCTTCAGAGTGGGCCAGTTCGTTTTCTGAAACGGTCTCCAGGCCAAATGCTTTTGTCAATAACCGTGCGGAATTGTTCAAAAGCCAAATGAACGGGAACATAATGCGGTAAAACCAAATCAGCGGTTTCGCAAACAGCATAGACACTGCTTCCGCCTTTTGGATAGCGACTGTCTTAGGTGCAAGTTCTCCGACAACAACGTGCAGGAACGTGATAATGGCATACGCAAAAATAAACGATATGACATGCGAAAGGGAACCTGGAACGTTCAATTTTACGAAAAGCGGGTGAAGCAGCCTTTCAATCGTTGATTCACCTAAGACCCCTAATCCGATGGAAGTCAGTGTAATTCCGAGCTGACACGCAGATAAATATTCATCAAGATGCGTGGTCACTTTTTTTACGGCTATTGCTGCTTTATTTCCTTCCGCGATCAGCTGATCGATCCGTGAGCCTCTGATTCTGATAATGGCAAACTCAGATGCCACGAAAAATGCCGTCAGGGCGATTAAAACAGCAACTAAAATCAAATTCACTATGTCCAATTAGAACCTTCACTCTAGCAATGAGAATGAAGGTAACACCTCCTGTTAGATAAAATGGTTTTAACTTAACAGCAGCATTAATGATTGGAACACGGCGAGCTTTTCAGGCGGGAGCTTGCTTTTCAGCTTGTCACGATCCTCAGGCTTCAGCCGTTCAAACCGATGCAAGATTCCGGAGATGTTTTGATTCATATGATCAATTTCTAATGCCAGATTTCCAATTTCATCATTAAGTTTAGCTGAAGAGGGAAACTGGTTCTCCAGTCGATCTTTAATATCGGACAGGGCCAATCGCTGCTTCTTGCAATCTACAATAAATATAAGCCGTTTGAGTGCATTTTCGTCGTAGTAACGGTAATTTGAACAGGATCTGGCCGGCGTAAGCAGACCGAGATTCGTATAATAATCAACTGTCCGTTTCGTTACTCCGGCGAGCGCCGCTAGTTCACTGATGCGATAAGTCTCAGCCCCATCTATATCCCTCCCAACCATCACGTTATAGTTATGAGAATAGTTTAATATATGAACGGTGTCTTGCACAAGTTTATTGTTTTTTCCTAGATGGGAATTAGAAGTTGTGGAATTCATGATCTGATTGAAGTAACATAGGAAGATAGAATTTTCAAATTTTTATATGCGGAAGGGACAGATGAAATTGGCTGGGTTATCCCGGGAAGTTGAAGGAAACTTAAATAAAGGATCTTGGATTCGCAAGTTGTTTGATGAAGGTGCAAGGCTGAAGAAAGAGTTCGGGGAAGACCAGGTATTTGATTTTTCACTCGGCAACCCGATTGTTGAACCTCCTGAAGCTTTTAAGAGAGCGTTAATAGCGGAAGCTGAAAAAGGCAGCCACGGATACATACAAAACCAAGGTCTTCCGGCAGCGAGAGAAAAAGTCGCGCAATTTCTGGGGTCACGTTTTGAAGCTGATTTCTCAGCGGAGCGGATCGTCATGACGGTGGGCGCGGGCGGCGCTTTGAATGTTGCGTTAAAAAGCATCATAAATCCTGGGGAAGAAGTCATTATTCTCGCACCTTATTTTGCCGAATATAAGTTGTATATTGAGAACTATGGGGGCAAGGCCGTCAGTTGCCCGTTGACAGACGGGTTCGAGATCGACATTGAAGCGGTAAGGCAATCGATCACCCCGCAGACAAAAGGGCTGATTCTCAATACACCGCATAACCCGACAGGCACTGTTCTCAGCCAGAAAAATATAGACGATTTAGGCGCTTTATTAAAAGAAATAGAAGAAAAAAACGGCCAGACGATTTATGTGCTGTTTGATGAACCGTATAGTCAATTAATCTATGATGAAGAGCTGGCAAATCCGTTTCAATCGTATCATCGTGTGATTTTGGCCAGTTCATTCAGTAAGGATCTCGGCATAGCCGGGGAGCGGCTCGGGTATATCGGATTGGACAGCCGAATGCCGAATGCGGACCTTTTGATCAACGCTTTTGTGTATTGCAATCGAACGCTTGGATTTGTGAATGCCCCTGTTATGATGCAGCGGACTGTGGCACGAATGGATGATTTAAGAGTAGACCCAAGCGCTTATAAGGAGCGCCGGGATTTAATGGTAGACATTTTAAAAGAAGCCGGTTTTGAATTTGAAATGCCAAAGGGAGGCTTCTTTGTTTTTCCGAAATCGCCAATTGAAGATGAAGTCGCATTTTGCGTGCATGCCGCCCAAAAATACAAATTATTAATTGTGCCGAGCAGCGGTTTTGGAATGAGCGGGCATTTCCGCTTATCCTTCAGTGTGCCGATCGAGCAGATTAAAAACTCACGGGATATTTTCATTTCTTTATATAAAGATTTTGCTTAAGAAGGCAAAGAAAGAGAAAACAGTTTTCCATGCTGTTTTCTTTTTTATATATTCACAAAATCTTTACTCCTCAATTCAGGCAGTCAGCAGAATTGCCAAGCAGTGCGTGCAATTAAGGCTTTCCCTATAATAAAAGTCTAAAAATTAAAAATCATTTTTGGAATGAGTTGTGTTACAATAAAATATACAATTTATAATCAAACTTTGACTTTTGGAGGTGGTATGATGGGGCCCTCTGCTTAGGCAACAATACACCGCGTACCTCAATGTTAAGGAAAAATGATTATATCAGGAGGTGACTCCTTATCCTTTAATAAGAGGGATAAGGTTAAATGGACGATATTGACAGTCTGATTTTAATTGGCGTGCTCATTGCTTTAACCGCGTTTTTCGTTGCAAGCGAGTTTGCGATTGTTAGAGTAAGGAGATCCAGAATAGATCAGCTTATCACAGAAGGAAACAAACGGGCGATACTCGCAAAGCGTGTCATTACAGATTTGGATGAATATTTATCCGCATCCCAGCTGGGCATTACATTGACATCAATTGGACTTGGCGTACTGGGTGAACCGGCCTTTGAACGGCTTCTGCATCCATTGTTTGAACCGCACGGCTTGCCGGACTCGGTTTCTCATGCAGTCTCTTTTGCAGTCGCGTATGGCTTGATCACATTCCTGCACGTCGTTGTAGGTGAACTGGCCCCGAAAACGGTCGCGATTCAAAAGGCAGAGCAGCTGACCTTGCTGATAGCGGGTCCTTTGCGTTTATTCTATTTGCTCCTGTTTCCGTTTATTTGGATCCTCAATGGATCGGCGCGGCTTTTATGCGGAATGTTCGGTTTAAAGCCTGCGTCAGAACATGACGGTTCCCATTCTGAGGAAGAACTCAGGATGCTGTTGTCTGAGAGTTTAAAAAACGGAGAGATTAATCCGTCTGAATATAAATATGTGAATAAGATTTTTGAATTTGATAATCGGATCGCCAAAGAAATTATGATACCGCGGAAGGAAATGGCCGCGGTCTCCACAGAGATGACGATGGCTGAAATGCTTGAAGTCATGCTGAAGGAAAAATACACGCGCTGGCCAGTCACAGCTGGGGACAAAGACAGTGTGATCGGTTTGGTCAATACGAAGCATTTGTTTTCTGATTTGCTGTTTATGACAGAAGAAGAACGAATGAAGATGACGATCCATCCGTATGTGCGGCCGGTCATCGAAGTGATTGAAACGATCCCGGTTCATGATTTGCTGATTAAGATGCAGCGCGAGCGCATTCATATGGCTATATTGTCTGATGAATACGGAGGAACCTCGGGACTTGTGACGACAGAGGATATTCTTGAGGAAATTGTCGGCGAGATCAGAGATGAATTTGATGAAGATGAACAGCCGCTGATCCAAAAGCTTGGCGACGGCCATTATGTGATGGATGGAAAGGTTCGGATCGATCAGGTGAATAGCCTTCTTGGCGCATCGATTCAAGAAGACGTCGGTACGATCGGCGGACTGATATTAAAAGAAAACATCGATATTGAGGCTGGTGAATCCATTCGCATCGGTTCATATACGATAAAGGTGCTGAAGATGGACGGCCGATTAATCAAGCAAATCGATATAAAAGAAGAAGCCGGCAGCACAACAGGGATTACGGCGCACCGCAAGCTGCCGCTGCCTGAGCCTGTGATGCTGAACAGTGCAACCTTGAGCGAGAAATAAGCTCAAGGTTTTTTTACATTGCGATTGTCCAGCCGCACCAAAACGCCAATAACGACCCGCAAAGTGTCAGGGCGATGTACAGGAGGCTTTCCATTACACGTTTGGCCATTAGGAGTTGAACACTTTCAACGCTGAAAGTGGAAAAGGTCGTAAAGGCGCCAAAAAAACCCGTTCCAATGATAAGCGAGACCGAAGCATTTGTAACGTGAAGCCCTGTAAATATTCCGAGCCCGAGAGCTCCGAGAATATTGACTGTCAGTATGCCAATGGGCAGGCTGACACCTTTGGCTCTGGCGGTTATCACATTGCCAAGCCAGAAGCGAAGCACGGCGCCAAGTCCGCCCCCTATGAAAATACCCGCTAGTGTCATCTTTCCTCCAGCCCCTTTCCTTGCTGAATGTCTGCTATGCGCCGTCCTGCAAAAACACCAATCAGTGCAAATATGATCCCTGATATCAATGAGATTGCCAGATACAAAACAGCCAGTGAGGGTTGTCCTTGCAAAAGCATCACTGTTTCCTTAGAAAACGTGGACATTGTTGTGAAGCCTCCGCAAAAGCCGGTGCCTAACAAAGCTGACAGCAGAGGGCGTTTTGCCCCAATCATAAAAAATCCGGTTAGAATGCCTAATAGAAGGCTGCCTGCCGCATTTTCCAGCCAGGTTGCCGCAGGGAACTGACCAGTGTGTATCCATAAGTTTAATCCGTATCGGAGGCAGGCGCCTAGCGCGCCTCCGATAAAAACCGCGCTATATCTTTTCATGTTTGCCATCCTTTATGATCAAATCCGGGTAATCTGTAACGATGCCGTCCACGCCCATGGCTCGTAATTTTGCCGCTGTCTTTTCATTGTTGACAGTCCATGCAAATATGTTTAAGCCGCTTTTATGGACGGAACCGATCATCATACGGTTGAGCCGTGTGTATTTTATATTGACATAGTTTGCAAAAGAGCGGAAGGCCTTCAGCTGATTTCTGGACAGCATGCCAAAATTGGGTCTTGTAATGACCGCTGTCGGAATCGATGGATAAAGCTCGCGAAATCTCTGAACGGAACGGAACTGAAAGGATTGGACAATATTGTTGATAGAAAAAGAAAATTGCCCTAACAGCTGTCCCACCTCTTCTTCAATTCCAGCTTGAGACGGATGGCCTTTTAGCTCAATTAAAAGGCCGATTTTTTTGTGGTAGCGCTTGAGCACTGCTTCCAGGGTCGGAATACGCTCTCCTTGAAAAGCGGGACCGTACCAGCTTCCTGCATCGAGTTTCTGCAATTCCTCCAAGGTAAAATCCTTAATAAAGCCCGATCCGTTTGTTGTTCGGTCAACTCTGTCATCGTGTATCACAACAATCTGCCTGTCTTTTGTAAGCTGGACATCCAGTTCAATCATATCTGCATTCATTTTCACCGCAAGGTCAAATGCGGCAATCGTATTTTCCGGAGCGTAACCTGATGCTCCGCGATGGGCAATGGTGTACAAGCTAAGTCAGCTCCTCGTATGGGCATTTCTGTTATTGTATCAAATCCATATATGCACAGCGATACAAAGTGGTGAATTTTTTCTGCCATATCGGAATGGTCCGGGCTGAGGAATGCGTATAACTAAAAAAAAGACATTCAGCGTATCAGAACACATTTCGCCAGAAAATTAGGTCTTTCGACATGTTCACAACAAAATATGATCCTTTATAATAGCAAAAAAGGAGGCGAGATCATGGGAAAAGGGAGAATCAGAGTGGAGGAAAGAATTAAAGCCGAAACGGATGCTGAAATGCAAAAAGCAACTCTCCTTGATCAGACACAAGCGAAAAAAAAGTAAGTGACTGTCCCTATTGAATCTGGCTGATAGATGAATTGAGAAATGACCCCGGCGTTTCGCCGGGGTTTTGTGTTGCAAAAGACATTTAAATGAACATCTTTACGAATATTTTAGTATAATAACAATCGATTGGGATAGAGGGGAGACAGTCATGCCAGATTATTTGCAGCAGTATTTTACGCTTGATAACATCATACAAATCGGCATCAGCTTGGCGATTTTGCTGGTGTTTCTTATACTCAGAAAATTGTTCACGAGATATTTCTTTAACCTGCTTTTTAATTTGACAAACCGGCCGAAAACAGAAATTTTTAAACAGGTGGTTCTGGCGTTTGATAAGCCGGCCAGATGGTTTTTTGTTGCCCTTGGGCTGTTTTTAGCGATCCGGTATTCACCGTTTTTTGACGAGCAAATGCCTGTCATCAGCAAAATATACCGTTCGCTGATTGTTGCGCTCTTGTCCTGGGGGCTTTGTAATTTGACCGCAACGTCGTCGTTTATCTTCCATAAGGTGAATCAGCGCTTCGATTTGGACATGGATGACATTTTGGCGCCGTTTTTATCCAAGCTGCTCCGTTTTGTGATCATAGCGCTCAGTGTCAGTGTGATCGCTCAGGAATTCAATTATGATGTCAACGGATTTGTAGCGGGCCTTGGTCTTGGCGGACTGGCTTTTGCGCTTGCTGCGAAGGATACCATCAGCAACTTCTTTGGCGGTATTATTATTATTACTGAAAAGCCGTTCACGATTGGTGACTGGGTGGAGACATCGACCGTAACAGGGTCAGTCGAGGATATTACCTTTAGGAGCACGAGATTCAGAACAGCACAGGGGGCGCTTGTAACAGTGCCGAACTCTACGCTGTCGATGGAAGCGATCACGAACTGGACAAGAATGACCAAACGTCAGATTACGTTTTCCATCCATGTGTCCTACGCTACGCCGATTGAGAATCTTGAGCGTTCCATTCGTTCTCTCAGAACAATGCTGCTGGAGCATGAGGGCGTTGATAATGAAACAATCATGGTCAACTTTGATACGTTTGCCGACAGCTACTATAATTTATTTTTTAATTTCTATACAAAAACGACGGTTTGGGCTGAAAACCTTGATATTCGAGAGGACATCAACTATAAAATTATTGATATTTTAGGCGCGGAAGGCGTCCAGTTTGCATATCCCGGCCAAATGGTTGTTGTAAAGCAAAAGCACGAAAGCGACCCATTCCAAGTGAATCTAAATAAAGAGGAAAAGGAACGGGCTTAAAAGAGAGACTTCGTCTGACAGAGGCGGAGTCTTTTTCATGGTAAAATAAGAGAAAAAGGCGGTGTTGAGTTGGAAGCAATCAAAAAAATTTTAAATGAAGCACAGAGAATTGTCGTGCTGACTGGAGCGGGGATGAGCACAGAATCAGGAATTCCTGACTTTCGTTCAGCAGGAGGCATTTGGACGGAGGATGCCTCAAGAATGGAAGCGATGAGCCTTGATTATTTTTTAAGCCATCCGCGTCTGTTTTGGCCCAAATTCAAAGAATTGTTCCAGATGAAAATGAGCGGCAGCTTCGAACCGAATGAAGGGCATTTGCTTTTAGCTGAGCTGGAGAAACAAGGGAAGCAGGTCGATATTTTCACGCAAAACATTGACGGTCTTCATAAAAAAGCCGGGAGCAGGCATGTATACGAGCTGCATGGTTCTATCCAGACAGCAGCTTGTCCGGCATGCGGCGCCCGACATGACCTTCCTCATTTACTGGAGCGGGAGGTGCCGGAGTGCACGGCGGCCGGAAATAATGGTGACATTTGCGGAAGGGTATTAAAAACC
Organism: Bacillus sp. MD-5; assembly: GCF_002201875.1. Taxonomy (NCBI): domain Bacteria; kingdom Bacillati; phylum Bacillota; class Bacilli; order Caryophanales; family Bacillaceae; genus Bacillus; species Bacillus sp. MD-5. The sequence goes on from NZ_CP021911.1 coordinate 896,479, forward strand.
GATGTTGTTCTCTTTGGCGATGCCGTCTTGCACTTTGACACCCTTTATGAAAAGCTGGATCAAGCAGATCTTTTATTAGTTATCGGCACGTCTCTCGAAGTAGCTCCGGCGAGATTTGTGCCTGAGGATGCAAGCCTGATTCCCGGCATGAAGAAAGTCATCATAAACCTTGAACCAACGTATTGTGACAGCCTGTTTGACATGGTCATCCATCAAAAAATCGGCGAGTTTGCCCGAAGTTTGGGCATGAAAAAGTGAGCCGCCTTATGCGCCTCACTTTTTTATTCATGAACAGGAACCATTGTGTCCTCTAACACTCCGAAGGAATAGCCCTTTTCTTTTAATTTATTGATTAGCACCGGCAGCGCGTTTACGGTAGCGGGAAGGTCATGCATGAGAATTACATTTGGGCGGCTTGAAGAGCTGTGTTCCATATTCTCAAGCTGCTGTAATACGGCAGTCACATACTGTGAATTCCGGTATTTCCAGTCCATGCTGTCGATCGTCCAATCCCAGTACACAAACCCCTCTTTTTCCAGGTTGCGGATTTGTGGGGCGGTTAGTGACGGCTTGCTTCCGTATGGCGTTCTGACAAGATCGGTTTTATATCCTGTAATGTCTTGCAGCGTGTCACGCGCCTCCTGCATTTCTTTTAACGGAGATGTCTCTGTTTGATAGAACAATCTGTTATTATGAGTCACGCCATGTAAACCGAGTGCGTGGCCTTCCTTTTCTGCTCTTTTCACCGCCTGCTTGAATTCATTCATCCGCGGTGAAAGCATGAAAAATGTCGCTTTTACATCAGCGCTTTTCAGTACATCGAGCAAGCGGGTTGTAACGGCTGACGGGCCGTCATCGAAGGTTAAGTAAACTGTTTTATCTCCCATGTTCTGCTTTGTCTGCAGATGTTTTATCAGCAGGTCAGGGGAGTCGTTTTTCAGCTTAAGGCTTTCCTTCTCATCTCGAAGCTGACCGTTTGTTGTGACAGTGACTTCCTTTGCTTTCGTTGAACTGTTGGAATAACCCAAAATCACCATAAGCAAAAGCAGCACACATAAAACTGCTAAACTTGCAAATTTAAAAGCAAGCGAAACTGCAGAAGGAGAAGCTTCTCCTCTCGTTTGTCGCATAACAATCTCTCCATTGGCATAAAATCTCTACATAATGCTGTACAGCAGGCAGCTTATGAAGATGCCATATGATTACAACCTATGTATTACCAATCAAGTATACAGGAATAAAACTGGAAAGAACATAGAAAATTTGTCGAAATATCAGATTTTAAGGAAAAAATAAACTCCTTTCCGCTATAGATCTCTTGATCTTTCTGTTTTTCAGCATGTCCAATATGATAGAATTAGTGACAATGACAGCTTGAAATACATCAGGGAAATCTCGAAAAGGGAGGGCTTTTATGAAGGTTTTAGTCAATGGCCGGCTGATTGGGCGCAGTGAAGCATCGATCGATTTGGAAGATCGCGGTTACCAGTTTGGTGACGGCATCTATGAAGTGATCAGGGTGTACAAAGGAGTATTGTTTGGATTACGTGAGCATGCAGAGCGTTTTTTCAGAAGTGCAGCTGAAATCGGAATTTCACTGCCGTTCAGCATTGAAGATCTCGAGTGGGACCTGCAAAAGCTTGTACAGGAAAATGCGGTCAGTGAGGGAGCGGTATACATTCAGACAACTAGAGGCGTGGCCCCGCGAAAACATCAATATGAAGCAGGCCTTGAGCCGCAAACCACTGCTTACACGTTTGCTGTGAAAAAACCGGAGCAAGAGCAGGCATACGGAGTGGCGGCCATTACAGATGAGGATCTTCGCTGGCTAAGATGCGATATCAAAAGTCTGAATTTACTGTATAATGTGATGACGAAGCAAAAGGCCTATGAAGCGGGAGCCTTTGAAGCCATTTTACTGAGGGACGGCGTTGTTACGGAGGGCACATCCTCAAACGTTTATGCCGTTATCAACGGGACGGTGCGAACACATCCGGCTAACCGGCTCATTCTCAATGGAATTACCCGAATGAATATTTTAGGATTGATTGAAAAGAATGGGATCAAACTGGATGAAAATCCTGTCAGTGAGGAAGAGTTGAAACAGGCGGAAGAGATCTTTATTTCGTCAACGACGGCAGAAATTATTCCGGTCGTGACGCTAGATGGACAATCGGTCGGAAGCGGGAAACCCGGACCAGTGACAAAACAGCTTCAGGCTGTTTTTCAAGAAAGCATTCAGCAGGCTGCAAGCATTTCATAAAACAACGAAAAAAAGAGCCCGCTATTGCAGCGGAGCTCTTTTTATTTTTTCACAAATCCAATCAAAATGGAGATCATTGGCGATATATAGAGGAAGAACGCAAACGGGAAGTAGTCTATGACGGGAACACCAAGCGCGCTCGCCATAAAAGCGCCGCTGACGCCCCAAGGGATTAACGGGTTAATTAATGTTCCGCCATCCTCTAATGATCTTGTCAAAAATTTTCGCTGGATGTTTTGTTTGTCATATAAGGATTTAAATGATTGTCCCGGTATTAATATCGATAAATACTGTTCGCCGGTTGCCAAATTGACGCCGATGCTTGAGCAGACAGTTGCCGCAACAAGACGGCCTTTTGAACGGATGCCTTTCATGACGCCTTCCAATAGTGCTGAAATCAATCCGATTTTCTCCATCAATCCGCCTAGTGCAAAAGCAATCATAATAAGAGAGACTGAGCCCATCATGGATTGCAGTCCGCCTCTGTTGATAATTTTAGCGGCTGCCTCATTGTCAGTGTCAAAACTCGTGCCATTTTGCAGAGCTGTCATAAACGCCTGCAGGCTGCTGTCGGGTACAAATATAGCAGTCAAAATTCCCGAGGAAATAATTCCGGCAGCCAGAACGGGAATGACTGATACCCGTTTAATTGCCAGCAAAACGACTAAGAGCGGGGAAAGAAGGGCCCACGGTGTCACGTTTGCGGCATCTTTGATTGCGGTTATGACTTGTTGAATATCATCGGTTGAAGCAGCGTCCACTGACACTGATGAACCGAGAAAATAAAACAGAACGACAGTGATGAGCAAAGCTGGAATGGTTGTGCCTGTCATATGGCGAATGTGTTCGAAGATCGGTATTTCGCCTATTCCGGCGGCAAAGTTGGTTGTGTCCGACAGCGGCGACATTTTATCACCAAAACAAGCGCCGCATATGACTGCGCCTGCCGTCCATTCAAGCGGGACGCCTGCCGCGCTCGCCACGCCAATCAGTGCTACTCCGATTGTGCTTACAGTTGTCAGGCTTGAGCCAACAAGTGTGCTGATGATCATGCATGAAAACAAAGCGGTCAGCAGAAGGTGGCTTGGTTCAATAAAGGATAGGGCATACACCGTCACAGACGGTATTGCGCCGCTGTACATCCATGCGCCGATTAAGATGCCGATCAGCGCCAGAACGATAATCGGCTGTACGCCGTTTTTGATCCCGTCAACAATCCCTTTTTCAATACTCTTCCAGGAAAATCCCAACCATAATCCGGCTGCTGAAAGCGTGACAACACATAAAAACAGCGGAATATGCGGTTCCACGTGAAGAAAAAATAAGCAAGAAATAATAATGCATAACATAAATATAAATAAACCGACGGCTAACGGAAACGTCAGCTTTTTTTGAGAATCCAAAATAACACCCCATAATTATCTTTAATGCTTTTGTGCTTTTTGGCACGAAAGCATTATAACAGAAAAAAACGAAAATCTATGTTTTTTCACAATTATGAATATAAAAGAAGTGAGCACAGGGCGTGCTCACTTTACAATCAGGACGGGTATATCCGATTTCGCTGAAAGCTTTTCACTTACACTTCCGAATATTAATTTTTTCAACCTGTTTTGGTCTCTGCTTCCGGTTACGATCATATCGGCAGAAATGCGGTTCGCATGCTCGATAATTGATTCAGCCGGATCGCCTTCTAATATATCAATATCTCCATCTGCCTGCTGTTCATTCAGCATCATTCTGGCTTCGGCGACGACTTCTTCCGTACGGTCTTCATAGATGATTGGTTCAGGTGAAGCAACATCTGATATCAACGGATCGGGAACACCTGTCATGCCTCCGCTGATATAGCTTGCTTCAGCTGCGGGTCTGGGCGGGTCGATGACGGTCTGATTGTCTTTCATATCATGTGAATGGGCGACGGTAATAGCGGCATTTACGGTTTTAGCAAGATCAATGGCTGTCTGAAGCGCTTTCTTACTATTTTCACTTCCGTCAAACGCAACGATGATACGGTCAGCATGGAACATCCTTCTCACCCTTTCAAAGCGTCTTACAACACTACTACCCGAATTTGAGCACAATTAACCCTTTCCTATTCAAGTAATGATTGACAAAAAAAGGTTTTGTTTATATGATGATAAAAAGATGAAATCAGAATGGAAGGAGGGTTTGCTATGCCAAGGAATTTGCGTGTTTATCAAACAGTTTCATATTGGCGCGGCAAACCCTTTGTTCTGTTTTCGTGAACGGTTTTTTAGGCTTGGCCGCGCGCTGAAAAGCGCTGTGCATAACATATTGGTTAAAAAAGGCATGGAGCTGACGCTTCATGCCTTTTTTATATACAAAATCTAAGGAAAGACAGGTGTATGGGATGTGAAGACAAATACAGAGGCGAGGGCTGTTCATGCCAAATTGGATGAAAAAAGCTGCAAGGAAAAAATAGAAGGCGGCTGATGAGGAGATGGGGATAGATGTTTTCAGTATTGAAAAAGCTTGGCTGGTTTTTTAAGGCGTACTGGCTGCGCTATACGATTGCGATTGTCCTTTTATTAGCAGTCAATGTCATTGAAATGTTTCCGCCTAAGCTCTTGGGGAACGCCATAGATGATATGAAATCGGGGGCGTTTACTCAGGAAGGGCTGCTGTTTTATATCGGTATCTTTTTTGTGCTGACAGCAGTTGTGTATATGATGTCTTATTTTTGGATGCACCAGCTGTTTGGCGGTGCGAACCTGATGGAGAAAATTCTTCGTACGAAGCTGATGGGGCATCTGCTGACTATGTCGCCGCCGTTTTATGAAAAAAACCGGACAGGCGATTTAATGGCACGGGGGACGAATGATCTTCAGGCCGTCAGCTTAACGACAGGGTTTGGCATCTTGACGTTAGTCGATTCTACGATGTTTATGATGACGATCTTTTTGACGATGGGGTTTTTGATCAGCTGGAAGCTGACCTTTGCCGCGATTATCCCGCTTCCAGTCATGGCGATTGCAATCAGCCTATATGGAAGTAAAATTCATGAGCGGTTTACGGAGGCCCAAAATGCGTTCGGGGCGCTGAATGACAGGGTGCTGGAATCTGTTTCCGGCGTGCGGGTGATTCGTGCGTATGTACAGGAAACAAACGATGTTCGCCGGTTTAATGAAATGACCGCTGATGTTTATCAGAAAAATATGAAAGTGGCTTTTATTGATTCACTGTTCGAGCCGACGGTGAAGCTGCTTGTCGGGGCAAGCTATCTGATTGGGCTCGGCTACGGAGCGTTTCTTGTGTTCCGGAACGAACTGACGCTTGGAGAGCTTGTGTCCTTTAATGTTTATCTCGGTATGATGATTTGGCCGATGTTTGCAATTGGTGAACTCATTAACGTGATGCAGCGCGGCAATGCGTCATTAGACCGGGTAAATGAAACCCTTTCTTCTCAACCGGACGTGACAGATCCAAAACGGCCCGTTGATCTTAAAGAGCCTGGAGATATCGTTTTCAGCAATGTCAGCTTTACATATCCAAGCTCAACAAGCTGCAATATTCAGGATGTTTCATTTGCGGTGCGAAAAGGGCAGACGGTCGGAATTGCCGGTAAAACCGGGAGCGGAAAAACGACAATTATTAAGCAGCTTTTGCGCCAGTACCCTCCAGGTGAAGGGAGCATTACATTTTCAGGCGTGCCGATTCAGCAGATCCCTCTTGACCGGGTCCGCGGGTGGATCGGATATGTGCCGCAGGATCATTTGCTGTTTTCGCGGACTGTAAAAGAAAATATTTTATACGGAAAACAGGATGCGAGTGATGAAGAGGTTCAGCAAGCCATTGCCGAAGCATACTTTGAAAAAGATTTGCACATGCTTCCAGCAGGTCTGGAGACAATGGTCGGCGAAAAAGGCGTGGCACTGTCAGGCGGACAGAAACAAAGAATTTCGATTGCAAGAGCACTTATGGCGAATCCAGAGATCTTGATTCTGGATGATTCGCTTTCCGCTGTAGATGCCAAAACAGAGGCTGCGATTATCAGGAACATCAGAGAAAACCGCAAAGGAAAAACGACATTTATTTTGACGCACCGATTATCTGCTGTAGAGCACGCTGACCTGATCCTTGTGATGGACGGCGGCGTCATTGCAGAGAGAGGCACGCATCAAGAATTGCTGGCCAATAATGGGTGGTACCGGGAACAATATGAAAGACAGCAGCTGTTCACTGCGGAAGAAGGGGAGGCAGGGGCATGAAAATAGGAAAAACGTTATGGAGATACGCACTCCTTTATCGAAAATTGCTAATCACGGCCGTCCTATTGCTAGCTGTCGCCGTCGGTGCAGAACTGACCGGGCCCTTTATCGGCAAGAAAATGATAGACGACCATATCCTCGGCATTGAGAAAACATGGTATGAAGCTGCGGAAAAAGATAAAAATGCCGTTCAGTTTCACGGCGTCTCATATGTCAGAGAGGACCGAATGCAGGAACCTGTTTCAAAAGCAAAAGAAGCGCATATTTATCAAGTGGGAATGGCGTTTTATTTTGTTGATCAGGCTGTCAGCTTCGACGGGAATAGAACGGTTTCTGACGGGAAGCTGACGATCTCAAATGGAGACGTGAGCCGAACATATACTGCCGAAAAGCTGACAAAGCAGGAACTTTTCGGGTTCTATCAGCCGGAAATAAAGGGAATGGTGTTTCTGATCTGCCTGTATGGAGGCTTGCTGGTGTTTTCGGTATTTTTTCAATACGGACAGAATTATCTGCTGCAGATGAGCGCCAATCGGATTATTCAAAAGATGAGGCAGGACGTGTTTTCGCACATACAGAAAATGCCGATTCGATATTTTGACAACCTTCCGGCCGGAAAAGTCGTTGCGCGGATTACCAATGATACGGAGGCTATCAGGGATTTATATGTCACCGTGCTTTCTACATTTGTGACAAGCGGAATCTATATGTTCGGGATATTCACGGCTTTGTTTCTGCTTGATGTGAAGCTTGCGTTTGTATGTCTGGCAATTGTGCCGATGATCTGGCTGTGGTCGGTCATTTACCGAAGATACGCCTCATATTACAATCAAAAAATTCGCTCGATCAACAGTGACATTAACGCAAAAATGAATGAATCCATCCAAGGCATGACCATTATTCAGGCTTTCCGCCATCAAAAGGAAACGATGAGAGAATTTGAGGAATTAAATGAATCACATTTTTATTTCCAAAACAGAATGCTGAATTTAAACTCCTTAATGTCCCATAATCTGGTCAATGTCATCCGCAATCTTGCGTTCGTCTGTCTAATTTGGCATTTTGGCAGTGCGAGCCTGAATGCGGCTGGGATTGTTTCTATCGGAGTGCTGTACGCGTTTGTCGATTATTTGAACCGGCTGTTTCAGCCGATCACTGGCATCGTCAATCAGTTTTCAAAGCTGGAGCTTGCTAGGGTCTCCGCCGGGCGTGTTTTTGAACTGCTTGTAGAAAAGAATACGGAAGAAGCAGGTCAACCGGCGAAGGAGCGTGCGCTGGGACGGGTTGAGTTTCGTGATGTGTCATTTGCCTATCAAGATGGTGAGGAGGTATTAAAACATATTTCCTTTACCGCGCAAAAAGGCGAAACCGTAGCGCTCGTCGGTCATACCGGATCAGGAAAAAGCTCGATTTTAAATCTTCTGTTTCGTTTTTATGATGCGCAAAAAGGTGATGTTCTGATTGATGGAAAAAGCATTTACAACATGTCAAGACAGGAACTCAGATCTCATATGGGCATTGTGCTTCAGGACCCGTACTTATTTTCAGGCACAATCGGATCTAACGTAAGTCTGGATGACGAAAGAATGACTGAAGAAGAAATGAAAAAAGCACTGCGGCAAGTCGGTGCCGAGCCGCTTATAAAAAAGCTTCCGAAGGGCATGAATGAACCCGTGATTGAGAAAGGCAGCACGCTATCCTCTGGCGAGCGGCAGTTAATTTCCTTCGCCAGAGCTTTGGCGTTTGATCCCGCAATTTTGATTTTAGATGAAGCAACGGCGCACATTGATACAGAGACAGAGGCCGTAATCCAGAAGGCGCTTGATGTCGTCAAACAAGGACGAACTACCTTCGTCATCGCTCACCGGCTTTCAACAATCAGAAATGCAGATCAGATTTTGGTTCTTGATAAAGGAGAAATCGTTGAGAGAGGGAACCACGAGGAATTGATGGCATTAGAAGGCCAATATTATCAAATGTATAAACTGCAAAAGGGACAGAAACATTCCATTGCATAACGCTAAAAACCCAAAACAATCGTGTTTTGGGTTTTTGATTATGTAGTTAATAAGCCAGCCCGACTCGGAATCCGACATACTCTCCTGTAACGAGCTCACGGTATAGAAAGTCAGCAGTATCGCCGACTGAAATGCTTGTGCCGCCCTCAGGCAAAACGTTACGCTCCGTACGATAAATGCCGGTTGCTGTTCCGTCCGGGAGGTAAGTGGGGCAGATGATTGTCCAGTCTAATGATGATTCTTTAAGCATTTCGTATACTTTTGCATGCTCCTTGGCTGCGCGGGTCTGCTTTCGTTTCGATTCATTTGTTTCAAACCGGAATTTTCCCGGCTCATATCGGGAATCAAGAATGCCTGCGGTGCCGATCGAAATAATCCGTTTGATATGCTGTTCCTGCATCGTGGAGAGAATGTGTGCCATAGCAGTTGACAAGGTATCATCACCATCTGTGCCTAGACAGCTGATCACAATTTCGGCATTCTCCAATATTTTTTTCACATCTTCTAAGCGGCGGGCATTCCCCATGACGATTCGATCTTTTGGAAGGGGAAGATCAGCATGTTGAGATCTGATCAGAGCGTGAATGGCAAACCGTTCATCTGCTGCAGCCTGAGTTAAAAAGGCTTGTCCGACGCGGCCACTGGCTCCTAATAAAGCGATTTTCATCAAAAAACCTCCTCGCCTTTCATTATAAAAGGATGTTCTCAGTTTGAACAGCGCGGGAAAGAATACCTGTACCAATAGACAGAACGATGGGAAACATATTCATGAATCATGGATACACTTACGAACTGAACCAGCTCCCAATTCACAATGGTGATAAATGACACCCTGATTCCCTCCCTTTCTTTCTAGGATATGTGGAGTGGGAAAAATGGGTGACAAAATAAAGAGAGCGCGGAAACCGCGCCCTCTATAGCCATATATTGAGTTGTTATTGAACTCTGCCGCCCATTTGCTGCTGAGCGAAAGATACTAAACGTTTTGTGATTTCTCCTCCGACAGAACCGTTAGCGCGGGAAGTTGTGTCCGCTCCAAGGTGAACGCCGAATTCAGAAGCGATTTCAAGTTTCATTTGGTCGATAGCCTGAGCTGCGCCAGGTACTAGTAATTCATTTGAAGAGTTTTGGTTAGCCATGTGTAAAATCTCCTTTTTTGTTTAGTATGGTTGGGTTAACTGGAGTTGCACCAATCTGTGAACCCTTCTCGGGTGTCACTGCCGCCTCGGCGTAACCCAATGCTTTGCCGGCTTGTTACTACGTATTATGTTAAAATGGCCGGAAACTCATGCGGAGAATTGTTATGGTAAATGTTGAGAAAGCATAAAAAAAGCCTAGCCGATTTGGCTAAGCTAGTCATAAATATGAAAAAGCATCAGTTCATGTATCTCGTTTGTAAGAGCAGGCTCGTCAGCGCGGGCGGGAAACAAATCTCCCCATTCAATCTCACCGCTCTTATGATAGATGCCTTCATAATGAGTTCCTTTAAAATAAAATGAAATTTTCCATCCGGGCAGCTTTTCTTTTGGGAACAAAGGTTTCCAGCTGAAATGAGAAATCATAACGGCCACGCTCCTTACATTTAGTATCAATTGACCTGAATCTAAACGGCTTATGTTCATTGTATCATTGTTTGAGAACATCATTGAAGGGTCTTACTGATGCAGTTTGTCCCAGCTTTGGATAAAGATAAGCCCGCTTTATTAAAAAAGCGGACAGGTTACGAAGGCCACAGCGCTTCAGGGGATGTGATTGCCTTCTCAGATAAATAAGACGCGTATTCAAAGCTTCTTCGTTTTGTCAGAGAATCAACATGATGCAAGTTTGGATGAGAAAAAATGCTCCGGCCCGGGCGCGAATTTGCTTCAAACATCCATACTTTACCGTTCTGATCAATGCCAAAATCGAAACCGATCTCGCCGATAAACCCCTCGATATGATCATGAAGCACATGGCTTGCAGTCAGCGCCGCTGCAGAAAGCTTTTTAATGACTTCAACTCTTTCAGCGGGATCATCGTATACTTCCGCAAGTGTCTTTACAGTGCCGCCGTTAGAAAGATGTGTTGTTATGCTGTTCTCTCCGGAAATTTTTACGGCTATTGCTGTTACTGTCCATTTCCCTTTTCTGTTTTTATTGGTATGGACACGGAAATCCGCTGGTTTGCCTTGAAATTCGATGAGATCAACACCTTGCTGAATGAGAAAGTCAGATGGGCTGTGCTGTTTTTGAAATTCTGCAAGAAAAGCGGCGGCATCAGGATAATCAATGGAAGTAAATGTTTTGGCGTCATTCGTGTGCTTCACCGTCAGACTCTCATCTGTCCTTGTCAGCTGATAAATGCCGGTGCCGAGTGCTCCGTTTGCCGGTTTGATATAGACTTTTTTGTATGCATCACAGAGCTCATCGATCAGCTCTACAGACGGTGTCAGCTCGGATCGAGGCAAAAAAGGAGCTGTTCTCGGGTCTTTTTCGAGCAATTGATGAACGCTCCATTTATTGAAAAACGTTTTATTAAACCATGGGATTTGATATTCATCGATCAGTCTCTTTTTTGTATGTTGCAAGAGAAGAGAATCTTCAATTTTTCGGTTAGGCAAACGGTCATAAACGACGTTCGGCAATGGAACGATTTTTTTCACCCAGCCGTTTTCCCTGTAAAGGAGGCCTTCAATCGTGCCTTCCTCCCAATTGATTTGATGTGCGCCAAAAACGAAACAGTAGCCTCCGGCTTGCTCATGTAATGTGACAAGCTTAGAAAAAAAGAGGGAACGATCCTTAAAAGGACGCTCAAGAGATACCGTAAACCCTGCCGTAAAGATGCCGACTAACGGCCCGATATGCACTGTATGATCATGAATCAGTATATCGGCCCGGCTTCGGTGGGGGAGCAAAAGCTCATGAAACAGATTTTCAGAGAGAAGCACGGTTTGTTCCAGATGCCGTCTGTAAGCAACGTGGCATCTGACAACCTTCGTTCCGAACGCGGCATGCAAAAGTCCGTCTTGCTTCAGCGAAGAGGGCAGAAACAGGGTATTTTCACTGGTTTTGTCTATGCCGATCAAAAACCGTTTACGATTCACGCGGAAGAACTCCTTTCTGGCTTTGCTCAGAAAACAGGTACTGGCAGCGTTTTAGAGGACAAGTGTACAGCTGTTCTTTTTGCTCGGGAGAGACACGCAGGATTGACTTCCTGCCCGGTTTGGAATTGATATCTAAAATCCAAATTCTCCCGTCCTTCGCAAGACAAATATCAAGACCAAGTTCAAACAGCGGCCCGTAGCGCTCGTCAAGATAATACGGAACCGATTGGGTAATCGAAAACACATCATCCAGTAAGACCACTTGCTGTTTTTTCGGTATATCCTCAAACCATGAGTCAAATGTCAGCGCATCAGATCCGCCTGACAAATTGGCCAGCAGCCCGTGTTTATATCCGCGTCTCACTGCCTTGCCGACTGTATTCCATTCACCTGCTTCGTTTTTTTCCATAAACAGGCGAATATCACAAGGGTATTGTTCCTTATCTTGAATGTTTAAGTAAGGCTGAAGCAAATATTGATGCTGAAGCACTTTTTTGCACCACGTTTTAAAAGAAGTCTGGTTGGAAAACGTTTTTGTCTGCTTATCCTTTCCGATGTGATAAGTAGCGGTGATGTTTTTCTTGCCCAGCTTCAAAAGAATCACGCCTCTGCCTCCTGCGCCGAATGCCGGTTTAAGGATACAGGCTTTTTCTTTGGATAAAAAGGAATGAATTTGTTCATAGCGGCTTACCTTCATTGTTTCCGGAATATAGGGGTTGATTACAGAATTCTGCTGCAAATCGTGAAGGACGGTCCATTTATCGGGAAGCCCCCGCCCGATAAATTCCGTTTTCGGATATTTTTTAAGCCACTCAACGATCGGTTTTGCTTTTTGGGAATGTGAATCCTTGCCGTAAAAACAGCGATCATAAATATAATCTGGAATCGCCATTTCAGTTTCGTTCCAAGTGCTGCTGGCGGAATGATAGGCCGATGCTTTGACACGCAAGGTGTCAGGTAAGATATCAAATGGTGTAAACCGAACGAAACGTATGCCAAATTCGGGTGCTCTTTTGGCCAGTTCTGCGGAATAATCCGCTTCATGCTGGCGGGATAAGGACATAAAACCGAGTGTTATCATGATGAGACTCCCCCTTTTATTCAAAAGCTGCCGGCGGGTGTCAGCAGCTTTACGGTAAAAACATTCAGGACGAACGCAGCTGACAGTATTCTACTTTACAGATTACGATTCTTTACCTTGCCCTATTCCAAAAGAACAAGCTGATTTTCTGAGAACAGGAATTTGTCTCCTTGTTTGCTAAGTGATTGCATGAGCCTCTATAATACGTATAGGTACATGATCTATATGAAAAAAGCTGAAGCACAGATGGAGGAAGATGAATAGGAATGGGTATTGCAGGAACCTTTATTTTTATGATCGTGATCGGCGCTGCCATTGGAGCGGTGACCAATCATTTAGCAATTCAAATGCTGTTTAGGCCATATAAAGCGTACTATTTGTTTGGGAAACGAGTTCCTTTTACGCCTGGGCTGATCCCGAGACGGCGAGATGAGCTTGCAAAACAAATGGGACTGGTGGTGGTCAATCATCTCTTAACCCCTGAGGGCATTAAAAAGCGGCTCGTCTCTGATGCCGCTAAAACGAAGGCTCTTCAAGTGGGGGAACAGCTGATTCAAAAGCTGTCACTTTCTGAGGTGACAGTCAAAGAGGCGCTTGAAAAAGCCGGGGTGAAGCGTCCTGATGAAGCGGCAGATGCATGGATCAGCAGCTGGACGGATGATAAGCTGCACGAGCTTTTCCGCCGATACGGGAATCAATCGTTAAAAGAGCTGGTGCCTTTAGAGGCGCAGGAAAAGCTTGAAGAAAAGATTCCGATGATTTCAGAATATATATTGTCACGGAGTGTCCGTTATTTTGAAAGTGATGAAGGGAAAATACGTCTCGGCAATATGATTGATGACTTTTTAAAAGAGCGCGGCATGCTTGGGAGCATGGTGCAAATGTTTCTCGGCAATTCAAGCTTGGCGGATCGCGTGCTGCCGGAACTGCTAAAATTTTTGCGGAATGAGGAAACAAATAAATTGCTTTCTGATCTCTTAAAAAACGAATGGGGCAAGCTGAGGGAGTATACGTTTAATGAAGCAGACGAAAAATGGAATGCAAGGGCGCTTATTTTCAGTTTGAAACGAAGCGTGCTGCAAGCATTTTCGACTGCTCCTTTCTTCGACAATACGATTGGGACGCTTACCGTTCGTTATGAATCTGAGCTGACCCAGCACATGCTGCCGGCACTGTTAGACAAATTGCTTGAAGGGGTTTCGGCCAACCTTGAAAATGTCTTTAAACGGTTGCGTCTTGAGGAAATCGTCAAGGAGCAGGTGGATCAGTTCCCGGTGGAGCGTCTTGAAGAAATGGTGCTGTCCATTTCAAAAAAAGAATTTAAAATGATTACCTATTTGGGAGGCCTTCTTGGCGGAATGATAGGCGCGGTTCAAGCACTGTTTGTCATCCTTTTTTAAGAAGAAATGGTCTTTGATTAATGAAAGGAGCTCCATAGTCTGTTATAGTGGAGTGGTATGTCAAACGGCAATGATGAAAGGAGCTATTTACAATGGCTGTTAATTTTTATGATGTAGCGTATGATCTGGAAAATGCATTACGCGGGAGCGAAGAGTTTACCCGTTTAAAAAACCTTTACGACGAAGTGAACGCAGATGAATCAGCGAAGCGCATGTTTGAAAACTTCCGTGATGTGCAGCTTAGACTCCAGCAAAAACAAATGGCAGGGGAAGAAATTACACAAGAAGAAGTGACACAGGCTCAAAAAACAGTTGCGCTTGTACAGCAGCACGAAAAAATTTCTCAGCTGATGGAAGCGGAGCAGCGCATGAGCATGCTGATCGGTGAATTGAACAAAATCATTATGAAGCCTTTAGAAGAGCTTTACGGCAGTGTTGAAGGCTAATCAGTAAATCCCTTCTTGGAAAAGAAGGGATTTTTTATTCATCAGCCAACTTGGAAATCCAATGAATCTTTTACCTCTCCATTGATGATCACTGATAATGTATGGATTCCTTTGTAATGCTTTCTGGTAGTCAAATCCTTGAAGGATTGGATTCTTGTGTATGACTTCGTTTCGTTTTTTCTTATATTTGTTTCTGTTATGTTAAATACTTTCTGATGACGCTGACCTCTTGCTTTTACAAAATCAATTGCGTACTCAATTCTTACTTTTTGATCCCTGTCTGAATGAATATAGAAAGAAAATTCAAGGTTTTCGCCAATAGCTATCCGACTGGGCCGGCATGTTAAATCATGTAGATGTATCGAATCAGCATTTCCATAACCAAAAAGCGCTAAGGCCTGTTTATCACCCTTTTTTAATAAGGTCCGATAGGCGTGTTTGATAATCCAATCTGTATGGGGATGTGTTCCATACCATTGATCCGCGACTTTTTGAAGCAAATGAGGATGCGTTTTTGATATATCATTTAGATTGTTGGCCACGCTTTTTCTTACATATAAGGACTCGTCCTGCATCAGCTTTTCAAGTATCGGCAATACGGGCGTAGGGTCCGATTTCAAAGCCGGTATCGATTTTCCCCATGGCAGGCGGGGCCTGCTTCCTTCGCTCGCAAGTCTTCTCACGTGTTCATTTTCATGCTCAGACCATGTACGCAATTGTGCAATCATTTTTTCTTGGTCTAACAGCAAAAAAGGCCTTACAGCGAATTCTGAGGTCGAATATTGTGTAAAGTATTCCAATGCCTTTATTGATTCTTCCCAATGCGCCAACCCGTACTGCTCCACATAATCAGGGAATAAAATTCCGCTGAGTCCTTTAAAATGAGGAGATGTCTCCCGTAAAATGGCCAGAGCTTCAACGTATTGTTTTGGCAAAGTTTCGTATAAGGAAACTGTAATGCGGCGCATCCGCTCTTTTAAAGTGAGTTCAGGCCAGGTTTCGAGCTGCAACGTATCCTTGAATTGGTCTTTGTTAAAGTCAGGATAGGATGACCTTACATGATGGATCAAACGAGTTAACAGTTCTTCATTAAATATTTCTTTTAAATCAGCCATACCAACACCGCTTTTTCGTTTAGTATTTATATTGTATGGGAATGTATGTTCTAAATCAAGTGGAGAATCCCAATAATTAACAACGAATCCTACCAGGGATATACAAAAGCTGATTACTTTTTTTAGTTAAAAAAACCCTTGTCATCGGTAAGGAAAACTGAGATAATAGCATTGAAAGCGCCTACACTTACCTATTTCAAATGGATACGGTCGCATATCATGCCGTTATATTGAGGGGATAAGCAACAGAGAGTAAGTGTTCGGAGCGCATCATTGGTCAAACAAGGGGTTCCTGATACATGATTTTTCGTAAATCGAAATAACGATATTAGGGAGAATGGCTGCTTCGATCGTATCCTATCAACAAGCCATACATAAAGTCTGCTGAGCCAGGCTTTTTTTGCTTTAAGAAAAGGTTGTTCTAAACACAGAGACAGGGTCATATCTTATACACAAGTACAGTCATCAAGGAGGGGGACATCTCTGTGTCAAAACAATTGCTTGCCTTAAATATAGATGGAGCGCTGCTTCGGTCGAACGGGAAGATTCATCAGGCAACGAAAGACGCCATTGAATATGTAAAGAAA
Source organism: Bacillus sp. MD-5 (assembly GCF_002201875.1). Lineage (NCBI taxonomy): Bacteria > Bacillati > Bacillota > Bacilli > Caryophanales > Bacillaceae > Bacillus > Bacillus sp. MD-5. Next base: position 912,703 of record NZ_CP021911.1, read on the forward strand.
AAAGGGATTTACGTCACACTCGTGACCAACCGCCACTTTCGTTCAGCACAGAAAATAGCGAAATCGCTAAAGCTTGATGCCAAGCTGATCACCCATAGCGGGGCATATATCGCTGAGAAAATAGACGTCCCGTTTTTTGAAAAAAGAATTTCTGATGATCATACCTTTAACATTGTTCAAGTATTGGAGAGCTACCAATGCAATATTCGGCTTCTTCACGAAAAGTATTCCATCGGAAACAAGAAGAAGGTCAATTCGAATTTATTGGGGAAAGCACTCATTCATCCGTCTGACCCGATCTTTTATCCAGTCCAGTTCGTGGAATCATTAAGCGATCTCCTCATGGATGAGCCAGTGAGCGCACCCGTCATCGAGGTGTACACGGAGCACGACATTCAGCATGACATTACAGAAACGATTACAAAAGCTTTCCCTGCGGTTGACGTGATTCGCGTGAACGATGAGAAGCTGAATATCGTTCCGAAAGGCGTCTCGAAGGAAGCGGGTCTGGCCCTTGTCGCTTCAGAACTGGGCCTGAATATGGAGGATGTCGTGGCCATTGGGCATCAGTATGACGATCTGCCGATGATCGAACTTGCCGGTCTTGGGGTAGCGATGGGGAATGCCGTGCCGGAATTGAAGAGAAAGGCAGACTGGGTCACAAGGTCCAATGACGAGCAAGGTGTCGCTTACATGATGAAGGAATATTTCCGAATGCAGCAGCGAAAAGGGTTTCTTGATAAGTTCCACATGAAACGTGTGTAAAAAAGCCGCTCGCGCCCTAATAGGTGCGGCGGCTTTTTTGCCGGATTGATTTTAGCGGTTTATTTCTGTACACTAAAGAAAGTTTTGAATCTGATAAATTAGGTGATGAAGTTGCAAATAAAAATAGAAGGCATACATGATGACCGCTTGCATCGGCCTCTGCAAAATATTGCAAATTTGTTTTATGAAGAGTGCGAGCTTGTGTATGGCGGAGACGAGCCCGCAGATGTTGTCATTTCTTTAGCGTTCTCACAAACGAATGAGCATGTGACGGTTTCGGGAGAAGTAAAGGGAACGGGCATAAAGGAGCAGCATACAAAATCCTTTTCTCCCGGCTTGAATGAAAAAGAAGCTTTTAAGCAAGTGAAAAACACAATGTCTTATGTGTATCTCAATCTTCTTCAGGCGCACACGGGCATCACGCAGAAGTGGGGAATCCTCACAGGAATCCGGCCCACAAAGCTGCTTCATAAAAAGCTGCAAAGCGGAATACCCAAGGAGCAAGCGCATGCTGAATTGAAAAAAGACTATTTAATTCACGATGAAAAAATCAAGCTCATGCAGGAAATTGTTGACCGTCAGCTGGCGGCAGTTCCGGATTTGTACCGAGTAAAGGATGAAGTCAGCATTTATATCGGCATTCCGTTCTGCCCGACAAAATGCGCGTATTGCACATTCCCTGCGTACGCCATTCAAGGACAGGCGGGCAGAGTCGGCTCATTCTTATGGGGGCTGCATTACGAAATGCAGAAAATCGGTGAATGGCTGAAGGAGCACGATGTTAAGGTGACAACCATTTACTTTGGCGGCGGGACGCCGACAAGCATTACAGCGGAGGAGATGGATCTGCTGTATGAAGAAATGGTCCGCTCCTTCCCGGATGTGAAAAACATTCGCGAGATTACGGTGGAGGCCGGCCGCCCTGACACGATCACAGAAGAAAAACTTGCCGTTTTAAACAAATATGACATTGACCGGATCAGCATCAATCCGCAATCTTATGAAAACGAAACGCTAAAGGCGATCGGGAGGCACCATACGGTTGAAGAGACCATTGAGAAATATCATCTGTCACGCCAGCACGGCATGAATAATATCAACATGGACTTGATTATCGGTTTGCCTGGGGAAGGCGTGAAGGAGTTTAGGCACAGTCTTTCAAAAACGGAAAAGCTGATGCCGGAATCCCTGACCGTTCATACTCTTTCTTTTAAACGGGCGTCAGAAATGACGAGAAACAAGCATAAGTACAAAGTCGCCGGCAGGGAAGAGGTTTCTCAAATGATGGAAGACGCGGTAGCTTGGACGAAAGAGCATGGGTATGTGCCCTATTATTTATACCGCCAGAAAAACATTCTTGGAAACCTTGAAAACGTCGGATACTCTTTGCCTGGGCAAGAAAGCATCTACAACATTATGATTATGGAAGAGGTGCAGACGATTATCGGCATCGGCTGCGGAGCTGCCAGTAAATTTATTGATCGGGATACAGGGAAAATCACACATTTTGCGAATCCGAAAGATCCGAAATCGTATAATGAGCGCTTCGAACACTATACGGACGAAAAAATCAAATATTTAGAGCAGATGTTTGAGAAAACGACAAAGCAGCACTGATCACAGTGCTGCTTTTTTTATCCCTGTTTTTTTGCTTGCTGAACATCAGGCTTCCATTTAAATACCTTGTTCAGCAAGCGGTAAATCCGTTTTGATTCCTTTGTTACGAGCGGTCCCAAAATGGCCAGAATGAGGACATATAATGCGGCAAACGGCTTTAATGTGGCTGACAGTCCGCCGGCTATCCCAAGATTGGCAACGATAATCGAAAATTCTCCCCGTGATACGATCGTAAGCCCGATATTGGATGAAGCCTTATGAGAAAGCCCTGCGCGTCGTCCTGCGACCATTCCGGCGACAAAGTTTCCCACAATGGTCAAAATCACTGCACCTAACGCAAGCCAAACCGCTTCACCGAGCGAAAACGGATCAATGCTGAGGCCGAAGCTGAAAAAGAACATCGCACCGAAGAAGTCGCGGAACGGAATGACAAGGTGCTCAATCCTATCGGAATGCTCTGTTTCTGAAAAGACCAAACCGAGCAGCAGCGCGCCGATGGCTTCCGCTACATGGATCGTCTCTGAAAACCCGGCGATAAAAAAGAGCGCTGCGAAAATAACAATAATAAACACTTCATTTGAGCGAATGTCCAACAGTTTATTCAGCAGCGGCGGGAGTTTTCTGGCTGCGATAAAAAACAGCAGCATATAACCGAAGGCGATCAAAATGGACAAGAGCGCACTCCCTACGGATGTCGCATCACCTAGCACAAGGCCGGAAACAACCGACAGATATACGGCAAGGAAAATATCTTCAAACATAATGATGCCGAGAATCAGTTCGGTCTCGGGATTGGCGGTTCTTTTTAAATCAACGAGCACTTTTGCGACAATCGCACTTGACGAGATTGTGATGACGCCTGCGAGGACGAGGACTTCCAGAAAGGAAAACCCGGTGATAAACCCGTAAAGCAGCCCGAGGGTGAAGTTAATCAAGATATAAATCGTTCCGCCGACCGCGATTGATTTTCCTGATTTGATTAATTTCCCGACGGAGAATTCGATCCCGAGATAGAAGAGGAGGAACAGTACGCCCATTCGCCCGAAAAACTCAATGATTTCACTGCTTTCAATAAATGTAAGATCAATAATTCCCATTTTCGGCGCGTGCGGCCCAACCAGCATGCCCAGCACAATCAGAAATGGAATAATTGAAAATTTAATTTTGTTGGCGATCACGCTGGCGATTGCCACAAGCACAAGTGCAGTTCCGACTTCAAATACAAGATGGTCCATCGGCGCTCACACGCCCTCTCCAGAAAGAAAATCGTGAATCAGTTTCTTCAGATGCTTTCTCTCACCTGAGAGGACAAGGGTGTCATTTTCTTCAATAATCGAATCGGCTCCGGGATTTAGGAGCTTTTCCTGATTGTGTTTGATGATGGCAATCACAGTGACATCGTAGTTCTGGCGGACATCAAGCTCTCCGAGTGTGCGCCCGATCGATTTGGCGCCTTTTTCGACCTTAAACCATTCAATAATAAGATCGCTGAAGGCCATTTCGATGGACTCCAGAGCTTGCGGTTTATAGACCATGCCTCCAAGAATAGCTGCAATTTGCCTTGCTTCAGAATCATCCAATGAAATATTTGAAAGGAGCTCATCCGGGTCTCGGTCATTAAACCGGTAAATTTCCCTTCTTCCGTCATCATGAATGATTATCGTCATTTTTTCGTGGTTTCTCGTTTCGATTTCAAACTTTTTGCCGATGCCCGGCAGATCGTTTTCTTTAATATTCAATGAAAATCCCTCCGAATGTCGTGTTGGCAAGATGGGGTGAGTTACAAATAAAACTTGAGCAAATTATATTCGGAGGTAATTAGACTGGTATTTGACAGGGGCGGCAAAAGCTTTTTCCAGCCTGTTTATCAGCGGTTCGTCAAGGGGCTTGACAGAGAGCTGCCTGATAGAGTGCGACAGCGGGCTGTACGCGTTGATCAGCTCAGCAGGGTGCACGCTGCCCGGCGACGGTGTTTTTGCCGATTGTGTTTCCTGCGGATATGAAGACATAGGCACATAGCTGTCAGAGCTTGCTTCAAGCTGGGAAGGCAGAACCACGTCCGAAGGGGGAAAGTACACCATAAATAAACTTAACAGAAAACTGATCAGCAATTTATCCATGTTTCTTTCCTCCTTTCCCATCAAGATATCCCTTCTTTTTCACTATATAAAACTTTATGTGTTCATTCAAACAATATGCATTTTTCAGTATCTATTGACCTTGAAAAATATGAAGGTTTATTTGGGGATGACGGGGAATGTATAGGAGAAAGAAAAAAAGAAAGCGTATACATGGAGGTGCTTCATATGGAGTTTATTCAATATGAATGTGATGGGGCTGTTGCGGAGATTATCCTGAATCGCCCTGATGCCCATCACGCCCTGAATGAACAGATGCTGGCTGAATTGAAGGAGGCAGTCGAAATGGCGGCTGCAAGCGAGGCGCTCATTGTTCTCCTGAGAGGAAGCGGGAAAGGCTTTTCCGCCGGCGGTGATATCAGGATGATGACGTCAGAGCATGAACCTGATCAATTTAAACGACTGATGGATACGATTGAGGCTGTCACCCTGAAGTTATACCAGATGAAGAAAGTGACAATTGCAGCCATTCACGGTGCTGCTGCGGGGCTGGGCCTGAGTTTGGCGCTTTGTGCGGACATTGTGCTCGCTGAAAAAAACGCCGTTCTCGCGATGAATTTTATTGGCATTGGGCTTGTTCCGGACGGCGGCGGACATTATTTGCTGAAGAAAAGAATCGGCGAAGCAAAAGCGAAAAAGCTGATTTGGAGCGGGAAAAAACTATCTGCCTCTGAAGCTGCCGATATGGGGCTTCTAGATGGAACATTTACCGGAGATCCTGCCGAAGGTGCAAGACCCATTATCGAAACCCTGTTGGCTTCACCTCTTTTGGCGATGATCGAAACGAAAGCCATCTTTCAAAGCCTCCATCTTGAAGAACTGAAAAAGGTGCTTTCTCTTGAGCGCAATGCCCAAGAGAAAATGAGAATGACCAAGGATCACCAAGAAGGAATCCGTGCCTTTTTAGAGAAACGGGAGCCGAAGTTTCAAGCGTAACAGATCAGCCGGAAAGCTGATCATCTGTGAAACAAAATCAGCTTTCCGGCTGCATTGACTAAACGATGAGTATGACTGTGAAGCTCTTTTTCTTTTAAGATAACTTCACCATGCGTTTTTGCCGCTTCTTCATTTTCCGCCTCGAATCGCTCGTTTACCAGTGTGTTCCCCGAAGGATCAAAAACGGTTAGGAAATAATCAGCCATCAGGTTTCTCCTCCATTTTTCATGATTTATCAGTCTTTCTTCATTTATATTCTAACCAGGAAATGAAAATCCTCTATTATGTTTCATCCAAAATTAGTATATAATGGGTCAGGGAAGGAGGAGATTCGGTGCTTACAATTGATCACGTAACGAAGACATTCGGAGATTACAAAGCTGTTGACGGATTGGACTTAGATATTCCGGAACAGCAAATGTTCGGTCTGTTAGGCGCAAACGGAGCGGGAAAAACGACGACGTTTCGCATGATCCTAGGATTATTAAGCATTACGGAGGGCTCAATCAGCTGGAAGGGCCGTCCTGTGAATTATCATATCAGCAACAAAATCGGTTATTTGCCGGAAGAGCGGGGTCTTTATCCGAAAATGAAGGTAAAGGATCAGCTTGTCTATCTCGCCAGATTAAAAGGGATGGAGAAGCGGGAGGCTGTAAAAGAGCTTGGGACATGGCTTGAACGCTTCAATATTACAGATTACGAGAATAAGAAGGTGGAAGAGCTTTCAAAGGGGAATCAGCAGAAAATCCAATTCATTTCGGCAGTTTTGCATAAGCCGGAGCTGCTGATTCTTGATGAACCTTTCAGCGGCCTGGACCCTGTCAATGTTGAGCTGTTAAAAGAGGCTGTGATCTCGCTGAAAAACAGCGGCGTTTCTATTTTATTTTCAAGCCATCGGATGGAACATGTGGAGGAGCTCTGTGAGAACCTTTGCATCTTGCAGAAAGGAAGACCGGTCGTGCAAGGTAAGCTGAAGGAGATAAAGCGCTCCTTCGGTAAAAAGAATGTTACCATTCACTCCGATGACGATCTGCGCTTTTTGCAGTCTCATGAGGGTATTCTTCAATGGAAGGAAACGGCCGACGGCGTCAAGCTGCAGATCGCCAATGAAGACATCTCTCAAGAGATTTTTGCGATGCTTCAGGGAAAAGGGTTTATCAGAAAGTTTGAGCTTGAAGAGCCGTCACTGCATGATATTTTTATAGAAAAGGTGGGGGCCGTCTATGAATAAATTTTGGATCATGCTCTCTCATACATACAAAAATAAGATTATGGCAAAATCCTTTATTATTTCGACTGTCATCACGGTGCTGCTTGTTTTAGCTGTAACGAATCTGGAGTCGATCATTTCTTTGTTTCAAGGTGACGATGCGAAAGAAAAAATCGCTGTTATTGATGAAACAAACGAATTATATCCGATTTTTTCAAAGCAGCTGAAAGCGGTCGATACAGACGGCGATCTTGAGGTGAAGCTGTCGAAGCAATCGGAGGATGAGGTGACAAAGCAAGTCAAAGATGAAGCGTTCGATGGCATGCTCATCATCAAACGAGATGAAAAAGGTACCATTTCAGGAACATATAAAGCGTTAACGATTTCTGATGAAAGCACGTATCAAACGCTGCAGCAGGCGCTGACGCAAACCAAAACGGCTGTCGGAACGGCGGAGCTCGGCGTGTCGCAGGAAACGATCAGCAGCCTTTATGCGCCCGTTACTGTTGGGCAGCAGGCGCTGAAAGAAGGAGCGAAGTCTGAGGAAGAGCTTGGCCAGACGGTAGGGCTTGTTTACATTATGCTGTTTGTCATTTATTTTTCAGTGATTATGTATGCCAGCATGATTGCGATGGAGGTCGCAACTGAAAAATCTTCGCGGGTCATGGAAATCCTGATCTCAAGTATGCCGCCGATCCAGCAAATGTTTGCAAAGCTGCTTGGTATCGGGCTTGTCGGGATCACACAGCTTGCTATTATTATAGGAGCCGGCTCTCTGTCGCTTAAGCTGAACCAAAAGAGCGAAACGGCTTCATCTGTCGGCGGATTCCTTAATTTGACCGACGTATCTGCAACCACTGTCATCTATGCTGTCATTTTCTTTTTGCTCGGATACTTTTTGTACGCGACACTTGCCGCGTTTCTCGGCAGCGTTGTCAGCAGAATAGAGGACGTGCAGCAAACGATCACGCCGATGACGCTTTTGGTTGTCGCGGGTTTTATGATCGCGATGTTCGGATTGAATTCGCCTGACGCAGGATTTATTACGGTAACTTCGTTTATTCCGTTCTTTACGCCAATGATTATGTTCTTGCGCGTCGGCATGCTTGATATTCCATTCTGGCAGGCGGCAGCCGGAATCGGAATCACACTGCTCACCATTGTCATCCTGGCTGTTATCGGCGCCAGAATTTATAAAGGCGGTGTATTGATTTACAGCAATTCAAGCGCGTTCAAAGCGATCAAACAAGCGCTTCGTTTAGCGAAAAACTGATTGGAAAACAGCCTGGGGATTCTCAGGCTGTTTCTTTATTGACAGAACGTGCATTCGCAAGAATTCGGTGCTAAAATAAGGGTACTTCATCCTGGAAAGGAGCAGAATGTTGACTGATCTAACCTTTATTCATGCGGCAGATCTTCATCTTGACAGCCCGTTTTACGGGATATCGCATCTGCCGGAGCCGATTTTTGCCCGGATTAAAGAAAGCACGTTTGCAAGCGTGAGACATATAATAAACGCCGCAATGAGAGAACACGTTGATTTCATTTTGCTGGCGGGGGATCTGTTTGACGAAGCCAACCGAAGCTTAAAGGCCCAGCTCTTTTTGAAAAAGCAGTTTGAAAGACTCAGAGAGTGCGGAATTTCGGTGTACGTCATTTTTGGGAATCACGATCATCTTGGCGGGGAATGGACGCCGATTGAATGGCCTGAGAATGTCCATATTTTTTCGTCCGCTGTTCCAGAAGAAAAATCGTTTTTTAAAGAAGGCAGGCGCATAGCGAGCATTTATGGCTTCAGCTATCAGGCCAGAGCCGTGACGGAAAACCAAGCCGCCCGCTATCGGAGATCAACTGACGCACCGTTTCATATTGGTATGCTCCACGGCACGCTGTCTGGATCTGAAGGACACGATCCGTATTGCCCGTTTACACATGATGACCTCGTGAAAAGCGGGATGGATTATTGGGCGCTTGGCCATATACATAAACGCCAGGTTCTATCTGCCGAGCACCCGGCAGTCATTTACCCGGGAAACACGCAAGCACGCCATATGAAGGAGACGGGAGAAAAAGGCTATTATCTCGTTCATGTGACAAACGGAGAAATATCTTATGAATTTCAGAGAGCTCATGATGTCCTGTGGGAAAAAGCAGCGGTAGATGTGACGGAGGCAAAGAATATGACCGTTCTCTTCCAAATGGTGGAGGACACGTTTTCGAAGCTGCGAAAAAAGAGGAGCCCTGTTTGTGTAAGGATTGTTTTACAAGGAACTGCGCCAGAATGGCTGCTGAAGGCGCCAAAAGGCACCTTGGAAGAGTTTCTTGAAACGCTTCAGGAGCAAGAAGCGGAGGAGGAACTGTTCGTTTGGCCTCTTGCATTGGATGATGAGACAGAAAACGAAGCTAACGTAACAAATCTTGATCCTTTTTTTGGCGGTTTATTTGAAGACATAGATCGCAGCGATCTGTCAGACGTGCTGGAAGGGCTTGAGCGGCATCCAGTGTATAGAAGGCACGCAGACCGGTTTAGCCAAGAGGAAGTAAAGGAAATAAAAGAACAGGCACAAATTTTATTGAAAAAGCAGCTTAAGGTGCTTGAACCATGAGGCGGTGACAGCTTTGCGAATTATATCTTTACACATCTACCAATATGGAAAATTTTCTAATCGAACCTTTCATTTTTCCGCCTCTCCTGTCCAAGTTATCTACGGATTAAATGAGGCAGGAAAAACGACGATGATGTCATTTATTGAAAGCATGCTGTTCGGTTTTCCGAAAACGAAAAAATATGAACCGAAATCAGGCGGTGTCTACGGTGGTATTCTTGAAGCTGAACATCCTGAGTATGGGGTGCTGAAGATCGAACGGACGAAAGGGACTGCCGAAAAGTTAAGAGTGTATACAGAAAAGGGCGAAGTAAAGGATGGAGATGTTTTAAAACGACTGTTCCAGGGCACAGACAGGTCGTTGTACAAAGCCATTTATTCGTTTGATGTATTCGGCTTGCAGGAAATTCATGCTTTTAACCGGGACAAGATAGGGGAATTTTTGCTATTCTCCAGTTTGTTTGGAGCTGAAGCCGTATCAAAGCTTGATTCAAGGCTGACGAAGGAAAGCGAAAGGCTCTATAAACCAAACGGACGAAACCCTCAATTGAATCAGGAGCTGGAAACGCTTAAGCAGCTGGCAGTGAAGCTAAAACAGGCTGAAGCAGAGGAAGCGGGCTATCATCAGCTTCTTGAGGAAAAACGAACGTTTGAAGCCCGCCTTGCAGCCGCGGAAACCGAATTGAAAGAGACGGCGAAGCATATCCGAATGATAGAGGGAGCGATTGAGCGAAAGCCGCTGTTGAATGAAAAAGCGACACTCGAACAGGTGATTGCGGAATTTCCGGAACATGCAGGACAATTTCCGGCTGACGCACTGCACCAGCTGGAAAAATATGAATCCCACCTTCACCCGAAATCCGCACAGCTTGAGGCGCTTCGGGTGAAGATGGCAGAGCTGGACAAACAGAGGCAAAAGCTTACCCCAGATAAAGAACTATTGGCGAAAGAAACGCTGATACAAGAGCTTTCGGCATCATTTCATGTGTACCAATCATGGGGAGAACAGCTGGCAGCCATTCAGGCACAGCTGCGCCAGTCGTCTGCACAGACAGCGGCAGGTCTCGAACAGCTCAATAAAACAGATGAAAATGAGCTCCTGAATATGAACACGTCATATGATTATGAATGGCAGCTTCAGCAAGCGGTGCAGCAATATGTACAGGCAAGAGACAGAAAACGGCAGCTTGACGAGACGTTTGAACTTGCCCGGCAAGAGCTGGAAGACGCAGAAAAAGCCGTTCATGCCGCTTCGTCCGCCATTCTTGAAGACAGCCAAAGAAAAGATAAAGAAGCGGCACTTAGCGCATATGATGAAACACAAGGGCAGCACCAAAAGCAAGCACAGCTGAGAGAGCAGCTAACGTTTTTTGAAAGACAGCAGGCTAAACAGAGAAAGACTGTCATTGCAGCTGGTATGTTCTTCATCGTTCTCTTTTTTCTGCTGCAGCAGGTGATTCCCGCCATCAGTATCGGCGCTGCACTTATTGTGTATTGGCTTTTATCAGGAAAAAAAACGTCTTCTCGAAACAGCCGGGAGACAAGACAGCCAATGACGGATATTTCACCAGCAGAAGCTGAAAAGCTGAGAGAAGCGTTATGGGAGGACGACCGCAATAAACAGCATCTTCTCACGCAGCGAGCAGCGCTTCAGCAAAAAGAGGCGGCGTATGAAAGGGTCATCCAGCAGTTTGAACAGTGGGAAGCCGATATGGCCCCGTCCTTAACACAGGTCGAGCGTTTTATGAATGAGCTCGGATTTAACGAAGATCCATCGTTTTTGCTTGATGCATACAGCTTAATGAAGGATGTCAAAAAAGAAGTGAGGAAAAAGCATGAGCTGACTATTGAAGCAGGCAGGCTGAAAAAGCACCGGAGAACATTCGAAGAACGCATCAGCATGCTGCATCCTCATAGTCAGGACATCTCCATCTCGGACGCCCTTCACACATTGCGGAAAAACATTGAACGTGAAAAAGAAATTGAGAAGCAAAAAAAGGAAATTGAAACAGATATTCATTATACAAAGGAACAGATGCTTGAGCTTGAGCAAGAAATACAGTATTTTCACGTACAGATCGAACAGTTATTTGCCGCGGCTGCTGCAAAAGACAGGGATGCGTTTTTTGCCACAGCCGACATCAGCAGGCAATTGAAGGATACGGAGAACAAGCTTCATCACGTAAACGCACAGCTTCAAGGCGGGCACCCAGAGGAGCTTGAACTGGCGGATTCCAATACGCTTTCTGAATTGAAAAACAAGCAAGTCACCGAGAATGAAAGAAAAGAGCGGCTGACTGAGGAGATCGAGCAGCTCCGCAGCCAAATCGCACTGCTTTCCGTCAAACAGGAACAATTAGAGGCTTCGGGATTGGTGTCAGATCTCAAGCTTCAAACCGAAATGCAAAAAGAACGTGTGAAAGAAACGGCTAAAAAATGGGCCTCCATACAAATGGTCAAACAGGTGATCAAAAACAAATTGGAGCGGCATAAAAAGGTTGAGCTTCCGCGCCTTCTGGAGACAGCAGGAGAATTCTTCCGCCCCCTGACTGACGGAAGCTACCAAACCATTTATTTTTCCGAAACGGATGATTCGATCATGGTTATGCATCGCGATGGAACTGTCTATCATGCGGAAGAGCTGTCACAAGGGACGTGTGAACAGCTGTATACAGCGATCCGATTTGCTCTGGCTGTTACGCGCCAGGATGGGTCAAAGCTTCCGTTTCAGCTTGACGACAGCTTTGTTCATTTTGATCAGGAAAGGCTGAAACGTGTATTACATGTTCTGTATGATTTAACCGAAGGCGGAAGGCAGATTTTGTATTTTACATGCCATGACCATGTGAAGGATGCATTTCATAGCAGCCAAACTATCCATTTGGTGTCATAAAAGAGGTTCTATAGCTGAAAATCGGTATGTGATATACTGGTATTATGTAAGATACGGAGGGAGCTTTAATAGAATGGCTAAAGGGATTATGCTACATGAGGTTGGCGAACAGGTGGACCAGTATCTATTGATTAAATCCTCGACGAAAGGGATTGCAAGCAATGGAAAACCGTTTTTGACGCTGATGCTGCAAGACCAGTCAGGCGATATTGAAGCAAAGCTGTGGGATGCCAAGCAAAGTGATGAAGTGACCTATGCGCCGCAGACGATTGTCAAGGTTGTCGGCGATGTTCACCATTATCGCGGACGCACCCAGCTGAAGCTAAGAAATATCAGACCAGTAAGCGAAAATGAAAACGTCAATATTGATGATTTTTTAGAAACAGCACCGATTCCGAAAAATGAAATGATGGATACCATCACTCAATATATATTTGAAATGAAAAATCCGAATATCCAGCGAATCACAAGGTTTTTAGTGAAAAAACATGAAGCTGAATTTATGGATTATCCGGCGGCTACGAAAAACCACCACGAGTTTGTCTCAGGTTTGGCGTATCATGTTGTCTCTATGCTGAACCTGGCAAAAGCAATAGCAGATTTATATCCGTCTCTTGATCGTGATCTGCTTTATGCCGGTGTTATTCTGCATGATCTTGGAAAAGTGAAGGAGCTGTCCGGCCCTGTTTCCACTTCATACACGGTTGAAGGCAATTTGCTCGGCCATATTTCGATTATGGTGACAGAGCTTTCAAAAGCGGCTGAGGAGCTTCAAATCGATTCTGAAGAGGTGTTAATTCTTCAGCACTTGATTTTAAGTCACCATGGTAAAGCGGAATGGGGCAGTCCGAAACCGCCGATGGTGAAAGAAGCGGAAATTCTTCACTATATAGACAACCTGGATGCAAAAATGAATATGATGGACAGAGCGCTTGAGCGAGTGAAGCCGGGCGAGTATACTGAACGTGTATTTGCGTTGGAAAACCGTTCCTTTTATAAACCGACATTTCATAAATAACTTAAAAAGGACTGATGCTGACATATTCAGCTCAGTCCTTTTTGATGCGTCTTTCCCGCACATAACTCGTCTCATTCCTGCATATGGTTAAGAATAAAGAATCTATGCAAAAGGGGGAGGAGCCCGTGTTATTTTTTCCATGGTGGGTGTATCTTTGTATTGTAGGCATCATTTTCAGCGCATATAAACTTGTGGCGGCAGCCAAAGAGGAAGAAAAAGTAGACCAGGCTTTTATTGAAAAAGAAGGGCAGATTTATATGGAGAGGATGGAAAAGGAGCGAGAACGCCGCAGTTCTCAGCAGCATGAAGAAGAAAATCAAAACCATTCCATCGCATAAAAAAAGCTGTGCGGCTCAATGAGCCTGCACAGCTTTTTTTATTACTTAGAACTGCTTGAAGATGAAGAAGTGCTGTTGCTTGTTGAAGATGTATTAAATGTATCTTTCAGATCTTTATCTTTTACTTCGATGTCAGCCTTCTTCATGACTTTTTGAACAGCTTCCTGAACGGCATTGCTGTCATTTAGTTTTTGTTCAAGCACTTCAGATTTCAGTTCTTTTTTCATATCATCGTATTTGCCGCGTTCTTCGGTCTTTTTAATGATATGGTAGCCGTATTGCGTTTTGACAGGATCACTGACTTCACCTGTTTTTAATTTGAATGCAACTTTGCTGAAATCAGCTATCATACCGTCTTTTGCGAACCAGCCAAGATCTCCGCCTTTTGAAGCAGAGCTGTCTGTTGAGTATTCTTTCGCAAGATCTTCAAACTTCTCGCCTTTTTTCAGCTTTTTCTCTACTTCTTCAGCTGTCTTTTTATCAGCGACAAGGATGTGGCTTGCACGGATTTTGCCTTTTAAGCCTTCCCAGTACTCTTTGATATCGGCGTCTGTTACTTTGATGTTATCTTTAGCCGCTTTTTGTGTCAGCAATTCATATTTTACTTGTTCTTTCAGGTAATCCTTGCCATATTGCTTTTCAAGGGCAGTATATTGATCCCCAAGCTGCGTTTTGTATTCTTTCAGCTTGTTGTCAATTTCTTTATCCGAAACTTTATACTTCTTGTCCAACACTTTTTCTTGCACCAGCTGTGTCAGGACGCTTGCGCCAGCAGTTTTCTTCATGTTTGTGTAAAGCTCGCCTTTAGTTACATCGCCTGCGTCTGTTTTTGCGATGACTTCTTTGTCGCCGCTGCTGCAAGCACTGAGAGCGAGGATGCTTGTAGCAGTGATAGCTGCTATTGCGATTTTTTTCATGGTTTTCAAACACTCCTAATCATTCCAAATTAAATTACCTATGCGTATCATAACATATTGTGGCTTTCTGTAAAAAGATTTTAAATAAAGGGCATTCGTCTAGTCAAACTTTTGCTGATGGCATACTTATATATTGATCAAGAAAAGGAGGTATGTAACATGAGCGGAGGATACTCTAACGGGTTCGCGTTGCTTGTAGTACTGTTCATTTTGCTTATCATCGTAGGTGCAGCTTACATCTACTAAGCAGCCCGGGGATCGCTTGCAACATAAGCGATCCTTTATTTTCACTAGCGCCTAATCGTTTCAAACATGAATTGCATAACATGTAATTGGTAAATAAAGCTTTTTACAGGAGGTGCTTTTTAAGATGGGTGAAGTTTTTGCAGGCGGATTCGCTTTATTGGTTGTGTTATTTATTTTATTGATTATCATCGGCGCTTCTTGGCTGTACTAATCAACATAAAAAAGCATAGCTGCCCAATCGCAGCTATGCTTTCTTTCGTTTCTACACTGTAAAGGAGATCTCCACAAACGAAGAGATCAGTAAAATTAATATAGATACATTAATAAATCGGAATACCTTATCTTGCCGCTCTTCAGGAATCTCTCTGACAAGGCATAATGTATTGGTGAGCCTGTTTATGAAATATAAAATAAACACGGCAGCCACGATAAAATAGAATAAAATGATGGGAGATTCCCCCTCTCTCTGAACTGTCCCATATTACATTACCAAATATTTATTAAAAAAGATAGAATGTAAATTGAAAAATCGCTGCCAGCACCAGGGGGTGGCTACTTTTCAACAAGAATATCCAAGCCGTCTGCTTCCTGATCAATAAAAGCGGTTTTCGGCGCTTTTATCAGCTTGAGGGCCAGCAGGAAGTCAGGCAGACAGTAGCCGGCGTGAATGCCCGAGATCATGCAGAAATAATGAGCGTGATTCGGAAACGCCAGTGCGGCGTAAAACAATACCGGTGTAATCAGCAAGAACGGGCTTACCAGTGAAATCAGCATTGTTGTTTTTGGTATTCGTTTCCATGTGCGCATGCGCAATATGTAAAACTTTTTTTCTATTTTTCTTTTTTTGCAGATGATTGGCAGGACATGGATGACTTTATGTACAAATAAAATAACGACGAGCAAACCGCCGAATAAAGGTACATATTCATCGCTTAAGCTTGTGCCAGGCCGCAGCAACTCAAAAGCTAAAAAGGTAGAGATAAAAACCAAAATCATAAAACATACAGCAGTTAATATTATGCGAACGGCGCCATAATCCTTCATGAGATTTATGGTCTTCCAGCAATTCATCAAAGTCATCCTTCCATACATCTTGAGTAGAATCTCAAAATAATTTACTCCTCCCAAGAGAAAAAATCAATGCTTTTTTAAGAAAAAATATCATCCGGCAGGTATTTTTTTGAAACAAGCAAACAAACTGCGAAATATGGGGTTAGAACTTTCTTCTCAGTGAATTATCAGCTAAAATAAGATTAAAGATAGAAAGAAGTGGTGTGGATGGATTCGATGGATCATCGCATTGAGCGATTAGAATATTACATACAATTATTAGTGAAAACAGTAGATATGGACAGGTACCCCTTCTATGCGCTTCTCATTGATAAAGGGCTGAGCAAGGAAGAAGGGGAAGAGGTTATGGGGATATGCGATGAATTGTCGGAAGAGCTGGCAACACAAAAAGCGCAAGGATTTGTAACCTTTGATAAGCTCCTTGCGCTTTTTGCCGGACAGCTGAATGAAAAGTTAGATGTTCATGAAACGATTTTTGCCCTGTACGAGCAGGGGCTTTACCAAGAGCTGATGGAAGTCTTTATCGACATCATGAAGCATTTTGATTAACTGTTTACAGGTTCGAGCTCTTCTGCCGGTTCATCCGCCGTACTGTCCTTTGCTTTTTTCTTCAGTTTTCCGTTTACGCTTTCAAAGTCATTGTCAATATTGGTGAGTGACGTTTCGAAAATTTCCATAAAATCATCGCCGTAGATATGGCGTATCATACACATCATTTCTGCCACTTCAGGGAATTTTCCGAATAAATGGTACAGAGGCTGTGACCCTTTAAAAACAGCGTTTCGTGTCGGATCAAATTCCTCAAGCAAGCTCCAGAATACCTCGGTGCCTTCCTCAGTCAATTGGACGTATGTGTTCCGTTTATCGTTCAGCCGTTTGGAGAATCTTAAATATCCCCGTTCTTCCAGCTTTTTTGAAAAGTTGAATGCGGTTGATACGTGCATGACCCCGAATTTCGCGATTTCAGAAATGGAAGCTCCATTCAATTGATACGCAATCCATAAAATATGATGCTCATTAATATTCAGGTCATACGGTTTGAGCCATTGCTGCCAATCCTTCTCGATCGATTTCCAAAGAGCCTTGCTAAGCTGAGCCATTTTCTGGGTGAAGACCAGAGCTTCTTTCACATCATAGGGCGGTTCCACTCGATTCATTACGTCACCTGCTTCTCTTTTTCTTTTTCTCTATTATGCCAATAAAATAAAGATTAATAAAGATGAAAATGTAAGAATTTTTTAATAAATTCACAAACCATTGTGGCGGAAGGGTTTATCGGCCTAAAAAAAATACGGGTCCAATTTCGGCCCGCATTTTTTTCTTTTGAATAGGATATTAGTTTTGTAAGGTTTTCTCCAGCTGTCTGATTTTCTCTTCAATATCAGCAATTTCTTTTTGCAGATCCTGCTGGTGAGGCTTGATCTCTTCCTGCCATTTTTTAATTGACGTTTGGAGCTCGCCGCCTACGTCTTTAATCACATCTGTGCTTTCTTTTGCCGCCTTGATCAGCTGGTCTTTTAACGCAAGCCCGTCTGATTTTAATCGTTTAATCGTTTCTTCTAAAGAATCATAATTGGTTTTCATTTTTTCACGCAGCTGCTTTCCTGAGGAAGGTGCAGTAAGAAGAACCGCTGCTCCTCCGATAATGCCGCCTACGAATAGTCCTGTTAATAGAGAACGTCCGCTCGCCATTACAATCACCCCGTCTTTTTCTTCAAAATAGGATTCATTCAGCATTTTTCATTTTTGTTGAAAGCCTGAACTTCTATACATAGCTTGCTTTATTTTAGCATATTTTTTAAGTGAAAAGGAGGGAGAAGGTTGTCTGTCTTTTTGATTGTGTTATCCTGCATCACCCTTGCCTTCGCTACAGGCGCTGTTTACTATATCAGACTTCTCAGCCAGGCTGCTTCTTATCCGCCCAAGAAGGTGATCCGGCAAAAAGCGCTTGTTTGTTCAACCGGAACCGCCTTTACACTATGTCTTATCTTTTTCACAAAACTCCTCGCTTAAAACATGCTGACATGCTGCGGGCGCTCTGTTTTAAAAAAACCTCTCCCGGAAGCGGAAGAGGTTTTGTGTGACAATTATTTAGCAGCTTCCATAAAGCTCGAACGTCTTAAAATGGTTTGCACAATTGGATAAATAATGATCATTGAGATTGTATTCAGCACAGCGGCCGGCAGAACAACGGCTGCGAACAATGCGGCGAAACCGCCAGGCAAACCGACGATCAATAAAGCTGAAGATAGAAACACAATTCCCGATAAGATGGTCCCGATTACTGTCAGCACAGCGGCTGCGCCTGTTTTCCGGCTCTTTCTGAACAAGAGAAACAGGGAGAAGAACAGAAACGCTGATACGGGTTTGTCGATGATGTTAGGGATCTGTCCGGCTGGAAATGCGGTTGTAAGCGCGGAAATGATTCCGGTCACGATCCCGATGACGAGTACGTTTTGCACCCGCGGGAACAGCAGAATGCCCATGAACATCATGATCAGCATCATATCTGGTTTCATGCCGCCTAAAAAGGGCGGAATAATGGAATGAAGCGCTGCGCCGATTGCGGCAAACAGAGCCATAATGACTAACTCTTTTGTTTTCATATCTATGCTCTCCTCTGCTAAGCTTTTGCCCTCCAATAATATGCTCATCATTTATTGCGAAGGCTTTATAAGAATGTGTTATGCAAACAGTATACCAAACGAACGGTTTGCATAGCCAGACTTTTTACTCATTTTCCTGCTGGAATTTCTTCATGAACGCCGCTAGTTTTTCACAGTCTTCAAGAGACACCGCGTTATAAATAGAAGCGCGGCAGCCTCCCACTGAACGGTGTCCGCCAAGGCCGACCATCTTCGCATCTTGTGCTTTTTGAACGAATGTTTTCGTTAATTCGTCATCCCGAAGCGTGAAGGTCACATTCATGCGTGAGCGGCTGTCCTTTCTGGCATGTCCTTTATAGAATCCGTTGCTTTCATCAATACAGCTGTAGAGAACCTGCGCTTTTTGTTCATTGCGCTGTTCAGCGGCTTCCACACCGCCGTTTTCCTTCAGCCACTCCAGAACAAGGCTCAGCATATAAATCGCAAATGTCGGCGGAGTGTTGTAGAGTGAATCCGCTTTGACATGCGTGGAATATTTCAAGATTTTTGGGACGTTCGCATTTTCATTTTGCAGCCAGCTTTTTTTCATGATAACTACAGTCACGCCGGAAGGGCCGAGGTTCTTTTGGGCGCCTCCGTAGATCACGTCAAATTTGGACACATCGATTTTTCTGCTCAAAATGTCGCTGGACATGTCGGCGACGAGCGGAATTGGGGAATTCGGGAACTCCTGCCACTGAGTGCCGAAAATCGTATTGTTGGATGTGATGTGTAAATATGCGCCGTCTTTTACATCCGTAAGGTCAATCTCCGGAATATAGCTGTAATTGTCTGTTTCACTTGTAGCGGTGATAGACGTGTTCCCGAACAGTTTCGTCTCTGCCAGTGCTTTTTCAGACCAAGCGCCTGTCATGACAAAATGCGCGGTTTTTTCAGGTGTTAAAAAGTTCATCGGAAGCATTGAGAATTGAAGGCTCGCCCCGCCTTGAAGAAACAAAATATCGTAATCTTCCGGAATGCCCATCAGTTCGATTAAGAGGTTTTTCGCTTTTTGGTGCACCGCTTCATACTCTTTGCTGCGGTGGGAAAGCTCCATAACAGACATGCCGGATTCGTTAAAATCAATAAATTCTTTCTGTGCTTTTTGCAGAACTTCCAATGGCAGCGCTGCAGGACCTGCGTTAAAATTCGTTGTACGTTCCATCATGATCTCTCCCTGTTTTCCACGTTAATGTATAAAATAATACAATTATCCTATCACAAAAATTCAGTTTTTTGATAAAAAATTAGAATTATCAAAAGAAATTGACGGATGTTTGCGAAATGTTCACAAATAAAATAACCTCATCTTATGATGAGGCCAGGCGTTTTGCGATAGAGGAAGAGATATTCTGCAGATCCTCCGGTTTATAATCATCAGCATGCGTTTTCCAAACCGCTCCGAATCCATCTCCTTTTCCATAGCGGGGGATAATATGCATATGGTAGTGGAACACAGATTGTCCAGCTTTTTCGCCGTTATTATTCAGCGTATTTAAGCCGATCGGTTCAAATTCATCCCGGATAGCGCGGGCGATTTTCGGAACAGCATGGAAATATTGTTTTGCTAATTCATCTGTAAATTCATACACATTCTCAATATGTGTTTTCGGAATGACAAGCGTATGGCCTTTTGTCACTTGGCTGATATCAAGAAAGGCAAGTACATGTTCATCTTCATACACCTTCGCGGATGGAATGTCGCCGGCGATAATTTTACAAAAGATACAATTCTCTGCACAATGCATGAGGGTTCCTCCTTATGAAATTGTTTAATATGTATACACTCATCGTACCACAGAAATGCAGAAAATAGAAAACAGGATGAACGGCGAGCGTTCACCCTGAATGCAGAGGAAGAGCTTATATGAAGAAAATGTGTTATGCCTTTGGTAAGCACCTCATTTGTCAATAAAATGAAGACTTGTTTAATGCCTAACGATTCCTGCGATAAACACCTCATTTGACAATTTGCTTCATACATGAAGAATTCATCAATTCAGTGAAGAGAAATGGTTTGAGCATTGGACATGTTTATTTTCTATCCAACTGTTTCTAAGACGTCTTTGACAAACACCTCATTTTTCAGTTGATATGCTTTTCCTCTACGACTATTATGATGTCCAGAACCCTGTCTCTTTATGACAGCAAAATCATCATTTGTTAAAAGGGAATTGTTTCAAATCAAGCCTTGTTTTTGGTACTATGAAGAAAAACACTATAAGGGGAGAAACTATGTCTCTGCTATCGGTAAATGACTTAACCGGCGGATATACAAGAAATCCGGTTTTAAAAAACGTATCATTCACCCTTGAACCGAATCAAATAGTCGGCTTAATCGGGCTGAATGGTGCTGGCAAAAGTACAACAATCAGACACATCATCGGGCTGATGGACCCGCATAAAGGTTCAATCGAATTAAACGGTAAAACCTTTGCTGAGGATCCGGAAGGCTACCGTTCACAATTCACCTATATACCTGAAACACCTGTTTTATATGAAGAACTGACTTTGATGGAGCATCTTGAATTGACAGCCATGGCATATGGCCTGTCAAAAGAAACAATGGAGAAAAGGCTGCCTCCGCTATTAAAGGAATTCCGAATGGAAAAGAGATTGAAGTGGTTCCCGGCCCATTTTTCCAAAGGGATGAAGCAGAAGGTAATGATTATGTGCGCATTTTTGGCAGAGCCTGCGCTCTACATTATTGATGAGCCTTTTCTGGGGCTTGATCCGCTTGCCATTAACGCGCTGCTTGAGCGGATGAATGAAGCGAAAAAAGGCGGGGCGAGCGTGCTGATGTCAACGCACATTTTGGCAACGGCAGAACGCTATTGTGATTCGTTTATTATTTTACATAACGGCGAGGTGCGGGCGCGCGGCACGCTGTCAGAGCTCAGAGAGCAGTTTGGAATGAAAGACGCGGCTCTGGACGACTTATATCTTGAGCTTACAAAGGAAGACGCTGGCCATGAATAATATGCTTGATATTTGGCAGTCGCGGCTGCAGGAGCATATCAAAGAAACAAGAACATACATGAAATATATGCTCAACGATCACCTCGTCATTGTTTTGATCTTTTTTCTAGCGGGCGCTGCAAGCTGGTACAGCAAATGGATACGGGACATCCCCGCTCACTTTCCATCCTTTTGGGTGATGGCCGTGCTGTTTTCGCTCGTGTTGACAAGCTCTTATGTGCGAACGCTTTTGAAGGAGGCTGACCTAGTTTTCTTATTGCCTCTTGAATCAAAAATGGAGCCTTACTTGAAGCAGGCGTTTGTCTACAGCTATGTGTCTCAGCTGTTTCCGCTGATTGCACTGAGCATCGTTGCGATGCCGCTTTATTTTGCAGTCACCCTGGGGGCTTCACTCGTTTCGTATGCCGCGGTCTTTGTCCAGCTTTTGTTGCTGAAAGCGTGGAATCAGGTGATGGAATGGCGCATGACCTTCCAAAACGACCGCAGCATGAAGCGGATGGATGTCATTATTCGCTTTGCGGCGAATACGCTCGTTCTTTATTTTGTTTTGCAATCTGTTTATATGTATGCGCTTCTTGTCTATGTCATTATGGCTGCTCTTTATCTGTATATGTCTTCGGCAGCAAAACGGAAAACGTTTAAATGGGAGAGCCATATCGAGTCCGAATTGAGACGCAAGCAGCGTTTCTATCGGATTGCCAACCTGTTCACTGATGTGCCGCATTTACGAAAGCAAGCGAAACGCAGAGCGTATCTTGACTTTTTGCTGCGGCTCGTGCCGTTTGAACAGCGCAAAACATTTGCCTATATGTTTACCCGCGCCTTTTTGCGGTCGAGTGATTATTTGGGCATTCTTGTCAGGTTAACGATCATTTTCGCGCTGATCATCATGTATGTCTCAGCCAGCCCGCTGATTGCAGGGGTTTTGACTGTGTTTGCCATTTTCATTACGGGTATTCAGCTTCTGCCGCTCTTCGGCCACTTTGACCATCTGGCGCTTCAAGAGCTGTACCCTGTGAAAAAAGAAACGAAGCTGAAAAGCTATTTCTCTCTATTAAAAACTGCACTTAGTGTTCAAGCGCTGCTGATGTCTGCTGCATCTGCCTATGCAGCCGGCTTGACCGGTTTTGTTTACGCGCTGATCGGTTCTGCCGTTCTGATTTTTGTTGTTCTGCCGTCTTATATGACAACCAGACTGAAAAAACATGGCAAGCTGTGAGCTTAAAAAAGGGGTAGTTAAATGACAGATAATCAGCTGATGCAGGAAGCCCTTCAATGGAAAATGCATTTTTTGCGAAAGGATTCCATGTTTGAACGCTTTTCGAAGCGTGTGCAAACGAAGGTGAATGAGCGGATTCCTGAAAAAATCCATACGGTCGTCACTGAGAGCGTGAAAAAAATGGTGGAAGCGACGATGGCGGGCTCCAATATTATTACCTATAAGAAGGATACAAGCACACTTTCGCTAAGTGAAAAGAACGAACTGGCGAAGAAAACGATTGCTTCTTATCAGAAGGTGGCGGCTGCTGAGGGGGTCGGCACCGGAGCAGGCGGCATATTTTTAGGCATTGCCGATTTCCCGCTGCTGCTTTCTATTAAGATGAAGTGTTTATTTACTTTATCCTCAATTTATGGCTTTGATGTAAAGGATGCACAAGAAAGAATGTTCCTGCTGCTTGTGTTTCAGCTTGCGTTTTCGAGTGATGATGGCCGAAAATCGCTTTTTTCTGTCATCGAAAATTGGGAGACGGAGAAAAAGAGCATCGACTGGAGAGTGTTCCAGCAGGAATATCGCGATTATATCGACGTCGTGAAGTTTTTTCAGCTTTTGCCGGGCGTAGGAGCGGCAGTCGGCGGGATTGCCAATTATAAACTGCTGGCTCAGCTTGGTGAGACGGCAAGACACGTTTTTCATCTGAGGATAATAAAGGAAACAGCCGGAGAATAAACATTCCCGGCTGTTTTTTTATAGCTTATGGTAGGTGATCGCGGCGCCTGCAAGGACCTTGGCTGCTGTCAGCATTGCTTTTTCATTAATATCAAATTTCGGATGGTGATGGGAATAGACCCGCTCTGGCTGTTCAAGAGCGGCACCTGTAAAGAAAAAAGTGCCTTTCACGTTTTGTAAGTAATAAGCAAAATCCTCGCCGCCCATTTGCGGTTCACCGGCAATGACCTGCTGAACACCCTCTATGTTTTTGGCGATGCTGGCCAAGTGGCTCGTTTCTGCAGGATGGTTCACAACCGCCGGATAGCCCCGTTCATAGTTATACTCATAGGACGCGCTGTGCATACTGCAAACCCCTTTTACAACCGCTTCAATTTCTTTTTCCAGAATGTCTTGGACATTTTCATCAAAAGAACGTGCTGTACCGATGAGTACTGCTTGGTCTGCGATAACATTAAATGGATTGTCTGCGATAAAGGAGCCTGTCGAAATGACGGCGGATTGAATGGGATTGACCTTGCGGCTGACAATGTGCTGCAAAGAGGAAACGATTTGTGAACCGATCAGGACGGCGTCTTTTGTATCATGCGGATGAGCACCGTGGCCGCCCTTTCCAAGGACTTTAATCGTAAATCGGTCCGCCGCTGCCATTACGGCGCCGGGGCGGCAAAGAATGGTTCCGAGCGGTTCGGTTGCCCAAAGATGAGTGCCGAATATCACATCCACGTTTTCGAGACAGCCGTCATCAATCATTGGCTTTGCGCCTCCTGGATAATATTCTTCCGCATGCTGGTGGATCATCACAAAAGTTCCCTTCAGCTCATGTCTGTTTTGGTGAAGAACCTTGGCGACTGCGAGAAGAGTTGCCGTATGGCCGTCGTGGCCGCATGCGTGCATGACACCGGGCACTTTGGAGGCGTAAGGGACGTCTTTTTCATCTTGAATGGGGAGAGCGTCAAAGTCAGCCCGCAAAGCGACTGTAGGACCTGGTTCGCTTCCTTCTATATATGCTAAAATCCCTCTGCCGCCGACATTCGTGCGGATTGGGACTCCTAGCGATTCATAATAGGAAGCAATAAATGCGGCGGTTTTTTCTTCTTGAAACGAGAGCTCAGGATACATATGGAAATGGCGCCTGATCTCAATCATTTCTTCAAAACAGCTGTCGAGCTGTTTGTTTATCTCTTTCTGCAGTGTGGATATGGACAAAGCCGCTTCCCCCTTTTCTATGCTTTTCCATGATTGTATAGGAAAATTCTGAAAACTTCAACTTACGCTGTTTTAAAGCATCATCACGGCTGCGATTGTTGTCACGAAAAGGCCAATCGCGACGGGAATGAAGTTTTTTCTGGCTAATTCAAATGGATCAACTTTGCAAATGGCCGCAGCAGGAATCAACGCCCATGGGACAAGTGTGCCTCCGCCCACCCAAATGGCAGAGATTTGTCCGAGTGCGGTCAGGACGGCGGGGTCGGCATGGAGAGCGGACGAAAAGAGCTTTGCAATGGAGCCGGCGAGAGAAATGCCTGAAAATCCGGAGCCGTCGAGGCCTGTTATGGCTCCAGCGGCAGTTAATGCAGCGGCGGCAAGCTCCTTTGACATAGGCATCATATGGGATAAAGCAATGCCGAGATCGTTGACAATGCCGTGGGAACCTTTAGGGAGTGAAGCGCCTATTATGCTTTCATAGCCCGAGTCCCCAAGATAAAAGAAAGCGGCAATCGGGATGACGGGGCCGAAAACCTTAAAACCGAACTTAAACCCGTCAATAAAATAGCCGGTGATTTTTTCAAGCCCTTTATGCTTATACACGAGAAAATGAACGGTTAGGAGGATACAAATCGCAGACCCGCCAATTAACGCGGTTGCATCATTTCCCTGCAGGTTAAACAAGAGCATGCAGGCAATATCAGCAAGAAAGACAAGCGGAATCAAAAAAGCCAGAATGGACCGCATGCGTTTTGGCAAGTACAGTGAGTTGTCTTGTTCGCCGGAAAAAACGGGGGAAAAAGAAGCGGGATGCTCCTGTTTTCTGTTCTCGCGCTGAATCATGATAAAGGCAGCGGTTGTTGTTGTTACACCCATAATCAGCACAAGCGGAATGCTGGCCGAGACGACATCACCCACTGGAATGCCTGCTGCATCCGCAGTCAGCTTTGGCGCCGCCTGAATGACAAAGTCTCCTGACAAGGCAAAACCATGTCCGAATAAGTTCATGGCCATGGCTGCTGCAAGAGGCGTCAAACCGGCGCGTGCGGCTGCCGGGAGCAGGACGGCGCCGATCAAAGCGACACCCGGAGAAGGCCAGAAGAAGAGAGAAATGGCGAACATCAGGCCTCCAATCAGCCAGTAGGCAGTCACGGGCCCTTTCACAAGGCTTGTAAAGGGAGAAATCATCGCTTCATTTATCCCTGTTTTTGTTAATAAATCACTCATCGAAACGATAAAGCAAATGATGAAAATCGTGGGCAGCAGTTCGCCGGCCGCATAGATAAAGCTGTGGAACAAGCTGCTGACAGAAGCTGAAAGTGAATGGCTGGCCCATAGCGATATGATAAAAATGCCGAATAAGGAAATAAAGGTTGTATCTTTCTGCAGCAGCATAAATAGGATAATCGCCCCGATAAACAACACGTACAGAACATGGATAGCCAAAATCCCGACTTCCATCATTAATCACTCCTTCCGCTTCCTACAGATTATTCATAGGCGGGCGGAAGGTGCGGGACAGAAGTCTGGGTTATGATGGAAGATGAACATTGATCTGTTTCAGCTGCTCAATCAGATGATGCCTTAATACTCTATTCGCTTTTTGCAGATGTTTTGGGAAGCATTCAGGAGAAAAAATGACGCACCCTTCAGCAAGCCACTGTTTTCTGTAGGCGATGATGCTTTCCGCAGGTTCTAAATATGAACCATCCTCGTGCTGCATCTCGTACTCGTCAAATCCGAACTGAAAACCGCAGCACGGGCAGATTTCATGAGAATGATGGCCTTCATGATCATATGGCGGTTCCGTCAATCCCTTAAACCCGCAGACTGGGCAAGTATGCTTCATTATGCTTTCCTCCCAATAAATAAGCTGCCGGACATGCCGGCAGCTATTCGACAGCGAAATATGTGGTGACGTACGAAGGCCGGGAGAAGATCGACGTCGTGTCAATTCCGGCAGACGTGCCACGTTTTTTGTGGGCTTCCTTGTAAGAACCGGACTGCTGCCAGTCTTGAAAGGCACTTTCCGTTTCCCACAATGTCAGAATGACATAGGTGTCACTGTCAAGCGGACGGAGCACTCGAATTGCTTCAAAGCCAGGCTCATTTTCGACTTTTCCCGCTCTGTTTTTAAATCTGTTTTCAAACAGCGGTCGCCCTTCCTGAGTGACGGCAATATTGTTCAATACTGCAAAACCGGGATGCTTGATCTCTCCGACTTGGTCAATGACTTCATAAGCATGTGGTGCCTGGAAAACGGTATCTCCGTTTGTTTCATGAATCAAAATCGCGTTTTCCTGCCCCTGCATCAAAAGGATATGCTCTGAGGGATGCTTCTCAACGATCTTTTTTAAAAAATCGGCTGTCCCATATGTAATATAAACCTTCATATCAGCCACCTCCTGCTTGCTAGTATACCAAAACAATGGTATAAGTTTCTATTGGCGAGTGCTTCGAACATAATTCCAAACAATTTTTCCCATACTACCCTTAGAAAGGCGAGGTGAGTTCATGTTTAAGATAAAGAAAAAGAAACTTTTTATACCTATCATTATTTTAGTGTTAACTGCTTTTCTCGCTTTAATAGGATATATTTCAATTATTTTTCTCGGCCATTATGTCATAGATGAAAAGAAGCTGATACTTCATGCCTCTTCAAAAATTGTTGATCAAAACGGCGATGAGGTTGCAAGCCTGTATACAGAAAATCGCGAGCCGGTTTCGATCAATGAGATTCCCAAGCAAGTCAGAGAAGCGTTTATCGCTGTTGAGGACAAAAGATTCTATGAGCATCACGGCATTGATGCGAAATCTGTCGGAAGGGCAGTGTACCGCGATATATTAGCAGGCGGAAAGGTGGAAGGCGGAAGCACAATCACCCAGCAGCTTGCCAAAAATATTTTTTTGACACATGACAAAACGTTTCTAAGAAAAACAAAAGAAGTGATCATTGCGATCAATCTTGAACGGGATTACAGCAAGGACAAGCTGCTTGAAATGTATTTGAACCAGCTTTACTTCGGACACGGGGTCTACGGCATACAAGCGGCGTCCCACTATTATTTTAATAAAGAAGTAAAAGATTTGACTGTATCTGAAGGCGCTGTTTTGGCCGCTATTCCAAAGGCGCCTTCTACGTACTCTCCGATTTTGCACCCTGATAAAAGTAAGGAGCGGCGTGATACAATTCTAGGTATGATGAATGACCAAGGCTATATCAGTGCGAAGGAGGCTGTCACCGCGCAGGGCCGGACGCTTGGGCTGCACGTGAAGAAACAGTCGGAAACACCTTGGTTTGACAGTTACATTGACCTTGTGATCAAAGAGGCAGAAGACAAGTATTCGATTTCCGGAGAGCAGCTTCTTCAAGGCGGATACACGATCAAGGTGCCGCTTGATTCGAAGCTGCAGAAGACGGCTTATCAGGTGATGAAAGAGGGAAGCTATTATCCCGGAACAGATCAGAATGTCGAGGGAAGCGCGGTCTTTATTAATAACAAGACAGGCGGTGTAGAAGCGGCCATCGGCGGAAGGGATTACACATCCAAAGGATATAACCGTGTCACAGCTGTCCGCCAGCCGGGTTCCACATTTAAGCCGCTCGCAGTATACGGACCGGCGATGCAGGAAAAGAAATTTAAGCCATATTCTCTATTGAAGGATGAGTTGCAGTCCTACGGAGATTATACGCCGAAAAACTATGACAGCCGGTATGAGGGCGAAGTCACTATGTCTGATGCCATTACGTATAGCAAAAACGCGCCGGCTGTCTGGACGCTGAATGAGATCGGCGTCGAAACAGGAAAATCTTATTTGAAAGCAAACGGCATTGATATTCCTGATGAAGGGCTTGCTCTTGCTCTAGGCGGCTTGGAAAAAGGCGTTTCACCGCTTCAGCTTGCCGGCGCATTTCATACATTTGCCGCGAATGGGACGTATACTGAACCGTTCTTTATCTCAAGCATAATAGATGAAGACGGGGAAACAATAGCCGATCATAAAGGAGAAGGAAAACGGGTATTCAGCAAGCAGACGTCCTGGAATATGACAAGAATGCTGCAGCAGGTAGTCAAAAAAGGAACGGCCACGTCTGGCACCTATCACGGCGACCTGGCGGGAAAAACAGGTTCTACAACTTATACAGGCGTCTCCGGCGCGACAAAGGACGCCTGGTTTGCTGGCTATACGCCGAAAATAACCGGGGCAGTCTGGATGGGCTATGACAAAACGGACCGCAATCATTATTTAAAATCCGGGAGCTCGTACCCGACGCGGCTGTTTAAGGATATTTTGACACAGGCAGGAGAAACCGGTGCTGTGTTCACAAAGCCTAAAAACGTCAAAGAACTGGAAAGTCCGATTGAGCTGAAGCCGGTCAAAACACTCACAGCCGATTACACATTTAAAGCAGCGGGGCTCTTTACTATTGAATTAAAGTGGGATGCCCAAGAGGATGATCGGGTTGTATACAGAATTTATGTAAACAAGGACGGAAAGGAGACGCTTCTTGATTCGGTTGAAGGGAAGGGGAGCTATGAAATCCCTTATGCCAACTTGTTTTCGGGCGCGTCTTATAAAATTGTGCCTTATAATTCACAAACAAAAAGAGAAGGGGAAGGAACCGATTACGTTCAGCCGAAATTGTTTTCCTCTTAATGGAATTCGGCGATTTTTTGAACTTTGAGCTTCATTTCTATACCATTTGCCTAAAACAAGGTATAGTGTAATAAGTCAAGAAATACGAACGTATGGTTGCAGTATGAAAGGTGGAAATCAGATGAGTAAACGAGAAACGTTTAACGAGACGTTTTTAAAAGCTGCGCGGGGAGAAAAAGCGGATCACACGCCTGTGTGGTATATGAGACAAGCAGGGCGCTCACAGCCGGAATATCGCAAGCTGAAGGAAAAATACGGATTGTTTGAGATCACCCATCAGCCCGAACTTTGTGCGTATGTCACAAGACTGCCGGTTGAGCAATACGGAGTCGATGCTGCAATCCTATATAAAGATATCATGACTCCGCTTCCGTCAATTGGTGTGGATGTTGAAATCAAAAACGGGATCGGCCCTGTGATTGATCAGCCAATCCGGTCTCTGGCGGATATTGAAAAACTAGGCCAGATTGATCCGGAACAGGACGTGCCGTACGTGCTTGAGACGATTAAACTGCTTGTCAATGAGCAGCTGAACGTCCCGCTCATCGGTTTCTCAGGTGCGCCTTTTACGCTTGCCAGCTATATGATCGAGGGCGGCCCATCTAAAAATTACAATAAAACAAAAGCCTTCATGTACAGCATGCCGGATGCATGGAATCTGCTGATGTCCAAGCTTGCCGACATGATCATTGTGTATGTGAAAGCGCAGATTAAAGCAGGCGCAAAAGCGATTCAAATCTTTGATTCGTGGGTCGGCGCGCTGAATCAGGCAGATTACAGAACATACATCAAACCTGTGATGAACCGGATCTTTTCAGAGCTTGCCGGGGAGAATGTGCCGCTGATCATGTTTGGCGTTGGTGCAAGCCATCTGGCAGGTGACTGGCATGACCTTCCTCTCGATGTTGTAGGGCTGGATTGGAGACTCAGCATTGATGAAGCCAGATCAAAAGGAATCACCAAAACAGTGCAAGGCAACCTGGACCCGTCCATTTTGCTTGCGCCATGGGACGTCATTGAGAAGAAAACGGCGGCAATACTTGATCAAGGAATGAAATCGGACAACTTCATTTTTAACCTGGGACACGGGGTATTTCCAGACGTCAGTCCTGAGGTTTTGAAAAAACTGACAGCATTTGTCCATAAATATTCACAAAACAAGAAAATGGGTCAATATTCCTAAGCATATCTTTTGGTATCATGATGATATCCTGTCAAAATGTTTGTATCAGATCATTAAAGAGGGTGTAAACAGTGAGTAGAAAGAAAATGGGGCTTCTCGTGATGGCGTACGGCACGCCTTATAAAGAAGAAGATATCGAACGTTATTATACACATATCAGAAGAGGCAGAAAGCCTGAACCTGAAATGCTTCAAGATTTGAAAGACAGATACGAAGCAATTGGCGGCATTTCACCGCTTGCCAAAATCACAGAAGAGCAGGCACATAATCTGGAACAGCACTTGAATGAGATTCAGGACGAGATCACGTTTAAAGCGTATATCGGACTGAAGCATATCGAGCCATTTATTGAAGACGCTATAGCAGAGATGCATAAAGACGGCATTACAGAAGCAGTCAGCATCGTGCTGGCGCCGCATTTCTCCACGTTCAGCGTTCAGTCCTACAATAAGCGTGCCAAAGAAGAGGCTGAAAAACTCGGCGGTTTAACGATTACGTCTGTTGAAAGCTGGTACGATGAACCGAAGTTCGTTAAATATTGGGTTGACCGAGTGAAGGAAACATATGCGTCAATGCCTGAGGATGAAAGAGAAAATGCGATGCTCATCGTATCCGCGCACAGTCTGCCGGAAAAAATCAAAGAATTTGGAGACCCTTATCCGGACCAGCTTCATGAATCGGCGAAATTGATTGCTGAAGGCGCAGGCGTTTCCGAATATGCTGTCGGCTGGCAAAGTGAAGGGAACACGCCTGATCCATGGCTCGGACCTGATGTTCAGGATTTAACTCGCCATTTATTTGAACAAAAAGGCTATCAAGCGTTTGTATATGTTCCTGTCGGGTTTGTCGCGGATCACTTAGAAGTGCTTTATGATAATGATTATGAATGCAAAGTGGTTACAGACGATATCGGCGCAAGCTATTACCGGCCGGAAATGCCGAATGCCAAGCCTGAGTTTATTGATGCTTTGGCAACAGTCGTATTAAAAAAATTAGGACGTTAAAGAAGGCGATGAACATGAGTGACGGAAAAAAACATGTAGTCATCATCGGCGGCGGCATTACCGGTTTAGCCGCCGCCTTCTATATGGAAAAAGAAATCAAAGAAAAGAATCTGCCGCTTGAACTGACACTTGTTGAGGCAAGTCCGAGAGTCGGCGGAAAAATCCAGACTGTCAAGAAAGACGGCTATATCATCGAAAGAGGGCCAGACTCATTTCTGGAACGGAAGAAAAGCGCCCCGCAGCTTGTTAAAGATTTAGGCCTTGAGCATTTGCTTGTCAACAATGCGACCGGACAATCCTATGTGCTTGTAAACCGCACCCTGCATCCAATGCCGAAGGGCGCTGTAATGGGGATACCGACAAAAATTGCGCCGTTTGTTTCTACGGGTCTGTTTTCCTTGTCCGGTAAGGCGAGAGCTGCTATGGATTTCATCCTGCCTGCAAGCAAAACAAAGGATGATCAGTCATTGGGAGAATTTTTCCGCAGACGTGTCGGAGATGAAGTGGTCGAGAACTTAATCGAGCCGCTTCTCTCAGGGATCTATGCAGGCGACATTGATAAGCTCAGCCTGATGTCGACATTCCCGCAATTTTACCAGACGGAACAAAAGCATAGAAGCCTGATTCTCGGCATGAAAAAAACAAGGCCTCAAGGCTCAGGCCAGCAGCTGACGGCAAAGAAACAAGGACAGTTCCAGACTCTGTCAACCGGATTGCAAACCCTTGTTGAAGAGATCGAAAAGCAATTAAAGCTGACGAAGGTGTATAAAGGCACAAAAGTGACCAAGCTCAGCCGTGGCGGCTATGGCTACTCGCTTGAACTGGATAACGGTGTCACACTTGATGCTGATTCAGTAATTGTGACTGCTCCGCATAAAGCGGCTGCGGGAATGCTTTCTGAGCTTCCTGCCATTTCCCATTTGAAAAATATGCACTCCACATCCGTGGCAAACGTCGCTTTAGGCTTCCCGGAAGGCGCCGTCCAAATGGAGCATGAGGGAACGGGCTTTGTCATTTCAAGAAACAGTGATTTTGCGATCACAGCCTGTACGTGGACGAACAAAAAATGGCCGCACGCAGCGCCGGAAGGCAAAACGCTGCTTCGGGCATATGTCGGAAAAGCCGGAGACGAATCGATTGTCGATCTATCAGATAATGACATTATCAACATTGTGTTAGAAGACTTAAAGAAAGTCATGAACATAAACGGCGAACCGGAAATGACATGTGTCACCCGATGGCATGAAAGCATGCCGCAGTATCATGTCGGCCATAAGCAGCGCATCAAGGAACTGCGTGAATCACTGGCAGCCGCATATCCGGGTGTTTATATGACAGGCGCTTCTTTTGAAGGTGTCGGAATACCCGACTGCATTGATCAAGGAAAAGCTGCCGTGTCTGACGCGCTTACCTATTTATTCAGTTAAAACCTCCGCCATAAAGCGGAGGTTTTTTTATGCTGTGCGATGGCAATATTGTGTAAAAAAATGATTGAATTGAGCAGCAGGTTATGATACATTTGCATATGTACTTAATGACTGAAATGTTCAAACGGTCAGTTTTGGGGTGATATACGATGTCAATAGATCGAAAAAAGCTCATTTTGGAGGCGGCTACAAAGTCTTTCACGCAGTTCGGGTATAAAGCGACGACCATGGACCTTGTCGCAAAGCTTGCGAATGTGGGGAAGGGAACCATTTATACTTTTTTCAAAAACAAAGAAGAACTGTTTGACGAGATTTTCACAACTTTATTGAAGGAAATGAAGCAAAAAGCGGATGAAGCGATGGAGCCGAACCTTCCGTTCCATGAAAATGTGCACAGAGCGCTGTTTGCCATTCTGGAGTTCAGGAAAACACATCAGCTGACGATTAAGATTTTCCAAGAGAATGCCGAGATTGGTACAATGGCAGTTCAGGAAGTGATCCAGAAAATGGAGCAAGCCATACTGTCTTATATCAAAAGTAAGATTGAAGACGGGATCAAAAGCGGCGCAATCAAGCCTTGCGATCCTGAATTGACGGCCTTTGTGATGCTGAAGCTTTATATCGCGCTCATTTTTGACTGGGAAAAACAACATCCCCCGCTTGATAAAGAGACAATTGCGGAACTGCTTGAATTGTATGTTGTCAATGGATTGTCAGCCAACTAGATAATCCTTTCTCTTTGCAAGAAAATGACCATTTTTCATGATGAGTCAGTTTTAGAATGGAGGCATCAGGATGAACACAATACGAAGTCAGTGGAAAGACATCGTAACAAGTAAAAAATTATTGATTCCCATCATCGCCATTTTGTTTGTCCCGCTTATTTACAGCGGCGTATTCTTAAAGGCTTATTGGGACCCGTACGGCACAGTTGACCAGCTGCCTGTCGTTGTCGTCAACCAAGACAAGGGCGCAACGTATGAAGGAGAAAAACTTCAAATTGGTGATGATCTGGTCAAAGAATTAAAGGATAATAAAAACTTTGATTGGCATTTTTCCAATGATCTAGACCAATCGTTAAAGGACTTATTAAATCAAAAATATTATTTAGTTGTCGAGATTCCTGAGGATTTTTCTAAGAATGCCAGCACTGTGTTGGACAAAAATCCGAAAAAATTGGATCTGAAATACCATACAAATGCCGGTTCCAACTATGTAGGGGCAACGATCGGCGAAAAAGCGATTGATAAACTGAAAGCCTCTGTGTCTAAAGAAGTGACCGAGCAATATACGAAAGTTATTTTTGATAACTTTAAAGATATCGCAAAAGGGTTGAGCGACGCGAGCAGCGGCGCGAAAAAAATTGATGACGGCACAAAGGATGCGAAAAACGGAAGCGCCCAGCTGAAAGGAAATCTGGCGAAGCTGAAGGAAAGCACCGCTACCATCAGTGACAAAACAGCGCAGCTTGCAGATGGAGCGGCTCAGGTGACGAGCGGCATCCAATCACTTGACAGCTCGCTCGGTAAATTCCAGGACAGCAGCAACCAGATTTATGATAAATCTAGTCAGCTTGCAGCAGGATCAGGCAAGCTGACGGGCAAACTGAATGAATTGAATGCCGGCCTTCAAAAGGTGCAGCAGGGCTTGCCTAATCTTACAAACGGGCTGGATCAGCTCAACAGTAAAGCGCAAGAAGGTTCTGAAAAAGCAGCAAAAGCGGAAAAACTCATAAATGCGCTCGATTTAACACAGCTTGAAACAGCTGTGAACAATCTGGAAAAGTCAGAAACTGCGATGAAGGAATTTAAAAAACAGCTGTCTGACTTTGAAAACAGCTTGAAAAACCGTGATCAGGCATTCAAAAATCTCATCAACTCGAGTGATTTCTTAACAGCGGAGCAAAAAAGCCAGCTGATTAATTCTGTTGAAAAGCAGCTTCCGCAAGTTGATGCGCCTGATTTTGATGAAATTTTAAGTGGACTTCCTACAGCTGATCAGCTGCCTGACATCGCAACGATAAAAAGCTCATTGGAAGATGTGAAAGCGGAGGTTGCCCAGGTGAAGGCATTGCCGGAAGCTACCTCTAAGCTTTATAACGGTGCAAAAGCCACTCAAGACGCGATTGACCAATTATCTGCTGGATCTGAGAAAATATACAATGCGTCACAGCAGGTGACAGATGGCCAAACTAAACTGACAGCCGGCATTGGTGAATATAATAAGCAGTTCGCAAAAGCAAAAGCGGGCTCAGAGCAATTGGTGACAGGAAGCAGCCAAGTATCCGGCGGATTGTTTAAGCTGTTAGACGGGTCTAAACAGGTCCAAAGCGGATCATCAAAACTGGCCGACGGATCTGCATCACTTGATACAGGCTTAGGCAAGCTATTGGACGGCACAGGGGAGCTGTCTAATAAGCTGAAGGATGCGGCAGATCAAACAGGAGATATCGATGCTGATGATCAAACATACGGCATGTTTGCGGATCCGGTGAAAACCAAAGATGATGCCATTCATTCCGTTCCTAACTATGGAACAGGGCTGACACCTTATATCCTGTCAATGGGCTTATATGTCGGCGGCATCATGCTGACGGTTGTCTTCCCGCTGAAGGAGGCGTCAGGACGTCCGAGAAACGGTTTTGAGTGGTTCTTCAGCAAATTCAATGTCATGATGCTTGTTGGAATCATTCAATCGCTGATTGTGGCGACAGTTCTTCTATTGGGAATTGGGCTCGAGGTAGAGAGCACGTGGAGATTTTACGTGTTTACGATTATTACAAGTCTCGCTTTCCTAGCGATGATTCAATTTTTGGCTACCACAATGGGCAACCCTGGACGTTTTATCGCAGTCATTATTTTAGTGCTGCAGCTGGGAGCAAGCGGAGGAACCTTCCCGCTGGAATTGCTTCCGAATTTCTATCAGGTCATTCACGGCGCATTGCCGATGACCTACAGCATTAACGGATTCAGAGCGGTCATTTCAAACGGGGACTTTGGCTACATGTGGCAGATGGCCGGCGTCTTAATCGGCATCGCCCTTGTCATGATTATCTTAAGCATTACCTACTTTACAGTGTTAAGCCGGAAGGAAAAAACATCGGAAGAACAGCCGGCTTCATAAAGAAAAAGAACTTGTTTCCTTGGAAACAAGTTCTTTTTTTTGTTACATTCCCCATCTAATAAGCAATCCTGTATAGGTTAATCCGCCGCCAAATCCAAAAAGCATCACGGTTTGATCTTTTTTCAGCTTCCCTGCTTTCACTGCGAGATCAAGCGCCAAAACAATGGAGACCGAAGAAGTGTTTCCATAGTATTCAACACTAGTGAGCGTTTTTTCAATCGGGAAAGGTGTTTTTTCACAAATTGACTCGATCATGCGCAAGTTGGCGCTGTGAGGAACAAACCAATCGAGACCATCAGAGCTGAGTCCTGCTTTATGTAAAAGCCGTTCAAATTCGCCAGGGATTGTTCTTACGGCCCATTTATATACTTCGCGGCCGTTTTGGACCATTTTCCCGGAGCCAGCAAGCTCCACACCGTTTATTTCATTTCGCAGTCCGGCACGATACAAAATATCGCCTCCGTTCCCGCTTGTTCCTTGGACAGAGGCAAGAAATCCTGGCGCCTCTTCCTCTCGCTCCACTAACAGCGCACCCGCGGCGTCGCCGAACAGAACGCATGTCGTTCGATCGGTATAATCCGTTACCTTTGACAATGTCTCCCCGGCGATGACGAGAATTTTTTGATGAAGGCCGGATGTGATCAATCCATTTGCCAAATGAAGACCGTATGTCAGTCCGGCGCACGTCGCATTAATATCCAGCGCGCCGGTGTTTTCCCAGCCGAAATATTCCTGTACGCGGCATGCCGTACTCGGAAAGGCGTAATCGGATGTTGTTGTGGCAACGAGGATCATATCGACATCATCAAGTGTGCCTTTATAGCGGCTCTTGAGGTCCTTCACTGCTTCGATGCATAAATCAGAGGTGAACTGCTGTTCATCTGCAATCCGGCGTTCTCTCATGCCTGTACGCTGAACGATCCATTCATCAGATGTATCAACGATCTTTTCTAAATCAGCATTGGTTAAGCGTCTGCTCGGCGCATATGTGCCGATAGCTGTAATTTTTGCTTTTGACATATGAATCACTCCTTATGATCAGATTATAACACTAGATATTAGTATCTGGTACTAAAAAGAAGGTTTTTTGATAAAAAAAGAGAAGTGTAGGATAGGGAAGCTATGAAATAGAAAAAGGAGGCTGAAAAATGGTCAGTCAAGAAGCAGTAGTCTTTTTGGCGTTATCCGGGGCTATTGCGTTTCTGTTGCCGATCGGGCTGATTGTGTGGTTTAAGCGGAAATATGGCGCCTCGCTTAAAGTGTTCTTTATTGGCGCTCTTACGTTTTTTGTCTTCGCACAGCTGCTGGAAGGCGGCGTTCATCTGTATGTACTGCAAGTGAATGAAGTGACGAAAGAAGCGATGCAACATCCTTTGTGGTATGGCATTTACGGCTGCTTGATGGCCGGCATTTTTGAGGAGTGCGGAAGGTATTTGATGATGCGATTTTTTATGAAGCGCCATCATACTTGGGCGGATGGCCTGGCTTTCGGGGCAGGCCATGGCGGGCTTGAAGCCATCCTGATTACAGGTTTGTCCTCTATCTCACTTATTGTATACGCATTTGCTATCAATAGCGGGACGTTTGAACAGCTTTTGGTCAATGGCGACGTCAAACAGGCGCTTTTGCCGATACAGGAGCAGCTGCTGCATACCCCTTCGTATGAATGGCTGCTGGGCGGAATAGAAAGAATCAGCGCCATTGCTGTCCAAATCGGGCTGTCGCTGCTAGTCCTGTACGCGGTTAAAAGCCGCCGGCCGCTGTTTTTGCTGTATTCTATTCTTTTACATGCACTGTTTAATGTCCCGGCGGTTTTATATCAAAGAGGAATCGTAGAGCATGCCGCTGCTGTTGAAATCATTGTTGCTTTTATGGCTGCTTTATCAGTGTATTGGATTGTAAAAGCAAAAAGGCTGTTTCAATAAAAGGTCCAAGCAGCAGCAAAGCCCGCTTGGAAAAATGTGAATGGAAATATTCATTAAGCATGGGTCATCAGAATATTTCTGATTCAGTCTTTAGCAATGACAGCAAGAATGTCTGTGTTTTTTACAAGAGAAACAATGGTGTTTCTTTTTCTTCTTCTCGCAAGGGTCATGGCATTCTTTCTTTTTCTTGCAATGGTCGTGGAAATCTTTATCGAACCACTCGTCAAAGAACCAAAAATCATCGAACCAATCGTGACAACGACATTTCTGTTCATGTGAATGACGACAGCACATAGAAATCCCTCCTCTTCCCATGCTCTCTACAGCATATGAGAGATTGATAGGAAAAGATTGGACGGGTCCCTCGGTAAAAGAGTATATTTTAAGTAGAAAATAAAAGGAGGAATGCCCTATGACGTCCGTACGTAAAACGATGGAGCTCATTAAAGAACTGGTATCGATCCCAAGCCCGACAGGAAATACATATGAGGTAATTAATTATATTGAAAGCCTTTTAAAAGAATGGAAGGTAGAAACGGTTCGGAACCACAAGGGCGGCTTACTTGCAACGCTTCCAGGACGCGACACATCCCGGCATCGCATGCTGACGGCGCACGTTGACACCCTCGGCGCTATGGTGAAGGAAATTAAAGCGGACGGCCGGCTGAAAATCGACTTAATCGGCGGGTTCCGCTACAACTCGATTGAGGGGGAGTATTGCCAAATTGAAACCGCCTCAGGAAAAACGTACACAGGCACCATTTTAATGCATCAAACGTCTGTGCACGTATACAAAGACGCGGGAAAGGCCGAGCGGAATCAAGAGAATATGGAGATCCGCCTAGATGAACCTGTTCACTGCCGAAAAGATACGGAGGAGCTTGGCATTGGTGTCGGAGACTTTGTGTCGTTTGATCCCCGTGTCGAAATCACATCAAGCGGATTTATTAAATCGCGCCATTTGGATGACAAAGCAAGCGTCGCCTTATTGCTCCGCTTAATTCATCAAATTCAAACAGAAGACATTGAACTGCCGTATACAACCCATTTTCTTATTTCCAATAATGAAGAAATCGGATACGGCGGAAATTCGAATATTCCTCCTGAAACGGTCGAATATTTGGCGGTTGATATGGGAGCTATCGGAGACGGACAGGCCACAGATGAATATTCAGTATCAATCTGTGTGAAGGATGCGAGCGGGCCGTATCATTACCAGCTCAGAAAACATTTAGTTCAATTAGCCGAGAAGCATCATATTGACTATAAGCTTGATATCTATCCGTACTACGGGTCTGATGCGTCAGCAGCAATCAAATCCGGGCATGATATTGTGCATGGCCTCATCGGGCCGGGAATTGACGCTTCCCATGCATTTGAACGCACCCATAAATCATCTCTTCGCCATACCGCTAAGCTTCTGTATTACTATGTACAGTCACAAATGGTATAAGGGGGGAAGGGCGAATGAAGATTTATAAGCTGAAAAGCATATTCGGCTGGGAAGGTGATGACGGGCTGGGAGAACAGCTGATTCAGCAGATCATTGCCGGAGAAAAAACAGCCACGTGCGCGCCGAGATCATTATATTCAAAAGATGAATTGAGGGACGTTTATCAAACAGCTGGTCAGCTTGTTACCGTTTATGATAAACATGACAATCCAAGATGCAATATAAAAGTGACAGACGTCTTTGAAACCACCTTTGGTGCGCCTGATATGAGGTTAGTCAAAGGAGAGGGCAATGGAGACCGAATTGACGAATTTCAAAAGGATCATCGGATGGCTTGGGCGGAGCTGATTAAAAACGGTGACCTGGAGCTGAATGAAGATACGGTTTTGATTACAGAGCTTTTTGAGCTTGTTCAAGACTAAAAAAGCCTGCGGGATAAGAATCCCGCAGGCTTTTCATTAACCGGAAATGGTTGCGTTTTGCTCTGTTTTCGATTGGGACATAACAGCTTCTGCTTTCGCAGGGTTAAACATGCCTTCCCATTTAGACATCACAACAGCAGCAAGCGCGTTACCAGTCAGGTTGACCACTGTACGTGCCATATCCATGATACGGTCTACGCCGGCAATAAAGGCAAGTCCCTCAGCCGGAACGCCGATGGTGCCAAGCGTCGCAAGCAAGACAACAAAAGAAGTGCCAGGCACGGCAGCCATCCCTTTAGATGTCACCATTAAGACAAGCACAAGCGTAATTTGGTGCCAAATTGTCAAATCAATTCCGTATACCTGTGCCAAAAACAGCGCGGCAATGGATTGGTAGAGAACGGAACCGTCTAAGTTAAACGTATATCCGATCGGAATCACAAATGAAACAATGCCTTTCGGGCATCCGATTTTCTCCATTTTTTCCATGATGCGCGGAAGAACCGTTTCAGAGCTTGATGTACTGAACGCCAGTAAGATCTCATCCTTCATGTAAGCAAGGAATTTGAAGATGCTGATGCCGGCCATTTTTGCGACAATTCCAAATACGACAATTAAGAAGAAAGCAAGTGCGACATACACCAATCCGACGAGCTTTCCGAGAGAGATAAGAGAACCGAGCCCGAATTTCGACACAGTCACTCCGATTAGCGCGAAAACGCCGAACGGCGCCACTTTCATCACAAGGTTTACAACGTGGAACATGGCATGGGATACACCTTCAAAAAAGGCTAAAACTGGCTTGCCTCTTTCACCGATCGCGGAAATACCCAATGCAAATAGTACTGTAAAGCAGATGATGGCTAGAAGATCCCCTTCGACCAACGACTGGAAGAAGTTTGTCGGCACAATATGGAGGAACGTTTCCGCCACTGATTTATTACTTTGTTCTTTTTCGGTTTCAACATATTGACTGATGTCCGATTTTTGAGCTTCGTGTATATTAACTCCTGTACCCGGATGGAAGATGTTTGCAAGGGCTAGTCCGAGAATAATAGCAAAAGTCGTGATGATCTCGAAGTACAGAATCGTTCTGAAGCCTAGTTTACCGACTTGCTTTCCATTTCCTGCACCGGCTACACCGATGATTAAGCTGGAGACAACAATAGGAATCACTATCATTTTGATTAAGCGTAAAAAGAGATCCCCAATTGGCTGCAGGTAAGTAGGCAATGCTGGGTTGCCATACCAAATGACGCCAACAATAACACCTAGAATAAGTCCAACGAATATTTGTGTGGCTAATCCAAACTTAATTCTTTTCATAGATTACCTCCCAAAAAACAAAGTATCAACATATATCATGAATAGACATATATTTAATCTCACTATTAGATCAAATTATAATAGATAAGAAATGAATTCGTCTACAGTAAATTATATTTAGAAAATAAAGAATATTCAGTGATGACACGATAATCACCAGAATTATCTAAAATCGGGTGAGCTTTGACCTAACCTGACTATTATTTCAAAATTAAGATATGTGTGAATAAATAAGAAAATCCCACGCGCAGGGCGTGGGATTTTTGCTTATGACAAATCATTTACTTTTATGCAGTTATTGCAGATATTACCATAGCACTCATGCTGCTCTTCTATCTTTTTTCCGCATTCCGCGCACTTTTTCGAAGGCAGGTTTCTAAAAAATTCTGTGATTTTTCCCAGCATAACCAATCCCTCTTTCCCCTTTGTAGTGACTTCATTGTAATATAACAGATTGTAAAAATCAATAACTGTTTTGATACAATATTTAAAACATGCTTTTTTCAAGAAAAATGGGTATATTGAAGGAGGAACAATTTTCTTGAAAAGATAGGAGGACATTATGAAAGTTACAGTTATCGGATGCTATGGCGGTTTCCCGGCCGCAAATGAAGCGACGTCAGGCTATTTATTTCAGTCAGGTGATTACTCTCTGCTTGTCGATTGCGGCAGTGCCGTATTGTCTAAGCTGTTGGGTTATGTGCCGGCGGAAAAGCTGGATGCGGTCGTTCTGTCTCATTATCACCATGACCATATTGCTGATATCGGGCCGCTGCAATTTGCCAAGCAAGTCGGTTCGTTTCTCGGTAAAGGAGAGCATACGCTTCCGATTTACGGACATGATGCTGATATAGAACAGTTTCAAAAGCTTACATATAAAACACATACGAAAGGCATTGCCTATCAGCCGGATCAGCCGCTGACTGCCGGTCCGTTTACGATCACATTTTTAAAAACGATTCACCCGGTGACGTGTTATGCCATGCGGATTACTGACGGCAGCCACACTGTCGTTTATACTGCTGATTCCAGCTATCAGGATT
Source organism: Bacillus sp. MD-5 (assembly GCF_002201875.1). Taxonomy (NCBI): domain Bacteria; kingdom Bacillati; phylum Bacillota; class Bacilli; order Caryophanales; family Bacillaceae; genus Bacillus; species Bacillus sp. MD-5. The sequence goes on from NZ_CP021911.1 coordinate 954,804, forward strand.
CATTTATTCCGTTTTCGAAAGATGCTGATTTGCTGATCTCAGAATGTAATTTTTATGCGGATCAAGACGGGACAAGCGCAGGCCATATGAACAGCCTGGAAGCCGGGCGCATTGCAAAAGAAGCGGGAGCTGGAGAGCTGCTGCTGACACATTTGCCGCATTTTGGCGTGCATGACAATCTTCGCAAAGAAGCGAAAACCGTTTTTAACGGTGAAGTGAATATTGCGAAATCAGGTTTTGTGTGGGAAGGATAAAGGAGGAGCACCATGTTATTTATAGACAATCAAAATATCAATGATCCGCGGATCAATCTTGCTATCGAGGAGTACTGTGTCAAGCATTTAGACCCTGAACAGCAGTATTTGCTTTTTTATGTGAATCAACCGTCTATTATCATTGGGAAAAACCAAAATACAATAGAAGAAATCAATACAAAATATGTAGAGGAAAACGGGATTATCGTCGTCCGCCGTTTATCAGGCGGGGGCGCTGTGTACCATGATCTGGGGAACTTGAACTTCAGCTTTATCACTAAGGATGACGGGGACAGCTTTCATAACTTTAAAAAGTTCACTGAGCCGGTGATTCAAGCGTTACATCAACTCGGGGTTGAAGCGGAATTAAGCGGCCGGAACGACATTGTAGTGGATGGCCGGAAAATATCCGGAAACGCCCAGTTTGCAACGAAAGGCCGTATTTTCAGCCACGGCACCCTCATGTTTAATTCAGCCATTGATCATGTTGTGTCAGCATTAAAGGTGAAAAAGGATAAAATTGAATCAAAAGGCATCAAATCGATCAGAAGCCGAGTAGCAAACATCAGTGAGTTTCTCGATGATAAAATGACCACCGAAGAATTCCGCAGCCATTTGCTTCGCCATATTTTTAACACAAACGACATTGGAAACGTGCCGGAGTATAAGCTGACAGAAAAAGATTGGGAGACCATCCATCAAATTTCGAAAGAGCGCTATCAGAATTGGGATTGGAACTACGGCCGCTCACCGAAATTTAACCTTAATCATTCGAAACGTTATCCGGTTGGGTCGATCGATTTGCGCTTGGAAGTGAAGAAAGGCAAAATTGAGGACTGCAAAATCTTCGGAGATTTCTTCGGTGTCGGTGATGTATCTGATATTGAAAACCTGCTGGTCGGAAAACAATACGAACGGAGCGTCATCGCTGAGGTGCTCGAAGATGTGAATCTGAAGCATTACTTTGGGAACATTACGAAAGAGGATTTCCTTGATCTAATTTATTAAGGCAAAGCACTTCGTTTGAAAGAGCGGTTGTGTGTTTGAAATAATGGAGGCAGGAGGGATTCAGATGAAAGTGTTTTTAATCGGAGCGAACGGACAAATCGGGCAAAGACTCGTCTCTTTATTCCGGGATCATCCTGATCATTCCATTAGAGCGATGGTCAGAAAAGAAGAACAGAAAGCGTCTCTCGAAGCTGCCGGTGCAGAAGCTGTGCTTGCGAATCTGGAGGGCAGCCCCGAAGAAATCGCCGCCGCGGCAAAAGGCTGCGACGCCATCATTTTCACAGCGGGTTCCGGCGGCAGCACAGGCTATGATAAAACGCTGATGGTGGATCTTGATGGAGCGGCAAAAGCCATTGAAGCGGCGGACATTGCCGGAATCAAACGGTTTATTATGGTCAGCGCCCTTCAAGCCCATAACCGTGAAAATTGGAATGAGGCACTCAAACCTTATTATGTGGCCAAGCATTATGCCGATAAAATTTTGGAAGCAAGCGGTTTAACCTATACGATTATCCGTCCGGGAGGCCTTCGCAACGAGCCTGGAACGGGAACTGTTTCAGCTGCGAAGGATCTGGATCGGGGTTATATTTCCCGTGATGACGTTGCAAAAACGGTCATTGCCTCTTTAGATGAAAACAATACGGAAAATCGGGCCTTTGATCTGACAGAAGGAGATACGCCGATTGCTGAAGCATTGAAGAAACTATGACTGAACTGACACTCGGGGCTTTTTGCTCTTGAGTGTTTTTTTCTGTTTCTCTATAATGGAGGAGAAAGCTTGGCTTCAATAATGAATGACTATTCATTCACTTTAAGGGGTGGGAGAATGAATCTTGTTTCAAAATTGGAAGAAACAGCATCTGAGAAGCCCGACAGCATCGCATGCAGGTTTAAGGATCACATGATGACGTATCAAGAGCTGAATGAACAAATTCAGCGATTTGCGGACGGCCTTCAGGAAGCCGGTATGGAGAAAGGAGACCATCTAGCTTTGCTGCTTGGCAACTCGCCTGATTTTATCATCGCGTTTTTTGGTGCTTTAAAAGCCGGGATCGTGGTTGTTCCCATCAATCCGTTGTACACGCCGACAGAAATTGGTTATATGCTGACAAATGGCGATGTAAAGGCGATCGTGGGCGTTAGCCAGCTTTTGCCGCTTTATGAGAGCATGCATGAATCGCTGCCAAAGGTTGAGCTCGTCATTTTATGCCAGACGGGAGAGGCTGAGCCGGAAGCCGCGGACCCAGAGGTCAGGATGAAAATGACAACGTTTGCAAAAATAGTGCGGCCGACATCTGCCGCTAAACAAAACCAAGAGCTTGCTCCTGATGATACCGCGGTTATTTTATATACGTCAGGAACGACTGGAAAACCGAAAGGCGCGATGCTGACTCATCAGAATTTGTACAGCAATGCCAACGATGTCGCAGGCTATTTGGGAATGGATGAGAAGGACAATGTGGTCTGTGCTCTTCCCATGTTTCACGTGTTTTGTTTAACTGTCTGCATGAATGCACCGCTGATGAGCGGCGCAACTGTCTTGATTGAGCCTCAATTCAGTCCGGCATCTGTTTTTAAACTTGTTAAGCAGCAGCAGGCGACCATTTTTGCCGGTGTTCCTACGATGTATAATTACTTGTTTCAGCATGAGAATGGAAAAGAAGATGATTTTTCTTCCGTCCGGCTTTGCATTTCGGGGGGAGCGGCCATGCCAGTCGCATTGCTGATGGCGTTTGAAGAAAAATTCGGCGTTACCATTTTGGAAGGCTACGGGCTCTCGGAAGCATCACCTGTCACTTGCTTTAACCCGTTTGACAGGGGCAGAAAGCCGGGCTCCATCGGGACAAGTATCTTACATGTCGAAAACAAGGTCGTAGATCCGCTCGGACGCGAGCTGCCCGCTCACCAGGTCGGCGAATTGATCGTAAAAGGACCCAATGTGATGAAGGGCTACTATAAAATGCCGATGGAAACAGAGCATGCGTTAAAAGATGGTTGGCTTTATACAGGGGACTTGGCAAGACGGGATGAGGACGGCTATTTTTACATTGTTGACCGGAAAAAAGACATGATCATTGTAGGAGGATACAATGTGTATCCGCGGGAAGTGGAGGAGGTGCTGTACAGACACCCGGACGTCAAGGAGGCCGTTGTCATCGGCGTGCCGGACGCCCAAAGCGGGGAAGCGGTAAAGGGATATGTGGTACCGAAACGTTCTGGCATAACAGAAGAGGACATCATGCAGCACTGTGAAAAGCATCTGGCGAAATACAAGCGGCCTGCCGCCATTACGTTTCTTGACGACATTCCGAAAAATGCGACGGGGAAAATGCTCAGACGGGCGCTAAGAGATATTTTGCCTCAATAAAATGAAAAAGCGAAGCAGCTAGCTTCGCTTTTCATTTTCAATCCTTTGCTTCTTTTTTCATAATGTTTAGCAGCGCCTTTGTATCGTTTTTGCTTAATTTGTAGTATGTGCCATCCTTCAAAAATACGGCTTGCTGGCTGCCGTCAATCCATAGCCTGAATGAGTCGTACCGGTCTTTATGAAACTTGATTGTCCCTTCGTAATCAGGGGCTGATGTTTTTTCTGTCTTCACCTGTTTTCCCTGATTCATAATGTCCAGCATATCTTTGACGTGCTGCCTTTTTTCAATCTTAATATCTTCTTGGCCGCTTGAAGACAGTGTGATCAAATCCGCGTCTACCGATTGATACACATCGCCTGACCGGCTGTAAAGATAGAAAAATGCAATAAACACAAGACCGATTACCACGATGGCTGCCACTATTTTTTTCATTTGCATCACTCCAAACATTGTTAGTTTTCCCAGCGATCGGGCTTTCCATGCTTAAAAGGATGGAAAAGTGCGGAACACAGCTTGGTTCTAAGAATTTGAATTTATGATTACAATAGAAGTAACGGGTTGATGTGAGGAGTGAGGTGTTATGCGCAAATGGATTGCGGCAGCAGGACTTGCTTACGTGCTGTACGGGCTGTTTTTTTATTGGTATTTCTTCCTGTCGGGTGATTCCGCAATACCGGAAGCCGTGAAAGGGACGCAGGCTGATCCGGCTTCTTTCATGAAGCCGTCTGATTTGGAGGTGGCCGAGCAGTATTCAAATATCAAGAATTTTTTATTTTTTATCGAGGTACCTCTTGATTGGTTTCTGTTTTTTGTTTTGCTGGTCAGCGGCGTTTCAAAGAAAATCAAGAAATGGATGGAAGCGGCCGTGCCTTTTCGTTTTTTGCAGATCGTTGGTTTTGTATTTGTACTTTCGCTGATTACCACATTGGTGACGCTGCCTTTAGATTGGATAGGCTATCAAGTGTCACTTGACTACAACATTTCCACACAGACTACGGCCAGCTGGGCTAAGGATCAGGTTATCAGCTTTTGGATCAGCTTTCCAATCTTTGCGCTTTGCGTTCTCGTGTTTTATTGGCTGATCAAAAGGCATGAAAAAAAATGGTGGTTATATGCCTGGCTGTTAACAGTGCCATTTTCGCTGTTTCTGTTTTTTATTCAGCCGGTCATTATCGATCCTTTATACAATGATTTTTATCCGCTGAAAAATAAAGAGCTTGAAAGCAAAATTTTAGAGCTGGCAGAAGAAGCCAATATTCCGGCTGATCATGTATATGAAGTGAACATGTCGGAAAAAACAAATGCGCTGAATGCCTATGTTACGGGAATTGGGGCCAATAAACGGATTGTATTATGGGATACGACGCTGAACAAACTTGACGATTCAGAGATTCTGTTTATAATGGGCCACGAAATGGGCCATTATGTCATGAAGCACGTTTACATCGGCCTGGCTGGCTATTTGCTCGTGTCGCTCGCCGGATTTTATGTCATTGATAAGCTATACAAGCGGACGGTGCGCCTAACGCGCAGCATGTTTCATTTAGAAGGGCGGCATGATCTTGCGGCACTTCCGCTGTTATTGCTTTTGTTTTCTGTTTTGAGCTTTGCGATTTCGCCTTTTTCTAATGCTGTCTCGCGTTATCAGGAGAATAAGGCTGACCAGTATGGGATCGAGTTGACAGAGAACAGAGAAGCCGCTGTTAAAACGTTTCAGGATTTGGCCGTGACGGGGCTGAGCCAGGTTGATCCTCCGGTGCTTGTGAAGATTTTCAGAGGCAGCCACCCTTCGATCATGGAACGGATTCAACATGCGGAGAAAGAAGAGAAAACGCCGGAACATCCTGCCACAGAACAGGATAATGGCAAATAAAAAGAAGCAGGTATGGAGGAACCTGCTTCTTTTTGATATTATTGGGCAGCTGCTTCTACATTGATTAACCCTTTTCCATAGTAGAAAGAGCTTCCAAGGTATGTTGCAGTGCTTTCTAAACGATCACGGACTTGCGCGTTTGTCCAAGTCGGGTGCTTAGAAAGAATTAAAGCTGCTGCTCCGGCAACGTGAGGAGTCGCCATTGACGTTCCGTTGTAAGCACCGTAAGTGCCTCCAGGAAGTGTGCTTTGGATAGATACGCCAGGAGCCATCACATCAAGCTCAGAACCTGCGCTTGAGAATGAAGCTCTTTGGTTGCTGCTGTTTACCGCACCTACCGCGATGGTAGAAGGATATTTCGCAGGATAGCCGACTGTGCTTGAGCTTCCGGACGAGCCTTCGTTTCCGGCTGCGGCCGCAACCACAATACCGCTGGAAACGGCTTTATCAACAACTGTTTTCAGCGCTGTAGAACCAGAAGGTCCGCCAAGGCTCATGTTGATAACATCCATATTGTTGGAAATGGCCCATTCAATGCCGTTGATGATCCAGCTGTATTGGCCGCTTCCTGTTGAATCAAGAACTTTTACCGCATATAATGATGCGCTTGGCGCTACGCCGAGAACACCGATTGAGTTATTAAGAGCGGCAATCGTACCGGCTACGTGCGTACCGTGAGAACTGCCGTCCTGGTATGGGTTTGTTTCAGAAGGTACGAAGCTTGCTCCGCCTCTGACGTTTAAGTCAGGATGAGAAGAGTCAATTCCGCTGTCGATAACAGCTACTTTTACGTTAGAGCCTGTGTAGCCTTGAGAGTGAAGAGCCGGCGCTTTAATTTGGGAAATGCCGTAAGGAACAGATTGCGCATATTCATGTGCAATATGATCTTCTTCCACATATGCAACACTCGGATCTTGTTTTAATTCTTTTACAGCTTTTTCATCCAATGTTGCTGTGGCTGCGTTAACATACTTAAACTGCTTTTGAACTTTTCCGCCTTTCTCAGAAATAACATCCTTTTTCTTGGCGGAGCTCATGGCACTCATTGTCTGTTTAAATCCGACAATGTATTTCTTTTCTGTACTGCTTTTTCCGGCAGCCTGCGCAGACATGTTGCTGAACGCCATCGTAAAGATTAACGTTAACGCAAACAACAAGCTGATCCACAATTTTTTGTTTCTCACTCTTTACCCTCTCCTTTTAAAAAATTCAGAGTAGACTTACTAAAAAGACTATTCTGTGAATTTATTGTAATAGATGGAATAATATTTTAGTAGACCCATTTTTTTGAGATGATTTTATCTCTATTTAGGTATATCATCTCTCGCTATTTCCGTAGAGACTCGAAATAACTATTTTCATACAGAAAAGAACGAAAATAGACATGAGTAAATGTTCATTATGCTGAAATGTCATGCTTTTTCAGGTTAAATGCTCCTGAGTCCCGGCAAATTCCTGTCGAAAAAATTCGTTCGAATGACCTGCATATGCTTTCGTGAGAACAATGGATATTATCGTGATATTTTTTCAATGCATGATGATAAAAGTATTCTGAAAAATAAACTTTACAGAAAAATTTGATTAGGGATAGAATGAAAAAATGATTGAGAGGGAGGAAGAACTGAGATGAACATTCGCCAAGCAAAGATTTCAGATGCGGCAGCCATCGCGCCGCTGTTTAACCAATATCGGGAATTTTATAGACAGGCATCCGATTTGCAAGGGGCGGAGGCTTTTTTGAAAGCGCGTTTGAAAAATCACGAGTCTATTATTTTGATAGCAGAAGAAAATGGAGAGCTCATAGGCTTTTCCCAGCTCTATCCCGCGTTTTCTTCTGTGTCAATGAAAAGAATCTACATATTAAATGACTTATTTGTTGCTCCTCATGCGCGTACAAAGGGAGCCGGCAGCCAGTTGCTTTTGGCCGCAAAGGATTATGCAGCGGAAAACGGGGCAAAAAGTTTAACGCTTCAAACTGAGCACCACAACCGGAAGGCAAGAAGCTTGTATGAGCAAAATGGCTATGAAGAGGATACCGCATTTGTCCACTATCATCTCAATGTGCCGGCGAAGTGAAAATGGCGGCTTGATGATTTGGTTTTTGGAACGTTCTTCGGTTACGATATAAATGAAAAGGAGTGTGCCGAATGTCAACGTTATTTCAAGCATTGCAGGCAGAAAAAAATGCCGATGATGTTTCAGTCCAAGTGAAAACCATATCAACAGGGGATTTGCCGAAGGATGGTGTCCTGATTAAAGTTGCTTATTCCGGCATTAATTACAAAGATGGTCTGGCCGGAAAAGCAGGAGGCAATATCGTCAGAGAGTATCCGCTTATTTTAGGCATTGATGCTGCGGGTACGGTCGTCTCTTCCAATGATCCGCGTTTTGCAGAGGGGGATGAGGTGATCGCGACAAGCTATGAGCTCGGCGTCTCCCGTGATGGCGGATTAAGTGAGTACGCTTCGGTGCCCAGTGACTGGCTGGTGCCTTTGCCACAGAATCTTTCGTTAAAAGAAGCGATGGTGTACGGAACGGCGGGGTTTACTGCGGCGTTATCAGTGCATCGGCTTGAACAGAACGGCCTGTCTCCGGAAAAAGGCAGTGTGCTAGTCACAGGAGCAACCGGCGGTGTCGGCGGAATTGCGGTATCAATGCTGAACAAGCGGGGCTATGATGTGGTGGCAAGCACCGGAAACCGGGAGGCGGCTGATTATTTGAATCGGCTCGGTGCAAGCGAAGTAATCAGCAGGGAAGATGTCTATGACGGAACGCTTAAGGCGCTGTCCAAGCAGCAATGGCAGGGAGCGGTTGACCCAGTCGGCGGAAAACAGCTTGCCTCGCTTTTAAGCAAAATTCAATATGGCGGAGCTGTCGCGGTGAGCGGCTTAACCGGAGGAGGAGAAGTTCCTGCAACGGTGTATCCTTTTATTCTTCGCGGAGTAAGCCTGCTCGGGATCGATTCAGTATACTGTCCGATGGACGTCAGATCCGCTGTTTGGGAGCGCATGGCTTCTGATCTCAAGCCTGATCAGCTGCTGACCATTGTGGATAGGGAAGTCTCATTGGAAGAAACGCCTGCTGCGTTAAAAGAGATTTTGCAAAATCGCATTCAAGGAAGAGTGATAGTGAAGCTTTAACAGGATCAGCTTGCAGGGAATGTATGTTTCTGCAAGCTTTTTTTGTGAACAGGGTGTTAAGCTGTGCCACGAAACAATCTTCCGTTTCTTGTTTGCGCTATGTTAAAGAAACAAGATTGACCTGGAAAGCGGAACTTTCTATTCTCATTTGAAAAATAATTGGTGATAATGATTCTCATTCCGTGTTATACTAATCTTGGACATCTTAATCATAGAAACTGCTAACAGGAGAGACTGGAACTATGAAAAAAACACTGATTATTCTTACAGTTTTACTTCTTTCTGTCTTAACGGCTGCTTGCTCGTCTACAAGCGGCAATCAAAACAGCAAAGAACATAAAGTGGCGATAACATATGATTTAGGAAAGACGAATGTGCCTGAGCATCCGAAGCGGGTTGTTGTTCTTGAGCTTGGTTTTATCGACACACTGCTTGATCTCGGCATTACGCCTGTCGGGGTTGCCGATGACAACAAAGCGAAGCAGCTGATCAACAAGGATGTGCTGAAGAAAATTGACGGCTACACATCTGTCGGCACTCGCTCACAGCCAAGCATGGAAAAAATCTCTTCATTAAAACCCGATTTAATTATTGCTGACACGACCCGGCATAAGAAGGTGTACGATCAGCTGAAAAAAATCGCGCCGACGATTGCGCTTAATAATTTAAATGCCGATTATCAGGATACAATTGACGCTTCCCTTACGATTGCAAAAGCAGTCGGCAAGGAGAAGGAAATGGAGAAAAAGCTGACGGCGCATGAAGAAAAGCTTAGCGAGACAAAGCAGAAAATCAACGCGAACAGCCAGTCCGTGCTTTTGATCGGAAATACAAATGATACGATTATGGCCAGGGATGAAAACTTCTTTACATCAAGACTTTTAACACAGGTCGGCTATCGATATGCAATCAGTACGTCAGGCAATAGCGATTCAAGCAATGGCGGCGACTCCGTGAATATGAAAATGACACTGGAGCAGCTGCTGAAAACAGATCCGGATGTGATCATCCTGATGACAGGAAAAACAGATGACCTCGACGCCGACGGGAAACGCCCGATCGAAAAGAATGTCCTCTGGAAAAAGCTGAAGGCAGTGAAAAACGGGCATGTATACCACGTGGACCGTGCAGTGTGGTCTCTGCGCCGCAGTGTAGACGGGGCGAATGCCATTTTGGACGAGCTTCAGAAAGAGATGCCGGCTGATAAGAAATAAAAGAAAAGACAGGCTGACGCCTGTCTTTTTCTTATTTGATAAAGCCGGATAAGTGGCTGTTGATATTATAGTCTTTAATCCGCCATTTTTCTTCTGCAAATTCAATGTTGCTGAGGCAGGCGTTGACGAGGCGGGTGCTTTTAAGCTCAGGGTCACCGCCGGATATTTCCGTCAGCAGGGCGTGAATTGCCGCACCGTGCGCCACGATCAGCACCTTCTTGTCTGGATACGCTTGGTTCACTTTTGCCAACCCGCCCATCAGTCTGTCAGTGAGTTCTTCTAAGGTTTCCATATTCGGATAGATGTTATCTGGATAGCGCTTTGTCCGTTCCTCCAGCGGCATGCCCTCCGCGTCGCCGTAATCGCGTTCCTTAAAATCATCCATCTCGACAATCGGAAGATGCAGATATTCATTAATAATTTCCGCGGTTCTTTTCGCTCTTTTCAGCGGGCTCGTCACAATAATATCCCAAGAAAAGTCCTTTACATATTCTCCGGTTTCTCTTGCTTGGCGTTCACCTGTTGCGTTTAGCGGGATATCGGTTTTGCCTTGGCATTTTTGCTGCAGGTTCCAATCGGTTTCTCCATGTCTTACTAAACAAACGGCTGTCATAAAATCCCCTTCCTGACTTTATTCATATTGCTATTATACTAAATTGAAAGCGTGTGTCCTATGAAAAAGCCTATGCAAGCACTTCAAATAATAAAGCCAGTCCGATTCCGCCGCCGCTTCCGATGGCTGCAACCGCATATTGACAGTCTGTCCGTCTTTTCGCTTCATAAAACAATCTGGTTACCAGAGCTGCACCTGATGCACCGTATGGATGGCCAAGAGCTAATGCGCCGCCGCGCACATTGATTTTTGAAAAGGGAATGCCGAGTTCTTGCGAGCAGACACAAATTTTGACGGCAAATGCTTCATTGATTTCAAATAAATCGATATCATCAGGTGTTACATCGTGTGTATGTAAGAGCTGACGGATCGCATCAACCGGTGCCGCGGGCGGATAGTTGGGGTGAATACCGCTGACAGCGCTGCCGATAAACCGAAGCACAGGCTTAAGTCCGAGGGCTGCCGCTTTTTCTTCTTCCATTACTAAAAGAGCAGCTGCTCCGTCTGCTATGCCGCTGCTGTTGGCTGCTGTAACTGTTCCGGAGCTGATGTCGAAAACCGGCTTTGCACGGGGAATAATTGCTTTTATCGGCCGCGTCTTCAAAAATGCTTCGTCCGTCTCCAATTCCCCGAGAGCAACAATTTCTTCACGGTAGAATCCTTCATCATGCGCGTTCCTGCTGCGTTGATGGCTGAGAAGCGCATACTCATCCTGCATGCTTCTGCTGATGGAATAGCGTGCCGCTGTATATTCTGCGGCAATGCCCATGTCGGGATCGCCGATCGCATCTGGAGAAAAGCGGGCCCGTTCTGAAAAAGGGGATTGGCTGCTGCTTTCTGAGCCGCCCGCGATATACATCGTGCCGGCTCCCGCTTGAACGAGGCTGCAGGCATAGCGTACGGCTTCAAGACCTGAGCCGCACTGTCTGTCAATTGTCATCCCGGGAACCGATAGAGGCAGTCCGGCTTGAAGGGCTGACAGTCTGGCGAGGTTGCCGCCTCTGCCGGTAGCGTTTCCGAGAATGACCTCGTCAATTTGATCCTCTAGCTTTCGGCTGAGACAACGGATGATGGGAGCCGCCAAATCCTCTGGCAGGAAAGGCTTCAGCAATCCATTTTGTTTTCCGAAGATCGTTCGTTTTGCATCAACAATAACCGCATTCATTTATACTGTACACCCTCTTCCAGCCATTTCTTCACTCTGGAACGGGCAATTTTTCCGCTGCTCGTTTCCGGCAAGCTGTCTGCAAACACCCATTTTTTCGGGATTTTATAGGAGGCTAATTTCTGTTTACACCAGGCTTTCAGCTTTCTGGCATTAGCGCTTCCACGAATGACAGCTACAGCGATTTCTCCCCAATACTCGTCCGGCATTCCAACGACAGCCGCGTTTTCAACCTCTGGGCAGGAGAGTAGCACACGTTCAACTTCTTCTGGGAAAATATTTAATCCTCCGTACACGATCATCCCGTTTTCTCTTCCTGATATGTATAGAAAACCTTCCTCATCAACGTAGCCCATATCATCCACTGTCATCCATTCATCTGGTGTGCTGCCGTTCACATAGCCGGAAAACCGCATCGGGCTTTTGACAAATATTTTTCCGATTTCTCCTGGCTGGCAGCGTTCTCCTTTGGCGCCGCGGATTTCGATCTGGACATTATGAAAAGGGCGGCCGGCTGAATGCGGCTTCCGTTTGCTGTCTTCCGGTGAAGAAAACGTCACAAAACTAAGCTCTGAAGTGCCGTAAAAATCGTACAGCCTGAGATGGGGCCATATAGCGGCAAGCTTTTTCTTGGATTCTGCCGACCAGTCTGCACCAGATGAAATGATTTTAAGAGGGCTGTCGGGAAAGCCCTCGATCCGGGTGAGTGCGTCTGTCATTGTCGGTACGGTATAAAGAACACTGACGGCTTCACGGTTCAGCCATTCCTTTGTCTGGGCAGGAGAAAACTTATTCAGCAAACAAACCGTTCCCCCGAGATATAAAGTGCTGACTGCCCCATATAAAAAGTGAGAGGATATTAACGTTCCGGGAATCAATACCGTGTCATCTGATGAGATCGAAAAATCTGTTTCTGTACAGGTAAAGCTCTCTATCCATGAGCGGTGAGACCGCGTAAAGGCCTTTGGTTTTCCTGTCGAGCCTGACGTAAATCCCATGTAAAAGGGGTGCTCCGGGTCAATGATAGGTAAGGGAGCAGCGGATTCCTCTTCAATATTTGCCATACAGTTATCCAGCAAAATAACGGGTGTCTTGCTATGTATTAGTTTGTTTTTGTAAAAGGCTGAAGTAACCACTAGATCCGCATCGCTTATGGATAGCCTCTCCATACATTCAGCCGGGCTCCAGCGTGTGTCGAGGGGAATGGCCGTGCATCCAGCCGCTGCGGCTCCGGCAAACAGCTGTAAAAACGCCAGACTATTTGGGAGCAAAAATGCCACACGATTCGGCATGCTTGGCTGTGACCGCAGCCAATTTGCGGTTTGGGCGACAAGCCGATCCCAATCTTGGTACGTGATTTGCTCCGATTCAGTTAGGATCGCTACACGGCCGGGCGATGTTTCGGCAGTAGATGAATAGGTATGAGTAATTGTCATGCAGTGTCATCCTCCTTTTGTAAACATCGTATCAGAAAGAGACAAGGCTTGAGTGATTTTTATTGCCAGGAATGCAGATACAGCCGCTTTTATCAAATCACCGGGCACATATGCAAGACTCATGAAGGCGGCCTGTGACAAATCAATATGCATCATAAAAGCTTGTACCGGTATACCAAGCAGATAAATAAAGATGATGCCGAATGCGATATGAGTGAAAAAGAGACGCACTGCTGTCACCTTTCGCAGTCTGTTAGCGGCTAAACTGATCAGCCATGAAGCGAGTGGATAAGCGATCAAAAAACCTGCGCTCGGTCCGAAAAACACACCAAAACCGCCTCGTCCGCCAGGCAATAGCGGCGCTCCGAAGGCGACGAGCAGCAAAAAGACAAGCTGGCTTAAGAAAGCAGACTTTGGCTTGAGGATGCTGCCTGCCAGCATGACACCAAGCGTTTGCAATGTAATTGGAACGGGTGTAAAGGATAAGAAGAGAGGGGGGATAAAGCCGAGCACTGCCATCAGTGCGGTGAAAATAGCAATATGCATCATGTCAATTAATTTCAGCATTGTGAATCCTCCAAACAGTAATCAAATATGGTTATACAATAAATGCAGGCTATTATTATGTCAACTTATTTTTAAATTAAGTTTACATAATGAACGCAGAAAAACCGGCCGAATGGCAGGCCGGTTTTTGATGGTTATTCTTCTGTCAGAATGACAAGCGAATCAACGGAAGCGGCCACATGGGAAACGGCGCGGCTGACTTCCTGAAGCCCTCCAAGAAAGGCCTGCAGATCGACGTCGATTTTGCCTGATTGCTCTTTGCTGATTTTCATGCTGTGGACGATTTCATCGAATAAGCGGTTAATTTGCGTCATTTTTTCTTTACTTTCGCTGACTAGCTCATTCACGTCCTTGATATGCTTCGATACAATGTTGATTTGTGTATTCGTATTATTCACAAGCTCAGACACAGTAGAGACGGTTTTTTTCGTGTCCTCAGAAAGCTTCCGCACTTCATTTGCCACGACAGCAAAGCCTTTGCCGTGTTCTCCGGCGCGGGCGGATTCAATAGATGCATTGAGTGAGAGAAGGTTTGTTTGTTCAGCTATGCCTGTGACGATGCCGAAGATTTTTTCAATTTGCTGCGCGATTTCATCCAGCTTGACCATTTCTTTTTCGATTTGGACAAGGCTTGTGTCAATTTTGTTCATCTGTTTTTGCTGGACTTCTAGCTCTTTTTTCCCGCCGATCGACTTTTCTTCAACAGTGCTGGATGTCACCGTGCCGGCTTTGGATGCTTGAGAAATGCCTTCAGATTTGTCCACAAGCTCTTGAACGGATCTGCTTGTTTCTGAAAACAGATTGGCAATCGATCCAGAGGTTTCTTGAATTTTCTGATGAAGAAGGTTTTTCTTTTCTTCTTGTTCATCACGGGTCTGGCTGTACTCGCTTTGAAATGCTTCAAGGACAAGCTGCTGTTCTAAATTCAAGATTTTTGTTGTCGCTTTAATGGCTTTCAGCAGTTCTTGCTGATTTGTAATAGATGTTTCGTAAATGTCAATCATTGACAAAAGAAGTTCTTGAAACGCGCCCATATACCATTTTGGCAGAAGGCCAATTTTTAAATGGATGGAGGCGATTCGGTTTCGCTTTTCAATGAATTCATCATCGATAACGCCTGCAAACATTTCCTGAATATGCCGTTTTAACGTTTGTTTTAAACGGTCAACTGAGCTGTGATCATTAATGATATCCATCAATGAGCTTTCATGGTCAAGGTTTTTATAAAACGCATCGACGATGAATACGATATTTTCTTGAATTAATGGCTGAAGCTGCTCCAACACGTAAAGCTCAGCATCTCCCAGCCTGACCATTTTGAGCTGTTTTTTGACATCTTCATGTTTGTTTGTGAGCTGGATGCGGTTTTTTTGCTGTCCATTTGAATCAGAAAAGTAAGCAGTTTCTTGTTTTCTCTCTTTTTTAAATAACAATACAATGATCCCCCTTGGGAAAAAATATAATTTTTACTTTTTGGCTTTTTAAGCCTTTTACTTTTTTATCGGCCAAGGGAAACATGAATGAAGCTGCAGATGAAAAATATTTGAAAAACCGTTCATTAAAATGAACGGTTTAATCGAGATCTATTTGCTTTAATGGTTTAATGGCCGGACCCTCTACAACTTCGCCAGAAGGCTTAAAGCGTGATCCGTGGCACGGACAATCCCATGTATGCTCGCTGTCGTTCCACTCGACCTCACAGCCTAAATGGGTACAGGTTGTATCAACGAGATGGAGGCAGCCTGTCTCATCCCGAAATGCGCCCGCCCGCCTGCCGTTTATGGTGACAGCTTTTCCTTCTCCTGGCGAAATGTCTTCAAATTGGACATCAGGCTTTTCAAGCTTTCCTTTAATTAAATGCTTGGCGACATCGGCATTGTAGGAAATCACTTTCTGCAAACCGGGATTCAGATGGAACCGGGACGGTGTGAAAATGCTTTCGTAAGGATTATCTTTTTTCTCTACAAGGTCCGATAATAAAGTGGCTGCGACCCCCGATGCAGTCATGCCCCATTTTTTGAACCCGGTCGCTACTAGAATATTGTCCTCATTTTCCGACATCGGCCCGATAAACGGGATTTTGTCGATCGTCACAAGATCTTGGGTGGACCAATAATATGGGATGCTTTCGATGCCGATGGTGCTTTCGGCCAGTTGTCTCAGTGTTTCATAATGTGTGGACATGTCTTTTCCCTGGCCTGTTTTATGGCTTACTCCGCTGAAGAGAATCAGCTTTTCACCGTTTGCAACCGTATAGCGAAGGGCCACTGACGGCTGATCGATACTCAAATACATGCCCTCGGGATACTCGATCTTCGGCTTGATGGCGAGGACATAAGATCTGTCAGAATACATTCTCGCAGCATATAACCCGCCTCCGTCATAAAAAGGGAAGTGGGAACAGCATATGACAAAGCGGCTCTTAATGGCGTGCCGGCTTTTTGTTATCACTTCGGGCCTTTCGCCTTTTTTGATATCAAGCGCAACGGTCTCTTCATAAATTCGGCCGCCTTTTTGAACAATTTGCTCCAGAAGCGCTTTTAAGTATTGCAGCGGATGAAATTGAGCTTGATTCTTCATGACAAGCGCCAGCTTAGAACCTACGGGAATCGGAAGATCCTTGATAAGGTCTCTTTCAATTCCGAGTTTTGTGTATGCCTCATGCTCAGTGCGGATTTTTTGAACAGCGTTTTCATTTGCTGTGTAAAGATATGCGTCTTGCTCAATCCATTCACAGTCAATTTGATGTTCATCCACAATCCCTTTTATGTAATCAATTGCATTTTGGTTTGCTTCATAATAAAGCCTCGCATGGTTTAATCCGAAATTGCGGATAAATTCGTCGTATATCATGTCATGCTGTGCGGTAACTTTAGCCGTTGTGTGGGCAGTGGTTCCGTTGAGAACCTGATTTGCTTCAATCAAGACAACACGGAAGCCTCTCTTCGTAAGTTCATATGCCGTTGTAATTCCTGTAATCCCGCCTCCGATAATGGTGACGTCACATTCAGTGTCCTCTTGAAGCGCAGGAAAAGAAGGCAGGTCAGTTGATGTTTTCCAGTATGTTTCAGGTGCTTCCTTTGCAAAATGTTGATTAGCCAAGCCGTTATACCTCCAATCAGATTTATTCTTAATTTTTCCATATTCTATCTTTTCATACATAGGAAGCAGGCATTGTTCATAACATAATAAGGTTGAAAAGGAGTGATTTCATTGGCGAATCAAAAAAAGAAAACATTACCGCCTCAGCACCAGAACCAGCAGCCTGGTTTTGAATATCTCATGGACCCGTGTCCGGTTTTTGATAAGCCGAAGAAAGCGAAAAAATTAGAGGGCAAAACCGCTATTATTACTGGAGGAGACAGCGGAATTGGACGCGCTGTATCGGTGTTATTCGCAAAAGAAGGGGCTAATGTGGTCATTGTATATTTGAATGAACATCAGGACGCCGAGGAAACAAAGCAGTATGTAGAAAAGGAAGGGGTAAAATGCCTGCTGATTGCAGGAGATGTCGGGGATGAAGCGTTTTGCAATGATGTAGTCAGGCGGGCAAGCCAAGCGTTTCCATCCATTGATATATTGGTTAACAATGCAGCTGAGCAGCATGTCCAGCCCAGCATTGAAAAAATCACCAGCCACCAGCTGCTCAGAACCTTCCAAACAAACATTTTTTCCATGTTTTACTTAACAAAGGCAGTGCTGCCTCATTTAAAAAAAGGGAGCTCTATCATTAATACCGCTTCAATTACCGCCTATAAAGGCAATAAAACGCTGATCGATTATTCAGCGACAAAAGGAGCGATCGTCACGTTTACAAGATCCCTTTCCCAGTCGCTTGTTCAGCAGGGCATACGGGTCAATGCAGTGGCACCGGGTCCCATTTGGACACCGCTTATCCCGGCCAGCTTTGCCGCAAAAGACGTGGAAGTGTTTGGTTCAGACGTGCCGATGGAGCGTCCGGGACAGCCGGTCGAAGTGGCGCCAAGCTATTTATACCTAGCCAGCGACGATTCCACATATGTCACAGGACAGACCATTCACGTCAATGGCGGAACCATTGTGAATGGATAATAAAAAGCCAATCCTTAAGGATTGGCTTATTCGCTCTGCTTGAGCGTTGCATATTCTTTAGAGAGCGTCAGAAACGCATCTTTATCTTTTTCGTCCAAGGCTTTGTTGATTTGGTCCGTCAGCATGGCCAGCCGACGCTTATACAAGGATTCATCGAGCACCATTTGAATATAGACATCCGTCATTGTGACATCAAGTTCTTTTGTTTTTTGCGTGTTGCGGGACTTCATGAGCTCAGTGTACGATTTTTTCTCTTTCATAAAGAATCCCCCCAATGCCTTTTTTATAGTATATGGATAACGGTCGAAAAAATCAATAAATTTTTATAATTTTTAGACAACTAATACTTGGCAATCTATCGACATATCCTGCAAAATGCCGTAAACCGGCAAGTCTAATCAAAGTAAAATCGGTTTATTACTAGTCATTTAGTACCATTAAATATCATTAAAAGATGATTTTATCTTAATTGTTAAAAAAACCTGTCGTTTTATAAAAACAGATGATAGATTATTAGTATAAATTTTGCAGAAAAAGGATGGAGGCCAAAATATGAATCAGAAAACAGACGCACCTTTAGAATCGTATGAAGTGAACGGAGCAACAATTGCCGTGCTGCCAGAAGAAATAGACGGCAAAATCTGTTCCAAAATTATTGAAAAAGATTGTGTGTTTTATGTCAGCATGAAGCCGCTGCAAATTGTCGACAGGAGCTGCCGATTTTTCGGATCAAGCTATGCGGGAAGAAAAGCAGGAACTTATGAAGTGACGAAAATTTCACACAAGCCGCCAATCATGGTGGACCCTTCGAACCAAATCTTTTTATTCCCTACACTTTCTTCGACAAGACCTCAATGCGGCTGGATTTCCCATGTGCATGTAAAAGAATTCAAAGCGACTGAATTCGACGATACGGAAGTGACGTTTTCGAATGGGAAAACGATGGAGCTGCCGATTTCCTATAATTCGTTCGAGAACCAGGTATACCGAACAGCGTGGCTCAGAACCAAATTCCAAGACAGAATCGACCACCGCGTGCCGAAAAGGCAGGAATTTATGCTGTACCCGAAGGAAGAGCGGACGAAGATGATTTATGATTTTATTTTGCGTGAACTCGGGGAGCGGTATTAAATAAGTTTATGATTTGGAGTGATATGTCCCTCCTATGAGAAGAGGTTTTAACATTTAATTTTAAATATTGTGCAACTCGGAACCTGCAACCCGTTATTTATTTCTAACCTTGTTATAAGGTTAGAAATAAATAACGCTGTCATACTATCGCCACCTATAAATAAAGATAAATAATATTTTGGGTTTTTAAATATCAAATCACAACTATTCATCTTTAAAACTTCCATCCTTTTCCGATAAAATAAGAAAAGGGAGGTTTTGGTTTTAATGGCAGAGAAATTTTTTCATGCTTTTCAAGTCGATATTCAAAAATTAATAACAAAAAAAGAAAAAGAGTATTTAAGTGATCAATGGGATTCTAAAGTATTTATAGAGTTACTTAATTCATTGTCACAAAGAAATCCATTAGATATTAGAAAAACTTATTCTGGTTGGTTTATGATAATAGATGAATGGTTTCCTAAACATGTAAGTAATAAGGTATCAAGTGTTCAAGAGAACCCACCTAAAAGAAAAACTGACCAAGAGAATTTTGATTATATTGTTGGAAGATTTGCATATGCAGAATATGGTTACGTAGGAGATTTAAGAGATGTAGATACTTTAGTTCGTAGGCCAAATGATAAAGGAATAAGAGAAGGTGAAGAAAAATTTGTTTATTTTTATGTCAGACTCTCTGACGGTTTATTATTATTGCAAGGAGATATGAAAGTAAATCGATCAAAAGTGGAAGATTATTTTTCTTTTATAGGTAAAGGCTTTCTGCAAACAAAAGGCTTTTATGATATTGCTGTACGCACTTTACTAAGGGGTGATTTTTTAGAGGAAGTCAAAAAATTAGATGCTGTTAACAAAATAGAAGTCGAAATAGCTACTGAAAAGCCTACTTCCTTTGAGAACGAACTTCTTCAAGAAACAAAAAAACAAGCTCTAGAATTTGAAGCGAACTATGCGACTCTTTCTTTATCAAGTAAATACAAAAGAGGAGTTGAAGGAATGAAAAATTTTGAATCATGGCTAAGTAAAATTAAGCCTAAAGGAACAAAGGCGCCCGTAGATGGAATTAGTAATATTAAAGTTATAGGGAAACAAGACGGGGATTATAAAAGAGTTTATCTGAGTAAAATATCAGAAAAATATTCGGTTAAAGTTCAATTAGATGATTTTAATAAAATCATGAGTGAAAAATTATATAAGGCTATTCATTTTGTTGTGGTAAACAGGGAGCTTTTATGGAGGGAGAGTGTAAAAGAGTGTGGTGAGGAAGCTTAAATTATTTTTCAAGGCGAACATTTTCCCTTTGGAAACAATAATTAATTATTTGAAATATTCAACTAAATCAGAGAAGATATTTGATTTTTTATTTCCTTTTCTTCTAGCAACAGCGATTACATTTTTTATTGTGAAAATGCAACCTCAATCAACGGTGGTTGTTGAGGGTATAAAAAACATTAATAGTCAGTCACTTACTTTTATAGCTATTTTAGCTGGTTTTAATGTTGCGAGTATATCTGTTTTGGCTACAGCAGGTTCTACTTTACTGGAGCGTTTAAGAGTTACGAAAAGTAAGAAGTATCAGAATGTCACACTTTTTGAAATAATGATGACATTTTTTAGTGCTTCTATAGTTTCTCAATTTTTAATTATACTTTTTGGATTAATTATTCTAATTTTAACTTCAGTTATTAAAATTAATAACACCTTAAATTTAGATTGGTACTTTTGGATATCCCTCACCATCTGGTTTTATGCACTAATAACCACATTATTTGTGTCAATAAGAAATCTTAAACTGTTATTTAATATACTTGTGAATGAAAAACATGAATAATTTATTGTAGGTGTTGGAGGATTTTTGAACAAGAGATCTCTACTGAACTTGGACACAAATAGAATGGCCAGTAACCTGTAGGTTACTGGCTTTTTTATTTGCTTTGTTGATATTATGAAGTGAATGGCAGTGTGTCGTGTCTATACGTTTCTCTTCAAAGATTTTATAAAAACAAATCAATATCTTTATTTTAGTTAGAATAGTTTAAGCCTAAGCCGTCGGAATTCCCCCGGTGATGCCATATACCTGAGATGTTACATAGCTTGAATTCTCTGAAGCTAGAAAGACATAAACATCCGCCAATTCCGCTGGCTGTCCAGCGCGGTTTAATGGAGCTGGAGGCGTGCCTTGTCCGAATTTCGGGATGTTTTCCGTCGGCTGTCCGCCGGAAATTTGCAGCGGTGTCCAAATGGGTCCGGGCGCAACTGAATTCACTCTGATTCCTTTGGAAGCCAGCTGTTTTCCCAGTCCGACGGTAAAGCCGATAATGGCGTTTTTCGTTGCTGCGTAATCTAACAGCATCGGGCTTGGATTGTAGCCTTCAACTGAGGTAGTTGTGATAATTGAAGCTCCCTCCGGCAAATACGGAAGCGCCGCTTTTACAACCCAGTAAAGGGAGAAGACGTTCACTTCAAATGTTTTATAGATTTGTTCAGTAGGCAGATCTTCGATGTTTTCGACTGCTTGCTGTTTGCCTGCAACGAGCGCCAGCACATCAAGTCCTCCGAGCTCCTTTTGCGCTTGTTTGACCAGATCTTGGCAAAAGGATTCGTCACTCAAGTCCCCGGGGATCAGCACTGCTTTTCGGCCTTCTGCTTCGATCAGTTCTTTTACCTCTTCAGCATCTGGCTGTTCCTCGGGCAAGTAGTTAATGGCCACATCGGCGCCTTCTCTGGCGTAAGCGATCGCGGCAGCGCGGCCGATGCCGGAATCGCCGCCGGTGACAAGCGCTTTTCGGCCGATTAGTTTACCTGACCCCTTGTAGCTTTTTTCTCCGCAATCAGGGAGAGGCTTCATGTTCTTTTGCAGGCCTGGCGGCTCTTGATATTGTTCAGGAAATTCATCATGAAAAAATGCTTTTATAGGATTCGTAAGGTTTGAATCAGACATCATCAACGCTCCTTTTCTGTTTGGTGTACATTCGTATGTGTACCCCTGAGCATGTAGAGAAAAACATGTGTTGGCAGTTTGAATAGTGAAGGAAAAAGAAAACAAGAAAAACAAACTCTCCTTCCATATTTATCTTGTCAAATAAGACTATATGAATTATGATAAATTCGAGCTATAAATCAACTAAATATTGGGTGTTGGGGGAGTGAATTGTCATGAAAAAAGCGGCGGCGGTTTTGCTGTCACTCGGTCTCGTTTTCGGTTTTTCATACGGAGCTGACCATGTGGCGGAAGCCAAAACAAAGGTGAAGGTCTATAAGAACTGCAAGGAGTTAAACAAAGTATACAAAGGCGGAGTGGCCCGCACATCGAAGGTGAAAAATAAAGGCGGAAAAACGAAGTACAAGCCTTACGTCTCTAAGGACCTTTATGATGCCAATAAAAAGAAAGACCGCGATAAAGATCTTATCGCCTGTGAACGGTAAACAAGAAAAAGCAATCTGATGTCCAGATTGCTTTTTCTATTGCTTAAGCCGCCTGATCGGCCGCAGCGCTTTTCGCCTTCCTTGTCATAAGGCTGACTGCCGTCATGACCATGATATTCAAAAGCAGGGCGACGATGCCGACATTCAAGTCTTTTGCGGCTTGCGGCAGCGCCGGAAATAAAGTGCCGATCGTCGTTTCCGTCATTGTAATATAAGTAACTGCTCCAACACCTGCAATAATGCCGGCGAAGGCGCCCTGCTTTGTCACCATATTATGCTTGAACAGGCTGAACAAAAGGGCGGGGAATAGCTGTGTGACAAGGCTGTAGCCCATCAAAAGCAGCGTAACGATGGTATTCCCGCCTTTGAAGGTAAAATACACCGAAATCAGCGCGATCACCGGCACTAAAAACTTAGCAAGCGCCGATACTTGCTGTTCCGTCGTGCGGGGCGCGATTACCTTGTACACATTTTTTGCAAACAGCGTGGAGGCGGACATTAAGATCATAGAGCCTGGCACAAGTGCTGTCAGCAGTCCGGCAGCACCGATAATTCCGACAAACCATGGGTCAAATGCTTGCAGGGACAGTCTCAAAAGCGATAAATCCCCGTCTGCGCCTTTCAGATTTGGAACTTGCAGGATAGCCGCGAAGCCAACGAAAAGGACGAAGAGCAGGACCAGCTGGTACAAAGGCATGATGATGGCGTTTTTGCGAAAGACTTTTGGATTTTCAGCTGAATACGAAGCGGAAAACGTGTGAGGCCACATGTAAAATCCAAGCGCTGTCAAGAGTACGGTTGAACTGAACCACGCCGTACTTTGTCCTGTTTCGGGCAGCGTAAGAAAGCCAGGCTTTGCCGTTTCAATCTGCTGAAACATGTCTTGAAATCCGCCGTAGTAATGAATTGGCAAATACACACCTAAAAACAGAACGACAACCAGAATCATGATGTCCTTCACAACCGATATCCAAGCTGACCCGTGAATGCCGGAAACCATAACATAAACCGTAATGGAAATGGCACCGATCCAGATGGCGGCGGTCGGGGTGATTTTGCCGTACGAGGTTTCTGATACAATCAGCCCGAGGCCTTTCAGCTGCAGTACAAGATAGGGAATGAGTGCGGCGATGCCGACCAGTGAAACGAGAATGCCAAGCAGCGGACTGTTGTATTTTTTTGTGAAAAAATCAGACTGCGACATCAGTTTATGCTGTTTCGCGTACGTCCAAACTGCCGGAAGAAGCCAGTAAGACAGGATGTAGGCCAGGCATCCGTAGGCGATGATATAAAAGGCTGGACCGCCCTTTCCGTAGGCCCAGCCGCTGCCGCCGAGAAACGTAAAAGTAGTGTAAATTTCGCCTGCCATCAAAAGGAAGACGAACACAGTTCCGAAGCCGCGTCCTCCGACCGTCCACTGCTCCAGATTCATGTCTTTTCCTTTTTGGGCGCGTATACCGAGAAAAATACTCAAGAGCAGGACGCCAAAAATGATGATGAGAGCTGCGTTCATTCTGCTTCCTCCTTTTTATTTTCCTTGTCGAGGACATACACAATTGCCATCAGTGCAGAGGTCAAAAGAGCCCACATCACAATATAGGCAAGGATAAAAGGCATGCCGAACACATAGGGGGTCACTTTATTTGCAAAAGGGATGCCGAGTAAGATTCCGATAAAGGGCAACGCGGCGAGAACGTGAATCAGTTTCATAAAATCCTCCTTCTCATTAGGGTTGGGGGTGTACAAGCCCGACCGTACTGAAAATGGTGTCGTCAATATGGCAGTACATGTCATATTTCGGGGTGAAAGGCTGTGGTTCGAATTATAAATAAATTTATTTTGTTTGTATAGTGTGAATTGTCTGAAATTTATGATCAGGATCGCCCCGAAGAGGGAACGGACAATATGGTTCAAAAGGCTCAGGTCCTGTCCGGGGCAAATAGATAGTATGTTAATAATTCGCTGACCTGCTCACGGATTCGGGGATTAAAATAGCGGTGCTTTTCTTCATAACCGTCCATGACAAATACATAGAGCGTAAACGCCTCATCGCGTTCCATCTCGCGGATCGCAATTTTCCTCTTCCTCAGTTCTTTTCTGACCTCTATCAAATCCTTTTGTGCTATTTTTAATGATTCGCTGATAAGCTGTTTATAAGGATGCTTCAATTTTAATGTGCTTTTTTCAATTGCGGCGAGATCACGGTTAAAAATCGTAATGGCCATGGGCAAAAAGAGAGCACGTTCAATTAAATCGTATATTTCCTCTTGCAGATTCGGCATGTTGACTCCTTCTTTCTAAAGGGAACATTTGTTCTATTTGTATTCTATATCGGCTGGTGAAATGTTTCAAGACAGAAAAAAACACCAAAACTTTTTAGTTTTCTGCTGATAATGTGTAGAATAAGGATAGACAAACCTGGTAAGGAGTATAAATGTTGGAGCATTTTTTATCCTATTTGACACAAGAACATTTAACTGAATTATTTCAAAGCTATAGGGCTTTCGGTCCGCTCATAGCTGTGCTGCTGCCTTTAATTGAAGCGTTTCTCCCGTTTTTGCCGCTGATCGTGTTTGTGGTGGCGAATACGAACTCGTTTGGCTTATGGGAAGGATTCATCCTGTCCTGGGCGGGATCAACTGCTGGTTCCATTCTCGTATTTTTGATCGTCCGTCAATACGGACAGAGAAAATTGCTTGGATTTATCCGCAGTCATCCGTCTGTCAGAAAGCTGATGTTATGGGTGGAAAGACACGGCTTCGGCCCCATGTTTCTTCTGCTTTGTTTTCCATTTACACCGTCAGCCGCGGTGAATGTTGTTGCCGGTTTGTCAAGGATCGGAACGCGGCCGTTTATTTTGGCGGCAGCCTCAGGGAAGCTTGTCATGATTTTTATGATCAGCTTCATCGGATATGATCTGCACGCGCTGATTACACAGCCGATTCGAACGGTCATCGCCGTATTGGTGATCACTGTCTTATGGTATGTCGGCAAAAAGGTGGAGCGGCATCTGCATGTAAGAGCCAGTCAGCGTGAGCATGATGGAGGGAGACAGTAACATGAAAAAACGGTTTTTGTTTCTTGCCGGTGTAGTGTCCGTCGTTCTCGCCATTCAGGTTAAAAATGCCGTCTTTATTGATTACAAGGTAGAAGGTGTCAGTATGAACCCGACGTTTCAGGAAGGGAACGAATTGTTGGTCAATAAATTTTCACATCGATTTAAAACCATCCATCGTTTTGACATCGTTCTTTTTAAAGGCCCTGATCATAAAGTGCTGATTAAACGGGTGATCGGCTTGCCCGGTGAAACGATCAAATATCAGGATGATCAGCTGTATGTGAACGGAAAGCAGGTTGCTGAGCCATTTTTGAAGCATTTAAAATCCGTTTCTGCCGGAAGCCATGTAACAGGTGATTTTTCTTTGAAAGATGTGACGGGAACCAGCAAGGTGCCGAAAGGAAAATATTTTGTCGTTGGAGATAATCGCATATACAGCTTCGACAGTCGGCATTTTGGTCCGATAAGAGAAAAAAATATTGTCGGTGTGATTTCTGATGCCGAATAAAAAGACGCTAATTGAAGAGGCGTCTTTTTGTATGCCGTTTGGAAAAATGTGTTGAAGAAAAATTTGTAAGGAGCTATAATCAATATTGTTACGAGTGTAACAATATTCGTATACTTTTTGATTGAAGGTCCATTTTTATTGGGTTTTAATCGTTTTTTTATGAAACAAAAGGAGTGGTGAATGATGATGAAATATGAAGCAGTGATTATAGGTGGAGGGCCGGTCGGATTTATGCTGGCTTCTGAGCTTGCGATGGCCGGGGTGAAAACATGTGTGATTGAACGGCTTGAAAAACCTGTTCCACATTCCAAAGCGTTGACATTGCATCCCCGAACGCTGGAGCTCCTTGAGATGAGAGGGATTTTAGAGCGGTTCGTATCCAAGGGAAGCAAGATACCTTCCGGACATTTTTCAATGCTGGATACCCGTCTGGATTTTTCAGGCTTGGATACGAGTTGCCCTTACACGCTTTTGCTCCCGCAGTCCAAAACAGAAAAGCTGCTTGAAGATCATGCACGACGTCTGGGTGCAGAGGTGTTTCGGGGTGCAGAGGCGCTCGCGGTAACGCAAAACGGGGAAGCGGTGCAAACGATTTTTAAGGATCGGGACGGCAGTGTACGGACGATCACAAGTAAGTTTGCCGTTGGTGCCGATGGCGGTGGAAGTACCGTTCGGAAACAGGCTGGAATTGAGTTTCCGGGAACAGACAGTACTGTCACCGCTGCGCTTGGAGATGTGGTGCTCCTTTCTCCGCCGCCGTCAGGAGTACTGTCCCTTTGCACAAAAGAGGGCGGTGCTATGATTGTTCCGTTATCACCAGGCCAATACCGTGTAGTTGTCGTCAGCCCTTATCGCACACAAACGCCGAAAGATGTGCCGGTGACTGAGGAGGAGCTGAAAGCTGACCTTCTGCGAATTTGCGGGACTGACTTCGGTTTAACCGACCCTTCGTGGATGTCGCGGTTCGGAAACGCCGCGCGCCAAGCAAAACGGTATCGGAACGGCAGAATCTTCCTAGCAGGTGATGCCGCACATATTCATTTTCCAGCGGGCGGACAAGGATTGAATGTCGGCCTTCAGGATGCGATGAACCTTGGGTGGAAGCTGGCGGCGGCGATCAAGGGCTCTGCGCCTTCATGGCTTTTGGACAGCTATCATGACGAGCGGCACCCGGCAGCTGAAGGGCTCTTGAGGAACACGGAGGCACAGACAAGGCTGATTGATTTTACTCAAGCAGGCCTCCATTTGCGGGGGATGATGTCGGAGCTGCTGGCCTTCCCTGATGTGAATCGATATGTAGCGGGGCAAATTTCTGCGCTCGATGTCAGATATGAAGCTGATCTCATCATGCCGCCGCATCGTTTGAATGGGGCAAGGCTCCCTGATATGGAGCTGATTCTTTCCGACGCCAGTTCGGAATGGCTGTACAGCCTTCTCCGAAACGGGACATTCGTTTTGCTGTCGTTGATGCAGAAAGCTGATGATCATATCAATGTGAAAGGCTTACGAACGGTAAACGCCTCGCTTGCAGAACCGAATGAAAAGTTGCGGGATGTGCATACCATATTGATTCGTCCTGATGGACATGTAGCCTGGGCGGTAGATGCATCAGCGCCCGATTGTGCCGAGGTGATTCAAAAAGGGATCAGCCGCTGGTTTTCCGTCACCAGCCAAGTATAATTCAATTCGATTGTTTCATCTGTAACAAAACGGTATGATAGAAGAAACAATCGAATGAAAAAGGATGGAAAACCCGATGAACACAGATCATACGAAACGTAATCTTTTTGAATTGTATGCGGAGCTCATTCATCAGCAGGAGAAATGGGAGGGGCTTATTAAAGCTTTTTTATCCGACGAATTGAGGAAGCTGGATGTAGAGCACGGGAGTAAATCTCAATTGACGATGACAGAAATTCATGTTCTGTCCTGTGTCGGGGACAATGAACCAATCAATGTCACGTCGATAGCAGAAAAAATGAATACGACAAAAGCGACTGTATCACGCATCAGCACAAAATTGCTCGGCGCAGGCTTCCTGCACAGAACACAGCTCAGCGATAATAAAAAGGAGGTCTACTTCCGATTGACGCCTGCTGGAAAAAAGCTGCACAATTTGCACAAATATTATCATCAGAAGGCTGAACAGCGTTTTCTGTCATTTTTTGACCGCTATACCGAGGAGGAAATTCTTTTTGCGGAACGGCTGTTTCGTGATCTGGTGACAAAATGGTATCCGACGTCAGAAGAAATTGAAGGAGGCCTTCCCGGCATTTTCAAATAAAAAACACGCACTGCGGTGCGTGTTTTACGTTTTTTCTTTCTTTTTCAGGATGGTGAGGTAAATCAAATTTCCTCCGACTAAAATCGTAAGCGGCAGTCCGGGGGAGCCGGTTGCCACCAAATTATAAATCAGCCAGATTCCTAAGCATATGCCATAATATAAGTGCATTGCCTTCTCTGGATTGTCGCGCAGCAAAAGAGTCACTCCTTCCCCATCTGCTATAAGTGTATCATGGAAGGATTTTGTTTCCAATTATGCATTGCTGCTGATCGAGCTCTCTTTTCCTTTTTTTTCACCATGAAGATGGTGAAGCAGACGATAAAACGGCGGCAGCAGGGCAATGACAAGGATGACGCGGATGACCTGAACCGCAACGACAAAGGTGGAATCAGCATGTAATGTAACTGACGTCGTCGCCATCTCTGCAATCCCGCCGGGCGCAAATGCCAGAACAGAGGTGATGAGCGAGATTCCTGTCAGCTCGGAAACGATCACGGCGCTCAAAAACATAGCTGCGATTAAACCGACGGATGAGATAAACCCGACGATGATAATTCGGGTGACGCCGGCAAACATGCTTTTGTACATTTTAGAGCCGATCGTTGCCCCGAGAAATACTTGTGATACATGGTTCGCTTGTGACGGCCACCATGCCGTCATGTCGTGCCCTATCGCCGCAGCTCCGCCAACATGTACAATTGCTACACCAAGCATGCTGCCAAGCAGCCATGGAGCCGGAAATTTTAAACATTTCGCCGCTTTACAGGCTCCCCAGGCAGCGAGAATCAGAATGACGGTCCATAAAACGGGAGCGAGCCTAAAATCTGTCGTTGCTGAAGAAAGCCCTGCTACAGCACTTGTGGAACTGTCTTGTTTTGTATAGATCATGATAACCAAAAACGGAATGGAAAGGACCACGAGCAGTACCCGCATCATTTGCACGAGGCTGACAATGGCGGTGTTGGCGCCGACCTCCTGTGCGATGCTCGGCATAGCGGAAAGCCCGCCGGGAGCTGTGCCGACAAAGCTAGTCATCATATCCGTTTTGCTGAAACGCCAAAGCACATATCCTGACAGCATGGCCAGCAGGATAGACAATATCAGCATAACGCCGACTGAAAACCAATGGTCTTTGAGAACAGAGAGAACGGATAAATTCAGCTTTTGGCCCAATTCGATGCCGAGGATCATCTGCCCGAGGGCGAGCCATCGTCGGTTAATTCCTTTTTGGTCTGGTGCCATCATCAGCCATGCCGGCCGTATCATGGCGAGGCAGCAGGCGACAATCAGCGTTCCGATCATCCATCCAATTGATATTCCGGTTAATGAAAGAATAAACCCCCCGGCTGCACTGATTGCGATAAACCATAGATCTTTGAGGAGATTTTCGTCTTTCTTCAATGTAAACCCTTCTTCCTTTTCGCGTAACACTCCAATTGTTCACGTAGTGAATGTATTTATAACTATAGTATATTTTTGTTGATAAAGAAATTATGAATTATTTTCTATTAGTGATTCACTTTTCTTATGACATTATGTTCGAGCTTCTCTATTGTGTAAGTCAGGCATAAACCCGCTGCCAGCAGACACACGGCAAGGGCGTAAAATATCACTTCTCCGCCAAACGATGTCAGGATCAGCCCGCCCGCGAGCGGTCCGATTGAGCGGGATATATCCCAATGCAGACCATAGACAGCATAGAACCGGCCAAGCAAATGAGGCGGTGCCAATTTTGAGATGAAGGTCTGGATGTGAGTTAATCCGATGCTTTCGCCAACCGTCATCACCGCTGCCGTCACTAAAAGCATTGTCGGGGATGTTGAGCATGCAAAGCCTGCAGCCGCAAGGGAGTAGCAGATATAAGTAATGAAAAGAATCGTTTTCATTGTAAGCTTTTCAGTCCCTTTGACAAGAGGAACCTGGAAAACAAAGCTGAATAAAGCCTTTGCTGCTGAGTAGATGGTCAGCATGGACAGATAATCAGAAAACATATTTTTGCTGAACAGTCGGTATGTTGTTTCTGTTTGCGCATATAACATGCTGATGGGGAGAGAAAGCAGCAAAAGAAGCAGGACGGGCCTGTATATCGTAAAGCTCGCAGACTTTTCCTGTGTCACAGCTGTGTTTTGCGGCTTTGTCTCAGGAAGTTTCCATGCAGCTGCCAGAAAGTAGATGAACAAGGCTGCGGCATCTAAAGCGAATATCCATTCAGGATTTTGTTTGTACAGGAGCATTCCGAGCAGCGGCCCTGCCGTCAGGCCGGCTGAATAGATCGCGTTGATGACCGCAAATACTTCCGAACGTCTGCTTTCTGGCGTGTTTTCAGCGATTTGGGCGCGGGAAGCGGGAATGTATAACGATCTTCCGATGCCATTCACGACATAAAGAATGGCGAAAACATACGCATGCTCAGCAAATACAAACCCTGTCATTGCAGATGATTGCAGAAGCAATGCGATCAAAATCGCTGTACGCCGACCAAGCTGGTCCGTCACCCGTCCGGCAGCGAGCGTCAGGAAAAGATCAGAAAATGGCTGAAGGCTGATGATCAGCATTGGCATCATGACATTGCCGTTTAATTGTTCATGCAGATACAGCACCATAAAAGGTCCCATCATTGCACCTGTCAGGCTTGTCAGCATTTCGCCGAAAAAGCGGAGCCAAACGGGAGCGGTATATCTTGATTTAATAGATTGAAAGCTGGTCAGCATGTGATCGCCGCCTTTCGGTGTTTGATATAGTAGTAGTGTATAGAAGGGGCGGCGACCCAAAAAGTGAAGAAAAGAAGAGATAAAAGTTCCCCTTTTGTCGGGAGGTGCGGGGATTGAAGCTAATTGAGCACTACGTGGCACTTGTAAAAACAGGACGGGTTGAGTATGGGCAAATGAACGAAATGACGCTCACTGAGATTGCCGCCAGTTTATTTTGTACGGAAAGAAATGCAAAGCTCATTTTACATAAGATGGAGAACAGCAATTGGATTACCCGGGAAAGCGGGGCGGGGCGTGGGCGTAAATCAAAAATCGCGTTTCTTCGGAGGCCTGAGGAACTGCTTCTTCAAACTGCCAAGGAATATACCATGGCTGGAAAGCTTAAAAAGGCACAGGAGCTGCTTCAGCAGTATCAGTCCGCGTTTCCGGAGCTTCAAAATGAATATGGTATGTGGTTTTCTGAGGTATTTGGTTTTGTGACAGAGTCCGGCCGGGACGGGGTAAAGGATGTTCTCCGGATGTTCATCTCCCCTGAATCTGCCAGCAGTTTTGATCCATGCCAAATATTTTTGCGGTCTGAGGGCCATTTCGTCAAACAGATATTTGATACGCTTCTCACGTTTGATCCGGATATGCAGGAGCCGAAGCCTCATTTGGTTCATGGATGGGAAGAGGAGGGAAAAAAACGGTGGAGATTTTTTCTTCGAAAAGGTGTGTCGTTTCATAATGGGCAGCTGCTGACATCGCGGGACGTTGCGTTTACGTTTCAGCGCTTTTTGGAACTGGCTGACAACCCGTATAAATGGCTGCTGCACGGAGTGAAACAAGTCTTAGAAAAGGGCCCTTATTGTGTGGAGATCATACTTGATAAGCCGAATGAGTTTTTGCCGTATGCTCTTTGTGACGAACGGCTGTCCATATTGTCGGCCGAACAGGACGGCGGGATCAATGGAACAGGGCCTTTTCGGGTGAATCAGCATCACGGCTGGATGCTTGTGCTTGAAGCCTATGAGCGCTACTTTAAGGGGCGCCCCTATTTGGATCGCGTGGAGTTTGTGTTTTCTGAACAAGCCGGTGAGATGAACGGATTTACCATTCAAGAAAAACAAACATGTCCTGAGCAGCAAACTGTTTTTGATGAGCGGCATGTCCAGTATTTGTCGCTCAATCTGAAAAAGAAGGGGCCTCTTCAGCACCGAAGCTTTAGAAAAGCGCTCCGGCTGTTGATTTCCTCTGAACGGCTCGTTCGTGAAGCGGGAGGGCACCGAAGAATCCCGGTTACGTCGTTTTGGCATCCGAGTTCTTTTGAGTTAGAGGGCGTTACGCCATCTGAATTGTTGAAGAAAAGCGGATACGAGGGCGAAACAATGGTGCTGTATACCTTTTCGGAAACGGATCATCGTGAGGACGCCGAATGGATTCAAAATATGTGCGCCCAACACGGGATCAAGCTTACACTTCGATTCTGTGATGCTGATGATCTGCGACGGCCGGAAGTCGTGCAGATGGCGGATATCATTCATGACAGTGCGACGTTTTATCAAGATACCGAGTTTGGTTTTCTGCATTTGCTGCTGTCGGAGAACAGTTTCTTGTGCCAGCATCTATCTGAAAAGCTGACACAATTCTGCTCGGGAATGATAGAGCGGATGTTTTCCATGCCTGACCGCTGTTCGAGAATGAATATCCTGCGTGACATTGACCGTCAGCTTACACAGGAGCTGAATGCAATTCCGCTGTATCAAAATGTGCTACAGGTGACATCAAGTAACAATGTAAAAGGCCTGGTGCTTGATGAAGAGGGATGGATTGATTTGTACTCCGTGTGGCTGTTCAAATAAAAAGAGAGGGTTCAATCATTGAACCCTCTCCGTCTTTTAAGACGCCGCCATGCTGCGGCATTGTTCAGCGCAGGCGAAGCAGGCTTTCGCACATGCTTGACAATGATCGTGATCATGCTTTTCGCATTCAGTGCCGCACGCTTCACAAATATCGGCGCAAAGTGCACAAATTTCTTTCAAAAACGGGCTGTTCGTTTGCATGGCTTTGATTGCCAGGGCGCAAATATCCGCGCATTCCCTGTCAAGCCGGATGCAGCCGCTGAGATCGTGGTGCGCGCTTTCTTCCAAACATTTTGTAAAACAATGATTGCAAGCCTCCATACAATCGATGCAAGCCTCAATACAAGCTTCTGAATATTGCTCCATGGTTGATTCCCCCTGTTTGGCAGTGTATGGTTTTATGTTTCCCGGCTATATTTGAAAAAAACGGAGGAATGTGTTTTTAGCTGAGGAGATATGTACATATACCCTAAAACGGGTATATCTAACGTTTGGCCAGATAGTATAGGAACCAGACAGCGTGATTTTGTTCATCACGTGCGGCGCGCGTGAAGACGCCTTTCGCTTTTAAGTTTGACGTTTCCTCGGCTGCACGCAAGTAAAAGTCGACGGTTTCTTGTTCATCTTTAAAAGCGGCGTCCAGTCCTCTCGTGAAATGGTCCGGGCACTCTTCCGTTTGTTTCGGCATGATGTGCTTGCCGGTAATCGATCCGTACAGTGTGGAAAATTCACGAAGATGGCGGATTTCGTCACGTCTGATTTCTTCAATCTGTTTTCTGACTTCATCGCGGTGGGCTAGTTCGGCAAGCCTGCGGTAGCATTGAATTGCACTGAATTCTCCGTTGATGGCCTTCTGCAAATTCCGAATCAAAACAGGATCTTCCCGGTACGGCACCGGATAGGGATAGTAACTGTAATGCAAGAGGATTCAACTCCATTCCTAGGAATTGGGCTTCTGTAAAAGTATATGTTGGGCAAGGAGAGATGTGCGGGGATAATCAGCTTTTTATATGTGAAAAGGCCGTTTTTACCAATAGATCAGATTGGTCATTTTCGTCAACATTCGATAAAATATATAAAGATAAAAAGAGAGGGGTCTTCTAATTTGGGAGCAGAGTTTTTAGTAGGCAGGTCCGGGAGTGGAAAAACGAAGCTGATCATCAACAGCATTCAGGATGAATTACGCCGGGCTCCATTCGGGAAGCCAATCATTTTTCTAGTCCCGGATCAAATGACGTTTTTAATGGAATATGAGCTTGCTAAAACGCCAGATATGGGCGGGATGATACGCGCTCAAGTGTTCAGCTTTTCACGATTGGCCTGGCGCGTCCTTCAGCATACGGGAGGAATGAGCAGGCCGTTTCTGACAAGCACCGGCGTACAAATGCTCCTGCGGAAGCTCATTGAGGAGCATAAACAGGAGTTCAAAGTCTATCAAAAAGCGAGTGACAAAAACGGGTTTACCGCACAGGTTGAGCGGATGCTGACAGAGTTTAAGCGGTATTGTCTGGAACCGGAGGATATCCGCCGGATGGCGGAAAGCGGAACGGCTTCCGAATATCGCGGAGAACGTGTGTTATCTGAAAAGCTCCATGACTTATCGATTCTGTATCAGCAAATGGAAAAAAGCCTCGCAGATCAATATCTTCACTCTGAGGATTATTTGACATTGCTGGCAGAGCATATCCCGCTTGCGGAAGATGTAAAAGGCGCGCATATCTATGTGGATGGCTTTTATCAGTTTACACCGCAGGAATTCAGGGTGCTGGAGCAGCTTATGGTTCATGCAGAGCACATCACGTTTTCGTTCACAGCGGACAAGCCGTCATATGAGCGGGAGCCGCATGAACTGGAATTGTTCAGAATGACGGGGAAAACCTATTACCGCCTGCATCAGAAGGCGAAGGAACTGAATTTAGACATTACGTATAAAGAGCTGAGTGGGACTGAGCGGCATACACAGACACCTGAATTGGCCCATCTAGAGGCGCAGTATGAAGTGCGTCCGGCCGTTCCTTACGCAGAAAAACAAGAAGCACTGACTGTAATGCAGGCCGCGAACAGACGAGCTGAGCTGGAAGGTATTGCCCGGGAAATTCACGCCCTCGTCAGAGAGAAAGGATATCGCTATAAGGATGTAGCAATTCTTGCGCGCCAGCCGGAAGACTACAAGGATATGGTGAAGGAAGTTTTCGCAGATTACGAGATTCCTTATTTCATTGACGGAAAAGCATCTATGCTGAACCATCCGTTAATCGAATTTATCCGGTCAAGCCTTGATGTTCTGAAAGGGAATTGGCGTTATGAAGCGGTGTTTCGCTGTGTGAAAACCGAACTGCTATTCCCGCTCAATGAACCGAGGGCCAAAGTGAGAGAACAGGTCGATCAGCTCGAAAATTACTGTATCGCTTATGGGATCAAAGGCGACCGCTGGACAAAGGGCGACCGTTTCCAATATAGGCGCTTTGTATCATTGGATGATGATTTCGCGCAGACCGATCAGGAAATCGAAATGGAAAACATGTTGAATGACACCCGCGATTGGATTGTTCCGCCGCTTTTTCAGCTTCAAAAACGAATGAAAAAAGCAAAGACGGTACATGAGAAGGCGGAGGCGCTCTATCGCTATTTAGAAGAGACGGAGGTGCCGCTGAAGCTGGATCAGGAAAGGCAGCGTGCTGAGGAAGACGGCAGAATCATTGAAGCGCAGCAGCATCAGCAGGCGTGGGACGCAGTCATTCAGCTGCTTGAGGAGTTTGTTGAAATGATGGGAGATGATGAGATTTCTCTTGATTTGTTTCAGCAAATGATAGAAGCCGGCGCGGAGTCGCTTACATTTTCGCTTATTCCGCCTGCGCTTGACCAGGTGTTTGTCGGCAATATGGATTTGTCCAGAATGTATGGCACATCCTGTACCTTTGTGCTCGGGGCAAACGACGGCGTTCTGCCGGCACGCCCTGATGAAAACGGGGTTCTGTCGGATGATGACCGGGAATGGCTGAAAACGATCGGGGTTGAGCTTTCCTCAGGCGGACGGGAGCGTTTGCTTGATGAGCATTTCCTCATCTACATGGCATTTTCAAGTCCGTCTGACCGGCTTTATGTATCGTATCCGATTGCAGATGCGGAAGGAAAAACGCTTTTGCCGTCGATTGTCGTTAAACGGCTGGAAGAACTGTTTCCGCATCATAAGGAGCGCCTGTTGACAAATGAACCTGAGCAGGTCAGCGATGAGGAACAGCTGAAGTATGTTGTCAATCAAAGCGTGGCACAGTCCTTTACTGCGAGTCAGCTCAGATTATGGACCCGGGAATATGACATCAGCGACGTCTGGTGGAGCACGTACAATGTGCTGATGAGTGAGCCGGACAGGCTGCAATCGAAAAAGCTGTTCTCAAGCCTGTTTTTCCGGAATGAAGTGAAGCAGCTTGAACGCAGTGTGTCAAGACAGCTCTATGGTGAACGCATTCAGGGCAGCGTATCGAGAATGGAAACCTTTAACGCATGTCCGTTTTCCCATTTTGCGTCACACGGGCTGCATCTGAAGGAACGGCAATTTTTCAAGCTTGAAGCGCCGGATATTGGCCAGCTGTTTCATTCCAGCTTAAAGCTGATTTCAGACAGGCTGCGTGAGCAAAAGCTGGATTGGAGAGATTTAACGAAAGAGCAGTGCGAGCTGTTTTCTTATGATGCGGTAGAGCGGTTGGCACCGAAACTGCAAAAGGAAATTTTGCTCAGCTCAAACCGGCATTATTATGTAAAGGAAAAACTGCAAAAAATTGTGACGCGTGTGTCCGGTATTTTAAGCGAGCATGCGAAAGCGAGCGGATTCGTACCGATCGGGCTGGAACTGGGCTTTGGAGGAAAAGGGCCGCTTCCGCCGCTGACCTTTCAACTGAAAAACGGCTGTACGATGGAGCTCGTCGGGCGTATTGACCGTGTGGATAAAGCTGAAAGCTCAAAAGGCCTGCTCCTCAGAATTGTCGATTATAAATCAAGCGATAAAGGGCTTGACTTAGCGGAAGTATATTACGGATTGGCGCTGCAAATGCTGACGTACCTTGATTTATCGATTACACATTCAGCCGACTGGCTCGGAATGAGGGCAACGCCTGCAGGAGTGCTGTATTTCCATATTCATGATCCGATGATTCAATCTAATCTCCCGCTCGGGCTTGACGAGATTGAACAGGAGATTTTTAAGAAATTTAAAATGAAGGGCCTGCTCCTCGGCGATCAGGAAGTGGTTCGCCTCATGGATACAACCCTTCAAGAGGGACGGTCAAATATCATCAACGCCGGCTTGAAAAAAGACGGCTCTCTCAGATCAGACTCGGCAGCAGTCGGGGAAAAGGAATTTGACCTTTTGACAAAGCATGTGCGCCGTACCTTCCAAGAAGCAGGCGAACAAATTACCGACGGCCGCGTATCCATTGAGCCGTACAAAATGAAGAACAAGACACCGTGCACATACTGTGCGTTCAAATCAGTGTGCCAATTTGATGAATCACTAGAGGAAAACGAGTATCGCCCATTAAAAGCTGAAAAAGACAAGACGATACTTGAGTGGATAAAAAAGGAGGCGGATGGCAATGAACATTCCTAAACCGGCAGATAGCACATGGACAGATGACCAATGGAATGCCATTGTTTCAACCGGCCAGGATATTCTCGTGGCAGCGGCTGCGGGCTCTGGTAAAACCGCTGTGCTCGTTGAACGAATGATTCGGAAAATCACCGCAGAGGAAAACCCAATTGATGTAGACCGCCTTCTTGTTGTGACATTTACAAACGCCTCAGCGGCAGAGATGAAACACCGAATTGCGGATGCCTTGGAAAAAGAGCTTGTACAAAGCCCCGGCTCGCTGCATATCAGACGGCAGCTTTCTCTTTTGAACCGGGCCAGCATTTCGACGCTTCATTCCTTTTGCCTGCAAGTGCTGAAAAAATATTACTACTTGATCGATCTTGATCCGGGTTTTCGGATAGCTGATCAGACGGAAGGCGAGCTGCTTGGGGATGAAGTGCTTGACGAGCTGTTTGAAGACGAATACGCAAAGGGCGAAAAGGCGTTTTTTGAGCTTGTTGACCGCTACACGACAGACCGGCACGATCTGGATCTCCAATTTCTCGTTAAACAAGTGTACGAGTATTCCCGATCCCATCCCAACCCGGAGGCGTGGCTGGAAAGCTTTGTTCATTTGTATGATGTACCAGAAAAGAGCGCCATCGAGGAGCTACCGTTCTATCAATATGTCAAAGAGGATATTGCAATGGTGCTTAACGGGGCGAAGGAAAAGCTCTTGCGCGCGCTTGAGCTGACGAAAGCGCCGGGCGGCCCGGCGCCGCGTGCTGACAATTTTCTTGATGATCTAGCGCAGATTGATGAACTGATTCAGCACCAGGACGATTTTAGTGAACTATATCGTCGTGTGCCAGCCGTCGCTTTTAAGCGTGCCAAAGCAGTAAAAGGGGATGAGTTCGATCCGGCGCTCCTTGAAGAGGCGACAGATTTGAGGAACGGCGCAAAAAAACTGCTCGAAAAGCTCAAAACCGACTACTTTACGAGAAGTCCTGAACAGCACTTGAAAAGCCTAACCGAGATGAAGCCTGTCATTGAAACGCTCGTACAGCTTGTTATCAGCTATGGA
The DNA here is from genome assembly GCF_002201875.1 of Bacillus sp. MD-5. Lineage (NCBI taxonomy): Bacteria > Bacillati > Bacillota > Bacilli > Caryophanales > Bacillaceae > Bacillus > Bacillus sp. MD-5. Next base: position 993,124 of record NZ_CP021911.1, read on the forward strand.
AAACGGTTCGAAGCCGCGAAGCAGGAAAAATCAATCATCGATTTTTCTGATTTGGAGCATTACTGTTTAGCGATTTTGACAGCTCAGAATGACAAAGGTGAATATGAGCCGAGCGAGGCTGCAAGGTTTTATCAGGAGCAGTTTCATGAGGTGCTCGTTGACGAATATCAGGATACCAACCTCGTACAGGAATCGATTCTGCAGCTCGTCACAAGCGGGCCGGAGGAGACTGGCAACCTGTTTATGGTAGGCGATGTCAAACAGTCAATTTATCGATTCAGGCTTGCGGAGCCGCTTCTTTTCCTCTCTAAATACAAACGGTTTACAGAGAGCGGGGAAGGCACGGGACGGAAAATCGACTTGAATAAAAATTTCCGAAGCCGTTCAGATATATTAGACAGCACAAACTTTTTATTTAAACAGCTGATGGGCGGCAAAATCGGTGAGGTCGATTATGACGAGCAGGCTGAGCTGAAGCTTGGTGCAGCGTATCCGGACAATGACGAGACGGAAACGGAGCTGCTGCTGATCGACAACGCAGAAGATACGGATGCAAACGAGGAAGCAGAAGAGCTTGAAACCGTGCAGTTTGAGGCCAAAGCCATCGCTAAGGAAATTCGCAAGCTGATTTCATCGCCATTTAAGGTGTATGACGGAAAAACGAAAACACATCGCAATATTCAATACCGAGATATTGTGATTTTGCTCCGCTCCATGCCGTGGGCTCCGCAAATCATGGAAGAGCTGAGAGCACAGGGCATACCGGTTTACGCCAATTTAACGTCAGGCTATTTCGAAGCGGTCGAAGTCGCCGTCGCGCTTTCAGTGCTGAAGGTGATCGATAACCCGTATCAGGATATACCGCTTGCCTCTGTTCTGCGCTCACCGATTGTCGGAGCAGATGAAAACGAGCTGTCTTTGATCCGGCTTGAAAATAAAAAAGCGCCGTACTATGAAGCGATGAAAGACTACCTGGCTGCTGGTGACCGGAACGATGAGCTTTATCAAAAGCTGCATACGTTTTACGGACATCTGCAAAAATGGCGCGTCTTTTCGAAAAACCACTCAGTATCTGAGCTGATTTGGGAAGTGTACCGCGACACGAAATATATGGACTATGTCGGCGGGATGCCGGGCGGAAAACAGCGCCAGGCCAATTTGCGTGTTCTTTATGACAGGGCGCGCCAATATGAATCAACGGCATTTCGCGGCTTGTTTCGTTTCCTGCGGTTTATCGAACGCATGCAGGAGCGGGGCGATGATCTTGGTACGGCGAGAGCGCTCAGCGAGCAGGAGGATGTTGTCCGCTTAATGACGATCCACAGCAGCAAAGGGCTCGAATTTCCAGTCGTGTTTGCAGCGGGTCTCGGCCGGAATTTTAACATGATGGATTTAAATAAATCGTACCTGCTGGACAAGGAGCTCGGATTCGGCACGAAGTATATTCATCCGCAATTGCGCATCAGCTACCCGACACTGCCTCTCATTGCGATGAAGAAAAAAATGCGCAGGGAGCTGCTGTCAGAGGAATTGCGTGTTCTCTATGTTGCATTAACGAGAGCGAAGGAAAAGCTGTTTCTGATTGGCTCGTGCAAGAATCATCAGAAACAGCTCGCAAAATGGCAGGCATCCGCGTCCCAAACTGATTGGCTCCTTCCGGAATTTGACCGCTATCAGGCGAAAACATATTTAGATTTCATCGGATCGGCTCTTGCCAGACATAGAGACTTGGAGGCTTTGGCTGGAAACGGTACACCAGTACACGCTGATATCTCAGGCCATCCAGCTCGTTTTGCCGTTCAAATGATTCATTCCTATGATTTGCTTGATGATGATGTGGAAGAAAGAATGGAAGAAAAAAGTGAACGTCTGGAAGCGATCCGCCGAGGGGAACCAGTTCCCGGCTCGTTTGCATTTGATGAAAAAGCCCGCGAGCAGCTGAACTGGACCTACCCGCATCAAGAGGTGACACAAATTCGGACAAAGCAGTCGGTTTCTGAGATCAAGAGAAAAAGAGAGTACGAGGATGAATACAGCGGCAGGGCCCTTGTAAAACCGGCTGACGGAAGCATTCTGTACAGACGTCCCGCTTTTATGATGAAAAAAGGCCTGACAGCGGCAGAGAAAGGTACTGCCATGCATACGGTGATGCAGCATATCCCGTTGTCACATGTGCCGTCGATAGAAGAAGCTGAGCAGACGGTTCAAAGGCTTTATGAAAAAGAGCTGCTTACTGAAGAACAAAAAGACGCTATTGATATAGAAGAAATCGTGCAATTTTTCCATACAGAAATCGGGGGACAGCTGATCGGTGCGAAATGGAAGGACCGGGAAATACCTTTCAGCTTGGCGCTCCCGGCTAAGGAGATCTATCCTGATGCACACGAGGCGGATGAGCCGCTTTTAGTGCAGGGGATCATTGACTGTCTCTATGAAACTGAGGACGGATTATATTTATTGGATTATAAGTCGGACCGGATTGAGGGCAAATTCCAACACGGATTTGAAGGAGCGGCCCCGATCTTGAAGAAACGATATGATACCCAAATTCAGCTGTACACGAAAGCAGTTGAGCAAATTGCAAAAACAAAGGTAAAGGGATGTGCGCTTTATTTCTTTGACGGAGGGCACATTCTCACATTATAGCGAGATCCATAAGCTCCGGGATTTCAGGCGGAGCGGGTCTCGTTTTCTATATAAAAGAGAGGTGAAAGCATTTGCGGATTTTACATACAGCTGATTGGCATCTTGGAAAAACGCTTGAAGGAAGAAGCAGGCTGAGTGAGCAGGCCGATGTGCTGGATGAACTGAATACGATTGTAAAGGATGAGCAAATTGATGCCATTGTAATGGCGGGAGATGCGTTTGACACCGTGAACCCGCCGGCTTTAGCTGAGCAGTTGTTTTATGAAAGCCTGTCTGCGCTCAGTGACAGAGGAAAGCGCCCGATCGTTGTCATTGCCGGAAACCATGATAATCCTGATCGTTTGTCCGCCGCTTCACCGCTGACACATGAAAACGGCATTTATTTAATCGGTTATCCGACAACAGAGCCGATTCATATTGAAGTGCCCTCAGCAGGGGAGCTTTTGGCGGTTGGAGCGCTGGCGTATCCATCAGAAGCGCGGTTGAATGAAGTGCTATCCGATACGTTTGATGAAAAGCTGCTCCGTGATCATTATGACGTGAAGATCAGGCAGGCGTTTGAACATATGACAAACCGTTTCCGGAACGATGCAGTGAAGATTGCCGCCAGCCATATTTATGTGGCGGGCGGAAACCAAACCGATTCAGAGCGGCCGATTGAAGTCGGGGGTGCATACACGGTGGCTGCTGAAAGCCTGCCTGCGGGTGCTGCTTACGTCGCGCTCGGCCATTTGCATCGCCCGCAAACGATCAAGCGGGCGCGGACGCTTGCGCGTTATTCAGGATCTCCGCTCGCCTACAGCTTTTCTGAAGCAGGCTACGCTAAATCAGTGACGATTGTGGACGCAAAGCCGGAGGAAGACGCCACTTGGCGTGAGGTATTATTATCAAGCGGCAAGCCCCTTGTGAAGTGGAAAGCGGCAAATGGATTAAGTGAGGTGTACAGCTGGCTGGATGAAGGCAGGGATCAGAATGCTTGGATTGACCTGGAAATCCGTGTCACGGACCAGCTGTCACTTGAAGAGATTCACAGGCTGCGGAAGGCGCACCCGGGTTTTATCCATATCAGGCCGGTTTTTGAAGAACAGAATAAAGACCGGGAACGGATCGAGGTTAAACATGTCTCAATCGAGGACCGCTTTAAGAAATTTTATGAAAAACAAACTGGCGGCGCGGTGCCGGATGAAGAAATGGTGAAGCTGTTTTTAGAGCTTGCATCAGGCGTTGAAGAGGAGGATGCGAAATGAAGCCAATCGCCTTAAGCATTAAGGGGCTCCACAGCTTTAGAGAGGAGCAGACGATAGATTTTGAAGGTCTTTCCGGTGCTGGTGTTTTCGGCATTTTCGGCCCGACAGGAAGCGGTAAATCCTCGATTCTCGACGCAATGACGCTTGCTTTATACGGAAAGGTGGAACGGGCGGCAAATAATACCCACGGAATCTTAAATCACGCCGAAGATACGCTGTCTGTTTCCTTTACCTTTGCGCTTCAGTCGAATCATCAAATCTCATACAAAGTTGAGCGTGTGTTTAAGAGAACGGATGAAATGAAGGTGAAAACGGCACTTTGCCGCTTCATCGAAATCAAGGATGAGCACACGGTGCTGGCTGATAAAGCCAGCGAAGTGAATAAAAGAGTGGAGGAGCTCTTGGGGCTGACGATCGACGATTTTACGAGAGCGGTGGTGCTGCCGCAAGGGAAATTTGCTGAGTTTCTGTCTTTAAAAGGGGCAGAGCGCAGGCATATGCTTCAGCGTTTATTTCATTTGGAGCAATACGGAGACAGGCTTGTGAAAAAACTGAGGCGGCAGGCACAGGAAGCCAACGCGAGAAAAAATGAAATGCTCGCTGAGCAGTCTGGTCTCGGTGAGGCGAGTTCAGAGGCAGTTGAGCAAGCGGAAAAGGCTCTCGAACAAGCCGAAACCAGGCTGGAAGCGATGAGGAAGAGCCGTGATCAGGCGAAAGAGCGATTTACGGAGCATCAGGAGATTTGGAATGTCCAAAAGGAACAATCCGCTTATGAAGAAGAGAAAAAACGTCTCGCGGAAGAACAGCCGCATGTAGACATTATGCAAAAACGCCTGCTGGAAGCAGAAACAGCCGCCGCTCTTAAGCCCTATGCGGACCGATACGCAGAAGCGATCCAGCATGAAGCGAAAGCTGAAAAGGAACAAACGCTAGCCCGCAAGGATTTAGAAGACCGGAATGCTTTCTTTCAGCAAAAACATGAAGAGTATGAAGCGTGGCGCCAGCATAAAAGCGAGAAAGAGCCTGAGCTTTTAACTAAGCAGGAACAGCTTTCCCGTTTGCAGGAAATCGAAATGAAACTGAGTGAGGCCAAGCAAGAGGAAGAGCGCAAAAAGGCTGAACTCCGGCAGAAAGAAGAGGCTCTTCAATCTGTCATGAATGAATTAGAGACCGTAACAGACCGCCTGACACGAGGGCAAAACAGACAGACGGAATTGAAGCTGCAGCTCAAATCCCTGCAGGTGACATCCGATGAGCGAAGAAGCTGCCAGCAGGCCGCAGAAATGGCATTGCACATCAGGCAAACTGAAGAGCAAATCAAAAAAGAGAAAAATCGATGTGACGAATTGAACCACGTGCTGCAAAAGATGAATGAAGAGAAGAATACACTTGTTCAAAGGACGGAAGCGGAAGAAAACAACATCATTCAGGCATATGAGGCTGTGCAAACCGTGTACCATTTGGTGTGCGAGGCGGAACACTCATTAACACGTATGACTGAAGAGGCTAGAAAGAATCAACATACGCTTCACCTACAGCGTGAAAAAGCAAGGATGGCACTCCTGACAAAAGAGTTAGCGCAAAAACTGACCGCTGGAAAGCCTTGCCCGGTCTGCGGTTCAACCGATCACGATCCATCCTCGTCAGTACATGAAACGTATGAAGCCGACAGCCATCTTGAAGAGGACATCAAACGGACAGATGTGTTATTGACGGAAGCAGCAGCTCTCAGCCAAGAGATTCTTTCAGCCAAAATTACGCTTGAAGAACAGTCCGCGCGCTTTATGGAACAGTGTCCGTTTTTGCAGACCAGTCAAGCGCAGAACCTTGAAGCGGCGGCTTCCTTCGAGAATCAGCCGGTGTATGAAGCATTTGAAACTGCCAAATTTGAATGGAAACGAATCAAGCAGGACATTCTTTCTGTTAAAACACGGATGGCACAAATGATTGGCGCCTATCAGGAGTCTTTAAAAAAGGCCGAGCAGGTTAATGAAAAAATCGGTTTTGAAAAAAGAGAGGCTGACCGTATTGAAAGCATCATCACCGAGCTTCAAACCTCATTGGACAGCCGTCTGAACATGTTCAAAGAAGCATTTCAGGATCAATCTGTGGACGAAGCAGAAAAATGGCAGCAAGCCATTGAAGAAAAGGACCGGGCTGCAGAAGAATGTGAAAAACGAATTGAGAAGAGTATCGCGTTTCTTGCTGAGCATGAAGCACAAAAGGAAAAACTGCGGGAATCGGGGCATCGGCTTGAACGGGAAAAACTGGAGCTTCATTATGCCGCTGAACGCATCAAGAGCGTGATAGCTGATTATGAGAACGAACTTGGAGATTATGCAAAAGGAAATTCTATTCAAGTCAAACTCCGCTCTGTCCAGCAGGATCTAAAGCTGTTAAAGGAAAAAGAACAATCTTTATATGAAGAACTGCAGAGCGCCCAAATGAACCTCAATCAGGCGAAAAGCCGCGCTTCGGCAAGCGAGCTCACTCTTCAAGAGGCGAAGGGGAGATTGGAAAAAGCAAAATCTGCTTGGCTTGAGCATGCCAAAAACACCTGCTTTACCCGGACTGAGGAGGTTGAACAAAGTCTCATCCCAGCCGATGAACTTGAAAAGATGAAAACCGGCATAGACCAGTTTATGGATAAACTGAAGCAAAATGCTGCAAACTTAAAACGAGTAGCAGAGATACTTGATGGCAGAGCGATATCAGAGAGCGAATGGAGCGAAACCGTTGCAGCATTACAAAAAGCTGAGGACGCATTTGGCGCTGCTATAGAGGAAAAAGGCGCGGCTGCGAAAGCACTGGCCGTCATTCGCGACCATCATAAACGATTTAAAGAAATTGAAGTGGAACTGAAAAAGTGGCAGACGCATATCGACAGGCTGGACAAGCTGCAAGCTGTGTTTAAAGGCAATACCTTCGTCGAATTTTTAGCTGAGGAGCAGCTTGAAAGCGTTGCGAGGGACGCCTCAGCAAGACTCGGCATGCTGACGAGACAGCGCTATGCCATCGAAGTAGATTCTGAGGGCGGCTTTGTGATGCGGGATAATGCGAACGGAGGCGTAAGACGCCCGGTATCCAGTTTGTCTGGAGGAGAAACCTTCCTCACTTCGCTATCACTTGCTCTTGCGCTGTCTGCCCAGATCCAGCTTCGCGGAGAATACCCGCTCCAGTTCTTTTTCTTAGATGAAGGATTCGGCACACTGGATCAAGATCTGCTTGATACGGTTGTAACGGCCTTGGAAAAACTTCAGTCAGACAATCTGGCTGTCGGTGTCATCAGCCATGTGCAGGAACTGCGTGCACGGCTTCCGAAAAAACTGATCGTCCATCCGGCTGAACCGAGCGGCCGCGGTACACGGGTATCACTTGAGTTGATGTAAAGGGGGAGCTGGTATGGCAAAGCAGACTGCCGGAATATGTGAGCTGTGCGGCCGGAGCGATGTCCAGCTGACAGAGCACCATCTCACACCGAAAGAAGAAGGCGGAACGTTTTTGCCGACAGCGATGCTCTGTATTCCTTGCCATAAACAAATTCATGCCTTATATACTAATCAAGAGATCGCTGTACGCTTAAACGGAATAGAAAAGCTCAGAAGCGATCCAGAGCTTGCCCGGTTTGTTAAATGGATCAGAAAACAGCCGCCTGAAAAGCTGATCAAAACCAAGAAATCAAATGAGCGAAAAAAGAAAAAATGACTAAAAAGCAGCCCTCTCTTTGCAGAGCGGCTGCTTTTATCCGTTTCCAACCATATCCTGATCGTTGACATCGGGGTCTATATAATTTGTCGCGTTGACTGCGTTATTTAATAGAAGGAAATCTCCCGTGTTTCCTGCTCCCGAACCGAGCGCAGATTTTGAAGAGCTTTTCGGAGAAAGGTAAAAGGAATCACCAAAGTTTACGACTCCGCCCGATATGGAATTGATAGCTATAGGCCCGACAATTGCTGGCATAAACGACACCCTTTATCGAAGTCTCTGTTTATTATATGTTCTTGGCGGGCGATTGTGAGCGCGGAGACTGAATCTGTCTGATATGTTTGAGTCTCGCATCACCGCGAATATGCGAAGCTGATCCGGCATGTAAAACAGAAGAGGCTGAGACCCCTTGAATTTTGATGCTGCGAACATAAATAGCCGGCACCTCGTGGCAAAACGCGCTTTGTACACCTGTTTCGGGAAGCGGCTTCACGGCCTGCTGCTGAAAGATCTGATACTCCTTTTTGTTAAATGAGCCTTCATTATGGTAAAACGTGGACAGAGAACGCTGCACAGCAAATACTTTTACACTCATATCGATTTCATTTGTGTCGCCAACTTGAAACACACTTGCGATCCCGAGAGAATTAAACTTAACTAGCCTGATGCGCGATATGCGTTTAAGCATTATTCTGGCGCAAGCGGAGCAAACGGCCCGATAATAAGAGATTCAGGCGGTGTATCAAAAATAGAAGACAGGTAGATCGATTCAGTGTCTCCGATGTGGAAAACGGAGGAACTGGACACACCGTTCATCCGGATGTCCCCGACTTCCAAGCTGCGGTTGATGACTGTAAAGATCATGCTTGCTCATCTCCTTTCATTTCGGATGGAATATGCTCCAGAAAGTGTTCTACAGCGCGGATCACGTCACGCTTCACATGCTCAGCGATATGTTCTGCATATTGTGCAGGCGGTGTATGCTCTTCTTTTTTGATATGGGACATATAATAGTGGATTCGGCTGTCCATTTGTTTTCTGATGTCTTCAATGATATGGTGTCTATTTGTATCGTCAAGTCTGCTGTCATATTGGTTTTCAAGCTGCTCCAAAACATCTGGGATTTCCTCGGTTAAGTACATGTCGACATTCTGGCGGATCTGCTGCATGAGCTGAGCGCTCTCTTCCTGCTGCATCATCCCGATTTGCGGTGTCGACTGGCTGACGTCAAAGTTTTGGACGCTGTTCGGATCAGTCGGATTTAAGCCGATATTCAAAGTCCCGTCGAGCCTTTCAATTTTCAGCTGATCAAACTTATATTCCACACGCTCAATGGTAGTGGCCGGCCGCTGTTTCATCGTATTCATTTCAGTTTGAATCTCCTTCAGCTGGCGTTCGAGCTGCTGAATGTGAATCGCCTGCTGCTGAACAAAGGAATTCAAGTTTTGCAAGTAAGAGGAAACAGATTGATCATACATGTTCTTCACCTCTTTCATATGATTAACGGCCAGGAGGCTGGAGCGGGACCAACGAACCTGTGTCGGGTTCCTGCAGCTGGAGCGGTTGCCCTGTGCCTGAAACCGCTGGTGCCGGTTCTACATAGCTGCCTGTATTATACAAATTTGACAGAGACTTGATTGATCCGGCGCTCCCAATTTGCAGAATGGAGGAATTGCTGATTGATTCCAGCCGGAGATAGTTGATTTGAATGGTTTGATTAATATAGAAGTTCATGAGCCTCACTCCTTTTACGCATTGGCTACGATCGGCTGATCAACCTCATCATTGTCATACACATTCGTCGCGTTTTGATAATTCATCACCTTGAGGCTGTCGCCGGTATTAAAGCTGCCAGCGCCGGCAAATGTTCTGACTTGAGCCTGAGGAGAAATCGTAATGCAGTCCCCGATGTGAACGACTCCGCTCGTACCAATCGCATTAATTTTAAACGCTCCGACAATGGCTGGCATACGAGCACATCCTTTGTTGAAAAATTTAAAAAAGACAAGTAAAGTGAAAATACAATTCTGATTTCACTTGGGCTATTCACGATAGCTTATGACAAACGCACATATGTGTGAGAGAAATTTAAAGGGGACATATTGGCTCTTGATGAAAACGCTTTAATTTTTCGAGCCGTTATGTTTTGTGTATAAGTTGAGCGGACATGCGGCTAAGGATGCCGCGATCCGCCTATGGTTATTTTGGTTTGTTTCTTTGGTGTTTTTGCGTGTAGAAATGCTTTTTGGAGTATGTCGTGCTGCGGTATTCGATTGTTGGGCGGGCACATTCTCGCCCTGAGGTATATCCCAGAAGTGCTGAGCAAAAAGCGGAGTTGCATGTGGTGTATTCGAATCGTTATCGAAAATGGTTTACATACGGGAGTTTTCAAGATATCCCGAAAACATCATTTCTTCTTTTATCCGGGTATTCAGCAGGATATCCAGCTCTTGGCTGCATTGAATCGTTTCCTTTGAATTCATGCCGTATTTTTGTGCTGTTTCAATTAGTGTGATTCTCTTTTCTTCAATTTTACAGTTCATTACGCTATCTCCAATTCTAGATTTTATTTTGATATAAATACAGGATATCGTTAGTATAACCTATTTTGGCTGAAAAGGTTGCCTTTCGTCAATTTGACTAAAAAAGCGACATTTTTTGCTGCGGCTTTTTTGAAGGAGAAAGGACTATAGTCTTGCTAAGTGTGCTTGTAAAAAGTCCTGCCGTTCCTCAATTTCTCTAAGTATGTTTGTCTGCTCCTTTTCGATTTGAAAGGGGATTTTTTTTAGAAAAGGATCATCATCAGCTCTTTGACAAATGTCAAGATGCCATTCGCTGATGAAAGGAGACAATCGTTCAATAGTAAACGACCGGTTCAGCACGTTTTTCATTAATGTGTGATATTGCGAACGGAAGGCGGGAATGGAAAGAAGCCTTGACGAAAGCGTCTCTCCTTTTGCCAGAAGCGGGTCCTCATCATACCTTCCTTGAAAGGCAAGTGATCTAGTCTCTATTGGAGAAACGTAAATTCGGCTGGATTCATTTAAACAAAATGTGTAATAAAAGCCTTGATTGGTGCAGGCATTGCCGATCAGCCACAAAAAAAACAGCTTGACATCCAGATACACTTTAATGCGTTCGGCCAATTCGTCATCTCCAGCTGTGCGGATCAGTATGAAAAATTCATGCAAGAATGCGGAAGAATCATCGTTAAAAACGGACACTGGAATCCTTGGATCGGCGGTCTTCACTTCGTAACTCGTTCTACCGGCTGGCTGATGGTTCTTAATGTTCAAATAAATGCCTTCAGGCTGGCCATTGATGGTCAGGAAGCTGTACGAGGCAGCGGGAGCAGGTACGCCAATCTGGTCAAAAAAACAATAGGCGAGTCTGCGCCGCATCAGGGACGGATCATCCTGTTCCGCATTCAAAAAAAGTGTCCTTTCACCAAGCAGAGACCTTTCCCAGCTGATTTCATAGGATGCCTTTTCCGCTCTGTCACGCTGTGTGAGAAGAATGGGAGAAACAGATCGGTCTGTTACGAAAAGCCCCTTGGCAGTACCTTTCCTTTTCAGCTGCTCCCGGTGAAAAAATAAATGCACGCTTTCCATATTCTTTCCTCCTTCTCAAAACGACATTTGTATGATATGAACAGCAAGCCCGTCCTGAAACGAAATGAAAACGAATATGAGAAAAAGGGATTTTAGCATTCGACAGAGAATACATGAAGGAGCATTCTGATTTAAAAGATGATGGAGGAATAACATGAAATTTGCGACAGGGGAACTTTACAACCGAATGTTTGTCGGCCTGATCATTGATGATGAGAAAATTATGGATTTGCAAAAGGCTGAAAAAAAACTGTTTGAACTTGAGACGATTCCGGGATCGCTGATTGAATGTATCGCAGAAGGGGATAAATTCGTTGCGCATGCAAGGCAGCTGGCCGAGTGGGCGAAGAAACCGAATGATGAGCTTGGATCATTTATGTATTCATTATCTGAGGTGAAGCTCCATGCACCCATTCCGAAGCCATCAAAAAATATCATCTGCATCGGCAAAAACTACCGGGATCACGCGATTGAAATGGGAAGTGAGGCTGATATTCCGGAGCATCCGATGGTATTTACTAAATCGCCGGTAACGGTTACGGGGCATGGTGATATCGTCAAGGGACATGAAGAGGTCACCTCCCAGCTTGATTATGAAGGAGAACTTGCTGTCGTGATCGGAAAAAGCGGGACCCGCATTTCAAAAGAAGACGCATATGAGCATGTTTTCGGATATACGATTGTGAATGATATCACGGCGCGTGATCTGCAAAAAAGGCATAAGCAGTTTTTTATTGGAAAGAGCCTGGATACGACATGTCCGATGGGACCCGTGCTTGTACATAAATCATCGATTCAGGAGCCGGAGCGCCTCAAGGTTGAAACAAGAGTCAACGGTGAGCTGCGCCAATCCGGTTCAGCAAGCGATATGATCTTTTCCATTCCGGAATTAATTGAAACCCTCTCAAAGGGGATGACGCTTGAAGCGGGAGACATCATTGCCACCGGTACCCCGTCTGGTGTCGGCAAGGGGTTTACGCCCCCAAAATTTTTGCGGTCAGGTGACAAAATTGATATTACAATCGACCCGATCGGAACGCTGTCAAACCAAATCGGCTGAATAAAACTGGTGGGCGGACCTGAACCCGCCCATTTTTTCTGACAATCTTCTTTGTGGCAGAGGACATGTTCATGGTACTATAAGTGGGGTAATTTATCTGATAGGGGGAACATATATGACACACCTACATATTACAACATGGGTAGTGGCGCTGATTCTGCTTTTCGTCAGCTACTCGCTGTATTCTTCAGGAAGTGCGAAGGGCGCAAAAATCACTCATATGATTCTGCGGTTATTCTATATCCTTATTATTCTCACAGGAGCTGAGCTGTTTGTCCGCTTTGCCAACTGGAACGGGGAATATGCCGGCAAAATGATTCTGGGCATTATCACCATCGGACTGATGGAAATGCTCCTCATCCGCAAGAAAAAAGAAAAATCAACAGGAGGCCTGTGGATCGGCTTTGTCATTGTTCTTGTGCTGACAGTGCTGCTTGGTCTGCATTTGCCAATCGGTTTTCAATTATTTTAATCGAAAATCCCGTGAACCCGGCTCTTTGATAGAGTTGGGTTTTTTTATAATTATCCCCTTATATACCAAATCATTTAAAATAACCTTAAAATTCCCTGTAAGCGGTATCTCGTCCTATGAAATTATGATACCTTCAAGGAGATTCATTATTTTGCAGGAGGGATATCATGAAACGTAGAAAATTCAGCTCGTTTGTGGCGGCAGTGCTTATTTTTGCACTGATTTTCAGCCTGTTTTCTCCGGGAACCAAAGCCGCAGCGGCCGGAGCGATTGATCAGGCGGCTGCTCTGGAAAACGGCAAAGAGCAGACAGGCGCCATGAAGGAGCCGGAACAGGTGAAATGGTACAAAGTGACTCCGGGAAAGACGGATATTCAGAAAAACTCACATATGGCACTGACCGTAAAGAGTGATTCAGTACTGAATGTATCTGTATATCCAAGTAAGGAAAAAGCGCTTAAAGATGAAACGTTTGAGATGTATCGATCTTTCACAGCGGAGGATGGAAAAAGCGAAATCATTTTTCCATACGCGTGGAGCGGCCCTTACTATGTAAAAGTTGAATACCTCGGAGAAGAAGAACCAGAGGACGGCGGAACAGCAAAAGCAGCTGCGGAAGCCAAGTATACGATTGGGTATAAAGGCACCAAAAAACAGCCATCAGATTTAGAAGAGGAAGAAGCTTGTCCGGTTGAAATGAGTGTCGATCAGAAGAAATCTGGAAAAGGCATTCTGGATAAGCTGAGAGCGATTCGGGATGAGCAGCTGAGCCAAACAGCAGAAGGCAAAGAATTGACAAGCCTTTATTACAAAGCAGCACCGTTTATCGTTGCAAAGCTCGCACTCAATAAAACAGCAAGAAATGAAATCTATCAGGATCTTGTGACATTAAAGCCGTTATTTGCCGATGTGTCAGAAAACGGAACGTCCTCTTCATATAAGGTCACTGAAAAGGATCAAAAAGCGATCAATCGGCTATATGACAAAGCTTTACAGTCGGTACCGTCCTTCCTTAAAGAGGAAATAAAGAAACAGGCGGATCGATTAAATATTAAGCAGCTGCAAGGCAAAACAGCAGGAACAATTTTAACTGAAAACAATATTGCAGCAAAAAGTGAAGTTCAGACAACAAAGGTTATTTTCAAGGTGAAGGATAATAAAAGCCTCTCATCCGTACATAACGAAATGAAGGGCTTTTCTGCAAGCGCGCAATCGAAAAAAGATATTTCTAATGTGAAAAAGGCAAAGAAACTGTTTGACAATCTATATTCATTTGAACTGCCAAAAGATGAGAAACAGAACGGCACATATACGGCAAGCGCCAAACGGGTCAAAAGCGCTGCCACGACATTATCCAAGATGTCTAACGTAGAATTTGCGGAGCCTGTTCAGGAATACAAGAGCCTGGCAAACGATATTCAATATCCTTACCAATGGCCGCTTAAAAACACTGGTGAAAACGGCGGTGTCAAAAACGCGGATGTAAAATACGAGCCTGCCAGCACATTGCTGTCCAAGCGCAAGCTTAACGATACACTCATTGCAGTAGTAGACACAGGCGTTGACAGCACGCTTGCCGATTTAAAAGGAAAAGTAAGAACCGATCTCGGTCGCAATTTTGTCGGACGGAATAACAACGCAATGGATGATCAGGGGCATGGAACGCATGTCGCCGGAATTATCGCCGCCCAAAGCGATAACGGCTACTCAATGACTGGATTGAACGCCAAAGCAAAAATTATCCCTGTCAAAGTGCTTGATTCCACGGGCTCCGGAGATACTGAACAAATCGCACTCGGCATCAAATATGCTGCTGATAAAGGAGCAAAGGTAATTAATTTAAGTTTAGGCGGAGGCTACAGCCGCGTGCTTGAATTTGCTTTGAAATACGCAGCTGACAAAAATGTCTTGATTGCCGCAGCCAGCGGGAATGACGGAGCCAATTCTTTATCTTATCCTGCATCTTCTAAATATGTGATGTCAGTCGGCGCCACAAACCGCATGGATATGACCGCGGATTTTTCTAACTATGGAAAAGGCCTGGACATCTCTGCTCCAGGGTCTGATATCCCGAGCTTAGTGCCGAACGGAAATGTCACATATATGAGCGGAACATCCATGGCGACGCCATATGCTGCCGCTGCTGCGGGACTGCTGTTTGCTCAAAATCCTAAGCTGAAAAGAACAGAAGTAGAGGATATGTTGAAAAAGACTGCAGATGATATTTCCTTTGAAAGTGTCGATGGCGAAGAAGAAGAGTTATATGACGATTATGGCGATCCGATTGAAATTCCAAAGACACCTGGAGTAGACTGGCACTCAGGCTACGGGCGTCTGAATGTCATGAAGGCTGTCAGCGCAGCTGATTTACAGCTCAAGGTCAACAAGCTCGAAAGCACTCAAACAGCTGTCAGAGGAAACGCAAAGGAAGGCACGCTGATCGAGGTGATGAACGGCAAAAAGAAACTCGGCAGCGCCAAAGCCGGAAAAGACAATGCGTTCAAGGTTAATATCGCGACTCAAAAACAGGATCAAGTACTGTATGTGAAAGCAACAAAAGGCGATGCGAAAACATCGTATAAAGTTGTTGTCGTCAAAGGAAAACCTTCCGGCACACCGAAAGTAAACGCGGTCAAATCGAAGGATACGGCAGTAAAAGGGAAGGCGAACAGCAAAGCAATGATCAGAGTGAAAAACAAATCAAAGAAAGTCATTGCTTCTGCCAAGGCTGACGCAAAAGGAGCGTTTTCGGTGAAAATAAAAAAACAAAAAGCCGGAACGGTGCTGTACGTCACGGCTGCGGATACAGATAAAAAAGAAAGCAAGGAAGCAAAAGTTGTCGTAGAAAAGTAACCAAAAAGCGGTGCTCGATGCACCGCTTTTTTTATTTGCGCCCCCGTTGGACTGCTGAATACATGATGGATCGCTTTCCGTTTGAGGCCGTCCATTCAAACCGGTCTCCTGTCCCTTCGCTGCTGTAGTGATGCTGCATCGCGCATTGGGCGGCATCATTTGAAAAGTGATAAAAGGACACACCCTGCTCCTCCGAAGTATTTGAATAGACTCCTTTATTATAAGAAAAGACGCAATCGAATACCGATAAGCCGAAGCTGTGCAAGTGCTGCAGAAATGCGAGAAAGGTTTCGTCGTCAAGCGAATCCAAAAGTGCCATAAGCGGCTGCTTGATTGATTTCTCATAGCGGATGCGTTCTCCACCGGAAAGGGAGATGTTTTCTTCACCGCATGCCAGAACCAATTGATCCTGAAAGCCGGCTTGCTCCCACTTTCCTTTATGATGGACCCAGATTTGCCTGTGTTGGAGAGTGTCCGCCAAAAGTATATCACCTTCTCCGTTTTCGATTAAACAGATGCCGTCTTCGATGAGGATGGTGCCGTATTCCCATTTTCGTTCTCCTGTATATATCAATTGTTTCCGTTTCATGCATGCTGTCTCCTTTTTCTTCATTCCTCTCTTTTCTTTCCAATTCAAGCCTGTCCCATACAACTCTTTTATGGACAAATCAACTATCTGCCTATAGATGCATAAACTTACTAAGGTGCTGAAAGAAACGAAATTGTTACGATAGAAACGGGATTGGAGCTGATATCACATGTGTGGAATTACGGGTTGGGTCGATTTTAAAAAGCAGCTCGTCCAGGAAAAACAAACGATGAACAGAATGACAGACACTCTTTCCAAACGAGGGCCTGATGATTCTAACGTTTGGGGAGAGCACCATGTTTTATTCGGACATAAAAGACTTGCTGTTGTTGATATTGAAGGCGGACGCCAGCCGATGGCGTGTACCTATAAAGGCGATACGTACACCATTATTTATAATGGCGAGCTGTATAACACGGAAGATTTGCGCAAAGAATTGCGGGCTCGGGGCCATCAATTCGAGCGCACATCAGATACCGAGGTGCTTCTTCACAGCTACATTGAATGGCAGGAAGACTGTGTCGACCATCTCAATGGCATATTCGCTTTTGCTGTGTGGGATGAAAAGCGCAATCTGCTGTTTGCCGCAAGAGACCGTCTCGGCGTAAAGCCGTTTTTTTACACGAAGGAAGGCTCTTCATTTCTCTTCGGGTCGGAAATCAAAGCGATCCTCGCACACCCTGATATAAAAGCGCGGGTGGACAGAACGGGACTTTCTGAAATTTTCGGGCTTGGACCGTCCAGAACCCCGGGCACTGGCGTATTTAAAGGCATAAAAGAAATCCGCCCGGCTCACGCGCTGACGTTTTCCAAAGACGGGCTTAAAATTTGGCGTTATTGGAATGTTGAAAGCGAAAGACATACGGACAGTTTTGATGACACGGTTGCCAATGTCAGATCATTGTTTCAAGACGCGGTGACGCGGCAGCTTGTGTCGGATGTGCCGGTTTGTACGTTCCTATCAGGCGGTCTGGACTCAAGCGCGATTACAGCGATTGCGGCGGGCCATTTTGAAAAGGAAGGAAAAGCACCGCTTCATACTTATTCGATTGATTACGAAGAGAACGATAAATTTTTTCAAGCAAGCGCTTTTCAGCCGAATGATGACGGACCATGGATTGAAAAAATGACAGACGCTTTCGGCACAACGCACCACAAATGTGTCATCAGCCAAAAGGATCTCGTTGATCACTTGGAGGAAGCTGTACTGGTCAAAGACTTGCCGGGAATGGCGGATGTCGACTCGTCCCTGCTGTGGTTTTGCCGGGAAATCAAAAAGGACTTTGTCGTCAGCCTGTCGGGAGAGTGCGCAGATGAGATTTTCGGCGGGTATCCGTGGTTTCATATGGCTGATGTCGAGTCAGGCTTTCCATGGATGAGGTCGACAGAGGAGCGGATCAAGCTGCTTTCTGACTCATGGCAGAAAAAATTGAATCTGAAAGAATACGTAAATGCCAAATACGAAGAAACCTTGGCGGAAACGCCATTATTAGATGGAGAAACGGGTGTGGATAAAGCAAGAAGGCAGCTGTTCTATTTAAATATGCTTTGGTTTATGACGAACCTTTTGGATCGGAAGGATCGCATGAGCATGGGGGCGAGCCTGGAAGTGCGGGTGCCGTTCGCCGATCACCGGCTTGTGGAATATGTTTGGAATATCCCATGGGAAATGAAAATGCATGACAACCGGGAAAAAGGCATTTTGCGCAAAGCACTTGAGGGCATTTTGCCTGATGACATTTTGTATCGCAAAAAAAGCCCGTATCCGAAAACGCACCACCCCGAATATACAAAAGGCGTCAGCGAATGGCTGAAAACGATCAGAAGCCAAAAGGACTCTGTGCTCCATACCTTACTGGACAGAAAACAATTAGATCAGCTTTTAGAAACGGAAGGTTCTTCCTTCAAGGTTCCGTGGTTCGGGCAGCTCATGAAGGGGCCTCAGCTGATCGCCCACCTTGCCCAAATTCATACATGGTTTGAAGCGTATCGCATTGATATTGATGAAGGATAAAGAAAAAGCCGATTCTGCTAAAAGGAATCGGCTTTTTCTTCATATACAATTGCGAGAAAACATAATAGACTTGAAGAAGCAGTGATACATAGGAGTGAAAAGAAATGAAAGAGATAAAAGAAGCCTATCTTGAATGCGGCCAGATTGTCAGCGCCCGCGAACCAGCCTGCTACAAAGCATTTTCGTTTCTTCCACTGAAGCAAAGGCAGGCAGATTGGGCGGTTGTGGCGTTTTGCCATACGGCAGCCAATGCGGATGGGAAGGCGTTATCTGCCATTGAAGCTGAGGCGGAAAATGTTTTTTCCGGGACGTATAACGGGAATGACTTTTTGTGGAAGGCTTTTGGTCATGCGTACCAAACTTTTACTCTGGACAGTGAGCCATTCCGTGAGTTTATGGCCGCACAGAAAGCGGAAGATAAACCGTTCGAAAATCTTGATGAACTGCTCATGCACGCATACCAGACGGGCGGCGCAGCCGGATTGATGCTGCTCCCGATCATGACGCGCCGGCACCGGGAACAGTTGACACATGCAGCCGGTTCACTCGGGTTAGCGATTCAGCTGATTCGGATTCTGAGAGATATCGGCACTGGCCAACAGCAAAAAAACCGCATCCCCCGGCAGGTGATGCAGCAATTTGGATATACAGAGGACGACCTTCAAAATGGCGTCGTGAATAAGGCGTTTACTATGACATGGGAGTATATCGCTTTTGAAGCAGAAGCCTACCTTGAAGAGTGTCAGGATGCCTTGCCGTTATATCCGCAGTATTCACAAAAAACGATGAAAGCCGCTCTTCATTTGTACCGGGCTGTTTTAGAAAAAATCCGGGCGAAGCAGTATGATGTATTTCAACATCAATACGCCCTCACAGAGAATGAAGTGAAGCGGATTCTGACTGACATATAAAAAAACACCCGGTCATGATTGAGCCGGGTGTTACGCCATACCTTTTTGAATCCAGATGCGGGAGCGCCATCTTCTGTACATTAAGATTCCGCGAACCCATTCGTCCGCAATAAAGGAAATCCAAACGCCGGCAAGACCGAAACCGAGATGGATGCCGAATAGATAAGCAAGCGGGAGACCGATGCCCCACATTGAAATCATTGCCATGTAAACCGGGAATTTCGCATCCCCCGCTGCACGCAGGGAGTTAATGATAATGACATTAAACGAGCGGCCTGGTTCAAGGATAATCGTCATGGCAATCAAAAGGCTCGCAGTCGCAATAATGTCAGGGCTTTGTGTAAAGATGCCAATCAGGTCTTTTGAAAAGATCGTCATTAAAACTGAGGTAGCCGCAGCAATTCCGAGTGCCCAATATAAGCTCTTCATGCAGCGCTCATAAGCGGAATCAAATTGTTTGCCGCCGATATAACGGCCGATTAAAATTTGCGTACCCTGGCTGATGGCAGTGCCGAACAGCAAAATAAACATCGTAATATTTTGCGTATACACTTTTGTTGTCAACGCCTGCGCGCCCATGATCGCGATAAAATACGTGACAATCATTTGCGACAGGTTGTATGACAGCTGCTCTCCCGCAGAAGGGATGCCGATTTTCAGCAGCTTGCGCAAATGCTCTTTATGCATATGAAATACTTTTTTCAGCGACATCTTCAGCTGAATGCGTTTGTTGACTATCACAATCATCGCGATTAATCCGATGACGCGGGCGATAGATGTAGACAGCGCCACACCGGCAACGCCGAGAACAGGAAAGCCGAACAAACCGAAAATCACCACAAAGTTTCCGGCAATGTTTAAAATGTTCATGCCGATAGTGACAAACATTGTATCTTTTGTGTAGCCGTAGCTTTTTAAGACCGCGCTGAATGTCATAATTAAAGCCTGAATAAAGGACAGACCTCCGACAACTTGTAAAAAGACTTTCGCATCAGGCATCAGCTCGTTTGATAATCCCATCATATGAAGCAGAGGGACCGCCGCGAAAAAAATGATGGCACTGATCGCAAGGCTGATGAAGAAGTTGGCGCCGATTGACACATAAGCGACTTCCATGGCTTCTTTCTTTTGCCGCGAGCCTAAAAATTGTGAAATCACAACGGTCGTTCCTGTGGCGATAAAGCTGAACATCACGATAATTAAATTCAAAATCTGGTTGCTGACGCCGACTGCTGCCACGCTGTTATCCGAGTATTGGCTGAGCATCAGTGTATCGGCATTACCCATAAACATATATAATGAGACCTCAATAAAGATCGGCCAAGTAAGCGAAAATAATGAGAACGTTTTGTCAGCGGGTTTTTTCAAAGCAGTTGATTTGAAGACAGCTTGTTTCATCGTGTCTAACCCCTTTCGTAAATAAAATCAACGTTTTAAAGTGTACCTCCATTTCCTTATAATAAAAAGGGAGAGAAACGATACTTCTTGTAAAAATCCGACTTAAAAAGGAGGATGATTCAAATGCCTCGCATCCTGTTTACAGTCCCGCCTTTTCCGGTATTTATCGCAGCCGGAGAAGGGGTTTTTAAAAAGGGAGAAACCCATGTGAAACGTGTATTCTCCGTGTTTGATCTGATATATGTCAAAGACGGAACGTTATATATTACGGAAAATGAGAAATCATTCTCCATTGAAGGCGGCGAGTACATTCTGCTTTCTCCCGGTCTCGAACACTATGGAACGAAGGGCAGTGATGAAGCAACCTCCTACTATTGGCTTCACTTCGATGAACACCGTTATGAATTTACAGCTAAGGGAGGCAGCAATTGGTCTGAGCTTCAGCAGGAAAAAGGGAGCTTCGAAGAGCCGGCCCGCTACGGATTGGCTTTGCCGAGAAAAGGCAAGGTGCAGCGCCCGCAGTTTATGGCGCAGCAGTTTGAAAGACTGATTGATTACTCCGCGGAAAACTCCGATTTGCCGCTTAGAAAGCAAATCTTATTTGAGGAGCTGATGCTGCATCTGCAAAAAGAAGCGTTCCAAATACCGTCTGCGAAAGAGCGGGTAGCCTGGGAGGCGGCCCGGTACTTACAGGAGCATTATAAGGAAAAGACGACAATCAAGGATCTGTCACTCGCCCTTCACTATCATCAGGATTATGTGAGCCGCTGCATGCAGCAGGTGCTCGGCGTAACGCCGGCACAATACACGAACCGGGTGAGAATGACAGAAGCGAAGCGTCTTTTATCCTCTACAAATGATAAAATGGGCGTTATTGCAGAAACGGTTGGAATGGAAGATCCGACATACTTTTCAAAACTGTTTAAGCAGATAGAAGGGATTTCACCAATTGAATACCGGAAAATGGTCAGCCGTAAAGTTCAATAACCAAACGAGGGATGAACATGAAAACAACAATCTACGATGTGGCAAGGGCGGCGGGTGTCTCGATTACAACCGTGTCGCGTGTGATTAACCATACGGGGAGAATCAGCGACAAAACGCGGCAGAAGGTCATGAAAGTCATGAATGAAATGGCATACACGCCCAATGTCCACGCCGCGGCGTTAACAGGAAAACGAACGAATATGATCGCTCTCGTAGCGCCTGATATTTCAAATCCGTTTTACGGCGAGCTTGCCAAAAGCATTGAGGAAAGAGCGGATGAGCTTGGTTTTCAAATGATGATTTGCAGCACCGATTACGATCCGGAAAAAGAAACGAAATATTTTT
The DNA here is from genome assembly GCF_002201875.1 of Bacillus sp. MD-5. Lineage (NCBI taxonomy): Bacteria > Bacillati > Bacillota > Bacilli > Caryophanales > Bacillaceae > Bacillus > Bacillus sp. MD-5. The sequence continues at coordinate 1,014,961 of NZ_CP021911.1, forward strand.
CTGTGCTGAAGCAGAAAAAGGTGGACGGCATTATTTTTGCAACAGGGATTGAAAACCATGACAGTATGTCTGCTTTGGAGGAAATCGCCAATGAACAGATTCCGCTTGCCATGATTTCTCAGGATAAACCGCTGCTTCCGATGGATATTGTCGTCATGGATGATGTTCGCGGCGGGTACGAGGCTGCCAAGCATCTTCTGTCACTCGGCCACACGAACATCGCCTGTATTGTCGGAGACGGGTCAACGACAGGTGAAAAAAATAGAATCAAAGGCTTCCGCCAGGCGATGGAGGAAGCGGGCGTGCCCATTGATGAGTCACTGATCATCCCGACTCGATTTTCCTTGGAAAGCGGCAAGGAAGAAGCGGGTAAATTGCTCGACAGAAACGCTCCGACGGCTATTTTTGCCTTCAATGACGTATTGGCCTGCGCCGCCATACAAGCTGCAAGAATAAGAGGCATAAAAGTGCCGGACGACCTTTCTATCATTGGTTTTGATAACACGATACTCGCAGAATTGGCGGCTCCGCCCCTGACGACCGTAGCCCAGCCGATAAAAGATATGGGGCGAAGCGTTATTGAACTGCTGGCAGAAGCAATAGAGGGAAAACGAAAGACGAAACATAAAATAGTGCTCCCGCCTGAACTTGTAATCAGACATTCTACATCACCGCCTAACACATAAGCCCGCTAATGAGCGGGTTTTTTGATTTAAAAAACATATTGCGTGTCAACAAAAGGCAGTGTAAAATGAAACCATCTTTTGAGAAAGCGCTTGCGCAAAAATGAAAGCGGAGTTGCCGCTGTTTTTTTAGCTCTTGAGAGAAAGCGCTTTCTTCAAGCGATCCTGAAATGAGACAAAGGAGAGGATGGGGCGTGGAACATCAAGTAAGATGCGCAGTATTGGGATTAGGAAGGCTCGGTTATTATCATGCGAAAAATCTCGTTACCAGTGTACCAGGGGCAAAGCTGGTCTGTGTCAGTGATCCGTTGAAAGGGAGAGCGGAGCAGGTTGCCAGAGAATTCGGTATCGAAAAATGGTCAGAGGACCCATATGAGGTGTTAGAAGATCCCGGTATTGATGCTGTCATTATCGTAACGCCGACAAGCACACATGGTGATATGATCATCAAAGCAGCCGAGAACGGCAAACAGATCTTCGTTGAAAAACCGCTGACATTAAGCCTTGAGGAATCTAGAGCAGTTTCTGAAAAAGTGCAGGAGACAGGTGTCATTTGCCAAGTCGGCTTTATGAGACGATTCGATCCCGCATACGCAGATGCCAAGCGGCGGATTGACGCAGGTGAAATCGGCAAACCTATCTATTATAAAGGCTTTACGCGCGATCAAGGTGCGCCACCCGCAGAGTTTATCAAACACAGCGGTGGGATTTTTATTGACTGCTCCATTCATGACTATGATATTGCCCGTTATTTGCTAGGGGCGGAAATCACTTCTGTTTCAGGGCACGGCAGGATTCTGAACAATCCGTTTATGGAGCAGTACGGCGATGTGGATCAGGCGCTGACGTATATTGAATTTGACTCCGGCGCAGCGGGGGACGTCGAGGCAAGCAGAACCTCTCCATACGGACATGACATCCGGGCGGAGGTGATCGGGACAGAGGGCAGTATTTTCATAGGAACATTGAGAAATCAACATGTGACCATCCTATCGGCTAAAGGGAGCAGTTTTGATATCATTCCAGACTTTCAAACTCGTTTTCATGAAGCCTACTGCTTGGAGCTTCAGCATTTTGCCGAGTGTGTCCGGGATCGAAAAACGCCGATTGTGACAGATATCGATGCGACAATCAATTTAGAAGTGGGCATCGCGGCGACCAATTCCTATAAGAGCGGCAGGCCCGTACAGCTTGATGTGAAGCGTGCTTATACAGGTATGTAAAAGCTAATATGTTGCATTTGAGGCTTTCCGCAAAAAAAAGCAAGGACATTTTAGCCCTTGCTTTCTCTTTTCTCATATAAATAGTACATATAATCAGTAGGTATGCCTGAATGGCCCAGCTGTCTCAGCATGGCGGTTACGTTCCCTCTGTGGTAAGAGCCGTGATTGACGACATGCAGGATGGTGTCTGCATAGGTTGATTCCAGTGTACCTAGTTTCGGATGCTGCATTGTGAAGGTCTGTTCTAAGTCCGTCTGGCGGCTGAAGAAATCATGATACTGTGACTCCAGCTCGGCAGCGTGCTGTTTAATCGCTGCCATATTACCTTGCGCGGACTCTAATTTACCTGCGCTTTCTATAATCTCTTGGTAGGTCACTCCCGAAAGAACATTCAGCCAAATGTAGTCAGCCCTGCACATATGAAGCAGCACGTCGCTGACAGAAGGAAATACGCTCTTTACTTCTTGATAGGCAGTTTCCTCCGGCAGGTTTTCGATATGGGTAAATATTTTCTTGTTTGCCCAAGAATGATAGTCATAAAACTGTTTTGCATCAGTCATCAGCATTGCCCCCTTTTCTAAGAAATTCGTTTTTTTCATCTGTTTCTCCTTCAAGTGCAAAAGAGTGATACCCCAAAATATCCTGCCGCTGCCCACATGACCGCTGCAGAGCATTTGTTTACGATCACCATTAGCCTGCCGCTCGTATCCATTGTTTGAAACAGTCTGCCCGCTATCGCAAGACTGCTAAACCAAATCCAAGATACAGCGATACAGGCGGCCATAAAGAGCCATTTCTCAAGCCCCGAATATTGAAGAGAACTCGTGCCGATGACACCGATCGTGTCCAGAATGGCATGCGGGTTTAAAAGTGAAGCAGCGGCCGCAAACACGGCTTGCTTTTTTGCTGTAAACGTATGTTTTTCATCTTGGCTTGTTTTTGGACGGCTGTTCCAAGTTACCCAGCCCATATAAAGCAAAAATAAAAATCCGCCGGCCATCATTACTGCCTTAAACATGGGCAGCTGCTGCACAATGACAGATACGCCCACAACAGCTAATACAATGAGCAGGGTGTCGCAGACTGAAGCACTGATGACGGCGGGGAGTGCTCGCCAAACATGCTTTTGCCACGCGCCTTGCTGAAAAATAAATACATTCTGCACTCCCAGCGGCAAAATTAAGCCAAACGCGAGCACAATTCCGTGAATGATTGCATTCATGCTGATAAAAGCTCCCTTCACATCTTTTTTTTAATCATAAAAGAGATGTTTACCAAAGTCTCCAGCCATTTGGTTGGGTTTAGACCCAGCCAAATGTATAATGTGAAAAAAGGGGGCATGACCTTGTCGCAATGGAAGCCAAGCCGAAAGTCAGATGTTCCGCTGCATCGGCAGATCGAACAATATATGAAAGACAAGATTCTTCACGGAGAGTGGGCTGTAGGGACGAAAGTCCCTGCGCAGAGAACGCTGGCCGACATGTTTCAAGTCAACCGCAGCACAGTCACAGCAGCTATAGATGAACTCACGTCTCAAGGCTTGTTAGAGGGAAGAAGAGGCGGCGGTACGAAGGTTGTAAACAGTACTTGGAGCGTGCTGGCGGCTGAGCCTCCGCTTGATTGGAGCGATTACGTCCGTTCAGGAATTCATCACCCTAATTCTTCTATCATTCAGGAAATTAATCAAAACGAACCAAGAGCGGATATCATCAGATTAGGCACAGGAGAGCTTTCACCGGATCTGCTGCCTGCTGATACAATGCGCCGGATGTTTCAGAAGATCAATCCGCAGGCTCTGTCTTTAGGATACGAGCAGCCGAAAGGAAACCGTCAGCTGCGGGAGGCGGTGGCGGAGCATTTAAAAGGCAAGCAGATCCATGTCAGTCCGTCAGCGATTTTAATTGTGTCAGGCGCGCTTCAGGCGCTCCAGCTTATTTCAATCGGGCTTCTAAAACGGGGTTCTGTCATTTTGACGGAGAAGCCGTCCTACCTTCAATCTTTGCATGTGTTTCAATCAGCGGGGATGCGGCTTCGCGGCTTGCCGATGGATAAAGAAGGGGTCAAGGCGGGGCTCGTTTCTTCTTATCGAAAACAATATGGAGGACAGCTGCTTTACACGATTCCGTCGTTTCATAATCCGACTGGCACAGTCATGTCAGAGCAGCGAAGGAAAGAGATCATCAGCCTGTCAAAAAAAGAGCAGCTGCCCATCATTGAGGATGATGCGTATGGTGATTTATGGTTCGAAGAAAAACCGCCGCAGCCGTTGAAAGCAATGGATCACGAGGGCAATATTCTGTACCTGGGCACGTTTTCAAAAACGGTTAGTCCCGGCCTGCGAATCGGCTGGATTGCCGGTCCGGAACCGGTTATTGAAAGGCTGTCGGACATTAAAATGCAGACAGACTACGGTTCAAGCGGACTGTCCCAGTGGGCGGCTGCCGAGTGGCTGTCGCAGGGGTATTATGAAGAGCATCTGACTTGGATACGCAGGGTGCTTAAACAAAGGAGAGACGCCGCCGTTCACTTTCTCGAGCGGTATGCGGGGGACATTGCCTCGTGGCGGATTCCTGCCGGCGGCTTTTATATTTGGGTGACATTTCATAAAAACCTGCCTGTCAGCCGTTTCTTTTATGAATTGCTCAAACGGCAAGTGCTTGTGAATCCCGGTTCCATTTATGACGGCGAAGACCGAAACAGCATCAGGCTGTCATATTCCTATGCATCTCTTGAGGATTTGGAAACTGGCATTAAGGCGGCAGCCGAAACAGCCCGCCGCCTGATGATGTCCTAAGCTTTTGTTATACGATGACAGCTCCCAGCGCCCTGGCGAAAGCAATCGCGTGCTCAGGTGCGATTTTGCAGCCTTTCAATTTGTCGAGGGAGACATGAAGCTGTTCAAAACGGCACGTGCTGATATCCATGTTTTGAAGGGACGTGCCGGTAAAGCTGGCGCCTTCCAATTCGCACCTGTCAAAGTGTGTCTGCTGGAGCACCGTATTGCTGCACTCACTTTGCATAAGAGCACAGTGATCAAATCGAACTTGTTTCATATTTGAATACGAAAATGAGCTGAAATGTCCGTGGCATTCTTCGAATGAAACATTCCGCAGCGTTGCTTCCGCCACATTCATTCCAACCATTTTTGACTGCTTAACAGAAGTTCTGTGAATGACAGCTCCGCTGAAATCGGCGTTTGATAAATCACATTTTTCAAAGATTACATCGGTCAGTTCGATATGCCGAAAAGACACATCGATAAACACGACATTTCTAAAGATCGTTTTTTCCACACAAAGTCTTTCGATATCTTCGCCGAAGATTGTACAATCTTCAAACAAATGCATGCTGATTACATCATCCTGCGTCACGGCATCATGAAAATCTGCGGTTTGCAGGTTTTCCGGTATATTCGGTTTTTGAATTGTAATTTTATTCATGTGATGACATCCTTTGCTGCCCGAAAAACAGAGGCTTCCGGGTTCAATTTAGTAGATCGTTAAGGAATTTGATACATATAGTAAATCGTAAAGAGCCTTTCTTGGTACAGCAGCCCGCTTGTTTTGTAAGCATAAATGGAAAGCTTCCTGTACGTCAAGGCGTTTACAGGCCGGGAAAGCCAAAGGGAACAGGAGGAATGCGGAATGGGGCATTACGTCAAAACCGAGGAGCATGTGACACTGTTTGTAGAGGATATCGGACATGGAAGGCCAATCATCTTTTTGCACGGGTGGCCGTTGAATCATAAGATGTTTGAATATCAAATGAATGAGCTTCCGAAAAGAGGCTTCCGTTTTATCGGCATTGATTTACGGGGATATGGACTATCTGACCGCCCTTGGGAAGGCTACGATTATGACACGATGGCCGATGATGTGAAAGCAGTCATTTATACGCTGCAGCTTGAGAATGCGATTCTTGCCGGTTTTTCAATGGGCGGAGCCATTGCAATCCGTTATATGGCAAGGCATGAAGGAGCCGATGTTGATAAGCTGATTTTACTGTCAGCAGCGGCACCCGCGTTCACAAAACGCCCAGGTTATCCGTACGGAATGAGGAAGCAGGATATTGACGATATGATTGAACTGTTCAAAACGGATCGGCCCAAAACACTGGCGGATTTAGGGAAACAGTTTTTTGAGAAAGAAGTGTCCCCAGAGCTTAGACAGTGGTTTCTCAATCTGATGCTGGAGGCCTCCTCCTACGGGACGATCCACTCGGGCATTGCATTAAGAGACGAGGATCTCAGAAAGGAACTTGCTGCAATCAAGGTGCCGACGCTGATCTTGCACGGGAGAAAAGATAAAATTGCGCCGTTTGATTTTGCGAAAGAATTGAAGCGCGGCATCAAACAGTCAGAATTGGTTCCGTTTGCAAACAGCGGGCACGGAGCATTTTATGAGGAAAAAGAGAAGATTAACAGTTTGATTGCGCAGTTCTCCAACTCATAATAAAAAACCCGACATTGATCGGGTTTTTTATATAATTCCTCTGTTTTGCAGTTCGTTAATGATGAGGTCAGCTCCATCGGAAATAGAGATCTGGTCCGATTCAATGATAAAATCGGGTGAAATCGGCGCTTCATACGGAGAATCGATCCCGGTGAAATGTTTGATCTCTCCGTTTCGCGCTTTTTTATAAAGTCCTTTTGGATCGCGCTGTTCACAAACATGCAGCGGGCACTTTACATAAATTTCGAAGAACTCACCTTTTGGAAAGAGCGCTCTAACCATGTCCCGGTCTTCTCTGAATGGAGAGATAAAAGCCGTTAAAATCATTTGTCCGCTGTCGACAAACAGCTTCGCCACTTCTCCGATCCGGCGGATGTTTTCAATCCTGTCACCAGTCTGAAATCCAAGATCTTTGTTTAAGCCGTGGCGGATATTATCACCGTCAAGCACATAGCTCTGAATGCCCCTGCGGTAAAGCTTTTCATCGACTGCATTGGCCAGCACCGATTTTCCGGAGCCTGATAAGCCGGTAAACCAGAGGACGCAGCTTTTGTGTCCGTTTAAGGACTGTCTGTCAGACTTTGAGATGGCAGCGGGATGCCAAATGATGTTCGGATTGTGTGTCATTTTAATTCCCCGCTGTTTTGCTGGATGGCAACTGGCTGTTGATGAAGTCCCTTTATCAGCACGGCTGCGACCTCAGGCCGGCTGAACTCTTTAGGCGGCTTTTTGCCTTGGCGGAGAAGCTCTCTCACTTTTGTGCCTGATAAGTGGATGTGGTCTCTTGAGCTGTGCGGACATGTTTTGGAGGTGCCCATGTTTCCGCATTTTCGGCAATAAAAGCTGTGCTCGAAAAATAGCGGCTTGATGCCAAGCTCCTCCTCTGTGAATGATTGAAAAATATCTTGGGCGTCGTATGTCCCGTAGTAGCTGCCGACCCCTGCGTGATCACGGCCTACAATAAAATGGGTGCAGCCGTAATTTTTTCGGACGAGCGCATGGAAAATCGCTTCCCGCGGACCTGCATAACGCATGGCGGCAGGGAAAACCGATAACATGACACGATCCTTTGGATAATAGTGATCAAGCAAAACCTGGTAGCTCTCCATTCTGATATCGCTCGGGATATCGTCTGACTTTGTTTCACCGACAAGAGGGTGAAGCAGCAGACCGTCGACCGTTTCTAACGCTGTTTTTTGTATATATTCATGCGCTCTGTGAACAGGGTTCCTGGTTTGAAAGCCGACAATCGTTTTCCAGCCGAGTTTTTGAAAGGCCGCTCTTGTTTCTGCGGGCGCTGCATAAAACTGCTCGAAAGGTTTGTCAGGCAGGCGGCTGACCGTGATAGGCCCCCCGATATAATAATCCGGGCGGTCCATCAACTTTTTTACGCCTGGGTGGGCAGGATCGGTTGTTTTAAAAACAGACAGTGCTTCCAGTGTTTTATCAGGCCGGTATATATCGGTGACTGTGATCATGCCGTAGGTAACGCTGTCTTTCACAAGCTTGACGTGATCTCCGGCAGACAGCTGTTTTGCTGTTTCTTCTCCGACAGCCAGCGTAATCGGCAGGCTCCACGCCAAGCCGTTTGCCAGCCTCATTTCTTTCACAACACGATGATAATCCTTTTCTCCCAAAAAACCTGTTAACGGGCTGTAGCCGCCGATCGCAATAAGCTCCAGGTCGCTCAGTGCAAGCTGATCCAGCTCCGCTTCGCACGTGCACCCTTCAAAACGGCATGCGGGATCACAGCGGTTGATTAATACCCCTCCATGGGGCTCGTTTCCATTCAACGTGTTCAACCTCCATTTATACGTTTCCTTGTTTTCTTTTCTGCACTTCAATGAAAGCTTTACATCAGCGCCTTAACATCATTTCGATTCTCACAGCAAGAACCTGCCATCCGCTATTCCTGATGCAGGCCGCATTCTGTTTTCTCCCGTCCGGCCCATCTTCCAGCCCTCTCATCGTTCGGGTCCGAGGAAGGCAATGTACACATTTCACAGCCTATGCTCGGATAATGTTGATCGTGCAGTTTGTTGTAAGGCAAATTGTGCAGGCGGATGTACGTCCAAACGTCATCCCATGTCCAGTGGATGAGCGGGCAAATTTTGATGAGCTTAAACTTCTGGTCCAGGTTTACGTATTGAATATGCTTTCTCGTTGGCGACTGCTCCCGTCGCAGCCCTGAAATCCAAGCTGTCATGCCGGAAAGGTGCTTTTTGAGCGGTTCGATTTTCCGCAATTGGCAGCAGAGGTTCGGGTTATGCTTCCACAGCTCTCCGCCGTACTTCGTCTCCTGTTCTGCCAGGCTCAGCTCGGGCTCGAGCAGCTGGATTGTAAATCCCGGATATCGCTCTTTGACAGCCTCGATCAGCTCATATGTTTCTTGAAAATGAAGCCCTGTATCCAAAAAGATGATGTGTGCGTTTTTGTTGATTTTTGATATTAAGTCGAGAAGCACCATCCCTTCTGCGCCAAAGCTGCAGGCGTACACAATCTTTTCTCCGTACGTTCGGTAAGCCCATTTCAACACATCGAGCTCATCGATCAATTGATCCGTTATTTGTTTGGACAGCATGTCGTTCCATGTGTCATACGTGATGGTTTCGTTCAACGTTTTCCCCCCGTTTGCATCTGCTTTTTTATCTATTGATCGAGTTATAGGCAGACTATTCATTTTTTGCATAAAGGTTCAGGGTTTTTAGGTGCCGCGCCCGCCTAAAATGAGGAGCGGAACCATTAAGAGCCCGGCTGAATATGCTTTTAAGCAAAATGGTTTTATGCCCAAGGAGAGGTATTATGCCGATTTCCATTTATCAGGGGCATCATCATTCGCTTGCCCCGGCGGATATTAACATCGTCATTGATGTCATCAGAGCCTTTACGGTCGCCCATTATGCGTTTATCGGCGGGGCGAAAGAGATTTTGTTGGTCCGGACGGCTGATGAAGCCTTTGCGCTGAAAGGCACCTATCCGGATTATGTATTGACGGGAGAGGAAAAGGGGGTCGGTATCAGCGGATTTGATTTAGATAATTCTCCTAAGCGCATGGCTGAGCAGGATATGGCGGATAAGCGTCTGATCCAGAAAACAACTAATGGCGTCACAGCGGCGTTGGGGGCGCTGAATGCAAAGCATCTGTTCGTAACTGGATTTTCCAATGCCGAAACAACGGCACAGCATGTAAAAAAGCTCGCCGCAAACGATTGTGTCATAAACATTGTGGCTTCCCACCCATTCGGTGATGACGATATGGCGTGTGCGGAGTATATCAAAGGCATCATTGAAGGGACAAATGCGGTAACGGCTGAGGAGGCGATTCAAAGAATAAAAGGCTCTTCTGTTGCAGAGAAATTTTTTGACCGCCGCCAGCCATTATTTGATTCGGAGGACATCGCTTACTGTGCAAAAGAACTGACGGGCGATTTTGTGATGAAAGTGAAACAAGATGGAGAAGTTCCAACGATAGAGAGGGTCATAATATGAATGATTTTTCACTAGAATTGCCAGTGAGAACAAATAAGCCGAGAGAAACCGGGCAGTCCATTTTAATTGATAACGGCTATCCCTTGCAATTTTTTAAAGATGCGATAGCTGGAGCGTCCGACTATATTGATTTTGTGAAATTCGGCTGGGGCACATCATTACTTACGAAAGATCTTGAAGAAAAAATCAGCACGCTAAAAGAGCATGACATTTCATTTTTCTTTGGCGGCACACTGTTCGAAAAGTACGTAAGCCAGAAAAAAGTGAATGAATTTCATCGGTACTGCACCTATTTCGGCTGTGAATATATTGAGATTTCAAACGGTACGCTCCCGATGACAAATAAAGAGAAAGCGGCTTACATTGCCGATTTTTCTGATGAATTTCTTGTGCTTAGTGAGGTGGGCAGCAAGGATGCGGAATTAGCAAGCCGGCAAAGCTCTGAGGAATGGCTTGAATATATTGTTGAGGATTTGGAAGCGGGCGCGGAAAAAGTGATTACAGAAGCCAGAGAAAGCGGGACGGGAGGGATCTGTTCCAGCAGCGGCGATGTCAGGTTTCAAATTGTTGACGACATCATTTCCTCGGATATTGATATCAACAGGCTGATTTTTGAAGCGCCTAACAAAACGCTTCAGCAAGGGTTTATTCAAAAAATCGGGCCGAATGTGAATCTGGCCAATATTCCATTTCATGATGCCATCGCGTTGGAGACGCTGCGTTTAGGGCTAAGATCCGATACCTTTTTTCTGTAAAACAGCGGCTGTGGGGCTCTCGTCGTGAAGAGAGCCTCTGCCTATTATTTTTTATGGCGGTACATAGGCGTGAGATAGGGAAGAGAGGTCAGGCGGATGTTGTAGATGAAGTCGATGACTCTTGTCGATATCACCTGGCATATGAGGGCTTGAATGACGATGCCCCAATCAATAATAGACGCGGTGACCATAAAAATGATGCAATTCATGATGAGCAGAATCGTTCCGGGATTCCCGCCGCGGTAGATAGAAATCATTAGAGCAAGGGCTCCGAATCCTCCGTTCGAAATTTTATATTTGTATAAAAGTCCGATGCCGAGTCCCAATAACACTGCGCCGCTTGCCAGATCAAGCCACAGGTTTGATGTGATATCCGGAAAAACCGCATCAAAGATCAATACCGAGACAGAGGTGACGGTGATAGAAGCGAGTGTGCCGGTGAATGTCCTCATCTCCAGCCACTTTAAAGCAGTAAAAAGCATTGATACATTCACAGCCCACACTGAAAAGCCGTGGGGAATTTGAAACAGATAATGCAATAGCACCGCAATACCTGCTGCACCGCCTGTCGGAATATCATGCGGAAATAAAAACAAGGACATGCCGAGTCCCTGTAGTACGCCGCCTACGACAATCATAAACGTGAGTTTTGCTTTCATCAGCAGTTCAGCCATTAAGTCATTTGCTCCTTTATGAAAAGACTTGTCCGCTGTTTCCATTTTATGAGGCTGTCCATGATTTATGTCTCAAAATGAAGAAATGGCCCAGCTTAATAGGCTGAGCCATCCCACTTGTAGCGATTGATGATTTCCATATTGATCTCTGTTCCAATGCCTTTTCCTTTCGGGATGTGGACCATTCCTTTTGAAGGCTGCAGGCTGACGAGATCTGCAAAAGGATTCTCCATGACGTCCCACTCGATCGGTTCAATTTGATCGTTCTTCATTTTAGACCATGGGGGCAGGCAGGCTTGTGCAAATAAAGCATAGAGCCGTGAAAGTGATCCATCATATGCATGGGCGGATGCTCTGACGCCAAAATAACGGGCGAGCTGGAGGCAGTCCCGAAACTCATCGATTCCGTTGACATGCATGACATCAGGCTGAATGATATCCAAACAGCGCTGTGAAAGGAGAGGCGCAAATTGCGCCGCGCCTTTCATGTTTTCTCCACCGGCAACAGGAATAGATAAACGGCTGCGAAGCAAAGCGTAATCCTGCGGCTGATCAAAGGGCAAAGGCTCCTCAAGCCAGCCAATGTTCTCCCATTCGGAGAAATAGCGCTCCCATTTAAACGCCGCCGCGGCATCATAGCTTTGGTTTGCGTCCAGAATGATCGTAATGGAGCTGCCGGCTGTATGCTGCAGCGCATTGATGTGCCGGACATCCTCCTTGAAGGAGGTCCCGCCGATTTTGACTTTGATTTGCTCAAACCCTTTTTTTAACTGGGCTTCAATGTTGGAGACCGAGTGGCTGATCCATTGCGGGGAGTCTGAGTACGATTGAAAAGAGGCGTACACAGGAATCTCTTCTCTGAATCGCCCGCCCCATAATTCGCAAACTGAACAATCCGCAGCTTTGGCCGCAATCTCTGTCAACGCCATGCTTACAGCGGAGGCCGCCCGCTGGTGCCATTTCTGAACCGTGCGCACTAATGACAGGCGGCTGCCGGCCTGTTTTCCTAAAAGAAACGGGATGATCCGTTTGGTAAAGCCGACATGGAGAGTCGGGAGCCAATCAACACATTCTCCCCAGCCGTATATCCCGCTTTCGGTGATAATCCTAATAAGATAACAAGTCCGATATCGTTTAAGCCCGTTGGCGTCTCCGTATGGCTTTTCTAATCGGTGCAATAGCGGAAAGGTTTCAATTCGTACAATCTTCAAACCGTGTGCTACCTTTCCTCAGCGGGCTGCAGCCGATTGCCAGCCATTTTAGGGTCTTCTTTCTCTTTTGCTTCTTCATTGTTTTGCTTCACATGGATTAACATCATCACAAGAATGCCGACAACGAGAGTCAATCCCGCAATGCTTAAAAACATGCCGGGTCTGGACCATTGCATCAGGCGGCCGAAAATCGGAGGGCCGATTGCTACCCCTAAGAAGCGTACAGATCCGTACAGCGAGGTGACAAATCCCCGTCTTTCCTTGCCGACAGCCCCGGTAATGAAACTGTTCACACAAGGAAGGACAAGACCTGAGCCGATACTGCTCAGCACGAGAACACTGATAAAGAGGACAAGATTCTCAATGAATGACAGTGCCGCGTAAGATACGGTCATGAACGCCAATCCGAGTACGATCAGTTTTTTCATTAACGATTGCTTTTGCCCGATTTTGCTTCCTGTTGTATAAGACGTCACACACATAACCAAAAGTGGAATCGCTAAAATCAAGCCTTTTTTCACGCCGTCGGTGTCGTATGTTTTTTCAAGAACATCTGAGAGGTAAAACAGGATGCCGAATAAAGTAAACAAACAGGTCGCACCGGCTAAATAAGCGGTAAACAGCCATCTGCCTTCATGTTTAAAAACACTTAACAGCCCTTTCGCATATTTTCCGATAGGTGGCGGTTCTTTTTCCTTTTTCTTCTCTTTAATAAAAATCCAAGTCAGCACGATTGAAATGATACAAAACACAGGGAAGGCAAAAAACGCGCCATACCAGACAAGCAGGGCGATAAGCGAGCCAATGATCGGTGAAAGCACTTTCCCCATGCCGTTTGAAGCTTCAACAAGGCCCAGCACCTTGCTCTCCTGGGCGCCTTTAAACAGATCTCCCGTCAGTGCCATGGCAATGGGGCCTGTTCCGGCTGCCCCGATTCCCTGAAGCGCTCGTCCTGCCATGACCCAAGGAAAGGCATTGTCAAAAAAACCTGCCGCAAACCCGGCTAACAAACCGCCGGCACCATACAAAATTAAGCAGGGAATAATGATGATTTTCCTTGAGAATCGGTCTGCGAGATAACCGACGATCGGAATCGTAAATGCTGCAATCAAGGAAAATACTGTGATCACGAGACTGACTTGAAATTGTGATAAATGAAGTTCAGATTTCATTTTTGGCAAAATCGGAATAAGCATCGAGTTTCCGAGGGTTAATATTAAAGGGATTGAACCGATTGCTACAATCGTCATTCCGTTATTTTGTTTTGATGATTCCATCTCAGAGCACACTCCTTTTCTTCTGCTTAGAATGTCCCTGATGGCTTCGTTTATTCAGTAATCAGACAGCAAAAAAACCGAACAGAAGATACCTGTTCGGGAAAAAGAGGGCTAACCGAGAGCCTGTGAAATCAAAGCATATAAGTGTCCATTTTGAATAGGCGCTTTTTTCTGATAGAACAAAAGCGGAGGTTCATCATCTTTATGGAATCCCATTTCTATCAGGCTGTCATGCAGAGACGTGTGTTCACCCGGTATATCGATTCGCATCGGGCCTTGTTTTCCGGCCGCCAGCCTGCTGATTATTTGTGCAGCAATGTCTGATGATGGAGCGATAATGGGGCCGAATTTCAAATGGGCCGGTGTTTGTACAGATAGTCCGTATCCAATGAACTGTCCGTTAGGTTTTCTGGCGATGACACATTCGCATGAAGTGGAAATAAGCTGCTGCAAAAGGTTTGATCGATCTCCGCCAAAGGCGGCAAGATCCGCCGTCGCTAAGTCTTGAAAGTCTTGTTCTCTAAAGGATGACAGTTTAGTGTCAAGCTGTTTTGTATAAGGTTGAAAACTGTGACAGCTGTACTTTCGCACTGTTCCTGCCGTATGAAAGCCTGCTTTTTCATAAAGCGGCAAACCTTCTTTTGTGGCGCAAAGCCTGATGGCGGTGTTTTCATCCGTTTGGGTGATACAAGCGTTTACCATACGCCTGCCGAGACCAAGCCGTTTATATTCCTTGTCAACGATAACAAGGCCGATAGAAGCAAGACGGCCAAACAAAAACAAGCCGATGCAGGAAATCATCTCACCGCTGACATTTTGATAACCGAAAAAGCGTCCCTGCTGAACAAGCAGTTTCAGCTCTTGTTCGCCATAATCCGGCCACCCGGCTTGCCCGCAAAGCCGCAATAAGCCGGAAACGTGTTCTTCATGAAGCTCAATCAGTTCATCCACTACGTCCATAAGATCACCTGCTTGTTCTAAGTGTTTTGTACATGACAATATGATTGCCAATGCCGGGAATGTCAAATGGTTCGCCAAGTTCCTCCCAGCCAAGCTTGGCATAGTAGCCCTTGACATGGTGTCTCGCGTTACACCATACCGCCTGAACGCCGCTCTCCGCTAGTTTGTGCTCCGCATGTTTGATCAGCGTGCTTCCAGCTTTCTTATCGCGATATCCTTCGAGCGTTGCCATGCCTCTCAGCCGATACGCAGGGGTTTCCGTTAATAAAGGCTGACTTTGCGGGGAAAAAGAAGCGATGCTGATCAGCGTTCCATCATAAAACGCGCCGAGATGAAAGGAGCCTTCTGCATGATCCTCTTCATATTTGCATTGTTCGATGGATTGATGGGGGCGCAGAATGCGGTGCCGGATTTCATATGTATCTTCCGCGGAAATGGTTTTGACTTCGAGCATAATGTTCCTCCTCATGATTGTTTTTCTATATCGTAACACGAATCTCGTTGAAAAAGACTGCCCGATTCGATCAGGCAGTCTTTTAGGAATTAATGCAAAAAGATATTTTGGCGCTGCTCATCTTTTTGCTGAATATATGACGTCAGCTCGGCGGTTAAGTCAGATCTGAGGAAAGGCGTAATCAAGTAGATGCCGTTAAACAGCTCGCACGCCGTATCCAGAAGGGAGCGTGCAATCGCAAGGCCTTCCGCCTTTTGCTTTTCTTTATCTTCACCGGCACGGGCCATTTTTTCGCGAATCGTATCAGACAGCTTAATGCCGGGAATTTCATTGTGGATGAATTCGGCATTCCGGCTGCTTGTCAGCGGCATGATGCCGATATAGATCGGCGTCTTCAGATGTTTTGTTTCGTTATGGATATCGACAAGCTGCTGCTCGGAATAGACAGGCTGAGAAACAAAATAATCCGCGCCGCAATCTATTTTTTTCTCCAGCCGTTTTACCGCTTTATCCAGATGGCGGACGTTAGGGTTAAATGCGGCGGCGACTGAGAAATTTGTTTTCTTGCCGAGCGGTTTTCCAGACAGAGACAGACCTTCATTGAATTGTTTGATCAGCCTGATTAAATCAAAGGATGTTAAATCATATACAGACGTTGCACCAGGAAAATCCCCGATTTTAGAAGGGTCACCTGTAATAGCAAGCACGTCATTCAGCCCTAACGTATCAAGGCCCATTAAATGTGACTGCAAGCCGATAATGTTACGGTCGCGGCACGTAATATGGACGAGGGAACGCATATCGAGCTGCTGCTTGACAAGGGCGCCGCAGGCAACATTGCTGATCCGCGGGGTTGCCAGAGAATTATCGGCGAGTGTCAAGGCATCGATTCCGGCTTCTTTTAATTCAGCGGCCGCCGATAGAAATTTGTCAAAGCTCAGTTTTTTCGGCGGATCCAGTTCTACGATAATAGAGCGTTTTTTCGCCGCGATCTCATTCAGGCCGGGCTCGGTTCGCTCATGCTGCACAGAAATGAATTCTTTCGCCCGGGTTTTGACTTCTTTTTCCGTAATCGGAGCCAGCCCGCTAACCGCTTCTGCCATCGCCCGGATATGATTTGGCGTGGTGCCGCAGCAGCCGCCAATAATCCGCGCACCTTGCTTACGGAATTCTGACGCGCTGTTTTGAAAATACGTGTCATCTGTTTCATAGACGAGCCGTCCCTCTTCAAGCGAAGGAAGGCTGCTGTTTGGATAAACGGATAAGAACACGTCATCAAAAATCGGCACTTCGCAGAGCGCTTCAATCATATGATAAGGGCCGAGGCGGCAGTTAATGCCAACAATATCAGCTCCGAGATCCGCAATCGAGCGCAATGCGTCAGAAAGCGGCGTTCCATCCTGTAATACGCCTTGCTCGTGCATGGATACATTGAGCATAATCGGAAGATCAGTCTCTTTCCGCGCGATTTTCAGCACTTCACGGGCTTCTTCCAAATCATAATACGTTTCTAACAGCAAGCCATCCGGCTCTTCATGCAGCAGCAGGTACAGCTGCTCACGGAAGCTGCGCTTAATATCGTCAAGGCTGTACGCATTTTTATTAAATGTGCGTATGCCACCCATCGTTCCAAGCACGTATGCATCACCTGCTGAAGCCCGCGCGATTCTTACGGCCTCCTGATTCATTTTTTTGATGTCATCCTCAAGACCGTGTCTGGATAATTTAATATAGTTGGCCCCGTACGTATTCGTTTGAATAATGTTTGCTCCAGCTTCAACGTACGCTTTATGTATGCGCTGAATTTCCTCCGGCTTTGAAATATTGAGCTCCTCAAAACACCTGTCAATGCCATAGGAGTAGAGGAGCGTCCCCATGGCGCCGTCACCGATTAACACCTGTCTTTGCAAATCTTCTAAAAGTCCCATTGTCTGCCTCCTTTATTCACATCAGCAAGGAAAAAAGAGAAATAAAAAAAGTCCTCTTAAGAAGAAGACTTTGTCAGTGATTTTGTCTCTTCTTATCTTCCAAGCTGTTCGAGCTTGCTGGATTTAGCACCTTGGTCATGGCTAATCGCCATTACACCGGTTGCTGAAGCTTCGTCGGGCCAGTCCCTCTGCTTCTCTTGATAAGAACGGATATGAAATTTTCGTGTCAGGAAGTGCCATAAGATACCTGGCGTTTTTCCCTTTCTCCAAATTTACCGAAAATAAAGACAATAATCAATAGGAATCAGAAAATTTATCTGAAATTTATAAATTGAACGTCAATTGGCAGATCTGCTCCACTCACAGCTGAAATAATCTGCTGAAGGTCATCTTTGTTTTTTCCGGTGACGCGCACTTGATCATCCTGCACCTGAGATTTTACTTTCAGTCCGGAGTTTTTGATGATCGTATTGATTTTTTTTGCGTTGTCTTTATCAATGCCTTGAACAAGCTTTGCACGCTGGCGTACCGTTCCGCCTGACGCATTTTCCACCTTGCCGTAATCAATGTTTTTTGTCGGTACATTTCGTTTAATCAATTTGCTGACCAGCACATCTTTCAGCTGGCTTAATTTGAATTCGTCATCAGAAACGAGGACCAGCTCCTCTTTATCTAAAGAAATGTCGCTTTTGCTTCCTTTAAAGTCATAACGGGTACTGATTTCCTTCAGTGCAATTTGGATTGCGTTTTGCACTTCAGGCAATTCCACCTTTGATACAATATCAAATGAACTTTCTTTTGCCATATGAAAACCTCCATAACATTTAACTTATGTGTTGATTATAGTAGAATAAAGAGAAACTTCCAACAGAACAAAGAATCAATTTGGGATGATTGGAAAAAATGTTAACAAAATCCGCATAAAATAAGCGGAACAGGAAGGACGATAGCATGAGACCAGGGCAGCAATTAACCTTGAGTATAGATCATCAAACCGACTTCGGTTACTTTTTAACCGACGGTGAAGATACGATTCTCTTACATAACAGTGAAATGACTGAGGATATCGAGGACAGAGAGGAAGTAGAAGTCTTTATATACGTCGACCAGCAGGAAAGGCTTGCGGCCACGATGAAAATTCCGGTCATCAGCGCGGATGAATATGGCTGGGTTGAAGTGGTGGATAAAGTGGAAGATATGGGCGTTTTCGTTGATGTCGGTTTATCGAAGGACGCGCTAGTCGCAACTGAGCATTTGCCGCCGTACGAAGATGTCTGGCCGCAAAAAGGGGACAAGCTTTACTGTATGCTGAAGGTGACGAACCGGGGGCGCATGTTTGCGAAACCAGCGCCGGAAGATATCATCAGCGAACTGTTTACCGACGCTTCAGAAGATCTGATGAATAAAGAGCTGACAGGTACGGTGTACAGGCTGATCGCATCGGGATCATTCGTGATTACGGATGACGGGATCCGCTGTTTTATTCACCCGTCAGAAAGAAAAGAGGAGCCAAGACTCGGTTCAAGAGTCACAGGGCGGGTGATTCAAGTGAAAGAAGACGGTTCGGTCAACTTGTCGCTGCTTCCAAGAAAACAGGATGCAATGTCTGTTGATGCCGAGTACATTCTAACGTACATGAGAACGAGAAACGGCGCCATGCCGTACAGTGACAAAAGCGAGCCTGACGATATCAGAGAACGTTTTAACATGAGCAAAGCCGCCTTTAAACGCGCGCTTGGCCATTTAATGAAAAACGGAAAAGTGTATCAGGAAGATGGATGGACATACGAGAAAAAATAGCATGAAAACGGCTCGCCTGCAGCAGAACTGCGGAGCGAGCCGTTTTTTATGTCTAGTTTAATTCATCAACAAGCGTTCTGATTGCCATTTCGCGATCAACATTGTCTGAAATCGCAATCGGCGTAATATCGATGGCGAGAATGATCAGTATCAGGGCACCGGCTGCAGCAACATAAGAAACATAATAGAAATAGTTAGCGGTATCAACAGTGTTGACAAGCTCGGCCTGAACTCTGGATGTATCATCCTTGGAAGCGGCGATTTCCTTTGCAGCTTCTACTTTTTCTTCAACGATTTGACCTGCTTTTTTCAGCAGTTCATCCACTTTCAATGCATCTTTGCTGTAAACAGCTTTCTTCAGGTTGTCAAAAAAGTCAGCATCCTCTTTTTTAATATCAGCGACAACCTGATTGGCAAAAGCCTTTGCCTGTTTTGTGTTGAGTTTGTCTGTCATCGCTTTATTAAAGACCTCTGGAAGCTGTTTGCCAACTTCCCCTTGGGCAAACACAAACCCTTTAAAAATTTCCTCACCTGAATACTCAAGCTGCTTTGCCTGGGCCACACTTTCTTGCTGCTTCACCAAAAACACAGTCGTCACCAATACAACCGACAAAAATACTAGAAACGCCTTCTTCAAACTGAAACCTCTCCTTTCTTTTGTTTTTTATTCCACAACAGTCTGCGAATATATGTAAAGTGAATCGTGGAATCGATAGGTGTGAGATACAATATCAAAATGCCGGCCATGATAAGCGAGAAACTGATCAGACCCAGCATGACTGCAAAAATCTCATGCATAAAAACAGCGATGATCAAAATAAATCTCCAATGCTTCTTCGGCGCAAACAGCGCCGCGAAGATGACGATTTGAACCAGCAGCGTCCCCCATGTCGGAATCACCACGAACGGGCTTGTTACAATTGGCTTTGTTAACGCCTGAAAAAAGCCGTTGAAGCCGATGGTTTTTTCCTGGGCGAAATAATAGACGGCTGTTCCGTCCACCCATTCCTGCTGAGACAGCTTAGCGACGGTAGAGTGAAAATAAAGCACCGCCACTTGAATTCTGATCACAAAATAAGAAATAAAAGCTGTTATTTTTCCAAGTGTTCTTTTGCCCTCTAGAGGCCTTGTGCTCCAATGCCATTTTCTCGGATCGGTCAGCGTGATGGGAAGCAATAAAAAGGTCATGACAGCTGCTGCCTGCTCGCCTCCGTCGATGACGATCAGCGATGACTGCAGGCTGTAACTGACATACCAATGCAGAACCCCGGTGATTCTGGGGCGCCAGCCAATGACAACAAGCACCAGAATGGCAATGCAGACCCATCTGAGAAGATTTAACATCATATAGTTATTTTCGCCGAGGCAAAAGAGACTGAGATTCATTTTACAAGCAGGATAACTGCTGATTCCGCTGGCTGGCTTCATGATGAGGCTCGGGTGATTGATGAGCAGCGTCAGCAGGCTGGATAGCGCAATGATGCTTCGCGCGAGGCCGTATACATTCGTCCACGGGTTTCTATCGTCCCAACTGGTGATGGTCTTTTTTATGTTTTCGAGCATGAGATCACAACCTTGACTATGCTTTTTACCTGATAAGACGAAGGGGTGTATTTAGAATAGCTCCAAGGTACAATATCCTCTTTCGTCAAATAGTAGCTGCCGCAAAGCAGCGGGCGGGGAGCGGGTGTTTTTAATTGCACGGTTTTTGCTTTGCTTTTGCATGCGCCGAGGTTCTTTTCTTTGCATGCGGTCCACTGTTCCTTGCCGACTTGGCTGTAGATCACGCCCATTTCAACGCCTTGTGACCGCCCATAACGATACAGGCCGAATAGGTTATCTGCCCTCATATTAGGCCATCTGACCTTGGCGCTGGCATCTTCAGCCTCATATAAGCCGATCGAAGTATCGCGCGGATTTTTGCTGAAAAAGCCCCAGCCCTGAGGAAGGATGCTGGACATGAGAAATTTGGAGTCCTTTGTCAGCGGGATCGGGGTTGTCCCTAAGCTGCCAATAATAGAAAACAGAAATATCGAACCCCAAAGGACTGAAAAAATGATAAAAAATGATATCGATTTCTGCATTCGACTGCTCCTTTTAACCTGAAGAATCGTTTTTACACTTTTCATAATATAAAAACATTTATGTAATAAAAAGGTTAAAAAGTATGAGAAATTCCATTTTTGTCAAAAGAAAAAACAGGACATTTTACACTGCTATATATGATTGATATATAGTGGTTTTTTCGATATATTGAAACCATGAAAACGAATCAAGTGAATGACCGCTGGATAGTTCAATTTCGAAAAGGGATTTTTGAGCTGGCCATCCTTTCCCTTCTGCGATCTAAACCGATGTACGGTTATGAGCTGACGTCATCCTTAAAAACCACCTCGGCGCTCGCTATTTCAGAGGGAGCGATTTATCCGATTCTGAAACGAATGACCGAGAAGGGATGGATCGAATTTTTTTGGGAAGATTCACTGGACGGCCCGAAAAGAAAGTATTACAAAATGACACAAAAAGGAGAAGAAATGTTAAAAGAACGGCTGGAAAAATACCTGGAAACCCATCAAGCCTTACTGTCTTTATCGGGGGATTTGCTATGAATGCCCAGCATATCATTGACCGGTACATGGAGGAACTAAATGCAGAGCTGGCGAATATGCCTGATGTAGAGAGAGAAAACGCTATCGACGAATTAAAGGGGCATATCACCGCTTTCGTTCAAGACAGAATCAAAGCCGGCCTTAGTGAAGAGGAACTCCAGGAAGCTATTGAATCTGAATTTTCTCATCCGAAGGAGCTTGCCGAAGTGATGATGGGTGATGGGAAAGAGCTGAATAGGAGGAGGTCTTTATTGGGCAAAAGCTGGCTTTCGGTTCTTCTCATTGTCGCGATTATCGCCCTGCCGCTGCTGCCGCCCGATTTCAGACATCTGCCGCTGGCTGTTTATTTAGCGGTGCTCGCCGGATATGTATGGAAGCGGAAAAAATTGATGATGTTTGCCGGCGTCAGAAAAAACAAAATGCGCTCTCAAAAGGAGATTGTCACGATTTCGCGAGTCGGTGCGGCTTATCTGCTGTTTTTAGCAGTGCTGCTTCTTTTGAGCCCGTTCCTCAAGGCGTTTGTCGTCCTGCTGCTGATTGCAGTAAGCTGCGCCGCTTTTTTTCTTTTTCTAAACATCAAGTAATGTGTAGGAGGCTGTAAGATGGAAATCAGCATCAATTATCTATTAATCGTCATCGCGCTCTTATTCTTTGTGGTTGCCTATTTTGTCGGGATCAAAAAACAAACCTGGATGCTGGCCGGATTTAACGAGGCGCGCATACGGGATAAAGATCGGCTGGCCAGAATAGCAGGCTACTTTTTCCTGAATTCCGGTTTGTTTATTTTGCTGAATAGTTTTATCTCATTTCAAGGCCAGGAGCAGCTCATACCACCGCTTATACTGGCATATGGCGCAGGGGTTATTATTTATGTCAATAAAAAATTAGTAGAGTAGAAAAAGAAGGGCAGAGCGAAATATCTCTGCCCTTCTTTTTTTGGGAAAATAAGAACGAAGCACCACATACAAGTTTTTGTATTTTTGATAGGATGAAGAAAAATGATAGATTCCAAAATAGGAAGGATGTGGTGTTTTGCGCAATCTGACTAAGACATCTCTATTACTGGCCGGCTTATGCACGGCGGTCCAAATGGTTTTTGTAACACATGTCTCAGCTGATCAAAGCATCAAATACGACCATACGTATCAAACCCCTTCATACATCATCGAAAAGCCATCACAGAAGCCGGTACAAAACACAACTCAGAAAGAATCGTTATTTTCCTATCTTGATAAACATCAATCGCATTTTAAGCTCAAAGGGAATGCGAACAGCCATTTTCGTATTTCGAAAACCATAAAGGATCCAAAAACAAAACAAACGTTTTTTAAATTAACGGAGGTTTACAAAGGAATTCCGATTTACGGCTTTGAACAAGCGGTCGCGATGAAGGAAAACAAACAAGTGAAAAGTTTCTTTGGAAAGGTGCATCCGCAAATCAAGGACGTCTCTGTCACACCGTCTATTTCTGAGGAAAAAGCAATACGTACAGCACAGCGTGAGCTCGAGGCTGCCATTGGGAAAATCAAATATCTTGATGGGGAGCCAAAGGGCGAATTATATATCTATCCACACGACGGGAAATTCGATCTTGCCTACCTTGTGAGACTCTCGACATCTGAACCTGAGCCTGGCTATTGGCATTATGTCATCGATGCCAAAAACGGAAAGGTCATCAAGTCCTTTAATGCCATTCATGAAGCGGCAGGTACAGGAATCGGCGTGTCAGGCGATGAAAAAAGCTTTGACGTCACAGAACAGAATGGGCGCTTTTATTTGGCCGACGAAACAAGGGGAAAAGGGATCAATACGTTTGACGCGGAGAACCTGAACGAAACCTTGTTTACGCTTTTGTCTCAACTGATCGGATATACGGGCAAAGAAATAGTCAGTGGCACTTCCGTATTTAATGAACCTGCGGCTGTAGACGCGCATGCAAATGCGCAAGCCGTTTACGATTATTACAGCAAGACATTTGGCCGTGATTCTTTTGATCAAAACGGAGCAAGGATTACGTCTACCGTGCATGTCGGCAAACAATGGAACAATGCAGCGTGGAACGGCGTCCAGATGGTGTACGGTGATGGAGACGGTTCAAAATTTAAGCCGCTGTCCGGATCGCTCGACATTGTCGCGCATGAAATCACACACGCAGTCACACAGTATTCCGCCGGCCTATTATATCAAGGAGAACCCGGTGCATTAAATGAGTCCATTTCCGATATTATGGGCGCAATGGCTGACCGTGATGATTGGGAAATCGGCGAGGATGTCTATACTCCGGATATTGCAGGAGATTCATTGCGGTCGTTAGAGGACCCATCTAAGCAGGGAAATCCAGATCATTACTCGAACCGCTACACAGGAACAGAGGATTATGGCGGAGTCCATATCAATTCGTCCATCCACAATAAAGCAGCTTACCTTCTGGCAGAAGGAGGCGTGCACCACAATGTGCAGGTTGAAGGGATAGGGCGTGAAGCATGTGAACAAATTTACTATCGGGCTTTAACATATTATGTAACGGCATCTACAGATTTTAGCATGATGAAGCAAGCGGCGATTGAAGCCGCCAATGATTTATACGGTGAAGGATCGAAGCAATCAGCTTCAGTCGAAAAAGCGTATGAGGCTGTCGGCATTTTATAAGCAAACAAAAACAGTCAGGGCACAGAGTCTGACTGTTTTTGTTTGCTCATTTTCTTAAAAAGAATATTGCCAATGTACCTGGACCGGCGTGCGAGCCGATTGCAGAACCGATAGAATGCATAATGATTTCTTTCGGCTTGAAGGCTTCCTCAATCAAGTGTTTCATGTCCGTGGCTTTTTCTTTGTTCGCGGCGTAGCTGATCCCGACGGTTTGATTGCTCCAATCATCCCCGCGCTCTTTCATAAGCTCGATGATCCGTTTGAAAAGTTTCTTCTGTCCGCGGATTTTTTCCAGCGGCACAAGCTTGCCGTCCTCCATTTGAAGCAGCGGTTTTATATTCAGCAGGCCGCCGACAAAAGCGGATGTTTTGGATATCCGGCCGCCCCTTGCGAGATATGTTAAATCATCAACGGTAAAAATATGTTCAAGCTGGTTGCAAAAGTTCTTTACAGACGTTTCAATTTCTTGTATTGTATTCCCGTTGATACAGAGATCGGCAGCATGCCGGACAGCCAGGCCGTATCCTAATGAAGCGCATTTGGAATCAATGACCCGTAAATCAAAATCAGGGAATTCCTCTTTCACTTCATTGGCGATCATTACAGCTGTCTGATACGTGCCGGAGAGACCTGAGGAAAAGGCAATGTAAAGAGCGGGATCACCTGTTTCGGCATATTGCAAAAATACATTTTTAATCGTTTGCGGTGAGGCTTGGGACGTCTTGGGCGTTTCTCCATTTTGCATCGCTTCAAATATTTGATCAGCATGAATTGTGACTGCATCTTCGAATTCTTTATCGCCGAGTGAAACCCTGAGCGGAATAAAGCCAATGCTTTTTTCTTCAAAATAAGAACGAGGCAAATCAGCTGCGCTGTCAGCGATGAGATGAACTGTCATATTGCTTCCCTTCTTTCCGTTATCGCTCGTTATCATGAGAGTTTAAGCCAACTATATCATATTAATTTGCCAAAATCGTGTTCAAATATTTGTTTTAAGGGAAAACATAATAAAGAAGAAAGAGCGGAGGAACATGCCATGGTACTAGATCAAACAAAAAAATTACTCATCGTCATCATCGGCGCTTTACTCAATGCAGCCGGGCTGAACTTATTTTTGATTCCGGCAGATGTATATGCCAGCGGATTTACAGGTGTCGCCCAGCTTTTATCAAGCGTCGTTGATCAATATGCCCCCTTTTATATATCGACGGGAACGCTCTTGTTCCTCTTAAACATTCCGGTCGGTATTTTAGGATGGCTGAAGGTCGGCAAATCGTTTACGGTGTACAGCATTTTAAGTGTCGCACTCACTACTCTGTTTATGGGGATCCTGCCGGAAACAAGCTTATCACATGATATTTTGCTGAACGCGGTGTTCGGCGGCGTCATTTCAGCGGTTGGTATCGGCTTAACATTAAAATACGGGGCTTCGACAGGCGGGCTTGATATCGTCGCCATGGTCCTTGCAAAGTGGAAGGATAAACCCGTCGGCACGTATTTCTTCATTCTAAACGGGATTATCATCTTGACGGCAGGATTATTGCAAGGTTGGGAGAAAGCATTATATACCCTGGTTACACTATATGTGACAACGAGGGTGATCGACGCCATCCACACCCGCCACATGAAACTCACGGCGATGATCGTGACGAAAAAAGCGGACGAAATCAAGGAAGCCATTTACGGAAAAATGGTGCGCGGCATCACAACTGTTCCGGCAAAAGGAGCTTTTACGAACGAACAGAAGGAAATGATGATTATCGTCATTACGAGGTACGAACTGTACGATTTAGAGAAAATCGTCAAAGAAGTTGATCCGAAAGCATTTACGAACATTGTTCAAACGACAGGGATTTTTGGTTTCTTTAGAAAAGACTGACGAAAGCAGGTGGAAGTCGTGAAACGGCTGCTTGTGATGCTCCTCCCCGTGCTGCTTTTGATAGGCTGCGGGAAAGATGAGCAGACAGAACCCGATAAGGAGGTATCAGGCGGAATGGAGAATCAAGAGGTTGTTTTATCTGTTGACGCAATTCAGGAGCCTGAACAAATCAAGTTTAACATGTCGCTGAAGAACCAAAGCGAACGTGCTGTCGAGTTTCAATTCAGCACAGGGCAAAAATTTGAACTTGTCGTGTATGATTCTGGGCACAAAGAAAGATACCGTTATTCGAAAGACAAAATGTTTACGCAGGCTTTTCAAAACCTGACACTTGAACCCGGAGAAACATATGATTTCTCTGATGTGTGGAAGGAAGTCCCTGAGCCCGGAACCTATGAGGTAAAGGTGACATTTAAGGGCAGAGCGGAAAATCTAAAGCAAGTTCAGGCTGTTCAGCAGTTTGAAGTCAAATAAGAGGCTATGGCGAATCGCCATAGCCTTTTTTTATTGCAGTTTGTCCAGCTGATTTTGGAATTGATGCAGCTGGCGACGTTCCGCATCTGTCGAATTGGCATACGCAGAAGATACAGCATTTTTGGCTCTCAGAATCGCTTGCTCCTGATCGCCCTCCTCAAAGCCGTTTGTCACCATGACCGCCTGTTGAACAAATGATTTTGCCTGCTGAAACAGTTCGTTTCTCATTTAATATTCAACCTGTCTTTCGGCCGAGTCTCGTGCCGCGGCATGCTGGTGAGCTTCTTCTAAAGTAGACCGATATGGAAATCTTGCGGCGTGTAGCCCGATGGAGTCTTTACCCTGCTGAATAAACCTTCTGGATTTGCTTCGTTTACCCATTTTGAGACTGCCCCCTTCCATACTTTGACGAGATGAGTCGTCTTCAATAGTATGGTGGGGTAAAGTAAGGTTTATGAGTGGGAAAAATTAATACGGACCGTCTTTAAAGTGAGAAATATTCTTTCAAAAATCTTGCCACGCCGTCCTCTTCATTTGCAGCCGTTGTTCGGTTGGCAATCTGCTTGACCGCGTCAATTCCATTTCCCATTGCGACGCCGCAGCCGGCAAATTCAAGCATTTCCAAATCGTTATCCTCATCTCCGAAAGCGATGATCCGCTCTCTCGGCACGCCGTAATAATCGCTGATTTTCTGCAGGCCGACCGCTTTATTCATGCCGCTTTTGATAATTTCAATGACATGCCACGGAGCGGCCCATCTTCTATGGTCGATCACCTCGGCATGAACATCCGATAAATAAGAGCGTATTGCCGGCACATCTTCTTCTTTTGCATGGATGAGTACGGACGTCACATCTTCACCGAGATTTTCCCGCAAGTCTCCGACCGTTACATTTGTTGTGTTCATGTTAAAGACATCAATCAGGTGCTCATCATGGTAATGAAAGTATACGTCATCAATGACTTCAGCAAGCACATTATGTACGTTGTAGCTCTCGCTGATATCCACGAGCTGTTTGACAACATCAAGCGGGAGTGACGTATGATACCGTCCCCAGCTGTCGTCCAGCGGATGATGGACAAATGCTCCATTAAAATTGACAATCGGCGTTGTCAATTCCATCTGCTGGTAGTACATAGAACTTGAACGGTACGGACGCCCTGTTGAGATGCAGACATAATGCCCGCTATCTTTTAGGCGCTGTATCGTTCGAAGAGTGTTTTCTGATATGGTTTTATCATCCTTTAATAACGTTCCATCTAAATCTAATGCGATTAAATAGGGTTTTGTCTCCATGAAAAGCTCCTTTAACCTTAGATTTTGCTTGTTTTCCCTTAATTACAGTGTAGCTTTTTACCATCTTTATTGTCTACATGTTACACTTATGATTATGGTTATCCTAAGGAGGGCACATTGTGATACAAATTGAGAATCAAACCGTTTCCGGTATTCCTTTTTTACATATTGTAAAGGAAGAGAACAGGCACCGCGCTGTTCCTCTCGTATTCTTTATCCATGGTTTTACAAGTGCGAAGGAACACAACCTTCATATTGCTTACCTGCTTGCGGAGAAGGGCTTCAGAGCCGTTCTGCCGGAGGCTCTGCACCATGGTGAACGGGGAGAAGAAATGGCTGTTGAAGAGCTGGCGGGCCATTTTTGGGACATCGTCCTCAACGAGATTGAAGAGATCGGCGTGCTTAAAAACCATTTTGAAAAAGAGGGCCTGGTAGACGGCGGCCGCATCGGACTCGCAGGCACGTCAATGGGCGGCATCACAACGCTTGGCGCTTTGACTGCATATGATTGGATAAAAGCCGGCGTCAGCCTGATGGGAAGCCCGAATTACGTGGAGCTGTTTCAGCGGCAGATTGATCATATTCAATCTCAGGGAATTGATATCGACGTGCCGGAAGAGAAGGTACAGGAGCTGATGAAACGTCTCGAATTGCGGGATCTCAGCCTTCAGCCGGAGAAACTGCGCCAGCGGCCGCTTTTATTTTGGCACGGTGAAAAAGATAAAGTCGTGCCTTACGCGCCGACCCGGACATTTTATGAAACGATTAAATCCCATTACAGCGAGCAGCCGGAACGCCTGCAATTTATCGGAGATGAAAACGCCGACCATAAAGTCCCGCGGACAGCAGTGTTAAAAACGATTGAATGGTTTGAAACGTATTTATAAAGCACTACGTTATTAACAAGGGCTTAATTTACGTTATACTGTAGAAAAAAGGAGTGAGGGAACGTGGAAGAAGCATTAAAAGAGAACATCATGGGCGCCCTGGAACAGGTTGTCGATCCTGAGCTTGGCGTTGATATCGTGAATCTTGGCTTGGTATATGACGTTGATATGGATGAGGACGGCTTAACGCACGTGACGATGACGCTGACATCGATGGGCTGCCCTTTAGCGCCGATTATCGTGGATGAAGTGAAAAAAGCATTAGCGGACCTTCCTGAAGTGAAAGAGACAGAGGTTCACATTGTATGGAATCCGCCTTGGACAAGAGATAAAATGTCCAGATACGCAAAAATTGCGCTTGGCATTCAATAAAACAAAAAAGGACAGCCTGATATGTGAGGCTGTCCTTTTTTACAGCTGAAAGGAGTGAAAGGAAATGATGTACCTGCTTGCTGTTTTGTGCCCGCCGCTTGCTGTTTTGTTTTCGGGAAAACCGTTTCAGGCCTTGCTGAATCTCATATTGACCTGTATCTTTTGGCTGCCGGGCGCGATTCACGCCTGCTTTATCGTCGCCGACCGCCGTGCCGAAAAACGGGTAAGAAGATAATATGGAAAAATGAGGGCGCAGACATGGTATAATGGTTGTAAAAAAACAGCAGGGAGAGCACTATGAAAAAGAAATTGCTTGCATTCGCGCTTTGTATTGGCGCGTATGCGGCCCTGTTTGCGTACTCTGTGCACTCAGAGCAAAAAACAGACACAAGCGAGATGACGGATGTCAGCCGCCTGATGCCTGTGAAAATAAAGCAGACAGTGAAAGGGCAGGAAGAGGAAACGCTCCTTGACACAGTCAAAGAGGCAAACCGAAAAAACATAAAAATTTCAATCGCCGGTGCTCAGCACTCCATGGGCGGCCATACATATTATGAGGACGGCATCGTTCTCGACATGACAGGCTACAACAAAATCCTGTCACTCGATAAAGAGAAGAAAACCATCAGAGTGCAAAGCGGTGCAACGTGGAATGACATCCAGAAATACGTGAATCCATACGGACTCGCGGTAAAAGTCATGCAGTCACAAAACATCTTTACAATTGGCGGCTCTCTCAGCGCTAATGCCCATGGACGTGATATCCGCTACGGCTCGCTGATTGATACAGTCAAATCATTTCGGCTTTTAAAAGCTGATGGGACAATTATCACCGTCACTCCAAAAGACGAGTTGTTCACGGCAGTCATCGGAGGGTACGGTCTTTTTGGTGTGATTCTTGATGTAACGCTTGAACTGACGGATGATGAGCTGTATGTCATGCAGACTGAAAAAATGAATTACAGCGCATACGCAGACTATTTTACAAAGCACGTAAAAGGAAATCCAGAAGTCCGAATGCATCTGGCGCGAATATCAACAGCGAAAAAAGGATTTCTGAAAGACATGTATGTCACGAATTACGTATTGGCTGATCAACAGGATCAGCTGACTTCATACAGCGATCTCAAAGAAGATGAATATACGGGAGCCACAAAGTTTGCACTCGGTTTGTCAAGGCGGTATGAATGGGGCAGGAATTGGCTGTGGGGCACGCAGCAATCCTATTTCCTAAGCCAAAACGGCACAGAGATCTCACGCAATAATGTCATGCGGTCCGAATCAAAATTTCTTGAGTATGAAAACAATGACAACACAGATGTTCTGCAAGAATACTTTGTGCCTGTGAAGGAGTATACGGCTTATATAGACGATCTGAGACAAACGCTGTCGGGCGAAGATCTCAACCTGCTGAACATTACGATCCGCTACGTGCAGAAAAATGAAAAGGCCGATCTTTCCTATGCGAAGGATGATATGTTTTCGCTCGTGTTATTAATAAATGAGGGCTTTTCAAAAGAAGACCAGGCAGATACTGCCCGAATCATCAGGCGCATGACAGACGTTGCTATCAAGCATGGCGGCAGCTATTATCTGCCTTATATGACCTACCAGACAAAGGCGCAAATGAGACAGGCATATCCGAAAAGCGAAGCGTTTTTTCAGAAAAAACGAACCTATGACCCGGATGAACGCTTTATGAATTACTTTTATCAGAGGTATAAATAATGGGGAAAAACAAATTAAAATGGCTGACATTATCACAAAGCAGCGTGTTTTTCGCAAGCAGCTTAATCTTTCCGTTTTATATTCTGTTTGTGAAAAATATCGGCTCAAGCTACACACAGTTCGGTTTTTCCTACGGATTGTTCGGGCTGAGCGGCGCGCTCATTTATCCGCTCCTCGGACGGCTGTCTGAAAGGTTTGACAGCCGTTATTTTCTGCTTGCGAACTCTTGGGGGATGGCTGTTCTGCTTTTATATGTCCCGCATATCGGAAGCGTCGTTCACGTGTATATCGTCCAAGTGCTGTTAGGGCTCTTTGGAGCGATGCAAAAGCATGGAGAAAAAGTGCTGATCGCTGATTTTACAGACAGCGGAGAACGTGGAAAGAAGATTGGGAATTACCATTTTTGGACAGCTGTCTTTTCAGCAGCAGCCATTATGCTCGGGGGCTTTCTCGCTGACTTTTTCACAGTGCAAATGATTTTTTATGCAAGCTCTATTCTATATTTTTTGAGTGGATTGATGATGATGAAAACAGGCTGACCGCGTCAGCCTGTTTTTTTATGCGGCTGAAAAGAGGCGTCATATCAACATTTTTTGGTGTGGATGTGTTGATTTTTTTGAGCAGAATTTCCATTGAACAGAAAATTTATAAATGAATAAAAATATTAAATATACGATTGAATTAATTTTTATTCATGTTATAATGTTAAATAATTTCACAAAGACCAAGAGGGTGAACTTGTTTTGAAAATAGGAATTGTAGGTGCTACAGGGTATGGAGGCACTGAACTTGTCAGGATTCTCTCGCATCATCCTCATGCAGAGGAATGCATACTTTATTCATCCAGTGGAGAAGGAAATGTCTATAGCGAGGTTTATCCTCATCTTATCGGCTTAGCGGATCAGAGGCTGAAGCCAATTGATATGAATACGATCAAACACGAAATAGATATCATGTTTCTTGCTGCGCCGCCCGGAGTATCAAGTGAATTGACTCCGAAGCTGGCAGATGCGGGAATTCCGGTTATTGACCTGTCAGGTGATCTGAGGATACAAGAGCCTGCTGAATATGAAAAATGGTATAAACGGACAGCGGCACCGAAGGCGGTGATTCAAGAGGCGGTATACGGTCTCGCAGAACTGAATCAAAAGCAAATTCAACAGGCGAAACTCATTGCCAATCCGGGTTGTTTTCCAACAGCTGTTTTGCTTGGACTCGCGCCTTTAGCTCAAAAGAAACTGCTCGATGAATCTTTCGTTATCGTTGACGCGAAGACCGGGGTTTCCGGAGCGGGAAGAAAAGCATCCATGGGAACTCATTTTTCTGAGCTGAACGACAATTTTAAAATTTATAAAGTCAATGAACATCAGCACACGCCGGAAATTGAGCAGGCGCTGAATGAATGGCAGCCAGGTCTCGGACCCATTACATTTTCGGCTCACTTGGTTCCGATGACAAGGGGCATCATGGCGACGATGTATACCAGATTAACCTGTGACCTATCCGCAGATGACCTGCATGATTTATATTCGGAATTTTACCAAGATTCATATTTTGTGAGAGTGAGGCCAAAAGGTCAGTACCCGCAAACGAAAGAAGTGTACGGCAGCAATTTCTGTGATATCGCCGTGACCCTCGATGAGAGAACGAACAGAGTCACGATCGTCTCGGTCATCGATAATTTAATGAAGGGTGCCGCCGGTCAGGCAGTGCAAAACTTTAATTTGATGAATGGCTGGAATGAAGAAACTGGACTCACCATCACGCCAATTTATCCATAGAACGGGAGAGAATCGAACCATGATTCAGTTAAGTGAAGATCAAATTGTAAAAGTAACAGGTGATGTATCCTCGCCAAAAGGGTTTCAGGCAAAGGGTGTGCATTGCGGACTGCGCTACTCGAAAAAAGACCTCGGCGTCATTATCAGCGAGACACCGGCCGTGAGTGCAGCAGTTTATACCCAAAGCCACTTTCAGGCTGCTCCGATCAAAGTGACACAAGACAGCTTAAAGCACGGACCGACACTGAAAGCCGTCATCGTCAACAGCGCCATTGCCAACGCCTGCACGGGAGAACAGGGCTTAAAGGACGCATACACAATGCGGGAGAGCTTTGCTTCACAGCTTGGCATTGAGCCGGAGCTTGTCGCTGTTTCATCAACGGGTGTCATCGGCGAGCATTTAGACATGGAAAAAATCCACGCGGGGATCGAACTGCTGAAAGAAACACCTGCGGGATCAGGCGATTTTGAGGAAGCGATTTTAACAACTGATACAGTGATCAAGCAGACGTGCTATGAACTGGCAATCGGCGGCAAAACAGTCACGATCGGTGGAGCGGCCAAAGGCTCAGGGATGATACACCCGAACATGGCCACGATGCTGGGATTTGTGACAACTGACGCGGCAATCGAAGAAAAAGCGCTGCAAAAGGCGCTTCGGGAAATCACTGACGTTTCATTTAACCAAATCACAGTTGACGGAGAAACATCCACGAACGATATGGTATTAGTTATGGCGAATGGCTGCGCCGAAAACGAGTGCCTGACAGAAGACCATCCAGACTGGCCAGTCTTTAAAAAAGCGCTCTTGCTCACTTGTGAGGATCTGGCTAAAGAGATTGCCAGAGACGGAGAAGGCGCGACAAAACTAATTGAAGCCCAAGTACAGGGTGCGAAAAACAATCTTGATGCAAACGTCATTGCTAAAAAGATTGTCGGCTCAAATCTCGTGAAAACGGCAGTATACGGAACAGATGCCAACTGGGGGCGGATCATCGGAGCCATCGGACACTCCGCAGCTCAAGTGACGGCAGAAGAAGTAGAGGTTTATCTTGGGGGCCAATGCCTGTTTAAGAATAACGAGCCTCAGCCATTCTCTGAATCTCTCGCCAAGGAATACCTTGAAGGAGATGAAATCACCATTGTCATCAAGATGGATGAAGGAGACGGGAACGGAAGAGCGTGGGGCTGTGACCTGACCTATGACTATATCAAAATTAACGCGAGCTATCGCACGTAATAAAGGGGAGCATTATGAAGAAAACAATTGTCTTTAAATGCGGGGGAAGTGTCATCCGTGAGCTGTCGGAGGAATTTTTTCAAAATCTGAAAGAACTTACGGCGTCAGGCTGGAAACTGGCGATCGTACATGGCGGCGGCCCGGAAATCACAAATATGCTGAAGCGGTTAAATATCAAAACAGAGTTTTCGGGCGGACAGCGGAAAACAACGAAGCCGGTGCTGGAAGTGGCGGAAATGGTTTTATCCGGTTCTGTCAATAAATTTTTCGTTGCAGAGCTTGCCAAACACGGAATGCGAGCCGCAGGCATTTCTGGTAAGGACGGCGGTCTTTTGGAGGCTGATTATCTCGATTCGGAAGCATACGGAGAAGTCGGAGAAATCAAAAAAGTCGATGCGTCCATGGTGAACGCGCTGATGGAAAAGGACATCATCCCCGTTATTGCGCCGCTGTCTATGACAAGCGACTGCAAAACGCTGAATGTAAATGCCGATCTGGCTGCCTCAGCAGTTGCCGGAGCACTTGAAGCCGATAAGCTGATGTTCGTCACAGATGTTGATGGAATCATGAAGGAAAAGCAGCGTCTGGACGTCCTGACCTCTGAAGAGATTCAGACGCTAATCGAGCAGGAAGTGATCACAGGAGGGATGATCCCGAAGGTCAATTCAGCCTTGTCAGCTTTATCAGACCAGGTATCTGAAGTCATGATCGTAAACGGAAAAGGATCATTCTTCGCAGAACAAACTTTTCAAGGGACAAAAATCGTCAAAGCAAAGGAGGCTGTTTCATGAGCAGCTTGTTTCAAACCTACGGCCGCTGGGATATTGACATTAAAAAAGCAAAGGGAACGCATGTTGAGGATCAGAACGGCAAAACGTACCTCGATTTCATTCAGGGGATTGCGGTATCAAATCTAGGCCACTGCCATGAGGCGGTGACAGAGGCAGTCAAAAAACAGCTCGATAGCGTATGGCACGTATCCAACCTATTTCAGAACAATCTCCAAGAGCAAGCGGCACAGAAGCTGGCGGAACACAGTGCGGGTGATCTCGTCTTTTTCTGTAACAGCGGTGCGGAGGCGAATGAAGGTGCGATAAAGCTCGCCCGAAAAGCAACTGGAAAAACAAAAATCATCACTTTTCTTCAGTCTTTTCATGGCCGCACGTATGCAGGGATGGCGGCGACCGGACAGGATAAAATCAAAACAGGCTTCGGCCCGATGCTTGAAGGCTTTCACTACCTGCCATACAACGATCCTTCTGTTTTTGAAGCTCTTGGGGCGGAAGACGATATTGCCGCGGTGATGCTTGAAACAGTGCAGGGAGAAGGCGGAGTCAATCCGGCGAGCGCTGAATTTTTAACAGCCGTTCAGTCATTTTGCAAGGAAAAAGAGGCTCTTCTGATTGTTGATGAGATTCAAACCGGCATCGGACGGACGGGAAAAGGCTTCGCATATGAGCACTTTGGACTCTCACCGGATATCATCACAGCCGCCAAAGGATTGGGAAATGGCTTTCCAGTCGGCGCTGTCATCGGAAAGAAACAGCTTGGAGAAGCGTTTACCCCTGGTTCTCACGGAACGACTTTCGGAGGAAATATGCTGGCGATGGCTGCTGTGAATGCCACATTGCAAATTGTATTCGAGCCTGACTTTCTGCAAGAGGCTGCTGACAAAGGAGCGTTTTTAAAAGAACAGCTTGAGGCGGAGCTAAAAAGCCCTTTTGTTAAACAAATCCGCGGTAAAGGATTAATGCTTGGAATTGAGTGTGATGGCCCGGTTGCTGGCATTATTGCAGAATTGCAGACATTAGGCTTGCTTGTATTGCCGGCCGGCCCGAACGTGATTCGTCTGCTGCCGCCGCTCACCGTGACTAAGGATGAAATAGCAGAAGCTGTCAGCAAGCTGAAACAGGCAATCGCTCAGCATACCGCTGTAAACCAGTGATTTTTTTTCGATATAAAGGTATAAAAATTCATTTTTATAATTAATTATTCATCAAGAGGTGGGCTGTTAGATGGAAGGTTATTTAGTGTTAGAAGATGGGACATCGTTTAGCGGCGAGCTGGACGGTCATGAAAACTGCACGGGAGAAGCTGTTTTTTTCACAGGAATGACAGGCTACCAGGAAGTGCTGACAGATCCATCATATAAAGGGCAGATTATCGTATTTACCTATCCGCTGATTGGCAACTACGGCATTAATGAAAAGGATTTTGAAAGCAAGAAACCGCAAGTAAAAGCCGTGGTTGTCTATGAGGCGTGTGATCATTTTTCTCATCATGAAGCGGTATACAGCCTCAAGGAGTATCTACAGAAATGGAATATTCCGCTGTTGACCCATGTTGATACAAGGGCTGTCGTGAAAAAAATCCGGGTAAATGGAACGATGGGTGCGACAGTCACAGCCTCTAAAGAAGGAGCTGAGATTGCCCTCCAACCAGAGAATGTGGCAGAGCAGGCTTCCGCACAGGAAATCAGCACATTTGGCGACGGGAATAAACATATCGTTCTCATTGATTTTGGCTATAAAAAGTCAATCGCATCATCACTTGTCAAACGGGGCTGCAAGGTCACCGTGGTGCCATACAAGCAAATGGAAGCTGTATACGATATAAAGCCGGACGGCATTGTGCTGTCGAACGGTCCTGGAGATCCGAAAGCCATTCATCCATATCTAGGAAAAATCAAAAGCATCATCAGCCGCTTTCCGACTCTTGGCATTTGTCTCGGACATCAGCTGATCGCACTCGCATTCGGAGGGAATACATTCAAGCTGCCATTCGGCCACAGGGGAGCAAATCATCCGGTCATCGACCGTGAAACGAAACGGGTCTTTATGACAAGCCAAAACCACAGCTATGTGGTTGATGAACAGTCGATTAATGAAGAAGAGCTCACGATCAGATTTCATCATGTCAATGATACGTCAGTTGAAGGGCTTGCCCATAAAAAACTGCCAGTCATGAGTGTGCAATTCCACCCGGAAGCCCATCCCGGACCGGCGGAAAGCGAATGGGTTTTTGATGATTATCTAAAGAATGTGATACCAGCAAGGAGAGAAATCGCGCATGCCTAAAGACACCAATATTTCAAGCATATTAGTAATCGGCTCAGGCCCGATCATCATCGGGCAGGCGGCAGAATTTGATTATTCAGGCACTCAAGGATGCATCGCGCTGAAGGAGGAGGGCTACCGGGTGATTCTCGTCAACAGCAATCCGGCGACAATTATGACCGATGAGGCCTTTGCTGATGAGATTTATTTTGAGCCTCTGACAGCAGAAAGCCTGACAGCCATCATTAAGAAAGAACAGCCTGATGGGCTTCTTGCCAATTTAGGCGGTCAGACCGCGTTGAATTTAGCAGTGGAGCTTGAAGAAACGGGTGTTTTAAAGGAGCACGGCGTCAAGCTTCTCGGCACATCCGTTGAAACGATACAAAAAGGAGAAGACCGGGAAAAATTCCGTTCGTTAATGAACGAATTGAAACAGCCCGTGCCGGAGAGTGAAATTGTTGATAACGAGGCCGATGCCCTCCATTTTGCGGAATCTATCGGTTTTCCCGTTATTATCAGACCTGCTTACACATTAGGCGGAAAGGGCGGAGGAATCGCCCCTGATAAAGAAGCCTTTACAGCTATGATTAAACAGGCGCTATTAGCAAGCCCGATCAATCAATGCCTTGTCGAAAAAAGCATTGCGGGCTTTAAAGAAATTGAATATGAAGTCATGCGTGACGGCAATAACACATGCATTACCGTCTGCAACATGGAAAATATCGATCCGGTCGGCGTGCATACAGGTGACTCTATCGTTGTGGCGCCTTCACAAACATTGACAGATGAAGACTATCAAATGCTGCGGACGGCTAGTCTGACCATCATTTCAGCACTTGATGTCGTAGGCGGCTGCAATATTCAATTCGCGCTTGATCCTTTCAGCAAGCAATATTACGTGATCGAAGTGAATCCGCGTGTCAGCCGGTCATCGGCTCTCGCATCTAAAGCGACCGGTTATCCGATTGCAAAGATGGCTGCTAAACTGGCAGTCGGATACACACTTGACGAGCTGAAAAATCCGCTCACAGGTTCAACTTACGCAAGCTTTGAACCGGCACTGGACTATGTGATCGTCAAATTTCCGCGCTGGCCGTTTGATAAATTCAAAAACGCAGACCGCAAGCTTGGCACAAAAATGAAAGCCACCGGTGAAGTAATGGCGATTGAACGGAATTTAGAAGCGGCAATACAGAAGGCAGCCGCGTCCCTTGAATTAAAAAATATCGGCACACACCTTCCAGAGCTCAGCGGCTTGTCAATTGATGCGCTATGGGAGTTGGCAGTCATTCCGGATGACCGCAGATTTTTCGTTGTCATGGAGCTGTTGAGCCGCAGCGTGACGATTGATGACATTCATGCGAAAACAAAAATTGATCCGTTTTTCCTGCATACCTTTAACAACATCATCAAATTGGAAAACCGCCTGATGGAAGAGGGCGGCGATCTCTTTTTTGACTTATTGAAAAAAGCGAAGGAAAAGGGGTTCTCAGACGCAACGATTGCCTCATTGATCGGCAAAACAGAGGAAGAGGTGCGCGCGCTTCGCAAGGAGATGGGCATTACACCTTCCTTCAAAATTGTCGATACATGCGCGGCTGAGTTTGATGCGAAAACAAACTATTTTTACTCCACATATTTCGGAGAGACCGATGGAGATATCAGCCGCAAAGAGAAAAAACGCGCGCTGATTATCGGATCGGGCCCGATTCGGATCGGCCAAGGCGTTGAATTTGATTACAGTGCGGTTCACGGCGTGCTGACACTGCAAGAACTTGGGTTCGAAACCATCATGATTAACAATAACCCGGAAACGGTCAGCACAGATTATGAAATTGCGGATCGCCTGTATTTTGAACCGATGACAACGGAGCATATTGTAAACGTGGCGGAGCAGGAAAATATTGATTTTGCAATCGTGCAATTCGGCGGCCAAACTGCAATCAATGCTGCTGAAGCACTTGAAAAAGCCGGCATTACCCTTCTCGGCACTTCGTTTGAAACGCTCGATGTGTTAGAGGATCGTGATCAGTTTTATCAGCTTCTTGATGAACTAGGATTGAAGCACGCAAAAGGAGAAATTGCCTATACAAAAGAAGAAGCCGCTTCAAAAGCCAGTGAGATTGGCTATCCGGTGTTAATTCGTCCATCTTACGTTATCGGCGGAATGGGCATGATCATTGTTGACTCGCAAGACCAGCTTTCTCAGCTGCTGAATGATGAGGACAGCATGCCATATCCGATTTTAATTGACCAGTATGTGTCTGGAAAAGAAGTCGAAATTGATTTGATTTCCGACGGCGAGGATGTCTTTATCCCGACATATACCGAGCATATTGAACGGGCGGGTGTCCATTCGGGAGACAGCTTTGCCATCCTTCCGGGACCATCAATCACAAGCGGGCTGCAGCAGGGCATGAAAGAGGCCGCACAAAAAATTGCCCGAAAACTTTCATTTAAAGGCATCATGAACATCCAATTTGTGATCGACAATGGAAACATACTCGTGCTTGAAGTGAATCCGAGAGCGAGCCGCACGGTTCCGGTCGTCAGCAAAGTAATGGGCGTGCCGATGATTCCGCTTGCCACACGTCTGCTGGCGGGTGCGTCCTTAAAAGATCTAAACCCGGCCGTTCAAAATCATCATGGAGTTGCCGTGAAGTTCCCTGTTTTTTCTTCTCATGCGATCCAGGATGTGGATGTGAAGCTTGGACCGGAAATGAAATCAACGGGAGAAGGCATGTGTGTCGCATATGATGCCGACAGCGCCTTGAAAAAAATCTATACACGTGTCTGGAATCAAAAAGGAAGCATATACTTGCAAAACGGTCCGGAAGATGTGAAGGAATTAGCGGAAAACGCCGGTTTCACCGTTCATGAAGGGACATTTGCCTCTTGGATGGAACAGAAAGGAAAATCGCTTCACATCAATCTGAGCGGTTCTGAAGAAGCGCGCAAAGAACGTCTGGAAGCCATGACGCACGGCATCACCGTCTTTACAGAAGAAGAAACCGTGCGGGCGTTTTTACA
Source organism: Bacillus sp. MD-5 (assembly GCF_002201875.1). NCBI lineage: Bacteria > Bacillati > Bacillota > Bacilli > Caryophanales > Bacillaceae > Bacillus > Bacillus sp. MD-5. The sequence goes on from NZ_CP021911.1 coordinate 1,054,868, forward strand.
AAGCGGTTCAGGCCATCCGCAGCCTGTATCTCTCAAAGATCTCTATAAAAAGGAAGTGGCATCATGCACACAGTGACGCAAACCAGTTTATACGGAAAAGATTTATTAACGTTAAAAGATCTTAGTGAACAGGATATAAACGCCTTGCTTGCAGAAGCCGGTGAGCTGAAGCAAAACAAAATCCAGCCTATTTTCCATGGCAAAACCTTGGCGATGATTTTTGAAAAATCATCAACGCGGACCCGTGTTTCATTTGAAGCGGGCATGGCGCAGCTGGGCGGGAACGCCCTCTTCCTAAGCCAGAAAGATCTTCAGCTGGGGCGCGGTGAGACTGTCGCTGATACGGCAAAAGTGCTGTCAGGCTATGTGGATGCCATCATGATCCGGACCTTTGAACATGAAAAGGTGGAGGAGCTTGCCAAAGAAGCTGATATTCCGGTGATCAATGGACTGACGGATAAATACCACCCATGCCAGGCGCTCGCGGATCTCTTGACGATTAAGGAGATAAAAGGAAAGCTTAAAGGCGTAAAAGTCGCATACATCGGTGACGGAAATAACGTGGCGCACTCCTTGATGATCGGCTGCGCGAAAATGGGCTGTGATATCTCAATTGCTTCCCCAAAGGGATATGAAGTGTTAGATGAAGCAGCTGAAGCGGCAAAAACATATGCGCTTCAATCCGGCTCTTCCATCACGCTGACAGAAGATCCGATTGAAGCGGTAAAAGACGCGGACGTGATTTATTCTGATGTGTTTACAAGCATGGGACAGGAAGCGGAAGAGCAAGAACGTCTTGCTGTCTTTGCGCCTTATCAGGTGAATGCGGCGCTGGTCAGCCATGCCAAGCCTGACTATACATTTTTACATTGTCTCCCTGCACATCGCGAGGAAGAAGTGACTGCGGAGATTATTGACGGGCCGAATTCTGCAGTGTTCCAGCAGGCGGAAAATCGTCTTCATGTGCAAAAAGCACTGTTGAAGGCCATTTTATACAATGGGGAATCATCAAAAAACTGCTGAGTCAAACTCAGCAGTTTTTTTGATGGCAACATATTCACAGCCGCTTAGGCGCATACTACAGCAAAAAGGAAAAGGAGGAAAAACTGTGGGACAGCAACATCAATTCCGGCCCGGACAGAAAGCGCCTAATAACGGTGTCTACGTAGAGATCGGCGAGACAGGGAGCATGGTGAAAAACCCCCAAAAGGTCCATCTGTCAGCAGGGGAAATGTTCCCCGAAACATCAAATCACAACCGGCTGTGGACATACAAAAGAAAGCCGTGACCACTAAAAAACCCAAAACATTCAATGTTTTGGGTTTTTGACTTCTTAATGCTGGCTTGCATTTTTGTTCATAGGCATGATTTCTGCTAAAACCATGATTAAGACATACAGTACAACAGCAATGACAGATGATGTTTTGAAATTATACGTAACGCTGTTCATGCTTGCAACCAAGTAGCATGCCATATGTGATAAAAGGAACGTCCAAATAAAGGCAATAATATATCGCACGTTTCCACCTCGTCCTTCTCATTCTATTCTAAAAGCTATCATACCATACAAAAAGCGAAGGGGGAATCCAATTTTAGCAGAAAGTGAGGTGACAAAAGAGTCTGATTCGTCACACTTTAATGGTAAAATATAAAAAACGTCAATCAGTTTAATAGCCAAAAATGTAAAAGGCTAGGACTTTACCTTATTCGTTTCTTTTCTATTTACATAAGATAGCGTGAGATGAAGTGTGAAAGGAGGCGGGCAAGCGATGGGAATAACGGAAAGATACTTTCAACTGGGAACGGAGCATAATGTCATTCATCTGCCCTATCGCCCGAACGGCTTCGGCATCTTTATCTTGGGGGACAGAACCCACTTTGTCGGGGAAGATTCAAGCTTTTGGCTGCAGCATTACGGCAGAAATCAGCTTCTGAATATGTTGAGGAATGAAGGATATACTCTTTTTAACAGCAATCTGTTCGGAAGGCATTGGGGGGCGGAAAAAGCAGTCACCTATGCTAAACAGCTGATCCATTCCGTAATGAAGCAGGAAATCCTCAATCCGAAGATTCATATTTTAGCAGAAGGCATGGGTGCTCTCGTGGCCGATGAACTGCTTCGTTTTTCCCCGGATCATATCCGCTCAGCCGCAATGTTGAATCCTTGTCTCGATCTTCAGGCACATTATGAATCAGAAAAAGAAAATAAATTTTTCTATAAGCAATTTTTGAAAGAAGTATCGAAAAGCTACGGAATTTCTGAAAAAGAAGCGGAAGCGCTTCGTTACAAAACCATTCAAAGCTATCCGAGCGGCGTTCCGGTTCATATATGGCAGCGTATGACCGGAGCTCCATATCCCTACAGCGTACATGCGGAAGCTTTCAAGGAAAAACAGCAAAAGCAAGGCTCACCGGTCGACATGACATTTCATTTATTTGAGCATCCGAGCAGAATTTATGCATCAATCTGCAAATTCTTTCATAGTCATGAAAAAGAATTATAGAGAATATAATGACAACAGCCTTCTCTTTTGCGGAGGCTGTTTTGTTTTGGGAAATGAAAAACCGGAAGGGCGGCAGATGTAATGGAATCAACGCTGATTGTAGGTGCGGACGAATTTTTCGGCCTTTCATTATGTGAACGAATGATGGATGAAGGCATACATGTTGACGTTATTTTGGCGGAAACAGAAGATAAAATGAGACAAATGTACTTAGAAGAAAGACTCATGTGGCTTGGGAGAAATGAACTCTTTCGCCAGCTTGAACGCATTGGAGATCAAAAGTATGATACAATTTGTATCCAGTTTGGAGTTTCTTTGCCCTTGGACCAATATGATTCTTCTTATATTTTAGTATATGAACAAGACCGGAAAGAATGGGAGAAGCGTGAAAAAACAGGCTCGGAAAAAGCCGTGTTCCTGCCGAAAATGTATGGGCCATGGAAAGAAGAAACAGAGGGAGACGGCTATTACACAGACGATGTGGCTGACGAGTTGCTGAAATTCCTGTTAAAACAAGGCCGTCATAGCAAAGATCAGTTTTTTGAATTACAAGTATCAGAAAAAACCTCAAAAGAAGAAGCAAAAACAAAAATTATCGAGTGGAAAAGACAATTTTCATCAATTTTCGACAAATATTAAGAAAAACCTTCCATGTTTCGAGTTTTCTAGATACAATAAACGTATAAAACAATACATGTTATAGCTTGTCAAAAGGAGTTGAACATGACTTGATCACAAGGCTTGTCATGATCTTTTCTGTCCTCCTTTTATTGAGTGGATGTGGACAAACTCCGTTCAAAGGAAAAATTGAGAAGGTCGGCATGCTCTTTCCTGATACGATTAATGACCTCGTATGGGGCACAAAAGGGTATAAAGGATTACTGAATATACAATCCAAATACAATGTGGACGTCTACTATAAAGAAGGCGTTAAAACAGAAGAAGATATCATAAATGCGATTGAGGATTTTCATAAGAGGGGCGTCAATCTGCTCTACGGCCATGGGAGTGAATATGCAGAGGTGTTTAACTTGGTCGGCGAAGATTATCCAGATATGGAATTCGTCATTTCCAATGCGAAAGCGAAAGCTGACAATGTGACGAGTGTCCATTTTAGCGGGGAAGCAATGGGCTTTTTTGGAGGAATGACTGCTGCCCATATGTCGAAAACGAATCAGGTCGGTGTCATTGCTTCCTTTACTTGGCAGCCTGAGGTTGACGGTTTTATCAAAGGAGCCAAGTATGAAAATCCAGATATAGAAGTAAACACGAAATATACGGACCATTGGGATGATGATACGACAGCAGTAAAGCTTTATCAGAAAATGAAGAACGAAGGCGCGGATGTTGTGTATCCCGCTGGAGACGGGTATAATGTTCCTGTTATTCAGCAAATCAAAAAAGACGGGCTTTATGCCATCGGCTACGTTACAGATCAATCGGATCTGGGCGAGAATACCGTATTAACCAGCACGGTGCAAAATGTGGACAAGGCTTATGAAATCATTGCTGAGCAATTCAACAAAGGCACCCTTGAAGGCGGCGATCATTACTACGACCTTGATACGGGAGTAGTCGAGATGGGAACATTCAGCCCGCTCGTCGATGAAGACTTTCAGCAAAGAATCGCCAAGCTGATCAAAACGTACAACAAAACAGGCGAGCTGCCAAAAAACGAGTAATGGAGTGACGTCACATGCAGCACGAAAAATCACTTGAATTCTTGCAAATTGCCATGAAATACCTCCCTGAAGCGAAAGAACAGCTTGAGAAATCAGGCATTGAGCTTTCAATGGAGGCCATACAGCCGTTTATGAATCTATTTACAACGGTAATGGCGGAAGCTTACGAGCTTGGCAAGTCTGATGCTAAATCTGAAACCGAATAAAAAGAAGCCACTTTTGCGAAAGTGGCTTTTCACATGATTTTCTTTTTAATCGCGGTGATCATGGGCGCAAGCTCCTTTAGAGCGGGCTTGATTTGATCAAGAGAGTTCATAATTGAACCGATTTGGTCCATAATATGCATGTAATGAATCGTCTCTTCGTCGTTGGTCTGAGAAACCTCCTCTTGCTGTTCCTCCTTCTCTTCTGTTGGTTTTGCGGAATCGCCGAACATCATTTTTGAAAATACATCCAACTGCATACGCCTCCTTTCTATATACAATACTCTATGAGTAAGTTGAACTGATAGTTTAGACGAATATATTGCCATGCGAAAAAAAATAGGATAGAATTAGTACCTGATACTAATAATTGATCACAACCTGATTGATCTTCTAAATTTAAGATATAAAGGAGTCTTCCCTTATGAAAGCTGGAATACTTGGTGTTGGACGTTACATTCCTGAGAAGGTTTTAACAAATCATGATCTTGAAAAAATGGTTGAAACTTCTGACGAGTGGATTCGTACAAGAACTGGAATAGAAGAAAGAAGAATTGCCGCAGATGATGTGTATTCATCACATATGGCTGTTGCAGCAGCGAAACATGCGCTGGAACAAGCTGAAGTGGCTGCTGAGGATTTGGATATGATCCTGGTTGCAACTGTTACACCTGATCAGTCATTTCCTACGGTCTCTTGTATGATTCAAGAACAGCTCGGCGCTAAAAAAGCGTGTGCTATGGATATTAGCGCTGCTTGTGCGGGCTTTATGTACGGCGTTGTAACCGGAAAACAATTTATTGAATCCGGAACTTACAAACATGTTCTAGTTGTCGGTGTAGAGAAGCTCTCAAGCATTACAGACTGGGAAGACCGCAATACTGCCGTTCTGTTTGGAGATGGGGCAGGCGCCGCGGTAGTCGGACCAGTCAGTGATGACAGAGGAATCCTTTCATTCGAGCTAGGAGCCGACGGTACAGGGGGTCAGCACTTGTATCTGAATGAAAAACGACATACAATCATGAATGGACGAGAAGTTTTCAAATTTGCAGTCCGCCAAATGGGAGAATCATGCGTAAATGTCATTGAAAAAGCTGGACTTTCAAAAGAGGATGTCGACTTTTTGATTCCGCATCAGGCGAACATCCGCATCATGGAAGCTGCACGCGAGCGTTTAGAGCTTCCTGTCGAAAAGATGTCTAAAACCGTTCATAAATATGGAAATACTTCTGCCGCATCCATTCCGATCTCTCTTGTAGAAGAATTGGAAGCCGGTAAAATCAAAGACGGCGATGTGGTCGTTATGGTAGGGTTCGGCGGAGGACTAACATGGGGCGCCATTGCAATCCGCTGGGGCCGATAAAAAAAGGTGAGGTGCACACAAGATGACTAAAAAAAGAGTAGTTGTTACAGGACTTGGAGCATTATCTCCGCTTGGCAACGACGTCGATACAAGTTGGAATAACGCAATCAACGGTGTGTCCGGAATCGGTCCGATCACTCGTGTTGATGCTGAAGAATATCCGGCAAAAGTAGCCGCTGAATTAAAAGACTTCAATGTTGAAGATTATATGGATAAAAAAGAAGCCAGAAAAATGGACCGCTTTACACAATATGCGGTTGTAGCTGCGAAAATGGCAGTTGAAGACGCAGATCTTAACATTACGGATGAGATTGCGCCGAGAGTCGGTGTTTGGGTAGGCTCCGGTATCGGAGGACTTGAAACACTAGAATCTCAATTTGAAATCTTCCTAACAAAAGGCCCGAGACGGGTAAGCCCGTTTTTCGTGCCAATGATGATTCCTGACATGGCAACAGGCCAGATTTCTATTGCGCTAGGAGCGAAAGGAGTCAATTCTTGTACGGTTACAGCATGTGCTACAGGAACGAACTCTATCGGTGACGCGTTTAAAGTCATTCAGCGCGGCGATGCAGATGTGATGGTCACAGGCGGAACAGAAGCGCCGCTGACAAGAATGTCATTCGCGGGCTTCAGTGCCAACAAAGCACTGTCTACTAATCCAGATCCGAAAACAGCGAGCCGCCCGTTCGATAAAAACCGTGATGGCTTTGTCATGGGTGAAGGTGCAGGGATTATCGTTCTTGAAGAGCTTGAGCATGCCCTGGCCCGCGGTGCTAAAATCTACGGAGAAATTGTCGGCTACGGCTCAACAGGAGACGCTTATCATATCACAGCGCCGGCCCAAGACGGTGAAGGCGGAGCGAGAGCGATGCAGGAAGCTATTAAAGATGCGGGCATTGCGCCACAAGACATTGATTATATCAATGCTCACGGAACAAGCACGTATTACAACGACAAATATGAAACAATGGCGATTAAAACCGTTTTCGGCGAGCATGCGCATAAACTTGCGGTAAGCTCTACAAAATCAATGACAGGCCACCTTTTAGGTGCAGCTGGCGGTATTGAAGCCATTTTCTCTATCCTTGCCATTAAAGAAGGCGTGATCCCGCCGACAATCAATATTCAAACACCTGACGAAGAATGCGATTTGGATTATGTGCCTGATGAAGCTCGCAGACAGGAGCTCAATTATGTTCTCAGCAACTCATTAGGATTCGGCGGGCACAATGCAACATTAATCTTTAAGAAATATCAATCATAATCAAGCCAAACCGGCTGCCCCTAAAGGGTAGCCGGTTTTTTTTGTGTGCATAGATTAAAAGAGGAGGCGATCACATGAGTGTAGAACAAACACATAGCTGGCTCAGAAAGGCTGCTTCAATAGATGATTTGGCACCTTACATTATCCCGCTTTTTTCAGGTGCGGGGAAAAAGAACTGGAAGGGCATTTTGGGGCATCTTCAGCATCATGGGATGTTTAAAAACATGACAGAGGGTATTCAGACTGCTTCCAAGCTGAAGGAAAAAGGTTTTTACGAGCATATCCAAAAGGAAGAACAGTATCTCAAAAACAAATGGCAAGGTCCTGATGTACCAATTGTTCCGCTGCCGGTTGATGAACGAAATAGGAGAATTCGTTTAGAATTTGGATCAAAATCAGGACTCGCGTTTCAAGACAAAATGTTCCTCTTTCTTTCGTCAGATTTAGATTTTGGATCAGTATCTGCCCTGATGACGCATGAGTATCATCATGTTTGCCGGTTAGGCCATCTCACAAAAGAGGAAAAGGATGTCACATTACTTGATACAATCATCATGGAAGGGCTGGCGGAATATGCTGTTTATGAGAGGTTCGGCCGAAGTCAAACGGCTGAATGGACGACTTGGTATACCCCAGAGCAGCTTCAGGCTTTATATGAAAAAAAGATTGCGCCCCATCAGGATATCAAACGGGATGATCGATTATTTCCCCAGCTGTTATTCGGTAAAGGATATCAGCCGAAAATGCTTGGATACGCAGTTGGATTCAATATTGTAAAAAAGTATTTAACTGCCAACAAGGCAAGCACCGCAGACGGACTTTCCATTCCTGCTGAAACCTTTTTGGATGCAATGCTTTAAAAGGATAAAATAATGGAATTTCGTTAATAATATTACATTTATCCTAAAAAATTCTTGATTTTGCAAAATGATTGTAATAATATACAACTATAAAATTTTTCGATAATTCAATATTATTTATTATTTCTGAATAAAGGGATTGCTTTCTCTTGAAAACGATTGACCACAAGAGGGGGGAAAGGGGAGCTAGCATGAGCACACTATTAGAAGTGAATAATTTAAAGACTTATTTTTTCCGGAAAAAGGAGCCGATCCCTGCGGTTGACGGAGTCGATTTTCACATCAGCAAAGGCGAGACCGTCGCGCTTGTAGGTGAATCGGGCTCCGGAAAAAGCATTACTTCCTTATCAATTATGGGCCTCGTCCAAAGCTCAGGCGGAAAAATCATGGACGGCTCTATTAAACTCGAAGACAAAGACCTCACCTCATTCACTGAAAACGATTATTGCAAAATCCGCGGAAACGAAGTATCCATGATCTTTCAAGAACCAATGACCTCCCTTAATCCGGTGTTAACAATCGGAGAACAAATTACCGAAGTGCTGATTTACCATAAAAACATGAAGAAAAAAGAAGCCTGTCAGCGAGCTGTTGAACTCTTGCAGATGGTCGGTTTCTCCCGGGCGGAGCAAATAATGAAGGAGTACCCGCATCGGCTGTCAGGCGGTATGAGACAGAGGGTGATGATTGCCATCGCACTAAGCTGTAATCCTAAATTGCTCATTGCCGATGAACCGACGACAGCGCTGGATGTGACAATACAAGCCCAGGTGCTGGAGCTCATGAAAGATCTCTGCCAGAAGTTCAACACATCGATTCTTCTGATCACACACGACTTAGGTGTCGTGTCCGAAGCGGCTGATAGAGTGATTGTCATGTACTGCGGACAAGTCGTAGAAAACGCCACTGTTGACGACTTATTTTTAGAACCGCTTCATCCTTATACAGAAGGCCTGCTTACGTCAATTCCTGTTATAGATGGAGAGATTGATAAATTAAATGCGATTAAAGGCAGCGTGCCTACACCTGATAATCTGCCGCCGGGGTGCCGTTTTGCCCCAAGGTGTCCGAAAGCTATGGATAAGTGCTGGACAAATCAGCCTGCGCTTTTGACACACAAAAGCGGAAGAACGGTGAGATGCTTTTTATATGAGGAAGAGGGTGCAGAACAATCATGACAGCAGCTAATCAAGAAACAATCTTAGAGCTTCGTGACGTAAAAAAATACTTTCCGGTCCGCTCAGGCCTTTTTCAAAGAAAAGTCGGTGATGTAAAAGCGGTGGATGGTGTGTCATTTTCGTTAAAAAAAGGAGAGACACTCGGAATCGTTGGAGAGTCGGGCTGCGGAAAATCGACTGCCGGTAGAACGATGATCAGACTATACAAACCAACAGAAGGCCAAATTCTTTTTAAAGGTCAGGATATTTCCACTCTGTCAGAGGAGAAGCTGCGGAAGAGTGTCCGCAAAAATATTCAAATGGTGTTCCAAGATCCATTTGCCTCGTTAAACCCGAGAAAGACACTGAGGTCTATCATAAAGGAGCCGTTTAATACGCACAACATGTATACGATGCGTGAACGAAACGAGAAAGTCGAAGAGCTGCTTGCGAGAGTTGGCCTTCACCCGTCGTTTGCCGGACGTTATCCCCATGAGTTTTCCGGCGGACAGCGTCAGCGGATCGGCATTGCCAGAGCACTCACTTTAAATCCAGAGCTTATCATTGCTGATGAGCCGGTTTCCGCACTTGATGTATCCATTCAGGCCCAAGTGATTAACTTGATGGAGGAATTACAGGAGGAATTTGATCTTACGTATCTATTTATCTCCCATGATCTAAGTGTCGTCCGCCATATCAGCGACAGAGTCGGAGTGATGTATCTTGGCAAAATGATGGAGCTGACCGGCAAGCATGAGCTCTATGACAACCCGCTTCACCCATATACTCAAGCGCTTTTATCCTCCGTTCCGGTTACAAGAAAAAAAGGATCTGTCAAACGTGAACGCATTGTCCTGAAGGGAGAGCTGCCAAGTCCGGCCAACCCGCCAAAAGGCTGCGTATTCCACACAAGATGCCCTGTTGCAAAACCGATATGCAAGGAACAAATACCAGAATTTAAAGAAGCTGCTCCCAGCCACTTTGTGGCTTGTCACCTTTATAGCTAATGTTGCCCGCACAGCTTTGAGAGGGGGTATGCATACTACATAAACAACAGCTGAGAAGAACGAACATTTTAAAAGGGGGAATATCTAATGAAAAGACGGAAAACCGCACTGATGATGCTAAGTGTATTGATGGTCCTGGCCATCTTTTTATCAGCCTGCTCGGGCTCAAAATCGAGCAGCAGCAGTGAGAAAAAATCAGCAGGCAAACCTCAGCGAGGCGGGGATTTGGTTGTAGGGTCAACTGGGGAGCCAACATTGTTTAATCCACTCTATTCTACAGACGTTTCCAGTTCAGATATTGAAGGGATGATCTATAGTACATTATTAGAAACGGATGAAAAACTAAATGTGAAGCCTGCTTTAGCTGAAAAAGTAACAGAATCCAAAGATGGCCTGACTTATGATGTCAAAATTAGAAAAGGTGTAAAATTCCATGATGGAAAAGAACTTACAGCCGATGACGTTGTTTTCACTTATAGCATACCTTTAAATAAGGACTATAATGGTGAACGCGGTTCTGGTTTTGAATCACTAAAATCTGTTACAAAAAAAGGTGATTATGAAGTTGAATTTAAATTAAAGAAAAAAGATGCATATTTTTATAATGTTGTTTTAGACAGCTACGGCATTCTGCCCAAACACATTTTAGGGAAAGTGCCAGTTGCAGATTTAGGCGAAAATGAATTTAACAGGAAGAATCCAATTGGTTCGGGTCCATTCAAGTTTGTTGAATGGAAGAAGGGCGATTATGTAAAACTTGAAGCAAATGATGACTACTATGGCGGAAGACCGTATTTAGATACAGTGACAGTTAAGACGATTCCTGATTCTAATGCCGCTGTTGCTCAATTAAAAGCTGGGGATATTGACTTCTTTGTTGTACCAGGCACAGACTTTGAGACAGTTAAAACATTTGATAATGTTCAAGTTAAATCAGATCTTGGTTTGAACTACAGTTATATTGGATGGAATGAAAAAAATGAATTATTTAAAGACAAAAAAGTCCGCCAAGCTCTTACGTATGCGCTTGATCGAAAAGCAATGGTAGATCAGGTGTTAAATGGTGATGGAAAAGTTGCAAACGTTCCTGAAAGTCCGCTTTCTTGGAACTATCCAAAAGGTGATGTACCTACATTTGATTACAATCCTAAAAAGGCTAAAAAGCTCTTGGAAGAAGCAGGATGGAAAGATACAGATGGAGACGGTTACCTTGATAAAGATGGAAAGAAATTTTCATTTACCATTAAAACGAACCAGGGCAATAAGATTCGGGAGGATTTAGCAGTTGTTGTTCAGCAGCAACTTAAAGAAGTAGGAATTGAAGCAAAACCGCAAATTGTAGAATTTAGTGCTCTTATTGAACAAACAAGCGCACCGAATTGGGATTACGATGCACTACTGCTCGGTTGGAGTTTGGCTACATTCCCAGATCAATTTTCAATTTTCCACTCCAGTCAATCTAAGAACGGATTAAACAACATATGGTATAAGAATCCTAAAGTCGATAAACTTTTAGAAGAAGCTAAATCAATTACAGACAGAAAAGAATATCAGAAAAAATACGAAGAAATCTATAAATTGATTGCTGAGGACCAGCCTTATTCATTCCTGTTTTATTACAATTATCATAGGGCAATCCCGACAAACATGCATGGCTATGTATTCCATCCGAAAAATGACTTATATCATATTGAAAAATGGTGGCTTGAACAATAATAGTTAAATCCCTAGAGAGGTGAGGATTATGCATCCTTTCCTCTTTATCCTATTTTAGAAAAGGGGACAAGAATATGGTTACATATATTGTTCGTCGAACATTAATGTCTCTGCCAATTCTTTTGGGCATTACAATTTTATCATTTGCGATAATGAAAGCGGCGCCAGGTGATCCGATGTCACTTATGATGGATCCGACAATCAGCCAAGCTGACAGAGCCAAATTTATTGAAAAGTATGGACTCAACGATCCGGAACCTGTTCAGTACTTAAAATGGCTTGGGAACATGCTCCAAGGCGACTTTGGGACATCTATTGTTAAAAAGGGGACACCAGTTTCCGATCTAATCCTTTCACGTTTGCCAAATACTCTGGTGCTCATGGTTTTTTCAACTCTTGTTGCTCTTCTGATTTCAATTCCTTTCGGTGTTCTTTCTGCAAAACGCCCTTATTCTAAGCTTGACTATGGTATAACTGTCACGTCATTTTTAGGGCTGGCGATACCAAATTTCTGGTTCGGATTAATTCTTATTATGGTTCTTTCCGTAAATCTCGGTTGGTTTCCTACGGGAGGTGTCGGAACTTTAAACGCTGACTTTAACATTTTTGACAGGCTCCATCATTTAATTTTGCCTGCATTTGTTTTAGCAACTGCGGATATGGCCGGTATTACTCGTTATACAAGATCAAGTATGCTTGATGTATTAAAGCAAGATTATATAAGAACAGCTCGAGCCAAAGGATTTAAAGAAAATAAAGTGATTTTCAAACATGGCTTGAGAAATGGCCTGCTTCCTGTTATTACAATTTTCGGATTAATGATTCCGTCATTTATTGGCGGTGCTGTCGTAGTTGAGCAGATTTTTACTTGGCCAGGATTAGGAAAGTTATTTATTGATTCGGCATTCTCTCGAGATTATCCGGTTATTATGGCCATGACTGTGATTTCTGCTGTTTTGGTTGTACTGGGAAACTTGATTGCAGATATTTTGTATGCATTAGTTGATCCGAGAATTGAATATTAAAAGGGGGGGGGACACACATGACAAATCCAAACACTGCGGCTCCCTCTAATGAGGTAAAGCTAAAAGAAAATATTAGAAAAAAACCAGAAACAATGACTAGGATCTTTTTTGAGAAATTTTTCAAAAATAGGCTTGCTGTTGTTGGGGGGATTATTTTATCAGTTATCATCTTAATGGCGGTCTTTGCTCCTTTTATTGCACCTTACTCGCCTGAGAGTCAATCTCTTTTAAACAAACTGAAGCCGCCAAGCGCTCAAAATCTAATGGGGACGGATAAGTTTGGGCGCGATATATTTACAAGGGTGTTATATGGAGCACGTGTGTCTTTATTAGTTGGTTTTGCTTCAGTAATTGGTGCGATTACAATTGGTACGGTTGTTGGAGCTTTAGCAGGATACTTTAAAGGAATAGTAGATGCTGTATTGATGAGGGCTGTCGACGTAGTTTTATCTATTCCGGATATTTTTCTGCTTATTACCTTAGTTACAATTTTTCAACCGGGAATGGATAAGTTAATTTTAATTTTTTCTCTGACGGGCTGGACTACAACAGCGAGACTAGTCAGAGGTGAGTTTCTATCCCTACGGTCAAGGGAATTTGTATTGGCTGCTAAAACAATAGGCACAAAAAATTACAAAATTATTTTTTCGCATATATTGCCGAATTGTATTGGGCCAATTATTGTTTCCGCTACTTTAAAAGTAGGTAGTGTCATTCTAGCTGAATCAACGTTAAGTTACTTGGGTTTCGGTATCCAGCCGCCAATTGCTAGCTGGGGAAACATGCTTCAGGATGCTCAAAACTTTACATTAATGATTCAAGCATGGTGGTACCCGTTATTTCCCGGGCTATTTATTTTAATGACCGTTTTATGCTTCAACTTTGTCGGTGATGGCCTGCGGGATGCGCTTGACCCGAAAAATATTAAATAAAAATGAATATAATATCTGTTATAAAATATCACCAAATCAGAAAAAAAGCAGGTCTCCCTTTGTCAGAAAATATACAAAGAGATCTGCTTTTTGTGATTCTTGCATAAAACCAGTGATTCCAGATTTCCTCAATCTCTTTGGAATAATTTCTCTGTCCCTTGCCTATACTGTGGACAACAGTTCTTATAAAGTGAGGGGTTAGAGATGTTATTTCTTCATGATGTGTGGGTCAATTGGTTTGAAGGGGAAGAAAATGGCTACAATGTATGCCACTTTCACGAATGGCGCAAGGAAGATACGGTTGAGCTTTTGGATCAGGTGCCTCTGTTAAGGGTGCCGTCAGTACTGTTTCATTACATAGAAAACGATTTGTCAGAGCTTCCGAAAGGTTTGCTTGAAGACGTACATCAGAAATCGTACATTCGGAAAAATCATGAGCGGACAAAGCTTGAATATTGTTTTGTTGTAACAGACGGAATCGGCATTTTGGCTGTCGACACGATCGGCTATACAATCCCTGTCAGGAAAAGCCGTCTGATCCCAAGACAAGAGCAGCTCGTTTATGAAATGGTAAAAGATGTAGAGCCTGAAGCGTATGAATTTGAACCAAAGAAACTGGAATCCTCTAAAGAATATCACATCTTATCATTAGCACCAGAACATGTCAGGGGTCTGACAAGAAAAGAACGGCAAATCAAGCAGCTGATGTTTATGGCGCTTGACCAATTAAAAGGGCTGAAAAACCGCGCTGAAATCGGCTATTGGTATACAGAGTGGAATCCGCATATGTATGAACAAATCAAACGGATGAGCTTTGAAGAGATTTGGGACATGCTGTATAACGAAACAATTGAAGGCTGGTCGGATAAGCACCTGGCTTTTTGCGAAAACCTAATAAAAGGACAGCCTTTTTTCGAAAAGCTGTGGGAAATGGAAAATGAATCAAAGGTAAACTGAAATAAAAAACCGCTCTTTGCAAAGAGCGGTTTTTTGATCAGCGTCTTTTTCTTCCAAGACCCATGGCATTCTCCATTTTTTTCAGCATTTTGTTTGCTGTCCGGTTCGCCCGTTCCGCGCCTTCATCAAGAATCCGGTCTAATTCTTCAGATTCTATCAGCTCATAATAGCGGTCCTGGATCGGTTTTAATGCGTTCACCACGACTTCTGCCAAATCACCTTTAAACTCGCCGTAGCCTTTTCCGTCGTATTTTGCTTCAAGCTCTTCAATTGTCGTATTGCCGAGGATTGAATAAATCGTAAGAAGGTTGGAAACACCCGGTTTGTTTTCTTTGTCAAATTTTACAATGCCCTCGGAATCTGTCACAGCGCTTTTGATTTTCTTTTCAAGAAGCTTCGGTTCATCCAGCAGTGTAATATAAGATTTCTGGTTCGGATCAGATTTGCTCATCTTCTTCAGCGGATCATTCAGAGACATGATGCGTGCACCGACTTTTGGAATTTTCACTTCCGGAATCGTGAAGATGTCGTTGTATTTTTTGTTGAAGCGTTCTGCGAGATTCCGAGTCAGCTCAAGGTGCTGCTTTTGATCCTCACCAACAGGCACAAGATCCGTTCCGTACAGCAGAATATCAGCGGCCATCAGCGGCGGGTATGTTAACAGGCCGGAGACGACAGCCTCATTGCCTTTGGATTTGTCCTTAAATTGAGTCATTCGTTCAAGCTCGCCGATATATGCGACACACTGCATCATCCATCCGGCCTGTGCGTGCGCGGGAACCTCTGACTGAATAAACAATGTTGCTTTTTCCGGATCAAGTCCGACAGCTAAGTAAAGCGCCGCCAGACTGCGGATATTCTTTCTTAGCTGGAGCCGATCTTGAGGAACGGTTATTGCATGCTGGTCCACGATGCAAAAATAGCTGTTATAATCATGCTGCAGTTCGACAAACTGCTTCATTGCACCGATATAGTTGCCAAGCGTAACAGAGCCGCTTGGCTGAATGCCTGAAAAAATCGTTTGTTTCATGAAAACATCAACCTCATTTCTTAAAACATAATAAAAAAGGCTCATTCTTCCCCTATAAAAAAGGGACGAATGAACCGTGGTACCACCCTGATTATTCCATTAAAATGGAATCACTCTGACGTTTGTAACGGAGTCTGCTCCGGCTGAGCCTACTTTTTTCGGGTTCGGTCAGCTGCTCCAAAGTCCATTCCACATTGCCCGTTATCTGCTCCCAGCACCGCAGACTCTCTTCAAACAGGTGAAATGTGTACTACTCTTCTTCATAGCACGCTTTTCTTTTGATTGCTTCATTATAAATCAATTATAACCAATTGTCATCATGAAAAAACATTCTTTTTCCCAGTAACATTGTAATGATATAAATAACATGGGTGCTGTAAAACCCTTAAATGATAACTGCTATCAGTGTAAAAACAGGCAGATATTATATGTAAAAAGCAATATGGATAGAAAACTCATGAAAAAGTTTTTAATCAATTTATGCTTTAAATGGTAGAAGGATATTATGTTCGTGGAAGAAAAACTAACGAAGTTTAAATATTTTAAATTGATAAAATAATATTGCAATAAATTATTTGTTTCATTATAATGAACTTGTTCACTCTATTGTTACAGCTTTTTTACAAAAATAATCAGAAAAGACGGAACAGAATAAAAGTTATGGAAACTTAGGTTCATTTGTCTGATATTTCTGAGGATTTAGCCGTAAGGAGCTGAAAAATTCTTATTAGGGGGTTTGCGAATATGAAAAAACGTTGGTCGATTGTCACGTTGATGCTCATTTTCACTCTCGTGCTGAGCGCTTGCGGCTTTGGCGGCAGCGGATCAAACGGTGAAGGGAAAAAGGACAGTAAAGGAAAGACAACACTTAACATTAATATTAAAACTGAGCCGTTCTCCTTACATCCGGGATTGGCAAATGATTCAGTTTCAGGCGGTGTCATCCGTCAGACTTTTGAAGGATTGACACGCATCAATGCAGATGGGGAGCCTGAAGAAGGCATGGCATCTAAAATCGAAACAAGCAAGGACGGTAAAACATATACATTCACTATTCGTGATGGTGTGAAATGGTCTAATGGAGACCCTGTGACAGCACAAGATTTTGAATATGCTTGGAAATGGGCGCTTGACCCTAATAATGAATCACAATACGCTTACCAGCTCTACTACATAAAAGGTGCTGAAGCGGCGAATACAGGCAAAGGCAGCCTAGATGATGTGGCAGTAAAAGCCGTGAATGATAAAACGCTGAAGGTTGAATTAAATAACCCGACTCCATATTTCACTGAATTAACTGCGTTCTATACGTATATGCCGATCAACAAGAAAATTGCAGAGAAAAATAAAAAGTGGAATACAAATGCTGGGGATGATTATGTATCAAACGGGCCGTTCAAAATGACAGCATGGAAACACAGCGGTTCTATTACTCTCGAAAAAAATGACCAGTATTGGGATAAAGACAAAGTCAAACTGAAGAAAATTGATATGGTTATGATCAACAATAACAATACGGAATTGAAAAAATTCCAAGCTGGCGAACTTGATTGGGCCGGTTTGCCGCTCGGACAGCTTCCGACAGAATCTCTCCCTTCCTTGAAAAAAGACGGTTCTTTACATGTTGAGCCGATGGCAGGTGTGTATTGGTACAAATTCAACACAGAAGCTAAGCCGTTAGACAACGTCAATATCCGTAAAGCATTATCTTATGCGATTGACCGTCAATCGATTGTTAAAAACATTACGCAAGGAGAGCAAATCCCAGCAATGGCTGCGGTGCCGCCGACAATGAAGGGATTTGAGGATAACAAAGAAGGCTACTACAAAGACAACGATATCAAAACGGCAAAAGAATACCTTGAAAAAGGCCTAAAAGAAATGGGCTTAAGCAAGGCATCTGACCTTCCGAAAATCAAATTGTCTTATAACACTGATGATGCACATGCGAAAATCGCTCAAGCTGTACAAGAAATGTGGAAGAAAAATTTAGGCGTAAATGTTGAGCTTGATAACTCTGAATGGAATGTCTATATCGATAAGCTCCACAGCCAAGATTATCAAATCGGCCGTATGGGCTGGCTTGGCGACTTTAACGATCCTATTAACTTCCTAGAATTGTTCCGTGACAAAGACGGAGGAAATAACGATACGGGCTGGGAAAACCCAGAATTCAAAAAATTGCTGAATCAGTCACAAACTGAAACAGATCAAAACAAACGTGCAGAGCTGCTGAAAAAAGCGGAAGAAATTTTCATTGATGAAATGCCGGTCGCTCCAATTTATTTTTATACGATTCCTTGGGTACAAGACGAAAATCTGAAAGGAACCATTATTACTGGAACTGGAGAAATTTATTTCAGAAACGCGTACTTTCAATAAGTCTTATTTGTGAAAACAATAACCTCAAGGTATATGGGGACCTATTTCCCATATACCTTTCTTACTGAAGAATATAAAAAAGTAAAAACCATGGAGGTGTTCCCCCTTGCTAAAATATATCGGAAGACGCTTAGTCTATATGATTATCACACTATTTGTGATTGTAACTGTGACATTCTTCTTAATGCAAGCAGCACCGGGCGGGCCATTTTCAGGTGAGAAAAAGCTTCCGCCTGAAATTGAAGCAAACTTAAATACGCACTATGGCTTGGACAAGCCGCTGTTTGTACAATACGTCAGTTATTTGAAATCAGTTGCAATGTGGGATTTCGGACCATCATTTAAATATAAAGGTCAGAGTGTTAACGACCTGATCAATTCAGGTTTCCCCGTTTCATTCACTCTTGGAGCAGAAGCTATTCTCCTCGCTTTAGCGTTAGGTGTATTGTTTGGAGTCATTGCAGCTCTTTACCATAATAAGTGGCAGGATTATACCGTCGCGATTTTAACGATATTTGGTATTTCAGTTCCAAGCTTTATCATGGCGGCTGTTCTGCAATATGTGTTCTCCATGAAGCTTGGGCTGTTTCCGGTCGCGGGGTGGGAGTCCTGGGCATACACCTTTTTGCCTTCAATCGCACTTGCTTCCATGCCGATGGCGTTCATTGCCAGACTTTCCCGTTCAAGCATGATCGAAGTGTTAAACAGTGATTATATCCGCACTGCGAAAGCGAAAGGGCTGTCCCGCCCAGCAGTTACTGTGCGGCACGCCATTCGAAACGCGCTTTTGCCGGTTGTTACATACATGGGCCCGATGGCTGCCCAGGTCTTAACGGGAAGTTTTATCATTGAAACGATTTTTGGGATCCCGGGTCTTGGTTCACACTTCGTAAACAGTATTACAAACCGTGATTATACAGTCATTATGGGTGTAACGGTGTTCTTCAGTGTCATCCTGCTATTGTGTGTATTAATCGTAGACGTGCTTTACGGCATTATTGATCCAAGAATCAAGCTTTCCAAAGCAAAGAAAGGAGCCTAGGCCATGCAGAACATTCCGAAAAACATGTTTGAACCAGCCGCAGCGAATGCCGGCGATGCAGAAAAAATAAGTAAAAAGAGCCTTTCCCTCTGGAAAGATGCGATGCTTCGCTTCCGCAGCAATAAGCTTGCAATGGTCGGGCTTATCATTATCGTGCTCATTATCCTTATGGCCATTTTTGCGCCGATGTTCTCAAGGTATGATTATTCAACTACTAATCTCTTAAATGCGGATAAGCCGCCTTCAAAAGATCACTGGTTCGGCACAGATGATCTTGGACGGGACATTTTCGTCCGTACCTGGGTAGGAGCGCGAATCTCAATCTTTATCGGTGTCGCAGCCGCTGTTCTTGATTTGCTGATCGGCGTCATTTGGGGGAGCATTTCAGGCTTCCGCGGAGGAAGAACAGATGAAATTATGATGCGTATCGCTGATATCCTTTGGGCAGTTCCTTCATTATTAATGGTTATCTTACTTATGGTTGTTCTTCCGAAAGGGCTATTTACGATTATTATTGCCATGACGATTACGGGCTGGATTAACATGGCCAGAATCGTGCGC
Organism: Bacillus sp. MD-5; assembly: GCF_002201875.1. Taxonomy (NCBI): domain Bacteria; kingdom Bacillati; phylum Bacillota; class Bacilli; order Caryophanales; family Bacillaceae; genus Bacillus; species Bacillus sp. MD-5. Next base: position 1,074,553 of record NZ_CP021911.1, read on the forward strand.
GGACAAGTGCTGCAGCTGAAGAATCAAGAGTATGTGCTTGCTTCACAGACACTGGGTGCAAAAACATCCCGTCTGCTGTTTAAACATATCGTGCCAAACGCAATGGGTTCCATTTTGGTCACGATGACATTGACAGTTCCTACTGCGATTTTCACAGAAGCCTTTTTAAGCTATTTGGGACTCGGTGTCCCGGCTCCGCTGGCAAGCTGGGGAACGATGGCTTCTGACGGATTGCCTGCATTGACCTATTATCCGTGGCGTTTATTCTTCCCTGCCGGATTTATCTGCATTACAATGTTTGGCTTTAACGTTGTCGGCGACGGATTAAGAGACGCATTGGATCCTAAGTTACGTAAATAAGGGAGTGATACGGGTGACACGCCTATTAGAAGTAAAAGATTTAGCAATTTCATTTAAAACATATGGCGGAGAGGTCCAAGCGATCCGCGGAGTGAATTTCCATCTGGAAAAAGGAGAGACGCTGGCTATCGTCGGAGAATCAGGTTCCGGAAAAAGTGTAACCTCTCAGGCGATTATGAAGCTGATTCCAATGCCTCCGGGTTATTTCAAACGCGGTGAAATCCTGTTTGAAGGGAAGGATCTGGTGCCGCTGTCCGAAAAAGAAATGCAAAATGTCCGGGGAAAAGAGATCGGCATGATATTCCAAGATCCGATGACCTCCTTAAATCCAACGATGAAGGTCGGTAAACAAATTACGGAAGTGCTTTTTAAACACGAAAAGATCTCAAAGGAAGCGGCTAAAAAACGCGCGGTTGAACTGCTGGAATTAGTCGGTATCCCAATGCCGGAAAAGCGGGTGAACCAATTTCCGCACGAATTTTCAGGCGGTATGAGGCAGCGGGTTGTCATCGCCATGGCGCTTGCGGCGAATCCGAAGCTTTTGATCGCCGACGAGCCGACCACTGCACTTGATGTAACGATTCAAGCGCAAATTCTGGAATTGATGAAGGATTTGCAAAAGAAAATTGACACGTCCATCATCTTTATCACACACGATCTTGGTGTTGTGGCAAACGTTGCTGACCGGGTCGCTGTCATGTACGCGGGACAGATTGTAGAAACAGGTACGGTAGACGAAATTTTCTACGATCCGAGACATCCGTATACTTGGGGGCTACTTGCATCCATGCCGACACTGGAAAGTTCAGGAGAGGAAGAGCTGACTGCCATTCCGGGCACGCCGCCTGATTTGACAAACCCGCCAAAAGGAGATGCTTTTGCCCTGCGGAGCCCTTATGCGATGAAAATCGATTTTGAACAGGAGCCGCCAATGTTTAAGGTATCTGATACTCATTATGTCAAATCGTGGCTGCTTCATCCCGACGCGCCAAAGGTAGAGCCGCCTGAAGCGGTAAAAGCGAAAATGCGTAAACTGGCAAACACGTACGAAAAACCTGTCTTAGTGAGAGAAGGTGAATAAATTGACTGAAAAACTATTAGAAATCAAACATTTAAAACAGCACTTTGTCACGCCGAGAGGAACGGTTAAGGCTGTAGATGATTTATCATTTGATATCTATAAAGGTGAAACATTAGGGCTGGTTGGTGAATCTGGCTGCGGTAAATCGACAACAGGCCGAAGCATTATCCGGCTGTACGAAGCAACCGATGGTGAGGTGCTGTTCAACGGCGAAAATGTGCACGGGAAAAAATCGCGGAAAAAACTGCTGGAATTCAACCGCAAAATGCAGATGATATTCCAAGACCCATATGCATCCCTGAATCCGAGAATGACAGTTGCTGATATTATTGCTGAAGGGCTTGATATTCATAAGCTGGCGAAAACGAAAAAAGAGCGGATGCAGCGGGTCCATGAACTATTGGAAACAGTGGGATTGAACAAGGAACACGCGAACCGCTATCCCCATGAATTTTCCGGCGGCCAGCGCCAAAGAATCGGGATTGCCAGAGCGCTTGCTGTTGATCCGGAATTCATTATCGCGGATGAGCCGATTTCCGCTTTGGATGTATCCATTCAAGCGCAGGTCGTGAATTTAATGAAAGAACTGCAAAAAGAAAAAGGGCTCACATACCTGTTTATTGCCCACGATTTATCGATGGTCAAATACATCAGCGACCGCATTGGAGTTATGTATTTCGGGAAACTGGTTGAGCTTGCGCCGGCAGATGAGCTTTATGAGAATCCGCTTCATCCATATACAAAATCATTGCTTTCTGCGATTCCGCTTCCAGATCCGGACTATGAGAGAAATCGCGTCCGCCAGAAATATGATCCGTCCGTCCATCAATTAAAAGATGGGGAAACGATGGAATTCCGTGAAGTCAAACCGGGACATTTTGTGATGTGCACGGAAGCCGAATTTAAAGCTTTTTCATGATTCATCAATCCTTCAAGAGAATCTCTTGAAGGATTTTTTTGCGTCTCCATAGAAAGTGAGAATGATAACATTTACAATTAGAGGAAAAAGCGGAGGCGAAATACGATTCAATTTTTGCATAACAAAAATGTTTTTGCGCTATTGCTGTCTCAATCTCTACAATCCTTAGCAGGAGTCCTTGTCACAATCGTTTTAATGGTCCGTGTTTATCAAATGACTGACTCCGTTTTTTTTGCTGGACTCGTATTATCGTTCATGTCGTTTGCAAGTATAGCTGCAAGCTTTTGCGTCTCTCCGGTGCTTCGCAATCTCGGTTTTAAAAAGGTGCTTGCGGGCGCAAATCTGCTGAGAGCGGTCTTTACAATCCTGATGGCATACAGTGTCACTCATCACGGACAGGCATTCTTTTGGATTACGCTGCTGTTTGTGTTCTGTTTTTCCTTCGCGGGCGCTTTTTTTCAGCCGGCAAGATTCGCGCTGTTGCCGATTATTGTTCCAAAAGAGCACTATGTAAAAGCGAATGGCGTGATCTCCCTCTCGAATCAATTGTTCTTAACAGCAGGCTGGGGCCTTGGAGGCCTTCTGACGTACGCCGTCCCTTTTGAAGTCGTTGTCGGTGCAGCCATTTGCCTGTTTGTTCTTTCGGGAGTTTCCCTCAAGGGGCTTCATATAAATGAAAAAACGACTGATGAAACAGATGAAAAAGCATCTGGCAGAAGTATATGGAAGGATTTAATGATTATTCCTATTGTAAGAGACATTACTTTTATGGACATGATAGAAGCTTTGGCGGGTTCTGTTTGGTCGTCTGCTATTCTTCTCGCCTTTACTGCGGTTGTTTTGCATGAAACAGAAGCGTGGTGGGGGATGTTTAACGCTTCTTATTTTATAGGTGCCATTGTCGGCAGTGTGATTGCGATTCGTTTTTCTGCTTTTTTTGAGCGGAACATGGGCTGCGCTATTATTTTCTGCTCGCTTGTGATGGCGGCGCTGACCCTTCTGTTCTCAATTTCTACAATCCCGTTTTTATGCGCGCTGGCTTGTGCCGCAATGGGGCCTTTTTATCAGGTGCGTGATATTTGCCAGGAAACCATGCTGCAGGAGGTTATTCCCGAACAGAAACGTATCGGGATCATGGCTGCGAAAAATGCAATTTTAACTCCTTGGTCAGGCGTCACCTACTCCATTATGGGGTTAGTGGCTGATGCGGCTGGTGCGAAAACAGCTTTTATTGCGGCTGCTGCATTATATATCATAACGTTTCTGATTGCACTGGCACAGCCCCGCCTTGTTCATTACAGGCGAGAAAACCGGGTTTAATGAGATGCACTTCAGAATAAACGGAGCAGTTGGCTCCGTTCATTCTGAAAAAAAATGAAACCATGGCGGAAGTTCGTACGTCTTTATAGATGTAAGGCTGTTTAAACAAGAAGAAATGGGGTATATCTAAAAGTATGAAGACAATGAACTCATAAGGAGCAAATCAATGAACTGGTATGAAAAGCTTAGCGAGTACTTTCCAATTGAAGAAATGAAATCAAAAGCGCATATGGAAGCTCTTCTGAAAGAGCGAAGCGATATTTACCATAAAGATGAAGGCAAACATCATATTTTAATGTTTGCGGAATTCGATTCTTTTATTTTCGTTGATTATCTGTATGTGTCTAAGGATGCAAGAGGGCAGGGGCTTGGCGGCAAATTGATCGCAAAGCTGAAAAAGAAAAATAAGCCCATATTGCTCGAGGTGGAACCTGTTGATGAAGATGATACTGATACAGAAAAACGCCTGAGGTTTTATCAAAGAGAGCATTTCAAGCATGCTCAATCAATTGGGTACCGTCGCCGGTCATTGGCTACGAATGAAGTAAACAAGATGGAGATTCTGTATTGGTCACCGAAAACAGAATCAGAAGAAGAAATTCTTGAAGCCATGAAACAGACATATGAAAACATTCATACTTATAAAGATGAGAAATGGTACGGAGAATCGTACGAAAAAACGGATGAGGTCTTGGAAATCATCGATGAAGAAAAACAAAAAAATATTTTCGATCAGTTAAGCTAATTGAGAATAAGAACATATCATGAACATTAAAAATTTGCTGGATTGACACATTTTTTTCTTAGGATACTGTTCACACTTACTTTTTTATAGTATAATACCTGTAAAGATTCCTTTTTTAGAGTAATTTCAATTTAAGAATAAAATAGATGTTCATCCTACTAATTAGAGGAGTGAAGATGAATGGTTACACTATACACATCACCAAGCTGTACTTCATGCAGAAAGGCGAGAGCGTGGCTCGAGGAGCACGAGATTCCATTTGTAGAAAGAAACATTTTCTCTGAACCTTTATCAATTGATGAAATAAAACAAATTCTTCGAATGACTGAGGACGGAACAGATGAAATCATCTCAACCCGTTCAAAAGTATTCCAAAAACTCAATGTGAACGTTGAATCTATGCCGCTGCAAGATTTGTACCGCTTGATCAACGAGCATCCAGGTTTGCTTCGCCGTCCGATCATCATCGACGAAAAACGTTTGCAAGTCGGATATAACGAAGACGAAATCAGACGTTTCCTGCCAAGAAAAGTTCGCTCTTTCCAATTAAGAGAAGCACAGCGTTTGGCAAACTAATAGATCGTATCATCAAAAGAAGGCTGAGTCATCAGCCTTCTTTTATTTTTCAACCTGCTGGTAATAAATGCTCGCAAGAATGACAAACGCAACCGTCAAAATGGGGAGGAGTGTTTCGACTGTGCCGTGCTGCGCCATAAAAAGAGACAGTTTTTTGTCTCTGACAATCATTTCTCCGCCAGTATAAGCAAGCAGCCCGCTTCCCGCGTAAATCAGAAGCGGTATTTTTCCTAGTGCAAAATGGATGAGTTTGCTGCCCCAAATAATAACCGGAACCGATACACACAAACCTATGACGACGAGAGAAAACTCACCGTGTGATGCTCCTGCAACTGCGATGACATTGTCCAGCGACATAAAGAGATCTGCAAGCACAATCGTTCGTATCGCTCTCCACAAAGAGGTGCTGCTTTTAATGTGCTGCGTATCCTTTTTTTCGATCAGCAGCTGATATCCTAAATACAGCAGGAAAATTCCGCCGGCGCACTGCAAGAACGGAATGTTCAAAAGATATACTGCTGCACTTGTTAATCCGATTCTCATGGCAACGGCTATAAATGTTCCGAGAATAATAGCTTGCTGTCTTTGCTTGTCCGGCAAATGTCTGCTGGCCATGGCAATGACGACCGCATTATCTCCGCCGAGGATCAGGTCGATCCCAACAATAACAAGCAGAGAAATCAGATAGTCATGCTCCATGAATCGGCACCTCGCTTTCAGTCCTTCGCTTGTACTACTACTATATGAGACAGGCCGTATTTTATGATATCAGCAGCCTGAACTGCCGTTTTTTAGGCAAAGGTGCATTTTTATTTCTTTTGTGACTGTTTTATCATAAAATAGAAATACAAAGGAATTCACACTGGCCTTGCTTAAGGTTAAGATGTGGACGGAATGGGTAAAGTGTAGTAAAGTACAATTAATCGGGAGCTTAGATGTCCCTTCAACATCTTATATAGAAGGGAAGGTTGGCAAATGGAAATTGAAAGAATTAACGAGCATACAGTAAAATTTTATATGTCTTACGGAGATATTGAAGATCGCGGTTTTGACAGAGAAGAAATTTGGTATAACCGTGAGCGCAGTGAAGAACTGTTCTGGGAAGTCATGGATGAAGTTCATGAAGAAGAGGAATTCGCTGTGGAAGGCCCTCTTTGGATTCAAGTTCAGGCACTTGACAAAGGATTAGAAATCATCGTCACAAAAGCCCAGCTTTCCAAAGACGGACAAAAGCTCGAACTGCCGATTCCTGAGGATAAAAAGCAAGAACCAGCATCTGAGGACCTTGACGCCTTGCTGGATGATTTCCAGAAAGAAGAGCAGGCCGTCAATCAGGAAGAGAAGGAGCAAAAGCTTCAATTTGTCTTGCGATTTGGCGATTTTGAGGATGTTATTTCTCTATCTAATTTGAACATTAACGGAAGCAAAACGACTTTATATTCGTTTGAGAACCGATATTATTTATATGTGGATTTTTGCAATATGACTGATGAAGAGGTTGAAAATCAGCTAAGCATCCTGCTGGAGTACGCAAATGAATCCTCAATCAGCATACACCGTCTTGAAGAGTACGGCAAGCTGATTATTTCAGAGCATGCTCTAGAAACGATAAAAAAACACTTTGCATCATAGCAAACCGATTTCTTTCCGGAAATCGGTTTTTTTATGCACTAAAATGCAATTTTAAGATGTGAAAAATCGAAAACATACGTACAAGCGAAAATACAGCGAACAGGAGTTGATCAATTTATCCAGAAAGTATACCTCATCTGGAAAGGAGAGATGACTATTGTTTAGTGCTGTGACTGAAGACGGTCAAATGTTTCACCTTTTAGGCGCTCAGCAAAGCCAAAAATTAAAGCGGAAACGATTCTTCTGTCCGGTATGCGGAGAAGAGCTTGCTGTGAAGCTCGGACTTCAAAAAGCGCCGCATTTCGCCCATAAACAGAACAAGTCCTGCTCCATAGACATAGAACCGGAAAGCGCCTACCATTTAGAAGGAAAAAGGCAGCTGTACGTATGGCTGAAAACGCAAAAGGCTTCTCCCATATTGGAACCGTATATAAAGGAAATCAACCAGAGACCGGACGTCTTGGCAAGGATCAAGGAGCGTATGCTTGCTGTTGAATATCAATGTGCCACGATCAGTCCGGATGTCTTTCAAAAGCGGACAGAGGGCTTCAAACAAGCAGGGATCATCCCGCAGTGGATTATGGGACACAGCCGCTTACAACGGACTGCTTCGTCCTTTTATCAGCTTTCAGCTTTTCATTGGCAATTTATCAATGCAAACCCATACAGAGAACTGATATGTTATTGTCCGGAAAGGCGTTCTTTTCTCCGGCTCAGCCACATCATTCCATTCTACACAACCCATTCTTATTCCTCAGTCCAAACGATCCCTATCCATCGGGCAGGTATAGACGATCTTTTTTTTACTGAACCGAAATCCTCAATTCAATATTCAGGCTGGACGAAAGCGATACACCGTTTTCGCCATAAACCCCATCGGTTTAACTCAAAGGAAACAAACCGCCTTAAGCAGCTGTTTTATGAGAAGCGGCAGACACCCTTTTCTTTTCTGCCGACTGAAGTGTTTGTTCCTGTTGTAAAAGGGGCAGTTTTTAAGAGTCCGGTTTTTGTGTGGCAGGGGTTTCTTTACCTGTTTATCACGGATTTTGGAGAGAAACATGCGCCAATTCGTTTTTCAGCCGTTTTACAGCAATGCAAACTGCACATTCATAAAAAGAACATTGCACTCAGATTCGAATGCAGCGAAGAGTGTCTTTCAGAAGCTGTTAAACAGTACATTGATTTTTTGTGCAAGAAGGGATTTTTAAGGGAGACTCAGAAAGAAGTATATGTGCTGAACCAGCCTGCAGATGGCATTCGCTCAATGCAGGATCTCATAGAAAGAGACCGCAGCTGTTTTATAGAATGAGTTTGTCTGATTTGGCTCACCCTAAGACAAAGGTGGTGGGCTGGCTGTGAACGGCACAAAAGGAAAGGTTTTTCGTGTTTTTACTGCTTTTTTGGCATTCGTTCTCTTCATTACTGCATATGATTTGACAAAAGGCAGTGAAAAACCGGAAGATATTCACAACACAAGTTTATTGGGAAACAGTTGCTTTTTCAATTGGCTTGAATCAAAGAAGACGAGGGGGATCACCATGGCTGAGGAAAAAAAAGCAAATCAACTGCCTGACAGAAGTGAGGTAAAGGCAGAAGACACATGGAGACTTGAGGATATTTTTCCTAGTGATGAGGCCTGGAATAAAGAATTTCAAGCTGTAAAAGAATTAATTCCGAATTTATCTAAGTATAAAGGAAAGCTGGCCGATTCAGCTGATCATTTATACGAGGCTCTTACGTACCAAGATAAAGTGATGGAGCGGCTGGGAAGGCTGTACACATATGCGCATATGCGCTCTGACCAGGATACCGGGAACTCCTTTTACCAAGGGCTGAATGACAAGGCGGGAAACCTGTATACACAGGCCGCCAGCGCGACAGCTTATTTGGTTCCTGAAATTTTATCCATAGAAGAAGACAAACTGCAGCAGTTCATTCTTGAAAAAGAAGAATTAAAGCTGTACTCTCATGCGATTGAGGAGATTACAAAGGAACGTCCGCATGTGCTGAGCGAGAAGGAAGAGGCGCTGCTTGCTGAGGCTTCCGAGGTATTAGGGTCATCTTCAAATACATTCAGCGTGTTAAATAACGCAGATATTACGTTCCCGTCCATTAAAGACGAAGATGGGAATGAAAAACAGATCACTCACGGCAACTTTATTAACTTCTTGGAAAGTGAAAACCGCGAAGTCCGCAAAAATGCGTTTGACGCAGTGTATAAAACGTACGGACAATATAAAAACACAATGGCCACGACACTAAGCGGCACTGTGAAAAAGGACAACTTCTACGCGAGAGTGAAAAAGTACAATTCAGCGCGTGAGGCTGCGCTTTCTAACAACAGCATTCCTGAGGAAGTATACGATAACCTCGTGAAGACGATTAATAAGCATTTGCCTCTTCTTCACCGATATATCGCGCTGAGAAAGAAAGTGCTAGAGCTTGATGAAGTGCATATCTATGATCTGTATACACCGCTTGTGAAGGATGCGGGCATGAAGGTGACATACGAGGAAGCCAAAGATTACATGCTGAAAGGCCTCGCACCTTTAGGGGAGGAATATGCCTCTATCCTAAAAGAAGGGCTGGAAAACCGCTGGGTGGACGTTTATGAAAATAAAGGAAAACGCAATGGCGCTTATTCATCAGGAGCTTACGGCACGAATCCGTATATTTTGATGAACTGGCATGATAACGTCAATAATCTCTTTACGCTCGTGCACGAGTTTGGACATTCCGTACACAGCTACTATACGAGAAAGCACCAGCCATATCCATACGGCAATTACAGCATCTTTGTCGCAGAAGTTGCTTCTACGACAAATGAAGCGCTTCTTGGCGAATATCTGCTGAATAATTTAGAGGATGAAAAGCAGCGTTTATATATCCTCAACCATATGCTTGAAGGCTTTAGGGGAACGGTCTTCAGACAAACGATGTTTGCCGAGTTTGAACATCTGATCCATACAAAGGCGCAAGAAGGCGAGCCGCTTACACCTGAGCTCCTGACAAATGTTTATTACGATCTGAATAAAAAGTATTTCGGAGACGGCATGGTGATTGATAAGGAAATCGGCCTTGAATGGTCGCGGATTCCGCACTTCTATTACAATTACTATGTGTATCAGTATGCGACGGGGTACAGCGCTGCCCAAGCATTAAGCAGCCAGATTTTGAAGGAAGGGAAGCCTGCGGTTGACCGTTATATTGACTTCCTGAAAGCGGGAAGCTCACAATACCCGATTGATGTCCTGAAAAAAGCGGGCGTTGATATGACGTCTCCAGAGCCAATCGAAGCTGCTTGCAAAATGTTTGAAGAAAAACTCGATGAAATGGAAGAGCTGCTGATGAAAGTCAAGCAGTCTTAAAAAAAGTAAGCCTGTGCGGAAATGACGCACAGGCTTTTTTAAAACCCTTTAAAGGTTTTCCGGTGATTCAAGCGGTAGAGGGTAAACAAAATAGACAGAAACAGCAGAGGAGAGGTAATATAAAGCGGCAGCATATGCATCATGCCTAAGATATTCAGACAGAAAAAAACGGCAATGCACACAATCGAGATCAAAGTAGACATCATGGCGGTCCTCCTCGTCCTTTTTCCTTATAAGGATATGAGTGAATGGACTCCGTTATGTTTTGTGACAAAAATATGAACATTAAGCATAGAGGTTGTCAAAAGTCGACATCTTTTGTTATCATAAGGATGTGAAATTGATCACAAACAAACATTACCCCTTTGTTTGACCGTGAAAAATTTCTCCCATCCCCTTTGTTGTCGTTAAGACATATGAAACCGCGCTTATCCCGGCGCGGTTTCTTTAGTATTAAATTTAGAACATACGTTTGGTTTTGGCGCAAAAAAACAGCCTCAAGCATATGCACGCCTGCGGCTATTTTTCACATGATTGATATTTATCAGAATAAGTGCTGAGAGACTTCCAAAACATTCCGTGTTTGGCCTCCACTTTGGCAACCTTTTTAGCAAACGCCAATTTTTTCATTTCTTTTTCTACCTCTTCAAGGCTCAGGTCATATACAAGAGCAATTTCCTTCGAGGCAACGAAGCGGAAATATTCAATAAAACATTCTAAAGGCGGTGTTTCCGACGGCTTCGGCTCGTCGCCAAGCATCTCAAATAAAATTTCTTCATATACATCATATGAGTAGCTGCCAGGAACTTTAAGCCCTTCATCCTCATGCTGCGTATTGAAAAACGTCAGTGTCGGATTAACAGAAACATCCATCTCAGCAGCAATTTTCATGTCACATTGAAGCGCCTTGACCGCGCTTTGAGAATGCAGATCTTTTTTAAATTCTTCAAGATCGAGACTTGTATTTTCAGCAATCTCTAAAAGCACATTTTCATCGGTGATGTTTTTCTTTGAAACAAATAGGCTCTCCTGCATATTTCTGAGAAATTGCATACCGGCTTTTCTTCCTTGCAATTCGGCTGCTTTAAAAGCGAGAGCAGCCATATAAGGTGATGAAAGCGGCTGATCTTGCTCGAACCAGAGATTGCCGTCACACGACATGCCTGAGCGGCTCGCGATCTTTTCCCATGCTTCTGCGAGAAGATGCTTTTTTCGCTTTTTATTTAAAGCGGTAAGGCTTGCGGAAGCGATAATGCGTAAGGTGAAAAAACGTCCGTATCTAATTTTCAGCTTTTTGATGACGGGCTCTAAGGACCAGCATTCAGGACATAAAGGGTCTACAAACATATAAATCTCAAGCGGTTTTTTTGGATGACCGTGGCAATGGGCGAAGTATAGCTCATGCTGATAGTTTGTCAAGATGATCGATCCTCCGCTTCTGTTTGATTCACCATATGCCTTGCTGTCAACTCCAGGCGGCCAAACAAAAACTCGCGAATTTCGCCCTCCAGCCCTACATGGTCCATTGCGTCCTTCATACAGCTGAGCCACGCATCAGCTCTCTCGTTTGTAATTGGAAAGGGAAGATGCCTTGCTCTGAGCATAGGATGGCCGTGTTCTTCAGTATAAAGAGGAGGCCCGCCTAAATACTGAGTTAAGAATTGCTTCTGTTTCCTGGCGGTTTCTGTCAAATCGCTCGGAAAAATCGGCTTCAGCAAAGGATGAGACGCGACACGCTCATAAAAAGTATCAACAAGTTGCGATAGAAGTTCCTCTCCAATCGCTTCATAAGGTGCGTTAAACGATTGTCCCATGTTGACTACTCCTTTAAATATGGCTAATAGGAATCATAAATCCTATTGCAAAAAGTAATTTTCTGTATTTCATTGTTTCATCTAGGTTTATTTTAGCAACAAGGCATCATTTCTACAAACAAACTGCCTTTTTTGCGTATGATAACTCATTTCGGCTGACAGCCGGGGTTTGTATTTCATATCATATCACATAAAAATCAGGAATGCGTAAGATTTCACTTCGCAAAAAAACCAGAGGGGGAGCCCTCTGGTTACGCGTAATAAGCTGAAGTTATTTTTTTTACATAGTTTTGCGTTTCTTGGAAAGGAGGAATACCTCCGTACCGGTCAACATTCCCCGGTCCGGCGTTGTAAGCCGCTAATGCCATAGACACATTGCCGTCGTATTTATCCAACATTTGTTTTAAATATTTCGTTCCGCCCTCCACATTTTGCTGCGGATCAAGCGGGTTGGAAACGCCTAGTGAGCTTGCTGTTGATGGCATCAGCTGCATGAGGCCCATCGCACCTGCTCCGCTGACCGCTTTTGCATTAAAGCCTGATTCCTGCTTGATGATGGCACGAATCAGTTTTTCATCGACGCCATATTTATCAGCGGCTTTTTTAATCGCACTGTCAACGGAGAAGTCTCCCGAACTGATCTGATTTGCTTCATGTTTGTTTGAAGCTGAAACTGCAGCAGCTGCTTCGGTGCTTTCTGCCGCTTTTGTGATTGAGCCTGAATTGCTGCTCGTATATGAGTTAAGCCCATACGCTGAAAGCAGTGACGGCGCTGTTGTATTCGCGCTGTTCAGCATGCTGAGCGGGCTTGGCGATGAGGAAGGTGCTGATTGCTGAGATGCCAGACCGTTTGTATATTGGCTGAGCAAAGAGCTAAAACTTGAAAGCGGGCTTTCCGTATTCTGATTGTCCGAGATGCTGCGTGCATTAGATATGGACTGTAGTGCCTGAAGCTGAAGTAAAGCTGCCCAATTCGTTACATTCACGATGTCATTCCACCTTATATAGACTTTCGTTTTTCTTCATAAAAACGCAGAATTTTATTTTTGGTTTCGCGTTGAGGAATGCTGAATTGCTGAAGCAGCTTCTCGAAGGCTTGTCTGCCCTCATGCCAATCCGCCGCCTCAAATTCAATTTCATAGTCCTCTTTATTTAAATATCGGCTGTGGTCTAAAACTATTAAGCCTTTTTCTGTTTCTTTTTCCGCTCGGTTTGTTGCTAAAGATCCAAAGTATCGAATGGCATCCGTATCGATCTGAAGCTTGTGCAGCTGGTCCTTCACAGGGCCCTCGGGAACTGAAAATGCAGCTAGATCTGATACCTCTGAAAGCTGCTGGTGCGTTTCCAGAAGCCCCACATCAGCCGGCTCTTTTAATGTAAGGACATACTTTCCGTTTTTTCTGCGGATACGAAGCGCTGCATGTTTTTGTTTCAGCGCAAAGCTGTCTGTATCAAAATAATGATTCTTTTGATCTGTAAAATCTTTTTCTGTCAGCTGGAGTGCCGCTGTTATGTTTTTGAATTCTTGTTTGGTCAGCATGTTTTTAAATTCGATTTCAATTTCTTGGGTCATGATACTATTCCTTTCCGCCGTGAAAATCTTATTTTTACTATTATCTCTTTAGATGTTTGGTTTATCAATATCGAGCTTGATATGATAAAATGAATCTGAACTTTGTTTAAAAAGGAGAGCATTATGCAAAACAGAATCGAAATTTTGAACGCAACATTATCGGATGATCAGCTTCGCCTAGCCTGTCAGACAGAAGGAAACGAAGCGGAACGCAAGCCGTCAGGTCAAATGCTTGTTGATTCTGACCACTTTGCTTTTGTATACATAATTGAATTAGCTGATTCTTTTGAATATGTCATTATAAAGGAACATATATGGCCGGAATTGAAGCAGGCCCATGCACAAAAAATACCGGTCTTATTAGAGGCAGGAGACCAAACGATTGAACTGGCAGGCCTGCATGAGGAGCTGGAATATCTTTTAGAAAATATAAAAGATAACGCAAACTATGGAGAAGAGATGGAAGAAAAAGTGAAACGCGTGTTTTTATAGAAACTGGTTCGGAATTGGGGGATGTATGATGGATGACAAACAATGGGAGCGTTTTTTAGTGCCGTACCGCCAGGCTGTCGAAGAGTTGAAAGTGAAGCTCAAGGGGATCCGCACACTATATGAATACGAGGACGACCATTCACCGATCGAATTTGTGACCGGACGCGTCAAGCCTGTGGCAAGCATACTTGAAAAAGCGAGACGGAAAAGCATACCGCTGCATGAAATTGAAACCATGCAGGATATCGCTGGCCTTAGAATCATGTGCCAATTTGTCGATGACATCCAAATCGTAAAAGAGATGCTTTTTGCCAGAAAAGATTTCACCGTTGTGGATCAGAGGGATTATATTGCGGAACATAAAGAGAGCGGATACCGGTCTTATCATCTTGTTGTACTATATCCTTTGCAGACGGTGTCCGGGGAAAAGCATGTTCTCGTGGAAATACAGATCCGTACACTGGCGATGAATTTTTGGGCGACCATTGAGCATTCATTGAATTATAAATACAGCGGAAACATTCCTGAAAAAGTGAAACTAAGACTTCAGCGCGCTTCTGAAGCGGCTTCCCGGCTTGATGAAGAGATGTCGGAGATCAGGGGTGAAGTACAGGAAGCTCAAGCTGCCTTTTCAAGAAAGAAAAAAGGAAGCGAGCAACAATAGGTAAAGGGGAAGAAGAGCATGAAATTTGCCGTATCATCAAAAGGAGATCAAGTTTCTGATACGCTGAAAAGCAAAATACAGGCGTATTTATTGGATTTTGATATGGAACTGGATGAAAATGAACCGGAAATCGTTATTTCAGTCGGAGGCGACGGAACGCTTTTGTATGCTTTTCACAGATACAGCGACCGCTTGGACAAAACAGCATTTGTCGGTGTTCACACAGGTCATCTGGGGTTTTATGCCGACTGGGTTCCTCATGAAATTGAAAAACTAGTTCTCGCCATTGCGAAAACGCCGTATCATACTGTCGAATATCCGCTTCTCGAAGTCATTGTGACCTATCACGAAAACGAGCGGGAAGAAAGATACTTAGCCTTGAATGAATGTACGATTAAAAGCATAGAAGGAAGCCTTGTTGCTGATGTGGAAATTAAGGGGCAGCTCTTTGAAACCTTCCGGGGCGACGGCCTCTGCCTGTCAACGCCATCAGGCAGCACAGCCTACAATAAGGCGCTGGGCGGAGCGATAATCCATCCGTCTATCAGGGCGATCCAGCTTGCGGAAATGGCATCTATTAATAACCGCGTGTTCCGTACGGTCGGATCACCTCTGCTTCTCCCATCCCATCATGATTGCATGATTAAGCCGAGAAACGAAGTTGACTTTCAAGTGACGATTGACCATTTAACCCTTCTTCATAAGGATGTGAAGTCGATCCGCTGCCAGGTTGCATCCGAAAAAGTGCGGTTTGCGAGATTCCGTCCGTTTCCATTTTGGAAAAGAGTCCAGGATTCGTTTATCGGAAAAGGTGAATAGAAAGAGGACGTATCGTGGAGCATTTTTATATCAGAAAGAACATTACTTCCGCCGAGGACGGGATGACTGTAAAAGAATATGCCGGGGAACTCGGAATTTCAAAACGTCTGCTGACCGATATTAAGTTTGGCGGGGGAGACCTGCTGATCAACGGCGAGCATGTGACGGTTAAAGCCATTTTGAAAGAGGGAGATCTTCTTATCGTGAAGTTTCCTGAGGAACAGGTGAGCGAGACGCTGCTGGCAGAGCCTGTTCCGCTCGATATTCTTTATGAGGATGAACATGTGCTTGTGATAAACAAGCAGCCGTATGTGTCATCAATCCCTTCGAGAGAGCACCCCTCTGGCAGCATTGCCAATGGAATTATTGATCATTACCAAAAAAACGGAGTGAGGGCGACAGTTCATCTTGTCACCCGGCTAGACCGGGATACATCGGGAGTCATGCTTGTTGCCAAGCATCGATTTGCCCACTCCATTTTATCGTCAGCGCAAAAAAATGGACTCGTGAAACGCCGGTATGCAGCAGTGGTTCATGGGCGGATGGCGCAGATGGAGGGAACAGTCGATGCCCCGATCGGCAGACATCCTGACAGTATAATTGAACGGACGGTAACGCCAGACGGCCAGAAGGCTGTTACGCATTTTTATGTCACATGTGCACATGACGATATGAGCTCGGTGACGTTGCAGCTTGAGACTGGACGAACCCATCAAATTCGTGTTCATATGAGCTATCTTGGGCACCCGTTGTGCGGCGACACACTGTACGGCGGAACGAGACGGGACATTGGCCGGCAGGCTCTGCACAGCGAGCATCTTTCGTTTATCCATCCGCTGACACAGGAGAACATGACGTTTCATGCTTCATTGCCTCAGGATATGAGAAAACTGATAAAAGGAGAGAATCATTGATTCTCTCCTTTTTTATATGGGACGAAATCTTGATTCGTCGTAAGGCAGGGAGCTTGGAACAGAGACGGTTTCTATTTCTGGAAAGCGAAAGCCTGTCAGTTTATTTCCGAACACGCAGCCTGTATCAATGTTGATGGTGCGATTAACCTTCCGAGGCTCTTTCACTGGTGTATGGCCGTATACCACCCAAGCCTTCCCGTTATAGGCTGCCGCCCAATCACGCCTGACGGGTCTGCCGTCCGGATATGTTTCACCTGTCACATCACCGTAAAGCACAAAGTCCTTCACTCTGCGGGTATATTTGCCAATATCGTCAGCTCTTATGCCAGCATGGGCGACAACAAATTCTCCATTATGTAAGATGTCGTAAAGCGGCGCTGTTTCGTACAGCTTCATAAACTGTTCGCTGACTGATTTTCTCTCATCCTTGGAAAGTTCCTCAAGCTCTGCCGCTGTTGTTTCGAGACCATGCATCACTTTTACCGGATTGCCTTTTAAGTAGCGGTACAGCTTATTGCAATGGTTTCCCGGGACATAACGTACAGCGCCTTTTTCGTAAGCGCTGGCTACAAATCGGATGACCTCTATCGATTTGGGCCCTCTGTCAGTTAAATCTCCGGCAAAAACAAGCACCCTGCCTTCTTCGTGGACAGGTATTCCATTTTTGATTGTATAACCAAGCTTTTGGATTAATGCAGTCATTTCGTCATAGCAGCCATGAATATCGCTGATGATATCGTAAGCCATGCGGTATCCTCCTTACCGATTGTTTTATTTATTATGAAGCAAAGTGTTGTGAGTCATCACAAGCTTTTATGTGCAAATTATAGAAGAAGAATCATTTTCTAAACAGGATTAAGACCTTATCACTTTATTTTTCATCATCACCCTTGTTAAAATCGCGTTATGTTTTTTAAAAATGAGGTTTTTGTTCTCTGAGTGAGAACTAGCATAACCCTGACTTAAAAAGGAGGTTCTGATTATGGCGCATACATCTGTCGCATCTTTAGTTGTTGTACTTATCGTTGCATTTTTGACACCCATCCTTTTGCATCGGTTTAAACTCAGCATCCCGGTTGTTGTTGCTGAAATCATTATGGGGCTGATTATTGGGAAAAGCGGCCTTAATTTAGTTGTGGAGGGTGACACCTGGCTCCAAACACTCTCTATGCTCGGATTTATCTTTTTAATGTTTTTAAGCGGGCTTGAAATTGATTTTTCATCTTTTGAGAAAGGGAAGAAAAAGCAGCTCCTGCCGAACGGCAAGGAAGCGCCTAATACGTTTGCTGCGGCATCTATTATTTTCGTCGGTATTTTTATTTTATCATTGCTGCTGTCCTATGGCTTCGTCTTGGCGGGTTTTATTCAAAATGCATTTTTGATGACCCTTATTATTTCAACGATTTCGTTAGGCGTTGTCGTTCCAACATTAAAAGAAGAACGGATCATGAATTCGAATATCGGGCAGATTATTTTGCTCGTTGCTGTTATTGCTGATTTGGCTACGATGATTCTTCTTGCTGTTTTTTCTTCTTTATACGGAGAGGACAGCGGAAACATGTGGCTCCTGATGATCCTGTTTGCGGCCGGAGTGGTGCTTTACTTTTTCGGCAGGGTCTTCAAACATCGCTCTTTTGTTCAATCCATGTCAAAAGGGACGATCCAGATCGGGACGCGTGCCATTTTTACGTTAATTATTGTACTCGTTGCCCTGTCTGAATCACTTGGGGCGGAAAATATTCTCGGCGCTTTCTTAGCGGGGGTTCTTGTTTCCCTGCTTTCGCCAAACAAAGAACTTGTTCAGCAGCTGGACTCATTCGGTTATGGGTTCTTAATACCGATTTTCTTCGTGATGGTCGGTGTGAAGCTTGATATTTGGACTCTTTTCCAGGATAAAACAATTTTAATCATGATCCCGCTTCTGCTTCTGGCGCTGTTAGTGAGCAAAATCATTCCTGTCATGTACCTAAAGAAGTGGTATGATAACCGAACCATTTTCGCGTCCGGTTTCCTGCTGACATCAACGCTTTCGCTCGTGATTGCCGCTGCAACAATCGGCCAGCAGCTTCACGTGATCAGCGCAAATATGTCGGGAGCGCTCATTTTAGTAGCCGTCATCGCAAGTATTTTTACGCCAATCTGTTTTAAAAAGTTATACAAACGGGAAGAGCAGCCGGAGGAGAAAAAGACGATTACGTTCATCGGCGCCAACCAAATGACTTTGCCTGTCACACTTGAATTGCCAGAGGAAGAGTATGACGTGCGTGTTGTGCACGTTTATCAAGAGAATGCAGAGGAAAAGCTGTCGGAATCAGTGTTTGCTGTTGAAACAATTTCTGACTATGAACACGAGACGCTTGAATCACGCGGCATTTTTGAAACGGATATCCTCGTTGTGGCGACCGGGAATGAAGATATGAATGCAGACATTGCATTACTTGCAAAAGAAAAAGGCACAGAAAGAGTCATTGCAAGCGTAGGATCACCGGAGCATGAAGCAGTTCTGAAGGAGCAGGGAATCAGCATCTTTTCTATTCTGCTGTCGACAAAAACGCTGCTTCGCGCTCTGATTGAAGCGCCTGGCGTCATGAAGCTGCTCACGAACCAGGAGTCTTCCCTGTATCAAATTAATATGGAGAACAGTAAATACGACGGTGTGATTTTACGGGAATTCCCTTTAACCGGCGACGTCATCTTTGTCAGGATTTTCAGAGGTGTGGACAGCATCGTTCCTCATGGGGATACAAGGCTGAAACTTGGAGACCGCTTAATTGTCACCGGATCTCGGGGATACGTAACGGATCTTAAGAAAACATTGGAAGGATAAATCTTGACCAAATAAGGATTCGTGTTAATATAGAGGTGCAGAACAATTCAATATGTATTCGTTTAACCACTAGGGGTGTCCTTCATAAGGGCTGAGATAAAAGTGTGACTTTTAGACCCTCATAACTTGAACAGGTTCAGACCTGCGTAGGGAAGTGGAGCGGTATTTGTGTTATTTTACTATGCCAATTCCAAACCACTTTTCCTTGCGGGAAAGTGGTTTTTTTATTTATCAGAGGGGGAATGATTTGTGAAGTTTTCAGAAGAATGCCGCAGCGCAGCCGCAGAATGGTGGGAAGGGAGCTTTGTACATCCGTTCGTTCAAGGAATCGGTGACGGAACGCTTCCGATTGACCGTTTTAAATACTATGTGCTTCAGGATTCCTATTACTTAACGCATTTTGCAAAGGTGCAGTCATTTGGCGCTGCTTATGCGAAGGACCTTTATACAACGGGGCGGATGGCAAGCCATGCCCAAGGTACATATGAGGCGGAAATGGCTCTTCATCGCGAGTTTGCCGAGCTGTTGGAAATCAGCGAGGAAGAGCGTAAGGCGTTTAAGCCGTCTCCTACGGCGTACTCTTATACATCCCATATGTATCGTTCGGTTTTGAACGGGAATTTCGCAGAAATCTTAGCGGCCCTGCTGCCATGCTACTGGCTTTATTACGAGGTTGGTGAGAAATTGCTGCATTGCGATCCAGGGCATCCGATTTATCAAAAGTGGATTGGGACGTACGGCGGTGACTGGTTTAGACAACAGGTTGAGGAGCAAATCAACCGCTTTGATGAGCTGGCGGAAAACAGCACGGAGGAAGTGCGTGCCAAGATGAAAGAGAATTTTGTCATCTCCAGCTTCTATGAATATCAATTTTGGGGAATGGCCTATCGAAAAGAAGGCTGGTCTGACAGCGCCATAAAAGAGGTGGAGGAATGTGGAGCTTCACGCCATAACGGATGACAGCAAGCCGGTAGAAAAGCTAGCGAGAATCATCATTACGATTCAGAATGAAGTTGATTTTATTCACATTCGGGAACGCTCAAAATCGGCGGCGGATATTTTGAAACTGCTCGAGCTTATTTTTGAAGGCGGTATAGATAAACGAAAACTGGTGATGAACGGGCGCGTGGATATTGCACTTTTTTCTACCATTCATCGCGTACAGCTGCCAAGCACCAGCTTTTCACCGAAGCAGGTCAGAGCCAGGTTTCCACACCTTCATATCGGGAGGTCTGTGCATTCACTGGAGGAAGCGGTTCAAGCAGAAAAGGAAGATGCAGACTACGTGCTGTTCGGCCATGTGTTTGAAACGGACTGCAAAAAGGGTCTTGAAGGCAGAGGAGTGTCTTTGCTGTCAGATATCAAACAGCGGATTTCCATTCCGGTTATAGCCATCGGGGGGATGACACCGGAAAGGTTAAGAGACGTAAAACAAACAGGGGCGGACGGCATCGCTGTCATGTCAGGAATTTTTTCTTCCGCTGAGCCCTTGGAAGCAGCCAGACGATATTCCCGCAAGCTAAAGGAGATGCGCTATGAAAAGGCATTATGATGCAGTGGTGATTGGAGGCGGAATTATCGGTTCCGCGATTGCTTATCATTTGGCAAAGGAAAACAAAAGCACCGCATTATTTGAAAGCGGAACAGTGGGCGGCAGAACGACAAGTGCCGCTGCCGGAATGCTGGGCGCCCATGCCGAATGCGAGGAACGTGACGCATTTTTTGATTTCGCTATGCACAGCCAGCGTCTGTACAAAGGCCTGGAAGAAGAGCTTTATGCATTATCCGGTGTGGACATCAGGCAGCATAACGGCGGTATGTTTAAGCTTGCATTTTCTGAAGAAGATGTGCTGCGGCTGAGACAGATGGACGATTTGGACTCTGTCAGCTGGTATACAAAAGAAGAGGTTTTAGAAAAAGAGCCGTATGCGTCTGGTGACATCTTGGGTGCATCTTTTATTCAGAATGATGTGCATGTTGAGCCTTATTACGTTTGCAGGGCATATGCGAAAGCAGCGAAAGCGCTTGGGGCGGAGATTTTTGAGCATACGCCCGTCCTGCATGTCGAACGTGACGGTGAAGCTCTGTCCATCAAGACCCCGAGCGGAGATGTATGGGCTAACCATGTTGTCGTTGCCAGCGGGGTGTGGAGCGGGGTGTTTTTTAAACAGCTCGGGCTGAACAACACATTTTTTCCTGTAAAAGGGGAGTGCCTGTCCGTTTGGAATGATGATATCCCGCTGACAAAAACGCTTTATCATGACCATTGCTATATCGTACCGAGAAAAAGCGGCAGACTGGTTGTCGGCGCGACAATGAAGCCTGGGGACTGGAGTGAAACACCTGATCTTGGCGGATTGGAGTCGGTTATGAAAAAAGCGAAAACCATGCTGCCGGCTATACAAAATATGAAGGTGGATCGTTTTTGGGCGGGACTCCGGCCGGGAACAAAGGATGGAAAACCGTACATCGGCAGACATCCTGAGGACAGCCGTATTTTATTTGCGGCGGGCCATTTCAGAAATGGGATTCTGCTTGCTCCCGCAACGGGCGCTTTGATCAGTGATCTCATCATGAATAAAGAGGCCAACCAAGACTGGCTGCACGCATTCCGAATTGATCGCAAGGAGGCGGTTCAGATATGATGCTACAGCTGAACGGTAAAGACGTGAAGTGGGAAAAAGACGCAGGTACAATTCAAGACCTACTGGCGTCTTATCAGCTCGAAAATAAAATCGTTATCGTGGAAAGAAATAAAGAAATAATCGGGAAAGAACGTTATCACGAGGTTGAGCTTTGTGATCGCGATGTCATTGAAATTGTCCATTTTGTAGGAGGCGGATGAGCATGTTAACAATTGGCGGAAAATCATTTCAATCAAGATTGCTGCTGGGCACGGGGAAATACCCATCGTTTGAAACTCAAAAGGAAGCAGTAGCTGTTTCCGAGTCTGATATTTTAACATTTGCTGTGCGGAGAATGAACATCTTTGAAGCATCTCAGCCGAATTTTTTGGAACAGCTTGATTTATCCCAATATACGCTTCTGCCGAATACAGCGGGCGCCAGCACTGCTGAAGAAGCGGTTCGGATTGCAAGGCTGGCGAAAGCGTCAGGCCTTTGTGACATGATTAAAGTTGAAGTCATCGGATGCAGCCGTTCCTTGCTGCCTGACCCTGTTGAGACATTGAAAGCGTCTGAACAGCTTCTTGAAGAAGGCTTTATTGTGCTCCCGTACACGTCGGATGACGTTGTGCTGGCGAGAAAGCTGGAAGAGCTTGGCGTTCATGCCATCATGCCGGGTGCATCTCCGATTGGATCGGGACAAGGAATCTTAAATCCTTTGAATCTGTCATTTATTATTGAACAGGCGAAAGTGCCTGTCATCGTGGATGCGGGGATCGGATCGCCTAAAGATGCGGCATATGCAATGGAGCTTGGAGCGGATGGCGTGCTTCTCAATACGGCTGTATCAGGCGCAAACGATCCTGTGAAAATGGCTCGCGCCATGAAGCTCGCGGTGGAAGCAGGACGCCTTTCTTATGAGGCGGGCCGAATCCCGCTTAAGCAATACGGAACGGCAAGCAGTCCGGGAGAAGGTCTTCCTGTATGACGGACAGGTATTCCAGGCAGGAGCTATTTGCTCCGATCGGCCCATCCGGCCAGAAAAAATTGAAGGAAGCGCGCGCCGTGATTATCGGCGCCGGCGCACTCGGAACAGCAAGTGCAGAAATGCTGGTGAGGGCGGGAGTCGGCTCTGTGAAAATTGCCGACAGAGATTATGTGGAATGGAGCAACCTCCAGCGCCAGCAGCTTTATACAGAAGATGACGTCAAAAAAGAAATGCCGAAAGCAGCCGCTGCGGAGCATCGTCTCCGTTCGATTAACAGCGATGTCGATGTGACTGGCCTTGTCATGGATGTGACAGCGGAAAATGTCTTCGAGCTGATTAAGGGTGCTTCGATTATTGTGGATGCGGCTGATAATTTTGAAACCCGCCTGATCGTAAATGATGCTGCGGTCAAAGAAGGGATTCCTTTTCTTTACGGTGCCTGTGTAGGGAGCTACGGCCTCACCTTTACCGTGGTGCCGGGATCTACCCCTTGCCTGCATTGCTTGCTCGATACACTTCCGATTGGCGGAGCAACGTGTGACACAGCCGGCATCATCAGTCCGGCTGTTTTGCAGGTAGCAGTCTTTCAGGTAACAGATGCGCTGAAGCTGCTGGCGGGAGAAGAGTGCGAGCCGGTGCTGCGCTCATTTGACTTGTGGAAAAACGAGCGGTCAGAAGTGAGAGCGGCGAGTCTCAAACATGACGCCTGCCCAAGCTGCGGCACAAGGGATTTTCCGTTTTTGTCATATGAAAATCAAACAAAAGCGGCTGTATTGTGCGGCAGGAACACGGTGCAGATCAGATCATCCATTACAAAAGAAGCGGATCTTGAAGTGCTTGCCGGTCAGCTGAGACAGGCCGGGCTTGAAGTAGCCGCGAACCCGTATTTGATTTCCTGCCGATCGGATGATATGAAAATGGTGCTGTTCCGGGACGGCAGAGCTTTGATCCATGGAACGAATGATATTGCCCGGGCAAAATCCATTTATCATAAATGGATCGGGTAATAAAAGGAGTGTAGTGTAATGAGTATATATAAAGCATTGACAATCGCCGGATCCGATTCAGGCGGCGGCGCAGGGATACAGGCAGATATTAAAACCTTTCAAGAGCTTGATGTATTCGGAATGTCTGCGATTACGGCGGTAACCGCTCAAAATACGCTTGGCGTCCATGGGGTGCATCCGCTGACTGTAGAGGCGCTGAGACAGCAAATTGATGCTGTTGCGGAGGATTTAAGACCGGACGCAGTAAAAACGGGAATGCTCTGGAATGCCGACATGATTGAAGAAGTGGCGAGAAAAATTGACGAGTACGGATTCAATCGTGTAATTGTTGATCCGGTTATGATCGCAAAGGGCGGTGCATCCTTGCTGCATGATGAATCAGTTGCCACCTTAAAGGAATTGCTCATTCCAAGAAGCTACGCGATTACACCGAATGTTCCGGAAGCAGAAACGCTGACAGGAATGACAATCAGCTCGCTGGATGACCGGAAAAAAGCAGCGGAGCAGCTCGTCAAGATGGGTGCGGAGCATGTCATTATCAAAGGCGGGCATCAGCCTGAGGATCATCACATTACTGACCTTCTTTTTGATGGCAGCATGTTTATGCAAATCACCCATCCTTATATTGATACGAAGCATACGCATGGCACGGGCTGTACCTTTGCTGCGGCTCTAACGGCCCAAACGGCTAAAGGAGACAGCATCCATCAGGCATTTGAGGTTGCGGCCAACTTTGTCCGCGAAGCGGTGGAAAATACGCTCGGCATCGGATCGGGACACGGGCCGACAAACCATTTCGCTTTTAAACGAAACAGCTTAAAAACAAGCCGATGAGATCACCAGCTGATGGTGATCTCTTTCGCTTTGCTACGGTATGCGCTTTTCATCTGGACAAGGTTATGATATGATAGGAATTAAGATCAGGTACTAATACTATGTCTTTATTAAATATAGGAGGCTTTATACATATGAATTTTTCACTTGAAGGCCGCAACATTGTTGTGATGGGGGTAGCCAACAAACGCAGTATCGCGTGGGGCATTGCGCGCTCCTTGCATGAAGCGGGTGCACGTTTGATTTTCACATATGCAGGCGAACGCTTGGAGAAATCTGTTCATGAGCTTGCCGGAACGTTAGACCGCAACGATTCCATCATCCTTCCTTGCGATGTAACAAACGACGCAGAAATCGAAACTTGCTTCGCAAGCATTAAGGAGCAGGTCGGTGTGATCCACGGTATCGCGCATTGTATCGCGTTTGCCAACAAAGAAGAGCTTGTCGGCGAATACTTAAACACAAATCGTGACGGCTTCCTTTTGGCTCATAACATCAGCTCATATTCTCTGACTGCTGTTGTTAAAGCGGCACGTCCGATGATGACTGAAGGCGGAAGCATTGTCACTTTGACGTACCTGGGCGGAGAGCTTGTGATGCCAAACTACAACGTCATGGGTGTAGCGAAAGCTTCTCTTGATGCAAGTGTGAAATACTTAGCTGCTGACTTAGGAAAAGAAAATATCCGCGTTAACAGCATTTCTGCCGGTCCGATCAGAACATTATCTGCTAAAGGCATCAGCGATTTCAACTCCATTTTAAAAGATATCGAAGAGCGTGCGCCGCTTCGCCGCACGACAACACCTGAAGAAGTGGGCGATACAGCTGCGTTCTTATTCAGCGATATGTCCCGCGGGATTACAGGTGAAAATCTTCACGTTGATTCAGGTTTCCATATCACTGCCCGCTAAGCAGGATCTATATCAAGCAATCCCGAATAGGGATTGCTTTTTTATTTCTTCTGATTTTCAGCTTTCTGTCATATAGATAGAATATGACACAATCGGAGGGATGAAGATGTCTAATAAGAAAAGAAACGCGGATAAAAAACCGCTCATGTATATTGTTCAGCCGGATTATGCAGAAACCACAAGGTCATCCATGCAGGAGATTGTCATCAAAAGAAAGGCCGACAAACCCGCTCCGCCAAAAGCTGAGGAAAAGCCGGCTTACCTTGAGAAGCAGCAGGAGGAAGCCGTGGCACAGGATGTCCTGCAAGCAGACAAAAAGCCTGCAGCCGAACCAGTGAGTCAGCAAACACAAGAGGTGAGGGAGCCAGAGAACATAAAGAACCAGCCGGAGGAGAAAGCAGAGCCGCAGGCCGTAGAAGAACCCGTCGAACACGAGCCCCCGAAAGCAGAAAAAAAGGAAGAGCCTGCACTTGAGGCCAGGAAGCCTGAGAAAGAACCGGAAGCTGTCCATAGTGCTGATAAAGCGGAGGAAAAAACACCGCCGGCACGAAAAGTGAAAAAACCAATGAGCAAGATGACGATTCACGAAAAAATTGACTTTTTAACAAAGCTGCCTCATAACATGCCGAGAGCGCTTTGTTTGATTGAAGCCAATGGAAGAACGTATAGAGGCGTGATTGTCGGAAGAAGAAATGATTCCGTCCTGCTTCGAACAACCGGAAACGGAGCCCCGACCGAGCTGGCAATCGATGAAATCACCTCTTTGCACCCGCTCGGTTTTTAATGAAAATGAACAGAAAAAAGCTGCCCGGCTGATGTTCCCGGGCAGCTTTTTTACATAGAGAAAAGCCTGCAGGCCTGCAAGCTTTTCCAGCTTATGATTAATGATGATGATGATGTGTACGATTGATTAATCGAGGATTTAAGCAGTTGACTGCGCAGAAGCAGTCTAAGTCTACTTCAATACAGTAGTTCGTTTTTTCAAGTCTGAACACTTCACAAACCGTATCTTTATCGGTGAAGTCCAAAATGTGTTTGTGTTCGTCAAATGCGATTAATAATGACAGAGTTGCGCAGCTGTCATGAACTTTTTCTACTCTGAAAAATACTGTATTAAAGCAAGGGCCGTTATCGAGTTCGCCGACATTTCCGAAAGCGACCAAAGGATTTGATTTTGATGTAAATAGCACGAAAGGCACTGTATCGCCTAGCGAATGGGTTGGTGACAAAAGCTTTGAATGGCAGCTTGTCGGGCAATCCTCTTCAACAGCGTTTTGCAGTTCTTCAATATTTTCTATTGCTTCACGCACGCAGCATGATGTTTTCTGGCTCATATTATCCCTCCTGCCTTATAAATTTGAGACTGGCGAAATGATGGAGAGTCAGCTGCCTCACGCTGGAAGCAGCTGAATGATTTACACCCGTAATAGAGTTTGGAAGGGGATTCCTCTTTACAAGTGTTTATCCATTGTGATGATGCTTTTTATCCTTATGAGGCGAAGTTCTGTCAACTAGCTCTGGCGACAGGCACTGAATGGCACAGAAGCATCCAAGATCCACTTCTATGCAGAAATCCGTTTTTTCTAGCCCGAAGAAATCCGGGTCACAAGGGTGGCAAACACTTAAGGTATCGCCTTTAACATCGACCGGGCGTAGAATCGACAGGGTTGCACAGCAATCACATAATTTTTCAACGCGGAAGAAAATGGACTCAAAGCATTGCATATCATCCACAAATCCCCCCACGTTTCCGAATGTGGAGAACAATCCGCCTTTTTTATCAAACAAGAGAAACGGAATTGTGTCTTTACCTGCAATTGTCGGATTCAAAAGGTTTGTATAGCAGCCAGTCGGACACTGTTCCTCAACTGCCTCCTGCTCTGCTAAAATCTTTTCCACTGCATCGCATACACAGTTCTCATGCCGGCCATGGGTTTTTCCGCAGCTCATTGATTTCAGCTCCTTCTTTATAGGGTATTTGACTTTAGTCCTTAACAACATATGTACCCGTGCCCCACTTGGTGTGGGTGAACGTCTATATATTCATCATATGCTTGGAAAATAAGAAAAAGCAGAGCGTTTTTGGCTCTGCTTTTAGGTCCTAGAGGACAAGAGTGATGACTAGGACGGCGATCAGAACGTTTGTAGCTGTAGAGACAAGCGTTGCGATATCGGCATCTACTGTTGTGACGTTTACGCCGCGGGAGCATTCGATAAGAAGTTTCTGGCGGTTTACTTGCTTGTTGGCTGTAAGCTGTAATAAATCTTGTGCGACTAATTCAGCAATAACGCCGTCTGCAATGGAGGTGAGGGCTACTGTCAGGACAGCTGCATTAAGTGCTGTTACAATAGATGTTACGGCTTGAACGTCTGTAGATGAAACGTTGATGTCACAAGAGTCTCTAATAATAATCGTCTCATCTGAGACTTGTTTGTTGAGGTTTGCCTGAGCTAGATCTTGGTCGATAAAGGCGTTGTCATTGCCAAACCCATTGTTATTGCAGCAAATATCGCAATTGCATTTTCTTTCTTCTTTTTCTTTCTCTTTGTGCTCTAATGGATGGTCACAGTCAGGATCAAGTGCAACCCAAGAATATGGTCTGCTTTCCA
The DNA here is from genome assembly GCF_002201875.1 of Bacillus sp. MD-5. Classification (NCBI taxonomy): domain Bacteria; kingdom Bacillati; phylum Bacillota; class Bacilli; order Caryophanales; family Bacillaceae; genus Bacillus; species Bacillus sp. MD-5. The sequence continues at coordinate 1,102,631 of NZ_CP021911.1, forward strand.
TTTCTATTCCTCCTTTACTTTTACTTTTATTAAATGAGCGAGCCTCTTACTTTGACTGAGGCATTTATCTTGATGATGTGCCCTATTTTTTATGATTAATTTGAATTGTTATTGTTTTGTCGTCTTTGTCTGAGCTGTTCAATGAGCTGTTCTCTGCGGCTAAGCGGTTTATCGCTCTTTTGCTCTTGTGCGGCTTCTTCTTCTTTTTTCTTCTTGTGTTTTTCAGCTAGCTCCGCTGATTTCGCTTGCAGGTCTTTTACCATATTCAAAAGCATTTCTTTTTCATCATCTGATACTTTTTTCATTTTGTCTTTTGTGATGCCGTGTTTTAGAAATATGTTTTGGACCAGCATTTTCATCATTGGATCAACTTCTGGGAGCTTTTCAAGCTCTTCTTTGATTTTATCGTTATCTGACATTTGTTCTCACCTCAACTTTTAGTTTGTGAAAAGAAAGGATTAAAGGATGTCGAATTCAAGTAGCATACTGTTTAACACCTGAAGCAAGATTTGTACAAAGGTTATTATTTCGTCTGCAGACAAAGTAATCTTGATGTTTCGGCTGTTGATAATTTTAATGATGGTTCTTTTTTTGATTTGAGAGTTATCAAGAATGAGTATTTCGCTTGCTACTGTGTCGGCCAAGTCCTCGTCGGCAATAACGAGCTGTGTCAGCAGGATAATCAATGTTGTAACCAAGGCTTGTATAGAAAGGGCAGATGTTATATGTGATGTATCTATTGTGATATTTTCGCAATCAATCACTTCGATCTGCTGCTCGAATTCGCTTGATAATTGCTCCAATATGTCAGGATGCAGGGATTCAATTTTTGTTTCAAATGACATAACCTTCACTCCTTTCTTATCCATACTCTATATAATGCAAATGGGGTGCAGAGCGGAATAATAAAAATAACCAATTTTCCGCCGGACAAGATACAATTCATGAAGAATAGGGTTTTGGCATATATGTGAAGGGATCATGATTGGCAAAGGAGTGAACGAGTGGTTATTAATGGGCTGACAATTGTACTTCTATCGCTTGCGGTCTTTCGGCTCGCCCGCCTGCTGGTGTTTGACACGATTATGGCGCCGCTTCGCAGTCTGTTTCATGAAGAGAAGGAGGAAAAGGATGCGGACGGGAACATTGAAACTTATATCGTGATTAAGGGAACTGGTGTCAGGGCGTTTATAGGTGAATTGCTGAGCTGCTATTGGTGCACAGGCGTATGGTGCGCCGGCTTTTTGATTTTATGCCAGGCGTTGATCCCGCAAGCAGCGCAGTGGCTGATTTTACTTTTGGCGATCGCGGGCCTTGCCGGCATCATAGAAACGCTTGTATCAAAATGGTTGCAGGAATGAGGCATTCCCACCAGCAACTTTCCGTCAGGATACGCATAAAGTAGCATATATGACATAAGGAAAGGAAGGGAGCAAAAATGAATCAATATAATAAACCTTCCCAAAAATCTCCATATACAGATTCATCGTATCAATCAAAAAAGATAAAAAAGAAGGGTTGCGGGTGCGGAAATAAAAAGAAAAAGCCTCAATAGCCTGGCAAAGAAACCGGAGAACTCCGGTTTTTTGTTTTTTAACAGGGCGGACTCAACCGGCATATATCATAAGCGGGGGGATCAAAGTGAATGAGTTTGAAAAATGGATAGAAGGAAGGTATGAACCGCACGAACAAAAGCAAAAAGAGCATGAAGACACGATGGGCAGCATCAGAAAAGACTTGGATGCATTTGATAAAGCAGGTAAGGAATTTGAAGATGAGATTGAAGCGTTGGCTGAAAAAACAGAGGCCTTACTTAAAAAACATCAAGCTCAATATGATCAATCGTAAATCCGCAAACGCCCTATGCGAATATCCAAGCCAATCCAAGCAGCTCACATAGTGTATAGAGAGTAAAGGAGGTGCTTATCTATGGGCTTTGGATACGGATTCGGTGGTGGCTGCTGCGGCGGCTACGGTGGCTATGCCGGCGGTTACGGAGGCGGCTACGGCTACGGTTCAACATTTGTTCTTTTAGTCGTATTGTTCATCCTTCTTATCATCGTAGGTGCATCTTATTTCTGCTAAAACTTTAGAGGGAAGTGCGGGAATGTCCCGCGCTTCCTTACACTATGCCAACAAAACATAATGTCAGAAAATCAACTTTAAATAGGCACACTACTCATTGGGTGTTCATACAATACTGTATTACTCCGCCAAAAGGAGGCGCATTATGGATAATCAATTTTTTAAGAACATCGAAAAGAAAACAGGTGTGAAGATGCAGGATGTAATGAATCTTGCCGGATCACTCCAAAACGCTAATTTTAAAGATGAAAATACAGTACGCAGTGTCATTAACCGCGTAGCGCAGCTGGCAAACAGACGCGTGCCAAAAGAATTAGAAGATAAAATCGTGGAATCTATTACAAGCGGAAAAGAAAAGCTTGATTTTGGCACGATTTCTAAAATGATGGATAATAAATAAGCAGATGGCCTGGCTGATTCACTGCAGCAGGCCTTTTTTTACGGTAAAAACCCGGCAGTAATCTGCCGGGCTGTTAATGATGCAAGGGCTGTCTTGCTTTTTGTAGAAGGGGATACAAAAATCTTGAGCGGTTGGCTGTTTTGCCGCGCCTGTTGGCGGGACAAGACAAATATAAATGCTGTTTCGCCCGTGTCATCGCTACATATAAAAGGCGTCTTTCCTCCTCAAGAGCGGCCTCGTCTCCTTTTCTTGCCGTTTCTAATGAGAAATCGTGCGGAATTGAGCCGTCTACAGTGCCTAACACGTAGACTGTTTTGAATTCAAGGCCTTTTGACCTGTGAATGGTCATCAGCTGAACGCCATGTTCATCCGTTCTGTTTTTCTCAGCGGCCCTCATATGATCCACGTGGGCAAGAAAGTCAGGAATCGTTTTGAATTTCTTGGCGACGACCTTGATATCACGCAGGTCATCGGAGCCTTTTTCTAGCTTGTTGCCCTCATTGCCCCGTTTTTTTAGATACTCGGAGAAGCCCATTTTTCCTTCTGCAAAGGTGATGGCTTCTACAGGCTTCATCGTGCGCAGGCTTGCGAAAAACGGTACGATTTTCTTGATTTTGTCAAGCTGAAACGGCTTCAGATCAGGCAGTTTGGCCAGCGCTTGAATCATTGAGCAGTCTTCGGTAATCGAGAGCGCCTTCAGCGTATTCAAAGCGGACTGCTTTAAAAACAAGGCGGGAAGCAAGTGCTTAATCGCCTCAGTGTCATCCTCATTTTGGCTTGCATACAAGTAGGCGAGAATCTGACGGACGATCCGTCTGCTATAAAACGATTGGACGCCGCGGTCAGCTGTATACGGAATTGACGATTGATGAAGCCTTTCATATATAGCACGGCCTCCGCTGTTTGTGCGGTAAAGAACCGCAAAGTCTTCTGGACTGGCGCCGTTTTGAATTTTTTCTTTGATATCGGAAACGACCATTGTGGCTTCTTCCTCTTCGTCGTAAGGATAAAAAAGCACAGGGACCTGAATGTCATCACGAGCGGCTTCAAGCGTTTTGGCATACCTATTTTTATTCTTTTTCACGACGATGTCAGCACTAGAGACGATCGGATGCGTAGATCTGTAGTTCGCAGTTAAATAAATCGTCTTCGCTCCGGGATAATCCTTTTGAAAATCAAGAATGAAAGACGGATTGCTGCCGCGAAACGCGTAGATGGACTGGTCATCGTCTCCGACACAGCACAGGTTTTGCTCCGGGCTGGCGAGCATTTGCATGATTTTGTATTGAACCGGATTAATGTCCTGAAACTCATCGATTAAGATATACGTAAACCGAGATTGATATTGTTCCAGAAGGTCAGGCCGCTCGATAAACAATTCATAGCAGGCTGAAGCCATGTCATCAAAATCAAATTGGCTATGTTCTTTTTTCTGGCGTTCATAATGTTCATATAAACGATAAACTTGTTTTTCCCACTCATCTTTTAGAGGGATGCGTTCATTTGGGACATAAGTGTTTTTCCAAAAACCGATCTGCTGCAGAGCTTGGTCAACCGGGAACTCTTTCTCATCGATGCTCTCCTCATAGAGTGCTTTTTTGATATATTGTTCCCGCTGCCACTCCATTTTCAACAGATGCTCACCGTTCCATTTAGCAGAATCATAGTAATACAAGATTTTATAAAACAGACTGTGGAATGTTCCTGTGACCAGTCTTCTGACTTTTGCCTGCTGTAATCCGTACTGGTTCGCCATACGCTCTTTCATTTCAGCGACAGCTTTTGTTGTAAAGGTGACAAGCAGCATGTTTTCCGGCGGTATGCCCAAATGTTCAATCATGTGGGCGGCACGGGCTGTCAGCACCCGTGTTTTTCCGCTCCCCGCACCTGCAAGCACAAGCAGCGGGCCTTCTGTTTCCGTGACAGCTTTCAGCTGATCCGTGTTTAAACCGACAGACGGAAAAAGGCTCGTATCGGGTTCTATTGTTTTTGGCACAAATGGTGTTCCTGGTTTAATGCTTCTTGGACGGTGCCATTCCGTGACAGCTGGGGACGAGTCAGCGGCGATCGCTTTTCCCTTTGGCAAACGAATAACACCAGATTCCTGATCATCTTCTTTTTTTTCCTCTTTGGCGGGCTTCGGAACACACGCCTCCTCACATGCCGGGAAATCGCCTGGCTGGCGATGGATAAACTCTGGCGGATCGGCGATGTTAAGCCGTAACAACACGGGCTTTCCGCAATGAGAACAAAATAAATGTCCTTTTATTCCTTCTTCAAAGAGGAATTGATAATGTTCTCTCGAATATGTATGTAAATGTATAATTCGATCATTCAGTCGGGCGCATTTCAAAAAGGGGTCCTCCCAATCAAAAGGTGTTCATTACAGACAATGACTATCATATCAAAAGAAATGTGTTTCAAAAAGTAAGTTTAAGGGAAAAGAGACAGCAGAGGGGTGGGTATCGTATGATATATGCAGGTCACATTCAAAACCAGCAATACGCTCAATATGCTAATAGAACGATTGGACATAAGCAGGATTATGCCGGAACCGAAAAAATCAGCTATGTCCCGTTTCAGCGGGTATACAAAGAACTTGAAAAACAGCAGGAGAATCAAACGGCTGCTGAAAGAAAAGTAAACGAGGCAAAACGTAAGCGCTCTCTTTATAAGAGATTGCGAGAAAAAGGAATGGGCACATATATTAATCGATATGTATAAAAAACCGTTCATACGAGAGAACGGTTTTTTATATGCGGAAAAATCCGGATCTTAATAGACCCGGATGCTGTTTAGTCTTTCATCATTTGTAAGTGAGGAATGCCGGCATCGAGGAATTCTTTTTCCGAAAGCACGCGATACCCGTGTTTCTTGTAAAACGGCACAGCCTGTGTTTGCGCGTTTAAAATGAAACCGGAAACGCCGCCGTCTGAAGCGGCTTTTTCGAGCGCTTTCATAATGATGCCGCCGACACCGGCGGAGCGGTGGCTTTTCAATACGCAAATGCGCTCTAACTTGCCGTAGCCGTCCTTCATACGCCATCTTCCGGCGCCGACAGGCTTTTCGCCGTCATACACGACGATATGCTCCGACTCATTTTCAAGTTCGTCAATTTCTTCTTCAGCAGGCACGTTTTGTTCTTTGACAAAGACTTCTTCTCTTACATAAAAAGCATCTTTCAATTGTTCTTCATTTTTTGCGATCACTGCTTCCAAACATTATTCTCCTCTGCCTAACAAGAAGGTTTCGTAAACTGTCCACGATCCGTTTTCCAGCTGGTAAAGCAAGTGGAAACGGTCAACAATTTCTTCATGCGACACTTCCTGCATTTTTAATTGTCCCAGCACATCTGAATGCTCATCGTCGGAAAGATTTTGGCCGACCGTCACATGCGGAACGAAATTATATTCCTGTTTGCCGGCCAACACACCGGTGTATAGCTTTTCATTGAGTGTTTTTAACTCTTCCGTCGGCTCTGCTTTAATATAAATGACATTATTGACAGGCGCAAATGAGCTGTATTTTGTCAATTTGAGAACGACTGGGTGGGACTCTTTTGCGATGTTTCTCAAATGCGATACGAGCTGATCCGCTTTCTCCTCCGCACATTCAAACGATGCTCTCAGCGTCAAATGTGGCGGGATCAGAGAGTAGCTTGGGTCATAGCGCTTTCTGTAAGAGTTTGCAAGGTCTTGGAGCTTTTTTGATGGAAATAAAACGATTCCGTATTTCATATTTTGTCCCTCCTGGAAATAAAGTATGATAGAGTGTTAAAGCATTTTTTTCAGCGCCGGGGTGATGAGTGGCTGCCAGTATGTCCATTTGTGGTCTCCGTCAAATGGCTCAAAATCATAATCGGAAAGCTTCTTCTCCAGCAGCTGTTTCAGCTCCTGGTTCGGTTCTGTAAAGTCCAGAATGTTCCCGTCTGTCGTGTGGACGTCAGTTTCTTTTGTTCCGATTTGGTGATAAATAGAGAGGTGTTTGATATCGTCAGACTGTTTCACGGCTTCTAGTACATGTTTGTCAACATAGGGAGACTGCATGATGATGTTGCCAAACATATTCGGATAATCAAGCGCTGTCATAAGTGACACGGTTGCTCCGAGCGAATCACCGATCAGCGTTCGGCCGTAACCGACCTGATAGGTTGGATACTCATCATCTGCAAAAGGAACGAGCTCATGGGCGATGAACCGTTTATACGCCGAAAATTTTGAACCCTCCGGATGGTAGGTGTTTCTGCGCTCTTTTACATCCTTATAAGGAACACCGATAATAATGCTCCGGTCTATTTCGCGTTTCGACAGCAATTCTTCGACCTGTCTGCCGATTCTCCCCAGCCTGAAATAATCGTGGCCGTCCTGCGCGATAATGACATGGTATTTATAAAGCGGGGAGTAGTTGGACGGCAAATAAACAAGTAAGGTCATTTCCTCGTTAAGCTCTTTTGAAAAGAATTTCTTTTCTTGCACTGTGCCGTTTTTCGGTGCCATAAAAACATTCCTCCAGGACATCACTATACTTTCTTTCATTTTCAATTATTGTACCATGAATTATTAGAAATTTCTCTCTTTAAACGGTTCGGAACACGAAGAAAAAAGTGTTGAAATATACTGTGAATTGCGCTAATATAAAACAATCAGAAAATTGAAATCGATATTTCTTATCGTGAGAGGTGGAGGGACTGGCCCTTAGAAACCTCAGCAACCGGCTTGTTTTGCATGTGCAAAGCGCCAAGGTGCTAAATCCAGCAAGCGTTTTTTATGCTTGGAAGATAAGAAGAAGCGTTAAACCCCTTCTTCTTATGAAGAAGGGGTTTTTATTTTGAAAAGGGAAGGTGTCAGCTATATGTCACAGCACGTTGAAACGAAATTAGCCCAAATTGGGAACCGAAGCGACGAAGTCACGGGGACAGTGAGTGCTCCTATTTATTTATCAACAGCATACCGCCACAGAGGGATCGGAGAATCAACCGGATTTGATTATGTCCGCACAAAAAATCCGACACGCCAGCTTGTTGAGGACGCGATCGCTAACTTAGAAAACGGAGCGAGAGGGCTTGCCTTTAGTTCGGGAATGGCTGCTATCCAAACGATTATGGCGCTGTTTAAAAGCGGAGATGAACTGATCGTTTCATCGGACTTATATGGCGGCACGTATCGTCTGTTTGAAAATGAATGGAAAAAATACGGATTGACCTTTCATTATGATGATTTTAGCGATGAGGACTGTTTACGCTCTAAGATAACGCCGAATACAAAAGCGGTGTTTGTGGAAACGCCGACAAATCCGCTCATGCAGGAGGCGGACATTGAACGTATTGCCCGGATTACAAAGGAGCACGGTCTTCTGCTGATCGTAGATAATACATTTTATACACCGGTCTTGCAGCGTCCGCTTGAGCTGGGAGCAGACATTGTCATTCACAGCGCAACAAAGTATTTAGGCGGGCATAACGATCTGCTTGCGGGACTTGTCGTGGTAAAGGATGAGCAGCTCGGAGAGGAAATGTTTCAGCATCAAAATGCGATCGGCGCCGTTCTGCCGCCATTTGATTCGTGGCTTTTGATGAGAGGAATGAAGACGCTGAGCCTAAGAATGCGTCAGCATCAGGCAAACGCGCAGGAGCTTGCGGCGTTTTTGGAAGAGCAGGAAGAAATTTCAGATGTACTGTATCCCGGTAAAGGCGGCATGCTGTCCTTCCGTCTGCAAAAAGAAGAGTGGGTCAACCCATTTTTAAAAGCGCTGAAGACCATTTGTTTTGCAGAAAGCCTCGGCGGGGTGGAAAGCTTCATTACATACCCTGCGACCCAGACGCACATGGATATTCCTGAAGAGATCCGTATCGCAAACGGGGTCTGCAATCGGTTGCTGCGCTTTTCTGTCGGAATTGAACATGCGGAAGATTTAAAAGAGGACCTAAAACAGGCATTATCTCAGGTCAAAGAGGGAGCTGTTTCATTTGAGTAATCACAATTGGACGCTGGAAACCCAGCTCGTGCACAATCCATTTAAAACAGACGGCGCAACCGGGGCGGTCAGTGTGCCGATTCAGCACGCCTCGACCTTTCATCAATCTTCATTTGAAGAATTCGGCGCATTTGATTACAGCCGCTCTGGCACGCCGACAAGAACAGCTCTTGAAGAAACAATTGCCGCACTGGAAGGCGGAACGAGAGGATTTGCTTTCAGTTCAGGCATGGCTGCCATCTCAACAGCCTTTTTACTGCTCTCACAGGGTGATCACGTTCTTGTGACAGAAGATGTATACGGCGGAACCTTCCGTATGGTGACAGAGGTGCTGACTCGGTTTGGCATTGAGCATACGTTTGTCGACATGACGGATCGTAATGAAGTGGCGCGGAATATCAAGCCGAACACAAAGGTCATTTATATGGAGACACCATCAAATCCGACACTTGGAATTACGGATATTAAAGCAGTTGTTCAGCTTGCAAAAGAAAACGGCTGCCTGACCTTTCTGGACAATACATTTATGACGCCGGCTCTGCAGCGTCCGCTTGATCTCGGCGTGGATATTGTACTTCACAGCGCGACAAAGTTCTTAAGCGGACACAGCGATGTGCTCTCAGGTTTGGCTGCTGTCAAGGATGAAGAGCTTGGAAAGCAGCTATATAAGCTGCAAAACGCGTTCGGTGCCGTCCTTGGCGTGCAGGATTGCTGGCTTGTCCTGCGCGGATTAAAAACATTACAGGTCCGTTTAGAGAAAGCGAGCCAAACAGCCCAGCGGCTTGCGGAGTTTTTCCAGAAGCATCCGGCGGTCAAGCGCGTGTATTATCCGGGACTGTCTGATCATCCCGGCGCTGAAACCCATAAAAGCCAGTCGAAGGGAGCGGGAGCAGTGCTATCTTTTGAGCTTGAAAGCAAAGAGGCCGTTAAGAAATTAGTCGAGAATGTGTCACTTCCGGTCTTCGCTGTCAGCCTTGGCGCAGTGGAATCGATTTTGTCCTATCCGGCAACGATGTCTCATGCGGCAATGCCTAAGGAAGAGCGTGAAAAACGCGGCATTACTGATGGCCTGCTCCGTCTTAGTGTGGGAGTCGAACATGCAGACGATTTAGAGCACGATTTCGAACAAGCGCTGAAAGAAATTGCACCAGTGGCAGTTCGTTAAAAAGAAGCCGGTGGCCCGGCTTCTCAGATTGTAGACAAAGTCCTAAAACGGTTTCTGTTTTAGGATTTTGTCATCTTTTCAGCGTGATTGAAAACCTTTGAAGTCTAGGAAGGACGAGCATTGGAGCGGAGCGAATGTTATAATTCGTGAGCACTAACGCGCAGGACTGACAACGAATGCGAGGGTTCGGCGACACGCTGAGAAGCCGGGGATGGCCCGGCTTCTTTTATTGTTCATCATCAGGATTCAAAACCGCGAGGACTTGATGATCCTCCCAAACGCCATTAATTTTTACGTTTTTTCGGGCGATGCCTTCTTTATGAAATCCCGCTTTTTCTAAAACACGCATGGACCCGAGATTACGGGGCATCACACCGGCTTCAATTCGATGAAGTCTCAATTCGCGGAACGCATAATCAACAACCAATCTGACAGCCTCTGTCATAATTCCCTTTCCGTTATGAGCCTTGTCTAAAAAATACCCGACGAACGCAGTTTGCAGCGATCCGCGGAGGATCTGAAAGAGTGAAACCGTTCCGATTAATCTTTCGTTTGACACTGTAAAAATGCCAAAATGATATTCTTCATCTTTCTCAAGTCTTTGCTGATACTCGGTTATTCGTTTTCTTTGCCCCTCAACCGTATAATAATCGTCTGCGCGTATCATAGAAAACTGTTCGAAGAAATCTCGATTTTCGCTTTGCAGCCGCAGATTTTCTTCGGCATCCGTTACTTCTAAAGGTCTAACATAAATGGTTTTTCCTTTTAGCATACAGTGACCTCTCCGTTCTCATGTCAGATTCCTCTTACATTATTCTCAGGGAAATGCAAATATCCTTTTTATAAGGAAGAAAACCAATTTCCCATAAAAGTGCCAACATAGTTGCCGATTAAGTAGCCGAGCGTACCGACAAGCATGATCGGAGCGACAAGCTCCCGCCATCCCTTGGCAATTGCCATCGCAGCCGCAGTCGTCGGTCCCCCGACAGCAGCGTTGACGGCGAGCAGAATTTCTTCAAGCCGAACGCGGAACAATTTTCCGACAGCTAAGGAAACCGCTAAATTGCTGATCGCAATGATAAACACAAATAATAGAATAAGAGGCGCATTGGTAACGATTAAGCGCAGATCTGCAGGAATGCCAATCACCACAAAAAACAAATAAATCAAAAAGGTTCCAAGCTCTTGAGATCCATTGAGCCTTTCAAAAAAACGCGGGAAAAGAAAAATGATAAGAACAGTTAAAGACGTAAGCATTAGATACTGATCGCCAAGCGTTCCGGTCAAAAGAGGATGAGAAAAAACGCTTTTACAATAGCCGGAAACCTTCACACTAACCGAAACAAGAGCAAAAGCAGCACCGGCATTATAAGCAATATCCTTTAAGGAGATACCCTTCCGTTTCCAATAGCTTTCAGCACTGTTTTCGCTGTTTCCTTTGGCTTTCACTTTCTCCTCAAACGGCATGGCATAGTGCCGCTGAAACCATTTGAGTGCAGGAATGCTGATTAATATAAAAAACAAAAGTGCCATCATAAAGTTATCAGCCACAACGGTAGCTGACACATATTCACCAGGCGTCTCAAATTTTGCCGCCATCGCCGCAAAGTTGACCCCGCCGCCGATATAAGAGGCGCTGATCATCCCGCCGATTTTATCGAGATAAGGAATATGCTGTTTGAGCAGAAAAAAAGCAAGAATGCTCCCAAGCACAGTGCCGGCGGAGCTAATCAAAAAAATAAACAGCAAACGCCTGCTTTCCTTAAAAATCTGCCGCACATTGATCTGAAACAGCAAAAGAGGGATCGCCAACGGCACTACATAAGACCATACGGTATCATATACAGGTGACTCAACAGGAAGCAGTCCTACATTTGTAAACACCATAGCACCTGCAAGCGCGATAATAGCGCCCGACACAGCGGACGCCCACTTAAAGCGCTGCTCCAGCCCGATGCTCACTGCCGCCCACACCGCAATAAACCCCCACAATACCCAAACATCATCGGAAGAAATCAAAGAATGCAAAACCCCATCACCCCTGTTATTAGAAAATTTAGACATATTATAATAGCCGGGGAACAGAACAGCAAGTCCGAAAAAAAGTTTTTCTAAAAAAGCAGTTGACGAATAAAAGGGAAGGTTATATAATAGAACTTGTCAGAAAGACAACAACATACCCAGCAACACATACATATCATGATTCCGTAGCTCAGCTGGGAGAGCGCTACCTTGACAGGGTAGAGGTCGCTGGTTCGAGCCCAGTCGGAATCATAGCTTAAACCCTTGCTGCGCAAGGGTTTTTATTTTGCTTATTTATTGATTTTGCCATCATTCATCGAGTTGGGGACGGATTGGGGGCGGAAGTTTTTTAAGCTGATTTTGAAGTGAATTAAAATCAGCTCTGTTTCTATGCTAGTTTAATGGATTATAAAGTTTCAATATTCTTTTAGATTTTTTGAATAACTTGTTCGAGCCATATGATTGGAGATACGCCGTAACTAAGAATGTCCACTCCGTCAGCAGCTTCATCGATAAAATCATTCTTTTCTTCATCCGAAAATCTTTCAATGCAGCTATATCAGTTTCTTGCTCTTCTTTTGGAATCTCTTCTAAGTATTCGTCCAGTGCTGACTCTGGAGCTTCTATATCTTGATGAAATATACCTCCTAGAAATTGAAATACAGGTTGCAGATATTTCGATTTCAATCATTACTTATCACCACCAAGAAATGTTAATTTCAAATCTGAGAAATGGTGCGTATCTTATTCTATATAACTTTCTGCTATATCAATATCATTTGTCATTTCTAAGTCAGGGTATTTTTCATCTAATTTTCTTAAACAATTAATAAGTTCTTTACTTTGTAAACTTTCAGCTAAATTTTCAAATACTTCACTGATTTTCTAGATAGCTAATAGTATTTTCCTCAGGTATCGATGGCTATTATGAACCAGCTACAAAAGCGAAATTGAAGTAATATAAAAAGGCCCTCTTAAAATGGGGGCCTTTCAGTGTTTCTTTTAAATAGCTTTTTTTAGTTTTTCTATTACACTTTTCAACCATTCTATAGGTGGTAATCCAATTGTCGGAAAATATATTTCTGCATTACACTTTATAATGTCTTCCTTTTTTTCTTTAGTTAGATCGCTATTTAGAAACTCTTCGCAAAACTTAACTGTAAATAGCAAACCTTCTTTACTAATTTCCTCAATAAATTCGTCTAATGCGTGTTCAGGGGATCTGATATCTTGATGAAATGTTGCACCTAAAAAATTTTCTAATTCGTCTAAGAAATCATAACTTTCATCCATGATACTTCCTCTCTTTCTATTTGGTTGGATATCCTGTAAGAATAAAGTTACCGTTGTTATCTTTTTTGAGTATAATTTTTGCGTTTGTAACGTTTTCTACTAGTTCTGAATTTCTTGTTACACTTCTGCCGATTATTTCTCCATCGCCCTTGTATTTTAACATTAATTTAGGCTTTTTAGGATCATCAATCCAATTTTCGATTTTCTTTATATTTTTTGGATCGTTTAAGACTGAATTAGCAATTCTCTCAGCGGTAGCCCTATCTTTAAAAGTAGATGAAGCTGTAATATGTGGGTTAGGATCAGTTCTCAGTCTTTCTATTAATTCTTCGTCGGTCTTCCCAACGTGTCTTTCAATAAGATGCCCGCCTTTTGCTTCATGAGCAGCTAATCCACCGCCAGGTGCGAGAGGGGTACTATCACCTTGTTTGACATTACCTGTACCCATGTTGTTAGAACTTTCAGATCTTCTGAGAACACTCTCTTTTTTATCTTCCGCAATACTTTTTAGCAGCGGAGTATTTTTCACATTAATGGTATTCTCAGCATCTTGAAGGATTCCTTCTAATGCAGGAGTATACCGGTTAACAGGAGATTTGACAAACTGTTTTACAGACTTTCCACCTTTCTTAATTGTATCACTAGCTGTTTTCCCAACTTTAGCAAGATCCTTCGAGCCTGTTGAGACAGAGGACTTTCCACCTTTCAATAACAGAAGACTTCCGCCCAAATAAGTAACATAGTGCAGCCGTGTGTATGCATCCCCGTGAATCATTTTTGTATCCCAATTATCCTTCAATGTGTCAACCATACTTTGAAAGGCAGCTTGATAGTCGTATTCCAAAACGGTATCCAGCACTTTTTGAGGATCCTTGTTTAAGTTATCAATCGTCCAACCGATATTCCATCCAAATTGAATGGCTCCTTCACCGGTATCCTTGGCAAGATCGTATATACCAACAATCGCACCCTTGGCGCCATCACCTATGATTTGCAACACTTCTTTTCCGTTATCCATGAAAGCTTTACGCTGTTCAAGAAATGAAACAAATTCAAGCTGTTCAGGGGTAAGATTCTCATAGCCGACCTTCTTGGCAATTTTTAAGTATTCATCCGGATCCGTCACTCCGTCAGCTAGCTTCTTCTTTAAATCTTTGATTTCTCGTTCTTTCGCTTCATCTTTCTTGATCTTCAAATAAGCTTCAGTCTGTTTCTCAATATCGCCTTTTTTCTTATGTATGTCACTTTCACGGTACGCCTTGGCGTTGTAGTGAATGGGTGTGGCGTTCTTCCCTTTGCCTGTGGATTCCTCAAGCTTTTGGAAGTCCTTCCTGATGAATTGCTCGTTTGGCTCTGACTGGGCATATTCAGTAACAAGTGCTTCGTCCACGCTACCTAGTTTGTCGACTGTTTTTTTGCGCTTGGCCTCCGCATTGGCGAGTTCGTCTTTGAAGTTTTCTGTCGAGAACAAATCAAGTGGGAGGATGTCATCGATATCATGTAAGATATCTTTCATCGCTTTCTTTTGTTCAGACATTATGGATTTTGATTTTGTGTAGGCGTTGGCCAGTTCGTGTTCTAAGAAGGATTCTTCTATATATGCATCAGATAAGCTGGCGTCCTCTAGAGTGCCTGAAATGCTTGTCAAGAAAGCAATTTTCATATCAAGTAAGTCAATCCAATTGTCAGCTACACCTGCGTGGTCTTGATAAAATGCTTTAATGTTGTCGGCGCCTTTGCCGGAAAACTCACTGTCATCTAAATCAGCTACGGCTTTAAAGGCCTTCTTGAGATTGACCATCTGACTTCTTAATTCTTTGTATTCCTTTGCGCGTTTATCTGCTTCGGAAAGCAACGTTTTAGCTTCAAATACTTTCATGTTCATATCCTTTCATCGGAATTCCTAACCAAGATATTACCATGGAAGAAAGAAGAAAAAGACATATACGTATTTCGAAAGTGGAAAATGATTAATTCGGTCTAGGTCTTTGTTCTTATTTATTGTGTTGTTAAGCAATTGGTGATAGGCCAAGCTCGAATGGTCCCGGGAACCGTAATTTGATTGGTGTTGGTATTGTTATAGCAAGTCAGGATGCGCTGAATACTACACTGCTGAAAAGCTAGCTATCAAGTTTGTAGCGTAGCTGCTTAAAGAGTGCGGCTGGGGAAAAACTTGATCGTGTCCGTACACATCAGAACTGGAGCGGAAAGTATTGCCTGCACCGCATTTTAGCTGAGGGCAGATGAAACCAAGTTAAGTCAGCCATTGAGTCAGAATTGAAGGTGCTGGGAGGAGAGACAAAATCTAAACTGTTATCATCTGCGTCTAAAGCTTCTGGGGGCATTTACACAGTCAAAAAAAGTGATACTCTTCCGTTTTTTAATAAAAAGGGAGTTTAATTAATGATTAAAAAAATTCGATATAATTAATGAAGTATCGACAGAAGATTGTTACCACAAATGCAAAGCAAGAAACGAAAGTGCCCATGCAAATATGCCGAACGTTACAAAGAATCTAAGAAAAGTTTCATATTTTGTAAGTTTCCGTTCTTTTTTTATTTTACCTAATTTCCAGTAAAGGGCGTAGCCGGAGAACAATAAAATTATTTGTCCCAGTTGCGACACGGACTCTAAAAATTCTATACCATTCATTGATTTCACCTCTTATTTAATTATCGCAGGCTGAAAAACCGTTTCCAACAGTTATATAAAAATTAAGCAATCCGTAATATGTCTAATGGTATAAGAACCTTATCCAGTTATTATTTTAACAAAGAAGAACACGTTATAAGTTGAATCCATTGTAGGTTTTGTAGGTTTTAATGGCTGGTATTGTTTTAAATTCAGCCCTCGTTGAGTCATTTGTGGGGTCTACTGCGATAAAAGCAAATTACCATGCAAAAAGAGCCCGTCTCATAAAAGGCGGGCTTTATAACAAAAGAAAAAAATGTTGTTATGCTTTTTTTACAATGATCACAATATTTATAAATCACTTACACCAGCCAGTAAACCTATAAGACTCAAAACAATTGTTATAGCAAGGAAAGCCCAGACTAACGCAGCAAATGGAGTGTTAATTCCTGTGCTTTCTTTCCACTTGGAAAATCGACTTGTTCTGAATTTTCCTAGCTGAATACATAAAATTACGTTTAATAATACTGATATGACAAGGGCTGTTACTAAATATAAGTTCAAACCCATCAACCTTTCTTTTATAGGCTTTAGTCTTAGTGTAATCTATAAGCGGATGTAGATTTCAAGTGTCATTATTCATGTTATTTTCAGAAGCTACATATGATTGTGGAGTTGTTGCAAAGAGTCTGATAGAAGGAGTCATGAAAAAGTTTGCGGTTTTTTGCAGACATACATATTTTTGGGAATGTTAGAATGTTACATAAAGGGTAGGGGCTGTCGGTTTATTAATGCAGTATATGATTTAAATAAAAACTCAGGAATAATATTGAGTTGAGAATATAAAATAAAAACCCCACTTTTAAAGTCCAAAATGGGGTTATTTCTTAATATCATATTAAGTTGCTGCTCTATCTGCGACCTTATAAGTGGACTGCTCAGAAAGAGCGTATGAAGCGCTAGATACTCCAACAACGCCAAGCAAGAGCGTTAAACAAATTGCAATTTTACATTTTTTCATTTAAATGCTTCCCCCTTTGAATTTGTTTGCGTGCTTCAATTGCCATTTGATAAAAATCGACCGCATCATGTCTGTCTTCTTTGTTGGTCAAAAAATCAGCAACAGCAACAGCGTATTCTTCCATATCACCGTAAAGGTTTTTCTCTTCGAAGAACTTGAACACTTCTCTAAGTGTTTGTAAGTCGAATGATAAATAAAGGCCTTTAACCAGTTTTAATTTCTCGGTTACTTCCTGGTTGTTGTGTCGGGCAGCAACCTCCTGACCTTCCTGGTATAATTCTAATGCAGCCTTTAAATCATTTTTCTTTGCTTTGACATATGCCAGATTAAAAATCGCTTTGGACTCATAAATGTGTTTTCGATCCTTATGAATTTCATAGGCGATTTGAAAATGTTTCTCAGCATTGTCAAGTTCTTCAAGGTTATTATAGCATAATCCCACGTTAAAATGAGCTGAACCAATTAAATGTTGCTCCCCTATTTTTATAGCATCATTTAAGGCTTTTTCAGCTGTTTCTAAAGCATCCTCATAACACATTTTATCTAGCCAGTTCCCAAAGATAACAAACTGACATTGGACCATTTCTTTGCCATATGTAAGGTTCCCCTGAGCATCTTTTTGCTCTTTAAATATAGAGTATGCTCGCTGAGCATAATTCATTGAGAAATGAGTCTCTTTCATATAGTAATAGACTTCTGACACTTTAAAATAGAACTCTGCCTTATCTGTATTTGCGTTTTCATCTAATAAATCAAGATATTTTTCGGCTTCGCGATAATATGTTAAAGCAATAACTAAATCTCTCGTTCTAAAATGGTACATGCCGGTAAAAAAATGATAATAGAACTCTATTGTATTCGTGAGGGATTCAGGGGCCATATTTTCCCTTGTCTTTTTGAGGTCAGCATATACACCATCTATATTTTCAACAGAGTCAGGTTCGAGATACGACAGCATTATTTCGTGCCGCAGCTTTAATAGCTGGAGATAGACTGCTACTTTTTCATTTTTCTCCATCATATCGAATGCTTTTTCAACTTTTTGTTTCATTTCTTTTGCTTTCTCAACTCGACCCTGTTTTATGACAACATACCAATGATTAATGTCTGTAGTTACATAATGATATGGGATTAAATCCGAAACAGACAATCAAATACCTCCTTTTTTTTACATATATTTAATATTATATCACTAAGGACACCCTCTAATAGAATTATTTTTTTGAAAAGTCCATCTATTTAGACTAAAAAAAGTCAGAATAAACATAAATAAGGACCGTATTGTCTGATACGAACTCTTTAGCTTGCTTTAGAATTTAGGGAGGCTGATCTAAAAGGCACTTGAAGTCGTTTAATGATTTATAAATGGCATCTGCATTTTTCAAGAAAATGTTATAATGAAAAGCCATAAAATGATAGGAGGGGGATTTTCGATGCATTACATAACGGCATGTTTAAAAATCATCAGTAATAAAGACCTTAATGAGATAATGAAGGAATTCAAAAAACTTGAGGAAGAAACGAACAAAGAAGAGGGATGTATCAAATTCCATGCTTATCCGCTTGAGCCATCAGAACGTAAAATAATGCTTTGGGAGATATGGGAAAACGAAGAAGCTATGAAAACCCATTTTACGAAAAAACACACAATAGACGTTCAAAAACAAGAATTAACGGAAGTAGAATGGTTAATGAAAAGCAATGTGAATGATTAAAAAGGCGTCTTCAAAAGAGACACTCAAAAACTAAGAATCGGAAAGTTGTTGGCGGATTGTTGTACAACTCCGCCAACAATATCATGCGGAGAATTAAATACATATTATTCATAATAAAAGCTTGGAGAAAAAAATGAAAAAGAAAACCCAAATTATCCTTTCTCTTGTAGCAGCACTTATAGTTATATTGATAGCACTACCAGTTCTATCTCCTGTTGTTTTTACAGCTGCTTCTGAAAAAGGAGCAATCAGACACGAAATTTATAAAAGAGGATATCCCTACCAAAGCTACTTTGCAGTTCTCCAAAAAGAAGGTGACAATGAATCTGGGAATCTTTATGATGTAAATTGGCTAGATTGGAAAGGTGAAACGGGACAAACGCCTCACTTATGCTATTCAAAAAAAGCATCAAACGGTAAATACAAAGTAGACTGTGGAACCGGGCCGTAAAAAAATGCCCGAGATGGAAGGTCTGCGGATACTGATCACTGGACAGAGAACGCTGTGCTTTGGTTGGTGTCCGTTTTTTATTTCGTATACTAAGCTGACACTATCACATCACAGAATCAGGTCGCTTCTAGCAGTTAACTCAAAATCATAAAATCCCTTTTTTCCGGAAGCTTCGGTAAAAAACAAAACTTTTGTCTCTATGATTTTATTTTATAATGTAAACGGTTTCTTATATAGTATACTTATACTATGAATTTGCTCAAGTGGATACTGACAGGAAGGATAGAAAAACAGATGGAATACATAAATTCAAGACAAAAAGAGATTTTGTATCTGTTGTTATCTGAACCTGATGACTATTTAGTTGTGCAAGATTTCGCAGATAGGGTACAGTGTTCTGAAAAAACAATCCGGAATGATTTGAAAGTGATCGAGGATTATCTCAATGAGCATTCTCATGCACAGCTTATTCGAAAACCAGGGTTGGGCGTTTATTTACATATAGAAGAACAGGAAAGAACCTGGCTAAGCCAACAATTACATACTGATCATTTTTCTTCTAGGCAGCGGAGCGATGAAGAAAGAATGCTGCAAATTGCTTATGACTTATTAATGAATCCGAAGCCTGTTTCCGCAAAAGAAATTGCCGCTCGGCATTTTGTCAATCGATCTGCCATTAAAAAGGATTTATACGCAGTAGAAGAGTGGCTGAAGCGTTTTGATCTCACGCTCGTTTCTAGGCAGAGGCTTGGATTAAAGGTTGAAGGGAACGAAAGAAATAAAAGAAAGGCATTGGCAAGAATATCTGATTTGATTCACAATACAGAGTTTACGAGCCAATTTATTAAAAGTAAGTTTTTACATTATGAAGTAGATTTTGTGACGAGAGAAATCAAATCATTGCAAAAAAAGCATTCTCTCTATTTCACAGATGAAACGTTTGAGAGTTTGCTGCTGCATACATTATTAATGGTCCGCCGCATCAAAATGAAGCAGCCAATCTCTTTGTCCCCGAAAGAAATGGCGGCAGTAAAAAAGAAGAAAGAATATCAATGGACATTTGCTTGTTTACAACGGCTTGAACCGGTTTTTGCAATCCGTTTTCCAGAAGAAGAAGCCGTGTATTTAACATTACATATATTGGGCGGTAAAGTTCGTTATCCATTACAGAAAGAAGAAAACTTTGAAAATGCTGTGCTTCCTAAGGTTGTAGAGCATTTAATCAATCGTGTTTCAGAGCTGAAAATGATGGATTTTCATAAAGACCTGGATTTGATCAATGGTTTGAACATTCATCTCAATACAGTGTTACAGCGGCTGAGCTACGATCTTTCAGTATCAAATCCTATGCTGAATGATATTAAAAAGATGTATCCTTATTTGTTTCATCTTATCATTGACGTTTTGGAAGATATCAATCAAACTTTTGATCTTCATATTCCTGAGGAAGAGGCAGCATATTTGACACTGCATTTTCAAGCAGCCATCGAACGGATGCAGTGCAGCAGCGAGGCACATAAAAAGGCGATCGTCGTCTGCCACATGGGAATCGGGATGTCACAATTGCTGCGGACGAAAATTGAACGGAAATATCACCAAATCGCTGTAATGGCATGTATTGCAAAGGCCGATTTAAAGGATTATATCAAAAAGCATGAGGATATCGATCTTGTCATATCCACCATTGCGCTGGAGAATATAACGGTCCCCCATATTGTAGTGTCTCCGCTTTTAGAACCAGGCGAAGAGAAGAAATTAAGTGCATTTATACGTCAACTGGGCGAACCACACCGCCAAAAACAAAAAACGTTTCAGATGCTGAACAATACGACTCCTTTTTTGGTTTTTTTGCAGCAGGAGGCGGAGCATCGTTACAAGTTAATTGAACAGCTGGCGACAGCTTTGTTTGAGAAAGGCTATGTTGA
The DNA here is from genome assembly GCF_002201875.1 of Bacillus sp. MD-5. NCBI lineage: Bacteria > Bacillati > Bacillota > Bacilli > Caryophanales > Bacillaceae > Bacillus > Bacillus sp. MD-5. Next base: position 1,123,312 of record NZ_CP021911.1, read on the forward strand.
AAAGGACTATGCTGTTCATGCGGTGATGAGGGAAAAAATGTCGGCGACAAACATTGGGTCAGGCATTGCCATTCCTCATGCGAATGCTAAATTTATTAAACAATCAGCAATCGCGATTGCCACATTAAAGGAGCCGCTTGAATGGGGAAATGAAAAAGTTTCGCTTGTCTTTATGCTGGCTGTCAAACACGAGGATCAAACCATGACAAAGCAGCTGTTTAGCGAGCTCTCATATCTTAGCGAGCAGCCGGTCTTTGTCCAAAAGCTGACGAAAGAAACCAATGTCATGTCATTTTTATCTCATTTGGATTATTGAAAAGCAGGGATTATTCCTTGCTTTTTTTTGTTATAGGGAAAAATGCCTTTATTTCCGGAACCTATGGTAAAAAAAGCGATTTTTAAGTGCTGATTTCGGTATACAGTTGAGACAAGATCTTATTATTCACACTTTAAAGGAGGTTTCCTATGAAACTGTTAGCGATTACTTCTTGTCCGAACGGAATCGCCCATACGTATATGGCAGCGGAAAATCTGCAAAAAGCTGCTGACAGAATGGGCGTCAGCATCAAAGTTGAGACCCAGGGGGGAATTGGTGTCGAAAATAAGCTAACCGAAGAGGAAATTCGCGAAGCGGACGCAATCATTATTGCTGCAGACCGCTCGGTAAACAAAGACCGGTTTATAGGCAAAAAACTGCTGTCTGTCGGGGTACAGGACGGCATCCGCAAACCGGAAGAATTGATTCAAACCGCTCTTAACGGGGATATACCGGTCTATCGTTCCGCTGCAAAATCGGAATCTGGCAATCACCAGGAGAAGAAGCAAAATCCTATTTACCGTCATTTAATGAACGGCGTTTCATTTATGGTTCCTTTCATTGTCGTCGGCGGATTATTGATAGCGGTTGCATTAACGCTTGGAGGGGAGAAAACACCTAAAGGCTTAGTTATTCCGGATGACTCCTTCTGGAAAACGATTGAACAGATCGGCAGTGCTTCATTTTCATTTATGATTCCGATTTTAGCCGGCTATATCGCCTATAGCATCGCTGATAAACCGGGTCTTGTGCCAGGGATGATCGGCGGATATATTGCGGCGACTGGCAGTTTTTATGACAGCGCAAGCGGCGCCGGATTCCTTGGGGGAATCATTGCCGGATTTTTGGCGGGATATGCTGCACTATGGATAAAAAAAGTAAAGGTGCCAAAAGCCATCCAGCCGATTATGCCGATTATTATTATTCCGGTATTTGCATCTCTGATTGTAGGTTTAGCGTTTGTATTTTTGATCGGTGCGCCTGTAGCTCAAATTTTCGCCTCATTAACGGTTTGGCTGGCGGGAATGAAAGGCTCGAGCTCGATCCTTCTGGCATTGATTTTAGGTGCGATGATCTCATTTGATATGGGCGGTCCCGTAAATAAGGTCGCATTTTTGTTTGGATCGGCAATGATTGGAGAAGGAAATTATGAAATTATGGGACCAATTGCTGTCGCCATTTGTATCCCGCCGATTGGCCTTGGCATTGCGACGTTTTTAGGAAAAAGAAAATTCGAGACATCCCAAAGAGAAATGGGGAAAGCGGCATTTACGATGGGGCTCTTCGGTATTACTGAAGGAGCGATTCCATTTGCGGCGCAGGACCCTCTGCGCGTCATTCCAAGTATTATGGCAGGCTCAATGACAGGTTCTGTGATAGCCATGATTGGCAATGTGGGAGACAGAGTGGCACACGGCGGACCTATTGTTGCAGTGCTTGGCGCAGTTGATCATGTCTTGATGTTTTTTATTGCTGTGATTGCAGGTTCCCTTGTCACCGCTCTGTTCGTCAATGTCCTAAAAAAAGATATTACGGCATCTCCTGTGCTCAGTGAAACTGTACCGTCCTCTGCGCCAAGTGAAGCTGCGGCAGCAAACGAAATAAAGCAGCCAATTCAAGTCGAAAGCCCAAAAGCTGAGATGGCGGAGATAAAAAAATTGACAGACATTATCAGCCCGGAATTAATTGAACCAAATTTATCGGGTGAAACCAGGGATGACATCATTGAGGAAATGATTCAAAAATTGTCCCGCAGAGGTGCGCTGCTTTCAGAGAGCGGGTTTAAACAATCCATTTTGAATCGTGAACAACAGGGAACAACGGCGATTGGCATGAATATTGCTATTCCGCACGGAAAGTCTGAGGCGGTCAGGGAGCCAAGTGTTGCCTTTGGAATCAAACGATCAGGCGTTGACTGGAACAGCCTGGATGGATCAGAAGCTAAATTAATCTTTATGATTGCTGTACCAAAAGAAAGCGGAGGGAACCAGCATCTGAAAATATTGCAGATGCTATCTCGAAAGCTAATGGATGACAATTATAGGAAGCGACTGCTCTCTGTGCAAACAACAGAAGAGGCATACAAACTGCTGGAAGAAATCGAATAAAGCGGGGGGATTTTCATGACGATTGAACCGTTATTTTTCAAGCCTGTTTTCAAAGAAAGAATTTGGGGCGGAACCGCTTTAGCTGATTTTGGCTATACCATTCCGTCACAACGAACAGGGGAGTGCTGGGCTTTTGCCGCGCATCAAAACGGTCAAAGCGTTGTTCAAAACGGAATGTATAAGGGGCTCACGCTCAGCGAATTATGGGAACATCACAGACATTTATTTGGACAGCTTGAAGGGGACCGTTTTCCTCTGCTTACAAAAATATTAGATGCTGACCAAGACTTATCTGTTCAGGTGCATCCCAATGATGAATTTGCCAAAATACATGAAAACGGTGAGCTTGGAAAAACTGAATGCTGGTACATTATTGATTGCGAAAAAGATGCAGAGATTATTTACGGCCACAATGCAAAAACAAAGGAAGAACTAACTGTCATGATAGAGCGTGGAGAATGGGATGAACTCTTGCGCCGAGTAAAGGTAAAGCCGGGGGACTTTTTCTATGTGCCAAGCGGCACTGTTCATGCGATTGGAAAAGGGATTCTGGCTTTAGAGACGCAGCAGAATTCAGACACAACCTACAGATTATATGATTATGACCGAAAAGATGAAGAAGGCAAGCTACGCGAGCTTCACCTGGAAAAGAGCATCGAAGTGATAGAGATCCCGTCTATTCCAGAGCGGCAAACGGTTCATCATGAACAAATTGAGGACTTGCTTACAACGACATTCGTTGAATGCGCTTACTTTTCGGTGGGGAAATGGAACTTATCAGGATCAGCAAGCTTAAAGCAGCAAAAACCATTCCTTCTTATCAGTGTGATTGAAGGGGAGGGCCGTATGATCTCTGGTGAGTATGTCTATCCCTTCATAAAAGGAGATCATATGTTGCTGCCTCATGGTTTTGGAGAATTTAAACTCGAAGGGTATGCCGAATGTATCGTATCCCATCTGTAACATGGCAGGGCTTGAGAAATACATTTGCAAGTGAAGACGCCTATTCTCCAGCGATGATCTAAATCAAATAAGAGTTTAATAGTCGGAGAAGAAATGCTACACTATTTTCTGTATATGGTAAAGAATGAAAAAACACGATTCGGTTGGTAGTCCGGATGCATGATTGATCATGTCAGTAACCTTCCCCTCCTCGGGATGTCCATCATTCTTTCGTATCTTTTATGAGGAGGGAATCGTTATGAAATTAACGGTTTACTATGATGGTCAGTTTTGGGTAGGCGTTGTTGAAACTGTGAACAATGGAAAGCTAAGAGCCTTTCGTCATCTTTTTGGCAAAGAGCCGAAGGATTCTGAAGTGCTGGCGTTTGTTCATAACCAACTCTTGAATATGATGGCCCAAACAGAGCAGGAAGGAGTTCGTTTACAAGGCAGACGTCAGAAAAAGATCAATCCAAAAAGATTGCAGCGTCAGGTATCAAAAGAAATGAAAAATTCCGGAGTAACTTCAAAAGCTCAAGAGGCAATAAAACTAGAGCTTGATGCAAGAAAGCAAAAGAAAAAACAAATAACGAAAGAACAACGAGAACATGTAAAAGAGCAGAGGTATATGCTCAAAAAGCAAAAAGCGAAAAAGAAGCACAGAGGTAAATAATCCAGCAAAAGCAGGCACTGAGCCTGCTTTTGTAATTACGCCTCTACTTTGTAACATATATCCAATGCATATAATCCGCTGATTTATGATCCAATGTGAACCCTAGCTTCTCCAAAGTTTTTTGTGATCCTAGATTATCATGTTCACATCTTGCGGTAATCCGGTTCACTGCTTCTTGGCTTAATGCCCAGTTTATTAGTTCTTGGCAGGCTTCCACACAATAACCTTTGCGGCGATGACTTTTATTTGTCGCAAAACCGATTTCAATTACGCCATTCTCGTCTGGGTCACCTAAAAATCCAGTTCCTCCAACAATTTCATGACTGTCCTTCTTTACAATAATCCATGAATCAAATCCGTTTGTTCCATTGTTTTTCACTAAAATTTCACGGAAATAAGGTATCGCTTCAAAAAAATCAGAATTTGGCCATTCACCATTTGTTTCATATCCTAAGTCTTTGATCGCCTGATGATCTTGTTTAGACGCTGCGTCAAGAAGTGGAATATCAATCGTTTGTAATCGTAATCGATTCGTTTCAAGGAGAACCATATATCTAATCCTCTTTTCTTTTTACTGGGAATAATGATAACATATAACAATTTTTTCTGGTACCTTGGCAGTAGAAAAAGATGAGGAACTTGAGGGGGATTGATAGGTGAGAGCTAGCCCAAACCAAAATGGGTAGGAAAACGCTGAGGTCAAAGTGTTCCTACCCGTTTTTCTGTGCTGAATGCAGGGTTTCTGATAACATGTTGTGCTACCTTTTCGCAATCAAATAAAGCGATAGGGCTCTTTGGGTTTGAACAGGATTATGAATGATAATGACCCATTGGTTTCTTCGTCTTGGAAAGCTTGCTACCGCATACAATGGAGCAGTATCCCGCGGAGTGAACCCGCCATTTACCACATTGATATCCCTTCCTTCAAGATGACAAACTAGGTATTCGCCTGGATTGATGACCTGCTGGTTCGTCCATGCATAAGAATAAAAGCCGTCGCCGAGATCCTCGGAGGAAGATGGGGGGATAATGCCGTCTACAGTCAATGTGATTTCTCTTCTTCGCTGTCTTTCTGAAAAGTCTGGATTTCTTTGAGGTGTATGAGTATGTGAAAAGTAAGGAATTAACGCAGGACCATACAAGTAATGATACAAAGCAACCACTCCTTATTTTTACATTCATACAAATTGTATGTGGTTGTCATTCGTTCATTCCTGTTTTGTTTCATGTTGATTAATAATGAGCTATAGGAATCCAGGTTAATCAATTTGTCCTTTCGTTGATTCAATGCTAGTAACCTTGAAAATGCAGGTTAGGATGATAGAATTTACATATTAACTGCAAAAAAGAAGATTACATTTATTTTGATAGCGGGTGAAAACGATGGCGAAAAAAATGGCAAAAACAAATGCGGTTCGTCTAATTGAACAGCAGAACATTTCTTATGAGTTATTAGGGTATAAAACAGACGGCCAGCCTGTAGATGGCATCTCTGTTTCGGAGAAAATCGGTTATCCTTTGGAGTATGTATATAAAACATTGGTGGCAGCAGCAGGAACTAATCAATATTATGTCTTTGTTGTACCTGTAGCAGAAGAGTTAGATGTAAAAAAGGCAGCAAAGGTGACAGGGGAAAAGAAAATAGAGATGATTGCAATGAAGGAGCTATTAGGGGTAACTGGCTATCTTCGCGGCGGCTGTTCACCCATTGGCATGAAAAAATTGTTCCCGACCTATATTGACGCATCTGCAGAAACGCTTGATTTTATCATTGTCAGTGCAGGGAAAATCGGTATGCAGATAAAGTTGGCGCCGCAAGATTTAGCCAAATCATGTGATGCCGGATTTGCAGAAATTGTATAGATTGCAGATATAGGGTAAACGAAAAAGCTTAGTCGTATCGATTAAGCTTTTTCCGCATCCCTTTCAAATATGATTTCAAAATAAGCAGCTGCCCCATACCCATCTATACTGGGCGCGAAAATCTGAACGAATCTCCAGCCTCTTTTTGCATAATCATGGATGATTTGCTGGTAGTCTTCTTTAGGCCTTCTTCTCATCGTACTCAGCTCAACTCTTACGAATTCATATTCTTTCATCATTTGATCCCTCCTATTAGGATATACGGAAGATTGAGCAAGAAGTTCCGAAAACCTCAGGGATTATTAACATGAATCTCTTGCTTATTGCATTTGACTGAGTATATAAGTAAAAAAAGAGCGGCCAGAACATATAAGAAAGAGATGATCATTAACGTACTCATGACAGGGTAGTGTTTAGCGGAGTAGATGAAAAAATCAAGCTGTGAAATTTGTTTGTGGCTGCTGACGGTATCCATTCCATTAAGCAGTTTTGAGATTTTAGCAGTATAGTTCCAATCAAATCGATCTGAAACAAGCTCGCTTCCTTGATACCAATTAACAGCGGCTAAAAACAGAAATACCATAATAGAAAATCCAAGCTGAACAACTAAAAATATTCCCTTCACTTTTGTGTGACCTCCAAATCTAAATATGGGAAAATCAAACAATATATTACCACCCTATGGGTTATTCTTGCAATTTCTCTTTCACGCAACTCGAACGTAAGTCTATTTTTTTATTTGTGTTTGGATTATAATACCTGATGATGGAAAAAGCGTTCGGGTTTATGGATTGGAGAATCATATATTAGCGATTTTACTTATGTACTTTAGTAACACCCGAAAGTAGGCTGGGGGACGGCAGTCTTTTTGCTAATTGTTACTGAATTTTTAAATGTTCGTATTGATAGTAGGAGAAAGTACAGAAGCAGACGGTTCGGCCTTTTCTCCGCTTCGTCTATCGCAAAAGATCTGTTTAATCACTGAACGGTTTTCATCTGTTTTGCTGAACTTTGCAATGGGCTGCAAAAAAACATCAACATGCAACGATGGCGACATGTTTCATATTTGGCTGACTGACCTGATCATTTATTTTGCTTTTAAGTCATCCTATTCAAGAAAGCGATGGTATTTCATGAACAAAGAAACTCTAAAAAACATACTCATGATTTTTTCAATATGCGCAACCCTCCGAGAAACCGATGGCATGCGTATTGCTGATAGCTGGATTTTGAGTGAAATCGTACGGTTTTTGATTTGCATGGCAGTGTTTTTTGCTGTGACATTTCTATTAGAGGCTGTCTTTCCAAACAAAAAAGAGTCACATTAATGTGTGGCTCTTTTTGCATCATCTGATCAGAAACATCACAAATGAATCGATCATCATGATGAAGAACAGCAAACAAAAATAAATGAGCGAGTAGACAAACATATCCTTTGCCCACATCACGTCATTGTCTGTTTTGAATCCCTTGATGCTTTTTTTGATCCATATGCCTCCAAGAACCAAGGCGGCTAAGAAATAAAATGGGCTCATATAGCCAGTGCCGAGAGAAAAAGGAAATAATAGCGTGATCGGCACCAGAACGGCAATATATTGCATCATTTTTATTTTTGTTACATGATTGCCTTTGACTACTGGCAAAAGCGGAACGCCAGCCGCACGATATTCCTCTTTGCGTCTTATCCCAATCGCCCAGAAATGCGGGGGCTGCCACAAAAACATAATCGTGTACAACAGCACTGCTGCCATACTGAAATCTCCGGTTACGGCACAATATCCCATCAATGGCGGCGCAGCTCCAGGAAAGCTCCCGACAAATGTGCTCCACACAGACGTTCGTTTCACCCATACTGTATAGATGATCGCATAAAAAATAAAGGAGGTCAGTCCGAGAAGGGCCGTTAATGGATTGAGGGAATAAAGCATGGCTAGACCTGCGATTCCTAACACAGTGCCATATGTTAGGATCATGGCTGGCGGCATTTTCCCTGTGACCGAGGCCCTGCTGCGAGTGCGTGCCATTTTTGCATCCATATGCCGATCAAAATAGTTGTTATAGACAGTGCCGGAAGCCATCACAAACGCGGTTCCCAACATTGCTGTCACCATTGTCATCAAAAAAGCCATTCCGGTTAATTGTTTTTCTGCGCTTGCAAACGCGATCCAAAATCCGCCAAAGGCTGCTATCGAGTTTGATATGATAATGCCGGGTTTTGCAAGTTTGATAAAATCGTAAATGGTTACCCGGTTCGAAGCTTTTATGTATTTCGTTTCAGATATGGCTGCCGAATCTCTTGTATTCCCCAAAAAATAGACGCCTCCCCCAAAACTGCATGCTTTAGTTATCGTAACAAGAGGGCTATGGAATCACAATTGTTTCCTATATTTGTCATGATATTGTCATTTTTAATAAAAAAAATGGGGAGCTGGACTGCCCCCATTTTAGCAAGCGACGCTTAATATCCGTAACCGCCGCCGAATCCTCCGCCATAACCCCCGCCGTAACCGTACCAGGGGTAGTAAGGCCGCGGGCGCGGGTAATAGTAAGGCGGACGCGGATAAAACGGGTAGAACGGATAATACGGTCTTGGATAATAATAAGGCGGATAAAATGGCGGTCTCGGACGCGGATAAAAATAAGGCTGTCTCTCATCATAAGGTGTCATTTGTTCAAATAGCTGTTCATTCAAAGGATAATCCAAGAGGAAAACCTCCCTGCTTTTTTTATTCCTTTTACCATATTCTTGATGCTTAAGTTGGGTGTATGTACATTCATGAAACCCAGGTTTATTTTATGACGAAATTCCTTAAAAAGGATTGACATGAACTTCTAAATCTCATATTATTACAAATGTGAAATAAATGTTACTGAAATATTACAAGAATGTTTCTAAATAGATACAGTTCTAACTGATGAAGAATAAATCGAAATGGCTACGAAAGAAGGAGTTTTTGTTGTTAGTAAAAAGAATCAAATGGTTTCATGTATTAATAGCAGTTGTAATTGTGGTGGGCCTTATTGGCTTTTTCCATAATCATTCGTTGAAAAAAGAAACGGTCATGAATAAAGTAAGAACTGATTCTCAGTATGGGAATGTTGAGATCGCAACGCTTGTCAATGACGGGAAAACGTTTAATTACGCGGTAAACTATCCGGTTTTCAAAAATAAAAAAATGGATTCGGTATTAAAAAGATTCGCAGAAAAAGAGGTTCGCCAATTTCAAAAGGAAACAAAAAACGTTGACCAAGAGCATACGACTAAGCGCAACGAATTAAATGTTGATTATAAAATTGTCCATTATGCCAAACAGACAGTGGCGATTGTATTTAATGAATATAAATATATCGGGGGCGCACACGGTCAAACCGTGAAAAAAACGTTTAACTATGATTTTAGTAAACAAGCGTTTCTTTCCATTGATGATATTTTCAAAGAGGACGCTGACTACTTACACAAGCTTTCGTTAATCGCTTATCACGAGCTGAAAAAGAATAAGGACATTGCAGCGGACGATGCGCTGTTAAAGGAAGGGACGGCTCCGAAAAAAGATAACTTCAGCCGGTTTGCCATCAAGGAAGATTATATTGAACTTTACTTTGATACATATCAGGTTGCAGCAGGCTATCTTGGAGAGCAATCAATTGCCATTAAGAAAAGTCTTTTGAAAGACATTCTGAAAGAACAATATATTGATAAAGCAAAAAATAAAAATAAAATCAAAGAACAAAAGCCGAAGCATGAAGTGATTTCTTTACCCAAAGAGGAAACGGTTGATCCACATCAAAAAGTCATTGCACTTACTTTCGATGACGGGCCGAATCCTGCGACAACAAATCAGATTTTGGATTCCTTGAAGAAATATAAGGGGCATGCCACGTTTTTTGTTTTGGGGAGCAGGGTTCAATATTATCCGGAAACGCTAATCAGAATGCTGAAAGAAGGAAATGAGGTGGGGAACCATTCGTGGAGCCACCCGCTTCTCACAAGGCTTCCAGTGAAAGAAGCGCTAAAGCAGATCAATGACACGCAAGACATCATTGAAAAAATAAGCGGATACCGCCCGACGCTTGTAAGACCCCCATACGGCGGCATTAATGATGAACTGCGGAGTCAAATGAAAATGGATGTCGCATTATGGGACGTTGACCCGGAAGATTGGAAAGACCGTAACAAAAAAACAATCGTTGACCGTGTCATGAGCCAGGCGGGAGATGGAAGAACCATCTTGATTCACGATATTTACCGCACCTCTGCTGATGCGGCCGATGAAATTATGAAAAAGCTCACCGATCAAGGTTATCAATTGGTCACAGTTTCTCAGCTTGAAGAGGTTAAAAAACAAAGAGAAGCAAATTAGTAGGAAAAGGCTGCCCGTACGGACAGCCTTTTTTCTATTTAATAAGAGCCTGTGGTGGCCCAAACATTCAAGTTCGGCCCTGAATACTTGCCGAAAGCGTAAGAAGTCCTTGGATCTAAATCATATACCATCGGTGTATAACAAGATTTTTGGCCGGCGACCGCTTTTCCGTTGCCGCCTGCAGAATCACAGTTATATCTTTTTCCGTCCGTGTTCCGGGTAATCTCCGCATTTGCTTCAAAGCCTGACGTCAATGTATTATTCATCGTGATTTTTGCCCAAGCCGTTTTACATGTACTGCTGAACTTAAGCTCGACTACTCCAATGACTTGATTGCTGGCATTCACTAAGTTTGAGGATTTTTTTGTAGAGCCGCTGGACGCACAATCATTGTAATAAGGGCTTTTTCCATCGTAGGCATGGGTTTCCGCATTGGCGGGTACACCTTTGACGGCAAAAACAAATACTACTGCGAATAACACCAATGAAGCCTTCGTAAATAGTCTTTTCATATCCTTTATGACCTCCTTAATATGGCAAACAATAAATCATACGGAGGAACAATCAAAACATGCATGCTTTTTTGTGAACAATAAAGGCGGCCGGGAGGATGGAGTTCTTGGCCGCCTTTGGTGTGAGGTTATGCTTTTACATCAATGGTTTGTCCGAGAGTCGGGTGCTGAATAATCTTTAAGGTTTGATCGGCATTTTGCTGGGCGGTGTCCAGCATTTTTTTCGTTAAAGCGATATTTACATTCTGGGCAAGGGATGCTTGATGCATCGCAACCGATAAAGCAGGAATATCCATGGTTCCACCTCCTATGCCTTACCTATCGGCGGGTTTGTATGATTTTACAGTGAAAAATGGCTTAATTTCTCCTGTTGACCCTTACGCTGCGGCATACCGTATGTTTTTGAAAAGGAGGGATCAGGATGAATCTTGTCATGGAAAAGACCTTTGAGCAATACGAAAAGCTGTTTTTAATGGAAGAACAAAAAAGAAAGGATGAATTTCGGTATACGATGATGAGGCCGTTTGAAAAGATGTGGACCGCCATCCATGTTCCGCTGAAAGCGAAGGAGCCAAACGGCTATGATGTGATGATGGCTGCGAAAATGCTTGGCTATTTGGATGTCCGTGATGTTGAAATCGGGCAGAAAGCATTGCGAATACTGAAGGAATCACATGCTTTAGAGACAGCGGAATCTGCACTTCGACAATGCATCCTTTTTGCTGAGCGTGAACAGTTGCGGGTGAATGCAGGGGAGATCAAATTCGGCCTTTATATCGCCGATCCAAATAAGCTTCAGCTGCAAAAAGGCTACTGCGGGTTTGGCGGGATACCGGGCTTTATTCATGTATGGATTCATCCGAACAGTTATAACCTGCCAAGGATTCCTTCCATTATTGCTCATGAGTTTCATCATAATTTGCGGTTTTCGTATACTGATTTTGATCATGGCTCTGTAAGTGTCGGGGATTATCTTGTGATTGAAGGATTGGCTGAATCATTCGCCCGTGAGCTATTTGGCACAGAACGATTGGGGCCTTGGGTAACTCGTTTTGATCATGAGGATTTGCAGTATTCCATTGATGTGATCAATGAGGTGCTGGATATGAAAGGCTTTTCGGAAGTCAGCCGTTATATGTTTGGTGATCCAATTGCTAAAGACCAAGGTTTTAAGCCTGCAGGTTTATCGGCTTTTGCAGGTTATGCGGTTGGATATCATGCCGTTCAGTCATTTATGAATCAACATCATATCACGATAAGCGAGGCCACGCGTTTGGATGCGAAGACCATTCTTTCTCAATGCGGGCTGTTTTCTACATGAAAAAAGCGTCACATACAGCGGCGCTTTTTGATTCCCAAAACGAGCAGTTCTATGGCGGCACAGGCTGCAATTCCAATTGTATATGCTTCGATATCGCTCCATAAAAAACCGTACCCCAGTACAAGCCCGCCAAGAGAAGTATCCCTAATCTGGTCGATCCATTCGGCATGATAGAGCTGGCTGCATTCAATGACAAAACAGAAAGAAAGACTGATAATGCCCGTTTTCATTGTCTTCAGTTTCCGAAATAGAAATCCGCATCCCGTAAAGATCATGGCGGCCCACAGCGAGTCTCCCAGATAAGTATTGAGGGAATCAGGAAGAGCACTGGCGAATGCTCTGGATCCAAGCCCGAGCCCCATGATCAGTATGGTGAAAGCTGCATATATCCATCGATTTCGCTTCATTGCGAATTGATACCCCGTCTCTGCTTCATCTCCCTGTATTGTAAGAAATATATCTTTTATTTGTCCACTAAAAAAGCGGCTGAATTAGCCGCGTAGGGTGTTTATTTTGCTTTTAAGTTTACATGGTCGGCTGTCTGATCCGTGCCTATTACAAAATGAAGTTCATAGCGGCCTGTGTCATATACATAGTCGATTTCATCGGTAAACGGGACGGTCAACACTCGATTCGCTGGGCCTAATTGCTTCTGCAGCACTTCCGGCGTAACACCGCCTAAATTCAGATGCCGTTCCACACCGGTTCCAAAATAGCGGATTTCTGAAATAGTCATGTCTTTATGATAGGAAAATCCGTAGCCCGGCTGCCCCATATTCCAGTGATATAAATCAAATCGATTGTCTCCCCCGACTGGTCTTTCCGGTTCCCCAAACGCAGCATGGACATCTCCTTTTGTGCTTTTGTTAATGGTAAGGCCTTGCGCCTGCTGAGGCATTTCTCCTTTGTAGGCGGTGTTGTAAAGGTTTTTGACAAGCTCAGCGGCTGATTGGTTTGTATTTTCAGAGAGTGTATTTGTTTGAGCTGCGGCCTTTGCCGGTGCTGAAAAGGACGCAGCCCCAAAGCCGGTAAAACAGCTTGTTACTGCTGCTGCCGCGGTTATAGCAGACATTGTCTTTTTCATGTTAATCCCTCCTTATTCATCTACTATTCCGTTTCCCCGTGTTTTTGCAACAAAACATGTGAGTGCGCTTTGTATGTTTTATTGAGTTGTTGTAAGGGAACTGAAATAGGTAATTCGGTATATATAGCAAGAAAGGGGAATGGAGATGGCTGGCAAGAAAAAAATCACAATAAACGGCGTTGAAATGGAAGCGTCAGAGGAACAGACGGTACTGCAGCTTTTGAATAACAGCTCGATTGAAGTGCCGCAAGTTTGCTATCATCCAAGCTTAGGGCCGATTGAAACATGTGATACGTGCATCGTCAGCATCAATGGTGAGCTGAAGAGGTCGTGCTCCGCTGAATTAAAGGATGGGGATGTCATTGATACGCTCTCACCTGACGTAAAAAAAGCGCAGGTGCTCGGAATGGACAAGATTTTATATAATCATGAGCTTTATTGCACAGTTTGCGATTACAACAATGGGGGATGCGAAATACATAATACGGTGAAGGAAATGAAAATCAATCACCAAAGCATTCCGTTTGATCACAAGCCATACCATAAGGATGAATCCCATCCGTTTTATCGGTATGATCCAGATCAATGTATTTTGTGCGGACGCTGTGTTGAAGCGTGCCAGGACGTTCAGGTCACTGAAACGCTGACCATTGACTGGGAGCGGAAACGCCCGCGCGTCATTTGGGATAACGATGTGCCGATCAATGAGTCGTCATGTGTGTCATGCGGGCACTGTTCAACCGTCTGTCCTTGTAACGCGATGATGGAAAAAGGGATGGAAGGGGAAGCCGGATATTTAACAGGCATCAATAACGAATCGCTGCGTCCGATGATCGAGATCACGAAAGGCGTAGAGACAGGCTACGGTTCAATTCTCGCTATTTCTGATATGGAATCCGCTATGCGTGATGAACGAATCAAAAAAACGAAAACCGTCTGCACCTATTGCGGCGTCGGCTGCAGCTTTGATGTCTGGACTAAGGGCAGAGACATTCTGAAAGTCGAGCCGCAAGAGGAAGCGCCGGCCAACGGTATTTCTACTTGTGTGAAAGGAAAGTTTGGCTGGGATTTCGTCAACAGCGAAGAACGCCTGACAAAGCCGCTGATCCGGGAAGGCGAGCATTTTCGTGAAGCAGAGTGGGAGGAGGCGTTATCGCTGATCGCCAGCAAGTTCACGGAATTGAAAGAGGCGTTTGGACCGGATTCACTTGCTTTTATTACATCGTCTAAATGTACGAACGAGGAATCCTATCTCATGCAAAAGCTGGCCAGAGGAGTCATTGGCACAAACAATGTGGACAACTGCTCGCGCTATTGCCAATCTCCTGCGACTGCCGGCCTGTTTCGGACAGTCGGCTATGGTGGTGATTCAGGCTCAATAACAGATATCGCACAAGCCGACCTTGTTTTGATTATTGGTTCGAACACGTCTGAGTCGCATCCAGTCTTGTCCACTCGCATTAAACGGGCCCATAAGCTGAGAGGGCAGAAAGTGATCGTCGCGGATATCAGAAAACACGAAATGGCAGAGCGCTCCGATTTATTTGTCCAGCCGCGTGCCGGATCGGATATCGTCTGGCTGAATGCGATCGCCAAATATTTAATTGAAAACGGCAAAGCTGATGAGCGCTTTTTGCAGGAAAGAGTGAACGGACGGGATGAATATGTAAAAAGCCTGGCGCCGTACACACTTGAATATGCCGAGGAGAAAACCGGGATCAATCAAGAGACCCTTATCCAGATGGCCGAGATGATTGGGCAAGCTGACAGTGTGTGCGCATTGTGGGCGATGGGCGTGACACAGCATATTGGAGGAAGCGACACGAGCACGGCGATCTCTAATCTGCTGCTTGTGACAGGAAACTATGGAAAACCGGGAGCAGGTTCTTACCCACTGCGTGGCCATAACAATGTGCAGGGAGCAAGCGATTTCGGAAGCATGCCTGACAGACTGCCGGGCTATGAAAAGGTGACGGACGAACAAGTCCGCCAAAAATACGAACGGGTGTGGGGTGTGCCGCTGCCGAAGGACCCGGGTATGACTAACCACGAAATGATCGAAAAAATCCATTCCGGCCAGCTGAAAGCGATGTATGTAAAAGGTGAAGAAATGGGTCTGGTGGATTCTAATATCAATCATGTGCACGCCGCATATGAAAAGCTTGATTTCTTTGTGGTGCAGGACATTTTCCTTTCACGTACAGCCGAGTTTGCTGATGTGATTCTTCCTGCGAGCCCGAGCCTTGAAAAGGAAGGAACCTTTACAAACACAGAACGCCGGATTCAGCGGCTGTATCAGGT
Source organism: Bacillus sp. MD-5 (assembly GCF_002201875.1). NCBI lineage: Bacteria > Bacillati > Bacillota > Bacilli > Caryophanales > Bacillaceae > Bacillus > Bacillus sp. MD-5. Next base: position 1,138,793 of record NZ_CP021911.1, read on the forward strand.
GTTTGAACCGCTGGGCGAATCAAAGCCTGACTGGCAGATTATTATGGAGGTAGCCAATAAGCTTGGCGCCGGCTGGCACTATGAGCACCCTGCAGACATTATGGAGGAAGCAGCCAAGCTGTCGCCAATTTATGCCGGTGTCACCTATGAACGCCTTGAAGGCTACAATTCCCTGCAATGGCCTGTAAGCGCTGATGGAAAGGATTCGCCTTTACTCTTTACGGATCGCTTCCCTTTCCCGGATGGAAAAGCCATTCTTTACCCCGTTCAGTGGACAGAGCCTGAGGAGTTCGGTGAGGAATATGACATCCACGTCAACAATGGACGGCTCTTAGAGCATTTCCACGAAGGGAACCTCACCTACAAATCGAAAGGGATTTCGGAGAAAACACCGGAAGTGTTCTTAGAAATTTCTCCTGAGCTTGCGGCAGAACGAGGGATTCAGGACGGAACCCTCGTCAGACTCACATCGCCTTTCGGAAATGTCAAAGTGAAGTGTTTGATGACTGATCGTGTCAAAGGGAAGGAAGTGTATCTGCCAATGAACGATTCAGGGGAAGCGGCGATCAACCTGTTAACAGGCAGCCATGCCGATAAGGATACCGATACGCCAGCTTACAAAGAAACCTCAGCCAAGATGGAAATTTTGAAGCGCGATGGAATCAACCCGCTGCCTAAGATCAATCACCGCAACGGCAATCCGCAGCCGCAAATCGGTGTGCAGGTTCAAAAGAAATGGGCGCGGAAGGATTATATTTTCCCTGGCGACGCAGTGAAAAGGGGGATTGGGCATAATGGCTAAAGCGATTAAACAAATTCAGAAAATCGAGGTAACCGAAGAGGATCAGCGAAAGCGTGATTTGCGGGAAATTGAAGATGCCTTAGTCGATCACAAAGAAGCGATTCTCGAAACATTGCATATGCTGGGCCATATGAACGAGCGCGGTGTCCTGCCGTTGCTCCGCGGCCTTTTTGGCCAAGGGGATAAAGTTCTTGATATCCTGGTGAAAAAAGCAGATACAGAGGAAACGGCCAACACGCTGAAAAATCTATTGCTTCTGTTTGGGACGCTCGGCATGCTGGACGTGAAGCAGCTGGAGCCTCTCATTTTAAAAGTGAATGCGGGTGTGGCAAGCGCTGTAGAACAGAAAAACAGCGAAGAAAAGACAGGATATTTTGATATTATCCGCTCGCTTAAAGACCCGGAAATCAACAAATCAATTACACTGCTCTTTTCCTTTTTAAAAGGAATGGGACAAGATACAAAGGAGATGGAACGCACGACGCAGCCCCCCGAGCATCAAAAACATCATCAGGAACCACGAGAGAAAAGAGGAATGAATAAGCGAGATTGACCTCCCGCCCGAGCCGGCTTCAGCCAGCTCGGGTTTTTTTGATGAAAAGGTCTAATGGACTAGTAAAAAATATTCAAATACTAGGAAGAAGTAAGTTTATGATGAATGAGATAGAAATAATCGTTACTTTCTTACCTGTTAGGAAAAGGGGATATATGATTATAATGGAAATCGATTACTTTAGATGGGGGAACAATCATGAAAAAAGTCTTATTACTATTATTTGTACTGGTGATTGGGTTTTCACTTTCCGCGTGCAGCCAATCGAGCGATGCATCAGAGAAGGAAAAACCGAAAGAGAAAAAATCGCAAGAAGAGCTTGAAAAGGAACTTGATAAGGAATTGAAAAAAGGCGGTGAGCCGAAGATCAAAAAAGATGATCAAATACATAAAATAGGAGAAACAATTAAAGTAAATGATATTAATTTCACGGTGAATAAAGTGGATCGTGAACAGAATGGCCAATATGGAGATTTGGGTGGAAAAGAATCTGATAAAATAAAAACACTAAAAGGTAATGAAGAGCGGTTAATTATAGAAGTGACCCTAGAATACGTTGGAAAAGGTTCAATGGAATACAGCCGATTAGGATTAGATCTGAAAGACAAGAAGAATAAATCAGTTCGCTCAGTCATTTCATTGGAGGATAAAGGAAAAATGTTTTTGGGGGGGAATCTGGCGTCAGGAAAAAAGGTGACAGGAGTAGTTAGTTATGTAATACCCAAAGGAGAACAGAAAAATTACACATTAGTGTACAACCCTTTTTTAACAGATACTAGAAGTGATAGAATTGAAGAAAGCGCGAAATACAATAAAGATTATTTGATAAAATTAGAAAAATAGATTAAAAAAAAGCACGTTTTCATCAGGGAAGAAGCGTGCTTTTTTATAGTGACAAATAATGTGAAGGGGAGAGTGATAAAAGTGCAAACCAAATGGCTGGAACGGGCACAGCGGATTCGGGCGATCGCACAGGCGGGGCTTGCTTTTTCCAAGGATGTGTATGACAGGGAGAGGTACGAGGAGTTAATGAAGCTCAGCGCGGAAATGATGGCGGATTACTCACAGACGGACATGGAAGTTATCACTGATTTATGGAATAGGGAGAGCGGCTATCCGACGCCGAAAGCGGATGTTCGCGGCGCAGTATTTCGAGAGAATCAGATTTTGCTTGTTCGGGAGAAGCATGATGAGCTGTGGTCGCTCCCGGGCGGATTTTGCGAGATTGGTTTATCACCGGCTGAAAACGTGGTCAAGGAAATCAAAGAAGAGTCGGGGTATGATACAGAGCCGTCTCGTTTGCTAGCCGTGCTGGACAGCCAAAAACACTCTCATCCTCCTCAGCCTTATCACTATTATAAAATCTTCATCGCATGCAGCATTACGGGCGGACAGGGGGAAGCAGGGATTGAGACGAATCATGCCGCTTTTTTTCCGGAAGACAGACTCCCGCCGCTTTCTCCAAAACGAAACACACCTTCACAGCTCGGCATGCTGTTTGACTTTTTGCGCCATCCGGACAAGAAAACGATATTCGACTAAAAAAGAAAGAGCCTCCGGGCTCTTTCTTTTTTATAATGTAATGTGTTTTTCGTTGGCGAGTTTCAGAAGGGTCAAAATAGAATCGGCTTCTTTATGGCCGAGTTTTTGCTTTAATTTGTTTTCCTCAACTAGTCGGCTGCCATAAATTTTGACAGAGGCTTTGTCGACGACAGCATGCCAGTTTTCCTGCTTTTTTCCCTCAACAAGCGGTTTTTCATGTCTCTCAGAAAAAGAGAACACAAACAGTGCGAATGCCAGTGAAAGTAGGATGCCGACAACTAGTTTTTTGTAATCAGTCTGTGCTGCCATGTTGTTCTCTCCTTCACCTTTTACCTTCTATTTAATCATAGAACCAGTTTATTTTACATAATGGGAAAGTCATTTTTTGGAGTTAGTGCATTTGGTTGAAAACAGAGATGTTTTTTGAGCGGAGCGGTGCAATTGAATGCATATTGGATGTGCGTGCTTATGCCTAAGGTCACGTTGTGAGCCAAAACAGCAGCGCAGAATAGAAAAAAATTGAAAGATTATGGTAAGATGAACGAAATTCGAGGGGGAATATATGATGCCTGCATCGAACATCGTGATCGCCTGCCTGCTGTTATTAATTTGATTATATGTGGTAGTCCCTCTCATTACGAAAGCGGGAGGTGAAGTGGCACATCAATTGCTAAATTCTTTCAATGGGAGTGACTATACATGAATGTGTTAAACCGCCGGCAAGCCTTGCAGCGAGCGCTGCTCAATGGGAAAAACAAACAGGATGTTTATCATCCGTTCCCATGGTACGAATCGATGAGAAAAGATGCGCCTGTTTCCTTTGATGAAGAAAACCAAGTGTGGAGCGTTTTTCTTTATGATGATGTCAAAAAAGTTATTGGGGATAAAGAGCTGTTTTCCAGTTACATGCCGCAGCAGACAAGCTCTATTGGAAATTCCATCATTAACATGGACCCACCGAGGCATACAAAAATCCGTTCAGTCGTGAATAAAGCCTTCACCCCGCGCGTGATGAAGCAATGGGAACCGAGAATTCAGGAAATCACAGATGAACTGATTCAAAGTTTTCAGGGGCGTAGTGAGTTTGACCTTGTTCACGATTTTTCATACCCGCTTCCGGTTATTGTGATATCTGAGCTGCTGGGAGTGCCTTCAGAGCATATGGATCAGTTTAAAGCATGGTCTGATCTTCTGGTCAGCACACCAAAGGATAAAAGTGAAGAAGCGGAAAAAGCCTATTTGGAAGAACGAGATAAATGTGAGAAAGAACTGGCCGCGTTTTTTGCCGGCATCATAGAAGAAAAGCGAAACAAACCGGCACAGGATATTATTTCTATTTTAGTGGAAGCGGAGGAAACAGGCGAGAAGCTTTCCGGTGAAGAGCTGATTCCGTTTTGCACGCTGCTGCTGGTGGCCGGAAATGAAACCACAACAAACCTGATTTCAAATGCGATGTACAGCATATTAGAAACGCCAGGTGTGTACGAGGAACTGCGCAGCCATCCTGAATTGATGTCTCAGGCAGTCGAGGAAGCCTTACGTTTCAGAGCACCCGCCCCGGTTTTGAGACGCATTGCCAAGCGGGATACGGAGATCGGGGGGCACCTGATGAAAGAAGGTGATATGGTTTTGGCGTTTGTGGCATCGGCAAATCGTGATGAAGCAAAGTTTGACAGGCCGCACATGTTTGATATCCGCCGCCATCCCAATCCGCATATCGCGTTTGGCCATGGCATCCATTTTTGTCTTGGTGCACCGCTTGCCCGTCTTGAAGCAAATATCGCGTTAACGTCTTTGATTTCTGCTTTTCCTCATATGGAGTGCCTCAGTATCACTCCGATTGAAAACAGCGTGATATACGGATTAAAGAGCTTCCGTGTGAAAATGTAATAGATAAGGAGACTGGAGATTCATGAAAAAGTACCATATCTCGATGATTAATATCCCGGCGTACGGTCATGTCAACCCTACGCTTGCTTTAGTAGAGAAGCTTTGTGAGAAAGGGCATCGTGTCACGTACGCGACGACTGAGGAGTTTGCGCCCGCTGTTCAGCAAGCGGGTGGAGAAGCATTGATCTATCATACATCCTTGAATATTGATCCTAAGCAAATCAGGGAGATGATGGAAAAGAATGATGCGCCTCTCAGTCTTTTGAAAGAATCACTCAGCATTCTGCCGCAGCTTGAAGAGTTATATAAGGATGATCAGCCTGATCTGATTATCTATGATTTTGTCGCGCTGGCTGGAAAATTGTTTGCTGACAAGTTTAATGTTCCGGTCATTAAGCTTTGTTCGTCATATGCCCAAAATGAATCCTTTCAGTTAGGAAATGAAGACATGCTGAAAAAAATAAAAGAAGCAGAGGCTGAATTCAAAGCTTACTTGGAAAAAGAGCAGTTGCCGGCTGTTTCTTTTGAACAATTAGCTGTGCCGGAGGCCTTGAATATTGTCTTTATGCCGAAATCTTTTCAAATACAGCATGAGACGTTCGATGACCGTTTCTGTTTTGTCGGCCCATCCCTTGGAAAACGGACGGAACAGGAAAGCTTGGAAATGAAAAAGGGCGATCAACCGCTTATGCTGATTTCATTGGGAACGGCGTTTAACGCCTGGCCGGAATTTTACAAGATGTGCATTGAGGCATTTCGGAATTCTTCATGGCAGGTGGTCATGTCGGTCGGAAAATCAATTGATCCAGAAAGCTTGGATGATATCCCTGCTCACTTTACCATTCGCCAAAGCGTGCCCCAGCTTGAGGTGTTAGAGAAAGCTGATTTGTTCATCTCCCATGGCGGGATGAACAGTACGATGGAAGCGATGAATGCCGGTGTACCGCTTGTCGTCATTCCGCAAATGTATGAGCAGGAGCTCACCGCTAAGCGTGTCGATGATTTAGGCCTCGGCGTTTATTTGCCGAAAGAGGAGGTGACGGTTTCCAGCCTGAAGGAAGCGGTTCAGGCAGTATCCGGTGATCAAGAGCTGCTCAGCCGCGTTAAGAATATGCAAAAGGATGTCAAAGAAGCTGGCGGAGCGGAGCGTGCGGCAGCTGAGATTGAAGCGTTTATGAAAAAATCCGCTGTACCGCAGTAAGCGACAAAAAACCGAAATCATCAATTCGATTTCGGTTTTTTGTTTAAATATTTTTTTTCATCCCGCATCTCCTGCATTCTCTAAGGAATTTTCCGCCTTTTACAGAGCTTTTGAACAATGTGTAATCACAATTGTCACAGCGCCCGCTGCGGGCATCCGGATATTCATTGAACTCGTAAACGATCGATGTATCGTAGCCTTTTGTTTCATATTCTTCTTTTTTTGTTTCCATGTCGATCCTCCGTTACAAAACGTGTTTGTTGTTTATCTTACAGCAAGCTTCAGTCGTATTCAAATGGATTTTGGAGGTTTGGGTTTATCTTGATTTCTCCCTTGGTTTGCGCCAAAATAGCTTTATTAAGCTTGTATACATAAAAAGCCTATACAAAGAGGAGAGGAATCGGGTATGGGAAAAGGGTTACATGGAAAGCGCGTGGCAATCGGGGGCTCCCGAAAAACGGAAGAAATCAGTACAATCATTGAAAAACAGGGCGGAACACCTGTCATCAGGCCTCTCCAAGGCACGGTTTACTTAGCGGAGAAGCAGGTGGAACCGGACTTGCGAACGTTTGTCGAGAAAAAAGCTGACTGGGTCATTTTCACGACAGGCATCGGCACGGAAACTCTGATCGATATGGCAGAGAAAATCGGTCTGAAAGACGAGTTTCTGCAGGCGATTCGCCAGGCAAAAGCGGCATGCCGGGGATACAAAACCCTGTCTGCGCTGAAAAAGCTTGGGATCACACCGGAAGTTTCAGATGAAGATGGGACAACAAGAGGCTTAATCCGTTCCTTGGAGCCTCACGACTTTTCAGGGAAAAAAGTCATGGTGCAGCTTCATGGAGAAAATGCGCCGGCCCTTATCGCATTTCTTGAAGAAAAGGGCGCGTCTGTCCTGCCGATTCTTCCTTATCAGCACATTCCGCCGGAGGAGGAAACGGTGGAGCGGTTATGCGGGGAGCTGATGAATAATGATATCGACGCTGTTTGTTTTACAACGGCCATTCAGGTTCGTTCCCTGTTTGATTTTGCCAGGGAGCGAGGCTATATCAATGAAGTGAAGACAGTATTCGAAGAGCGCACCATCGCAGCTGCTGTCGGAAAAGTGACTGCTGAGGCGCTGCGGGAAGAAGGCATCACGAGACTGCTTGCGCCAGAGATTGAGCGGATGGGCGCGATGATTATTGAGCTGGCCAAATATTATGAAGAAAAGGAATAACAAGTACAAAAAGCCGCTTTCCAAGGGAAAAGCGGCTTTTGTCTGTTATTCATTCTCCTTTAGCTGCTGATGGACGGTGAATAATGACGGGTATGTCAGCACGCTTAAGATTACGCAAGTCAGCGCGGCTGAGGCCATTGTTGTAAACACGATTAAGAGCTGAAAGCGCACTGCCTGAATCGGGTCCGCCCCGGCTAGAATCTGGCCTGTCATCATGCCGGGAAGCTGGACAAGTCCCAGTGTTTTCTGGCTTTCGAGCGTCGGGATCATACTCATTTTCATCGCTGAAGTAAGAATGCGCTGTATGGATTGCTTCGGTGTGCCGCCAAGCGACAATATTAATTGAATTTCTTCTTTGCGAACGCCAACTTCTGAGCTGAGCCGATTTAAAAACAAACTCGAAAGCACCATCGAGTTTCCGATGACCATCCCGCTGATCGGAATGACATATCGTGCTGTAAGCGGAATGATATGAAGAGACAGCAGAATTCCCTGCGTCACAATTTCTACAATCGCTAATGCGGCAAACACCCTCCAGAACGAACCAATTGTATTTTTCTTTCGTTTGATGACATTTTGCGCCGCCACCGCCAGCATTAACAGCACCATCAGCAGGATAAAAACAGGGTGGTCTCCGCGAAAAATCAGAGACAAAACATAACCGATGATAAGCAGTTGCACCGCGGCCCGGATGGTGGCAATGATCATATCTTTTTCTACGCCGGCTTTAAAGGATTTTGATAAAAACAAGGCGATCAAAACAAAGATCATCGTTAAAGAGAGAGAAAGGTAATCCATTACCGAGTGCCTCCCTTCAAAAACTCTTTGGCTGCTTCATGCTGCGGAGCGGAGAAAAATGTTTCGGTTTCAGCGATTTCAAGCAGCCGGCCATCCGCCATAAACCAAATGGTATCGGCTACTCGTTTTGCCTGCTCCATATTATGAGTGACCCACATGACTGTCCATTTTTTCTCTCGATGCTGACGTTTGATCAGTTCTTCAATCTCGAGAGCAGAAACTGGGTCCAAGGCCGACGTGATTTCGTCCAGCAATAAAATAGAGGAAGGATTTGAAATCGTTCTTGCCAGTGACAGCCTTTGCCGCTGTCCGCCCGATAAGTCTCTGGCGCTTCTGTCTAACAGCTCTGGCGAAAGCCCTGCAAGAGAAGCCAGCTTTTCTGGAGGGTACAGCTGGGATTGATGCAGCCTTTGGACCAGACTTAGATTGTCACGCACTGTCCCGTCGAGCACGGGGGCCGATTGAAACGCGAGGGCAGCCGTTCGTCTCAGCTCATTGACATTCCATTCTCTGATTTCCTTTCCATATATATTGACTTCGCCGCTGTCAGGCGTTCTCATTAAATTACACAAGGAAAGGAGGGTGCTTTTGCCTGAGCCGGAAGGGCCTAAAACGGCTACGATTGCACCCTGTTGAATGTCTCCGGTGACATCCCGCAGTACATCATAGGTTTGTCCATCTTGTTTATAGCTTTTTCTGATTGATCTGAAGGAGATCGCTGGTATGTTTTGTGTTTGATTAATTGCTTCCATTACAATAATCACCTTTCAATAATAAGTAGGCAGATATTATATTTAACTATACCGTGAAACAGATGCCTTTTGGTAGCAAAGATAAAGGAGAACAGGTTTTCACCCATTCTCCTGCAAATGCTACGCGGTCAAGTTTGACTGTGCTTTCTTTTTCGGTTTTCTCGGCTGTGAAGCGAAGGTATGTAACACCATCCCCGCTATAATAATGAACAAACCGGCAAATGATAATAGAGATGGGAAAACGCCTGACAGAAGAACAATTTCACCAAGCAGCGCGAAAATTACTTCACCGGATTGAGTGGCTTCAACGGCTGCGAGTTTTTGCGGATTGTCTCTTACCATATCAGTGGCCCAGAAAAATAAAACAGTCGCAATGATGCCTGAGCTGACGGCAACGATAAAGGATTGAACGGTTTGCCCCGCTGTCGGCAGGCCGTCTGACCACCAACCGTAAGCTGCTAATAGAAGCCAGAACGGAAGGCTTGCCAATGTCATTCCAAGCACGCGCTGAAATGTATCAAGCCGGCCACCGTATTCCTCGAGCATTCTCCTGTTTCCTAACGGATAGGCAAAAGCCGCAATGACAACCGGCAGCACACTGAAAAGCAGCATCTTTCCTGAAAGCGATTCCGCATGCTGAAGCTGAATCAGAGCCGCTCCAATCAGGATGATCACGGAAGTGCCAAGTGAAACCAGAGGAATCTTTTGCCGAACGAGCTGCGGACCGCCCGGCATATCTTGTTTGACATAAAACAAAGGAGACAAGAGCACACCGGCTACAATTGTAATTTGCCAGGTGCCGGCTATAAGCCATCCCGGACCGTAGGCAGCCGCAAATGTGATCGGCGCGTAAAAAAGCACGAAGCCGACAAAGCTCCATTTGAGCCAAAAGAACGGCTTTTTCCGCATCTCTTGTACGAGAGGCGTGAATGTCCCTCTCATGATGACAATCACACATAAAAACGGCACCATAAAAATAAAGCGCAGCGATGAGCTCCAGAGCCAGCTGCCTCCAGATAACTCCATCGCTCTGTTTAATATAAAGGTAACGGCGAAAAAGAGTGAAGCTAAAATTCCGATAACAATAGCTTTCATGGTATCCCTCATTCTGGCATTATTTTTTATACTATACTATTTGGTATCATGCAGATCAATGGAATCGTGAGAAAAACATCATGTTTTGCGAACCGCTATGTGTGGAACATAAAAAAGGGAGGTGAAATTGATGGAAGCAAAGACACAGACATATTTTTTTCCGGATGACGGCAGGATTCCGAATCATCCTGAGTATCCGCTCGTGGTATATCAAAACGCGATTAAGAATACCAGTCAGGCAGAGCGGATCGTCACCCGGCATGGCTGGTCAAACAGCTGGTTAGGAAGTGTTTTTCCATACCATCATTATCACAGCAATACGCATGAAGTCCTGATTGCAGTTAGGGGAGAGGCTGTCATTCAGTTCGGGGGAGAAAAAGGAGCTGTCATCCCTTTCAAAACAGGCGATGCAGTCGTGATTCCAGCCGGAGTCGGTCATAAAAAGCTAAGCTCAAGTCCCGATTTTACTGTCCTTGGCGCCTATCCCGGAGGCATTCAGTATGATATGAAGACGGGAAAGCCGGATGAGCGGGAGGAAGCGGTCAAACAGATAAAGAAGGCGGCGTTGCCGGCGAATGATCCGATCACAGGAAAAAGAGAGCCTCTATTGGAAATATGGGTAAAGTGAAGGGAGAAATTGCTGGATTGTCAATAACTAGTGTCACAGAAACGTTATGACATGAGCTCCATATAAATTAATTTCATAATCGAAGCAATTCACGTTCAAATTTTGTTCAAAAAGTGTTATCATATAGAAGGTAATCGAATTGGAGTTTTTTGTGTTTGCTATTTTCAGAGAGAGTAAAGGATTTTGACTTATTCAATTGTTTATTTTTTGATAAAAATAATACTGAATATGGCAAGATGAAAAACTGGGTAGTAAACATTTATTTTTGTAAATGATTGTGCACGAATTCACAATCCTTATTCTTATGCCTTAAAAGCGTGAGACAGGGAGAGGCACTACCCTTTCCAAACAAATCAGCAAACTGCTTATAGTAAAGGAGAATTGGATATGCCAGAAACAATCGATCAAACAAATGCGTCTGTCAGCCAAAGCCAGCAAGATCTTATTGATCAGCTATTAAAGCCAGAAGTTCAAGAATCATTGACTGTTTTAGTTGACCAGCTTCCGAAGCTGACTGAGTTAGTCAATATTTTAACGAAGTCTTATGATTTCGCTCAGTCTGTAGCGACTGACGAAGTGTTAAAAAACGACACAGTCGGTGCGATCACTGAAATTCTTGAGCCTGTAAAAGAAACAGCGAAAGAAGTAGCTGCGACTGCGATCGAAGCAAAAGACCGCGCGGAAGCAAGCAACGAAACAATTGGTCTTTTCGGCCTGCTGCGTATGCTGAAAGATCCTCAAGCTCAAAAGCTGTTCCGTTTTGCTAACAGCTACCTTGAAGTCATGAACGAACGCGAAAACCAAAAATAATCTCAGATTCAAATTGATATAAAGGACGGAGGATATACGATGTCAAAACATATTGTCATTCTAGGCGCTGGTTATGGCGGAGTTCTTTCTGCTCTAACAGTTCGCAAACATTACACAAAAGAACAAGCACGCGTGACAGTGGTAAACAAATACCCAACTCACCAAATCATTACGGAATTACACCGTCTTGCTGCAGGCAACGTGTCTGAAAAAGCGGTTGCTATGCCATTAGAAAAACTTTTCAAAGGCAAAGACATTGATCTTAAAATCGCGGAAGTAAACTCTTTCTCTGTTGATAAAAAAGAAGTGGCGCTTGCTGACGGTTCTACATTATCTTACGATGCGCTTGTTGTAGGTCTTGGTTCTGTAACGGCTTATTTCGGCATCCCAGGTCTTGAAGAAAACAGCATGGTGTTGAAATCTGCTGCTGATGCGAACAAAGTCTTCCAGCATGTTGAAGATCGTGTGCGCGAGTACTCTAAAACGAAAAACGAAGCAGACGCAACAATCCTTATCGGCGGAGGCGGATTAACAGGCGTTGAGCTTGTTGGTGAGCTTGCTGACATCATGCCGAACCTTGCGAAAAAATACGGCGTAGACCATAAAGAAATCAAATTAAAACTTGTTGAAGCTGGTCCTAAGATCCTTCCTGTTCTTCCGGATGATCTTATCGAGCGTGCAACTGCAAGCCTTGAAAAACGCGGCGTTGAGTTCTTAACAGGTCTCCCTGTTACAAATGTAGAAGGAAACGTAATTGATCTGAAAGACGGATCTAAAGTTGTTGCCAACACATTTGTTTGGACTGGCGGCGTACAAGGTAACCCATTAGTCGGTGAATCAGGCCTAGAAGTGAACCGCGGACGCGCGACTGTAAACGACTTCCTGCAATCTACATCTCATGAAGATGTATTCGTTGCTGGAGACAGCGCCGTTTACTTCGGACCAGACGGCCGTCCATACCCGCCAACTGCACAAATCGCATGGCAAATGGGTGAGCTGATCGGTTACAACCTATTCGCTTACCTAGAAGGCAAAACACTTGAAACATTCAAGCCAGTTAACTCTGGTACACTTGCAAGCCTTGGACGCAAAGACGCGGTTGCCATTATTGGTGCTAATTCTACACCGCTTAAAGGTCTTCCTGCTTCCTTGATGAAAGAAGCAAGTAATGTACGATATTTGACACATATTAAAGGACTTTTCAGCCTGGCTTACTAATCCTTTTAATGAATCTGGCATTGCCAAAAGCATTCCTTTCCGAGTGCTTTCTGGCAATGTCTTTTTTTATGTTTATGACAGCGTTAACATTTCATTTTCAAAAAAGAGATTGATCCCAGAGGAATATAAAGGTAAAATAAAAACAAATCAAAATGTTAACGTTAACATTTTGAAATAGAATGAAAGATGGTGAGGACATGGAACCCTTCATGGGCGAAAACTTTTTATTGAAAAATGAAACCGCTGTCATCCTCTATCACAAGTATGCGAAAGACATGCCGATTATTGATTACCACTGCCACTTAAGCCCGAAAGAAATCTATGAAAATAAAACATTTCAAAACATCACGGAAGCCTGGCTGTATGGTGACCATTATAAATGGCGCATCATGAGAGCCAATGGAATTGAGGAGACATACATCACCGGAGATGCGCCAGATGAGGAGAAATTTATGGCTTGGGCGAAAACCGTGCCGATGGCGATCGGAAATCCGCTCTATAACTGGACCCACTTAGAATTGCAGCGTTTTTTTGGCATTTATGAGATTTTAAACGAGAACTCCGGGCCGGCTATATGGAAACGGACAAATGAACTGCTCCAAGGGGAAGGCTTCGGTGCAAGGGATTTAATCATGAAATCAAATGTAAAGGTTGTGTGCACAACGGATGACCCTGTCGATTCTCTTGAATACCATCTATTATTAAGAAAAGACAAAGATTTTCCTGTCAGCGTGCTGCCTGGATTTCGGCCGGATAAAGGACTTGAGATCAATCGTGAAGGCTTTCCGGATTGGGTGCAGTCACTTGAAGATGCCGCCGCCATATCCATTACAACCTATGATGAGTTTTTAAAAGCGTTGGAAAAACGAGTGCGATTCTTCCATTCAGCTGGCGGCAGAGTGTCTGATCACGCGATAGATTCAATGGTATTTGCCGAAACGACAAAAGAAGAAGCTGGACGGATTTTTGCTGACAGATTACAAGGAACAGAGGTTTCTTATGAAGATGAGAAGAAATTTAAGACATATACACTTCAGTTTCTTTGCGGATTGTATGCGGAGCTTGATTGGGCGATGCAGTTTCATATCAACGCTTTAAGAAACACGAATACAAAAATGATGAAAAGGCTCGGTCCTGATACAGGCTATGATTCTATGAACGATGAAGAAATTGCGAAGCCTTTATACAAGCTGCTGAACTCAGTTGAGATGAAGAACCAGCTGCCGAAAACGATTTTATATTCACTGAATCCCAATGATAACTATGTCATTGCCAGCATGATCAACAGTTTTCAGGACGGTATAACCCCGGGAAAAATACAATTTGGCACAGCCTGGTGGTTTAACGATACTAAAGACGGGATGCTGGACCAAATGAAAGCGTTATCAAACGTTGGCCTTTTCAGCCGTTTTATCGGCATGCTCACCGATTCCCGAAGCTTTCTTTCGTATACGCGCCACGAATATTTCAGGCGAATCGTCTGCAATTTGATTGGGGAATGGGTTGAAAACGGTGAAGTGCCGCGCGATATGGAGCTTCTGGGAAACATCGTTCAGGGAATTTGCTATGACAATGCGAAACACTACTTTCAATTTCAAGAAGAAAAAGCAAACGTGTAACAAAGTGTCCGCTCAGCATCACTGAGCGGACCACTGCCCGAAAATTCTTAAGACACAGAGGTGGAACATGCGAACTGAACTGGCAAATAAGGTTGTGTCGGTCGAAACGGAAAAAAGGCTTTCGTTGAAGGAAAAAATCTCCTATGGTTTTGGTGATTTTGGCAACGGTTTTATGTTTGATCTCGGTCAGATTTATTTATTGAAGTATTTCACTGATGTAGCGGGAATTCCGGCTGCGATGGCCGGCGGCATTTTTTTAGTCAGCAAGCTGTTTGCGGCGATAACAGATCCAATTGTCGGCTCATCAATCGATTATCGCAAAAACATCGGCAAACGAGGGAAATTCAGGCCTTATTTATTAATCGGCAGCATCGTGCTCGCGGTGCTTACTGTTCTTATTTTTCTGTCTCCAAATGTATCAACGACCGGAAAACTGATTTATGCCTATGCATCCTATATGATTTGGGGCATCGGCTATTCGTTTGTGAATATTCCCTACGGCTCATTAGGAGCAGCAATGACTCAAAATTCTGAGGACCGAACCTCCATTTCGACGTTCCGCCAAATCGGATCACTTGGCGCCTTGTTTATCACAAGTGTGGCCGTAATGCCGCTTCTCGTCAAATTTGATAATCCGAAGGTCGGCTACCCCGTGGTCATGGGCTTGTTCGCCGCGCTCGGTGTGCTTTGGTTTTATATTTGCTACCGCAATTGCAAAGAGCGCGTTGTCATATCGGAAGCCCCTAAAGAAAAATTAACATTCTCATCTGTCGTCAAAACATTTATTACAAATAAACCGCTGTTAACCCTTGTCCTAATGACGATTTTTTCAATTTCCGCATACAACATCAAATCCGCCATGCTCGTCTATTTCGCACAATATAACCTGGGCAATGTTGAATTAATGGCTTATATGAACTTCATCATTATTGGTTCTTCCTTTTTGGGCGTCGTATTCCTTCCAAAGCTCGTCAAGATGTTTGGAAAGAAACGAACGGCTATGATTGGCTTTGCCATCAGTGTGGCCGCGGATCTGATCAACTTTATGCTTCCATCTAACGTTTATGTGTTTACCATTCTCGCCAGCATCGCCTTTATCGGAATCAGTATCCCAAACGGCATCACGTGGGCTCTTGTCTCCGATATTATCGACTATGGCGAATGGAAATCCGGTGAACGGAAAGAAGCAACGACATATTCACTTTTCAATTTTTCCAGAAAGCTAGCTCAGTCTTTGTCTGGGTTTCTTTCGGGGATCGGTTTGGGGATAATCGGCTACGTGCCGAATGCAGTTCAGACAGCACAGGCACTGATCGGCATCAAAGCGCTTTTGCTTCTGTATCCGGCCATTGCTTTGGCATTGGCGATGATCATTATTGGTTTTCTTTATAAACTCACAGACCAGCAGCATGCTCAGATTGTTCAGGATCTTCATCAAAAGAGCTGATGATGTAATATAAAGAATATTTGAAATAATCCGTAAATAAAATGTGTTTGTAGGGGTTTTCACTAATGGGTGCCCGGAAGCACTGAAAAGGAAGGAGGCACTTAATTGAAAACGATAACAATTGCAGCTGAAGAAGCAAAGGGACTCGTTCGGAAAAAGCTTGCCGGTGCCGGTTTGAATGAACGAAATGCTGAAAAAGTAGCAGATGTCCTCGTGCACGCTGATTTGCGCAATGTACATTCGCATGGCGTGCTGCGTACAGAACACTATGTGAACAGGCTTTTAGCGGGAGGGATCAACCCTGAGGCACAGCCTGTTTTTAAAGAAACGGGGCCTGTGACCGGAGTGCTGGATGGTGATGACGGATTCGGCCATGTGATTTGTGATATGGCAATGGACCATGCAATTGTCATGGCCAAGAAAAATGGTGTCGGCATGGTCACAGCCGTCAACAGCAGCCATTGCGGGGCGCTAAGCTATTTTGTGCAAAAAGCGGCTGACGAAAAACTGATCGGATTGGCAATGACGCATACGGACAGTATCGTTGTCCCGTTTGGAGGAAGGGCTCCTTTTTTAGGGACAAATCCGATTGCTTACGGTGTTCCGGCTAAGCATAAAAAACCGCTTATTCTCGATATGGCGACGTCCAAAGTGGCTTTCGGGAAGATTCTGCAGGCCCGTGAAGAGGACAAGGAAATTCCTGAAGGATGGGGAGTCGATGAAAACGGAGAAGCAGTAACGGATCCTGACAAGGTTGTTTCACTTTCAACATTCGGAGGCCCGAAAGGCTATGGACTATCGATTGTGGTGGATGTGTTTTCCGGATTGCTTGCTGGCGCGGCTTTTGGCCCTCATATTGCGAAAATGTACAGCGGCCTTGATCAAAAAAGAAAGCTGGGGCATTACGTTTGCGCGATCAATCCATCCTTTTTTACCGACCGGGATACGTTTTTAGAGCAGATGGATGCCATGCTTCATGAACTGCAGCAGTCTCCTCCAGCTGCTGGAGTCGAGAGAGTGTTTGTGCCTGGTGAGATCGAGCAGCTGCATGAAGAAAGAAATAAGGAACACGGAATATCAATTGCTCGGAGTGTGTATGAATTCTTAAAAAGCAGGTGAGAAAAATGAAAGCGGTTCAAGTGCGAAAACCGTATGATCTGGTGACAGAGGAGATAAAGAAGCCGGTTCTTTCTATGGATGATGAAGTGCTCGTGAAAGTCAAGCGAGTCGGGATTTGCGGATCAGACATGCATATTTATCATGGGACGAATCCGCTCGCTACCCTCCCGAGAGTCATCGGACACGAGGTAACGGGACAAGTGGAGGCAGTTGGGGCGAATGTACAGAGCCTAAAAGCCGGTGACCATGTGGTAATTGAGCCGATTTCTTATTGCGGAACTTGCTATGCCTGCCGCAAAGGGCGGCCGAATGTTTGTGCCAAGCTCTCCGTGTTTGGCGTACATGAAGACGGGGGCATGCGGGAATATATTGTGCTTCCGGAAAGGCAGCTTTACGCGGTTTCAAAGGACTTGCCTTGGGAGGAAGCGGTCATGGCCGAGCCTTATACGATAGGGGCCCAGGCAGTGTGGAGAGGGCAGGTGGAAAAAGGTGATACCGTTCTGATCCAGGGAGCGGGGCCTATTGGGATCTGTGTGTTAAAAATGGCAAAGCTGGCGGGTGCTGCTGTCATGATGACTGACTTGAACAACGAGCGGCTGGCGTTTGCAAAAGAAAACGGCGCCGATGCTGTTGTAAATGTCCAAGCAGAACATGTTGCCGAGCGGGTCCGTGAATGGACTGGGCATGAGGGAGCAAATGTGGTCATTGATGCTGTTTGCCTGCCGGAGACTTTTGCGTTTTCCGTTGAGGCCGTTTCACCTGCGGGACGTGTGGTTGTGCTTGGATTTGATGAAAGAGCGGCACAGATTTCTCAGCTGCCGATTACAAAAAAAGAAGTCACAATAACCGGGTCGAGATTGCAGACCAATCAGTTTCCCAAGGTGGTAGAGCTTTTGAATAAAGGCCGGTTAGCGCATAACGGGCTTGTGACCCATACATTTTCAGTGGATGATGTCCATCACGCATTTCAGTTTATTAAGGAGCATCCAGATCAGGTACGGAAAGCTGTCATCGCGTTTGATTAATCGACTGAATCCGGAGGTGAAAGCATGAATATGACATTTCGATGGTATGGCCGAGGCAACGATACAGTCACACTTGAACACGTGAAGCAAATTCCCGGTGTCAAAGGCATCGTTTGGGCTCTTCATCAAAAGCCTGTCGGCGACGTGTGGGAAAAAGAAGAAATCAGAGCCGAAACCGAATATATTCAATCCTATGGTTTTCATGCTGAAGTTGTAGAAAGCGTGAATGTTCACGAAGCGATTAAACTCGGGAACGAAGAACGCGGCCGATATATTGAAAACTACAAACAAACGATCCGCAACCTTGCCGGATTTGGCGTGAAAGTGATCTGCTATAATTTTATGCCGGTTTTTGATTGGACACGCACGGACATGTTCCGGCCGCTGGAAGATGGATCAACCGCTCTGTTTTTTGAAAAGGCCAAGGTGGAAAGCCTTGAGCCCCAAGAGCTGATTCGGACGGTGGAGCAAGCATCTGACATGACACTGCCGGGGTGGGAGCCCGAAAAATTGGCTCGGATCAAAGAGCTTTTTTCGGCCTACAGAACGATCGATGAAGAACAGCTATGGGACAATTTATCATTCTTTTTGCAGGAAATTCTTCCTGTTGCAGAAAGTCACGGTGTTCAAATGGCCATTCATCCGGATGACCCGCCATGGCCGATTTTTGGACTGCCGCGCATTATCACGGGGGAGGCAAGCTATAAGAAACTGCGGGCGATATCAGATTCACCGTCTAATTGCATCACCCTTTGTACAGGTTCAATGGGAGCCAATCCCGCTAACGACATGGTGGAGATCGCTAAGACATATGCCGGCATTGCTCCGTTTTCACATATTCGCAATGTGAAAATTTATGAGAATGGCGATTTTATTGAAACATCGCATGTAACAAAGGATGGTTCGATCAACATTCAAGGCGTGATGGAAGAACTGCATAAGCAGGATTACGAAGGATATGTCAGACCGGATCATGGTCGCCATCTTTGGGGTGAGCAATGCCGCCCGGGATATGGCTTATACGATCGGGCACTTGGCATCATGTATTTGAACGGGCTGTGGGACGCCTATGAAGCAATGGCAAAAAAAGAGGTGGGCGTATGATCCCGCTGCATGAGAACCTTGCTGGTAAAACAGTTGTCATCACTGGCGGCAGCGGTGTGCTTTGCTCTGAGATGGCCAGGGAGCTAGCCCGTCATGGCATGAGGGTGGCGATATTGAATCGGACGGCTGAAAAAGGCCAGGCGGTCGTGAAGGAGATAACGGCGGCGGGCGGCACAGCGTGCTCTGTTGCAGCGGATGTGCTGGACAGGGAGTCACTGGAGCGGGCAAAGAAAGACATCCTTGGCCGATTCGGCGCTGTTGATCTGTTAATTAACGGGGCTGGCGGCAATCATCCTGACGCGATAACCGATGTGGAGACATATGAAGAAGCGGGAGAAGGCCAATCCTTTTTTGATATGGATGAGGGAGGCTTTTCAACTGTTTTTTCCACCAACTTCACCGGTGCGTTTCTGGCCTCGCAAGTGTTTGGAAAAGAGCTGCTGAAGGCGGATTCACCGGCGATTATCAATCTTTCTTCCATGAGTGCTTATTCACCTATGACGAAGGTTCCGGCATACAGTGCTGCCAAGGCGTCCATCAATAACTTTACGATGTGGATGGCCGTTCATTTTGCCGAAACCGGGCTGCGGGTCAATGCGATTGCCCCAGGCTTTTTTCTGACAAAACAAAATCATGATCTGCTGATTAACCAAGACGGAACGTTCACCAGCCGATCTCACAAAATTATCGCGGGAACACCGATGAAGCGCTTCGGAAAACCGGAGGATTTGCTCGGCACGCTTCTTTGGCTGGCGGATGAATCCTATTCGGGTTTTGTCACCGGAATCACCGTTCCTGTCGATGGAGGATTTATGGCTTATTCAGGTGTGTAACGAAAGCGGTGCAACAGAAACTGAACCAACATAGGGGTGAGGTTGAGATGTTTTCAAAAGATAAGCTTCCTATTATCCTTTTTTTGTTCCTGGCAGGGGTAATTAATTACCTGGATCGCTCGGCGCTTTCCATTGCAGCTCCTTTTATTCAGGATGATCTCACATTGTCAGCCACGCAAATGGGCTTGATTTTCAGCAGTTTTTCGATTGGTTATGCCATTTTTAACTTTCTTGGGGGCGTGGCATCCGACCGCTACGGGGCAAAACTGACCCTATTTGTCGCGATGGTCGTTTGGTCGCTGTTTAGCGGAGCAGTCGCCCTCGCTTTTGGTTTTGTCAGCCTGCTGATTATCCGTATTCTCTTTGGAATGGGAGAAGGCCCGCTGTCTGCGACCATCAACAAGATGGTGAATAACTGGTTCCCGCCGACCCAGCGGGCGTCCGTCATCGGTGTAACCAACAGCGGCACGCCGCTCGGAGGAGCCATTTCCGGTCCGATTGTCGGCATGATTGCAGTGGCGTTCAGCTGGAAATTATCCTTCGTTCTCATTATGATCATTGGTTTGATATGGGCAGTGCTCTGGTTCAAATTTGTCAAAGAAAAGCCGCCAGAGACGGTGAAGGAAGCACCGGCAATCAAAGCAGAAACGTCTCCTGGAGAAAAAATGCCGCTCACCTTTTACCTGAAGCAAAAAACGGTCCTGTTCACGGCGTTCGCTTTTTTCGCTTACAACTACATCCTCTTCTTCTTTTTGACGTGGTTTCCGAGCTATCTTGTCGAAGAGCGGGGCTTAAGTGTTGAATCGATGAGTGTTATCACGGTCATACCGTGGGTTTTAGGCTTTATCGGGCTTGCTGCAGGAGGATTTGTTTCTGACTATGTGTACAAAAAAACGTCTCGAAAAGGCGTGCTGTTCTCACGCAAGGTTGTGCTTGTCACGTGTTTGTTTTCATCAGCTGTCCTAATTGGTTTTGCCGGGCTAGTGGGAACGACTGCGGGCGCTGTCACACTGGTCGCTTTGTCAGTATTTTTTCTATATTTAACAGGTGCTATCTATTGGGCTGTGATTCAAGATGTGGTTGATCAAAACAATGTCGGTTCTGTTGGCGGCTTCATGCATTTCCTCGCCAACACAGCAGGAATTATCGGCCCGGCTTTAACCGGCTTTATTGTTGACCAAACGGGCACGTTTTCTGGAGCGTTTTTGCTTGCCGGAGGGTTAGCTGTCTTCGCGTCACTTGCTGTGATTCGTTTTGTCCGTCCGATCATCGGCAAACCAGCAGGAACAGAAGCTGAGAATCCGGTGTCTTATTAATCTGGAAATATAGTGGGAGAGGCGGTATGTTTGATGATACAATATACAGTAAATAATCGCAGCCGGTATGATAAGGAAGGGAATTAGATGGTAACCATAAAAGATATCGCAAAACTCGCTAACGTATCCCACACAACCGTTTCCAGAGCACTCAACAATAGCCCTTACATCAAAGAGCATACGAAGAAAAAAATAGTAGAGCTTGCAGAGAAGCTCAACTATACACCAAATGTAAACGCGAAAAGCCTGGCGATGCAAAAGTCACATACGATCGGGCTTTTCTTTACAAGCATCACAAACGGAACTTCACACAGCTTCTTTGCAGACACAATCAAAGGCGTCAATCAAGCCATAAGTGAGGATTACAATCTCTATGTGCGCGGCATTGATGATCTGAAAAACTATGACTCCGTTACACCGATGAGGTATGACGGCATCATTTTAATGAGCCAAAGTGATATTGATAATTCTTTCATTTACCATATACGAGAAAAAAACATTCCGCTTGTCGTGCTGAATCGTGATATTGATGACCGCACCATCACGAATATTTTATCCAATGACAAGGAGGGCTCCCAGGAAGCTGTAGAATACTTTATTAAGACCGGACATCAAAACATCGCCATCATCGAGGGGATGGAAGGCTTTAAATCCTCCCAGCAGCGAAAGGAAGGCTACTTATCCGCACTGATTCAACATCATATTCCAATCAAGCATGAATACAGTGTCAAAGGACAGTACGATATGGAAAGCGGCTTTCAAGCGATGGAGCGGCTGCTGGCGCTGCCGAATCTTCCAACCGCTGTCTTTTGTTCGAATGATGACATGGCAATCGGAGCGATGAATGCGATATTCGCAAAGGGCCTGCGCGTACCTGATGATATTTCGGTAATCGGGTTTGATGATATTGGGTTTTCACAATACATCACGCCAAGGCTTTCAACAGTAAAGCGCCCAGTGGAGAAAATCAGCGTGCTCGGCGCGCAAAAACTATTGTCGCTGATCAGCGAGCCGGAAACAAAAGCGGAGAAAATCTTGGAAAACACAGAATTCATCGTGCGTGATTCAGTCAGACGATTGACAACGTGATGCCCCGTTTTTCAGCGGGCATTCTTTACACAGAAAAATGTTAACGTATGCATAAAAGAAGAGGGAGGCAATAAGGGTGCAGAAGCTGAATAAACATGTGTACGATCACTATACTCAGTCTCCAGAAAAAATTCTCCAATTCGGAGAAGGAAACTTTCTTCGGGGATTTGTCGATTGGCAGATTGATCAATTGAATCAACACACTGATTTTAATGGGAGCGTGGCAGTTGTCCAGCCAAGAGGCTCAGAAAAAATCAAACGATTAAATCAGCAAGATGGGCTATATACGCTCTTTTTACAAGGAATGAAAGACGGAGAAGCGGTAAACGAGCATATGATTATCAACTCAATCAGCCGAGGAATTGACCTGTTTTCTGATTATGAAGCATACAAAGAATTGGCATCAAGCGAAGAGCTGCGGTTTATCATCTCCAACACGACGGAGGCCGGGATCGTATGTGATGAAAAAGATCGTTTAGAGGATAGGCCGCCAAAAACATTCCCTGGGAAATTAACTGCATTTCTCTACTTCCGCTATCAGGCTTTTAAAGGAGATCAGACAAAAGGGTGTGTCCTAATCCCATGTGAGCTGATCGAGAAGAACGGCGAAAAGCTGAAGGAAACGGTTCTTCATTATGCACATCTGTGGAAGCTGGAGGAAGGATTTACACAGTGGATTCATGAGGCCAATACATTTTGTAATAGTTTAGTAGACCGGATTGTCCCGGGTTTTCCGGTCGACAGCATTGATGAGATCACGGCAGAACTGGGCTATCAAGATGAACTGATAGTTGTGGGAGAGCAGTATTATTTATGGGTTATCGAGGGGCCGGATTGGATTGGAAAAGAAATTCCCTTTGCGGCTGCAGGGCTCAATACAAAAATCGTCAGCGACCTCACCCCGTATCGGACAAAAAAAGTAAGAATTTTAAATGGCGCTCACACAGCAATGACGCCAGTGGCATTGTTGTACGGCTTAAAAACTGTTCGGGATGCTGTCGAGCATCCGGAAGTGGGGCGGTTTATAAGAGAGCTGATCAATGACGAAATTCTTCCTGTTTTAAAACTGGAAGGTCTTTCTCAGTATGCTGACGATGTGCTGAACCGTTTTAAAAACCCGTATATGAAGCATTATCTGGAAAGCATTGCATTGAATTCCGTTTCCAAATTCAAAACGAGAAACCTGCCGACTCTTAAGGAATATGCTGAACAAAAGAGACAGCTCCCTGAACGCTTGGTGTTTTCCTTCAGCGCTCTTCTGTATTTTTATCAGGGTTACGAGACATTGCAGGATGATCCGGCTGTTCTTCAATTGTTCAAAGAGGTTTGGAGCCAGGAGGATGGAGACATGCTTCGAATTGCATCAAGAGTGTTAGGCGAACAGCGGCTGTGGGAGGCAGATCTCAATGAGATACCAAAGCTGACTGAGAGAGTCGCTGATTACTTGAATCATATTCATGAGCTGGGCATGCAGCGGGCTCTTGAAAAATACTGCATACAAAGGGGAGAGGTACGTTGAAGTCGTTTATAAAGATTCATAAGCAAGATAATGTCCTTCTTGCTCTGCGGGATATCCAAAAGGGAGAGCGGCTGCATACGGGCGGCGTGTCGATTGAAGTAAAGGATGATATAAAAAGAGGCCACAAGATTGCATTGCAGTCTATTAAAGAAAACGACAGCATCATTAAATACGGGTTTCCAATTGGGCATGCATCACAAGATATTTCGATCGGAGAGCATATTCATGTCCATAATACGAAAACAAACCTGTCAGATATCCAATCATACAGCTATACACCGAGATTTGATGAAAATCCGTATTCTAATGAGAACCGGACATTTAAAGGCTTTAGAAGAGAAAACGGTGATGCGGGTGTACGCAATGAATTGTGGATTGTGCCAACTGTCGGCTGCGTCAATGGAATTGCAGAAAAAATGCTGCAGCATTTTGTCAGAGAAACGGGAGATATCGCTCCATTTGATAACGTACTCGTGCTGAAACATCAATACGGATGCTCGCAGCTTGGCGATGATCACGAAAATACGAAGCAAATCCTGCTGAACGCCATTCGCCATCCAAATGCCGGCGGCGTATTGGTGCTAGGGCTAGGGTGTGAAAACAATGAACTGGCAAAAATGAAGGAAGCACTCCAGGATGTAAATCTGAATCGAGTGAAATTCCTCGAATCCCAGTCGGTGACCGACGAAATGGAGGCAGGCGTTGCTTTGCTAAAGGAAATACATGAAGCGGCCAAAGGGGATACGAGAGAAGACATTCCGCTGTCCGAACTGAAGATCGGACTGAAGTGCGGAGGTTCGGATGGTTTTTCCGGCATAACCGCAAACCCGCTGCTTGGCCGTTTTTCAGATTATCTCATTGCACAGGGAGGGAGCACGGTGCTGACGGAAGTTCCGGAAATGTTCGGTGCGGAAACCATCCTGATGCAGCGGGCTGCCAGTGACGAAGTGTTTCATAAGGTAGTTCAATTAATCAACGACTTTAAACAATATTTTATCAAACATGATCAGCCGGTGTATGAAAATCCTTCACCGGGCAACAAAGCGGGCGGCATTTCTACACTTGAGGATAAATCGCTGGGCTGTACGCAAAAAGCGGGGATTTCTCCTGTCACGGATGTCTTGAAATACGGGGAAGTACTCAAGACAAAAGGGCTGACACTTTTGAGCGCGCCGGGCAATGATTTGATCGCTTCCTCCGCATTGGCGGCGGCCGGCTGCCAAATTGTCCTCTTTACAACGGGGAGAGGCACGCCGTTTGGCACCTTTGTCCCGACGGTGAAGGTAGCAACAAACACCGAGCTGTATGAGGCGAAGCCGCATTGGATTGATTTTAACGCAGGCCTTTTAGCGGAGGATGATGTTCATGAGGAGTATGTGCTGCGGGAGTTTATCCACTATATGATTGAGGTGGCAAGCGGCCAGCTTGTGAACCATGAAAAAAATGATTTCAGAGAACTCGCCATTTTTAAATCGGGTGTGACGCTATAATAAGAAAAGGCTATCCGCTTGAAGGATAGCCTTCTTCATTAAATCAATTTTAAACCGCTGACTAAAATAATGGACGCCATAATAAATTGCAGCGGACGCGGGGAGAATCGAGGCGAAAGATGGCTTCCGATTAGCACGCCGGGAATTGAACCAATGAGCAGATTAGCTGCCAGCATGTAATCCACGCTTCCGAAGCTTGCGTTCAAAATGCCTGCTGCCGTAACGAGAAGAAAAGCATGCGCGATATCGGTTCCGACAATCTGAGACGCTTTCATGTTAAATAAGTAAATCATGGCGATTGCAAATAATGAGCCGGAACCGATTGATGTTAAGCCGACGATAAACCCAAACACAACACCAATAAGAATCGTCAGCGCCCGCTTATTTTCAAGCGGCATCAGCTGCCAGCGGTTCGGACGAAGCTTTCTATCCAAAAACAAACGAACGATGATTGAAATGGCAACCAGCGTTAACACGTATCCTAGAGCGTGCTTAATAATTTCTTCCTGATGCTGGTGGAAGGCGGGGAACAAATGCAAGATGCCAATGGCTAGCGAGGCACTCGGAATACTGCCGATGGCTAAGTATTTTACCAATTGAAAGTTAATCGTTTTCTGCCGCCAATGGGAGGCAACGCCAAACAGCTTTGTGATCGAGTTATATACAAGATCCGTACCGACCGCGATGGAAGGGTTAATTCCAAGCACAATTAAAAGGGGAGTCAATAAGGCGGCTCCGCCCACACCCGTCAATCCGACTAAGGCTCCGACAAACAAACCCATCAATATGATGCTTACACTCATGATAAAGGCCTCCTGAAAACCCGACTATTTTTATCAGATTATATATGATTAGGTCACGTTAATCAATTAAATTTTTTGAATTTTTGCACGTTAGATGTTTGAAATTTTGGTATGCTCCATATCTTTATTCATTTGCCCTATAATGAGTGTCTGGTCGAAGCCGGGAAGTGAGGCGGAAGCACAAAAAAAGATACCTTTTAACAGGTATCTTTTTCGTTTACGCTACATGCGCTGCTGATAGAAAGGAAGCTCTGTGTGGCCCATTTCCCGCACATAAACGAACAGGTTGCCTTTATGGTGAATTTCATGTTCCATTGCAAGCTGAAGCAGCGCGCGGCCAGTGACTTTTCTGCCGAAAGCGGATGTCAGATCAATTTCTCTGTCCAGCTGTTCTTCAGTCAGCTGTTCAAGGATAGCGACCGTTTTGTCCGTATATGTTTTTGCCAGAACATTGAGATCGGTTTCTGTTTCTTCCTGCTTGTTTTGAAAAGGTGAAGCATTGCCTTCTTTAATGACATTTGCGAACAAGTGGAACGACGTAAGAATGTGTTTGACCAATTCTTCCGCTGACATTGATGTTTCTGCCGGTTTGTAGCTGTAATGGTCTTTGCTGATTTTTTCAGCAAGCTCATTCGTCACGTTTCGATGGGATAAAAAATGGCTGACAATTTGATTGGATTGGCTCATTATGATCTCCTCCATATGTAAAAATAAATGGTGCAATGAAATCCTATATCAACGGTTACGAATTCACAAGTAATATGCTGTGGGATGAAACAAAATGCTATGTCAATCGTATATATAACGTTCACAAAATATGAAATGGAGTATAAACATGACAACCATACCTTTCATTTATCAGTACGAAGAAAAAGAGAATGAAAGAGCTGCAGCGGGCTACGGCACTTTCGGTTACCTTATCACACGGATTGAAGAAACGCTTTATGATCAATACGGTGTATTCTATGAGCTCTATGCCAGTGATGACCCGAACACGGAATACTGGGAGCTTCTTGTAGAAGATGTCCGCAGCGGTTCATTGGAGCCTGAGCATGTGGCATATATATTTGAAAAGCTTGAAAAGAAAACCTTTGCTTACGATGAAGATGAAAAAGAACCGGATTATACCGTCCATAAGTCTATAAGAAACAGCGTATACGCGTATCCTGAAAAGGGAGTTGCTTTTGCCAGAATTCCTTATTTTCAAGATGGGAGCATCATGAGTTTCGATTGTCTGTTTGCGGTTAACGATGAAAAGATGCGTGCATTTCTGGAGGGAGTCAGACCGCGTCTCTGGGAAAAAAGCAAGCGGAAAGTGACCGTTTTTACGGATGGAGATGGAGGGACTTCAAGAGAGCAGGAAGCCATTGTCAGAGAGGTTCAGCGGAGTCAGGTAATCATGAATCCGCTATTGAAAAAAGAGATATACAGATCAATTGATCAGTTTTTTCATAGTGATAAATCGTTTTATCAAACGTATGACATCCCTTATAAGCGCGGCATTCTGTTATATGGACCTCCTGGAAACGGAAAGACGACATTAGTGAAGTCGATCGCAGGCAGTATCGATGCACCTGTTGCCTATTGGCAAATTACTGAATTTACGTCGAGCGAGACAATAGAAGAAGTCTTTCAGGCAGCGAGACGCCTCGCTCCTGCAGTTCTCGTCATCGAGGATATAGATTCGATGCCGGAAGATGTGCGATCCTTTTTTCTCAATACGTTGGACGGCGCGACATCAAAAGAGGGGCTATTTCTCATCGGCACGACAAACTATCCCGAAGAGATCGATCCAGGTTTGATGAATCGTGCAGGACGGTTTGACCGTGCCTATGAAATCGGGCTTCCGGATGAAGAGCTGCGGCTGGAATATATGAAAATGAGAGGCTTTGACATCTTTTTGAGTGAAGAAGAAATAAAAAACGCCGCAAAGCTTACAGAAGGCTTTTCCTTTGCGCAGCTGGGAGAATTATATGTATCTTCAGCGCTTCAATGGCACCAAGAAGGGAATCATCATATTGAAACTATGGTGAAAGACATGACAGGAGAGCAAAGAAAAAGCCAGCAGGGAAGCTGGATGGAAAGAAACAAAGTTGGTTTTCACTAAAAGAAAGCACGGGTTTTTGAAAAACCCGCGCTTTTTTGTTGCGGTTAGCCGAAATTCGACAATTGCGGTTATTTTGCGTTCTTCTTTTTCTTGTAAATATGATAAAATATGACATATCTCGGGTAATTCAAAAGGGGGGATTAATTGAGGATGAAGCAGACGATTCCGTCCTCTTATGTCGGGCTTAAAATTAATGAATGGTATACTCATATCCGGCAGTTCCACGTCGCTGAAGCCGAACGGGTCAAGCTCGAAGTAGAAAGAGAAATTGAGGATATGGAAGAAGACCAAGATTTGCTGCTGTATTATTCTTTAATGGAGTTCAGGCATCGTGTCATGCTGGATTACATTAAGCCTTTTGGAGAGGACACGTCGCAGCTGGAGTTTTCAGAATTATTAGAAGACATCGAAGGGAATCAGTACAAGCTGACAGGGCTTCTCGAATATTACTTTAATTTTTTTCGAGGAATGTATGAATTTAAGCAGAAGATGTTTGTCAGTGCCATGATGTATTATAAACGGGCAGAAAAGAATCTTGCCCTCGTCTCGGATGATATTGAGAAAGCCGAGTTTGCTTTTAAAATGGCTGAGATTTTTTACAATTTAAAACAAACCTATGTTTCGATGAGCTACGCCGTTCAGGCATTAGAAACATACCAAATGTATGAAACGTACACCGTCCGCAGAATCCAATGTGAATTCGTTATTGCAGGTAATTATGATGATATGCAGTATCCAGAAAGAGCATTGCCCCACTTAGAACTGGCTTTAGATCTTGCAAAGAAAGAAGGCAATCCCCGCCTTATCAGTTCTGCCCTATATAATCTCGGAAACTGCTATGAGAAAATGGGTGAACTGCAAAAGGCAGCCGAATACTTTGAGAAATCTGTTTCTATTTGCAAGTCGGAAAAGTTCGATAATCTTCCGCATTCTATCTACTCTTTAACACAAGTTCTGTATAAACAAAAAAATGACGCCGAAGCGCAACAAAAGTATCGTGAAGGATTGGAAATCGCCCGTCAATACAATGATGAATTATTTGTGGAGCTTTTTCAATTTTTACATGCGTTATACGGAAAAAACATTGACACAGAATCAGTCTCACATACCTTTCAATTTCTTGAAGAACATATGCTGTATCCTTATATTGAAGAGCTGGCGCATGATGCTGCCCAATTCTATATAGAAAACGGACAGCCCGAAAAAGCACTGTCATTTTACGAGAAAATGGTGCACGCACAAAAACAAATCCAGAGAGGAGATTGTTTATATGAAATCTAAATGGATGTCAGGTTTGTTGCTCGTTGCGGTCGGGTTCAGTTTTACTCAGGTGATGGTTCATGCAGATGACACAGCAAACACAGAGGGGAAAACATTTCATATTGCGGCACGCAATCAAACATGATGCATAAAAAAAGACCCTTATGGGTCTTTTTTATTTCAGCTTCCATTCTTTTATCGTCAGCTCAGAAGATCCGCTTGCCACCAGTGGATCTGCATGCCCAATTTCCGCTGCCTCTTCCAGCGAATCTGCTTGGATGACATACGCTCCGCCTGTGGCGTCGCTGAATGGCCCAAACATTTTTAAGCGCTTTTCTGATTGTAAGCGGTCCAGAAATTCATAGTGCCCAGCCACATGCTCCTGATTAAATTTCTCCGTTCTCATTGTGAGCATTAAGTATGTATGCATATTCAGCCCTCCCATTGAAATTCAGTTTAACACATTTAACCATATAGCATTGAAAGATGATATGAGCTTTTCGTCCTACGAATGCCACCTATTTATGAAAAAAGAAAAGGAGAGATGATAGGTGAGCATTCCAGTAAAGAAAAATTTGGTTTCTGAGGCGAAATACGCATTGAAGTGTCCGAATGCAATGTCCGCTGAATACATTACCATCCACAACACGGCAAACGATGCGTCAGCAGCCAATGAAATCAGCTATATGATCGGGAACACAAGCTCGACAAGCTTTCACTTTGCGGTCGATGATAAAGAGGTTATTCAAGGTCTGCCGCTTGACCGAAACGCCTGGCACACAGGTGACGGCACAAACGGTCCGGGGAACCGCAAATCAATTGGCGTTGAGATTTGCTACAGCAAATCGGGAGGTCCAAAGTATGAGGCAGCTGAAGTCTTAGCGATTTCATTTGTCGCACAGCTTTTGAAGGAGCGCGGCTGGGGAATCGATCGGGTGAGAAAACATCAAGACTGGAACGGAAAGTACTGCCCGCACCGCATTTTATCAGAGGGGCGCTGGGATCAAGTGAAGGTGGCAATTGAAAAGGAATTAAACGGGAGCGTATCAGCGAAAAAGGCAGCAGTCACTTCTTCGGCGTCTGAATATCATGTAAAAAAAGGCGATACACTGTCAGGGATTGCCGCATCCCACGGAGTCAGTGTAAAAACGCTGCAAAGTATCAATCATATCACTGACCCAAATTACATTAAAGTCGGACAAGTGATCAAACTGCCTCAGACGGCATCTGCTTCTAAAAGCCATGCCGCATCCTCATATCCACTCCCATCCGGGGTGATGAAAGTGACAAGCCCGCTGACGAAAGGGACAAAAGTGAAGCAGGTGCAGGACGCTTTAGCCGCCCTTTATTTTTATCCTGATAAAGGAGCGAAAAATCACGGCGTTGACGGCGTCTATGGCCCGAAAACAGCTAATGCAGTCAAACGTTTTCAGTCTGTCAGCGGTTTAACGGCTGATGGGATTTACGGTCCGAAGACGAAAGCGAAGCTGGAGGAAAAGCTGTAATGAAATGACGGAAGCTTCACAGCTTCCGTCACTCATCTTACATACAAACTGCGGCAAGCACCTTTTGAATATCATAAATGCTTTCATCTTTTTTAAACTGCTTTGAGACGGCGGGAAGTTCCGCGCCAGAGATCCAAATTTTCAGCTCTGAATCAAGATCAAAGCGGCCGGCAGTTTCCACGCTGAATCTGGAAATGCTTTTGTACGGAATTGATTGAAACTCCGTTTTCTTGCCTGTGATTCCCTGCTTATCTACAAGAATAAGCCGCTTGTCAGTAAAGACAATCAAATCGCGAACCAGCTTAAACGCGGCTTCAACCTTCTCACCCTCAAGTAAAATATGAGCAAGCTCTTCTTTCACAGCAGCCGTTGACAGTGTTGACGCATTGCCGAGTAAACCATCAATAAATCCCATCATATACCTCCTGTCCGTATTCTATCAAATCATACTATAAAAAGGTTTTCATTCATAGAAGAGTAGAGTAAACTGATGCTGACTGGAAAAGGAGGGCGTTCAAAATGAAAGATCGGTATGACAGCTTTGCGGCCCTTTCTGCTTCTGAATCGGAGTACCGGATTATTTATGAGGAAAAAAACGGAAGTGAACTTATCGTCCTCGGTCCCCACGGCGGCAGAATTGAGCCTGGTGTCAGTGAACTGGTGCGGGCATTTTCCGATCGATGTTCCATTTATTTGTTTGAAGGTGTAAAACAGCGAAACAATCGTTCCTTGCATCTCACTAGCATTCGTTTTGATGAGCCGCTGGCTTTAGAAAAAGTGAATGCCCATGATTACGCATTAGCGTTTCACGGGTATTATGATCCAAACATCCCAAAAACATTGGTTGGCGGGACGGATCGCAAAAAAGCCAAGCTCATTTGTGAGCGTCTGAATGAAGCGGGTTTCAGCGCCGAACTCACTAGTGAGAAAGATCGGCTGGCAGGTGTACATCCAAACAATATTGTCAATCGGACGAAAAGAGAAATGGGGCTCCAATTGGAGGTGAGCACTGCACAAAGAAACGCGCTGTTCTGCAATTTTGGGTGCCGTGATAAAAGCTACATACAAAACGATTTGTTTGATCGATATGTGGAAGCCGTCAAACTTGGCTTTTATAAATAAAACCAGACGGGACCTGCACGGTCGGCCCATTCCTTCATACGCTGGGGTTGTGCGAAAGTGTAGGGAGGAATGATTCATGTTTTATCATATAAAAGAGCTTCAATATCAAGCAAAGCCAGCACATCCCGATCCGGTTTATGCGAAAAAGCTCCAAGAGGTGCTGGGCGGCCAATACGGTGAGATCAGTGTTATGATGCAATATTTGTTTCAGGGTTTTAACTGCCGTGCAGATGCGAAATATAAAGATTTGCTTTATGATGTCGGTACAGAAGAGATCGGGCATGTGGAAATGCTTGCGACGATGATCTCCAGGCTTTTGGACAATGCACCGGCTGATGTGCAGGAAAATGCTTATAAAAGTGATCCTGCTGTGGCAGCGGTGTTGTCCGGAATGAACCCGCAGCATGCGATTGTCGCAGGCTTAGGCGCGATGGCGGCTGACAGCGAAGGATATCCATGGAATGCCAAATATATTATTTCAAGCGGAAATTTGCTTGCAGATTTTCGCGCCAACTTAAATGCGGAATCCCAAGGCCGCCTTCAGGTGACACGGCTTTATGCCATGACCGATGATCCAGGGGTAAGAGATATGCTGTCATTTTTGATTGCAAGGGATACTTATCATCAAAATATGTGGTATGCGGCCATTAAAGAGCTGGAGGAAAGAGAACGGGATATTGTCGTCCCGACGACGTTTCCGCGTGAGCTCGAAAAGCAGGAAGTCTCCTATGATCTGTTTAACTTCTCCAGGGGGGATGAAAGCTCACAAGGAAGATGGGCACATGGGGAAGCCTTTGATGGCCGGGGTGAATTCAGGTATATCCCGGCTCCGATTGCGTTCGCATCTGCGCCTCATCTTAAACCGGCGCCAATGTGGCTGCAGAATACCATTCCACCGATGTCAAAATATTAATATCTCTGCCGGGCTGAGGATAAATGTCCCCAGCCCTTTTGGATCAAAGGTTTTTGCCGACATGATAGAACGCTTTTTCCTCTGCGACTTGCAAGTGCTGCTGATCGCTTTCCTCGTACGCATTTGGCCGCTTGTGAGCTAATAAATAAGCGAGCCGCTTCTGAAATTGAATACCTGCTTTACGCCGTTCAAACATGTCAAGCCTTTTTTCAGCAAATTCCTTTGTTACCCGGAATACCGCCGCAATTGTGGCGAGTGCCTGGCTTCTCCATTGCGGCAGTTCCATCTGCAACAGCATAAAGGTTGGCACACAGAAGTGGTACATAAATTGATTCGCCTGAAATTCCTGTAGTTCTCTGAAGAGCTTGTTCATCTGAAAGTGATTGCCTGCATGCTTTAGCACGTGGCACAGCTCATGTCCAAAATCCTCCCATTGCTCTTCCCGTGACTTTTTTTGGTTCAATACGATACTGTACATGCCGTCGTATTTCACCATCATGCTCCCCATATCCTCAAAATGCACCCAAATATCCAGGTCCTTTGCAATTTTCAGCATGTCAATGTGATGAGGGGATGTGATGCCCAGTCTGCTGTACAAATTTTTAACGTATTCCTCCAGATGTGATAAGTAATCGCCCAATTGAATACTCCCTTTCGAACGTGTGTTCTGTTTTTAGCGAGAAAGAAAAGCCCGTATAGGACTGGAAAGTGGTGTAGAAATCTTTCCCTTTTCTTTAAAAAATAAACACTTTTTCTTTATATCGGTCTATTTTTAATATGTTTTAGAGAACAGAGAACGATTTATTAATTTTTCGGCTTGCGGTTTTTCTCTTTTTCTTTTAAATAGTTGATAAATTCGATGGCCTGCTGTTTGCTTTCTGGGGAAAAATCCTGCATATCACGGTACGCAAGCTGCAGGTCCGGATCTGAGAACATATCGTCGTCGGATTTTTTGTCTTTACCCGTTAATAAGTAATCAGTCGTTACTTGAAAGTAATCAGCCAGTTTTTGGAGTGTGTCGTAATCAGGTTCGCTTCGCCCGTTTTCATAGTGGGAATATCGTGCCCGTGACACACCGATGTGTGATGCGATTTCTTCCTGTGTCCTTTTCCCTCTGAGACTTTTCAATCTGCCGCCTATCATACTATGACCTCTCTTTTTTAAACTCCCTAAGTTACTTATGATTATAGATACAATATGTATCAAAATAAAGTTATGATAAAAAAAGTATCAAAAATAACTTGATGATACTGATTGTATCGTTTATACTTGGTAACAGTTGATACGAAATGTATCGAAAACAGATCAGGAGAGTGATCACATGTATCCAATCCAAATTGTTTTTAGTGAAAATCCCATAGATCAGCGCCATCTCGGACAATCCGGCGGCACCATTTCGTTTACGGCATGCGGCCTTCCGGTGTTCCACTTTGAAACGCAAGAGCAGTTTCAAGCATACATGATGTTAAAAGGAGAAGCGGCGTACAATGAAAAACGATAAAAGCTATCCTTTTCCGATGTATTCAGGACTATTGAATTCAGAACATTATGACAAAATCGGACCGGCACTATGGCTGTTTCTCTGGTTTATCAGCTCAACAACAAAAGAAATCGAAAAAGACGGCGTAAGCTGGGGCATCGTACTCGGCCATAAGCCATTAAAAGCGAGAGAAATGGCGGCAGTCTTCGGTGTAAGTGAAAAAACCGTCAGAAGGTGGCTAGAGCTTCTCGAAACCCATGAGTACATAAAGGCAGTCCGTGCGCCATACGGACTGGTGATTTCGGTCAAGCATTCCAAAAAATTCGCCTTCAGATCGGACAAAACTGTGCACCGGAGTATAAAAGAACGGTCATTTTCGCCGCAGACACCGGACACAAGCGACCGCACAGATAAAGATAAAACAAACACATATACTGCTGCTGATGAGGCAGTAGATCACATTGCGAAGCGGTTTACAGAATTACGGTCGGCTCAAGAAGGACGCACCGTGTATCCTTCCTCAAGAGATTATCAAGCCATCGCCCGCATTGTTGCTATCGGCGTTCCTGTAACGCAAACAATCAAATGGCTTGAGGAATGCTTTCAAGCTTTTGAAAACCGGCGGACTTCCGCTTCAGAAACAATCAAGGCCTTTCGCTACTGCTCGAAATTCATTGAAGACCGATTTAACGCGCAGCAAGCCAAAAAGAATGTTGCAATTCAGCATGAGAGGATGAAAAAACATGACAAAACGAACAATCGAACAGATTTTAAACGAGCTGAGAAGAGGGAGACGTCCATTACTGGCGGACAAACCGGCCGAATTAGACGCAGGCCGGTATGATTGCCTGCGCTGCAAGGACCAGGGAGGTTATCTCGTCAGGCAGAATGGCCTGGAAGTCTGGACGATGTGCAGCTGCATGGCAGAACGGAAAGTGAAGCGGCTGCTGGGGGCAAGTGAGATTACTCACGCTTTCAGACAGCTGGGCTTCAAGGAATTCCGCACGGAGGGAAAGCCGCAGGCCATAAAAGACGCGTTTGAATGTACTAAAGAGTATGTGGCGGATTATGGACAAATCAAGGATTGCCGGAAAAACAGCATTGCCCTTCTAGGACAGCCCGGTTCAGGGAAAACGCACCTTTTGACCGCCGCTGCCAATGAATTAATGAGAACTTGCTATGTGCCTGTCATTTATTTTCCGTTTGTGGAGGGCTTTACCGATCTGAAAAATGACTTTGACCTATTAGAAGCAAAGCTGAACCGGATGAAGCAAGCGGATGTGCTGTTCATAGATGATCTGTTTAAACCGGTTAACGGCAAACCCCGCGCTACAGATTGGCAATTAGAGCAAATGTATTCGGTACTCAACTACCGCTACTTAAATCATAAACCGATTTTGCTTTCGAGCGAGCTGACAATTGAAGCACTTGTACGGATCGATGAAGCGCTCGGCACGAGAATCTACGAAATGTGCAGTGACTATTTAGTGATTATCAAAGGGGCAGCCTACGAGCTGAACCATAGATTGGAGGGCGTCAGATAATGTGCAAGCTTTGTCAGACAAAGAAAGTCATTGTGGAGCATACAGGGATTGGAGTCGTTTTTCATCCATGTCCGAACTGCAGGTCCGGCACTGATTTAACGCCTGTCATTCAAAAGCTGGAGCAAATGCTGACAGCGGGAAAAGCGAGGCTGAATGTCCGTGATTAAACAGCTGACTGCCCTGATCGCTTTGCTGTTTCGGGCAAAGCGAACAGAAAAAAACATTGAACAATGGTATAAGGATGACGGGAAGTGAAAGTGTTGGAAAAAACAAAACAGACAGAGAAAAGCCCTGCGCCGTGGCATGCTGTCCCGTGCGGGGATACAAAACCAATCTATATTTATTCAGCTTACAGTGAAGAAGAAAAAGAAAGATTTCCGTATTCAAACGGGCGGCTGATTGCCGCTGTATTTGACCTCAGCTCTTATTCGCAAAAAAGCAATGCCGCTTTGATGGCCGCTGCGCCTGAATTGCTGGAAGCGTCTAAAGCAGCTCTTGATTTTCTGAAGGGAAATGCTGTTCATTCAAAGGAGCGCATCATTCAGCTGTTAGAAAAAGCCGAAGCAAGCGCTGCACCGAAAAAGGGAGGAAAAGAAACATGATTCATCCTAAAAAACTGCTGCATATTGATTCCATCACGCTGGGGAGCCAGCTGGAAGACGGAAAAATCCGTGTCATTATTGTGGATGGGATCAAGCAAGAAGCATGGATTACAGAAGCGCCGGAGCATGGAAAAACGCTCGTTGAAACAAGAAAGGGCGACCTTGCCCGTGTGGAATTTGAAATCGGCTACAAATTAAATTAAAGCGAAAACAGAATACGTCCAAGACGGAAAGCCTGCGGACACTGATCAACTGCACAGCATTTGTGCGTTGATTGGTGTCCGTTTTTTATTTCCAAAAATGAGGAGGATCATAGAATGCAAGACTTACTATTTGAATATAAACGCACGCTCAAACAAACAAGAACACAATATAAACCGCTCGCTGAGGCAGATGAATCCGTGCTCTCAGCTGAAGAGCTGAAGGATAAAAAAATTATCAGAAATATAATTACTGATCTTGAATATGTAACAGAATGGCTTGAAAAAGGAAGACAGCCCGGCATCAGACGGGCGATTGACCGGCGTGATGCGTACCAGCGGCTTATGATTAAGGATCCGAGAATCATCGAATCATTTTCCAGCGCTATGATGTTTGAGCCGGACGGACAGGTATCAGAAGAAGACAGAGAGAGAATTCAAGCAGCATTAGCCCTGTTAACGGACAGAGAAAAAGAAATGTTTTTGCTGCACAAGGTAGAATGTTTTTCTTATGAACGGATCGCTGATCTTCTCGGCGTAAAAAAATCGACAGTGCAAACGACGATCAAACGGGCGATTGGAAAGATGCAAAGACAGCAGGAAGAATTGAATCGATCACTTGCATGAAAGCTTGTCATACGTTTGCCACCTATAAGTGAATAGAGCATGACACATAAGCGGATGGGATAATCAGCCGCTTTTATGAATAAACAACCATGCTGGAGGTGGCGGTGATGCCGTAGCATGAAAACACAACAGCGCGAACAAGCATTAGCAATCTATCAACAACATCAAGGAAAGATCACAAATCGGGCGATCGCGGACACCATCGGCGTTTCCGCGAAAACAATCGGCCTCTGGAAAAAACAAGACAAATGGAAAGAGGCCCTGTTTTCTGCGTCCAAAAACGAACAAACACAGCGCCGGATAGACAACGATGAATTAAATGAACGCCAGCGGCTGTTTTGCCTGTATTACGTCAAAAGCTTCAATGCCACGCAGTCAGCAATCAAAGCGGGCTATTCTCCGGACAGCGCTCATGTGACGGGGAGCCGGCTCTTAAAAAATGAAAAGGTCGCTGCTGAAATCAGACGCATAAAAAAAGAAATGGTCAACGAGATGTTTATTGAAGCAATGGATGTGCTGCAGGTTTATATCAAGATCGCGTTTGCGGATATTACGGACTATGTGACCTTTGGAAAAAAAGAGGTCCAGGCAGTCGGGAAATCGGGTCCGCTGTTTGATGAAGATGATAATCCGATTATGAAGGAAATCAGCTTTGTCGATGTCAAAGACTCCGGGCTCGTTGACGGCACCATCGTGACGGAAGCAAAGCTTGGCAAAGAAGGCATTGCCATCAAGCTTGCAGATAAAATGAAGGCGCTTGAGAAGCTATCCTTATATTTTGATTTGTTTCCAGATCAATTTAAACAAAAAATTGAAAATGAGAAATTGAAGCTTGCCAAACAAAAAGCGGAGAAAACAGATGACAGCCAAGAGCCGATTGAAATTATGATCAAACGAAAAGAGCGCAAGTCATGATTGTAAAAGAAATCAACCCACATTTCGAAGATTACGTGTTCAATTGGGAGCAGACGTACCAGTTTCTCGTCGGCGGCTACGGCTCATCCAAAAGCTATCATACCGCATTGAAAATCGTGTTAAAGCTGCTGAAGGAAAAACGGACGGCCCTTGTCATCCGCGAGGTGTTTGATACCCATCGGGATTCGACCTTCGCCTTGTTTCAAGAGGTGATTGAAGAGCTCGGTCTGACAAAAGCTGTGGCAGCCCTTTCTTCCCCGCTGCAGCTGCGATTTCAAAATGGCAGCCGGATCATGTTCAAAGGCATGGACAATCCGGCAAAATTAAAATCGGTTCATAACATTTCATTAATATGGATTGAAGAGTGCTCAGAGGTGAAGTATGAGGGATTCAAGGAATTAATCGGACGTCTTCGCCATCCTGAGCTGAAGCTTCATATGATCTGTACCACCAATCCCGTCGGCACCTCCAATTGGACGTACCGGCATTTTTTTCGAGATGAACGCAATAAACGGTTTGTGCTGGACGACAGCGAGCTTTATGAAAAGCGGACGATTGTGAAGGGTGATACGTATTACCACCATTCCACCGCTAACGACAATCTTTTTCTCCCGGAAAGCTATGTGAAACAGCTTGACGGACTCAAAGAGTATGATCCCGACCTGTACCGGGTTGCCCGCAAAGGACGATTCGGCGTCAACGGGATCAGGGTGCTGCCGCAGTTCGAGGTGCTCCCGCATGATCAAGTAAATGAATCTATCGCAGCCATCAGCAAGCCAATCTTTCGTACAGGCATGGATTTTGGATTCGAGGAATCCTATAATGCCGTCGTCCGGCTTGCTGTCGATCCTGAAAAAAAATATCTCTACATTTATTGGGAGTATTATCAAAACAAAATGACAGATGACAGGACGGCTGAGGAGCTTCGTGAGTTTATCGATACACAGGAATTGATCAAAGCCGACTCGGCTGAGCCGAAAAGCATCCAATATTTCCGCCAGCAGGGCTTTCGGATGGTTGGAGCCAGAAAATTTCCCGGCTCGAGGCTTCAATATACCAAAAAGGTAAAACGGTTCAAAAAAATCTTCTGTTCGGACCGCTGTGAAAATGTCATCTATGAGCTCAAAACGCTGACGTATGCTAAAGATAAAAACGGGGCTCTGATAGAGGATGAATTTACGATTGACCCGCATACGCTTTCTGCCATTTGGTATGCACTTGATGATTATGAGGTTGCTGATATGAAAGAGACAGCACACAAACGAATCCGGCCGAACCGAGAAAGGAGGAGGTCATAAATCATGCACAATCAAACAGTCAGAGCAACTGTATTTAAAGCCAATGCCGCCGCTCCTCAGACAAAGCAAATCTATGAAGATGACTTTTCTGAGCTGTACGGAGAGGACATTATCGCTCCTCCCTATAATATCCTCGAGCTCAAAACCATTGCCGAATACTCGACCATTCTGCAGCAATGCATTGATGCGTACAGAGTGAATATTACGGGTTTTGGCTTCGATGTTGAGTACACATTTGATGTCAACGCGAGTGATGTCGATCAGGCAAAAAAGAAAAGAGCGGAAAAAGACTGGGCCAGACTCGAAGCCTTTTATAAATGTCTTCACTTTGATGAATCAGCTGAAATGATTTTAGGCTATGCCATCGAAGACAGAGAAAAAACAGGCAACGGCTTTATGGAAGTGCTTCGCGACGGGGCGGGAAAACCGGCCGGCATCGAATATTTAGATGTGAAATATATGCGTGTATGCGGAGCCGGTGAGCCTGTTGAGGTCTCATTTATATATGAAGAAAACGGGAAAATGAAAAGGATCAAAAGGCAAAAACGCTTCCGAAAATATGTGCAGATGATCAATGGAAAGAAAGTATTTTTTAAAGAATACGGCGATCCGCGAAAAATGGATATGCGCACTGGTGAATATGTAAACACATTGGCAGAGAAGCATCAAGCGAATGAAGTCATTCATCTCAAAATCGGAAGCGGCGTATACGGTGTGCCCCGCTGGATCGGCAATATTGTCAATTTATACGGAGCCCGAAAAGCAGAAGAACTCAATTTTATGTATTTTAAGCAGGGGCGCCACGTCCCCGCTGCGATTACAGTGGAAAACGGGATGCTGTCAGAAGCTTCTTACCGAGAGCTGCAGGAATACATGAATGATCTTGAAGGCGTTGAAAACGCCCATAAATTTCTCCTGATCGAAGCGGAAGGAATCGCAAAAGAAAAGGATCTCCACGGAGGCGAGGATATTACGCCGGTTTCTGTGGAAATCAAATCCTTGGCGGAAATTCTGCAAAACGACGCCTTGTTTCTTGAATACGATGAAAAAAGCAGAAATAAGCTGCGCTCGGCGTTCCGCCTCCCGCCGCTGTATACAGGCGAGGCCCAGGAATACAACCGGGCGACAGCGGATACGGCGAGAAAAATTACGGAGGAGCAGGTCTTTCAGCCGGAGCGAAAAACGCTCGTGAATAAACTGAATACGCTGCTTTTGCCGGAGCTGAATATCCATGACGTCAGGCTGACATTAAAAGGACCGGACTTTCGTGATCCGCTTGAGATTGCGAAGGTGCTCGGTCCTTTTATTACAGCCGGAGCGGTCTCGCCGAATGATTTACGCGACCTTGCCGGACGGGTGCTTGGAAAAACGCTGGAGGAGTGGCCTGAGGACATTTATAAACGGCCCGCAGGACAGGATGCGGAAAAGACAAACCTGACTGCGCTCATGCAGGAGCTGAAAGAAAGCATCGAAGACATCAAAACGTCCTGAAGGGAGGTGAATCAAGCAGGTGGCGCGCGAATTAAGGAATGCCAAGATCAGCTTTGTCAGTTATGTGGACAAGGCGGCTAACCAGACTGAATTTTTCTTTACGAAATCAGCCGGACCTCCGTCATTTGAAAAAAAGGTTCGGCTGTTTACAAAAAGTGAGCAGGATGAACAAAAGCTCGTGTACGGAATCGTGTATGAGCCTAATGTTTCTGATGCCCACGGTGATTTTATGACCGCCGAGGAAATTGAAAAAGCAGCGCACGGTTTTCTCGCTGAAGCACGGGAGATTGATATCAATCACAGCTTTGAGGGCGGAACCGGCGTCGTGGTCGAATCCTATGTAGCGCCCGATGATTTTATGATCGGGTCAAAGCGGATTACAAAGGGCTCATGGGTGCTCGTGACAAGAGCGTCAGACGAGGTGTGGGAACAGATCAAGGCTGGAATCATCACCGGCTACAGCATGGCGGGCACTGCAGATGTGTATGAGGAAGAACCGGTTGAAAAAGCGGGATTCCTCAGTGTATTCAAGCAAATGCTTGCTGACAAAACAGGGAAGGAGACTGAAGAAATGAGAAAAGAAGACATGAAAGAATCATTTGAGCATGCGCTTTACCCTCTGCTCAAACGGCTTGAGCGGATTGAAAAAAACACAGACACGGAGGAAAAGCCGGAGCAGACGGGTGATGACGAGCGTCTGAAAAAGCTCGTTGAGGACATGCTTGCCCCGCTGATCGAACGAATCGAAGCTTTGGAAAAAGCGCGAGGCGCGTCTAAGCAGACAGCGGACGATACGGGCGGCAATACAGAGCAAGTCAAAAAATCAATCTGGAGCGGACTGCTGTAAAACCAGTCAAGGAGGAGGAAATCAATTGAGAAATCAAGAGATCATTCGGAAAGCGGAAATGTCGCTTTCTGCTTTAAAAAGCGGCGGGCTTATGAACCCTGCGCAAGCATCGGCTTTTATCCGCATGGTGCAAAACACGCCGACCATCTTTAGTGAATCCCGCGTGATTCAAATGGAAAACGACTCGCAAAAATTTGAGAAAATCGGCTTCGGCCAGCGTATTCTGCGGGCTGCGCAAGAAGGAAAAGCATTGTCAAACGACGAGCTGACAGTTCCAACGACAAGCACGGTCCAGCTAAACACGAAGGAAGTCATTGCGGAAATTAACATTACGTATGACACACTCGAAAACAACATTGAAAAAGACGGCCTGCAGCAGACAATCATGCAAATTTTAGCAGAGCGCGCAGCCGTTGATATTGAGGAGCTGATTGTAAACGGCGATACAGCATCAGCTGATCCATATCTGG
This sequence comes from Bacillus sp. MD-5, assembly GCF_002201875.1. NCBI lineage: Bacteria > Bacillati > Bacillota > Bacilli > Caryophanales > Bacillaceae > Bacillus > Bacillus sp. MD-5. The sequence goes on from NZ_CP021911.1 coordinate 1,181,046, forward strand.
CACAGCTGGACGGCATCCGCAAACAGGCGGTTTCCCATATCGTTGACATGAACGGTGAAGAACTGTCCAGAGCGACATTCAAAAAAGGCTTAAAAGCAGTTCCGCCGAAATATTTGCGCATCCCTCAGGAATTCAGATTCTATACGTCACATGGCTTAGAAGTTGAATGGAAGGACCGCGTGGCGGACCGCCAGACAAACCTTGGGGACCAGGCTGTTCAGGGCGGCTTGTCAACAGCATTCGGCGTGCCGGTCAAAGGGGTATCCAATATTCAGCCGTACACAGTCGGTGAAGGAGACGCGCAATATGACGCTTCTGATATCATTCTCACACATCCGAAAAATATCATTCTCGGCTTCTCTCGCAATATCCGAATTGAAGTCGACAAAGACATCCGTTCCCGTAAATTCATTATTGTCTTAACAGCCAAGCTCGACAGCAAGTTCGAGGAAGAGGATGCCTGCGCGAAATTAATTAACGTAAAAGAATAATAGAAACGGGGTGGCCAGCTCATGCTCATTGAACCGACTGACGTAGCCTCCTATTCGGTCTATGATCGGGTGAAGAACAGGCCTGAAGAACTGCTGGCGCAGGATATCATCGAGGCGGAGGCAGAAGCGGCTCTCATCACGGGCCACCGCTTTGAAGATAGCTTGTATGATCCGCTGCCCGGTAAGGTGAAGTTGGCTTTAGTAAAGCTTGCCCAGTATTTTGCGCTTGTCAACAGCGATGAATCTGCCTCATCAAGCTATCAGTCTGAGAAAATGGGGGATTATTCCTACACGGTTTCCGGAGAAGGCGGGATTCAGCGGCCAGAGGTGTATCATTTGCTCGAAGAGTTTATCACGCCGGGCTACGTCCCTGAATCCTCCAGACTGAAGGTGAGGTCTTTATGAGCTATCAGCAGATGCTCATTCATCGCTGTGACATTTATCATGAAGCAGCGCAAGCGCCATCTGCAGGCCGATTTGGTATTCCGGCAGACAGACTGCAGCCGGTGACTTCATATCCGGAGACACCCGATGAACAAGATGTCCCTTGTTATTTTACCGAAAAAACGCAGCAGCTGGTTCAGGAGGAGCCGGATCAAACTGTATATCACAGCTTTCTCGTCCATTTTCCGTTGTCAGCGGATATCCGCGTAAACGATAAAATCATTTGGGAGAATCATCAATATATACTAAAGCTGCCGAAAAGAATTAGACATCATCATTGGGAAGTCATCGCAGTCAGGGATGAAAGCCTATGAAAATAGCGGGATTGAAACAGCTAAACGCGGCATTAATAGAAGCGGCTTCGGGCGGCTTTTCCCGACAGGCGACCCGGTGGCTTGAGGAGTGCGGACAAGATTTTCTGGAGATCGTCCAATCTGAGCTCATCAGCACACAAACGGTTAATACAGAAAAACTGTTCCGCTCGTTCGAAAGAGGCACAAAGGACAATCTCTGGATTGCGCAAAGCGGCGGTCTTTCGCTTGAGGTGGGTACACAGCTTGATTACGCCTCATTCCTGAATGACGGCCATTGGACGTCAAAACAAGATGTGAGATGGGTGCCGGGACGTTTTCAAGGTTCGCAGTTTATTTATGATCCCGCGGCTTCAACGGGAATGGCGCTCAAGAGAAAATGGATCCCGGGCACGGGCTACTGGGATCATGCGCTGCTTTTATATGAACAGCTGTTTGAAAAATCGCTGGAAAGCAAACTGCGCCAGTGGCTGAAGAAGCTGTAAAGGAGGAGCAGGATGAACAGTGAAACAGGATCGATCATGGCATTTTTGTACAGCCAGTGGTCTGTTCCCATTTATGAACGCGAGCTTCCTGATCACTTTCAGGTGCCGTCGTTATATGTCCCATCGCCATCTGTTTTCGAAGAAACAGATACGGTCTCCACATTTAAAAAAACCTACAGTCTCAATGTGAAGCTGTTTCATCATGACTCCGTTCAGGCGCTGGATGAAGCGGACAGGCTCGCGGATGCCATCAGAGAAGCGAGAAACATGGTTCCGCTGCTCAGTGAATCCGGCGAGAAAACGGGGGATATGGTTCGCGTTACACGAATTGAGACAAGGGTAGGAGACAGGGGCGAGGCGGTCATGGTGATCAGGTGGAGCAGCCGATATTATTATCACAAAACAGAACAGCCTGTCTTACAGGATATCGACATGAACAGCGGGGTGAAATAAGCGGTGGCAAAGAATAAACAACAGAAGAAGGCTGTACATACGGAGAGCCGGGAAGCTCTTTTTGATACAGCGGATTTGATTAAGCACGCGAAGGAACTGTTCGGTGTTAAGCCGGATATTCTTCAGGGGGCTTTATTTGGCGTGGATCAAACACGTATGACGAAATCAGAAGCCAATCAATTGATTCAAACATTTCTAACCAAGGAGGTCATGTCATCATGAATGGCGGAACATTTACAACAGGCAAAGAAAAAGAACGTGCAGGCATTTATTTTAACTTTAAAACAACGGCACAGGAGCGGGTATCACTCAGTGAACGGGGAACAGTCGCACTTCCGGTCGCATCAAGCTGGGGCGAAGCGAAAACGTTCGTCTCCATTTCAAGCGTTGAAGACCTAAACAAAAAAGTGGGTCTCAGCATTGATGACCCGTCTTTATTGCTGCTGCGTGAAGCGAAGAAAAACGCGAAAACGGTATTGATGTACCGTCTAACCGAAGGCGTCCGAGCGTCTGCTGATATTGCTGAAGGCGTTAAAGCGACTGCGGTATATGGCGGAACCAAAGGTAATGATATTATCATCCGCGTCAATCAAAATGTGCTGGATGCTGATTCTTTCGACGTGACAACATATATGGACGAATCAGAGGTTGACAAACAGACCGTCAAAAAGGCTGAAGAATTAACAGCTAACGGCTATGTCACTTTTACCGGAACTGGCGATCTTTCTTCAACGATTCCTCTCACTGGATCAGAAGGAGACACTGCCGGTGAAACGCTGAATGCAACCGCTGGAATCCGTTTATCCGGCGGTACGGATAAAGCCCCTGTCAACTCCGACTATACAGATTTCTTAGCCGCTGCTGAAACGGAGAGCTTTGATGTGATTGCGCTGCCTGTTGCGGAAGGCGACCAGCTAAAGGCGACGTTTGCTGCTTTCATTAAACGCCTGCGCGACGGCCAAGGACAAAAAGTACAAGGCGTCACAGCCAATTATGCCGGTGACTACGAAGGCATCATCAACGTAACAGAAGGTGTCCTGCTGGAAGATGGCACGGAAGTTACACCGGACAAAGCAACAGCTTGGGTAGCTGGAGCGAGTGCAGGAGCAACCTTTAATCAATCACTTACATTTGTAGAGTACGAAGGCGCCGTTGATGTGTTACACCGCCTTGACCACGACACGATTGTTGAACGTCTGGGCAAAGGCGAATTTTTATTCACATTCGACGCCCGCGATAAATCCGTCAGTGTAGAAAAGGATATTAACTCACTCGTGACGTTCACAGCTGAGAAAAACAAGAAATTTGCGAAAAACAAAATCGTTCGTGTCCTGGATGCTGTGAATAATGATTTAACACGCGAGCTGAAAGCCTTAATTAAATCAAGAAAAGGCAGCGGGAGCGATATCCCGGCGTCTGAAGACGGCCTTCAGTATGTAAAAACGATGATCACGCAATACATGACAACGCTTCAGGATGCGGGCGGCATCACTGGCTTTGATTCCGATGAAGATATCACAATTTCAATGAATGAAGACCGTGACGGCTTCTTGATTGACCTGGCTGTACAGCCTGTCGACGCAGCAGAAAAATTCTACTTTAATGTGGAGGTAAACTAATATGGCATTAAAAGCACAAAACACAATCTCAGGAAAAGAAGGCCGCTTATTTCTCGATGGTGAGGAAATGGCGCACATCAAAACATTTGAAGCAAACGTTGAGAAAAACAAGTCTGAAGTCAACATTATGGGCCGCCGCATGACAGGCCATAAAACAACAGGGGCAAATGGAACAGGGACCGCGACGTTCTACAAAGTCACATCGAAATTCGTGCTATTGATGATGGACTATGTCAAAAAAGGCAGCGACCCTTATTTCACACTCCAAGCCGTGCTGGATGATCAATCCTCCGGCCGGGGCACAGAGCGAGTTACGCTGTACGACGTCAACTTTGACTCTGCCAAAATCGCAAGCCTTGATGTCGATTCAGAAGCGTTAGAGGAAGAAGTTCCATTTACCTTCGAAGACTTCGACGTCCCTGAAAAGCTTTCTGACACGTTTTAATCAAAACTGAAATAGCCATACGCAGACCTTTCTCAGAAAGGTCTGTTTTTCATGATGAAATCAATCAAAAGACAAGGGAGTTTTTTACATGAGCGAGAAGAACGAAAACGTATATGATCTTTCCTTTTTTATGCCGGGAAAAACAATTGAAGCTGAAGAAATCAAAGTGCCGATCTCAAAGCGTTTTGTTGATAAAAAAGGGAACATCGTGCCATTTATTTTTAAAGCGATCACAACGGAGCGTATTGATGAATTGGAGAAAGAAACTACAACGTATAAAAATGTCAAAGGCAGAGGCCGTGTTAAAGATTTAGACAGCCAACGCTTTTATGCCCGAATCGCAGTTGAATCAACCGTTTACCCTGACTTCCGTTCAAAAGATCTTCGAGAAGCTTACAAAACGGCTGACCCGGTAGAAGTTGCGAAACGCGTCCTCTCAGTTGGAGGCGAATACGCGAACTGGTTAAACAAAGCGATTGAGATTAATGGATTCGAAGATGAATTAGAGGATCTGGAAGAAGAAGCAAAAAACTAATCAAGGATGGGCATAAAGAAGCCGTGTATCTCTACTATGCGATGCACGAGCTTCACTATTCCCCATCAGATTTATTAGCGCTCTACGAAGCGCCCAGAAACTACAAAGCGCTGTTGTATGGACTGATCGGATATAAGCTTGAATTAATGGAAAAAGAATCGAGGAAAGGAGGTACATAATATCGCTAAATTGACAGCTCGTTTTGACCTGGAAGATAAAGTTTCTAAAAAGTTAAAACGAATTCATAACGGGTTTCAAATGGTTGAGAAAAAGGTGAAAACCATTAATCGACAAATCAAAATCAGTATTAAGGCAGAGGATCAAGCCTTTTACAGATTGAGAAAGATCAATGACTATATTGTTTTGAAATTCGCAAAATCACTTGAAGTTAAAGTGGTTCTTGATGATCAGGCTACTGCCGGACTTGATGTTATTGAGCATAAGCTGAAACGGCTCCCGAAAGAAAGAAACATTACTGTAAGTCTAATTGAACATGTAACAGATGCTTATAAAAAAATAGGGAAAATGTTGAGCAGAAATCAGTTTTCTGTTGGTCTTTTTGTGAATGATCAAATCACCCCAGCTATAAAACGAATATTGGGATATTTGCAAAAGAACCTTAAAAATGGGTATTCAGTTAAATTAAAAGTGATTGATGAAATAACAAAAACTGTTAATCGAATTACAGCCCTTTTAAGTGATTTTGAAAAAACGTATACAGTTAAATTAAAAGTGATGGATGAAATAACAAAAAACGCTAATCGAATTACAGCTCTTTTAAGAGATTTTGAAAAAACATATACAGTTAATATTATCGCTAATGAAAAATTAGCTGCTGATAAGATAAACGAGAAGAAACCGGAAGAAAAAAAGAATTGGTTTATGCAAACATTAGAAGACTTTGGAACAGCTTTTAAAGATAAAGTGATAGAAACGATTCTTGACTCGTTATTTGAAAAAATTCTTGGATTGAAAAAAAATGATAATGAAGCAAATACTGCGCCTGGGAATACGCAGATTAATGATAAAGTTGATAAACGCAAGACAGGGCAGAGGTGCTGTTGCTGCTGCTGTGGGTGCGGAGGTAATAGCTCTGGAAGCAAAGCCAACAAAAGATATAAAAAAAGAAAAAGTCCGACAAGTGCAAGGAATTCAGGACGAACACTGAGAGTTCCAGGAGAGGTATTACGAAGACGTCAGAGCGGTGCATCAGGAGAAAGTGCCACAAGCGGAAGAAATTCTGGTTCTAAGTTCAGAAACTGGCTTGGAGGTATGAGGTCTGCTGCCACCGACTCATCAAAATGGGGGAAAGTTTTAACGCCTTTAAAAGGTTTGGGGAAATTTGCGAAAGGTATCCCTCTTTTGGGAACTGCATTAGCGGCAACCGATTTGCTCGGGATGAACAAAGAAAATGCAGGTGAAAAAATTGGTTCCTTTGCCGGGAATCTTGGCGGAGCTGCTGCTGGTGGAGCCGCGGGAGCAGCCATTGGTTCTGTTGTCCCAGTTGTCGGCACTGCTGTTGGTGGAGTTGTCGGTAGTATCGCAGGCGGCATCGGGGGTTCTGATTTAGGATCCTCTATTGGCAAGTGGTTTGATGATGGAGGCGCTTCAAAAGCATGGGATGGAATTCAGGACGGTGCAGCAGATGCTGTCGATTGGATCAAAGATACTTGGTCTGATTTTTCAGGTTGGTTTATGGATAATGTCTGGACTCCCGTTAGTGATTGGGCCGGAGATAAGATTGATAAGATCACTGAAAAATTCGAGGATGCTAAGAAATGGCTGACTGATACCTGGAATGACGTGTCATCCTGGTTTGTGGATAACGTATGGACACCTATTTATAACACGGCAGTTCCGATCATAAATTTAGTGGTAGGTGCCTTTTTATTTGCCTGGGATGGTATCCAAGCTCTCTGGAGTATTGTTTCAACTTGGTTCATAGATAATGTCTGGAATCCACTAGTTGACGGTGTCACTGATGCTGCTGATTGGATTTGGACAAAAATAAATGACGCTTGGACTTGGATCTCAGACACATGGTCCACTGTCTCCACTTGGTTCATGGATAATGTTTGGAATCCCATTAGTGATGCAGTTGCAATTGTTGCCGGCTGGATCCAAGCACATATTGATTATGCGCGAATCTGGATCCAATTAAAATGGCTTCAGGTGGCAACTTGGTTTTATGACAACGTCTGGAACCCAATCAGTACAGCTGTTAGTAACGTAGCAAATTGGATTTGGACGAAGATCAACGAAGCATGGACGTGGATATCTGACAAGTGGAGTGCAGTTTCGTCATGGTTCAGTGAAAATGTTTGGAATCCAATTGTCTCAAAAGTGGAAGATGCCAAAAAATCCATTTCGGAAAAATTTGAATCAGCTATAACAGCAGTTAAAGACGCTTGGAAAGGTATTGAGAACTGGTTCCAAGAAAATGTAGGTGATCCGTTAGGTGGTATAGCTGACGGAATTAAGGAGAAATTCCAAGATACTTTTGCATGGGTCATTAAACTCCAAGAATTGGCCGGCGTTGGAGGACGGTTCATAAATAACCTTATCGGTAGAGGTGAGGAAGCTACTGGATTAACAACAAAGGAATCCGGTAAGTCTTCATCCGGTAAAAATTCTAACGGTGGTGGAGGAATTGCTGGTCTTGTCCAGTCTCAGTCATCAGGGCCAACAAGTATTTTTCCTAAACAAAAAAACGTTTTTGAAAAGAAGGCGACGGGTGGTTATATTACGAAACCAACCATTTCATGGATTGGTGAAGCGGGGAAAGAGTTTGTGATCCCTGTTGATAACAACAAGGGCCGCGGAAAAATGCTTCTTTCTCAGGCTGCTTCAAAACTGGGGATGAGAGTTGTTGATGACATGGCTTCTGCTTCCTCAGTAGGTGGAGAAACAGCTGTTTCACCTCTAGCTGGCGCAGCATCAGTCACCGCTACAGTATCTCCTACCGTTGATACTTCGAGTCTTAATGAACAGGCTTCTTCTTTCGGCCAACAGTTCACGCAGGGCTTTGATCAGGGTATTGAGGATAAAGTCGTTTCGATGGACGCTTGGAAACAGAAAAATGTTGGCCAGCCTATGAATAATTTGATCTCCTACTCTCCGAATTACGGAAAACAAGTTGTCAATGGCTATGCCAACGGCCAGGATAGTACAGCCACCGGCACAGATGGCTTCCTGCAGACGAAAGTCAAAACACCATTCCAGAACACCATAAATAAATCCTCTTCATGGGGAACTGGAACGATCAAAGGGTTTGCTTCCGGTCAAAATAGTTCTCAAACTGGCACTGATCAGTATGTAAATACTCATGTGAATAAGCCGTTTTTGAAGTCTAAAGAATCATCAAACGGCTGGGGAACCGGAATGATCGGGAATTTTGTTTCAGGTATGACTTCAAAGACAAGTGAAGTCCATGAAGCCGCCAAGGAACTCGCGAAAAAAGTGGAGCAGGCTTTCCGTGAAGAATTAGATATCCATTCGCCTTCTCGAGTTATGATGAGTCTCGGCCGCTTTGCCTCTGTTGGTGTCGTAAAAGGGTTGGATTCTGTCGATGTGAAAAAATACGCTGAAAAGCAAGCCGGTTCACTGGCAGCTGCTTATTCCGGAATGGGTGCAGTAGGGGGAAATGTGAAACAGTGGCTTATGGCAGCAATGATGGCCACAAAGACACCATTGAGCTGGCTCTCGGGATTAATGACGATTGCACAGTATGAATCAGGGGGCAACCCGAACTCTATTAACCTGTGGGATAGCAACGCGAAGGCGGGAAATCCATCACAAGGACTCATGCAGACAGTTCCGACCACATTTAATGCTCATAAAGCACCGGGCATGGGTAACATTAGAAATCCGATTCACAACGCTGCTGCCGCTATCGGCTATATCAAAAGCAGATACGGCTCAATTGATAATGTACCTGGCATTAAAAGCCTGAAACGTGGCGGTCCTTATGTCGGTTATGCCAACGGTGGGCTGATCACGAAAGAACAAATTGCCCGTGTCGGTGAAGGAAACAAGCGGGAATGGATCATCCCAGAGGAACGGGGCATCCGCGGTCGCTACCTTCTTCAGAGAGCGGCACAGGCTCTTGGTATGGAAGTGACAGATCCGTCTCAATCCCAGCAGTCTGAGCTTTCTTCAGGACAAGTTTCAGCTGTTACCTCGGCTAACCGGCCAACCGCAAGGGTTTCTGGATCAAAAGAGATTTATATTCAATTTAACGGTGACCAGCACTTCCATAATGGACAAGACGCCGAAAGCCTAGCGGCGAAGATCAAGCAGGCGCTTATAGATGAACTGCAAAAGGATATCAATATTGGAACGAAGGGAGTCGTTGCATTTGACTAAATCCGTATATGAATTTTGGATTTCACAAGGGAAGGACAAGCTGCGGCTCCCCGTTCTTCCCGACCAGATAAGTATTTCAAATACAGTTCAAAATGAAACGGTTAAGGTAGCCAAGTTCGGTGACCTTACATTTATTGACGAACAGGGAGCGAAAGAAATTTCGTTCTCTTCTTTTTTTCCGAAGAAATACAGTCCGATAGCAGAATATCAAAACTTCCCGTCGCCGGAAAATGCGATAACAAAAATTGAAAAATGGATGAAGGCAAAAAAACCGATCCAGTTTTTGATTACCGGAACCAAAGTGAATCTGACTTGCAGCATTGAAGGTTTTTCCTATAGCGAAGGCCAGCAGGATATAGGTGATCGTTCTTTTGATATTCAATTAAAAGAATACAAAACCGCTTCCCCCCGAAAAATCAAGCGGAAGAAAAAAACAAAGGCAAAACGCCCGTCGAAGGCTTCCCCGAAAACCTACACAGTGAAAAAGGGAGACACGCTGTGGGACATTGCCGGCAGATTTTACGGGAACAGCACGCAATGGCGCAAAATTTGGAACGCCAATAAAACAGCAATGATCAAACGAAGCAAACGGAACATCAGGCAGCCGGGCCACTGGATATTTCCCGGCCAAAAGTTAAAGATACCGCAATGAAACAGGTGATGTATGATGATAGAACTGTTCGTCATTAAAGACACAGAGTGGCTTGAGCTGGTGGCAGAAAGCGTATCGCTTGAAGGCCATCGTTATCAGGCGCCGCGCTCCATTGAAGCGACCATCGTCACCAAACAGGGCGACCAGACGTATTACAGTGTCTCAGAAGGAGATACGGTCTTGTTTAAATGGAAGGGAAAAGAGCTTTTTCGGGGCATTGTTTTTGCAAGAACCCCGGACGAGCATACGCTTGCCTTCAGCGCATATGATATGCTTCAGTACCTGGTCAAAAACCAGGATATGTACGTGTTTTCCAATCAGCGGGCCGACCAGATCATCAGAAGGATTGCCAATGATTTTCAGATACCGACAGCCTCGATCGCAAACACAGGCCACACGATCAAAAGTCTTGTCATTAAAAATGATACGACATTGTATGACATCATATTAAAAGCGCTGAAACAGACGAAAAGCCAGACAGGGCGACATTACCAGCTGTATTCGGAAAAAGGAAAGCTCGGCCTGCGTGCGTGGCCAGATCCTTCAGAGGTATGGGTGCTTGAAACGGGTGTCAATATTACGGGTTACCAATACAGCACTTCTATAAACGACACTGCTACTCGGGTGGTGCTTCGCCGGCAGAAGGACAATAAAACATATAAAGCCTCTGCCAAGGACAGTTCAGGCTTAAATAAATACGGTGTGCTTCAATATACAGAAACGGTCACAGATGACATCAACCAGGCACAGCTTCAGCAGCGGGCAGATGTACGCCTAGCTGAAAAAAAGGGCGTGAAAAAAGAACTGAAAAATATTCAGGCAGTGGGCATCCCGGAAGTGCAGAGCGGCTTGCCCGTCTATATTTCTATTCCGGAGGCCGGCATCAAGAAAACCTATTGGGTAGATACGGACCGGCATGAATTTAAAGGAACGAAACATACGATGACAATCGATGTTGTCGAAAAGAATACGATGCCGGAAGGAGTATCCTGATGAGATTAAGTGAGGCTATAAAACAGTTGGCTGTTGGCGCAGTTGATGCTGAGTCTCCGGTGGAACTGCTCCCGGCTGAGGTCGTTTCGATTTCTCCTGTGGAAATCAAATTAAAAGAAAACAGCAAACTGATCATACCGGAAGACGCCATCATTATCCCAAAACGGATGAAATCCGGAGGAGACGATGCACTCGAGCCGGGGGATCGCGTCATGACCGCGGCTCTGACTGGCGGTCAATCGTTTTTTATTTTAGATAAAGTATAGACAAACCGCTTCGATCGAAGCGTTTTTTTATTTAGCTTGTAAAAAGGAGTGGGCATCATGGCCCTGACACCAGAAGTAGAGTTTGAGGATTTTGAAGATGAGAGCGAAGTCATTGAAACCTCGCAAACGTACAAAATAGATTTTGAAAATGGAAGAATTACGAATGAGCTGATTACCGGTCTTGAAGCGATCAGGCAATTCGTCTATATCGCCTTACAGACAGAACGCTACGCGTATTCCGTATACAGCCATAATGTCGGAAATGAGCTTCAGGACGTGCTGACAGATTATGAAACGACTGATGCGTATAAAAAGATGGAGATCCCGAGACTGATAGAAGAGGCGCTGGTTTATGATGACCGGATATCGGCTGTAACAGATTTTGAGATTGAAAAACAAGGCGATGCGTTTCATGTGTCCTTCGTGGTGGAGACGGATGAAGGAACGCTTGAGATTGAGGAGGTGATTGGCGAAGATGTTTGAAGATCAGACTTTTGAAGCGATTATGGAGCGTATGCTGAACAGCATTTCCGCAGATATTGACACAAGAGAAGGCAGCGTCATTTATAATGCGTTAGCCCCGGCGGCGGCCGAGCTTGCGAAGTCTTATATATGGCTGGATACTGTGCTTGAGCTAGTTTTTTCTGATACCGCACAAGGCGAATTTTTAGACAGGCGTGCAGCGGAAGCGGGAATTGAAAGGACAGCCGCGACAAAGGCGGTCAGAGCGGGAGAGTTTACATCTGGAGTTACTATTCCTGTCGGCTCCCGCTTTTACGTCGATAATCTTTATTTTCAATATACGGCAGACGGGACGCTCATCTGTGAAACACCTGGTGAAGCGGGAAATGCGAATCTGACCGGGCGCAATTTACTATCATTGGATACCATTCCCGGTTTAGAAACGGCCATTGTCAAAGAAATCCTAATTCCGGGACGCGAGGAAGAAGGAGATGACAGCCTGCGGGAACGGTATTTTACAAGGGTTCGTCGGGAGGCTGTCAGTGCCAATAAAATGCATTATAAGGAGTGGGCTGAAGAAGTGGACGGTGTGGGGAAGGCAAAGATCTTCCCGCTTTGGAACGGTGACGGCACGGTTAAAATTGTCGTCACGAATGCGAATCTTGAGCCCGCTTCTCCTATTTTAATTCAAAAAGTGAAAGATTATATCGACCCTGAACCAGGGCAGGGAGAGGGACAGGCGCCAATCGGAGCCGTAGTCACAGTGGAAAGCGCGGTCTGGAAGGAAGTTGAGATTTCTGCCGAGGTGCTGCCAGAGATCAATCACTCAATTGATGAAGTGAAGTCAGAAATTGAGGAAGGCGTTTTAAATCTCTTTAAGAAAATGGCGTTTGAAGACAACGTCATCCGTCTTTCTCAAATTAACAATATTGTCTATAATTCGCCGTCAGTCAGTGACTACTCCAATATTCAAATCAACGGCACGTCTGAAAATCTGGTGCTGAGCGACGTGGAAATTCCTAAGCTTGGGCAGGTGAAGATTATTGAGCAAAAAAGATGACATGAGAGCTTATCTGCCGCCGTTTCTCACCAGCCTTAAAGAAATGGCTGAGCTGCTGAAAGCGGAAGCGCCTGAGTTTGATAAACAGAATAACAGCATATTTGATCTGACGGATCAGCTATTCGTGCCGACGGCGACATGGGGGCTCAGTCGCTGGGAAAAGATTTTAAACGTCCCGCGTGAATCAGGCGACACAGATGAGATCAGACGATTGCGGCTCATTTCCAAAATGTCGAACATCCCGCCAATCACTTACAAGGCCATTGAGCAGGCGGTAAATCGTTTCTTGAAAAACCCGTCTGCACAGGTCCGTCTGCTCCCCGGTGAATACCGCTTTAACGTGGATATCAATGTTGATGACCTTCAGCACATGAATGAGCTGATCGAAGCGATAGAAAACATGAAGCCTGCTCATTTGGCGTATACGCTCAGAGGCGGATTAAACGAGACGCTACACATCAAAGACACAGTCATCCTGAATCACCGCAGATACCGAACAGCCAGTGAGATGAAGGTCGGTTATTCTGTCACCCTTAACAACAATGAGGTGGTTTTAACTTGATTTCAACCATATACAGAGAACGTACAGCGGCAGATCTGAAAAGCAGAATTGATCACGTGCTGCTCAACGGCCAAAAAACAGAAATAGTAGAACTCACCATTGACGGAGCGACAGTCACCGTCCTGACAAAGCGTGAGGAAGACATTAAGCATATCGAAACGGTCCAAATTTTTGACGAGCAGGGCAATGTGATCACAGAGAGAAAGACTGACCTGGACGTCAGCGAAAACAGAACACTCGATTTCAGATTTACTTTTGAGGTGGTGTAAACATGGCATACGAAGAAAAAACAGACTGGCTTCCGGACGACCCCATCAACGAAGACGACGTCAACCGCTGGGAAAAAGGCATAAAAGACGCCCACACAGACCTGGCCGCTCACAAAAACGACATGAACAACCCCCACAACACAACAAAGGCGCAAATCGGGCTGGGGAACGTGGACAATGTGCAGCAGGCGGCTAAGAAGGATTTTGACAAGCATATTTCAGATGAAACCATACACATTTCATCCAGTGAGAGAACAAAGTGGAACAACGCACAATTAACTAAGTTAACTGATGAAAAAGGAAAATATCTAGCAAGCATCCAAAACGGTCTGGATTTTCACAAGGTTGTGGAAGAATTGGATCAAACCTTTTTCTTTTATACTGATAAGACGGGAATCAATACCCCACCGTTTGCCACTAGAGGATTGTATATTGGCTACAAATCTTATGGAGAAGCTTTGGCAATGGATTATGAAGGAGGTACATGGCGAAAAACGCTGAATGATTCCGGCTGGACTGATTGGGTTCAATTAGAAACTTCAGAAGGCGCTCAATTTAAGGTGAGGAGCCATGAAGAAAAAACTGAAATACATGTAAATAAAAGCGATAAAGACAAATGGAATTCGGGACAGTTATTTAAAGTAACTGCCGATAACGGGACACAAAAGATTAACCTGTCATCTGGATCTTTTTATGATTCGCTCAAAGATGTTGGGACTGTTACTTTCTATGGAACGAACGCGGTCACAGATAACCCGTCAAACACAAGTCTTCGTGGTATGCAATTGGTCGGTCAGCTAGGAATAGGCATTGGGTATGCTGTGGATGAGGGAGGTAACGCTTGGTGGTTTTTCTATAACGCTAACGATAATGCGATCAATTGGTATCAAATGGAGTCTGCAACGGAGGCGCAGTCAAAGATAGATGAACATGCCAATAAAACAGATATCCATGTAACACAATCTGATAAAGACAAATGGAATAATGCACAATTATATAAATTAACTGATACTCAAGGCTGCCGAACTAAAATCCCAGATGGAACTGACTTATTAACGCTGCCATCTGGCTTTTATTATGCATTAGGGAATGTCATAATAAACAATCCTGTTTCAGGAGATGGATCATGGTATAACTATGATGTAATCGAAACAGGGAGTGGCGGGCGAAAAACAATTTTGGCCTCTAAAAGTTATGACGGAACCTATTGGACGGCAACGATCCATACAGACGGCGTGTTTAAAGGTTGGAATAAGATCGAGACTGAGGCAAGTGCTCAAACCAAAGCAGATAAAGCGCTGGCTGATGCTAAAAACTATGTTGACACAAATTATACAAATCAAAAGTTAACTGTACTTACAGGCTCTAGTGCAATTCAAGACGCAAGAACTGGAGGGAATGAATATCCTCCGGGGTTAACTTTAATGGATATTGGGCAAGGTAATACAACTGGTTATCCGCTAGGTTATGGAATCGTCAAAAATGAGAAATATCATGATTATAGATTTACTCAATATTTTTACGGTACAGGAAATGAATCAAATAGTTATATTGATAGTACTGGAACGTGGGTTCGTCACTGGTGGAGTGGTTCAGGCTGGACTGCGTGGCAAAAGATATCAGGATTTGCTCATGCTAATATTGGGACTACTGGGCGTCAAGCTCTGATTA
Source organism: Bacillus sp. MD-5 (assembly GCF_002201875.1). Lineage (NCBI taxonomy): Bacteria > Bacillati > Bacillota > Bacilli > Caryophanales > Bacillaceae > Bacillus > Bacillus sp. MD-5. The sequence continues at coordinate 1,196,129 of NZ_CP021911.1, forward strand.
AAGGAGAAAATAACAAAATTAAATATAACCGTATTATAAAAGATAGCCATAAATTGTTTGATACAAAAAACAATAGGTTTGTAGCCAGCCATGCAGGAATGCATCTAGTCAGTGCTAGTTTATATATACAGAATACTGAACGATACTCCAATTTTGAATTATATGTTTATGTAAACGGCACAAAGTATAAATTAATGAATCAATTTAGAATGCCTACCCCTTCCAATAACAGTGATAATGAGTTTAATGCAACTGTTACTGGATCTGTTACAGTTCCGCTTGATGCAGGAGATTATGTTGAAATTTATGTTTATGTTGGTTATTCCGGGGATATAACACGATATGTTACAGATTCGAATGGAGTTCTCAATTATTTTGATGTTCTGGAGCTTGGCGGAAGAAATTATCCGAGAGTTTAGGAGGTACCTTTATGATCTTATACGACGCAATCATGTACAAATACCCTGACGCTGTGCCGAGAATGGATTTTGAGCTGAGGAATGACGGTAATGGTTCTTATATTGAAAAATGGAACCTGCGCGCCCCCATCCCAACGCAAAAAGAACTCGAATCCTGGTGGGAGGAGCTGCAAAAAAACCCGCCGTACGAGCCGCCTGATCAGGTGGAGCTCCTCGCTCAGGAGTTGTCGCAGGAGAAGCTGGCGCGCAAGCAGCTTGAAGAGTTGAACAAAACGTTGGGAAGCGAGCTGGCAGATATAAAGCTTTCCATACTTTCTTTGAAAGGAGATCATGCTGAATGAATTATTGGGTGCTTGCCCTCTATTATGAGTGGGCGACAATGGATATGGTGAAACAGGCCTTAGCATATGAAGACTGTTCTATTGAGGATCTTGCAGAAGGTGTGAACAAAAAGCTGATTACAGCTGATCAGTATAAAGAAATTACCGGTAAAGCCATGTAAAGGCTTTTTTATTTTGCCTTTTTTTAAATCAAAGGAGGATGAAAATGGTGAAGTATCAATATGAATTTCCTCTCGATAAGACTGGAAAAGCAGGAGCTGTAAAGCCCTATCGAGGAGGAAAAAATGATTTTGTGACACCTGTTTCGAATTTGTCGGGTGTAGCGGAGGTTTTAACAAATGCTTCCTTAAAGGCGACTGAGGCATACAGCCAGCTCGGGCAGGACAGGCTTGGCGCAGTTCTGATTTCGAAAGTGAAGGGCTGGGCGTATGCAGATCGTGAAGGTACGCTCTTTATAGAAGAAAGTGACAACAACAATGTTTGGACGACGACAGCATCCGTTAATGTCGCAGCAGGTGTCCTGACAGCGACGGACTGGGTATACCTTTCTAAACGCTATTACCGCTTCCGCTATGTGAACGGGAATCTTCAGCAATCAGAGTTTGTATTATACCAATCAGTCGGTGCTGGTGAGATGGATGTGCGTGTCAAAGGAAATACGCCTTTGCAGATTGACTTTCAGGAGAATCAAATACACGATGGACGGTTGAAAGTGGAGTCTCGCAAAACATTTGACTTTGTCTTTCATGAAAATGCAGAGTCCGCCGGCGAGGGTGCTGCTTTACCTGTTGACGGTGCCGGGCATTTACTCGTTGAAGTATACGGCACAGCGGAAATGAGCGAAGTCAAATTTTGGGGAAAATCGGTGTCAGGACAGAAACTACCGATCAGAGGCGTGAAAACTGATGATTCCAGCTCTGCATTGAGTACATTAGGAAAAGCTGAGGCGTGGGCCTTTGATATTAAAGGGTTTAAGGAGATCATCATGGAGATCGTCAGTGTCACCGGCGGTACTCTTTCGGTAAAAGGGACCGCTGTTTCATAACAGTTTTGGCCCTCGGAAGGGAGGTGATCTGCATGTGAAGGAGGAGTAAGTAATGCAGCAAGAGGCAGATGTGAATGTGTTTCAGCAGGATTTAGCAGACATGAAAGGCGAGCACAAAGCGCTTGAGCAGAGGGTTTCCGCATTAGAACGCGTGTCTGACCGTCAAGACCAGCAAATCATGACGCTGAACGAAAAATTAAACAAAATTGAAGAAAACACAACGTGGATCAAACGCACCATCACAGGTGCCATCATTACAGCAGTGTCTACAGGCATCATTGGCGGAGCCATCGCCATTATGTACAGCCTGCTGCAGCATTAAAGGGGGATTTTCATGAACACGTTTGACAAAGGCACGGTCATCAGGACGGTGCTTCTTTTAATTGCTTTAATCAATCAGACCATGTTGATGCTCGGCAAATCACCATTGGACATTCAGGAGGAGCAGGTCAATCAGCTCGCTGACGCTCTTTATTCAGCCGGTTCCATTGCCTTTACAATTGGAACGACACTTGCCGCTTGGTTTAAAAACAACTATGTAACAGAAAAAGGGAAAAAGCAGCGCGACTTGTTAAGAGACAATAATCTGACAAAATAAGGAGAGATGAAAATGGTTAACATTATCCAAGACTTTATTCCGGTTGGCGCAAATAACCGTCCAGGCTACGCAATGACGCCGCTTTACATTACGGTGCACAATACAGCGAATACTGCAGTAGGGGCGGATGCTGCGGCCCATGCCCGCTATTTGAAAAATCCTGATACGACGACAAGCTGGCATTTTACAGTTGATGATACAGAAATTTATCAGCATCTGCCTTTGAATGAAAACGGCTGGCATGCGGGAGACGGAAATGGCAGCGGCAACCGGGCTTCTATCGGTATTGAAATTTGCGAAAATGCTGATGGAGATTTTGCAAAAGCAACAGCAAATGCCCAGTGGCTCATCAAAACATTAATGGCTGAACATAATATCAGTCTTGCCAATGTCGTCCCTCATAAGTATTGGTCAGGGAAGGAATGTCCGCGAAAATTGTTAGATACGTGGGATTCGTTCAAAGCAGGAATTGGGGGAGGCGGCAGCCAAACTTACGTCGTGAAACAAGGTGACACACTCACATCGATAGCGAGAGCATTCGGTGTTACGGTTGCTCAGCTGCAAGAGTGGAACAATATCGAAGACCCGAATCTTATTCAGGTTGGTCAAGTATTAATTGTAAGTGCGCCATCGTCCGCTGAAGAACCAGAGCTCTATCCGCTCCCTGATGGTATCATTCAATTGACAACACCTTATACCTCAGGAGAACACGTCTTTCAGGTGCAACGAGCACTTGCGGCTCTGTATTTTTACCCTGATAAAGGCGCTGTCAACAACGGAATTGACGGCATTTACAGCCCGAAAACAGCTGACGCAGTAGCACGTTTTCAGTCTGTTAACGGTCTGACTGCTGACGGTATTTACGGACCTGCGACGAAAGCCAAGATCGCAGCGCAATTAAGCTGATCACAGACCATAAAAATCCCGGAGCTGGTTCCGGGATTTATTTTTTCTTCTTTAACTTTTTTAAAATTCCTGCACTGCGCTCCCTCACCCGAAGCGAGTACCCGGAAAGCCCAAACTTACCGTAATCAACAAACTTCACACGCCTCACCAATTTTTTCACTGTATCACCTGACATTATCCTCTGTTTGTATTTATTATATGTAACCCATTAAGAAAAGGAATAAGGACAAGAGCTGTTTTCTCTTGTCCTTTTAGTGTGATCATGCTTTTTTTCGTTTATACTCGTCAATCAGCCGTTCGTTTTCTTTGAAGATTCTCGCTGTGTGCGGACTGACTTGATAGCTTGCGACACTGGTGGTTGAACGTTTTTTCAGGATTTTAAACGGTTTGGCCGCTCTGGGCTCGCATCCGTTTTGAAACGCACGTTCCATTATCCTTCACCTTCCTCCTCAATTGGCAGCACCAAATCATATATGCTTGTTAATGACGTAAATAGCAAATAATCGAATTCCGTGACAATGCTGTCAGACGTCAGCTTGATGACATAGTTCTTTGTCTCGATGGTAAAAGGGATGAGAACCATTTTTCCGTATTGGTCGTAATAAACATCCTTTCGATCGAGCCGTGTTTGTACATCTGCCGGATCATCCATATGCTCGGTTAACCGGTCTTTATCAGCCTGTGTCGAATATTGGCAAAGAGAAGCCGTTAAGTTCATTTTATCAGCATAGGTTTTCAGCAGCTTATCAATGCCTTCAGCATAAGCATCTATACTTCCATAATAAACATGGATCGGTTCGTTTTTCAATAGGTATTGGTATGTTTTCAGCCGATTGAGATACATGTGGAGCATTTCGTTGTTTTCTTCAAGAATTTCTCTTGTGTCTGTTTCAAGCTCGCTGCCAGCCAGTTTTTTGACGTATGCACTTAAGAAGATGAAAGCATCAATCAAAGCAAAGCTGACTGCGACAATGAGATACCGATCCCAGTGGGTAAATAGGGAAGTGGGCTCATATGTCCAGTATACCATAGCGCCCAGAACAAACAGCAAATACCATGTTTTCCGGATGGCGGACATTTTTTCTTTGACCTTCGATTCGAAACGCCACGTGGCATACACGTATAACCCCAGTCCAGCCACAATGCACCAGACCATGATCTGAAAGAATAAAACCATACTCGACTCCCTCACATCTGAAATAGGTTCTGCTTATTGTATTCGAGAGATCCGGATGGTTTTCCTCTTCCATCAAAAAAACCGCTCCTTTGACAGAAGCGGTGTGACATTAAAAAATCATATTTAAAATAAAGTAGGCGATGGCACCAAGTGTCGCTGAAATCGGAAGCGTAATGACCCATGTAATGAGCATTCGCTTGGCCGTACCCCAGTTTACGCCTTTTACCCGGTGTGACGCACCGACGCCAAGAATTGATGAAGAAATGACGTGGGTTGTACTGACCGGCAAATGAATAAATGTAGCGCCGAAAATAATGGCTGCCCCGGTTAAGTCAGCGGAAACCCCGTTTACCGGGCGAATTTTCATGATCTTTCCGCCAACGGTTTTGATGATTTTCCAGCCGCCGATTGATGTTCCTAGACCCATGGCTGTCGCGCAGGCGAATTGCACCCAGGTAGGAATATCGTTAGAAGAAGTATGTAAATTCGCTGTGATGAGAGCCATTGTGATAATTCCCATTGCTTTTTGCGCATCGTTTGTTCCGTGCGTATACGATTGCAGGGCAGCTGTTACAATCTGCACTCTGCGGAATTGCTTGTTTGTTTTCGCCAAATTGCTGTCTTTGAAAATCAGCTTGACGATACTGTATAAAATAAAACCAAGGACAAAAGCGATAATCGGTGAAAAGATCAATGCTTCAATGATTTTAATGAAGCCTTTATAATTTAACGCAGTAAATCCGGCTGCCGCAACGGCTGCTCCGGCAATAGCTCCAATGATGGCATGGGACGAGCTGCTTGGGATGCCGTAGTACCATGTGATAAGGTTCCAGGCAATCGCAGCGACTAGCGCGGCCAGAATTACGACAGAGCCATTTTCCAGAGTATAAGGATCTACAATGTCTTTCGTAATGGTTTTGGCAACACCTGTAAATGTCATTGCTCCGATAAAATTCATTACAGCCGCCATGATAATGGCATGGCGCGGTTTCAGCGCTTTTGTTGATACCGAAGTCGCAATAGCGTTCGCCGTATCATGAAACCCATTGATGAAATCAAACGCCAGAGCACAAATGACTATTAGTATTGTTAATATGAATAGAATATCCATTTTTACCCCTCGTTACGCGTTTTTCATAATGATGGTTTCAAGATTATTGGCAACACTTTGGCAAGAGTCGGCAATTTCTTCAAGCGTTTCATAAATTTCACGATATTGAATAACTTTAATCGGATCTGTTTCATTTCCGAAAAGATTCTTTAATGATTTTCTGTGCAGGTTGTCACAGCTGTGCTCATACTCTTTAATTTTGATAGCGTGAGGCTGAATATCCTTTAACCGGTTTTCTGCCAGCAGTTCAATTGTAATTAAAATTTCTTTCGTACATTCTCTGATGTATCCGCTGAATTTATCAATATGCTCGTCAGATGAGGTAATTGAGAAAATCTCCATCATGGCAGAGAAATGTTCGATTCCGTCAAGCACATCATCCAGGCTGTTTGTCAGCTGAAGGATATCTTCGCGTTCAATAGGAGTGATGAACGCTTTGTTAAGCTCTTTAATCATGACATGAACATGATTGTCACCTTTTGTTTCATATTCCTTTAACGTATCTGCGAATTCTTTAAGCGTCGTTTGGTTTGTGACCTTAAAATTCACAAAATATTCGGCAGTTTCGTCTATGTTCTTTGCAATTTCTGTTAAAAGGAGTGAGAACTTATCTTTTTTTCTTCTTATCATTAAAAACCCTCCATAGTTTGAATGAGACAATGCACACATCAAATTATTATATAGCCTTTTGTCGAAAAAAAACAGGTAAAGTCGAAAAAAACACGGCTTGACTTTTTCTGCAAATCATGTCCCCTTATTTTGACCTACTTCGATTCAAAAAACCGACCCAAGTTTGCAAAATCTTTCTGCTTAACGTAAAAAGTATATCAAAAGTTGTGTTTTTCCTGTCAACTTTTATCTTCTGTTTCACCAAAAAACGGTTCCCTAAACAAGGGAACCGTTTTATCAGCTTGCTTTTCGTTTTTTCATCCAGTAATAAACAGGCAGTCCGGCAAGGCCGATGAGGATGGATAATCCGCAGCTCATTGTATCTGTAATGAGTGTGCTGCCTAATACAAAGAAGGAGCCTGCGATGGCCAAAATCGGCATGAATGGATAAAGCGGAACACTGTAGGCGCGCTTTTCTCCCTTTGTTCGCTTGCGGAGAATAAACACTGCAAAAAAGGCCATCACATAAAAAATGTAGATCATAAAAATAGAGATTTCAGAGAGCTTATCCGGGTTGCTGATCAGCATCATAATCAAAGCCAAAGCAATCTGGAAGGAAATCGCGATCCATGGTGTGCGGAATGTCGGGTGTACATGTGAAAGCTTATCAGCAAATGGAAGCTGTTTGCGTTCTGCCATTGCAAATGAAACACGCGGAAAAGAAAGTACTTTTCCATTTAAACATCCAAAGATGCTGACGATAATTCCGACACTGATCAGCTTTCCGCCAATTGAACCGAACAGCATGGTGGCAGCAGTGCTTGTCGCATTTTCGCCAAGTGTGACAATTTCGTTCGCAGACAGGATGTGAAGCAATGCAAAGTTAATGAAAATATAGATGGCTGTTACGATTAATAATCCGCCCGTCATTGCGCGTGGCAGCAGCTTTTCGGGATTTTTCATTTCTCCGCCGAGAGCGGCCAGAAGAATCCATCCGTCGTACGCAAATAGTGTAGCCAAAATGGCCGCTCCGAAGTTCATATCGGAAATACTTTCGTTTACTGCTGTGAAGATGTGCTGATCACCTTTCCAAAGGCCGAAGATGATGATGCATGCAATCGGAATCAGTTTACCGATCGTTGTCAGCGTTTGGACAAAGCCGCCGTATTTTGTACCGATTATATTAATGACGCATAAAAAGAGAACTGCTATAATTCCGATTGCTTTTGACAATCCAGATCCCCAGCCGAAAAGATTCGCCATTAAAGAGCCAAAATATAAACCCAGCGCGGCTATAATCGCCGGACCGTAAATGATAATCTGCACCCAGCCGCACAAAAATCCCCAAAATTCGCCATACACTTCTTCAAGGTACGTATAAAGCCCGCCGGTTTTTGGAATCTGCGTTCCGATTTCCGCGATTGTCAAACCGCCCGCCAGTGTTAAAATACCGCCTAACAGCCAGGCGAAAAGCGCGGTTTTTGAATCACCAGAATAAGAGAGCACAGCGCCGGGCTTCATAAAAACACCAGAGCCGATAATGGTTCCGATGACAAGAGTAAGGGCAAATAAGAGGCCTATCTCTTTTTTCAAACCGTTGTCTTCAGTATGCATGTCCGTAACCTCCTATGGTGTTGAAGCTTCATGATGAAGAATCTTTTTTTCATATTGTAAACCCTATTTTAGAAAAGTGAAATAAAATAAATTTTCTGATTTTCGATATTTGCTTTTCGTTCTGTTTAAAAAACGGTGAAACGTCTCTTTTAACAATCTATAAACGAATGAATCGCATTATTTCTTTTTATAAAGTTCGTGTTTTCTGCAGAGGAATTTTAGACGGATCAGAGGAGAGGCAGAAGTCAGAAAATGAACGAACCGTCGGTGAAGCTGATATGTTGACTTTCCCTTGCGAATAAAATACCTTGTTATTAGAACAATAAATAGATAACTATGATATGATATCTCGAAATCGAGATAAAATAACCTGGAGGGACAGCATATGAAAGTCAACGGCATTCACCATGTATCGGCATTAACGGCCGACGCACAAAAAAACTTGGATTTCTATAAGAAAGTATTAGGATTAAAGCTCGTCAAAAAATCCGTCAACCAGGATGAACCGACAATGTACCATCTGTTCTACGGAGATGAAGTGGCAAATCCGGGAACTGAGCTGACGTTTTTCGAGATTCCTCGCATTGCACCATTTCATGCGGGAACAAACAGTATTTCTTCTATTGGGTTGCGCGTCCCAAGTACAGAAGCTCTGCATTACTGGAAAGAACGTTTTGAAGAGCACGAAGTGGTACACAGCGGTATCTCAAAAAGAGCCGGACGTGACATATTGGCATTCCAAGATCATGAAGGGCAGCGGCTTGTGCTGACTGCTGATGAGAAAGGAAAAGGATATGGTCTGCCTGTTAAACAGAGCGGCATTCCGGAAGAATTTTCGTTTCGCGGATTAGGGCCGGTTGAACTGACTGTGCCATATGCCGAACCAACCTTACACGTGCTGACGAATATTCTTGGATTTACAGAAATCAGCCGTGAACCAGTTGGAGGACAAGGAACCGCTGTTATTTTGGAATCAGGTGAAGGCGGTGCGGCAACGGAAATCCATTTAATAGAAAGAAACGATCTTCCGCGCGAGCGCCAAGGCAAAGGAAGTGTTCACCACGTCGCATTTCGGGTAAGAGATGAAGAAGAACTTGCCGGGTGGCATCAGATCATCAGCCGGGAAGGCTTTAGCAATTCTGGCATTGTTGAGCGCTACTATTTCAAGGCGCTGTATTTCAGAGAACCGAACGGCATTTTGTTCGAGTTATCAACAGACGGACCGGGCTTTATGGTAGATGAAAATCTTGATGAGCTTGGCCAAACGATCGCTCTTCCGCCGTATCTTGAGCATCGAAGAGCTGAAATTGAAGCGAAATTGAAACCGATCCAATAATTTATGATTCATCTGCCTTCCGGCGCCGCCGGAGGGCTTTTTTATTTTGGTAAAACAGCATCACCCATTGGAAGGAAATATCAGATTACGGTTGGGAGAAATGGCTTGAGACCAGCTGTATCTAGGATGATTGGCATCAAATGGTCTCGGCAAAAATATTGTCTTTGTTTATTAATAGTTTATTCATATTTGCTTGTTACACTATTTCCAAGTTAGACAAAAAGGAGTGAAAAACACGTGGAAAAGAAAAAACGCGAGCTGGATATCGTCCTCATCCTCATTTTGCTCGCATCTGCATTCTTAAATATCTATAACATCTGGAATGATGATACGGTGAATCCTTACTACACCGCTGCAGTCACAAGTATGATGCAAAGCTTTCATAATTTTTTCTATGCCTCATTCGACGCGGCGGGGTTTATAACGGTTGATAAACCGCCTATTACGTTCCAGATACAAACCATCAGCGCACTTATATTCGGTATGCACGGGTGGAGCGTCATCCTGCCTCAGGCACTTGCTGGTGTAGGTTCTGTCCTTTTAATGTATCTGTTAATAAAACCGACATTCGGTAAGACGGCAGCAAGAATTGCCTCTTTCATCATGGCATGTACACCGATCGCGGTGGCTGTGGCCCGTACAAACAATGTTGATGCATTACTGGTATTTTTCTTATTGCTTGCTACATGGCTTCTCTTTAAAGCGATCAGAAAAGGAAAGCTGATCTGGTTGTTAGCAGCGTTTTTCGTTGTTGGAGTAGGTTTCAATACAAAAATGCTGCAGGCTTACATGATTTTACCGGCTTTCTTATTGTTCTATCTGATTGCGGCAAACGCCACAATCAAGAAAAAAATCATTTCGCTGGTAAGTGCGTTAGCCGTATTAGCAGCCGTTTCGTTATCGTGGCCGCTCATTGTTGACAATATCCCTGCAAGCAAGCGGCCTTATATCGGAAGCAGCCAAACCAACTCTGTGCTGGAATTGGCTTTTGGTTATAACGGAATCCAGCGGCTGACAGGCCAAAATTCCGGCAGCGGCCAGGGTGCGCCAAACAAAGACGCTTCAAAAGAAATGTCTTCTTCTGATAACACTCAAGCACCGCCTAATCAGTCATCAAGTGATGACAAATCCTCAAATGGAAATATGGCGGCACCTCCATCCAATGGCCAAATGCCAAGCGGAGGAGAAATGCCAAACGGCGGTCAAGGAGGACCTCCAAGCGGTGGAGATGGCGGCCAAGGAGGACCTGGCGGAGACGGAGGGAAAGGCGGAACAGGAACCGGCTCAAAAATGCAATCAGGTTCAGGAATGTTTGGAACGGGAACACCTGGTCCACTGCGGCTTTTCCAAACAGAGTTATCTGATCAAATCAGCTGGCTTCTGCCATTTGCGATTTTTGGAATCGCAGGCTTACTGATCGCTGGCGCGAGAGAAAGAAGAAGATTATCTATAGAGCAGAAGGAAACGGTGTTCTGGGTAGCGTGGCTTGTACCGATTGCCGGATTCTTCAGTGTCGCAGAATTTTTCCATCATTATTATCTCATCATGCTGGCACCGCCGATTGCGGCTCTTGTCGGTGCGGGGTGGGTTGCCCTTGTTCATCTGTACCGCAATCAGACAGGCTGGAAATCATGGCTTCTGCCAGGCGCAATCATTGCGACAACTGGATTTGAATTGTTTATTCTCAGAAACTACAACGATCAAATCGGTGTTGGATGGAGTATCGGGGTAGGGGTTATAGGCGTGTTGTCAGCGATTGCTTTGCTGCTGTTCAAACAGCGCCAAAAACCGATCAGTTATTATACTTCGCTTGTAGCTCTTCTCGCATTGCTGGTGATGCCGATATATTGGGCAAGCACACCGCTATTGTACGGTGGCAACAGTTCACTGCCTGAAACAGGCCCTCAGCTCGCATCAATGAGCGGAAAAGGCATGGGAATGTCTGATGCGACTGTAAATGAAAAACTGATCAAATATTTAGAGGAGAATAACGCCGGAGCTGAATACCTATTCGCCACAACCGATTCGAACACAGCGGCGCCATATATCATTAAAACGAAAAAAGCTGTCATGGCTATTGGCGGATACAGCGGTTCTGACCCGGCGATCACGCTGACTCAATTTAAAAAGCTCGTAAAAGAAGGAAAAGTGAAATACTTCTTGGCTTCAGGAATGGGGAAAGGCGGAAACAATGACATTGTCGAATGGGTTGAGAAAAATGGAAAAGAAGTAGCATCAGAAAAATGGCAATCAAGTTCTGATCAAGAAGATACTGCAGCTGATACATCAAGCAACAGCAAGGCTTCAGGCCAAACCGGCAAAATGGGCGGCGGACCTGGCGAAATGAACCAGTCAGCAACATTATACGAACTAAATGCTGATGAATAGGAGGAAAAAACATGAGCAGACATATTCAATATTCAATTGTTGTACCTGTGTATAACGAAGAGCTTGTCATTCATGAAACCTATCAGCGCTTAAAAGAGGTCATGGATCAAACGAAGGAAAACTACGAGCTGCTTTTCGTCAATGATGGCAGCAAAGATCGCAGTATTGAGATTTTAAGAGAGTACAGCCTGATCGATCCGAGAGTAAAGATTATAGACTTTTCAAGGAATTTTGGGCACCAGATCGCCATTACAGCGGGTATGGATTATGCACAGGGGAATGCCATCGCCGTCATTGACGCCGATTTGCAGGACCCTCCTGAGTTAATTTTAGACATGATTGAAAAGTGGAAGGAAGGCTATGAGGTCGTATACGCCGTACGTACAAAACGAAAAGGGGAAACCTTTTTCAAAAAACAGACAGCGGCCATGTTTTACCGGCTTCTCAGCAGCATGACAGATATTGATATCCCGATTGATACCGGGGATTTCCGCCTCATGGACAGAAAAGTCTGTGATGAAATGAAAAAATTAAAGGAAAAAAACCCTTTTGTCCGAGGACTCGTCAGCTGGGTAGGCTTCAAACAAACGGCAGTTGAGTATGTACGTGATGAAAGGCTTGCTGGAGAAACGAAATACCCGCTTAAGAAAATGCTGAAGCTTTCAATGGACGGCATTACAACATTTTCACATAAACCGCTGAAGCTGGCAAGCTATGTCGGGGTCTTAATGTCAGGCGCAGGATTTCTGTATATGTTTATCGTACTGTATTTGAAGCTGTTCACAGACAGCACGATTACCGGCTGGTCATCACTTATTGTGATCCAGCTCCTGTTCAGCGGCATTGTCCTTCTGATTCTCGGCATGATCGGCGAATATATCGGCAGAATCTATGATGAAGCCAAAGACCGGCCGCTTTACATCGTACAGAAATCGTACGGGATTGAAAATAAAAGACTCTATAGAGACCAGCACATGTCATAACCTTAAAACCTCTGTTCTTAACGGACAGGGGTTTTTTTATGTTCTGTCGATCAAAGTGAAAAATGCGAATAGATATATGGAATAAGAGAAGGAAGAAGAGATTTCGGGCTTGCACTTCGGTTCACTCACGCTGAAAGAAAAACGGCAAAGCCTAACCGTTTTCGTCTTAGGCTTTGCCGTATGTCAGCTGTTATATTGGGGGGCTTTTAAGAAACGCATGATCACTGCTGTACCAGTGACGTTTAATAGAATACTGGCACCCAGTACAACTCCCCATGCCAACGTCGATTCAGAGAGAAGAAAGCTCAGCAAAAGAAAAGCTAATCCTGCGCAGATCATACTCAATCCCGCGGTTTTCATGTTTATACCTCCTAGCAAACGATGTTTCTAGCATCTTGATGCGAATGATGTCAGTCTGTATGATATACGGATATCTCGCCAGAAAGTTTCATAGAGCAGTTAGGTCTTTGTCTATTAAAAAAGCCTCAGGCCGAATTTTGCGACCCGAGGCTTTATCTCTTACGAAGTTTTCTCTTCTTTTTGATCGAGTTTAATTTTTTTCGTCATTTCTTTGCCGTTTCTGAGAATTTTCACTTCAACGGTATCACCGATTTTTGCGTCTTTATATAAGATATTGCGCAATTCACTGCCTGTATCGGTTTCTTTACCTTTTAGGCCGATGATAATATCCTCCGCTTTTAATCCAGCCTTTTCAGCAGGAGAGCCTGAAGCGACCTCACGGATGTAAACACCTTTATTCAGCTGGCTGCCGAACAGGCCGAGTGTGCCTTCTTGGTAGTTTTGCGGCACTTGTTCTAGATCAAGCATGCTGACACCGATATATGGACGTTCAATTTGCCCTTTCGACAGCAATTCTTCAGCAATCGGTTTTACGTCATTGCTTGGAATGGCAAATCCGATACCCTCAACATCATCCTCACTGATTTTCATACTGTTAATGCCGACAATTTTGCCGTCTGTATTTAACAAAGGACCGCCGCTGTTACCTGGGTTAATTGCTGCGTCTGTCTGAATGACGTTAATGCTCGTTTCGCCGGCTGAAGTAGACATTGAAACCGTCCTGTCCACGCCGCTTACAATTCCTTGTGTTACCGTGCGGGACAGGTCTTTTCCAAGCGGGTCCCCAATCGCAATAACGGTATCGCCTGTTCTGAGATCAGATGAATTTCCGAAGTTTGCCACTTTTGTGACATGATCCTCACTGATTTGGAGGACAGCTAAATCAGTTAACGAGTCACTGCCTACCAGCTTTGCTGTCACTTCAGTGCCGTCATATAAAGATACCTTCAGTGAAGATGCTCCTTCTACGACGTGGTTATTTGTAATGATATAAGCCTTGCCATTCTCTTTTTTGAAAATGACACCAGACCCTGAACCGCTTTCTGTGTCTTCGCTGGAATCAGAGCTGGAACTGGATGAGCCAGAGCCGAACAAAGAGCTGTTTGATTGTGCCTGAAGATTTGTAATGCCGACTATTGCTGGTGAAAGGTCTTCTACCATATCTGAGATTTTAGAAGAGTCCTCGCTCTTGAATGCAGATGAGCTGCTTGAGCTTGATGAGCTTTTTTTAGATTCAGAGGACGTGCTTTTAGCAGTAACAGATTGCGTTTGCTGCTGGCTGGATGATTGTTTTGCAGTGTCCTGAGAATCATGGTCGCCAAGCGGTGTAAACGTGTAAATGCCAAGGGCGAGACTGCCGCCGATCACTCCGCCAAGCAACGGCCTGAACCATCCGAACCCTCGTTTTTTCTTCTCCTGATCATGAATGACATTGCGTGCTGAGTAGGAGGTGCTCTGATCGTTCTCTTTTGTTAAAAAGACCTCATTCTCATTACCTTCCGTTCTGTTTTCATCACGATAGTTATCCATTATGTTCACTCCGTTTCTCTATTTTCACATTACTATTTATGATAGGTTTATGACTTGAGTTTATCATAAACAAAAACTGTGGGATAAAAATGAAAAGATTATGGGAAATTGTGAAAAAGTGCGGAAAACGGTACACTTCTTATTGTATATGAAAGGACTGAGTCGATGGAACAGATTGGATTGATTGGCTATGGCAGCATGGCGGATATGATCGCCAGACAGCTGTTAAAGCATGGACAAATAAAAGAGAATGAACTATTTATTGAAACGAGAACGAAGGGGGAGCGGCTGCAGGTACTCATGTCAGATTACCCAAACGTATCGGCTGATTCGCTGGAGAATTGGGCAAATACATGCCAATTGATTTTGATATGCGTCCCGCCGCTCCATGTCATCGAAACAATGCGCCGTCTGCACCCGTATGTGAACAGAAATACTCACATCGTATCCATAGCTGCCGGTGTGCCGCTGCGTCTTTTGGAGGCGGAAACAGAAGCGGGTATCTCACGCGTTATTCCTGCCATTACGTCCGAAGCAGAAGCCGGCATCTCACTTGTCGTTCACAGTGAAGCACTGGCTGCGGAGAAGAAAGAGCATCTAAATGAATTGTTATCGGTTTTCAGCCGTGTACGAGAAATCAAAGAATCGAATGTTGATGCGGCCAGCAATTTAACGAGCTCGGCACCGGGATTCATAGCTGCAATCTTTGAAGAATTGGCACTGTCTGCCGTCAGAAACAGCAGCCTGTCCAAAGAAGAAGCCTTTGATTTTCTGATTCATTCACTATACGGAACTGGCAAGCTGCTGATTGAAAAAAATATGTCTTTCGAGGAGACGCTGGAACGTGTTGCAACGAAAGGCGGAATAACGGGAGAGGGAGCTGAGGTGATACGCGCCTCTGTGCCGGACGTTTTTGATCAGGTGTTTGAAAGAACGCTGAAAAAATATGAACTGCTTACAGAACAGACAGAAAAACAGACATGAATCCTTGCAAGAGGATTCTTTTTTATCACTGAATGGTCGAGATTTTCCCCAGTTATATTGCATTTTTCCTCTTTTTTTAATATAATTTGTTAGAATATTCATAATTTAGTAAAAAAGGAGGAGCTTTATGAAATTGTACCTGTCAGTAGATATGGAAGGTATTTCGGGTCTTCCGGACGATACCTTTGTGGATTCCGGCAAGCGTAATTATGAACGCGGGCGGCTCATTATGACTGAAGAAGCAAACTACTGTATTGCCGAAGCATTTAACAGCGGGTGTACCGAGGTGCTGGTCAATGACAGTCATTCGAAGATGAATAATCTGATGGTTGAAAAGCTTCACCCTGAAGCAGATTTGATTTCCGGTGACGTCAAACCATTTTCTATGGTTGAGGGACTGGATGATACGTTTACAGGCGCTTTGTTCCTCGGTTATCATGCGAGAGCCTCGACTCCCGGTGTCATGTCACACAGCATGATTTTCGGGGTCCGTCATTTTTACATAAACGATCGGCCTGTCGGTGAGCTTGGGCTAAATGCATACGTTGCCGGTTATTATGATGTCCCTGTATTAATGGTGGCCGGGGATGACCGGGCGGCTAAGGAAGCGGAAGAGCTCATTCCGAACGTGACGACAGCCGCGGTCAAACAAACGATTTCAAGATCTGCAGTGAAGTGCTTGTCGCCTGCGAAAGCCGGACGGTTGTTGACAGAAAAAACCGCATTTGCCCTGCAAAACAAGGACAAGGTCAAACCGCTTACACCGCCTGACAGGCCGGTTCTGAGCATTGAATTCGCCAATTACGGCCAGGCAGAATGGGCGAATCTGATGCCGGGAACGGAAATCAAAACGGGAACCACAACCGTTCAATTTCAGGCGAAGGACATGCTTGAGGCCTATCAGGCGATGCTTGTCATGACTGAGCTTGCGATGCGGACATCATTCTGCTAAAGGGGTGTTTTAGGCTTTGGCACGATACATGATAAAGCGTTTTTGGGCAATGGCAGCTACGATTTTGGTGATTACCACCCTGACTTTTGTTCTCATGAAGGTCATTCCCGGATCTCCTTTTAACGAGGAGAGAGGCACAAATGAAGCCGTTCAAAAAAATCTCGAAGCCTACTATCACTTAGACGATCCTCTCATTTTCCAATACATCATCTACCTAAAATCCATCATTACATTCGATTTTGGACCTTCAATAAAAAAACCATCCGACAGCGTAAATGACATGCTGGAACGCGGATTTCCCGTTTCCTTTGAGCTTGGAATGACGGCGATTGTCATTGCTGTGATTTCTGGGCTGGTACTGGGCGTAATCGCTGCGCTCCGCCGTAATGGCTTTTTGGACTACGCTGCGATGAGTCTTGCGGTACTTGGCATCTCCATCCCGAATTTTATTCTCGCAACATTGCTCATCCAGCAATTTGCAGTCAATCTCAAACTATTTCCTGCTGCCACATGGACGAGCCCGATTCATATGGTGCTTCCGACCGCAGCGCTTGCTGTAGGGCCAATGGCGATCATTGCCAGGCTGACACGGTCAAGCATGGTCGAAGTTCTGACTCAGGATTATATCCGCACAGCAAAAGCAAAAGGGCTTTCCCCGTTCAAAATTATTGTGAAACACGCACTCAGAAATGCACTCATGCCCGTCATTACCGTCCTGGGCACACTCGTCGCCAGCATCTTAACAGGAAGCTTTGTCATTGAAAAAATCTTTGCCATTCCGGGAATGGGAAAATATTTTGTGGAAAGCATTAATCAGCGGGACTATCCCGTGATTATGGGAACGACCGTTTTTTACAGCGTCATTCTGATCATCATGCTGTTTTTGGTCGACTTGGCCTACGGTCTCTTAGACCCGCGCATTAAACTGCATAAGAAAGGGTGAAGCGTGTGAATCTCCCTGTACAAACGGATGAACGCCAGCCAGAACAGCACATTCAGGTGCCGGATGAGTGGTTTGTCTCAAATCAGGAAAAAAATCGGGAAGCCGATTCGGTCAAGCGGCCGAGTTTGTCATACACGCAGGATGCCTGGAGGAGGCTGAAGAAAAATAAATTAGCGATGGCCGGACTCTTTATTCTATTATTTCTTTTTGTCATGGCAGTTATCGGGCCCTTTATATCGCCTCATAGTGTCGTACGCCAATCGCTGACCGAACAAAATCTTCCGCCCTCAGCCGATCATTGGTTCGGCACCGATGAACTCGGCCGGGATGTGTTTACCCGAACATGGTATGGCGCGAGAATTTCGTTATTTGTCGGCGTGATGGCAGCGCTGATTGATTTTGTGATCGGTGTCATTTACGGAGGCGTTGCCGGCTATAAAGGCGGCAGGATTGACAGCATTATGATGCGGATTATCGAAGTGCTGTACGGGCTGCCGTACCTGCTTGTTGTCATTTTGCTGATGGTGCTCATGGGGCCGGGACTGGGCACGATTATTGTGGCGCTGACTGTGACCGGATGGGTCGGCATGGCGAGAATTGTAAGAGGCCAGGTGCTTCAGATTAAAAATTATGAATATGTGCTCGCCTCGAAAACCTTTGGCGCGAAAACGTTTCGCATCATACGGAAGAATTTGCTGCCGAATACTATGGGAGCGATCATCGTACAAATGACATTAACCGTACCTGCCGCTATATTCGCAGAATCATTTTTAAGCTTTCTCGGCCTCGGCATACAGGCCCCGTTTGCAAGTTGGGGCGTGATGGCGAATGACGGCCTGCCTACGATTTTATCTGGGCATTGGTGGCGCCTGTTTTTTCCGGCCTTTTTCATATCTCTGACGATGTATGCGTTTAATGTGCTGGGGGACGGATTGCAGGATGCGCTTGACCCTAAGCTGAGGAGGTAGCTGTATGGAAAAAGTTCTGTCAGTCCAAAATCTGCACGTGTCTTTTACGACTTACGGCGGGACGGTTCAGGCGGTCAGAGGGGTGAGCTTTGATTTGTATAAAGGAGAAACCTTTGCGATCGTCGGCGAATCCGGCTGCGGCAAAAGCGTTACCTCCCAAAGCATCATGGGCCTGCTTCCGCCTTATTCGGCGAAGGTGACAGACGGCAGCATTCTATTTAAAAACAAAGACCTTTGCCGTCTCTCTGACAAAGAAATGAGAAGCATAAGGGGAGCCGACATTTCTATGATTTTTCAAGACCCGATGACGGCGTTAAACCCGACGCTGACTGTCGGCGACCAGCTGGGGGAAGCGCTATTGCGCCACAAAAAAATGGGCAAAAAAGCGGCGCGGAAAGAGGTGCTTTCCATGCTGTCATTGGTCGGTATTCCAGATCCCGAAGAGCGCCTAAAGCAATATCCCCATCAATTCAGCGGCGGCATGAGACAGCGGATTGTCATTGCGATGGCGCTGATTTGCGAGCCTGACATTTTAATTGCGGATGAACCGACCACCGCCCTGGATGTAACCATTCAGGCCCAGATTTTAGAGCTGTTTAAAGAGATTCAGAGAAAAACGAATGTGTCTGTCATTCTGATTACGCACGATTTAGGGGTCGTTGCCCAGGTAGCTGACAGAGTCGCAGTCATGTATGCCGGGAAAATAGCGGAAATCGGCACAAGAAAAGATATTTTTTATCAGCCGCAGCACCCATATACAAAAGGCCTGCTGGGCTCTGTCCCGCGGCTGGATTTAGATGGCGCTGAGCTGACCCCGATTGACGGAACACCGCCGGATTTATTTTCACCTCCGCCGGGCTGCCCGTTTGCCGCCCGCTGTCCGAACAGGATGGTTGTGTGTGACAGGGTATACCCGGCCCAGACGATCAGGTCTGACTCGCATACTGTCAACTGCTGGCTGCAGGATCAACGAGCAGAGCATGCTGTGCTGTCAGGAGATGCGAAGGGTTGAACATGAAAAGGGGGAAGAGGATGAAACGAGTGAAAAAGCTATGGGGTATGGGCCTTGCATTAGGACTTTCGTTTGCGCTGATGGGATGCACAGCAAATGAACAGGCCGGAAAAGAAGGCAGTCATGATAAGGCAAAAACCAGCGGAGAAAAGGTGCTTTATTTAAACAACGAAAATGAACCGACTTCATTTGATCCGCCGATCGGTTTCAATAATGTGTCATGGCAGCCGTTAAATAACATCTTGGAGGGGCTGACGCGTCTTGGCAAAGAGAATGAGCCCGAGCCGGCAATGGCGGAGAAGTGGTCTGTATCAAAGGATAAAAAAACCTACACGTTTACGATTCGAGAAAATGCGAAATGGACAAACGGAGATCCGGTAACTGCCGGAGACTTCGAATACGCGTGGAAGCGGATGCTTGATCCGAAAAAAGGCGCTTCATCGGCATTCCTAGGCTATCTTATTGAAGGCGGCGAAGCGTATAACAGCGGGAAAGGGAAAAAAGACGATGTGAAGGTGACGGCAAAGGATGATCGAACCCTTGAAGTTACGCTGGAAGCACCGCAAAAATATTTTCTCAGCGTCGTCTCCAATCCAGCGTATTTTCCAGTAAACGAAAAGGTCGATAAAGACAATCCAAAGTGGTTCGCTGAGGCGGATACTTTTGTTGGGAACGGTCCGTTTAAGCTGACGGAATGGAAGCATGATGACAGCATCACTATGGAGAAAAGCGACACGTATTGGGATAAGGATACCGTAAAGCTTGATAAGGTGAAATGGGCGATGGTCAGTGACAGAAATACAGATTATCAGATGTTTCAATCAGGCGAACTTGATACTGCTTATGTCCCTGCAGAGTTAAGCGACCAGCTGATGGATCAGGATAACGTCAATATTGTTGACCAGGCGGGTCTCTATTTCTATCGGTTTAATGTGAACATGGAGCCATTTCAAAATGAAAACATCAGAAAAGCCTTTGCGATGGCTGTGGATCAAGACGAAATTGTAAAGTACGTCACGAAAAATAATGAAAAACCGGCGCGCGCCTTTGTATCGCCTGGATTTACGCAGCCCGACGGCAAAGATTTCCGTGAAGCGGGCGGAGACCTGATCACGCCTAACGAAAGCAAAGCGAAGCAGCTGCTCGAAAAGGGGATGAAGGAAGAAAACTATAATAAGCTTCCTGCGATCACGCTTACTTACAGCACAAAGCCGGAGCATAAAAAGATTGCCGAGGCTGTCCAGCAAAAATTAAAAAATACCCTTGGAGTCGATGTAAAGCTGGCCAATATGGAATGGAACGTATTTTTAGAGGATCAAAAAGCGCTGAAATTCCAATTCTCTCAAAGCTCATTTTTACCTGATTACGCGGACCCTATCAGTTTTCTGGAAGCCTTCCAAGCGGGAAATTCGATGAACCGCACAGGATGGGCCAATAAAGAATACGATCAGCTGATCCAAAAGGCGAAAAATGAAGCCGATGAAAAAACACGTTTCTCTCTTATGCATCAAGCTGAAAAGCTGCTCATCAATGAAGCGCCGATCATTCCAATTTATTTTTATAATCAGGTTCACCTGCAAAATGAACAAGTAAAGGGAATTGTCCGTCACCCTGTCGGCTATATCGATTTAAAATGGGCAGATAAAAACTGATGGCGGTGATTGAGGAAATACTGCTTCTTTATGCGAAGGAGCGGTATTTTTTCTCTTTCTTTCACGTATACGTAGGGTGCAGAGCAAATGAAAGGAGTGTTTCCGTTGAATCACAAGCCGAAAGCGCTGAAAAAGGGTGATACAGTCGGAGTGATCGCGCCCGCAAGCCCGCCGGATCCAAAAAAGCTTGACACCGCGCTTTTATTTTTAGAAGAGCTCGGTCTTCAGGTGAAGTTGGGCAAGGCACTGAAAAACCAGCACGGTTATTTAGCGGGACAGGATGATGAGCGGCTGGCGGATCTCCATGAGATGTTCAGAGACGAGGAGGTGAAAGCAGTGCTGTGCGCATGCGGGGGGGTTGGGACAGGACGTATCGCCGCGGGCATTGATTTCAACTTAATCCGCAAACACCCTAAAATCTTTTGGGGATACAGCGATATTACGTTTTTACATACTGCCATTCATCAAAACACAGGTCTTATCACCTTCCATGGCCCGATGCTTAGCTCGGATATTGGCCTTGACGACGTTCACCCGCTGACAAAAGCGTCATATAAGCAGCTCTTCCAGGAGACGGAATTCACCTATACTGAAGAGCTTTCTCCGCTGACCGTGCTTGTTCCCGGCAAAGCGGAAGGTGAGCTTGTCGGGGGAAATCTGTCTTTGCTGACGTCTACACTGGGCACGCCATTTGAAATTGATACGAGAGGAAAGCTTCTATTTATTGAAGATATTGACGAGGAGCCTTACCAAATCGACCGGATGCTAAATCAGCTGAAAATGTCGGGGAAGCTGACGGAAGCGGAGGGGATTTTAGTTTGTGATTTTCACAATTGTGTCCCGGTGAAGAGAGAGAAGTCTCTCTCTCTTGAGCAAGTGCTGGAAGACTATATTATAACAGCCGGAAAACCTGCTCTGAAAGGATTTAAAATTGGCCACTGCTCCCCAAGTATTGCCGTTCCGGTCGGTGCGAAAGCTGCTATGAATACAGCAGAAAAAACAGTTGTAATAGAGGCAGGCGTTTCAGAAGGGGCGCTGAAGACATGAAAATCATTCGAATCGAAACAAGCCGAATCGCCGTCCCGCTGACAAAGCCATTTAAAACCGCGCTTCGCACTGTGTATACGGCTGAATCAGTCATTGTCAGGATCACTTATGACAGCGGCGCAATCGGATGGGGGGAAGCGCCGCCGACGGTCGTGATTACAGGTGACAGCATGGATAGCATTGAAAGTGCCATCCACCATGTGTTGAAGCCGGCATTGCTTGGAAAAAGCCTGTCGGGCTATGAGGCTATTCTGCACGACATCCAGCATCTTCTTACAGGAAATATGAGCGCGAAGGCTGCTGTGGAAATGGCGCTATACGACGGCTGGGCGCAGATGTGCGGACTGCCGCTTTATCAAATGCTTGGCGGATACCGGTATGCGCTTGAAACAGATTATACCGTCAGTGTCAACTCACCTGAAGAGATGGCCGCGGATGCCGAGAATTATTTCAAACAAGGCTTTCAAACGCTGAAAATAAAGGTCGGAAAAGATGATATCGCAACAGATATCGCCCGCATTCAGGAAATCAGAAAACGTGTCGGATCAGCTGTGAAACTGCGTTTAGACGCTAATCAGGGGTGGACGCCGAAGGAGGCTGTAACTGCTATTCGAAAAATGGAGGATGCGGGCCTTGGCATTGAGCTTGTCGAGCAGCCTGTTCATAAAGATGATCTCACAGGGCTTAAAAGGGTGACAGATGCGACAGATACACCGATTATGGCTGATGAAAGTGTTTTTACACCGCGGCAGGCATTCGAAATTCTGCAAACCCGAAGCGCAGACTTGATCAATATTAAATTGATGAAAGCGGGCGGCATCAGCGGAGCAGAGAAAATCAATGCCATAGCGGAGGCCTGCGGGGTGGAGTGCATGGTCGGCAGCATGATCGAAACAAAGCTGGGCATTACGGCCGCGGCGCATTTTGCGGCAAGTAAAAGAAACATCACACGCTTTGATTTTGACGCGCCGCTGATGCTGAAAACAGATGTCATCAAAGGCGGTATAACATACAGCGGCAGCACGATTTCAATGCCTGGCAGACCGGGTCTCGGAATCACCGGGGCTGCGCTTTTGAAAGGGGAAACAGAGCAATGATGCACACCGTCATATCAGCAGTGGCCAACATCTGGACAGCGCCTGATTCACCGCGTCTGTCTGATCAATTCATGCTTCAACCGACTGTAAGGATCAGAGACTGGCTGGAGCGCATGACGTATGATGAACGGCTTGGTTTATGTACAGACAATGTAATTCAAACTCAGGTTCTCTTTGGCGAAAAAGTACTTGTGACAGCGGAACAGGGGGAATGGGCTTCTGTGATCGTGCCTAGCCAGCCATCCCGAAAGGATCCGCGCGGATACCCGGGCTGGATGAAAAAGAACCAACTGGAAAAATCTACACCCATCCATTCACAACACGATGTGATGATCAGCAAACCTGCTGCCTTTTTGTACAAAAGCAATGGAGAAAAGGAGATCGAATTGAGCTTTTTGACAGTTCTCCCCCTCATTGCAGAAGAAAACGGATATTTTAAGGTTTCGACCGTTTTTGGGGAAAGGTTTGTGAAGCAAAGTGATGCAGTGCCTGTCAGCGAACAGAAAGGAACTGCTGAAGACATCATTCAAACGGGGGCGTTTTTTCTTGGCCTTCCCTATCTGTGGGGAGGGATCAGCGGGTTTGGGTTTGATTGCTCCGGGTTTATGTACAGTATATTTAAGGCCAATGGATACCGCATCCCCCGTGATGCAGGAGATCAGGCTAAGGCGGGGGAGGATGTCCCGCTTGATGATATGAAGGCTGGTGACCTGCTGTTTTTTGCTTATGAGGAAGGAAAAGGAGCGATTCATCACGTCGGTCTCTCTGTTGGCGGCGGGAAAATGCTTCATTCTCCAAAGACGGGAAAATCAATCGAAATCCTTACATTAAAAGAAACAATCTATGAAAAAGAACTTTGTGCGGTGCGCCGCTGTTTTTCAGAATAAGGAGGGAGACAAATGACGCCACTGCCTTTGTTAGAGGTCAGCAAGCTAAAAATGCATTTTGACGCAGGGAAAAAGCGGACAGTCAAAGCCGTCGACGGGGTTACCTTTCAGATTCGTGAAGGAGAAACGTTCGGGCTAGTCGGGGAATCAGGGTGCGGTAAATCAACCTTGGGGAGAGTGCTGATGCGCCTCTATCAGCCAACAGAAGGAAGTGTGGTATACCGCGGCACAAATCTTCATGCACTAAGTGAAAAAGAGCAGTTTGCCTTCAACCGCAAACTGCAGATGATTTTTCAGGACCCCTATGCTTCATTGAACCCGCGCATGACCGTTCGAGAAATTATTTTGGAGCCGATGGAGATTCACAATCTCTACAATACCCATAAAGCGCGGCTTCTCGTCGTGGACGAGCTGCTTGAGGCAGTTGGGCTTCACCCCGATTTTGGCAGCCGTTATCCGCATGAATTCAGCGGCGGGCAAAGACAGAGAATCGGGATTGCGAGAGCACTGTCGCTGAATCCCGAATTTATCGTGGCGGACGAACCGATTTCTGCTCTTGATGTCTCGGTTCAAGCGCAGGTGGTCAATCTGCTGAAGCGGCTTCAAAAAGAAAAAGGGCTCACATTTTTATTTATTGCCCACGATCTTTCGATGGTGAAGCATATCAGTGACAGGATCGGTGTCATGTACTTAGGGCACATGATGGAAATTACAGAGAGCGGCACTTTGTATCGTGAGCCGCTACATCCCTATACAAAGGCGCTTTTATCCTCGATTCCGATTCCGGATCCCGAATTGGAGGACAAGCGTGAGCGTATTCTCTTGAAAGGGGAGCTGCCGAGCCCAGTCAATCCGCCGAGCGGCTGCGTGTTTCGGACCCGTTGCCCGGAGGCGATGCCTGAATGCGGGGAATCCCGTCCCCAGCTTCAAGAAATCGAACCCGGCCGCTTTGTCGCTTGCCATTTGTATCGAACTGCTGAGACGAGAGAAAAGGTGAGATAGACAAAAAAGACTGGCTCCTGAGCCAGTCTTTGCTTTTATGCTTGATGTAAAAATTTCACACAAACCGGGTAAGGGACAGAAACAGTTGATGGAAGCAGTGTCAATCTGCCGGTTTCTTTGTCTCTTTCAAACAGGACAAGGCTGCCTGTTTCTTCATTTGAGGCAACGAGGAACCCTTCCGTTGGGTCAAATACAAAGTCACGAGGCCAGTTTCCTTCTGTCGAAACTCTTTCTATGAAAGCCAGCTCTCCTGAATATTGATTCACTTCAAATACGGCGATACTGTCGTGGCCGCGGTTTGCGACGTAAACAAAGCGTCCGTCCTGTGTGACATGAATTGCACTTCCCTGGCTGTTATCCTTAAAATCATCAGGGATGGCAGAAACGACCTGGATTTCTCTAAATTCACCGGCTGTCGGATTGTATTCAAGCGCAATCACTTCATTGCTTAATTCTGTCATGACATAAGCGTATTTTTCTTTCGGATGAAAAGCGATATGGCGAGGCCCTGTACCGGGAGCGAAGGAATGGCTTCCGGATTCAGCCAATACGCCGTCTTTCAGCTTATAGGTGTACAGCTTATCTGTACCTAAATCAACCGCTACGACATAATTGTGTTCAGGTGTGAACCCTGCGTAGTGTGTATGCGGTTTTTCTTGTCTTTCGTGCGGCCCTTTTCCTGTGTGAGCGGCTTCAGAAGCAGGTGATTGCAAGCTGCCGTCTTCCTGAACCGGAAACGCGTGTACCTTCCCGCTGTGATAATTGGCAGTCAGTACGAATTGATTTTGATCATCAACACTTACGTGGCATGGAGAAGGACCATCAATTAACTGATGATTCAGAAATGTCAACTCGCCGCTGTTTTTATTGATTTGATAGGCAGCAACTCCGCCTTGGCCGTCTGCTTTTTCGATGGAATAAAGGATGGTGTTGTTTTTATTCGGCGTCACATATGTCGGGTTGCCCAGCTTAGCGGCAAGCTTTGGCTCGCTGAGTGCTTTTTTCTCAGTATCAAGCTCAAATGAATAAATTCCTTCGCTTCCGCCTTTTGTATATGTTCCGACATATCCTATGTATTTTGTCATGCGATTTCCCCCTTAAAAATGATGTCACCTCTATATTAACGTATCTTGATAAAATAAGCTGTTCAAAACATGAAAAAGGGGAAGATTCTTCATTCGCCGCGAATCAGCGGCAGTGTACAGCACCTGAAGGAGCCGCCTGATTTGATGATTTCTGACAGGTCAATTTCGATAATGTGATAGCCTCTTTTTGATAGCTCTTGATTGACATGTCGGTTGCCAGGGAGGCTGATGATCGTTTTTCTCCCGATTGAAAGGACGTTGGTGCCAAGCGTAAATTGTTCGTCCTCGGGCACTTCAATAAGGTCATAACGTTTTGCCAGCATATCAGCTGCCTCTGACTCAAGTGCTTGAGGATAAATTAACGCTTCGCTTTCAGATACAATGTTAAAAACACAGTCCAAATGCAAAAATTTTTCATGCAGCTTCACTGGAACGATCGTGTACTCAGGCAGTGCCTCTTCAAGCTGGCCGATGGCTGAAATGTCGGTGCGCTGGCTGATTCCGACATATACGGTGTCACCATCGATAATGACATCCCCGCCTTCAATGCTTGTATCAAGCATACGGGTGTAAGAGATACCTTGGCTGTGAAAAAAATCTTTTATAACGGCTTCTTCTCCTTGGCGAATCGGTTCAGTCATGCTCGACAGAAAGGCTTTTTCTCCGATGACAAACCCTATATCCCTAGTAAAAACCTGTTCTGGGAGTCCGTCGCGAACGGGCAAAAGGATGACCTCAACGTTGTGTGATCTGAGTGCCTCCACTAAGCGGCTGTGCTGATTGTTGGCGGTTTTCACATGAATATTGTCATCTTCAAAATGTTTTTGTGTTTCGTTTATGACATCTTTTATGGTCATGTGCTCAGGTCTGCATAAAACCACTTTCTGAAGTGTGCCGTATTCCGTTCGACATACCGTTTTGTGCTGAGATTTCGGGATGGATACGTCCATTTGTTTTTCCTCCTAAAGTATGAAGAATACATTTATTATTCCCTCATCATGAAAATCATTAAACCATTTTAAATTTTAGACAAATGGAAGAGAATATTGTTTAATAGGAGAATATAAGTGCATTTAGCTAAAAGATCAGACATCAAAGGGGAGAAAGGTATGGAAACACCGGAAACAAGATTTTGTAAAGAGTCAAAGGTTGTAAAAACCAGCAGGGTGTTCCCGCTTGATACGAACAACCATAATACGCTGTTTGGCGGAAAATTAATGAGCTACATCGATGACATTGCCTCTATTTCTGCGGCGCGCCATTGCAGACGTGAAACCGTAACAGCTTCAATGGATTCTGTAGATTTTTTAAAACCGATCGGGCAAAAGGATTCTGTCTGCCTAGAGTCGTATGTGACATGGGTCGGCACATCTTCCATGGAAGTATTTGTGAAAGTTATTAAGGAGCATTTGATGACTGGCGAACGGGAACTCGCTGCCACATCCTTTTTGACATTTGTCGCATTAGATTCAAATGGCAAGCCGGTGCCTGTACCGAGAGTTGTACCGGAAACAGAAGAAGAAATCATGCTGCATAATACAGCTGTACAGCGCGCTAATGAACGAAAGAACCGCAAGAAACACAGCCAGGCGCTTGCAAATGCGCTTGGAACTGATAAGCCTTGGTGAACATTAAACCCAAAACATAAGTTGTTTTGGGTTTTTTTTGTACTTTTCAATGGTGATTATTTCAATGGTTAGTCCGTTTTTGCTAGGGGATTCTATAAAAAAGCAACAAATGTCATGTTAAATTGATAATTTTGTGACAACTTTATTAAAGATTCATTTTAGATATATCTTTTATTCGTAAGATCATGTATTTTAAAGATATATTCTAAATACATCTTTTCGAAAGGATTGTTTATACAATGTTAGATAACAAAACAATCGAAATTATTAAAAGCACTGTACCCGTATTGCAACAGCATGGAGAAACAATCACTGGCCGTTTTTACGATCGGATGTTTCAAGACCATCCAGAGCTTTTGAACATTTTTAACCAAACAAACCAAAAGAAAAAAACACAGCGAACTGCATTGGCAAATGCCGTTATTGCAGCTGCGGCAAATATTGACCAATTAGGAAACATCATTCCGGTTGTCAAACAAATCGGCCACAAGCACCGCAGTATCGGAATTAAGCCTGAGCACTACCCAATCGTCGGTAAATATTTGCTGATTGCCATTAAAGATGTATTGGGAGATGCTGCAACCCCTGACATTATGCAGGCATGGGAGAAAGCGTACGGAGTAATTGCTGACGCGTTCATAGGAATTGAAAAAGAAATGTATGAACAGGCGGAAGAGCAAGCCGGCGGCTGGAAAGAGTATAAGCCGTTCGTCATCGCGAAAAAAGAGCGGGAAAGCAAAGAAATTACGTCCTTCTATTTGAAATCAGAAGACGGCAAGCCGTTACCTGAATTTCAAGCGGGGCAGTACATCAGCCTAAAAGTTCGGATTCCTGATTCTGAATATACGCATATCCGCCAGTACAGCCTGTCTGATATGCCGGGAAAAGACTATTATCGAATTTCAGTAAAAAAAGATGGTGTCGTGTCTTCCTATCTACATGATGGGCTTCAGGAGGGAGATTCAATAGAGATCAGCGCACCGGCAGGGGACTTTGTTTTAAATCCTGCATCACAGAAAGATCTCGTTTTGATCAGTGCCGGAGTTGGTATTACACCAATGATCAGCATGTTGAAAACATCTGTTTCCAAACAGCCTGAACGGCAAATTCTGTTCATTCATGCGGCGAAAAACAGTGAATATCACGCATTGCGCCATGAGGTAGAAGAAGCCGCAAAACATTCTGCTGTTAAAACTGCATTTGTGTATCGCGAGCCGACAGAGGAAGACCGTGCAGGTGATCTTCAATTTCATGAAGGACAGATTGATCAGCAATTCCTCAAAGAACTGATTGCCAACACAGATGCAGATTACTATATTTGCGGTTCACCGTCGTTTATTACGGGAATGCATAAGCTTGTATCAGAGCTCGGATCAGCGCCGGAGTCTATCCATTACGAGCTATTCGGCCCGCAATTAAGTTTGGCACAGTCCGTTTAAACACGAAACTCTTCTCCTTTCAGAGAAGAGTTTTTTATTGAGAGAGAAGAAGGCGGACAAGCGCCGGTTTACATCCGGACAATCACTGACCCGCCGCCGTTTGTGCATACACGGTTTTGCATTGTTCTCAGCCTTCATTGTTTACCTCAATCGCTCTGCTGCTCCATCCTTAGCTCTAAACCGACCAGCCTGTCAAGTGTTTGCTGTTGCTGATAGTCCGTGAACTGGGGAGCCGATGGCAGATCGCAGGGCCAATGGGAATTCGTCTTCTGATATTTCATATTGCGCCTCCAATCGGTGTCACTTTCTATTGGACAAAAGGCATGCATAGAGGGTCTGCCACTGGGCACAATAGGCTCAATATGATCAGCGGATGGAGGTAAAGATCGGTGTTATGGATGGTATGGGTATTTTTACTGAAGCCAGTTATCGTATTTTCGATTGCATATATTTTGTTTCGGCTTGCCGGTAAAAAAGCTGTGTCACAAATGAACAATTTTGATCTGCTTTTGACCTTCGCAATCGGAACCATCATCAGTGAGCCGATCCTAACATCCAAGCTGCCGATGTCAATTTATTATGCGGGCGCTTTTTTGGTGCTTTATCTAATAATGAGCAAGCTCTCATTATCTAATAAATGGCGATGGCTCCTGGTCGTGAGCCCAACTGTCTTAATCCGAAACGGGGATATTGATGAACGCGGCCTCCGTAAAGAAAGGCTGACTGTTAATGAACTGCTCGGAAAGCTGAGGGAAAAGGGGTATGCTGATCCGGCTGACATTGATCTTGCCATCATTGAAGAAACGGGAGAAGTAAGCGTCATCCCAAAAGAGGAAGCGAGAGCGGTGCAGGTGCGGGATTTGAATATGAAAGCTGAACGGAATTTTATCCCGATTCCGCTCATACTGGACGGCGAAATCCTTGATCATAATTTGAAATATCTCCAAAAAAACCGATCCTGGCTGTTTGAGAAGCTTGAGGAAAAAGGGTACAGCCCGAAACTGCTGTCTTCAATCACCCTTGGCACGATGAATGCGCGCGGCGATATATCACTTGATTTAAATACCTCTAATGAACCGCAGCATGATCCTTATTTATATAAACCGGGAAATAACAATTAAGATGGCTCTCTATTGCAATGAGAGCTTTTTTCTTTTTTAAAGGGAATTATTGTTTGGTGTCAAATGTACCTAGTTAGGAGGGGAGCTGAACATGAATGACTTATTCATAAGAAACGATATGGCACCAACGGTCAGTCTGCTATATTCCGCAGTGGAAGAAAACAGTCTCCGTCTGGCTTCTATCGTAAGCCACATGACGCACAGTGAACTTTACTATAAGGGGCGCTGCCAAACAAAAAACAGCACGGCTCAGCTTTTGCACCATATCGCAAATGTTGATATCAGATGGGTCTGGCGGATCAAGGGGAATCGGATACCGAATCATATTGAACAGGCATACGGCCCGATGACAGATCAAAACGGACAGCTGCCTGAACCGAAGAATCAACCCGGATTAGATGAACTCCTGAAAATACATCAGCATGTGGTAAACGAGCTGAAATCGGTATGTTACACCTTAACTGAAAATGATTTGCATCAGCCTCTTTCTTATGATGGTGACACCGCGACCATACGGTGGGGCATTTGGCATATGTCAGATCATAGCCGCTATCATCAAGCACATATTGAAGCCCTCAAAAAAGAATGGAAGCAGGATGTGGCGAAATATGAGCGCTAAAACGAAGCTTGTAACCGATCGAATTCGTTTGCGCTGTATGGAAGATCGGGATCAGGCTTATTTGTTTGAACTTTTTAACGATCCTGACGTCATGAAATATTACTCCGGTTTAAAAGATAAGAGGCAAACCCGCGAGTGGATCAATTGGAACAAACGAAATGAAAAAGGGTACGGCGTCAGTCTGTGGGTCGCCGAAGATAAGCGGACAGGGGATTTTTTGGGACAATGCGGCATCGTACCACAGCAGATCGAAAATCAAACAGTAATGGAAATTGGCTATATGTTTGCCCGCCGCCACTGGGGGAACGGCTATGCGCAAGAAGCGGCTCGGGCCTGTCTGGACTATGGCTTTAACGAGCGGCAGTTCGGCAAAATGGCGGCTTTGATTGATCCGGGTAACAAAGCGTCCATACGGGTAGCGGAGAAAATCGGCATGCATTACAGCAAAACGATCAGAAAATGGAATAAACCGATCGCTGTTTATGAAAGAAAATCTTACAATTGAAAGATAGAGCTGAGTTTAGTATGATGATATCATGTAAAGTTTTCTAGGGTTCCGCATGTCAATGGACATGGACTGGTTCGAGAGAAAACACATACGCGTAAATAGAAGCGCGTATGCACACGGAGGGAAAAAAGCCCGGGAGAGTCAATCTCATGTGAGACGACTGTCCGGGGTTTTTTTGTTTTCGGAGAATCTTAATAGATAGAAAGGAATGACTCAAATGAAATGGGGATTGGTCGTGCTTGCCGCTGTTTTCGAGGTTGTTTGGGTGATAGGCTTAAAGCACGCTGACTCAGCCTTAACATGGAGCGGCACTGCCATCGGCATCATATTCAGCTTTTATCTTCTAATAAAAGCAACTCACAGTCTGCCTGTCGGTACTGTATACGCCGTCTTTACCGGACTCGGCACAGCGGGAACGGTACTTAGTGAAATTATTCTGTTTCATGAACCAATTGGATGGCCGAAGCTATTGTTAATTGGCGTGCTCTTAATCGGTGTCATCGGATTGAAGCTTGTGACACAGGATGAGACAGAGGAAAAAGGAGGAGGGGCATAATGCTGCACTGGATCAGTTTACTGTGCGCGGGCTGTTTAGAAATGGCCGGCGTGGCCCTTATGAATCAATATGCGAAGGAAAAAAGCGTGAAATGGGTGCTGTTGATCATTGTTGGTTTTGCCGCTTCATTTTCCTTGCTGTCGTACGCAATGGAAACCATTCCGATGGGAACGGCTTACGCGGTCTGGACAGGGATTGGCACCGCCGGCGGGGCGCTTGTCGGCATCCTCTTTTACAAGGAGCAAAAAGACGCCAAACGGATTTTCTTTATCGCGTTGATTTTATGCTCAGCGGTTGGTTTAAAAATTTTGTCATAAATTGATTTTTATCAAATCTTCAGTATAATGGATAAATAGTTTAGACTTACAAAGATAAGAGGGATTATTCATGAAATCATATATGACTCAGCGGATGGACGATTACCGTGACGGAAATGAGGATAAAGGACGCCTTTTGGTCAGCTGTCCCGATCAGCCGGGGATCGTCTCCGCGGTTTCCGCGTTTTTATTTGAACACGGCGCTAATATTATAGAATCAAATCAATATACGACAGACCCTGAAGGCGGGCGGTTCTTCCTGAGAATCGAATTCGACTGTGCGGGCATTCGTGAGAAAAAAGAATCCCTTCAAGCGGCGTTTGCCTCTGTTGCGGAAAAATTCGACATGACCTGGAGCTTAACATTGGCAAGCGAGCTGAAGCGCGTCGCCATCTTTGTTTCGAAGGAGCTTCACTGCCTGCATGAGCTGATTTGGGAATGGCAAACCGGCAACCTTATGGCGGAGATCGCTGTTGTCATCAGTAACCATGAGGAAGCGAGAGAGCTGGTTGAGCGCCTGAACATTCCATTCCACTATATGAAAGCGAACAAAGACATCAGAGCGGAAGTCGAAAAAAAGCAGCTTGAACTGCTGGAGCAGTACGATATTGATGTGATTGTGCTCGCACGCTATATGCAGATTCTAACTCCTGATTTTGTTTCGGCTCATCCGAATCGCATCATAAATATCCACCACTCATTCCTGCCTGCTTTTATCGGTGCGAATCCGTACAAACGGGCCTACGAGCGCGGCGTGAAACTGATCGGTGCGACATCTCACTATGTGACAAACGATCTTGATGAAGGGCCAATCATTGAACAGGATATTGAGCGCGTAGACCACCGCGATAATGCGGAAGCGTTGAAAAATATCGGAAGAACAATTGAGCGCAGCGTGCTTGCCCGTGCTGTGAAATGGCATTTGGAAGACCGCGTCATCGTTCATGAAAATAAAACAATCGTCTTTAACTAGACCGCAAAATGCCCGCGCAATGCGGGCTATTTTTGATCACAAAAAACCTTGACAAGTGTCTCTTTTCTTTGCATAATATAAAAAAATCATTGAGCGTTGAAGAGGATTAGTAAGCAGACCTTTCTGTGACAGAGAGCAAAATGACCCGCTGAAACATTTTGCCGCATGAAACCTGCCGAACCTGCCTTGGAGTCTTAGGGGGAAAACCTAGGCGCATAACCTGGCGTTACAGGAGAGCGGAGCGTGCACAAGCGCGTTCAATCAAGGTGGTACCACGGAAACCCATTTCGTCCTTATGAATCAGGATGAAATGGGTTTTTTTATTGTAGAAGAGCCGCGGAGGAGAATAAATGAAAAAACAAAGAATAGTAGTGAAAATAGGAAGCAGTTCGCTCACGAATAGCAAAGGGAGCATTGATGAGGCAAAAATCAGAGAGCATGTTCAGGCCATTTCCGTGTTGAAAAAAGCGGGGCATGAAATGATCCTGATTACCTCGGGAGCCGTAGCGGCGGGGTTTTCAAGCCTCGGTTATCCGTCCCGTCCCGTTACCATCAAAGGAAAACAGGCGGCAGCCGCGGTCGGACAAACACTGTTAATGCAGCAATATATGAATCAATTTAAACAATACTCATTGACTCCGGGACAAATCCTTTTAACGAGAAATGATTTTTCGAAAAGAGAACGGTATCGAAACGCGTATGCTACGATAATGGAATTATTAGAACGGGGCGTCATTCCGATTATCAACGAGAACGATTCTACATCTGTTGAAGAATTGACTTTCGGAGATAATGATATGCTTTCTGCATTAGTCAGCGGATTGATTCACGCAGACCAGCTTATGATTCTCACCGACATCAACGGACTGTATGATGCCAATCCGAATGAAAATCCTGAGGCGAAACGATTTGATTATTTGCCGGAGATCACACCTGAAATGCTTGGATATGCAGGTTCAGCCGGATCAAAGGTCGGCACCGGCGGAATGAAATCAAAGCTGTTAGCCGCACAAACCGCGCTGTCTCTGGGAGTGAAAGTGTTCATTGGAACAGGCAGCGGGGCGCAAAAACTTGCGGACATTTTAGACGGGAGGGGAGACGGCACTTATATCGGAGACAAAGAACTGTCTTCGGTTAACAACACGAGGCAGTGGATTCAGTTCCACTCTCCGATATCTGGAGAAATCATCATTGATGCGGGTGCCGAAGAGGCGATGATCCATAATGGAAGCAGTCTGCTGCCCGCTGGCGTTGTGGGCGTTAACGGAAGTTTTCCGAAAGGGGCGGTTGTGGAAGTCAGGGGACCGGGCGGCGTGATCGGCAAAGGCCAAACTCATTACTCCTCCGAGGAGATTATGGAGGCTAAAGGCAAACGAAGTGACGAACTTGATTTTGAGAAAACGTTTGAGGTTATTCATAGGAATGACTGGGTCAATGTAAAAGACTAGGAGGCGGAAAAATGAGTGAAGTTTCTGTAAAAGCGAAGCAGGCGAAAGAAGCAGCAGCCGAAATGATCATGAAAACAACAGTCGAGAAGGATGAAGCGCTCAGTCTCATTGCAAACGGACTCCGTAAAGAACTGGATTTTCTCTTGGCGGAGAATGCAAAAGACATTGAGAACGGAAAAGAGAATGGTTTAACACCGGACATCATTGACCGTCTCACGCTGGATGAGAAACGTATACGCGATATCGCGGACGCGGTGGAGCTCTTAATCGACTTAGCGGACCCGGTCGGCGACTCTCTTGAAACGATTGAAAAAGAAAACGGCCTGTTTATTGAAAAAATCCGTGTGCCGCTCGGTGTCGTAGGAATGATTTATGAGGCGAGGCCAAACGTCACAGTTGATGCGGCTACCCTTTGCCTGAAGACAGGGAACGCGGTTGTTCTGCGGGGGAGCTCCTCAGCCATCCACAGCAACAAAGCGCTCGTCAGTGTCATTCACAGAGCACTTGAGCAATCAGCGCTTCCGATTCACGCTGTGCAGCTGATTGAGGATACGAGCAGAGAGACAGCAAAAGAGCTCTTTACGTTAAATGATGGCTTAGACGTATTGATTCCGCGCGGAGGCAAGAAACTGATTGATCTCGTTGTAAGAGAATCAACAGTTCCTGTATTAGAAACGGGAGCTGGAAACTGCCATATATTCATCGACGAAACGGCTAAACCGCAAATGGCAGAAAAGGTTGTCGTAAATGCCAAAACGCAGCGCCCTTCCGTATGCAACGCGATTGAATCATTGCTGATTCACAAGGCATGGGCAAGACAGCACGGGAAAGAATTGCTGGCCCAGCTGGAAAACGCGGGAGTTGAAATTCGCGGTGATGAACTTGTATGTGAACTTCACCCTTCAAGCAAACAAGCATCAAAAGAAGATTGGGAAACTGAATTTTTAGCGCCTGTCCTCAGCGTAAAGACGGTTGAGAACGTCCAAGAAGCTGTGAAGCATATCCAACAATACGGCACCAATCATTCTGAAGCGATATTAACTGAAAATGACAAAAACGCGGCTTATTTTCAAACGGCTGTCGATGCTGCCGCTGTCTATCATAACGCGTCAACCCGTTTTACTGATGGCTTTGAATTCGGCTATGGAGCCGAAATTGGCATCAGCACGCAAAAGCTTCATGCAAGAGGGCCAATGGGGCTTCCTGCACTGACTTCTACTAAATACATCATTAAAGGAACTGGGCAAATCCGCGAATAGCGGGGAAATATTTGATACAGAAGCTTATCTCGTTACGGGATAAGCTTTTTTTATGCGGCAAAAAATTGACATTACAAAATAGATTGTGTACAATTTAATTGCACAAAAGATATTAGGGGGATAAAAAAATGAGTCAGCCATTATTTACAGCAACTGTTTCAGCGGTAGGAGGAAGAGAAGGAAAGGTCATTTCATCAGACCGCGTTCTTGAGCTTGATGTCGCAATGCCGGGAACACCAAGAGCAAAGAAATTAGAAAAAGCGACAAATCCAGAGCAGCTCTTTGCAGCGGGTTATGCAGCTTGCTTTGACAGTGCATTGCAGCTTGTCGCAAGAACAGAACGGGTAAAAGTAGAGACAGAGGTTACAGCGAATGTCAGCCTGTTAAAGGATGAAGCGGACCAGGGCTATAAGCTGGGTGTGACGCTGCAAGTAAAAGGAGAAGGAGTCAGTGCATCAGAATTGGAGGCGCTTGTGAAAAAAGCGCACGGCGTCTGCCCGTATTCAAAAGCAACCTCCGGAAATATTGAAGTGACGCTTGAAGTTGTTGAATAAATAAAAAGAGGATGCCCCGCACAGGGCATCCTCAATTTTTTTAATGAAGTGTTTCCAACAATGTATATAGAGCGGACTTTAACTGTTTTAGATCCTCTCCAGATAGCTTTGAGAGCCCTAGAATCGTCTCTGGAATGTCAACCGCTTTTTCTTTTAATAACGCTCCGTCCTCTGTCAGGCTGACCAACACGGATCGCTCATCCTCTTCAGATCTTTTTCTCATAATCAAACCCTGTTGTTCCATTCGTTTAAGCATTGGAGTAAGTGTCCCTGAATCTAAATACAGCAGCTCGCCCATTTTTTTGACAGTAAGGGTTTCATGTTCCCATAACAAAAGCAAAGCCAAATATTGAGGGTATGTTACATTCAGCTTATCAAGCAGCGGCTTGTATTGCTTTGTCATTTCCCGCGAACTCGCATATAGCAAAAAACAAAGCTGATTCTCCAATTTCATATGATCAAATTTATTTTCCATTTTGTTCACCAACTCTTTTTGTCATTCGATTCTATTGTATCTGAAAAACTTCACTTTTCCTATTCTCGGCAAACATAGCATGTTTAAAAAGATCAGAAAGGGAAATATAACAACTAGATATAAATAAGGAGGCTGAATACAAATGGCATTATTTACAGCAAAAGTAACCGCGCGAGGCGGACGGGCAGGACATATTAAGTCAGATGACGGTGTTCTTGATTTTGATATTGTGATGCCAAACGCGAAAAAAGAAGGACAAACCGGCACCAATCCGGAACAGCTCTTTGCGGCAGGGTATGCTGCATGCTTCGGCGGCGCGCTCGAACATGTGGCCAAAGAGCAAAATATCGAAATTGATTCGGAGATTGAAGGGCAGGTCAGCCTCATGAAGGATGAGAGCGACGGCGGCTTTAAAATCGGTGTCACACTTGTTGTGAACACGAAAGATTTAGACCGGGAAAAGGCACAAGAGCTTGTCAACGCCGCTCATGAATTCTGCCCTTACTCCAAGGCAACCAGAGGAAATGTTGATGTGAAACTAGAATTAAAATAATAACCGGCATCCTGAGACTCTCAGGATGTTTTTTGTGTGGAAGCAAACAGAGCGGGCATGATTTTTCTCGAGGTCTGAAACATGTCTTATAAATGGATTCAGACTTATGCATGATGAATTGACGCGGAACGGGATAGGGGTGGGGCACAGATGATTGATAAAATGTCAGAGAAGCGATCACAGCGTTTGAAGCCTGATAAGTTACAGGTGAAGCGGGCGGCTGGTGCGGTGTCTGCCGTGCTGAATTGGCGTATATGACTGCTGTTTTGGATTTGCACAGGGCATAGCGGCTACTTAGAGAAATAACAAGAATCAGGCCGTGCATGCCTGATCCTTTTAATATTCTTTCTTGTTGGCAAGATCCCGCCATGCTTGAAACGGGGATAAATGCTCTGTCAGAGTCACTTGATAAAAGGGGATTGTTCTTTCTTCAGCGGGTTTATCAATTTCTTCATAAATGAATGAATCATCAAACCCGGCTTCGGCAGCGTCTGTATGCTCCGCTGCATAGAAAACGGCTTTCGGCCGGGCCCAGTAGATGGCGCCCAAGCACATTGGGCATGGTTCACAGCTCGTATACAAAATGCAGTCATCAAGCTGGTATGCCCCTAACACCTTACAAGCGTTCCGAATAGCTGTAACTTCAGCGTGGGCAGTCGGATCATTGTTTGTTGTGACGTTGTTCTGGCCCTCTGCAATAATGGCTCCGTCTTTCACGATAACAGCTCCAAAAGGCCCGCCGATACCTGCATTCACCCCTTCACATGCGAGAGTGACAGCCCGTTTTAAGAACGTTTCATGATTCATCCCAATCCCTCCTGTCAATAGAGTGTTATTAGTATAGCCGAAAAGAATGCAAAGAACATTCTTAAAAAAGTGCAAAATAAACAAAGTATTTGGGGGATTTGCTAAAATGAGAAACCGATTGTGGCTGTATTATAGAAAAAACCACCTGCTAAATGCAGATGGTTTTTTAAAAATTATACTAGCTGTGTCTGCTGTGCTCTCGCCTGTTTTGCGGCTTCAACCATGTTTTTCAATGCGGCAACCGTTTCTTCCTGCTGTCTTGTTTTCAATCCGCAGTCCGGATTTACCCAGAAGCGGTCAGTCGGACAGACGGCAAGCGCCTCAACAATAATGTTGTACATTTCTTCAGTTGACGGCACACGAGGGCTGTGAATGTCATATACACCAAGGCCAAGCCCTTTCAAATACGGGTGGTCTTTTAAGTAATCTAAAAATCCTCCGTGGCTTCTGCTATGTTCGATTGTAATCACATCGGCATCAAGATCATTGATCGTATCAACGATATCTTCGAAGTTGCTGTAGCACATATGTGTATGAATCTGCGTCTCGTTTTTCACGGAAGAAGTGGTTAATCTGAATGCTTCTGCCGCCCAAGTCAAATACTCATCCCAATCGCGGGTTTTCAATGGAAGGCCTTCACGCAGCGCTGGTTCATCGACCTGAATGATTTGGATGCCTGCGTCTTCAAGCGCTTTAACTTCTTTGCGAAGCGCAAGCCCGATTTGGAAGGCGATTTCTTTTCTCGAAATGTCGTTTCGAGGGAAAGACCAGTTTAAGATTGTAACAGGTCCCGTCAGCATTCCTTTCACATGCTTGGAAGTCAATGACTGTGCATAGACTGTGTCTTTCACTGTCATCGGTTCAATAAATTCAACATCTCCGTAAATGACTGGCGGGCGTACACAGCGTGATCCGTATGATTGAACCCAAGCGTATTTAGTGAAGGCGAAACCGGCCAGCTTTTCACCGAAGTATTCGACCATGTCTGTCCGTTCAAATTCGCCGTGAACAAGGACATCAAGCTCCAATTCTTCCTGAATATCAATCCATCTTTTTGTTTCCGCATTGATAAAGTTTTGATACTGTTCATCGGACCACTCAGCTTTCCGCCATTTTTGGCGTGCGCTCCGCACTTCAGCAGACTGCGGGAAGCTGCCGATCGTTGTCGTCGGCAAAAGCGGAAGGCCGAGAGATTCATTTTGCAGGGCTAAACGTTCTTCAAACGGAAGCGGACGCTTGAAGTCTTTATCAGTTAATTGCTCAAGCTCTTTCTTTTGTTCAGAATTGGCGCCTGTTGCAAACTGTTTAAGCGCCTGGATATCAGCCTTAGCCTGCTGAATCTCTTCGCTGATCGCCGCTTTTCCTGATACTAATCCCTCTTTCAAAGCTGTCAGCTCGGCCAGCTTTTCTTTTGCGTAGGATAATCCGTTCAATAGATCTGTTTCCAAGTGCTCATCGGGGTGTTTCGCTACTGGAACATGCAGCAGGCTGCTTGAAGGCTGAATCCACAGTTCATCAACTTTTGCAACGCTGAGAATATCAAGAACGGCATCGAGACGCTCTTCAAGATCTGCTTTCCAAATATTGCGTCCGTCGATAACGCCGGCTGCCAGCACTTTGTCTGTCGGAAAGCCATGTGTTTTAAGCAGTTCCAGGTTTCTCCCTTTATCGTGAACGAAATCAAGGCCAATTCCCTGAACTGGGTAAGAGATCAGCTCTTCATAAGCATCGACAGAATCAAAATACGTCTGCAAAAGCACATTCAAGGATGAAAGATCACTTGTAATGCTTTCAAATAATTCTTTTGCGCCGCGGACATCTTCGCTAGAAGCGGTAACGAGCGCCGGCTCATCAATTTGAACCCATTTTACGCCGTCTTCTTCAAGTTCTTTCAAAAGCTGTACATATAATGGCACAAGACGTTTTTGGATCGCTTTTGCTTCAGACGGTTCATAGCCTTTAGCAAGCGTAACAAATGTATAAGGGCCGACAATCACAGGCTTTGTTTCAACACCGTATGCCTCTTTGATGCGGCGATAATCTTCGAGCTGTTTATTTCTTGTCAGACGGAATTCAATGCTCTCGTCATATTCCGGAACGATGTAATGGTAATTTGTATTAAACCATTTTGTCATTTCACTAGATACAGCGTCTTTGATTCCGCGGGCGATGGCGAAGTATGTATCGGTAGCGTCAGTCAAATGCCTGAACCGTTTCGGAATCCAGTTGAAGCTGACGGCTGTGTCGAGTACATGGTCATACTGTGTGAAATCAGAAACAGGCACAACATCAATCTGCTGGTCAATTTGTGTTTTTACTGCGGATAAAAATAGTTCGTCAATTTGCTTCAAAAACGTATCTTTATCAGTACTGCCTTTCCAATACGCTTCAAGTGCTTTTTTCCATTCTCGGTTTAGTCCGATTCTGGGAAATCCTAAATTCGATGTTTTGATGGTTGTCATTGTTTCTCCTCCTTTATATGTAAAACACTCTCGTTAACCCGCGGATACAGGCTGCTAAGAGGTTTTCTCACAACAAAAAGCCTCTTTCCCATGAGAGAAAGAGGCTTTTCTACGTAAAACACTGCCTCTCTCATCTCTCAGACTCAATCTGATGGAATTAGCACCGTGCCTTATGAGACATCAGTCTCGGCGCGAAAAGCAGTGCGCCCCATTTCACAATGGTATTACGGTCGGTTGCTGTTGGGGTCAAAAGGCCAATCCCTCGCCCAACTCTCGATAAGAGAAAATGTTATTAATTTTTTGAAAAGTTGAATCATTTGTTGGTAATCTTAACAGTAATTCAAATTCATTGTCAACATAGAATTTGAAATTTTATTTACATGATTTGGGGCTTATTATATAAGAAAAATAATTTTATAGGGTCAACAAATGTGATTGCTCTGCTTTTTCTGCGAGCTCATCAGGAGCTGTTAAATACAGGAATCCATTGCCTGCCAGCGTTTTTGCAATGTCAAGAGGAAGTGTCCTGCGGATTAGCTGTGCGAAAACTTCAGATTCTGAAAGCTTTCTTTGAAATGATTCTTCTTCATAGCTTTTGATTAAAGCAAGCGCACCGCTGACATGAGGGGCAGCCATTGAAGTGCCGGTAAGCTTACCGTACTTCTTGTTGGGAAGAGTGGATAAGATGTTTTCTCCTGGTGCTACAAGGTCAATCTCTTTATTCGCGTTAGAAAATTCTGATAATTCTCGCGCTACAGAAACAGATCCAACTGCAATCACTTCATTATAAGCCGCAGGGTAGGAAAGCTCTTCTGTGCGTTCGTCGCCGTCACCCTCATTTCCCGCTGCACACACGACAAGCACTCCGTTTTTGACCGCGTTTTTCACGGCTTCTTCCAGCTCCGGCACATCACTTGGTCCGCCAAGGGACATTGAGATGATATCGACTTTCTGTTCCACCGCGT
Organism: Bacillus sp. MD-5; assembly: GCF_002201875.1. Taxonomy (NCBI): domain Bacteria; kingdom Bacillati; phylum Bacillota; class Bacilli; order Caryophanales; family Bacillaceae; genus Bacillus; species Bacillus sp. MD-5. The sequence continues at coordinate 1,237,859 of NZ_CP021911.1, forward strand.
AGTTAATGCCATTGATGATCCATTCGTATTGTCCGCTGCCGTTCTCGCCGCCAAGAACCTTCACAATCAATAGGCTTGCCTCAGGCGCGACTCCGGCAATGCCTCCGTTTGAATCATTAGCTGCGATCGTTCCGGCGACGTGTGTGCCGTGTCCGTTGTAGTCGGAAATCGCATCTTCCTTGCCACCATCGTCATCCGTAAAGTTCTTCCCGCCGATGATTTGATTTTTTAAATCAGGGTGGCTCGTGTCGCAGCCCGTGTCCAATACAGCAACTTTAATATTTTTGCCTTTTACCCCTTTTGCCCACATTTCTGGCGCCTTAATCACTTTAATACCCTCAGGAAGCTCGTTTACATCCATGATCTGCTCATTCGTCACATACGGGATCAAGCGGATTTCACCATTCATAAAAAAGCCCTCCTTTTTTATGCTTTCAAGTGGATTCAAGGGTGTTGCCTCATATTATATGAAAAAAACAACCGATCGGACAGAGCCATTTGAAGCATTTTGAAAAAATAGGATACACACCAAAGAATTAGTAATTTTCAAAATATTGGATGGCTTCAGCGTGTATGACTGGGATTTAGCTGGCAGTCAAGTTATAATGGTGTTGGGGAAAGGAGCAGTGTGATGAAACTGAATGAAAAATTATATGCGTTTTTTTCAGAACATGTGGAGCAAATGGCCGAGGAATGGATAGAAACGATGGAGGAAAGTGATCCGAATTCGCTTTACGCCTTACATAATGCAACAGTAACGGAAGAATTGAAAGAGCAGGACAGAGAATTTTACCGGCATCTGAATTACATGTATGTTTTACCGGAAAAACAATTTCTCGAAGAATTTCAAGAGTGGGTCATTGAGCTGACGAATGATCAAAAGCATCTCGACACACCGGTTCAGTATGTCATTCGAGAGTTTATGAGAAACCGGAGATTATATACGAAGTATTTTGAGAAGTTCGCAGAAGAAAATGAGTCAGCATTTGAACCGGGAGAGAAGCAAAAATGGGCTGATTTGATTGTAAAAGTATTTGATTTCACCATTTATACATTCGTTGATCACGCTGAAATGAATGCTAAGCAGCAATTAAACGCCCAGAGAGAAATGATATTGGAATTAAGCTCACCCGTCATTACCCTTAGCAAATCAACAGCTCTGCTGCCGCTTGTCGGTGACATCGATACCGAACGGGCCAAGTTTATTCTGGAAAACACGCTTCAGGCTTGTGCAAAAAGACGCGTGGAGCATCTGTTAATCGATCTGTCAGGTGTTGTGGTAGTGGATACGATGGTGGCGCACCAGATTTTTAAATTGATTGAGGCGCTTAATCTGATCGGTGTCCGGTCAACCCTGTCAGGAATCAGGCCTGAGATTGCGCAAACCGCTGTACAGCTGGGAATTGATTTTTCAAATATCACCATTAAAACCAATCTTGCCCAAGCATTAAACTATCATCAATAAAAAAATCCGCTATCTCAGATAGCGGATTTTTTATGATGCGAAACATAAAGATACGAGAAAAGATCCCGCGAATAATAAGAGAACGAGGCAAAAGAACACCCAGTCGCGCCGGTTCACGCTCAATTTCCTATAATATGTCCGGTTTCTGCTTCCTGTAAAACCTTTCGATTCCATCGCAAGCGCTGTCCGTTCCGCTTTTCTGATGGCGCTTGCCAATAGCGGTATGGTATATCGTTTTAACGCACTGATTTTCTTAATGATGCCGTTCTCCGCCGCTCCTCCTCTGATTTTATGAGCCTGCTGAATCAGCTGGATCTCATCCTTTAACAGCGGAAGAAAGCGAAAGCCTGCAATGACACCGTACGCGAGCTTTGGTGAGAGCCTGCACTGCTGGACAAGGCTCAGCATAAATAAAATCGGATCGGTTGTAAAAACAAACATCATCGATAAGGCGGAAAAGCATAAAATACGAAACCCAAGGGAGATGCCGACAGACACATTATCGCTGTTAATGGAGATAGGGCCTGCTTGAAACAAAAAATTATCCGGTGTTGTCGGCACCTTTCCAAAAACGGCGGCTGTCCATACGCATCCGAATGCTAAAATCAAAAACGGAATTGTAAACAACAACCATTTTTTCAATGGGATTCCGGCCGCCAATAGAACACCCGCAACGATGATGATATAAAAACACGCCGGAGTGTAAGGGTTGTAAATAAACGACAGCATGACAACACAACAAAAAACCGCCGCCGCTTTTACAGTTGGATTAATGAGATGTAACGGCTGCTTCATCGCGCACCTCCTCTTGATATGCCATCCATTCATATAGAAGGGGAAGGGTGAGCTTTGCTTTTTGGGCAAGCCCTGTTTCTTGAGAAAACAACTGCACTGGAGATCCATCAAAGGCCAAGCCTGTATTGTGAAGCACAAGCACGCTGTCAGCATACGAAGAGACTAGCTCCATATCGTGTGTAACCATGAGGACAGCGGTTCCCTCTGCCTTAATGCGCTGAATCATTTCCATACATTCAGCCGCCGTGCGGGCGTCCTGGCCAAAGGTTGGTTCGTCTAATAATAAAACCTTTACGTCGTGCATGAGCATGGTAGCAACGCTCAGTCGCCGTTTTTGCCCTTGGCTGACCGCAAACGGATGATGATCAGCCAAATGGGCAAGATCGAAACGATACAGCAGGTGTTGCGCTTTTTTCTCAGTTTCAGCATTTACCTTCTGGCCGAACAGCAGCTCATCATACACCGTATCGGTGACGAATTGATGCTCAGGGTTTTGAAAAACAAATCCCATTCGTTTACGCAATTCTTTTTCCTTATATTGCTGCAGCGGCTGATCATAGAGAAGGATTTTGCCGCTTTGCGGTTTCATAAGACGGGCCAGAACAGATAAGAGCGTCGATTTTCCAGTGCCGTTCGGGCCGACAAGCGCCGTCAAAGAGCCTTCGCGCAATGAAAAGCTGATGTCTTCGAAAATCGTTTGTTGTCCTCTCGCGAACGAAAGGCTGCGGACTTCGAGCACACTCTTTCCAGAAGGAGTTTCCTTCTTTTCGGCACGCCCGGCAGGAAAGGGCTCTCTGAACAGCGTTTCTTTTGATAAAGTAAACGGCATACTCAGCTTTTCCTGCAGATGGCAGACCTTTGGAATTGCGATGCCCAATTTCTTTAGTGTCTCCGCTTCGTGCTGAAATAGATCTTTCGTCAGGCCATCCAGCGCTTTTTGGCCTGATTTATCGAGCACGATCGTCCTCTCAATCCAAGGCGCCCATTCATCAAGCTGATGCTCAATGACGAGGAGGCTGAAACCTTTTTCCCGCTGAAGATCTTTCATCAGATGAACGAATTCCCGCGCTGAGAAAGGGTCTAATAGAGAAGTCGGCTCATCTAAAATAATAAGCTCAGGCTCCATCGCCAAAATACAGGCGAGAGCCACTTTCTGCTTTTGTCCTCCTGAAAGGGTGGATATCGTTTTTTCTTTTAAATGGGTAATACGTAATTTTTCTAATACGGCATTGATTTTTTCTGTCATTTCTTCTTTTGTAATCTGCAGATTTTCCAGCCCGAAAGCGATTTCGTCCTCCACCGTCAGCATGCAGAACTGCTGATCAGGATCCTGAAAAACGACCCCGGCATGCTGAGCAATCGTTTCGGTGGTTTCAACGTTTGTGACCGGCTTTTGAAATAGAAAGACATGTCCGGACTGAATGCCGTCGCAAGCCTCCGGATATAGACCGTTTAAACAAAGGGCGAGCGAGCTTTTACCGCACCCGCTGGGGCCTAGCAATAAAACACATTCTCCTTTTTGAAGCTCAAACGAAATATTTTGAAAAACCGGTTTTTCGTCTTCTTCATAAGAGAAGCTGAGCTGGTCAACTGTCAGAAGCTCGTCAAAGGCTTGCATGTTCTGACGCCCGCTTCCGTTTCTTTTTCAGTTCCTTTCCGAGTGCCATTCCGTTTAACACACCTGTATAAGCGAGAGAGTCGCTGACGGCTTTTCCGAGAAGCCCCGCCAAGAGCGCACCGGAAATGAGGCGGATCACAAGCATAATGAGCAGATAACCTGATGAATAGGCTGCATAGCCAGAAACAAAGAGATCGTAGATAAAGCTGGCTACTGAAGATCCCATTCCGGCCAGCATAAGGACAGGGAGAGAGTATGCTTTCCAGCGTGTTGCAAGGAATACAGCTTCAGCCCCGAGTCCTTGAACAATGCCGATGACGATGACCATCGGGCCAGACGGATTTCCCAGCAGGCACTCAACGAGAGCGGCAATGATTTCAGAAACGAGCGCCGCACCCGGTTTTCGAATGATGTATGCGGCGATGACCGAAACGATAAACCAAATGCCGTAAATCGGTTCATAGGCAATTGGCCCAAACATACCTGCAAGCACGTTTCCGAAATGTGTAAATAATAAATAAACAACGGCAAATACGATACTGATAACGGACATGATGACAATTTCTTTTACTTTCCAGCTTTTCATGTTATCCCTGCTTTCTGTTTTTTCTTGATGGGCTGTTAGCCGAAAGATTCACAGTCATGGTGATGTGGTTTGTTTGCTGCTCAGCCATGCGGAAAACGGCTTCCAATGTTCTGAATACGTCATGGGCATCCCCGTCAAGCTCGCTCGCGTAATGGACACCCTGTACAAAAGTACCTTGGGCTTTTGCGATGTCGACAGCCTTCATAATCAATCCCATATAATCCGGCTCATTCATTGGATAAAGCGCAAATTGGCACGGCGCTTCCGCGTTCAAGCCTCGGACAGCATCTTCATTGACACGCTTATTGTCTTTGGAAATATATGTATCTCCCTGAGTGTCGCCCGGGCACCCAATGGAAAACGTGCCGCTCATGACGATGTGTGTCTCGCTGTTTGCTGCATAAAGGTAAATGGCTTTTGCGGCATCGAATACATGATCAATCGATCCGCGTAACACCGTGCTGATATGGTCGGTTTTCGTCCAAACCTTGGACGTATCTGTTTTTTTCAGCGCAGACTTGATCACACTGATAAAATCATCCGTCATCGGATATAAAGAGAAGCGAAAACCGGCGATTCTGCTTGTACCGCACATATGCTCCATTTCTAAAAGCCTCCTGTTTTTTGGATAAAATAAAAAACTGCATATCCTAAGGGAATATGCAGTCATAGATCGATTAAGCGCACAAAAAAATACACCATTCGGTCAACCTGCACTTCCCCACGCTGGTATTATCCAGATCGGGTCATAAGGGATCAAAACGCGATTCTCCCGCGTTTTATCTCAGCCAAAACAGCACCCCTAGTGCTTTCCGTATACAATTTTTTATTTTGACATCATAATAGATGATAAGAATCATTTTGTAAACAACGAAATCATTTTTTTCATATAGGGACAGGAGAGGATGATCACATTTGGACAAAGGACACATATTAATTGTGGAAGATGAAGAAAAAATCGCCAGGGTTCTGCAGCTTGAATTGGAATATGAAGGATACGGCGTGACCATTAAACACAATGGAACAGAAGGCCTGAATGCGGCCGCGGAAGGCGGGTATTCCTTGGTGCTTCTTGATGTCATGCTGCCGGGGCTTAGCGGACTGGAAGTGCTGCGCCGCTTGAGAAAAACGGATCAACAGACACCGGTCATTTTATTAACGGCGCGAGACAGCATTCCTGATAAGGTAACAGGTCTGGATATCGGTGCGAATGACTATGTCACCAAGCCGTTTGAAATCGAGGAATTACTTGCGAGAATCAGGGCGGCGCTGCGTCAAAATGGAACAAAAACGGAAGAAATCGGCACCTTTCTTACATATGACGATATACGGGTGAACGAAAAAACCCGTGAAGTGAGACGCGGAGACAAAGAGGTGGAATTAACGCCGCGGGAATTTGATTTGCTCGTCTATATGCTAAAGCATCCGCAGCAAGTGCTGACACGGGAGCAAATTCTAAGCGCGGTATGGGGATTTGATTATATCGGTGATACAAATGTCGTAGACGTCTACATAAGATACATCAGAAAAAAACTGGACTATCCTTACGAAAAACAGCTGATCCATACGATTCGCGGGGTCGGCTATGCCATTAAGGGGTAAACGATGAAGCTGAAGACCAAGATTCATCTGTACACATCAATATCACTGTTAATTTTATTAATTTTGGTTCATACCGCAGTATATCTCATTTTTTCGTCTGCGCTGACATCAAAGGATGCTGCCCGGCTTGCTGATGAGACGGATAACATGGCCGAAGCGCTGCATGCTGCTGAAACAGAAGGAGTGGCTATGCAGGATATGCTGCAGGCCTACCTGCCGGCAAATGGCATGGTGCGTGTAGTGAATGGTAATCAAAAAGCCGTCATGACGATCACAAAAGAAAAAGCGTATAAAGATTTTCCCCTCTCTTTTCACAGCGGGGAAATGGCAGATGTGAGGAAACATGACGGCAAGCTGTTTGCTGAGGCTGCAATTCCGGTGATTTGGACCGATGGACAAGTGGTTTCTCTTCAATTGGTGGAAAGGCAGGAGAATACAGAAGAGAGCCTGTTTCTGTTGAAAATCATCTTAATCGCTGCAAGTGCCGCTGTCTGCATCGCTTCTTTTTTTGCCGGCAGCTTGCTCGCCCGCCGTATTATCAATCCGATCAGACGATTAATGATGACCATGAGAGACATACAGCGAGAGAAAGCATTCAAAACGATTTCTTTAGAAGGACAGTCGCACGATGAATTGTATCAAATGGGGCTGACATTTAATGAGATGGCGATGATGCTGAAAGAGCACTACGATAAACAGCAGCAATTCGTTCAAGATGCTTCACACGAATTAAAAACTCCGCTCACCATTATAGAAAGTTACAGCAGCCTGATGAAGCGATGGGGGGCAAAAAAGCCGGAAGTGCTTGAGGAATCGATAGAAGCCATTCACTCAGAAGCGGTGCATATGAAGAAACTGGCCAATCAGCTTTTGGCGCTGGCCAAAAGCCATCAAGGACTCGAGGTTGATCTGAAAACAATCGATTTGATTGAAGTGTCGCGCGCCGTCACGCAAACGCTCCAGCCTGTCTATCAGCGCGACATTTTACTCGAAACAGATAAAGAGAGCCTGCCTGTAACAGCTGATGAAGAACGCATCAAGCAGCTGCTGACCATTTTGCTCGATAATGCCATAAAGTATAGTGAAAAAGCCATTGTGATATCAGCCGGAACGAAGGATGGACAGCCGTTTCTGTCAGTAAGGGATGAAGGTATCGGGATACCTGAGGAACATATCCCGCATTTGTTCGAACGGTTCTACCGGGCAGATGAGGCACGGAACAGAAAAACCGGCGGAACGGGTTTAGGCCTTTCCATTGCCAAGCAAATCGCCGATGAGCATGGCATTGAGCTGTCTGTCAAAAGCAAGCCGGGACAAGGAACAGCTGTCACCATGCAATTCAGCGAACAGAATGGGGGAGGCCGATGAACAAACCAATAAAAGCAGTATCTTTTGCTGCAGTAGCAGTTTTAGCCTTTACCATCTGTACGTTTCTCATCATTCGGCAAACCCACGAGGACGTACTGTCAAAGGAGGCTGTCATAAAAAAAGTCGAAGCCTCTTATGAAGGCAAGGTCACGAAATCAACACAGTCAAAGGATAAAAAAACATATGAGATGACCCTTGAAAATCCCAAGGGAACTTATTTTATAAAAGCTGACGCAACATCAGCTGACATTCTTTCAATGAATAGAGTAAAAGCGATGAATCCATCTGTTATGACAGAAAAAGAAGCCGAGCATCTCGCGCTTAAGCGGGTGCCGGGTACGGTCAAAAAACGAACACACAAGAATCGCGTTGCCACATATATCATTCAAAAAGAAGGCGGAAAAACATACGAAGTGAAGGTAGATATGCAGGCAAAAACAGTCTTGTCTGCCGATCAAATCAGCAATAAAGATCAACAAAAAACACCGATTACGAAAAAAGAAGCCAAAATAATTGCAGAGCGAGAAACGGGCGGGACAGCGGATGACGCAGATCTCGAAGAAAGTGAGGGCACTCTCATCTTTGAAGTGGATGTTGATCTTCCTGATGATAAAGAAGCGACAGTGAAGATCAATGCCTACACAGGAAAGGTAGCTAACATTGTCTATGAAGACTAAAGGTTTCTCATCAAATTCTCATCTTGCTCTCGTTTTCCTTTCATGTTGAGTGTGTAAACTGTACGCATACAAAACAAAGGAGGACTCACAAATGCTCAAGAAAAGATGGATGGTCGGGCTTTTAGCAGGGTGCCTAGCGGCTGGAGGATTCAGCTACAACGCGTTTGCCAAAGAAAACAATGGAAACAGTCAGCCTTCTTCTAAGGCGGGTGCGCTCACTGAACAACAAGCAGAATCAATTGCTAAAAAAGTTGTTGATGGCAACGTAGAAGACATTGACAGAGAGCTTTACAATGGAAAAGAAGTCTATGAAGTGGAGATTGAAAAAGAAGGTGAAGACTACGACGTTTATGTAGATATTCATACAAAACAAGCGCTTAATGACCCGTTAAAGGAGAAAGCAGAACAAGTTGCCATAACAAAAGAAGAAGCGGAAGAAATTGCTTTAAGGCGAACAGATGGAACCGTAACAGAAAGTAAGCTGAACGAAGATGACGGTGCTTACATCTATGAAATTGAAATCCAAACGAAACAAGGAACTGAGACAGAATTTGAAATTTCCGCAAAGGATGGCCGCATGATCAAAACTGAGATAGACGACTAATCAAACCCCCGCTGCAGCGGGGGTTTTTCATGATAAGAAACCCTTTTTGGGACAATCTAAGTAGAAAAGGAGGCGAAACGCATGGAAAAGAAAGAGGAGCAATACATCAATCAGGCTGAATATGTCCCTCATCCGACGAAGGATGGAGAGTACGCCTTATTTCTTCATGAAACGTATCATTTGCTTTCTGAAGATGACGAGACACAAACAACAGAATAAGGGCTTAGGCCCTTGTTTTGTTCCGTAATTGTGATGTAAGCGCATTTATTAATTTTTTGAGTTGACACAGCTTGTTTTTTTCTGTAATCTCAGTGTGTCAATTCAATTAGGAACTTCGTTAGGTGAGGCTCCTGTATGGAGATACGCTGCTGCCCAAAAATGTCCAAAGACGCCAATGGGTCAACAGAAATCATCGACATAAGGTGATTTTTAATGCAGCTGGATGATTGTCCTATGCCATACAGTGCTAAAGCTCTACGATTGAAGGCGCCCGCACGCTTTTTTGCCGTGCTTCTTTCACCTTCAATCCTGAAGGCTTTTTTTATGCCTTTAAAACGAACCCAATCAAAGGAGGTGCGGAGTATGGATTCTCCCCATTCGAGTCAATCTGAAGAAGTACCCATATACTATGACAACAAGGCAATTGATTACACGATGAGGAGACGAACTGCCGCACCTTCTGGCGAGGCCGGCACGTCTCCGTAGAGGAGGTACGAGTCCCGATGGTTCAAAACATGACCTATGACGAACTCATTTTACGCATCATTATTTTATTGCGAGACGGGAAAATCAGGGATTTCAGAAGCGTTATTGATGAGCTTCAGCCCTATGACATGGCGTTTATTTTTAAAGAAATGCCGGAAAAACACCGCGCCCGCTATTTATCTTATTTAACTGTAGACGATATCACTGATATGATCGGGGAGCTGGAACGCGAATTTCAGCTTGCCGTCTTAAATAAAGTCGGAAAAACAAAAGCAACACTGGCGATGAACAAAATGGACAACGATGACCTCGCACAATTGCTTGAAGAAATGGATGAAGAACTGAAGGAGCAGCTTTTGTCCAGCATGGAAGCGTCAGAGTCAAAAGCTGTACAGCTCTTGATGAATTATCCGGCTGACTCAGCGGGACGCATGATGACAAACCGATATGTGTGGATTCCTCAGCATTATACGGTTAAAGACGCGGTCGTCAAACTGAAAAGCTTCGCTGAAATCGCTGAATCGATCAACTACTTATATGTTATTAATGAAAGCAAACAGCTGGTTGGGGTTCTTTCCTACCGCGATTTGATCCTGGGTGAACCTGAAGAAAAGGTGCAGGATTTAATGTTTACCCGCGTCATATCAGCAGATGCTCTTCAGGACCAGGAAGAAGTTGCCCGCCTGATTGAACGTTACGATTTCTTGGCAATACCGGTTGTAGAAGAAAACAACGTGCTTGTCGGCATTGTGACGGTCGATGATATTATCGACGTCGTTATTCGGGAAGCTGATGAGGATTACGAAAAATTCGCCGCTTCCGGTAAAGACATCACCTTTGACACAAAAGCTTACGTGGCGGCATACCGGCGCCTGCCATGGCTGATTTTACTCTTGTTTATCGGGCTGATTTCAGGAAGCATTATCAGCTATTTTGAAGATGCGCTGAAACAGGTTGTCGCGCTTGCGTTTTTCATGCCGATGGTGTCAGGGATGACAGGAAATACGGGAACACAATCTCTCGCGGTTGTCATCAGAGGTTTGTCTAAAGAAGAAATGAACAAAAAAACGATTGTGCGCCTGATCTTCCGGGAGTTCAGAACAAGTATTTTTATCGGAGCGGTTTGTTCTGTGCTAATCGCGATTGTCTCCATCATATGGCAGGGGAATGCGCTTTTGGGATTTGTTGTCGCTTCTTCACTGTTTTTAACCTTAATCATCGGCACCATGTCAGGTACGATTATCCCTATTATTTTGCACAAACTGAAAGTAGACCCGGCGATTGCTTCTGGACCGCTGATTACAACGTTAAACGATATTTTATCTTTATTAATCTACTTTGGCATTGCCACTGCATTCATACACTCATTATAAATATAAAAAGTCCGTCTCAACTGCGAGCCGGACTTTTATCATTTAACGGTTTTTGTACCGAAAGTGAGCATTAAGCTGCCCCTCCAGCATTTTTTTCCGCACTTGCGGATCGTTTTTTAACATCTGTTCTTTTTTGCGCATATCCTTTAAAATCTCTGCCGTCTGTACGCCGTCTTCGCGCTTATTGGCGATATCCATCAGACGCTCCACATCGGCAAAGGAGTATTTTCTTGTCCCCCTTGAAGAACGCTGCGGGTAAATGAGTTTTCGTTCCTCATAATACCTGATCTGTCTTACGGACAATCCTGTCAATTCACTCACAATTCCGATTGAAATCACTTTTTTGTCTTTATAAGAATGATCTTCTGTGGTCATTTTTCCACCCCTGGATGTCTTTTGATAATAGTATATAAAAAACAAAGAGAAAAAACCTGACGCTTGTCATATTTTCTAACATCAAATAGCAGATTTTTGAAAAAATGCGGAAGAAAAATTAACAAGAATAATGCGTAACATACAAGCGCGTTTTATCCTTTATGTAACGAACAAACGAGGAGGAAGGATAATCATGGAGGAAGAAAAAGCGGTCTCACTGGCAAAAGAAATTATCGAGTTGGATATCAAGCGTGATGAAATGCTGGAGACGTTTATGCAGCTTGCCGGAGAACAGGCTTTTCAATTATTAAGATCCGTTCAAAACGGACGGTACCGTAAATCTTCGTAAACATAAATTCTTTACATTAGATTCATACCACGTTCATTTAAATAGAGTATCTTTTGTATAGGATACCTCAAAATGAAGGAGGACGCTATGAGTAATTTATTGAAAACCGCTTTAGAAAAAGAACGAAGTCATTATTCTGAAAAACTCTATCAAATTGGGGTTTATAATAAAGAGGTCATGAACAAAATGACGATTTCTGAGCTTCGGAAAGAATATGCTTATTTCTTTCGAAGCATTACAAATCACAGAAATTATCCTTATACAAGATAATGTATAAGGATTTTTTTGCTTTTAGAAGGAATTTCTCGAATTATAGCGAATACGTATAGTAAGGGACTGAACTCTTATTATATGTAAGGGTTTTCATTATTTTTTTATAAAAATCCTATATACGAGGTAGATATGATGAGATTATCGTTTAACGAAGAAGAAGTTGAGCGTGCGATGAATTTGTACAGAGTTTTTGCAAGGGCTTTCAAAAGTGTGTCCGAACATAGTATCCGTGATAGCAAAGAGCACGGTTTTAATCCCACTGAATTTGCTGTACTGGAGCTCCTGTACACAAGAGGCCCGCAAAAATTGCAGCAAATTGGGTCGAGACTTCTGCTTGTAAGCGGAAACGTCACATATGTTATTGACAAACTAGAAAGAAACGGGTTTTTAGTAAGGGAGCAGGACCCGAAAGATAAACGCTCCGTTTACGCGCATTTAACTGACAAGGGAAATGAGTATTTGGATAAAATTTATCCGATTCATGCTCTGCGTATTGCGAGAGCGTTTTCAGGCCTTTCGCCTGATGAACAGGACCAGTTGATCGTCCTGCTCAAGAAAGCGGGCATACACAGCCAGCATTTGCTGTTTCGTTAACGACTCTACACTCTCTGTTTCAGGAGAGTGTTTTTTTGTGTCATAGGATTCTTTTTAAAACATCTTCAATCTTCCTATCAGACATTTCTTCAAGATATTCATTGACGTGTGTTTGATATTTCTTCATCAGTTCACTTGATTGAAAAAATACCGCAAAACGTTCTTCTGCTTTTTGTACATCCCAGTTTCTCATATCTATGACAAGCTTCCTTTCTTTTAAAAGGTTCAAATTCATTTCCTCCTGTCCAGGCAGTGCATGATAAATAAATACGGGGAGCCGCTTCTGTAAGCATTCACTGATGGTCACGCCTCCGGGTTTTGTCATGATGCCTGCCGCCTGTTCGTACAAACGGTTCATCTCTGCTTTGCTGTGAAGGTAAGGAATCGCTTCAATTAAAGGGTGGTGTAAACTTTTGACATAGCAGTAGAGCTTTTCGTTTCTGCCGCATAATATTTTGTATAAGATCTTACCGCCTGGCGACAGTTTCTGCACCCATTTTAACATTCCCCCAACTCCCATACTGCCTCCTGTGATGATGATGGTATATGGCGGATAATGCTGACAGGCATCTGCTGATCCCATTTCAAACATTCGGTGAACGGGTATGCCGGTCAAGTATATGTTTTTCTGATCGATCCCCTCTGATATAAGCTGCTTCTTTACTTCGGTGCTCGGAACAAAATGGTAATCAATGTTCTTCCGTCCCCATAATTGATTCACGAAAAAATCAGTGTATACATTCACAACCGTCAGATTCGGATATTCAGGCTTTAGCCGGTTCAGCAGATAAGAAGGCAGCGCATGTGTGCAGAAGGCGAAATCAGGCTGTTTTTCTTGGAGGATGTGCCTCATTTGCTGTGTGAACAGCAATTCGTACATGGAATAGCGTTTGTCATGCTGATATTCTCCGCAGGCGAGCAGCCGGTAAATGCCGCTGTACGTTTTCGGGAAGTATTGAATCCATTTTAAATAAGCCGCGGAGGACAGTTTTTCTAACCGCCTATATGCATGTGAAAAGATATCAATGTTCTCAGCTGCAAGCCCCTGAGACTCCAATTCAGCCTGCAATGCATCAGCGACATGATGATGACCGGTGGAAATGCTTAAAAAAGGAAAAATGAGAATGTTTTTCATGACAGTCCTCCCAAAAAAATATGGCAACTATATTTTGGGGAGAACGCTCACAAAATATAAGGGTGTTTTTGATCATAAGGAAGGTGAAAAGATGAAAACCTGTTTCCTTTCCATTTGGAAAATGCTTGACCCGATTTATTTCTTTTTTTCTAGGCTAAGCTTGATTGACAAAGAGCAAAAAAGCGTTTTTCGAGTCAGGCTGACGAAGTATAAAGGACATCATGTCGTGCTGAGCGACGGAACGCATATTAAAAAAAATGATGTGCTCGTTAAAATCCATCTGCACAATATTAAGCTGATAAGAGAACTGCAAAGCATTGAGAGTACGGTCAGAAAAGGAATCATTATTTATCAGAAAGTATATCAATCAATGCCGCTTCTTCTTGACTATATCAACAATCATAAAAAAAGCGAGAAAATCAAAGGAATCATTGGGATTACGATGCTTGACAAAGGTGTAAAAAGGCTCGGCTTTGATGTGATCACCCCGGTGAACCCTTTTTACAGATGCTTTAAAAAAATGTCCCATGTGCCGATTTTATATTTGACTTCAAAGCCTGTGAGCTTGCGGCATTTACCGAATTCATCCTATTTGTTGATCTCAAAAGAAAAGCTGCAGAAAACCTATCAAAAAAAAGACTGATGCCTCGGTCAGCACAGTCTTTTTTGCTTAAATCTGATGAAATGTCACTTCAGGGCGGCTTCCGACACGGATATTTACGCCGGTTTGTCCCAAGCCTTCGCTGATATAAAATGGCTTATCGTGATGATAATGAAGACCTTTAATCATGTTCATGCGCACGAGTTTGCCCATTTTCACCAAATGATACGGTTTTGGCCAATGGATTTGCCCGCCGTGAAAATGGCCTGACAGCAGGTAATCATAATGAACATCTTTCATATCCAGAATAATATTTGGGTCATGTGTTAGTACAAGATGATAGCCGTTTTCCAAACTTTGATAAGAGCCGGTGATATTACTGCGATTCGTACTGTAATCATCAATGCCGATAATATTGATTGGCCCTGCAGCCGTCTCGATTCGAACATGTTCATTTTGAAGCGTGATACAGCCGTTTTCCTCTAAAACACGCTTCAGCCTCTGAAAGTCTCTTTCTTTCAATACATAATCGTGATTACCGAACACCGCGTACATTCCATATGCAGGCTTCAGCTTTTGCAAGGCGTTCAAGTAACCTGCCAGCTTCGGAATATTACGTTTCCGATCAAGAAAATCCCCGGTAAGAGCAATGATGTCCACAGGCTGATCTTTTGTTAAAAGATACAGCTCCTCAGGTGAGACTGAAATGTTTTCCAAGTGAAGATCTGATAAATGAAGGATATTTAATTTTTTTCTGGCTGGAAGGCCGTCTTTTTGATCGATTGAAATGGTGTTGACTTTCACATCTTTTGTATTGCGGTTCGCTTTATATAGAAATGGCACAAATACGAGTATGGCCAATGAAAGTAAGATTGTAAACAAAATATATCCCCTCCCTGCTATCAGTATAGTAAGTGATCAAGCACTATGGATAGCGGGAATTAATGGGTAGAGACAGGCTGAAAAACGGATTGTCATATGATGAATGATTTGGAAGGGAAAAGGGATAATAAATTTTGACACATGAGGCAGAACATGCCGACGGAGTCAGAATAACAAATGGATGTGTAAGCAATGTTACGGTTGATGAGACAACAAAAAAAAGAAACATATTATCTCTGGATCGCATTATTTATCCTTTTGCTGTATGTATCCCCGCTTTTTATTTTAAAGGAAGATGCCCATATCCGAGTCCACGATAATTTAGATTCCAACATCGCGTGGTACAAGGTTCTTGCCGATAGCGGAGAAATCGTCGGCAAGGTTGACGCTGCCATTCCGCAAATCATTAACGGGCTGCCACGGGATGCCTTTGGCACCGAGTGGAGCGGCATTGTTTGGCTTCATGCTTTCTTTTCTTCCATGACTGCCTATGCAATAAGCCAAACGGTTACAAGAGTTGTCGCTTTTTATGGAATGTATGTGCTGCTGAAGAAACATGTGATCCCAGAGCCAAAAGCGGCTTTCATCCGAATTGGCGTATCGCTTGCATTTGCCTTAACACCTTTCTGGCCTTCGGGAATGCTAAGTACGCTTGGGTACCCTTTGGCACTGTGGGCTTTTTTAAATATCCGAAAAGGGGATATCTCATGGAGAGAATGGCTGACGCTCGGACTGCTCCCTTTATATTCAAGCTTTGTGTTAGGCTTCTTCTTTTTCCTGGCAGGAATGGCGTGTTTTTGGCTGTATGATGCCATTACAAAAAGAAGATGGAATCTGATTTTTTTAGGCAGTATTGCATTTATGACGAGTATCTATCTTTTCGTTGAATATCGGCTTGTCTATTCGATGCTGTTTGAGCACGCACCGATGCATCGGATTGAATTTATCTCATCCAGGCATGACGTTTGGCATTCTCTTCGACTATCCGTAAAAAACTTTGTCTATGGCCATAATCATGTGATGACCGTTCATACCGTTGTCATCCTTCCGATTCTGCTGCTCGTATTTGCTGCTGTGCTGTTCAAACGAAATCGGACAAAGCCAGAAAATGTTTATCTGTTTTTATGTGTGCTTAATTATGGACTGTCATTATGGTATGCGTTTTGGTTCAACAAAATTTGGGCAGTGCCTAAGCAGACATTTGCCTTTTTAGCAGAATTTAATTTTGCCCGATTTCATTTTCTGCGACCGCTTGTTATATACGTGAGCTTTGCGCTTGCTTTATATCTTATTTGGCGGATGGGGAAAGGGTGGAAATGGCTTGTGTACGCTGCGGTCGCTGCACAGCTGATGGTGCTGGCGCCTTTTAATGAAGAGTATACGTATGGTGTTCATTACAACGCGCCGACATTCAGGGAATTTTATGCATCCGAGCAATTCAACGAGATTAAGGAATTTATCGGACGCCCGCAAGATTCGTACAGGGTGGCGAGCATCGGCCTGCATCCGTCAATCGCCCAATATAACGGGTTTTATACGTTAGATACGTATAACAATCTATATCCGCTTTCTTATAAATATGAATTTAGGAAAATCATCGAAAAAGAGCTGGAAAAAAACACTCGGCTGAAACAATATTTTGATGAGTGGGGCAGCCGCTGCTACCTTTTTGTCGATGAACTCGGTAAACGATACGATTTCAAAAAGAACTCGAAGAAAACGATTAACAATCTTCAATTAAATACAGATGTATTTAAAAAAATGGGCGGACGGTACATTTTTTCTTCAGTTCCGATCATGAATGCTGAACAAAACCATCTTGCGCTTGTCAAGACGTTTGACCATAAGAATTCCGCTTGGCGCATTTATTTATATGAAACAAGATAAGGAGGATATCGATTGAAACAGCCACAGCCAGTATTAACCATCGTCGTCCCGTGTTTCAATGAAGAGGAAGTGTTTCAAGAAACAAGCCGTCAGCTGACAGAGGTTGTAGACGATTTAATTGAAGAGAAATTAATTGCTGAAAACAGTAAAATTCTATTCGTCGATGATGGCAGCAAAGACCGCACTTGGTCTTTGATTGCCATGGAGAGCATAAGAAACAAGAAGGTTACCGGTTTAAAATTAGCCTGCAATGTCGGCCACCAAAAAGCGCTTTTAGCCGGACTCCATAAAGCGAAGAATAGGTCAGACTGTGTCATTTCGATTGATGCTGATCTTCAGGACGACATCTCTGTGATCCGGGATTTTATGCTGAAATATCATGAAGGCTGCGAGATCGTTTACGGTGTCCGCCGGAGCAGAAAAACCGATACCTTTTTCAAACGCACGACCGCATTAGGATTTTATCGCCTCATGAATAAGCTTGGAATTAAATTAATTTATAATCATGCTGATTTTCGTTTAATGAATAAAAGATCCCTTGAAGAGCTTGAGCGTTATCCAGAAGCGAATTTGTTTTTAAGAGGCATTGTTCCCATGATCGGCTTTAAGTCAGCCGAAGTGTTGTATGACCGCAAGGAACGCTTTGCAGGCAAAACGAAATATCCGCTGAAAAAAATGCTGTCATTCGCTTTTAACGGGATTACATCATTCAGTGTCGCACCAATTCGATTCTTTACGCTTTTGGGATTTGTTTTATTTTTTCTCAGCGCTGTGGCAGGAATTGGCGCGTTTATTCAAAAGCTGCTCGGCCATACGAATGCAGGCTGGGCGTCTCTCATCATTTCCATTTGGTTTTTGGGTGGGCTGCAATTGATGGGAATTGGGATTATCGGAGAGTATATCGGGACGATATTTTCCGAAGTGAAAAGACGCCCGAAATACGCGATTGATATCGATTTATATAATGAGCCGCTGAGCCCGCTTCAGCGCCAGGAAAAAGAGCGATTAGAGAAAAAGTACAGTTAAACGGAAAGAGCTGACTTCATTAGTCAGCTCTTTTTTTCAACTGATGTAAAATAGCGCTAAGAGGTTCGTCCTGCGGGTTGCGGTAAAAATCAAAAAATGGGCAGCCCTTCTTCTTAATTCGATCAATGACGGTATCAATTGTAAACAGAGCGGGTGTTAAAGATGATTGGACTTCATGCCAGTAAAGCGGTGCTGCGACAGTCCCAAGCTCATTTCCTCTCGTCGAATAGGGACAGATAATCGTTTTTCCTTCTGCATGCTGCAAATAATCAAGATACAATTTGCCGTGCCTGTTTTTAATCAAGCGTTCAGTGGTAAATAGCTCGGGAAATGCATTGGTGCAGTACTCGGCAATCAGCTGTGTAAATTGGCGTGTTTCTTCATACGTGAAAGCCTCAAAAGACAAGGGAATATAAAGCTGGATGCCTTTGTTGCCGGACAGCTTCGGGTACGAAGTAATGCCAAAGGAGTCAAACAGCCGCTTTAGTTCATTTGCAGCCTGAACGGCCATAATAAAGTCCTCTCGCGAAGGCGGGTCTAAATCAATGACAATCTCAGCCGGACGCCTGCTTTTAATGGTTTGAAAAGGGACGTGAAACTCCAAAGCAAGCTGGTTGCAAAGCCATAATAATGTAGACATATCCTCGCAGACAATATGCTCATGGCTTCCGTCATAGAAGGATTGAACAAAATCCGGCGCATAGTCCGGCTTGTTTTTTTGGAAAAATGATTCGCTCCTAGCTCCATGCGGATAGCGAATGACGGTGACAGCACGGTTTTTCAGAAATGGAAACAGGTAGTCACTGACTTCAATCATATACTGAATAAAATCTTCTTTTGTTTTTTTATTCTTTTCAAATATGATTTTATCCAGGCTTGTGAACTGAAGCTTTGGGTGAACCGGTTTGGAGTGGCGTATGACTTGCGCATACGTGCATTCGGTCCAGTCCATTTGGAATTCGAAACCGACAAACGATACCTCTCTTAGTGTGCCTTGAAGAATCGTTAAGTATTGAACAGTTGCACAAATAGAAGGTTCAAGCGTAAATTCGCCAGAAGGTGCTTGATGTCCGTGCTGTTCCATAATCTCTCGTATCGCGCTTTTTTCCTCATCACGCATTCCGTGCGAGACAGAGGCAATCGGTGTCATGATCCCGTTTTTTAATACGGACACCGTCAGAAACCCATTGTTAGGGTTGAAGCCTGTTATGCAAACATGTGCTTGTTTAAAGTTTTTATATTTGAGCCAATCGGACGACCGCTTCTTTCCAAGCCATTTGCTGTTTGTTTTTTTCGCTACAATTCCTTCTCCGTCATATTTCATTACCATTTCCCAGAGTTGATCAAAATGATCGTAACAGGGGATATATTGGATGGTTTCCTTTGCGTAAGGGTCTGGAGACGCAGGAAGCTTTGCTGCGGACATGAGGTCATACAGCGATTTTTTACGGTCCAAATACGAAAGAAGCGATACATCTTCTCCGTTTCTCTCTAATAAGTCAAAAGCGAGAAAGCAGCACGGCCTCTCGTTTGCCGATTCCTGAATCTTGTCTGGCCTTTTTAAACGTCCCCGTACTTGAAGATGTTCAAAATCTGCTCGACAAGGATTCACCAAACATACGATTTCTCCATCAAGTGTCAGCGGAAGTTCTTTTTCCATAGGCTGAAAGACACTTTTGGCGAATTGTGTAATTTCAGGGAAGGTGCTGTTGAGCTCCACACCATTTCTGCTGGTTAAGGTCACACCTGAAGAATGGATGCGAAGAATACATCGGTACCCGTCATATTTAACTTCGTAACGCCATTCTTCTCCGATTGGCGGTGACGAAGTAAGGACCGGCTGCATGGTTAACGCCATGGACTATGACGTGCCGGAGGCTTTTTTTCTAGTCGTTTTCCGTTTTTTATCTCCGGCTCCTTTCGGTTCAGCGGCTTGTGCAGGTGCGGCAGCCGGTGTCTCGGGGTTCGGTCTTCTGGTTCTGTCGATGCTGGCTTGCAGTGCGCTTACCAGGTCAATGACATCTTCACGCGGTGGCGCTTTATCAGGAGTGACGGCTGTCTCTTTATTTTCAAGCTTGTCATTGACTCTTTGCAGCAGAGCCTGACGATACGTGTCCTCATATTTTTCAGGTTTAAACTCAGCAGTCAGTTCATCTATTAATGTGATAGCGGTTTGCAGTTCCTTATCATTTACATTCGATTGATCAGGTACACCTGGGACATGAGCGGCGCTTCTGACCTCATCCGGATAATGGATGGACTCCATGACGATACAATTTTCATAAACGCGGAGAATCGCCAGTTGCTGCTTTGACCTGATTGTCATATTGGCGATACCAATCTTTCCGGTTGAACGCAGCGCCTCACGCAGCAGGGTATAGGCTTTCGTCCCGTTATCCCCGGGGCCGACGAAGTAGGAGCGGTTAAAATAAATCGGATCAATTTCCTGAAGCTGAACAAAGTCAACAATCTCAACCGCTTTCTCCTCATGCTCCTGCTTTAAGCTTTTTAAATCTTCGTCCGTCAGCACTACATATTTTCCTTTTACATATTCATATCCTTTGACAATTTCATCAGGACTAAGTGTTTTTTCGCAATTTGTGCAAACTTTCTCGTATTTGATTGGTGCGTGATCCTCTTTATGGAGGCTGCGCAGCTTAATATCTTTATCTTCTGTGGCCGCATATAGCTTGATGGGGATGTTTACTAATCCGAAACTGATCGATCCCTTCCACATTGTATGCATATCGATAAACCCCTTTTTTTCTTTAGTGTGAAGAGGAGGGGGGCGATTCATGTGTAGTAACTTATGGGTGAAAAAAACAGCCGCGCTATTATTGCGGCGGCTGTTCAATAATGAATTGTTCGATTTGTTCCGGCGGTATTGGCCTGCTGAAAAAGAATCCCTGCAAATGGTCGCAGCCTTTTTCATAAAGGAGCTGCTTTTGTGCTGAATTTTCAACACCTTCGGCAATCACCTGCAAAGACAGCTGATGGCCCATGGCAATAATAGCCCCTGTAATTTGCTCTGATTTACGATGGGTTTGAATATCGTCAATAAATGATTTGTCAATTTTCAGCCTGTGAATCGGAAAGTGCTTCAAATAGCTAAGCGAGCTGTGACCAGTACCGAAATCGTCAATACTGATTCTGATTCCTAATTCCGTTAGCGATGACAAAACCTTTTTGGAGTGATCAAGATTGTCCATTGTCATGCTTTCTGTCACTTCCACTTCAAGAAGGTGCGGAGGAAGCTTGTATTTATTCAGCGTATCCTTGATGAGGGGGATCAGATCTTCGGATTGAAACTGTTTGGCGGAAATATTGATGGCGACAGAAAGATCATAGCCTTTGTCATGCCAAACCCTTGCCTGTTTGCATGCTTCATCTATAATCCACTTTCCGATATCAATAATAAGGCCCGTTTCTTCTGCGACACCGATGAATTCTCCAGGTGGGCACAGCTGCCCGTCGGGTGTGACAAGGCGTATTAATGCTTCTGCCCCTGTCATTTTTTGATTTTTTGCACTGAATTGCGGCTGATAATGTAAAACAAACCTATCGTTTTCAATTGCTTCTCTAAGTACGATCTCTTGATTCAGCTTGACGGTTTCTTTGTTCCCGATTGAAAAAGAAAAGTACCTGTATTTGCTTTTGTTTGGTTCTTTAGCGGCATACATCGCCATATCAGCCTTTTTCATCAATTCAAGGCCATCCGTCCCGTCTTTTGGAGATATTGCAATCCCGATACTGACAGATGTGACTAGAGTGTGCTCTTGGATTTTAAAAGGTTTTTCGAATTTTTGGATAATTTTTCTTGCTAAAACATCTGCCTCGCCAGTTCCTGTATTGGCGTCTGTCAATATAATAATAAATTCATCGCCGCCAAGACGGGCAATAAATCCGTTATCAGGAACTACAGATGACAGGCGCTTAGCTGCAAGCTGAAGCAGTTGATCACCGACATTATGCCCTAATGCATCGTTAATCACTTTAAACCGGTTTAAGTCCAGAAAGAATACAACGGTGTTATAGTGTAAGGTATGCTCGCGATTCAGCACTTCTGTTAGGTGAGAGATGGCATGCCTTCTGTTAGGTAAGTCTGTAAGCGAATCATAATGAGCCATTCTATGGATTTCTTTCTCTGCTCTGTACTGCTTTGTCATGTCTTTGCAAATAACATAAATGCTGTCAAGCTCTTGATTGACCTCAACAGGTATGAGCGTAATATTTAAGTGAAACTGGCCTTTTTCAGTAATCAGATCGCTATCACTGTTCATCGCTTGTTTATCTTTTTTAACTTGCTCAAAAAGGAGCTTAATCTTCTGGGATGTATAATTTCTCCAATCGTGCATGCTGAATCCAAATTTGCTGATCATTTCCTCGCCGGCATGATTTGATGATATAATGTCGCCTTCTAATGACAAAATAAAGATGGCATCAATATTGTGGTTGATTAAAGATTGAAATCTCTGTTCGTTATCCTTTATGCGTTCGCTTTGTTTCATAAACTTTCGGTCTGCATGGGAACTGAATAATAATAATGTTTGTATACAAAAAATAATTAAAGTAACAAAAATTGACCAATGAAACGTATGTACTTCCATATGGCTTCCGGGAGGAGCCGTGTCCTCATGGAAAGTTGCGGCAAGCATTCCTGTATAATGCATGCCCGAAATCCCTAAACCCATTACAAGTGAACTGATGACTTTATAGTACATAAGATGATCAGAATGTTTTTTTACGGCCAAGTCAAAGAATATCTTTAACGAGACGAAAGATGCTGCAATCGCAATGATAATTGAAACTGTAAAAAGAATCGGTTCATATATAATCATTACCCGGGAAATGGCAGACATTCCGATATAGTGCATAGAAGCAATAGATGCGCCAAGCACAACTGATCCGGTAAGCAGTCTGTAAAATGTAAGAATGTTCCGGCTGACAAAATATAATGACACAAATGATCCGGAAACAGATGCACCAATGGATGCCATTAAAGGCATGAATTCATATTCCAGCTGCATCTCCATCTCCATATGGACGGCCATCATCCCTACAAAATGCATTGACCAAATCCCGAATCCCATAATAAGTGAGCCGCCAATCAGCCAAACTTTACTTTTTAAACCCGTATGGATCGTGACTTTCCTTGACAGTTCAAGGGAAATGTACGAGGCGGCACAGGCAATAAGAATAGATAAATATATGAGCGTCGTATTATACGTAACGTGTATTTCCAAATGGAGATTCCTCCCGTATCTGATGTTCCAGTCTTGTTGACTCTCTTTATTATCGGCTGCTTAACTCCAGACTTTCAGCCTTCAAGATGATAGAAATACGAGTGAGAGCTATTTTTAGTTCAGCTGACCGTGAAAAATGTGTTAAAATCATGTTGTCGTTTTCCAAAAAAATAAAATGTACAATAAATAAATAGGGAAAAGGGGAGTTGAAGGCTATCGAAGAGCTGGTTATGTCATGGATAGAAGCATTTAAAAGTTTATCTTATTTAGGAATATTTCTAGCGCTCAGTATTGAGTTTATCCCCGCTGAAATCGTCCTGCCTCTTGCGGGCTACTGGGTATCGAAAGGCGATATGACGCTTACCGGCGTTGTTTTGGCAGGAACGCTAGGAGGAGTGGCCGGTCCGCTTACGCTGTATTGGATAGGAAGGTACGGAGGAAGGCCGTTTCTTGAACGTTTTGGGAAGTACCTTTTTATTAAGCCTGAAGCGCTTGATAAGTCGGATCAATTTTTTAAAAAACATGGGGGCTTTGTCGCCTTCAGCGGCCGTTTTTTGCCTGGCATCAGGACATTGATCTCCATACCGTGCGGCATTGCAAAAATGAATGTTTGGGTGTTTTCGCTTTATACATTCATCGCTATGCTTCCGATTACATTTGTATATGTTTATCTCGGTGTGAAGCTCGGTGAAAATTGGAAGGAAGTCGGCTCTATTCTTGATCAATATATGCTTCCGATCGGGATAGCGATTTTGGTGCTGTTCCTGCTCTACTTATTGATGAAAAAGAGGAAGAAACGCACGCACTCCGAACATTTATCAGTATTTTTAAAAAATAAACGTTGACAAATCACCGCACTGCGCATATTATTGACGTATAAAATGATATTTCTTGAAATCCCAAAGGGGAGTAGCGTCCGGAATATATTCCGGAAACAAAGTCGTCATTTCATGGATGGTATCCATCGGCTTTGTTGGCATGCTTGAATTCATGTCTAGCAAGACCTTTGCCTTATGTCGGCAAAGGTCTTTTTTGCATGGTCCGGCCGGCATAAGATCGGATGAAGAGAAAGAAAACAACTTTTTTGGGAGGGTATCATTTATGGATGCAGCATTATTATTAGAGTATGGTTGGGTTCTTCTCGTCTTGATCGGGCTGGAAGGGATTTTAGCCGCCGATAACGCACTGGTTATGGCGGTAATGGTAAAACATTTGCCGGAAGAAAAAAGAAAAAAAGCGCTGTTTTATGGATTGGCAGGGGCTTTTGTACTGCGATTTGGCTCTTTATTTGCAATTTCTTTCTTGGTCAACGTATGGCAGGTTCAAGCGATTGGCGCGATCTATTTGCTGTATATCTCAGCAAGCCACTTATTGAAAAGATATGTATTTAAGAAAGAAGACACGCATAAAGAGACGAAGAAAAGCGGTTTTTGGCCGACTGTTTTAAAAGTGGAACTGGCAGATATCGCGTTTGCTGTTGATTCTATTTTAGCAGCAGTAGCACTGGCGGTTACGCTCCCTGGGACATCACTCCCGAAGATCGGCGGACTTGACGGAGGGCAATTTATCATCATTTTGGCCGGTGGTATAATCGGACTGGTGATCATGCGATTTGCGGCTTCAATGTTTGTAAAGTTATTAAAGGAACGTCCAAGCCTAGAAACAGCAGCCTTTGTGATTGTCGGCTGGGTCGGAGTGAAGCTTGCTTTATATACGCTTGCCCATCGTGACATAGCGGTTGTTTCTGAACACTTTATCCATTCTGGAACATGGAAGCTGATATTCTGGGGTGTCTTAGCGGCAATTGCAGTTAGCGGCTGGTTTATGTCAGGTGGGAAAAAACAGCCGGAGGGCACACAAAACGAACAAAAAAACAGCACTCGGGAACGGGCGTAATCTGAAAGACTCTGCTTAAAAGCAGAGTCTTTTCGTGTTTGAAGCGTTTTCATACCCGAAATAAAATAACATTTTTATAACAGCTTTGTTACAAAAAACACGCATAAAACCCCCTTAATTCTTTAGAAAGGCACGAAATCATGTATAGGACGTCAGAATGGTTTGTCATAATTGAGACATTGGAAATCAATATTTCTTTTTCTCCTTTGCGAATCCCTATCAAATTAGCTATCATTAATGAGTAGTTATAGGGAGGAACTGAGGTGAAACCAGTGCTTAGCCTTTTGTTTAAATTGGGAAAAAAGAAGCAAACGCTTGAAAAAGCTGTTGAGAGTATACAAAAAGGCAATAAAGATCTGCAAAATGAATTAATACAGCAATATAAGCCATTTATCGCAAAGACGGTTTCATCCGTTTGTAAACGATATATAGATGAAAAAGACGATGAGTTCAGTATTGGGCTGATCGCGTTTAATGAAGCTATTGAAAAATATTCACCTGAAAAAGGAAATTCTCTGCTCGCATTTGCTGAGCTTATTATAAAAAGAAAAGTCATTGATTACATTAGAAAAGAAGCCAGAAGCGCACAAAATATAAATATCGATTTACAGGAAGGAGACGATCAGGAGTCATCACAAAGCCTGATTGAAGCCGAGCTTTCCATTGATGAATACCGCCGTCAGATTGAACAGGAGCAGAGGCGGGAGGAAATCCTCTATTTTCAAAGGCAGCTCAAGGATTATGGTTTGTCGTTTAAAGAACTGCTTGAAAATTCTCCAAAGCACACGGATGCAAGGCAAAACGCCATAAAGGTGGCAATGACGCTTGTTGAACACGAAGAATTGGCCGCTATTCTCTATACAAAAAAGCAGCTTCCAGTGAAACAGCTGGAGCAGCTTGTCTCTGTAAGCCGAAAAACGATTGAGAGAAACAGAAAATATATTATTGCGATGTGTATTATTATTACGGGTGATTATATTTATTTAAAAGATTATCTTAAAGGGGTGCTGCACTCATGAGAAGAGGGATTATAGTAGAGAAAAATAAAAAATTCGTCACGTTGCTGACCCCTGACGGACAATTTTTAAAAGCCAAAAATGATCGCCACAGCTATGAAATCGGAGAGGAAATCATGCTTCCGAGTGAAACACGCATGGGCAGAAGGGCCAGCTTTTTTGATTTTTTTAAACTGCGCCCTTTCAAAATGGGGATTTTTACGATGACTGCTATTATGCTTTTTATTTTTATAGTTCTCCCCGTTTTTTCCAACAATAAGGCCTATGCGTATATGACAATCGATATCAATCCAAGCGTCGAAATGGCGTTAAACAGCGATTATGAAGTGATTGAACTGACGCCTCTAAACGATGAGGGAAAGCAGGTCGTAAATGATATAGATGATTGGGAGAAGACTGATTTTAAAAAGGTGATTGACGATATAATAACCGACTGCAATGAGCACGGGTATGTAAAGAAATCGAAAGAAATATTGATTTCCACTGTTTATGAAAATACGGAAGACAATACATATAAAAAAGCTGTGAAAAAACAGCTCAACGATGTGACTGAAAAATATAAAACGACATACCGCATGGAATCTCTCGAGTCAGACATGCAAACGAGGGAAAAAGCGAAGAAAGAAGGCGTTTCAACAGGCAGCTACATCAAATCAAATGAAAAGAATAACAATAAAGAGTTAAAAGATGACTCCAGCAAACCATCCGGGGAAGAGGATCAAAAGAGTGAAGAAAATGAGGGTGAAAACACCGATCAAACCGACTCCCAGGACAGCAAGCAAGGAGATAATGAACAGTTGAATGATACGGATTCCGGTGACCAGAAAGAAGATAAAGCGGATAACCAGACTGATAAAAGTGATAAAGATAAAAATGTAAAGGAATCAGATGAAAACACAAATGCCGAAAAAGATGGGGACGATGAGCAAACCCCAATACAAGATCCTCAAGATAAAGGAAATGAAAATAACAGCGCTGACAAAGGTCAAAGCCAATACCACAGGGACTGGAACAATGGTGAACAAGGCAAGAATCGTTCTTCATCCAGAAGGGATAACGCTTCAGACCGCCGTAATCCAAACGGCTACAGCAGTGATAATAATTCAGCTCAAAATGAAGATTCGCCGAGTGCCCCCGGCGAATAAAGACCTGAATTTATTTAGTTGTGCCGTTTAACTGAGATTGTGCTTGCTGCACCAGCCGCTTTGTCATTTCTCCGCCTACAGAGCCGTTAGCGCGTGCGACTGTATCAGAACCAAGGTTCACACCGAATTCTTGAGCCACTTCGAGTTTAAATTGGTCTAGTGCCTGCTCCACCCCTGGAACAACGAGTTTATTTCTGCTCGCCATCTTTTTCATCTCCTTTTTCTATAAAGAAATTCTTAACGCGTATTTAGTTTGAAATATACGGGGATTATTTATGCTGGCAATTGTTGTGGAGAAAAATAAACCCCCGGCCTCTGAGCCGGGGGTGCGCAGACTATAAAATGTCTGCTGTCATTTTATGAGCGGTTGCCTGAATATGGAACGTTAAAATGGAGAGGACTGTAATGGCGATAATCTGTCTGATTTTAAGCCATTGGCCGTCATTCAGTTCTTCAAAACGGTAGCGGAGACGTTCTGTCTCCTGTTCGACGATCACCTGCAGATTTGATTCTTTCATAGAAGGAGTATCTTGGTGATGGACGGCATCAAGCACATATGCACAGCTTTCATAATAAGCAATCGGGCTAATGACATCATCAGATCTGTCTGAGATTGTGTTAAAGGCCACTTTTAAAATAGCCCGTATGTGTTCAAAGTCATAAATGGATTTTAAATCACGTACAATTAAAAGAATAACTGCTTGTTCAACTGAGTATTTTTTGCCCAGCTCAGGGTGTCCGATCAGATCCTTGATATCACGCTTTACCCAGTTTTGAATCGCGGTTGACTTTAATGAAGTCAGTTCGCATAAGTTGCCGAGCTCTACGATTTCATTTGTAGAGAGGCCGTATTCTTTTTTCTGTTTTTTTCGTTCGTATCTTGTAAGAAATTCAGGAATTTCAAGATGATTGGCTGCTTTTTCTGCTGACATGTTCGCTGATTGGACGAGAATGTCGAGCGGGCTATGTTCTCCTTGTCCTTTTAAGGAATAGAGCAGCCGCACCATATCGGTTCGAGAAAGTTTAAAAATGTTCATTGTTCACCTCTTTAAACAATTTGACGCGGATAAGCGGTTTATGTATAAGTTCAAAATTGAAGCGTCAGCAAATTACATTAACATCATACGTCGAATTCCTTGCATTTTCAAATGGATGTTTTATAATTTAAATATACAGGTTCTTTTGAACTTAAAATAACGGAGGTTGTTATGGCGAAAAGAATTTTTCTGTTTATTTTAACGAATATTTTGGTGCTTACAACAATCGGGATTGTTTTGTCTATTTTGAGCTCTGTTACCGGAGTAGGGACATACTTTACAGCTGATGGCGGTATTGATCCAATGGCGCTTCTTGTGTTCAGTTTAGTCGTTGGCTTTGTCGGTTCCTTTACGTCTCTTGCAATGTCCAGATGGATGGCAAAGACGATGATGGGCGTGAGAGTGCTGAATCCGAAAAAACACTCACTCAGCTACGAGGAACAGCAATTGGTTGATCGTGTCCATAGATTAAGCCGTTCTGCAGGGTTAACGAAAATGCCGGAAGTCGGGATTTACCGTTCACCTGAAGTAAACGCGTTTGCGACTGGACCGTCTAAACGCCGTTCTCTTGTCGCAGTATCGTCTGGGCTGCTGGAGCAGATGGATGATGCGGCGGTCGAAGGAGTGCTTGCCCACGAGGTCGCGCATATCGCTAATGGTGATATGGTAACAATGACGCTTTTACAAGGTATCGTCAATACCTTTGTCGTCTTTCTATCACGCATCGCAGCTTGGATTGCAAGCCGTTTTGTCAAAGAAGATCTAGCGCCGATCGTACATTTTATTGCAATGATTGTCTTTCAGATTATCTTTTCGATACTTGGCAGCCTGGTTGTGTTTGCGTATTCACGCCATCGTGAATTCCATGCTGACAGGGGAGGAGCGGATCTTGCCGGCAAGGATAAGATGATTCATGCGCTTCGGACGCTTAAAGGCTACTCTTCCCGAATGATGGAAGACGATCAGACAGCTGTCCAAACGTTAAAGATCAATGGCAAGAAGCGCTCTTCACTTTTCTCTACTCACCCTGATTTAGACGAGCGTATCAGACGGCTGGAAGCTAAGTAATACAAACACATTGTTCCTCTGAGGAAATTCTCAGAGGTTTTTTTATTTTATCCATTGATTAAAAACATAAAAAAATAAGCAAGTTAAGAAAATGTTCCGTAAAAGCCTTTAAAAATGGACCTAATATCTTTAGAATAATTACCGTACTTAAAAAGAGAGGCAGAAGGATTTTACATGAAATTAAAGTTTGGAAAATTGATACAGGCCCTGTCACCGGCCCAGCTGATCGCATTATATTATTTTCTTGCAGTTACTGTGGCCGTTATATTGCTGAGTTTGCCGGCGGGCCATAAACCGGGGGCGGACTGGACGTTCATTGATGCGCTGTTTACCGCCGTCAGTTCAGTCAGCGTAACAGGGCTGACGGTCGTTGATACAGCTGATACATTCAGTACAACAGGCATTTTTATATTGGCATTTGTTCTGCAATTTGGCGGAATCGGGATTATGACGCTCGGAACGTTCATTTGGCTGATCATGGGAAAACGAATCGGGCTGAAAGAACGGAAATTGATTATGGTTGACCAAAACCAATCCCAGTTTTCCGGGATTGTCAATCTGATGAAGCAGGTTCTTTTTCTGATCTTGTGGATTGAATTTTTTGGCGGGCTTATACTCGGCACTTATTTCTTAACCTACTATGATTCCTTTCAGGAAGCTTATTTACACGGGTTTTTTGCCAGTATCAGCGCAACGACAAATGGCGGATTTGATATTACCGGTAATTCGATGATTCCATTTCGTCACGATTACTTTGTGCAGTTTATTACAATGCTTTTAATTATATTTGGAGCGATTGGATTTCCTGTGCTGGTTGAAGTAAAGGATTTCCTGTTTTCAAAGCATCGCCGTTATCCATTTACGCTTTTTACGAAGATCACAACGATTACGTTCGGCTCGCTTGTCTTGTTTGGAGCCATAGGCATCTTTGCCCTGGAAGCAAACCATGCGTTCGCAGGAAAATCATGGCATGATATTTTGTTTCTGTCCCTGTTTCAATCAACGGCAACCCGAAGCGGGGGTCTTGCCACAATCGATATCAGCCAATTATCAGGTCCCACACTCTTTTTTATTTGTGCGCTGATGTTTATCGGAGCGTCGCCAAGTTCAGTCGGGGGAGGCATACGGACAACGACTTTTGCCTTGAATCTTCTTGCGCTGTTTCATTTCGCCCGCGGTAATAAGTCCGTAAAGGTATTCAAACGGGAGCTGCACCCTGCTGACCTGATGAAGTCGCTTGTTGTCACAATGATGGCGATCTTGCTCGTTTTTGGCTCGACACTCATTCTGACCATTACAGAAAAGCATTCCCTGCTGGAGCTTTTGTTTGAAGTGTGCTCGGCATTCGGTACAACCGGTCTGTCACTTGGAATTACGGCTGATTTGAGCAGTGTTGGAAAATGCGTCATTATGATTGTTATGTTTATCGGGCGAATCGGCATCCTGACCTTCCTGTATCTGATCGGTAGAAAGGAAATTGAAGCGAATTATCATTATCCGAAGGAAAGAGTGATTATCGGATAGACAAAACACCGCCAATTCAGCGGTGTTTTTTGATTGCCAAAAAAAAGATGTGTGCCTCCTGTTCAGTTGGAGAACCTAACTTCGACAGGTGCAGTTTAATGCCCCTGCATCTTTAGCCGAAATGTG
Organism: Bacillus sp. MD-5; assembly: GCF_002201875.1. Lineage (NCBI taxonomy): Bacteria > Bacillati > Bacillota > Bacilli > Caryophanales > Bacillaceae > Bacillus > Bacillus sp. MD-5. Next base: position 1,268,829 of record NZ_CP021911.1, read on the forward strand.
TGAAAACTGGCGAGGAGGATTCGAATGAAGCGTAAAGCTGAAGTAAATGAAGCCATTAAAAATAACAATACACCTACTGAGAGCATGGACCCAAATTCATATAAGACACAATATCATGACGACCCCAATTTTAGAGGGGCAAACCGCAATTCCAAACAGGGTAAGCAGGGAGGCATGTGATTGTGAAGAAACACCGTCATAGCAGAGATATGCAAAATCATAAAAAGCCTATGAATAAGAAGGTGCTGGAGGAAGAATTCTCAAGTGAATTTGGGGATTACAATGCCGGAAAGATCATCGAAACGCTGGAAGTCACAAAGCCTGAAAAGAAAAATGAAGAAAACAAAAATAAAAAACAGAAATAAAAAAGACCTCTTAGGCGGTGTCCCGCTTAAGAGGTGCTTTTCTATTTTAAATAAGCATTTTTGCCCGTTCCTCTGACAAATTGCAATAAGCTGGTCATCCTCAGCTCAATGAAAGGCTGAGCAACTGTCTTAACAAAGTTGCTGGAGAGTACTGATGTCAGTGCTGCTGTTAAAAGCAAGAGGATCACTAAGCTTTGATAGTCAGTAAGCCAATCCTCAAGACCGACCTGCCGCAGCGTTTTAATAATAAACCCGTGAAGCAAATACACGTAAAATGTCCGGGTCCCCCATTTGGTAAAGAAATACCGTTTTTGCGGAACGAGCGCTAAAAAGCTAAAGGTTGCCGCAAAGGCGAGTACATACCAGCCGATTCGGGATAGTCCGCTTACAAGGGTAACGTCTCCAAATGAAGAATACGGTTTTGAACCAAACAGAAAAGAATAGTCAAAATCGATGCCCCAGCAGATGACGAATACGGCGGCAAGCACCCCGAGCGCAATTTGTTTGCCTCGTTTTGATCTCAATAAATCAAAATGGTGTTTATTTAAATAAAAACCGACAAGGAACATCGGTAAGAATACGAATGTCCGTGACAAACTCAGCGTGCTGCTGACAAAGTCCAGATAACCGATCAGCACGGCGAATCCGCAGCTGACAAACAGCGCTCCCAGCTTTGAAAGCTTTGAAAAAGGATATAGAAGCAGGTTCCAAAAGAATAAGCTTACAAGAAACCATAACGACCATTGCGGGTCAATCGGGTTCACATTTGCCATGCTTTCATCTTGCATAATGTAATAAAAAACGGAATAAATGATTTGGAAAATCAAATACGGAATAATCAGCTTGGCCGCCAGCTTTTTTACATATCCCGCCCGTTTAAAGCCTTTTGCGAAATAACCGGATACAAGAATAAATGCAGGCATATGGAATGTGTAAATGAACTTGTAGAGGTAGAGCATAAAGTGATTATCATTAATAAAGGAACGAAGAATATGACCGAATACAACAAGGAATATCAATAAAAATTTTGCGTTATCGAAATAACTGTCCCGCGATTTACTCATAGCATCACCTTCTCTTTCATCAGTCACTAAGAGATTATTCCCTGCTGGTACATATTTTAAAATAAAAGATGAAAAAGGAATCTAAAAAAATGCTGATTGTTAGGACGATGTAAAGTGGCGGTAAGGATCGTAGAAAATGTCTTCGGAATGTAATGGCGCTGAAATTTTCTGAAATTTATAGGGCAAATGAAGGAAGTTCCCGCATTTTGTAGAAATATTGAGGGATAGGTTTTGAAGAAGGAGTGTACATGCATGGAAACTCTTGATGTCCAGACAAACTCGGAGCTGCGAGAGGAACTGAATCGCCTCAAAGAAGAAAACGCGCGACTGAAAAAGGAATTGAATCAGCATCAAGTGATTGTCAACAATACGCTCGATGCTATTTTTATTTGTGATAACGAAATGCGAATCGTTAAGGCGAATGAAGCAACAGAAAGGATGCTTCAAGTTGATTCGGAAGATTTAAAAGAGCGTTCTGTTTTGGATTTTTTGTTTTCAATCCCAAAGGATGAACTGAATCTTGCCGTAAAGAAGTTTTTTAAAAAAGGCTTTCTGTGGAAGGAGGTCCCGATCAGGCTTGATTGCGGGGCGACAAAATACATAGAGTTTCTGGCCAAAAGAGGCATTGGCGAGGATTTCTTTTTTGTTGTCATGAGGGACATATCTTCTAAGAAGATTTTGGAGCGGGAATTCTCTATGAATGAACAGCTTTTTAAGGACTTGTTTGACAGAGCGGTTGATGGAATCGTCCTGTTTGATAAAGATGGCGGTTTTATTGATGCCAATTTGTCCTTTTGTAAAAGCTTCGAAATCAATCATAATGAGCTGTCTCATTTATCGTTGTATGAGTTTATAGACAGCGGCTCAAGAAAAGATTTCGACAATATCTGGAAGACGCTCAACCGCAAGGGAAAAGCGAAGGGGGAGCTGCCTGTCAAGCTTCGTTCAGGAGTCCAAAAGCTATTTGAATTCACGATTACATCAAACATCATCAGCGGTTTTTATATGTCTATTATGAGGGATATCACAGAGAAGCGGTCTATGGAGCTCCAGCTCTTTAAAAGTGAGGAGCGATTCAGAGAAATCTTTGAAAATGCGATGGACGCCATCATCATTTGGTCGAATGACGGAAGAATCGTTAAGGCGAATCAATCAGCCTGCAAAATTTTTGAGCTGCCGATGAACTTGCTGTTGAAAAGAAAGCTGTGTGATTTTCTCGTCGACTCGCAGCAGAAATACAGCATAACGAAAAGGAAATATGCAAAATACGGAGAGATCAGAGAAGAGCTGCTGTTTCAAATGGGGAATGGGCAGTTCAAAGAGCTCGAATTCACTTCAAAGCGGACCATACTTGAAAACCAGCATTTAACGATCTTAAGAAATGTCAGCGACAGAAAGCGGATGGAAAAGGAGCTTCGGGAAAGCGAGCTGAAATTCAGAAAAGTGTTCAACGGCTCAATGGACGGCAATGTATTGTTCGACAATCAATACAGGATCATCGACGCCAACCCGTTAGCAAGCCATATTTTGGGCCTGTCACATGAAGAGATCAAACAGCACAGCCTGCTAGATATTATTTCTGCTTATGAAATAGAAAATCTGGCATCACCGGCAAGGCAGATTAATTTTGATGAAATGGATAACGAAATTCCATTTTTGCTAAGCAGCAGTGACAATCGAAAACTCGAATTCTCATTTAAACGGAATATTATTCAAAATATGAACTTGGCTATCTTTAAAGACGTTACAGAGCGAAAAGAATTGGAGGAACGCCTGCGCAAATCAGATACCCTTCATGTTGTCGGCGAACTCGCAGCCGGCATTGCCCATGAAATCAGAAATCCGATGACCGCTCTTAAAGGCTTCATTCAGCTTCTGAAAGGAAGTGTCGAGGGAGACTACGCCCTTTACTTCAACGTGATCACCTCAGAACTAAAGCGCATCGAATCCATCATCACCGAATTCTTGATTTTAGCCAAGCCCCAGGCCATTATGTATGAGGAAAAACATGTTACCCAAATTATGAGAGACACGATAGACCTTCTAAACGCGCAAGCCAATCTCAGCAATGTACAAATGCAGCTTGATTTAATGGACGACATTCCCCCGATCTACTGTGAACCGAATCAGCTGAAACAGGTTTTTATCAACATATTAAAAAACGCTATCGAAGTGATGCCTGACGGCGGAAACATTTTTGTGACGATAAGAGTACTGGATCAAGATCATGTTCTCATCTCCTTAAAAGACGAGGGGATTGGAATGACAGAAGATAAATTAAAGCGCCTTGGTGAACCATTTTATACGACAAAGGAACGGGGAACTGGACTTGGGCTTATGGTAAGCTATAAAATTATTGAAGAACATCAAGGCGAGATTATGGTCGAAAGTGAAGAAGGAAAGGGCACCGTTTTTCATATTACGCTTCCCGTCAGACAGAATGCTGAAGAAAGAAGGAATGATGAGTGAATTACTATATGACAGCTGAAACGCCGCTCGGTGAATTTATCATTGCCGAAGAGGAGGGCAGGATCACCCGTCTATTTCTCAGTCAGGAAGATTGGATGGATTGGAAAGAAACCGTTCAGAAGACAGAACACAAGGAAACACCTCTTCTTGCAGAAGCGAAAAAACAGCTTCATGAATATTTCGCCGGAGAAAGAAAGACATTCTCCCTGCCGCTCAGCCAAGAGGGCACACCTTTTCAGAAAAAAGTGTGGGAGGCGCTGGAGAGGATCCCATATGGTGAATCCCGAAGCTATGCTGATATTGCCGCTGCGGTCGGGAGTCCGAAGGCGGTGCGCGCTGTCGGACAGGCTAATAAACGTAACGACCTGCCGATTTTTGTTCCGTGTCACAGAGTGATTGGCAAAAACAGTGCGTTAACAGGCTACGCCGGAAGCAAAACTGATATTAAAGCTTTTTTGCTGAACATCGAGCAAATCTCCTATAAAGAAAAATAAAACATATGGCACGTTCCCTTTTTTCACTGACGACATATCATTTTATTAAGTTAAAAAAGTTGGTCTGATGAAAAAGGAGGACAAAGCAATTGAAGCCGAGCCGCTCTGAGAAAATTGCCGTTTTTGCCAAACTGTTTGTAAAACTGCATATCATATCAAGCGCTCAAAAAGATGAAATTATCAATGTTAACAAAAAGAAACAAAAAAACCGCTGACTCAGCTCCAAATGAGCAAAGTCCAGCGGTTTTTTAATGCACCTTTTCACCTTTAAACAACTGTTCAATCTCTTCTGCATAGTTACCGGTCATAATCCCTTTTTCTGTGATGATTCCTGAAATGAGATCATGAGGTGTAATGTCAAAAGCGGGATTAAAGACAGCCACATCTGATGGAGCGGTCCGTACTCCGGAAATCTGCCTGACTTCGTCGGGATCCCGCTCCTCTATCGGGATATCAGCGCCGCATTTGATCTTCGTATCAAATGTAGATAAAGGTGCGGCGACAAAAAACGGAATATCAAAGGCGTTTGCTAAAATAGCAAGGCCATATGTGCCGATTTTATTTGCCGTATCACCGTTCTTTGCAATTCGGTCAGCTCCGACGATAACAGCGGAAATTTGTTTTTCCTTCATCGTATGGGCGGCCATGCTGTCTGTAATTAGCGTGACATCAATGCCTCCCTGCATCAGCTCCCAAGCAGTAAGGCGTGATCCTTGCAGAACAGGCCTTGTTTCGCAGGCAAAAATGTGCAATCCCAAATCTTTTTGTTTGGCCAAGTAAAACGGAGCTAGCGCCGTTCCATAGCGGCTTGTCGCGATTGAGCCGGCATTGCAGATCGTCATGATCCTGTCGCCTTTTTTGAAAAGCTGCAGGGCGTTTTGGCCGATCAACCGGCACGTTTCCTCATCCTCGACCTGAATCTGAATTGCTTCATGGACAAGGTTTGTTTTTGCTTCATTTACGGAAATCGCGTTTTCGACCGAATGACTCAGTCTCTCAAGCGCCCATGACAAATTAATGGCTGTAGGCCGTGAGCTGTTTAAATATTGTTTGATGTCTTCCAGTCTGCGCCGGAATTCTGTGACATTCTCTGTTTCAATGTCTTTGGCAGCAAGCGCTAGTCCGAAGGCAGCCGTAATGCCGATCGCCGGAGCACCCCTTACCTTGAGCGTGACAATCGCATCAAATACATCCTCTTTCGTCGTCAGCTCCAAATATTCCGTCTCATCAGGAAGCTTTTGCTGATTTAAAATGGTAATAGCTGTTTCTTTCCATTCAACAGAACGTGGAACAGCAAATGAATGGGTCATGAATGGATCATTCCTTTACAAGTAACTTAAATAATTCAATCACATCTGTTATCGTTTTGAATTCCGAACGTTTTTCGATAAAGGCTGTGCCGGTTTCAAGCGCCAAGCGTTTTCTGCCGATTCGTTTATCAAACGGCACGATCGTATCCAGGTCAGCTACATGGGCAAGGCCGATCGTGCGTCGTATCAGCTCACAGCCCGCAAATCCGATTGCTTCTTCAAAAATATGGCTGAGCGTATCAGTGAGGTAACCGTCGATGTTGGCGTAAACATCCAGACTGTCCTTCTGCCAGGCTTCACTAAACGTCTCTTCAAACGTTTCCCAGAGCTGGTTGACATGTTCATATAACGGCTCTCTGTCAGCCCCGTCACGGCTGAGTGCGTTCAAAAATAAGTTGGCGATAAATTGCCCTACATCAAAGCCGATCGGTCCGTAAAAAGCAAACTCAGGATCAATCACCTTTGTTTCGTGCTCACTTGCGAAAATGCTTCCTGTATGCAAATCACCATGAATCAACGTTTCCGCAGACGTTAAAAATGACTTTTTCAGCTTAGCGGCTTCGATTTTAACGTTGTCATTATTCCAAAGCTTCTCGACAAAAGGACGAAGCTCTTCTTCAAAATCATTTGTGTCATGGTCGAAGAAAGGATCTGTAAAAACAAGTCTTTCCGTAATGTCGCATAGCTCAGGGTTTGTAAACTGTTTAACAAGCTGTTTTTTCACCTTAGGTTCAAGCGCGTAATCTGATGAGTAGAAAAGTGTTTTTCCTAAAAATTCACCGATGTGCCGTGACAGGTGCGGATAATTTTCACCCTCAATGAGTCCTTTTCTTGCGATTTTCAGGTGAGAGAGATCCTCCATGACGGTAACCGCCATTTCCGTATCAGAGTAAAACACTCTTGGAACCAAGTGAGGCACATGCTCGCCCTGACGGATGAGAGCGCTGCTTTCGATTCTTGCACGATCGATTGTGAGCGGCCAGCTTTCTCCCACCACTTTTGCATAAGGAACCGCCTGTTTAATGATCAATGCTTTGTCATGTTCTTGATCATAAATATGAAAAACGTAATTTAAGTTGCCATCGCCGATCTCCTGACATGTCAGGGTGCTTTTGCTTGGAAATAAGCCAAGCTTCACAGCCAACGCCACAGCGGAACTTTCATTTAACGTTTCGTATAAAGGTGTTTTTGTGACTGCCATCATCATAACCTCCAATTATGTAATCACTTAATATGTGGCCGTAAAAAAGCCTCCTTCTCAGAGAGAAGGAGGCTTAACATCTATGTCCGCCTCTCTTATCTCTCAGATCAGATCTGAATGGAATTAGCACCGTGCCTTAAGAGACAAGCGTCTCGGCGCGAAAAAGATGCGCCCCATTTCACAATGGAATTACGGTCGGTTGCTGTTGGGGTCAAAAGGCCAAATCCCTCGCCCAACTCTCGATAAGAGAATATATTCATTTGTTAAACAATTCTAATTTATCAGTTGATGAACATACTAACAGGTGTTTTAATAAGTTGTCAATATATTTTTTAATATAAATCTTTTCTGATATCATCGAAAACAGGGATGCTCTCCCGTACTTCGACGCTTTTATGAAGGTCGATTTCCGCACGGACTATGCCTTCCTTACGGCCGCCTTCAGCAAGTACACGCCCCCATGGATCAATAATCAGGCTATGGCCTGCAAATTCATTATCTGGATTTGAACCAGTGCAATTGCAGGCTGCGACAAAGCATTGATTTTCAATGGCACGGGCAATAAGCAGGCTTTTCCAATGATCGAGTCGGGGGAGAGGCCATTCCGCGGAAATAAACAGCACGTTGGCACCTTTTGTCGTATGTTTTCTGATCCACTCCGGAAAACGGATATCATAGCAGATCAATCCTGCGCTTTTGACGCCGTCAAGCTCAAAGCATCCATCTTCGGAACCGGCTGATAAATACAAATGCTCATCCATCAGCTGAAAAAGATGGGCTTTTCTGTACTCTTTAATGATTTGCCCTTCCTTATCCGCGATGTACATTGTATTATAAACATCAGAATCCTTTCTGACAGCGACCGATCCGGCGACAAGATGAACTCCATGTTTTTTTGCCGTTTTCTTCAGCCAGCTCTGAACAAAATGGCCGTCTTCATCAGCGAGTTCATCAAGATTGGCCAGATCATATCCGGTCGTCCATAATTCAGGCAGAACAAGAACATCAGCATGTTTGCTTTCTTTTTCGATCAAAAATTCAGCCTTTTTTATATTTTCCGAAGGTTTACCATATGAAATATCAAATTGAAGACAAGATATCGTCCATTTCATCTTTTTAACACCCCAAATTTTTTCTTTACTTTTTTCATTTAACCATATATGATGATGGACTATCATTTCAAGATTTTTTTAGAAGGTGAGAATAGATGAAATTTGAACAGTCTCATGTATTAAAGGAATTGCCTAAACAATTCTTCGCTTCCTTGGTGCAGAAAGTGAACCGAAAGCTCGCAGAGGGACACGACGTTATCAATCTAGGACAGGGAAATCCAGATCAGCCGACTCCGGAACATATCGTCGAGGAGATGAAACGAGCTGTTGCTGATCCTGAGAATCATAAATATTCGTCTTTTCGCGGCTCATACAGCCTGAAGTCAGCGGCGGCTGCATTTTACAAAAGAGAGTACGGCATTGATCTGGATCCGGAAACCGAAGTCGCTGTATTATTCGGCGGAAAAGCAGGTCTTGTCGAGCTCCCGCAATGCTTGTTGAATCCCGGTGATACGATTTTAGTTCCCGATCCGGGCTACCCTGATTACTGGTCTGGTGTCACACTCGCGAAAGCGAAGATGGAAATGATGCCGCTCGTAAAGGACAGGGCGTTTCTTCCCGATTACAGCAGCATCCCCGCTCAGGTGAGAGAACAAGCGAAATTGATGTATTTAAATTATCCGAATAATCCGACTGGAGCTGTTGCTACCTCTAAATTCTTTGAAGAAACCGTGAGCTTTGCAAAAGAAAACGGAATCTGCGTCGTTCATGATTTTGCTTACGGCGCTGTAGGGTTTGACGGCTGTAAGCCTTTAAGCTTTTTGCAGACTGAAGGTGCAAAGGATATTGGAATTGAAATTTACACGCTGTCAAAAACGTATAACATGGCAGGATGGCGGGTTGGCTTTGCCGTCGGAAACGCTTCGGTCATTGAAGCAATCAATCTTTATCAAGACCATATGTTTGTCAGTCTTTTCAGAGCCACTCAGGAGGCTGCAGCAGAGGCACTGTTAGCTGATCAGAGGTGTGTGGCAGAGCAAAATGCCCGATATGAGAGCAGGCGAAACGCTTGGATTGCTGCATGCCGTGAAATTGGCTGGGATGTGACAGCTCCAGCAGGGTCATTTTTTGCATGGCTGCCTGTACCTGAAGGCTATACTTCTGAGAAGTTCTCAGACCTTTTGCTGGAAAAAGCGAATGTGGCGGTTGCAGCTGGAAACGGCTTCGGTGAATACGGAGAGGGCTACGTCAGAGTCGGACTTTTAACAAGTGAAGAAAGGCTCAAGGAAGCCGCTTATCGAATTGGCAAACTAAACCTGTTTACCCAAAAAACCATTGACAAGACCCTATAACGATGGGATAATTCAAAATAATTTATAAAATCTATATTTTCTTATCAAGAGCAGGCAGAGGGACGAGCCCGATGAAGCCCGGCAACCGACTTATAAAGCACGGTGCTAATTCTTGCAGCTAGCGGCTGAGAGATAAGATTCGGACGAGAAACGAAACCTCTTCAGACGCGATTGCAGTTTGAAGAGGTTTTTTGATATGGATGAAAATGAAAGGAGCTCTGGGATGAGTGAGTTATTAGCAACATATCTTTTAACAGAACCGGGAGCTGATACAGAGAAGAAAGCAGAACAAATTGCAACAGGATTGACAGTAGGCTCCTGGACTGATCTCCCTCTTGTAAAGCAGGAGCAAATGCAAAAGCACAAGGGGCGGGTGATAAATGTTGAGGAGAGAGAGGGATCTTCTGTATCAGAAAAACAAGCCGTCATCACAATTGCCTATCCTGAAATCAATTTCTCTCAGGATATTCCGGCTTTGCTGACAACAGTGTTTGGCAAGCTGTCCTTGGACGGAAAAATCAAATTAATCGATCTTCACTTCTCTGAAGCATTTAAGCGTGTACTTCCGGGACCAAAGTTTGGCGTATACGGCATCCGGAAGCTGCTGAGAGAGTTTGAAAGACCGCTGTTAATGAGCATATTTAAAGGTGTAATCGGAAGGGACCTGAGTGATATTAAAGAACAGCTTCGACAGCAGGCGCTTGGCGGAGTTGACTTGATTAAAGACGATGAAATTTTCTTTGAGACAGGTCTAGCGCCTTTTGAAACAAGAATTACAGAAGGAAAGCAAATATTAAAAGAAACGTATGAGCAAACCGGACATAAAACGCTGTATGCGGTGAATTTGACTGGACGCACGGCTGATCTGAAAGACAAAGCGAGACGTGCTGCCGAATTGGGGGCTGATGCGCTTTTGTTTAATGTCTTCGCTTACGGCTTGGACGTTATGCAAAGCCTTGCGGAAGATCCTGAAATCGCAATTCCGATTATGGCGCATCCAGCGGTCAGCGGGGCCTTTACATCTTCTCCGTTTTACGGATTTTCTCATGCACTTTTACTCGGGAAATTAAACCGATATTGCGGTGCTGACTTCAGCCTCTTTCCGTCTCCATATGGTTCGGTTGCGCTGCCAAGAGCTGATGCGCTGGCCATTCATGAAGAATGTGTGAGAGAGGATGCTTTTAACCAAACATTTGCCGTTCCGTCAGCAGGCATTCACCCCGGCATGGTTCCGCTATTAATGCGTGATTTCGGCATAGATCATATCATTAACGCCGGAGGAGGCGTACATGGACATCCAAACGGTGCCCAAGGCGGGGGGCGTGCGTTCAGAGCCATTATTGATGCGGTCTTAGAAGCCCAGCCGATTGATGAAAAAGCCGAACAATGCAAGGATCTTAAGCTTGCGCTAGACAAATGGGGAAAGGCTGAAGCCGTATGACGACTCGAAAACCTTTGATTATATGTGATTTTGACGGAACCATCACAATGAACGACAACATTATAAATATCATGAAAACATTCGCTCCGCCGGAGTGGGTGGCATTAAAAGACGGCGTACTTTCCAAAAAGCTGTCGATCAAGGAAGGTGTCGGGCGGATGTTCAGCCTGCTGCCCAGCCGTTTAAAAGAAGAGATTACAAGTTTTGTATTGGAAGATGCAAAAATCAGGGAAGGCTTTCGGGAATTTGTAGCGTTTATCAATGAGAATGAGATTCCGTTTTATGTCATAAGCGGAGGGATGGACTTTTTTGTATATCCTTTGCTTGAAGGCATTGTGGAGAAAGACCGCGTTTATTGCAATCATGCGTCATTTGACAATGATTATATTCATATTGATTGGCCTCATTCTTGCAAGGGAACATGCAGCAATCAATGCGGGTGCTGTAAGCCGTCGGTCATCCATGAACTTTCTGAACCAAACCAATATATCATCATGATCGGTGATTCGGTTACAGATGTGGAGGCAGCAAAGCTGTCTGACTTATGCTTTGCAAGAGATTATTTATTAAACGAATGCCAGGAGCAAAACCTCAATCATCTCCCGTATCAAGATTTTTATGAGATAAGAAAAGAAATTGAGAATGTAACGGAGGTACAGGAATGGCTGCAAAACAAGAACGATGGCGAGAGCTCGCTGAAGTAAAACGGGAATTGGCAGAGAGAGATTGGTTTCCGGCGACTAGCGGCAATCTGTCCATTAAGGTTACTGATGAGCCTTTAACATTTCTCGTCACTGCAAGCGGAAAAGATAAACGCAAAGAGACGGATGAGGATTTTCTTTTGGTCGACCAAAACGGAGAGCCCGCTGAAAGCGGGCATTCTCTGAAACCGTCAGCGGAAACACTGCTTCATACACATTTGTACAATAAAACCAATGCCGGATGCTGCCTGCATGTCCATACGGTAAACAATAATGTGATTTCAGAGATATACGGAGACCAAAAGAAAATCACATTCAGAGGCCAGGAAATTATAAAAGCACTCGGCTTATGGGAAGAGAATGCAGAAGTGACCATTCCGATCATTGAAAATCCGGCTCATATTCCGACGCTCGCGGCACTGTTTGAGAAAGAAGTTTCAGAAGATTCAGGAGCTGTTCTGATCCGCAATCACGGTATTACCGCATGGGGGAGAACAGCATTTGAAGCAAAAAGAGTGCTTGAAGCGTTTGAATTTTTGTTCAGCTACCATTTAAAATTGAAAACCCTTCAGCATCAGCTGGTTAAATAAAAGGAGGAATTGAAATGGCTACAATTCGAATTCATGATGAGGCAAATACAACGATTGAACATCAAGAGGAAGTAGCAAGCTTTCTGGACAGTCAAGAGGTTATTTATGAGCAATGGGATATCGCGAAGCTTCCGGATCATCTCTCAGAGAAATATGATTTGACAGAAGAAGAAAAACAGCAAATTCTTGATACCTTTGAAACTGAAATTAAAGACATCTCAACCCGCCGGGGCTACAAAGCACAGGATGTTATTTCATTGTCAGACAGCAACCCGAAACTTGATGAACTGCTTGAAAATTTTAAAAGAGAGCATCACCATACAGACGATGAGGTTCGTTTTATCGTAAGCGGACACGGTATTTTTGTCATTCAAGGCAAGGACGGCACGTTTTTTGATGTCCGTTTGAACCCTGGAGATTTAATCTCCGTGCCTGAGAATATCCGCCATTACTTCACGCTTCAGGAGGACCGCAAAGTTGTCGCGGTGAGAATTTTTGTCACAACTGAAGGCTGGGTTCCGATTTATGAAAAAAACAGCGTGAGTCAATAAGCATGAGAAAGCCCCGTTCACCGAACGGGGCTTTTTATATTTATTGCAAACGCCACTTTTCATACTGTGACAGTTCTTTTTTAATTAGCATCCAAATGAAACCTAAGACAGCTGCATCGTCAATAAACCCAAGACCTAGTATAACGTCTGGAATGATATCGAGCGGCATGACGATATACAAGATGGCAGCAGTTAGCAGCAAAAGTGTTTTAACCTGTGAACGAGGGTAATTGCCATTTCGCCAATCGCGAAGCATCTGAAAAAAAGTAGTGATGTGCTGGATACATTTTTTTCGGTTTTTCCTCTTTAAAATCGCTTTTCCGCCTGCGGCTCCGAGCATTATTGCTTTCTTTTTCTTCATTGGGCATACCTCCTGCGTGGCGGCGTGTTTAAGATATTCTTCACCTGGGTATTGTTCTTCTAATCCTATCAATATATCTATTATACCTGAAAAATTAACTTATTTAATGAAAATATGTTTACAAATAAAGTATAATCTGTAATAATGCACAATAACCCAATCAAACTTGTTTCCTATTTCTTAGCGGCGAGGGGTGAAGTGAATGGGCGGTTCTTCTGAACAAGAAAGATTGTTGGTGTCTATTGATGAAAAAAGAAAGTTAATGATAGATGCCGCTAGAAAGCAGGGATTTACAGGGCATGACACGATCAGGCACAGTCAGGAGCTGGATTGTTTAATAAATGAATATCACCAGCTTATGCAAGAAAACGAACATTCCCAAGGGATTCAAGGTCTTGTAAAGAAATTAGGCTTGTGGCCCCGCAGAGATGTTATGCCAGCATATGATGCAAATAAATAGCGGCCTATCAGATGCATATATAAAGAAAGAGAGCTTTTCAGAAGCGCTCTTTTTTTCTGGAAAATTTCATATGAAAGAGGGAACTAATGAAAGAACTGGCGATTCTTATTACTGAAATGGTCAATGAATTTCATGATGCTTTTATTTCTATATGCGGATTATTCGGCATTCACTTAACTGACAAAGAAATGCATTTTTGGGTGATCGGCATTTTTGGCATTCTTTTTTTCGGTTTCACTCATGTTGTGTTTACTTGGCTTTCTAAATGGAGTATAACAGCCTTGTCCTTTATCTATACTGTTACAGTTATCATTGTGATCGTATTTGCGATTGAGATTCAGCAAAAAGTGACGGGGAGAGGGAATATGGAGTTTTTAGATGCCACAGAAGGCATAAAGGGTTTTTTAGTATTTTTTATGGTTTTTTGGCTTCTGAAAATGCTGCTGCGTTTCATCAAAATCCTTTTTTCCGGCAGTCCAGCAGGCAAGTCGAATGGAAATGCCCGGTCACGAAGATAAAAAAACCCTCCTGACAAGGTCAGGGGGTTATGAAGCGGACACGGGGAGGGTAATTGTCACCTCTGTGCCTCTTCGCACTTCACTTTCAATATGAATAGAGCCTCCGTACATCAGCACGATCCGTTTACAAACGACAAGGCCGAGACCGGTTCCTTTTTCTTTCGAAGTAACAAAGGGAAGGAAGATGTGATCCAGCATTTCCTGAGAAATCCCTTCACCGTTATCCACAACTTTGATTATGGCTTTTTTATCTAAAGCTCCCAGGGAGATCGTCAGTTTGCCTCCTTCAGACATTGACTCGAGTCCATTTTTTGCCACATTTAAAATCACTTGTTTAATATGGTCTTTTGTACATTTTACGAGTAAGGGCTGCTCGGTTAAATACTGTAATTCGACTTCAACATTGTATAGGTTCCCCTCAGAATAGATGATCGGCATAATTTCTTCGATAATGTCCCGAAGCGAGTTCAGTTCCCATTTTTCAGCTGTCGGCTTGCCGAGAACGAGAAACTCACTCACAATTTGATTGATGCGCTTGATCTCCTGTTCGATAATGGAGAAGTAAAGCTGATCTTCCTCACCTTTATATTTCTTCTGCAACAGCTGAATAAAGCCGCTTATCCCTGTGAGAGGGTTACGGATTTCATGGGCTGTGCTGGCCGCAAGCGTCCCGATCAGCTCTAATTTTTGCGCCTCATTTTCTGAGCGCTCCAGCTGGGTCTGGCGCTTCAGTAAATAATACAGCACGAGAATAAAAAGGATATTCAGCAGCACAATACTGCATGAAAGCGGAAGCACAAGGCTTTTTGTCAATTCTTCTATTGTGACAGGGTTCGGATATACTTTCATATTCCAGCTAATATCATCCAGATATCCGCTGACAGGTTTCTGATCTTTTACACGGGAGGCCAGTCCGCTCGCAAAAATCATTTTCCCGTCTTGGTTCACGACTTCAATATAAACATCAGGGCTCAGCAAGTTAATGAGATTTTTCAAATAATCAATTTGAATAGCTGCGACAAGATAATCTGTCACATTTTGTTTTGAGTCCAAAACAGGGACACAAATTGTAAAAATGGGCTGGCCTGTAATTCTGCTCGAATAACTATCTGAAATGACTGTCTTTTTTGTTTCCTTTGCTTTTGTAAAAAAAGATCTGTCGGCCAGGTTTACTTTCGTTTTTAATTCGGTTGTGCTTGCGGTGACGTCTCCTTTGGCATTTAGAAAATAGAGGCCGGAAAATCTCGGCTCTGAATCAAAGGTCTTTTCCAAAATCGACTGCATTTTCTTTATATCAACCGGTCTGTCAATGGCGATGGACAAGGAGGTCATTCGTGCCATCGTTTCTCCGATTAAATAATTGATTTTATTGCGGTGAAGGTTTAGCAGGACACTTGCTTCTTGCTTATGTTCTGCAGCTATTGTATCTTTTTCTTTTTCATATACGAAAAAGCTGATGACGATTGCCGGAATCACGACCAGTATGATATAAAGTTTGACTCTCCCGCAGGCGCCTTTTAGTATTTTCAATTTGCATCGCTCCAACATACACCTGATTAGAGGTATTATATCATTGTTTCTTCTTCTTTAATAAGAAAAAATAACCAAAAAAATTAGAAAAAGATGTTGAGCAGCTAACATTTTAAAAAAGAAGAGAAATATTGGAAAGATTTTTATTGACATTTTGGTCTTTGTTTATTAATGTTTCTCTGTAACGGTTTCTAAAAGGATGATTGAGACATGACAGAAAAATCACTGAAGTTATTTATCGTGCTGTCGCGCGCGTATCGGTCTATTAATGATCATATGAATAAGCATATTCATAAGCACGGGCTGAATCCGACTGAATTTGCTGTACTAGAGCTTTTATATCATAAAGGCGATCAGCCGCTGCAGCAGATAGGTGATAAAATTCTATTGGCTAGCGGGAGCATCACATACGTTGTAGATAAGCTGGAGCAAAAAGAACTTCTCATTCGGAAAGCTTCTCCTACAGACAGACGGGTGACATTTGCACAAATTACTGAAAAAGGCATCGGTCTTTTGAACGATATTTTCCCTGATCACGCTGCTGAAATTGATGAAATGATCAGCGTATTAAGCGAAGAAGAGGTAGAGATGTGCACTGAAATGTTAAAAAGAGTAGGGTTAAACGCAAAACAGTTTCACAATAAGTAAAAAAAGGAAGCCTGATATGTCACAGGGCTTCCTTTTTTTCTATTTTTCATTTGTTTCCGCTGCGCCTCTTGGCAGGATAAGAACTTCAACCCGCCGGTTTTTGCTTCGGCCTTCCGCAGTTTTGTTGGAAGCCACCGGTTTGTACTCGCCATAACCCTTGGCACTGAACACTTTAGCATCGAGCTTGGGGTTTTCAATCAAAAGCCCCATAAAGTTTACCGCTCTCATGACGCTTAAATGCCAGTTTGATTGGAATTCAGAATTTTTAATTGGCATATTATCAGTATGTCCGCTGATAATGATATTTCTTGGCGGGTTAATCACAAGAAGATTTGAAATCTCTTTTGCAAGCGGTACGTCTTCCTTACGAATGGTCGCTTTTCCAGAGTCAAAGAAAATGCTGTCTTTAATCGTAATCAGGAGGCCTTCACTAGTCATCTTCGTCTCAAGCTGATGTTCCAGCTTTTTATCTTTGATGAATTTTTCCACCTGGCTCTTCACATTTTTAAGTTCTTCTTGATCAGCTGCTTTTTCTTTTTCTTTCTTGTTTTTCTCTTTCTCTTCTTTTTCCTTTTTCACTTCATCGATGCCGTCTGACTCGTTTTCAGGAGGAGTGACACTGGAGTAGTCCAGTACGCCGGTGCCGCCTGTAAAGACTTCATTAAATGATTTTGAAAGCATTTGAAACTTAGCTGCGTCAATTGAACTGCTCGCGTACAGCACAATAAACAATGCCAGGAGAAGAGTAAGGATGTCGGCGTAAGGCACGAGCCATGATTCATCAACGTGCTCGTCCTCATGCTTCTTCTTCTTTTTTCTCGCCATTTTGCGCCTCTCCTTGTTCTGCAAATTTCAAGCGGTCCTTCGCAGGAAGATACATTAAAAGCTTTTGTTCGATGACTTTCGGTGCCTGTCCTTCTAAAACGGATAACACACCCTCAATCATGACTTCACGCAGTTTTACTTCTTGTTTTGATTTTCGCTTTAATTTATTTGCGAAGGGATGCCATAACACATACCCTGTGAAGATACCGAGAAGTGTGGCAACAAAGGCAGCACTGATGGCGTGCCCAAGCTCATCTGTGTTATCCATATGAGAGAGGGCGGCAATTAGCCCGATTACAGCGCCGAGTACTCCAAGTGTTGGCGCGTACGTTCCCGCTTGTGTAAAGATAGCGGCTCCGGCTTGGTGCCTGTCCTCCATTGCTTCGACTTCCTCTGTCATGATATCTCTGATAAATTCCGCGCTTTGCCCGTCAACAGCCATGCTGAGCCCGTTTTTCAAGAAAGCATCATCTACATCCTCAATGCTTGCTTCTAAAGCAAGCAGACCTTCACGGCGTGCAAGCTGGGCCCATTCAGAGAACATAGGAATGAGTTCCTCTATTGTCAGCTGTTTATTTTCCTTAAATAGCACTCGGAACAGCGCAGGCACTTTTTTAATTTCTTTTGTTGGGAACGCAATAACGACTGCTGAGATTGTCCCGGCGATAATAATTAAAATGGCGGCGGGGTTTGCAAGCGCGTTGAAGCTGACGCCTTTCAGAACCATTCCCACACTCAATGCCACAAAAGCAAGAATAATACCGATTAACGAAGTTTTATCCATAGTTTTCACCAAATCCTTTTTTACTAGCTTGTCTATGGTTAATATCGGTTTTGGTGCCCGGAACTTTAGGGACATTGTGAATTTGTTCATGAATTATTCAAGGAAGAGGCATAGAAGGGAGAAATAAACAAAAACGGACTTTTCAAAATTGAAAAGCCCGGGGGTTTAATGAAATTGGCAGTTTGTTTGCAAGCTGTCCTTCAGACTGTATTCATATAATAGTAGAAATACATATTCACTATATATAAACATGTTCCATCCCTCCTTAAAAAAAGTGTAAAGGATGAAAGGAATCAGCGCTTCAGGGGAAGGGACTGTATTTTCTCAGTCAAGAGTATGAATGCATAAAAAAGCGGCTTCCTAAAAGGAAACCGCTAATTGTTAATTCGCTTGCACTTTGATTTTATCATCTTCTAAAATGACGTGAAAACTTGTGATCTCGCTGTTATCAAGCAGCAGATCAGTCATTTCATCCTCAACCCATTCTTGGATGGTTCTTCTAAGCGGACGTGCACCGAATGAAGGATGGTAGCCAAGCTCAGCGATTTTTTCTTTCGCTTCAGATGTCACATGCAAGCTGATGCCCCGTTCAGCCAATGTTTCTTCAAGTTCTCCAAGAAGAAGGCTGACGATTTTGACCAGATGTTCTTTTTCCAATGAGCGGAACTCAATAATGCTGTCAAAACGGTTGAGGAACTCAGGTTTAAAGTACATGCTCAGTGAATCAATCAGTGTTTGTTCTTCGATGACACTGTCATCTGATTGGAAACCGACTTTCGTTTGTTTCTCGCCAGCACCCGCATTGCTTGTCATAATGATCACAGTGTCTTTAAAGCTTACGGTTCTGCCTTGGCTGTCTGTCAGACGGCCATCTTCCATAATTTGCAGGAACATATGCTGAACGTCTGGGTGTGCTTTTTCAATCTCATCCAGCAACACAATGCTGTAAGGATTGCGGCGCACTTTTTCAGTTAATTGTCCAGCTTCCTCATGGCCGACATATCCAGGAGGTGAACCGATAATCTTAGATACGGCGTGTTTTTCCATGTATTCGCTCATATCGAGACGGATAATAGCGTCTTTTGTGCCGAACAATTCATCCGCCAGTGTTTTAGAGAGCTCTGTTTTCCCTACGCCGGTAGGACCGACAAAGAGGAAGGAGCCGACTGGTCTGTTTTTGGATTTTAATCCGGCGCGGCTTCGTCTTACCGCTTTTGCCACTTTTTGAACAGCGGATTCTTGTCCGATCACGCGTTCATGAAGTTTTGCTTCAAGCTCTTTCATTTTTGTTTGTTCGTCTGCCTGCAGTTTGCCGACAGGAATGCCTGTTTTTTGTTCAACCATTTCCTGAATGTGCTCAGCTTCCACAGTGACAGCGGTTTGAGCGGAGGAGCTGTTCAGTTTTTTCTCCAATGCGATTTCTTCATCACGGAGTTTTGCCGCCAGTTCGTAATTTTCTTCTTCAAGGGCTTTGGTTTTTTCGGCTTCAATTGCAGTTAAGCGTTCAGCCGCATCCTCATCATTCAGTTCATCGATTAACAGGTTGGCTTTTGAACCTGCTTCATCTAATAAATCAATTGCTTTATCCGGCAGGTGTCTGTCCTGAATGTAGCGGGATGATAACGTGACACATGCTTTGATTGCTTCATCACTGAATGTCACGCCATGGTACGCCTCATATTTGTCTTTAATCCCTTGCAGAATGAGGATAGCTTGTTCAATTGAAGGCTCCTGCACCATGACAGGCTGAAAACGTCTTTCCAGCGCAGCATCTTTTTCGATTTGACGGTATTCTTTCAGTGTTGTCGCCCCAATGACTTGCAGTTCGCCTCTGGCTAGGGCCGGTTTGAGAATATTGCCGGCGTCCATTGATCCTTCTGCAGAGCCTGCGCCGACGAGAAGATGAATTTCATCAATGAAGAGAATGACATTTTTTCGTTCCTTCAGCTCAGTGATCAGCTGTTTCATTCTCTCCTCAAATTGGCCTCTGATCCCTGTATTTGCAACAAGGGATGCAACATCAAGCAAGTATAGCTCTTTGTTTTTCAGTTTGTTTGGAACATCGCCTTCAGCAATTTTTAAAGCGAGTCCTTCAGCGATGGCAGTTTTCCCTACACCCGGCTCCCCAATAAGAACCGGATTGTTTTTGTTGCGACGGTTTAGAATTTCGATCACTCGCGCCACCTCGTCATCACGGCCGATGACGGGATCAATGAGACCGGCTTTAGCACCGTTTGTAATATTTTGAGCCAGCTCATCAAGCAGCCCTTTTTTTCCGCTTTGTTTTGCTGCGCTTTGTTCTTTCGGCTGGAATGCCTGTTCAAAAGGAAATCCGAACGATTGAGGACCCATACTCATTGAAGGTTTACGGGTCAGTTCGTTATAACAAGTTTCACATAGAACCATCTGTTTATGAACGGAATTTATTTGCATGTTAAGGCGAATCGTAGCCTCGTTTTGATGACAATGTTGACAACGCATTTGCCAAAACCTCCTTAATAATTTGATCTTCTTTGACCAATGAAAGTGAATAAAAAGGTCTATCGAATTTGACCTTCTTTGACTATTAGTATATGGCAAACGTAACGGCATTCAAAACAATATGCTCAAAGCAACTTTACTTTTTGACTATCTTTGACCAAATGTTTTTTAAAAAAGGCCGGTTTGTTTGACCAACTTTGATTAATAGTATACTCTGACCATCTTTGACTTTCAAGTCTTTTGCACAATATTTTTTAATTTGTTACAAAGTAAAACATGTTTTCTTCGTCTTTTCAAGGAACTTGTCTCATAGGTTATAAAAAGGCATCTATGGACAAAACTGCGGTTCGTTCGGAGGGGAGAAATGGAACAATCAAAAGGGTCTGCAGGTCAGCTTGCTTTTGTGTATGTCGGCACAGTAGTCGGAGCTGGATTTGCGACTGGCAGAGAAATTGTTGAGTTTTTTCTGAAGTTCGGCTGGTTCGGTTTATTCGGCATTCTCGTCAGCGGCGGAATGTTTACGTTACTGGGCGCCAAGCTGATGATCATTTCAAAGCGAATCAATGCCAAGTCATATCAAGAAATGAACATCTTTTTGTTCGGGACGACGGCTGGGCGGATTATCAATGTATTTATGCTGTTTGTTCTCCTCGGAGTTACATCTGTTATGCTCTCAGGAGCAGGGGCGCTTTTTGAGGAACAATTGGGGATGTCCGCTCAGATTGGGATGCTTATTACAATCGGTCTGAGCTTAATTGTGATGACCAGAGGAGTAAAAGGCATTTTCGGTGTCAATGTATTTGTTGTTCCCCTTTTAATCATCTTTTCAATGATTGTAGTGGCCGACTCTTTTATATTCAGTGAATCACGAAACGCAGCTCAGTGGGTCTGGCCGCATCGCTGGGATTGGCTGTTATCAGCCTTTTCTTACGGGGCTTTGAATTTATCGCTGGCCCAAGCGGTTTTGGTTCCGCTGGCGAATGAAATGTCCTCGGAGAAAGTGATCAAAAAAGGCGCTTTAATCGGAGGCACGATGCTGACGATTGTGCTGTCCGCGAGTTTTCTGTCTTTGTCGACTCTTCCGGATGTATTTTTGTATGATATACCGATGGCGCAAGTGGTTTATCTTTTTGCAAGATCTGTCCATTTGATTTATTTACTCATTATTTTCGGAGAAGTGTTCACATCAGTTATCGGTAATTTATATGGATTAGAAAAACAAGTGCAGAGTTTTCTTCCAATAAAAAGCAAATATATCTTTGCAGCCATTATGATCACGGCTTATATCACGAGCCAAATAGGGTACGGAAAGCTCATTTCAACGATTTATCCTTTGTTTGGCTATGTGAGTCTGGCCTTCATAGGCGCCTTGATTTGTAAAAAGGCTCCTCGGCGGCGCAGTTTATAACTATATATAATGAAGCGAACCGTCACAATAGATCTTGAAGCGGGGACTGACTTTTTTATTGTCAAGAAAAACAACATTATGGTAAGATAGCAGAAGTGAAAAAATTGAAGAAAATCCGTGCGGTATGCGGGAGAGGTTCTAGCTACACCCTCTATAAAAAACTAAGGACGAGCTGTATCCTTGGATACGGCCTTTTTTATGTTTTTCTAGAGCACCTTCCGAAAAGGTGTTTTTTTGCGTAAATCAGCTGTAGCGATGTCTCTCGCCGATGTGTTTATTGCGGAGAAGGAGAGGAATCATGAAAAAAGAAAAAGCAATTGTCGTATTCAGCGGCGGTCAAGACAGCACCACATGCTTACTGTGGGCTTTAAAAGAATTCGAAGAAGTCGAAACGGTGACTTTTCATTATAATCAGCGGCATTCTCAGGAAATTGAAGTGGCAAAATCCATTGCGGAAAAGCTTGGTGTGAAAAATCATTTGCTTGATATGTCACTTTTAAATCAGCTTGCGCCGAATGCCCTGACTAGAAATGATATTGAGATAGAAGCAAAAGATGGCGAACTGCCATCCACATTCGTTCCAGGCCGCAATTTGGTATTCTTATCCTTTGCGTCTATCCTGGCATACCAAATTGGCGCGCGCCACATTGTTACAGGAGTTTGCGAGACAGACTTCAGCGGTTATCCTGACTGTCGTGACGAATTCGTGAAATCTTGCAATGTAACGGTAAATCTGGCGATGGAGAAGCCGTTTGTGATCCACACGCCTCTCATGTGGCTCAATAAGGCGGAAACATGGAAGCTTGCAGATGAGCTTGGCGCGCTGGATTTTGTGAAAAACAACACGCTGACGTGCTATAACGGCATCATCGCAGACGGCTGCGGCGAATGTCCGGCATGCCATCTTCGTTCAAAAGGTTATGAAGAATATATGGTGATGAAAGGAGAGCGTGCATAAATTGTTATCTCAAATTTATCCGCAGGCCCAGCATCCTTATTCATTTGAACTGAATAAGGACATGCACATCTCAGCCGCTCATTTTATCCCTCGGGAAAGTGCGGGAGCGTGCAGCAGGATTCACGGGCATACGTATACCGTAAATATAACCGTTGCCGGCGACGAACTTGACGACTCCGGCTTCCTTGTCAATTTCAGCGTGCTCAAAAAACTGGTGCATGGAAACTATGATCATACGCTATTAAATGATCATGAAGACTTTTCTCAGGACGACCGGTATTCGCTGCCGACAACTGAAGTCGTGGCGAAAACAATTTATGACAACGTACAGGCTTATTTAGACACTTTGGAGAATAAGCCGGCCTGTGTACAGGTGTTTGTCCGTGAAACACCGACAAGCTACTGTGTCTACCGTCCGAAAAAGGGTGGTTTGAATGGCTAAAGGAATTCCTGTATTAGAAATTTTCGGACCGACGATTCAAGGAGAAGGCATGGTGATCGGACAGAAAACGATGTTCGTCCGAACAGCCGGCTGTGATTATTCCTGCAGCTGGTGTGACTCCGCCTTCACTTGGGACGGATCTGCTAAAAAAGATATTCGCTGGATGACGGCAGGGGAGATTTTTGCAGAGCTTAAGGACATTGGGGGAGACGCGTTTTCCCACGTGACGATCTCAGGAGGCAACCCGGCCCTGTTAAAACAGCTGGATGCTTTTATTGAACTGCTGAAGGAAAATAACATCCGTGCAGCGCTTGAAACTCAAGGGACCGTTTATCAGGATTGGTTTACGCTGATTGATGATTTGACAATCTCTCCAAAACCGCCAAGCTCAAAAATGGTGACGAACTTTCAAAAGCTTGACCACATTTTAACTTCACTTCAAGAGAATGATAGACAGCATGCTGTCAGCTTGAAGGTTGTCATCTTTAATGATGAAGATCTGGAATTTGCCAAAACGGTGCACAAGCGGTACCCCGGGATTCCGTTTTATTTACAAGTCGGCAATGATGACGTGCATACGACAGATGACCAGTCGCTGATTGCACATTTACTTGGAAAATATGAAGCGCTTGTTGATAAGGTAGCTGTCGATGCGGAGCTGAATCTCGTCAGAGTGCTCCCGCAGCTGCACACCCTGTTATGGGGCAACAAACGCGGCGTATAATAGAAAGGAAGATGAACATGACGACAAGAAAAGAATCAGAATTAGAAGGTGTAACACTGCTAGGCAACCAAGGCACAAATTATTTGTTCGAATATGCGCCGGACGTGCTGGAATCCTTCCCGAATAAACACGTAAACCGTGATTACTTTGTAAAATTTAATTGTCCTGAATTCACATCTCTATGTCCAAAAACAGGACAGCCTGACTTTGCAACAATCTACATCAGCTACATTCCTGATGAAAAAATGGTTGAAAGCAAATCATTAAAGCTGTACTTGTTCAGTTTCAGAAATCATGGTGACTTCCACGAAGACTGCATGAATATCATCATGAATGACTTGATTGAATTAATGGACCCGCGCTACATCGAAGTATGGGGCAAATTCACGCCAAGAGGCGGAATTTCCATTGATCCGTACACAAACTACGGAAAGCCTGGCACGAAGTATGAAAAAATGGCCGAGTACCGCATGATGAACCATGATTTGTATCCGGAGACGATTGATAATCGTTAATTATTCCGTTGTGTGAAACGGAGTGTGAGACGAAGTGGAGTCACGGTAAAATCCGAACATTAAACGTCAGTTTTAAGCGAAAATGTGACCCGGTCACAATTTGGCGGCCCTCTTGTGACCACACCGTGACCGAAAATATATAAATGTGTGACCACGATCCCTGTCTTTTTAGACAGGGATTTTTTTGGTTCGATTAGTTTTCAACATGATTATATGAAGTGATGTTTAGTTATTGTACGATATTTGCTCAGCGATTTGATTCGTTAACGCCTCGGTAGCGTCTTCGTGTGTTAATGCGCGATATACTTGGCTTTACATTACAGCGATATACGTATGAGCTAAGTAGTTAGAAGGAGCTAAATCGGTATAAATATAGCCGTATGAAAAAACGAAAAGCCCAGGCGCTAGACACATTTTACACGCGCATTTCAAAAATTCACTTTGACTTATGAAAAAAGACGCCGATTTATTCAGCGTCCTCTTCCGTAGCATCTTCAATCTCGAATAATTCCTCGACCTCTACTTCGAGCGCCTTCGCAATAGAGAAAACATGCCAATCTTCGTGGCGAGTGTTCTTATCGAATCGCGATATCGACCCTTGCGTAACACCCGATGCTTCAGCGAGCCTCACTTGTGTCCATCCCTTGGCCTTCATAACGGCGTTTAGGCGCGGTTTTACGTTTAATTTCATTTCGATCACCTCTGCGACTGAACTTGTCTATAGTAAACTGCTGGTTATCATCGATAATTAAAATGGCTTTTTATCTCGTTTTAAAGTTAGTAACAAAAGTTTCTCCGTCGTTCTCCGCGTTAACGATAAGCTGGGCACTTTCACTAATCCGCTGAGCGAGTGCTTTTTGCGCTTTTCCCTCGAAGCTGTATAAAAGGGCTGAATAAACATCGTTTAATTCTTCCTGCAGCGAATTCATTTCGAACTTTGGTTTAAGGTTTTTTCGAACCGTCTCAAGCTTAGTATTTGCCACTTGCGTCATACCTGCTTTTAACATTTGACGCTGCAGCTGTTTTCGCATTGGATCATCTTTATGTTCTAAAAGGTTGTCTAACGTTGGCATTGCTTTGTCACTCCTATAATCTTAGCCAATTGGCAAGCATTTGATCTTTTTCCTCAAAATCATCGGCGATTTTATTTAAGAAACCGCCTATTTCCTCAAGGTCTGTAATCGCTGCCTGTAGTGAATCTATGAATGATTGTTCAGCCTGTGTGTCGTAAAATAACGGTCCTTTATCGTAAGATTGGGCTATATCCTCTAACGTATTTTTTACGTCCTGCGCGTTCAGTTGATCGTAGAATCCATGCCCAACTTGCCCGTAAAATTCCGTTTTTAGTTCAGCAACTTTTTCGTCGTGCTCTTGATAGGCATTCTGCGCTTCTTTTTTCATCGTTCTTAGATCCTCGACCATCGCGTCAACTTTTTCGGCAAGTTTTTTTGCACTTTTTGGTGTTACTTTAATGGCATCCCCGCCACCGATCGCGCCAGCCGGTAGCATTGCGTTTAAGTTTTTATCGTACACAAGCTCATCGCCGTTTACGTTCGTGATATTTCCGTTTTCATCAAATGTAAAGTTGGCTTCATTTAGACCGTGTGTATCAGGATTACGAAGAATAACAGTATCTATAAAGTAGACGAGGTTCTTTTCGATTTGGTCACCCCATCTTCCACTCAGTCTTTGTTTGCGATTGATCTGTGAAAGTACAGGGTTTTTTGTGTAAATTGTGGTCCCGTTGTGGCGGTCATATTCGTTCCAATAACCAGCTCCGACCATATCATCCGGGTTGATAATAGACCTCACGTAAGGGTCGTACAAGCCATCGTTTATTTCTTCTTGCTTATTATCAGTATGTAGTTTGACGACAGAAGGGCTGTTAAACGCGACCCCATAAATATCATTGTTTACCGCACTGTATTCAGCCTCTGCTCCTCCGAGTGAATGACCTGTTGTTGAAACAATCGTCGATGTTCCGTTATACTTTCTTTTAACTTCTTTAACGAGTTGGTCTGCTTGGTCGATTTGCGTTGTTTTCGTAATGAGTTTATAGTTTCCGGTTGTAAGCATCGCGTCTTGGGAAGGTGTGCCGTTATATTTTCCGAGTGTTTTAGACGTATCCTTCGCATCCTTTTCAACGATATAATGAGCTTCTTTTTTGGGGTCGCTTCCAAAAACAATGTTGCCGCCGTCAGCTTTTGCGCCATCATTGATCGGGTCTTTTCCGAGATCAGTTCCTGCAAATGATACAACAACATTTTCTGGATTTTTTGATTTAACCCATTTGCCGTTTTTTGTTTTTTCTCCTTGTGATAGTACAACCGCGTCCAATCCGGTATCTTCGTCAGTTTTTATTTTCTCAACATACCAAGGGATGTTTCTATCAGCTATAATAGGTTGATTGTTTTTTAGGCTTTCTTTTAGTTTATTATAATTGTATGCGTACCGACTAAGTATGTAATAAGTTTCATCAGATACTTCAGGTACTTTTATGTTCTTGGTCATACAAAACTCCTCACATATAATGTAAAATGAATTATTGAAAGGGTGATTCTATGAAAAAATACATTTTTATCCTTATAATAATTATTATAGCAGTTGGGGGTTTTATAATGAAGAATATTAATGATAAAAATGAACAGGCAGAAGAGGTAAAGATTGCTCAAGAACGAATGGAGAAATTTATCAAATCGAATTATGAAGGAATACATAACGTTACATTTAAAGATAAATACGAAATAGATCCAATGGGTGGAATAGAGGTATTTGGCTATTACAACGATGATACATCGAATAAATTTGACGGTATTTATGATAAGGCAAATGACAAAATTATGGGGCACACTATAGATGCTGTGAGAAAGAAAGAATGTAGAGATAAAGATTGTGATTATTAAAAAGACGCCACGCTGGCGTCTTTACTTTTGTGTTATACCTTCACTTGCCTCAGATAACGTGGACCATTTTTCTAAACCGCGAGCTACATGCGTACCTTTGTCTGCTATTGTCGCGTATGCTTCATATATTATTGGCTTCAAACACTCTAACCGATAGATCCCTCTCCTTAAAGAATAGTCATACTTGTTTTTCTCTTTCAGTTAACATTTTCGGAATGGAAATATCAGTTCTTACCGTGCGTTACGACGAGATCTTGGGGCTACCGTATGATGAACCATGATTTGTATCCGGAGACGATTGATAATCGATAAAGGTACAAGATTGTCCTAACATAGACGTGTGTAACATCACGTCTAATTTTTTAAAAAAGCATCTTAGTTACTCGTTCTACCCATCTTGATTATATAAAAAAAGACGAGCGAATCCGGGGGGAATTCCACTCGCCGCTTTCTAATGAAAAGACGGGATGCTGGATGGCAGCTCGTCTGTTTTATTATAATTTAACGAACATATGTTTGTAAAGGTGTCTTTTCTAAAGAAATGGTGAATATAACGATCAGAACAGATTTATTGTGAACGTTCGTTAAGGTATGCTAAGATGCATGAACCGTAAAGGAGCTGATAAGAAGTGAAGACACTGCGATTAAACAATGTAACATTAGAAATAGCAGCATATCAAGAAGAAAACGAGCCGAAGCGCAAAATTGCATGTACCCTAAACGTTACGAGTGAGACTTACCATGATATCGCCGTCCTGTTGTATGAAAAAACGTTTAATGTCGAGGTTCCAGAACGAGATCTTGCTTTCCGGGGTGAAATGACAAATTATTCAACGTCATTGACCAACCTGTACGAACCAGGGGCTGTCAGCAAGTTCTATATAGAAATAACGGAAATAGACCAAAACGCCGATTCATAAATCGGTGTTTTTTATGTAAAAAAGCTGCCGGCCGGCAGCTTTTGAGAAAGCGAATTTCATATGTAAGGTGTTTAATTGTTCGTCTTGCAGTTTTTTTGAATAATGTGGAAATAAGGAGGTTTTAATAGGAGTCTCTGATGATCTTATAATTTTTATGATTAACAACTGTCAATGAATCTAACTCAAGATCCCGATAGTTATCCATGATCGTCACATCAACGATAACAGAATTCTCATTTACTTTTTCAACAACACCGGTTAATCCGTTTTTAAATTCAATGACATTTCCAACCTTAGCGATTTTCACAAGCTTCCTCTCCTTTTAACATAATAATGCCTTTTGAAAGTATTTTGCAGTATTTTTATTGAGAAGTAAAGCGATAAGGAGTTTTATCTCCCTTATGAATTGTCCTGTCGCATTAAAGATGATATATTGATTTTCGTCAATAGAAAGAAAAGGGGGAATTTTCGTTGCATCCCGAAGAGATCACAGAAATGATTGAACAGCTGCGCACCGGCGCCATAAACGAACTGAGAGTCCAAAAAGAGCATTTCCTTGATTTCAGGGCTGTGTTATCTAAACAAGATGATTTTAAACATTTCCGAGGAATTGCCCAGCAAGGCGGAGATGTCATATTTCAATACTTAGAACAGCCAAGAAGCTGAAGGTTTCTCATATGTGAGAAGCCTTTTTATCATATATGACAGAATACAAGCCTTTTATTACATCCGTCTGTAACAGATGTAAATAAAATGTAAAGTGTTATAAATGGATAAACATGTATCAATTTGACAAGATTTATAGAATTTCAGGCTGTTTTTCTGCCAGTAAGCAGTGAGTCATCCTCTTTATTCCATCCTGATGCCTCCTTGGGAGAGTTGGAAAATCTTTTTCCGTGAAAATGAATGGATCTCTTGTTAAGGTAATGAAGTGTTTTTTTGAGCACTTTAAGGAGGAAATTGTATGACAACGAAATTCACTGCTCTGGCTGTTTTTCTTCTTTGTTTCATGCCTGCAGCCAAAATTGAGCATACACAAGCTTCACTACTGAGCGCAAAGAAGACAAAACATGAAGAAGCGAAATGGCTTACACATATAGATCGAAATACGAATGAATCTTTCCCTTCACTGTCTGCTGATAAGGACAAGAAAATAAAACCGATTAAGCTATCAGCACACACTGAAAAGAAAGAGAAAGATAAACCGGACAAAACAAATGATGAGAAAGAAACATATACACAGTCTGAAAAAGAGTTGCTGTCCCGTCTCGTTCACGCAGAGGCCAAAGGAGAATCATATAAAGGCAAGGTCGCTGTAGCAAGCGTTGTACTGAACAGAACGGAGAAAAAAGGTTTTCCTGATACGATTAGAGGAGTTATCTATCAGAAAAACGCCTTTGAACCGGTCGCAAACGGCAGCATTAATCAAAAGCCTGACAAAGAATCGATTGAAGCTGCCGAAGAAGCACTGTCCTCAAAAAATAGAGAAACAGATGCCATCTTCTTTTATAATCCGAAAACAGCGTCAGATAATTGGATTCGTTCAAGAAAAATCGTCGAAAAAATCGGCAGACACGTTTTTGCCGTTTAAGCATAGAAGAGACAATAGGTCTCAACTGTGCTTTTTTTCATATAAAGAGTAAAAATAAAATAATTTTTGAACTTGTCTCATATGATGTTGGTAGTACAAGAGACAAGGAGAGACATCATGAATCGATTTGTGAAAGGGATCATTCTTCTATCCATTGCCGCCTTTTTCGCTGAATGCCTTGAATTTGTCGTAAATATGATTTTGGCACGAGAGCTTGGCGAGCATGGGATGGGGCTTTACATGAGTATTTTGCCCACGATCTTTTTAATTATTGTCATCGCGAGCCTGGAACTGCCGATATCCATTTCTAAATTCATTGCCGAGTCAAATCCTAAGCTTCATGAAAGCATGCTAAGGCACGCTTTTAGAATGACAGCCATTTTCACCGCTTTTTCTACTGCCGCCGCTAGTATTGCGCTTCCGTTTATTCCGGTATTTGATACATACCACCCGTTTATTAAAGGGATTGTCATCGGCTTAATTCCTGTTGTCGCCTTTACTTCGATCGCCAGAGGCTACTTTATGGGTGTGCAGAAAATGGGGAAAATCGCAATTGCCAATGTGCTGAAAAAAATCATTCAGCTCTTGTGCTTATTCATCTTCTTTCAATGGTACTCATTTGAATTGGACATGGCTGTGCTGATTTCCTTGTTTGTTTTAGTCGTGAGTGATGTGGTCGTGCTTGTTTATTTATATTCACAATTTATTATGGCAAGGCGTGCGGTATCCGGCCAGCAGCACATTCATTTGCGCGGAAAGGATGTAAGAAAAAGGCTGCTTGCCGTTTCAATTCCTACTACAGGATTGCGCATTTTTCATGCCGTTGTCAACGCAATTGAACCCTTTTTAGTGAAAGGAGCGCTTTTGGCTGCGGGCGTTGCCGGGACAGCGGCGATCGATCAATACGGAATGCTGGCTGGAGTGGCTGTGACGATAGGTTCGTTCCCTGCATTTATTGCCCATTCGTTAATGGTTGTCATGATACCAAGTATTTCGGAAGCTTATGCACTTTCACAGTATGACATCGTGTTAAAAAGGCTGAAGCAGTCGATTTTCATTACATTAGGTTACGGTATACCGGCTGTCTGGATCATGTTCCAGTTTGCGGGACCACTCACACATTTGTTTTTTCACTCTCCTGAAGCGCAGTATTACTTGCAGCTGTTGTGGCCTTACTTTCTCTTTCATCTGTTTGTCATGCCGCTGCAGGCATGCTTAATCGGAATGGGCTTTGTGAAAGAGGCTTTTTATCACAATGTGTGGAGCCATATCGTTGCGCTGAGTATGATGTATGTACTGGGGTCAATGGAGAATCTGCAAATGCTCGGGATTATCCTCGGGATGAACACTGGCATGATTCTTTTGACGAGCCTGCACTATGCCACGATCTGCAAAGCACTGCAAGTATCTGTATTGCTTACGGGAGGGAACAGGGCGCCGCGAATTGAAGGATGATAAAGGAACAGCAGGGCAAGCTAATTGAAAAGCATGAAAGGAAGATTCCATGTTGACGAAGCGCTTGCTTACTATATACATTGTGTTATTAGGGTTGATTGCATGGTTTCCAGGTTCGGCACAAGCCGAGGGAAAACAGCCTGCTGTTCCCGCTGTTTTTCTTATGAAAACGATAGAAGGGGAGGACATCTCGATTCCGAATAAAGGGCAAAAAACAATTCTCCATTTTTGGACATCATGGTGTCCGCCCTGCAAAAAGGAGCTTCCACAGTTTCAGTCGTTTTATGATGCCCATCCATCCGACAGCGTAAAGCTGGTCACGGTGAATTTAGTGAATTCGGAACAAAATCAGCAAGCCGTTGAAGACTTTATTAAAGCAAACAAGCTGACGTTTCCGATTGTCCTTGACTCAAAAGGGGAATTGATGAAGGAGTATCATATCATCACGATCCCAACATCATTTTTGCTGAATGAAAAGGGAGAAATTGAAAAAACAAAAATTGGCCCGATGACGGCGGAACAACTGAAGGAATGGACGGAAGAATAGCTGAGAGCATAGACTCTCAGCTTTTTTCATTAAGGGAAGAATTGAGAATGCTAATGATAATTATTATCAAAAAGAAATTAAAATAATTATAATTGAAATTCTATTCTTACGTGCTATAATAAAGGAAGACATCAAGAAATAACTGACGATAAAGCTGCCTTTTGGGCGGCGATTTTGTTTTTTATAAGAGAAATGAAGATGATTTACGTTCTCAATTAGAGAGGAGAATTCGATATGAATGAACAAGTTATCGTTCAACGCGATCCGCACGAGCCATTGAAAACAGACAAGAGAGAAAAAAACTGGGCGCAGCACGCAGAGCTTATTGCAGCACTTGTATCAGGCGCTCTTATCTTGGCTGGCTGGCTCTTATCCGGCCATCAAGTATTATCTGTAACACTTTTCTTGCTGGCTTTTGTGATCGGCGGATTCGCTAAAGCAAAGGAAGGAATCGAAGAAACGCTCGAATCCAAAACGCTGAATGTAGAACTTTTAATGATTTTCGCTGCTATTGGCTCCGCCTTGATTGGATACTGGGCAGAGGGTGCTATTTTAATATTTATTTTTTCCTTAAGCGGAGCTTTAGAAACATACACAATGAATAAAAGCAGCAGAGATTTAACGTCTTTAATGCAGCTTGAACCTGAAGAAGCAACATTGCTGATCGATGATGAAACCAAAAGGGTTCCAGTTTCAGACTTGCAGGCCGGTGATATGATTGTGATCAAACCTGGAGAACGAGTAGCAGCAGACGGTATCATTGAATCGGGCTCGACAAGCCTTGACGAGTCGGCATTAACAGGTGAATCAATGCCTGTAGAAAAAAACACAGGCGACGCTGTATTCACAGGGACGGTGAATCGCAATGGATCCTTGACTGTTCGTGTCACGAAAGCAAATGAAGATTCGTTATTCAGAAAAATTATCAAACTGGTTGAATCAGCGCAAAACAGTGTATCACCCGCACAGGCTTTCATCGAACGATTTGAAAATGCTTATGTGAAAGGTGTGTTAATTGCGGTGGGGCTCCTGTTATTCATCCCGCACTTTGCGCTGGGCTGGAGCTGGAGTGAAACCTTCTACCGCGCAATGGTGTTTATGGTTGTCGCGTCACCTTGTGCGCTTGTCGCCTCTATTATGCCGGCGGCGTTGTCCCTGATTTCAAATGGCGCCCGCAACGGTATGCTTGTGAAAGGAAGCGTCTTTCTTGAACAGCTGGGCTCTGTGCAAATGATCGCCTTTGATAAAACCGGTACTGTAACAAAAGGCCAGCCTGCCGTTGAGACGATCAGAATAGCAGAAGGATTCAGTGAAGCGGAAGTTCTTGAGGCTGTCTATGCCATCGAAACGCAATCAAGCCATCCGCTTGCCCAGGCCATAACGGCGTACGCTGAAAGCCGCGGCGTGAATCAGTCCGGCTACATATCTATAGAAGAAACATCAGGGTTTGGCGTTATGGCAGAAGTGTCGGGCGCGAAATGGAAGGTCGGTAAAGCAGGTTTTATCGGCGAGGAAATGGCGGCGCAATTTATGAAACAGACAGCATCAGATATCATTCAAAGCGGCAATACGATTGTATTTGTGAAAAAGGATAATCAAATAGCGGGCTGTATTGTACTGAAGGACCAAATCAGGCCTGAAGCAAAAGAGGTCATGGAGGAACTGAACCGACTTGGGATTAAAACGGCCATGCTGACAGGAGATCACGAGGACACGGCTCAAGTGATTGCCAAGGAAGCCGGCATGACAACTGTTGCGGCAGAATGCCTGCCTGACCAAAAAGTGAATGAAATCAAACGTTTAAAAGAAGAATTCGGAACGATAGCAATGGTTGGTGACGGAATCAATGATGCGCCGGCGCTCAAAGCGGCGGATGTCGGCATTGCGATGGGCGGCGGAACAGATGTAGCACTTGAGACCGCTGATATGGTCCTCATGAAAAACGACTTGAAAAAGCTCGTAAACATGTGCCGCTTGTCACGGAAAATGAACAGGATCATTAAACAAAATATCGTGTTTTCTCTAGCTGTGATCTGTCTGCTTATTTGTGCAAACTTTTTGCAGGTGATGGAATTGCCATTTGGCGTGATTGGTCATGAGGGAAGTACGATTTTGGTCATACTAAACGGATTAAGACTCCTAAAATAAAACCAGCAGCCCCATCAGGCTGCTGGTTTTTTATGTATCAAGCTTTCCCTTCATTTTTGTCTTTGGCAGATCTTTTCGTAACCAGGATGAGAGCGAGAATGCAGCAAAGAAAACCCGCTGCACAGCCTATAATTGAGCTGTAATAATAAAAGCCCACCATCTTCATTCCGATAAAAGGAGCGGAAATTCCCAAAATCGTTAAGAGCATAACTGCTTTTCGCCTGAAAAAATTCATCAGCAAACGGAACAACCCCCTGCGATTGAACGTTACTGTCAGTATACAGGAAGCGGAGCAGGAAATAAAATGCATCGGAAAATGAAGGCGTTGTGAAAGGCAAACATCTGCAAAACCTGATACAATGAAGGGTAGAACAATGCATTGCAAATGGCGGGGAGGAACAAGAAGTGAATAGAATACAACGCGTCTCTTCATGGCTGAAGGAAGCGGGGCATACTGCCGCATTTATTCATACGAAAGAAAATGTTTTTTACTTAACCGATTTTTACACAGAGCCGCATGAAAGATTAATGGGGTTATTTATTTTTCAAGAAGAGGAGCCTTTCTTTATTTGTCCAGGAATGGAAGCAGGACAGGCCCGCAACGCAGGCTGGAATTATGAAATCATTGGCTATGCGGATCACGAAAATCCGTGGGAGCTGATAGAGAAAGCCTTGAAAAAGCGAAATATCAGCATACATACGCTTGCGGTAGAAAAGGATTCCATCTCGCTATCACGCGCTGAACAGCTGAAGCATTCGACGGGCGGGGCTCAATTTGTTTCAGCAGAAGAAACACTCAACCAATTTCGCCTGATTAAAGACGACAATGAAGTTCGTTTGCTGAAAGAGGCGGCAAAGCTTGCGGATTACGGTGTTGAAGTCGGTACAGCCGCTTTGCGTGAAGGCATTAGTGAAGTGGAAGTGCTCGCTCAAATTGAGTATGAGCTGAAGAAAAAAGGAATTCAAGGCATGTCTTTTTCGACAATGGTTTTGTTCGGAGAAAAATCAGGCCAGCCTCACGGAAATCCTGGTACAGCCACGTTAAAGAAAGGTGATTTTGTTTTATTTGATCTCGGTGTTATTCTTGACGGCTATTGCTCTGATATTACAAGAACATTTGCATACAAAACCATCAACCCGAAGCAGGAGGCGATTTACGAGACTGTGCTTCAAGCGGAAAAAGCCGCGATTGAGGCAAGCAAACCCGGTGTCAGAATCGGAGATCTGGATTTGACTGCCCGCGGAATCATCGAAAAAGCGGGATACGGTGACTATTTTCCTCACCGGCTTGGACACGGACTCGGAATTTCTGTCCATGAGTACCCATCAATGAGTCAGGCTAACGATACGCTTCTGCAGGAAGGCATGGTCTACACGATCGAACCGGGAATTTATGTGCCTGAAATCGGCGGCGTGCGCATTGAGGATGACGTTCATGTAACTAAGGACGGGGCAGTTGCCCTGACACAATATCCGAAGGAATTAATCATACTGCCGTAACAGGAAGTAAAAAAGGACTTTGTTCGAGACATCGTCCTTTTTTATCTGCATTAAATAAAAAAATCATCAAAAGTTCGAAATGGTTTAATTTCATGTTTTTGGTTGAGAGGTTTTACAGCAAGACAGCTGCCGCCGAGAACAGTGAGACATAATCCAATTAAAATGAAAAAACCCATGTGATCTTCTCCTTTCAGCAAAAAACATAAAATATGTCTGGTACGTTCCTATCATATTGTATGAAACGCATTCCAGATCAAGGGATTTAGAAAGAAGGGAATCTATGGCTAATATTAAAGACATTGCAGAAAAAGCCGGTGTCTCCGTTACAACGGTTTCCCGGGTGATAAACAATCATCCGTACGTTAGTGAAGACAAAAGAAAAAGAGTGCTTGAAGCGATGGAGGCATTGGAGTACACGAGAAATATTCACGCTGTCCATTTGTCGAAAGGATTTTCAAACATGATTGGTGTTGTCTTGCCGACGGTTAGCCTGCCATATTTTGCAGAGCTGATTGCAGGAATAGCTGACGCAGCCGTGGAATCCGGGATTCACCTCTCTTTATTTCAAACAAACTATGAGGTCCAAAAAGAAATCTTTGCGCTGTCTCAATTAAAACAGCGACAGGTTGACGGCCTGATTTTTTGTTCAAAGGCACTTGCTGATGAGAAACTCATGGAATGGGAGGGCCCGATATTGCTATGCCAGAATTCAGATATTGGCCGTTTCCCAACCATCAGCATTCCACACCAAGAAGCATTCCGGAACGGCTTGGACTATTTAATTGCCAAAGGGCACAAAAAAATAGCGATCTGTTTGGCAAGAAAAAAAGGCGTGAACAGCCATTTTCGAATCAAAGCCTATAAAGAAGCATTGGAAGAGATCGGGGAGGCATTTCGTGAAGACTGGGTAGTTGAGAAAGCGATTACAATCAATGATGGGAAGGCGCTTTTTCATAAATGGAAAACGTGGAAGGAAAAGCCGACGGCTATTTTTGTTGCCAATGACCAAGTTTCAGCAGGACTTTTTCTTGAAGCAAAGAATCAGCGGGTATCAGTACCGGATGAGCTTGCGATCTTAAGTGTTGATAACCACGAAATCAGCCAAGCGCTTGGAATCACAACGATCGATATTCAAACAAAGGAAATGGGAAAGCAGGCATTTGCCATGCTGGAAAAAAGAATTCAAGGGCAGCCGATTGAAAGGAAGGTTTTGGATTACCAACTCATCGAAAGATCGACTGTTTAGTGAAAGCATCGAAAAAAGGTTTGACGTGCATTCCGTTCGTTATGTACGATATGAGGTATTGAATGACA
Organism: Bacillus sp. MD-5; assembly: GCF_002201875.1. Lineage (NCBI taxonomy): Bacteria > Bacillati > Bacillota > Bacilli > Caryophanales > Bacillaceae > Bacillus > Bacillus sp. MD-5. Next base: position 1,305,451 of record NZ_CP021911.1, read on the forward strand.
AAGGAGCTGAGGATCGTGAATGGGTCCTTCACAGTGAAAAAGGTACTGAATAATAATGTATTAATTGCTTCTCATCATAAATACAGCGAAGTCGTTTTAATCGGAAAAGGTATTGGTTTCGGAAAAAAACAAGATGATGTCATTGAAGATAAAGGCTACGATAAAATGTTCATTTTAAAAGACGAGAAGGAACAAAAGCAGTTTAAAAAGCTCCTTGACTATGTTGATGAAAAGCTCGTTGATATTTCGAACGATGTCATCTATCACATCAGCAATAGGACTAATCACTCATTAAATGAACATATTCATATTGCGCTGACAGACCATATCGCATTTGCGATCAAAAGGCAGCAGCAGGGATTTGATATGAAGAATCCATTTTTAATGGAGACTCAGTCACTATACCCTGAGGAGTACCAAATAGCTAAAGAAGTCATAGAGATGATCAATGAAAAAGCGGGAATCTGCCTTCCTGAAGGGGAGATTGGTTTTATCGCTCTGCATATCCATTCAGCGCTGACAAACCGCCCGTTGTCTGAGGTCAATCAGCACTCGCAGCTCATGGCACAGCTTGTCGAAGTGATTGAAGACTCATTTCAAATGAAAGTAAATAAGGAAAGTGTCAACTATTTGCGGCTGATCAGGCATATCAGATTTACAATAGAAAGAATTAAAAAAGAAGAACCGACTAAAGAACCAGAAAAATTAATGTTCTTATTGAAAAATGAATATCCGCTATGCTACAATACAGCTTGGAAATTGATTAAAATCTTGCAGCAAACATTGAAGAAACCAGTTCATGAGGCGGAAGCGGTTTACCTAACGCTTCATCTGTACCGATTAACCAATAAAATTTCATAAATTCAGTTTAACCTTATAACGTGTTACTGATCCGATCAGGCATGAGTGATTGAGGGGAAAAAAACGGGAAGTTATTCTCGTTCTTTTGCGCACCCAATTTTGCTCATGCCCTTTTTGTTGTGTAAAAGGGCAAATGTAAACGGTTAAACTGGAAGACTTACGCCTGTGAATTCGTTGTCATGATTTTTAGCTGTAAGGTCAGACTAGTAAAAAGAGGAGGTCAATTCTTATGTTTAAAGCATTATTCGGCGTTCTTCAAAAAATTGGGCGTGCGCTTATGCTTCCAGTTGCGATCCTTCCGGCTGCGGGTATTTTGCTTGCGATTGGGAATGCGATGCAAAATAAGGACATGATTCAGGTCCTGCATTTCTTGAGCAATGACAATGTTCAGCTCGTAGCGAGTGTTATGGAAAGCGCTGGGCAAATTGTTTTCGATAACCTTCCGCTTCTATTCGCAGTCGGTGTAGCCATCGGGCTTGCCAACGGTGATGGAGTTGCAGGGATCGCGGCGATTATCGGTTATCTGGTAATGAACGTATCCATGAGTGCGGTTCTTCTTGCAAACGGAACCATTCCTTCCGATTCAATTGAAAGAGCCAAGTTCTTCACGGAAAACCATCCTGCATATGTAAACATGCTTGGTATACCTACCTTGGCGACAGGTGTGTTCGGCGGTATTATCGTCGGTGTGTTAGCTGCACTATTGTTTAACAAATTTTACACAATTGAACTTCCGCAATACCTTGGTTTCTTTGCGGGTAAACGTTTCGTTCCAATTGTTACGTCAATTTCTGCACTGATTCTGGGTCTTATTATGTTAGTGATCTGGCCTCCGATCCAGCATGGATTGAATGCCTTTTCAACAGGATTAGTGGAAGCGAATCCAACCCTTGCTGCGTTTATCTTCGGGGTGATTGAACGTTCGCTTATTCCATTCGGTTTGCACCATATTTTCTATTCGCCGTTCTGGTACGAATTCTTCAGCTATAAGAGTGCAGCAGGAGAAATCATCCGCGGGGATCAGCGTATCTTTATGGCGCAGATTAAAGACGGCGTACAGTTAACAGCAGGTACGTTCATGACAGGTAAATATCCGTTTATGATGTTCGGTCTGCCTGCTGCGGCGCTTGCCATTTATCATGAAGCAAAGCCGCAAAACAAAAAACTCGTTGCAGGTATTATGGGTTCAGCAGCCTTGACATCCTTCTTAACAGGGATTACAGAGCCATTGGAATTTTCATTCTTATTCGTTGCACCAGTCCTGTTTGCGATTCACTGTGTGTTTGCGGGGCTTTCATTCATGGTCATGCAGCTGTTGAATGTTAAGATTGGTATGACATTCTCCGGCGGTTTAATTGACTACTTCCTATTCGGTATTTTGCCGAACCGGACGGCATGGTGGCTTGTCATCCCTGTCGGCTTAGGGTTAGCGGTCATTTACTACTTTGGATTCCGATTTGCCATCCGCAAATTCAATCTGAAAACACCTGGACGCGAGGATGCTGCGGAAGAAACAGCAGCAACTGGGAAAACAGGTGAAGCAGGAGATCTTCCTTATGAGATCCTGCAGGCAATGGGTGACCAGGAAAACATCAAACACCTTGATGCTTGTATCACTCGTCTCCGTGTGACTGTAAACGATCAGAAAAAGGTTGATAAAGACCGTCTGAAACAGCTTGGCGCTTCTGGAGTGCTGGAAGTCGGCAACAATATTCAGGCTATTTTCGGACCGCGTTCTGACGGGTTAAAAACACAAATGCAAGACATTATTGCGGGACGCAAGCCTAGACCTGAACCGAAAACATCTGCTCAAGAGGAAGTAGGCCAGCAGGTTGAGGAAGTGATTGCAGAACCGCTGCAAAATGAAATCGGCGAGGAAGTTTTCGTTTCTCCGATTGCCGGGGAAATTCACCCGATTACAGATGTTCCTGACCAAGTCTTCTCAGGAAAAATGATGGGTGACGGTTTTGCGATTCTCCCTTCTGAAGGAATTGTCGTATCACCGGTTCGAGGAAAAATTCTAAATGTGTTCCCGACAAAACATGCGATCGGCCTGCAATCAGACGGCGGAAGAGAAATTTTGATCCACTTTGGTATTGATACTGTCAGCCTGAAGGGCGAAGGATTTACGTCTTTCGTATCAGAAGGAGACCGCGTTGAGCCTGGACAAAAACTTCTTGAAGTTGATCTGGAAGCAGTCAAACCGAATGTACCATCTCTTATGACACCGATTGTATTTACAAACCTTGCTGACGGAGAAACAGTCAGCATTAAAGCAAGCGGTTCAGTCAACAGAGAACAAGACGATATTGTGAAGATTGAAAAATAAGGGTGTTAGTACGCCGTGCTTGTCAGATGACAAGTACGGTTGTATGATATAATATTGTGAAGTAATATAGCTTTAAGTTAAAAGGAGAATGATAAAAATGGCACAAAAAACATTTAAAGTAACTGCAGATTCTGGAATCCACGCTCGTCCTGCGACAGTTCTTGTACAAACTGCTAGCAAATACGACGCTGACGTTAATTTAGAATATAACGGCAAAACAGTTAACCTTAAATCTATTATGGGTGTTATGTCTCTAGGTATCGCTAAAGGCGCTGAGATCACAATCTCTGCTAGTGGAGCTGACGAAAACGATGCTCTTAACGCTTTAGAAGAAACAATGAAAAGCGAAGGACTCGGCGAGTAATGCAAGAGTTAAAAGGGATTGGCGCTTCAGCCGGCATCGCGATTGCAAAAGCGTACCGGCTTGAAGAGCCAGATTTAACGGTTGAAAAGAAAAACATCTCTGATTCTGAAGCGGAAGTAAGCCGTTTTGATGAAGCGATTGCACGTTCAAAAGAAGAGCTCGAAAAAATCAAAGAGCACGCTTTGAAGGAACTGGGTCAGGATAAAGCTGATATTTTTTCTGCTCACCTTTTAGTTCTCAGTGACCCTGAGCTTCTGAACCCTGTGAAAGAAAAAATCAGCACTGATTCAGTTAACGCTGAATTCGCTTTAAAAGAAACGTCTTCTATGTTCGTTACCATGTTTGAATCTATGGACAACGAATATATGAAAGAGCGTGCGGCAGATATCCGCGATGTAACAAAACGCGTAACTGGCCACCTGCTTGGCGTCGAAATTCCAAACCCAAGCATGATCTCAGAAGAGGTTATTATTGTAGCTGAAGACTTAACACCGTCTGACACAGCTCAATTAAACCGTGAGTTCGTAAAAGGATTCACAACTGATATTGGCGGACGCACATCTCACTCCGCCATCATGGCGCGTTCTCTTGAGATTCCAGCAGTTGTTGGAACGAAAGCGGCTACAGGCACGATCCAAAACGGCGTGACTGTTATCGTTGACGGTATCAATGGTGATGTCATTATTGACCCATCTGCTGAAACTGTAAAAGAGTATGAAGAAAAACATAATGCTTATTTGGCTCAAAAGGCTGAGTGGGCGAAGCTTGTCAATGAACCGACTGTCTCAAAAGACGGACATCATGTAGAGCTCGCAGCGAACATCGGTACTCCTGATGATGTAAAAGGCGTTCTTGAAAACGGCGGCGAAGCAGTTGGCCTTTACCGTACAGAATTCCTTTACATGGGAAGAGATCAGCTGCCTACAGAAGATGAGCAGTTTGATGCTTACAAAACGGTTCTTGAGCGTATGGAAGGAAAATCAGTTGTCGTGCGGACACTTGATATCGGCGGAGACAAAGAGCTTCCTTACCTGCAGCTTCCTAAAGAAATGAACCCGTTCTTGGGATACAGAGCGATTCGCCTTTGCCTGGAAGAGCAAGAAATCTTCAGAACACAGCTTCGCGCGCTGCTTCGTGCAAGTACATACGGAAACTTGAAAATCATGTTCCCTATGATTGCGACAGTTAACGAATTCAAAGAAGCAAAAGCGATCCTTCTTGAAGAGAAAGAAAAGCTCGTAAAAGCGGGACAGGCTGTATCTGATGATATTGAAGTCGGTATGATGGTTGAAATTCCGTCAACTGCAGTCATCGCTGATCAGTTTGCTAAAGAGGTTGATTTCTTCAGTATCGGAACAAACGATTTGATCCAATACACAATGGCAGCTGACCGTATGAATGAACGTGTATCTTACCTGTATCAGCCATACAACCCGGCTATCCTTCGCCTGATTACACTTGTAATTGAAGCGGCACATAAAGAAGGAAAATGGGTTGGCATGTGCGGAGAAATGGCAGGAGACGAGATTGCGATTCCGATCCTTCTCGGCTTAGGCTTAGATGAGTTCTCAATGAGCGCAACGTCTATCCTTCCGGCAAGAACACAAATCAGCAAATTGTCTAAACAAGAAGCTGAGTCATTCAAAGAGAAAATCTTATCTATGAGCACGACAGAAGAAGTTGTCGCGTTCGTAAAAGAAACTTTCAAATAATGTACAAAAACCAGACGGCCTTCGGCCTGTCTGGTTTTTTTCATAAGTAAGGGTATAGAAGGACACAATAACATGGCTAGGAGGGATAGTATGTCAAACCAATTTAATGCAGGAGATACTGTTTACGTGATCTACAGAAATCCGCACGCCGCCAATGTTGCTCACATCAAGGAAGCCGAAATTGTGCACCACCCATACCATGAAGGCGAGCTATCTCTGTTTATTTATGAAACCTACCATCCGTTTGCAGAGGACGACGCTGTGTTTGCAAGCTATGAAGAAGCTAAATCACTTTACAAAGAACTATTTGATATTGATCCGTATGAGTAACAAGGAAATCATTACAACTCATATCCTTTCCGTCTGGTGAGAAAAGTAACAGTAGTAAAGGAAAAGGATGTGGCATCATGCAGAACCCATTTGTTCCGCAGCTTGTGTATATAGAACCAAGAGCGCTGGAATATCCGCTGGCTCAAGAATTACAAGATAAGTTTGAGAAAATGGGCATTGAAATCAGAGAAACGACATCCCACAATCAGGTGCGTAATATTCCTGGGAAAAATCATCTTCAGCAATATCGCAATGCGAAATCAACTTTAGTTATTGGTGTTCGGAAAACATTAAAGTTTGATTCATCCAAACCCTCAGCCGAATATGCCATCCCGTTTGCAACAGGCTGCATGGGGCACTGCCATTATTGCTACCTGCAAACAACCATGGGATCAAAGCCATATATCAGAACTTATGTAAACGTCGAAGAGATTTTGGATCAGGCGGATAAGTATATGAAAGAGCGCGCGCCAGAGTTCACAAGGTTCGAAGCCTCTTGTACCTCAGATATCGTAGGAATTGATCATCTGACACACACGCTGAAGCGCGCCATTGAACATTTTGGTCAAAGTGATCTCGGAAAGCTTAGATTTGTAACGAAATTTCATCATGTCGATCACCTATTAGATGCAAAGCATAACGGGAAAACGAGATTCAGGTTCAGCATTAATGCCGACTATGTCATTAAAAACTTTGAGCCGGGAACCTCACCTCTTGATAAGCGGATAGAAGCGGCTGTTAAAGTTGCAAAAGCAGGATACCCGCTAGGCTTTATTGTTGCACCGATTTATATTCATGAAGGCTGGGAAGAAGGGTACAAACATCTATTTGAAAAGCTTGATGCTGCTTTGCCGCAGGATGTTAGACATGATATTACGTTTGAATTAATTCAGCACCGTTTTACAAAACCGGCCAAACGAGTGATAGAGAAGAATTATCCGAAAACGAAGCTTGAATTAGATGAGGAAAAGCGCCGTTATAAATGGGGCCGTTACGGGATCGGAAAATATATATATCAGAAAGATGAAGAGCACGCACTTCGAGAAGCGCTTGAATCCTATATTGATGCTTATTTCCCTAATGCGAAAATCGAATATTTCACTTAACCGGGCTGTTGTGATGAACAGCTCGCTTTTTTATAGAAAGGATTTTTCCATTCCATCAAAACGCCGTAATTCAATGATTCTGTATCCTCTAAATAATTATTGACTACACGAATAGGTGAACGCCCGCAACGGAGGAGAAAGGACAGCACAGGGTCGTTTTTTCTGCCTTCCATCACATCTTCAACGTACTGAACAGCGCTGATCTCGTGTGCGTATTTATGATATAAAGGAAGGCGTCCGCCTCCGAGAAGGCGCTCCAGCCTTTTATCAACAGTAAGCTCATACATCGTATTCATCAGCCATTTTCCGATTCCAAGCTTTCGATAACGTGGAGAAACAGAAATATCCACTACATATAAGGTATTTCCATGAGGGTCATGATTCTTAATGGATCCGTTGTCTGTTGCTTGCGCCCATGTATGGTCAGGAGATTCAGGCTCAAATTGTACAATAAGAGCCGTCATGGAACCGATAATTCTGCCATTGATGAGCGCGCATAAAGCGCCTTCCGGAAAGGTTTTGATATGACTGTCGAGCTGGCTTTCAGACCACAGTAATTCTTGGGGAAATGGGGGAGGGAAACATTCTCTTTGAAGAGAAATCAGCCCCTTGATGTCATTCTCATTGTAGTTTCTGATGGTTAGAGCTTCAAATTTTCTTCCGTTATGCACATATATTTGTTTCAGTATGATCATCACTCTCCTTATGTTGTTTTATTATAACGAAGATTGAATTTTCAGTAAATATATTCCGATATTCTTATAATTTATTTTTTGATTATTCATTTTTCAAACGAAAGGGCCGATATAGAAATTAGGAGGGGATTGGTTTGTTTAAAAAACTTCACATGAAGATTGCTGTTTTTGTTTCGATTATGTTAATCGCCACAGTTGTTCTTTTAATGCTGTCTTCTTATTTAACGCTAAAACCGATGATTACAGAGGATGGGAAAAATACAACTCAAAACGTGACGCAGTCACTTGAACAAAATATTGAATTGCAATTAAAGAGCTATGCTATTTCGTTATCAAGGCTGGCTAATGGGGAATTAACGCATACATTTGTAACGAAACCAAGTAAAGAAGCTGCTCGGCTGTTTAACGATGACATTAAGCAAATCAAAGATAATGATGATTATGTTGCGATGGCTTACATAGGCACCGCAAAAAAAGAAATGTTTACATATCCAAAAGCGAATTTCGCTGAGGATTATGATCCAACATCAAGACCATGGTATAAGCTTGCAGCTGAAGCCCCGGATCAAGTTGTTTGGACGGAACCTTATAAAGATGTCGTGACAGGAGACATGATTGTTACTGCATCGAAAGCGATCTTAGACGGGCAAAAAGTGATAGGGGTTGCCAGCTATGACCTGAAACTCTCTGCTATCCAAAGTATGGTCAATAAACAAAAGGTGCCTTACAATGGATTTGCCTTTTTAGCTGATGCGAGCGGCAATCTTTTAGCCCATCCGTCAAATCAAGGGAAAAATATATCAAAGGATCAAACACTGGAAACCATTGCGTCCGAGAAAAAAGGGATACAGGATGTGAATGGGAAAATGGTTGTGTATCAAACGATTGGTGAAACGGGCTGGAAGGTCGGAACGCAATTTGATACCGATCAATTAATGTGGATTTCAGATAAAATGAATCGGGCAAATCTGTGGATATCATTGATTGCGCTTATCATCACAATTATTCTCAGCTACTTCCTGGCCAAAACGATAACCGGTCCGATACAGCAGCTGATCGCTAAAACGAAAGCCGTTTCCGCAGGCGATTTAACAGTGCACGCGGAATCAAAATCTAAGGATGAAGTCGGTATTTTAACAAGGGACTTCAATCTGATGGTTGAAAATATGAAGGAAATGGTTGAGCAAGTGAGGATCTCTTCAGGGAAGGTATCTGATACCACTGAGCAATTAACGGCTGTCTCTGCAGAAACAAATGAAACAAGCGGACAAATTGCAAAAGCGATTGAAGAAGTAGCTGCAGGAGCATCGGAACAAGCTTCTGAAGTTGAAACCATTAATGAAAAATCAGAAAGCCTGTCAATGAAAATCAGACAAATCGCTGAGGAGGCAGGCGGAATAAAAGAACGCTCAAAATCGTCCGAGGATGCGAGCTATAAAGGACTTGACGCACTCGGCCAGCTACTGATGAAGTCAAACGAAGCCAACATGGAAACAAAAAAGGTCGAAACGATGCTGCTGGATTTAGAAAATCAAACTAAGAATATTGAAGAAGTCGTTACGGCGATTTCAAACATATCTGATCAAACCAATTTGCTTGCTTTAAATGCCAGCATTGAGGCAGCCAGAGCGGGAGAAAGCGGCCGCGGTTTTGCCGTTGTAGCTGATGAAGTGAGGAAGCTAGCTGAGCAATCAGCCCTCTCTACAAAGCATATCAGTGAGACTGTAAAGCTTATCCAGCTTGAGACAAAAGAGGCCTCTCATGCAATGATTGAGGCAAGCAGAATGAACGATGAACAAAACAGTGCCATTCACGAGACTGGAGAGGTATTAAACACGATAACTTCGGAAATGCAGTCACTGGTGCAAGGCATTGATCACATTTACGCAGAAATTCAAAGAATGAGTGAAGAACAGCTCGCGATTTCTGAAGCGATTCAAAGCATTTCAGCCATATCACAGGAATCAGCTGCCGCAGCAGAGGAAGTGAACGCATCAACTGATGAACAGCTGATCACTCTTGATAAAGTCAAACACTCAACAGACACGTTAAAACATGCAAGCCAAGAGCTTATGAAAACAATTACAAAATTCACATTATAATCCAAAAAATCCCTAAAACATGATATGTTTTGGGGATTTTTTATTTTAGAGTCTACTCTATGATGTATAGTTATGGTAGTCTAGAAAATGAAGGAAAAATGATAAATTTTAACTAAAATCTAAACAAAACATCTGGGAGGAATGACCTTGAAAAAAACAATTGGTTTTATCGGTCTTGGAGTAATGGGAAAAAGCATGGCAACACATATTCTCAATGACGGCCATCCTGTATTGGTGTACACCCGGACAAAAGAAAAAGCAGACAGCATCCTGCAAAAAGGCGCGGTATGGAAAGAAACGGTCAAAGATCTTTCGAAAGAAGCGGATGTTATCATTACAATGGTCGGCTATCCCAGTGATGTTGAAGAAGTGTATTTCGGAACAAGCGGAATTATTGAAAACGCAAAAGAAGGAGCATATCTTATTGATATGACGACATCTAAGCCCTCGCTTGCGAAGAAGATTGCTGAAGCGGCCAAAGAAAAAGCATTATTCGCTTTAGACGCTCCTGTTTCAGGCGGAGATGTCGGTGCACAAAACGGAACACTCGCGATTATGGTTGGTGGAGAAAAAAAAGCTTTTGAAGCCTGCATGCCGATTTTCTCTTTAATGGGAGAGAATATTCAGTACCAAGGACCGGCTGGAAGCGGACAGCATACCAAGATGTGCAATCAGATTGCAATTGCAGCTGGTATGATCGGTGTTGCTGAAGCAATGGCATACGCTCAAAAATCAGGCCTAGAGCCGGAAAATGTCCTGAAAAGCATCACAACGGGCGCAGCGGGAAGCTGGTCATTGTCAAATCTTGCTCCCCGTATGCTGCAAGGCAACTTTGAACCAGGATTTTATGTAAAGCATTTTATTAAAGATATGGGAATTGCGCTAGAGGAAGCAGAACTAATGGGAGAAGAAATGCCAGGCTTATCGCTAGCTAAATCCTTATATGACAAGCTTGCTGCACAAGGTGAAGAAAACAGCGGAACACAGAGTATATATAAACTTTGGGTGAAATAAAAAGACTGCCTGTATCCTGCAGGCAACCATCAGGCTGTCGTGATAATCTCGACAGCCTTTTTCTGGGCTCTAGGTGGTAAAACAGAAAAATACCACTTGGAAATGCTTATTTGTTTTGTTTATTATGAGATAGGATTATGGTGTAATGTTTTTATTTATGACGAAATCGGCGCCTATTTAGGTATGAACGTAAGCATTGCCTCCTATTACAGAACAGTGAGAATAGGAGGCTTTTTTGCAGATTATATTGAAGGGGGGAATTAAGTTATGGAGCTTGAACAGCAAGAAATAAGTATTTTACATTCTGATTCTGGCCCATACGGGATAGCCATTTCACACGAGGGAAAAGTATGGTTTACCCAACATAAAGCTAACAAAATAAGCTGTATTGATAAGAAGGGAAAAATTCAAGCGTATACGATTCCGACACCTGATGCTGGGGCCATGTGTTTAACGGTGTCTTCAAAAGGTGATATCTGGTTTACAGAAAATAGAGCTAATAAGATAGGAAAACTGACCGAAAAAGGGCAATTTAGAGAATATCCATTACCGCATCAACATTCAGCCCCGTATGGGATTACGGAAGGTCCAAACGGCGATATCTGGTTTACTGAGATGAATGGAAATCGTATAGGAAAATTGACGATAGAGGGTAAGATTTATGAATATGAACTGCCTAATGAAGGATCATACCCTTCTTTTATTACATTGGGTTCAGATGATTCGCTTTGGTTCACTGAAAACCAGAATAATGCTATCGGCAAAATAACTGAATCAGGAGAGGTAACGGAGTTTCCAATTCCGACACCGGGAGCAGGACCAGTTGGTATTACAAAAGGGCATGATGATGCACTTTGGTTTGTAGAAATCATGGGGAATAAGATAGGTAGGATTACAGTTTCAGGTGACATAACTGAATATGATATTCCAACACCAAATGCACGTCCTCACGCTATCGCTGCAGGGCGAAAATCCGATTTATGGTTTACCGAATGGGGAGGAAATAAAATCGGAAGGCTGACAAGTGATCACAAAATTGAAGAATATACAATCAACACACCTCATGCTGAGCCTCATGGAGTTGGATGCGCTAATGATGGAACAGTATGGTTTGCATTAGAATGTAACAAAATAGGAAAGCTAAGATTAACCACATAATAGAATAGAGGCCGCCCTTTGTACCTCAGGCTGTCGAGAAACCTCGGACAGTCTCTATTTCCCTATCATATAATCAAAGAAAGGCTTTAAAGAATGATGTCTTTCTCTGTTCCTCACAAAAAACTGCGACGAATCCTATATTGCTCAGACTGAAAATTTTTCCTTAATTGCAGAAAAGGTCAATTCTATCAAAGGCATATTTGCTATGGAAGGTGAAAAACAAAACGGATTGTGAGTGAACAAATTCCCCTTACAATCGGGTTCCAGAATGTAAAGAAGGATGCCGCATCCTACCCTTGCTTGGCTGGCGGCTTTTTCTATTTCTGCATCAAAAATATGAATACAGCAAAAAAGCTTGCAGAAAAAACATGGTTTTTTCTGCAAGCTGAAGATTACCTGTATCGTACAGGAAATTTTTTATTATTTACCGATGAATTGTTGTGTCCAGATGCTTCCAGACTCAACGTAGCCAACACCGATGTGAGTAAAGTTAGGGTTTAGAATGTTTTTTCTGTGTCCTTCACTGTTCATCCAGGCTTTTACTACTTCTTCAGGTGTCTTTTGGCCCTTCGCAATGTTTTCACCTGCTGTTTTGTAGCTGATTCCGAAAGATTTCATCATATCAAACGGTGAGCCATAAGTTGGGCTTTGGTGATCAAAGTAGTTTTTGTCTTTCATATCCTGAGATTTTGCGCGTGCAGATTTGCTTAACGTTTCATCAATTTGAAGCGGTTTTAAGCCTTGTTTTTGTCTTTCTGCATTTGTAAGCTCAACAACTTTTTTCTCATATGCACTTACAGATGAAGGTGCAGATGTTGTTGTGTTTGTTTTTTCAGCAGTTGCAGGTGCTTTAGAAGCTGTGTTTTGATCAGCAGCTGCTTTTTCAGTAGTCTTTTGCGCCGGTTTTGCCGTTTCTGTCTTTTGAACATCCTGAACCTTCATGTTAGATTGCTTCGCATGTTTTTGAAGAAGCTGCTTAATCTCTTTTTCGTTTGCAGCGTTTAACGTTTTGATATTTGTGTTAATATGCAGTTTTTTTACTGCATCGTTAAGTGACATGTTTTGTACTGTGTTCCCCGTTTTTACTGTTACCACAGACTGGCAGGAGAGTTCTTTCGCTGATGCTTGCTGTACGCCTCCGAATGTGAATAATCCAACCGCAGCGGCAGCAGATAAAATAAATGCTTTCTTCATTAGTTCGTAACCTCCTAGAGTTGTTTGTTTCTACAAAAAAATCATAACATAGCTTTTTTGTCATAAAGACTCCAACACTTTCCTTTGACAAATAAAGATTGTCATTTTCGTAAAGTAAATCCGCTGAATCGCATGAATAAAGAAATCAGCGGCATTTATGGTTTTATCGTACTGTTACATATCTTCCTTTTTTTTGAATCGTTAGTTATATTTTAATGTGTTTTTATGTTGACAGCTTTTTTTACTCCTTTTCGCTGTAACAACTATTACAAAGGTGTTACAATTAATCTCAGTATATGTAAATATATTGAATGATTTGAGAGGGGTAACCAGAAGTGACTGAAATAGGACGTGAACCAAAGAAAAAGAGCAAAGGAAACAGAGCAATCAGAATGAACCTTTTTTTCCTAGCTGTCTTTGTTCTATTCACTGCATTAATTTTTAAGCTCGGGGTTGTTCAAATTGTTGAAGGCGAACAGCATGAAGAAGACGCTGAGAAATCAAATGCAAAAACAGCTTACTATCCTGCGCCTCGCGGGAAGATGTACGACAGAAACCAGAAAGTTGCTGTCGACAACCAGAGCGTTCCAGAAATTGTGTATGTATCAACATCTAGCACAAAAACCGAAGATAAGATCAAAACAGCGAAGAGGCTTGCTTCTTTCATTCATATTGATACCGAATTTTTGAAGGAAAGGGATTTGCGTGATTACTGGATCGCAGCTCATCCGAAAAAAGCCGCCGCCCTGCTTAAGGAATTGGAAAGCAATCTGAAAGGAGCCCAGGCTTACAAGCTTCAACTAGAGCGTGTTCCGGATCAAGAATTGAAGGCTATTCAGCAAGATGACGAAGAAATGGAAACGGCTGCGATATATACAAGGTTCTCAAGCGGAAATGCCTACGAACCTCAAATCGTAAAGGCAATGAATCCAAATGAAAGCAATAGCAATGGAAAAAACGGAGCGCTGCTTGATGAGAAGAAAAACTCCTCGCAGAGACCCAAAAATGACTTAACATATGATGAAATTTCAATTGTTTCTGAGCATTTAGAAGAGCTTCCGGGAATCGACATTGTAAACGATTGGACACGAAAATATCCTTATGACAAAACCCTTTATTCCGTTTTCGGAGGCGTCACGACACCTGATCAGGGCCTGCTGAGCGACCGGAAAGATTTCTATTTAACAAGAGGCTATGCGAATAATGACAGGGTGGGAAAAAGTTATTTAGAGTATCAATATGAAGATTACTTAAATTCGCATAAAGAAAAAGTGGAATATGTAGAAGACAATAAAGGAAATGTCGTCAGCCAAAAAACCATTGATAAAGGCAGCAGGGGATACGATCTTCAGCTTTCCTTTGACATGGAGCTTCAAGCAAAGATGGAAAAGATTATTGAAGAAGAAGTGAGAAACAGCCGTGCACGCGGAAATTACATGCTGGACAGAGCTTTTGCCGTAATGATGGACCCGAATAACGGCGATATTTTATCGATGGCAGGGAAAAAGATAGACTTAAAAACCAACAAAATTGAAGATTATGCGATAGGGGCATTTACCACCCAATATGAAATGGGCTCAGCAGTGAAAGGCGCCACCGTGCTGGCCGGCTATCAGGACGGAATTCCGCATTATAAATATTTTGTGGATACACCTCTTTATTTTGCAGGAAACGGTAACAAGCCTAAGAAGTCCTATATGAATATGGGAACGATTAACGAATTAACCGCACTGCAAAAAAGCTCAAACGTATACATGTTTAATGTCGCCATGCATATTGCCGGTGTTACATACAAGCCGCATGGACCTCTTCCTGCTGACCAGAAGGATTTAAACAAGATGAGAAATTACTACAGCCAATTTGGCCTGGGTGTAAAGACAGGTATTGATCTTCCGCAGGAATCAGCCGGCATGCAAACTACACCTGATGCGGTGGGGGGGTTAATTTTAGACCTGGCCATTGGACAATACGATACATATACCCCCCTTCAAATGGCGCAGTACATCTCTTCCATTGCCAATGGGGGCTACCGTGTTCAGCCAAGAATTGTTACAAGTGTTCATGAGCCCAGCAATAAAAAGGGCCTTGGGAAGACCATTGAACAAAGAAAGCCAAACATTCTCAATAAAATTAACAACTCAGAAAGTGACATACAGCAAGTAAAGACCGGAATGAAGCTCGTTACAACCTCAGGGACAGCTAAAAATACGTTTACAGAAGATGTATCAGGGAAAACAGGAACAGCGGAAACATTTTACTACGGCACGAATCGCAATTGGTGGGGGAAAAAAACATACAATCTTACATTTGTTGGTTATTACCCATCGGAAAATCCCAAAGTCGCTTTTAGTGTCGTTGTTCCCTCAGTAAGGGATGATGATAAAATCAATAAAATTATTGCCAAAAGAGCTATCCACGCCTACGCAGAGCTCGAAAAAAAACACAGTAAAAAATAAAAAACAGGGTGCACAACGAAAAGATTGTGTGCCCTTTCTTTTATTCAAAAATTGACGTTCACCATAAGAATAGAAGGAGAATACTCATTTTCTAGCGAATCATACTAGGTAAAAGTCAATCTGTATATGTCGAAACACGATGATCATGCAAAGGAGGGATTCTGTGGAACAGGATACGCAGCATGTTAAACCGTTTCAAACGAAAACTGATATTCATGCAGTCTTGGCCTCTAATGGACGCATCATTTATATATCAGCCAACTCCAAACTGCATTTGGGCTATCTCCAAGGAGAGATGATCGGATCATTCCTCAAAACGTTTTTACATGAGGAAGACCAATTTTTAGTTGAAAGCTATTTTTATAATGAACATCATTTGATGCCGTGCACCTTTCGTTTTATTAAAAAAGATCATACGATTGTGTGGGTGGAGGCTGCAGTAGAAATTGTTACGACAAGAGCTGAGCGGACAGATCGGGAAATCATTTTGAAAATGAAAGTTCTTGAAGAAGAAACAGGCCATCAATCTCTAAACTGCGAAAAACATGAAATCGAGCCTGCAAGCCCGGAATCGACTACATATATAACGGATGATTATGAACGGTTGGTTGAAAATCTCCCGAGTCCGCTATGCATCAGTGTCAAAGGTAAGATCGTCTATGTAAACAGCGCGATGCTTTCAATGCTGGGAGCAAAAAGCAAGGATGCTATTATTGGCAAATGGTCCTATGAATTTATTGAGGAAGAATATCATGATATCGTGAAAAACAGGATTATACGAATGCAAAAAGGAATGGAAGTCGGAATGATTGAACAGACGTGGAAAAGGCTTGATGGCTCACCTGTTCATTTAGAAGTGAAAGCATCCCCGACCGTCTACAAAAACCAGCAGGCTGAGCTGCTGCTGCTGATCGATATCTCTTCAAGAAAAAAATTCCAAACCATCCTGCAAAAAAGCCGTGAACGATATCAGCTGCTGATTCAAAATTCAATTGATACCATTGCGGTGATTCACAATGGAAAATGGGTGTTTATGAATGAATCGGGAATTTCCCTGTTTGAAGCGGCTACCTATGAGGATTTAATTGGCAAAAACATATACGATCAGCTGCATCCTTGTGATCACGAGGATGTAAAAGAGAGAATCCAAAACATTGCCGAGCAAAAAACAGAATCAGAAATTGTCAAGCAATCCTGGTTCACCTTTCAGAACAGGGTCATCTATACGGAGATGGTCTGCATTCCGACGACCTTTTTTGGTGAAGCGGCCGTCCAAGTCATTCTTCGGGACATCTCAGAGAGAAAGCAAACAGAAGAATTGATGCTGAAATCGGAAAAATTATCAATCGCAGGCCAGCTAGCGGCGGGAATCGCCCACGAGATCCGCAACCCGCTTACAGCGATCAAAGGATTTTTACAGCTGATGAAGCCGACAATGGAAGGAAACGAGCATTACTTTGATATTGTGTTTTCTGAACTCAGCCGCATTGAATTAATACTCAGTGAACTGCTCATGCTTGCGAAACCTCAGCAAAATGCTGTCAAAGAATATTTGAACTTGAAAAAATTAATTGGTGAGGTCTCAGCCCTGTTAGAAACACAGGCAAATTTAAATGGCATTTTTATTAGAACCAGCTATGAAAAAGACAGCATTTATATAAATGGGGATCAAAACCAATTAAAGCAGGTATTCATTAATTTAATCAAAAATGCAGTTGAATCAATGCCTGATGGGGGAACAGTAGACATTATCATCACCGAGGATGAGCATTCTGTTCATGTCACTGTCAAAGACGAAGGGGAAGGTATACCTGAAAAAGTGCTAAACCGGATTGGAGAGCCATTTTTAACAACAAAAGAAAAAGGTACGGGGCTTGGATTGATGGTGACATTTAATATCATTGAAAACCATCAGGGAGTCATACATGTGGACAGCCATCCTGAAAAAGGCACAGCGTTTAAAATTTCATTTCCAAAAAAATAAAAACAACGGCTTAAACGCCGTTGTTTATCGTCTGCATTGATTCCCGTTTTTTTAATACAAATAATTCTAAACGATCCAAGCCTTCTCTCAGCGTGTCCATTGAACATGCAAAAGACAGCCTTACATATCCTTCACCATATGTTGAGAACGAGCTGCCCGGCACGAGTGCCACGCCAGCGTCTTCCAAAAGAGCCATACTAAAATCAAATGAACTCATTCCAAAGGATTTAATAGAAGGGAAGATATAAAACGCACCGGACGGTTTAACAACGTCAATTCCCATGGAAACCAGACGGTCATATACATAATCCAGACGTTTTTTGTATTGTTCTCTCATAATTAGTGCATCATCAAAGCCGTTTGTGACAGCTTCAAGCGCGGCTTTTTGAGAAATGGATGAGGCACATGACACATTGTATTGATGAACCTTTAAAATGTGCTTTGCGATGTCTTTCGGTGCGAATAAAAATCCAATTCTCCAACCGGTCATGCTGTGCGATTTTGACAACCCGTTAATGACAATCGTTTGATCCCGCAAATAGGTTGCGATGGAGTAATGCGGTCTATCATATGTTAATTCACTGTATATTTCATCAGACAATACGAAGACATTTCTGCCTTTTAAAAGAGCTGCGATACTTTTCAGCTCTTCTTCAGATAAAGTCACGCCAGTAGGATTTGACGGATAAGGAAGCACGATACACTTAGTGTTAGGTGTCAGCGCATCTTCAATCAGCCGAGCAGTAAGCTTAAAGCCGTGTGACGTAGTATCAACAATGACAGGCTTGGCTCCGCATAAATTGATAATAGGTTCATAGCCTGGATAAATAGGCCCTGGCATAATCACTTCATCACCAGGAGACAAAATCGTCCGGAATGCAGCATCAATGGCTTGGCTTGCACCTGTTGTGATGATAATTTCAGATTCAGCATCATAGTTGAAATCCGCTTTTTTCTTCATATAAAGCTGCACAGCTTGTCTCAGCTCCAGGTAGCCGGCATTCGGTGTATATGACGTCACGTTTTCATCAATGGCTTTTTTTGCGGCAGCTTTCACATGATGCGGCGTGAAAAAATCAGGCTGGCCGATTGTAAGCGAAATGACGTCTTCGTGTTGGGCTACAAGATTCGAGAATTTGCGTATTCCTGAAATTTCAATCTCTCTTGCTTTCGGATTCAGCAAATGTTCCATAATTCATCACCTTAACAAATATAATGAGTTTATCCTATTTTACCACTAGCTGATTATTTGTCACCTTTTTAACTGATATATTTCGATTGTATGCGTCTTATTTCTAAACATACCTTTCTTTTCAGAAAAAAAGAAGACAACCAGCGATTTGATTGTCTTTATTGTATCATGTTCTATTATTGTTTATATGTGCCAATTTCATTAATAGCCATAATCAAAATGAAGGTCTTCGTGCCAAATCAGATACGGGGGATGCTCTTCTTGAAGGTCAGCTGATTCTTTCTTCATATTCAGGTAAGTTTCTTCACTGATATCTTCTAAAACAGTCATTTCGTTTTCTTTAAATATTACTAAGGTACCCATTATTTACACCCTTCTTTGGAAAAATCCTTGACTATTTTATCACTGTTAGTTGGAAAGTCAATGGTTATTAGGAAAAAAGTTTCTTTTTTGAGGAACGCGGCTTAATTGCTCTTGGAATTCGATTTTGAAGAGTCGCCATTCACTTTTTACAAATTCCGCCGATATATACAGTACAATACTGAATGCGAATAGCGAGGGATTGAATTGTCGTTACAACAATACGAAATTTTATTGGATTCTGGTACAAATGAATTAGAAATTGTGAAGTTTGGCGTGGGTGAAAATGCTTTCGGGATTAACGTCATGAAAGTAAGAGAAATTATTCAGCCTGTCGAGGTGACATCAGTGCCTCACTCCCATCAGCATGTAGAAGGAATGATTAAACTCAGAGGAGAAATCCTCCCAGTGATCAGCCTTTTCTCGTTTTTTGGAGTAGAGCCTGAAGGGTCAAAAGATGAGAAATATATCGTAACGGAATTTAATAAACGGAAAATTGTTTTTCATGTCGGCTCTGTGTCTCAAATTCACAGAGTATCATGGGAAGCGATTGAAAAGCCGACATCGTTAAATCAAGGAATGGAGCGGCACCTTACCGGAATTATTAAGTTTGAAGACCTGATGATCTTTTTGCCTGATTATGAAAAAATTATTTATGACATCGAATCAGATTCAGGTGTGGACACGTACAATATGCATACCGAGGGCTTCGATGAAAGAAGAACTGAGAAAAAGCTTATCATTGTAGAGGACTCACCGCTTTTGATGCGACTCTTGCAGGATGAATTAAAAGAAGCAGGTTACAACAATATCGCTTCGTTTGAAAACGGAAAAGAGGCATATGACTACATTATGAACCTTGCTGAAAACGAAACTGATTTATCAGAACAGATTGATATGATCATCACGGATATTGAAATGCCAAAAATGGACGGACACAGGCTCACAAAGCTGCTGAAGGAAAATCCGAAAAGCTCAAATGTGCCGGTTATGATTTTCTCATCTTTAATTACGGATGATCTACGCCACCGCGGCGAAGTTGTAGGCGCAGATGAGCAAATCAGCAAGCCTGAAATCAGTGATTTGATTAAAAAAGTGGATACGTATGTTATCGAATAAATAAAAACAGCCGGTGCCCGGAAGAGGCACGGCTGTTTTTATTTTAAAAGTAACTCTCGCCAAGCTTTTTAAAGACAGGTTTGTGATAAGCTGGCTGCTGGCGATTAGGCACTAGCGGCTTTTCTTTCATGCCGACATATTCTTGCAACAGGTGTTTTGCTTTTGTTAAAGACATTTGAGCTTTAGGATTTCGGTACGATTGATTAAGTGTACCTAAATGCGGAAGATGTTCGAAGTCTTCTTTAGTTGGAGGCATGTGAAAATAGTAGTCTCCGATTGAGATAAGCACGTCCGATTGCTGTTGGCTGAACCTTGGATTTTTTGAAAAATGAAGCCCTATTTTCTTTCCTTTACCTTCTTTGACGAGCTTTTGCAAAGCACGTTTTTTCAGCAGATATAGGTATTTAGGGTTGGGGGCGGTTTTTGCATGGCGGTTCACAGTGTAAACTGCTTTTGAAAGATTTTCTACGGTTGGCTGCAGATCTTTCGTATATGCATGGTCGTCCATTATTTCTCTCCTTTGCTCTTATCAATTTCTATATGTTTAGATTATACTTTTTTAAAGTTGAAATGCAAATATTGAATGTAAAAATGCGATTTTTTCTGAGAAAAAATCGCATTTTTAACCTACATTATACAGATCTTGCCTTCTTTTTCGGCTGTTCTTGAAATGCTTCCTGAACATTCACTTCCACAGCTTGTGCACTGTATTTTGGCAGTGCAATAAAATAAAAAATAAAAACGATCAGGATGATAACACCCATGCCGTAATAAAGATAATCAATGTTTGGAACGAACTTAGGGAATAACAGCGCCACTAAGCCGAGTGTCAAAGACTGTGCAAACATCATAAAAGGGTCCTGCATTCCGCTTACACGTCCCATCAGTTTTGGATGGACTATTTTTGGCATCCATCCTCCGATTGCAATGTTGATCGGTCCGATGCACATTCCCAGTGCAAAAGCTGCCGCGTAATACACCCATAAAACATTTGTGTAGCCAAGGACGAAGATCAGCAAACCTGCAATGAAAATCGGTATCGACATTAAAAAGTGGGGCTTCACTTTTTTAGAGATAATCGTGCCGATTACACTTCCTGCAAGCAGCCCAAACCCGAGTGCGATCGTAAATACAGACGTATGCCACTCATAACGGTCAGGCGCCAATCCGTATTTCATTGTAAACATTGGCAATACGGCGAATCCTCCGTTGACAAACCCAAAAATGAAGAAGCCGAAAATAAGAGATGCCAGCAATTTGTTTTTTAAAATATAGAAAATGCCTTCTTTAAAGTCATTTATTGAATCTTTAACAGAAGTCTTTCTCCAGCTGAATGCACCGTTTGGCTGTCGGGCTTCTTTTGGAATCCGGCAGCTGCGGATCAGCAGTCCGGAAATGATGAAGCTGACAAAATCAAGAATAATGGCGCCTTCAATCCCGATTGTCTTGTACATAAAAGCGCCAATTCCGACTCCGAACACCATAAAAATGCTAAAAAGCATCTGGTTAAGACCGGCCGCTTTCGCATAATGCTCCTTCGGCAGAATGGCTTGTACCAAACTGTTTTCTGCCGGAAAGAAAAACTTCGTGACAGCGCTTCTGACAAATAAAATACAAAAAACAAGAGGAATATTGCCGGTAAATAAAGTGAAAAAAAGAACGACAGTCAGGCCTGCTCTGATCCAATCACAGTTTTCTGCTACCTTTTTTCTGTCGAACCGGTCCGCGACGACTCCGACGATCAGAAATACAAAAATGGTCGGAAGAGAATACATCAGCTCCGCCAAGGTCGTATATGAAGGCTGGCTGCTGAAGCGGTCCAGCAAGAAAAAAGCAAAGGCCATGTTGCCTACTGTCGTGCCCATTTGAGAAGCGAGTGCTGCGAAAAATAGATGAACAAAATTACGATTTTTAAATATATCCATAAAAACGCTCCTTACCCTAAAGGTCCCACTTTATCATATTATAAACCGCCTGTTTTGGAAACAAATAAGAAAACATTACCGGTTAATCAAGACTCTTGTTCCGTTTGGCACAATTGAAGCAAGTTCGATCACGTCTTTGTTTTGCATGCGAATGCAGCCTTTAGAAACAGCCTTGCCAATCGAAGCTGGATTATTCGTTCCGTGTATTCCGTAGTGCTGCTTTGAAAGGCTTAGCCAATAAGCCCCAAATGGGCCGCCGGGATTACGCTGGCGGTTAATAATGTAAAACTCGCCTGTAGGCGTTTGCGTAAGTATTTTGCCAACGGCGATAGGATAGGTTTTTATTACCCGATTATTTTGGAACAGCGTTAGGGTCTTCGCTCCGATTGAGACTGCGATATGATACGGAATTGTATAAGGGTCCGGCAGTCCGGGGATGACGATGGTCTGTCCTGCGGTGAGCCCTGCCTGCAGTGACGGATTAACCTGGAGTAATGCAGCCGTGCTGATTCTGAAATCAGCCGCGATGCTGTTAAGTGTATCACCTTGCTTCACCTGGTACGTAAGCAGTTTCCTCATCCTCCTTTTTTTACTTATAAGTATTGATAAGGAGCCTATCCTGCTACATTAATTTGTGCTTTTTAAGGTAAAGACAGTGATTTCAGGCTTGGCCAGAAACCGCAAAGGCAGCCTGGTCATCCCGAGGCCGCGGTTGACGTAAATATGATTGCTGCCCGTTTGATACATTCCCTCTGTGTAGACTTTTCCATATGGAGGCGTAATAATCGGTCCGTAAAAAGGCAGCTGAATCTGGCCGCCGTGTGTATGGCCGGAAAGCTGAAGATTTACCGGATAATTTGTTGTTTTCAAGGCTGCATCAGGTTCATGGACGAGAAGAATGGAAAAAAGTCTGTCACTCAGCCTTGAAAGGATTCCTTCGTAATCTGGGTTACCCAGCATTAAGTCATCAAGCGATGCAATCTCGATTTCGCTGCCATCTGCGAGCGATAATGTTTGATAGCCATTCCGGTATACCGTAAAACCGCCAGCCGACATCAGGCTTTTGTAAACAGCAGTTCCATAGCCTCCGTGATCATGATTGCCGTAAATACAAAGCTTGCCGAAGGGGGCATTAAGCTTTCTCAACAATGGAATGACTGCCTGGTGGTTCTGATACGTATCAGGATTATCGATGATATCACCTGTAAAAACAATGAGATCAGGTTTCGATTCATTAATTGTAAGAATGACTGTTTTTAAATCTTCGAGTGTAAAGTAATCACTCAAGTGTGTATCACTGAACTGCACGATTTTAAAACCGTCAAATCCGTGCGGGATGAGAGAACTTTTTATTGTGTGTTCGGTTGTCTCAATCATATGCGGCTCTAAATATCTGGCATAGCCATAGCCTCCGCCGGCCGTTAAAGCCCCGGCAGCAAGAGCACCGAACATTCCTTTGAGAAATTGTCTTCTGGACATCTTTTTCATTTCAAACCAACCTTTAATAGAGTTTTTCTATTATATCATCTGTATCTGATAAAAATCTCATATCAGCATGTACTGACAGAGGAAGGGGTATAATGATAGAATAATATTGAATGAATACTCATTCACAACAGGAGGGGAGAAACATGGAAAAAAAGGCGGTTATTATTACCGGCGGGTCAAGCGGTATGGGAAAAGCGATGGCAAAAAAACAAGCTGAATTAGGATGGCACGTTATGGTGACAGGCAGAAACCATGAAGCACTTGAAGAAACAAAAAAAGAAATTGAGACCTTTGAGGGGCAGGTCGCCTGTTTTCAAATGGATGTCCGTTCTGATTCCGCCGCTTCAGACATGATTACAGAAGCGGTAAAAGTCTTTGGCCGGCTTGATGCGCTGATTAACAATGCGGCCGGTAATTTTATTTGTCCGGCAGAAAAGCTAACGCCCAATGGGTGGAAAGCCGTTATTGATATTGTTTTAAACGGTACATTTTTTTGCAGCCAAGCCGCGGCAAGGCATTGGATTGACCAGAAGCAGCAGGGTGTCATTTTAAATATGGCAGCCACGTACGCTTGGGGAGCGGGAGCAGGGGTCGTTCATTCCGCTGCAGCCAAAGCGGGGGTATTGTCACTGACAAGAACGCTGGCCGTTGAGTGGGGGAGTCAATACGGCATCCGCACAAACGCGATAGCTCCCGGCCCGATTGAACGAACAGGCGGTGCTGAGAAACTATTTGAATCGGAAAAAGCAAAGGCTCGCACTATAAACAGTGTGCCGCTCGGCCGGCTGGGGACACCGGAAGAAATCGCCGCTCTGGCAGCATTTTTGCTTTCAGATGAAGCATCCTATATAAACGGGGATTGTATCACAATGGACGGGGGGCAATGGCTGAATCCTTATCCGTTTTAAGAATATTAATCTTTGGATTCAATGTGGTATAATCAGACAAAGATAGAGAAGCAGGTGATAACATGTTGGATCCACTTGATATTTTAACGAACATTGATGATGTCCTTCCGTATTACCAGGCGATTTTCAGTGCCGAGGAACAGAAGATCGTCGGATATGAGGTGCTTGGACGAATTTTGGCAGATTCAGAAATCCAAAGTCTCGGGCCCTTCTTTTTAGACGCGGGGATACCCGAAGAATATAAATTAGAGGTTGATAACAGAATTATCCGCCAGGCTCTTGACCGCTTTTTAGAGGCCGATTCTGATCTGCTGATTTTTATGAATCAGGATGCCAATCTGCTGATGCTGGATCATGGTGAAAGCTTTCTTGAGCTTCTGAAAGAATATGAAGCAAAGGGAATCGAACTCCACCGTTTTGTGCTAGAAATTACAGAGCACAATTTTGAAGGGGATATTGAGCAGCTCTACCATATGCTTGCATACTATCGTACATACGGAATCAAAATCGCAGTTGACAATATCGGAAAAGAAAGCAGCAACTTGGACAGAATCGCGCTGCTCTCACCAGATCTGTTAAAAATCGATTTGCAGGCGCTGAAAGTATCACAGCCATCACCGTCATATGAGCATGTGCTGTACAGCATCTCTTTATTAGCAAGAAAAATCGGGGCGGCGCTGCTGTATGAAGATATTGAGGCGAACTTCCAGCTTCAGTACGCCTGGAGAAACGGAGGCCGCTACTTTCAGGGCTATTACTTGGTGTCTCCATCTGAAACGTTTCTAGAGAGAGATGTATTGAAACATAGACTTAAAACTGAATTTCACCAATTTATCACACATGAGAAAAAGAAGCTGGAAACCGTCTATGAGCATTCCGAACAGTTTTACAAACGAGTGCATCAAGCTGTGACCTTTTTGAGAAAAAACAATTTGTCTTCTGATGATGATTTTATTAAAAAACTGGCGGAAGAGCTGACAGATTGCAGCTTTAGAATTTACATGTGTGATGGGGAAGGCGATCAGCTGACGGGAAATGTGTTTAAGCAAGATGGAGAATGGATTTATCAGCCAGAATATGCGGAGAAAAACTGGAGCTGGCGTCCTTATTTTTTGGAGAACATTATGCGAATGAGAAATCTCAGAAAAGGTTTTTTCAGTGATCTGTATAGTGATTTGGAAACAGGTGAAATGATTAGAACGTTTTCATATCCGATGGATGATCAAATGTATTTATTTATAGACTTGCCATATTCTTATTTATATGAGCAGGACGGACTGATTTAACGGCTGAAAGGCCGTTTTTTTTTATGAATTGAAAAAAATATCAAAAAACGATTGACATTGATACTGAGAATCATTATCATTTAATTATAGAGAGAAGCTACTCTCTGTTCCCCAACCCCTCTATCAGATCAAGATCCGAAAAAACTTGGCGCTACCCCCGCCAAGTTTTTTTATTTGTCAAAGCATAGGACAATCCACTGAAACAATAAACCTAACTAGTGGTAAACGGTTAACACAGAAAGGAACATTCAGTGCCGAATACCTCTGACACTGCTGCACCAGGTTAGGCGGAAAATTCTCTGTGGAATGATTACGTATTTCATTCAAATTGTTTTATCACTTCTATCCAATATAACTGCCAAGAGGTATGGCCGCGTGGAATTTCACCTGCACATCCAAAAGAAGGTTTTGACAAAGTTGCAAAAAGGTATTGTTATGCTGCAAGAATTCGAAAAAAATCTTAATTGTGTGCATGACATTCAAAAAAAGCCTCAAACTAAAGAAAAATCGTTTTTTTCGTTTTTTTTCTTTACTTAAATTCGACAGGGAAAATGCCATCCTGTCCGACTTTATGGTATGATGCTCAATAGAACTTGTATTATAATAAATACTTGTTGATTTGAAGTTGCTTTTTGAAAGGAGTCTTTTTTTAGAATGTCACAATTAATGGGTATCATCACACGGCTGCAAAGTCTGCAAGAAACAGCGGAAGCGGCTAACGAGCCAATGCAGCGTTATTTCGAAGTGAATGGTGAGAAAATATGCAGTGTTAAATATTTCGAAAAAAATCAAACGTTTGAACTGACGGTTTTCCAAAAAGGTGAAAAACCTAACACATATCCGTTTGATAATATCGACATGGTTTCAATCGAAATTTTTGAACTTCTTCAGTAAGATTCCTGAAATAGGAGGAAGGAAGCTTCCGCCTTTGCAAAAGTAATCGAAATAAACATGTAAGGAACATACTTGTTTCATGGTTGTAAATCCTTGAAAAGGAGTGTCGTGATGGCTGATTCTTTTCTGTTTTATAATCTTTCAGAAGCACAGATGACCTTTCAAGATGTGATGGAACGGCTTAAATCCTTTGTTCAAAAGGATCCCCGTTCTTCTTATGTGTTATCGATCGGAACCGATTCACAGGTTTACCGTGGTTACACAAAGTTTATTACCGCATTGCATTTGCATCGTACAGGCAAGGGAGCTTGGGGCTGCTTGAAAAATCATACAGTCAACAGACCCATACATAGCCTTCGGGAAAAGATTTCGTTAGAAACGGCCTACAGCCAAGAAACGGCCGCTCATATTCTTGATGGACACTTAATGGATATTACCGATCTGCTCCTGCCCTTTGCCGGTGAGGGGGCGGATCTTACCTTTGAAGTCCACTTGGATATTGGGAAAAAAGGGCTTACAAAAGATCTGATCCAAGAAATGACAGGACGTATCACTTCCATGGGGATTGAGGCCAAAATAAAGCCGGATTCATACACTGCATTCAGCTATGCAAATCGTTTCACAAAATAATTCTGGCTGAAATGCCAAGGGGAATGTCGAATTATGCGGTTGACGTTTGTTTTCTGATTACTTATTCTAGCGGTAGAGCTGAAAGTAAGTTGTCTTGCTTTCAGAGGTATTCAGTATAAAACAGGGGGCCTGATTGCGAATGAGTCTTATCGGTGAACGATTTACAGAAGAAGAACAAAAACTTCTGCTGAATATCCTGATCAACCATGAGTATGCCATCGAGCTATTAAGCAGTGAGATCAACGATATAGAGACAGGGACCAAAAACGTTGACGGAACCACCTACAAAAAACTTGTAACGCTATACGACCGATTTCGATTTGAAAATTAATGGAACACCCTATAATTGATACTCCACAAAGAGTATCTTTTTTATTGAAAGGAAACTTTTCGACAAATACTGATAAAGTTTATATTATTGCAATATAGGGAATGTATTGATGATGAAAATGAAAAGGGGTCGAAAACATGATAAGCTTACAATCAGATCAGCTTCTTGAGGCAACAGTCGGACAATTTATGATTGAGGCGGACAAAGTAGCGCACGTGCAAGTCGGAAATAACCTTGAGCACGCATTATTAGTACTGACAAAAACCGGATACACAGCCATCCCGGTTCTGGATCCTTCCTATCGTTTACATGGATTAATCGGGACAAATATGATCATGAACAGTATTTTTGGACTTGAAAGAATTGAGTTTGAAAAGCTTGACCAAATTACTGTTGAGGAAGTCATGCTGACTGATATTCCGCGCCTTCATATCAATGATCCGATTATGAAGGGATTCGGCATGGTCATTAATAACGGATTTGTTTGTGTTGAAAATGACGAGCAGGTGTTTGAAGGAATTTTTACGAGAAGAGTCGTTTTAAAGGAATTGAATAAGCACATACGCTCATTGAATAAGTAGGCTTTAAGGCCTATTTTTATTATATTGACAGAGCAAAAAAAGAAAGCGTATACATAATTTAAATGAGAATAGGGCTTGAATCAGAAACTAAGGTTTTATTAGAATGGGAGATAAGAAAAACTTATTGATAATAAAAAGGAGGACGACATGCAGCTTCAAGAGCTTCATATGCTCGTAGTTTTAGCTGAGGAATTAAACATGAGAAAGGCGGCGGAACGGCTTTTCGTATCTCAGCCGGCTTTATCTCAGCGCTTACAAACCATTGAAAAGGCGTGGGGCACAAAAATCTTTTTAAGATCCCAAAAAGGATTAACGGTAACGCCGGCCGGGGAGAAAATCATTCAGTTTGCGAATGATGTAACATTAGAGCAGGAAAGAATAAGAGAAAATATTGATGAACTTGAAGGTGAAATTCACGGCACATTGAAGCTTGCCGTCGCCTCTATAATCGGTCAGCATTGGCTCCCTAAAGTCCTGAAGACGTATGTTGAAAAGTATCCGAATGCAAAGATCTCGCTCATAACCGGGTGGAGCAGCGAAATGCTGAAAAGCTTATATGAGGATCAGGTTCATATCGGCATAATAAGAGGCAACCCTGAGTGGAAGGGCCGCAAAGATTACTTAATGACAGATCATCTGTATTTAGTAGATACTGAAATTTCCTGCATCGAAGATATTGCCCATACAGAACGACCGTTTATCCAGTTTAAAAGTGACAGTACTTATTTTCAGGAAATACAGCACTGGTGGCACCAAAAATTTAAAACGTCGCCAAAACAGACGATATTGGTTGATCAGATTGAAACGTGCAAACAGATGGCGCTGCACGGAATCGGTTATGCCATTTTGCCGTCTGTTACCCTTCAAAATGAAGATAAAGTGAATAAAATGCCTCTGTTAGACCTGAAAGGGCATCCGATCGGTCGGGATACATGGTTATTAGGCTATGAGCCTGCCTTTGAACTGAAACAAGTTCAAGCTTTTGTACAAGTAATAAAGGATATGCTGGATCAGGAAAATCCATTTTAAAGACAGCGATGTGCTGTCTTTTTTTATTTATATGTTGACAGTGAGAATCATTATCATTTAAAGTGATACATATGATATTGAAAATCATTATCAATTAATGGGGTGATAACATGGCTAAAGCCTTGATTACATATGCCAGCATGTCAGGAAATACAGAAGACATTGCCTTCATAATAAAAGAAACGCTTCAGGAAT
Source organism: Bacillus sp. MD-5 (assembly GCF_002201875.1). NCBI lineage: Bacteria > Bacillati > Bacillota > Bacilli > Caryophanales > Bacillaceae > Bacillus > Bacillus sp. MD-5. Next base: position 1,334,694 of record NZ_CP021911.1, read on the forward strand.
ATGAGTTGGATATCGATTGTGTCGAGATAGACGATGCGGATGCGTCGGCTTTAACATCCTATGATTATGTACTGATTGGCACTTATACATGGGGGGACGGCGATTTGCCCTACGAGGCGGAGGATTTTTTCGAAGAGGTCAAACAGCTTCAGCTTAATGGTTTAAAAACAGCCTGCTTCGGATCTGGCGATTATTCTTATCCAAAGTTTTGCGAAGCGGTGAATTTGTTCAGTGCCATGCTGCAAGAGTCCGGAGCTGCTGTTTACCAGGAAACACTAAAAATCGAATTAGCCCCTGAAACAGATGAAGATGTGGAAAGCTGCCGAGCGTTTGCGAGAGGTTTTCTTGCATGGGCAGATTTTATAAGCAAGGAAAAAAGCCATGTTTCATAAAGGAGCAACTGCTGTCACGGCATCGGCGTTTTCTGGATATTTTGTGGCGGTACAAAGAGAAGGCATTTTTCATTATTCTATGGAGCGGGGCTGGAGAAAGCTTTTTCGTTTGAAAAGTAAGATACACTGTATCAGTTATATAGGGCCTTACTTATTTGGCGTCGGTGAAAAGGGAATGGTCATTCGTTCAGCTGATGAAGGGAATACCTGGACGATGTCAAGCTTTCCGACAAATGCAACAGTGTGGGCGATTACCGGCAGAAACGACGGATTTGTCTGCGCCCATGGCAAGCATTGTATTTATGTATCGGATGATTTTGGTGTCTCATGGCGCGTAGCCAAACCTTTTGCTGAATGTGATAATCCTCCTGTTATCAGGTCGTTATGCCTGCATGGGGACAATCTTTTCATCGGCACGCAAATACACGAATATTTTGGCGGCATTTGGGCTTATGACATTAAGTGTGACACTGTCCGAATTGTCAAAAAAGAAAAAAAACGGATGACGGCATCCATGCTCGTGTTCAATGAAAATTGGCTGGTGGCGGCGATGGGTTCTGTGAAAGGGAAGCACGGAGCTGTCACTATACGGAATCTTTTGACTGATGAAGAATTCACCATACAATCCAGTATGATCAGAAAAGAAGAATCATTTCTTGATCTTTCAGAGGATGATGGCATTATATATGTCACTACAACACAAGATGAAAACGGTTTTTCGAGAATTTACCAGGTTGATCTTGAAGCCCGGTCGTTAAAATGGTTCGATACCATTAAGGGGCATGGATGGAGAGTGGCCAATCAGAAAGAGAATTTCTTTTGTGCAGGCTTGTATGAATGCAAATTTGTCCAGCCGTACGAAGTTTCTGCAATGATTCATTAGAGGAGGAATAAAGAATTGGCGAAGATTTTGCTCGTTTATGCAACAATGTCAGGCAACACTGAAGCAATGGCAGATTTGATTGAGAAGGGGCTTCAGGAGGCGGAAGCAGAAGTGGACCGTTTCGAAGCAATGGATATTAGTGATGCCCAGCTGTTTAACAATTATGACCATATTATGATGGGAACCTATACGTGGGGAGACGGCGATCTGCCTGATGAATTTTTAGATCTGGCTGAAGACATGGATGAGATTGATTTTTCCGGCAAAACATGCGCTGTATTCGGTTCCGGTGATACAGCATATGAATTTTTCTGTGGAGCGGTTGATACGCTTGAGGCAAAAATAAAAGAACGCGGTGGCGACATTGTGCTCCCTTCGGTAAAAATCGAAAATAATCCAGAAGGTGAAGAAGAGGATGAATTAATAAACTTCGGGAAACAATTCGCTAAGAAAAGCGGGTGCGCTGTCTGATCGCCCACCGGGAACTGCTAAAGCGGCTGTTCCTTTTTTTCTTGTCTTTGTATCTTTCCTTTGATACAGTAATGAGGTAGAAAATCAGGAGGAGGACTATACATATGAAAATGATGGACGCAAATGAAATTATTTCATTTATTCAAAATAGCACAAAATCTACACCTGTAAAGGTTTACGTGAAAGGTGAGCTGGAAGGCATCAATTTCGGCGAAGCTGCGAAAGCTTTTATCAACGGAAACACTGGTGTCGTTTTCGGTGAGTGGAGCGAAATTCAAACAGCAATTGAAGAAAACCAAAGCAAAATCGAAGACTATGTGGTTGAAAATGACCGCCGCAATTCTGCGATCCCAATGCTTGATCTTAAAAATATCAAAGCGCGTATCGAGCCGGGCGCGATCATCCGCGACCAAGTTGAAATCGGTGATAACGCAGTCATCATGATGGGCGCTTCTATTAATATCGGTTCAGTTATCGGCGAAGGCACAATGATTGATATGAACGTTGTGCTTGGCGGACGAGCTACTGTCGGGAAAAACTGCCATATCGGCGCGGGTTCTGTACTTGCGGGTGTTATTGAGCCGCCATCCGCTAAACCGGTTGTGATTGAAGACGATGTTGTCATCGGCGCAAATGCTGTTGTGCTTGAAGGCGTAACAGTAGGTAAAGGAGCTGTTGTTGCTGCTGGAGCGATCGTGGTAAACGACGTTGAGCCATACACTGTTGTAGCAGGCACACCAGCTAAGAAAATCAAAGACATTGATGAAAAAACAAAAGGCAAAACTGAAATCAAGCAGGAATTACGCCAGCTGTAAGGAAAGTTTGATAAAAAAGGCGTGGATAATATATCCACGCCTTATTCGTATAGCCAGGAGGAATGAAAAATGAAGAAAGAGGAGCTCATCGCAATCCGCAGAGATTTGCACCGGATACCGGAGCTTGGGTTTCAGGAGTTCAAAACCCAGCAGTATTTATTACAAGTCTTAGAACAATATCCCGAAGACAGAATTGAAATTGAAAAATGGCGAACAGGGCTTTTTGTAAAGGTGAACGGGACGGCGCCGGAAAAAATGCTGGCGTACAGAGCGGATATCGACGCGCTCTCCATTGAAGAGCAAACAGGTCTTCCATTCGCATCAGAGCATCCCGGCAACATGCACGCCTGCGGACATGATTTGCATATGACGATTGCGCTCGGCATTATTGATCATTTTGTTCACCATCCAGTCAAACATGATTTGCTTTTTCTGTTCCAGCCGGCAGAGGAAGGGCCTGGCGGTGCGGAACCAATGCTTGAGAGCGATGTATTAAAAAAGTGGCAGCCTGATTTCATCACTGCGCTTCACATTGCACCAGAGCTTCCAGTAGGCACCATTGCGACAAAAAGCGGCCTTCTATTTGCGAATACATCAGAGCTTGTCATCGACCTGGAAGGCAAAGGCGGACATGCGGCATATCCGCATTTGGCTGAGGATATGGTTGTAGCGGCAAGTACACTTGTCACCCAGCTGCAAACAATCATCTCTAGAAACACAGATCCGCTAGACAGCGCTGTTATTACAGTTGGTACCATTACCGGAGGCTCGGCACAAAATATCATTGCCGAAACGGCCCACCTGGAAGGCACGATTCGCACGCTTTCTGAAGAATCGATGAAACAGGTAAAGGAACGGATTGAAGATATAGTGAAAGGAATCGAAATTGGATTCCGCTGCAAAGGAAAAGTGACTTATCCGTCTGTATATCACCAAGTTTACAATACGAACGGACTGACAGAAGAATTTATGTCTTTTGTTGCTGAACATCAACTGGCAACAGTAATAGAAGCAAAAGAAGCAATGACGGGAGAGGATTTTGGCTACATGCTGAAAAAATATCCCGGCTTTATGTTCTGGCTCGGCGCTGATTCTGAACACGGGCTTCATCACGCTAAGCTGAACCCCGATGAAAATGCGATAGAAACAGCGGTTAATGTCATGACCGGTTATTTTTCTGTTTATGCCAATTAAGCACAAATGAAAGAATAAAATTCCATAAAATGAGCACTCTAGTAAACGGAGGTGTTCAATAATGGCTAAAAAAATTGGAATTGAACAATCGTTATCAGATGTAGAAGCTGCTTTAAAAGAAAAAGGATATGACGTTGTGATGATGAAAAGCCCTGCCGATGCACAAGGCTGTGACTGCTGTGTCGTAACAGGCCTTGATAATAATGTGCAAGGGATAGCCGATACGGTAACACAAGCACCTGTCATTACAGCTTCCGGGATGACGGCTGAAGAAATTTGCAGCGAAGTTGAAAGCAGAATTCAGTAACATAAAAACCGAAGCAAAGAGCTTCGGTTCTTTTATTATTCAGTTTCTTTAGGAAAAGCGCGGTCAAGCGCGGTTTTTATTTCCTTTCTAAGCACTCGCTCGACTCGCCACTGTTCCATATTTTCTGTTTTTGCAATGACTCTGATCACAATTTCAGAAGTCCCCAGTTCTTGAATCCCGATGACATTTGGGCCTTCTTTTATTTGCGGAAGAGCGGCTGCCGTTTCATCACATACTTGCTGTAAAATGTGAATCATTTCATCAATGTTTCTTTCAGCCGGCACTTTAATGTCAACAAGTGCCTGCATGGTTCCCCGTGAATGGTTGCTCACGTTTGTAATATTTCTGTTGGGGATGTAATGCAGTGTTCCGTCAAAGCTGCGGATTTGAGTTGTTCTTAAGCCAACCTGTTCGACAATTCCGTCAAAGGTAGAAACCGTAATATAATCTCCGACATCCAATTGTTTCTCAAGCAAAATAAAAAAACCTGTCACGATGTCACTGACAAGCCCTTGGGCGCCAAATCCGACAGCCAGGCCGACGATTCCTGCCCCCGCTAAAAGAGCGCTTGGATCGTAATGAAACAAATCAAGAACCATGACGAAGAATATGAAAATCAATGTATAGGCAAATATGTTAAGAGTCAGGCTTCGGAGCGTATGTGCACGTCCGATAGACAAACTATTCTGCTCCTCGAATTTTGCAAATAGATGTTTAATGATTTTTATGCCTAATGATCGAACGATAAAATAGAGCAATATCATAATAGCAAGTTTAATGAGCAGAACACCGGCATTTGTAATAAGTCCCGCCCAATCATACTGATTAATAAAGTCCATGTTGAGCTCCTTTTCTGAATTGATTGCTGCACATTGAGACTAGATACCCTGTACATGACCATGTTAAACGTTTTATTCAAAAATGTCGAAGCCAAAGGCATGCATGATTTGTTAAAAATTGACTCAAGAAATCCACTTTAATATAATGGTGTTGCAATATAACAAAATATGGTTGATGAACCTTTATTTTCATGAAATGTCGACGTTTAAGCCAAACAATAAATTGGAGGGATACATATGGCAGAACGTATGGTAGGTAAACAAGCTCCTCGTTTTGAAATGGAAGCAGTCCTTGCAAGCAAAGAATTTGGCAAAGTAAGTCTTGAGGAAAACATGAAAAACGACAAATGGACGGTGTTGTTTTTCTATCCAATGGACTTCACTTTTGTTTGTCCGACAGAAATTACAGCAATGTCTGACCGCTATGACGAGTTCGAAGATCTTGATGCAGAAGTCATCGGGGTTTCAACTGATACGATCCATACTCATTTAGCTTGGATCAATACAGACCGCAAAGAAAACGGTCTTGGCCAGCTGAAATATCCGCTTGCTGCTGATACAAACCATGAGGTATCCCGTGAATATGGCGTTTTAATCGAAGAAGAAGGTGTGGCTTTACGCGGATTGTTTATTATGAATCCTGAAGGGGAGCTTCAATATCAAACTGTTTTCCATAACAACATTGGGCGTGATGTTGATGAAACGCTTCGTGTTCTTCAGGCGCTGCAGACTGGCGGACTCTGTCCGGCTAACTGGAAACCAGGCCAAAAAACACTGTAAATCTTTCTAAGAACGAAAGGTTTAGCATATCCGTTAGGCTTTTCTGTTTAATAGGAGGGAAATGCAATGAAATTACGTCAGCCAATGCCTGAATTGACGGGAGAAAAAGCTTGGTTAAATGGTGAAGTGACGAGAGAGCAATTGATCGGGGAAAAACCGACGCTTATTCATTTCTGGTCCATCAGCTGTCACTTGTGTAAAGAAGCAATGCCGCAAGTGAATGAATTTCGTGATAAATATAAAGATCAACTGAATGTTGTAGCTGTGCATATGCCCCGTTCCGAAGATGATCTTGACCTTGGTAAAATTAAAGAAACAGCTGCTGAACACGATATCACTCAGCCGATTTTTGTTGACAGTGACCATGCTTTAACCGATGCATTTGAAAATGAATATGTACCTGCGTATTATGTGTTTGATAAAACAGGACAGCTCCGTCACTTTCAAGCCGGCGGTAGCGGTATGAAAATGCTTGAGAAACGTGTGAACCGTGTTTTGGCTGAAACGGAGCAAGTATCTGAATAGTTTTTCCTAAAAACCTGATCTCATCAGGTTTTTATTTGTGCAAAAAAGTAATGGAAGAAGAGTAAGAAGCTTATTTTTCCAGATTTGGGCATAGGAAATGATGATTTGTTTCATTCATACGCTAAAAAAACAGCTAATTTTTGATGTTTTTCCTCAATTTTAGATAAATCACATATCTCATAACTCGAAAATTGTAGATATTACACTAAATTTCTTTAAAGAAGTAAGTAAAATATATATTTTCAACATTATACCAAATAAACTAGAAAGACCATTGATCCCTTGAGAATAAAGGACTCTTTTGAAAAATAAAACATTTTCAGAAAATAAGGAATTTTTCATAGAGTAAATATAATAGTAAAATGCTAAAATAATAGTTGATAAAATTACTTTTGTAATCTAATATCTTAATTAAAGATGTTAATTTTGATAGGGGGTACATTGAGGAATGTTTAATGAAAGAGAAGCTTTGCGCTTGCGGTTAGAACAATTAAATGAAGCTGAAGTGAAAGTCATTCGTGAATATCAAATTGAACGTGATAAAATATACGCAAAATTAAGAGAGCTGGACAGAAATGGAAGCCCTTCCGAAATCAAAAAGGATTTCCGTTCTGAAAAAAAGCCTGACTCTCTGCCTGTTCTCGCTGAGCTTGCGGCTCAGGAAATCAGAAGCTATCAGCCGCAATCACAGCAGCAGTCTGTGCAGCCTCAGCTTCAATCTATTTCCTCTCTTCCTGCCGGTATACCAGACGGAACAACACGAAGAAGAAGAGGAACGGCAAGACCGGGATCAAAAGCAGCTAAGCTGCGTGAAGCTGCCATTAAAACATTAAAACGCCATAACGCGGCGATTAAAAGCTCCGAGCTTCAAAAAGAGATTGAAAAAGAAAGCGGTCTTGAAATCCCTAATATGACAACGTTTATGCAAAGCTTAATTAAAATGTACCCGGAAGTGAAAAAGCCGTATCGCGGCCAGTACATTTTAGAAGGTGAAATCGAAACTGCAGAATCAGCCGAATCTGCAAATGAATAAATATACAGAAAAACTGCTTGGCATTGCTCAAGCAGTTTTTTATTTGGTTTTTTTCTGTGAAGGTTTGTTTTCTTTTTCAAGATTAAGTTTATACACCCACTTTTGATATGGCTTTTCTTCAGCGGCCCTGTTTTTCAGCCCCTCGATTGTTTGGCTCATGGCCTGGTCTGATGATTGGGCGCGGGTAAGCTGTTTTTGAAGCACATGTATCTGTTTTGTGACATCTTCAAGGATGGTTTCTACATGATTTGGCTGCGCGTAGACCGCTGGAGCTTCTTCTGTTTTTTCTTTTTGTTTCGTGTTGCCATCAATATCGGCAAAATGAGAAGCAATCCAGGCATCGCTTTCATCAAGCTGCCGTTTATACGATATAATAGTTTCGTGAAATAATTTTTCTTTCGTTTTTTCGATGTCTAGCAATCTTTCTTTCGTTTCTATGATTCGATCTTTCATATGATCAACTTCTATTTTAATATGTTGTAGCTGATATTCTTTTTCTACCATTTGCTCTTTTAGACGCCCGTTTTCAGCTTTTATCAATTCGGCTTGCTGTTTTGCCTGAAGCAGTGCATTCTGCTCCTGCTCAATAGAGGCCTGAAGTTGACTGATACGTTTATGAAGATTTTTATTTTCTTCTTCGATTTTGATTTTAGCAATATGAAGCTTATGTTTTTCTTCGATTTCGGCTCTGCGTTTATAGGTTTCAGCAGATAGAAGCTCCTGTAAAACAACGATTTTATCAAGCAGTTCAGCTCTTATTTGGTGCAGAGATTGGCTGGTGTGGGAGGCATGTTTTTCTTTTGTTGACATTTGTGTTAATTCGGCAGTCAACTGCTGGAGTTTTTCTTTCATATCGTTATTTTCTTTGAGCAATTTGTTATTTTTCTGGTGAAAGTAGCTTGCTTCCAGTTCAGAGATCAGCTTATGGCACCTTGAAAGCTCGGATTTTAAATAAAGGTTCTCCTGAGACACGTCGTGGAAAAAAGGACCTGATCTTTTCATTCGAACCATCTCCCTCATGATGTTAACACTACAATATGCAAATACTGAACAGCTATTCCTCTTTAATAAACAGACAAGCAGTAGCGTTGAGCCTTTGCTTTTGCTATGCTTTTAACGAACTAGAGGTGAGATGACATGAAGCATGTAAACGTACTGCTGGCAGGGGGAGCCTCGCGGCGATTTGGAGAACCGAAAGCGTTTGTCAAATGGAAGGGCAGGATGCTTTACGAATGCGCAAAAAAGGCACTTGGAGAACATACGGTTATCATCAGCCGTCCCGAATTTATTGATAGATTTCAAGAAAACGGTGAAAATGAAGTGTATCAAGATGCTGAGCCATTTCAAGGCATGGGGCCATTGGCTGGTATATATACCGCTTTTAAAAAGACCGACGGTGATCTTTATACTGTTCTTTCCTGTGACACACCGCTGATACAAAGAAGGACGATGCTGGAGCTCAAACGTCTGATGACTGCCGATACGGACGCGGTAGTCCCGATTTCAGACGGACAAATGCAGCCATTGATTGCGATTTACCACAAACGCATCATGCCGGTTCTATACGATCAGCTTTCTGAGAAAAGGCTGAGAATATCAGATTTATTAGGCAGAATGTCGGTTTGTTACGTACAGGCTGAAGATATCGGAGCAAGTCCGGCAGAGTTTATCAATATTAATACACGCGATGATTTTAGCTGTTTGGACGATAAGTTGAACTCCTTCAGACGGGACTGACGGAGCAATAACATGATAAGATGACATAAAAGATAAGGAGAACAGGTTTGATGGAGGAACGTTATTCACGGCAGATCAGATTTAAGCAAATTGGGGAAGAGGGCCAGAAAAGGCTGGCAGACAGCCATGTGCTGGTTGTCGGAGCGGGAGCGCTCGGCACTGCAAGCGCTGAAGGGCTTTCGAGAGCGGGAATCGGTACTGTTACCATTATTGACCGTGACTATGTGGAGTGGAGTAATCTTCAAAGGCAGCAGCTTTATACAGAAAGCGATGCCAAACTCCGCATGCCGAAAGCCATGGCTGCCAAAGAGCATCTATCAGCAATTAACAGCGACATACATATTGAAGCATATGTTACCGAAGGAACAGCCGAAACGCTAGAGCCGCTGATTGAAAAAGCAGATGTCGTGATCGACGCGACAGATAATTTTGAAACCCGCATGCTGATAAACGATCTTGCCCAGAAAACAAAGACACCGTGGGTCTATGGCGCCTGCGTAAGCAGCCAGGGAATGTTCATGACGGTCATTCCCGGAGAAACCCCTTGCCTGTCTTGTTTGTTTGAGCAAATTCCAGTCGGCGGGGCGACGTGTGATACTGCCGGCATTATTCCGCCGGCTGTGCATATCGTTTCAGCATATCAGCAAGCTGAGGCATTAAAGCTGTTAACAGGCCAAATAGAAGCAATACAGCGCGGTTTTGTGACATTTGATGTCTGGAACAATTCGCATATGAAGATTAACGTTGATCATGTACGCCGTGAGGATTGCCCGTCTTGCGGAACAAATGCGGTATATCCCTATCTTCAGGATTGGAACATGCCGAAAGCCGCTGTACTATGCGGCCGTGATACAGTACAGGTAAGGTCGGAATCATTAAAAAGAATCCCGAAACAGGAACTCGTTAAGCGGCTGAAGAAAATCGGCAAGGTTGAGGCTAATTCGTTTTTGCTGCATATTTTTTACGAGGATTACAGAATTGTCATTTTCAATGACGGACGGGCACTGGTGCATGGAACAAATGATGTGAAAGAAGCCAATTCCGTGTTGGCAAGAGTGATTGGATTGTAACAACAGGAGGGGTCAGAATGCTGGAGAAAAGAACACCGATACCGGTAGACGAGGCAGTTCGGCGTGTCTGCCATTTTCAAAAACAAGGTGAAACAGAATGGGTGGCGCTTGAAGACAGCCTTCATCGATTTTTAGCCGAAGATATAACTGCGGATCACCACGTACCCGCGTTTGACCGTTCGCCATACGACGGTTTTGCTGTCAGATCGTGCGATACGGCAGAAGCTTCACGTGAAAACCCAATTCGGTTTGAAGTCATTGACCATATTGGAGCGGGGTCAGTATCTGAAAAAGAACTTGGTCCGTTTCAGGCCGTGCGGATTATGACCGGCGCGCAAATCCCTGAAGGGGCAGATGCAGTCGTCATGATTGAACTGACTCAAACCTTTGAGGAGAATGGGAAGTCATTTATGTCTTTAAAGCGCCGCTTTCAGCCGGGAGATAATATTTCAAAAACTGGTGAGGACGCTCAAAAAGGGAGTGTTTTACTAAGAAAGGGCACCCGGGTGACACCAGGAGTGACTGCTCTATTGGCAACTTTCGGATACGCTTCGGTGCCTGTGGTGAGAAAGCCTGTTGTCGGGATTATCGCAACAGGTACCGAATTGCTGAATGTCAGTGATCCGCTGGAACCGGGAAAAATCCGCAACAGCAATGCGAGTATGGTATATGCACAAGTGATAGAAGCTGGCGCAACACCGCTTTATTTAGGGAAAATCTCTGATGAGCTGGATAAAAGCTTTGCTGCAGTGAAAGAAGCGATGAAAAAGGTGGATTTCCTGATCACAACTGGCGGTGTGTCAGTCGGTGATTTTGACTTTTTGCCTGCGATCTATGAAAAACTCGGAGCAGACGTGCTGTTTAATAAAGTTGCCATGCGCCCGGGCAGCGTGACAACGGTGGCGCATGCAAACGATATGTTGCTGTTTGGCCTCTCAGGTAACCCGTCGGCATGCTATGTCGGTTTTGAACTGTTTGTCAAGCCAATGATCCAGACATGGCTGCTTAATAAAACACCGCATTCGATTTGTGCGGAAGCTGTGCTGGCCAAAGATTTTCCGAAGCCGAACCCGTTTACCCGATTTGTTCGTGCATTTGTGCACCATCAGGAAGGGAAGCTGTTGGCGACACCCGTCGGATTAGATAAGTCGAGCTCTGTCACGTCACTTGCAGAAGCCAATGCTTTCATTATCCTGCCAGGCGGGACGAGAGGCTACGAATCTGGCAGAACGGTTCAAGTGCTGCTCATCAGAGAAGAGAATGGAAGTGAGTGGCCTTGGTCCGTCCTTTCCCAATCGTCCAAGTTGTAGGATTTCAAAACAGCGGGAAAACAACGTTTATCGAGCGTATTCTTGAAAAAGCCTCTGAACAGGGGGTTCATTTGGGCTGCCTGAAGCATCATGGTCACGGCGGTGAACCGCAAACGTTCACGGAAGGAAAAGACACGGACCGTTACAAGGCGGCAGGTGCTGATGTGGCAGCGGTAGAAGGTGCTGGTGTGTTACAGCTGACAGTCCGCCGCAATTGGGATTTGGCACGGCTGATCGAGTTATATCAATTTCTCGAAACAGACTGTCTTCTGATTGAAGGCTTTAAAAAAGCCCCTTATCCTAAAGTGGTCATCCTACGTGAAAAGGAAGATCTGGAAGCGCTGCAGGCAGTGAATATAATCGCCATCATCTATAGGAAAAAAGAGCATATGACAGAGCATCAGGGATTGCCCGTTTTTCATGCGGATGATCCGGTTGCCGTGGATTTTGTGCTTTCACAGCTGAAGGGGGAATCTGCATAATGAAACGGTTTGAGATTACGAAAACACCTATTATTACTGAAGACATCATTAAAAAAGTGGAGAAACGGGAAGCAGGGGCAATTACCACATTTATTGGCACGGTTCGGGAATGGACAAACGGAAAAAGAACGGTTCGGCTTGAATATGAGGCATATGAACCGATGGCCGTGCAAATGCTTGCTCAAATCGGAGCTGAAATCGAAGAAAAATGGGAAGGCGCTTCCGCTGCAATCACGCACCGTATAGGTGTGCTGGATATCGGTGAAGCAGCGGTCGTGATCGCTGTATCTTCTCCCCATCGCAAAGCTGCTTATGAAGCTAATGAGTATGCGATCGAACGAATTAAACAGATTGTGCCGATTTGGAAAAAAGAAATTTGGGAAGATGGTGAGCAATGGATCGGCGACCAGCTTGAAACAACAGCTTATCCAAATGGAAAACCAGACCTAAGCGAGGGAGAGCAGCATGATTAAAATACTTTTATTTGCAGGGCTTGCTGAACAGGCCGGCACACAAGCACTAGAAATAGATATGGAACAAGCAACCATAGATGAAATAAAAGCGAGCCTAAAAGAACAATATGGTCTTGAATCCCTTGATACGGCTATGATTGCCGTTAACGAAAGCTATGTAAAAGAAAATACCTCTGTAACTTCAGGTGACACGGTGGCCATCATACCACCAGTCAGCGGGGGATGAAAACCGGACGGCATTTCAGCCATCCGGTTTTTCTGTATGTCATTGGCATATCCCCAAGTATCCCTAGCATACAATGATTTTCTGTAAGCGTTTATTCTACATATATTACTCCCTATAAAGTAAGAGACTTACTCCATAATTAGACTGAATTTTTGAAAAATAATAGAACTTTATTTCGGGTATCGATATAGTAAAGATGATAAATGTTGGAAAGGTGCTGGATATGGAGACATTTAAAAGATTAAAAATGTATTATTGGCCGTACCGAAAAGTGTTTTTGTGGTCGCTTCTAGCCATGCTTTTAATGACTGCGGTTACTGTCGTTTATCCGATTATCCTGCAAATTACGATTGATGAGATCGTACTGGGAAGACAGTATCAGCTTGCAGCATGGGTCAGCTTGGGATTTATTGCGGTAATGGCCTTGAAAGGAACCGCTACCTTTTTTCACCAATATTTAGGTGATATGTTTGGAATCAAATCCGTTTATCGGCTGAGAAATAGCCTGTATGAAAAACTGCAGCGGCTTTCTTTTTCTTATTATGATAACGCGAAAACAGGAGATTTGATGTCCAGGCTGACAGCTGATGTTGAAGGGCTTCGTTTTTTCTTATCATACGGCCTCGCTGAGCTCATTCGCTTCGGCCTGCTAGTCGCCATCAGCCTGTCGGTTATGTTTTACTATTCTGTTCCCCTCACACTCGTGACAATAGCAGTTCTGCCATTTCTCGCTGTTGTGGTATATCGGTTTGACAAAAGAGTCCATCCTGCCTTCAGAGGCATCCGCAAATCGTTTGCAAAGCTCAATACAAAAGTGCAGGAAAATATCAGTGGCATCAATACGGTTAAATCTCTTTCCAGAGAAGATTTCCAAGTCAGTATTTTCAATAAAGCCAATGCGGAATACAGAGCACAATATTTACAAACATCATCCATCTGGTCTGCGTATTTCCCTTTAATGGAGTTCATCGGTAACATTTGTATTGTAGCTCTCCTCTCATACGGCGGATACTTGGTTATGCAAAATCAGCTCAATCCCGGTGAACTTGTTGCTTTCTTCAGCCTTGTCAATTATATGATGTGGCCGATTATGAACTTAGGCTTTGTCATTAATATGTTCTCTCAAGCAAAAGCATCAGGTGAACGCCTGCTCGACATTCTGGAAAAAGAAGAAGACATTACAGATCATCCTCTTGCTTTATGTAAACAAAAATTAACTGGAGATGTCCATTTCAAAAATGTTTCTCTTGCATACGGAAAAGAACAAACAAACGCGCTGTGCAATGTAAGCTTTGAGGCAAACAGTGGGAAGGTAATCGGACTGTTAGGCCCGACGGGTTCGGGAAAAAGTTCAGTGACACAGCTTCTGACCAGATTTTACAGCCCTGTTAGCGGAACGATTACCATTGATCACAAACCCATCACAGATTATTCGTTAAAAACGCTTCGCTCCAATATCGGAGTCGTACTTCAAGAATCCTTCCTGTTTTCATCCACGATCCGATCAAATATTTCGTATGGGCGGCCGGATGCCTCAATGGAAGACATCATCGAAGCAGCAAAAAGGGCGCAGGCCCATAACTTTATTATGGAGCTTCCTGATGGGTATGACACCATGCTGGGAGAGAGGGGAATGGGGCTTTCCGGCGGACAGAAACAGCGTATTGCCATTGCGAGAGCCATCTGTTTGAACCCGAGCGTTTTAATATTGGATGATGCCACAAGTGCAGTAGATATGCAAACGGAGCACAGCATACAGCTTGCCTTAAAAGAAGTCATGAAAAACCGCACAACCTTTATCGTTGCTCACCGCATTTCTTCACTGAAACACGCCGATGAAATTCTCGTTTTTAATAAAGGACGCATTTGTGAAAGGGGAACACATCACGAGCTTCTTGAAAAAGAAGGCTACTATAAAAAGATTTACGATTTGCAATACCGTGATGTCAAAATGATGAATGAGCCGCATGAGGTCGGATAGGGAGGGGCCAAATGAAACAAGCGAAAAAACAGGGGATTTTAGAGCGTTTCTATTACTCTTCAGATGAAATCATTGAAAAGCCGTTTAACTGGGCTCAAATGTGGCGGCTGCTGAGCTATGTCAAACCATATCGAAAAACCATTTTGCCGCTTTCTTTTCTCACCGTATTGATTGGCACTGCTGTGAAGCTTGTGATCCCCATTCTGATCGGAGTTTATGTTCTCGATCAGGCGATTACGGCGAGAAACCCGGAGCTGCTGATTCAGCTCATTTTAATCATTAGCGGTTTATATGTCCTTAATTACGCCGCCAATGTGTTAAGAATCAGGTGGATGAATCAGCTTGGCCAGCATGTCATTTTCGATTTGCGGCAGCATTTATTTACACATGTGCAGCGCTTATCCCACCGATTTTTTGATCAGCGGTCGGCGGGATCGATCTTAGTCAGGATCATGAATGATATTAACTCTCTTCAGGAGCTATTTACAAGCGGAGTCATCAATTTATTGACCGACTTGCTTCTCCTGGCCGGCGTGATTATTATTTTGTTTACGCTGAGCCCTGAGCTGACTATAGCCATCATGGTGACATTGCCGATTATGTTTTTTATTTCAACAAGTCTCAGAAAAAAAATACGCCGATCTTGGCAAACGGTACGGCTCAAGCAATCAAAGCTCAACTCTCATCTAAACGAAAGCATTCAAGGCATTCGGGTCACACAGGCATTTACGCAGGAAGAAGAAAACATGGCGTATTTTGACGGTGTCAATCAGGAGAACTACCAATCATGGCGGGAAGCAACTAAAAAAAATGCCATGTTCCGTCCGCTGGTGGAAATGACGAATGCGATTGGGACGGCTGTCTTGATTTGGTATGGCGCCACACTCATTATGAATGAAACCATTACGATTGGCGTCTTCGTTTCTTTCGCTTTCTACCTGGGGATGTTTTGGGAACCTATTTCGAGACTGGGTCAGGTCTATAATCAACTGTTAATGGGAATGGCATCATCAGAACGGATTTTTGAGTTTCTGGACGAAGAGCCAAATGTCAAGGAGAAGCCGAATGCCATTCATAATGAAAAGATAAATGGGGAGATCAGCTTTGAAGAGGTTGAATTTTCGTATGATGAAAAACGAAAAGCCCTTCATGCCGTTTCCTTTTCTATTCCTGCTGGCTCGACGCTTGCGCTTGTCGGGCATACAGGGAGCGGAAAGACGACGATTGCCAATTTAATCAGCCGTTTTTATGATGCGACCGGAGGCACCATTAAAATAGACGGTATACCGATTAAGGATCTCTCTATTGCCAGTCTGCGCTCTCAAATCAGCATTGTCCTGCAAGATACATTTATTTTTTCCGGGACCATCATGGAAAATATCCGTTTTGGAAGGCCGAATGCTTCGGATGAAGAGGTGATGAAAGCATCCCAAGCGGTTGGAGCGGATGAGTTTATTTCCGATTTAGCAGAAGGATATGCAACAGAGGTGGAGGAAAGGGGCAGCGTACTGTCTGCTGGTCAGCGTCAGCTCATTTCCTTTGCAAGAGCATTGCTCGCCGATCCGGCTATTATCATCCTTGACGAAGCAACGGCAAGCATTGATACAGAGACGGAAGTGAAAATTCAGCAGGCCCTAAAAACGCTACTGAAAGGGCGTACAGCAGTGATGATTGCCCACAGATTGTCTACGATCCGCGATGCCGACTGCATCATTGTTCTTGATCACGGCAAGAAAATAGAAGAAGGAAACCATGAGCAGCTGCTCGCTAAAGAAGGCGTTTATGCCGGACTTGTGAAAGCGCAATACAGCACAGCGATAGAATAATATGAAAAGCCTTCAGTATAAATTGAAGGCTTTTGGAAATTTATTAGAAAAACATGAAACTTTTTAATATCCTTCCCGTACTATTGGATAGATATTCTCAAGGAGGTTTTGAAATGGAAACGAATGTAGAAAAAAACAGCGGAACGGCGGCTGAAAAGCCTTCACTTTTCGGAGTGATCACAAGTCCATCTGTTCAATTTGAAAGAATAAGAGAAAGGCCGGCTGTATGGGGACCGCTTTTGATTGTCGCAGCAATTATCATCGTCGGTGCCGTGCTGCAATCACTCGGTACGGATTATAGTGAGCTTTTGAAAAGCCAGGATACGCAAGGGCTATCAGCTGAACAAATGGAGGCAGTCGCAACAATAACCAAATTTGGCGGAATGGCAGGCGCAATTATTGGAGGTATCGCAGCATTATTTATTGCCCCTCTTATTTATTGGCTCTGTGTAAAAGCATCAGGCGGTGTTACGACATACAAAAAAATGCTTTCTCTCGGTTTGTTTGTCTCTTTAATTAGCAGTCTCGGATTATTGGTGAACGGAATCGTTGCTTTTACGACTGACGTGAATCCTCTTTACAGCACGACGTCACTGGCAGGGATTATCCAATCTGACGGGGCTCTTGCCAGCGTGTTAAATACCTTTGAAATTTTCAGCATCTGGAGCTTTGTATTATTAGCAATCGGACTTCACAAAACGGGAGGCATCTCCAAAAAAGCCGGATGGATTTCAGCAATCATTCTATTCGGAATTTTAGTTGTATTTTCGCTCTTTTCAGGTTTAATTAATTCTGTGGCGGGTGCATAAGTTCATGAAAAAAGTCTGGATCGGAATTGGCATCGCCGTTATAGTCGCTCTTTTTATTGGAATAAATGTATACCGGTCTGCCGCTCCAACAAGCGGCAGCGCCGGCCAGAAGATACAGACGGGAAGCCTTGAAGAAAAAGAAATCTCATCAAAGGTTATGGTTCCCGGTACACTTAAATTTTCAAATGAACAGTATGTCTTTTATGAAGCTGATAAGGGGACATTAGAAGACATTAAAGTGAAGGAAGGCGACAAAGTTAAAAAGGGCACGACTTTAGTCACCTATACAAATGAGCAGCTGAGTCTGGAAAAAGAACAGAACCAGTTGACCGCTGAATCGAACCAGCTTCAAATTGAACAAACTCAAGAAAAGATAAAAGCGTTAGACAATAAAGAAAAAGATCTGGCGAAACAGGTTGGGAAAAAAGAAGCAGAAAAACAAATTGAGTCTGAACGGACAGAGCTTCAAATGCAGAAAAAAACAGCTGAGATCGAATTAAAACAAACCGAGCTTCAACGGCAGTCACTTGCCAACCGGGTGTCAGATCTTGAAGTGAAAAGCGAAATCGAAGGCACCGTTATTTCTGTCAACCAAGAAGCGGCATCCAAAAAGTCAGATATTCAAGAGGCTGTCATACATATTGGCAACCCTAAAGACCTCGTCGTCTCAGGGAAATTGTCTGAATACGATACACTGAAAGTTAAAAAAGGCCAGAAGGTCACACTCACTTCAGATGTTATCCAGGATAAATCATGGAAAGGCACGGTTTCCGCAGTCGGACTTGTTCCTGATCAGCAGGAAAGCGCTGCGGCACAAGGAACAGAACAGGCGGTCCAATACCCGCTTCAAGTGAAAATAAAAGGAAAGCTTCCTGAAGGAAAGCCAGGCTTTAAATTTATCATGAATATTGAAACCGATAAGCGAAAAGCAAATACGCTTCCTTCAAAGGCAGTCAAAAAAGAAGATGATCAATATTATGTGTATACAGCAAAAGATGGAAAAGCAAAGCGAGTTGATGTCAAAATCGGCGAAGTGACAGATGATCTGACAGAAATTAAAGAGGGGCTTTCCCAAGATGATCAAGTCATTTTGAATCCATCTGATCAGGTGACTGATGGAATGGAAGTGAAATCTTAAATGATTCAGCTTTCTAATGTGCGAAAAAGCTACCAGATCGGCAGGGAAACGTTTGATGTTCTCCATTCTATTCATTTGGACATTCATCAAGGGGAATATGTCTCGATTATGGGACCGTCAGGATCAGGGAAATCGACGATCATGAATATTATCGGCTGTCTTGACCGACCGACTTCCGGTACGTATAAATTGGACGGCGAGGACGTTTCTTCATATAAAGATAAAGAACTGGCGGCAGTCCGTAACCGGTCAATCGGATTTGTATTTCAGCAATTTCAGCTTCTTCCGCGTCTGAACGCAAAAAAAAATGTTGAGCTGCCGATGATTTATTCCGGGATAGGCAAAAAAGAACGTCAAGAAAGGGCTGAGAGAGCATTGGAAAAGGTCGGGTTAGCCGATCGAATGCTCCACATGCCCAATGAGCTGTCGGGCGGGCAGAAGCAGCGGGTGGCGATTGCGAGGGCGATCGTGAATGAGCCCAAATTAATTTTAGCTGATGAACCGACCGGCGCGCTGGATACGAAAACAAGCGTAGCGATTATGGATCAATTTACAGCATTAAATGCCGAAGGAACGACAATCGTTCTTGTTACACACGAGCCCGAAGTTGCAGATTGCACGAACCGGATTGTTATGGTGCGTGACGGCAATATTATTCCTGCCAGCTCCGGCCAAAGGAGTGTGGGAGAATGAGCCTGTTAGAAAACATCAGAATGGCTCTAAGCTCTGTCCTTGCCCATAAAATGCGTTCGATCTTAACAATGCTCGGCATTATCATTGGGGTAGGCTCTGTCATCGTTGTCGTTGCGGTAGGGCAGGGCGGTGAGCAAATGCTGAAGCAGTCGATCAGCGGACCGGGAAATACAGTGGAGCTATACTATATGCCAAGCGACGAAGAGCTTGCAAGCAATCCGAACGCTGCAGCTGAATCTACGTTTACAGAAAACGATATTAAAGATTTAAAGGGGATAGAAGGCATTAATCAAGTCGTTGCCTCGACTTCTGAAAGTATGACAGCGCGTTATCATGAAGAGGAAACCGATGCTACGGTTAACGGAATAAATGATGGATACATGAATGTCAATTCTTTAAAAATCGAAAGCGGCAGAACCTTTACAGACAATGACTTTCTCGCGGGGAATAGAGTCGGAATCATCTCTCAAAAGATGGCTGAAGAGCTGTTCGATAAAAACTCCCCTTTAGGTGAAGTTGTCTGGATAAACGGACAGCCCGTTGAAATTATCGGCGTGCTGAAAAAAGAAACAGGCTTGCTTTCTTTCGATTTAAGTCAAATGTATGTGCCATTTAATATGATGAAATCCTCTTTTGGTACAAGTGATTTCAGTAACGTATCATTGCAGGTTGAATCAGCAGACGATATAAAATCGGCTGGGAAAGAAGCGACACAGCTGGTAAATGACAATCATGGCACAGAGGATTCTTATCAAGTGATGAACATGGAAGAGATTGCGGCCGGGATTGGCAAAGTAACGGCAATAATGACGACGATTATCGGCTCAATTGCGGGCATCTCTCTATTGGTCGGCGGAATCGGTGTCATGAATATTATGCTTGTATCAGTCACAGAACGGACACGGGAAATCGGAATCAGAAAATCACTCGGTGCGACAAGGGGACAGATCCTGACTCAGTTTTTAATTGAGTCAGTCGTATTGACGCTGATTGGCGGCCTGATCGGGATTGGAATTGGATACGGAGGGGCCGCGCTTGTTTCAGCCATTGCGGGCTGGCCGTCACTCATATCATGGGAGGTTGTATGCGGGGGCGTGCTGTTCAGTATGCTCATTGGTGTTATTTTCGGCATGCTTCCTGCAAATAAAGCCGCAAAGCTTGATCCGATTGAAGCGCTGCGTTATGAGTAGCCTCATGCAACATGCATGAGGTTTTTTTATGTGTAGTGATTTCTACTATGAATATAAAAGACTTTTTTCATTAAAATAAGAAGAAAATGTCGTACAATTGTCCTTATTTTTGTCGAATTTACAGTTTACAAACCCTATAGACATACGTTAATATGGATAAACGTGAAAGATTTTGATAGTTATTGAATGAATTTGAATGATTTTAGTTGCCTAAACTGAAAATAGCGTTTACAATGAAATTGTATTCAAAATGAATACGTTTTCATTAGGAGGTGAAGCATGCTAACTCCTGAACGGCATCAATTGATTATTGATCAAATAGAAAAGCATGATGTGGTAAAGATTCAAGAGCTCATAAATCTGACAAATGCTTCTGAATCAACAATCAGAAGAGATTTATCGACACTTGAAGAACGCGGTTTCTTAAAGCGTGTTCATGGGGGAGCGGCCAAGCTTTCCGATATCAGACTTGAACCCGATATGCTTGAAAAATCATCCAAAAACCTTCACGACAAATTGAAGATTGCTGAAAAAGCTGCTTCTCTTTTAGAAGAAGGGGATTGCATTTACCTTGATGCAGGCACGACGACTTTGCACATGATTGATTTTATGGATAAAACCAAAGATATTGTCGTTGTCACAAACGGGGTGATGCATATCGAAGCATTAATAAGGAAAGAAATTTCTTTTTATCTGCTTGGAGGATACGTAAAGCACAGAACGGGCGCGGTTATTGGAGGCGCTTCACTGATTGCCATGGACCAGTACAGATTCGACAAGAGCTTTCTGGGGACAAACGGTGTGCATACAGAGGCTGGATTCACAACGCCGGACCCTGATGAGGCCCTTTTAAAACAGAAAGCGATCAAACAGGCAAAACACGCTTACGTCTTAGCAGACCCTTCGAAGTTCGGAGAAATTTCATTTTCGGCATTTGCCGGAATAGGCGACGCAACAATCATTACGACTGACGCTGAAGAGCTTACATTCGATAATTACCAAGAAAAAACTGTCGTAAAGGTAGTGAAACCATGATTTACACTGTAACACTTAATCCATCTGTCGATTATATTGTTCACGTTGAAGATTTTACTGTAGGAGGCCTGAATCGTTCTGCATATGATAGCAAGTATCCAGGGGGCAAAGGCATCAACGTATCGAGACTGCTGAAAAGACATCATGTACCGTCTAAAGCGCTCGGATTCGTCGGCGGATTTACCGGAGAATATATCAAAACATTTTTGCGGGAAGAAAATTTGGAAACAGCTTTTTCTGAAGTAAAAGGGGATACCCGTATCAATGTAAAGCTGAAAACGGGTGATGAAACTGAAATTAACGGGCAGGGTCCGACAATTTCGGATGAAGATTTCAAAGCCTTTTTAGAGCAGTTCCAATCTTTAGAAGAGGGAGACATCGTTGTTCTTGCAGGAAGTATTCCATCTTCACTTCCTCACGATACGTATGAAAAAATCGCAGAGGCCTGCAAACAGCATAACGCACGAGTTGTTCTGGATATCTCAGGAGAGGCTCTTTTGAAAGCGACAGAAATGAAACCGTTTTTGATGAAGCCAAACCATCATGAGCTTGGAGAAATGTTCGGCACGACCATTACCTCTGTTGAGGAAGCTGTTCCTTATGGGAAAAAGCTGGTAGAACAGGGCGCTGAACATGTAATCGTTTCAATGGCAGGAGACGGTGCGCTTTTGTTTGCGAACGAACAAGTTTATTTTGCTAACGTGCCAAAGGGGAAATTGGTAAACTCAGTCGGAGCAGGAGATTCCGTTGTAGCAGGCTTCCTTGCCGGAATTTCCAAACAGCTGCCGCTTGAAGAAGCATTCCGCTTAGGGGTTACTTCAGGCAGTGCTACCGCGTTCTCTGAAGAACTTGGAACAGAAGAATTTGTCCAGCAGCTTCTTCCTGAAGTTAAGGTCACACGTCTATAGAGGAGGAAACACAAGTGAAAATAACTGAGCTTTTAACAAAGCATACGATAAAGCTTAATATTGAGAGCAAAGAAAAAGAAAATGTGATTGACGAAATGGTCACTGTTCTTGATAAGGCTGGTAAGTTAAATGACCGACAAGCCTATAAAGAAGCCATTTTAAACCGCGAAAGCCAAAGCTCAACGGGTATTGGTGAAGGAATCGCTATCCCTCATGCGAAAACGGCTAGCGTTATCAACCCAGCGATCGCGTTCGGACGTTCTAAAGACGGTGTCGATTATGAATCATTAGACGGCCAGCCGGCTCACTTAGTCTTCATGATTGCGGCGACTGAAGGCGCAAACAATACTCACCTTGAAGCATTGTCAAGACTTTCAACGCTGTTAATGCGTGAAGAAATCCGCAAGCAGCTCCTTGAAGCTGAGTCAGAAGATGCCATCATCGACATTATTAATCAGCACGATAAAGATGATGACGAAGAGGAAGAGGAAGAAGAAGCGGCACCAGCACCTGCCGGAAAAGGAAAGATTTTAGCGGTTACTGCATGCCCGACAGGTATTGCCCATACATTCATGGCTGCGGATGCCCTTAAAGAAAAAGCGAAAGAGCTTGGCGTGGACATTAAGGTCGAAACAAATGGTTCAAGCGGCATTAAGCACAAGCTGACTGCCCAAGAAATTGAAGATGCACCTGCAATCATTGTCGCAGCGGACAAGCAGGTTGAAATGGAACGCTTTAAAGGTAAGCGCGTACTTCAAGTTCCTGTAACGGCAGGCATCAGACGCCCTCAGGAGCTAATCGAAAAAGCGATGAACCAAGATGCCCCGATTTATCAAGGCAGCGGCGGTTCTTCAGCTTCAAACGATGAAGATGAAGCGAGAGGCAAGTCTGGAAGCGGAATCGGAAACGCGTTTTATAAGCATTTGATGAGCGGTGTCAGCAACATGCTTCCGTTCGTAGTCGGCGGCGGTATCCTCGTTGCGATTTCATTCTTCTGGGGAATTCATTCTGCTGATCCAAAAGATCCTACTTACAACGCGTTTGCCGCAGCTCTTAAGTTTATCGGCGGTGACAACGCATTAGGATTAATTGTGGCTGTTCTTGCTGGATTTATCGCAATGAGTATTGCAGACCGTCCTGGTTTTGCGCCTGGTATGGTCGGCGGATTCATGGCGACTCAAGCGAATGCTGGATTCTTAGGCGGTTTAATTGCCGGATTCCTTGCCGGTTATGTCGTGATTTTACTGAAAAAAGCATTTACCTTTATCCCTCAGTCACTTGATGGATTAAAACCTGTACTGATTTATCCGCTGTTCGGTATTTTTATCACTGGCGTATTAATGCAATTTGTCATCAATACACCTGTAGCAGCATTTATGAATTTCTTAACAAACTGGCTTGAAAGCCTTGGTACTGGAAACCTAGTATTGATGGGGATTATCTTGGGCGGTATGATGGCGATCGATATGGGCGGTCCGCTTAATAAAGCAGCCTTTACGTTCGGTATCGCGATGATCGATGCAGGCAACTATGCGCCTCATGCGGCGATCATGGCCGGCGGTATGGTTCCTCCGCTTGGTATCGCACTTGCTACAACCATTTTCCGAAACAAATTCACTCAGCGTGACCGTGAAGCTGGTATTACATGCTACTTCATGGGTGCTGCTTTCGTAACAGAGGGAGCGATCCCGTTTGCTGCGGCTGATCCGCTTCGCGTCATTCCAGCTGCTGTAATCGGTGCAGCTGTTGCCGGCGGATTGACTGAATTCTTCCGTGTAACGCTTCCGGCGCCTCATGGAGGAGTATTCGTAGCTTTCATTACAAACCATCCGATGCTTTACCTATTAAGTATCGTAATCGGTGCTGTCGTGATGGCAATTATCCTCGGTATTGTCAAAAAACCTGTTACAGAGAAATAAGAAAAAAAGCGTCCTTGATTCGAAAGGACGCTTTTTCTTATCCGACAGGCAGGGAGCGGGTTAAGTTATGTAATTTATTCTTTTTTATGATAAAGTAAAAGAAGAGAAACAACTGATATAGCAATCGTCTAGGAGGAAACACTTTGACCGAGGAAAAAAATACGAATACTGAGAAAACGGCGAAGAAAAAAACCAATACGTACCTGGAATGGGGTAAAGCGATTGTCATCGCTGTTCTGCTGGCTCTCCTGATCCGTCACTTTTTGTTTGAACCGTATTTAGTTGAAGGTTCATCTATGTATCCCACATTACATGACGGAGAAAGGCTGTTTGTGAATAAAACAGTCAACTATATCGGCGAACTGAAGCGCGGAGATATCGTTATTATCAACGGTGAGACTTCTAAAATCCATTATGTAAAAAGATTGATTGGAAAGCCTGGAGAAACCGTTCAAATGAAGGATGACACGCTTTATATAAACGGCAAAAAAGTAGCCGAGCCTTACTTGTCTAAAAACAAGAAGGAAGCAGAAAAACTCGGTGTCAGTCTGACAGGCGATTTTGGGCCGGTTAAGGTTCCGGAAGGCAAATATTTTGTCATGGGAGATAACCGGTTGAATTCTATGGACAGCCGAAACGGATTGGGACTGATTGCGGAAGATCGAATTGTCGGCACATCGAAGTTTGTCTTTTTCCCGTTTAACGAAATGCGTCAAACAAAATAAAAACGCCTTGCTGGCCTTTGGACAGCAGGCGTTTTTATTTTGAAAAAGAAGCGACCAATGCAATGCATAAAACTGTAATGAACACTGAACCGATAATGGCCAGCACACTGAAGAAAAGGTGAACCTGTTTGTTCTCTTTTCCGCGCTTTTCTAAAAGTCGTTTAGAAAAAATGTGCGAAAATATGTAAATAAGGGCTATGCCTATGTATAAGCCGATATCCTTGGCGGTAAAGCCTGTTACGGCAAGGTAAAAGCCCGTAAAAAAGATCAATAAGCAATATTCAGTAAGTGTTAAAAGCCTCAATGTGTTCCTCCATGAGAGTGTGTAATTTTCCAGGCGGATGCATTCTCTCTCTCTTTAATTGTAACACAGCTGGCAGGATTGGGTGTATAAGTGTTTTCTCTCTGTTTTATCAGGGAATCATTTCTCTTGCTCTGTATTCATGGTATACTTTTATTGATGATAGACATGATGGAGGATAATAAATGATTGCTGTAAATAATGTAAGCTTGCGGTTTGCGGATCGTAAGTTATTTGAAGATGTTAATATTAAATTTACCCCAGGCAACTGCTATGGGTTAATTGGTGCAAATGGTGCCGGTAAATCAACGTTTCTAAAGGTGCTTTCAGGCGAAATCGAGCCTCAGACAGGCGACGTGCATATGAGTCCTGGCGAACGTCTTGCCGTCTTGAAGCAGAACCATTTTGAGTACGAAGAGTATGAAGTGCTGAAAGTGGTTATCATGGGTCACAAACGCCTGTATGAAGTCATGCAGGAGAAAGACGCTATTTACATGAAGCCTGATTTCTCAGATGAGGATGGGATTCGCGCTGCCGAGCTAGAAGGTGAATTTGCGGAACTGAACGGATGGGAAGCGGAAAGTGAAGCGGCGATCCTTTTAAAAGGTCTTGGTATCTCAGAAGACCTGCACACAAAGAAGATGGAAGATCTTGGCGGTTCGGAGAAGGTAAAAGTTCTCTTGGCACAGGCATTATTCGGCAAGCCGGATGTTCTGCTGCTCGATGAGCCGACGAACCACTTGGACCTTCAGGCAATCCAGTGGCTTGAAGAGTTTCTGATTAACTTTGAAAATACAGTTATTGTCGTATCCCATGACCGTCACTTCTTAAATAAAGTGTGTACGCACATTGCCGACCTTGATTTTAACAAAATTCAAATCTATGTCGGAAACTATGATTTCTGGTACGAGTCAAGCCAGCTGGCGTTAAAGCTTTCTCAAGAAGCGAACAAGAAAAAAGAAGAGCAGATTAAACAGCTTCAAGAGTTTGTCGCTAGATTCAGCGCCAATGCGTCTAAATCTAAGCAGGCCACATCAAGGAAGAAACTTCTCGAAAAAATCACGCTGGATGATATTAAACCGTCTTCCCGTCGCTATCCTTACGTTAACTTCACGCCGGAACGGGAAATCGGAAATGATGTTCTTCAGGTGGAAGGATTAACAAAAACGATCGATGGCGTAAAGGTGCTTGACAATGTCAGCTTCATTATGAACCGAGAAGATAAAATTGCTTTCACTGGCCGGAACGAACTTGCTGTTACTACACTGTTTAAAATCATTTCCGGGGAAATGGAAGCTGACAGCGGAACGTTTAAATGGGGTGTTACCACATCACAAGCGTATTTTCCAAAAGACAACAGTGAATATTTCGAAGGCAGTGATCTGAATCTTGTAGACTGGCTTCGCCAATATTCTCCGCACGACCAAAGTGAGAGCTTTTTACGCGGGTTCTTAGGACGCATGCTGTTCTCCGGAGAAGAAGTCCACAAAAAAGCAAATGTACTTTCCGGGGGAGAAAAGGTCCGCTGTATGCTGTCAAAAGCGATGCTTTCTGGAGCCAATATTTTAATTTTGGATGAGCCGACTAACCATTTAGACTTAGAATCCATTACAGCGCTCAATAACGGCTTAATCAGCTTTAAAGGCGCTATGCTGTTTACATCGCATGACCATCAGTTTGTGCAGACCATTGCCAACAGAATTATAGAAATTACACCTAATGGCATCGTTGATAAGCAAATGAGCTATGACGAGTTCCTTGAAAATACTGATGTGCAGAAAAAATTGGCTGAACTATACGCGGAATAAAAAAGCAGAGATTTCTCTGCTTTTTTTGATACATCATTATGAAAGGGGGCCACAATATGAAATTTTTAGTCGTCGGAGCAGGCGGAGTAGGTGGGTATATTGGCGGACGGCTTGCAGAGAAAGGAAATGATGTGACATTTCTCGTGCGCCAAAAACGAGCTCAGCAGCTTAAAGAAACCGGGCTTGTCATCCATAGTGAAAAAGGGGATGCATCGTTTCAGCCCGTATTAATCACTGCCGGAGAAACAGGGCGATTTGATGTCGTTATCATTGCTTCTAAAGCATACTCGCTTGATCAGGTGATAAACGATGTCAAGCCGTTTATCCATCAGGAATCTGTCATTATCCCTTTCTTAAACGGGTACCGCCACTATGAGCAGCTGTTCGCGGCATTTTCAAAAGAACAGGTGCTGGGCGGCCTGTGTTTTATAGAAAGTGCTTTAGACAACAGAGGAGAAATTCATCATACGAGTGCATCGCATCGTTTTGTATTTGGAGAATGGAACGGAGAGCGTACGAATCGAATAAAAGCGCTTGAAGAGGCATTTTCAGGCGTGAAGGCTGAAGTCATCATTAGCGGGCATATCGAGAAGGACATTTGGAAAAAGTATCTCTTTATTGCAGCGCAAGCGGGGATTACAACGTTATTTCAACGACCGCTTGGCCCGATTCTCGACACAGAAGGCGGACGTCACACGGCCCAAACTCTTATTGGGGAAATTGGCGCTGTTTTACGAAAAGAAGGCGTTCCGGCTGATCCGGATCTTGAGGAAGAGAGCTTTCGTACGATGACAAGCATGTCTTATCATATGAAGTCCTCCATGCTTCGGGATATGGAAAACGGCCAAACGACTGAAGGTGACCACCTGCATGGATTTTTGCTTGAAAAAGCAAAACGTTTATCTCTCGCGGCACCCGTATTAGAAACCGTTTATGCTAATCTGCAAATGTATGAAGCAGAAAAATAAAAAAAGGAGGCGAAAAGCCTCCTTTTATTTATTTAAAAAGCCCAATTTCCGTTTCGGAAAATAGGTTCTCTTTTTCCATCATCCGTAATTCCGTCAATATTCATATCCTTTGAACCGATCATAAAGTCTACGTGTGTAATGCTTTCATTTAAGCCTTCTTTGACAAGCTCTTCACGAGACATCTGCTTTCCGCCTTCAATATTAAAGGCATAGGCGCTTCCGATCGCCAAATGATTTGACGCGTTTTCATCAAACAACGTGTTATAGAAAAGAATGTTTGATTGTGATATAGGCGAATCGTAAGGAACAAGTGCCACTTCACCTAAATAGTGAGAACCTTCATCTGCTTCCACCAGTTCTTTTAAAATGTCTTCACCTTGCTCAGCTTTAATGTCTATTATACGGCCATTTTTAAACGTGAGAGTGAAATTTTCAATAATATTTCCGCCGTAGCTTAATGGTTTTGTGCTTGATACTACTCCGTCAACCCCGTCTTTTTGAGGCAGCGTGAATACTTCTTCTGTCGGCATATTAGCCATAAATTCATGGCCGCTTTCATTCACGCTTCCTGCACCTGCCCAAACATGCTTTCTAGGCAGCTTAATTGTTAAATCAGTTCCTTCTGCTTGATAATGTAAGGCAGCGTAATGTCTCTCGTTCAAATGATCAACTTTTTCATGAAGATTTTGGTCATGCTTGATCCACGCCTGAACTGGATTGTCTTCGTTTACGCGCGTCGCTTTAAAAATTTCTTCCCACAGAAGGTGAATGGCTTCCTCCTTTGATTTTCCAGGAAACACCTTCTGAGCCCAGCCCTCTGATGCCGCACCTACGACAGTCCAGCTGACTTTGTCTGATTGAATATATTGTCTGTATGTATGTAATGCTTTGCCTGCTGCTTTTTGGAATGCCGCAATCCGTTTGGAATCTACACCCTTTAGCAAGTCTGGGTTTGACGACACAACAGAAATGAAAGCAGCTCCATTTTTGGCAAGCTCTTCTCTGCCTTTTGCTTCCCATTCAGGATATTCTTCAAATGCCTCAAACGGCGCAAGCTCGTATTTTAATTTGGCGACTTCGTCATCCTGCCAATTCACTGTGACGTTTTTTGCACCCTTTTCATATGCGTGTTTTACAATTAAGCGGACAAAATCCCGGACGTCTGTTGAAGCATTTACGACTACATGCTGGCCTTTTTGGACATTTACACCGACTTCTACTGCCAGTTGTGCATATGTATTTAACTTCTGTGAAAATGAATCCATAAACCATTCCTCCTCAAGCTTTTTTCTCATCATATCAAATATGATCCTATAAAGGAAAGAAGGAGGCCAAAGTGAAAAACCCAAAACGACATGTCTTGGGTTTTTCAATACTATGGATGATTCAGTTTTACAGTGCCGCCTGCAGGCGAATGGGGCATATTTGCCAAAGAAATGCTCATGCCCCCAAGAATAATTCCGCTTAAAATGGCTGCGATCGCTACTCTTCTTCCTAAATCTCTTAGCATCGGTTTCCTCCTTAACGTTTCTCCATTTCCCACAATATGAAGGAAGTGAGGAAAAAAGAAGCAAGAAATTTGCCGCGTGTGAGATTTATGCAAGGGCAGACTATTTAATTGCCTTTTGCAGCTTATCAATCACTTCTAAAGAACGGCCTGTGCCGATTGCTACAGATTCAAGCGGGTTTTGCGCCACGTGTACAGGCACGACAATCTCTTCTGTAAGCCATTCTTTAATTCCATTAAGAAGCGCGCCGCCTCCTGTTAAAATAACGCCGCGGTCGACAATATCTCCGCTTAATTCAGGCGGGCAGTCCTCAAGTGTCGCTCTGATGGCTTCAAGAATATGCAGGAGAGATTCGCGCATTGCATCTTGAATTTCGTTGGATTGAAGCATAATGGTTTTTGGAAGGCCCGTTACGAGGTCGCGTCCTCGAATTTCCATTGCCTCAGGTATATGTTCAATCAGAGCATGGCCAATTTCCATTTTTACCTGCTCAGCCGTACGTTCGCCGATCAGTAAATTGTATTTTTTCCGGACGAAAGAAACGATATCCTCATCAAACTGGTCTCCGCCGATTCTAATAGAATGGCAGGAAACAACGCCACCGAAGGAAATGATAGCGACTTCTGTCGTCCCTCCGCCGATATCTACGACCACATTGGCCACCGGCTCGTCAACCGGTAAATCTGCTCCGATGGCGGCTGCTACTGGCTCTTCGATTAAATGAACGTTTTTTGCGCCGCAATTTTTCACCGCATCACTGATGGCACGGCGCTCTACCGCTGTTGAGCCTGACGGTGTGCAAACGACTACGTTCGGCTTTCTGAACGACATGCCGATGCTTTTTGCGGCTTTTTTCATAATGTGCTTTAGCAGATCAGTTGTCATATCATAGTCTGCGATCACGCCATCTTTCATCGGTCTGACAGCCACAATTTTTCCCGGTGTTTTACCGATCATGTTTTTGGCGTCAGCTCCGATTGCAAGCACTGCTTTTGTCGTTGTATCCACTGCGACAACAGATGGTTCATTTAGGATAATCCCTTTATTTTTGCTGTAAACAAGTATATTAGCTGTTCCTAAGTCAATACCAATTTCAGTTGATTGAAACATGTTTTCACCCAATCTCTATCCTAATTTAATATGATTCTACATTTAAAGTTTCTCAGAAATACTGCGATTTTTGGGGGTGTGTGTCGGTAAAGAAATGTTTTTGTAAAAAATCAAGGAGCTGTGTAACAGAAGTAATACATTTTTCGGTTTTATGGAAAAAATATCTTGTGATTCTTATAGAAAGCGGGAAACTTTTTTTGAGTTTCATTCGTCTACGATATATTGAGGTGCATCCTTAAACATTACATGAGAAAAGAAACATTTAAAGGAAGAAGGGTTTTTATGAAATCAATAGGTGTTGTGAGAAAAGTAGATGAATTAGGCCGCATTGTTATGCCGATAGAGCTAAGACGGGCACTGGATATTGCCATAAAAGACAGCATTGAGTTTTTTGTTGACGGAGATAAAATTATCTTGAAAAAGTACAAACCTCATGGCGTTTGTTTAATGACTGGAGAAATCACTTCAGAAAATAAAGATTACGGCAACGGCAAAATTACGCTAAGCCCTGAGGGTGCACAGCTGCTTCTCGAAGAAATTCAAGCCGCTTTAAAAGAATAAAATTATGTTGAAAAAGGCGGAGCGATATCATCTCCGCCTTTTTTGCGTGCCAATTTTTGATTACCGCCGCCTAAGATAAGACATCAAGAATATTTGGTAATGAATGATTTGGGATACTTTACATATTTTACTCAATTATTTGTCGAAGAATGGTACAATAAGTAGAGAAACACAAGCGGCAGGTGGTCATATGAGAAAATATCAAGCTCGTATCATTTCCATCATTTTGGCAATGATTTTTATAATGTTTTGGGATTATTTATTTTATTTTATAGGCAAAAACCCGATTAATTGGCCTGTTGATATTGTGTATACTGCAGTCACGCTGGTGAGTGTCTGGATGCTGGCTTATTATATTGATGAGAAACAGCAGCTGGTTAAGAAAATGAAGGATAACGAATGGAAGTATAAGCAGCTTTCTGAAGAAAAAAACCGTATCATGGATAATTTGCAGGAAATCGTATTTCAAACGAATGCAAAAGGCGAAATTACATATTTAAACCAAGCGTGGGCATCAATAACCGGCTTTTCAATCAGTGAATGTATGGGAACGATGTATAATGACTACTTCATAAAAGAAAAGCACGTAGCGGACCACATTAACACACAAATCCAAAACAAGGCGTCTTCTGGCATGTTTACGGCAAAATACGTGACAAAGAACGGCACGATTTTTTGGGGAGAAGTTCATTATAAACTTTACTATGACCGGGATGACCAATTTACAGGAAGCCTGGGTACAATGTCAGATATCACTGAGCGGAAAGAGGCTGAAGATGAGCTCATTGAGATTAATGAACGGCTGGCGAGGGAATCCCAGAAACTATCAATCACAAGTGAACTTGCCGCCGGTATTGCTCATGAGGTCAGAAACCCTTTAACATCTGTCAGCGGTTTCCTCCAGATTATGAAAACACAATATCCGGACAGAAAAGACTATTTTGACATCATCTTTTCAGAGATTAAAAGAATCGATTTAGTTCTCAGCGAGCTGTTGCTGCTTGCAAAACCGCAGGCGATTACATTCAAAACGCACCAGCTTAATGAGATTTTGAAACAAGTCACGACATTGCTTGATACCAATGCTATTCTGTCCAATATCGTCATAGAGAAACATTTCAAAGAGACAGATGGCTGCATGATTAACGGGGACGAGAATCAGCTAAAGCAGGTTTTTATCAATATCATTAAAAACGGAATTGAGGCAATGCCACAGGGCGGTGTCGTAACCATTTCAACTGCAAAAACCGCCTCTCATGCAGTGATAAGCGTAAAGGATGAAGGAAGCGGTATGCCGCAGGAAAAACTGAAGCAGATTGGCAAACCTTTTTATTCCACAAAAGAAAAGGGTACCGGATTGGGACTTCCCATTTGTTTGAGAATCTTGAAGGAACATGACGGGGAATTGAAAATCGAAAGCGAAGCTGGAAAAGGCAGTGTCTTTCAAGTGGTTTTGCCTTTAAAATCAGACAGCTGAGAGGAGAAAAATAAAATGAACTCGCTTCTGTTTGTATACGGGACACTAAGAAAGCATGAAAAAAACCATCATTTGCTGGCACAATCGGCATGTATCAATGAGCAGGCCAGAACAAAGGGAAGTATGTTTGCTGCCAAAGAGGGGCCCACAGCCGTTTTAAATGGTGAAGGCTATATATACGGCGAAGTATATGAAGCAGACGAATTGTGTATACATAAGCTTGATCAATTTTTTCAAGGATATCATAAACAAATGGTGTTTATAGAAACCGATGTCGGAATTAAAAATGCGCTTATTTATTTTATGAACAAAGACGAGTGTGCCGGTTTTACGAAAATAAGCATTGGGGACTGGAAAGAACATCAGATGATCAGCAAATCGAAAAATCCCGTTTATTATTTTGCCTATGGATCATGCATGGATCATGCCCGCTTTCAAAAGGCGGGAGTCAGTCACTATTTTCAAGATCCAGTGGGAAGAGCTGTTTTAAAAGGATACACAACCCGCTTCACGTTAAAAAGAGAAGACGGCTCAAGAGCGGATATGCTGGAAGACGGAGGAATAACAGAAGGCGTTTTATATCGGATCCCTTATTCTGCTCTCTCCTATCTATATAAAAGGGAGGGCGTTGAATCACTTACGTATCGGCCGGCATTTGTGGACGTTGAAGCAGGCGGAAGACACTATACAGACTGCTTAACCTTTCTCGTTCTCAAAAAAGAAGCGGAAACTGCTCCGCCTCAGCACTATCAGATTGAAATTGAACGCGGGGCGGAGCTGTATTTGTCGCCTGAGTTTACTGAAAAGCTTAAGCAGCATATGAATTCGCTGCCAAAGGATAACACTGTAACAAAAGATTATGATAAAATTTGATCAATATGATGTTATATAAAGGAGCACCACTATGAAAAAAGAATTTGCGGTAATTGGGCTAGGCCGTTTTGGCGGCAGTATTTGCAAAGCATTAAGCGAAGAAGGCGTCGAGGTTATGGCAATGGATATCGATGAAGATAAAGTCAACGAGTATGCCAAGATAGCATCTCACGCCGTTATCGGTGATTCAACAGACGAATCTGTCCTGAAAAATTTAGGCCTGCGAAATTTTGACCACGTGATTGTAGCCATCGGGGAAAATATTCAAGCGAGTATTTTAACAACACTCATTCTGAAAGAACTCGGCGTTCATACGATTACAGTTAAAGCACAGAACGATTATCACGAAAAAGTGCTGTCTAAAATCGGTGCGGATCACATTGTACACCCGGAACGCGATATGGCAAAAAGAATTGCACATAATATCGTGTCCAACAATGTACTTGACTATTTGGAGCTGTCTGAAGAGCATAGTCTTGTTGAAATAGTAGCTAACAGCCGTCTGGCTGGAAATACACTTCTTGATTTAGATATACGTGCAAAATACGGTATTAACATTGTAGCCATTAAAAGGGGCAAGGAAGTTATCGTATCACCGCTTGCAACCGAAGTCATCCACCAAGAAGATATACTTATTGTTATTGGGTCAGTCACAGACATCTCCCGTTTTGAAAAAAGAGTTCTTCATACAAAATAGCAGTAAAAAAAACCGTCCACAGAGGGCGGTTTTAATATTATCAGAATATAACAACTTTAATGAACCGAGCGTCAATTTCTTAACATTTTATTGACTAAGCATAGGCGATCCGATAGCATATTGTACCATATAATAAAAAAGAGGAGGGGCCTATTTGAATAAAGAAGCGCTAGTCAATAGGCTGAATGCTTCAGCCCGAAGACAAAAAGCTGATATCGTCATTAAGAACGGAAAAATGATGGACGTATATAATCAAGAGTGGATATATGAAGATATTGCGATTACAGACGGAGTTATTGTAGGCCTTGGCGACTATGAAGGCGAAAATGTCATTGATGCAGAGGGACAAATGATTGTTCCGGGTTTTATTGATGGACATGTACATATTGAGTCATCAATGGTTACACCGATAGAGTTTGCTAAAGCAGTATTGCCTCATGGCGTGACGACCGTTGTTACAGACCCGCATGAGATCGCGAATGTGTCTGGGGAAAAAGGGATTGCGTTTATGCTTGAACAAGCCCGACATACACCGCTGAACATTTATTTTATGCTTCCTTCCAGTGTGCCTGCCGCAAGTTTTGAGCGATCAGGCGCAATTCTCAAAGCTGTCGATCTCAAGCCTTTTTATGAAGAAGAAGAAGTATTAGGGCTGGCTGAAGTTATGGATTATGTGTCGGTTCAGCAGGCTGAAGAAGATATGGTTCAGAAACTGCTTGATGCACGTGTTGCAGGAAAACGGATAGACGGCCATTTAGCCGGTTTATCAACAGACCTCATTAACATTTATAGAACCGCATTTGTTTCAAACGATCATGAAGTAACATCGAAGGAAGAAGCTCTTGATCGTATCAGAAGGGGCATGTATGTCATGATGCGTGAGGGTTCAGTCGCAAAAAATACTCTCAATGTGCTGCCGGCGGTGAATGAAAAGAACGCACGCCGTTTCTTTTTCTGTACAGATGATAAGCATGTGGATGATTTGCTGTCAGAGGGAAGTGTGAATCATCAGGTGAAAATGGCGATTCAAGCCGGACTTGATCCGTTTATAGCTTATCAATTAGGAAGCCTCAATGCAGCCGAATGCTACGGACTAGATACAAAGGGAGCGATTGCCCCGGGTTTTGACGCTGACTTGCTCTTTGTATCTGATCTGGAAAATGTCATTGTCACAAGGACGATGATAAAAGGACAGACTGTTGCTGAAGACAGCAAAGCAGTCTATCAGGAGCATGCTTCTACTGCAGCATCAGAACCGGCACTGCTTGATTCAGTTAAGCTTGCTGCTCCTCTTAACAAACAGGATTTTCTTATGCCAATTGATTCAGAGCAGCAGCTCAATGTCATTCAAATCATTCCAAACCAGCTTGAAACACGATTAGTACATGTTCCGGCTTCTGGTGCCCGCAACTTTGAGCCTGACACTGAGCTCGATTTGTTAAAGATTGCAGTTGTTGAGCGGCATAAAGGATTAAAAGAAATCGGGCTCGGTGTTGTGAAAGGATTTGGATTCAAGAGCGGAGCAATCGCCACAACCATTTCACACGACTCCCATAATATTATTGCCGTCGGAACGAATGATGAGGATATCGCGGCGGCAGTAAATAAGCTGCAGGAAATTGGCGGAGGATTAACGATTATAAAAAATGGGGAAGAGCTCCATTCAGTACCGCTGCCGATTGCAGGGTTATTATCCGACCAATCCGCGGAGCAAGTGAATCAAAGCTTGCTGACGCTGCATGATCAATTGTCGTTAGTCGGTTTCACAGGCGGATTTAATCCATTTTTGACATTGTCGTTTTTAGCTTTGCCTGTTATTCCTGATATCAAAATGACGACAACAGGATTATTTGATGTAAAAGCATTTCAACATATATCACTGCAATAAAAAAGATGCACTCCTAAGTGAGTGCATCTTTTTTTCAAACCTCCATAATGATCGGCAGGATCATCGGACGGCGCTTTGTTTTTTCGTACAAGAAAGGTGCAAGAGTGTCTGTAATCTCGTTTTTGATTTCAGACCATTGAGTCGTTTTTCGTTCCATGACTTTTTGTAAGTGATTTGAAATGAGCTCTTGAGCGTCGTTGATCAAGTCGCCAGATTCTCTCATGTATACAAATCCTCTGGAAATCAAATCAGGACCCGCTGAAATCTTGAAGTCGTCCATGTCAATGCTGACAACAACGATGACAAGGCCTTCTTCAGAGAGAATTCTGCGATCACGAAGTACGATATTGCCAATATCACCGATACCGCTTCCGTCAATGTATACTGAACCGGACGGGATTTTTCCTGCAACCGAAGCCTCATCGCCTTTAAGCGCTAATACTTCACCGTTATCCATGATAAAGCAGTTTTCCTCTGGGATGCCGCAATCTGTTGCAAGCTTGACATGCATCTTTTGCATTCTGTACTCACCGTGAATCGGCATGAAGAATTTAGGCTTGATTAAACGAAGCATCAGCTTCTGTTCTTCCTGTCCGCCGTGACCAGATGTATGGATATCGTTTAGAGGGCCGTGAATAACCTCAGCACCCGCACGATACAGCTGGTTGATCGTCCGACTCACACTGATTGTGTTGCCTGGGATAGGGGATGAAGAAAATACGACTGTATCCCCAGGATTGATTGAAATTTGGCGGTGTGTGCCATTGGCAATTCTTGATAACGCCGCCATTGGTTCCCCTTGGCTTCCTGTACATAAAATCGTTACTTTATTAGCAGGCATACGATTGATTTCGTTATGCTCAATAAACGTATTTTTAGGACAGTTAATATAACCGAGTGTCTGTCCAATTTCGATAGCCGATTCCATACTGCGTCCAAATACGGCAACTTTTCTTCCATTTTGTACAGCAGCCTCGATTACCTGCTGCAAGCGGTGAATATTCGACGCAAATGTAGCGAAGATAATTCGGCCGTCCACCTTGCGGAAAATGTCATGAATGCTTTCTCCTACACGGCGCTCAGACATGGTGAACTCAGGGTTTTCACTGTTTGTGCTGTCTGAAAGAAGGCATAAAACGCCTTCTTTTCCGATTTCGGCCATTTTCGTTAAGTTTGCTGGCTCTCCGACTGGAGTAAAGTCGAATTTGAAATCCCCAGTATGTACGATGTTTCCAGGTGGCGTTTTTACAACAATGCCGTAGGAATCTGGAATACTGTGTGTCGTTCTGAAGAATGACACGGCCGTTTTGCGGAACTTTACGATATCATCCTCGCCGATAATGTTTAGTTTCGTTTGTCTTAATAATCCATGCTCTTCAAGTTTATTCCGAAGTAAGCCGATCGCGAGTTTTCCGCCGTATACAGGAATATTCACTTGTCTGAGCAGGTATGGAATACCACCGATGTGGTCTTCGTGACCGTGGGTGATAAAAAGCCCTTTAATTTTATCTTCGTTTTTGACTAAATACGTATAATCAGGGATAACGTAGTCAATTCCGAGCAGTTCGTCCTCGGGAAACTTGATCCCCGCATCAATCAGCACAATTTCATCTTGGAATTGCACCGCGTACGTATTTTTACCGATTTCGCCCAAACCTCCGAGGGCGAAAACAGCAGTCTGATCATTTTTTACAAATTTCATACCGCTCATAACTCCAATACTTTAAAATTTTCGCTCTGTTGTTCATATTCTAAGAATGCACCATCCACAGGTGTAATAAACTCAATATTAAATTTCTTTTCTTTCAGCTTTGTTCTGACGTCACGCTCAGATACGCCTTCAATATAAAGTGAATCTGTCTTTTCCCGTACAGGTACTTCGTCAGCCTTTTCTTGATAAAATACCTTATAAATCATTCCAAATCTCTCCTTAAATGCCGTATGTTAGACTCGCTCATTCTATTATATTCGAAAACGGAATATAAGGAAAGCCTTGAGCAAAATAAGGACCTCTCAAAAAGTGAAAGATCCCTTGTCAGGCAATGGCTTTCTTGCGGAGCATTCCGTTCCATTGTCTTCTGAGTTTCTTTCTTAATTTACGCAGCATTAGCCAGTCCCTCCTTTAATAAAAAATTTGTCCCAGAGTTCTTTTATACTAATAGTATACGGAGATTAAGGAAGACTTTTCGTGGTTATTAATGGAATTTAATATGATTTTTGAACGAAATTGTTTGCTGAATGACAAACTTTTTGTATGATGAGGGTGGGAATTGCAGAACTAGACGATAAAGGGGAAGTTGCGATGGATTCAAAATTAATCTTTTTTGATATTGACGGCACGTTATATGATCATGATAAGAATATACCGGAAAGTACGAGAAAAACCGTGGCGGAGCTGCAGCGCCAAGGGCATCATGTGTTTATTGCCAGCGGCCGGTCGCCGTTTATGGTTAAGCCGATTTTGGAGGAGCTTGGGATCAACTCATTTATTTCCTACAATGGACAGTATGTTGTCTTTGAAAATCAAGTGATTTATAAAAATCCGCTGCCTGAAGATGCAATCAGACGATTATTAAAACAGGCGGGGAAAGACAAACATCCTGTTGTGTTTATGGCTGAAGACACGATGAAAGCCACAGTTGCGGATCACCCTCATATTCTCGAGGGAATCGGCAGCCTTAAAACCGATTATCCGGAGACCGATGACCTTTTTTATGAAGGAAAAGAAATTTTTCAGCTTCTTTTATTCTGTCAGGATGAAGAAGAAAAAGCTTATGCCGCTTTTCCTGAGTTTGATCTAGTGCGCTGGCATGAGCTATCGACTGATGTTTTGCCTCACGGAGGCTCGAAGGCAGAAGGGATCAAAAAAGTCATCGAGCGTCTTCCGTTTGATGTCAGAGATACATATGCTTTCGGCGACGGATTAAATGATCTGCAAATGATTGAATATGTTGGAACAGGCGTTGCTATGGGAAATGCTGTTCCTGAATTGAAGGAAATCGCGGACTTTGTAACAAAGCCGGTGGACGAGGATGGAATTGCATACGCTGTCAAAGAATTGGGCCTTTTAAAATAAAGAAACGGCTGGCATTGTGCCAGCCGTTTTTTCTTTTAGCGTTCAATTGCGATTGCATTTTCAGGCTCTTGAAAAGGATTTTCCTTATCAATATGATCATAGAACATAACGCCGTTCAAATGATCGATCTCATGCTGAAACACAATAGCCGGAAACCCTTTTAAACGAATATCAATGTTTTCGCCTTCTAGTGTTGTTCCTTTTACTCTGATGCGAGCATAGCGGGGAACATAACCGGGAATCGCTTCATCCACAGACAGGCAGCCCTCGCCGCTTGTTAAGTAGCTTTTTTCAACTGAATGGCTGACGATCTTAGGATTAAACAGTGCATAACTGTATAACTTACCGGAAGCATCTTCCGCATGAACGGCGATCATTCGTTTTTTGATATTAATTTGAGGAGCTGCGAGTCCTACGCCAGGGCGCAGCTTGTATTTTTCGGCTAATTCCGGATATTGGCTGTTTTTAACAAATTCGATCATGTCGGCCAGCTGCTGTTTTTCTGCATCAGTTGGAGGAAGCTCAACTGGTTCTGCAGTCTCTCTGAGGGCTGGATGGCCGTCACGTACGATGTTTTCCATAGTAATCAAGAAACTCACTCCTAAAGCTTAATATGTAAATTATATCGGATTTCTTCACAAAGGTGCAACGAACGAATGACCAGCCGTATATGGCTGGTCAAGTTCATGCTGTGTGGTTAGCAACAGCCTCCGCCTAAATAAGCAGCTCCGACAATGATTAACAGAATGAATAAAACAACGATTAGCGCAAAGGTGCGGCCGTAGCCATATCCGTAGCCACCATATCCGTAACCACCATAACCGCAGCAGCCTCCGCCGAAACCATATCCATACATATTACATAACCTCCTCTTTTAATTACGCCAGAGCCTTATTAAGTAGGCATAGCGTCTACTATAACCTATGTAAAAACTAAAAAGTTGTATGGTCATCTGTCCTGATTTTTCACTTTTTGATTTAAATCAGTATGCATTTATACAGCACAGCTATTGCCAAATGTCCCCATGGATTCTATAGTAGAAATTGTCAAGATTGGGGGATTCAACGTGATAGACGCAATAAAACGGCGGCCTGTAATAATGATTGGAGCTTTTTGTTCTATGCTACTGATATTAACAGGATGCATGGAACAGGACCCGGTTGATTCACTTCATCATTCATTAGAAAAAGCCGCAGAGTCGGAAAAACCGTTTCAAGAAGAACAAAAAACACTCAAAGAGTTAGAGGCAAAAGAAAATCAGCTTTACGATAGTGTGATGAAGCTCAATATGGATGATTATAAAAAGATTGTAGCTTTATCTAATGAGGCGCTTGAAAACGTCAGCAAGCGCGAAGAACATCTGAAGCTTGAAAATGACAGCTTGAAAAAATCGGAATCAGAATTTGAAGAAGCAAAAACGTCAGCAGAACATATTAAGGAAAAAGACATAAAAGAAAAGGCCTATGCCGCAGCAAACCACATGGAGAAAAGGTATACATCATATGGCTCCATGTATGAAGAGTATCAAAAAGCGCTTAAGCTTAATAAAAAGCTGTATATGCAGCTAAAAAACAAAGACTTGACAAGAGATGATCTGGATCAGCAGATCGATAAAGTTAATGTTTCTTATGAAAAAATCCATAAATATAACGGAGAATTTAATGTGCAAACGCAAAAATATAATAAAGCCCGTGAAGATTTATATGATGCTGCAGGCTATCATGTGAAAAAGAGCTGACTCGATCAGCTCTTTTTTTAAATAAATGCGATGCAGATTTTGTTCAAAATTTTCATTTCTATTGTAGTACAGCGTAGTGAGGTATACTAGTACAGTTTTGGGTGCAGTTGACATCTGTTTTTTCAATGAAAATGTAAAGCGAATACATTTATTGAAAATCAGCGATGAAAACGATTGACGGCTCTTCTTTATTTGGTGTAAACTAATCCATGTTAAGCGGTGTTGTATTAGTTTTTTACAACTTCGAAATAATACAGTTCAAAGCAGAGTGTAACTATCCTACATAAAAGGTTTTGGCAAACTGGGGATCGGCTAAAATATATACGACTTACTGCTGATACTTTAGGGTACCCTAAGTTTGTATGTATAAAGGAATGCACGTCTAATGACTGTTTAAAAGAAAGGAAGAGGTGACTTAGTATGGCTGCAAAAACGAAAAAAGCTATCGTTGACAGTAAGAAGCAATTTGATGCCATTAAAAAGCAGTTCGAAACGTTCCAAATTTTAAATGAAAAGGGAGAAGTCGTGAATGAAGCGGCGATGCCTGATTTAACTGATGATCAATTAAAAGAGCTAATGCGCCGCATGGTATTTACGCGTGTGCTTGATCAGCGCTCTATCTCATTAAACCGTCAAGGACGTCTCGGATTTTACGCTCCTACTGCGGGTCAAGAAGCTTCTCAGATTGCAACGCATTTCGCGCTTGAAAAAGAAGACTTTGTTCTTCCTGGATACCGTGATGTGCCTCAGTTAATTTGGCACGGCCTTCCATTATATCAAGCGTTTCTTTTCTCTCGCGGACATTTCAGAGGAAACCAAATGCCTGATGATGTGAATGCCCTTTCTCCACAAATCATTATCGGTGCTCAATACATTCAAACTGCCGGTGTTGCGCTAGGTCTTAAAAAACGCGGTAAGAAAGCTGTCGCAATCACTTACACTGGTGACGGCGGAGCTTCTCAAGGGGACTTCTACGAAGGAATTAACTTTGCCGGCGCTTATAAAGCACCTGCAATCTTCGTGGTACAAAACAACCGTTACGCGATTTCAACTCCTGTTGAAAAACAATCTGCAGCTGAAACAATTGCACAAAAAGCTGTAGCTGCCGGTATTGTTGGCGTACAAGTAGACGGAATGGATCCGCTTGCTGTATACGCAGCAACTGCTGAAGCACGTGAGCGCGCAATCAACGGCGAAGGTCCGACACTAATTGAAACACTTACATTCCGTTATGGCCCGCACACAATGGCTGGTGACGAT
Organism: Bacillus sp. MD-5; assembly: GCF_002201875.1. Taxonomy (NCBI): domain Bacteria; kingdom Bacillati; phylum Bacillota; class Bacilli; order Caryophanales; family Bacillaceae; genus Bacillus; species Bacillus sp. MD-5. Next base: position 1,376,720 of record NZ_CP021911.1, read on the forward strand.
CCTACTAAATATCGTACAAAAGAAATCGAAAATGAGTGGGAGCAAAAAGATCCGCTTGTACGCTTCCGTGCGTTCCTTGAAAACAAAGGCTTATGGTCTGAAGAAGAAGAAGCAAAAGTAATTGAGGATGCGAAAGAAGAAATTAAGCAAGCGATCAAAAAAGCTGATGCTGAACCGAAGCAAAAAGTAACTGATTTAATGAAAATCATGTACGAAAAAATGCCTCACAACCTTGAGGAGCAATTTGAAATTTATACACAGAAGGAGTCGAAGTAAGCCATGGCGCAAATGACAATGATTCAAGCAATCACGGATGCGTTACGCACAGAACTGAAAAATGACGAAAATGTCTTAGTTTTCGGAGAAGACGTTGGTGTAAACGGCGGCGTATTCCGTGCGACAGAAGGATTGCAAAAAGAATTCGGTGAAGACCGTGTGTTTGACACGCCACTTGCTGAATCTGGTATCGGCGGTCTTGCCCTTGGTTTAGGCTTAAACGGCTTCCGTCCGGTAATGGAAATCCAATTCTTCGGATTTGTTTACGAAGTAATGGATTCAGTTTCCGGCCAAATGGCTCGTATGCGCTACCGTTCTGGCGGACGCTGGACTTCACCTGTAACAATTCGTTCTCCATTCGGCGGCGGTGTTCATACGCCTGAACTTCACGCTGACAGCTTAGAAGGTCTTGTTGCACAACAGCCTGGTATCAAAGTTGTTATTCCATCAACTCCTTACGATGCCAAAGGACTTTTAATTTCTGCGATCAGAGACAACGATCCTGTTGTTTTCTTAGAGCACATGAAGCTTTACCGTTCTTTCCGTCAGGAAGTTCCTGAAGAAGAATACACAATTGAGCTTGGAAAAGCTGACGTGAAACGTGAAGGTACTGATCTTTCAATCATCACTTACGGCGCAATGGTTCATGAATCATTAAAAGCTGCTGAGGAGCTTGAAAAAGACGGCATTTCTGCTGAAGTTGTCGACCTTCGTACTGTAAGCCCGCTTGATATCGATACAATCATCGCATCTGTAGAAAAAACAGGACGCGCGATTGTCGTTCAAGAGGCGCAAAAACAAGCCGGTATTGCTGCAAACGTAGTAGCAGAAATTAATGACCGTGCAATCTTGAGCTTGGAAGCACCTGTACTTCGCGTAGCTGCGCCTGATACAGTATTTCCTTTCTCTCAAGCTGAGAGCGTATGGCTTCCAAACCATAAAGACGTTCTTGAAACAGCAAGAAAAGTACTTGAATTTTAATCAAACTGCATAATCAAGAGGGAAGATGACGTTTTCCCTCTATTATATATCTGTTTTCAATGCTTACGATGTAACTTTAAAATTGCTTAATCAAACTAGGAGGTCGAGAACTGTGGCATTTGAATTTAAACTTCCAGATATCGGGGAAGGTATCCACGAAGGCGAAATCGTAAAATGGTTTGTCAAGCCTAACGACGAGGTAGACGAAGATGATGTACTGGCTGAAGTCCAAAATGATAAAGCAGTAGTAGAAATTCCTTCACCTGTTAAAGGAAAAGTATTAGAATTAAAAGTTGAAGAGGGAACGGTTGCAACTGTTGGACAAACGATCATTACGTTTGATGCACCTGGTTACGAAGATCTTCAATTTAAAGGCAGCGATGAGTCTGACGAAGCGAAAACTGAAGCACAAGTTCAGTCAACTGCAGAAGCTGGACAAGACGTTGCGAAAGAAGAGCAAGCTAAAGAGCCTGCAAAAGCTACTGGTGCAGGACAGCAAGACCAAGCTGAAGTTGACCCGAACAAACGCGTGATCGCTATGCCTTCTGTACGCAAATATGCTCGTGAAAAAGGCGTAGACATCCGTAAAGTAACTGGTTCTGGCAACAACGGACGTGTTGTCAAAGAGGATATCGACAGCTTTGTAAACGGAGGAGCGCAAGAAGCTGCGCCGCAAGAAACGGCTGCACCACAAGAAACAGCTGCTAAACCGGCTGCTGCACCAGCTCCTGAGGGCGAATTCCCAGAAACACGCGAAAAAATGAGCGGTATCCGTAAAGCAATTGCGAAAGCGATGGTTAACTCTAAGCACACTGCTCCTCACGTAACGTTAATGGACGAAGTGGACGTAACAAACCTTGTTGCACATCGTAAACAGTTCAAACAAGTTGCTGCTGATCAAGGAATCAAGCTGACTTACTTGCCTTACGTTGTAAAAGCTCTTACATCTGCACTGAAAAAATTCCCTGTTTTAAACACGTCAATTGACGATAAAACAGATGAAGTTATCCAAAAACATTACTTCAACATCGGTATCGCTGCTGACACTGAAAAAGGCTTGCTTGTACCGGTTGTGAAAAATGCAGATCGTAAATCTGTCTTTGAAATTTCTGATGAAATCAATGGCCTTGCAACAAAAGCTCGTGAAGGCAAGCTTGCTCCAGCTGAAATGAAAGGCGCATCTTGCACAATTACAAACATCGGTTCTGCCGGCGGACAATGGTTCACTCCGGTTATCAACCATCCAGAAGTTGCGATTCTTGGTATCGGACGCATTGCAGAAAAAGCGATTGTTCGTGATGGCGAAATCGTAGCAGCTCCAGTCTTAGCTCTTTCTCTCAGCTTCGACCACCGTATGATCGACGGAGCAACTGCGCAAAATGCATTAAATCACATCAAGCGTTTACTGAACGATCCACAATTAATTTTAATGGAGGCGTAATGTTATGGTAGTAGGAGATTTCCCTATTGAAACAGATACTCTTGTAATTGGTGCGGGACCTGGCGGCTATGTAGCTGCCATCCGCGCTGCACAGCTTGGACAAAAAGTAACAGTCGTTGAAAAAGCAACTCTTGGAGGCGTTTGTCTGAACGTTGGATGTATCCCTTCAAAAGCGCTGATCAACGCAGGTCACCGTTATGAGAATGCAAAGCATTCTGATGACATGGGAATCACTGCTGAGAACGTAACAGTTGATTTCACAAAAGTTCAAGAATGGAAAGCTTCTGTTGTCAACAAACTTACTGGCGGTGTAGCAGGTCTTCTTAAAGGAAACAAAGTAGATGTTGTAAAAGGTGAAGCTTACTTTGTAGACAGCAATTCAGTTCGTGTGATGGATGAGAACTCTGCTCAAACATACACGTTCAAAAACGCAATCATTGCTACTGGTTCTCGTCCTATCGAATTGCCAAACTTCAAATATAGTGAGCGTGTCCTGAATTCAACAGGCGCTTTAGCTCTTAAAGAAATTCCTAAAAAGCTTGTTGTTATCGGTGGCGGATACATCGGTACTGAGCTTGGAACTGCGTATGCTAACTTCGGTACTGAGCTTGTTATTCTTGAAGGCGGAGAAGAAATTCTTCCTGGCTTCGAAAAACAAATGAGTTCTCTTGTTACACGCAGACTGAAGAAAAAAGGAAACGTTGAAATCCATACAAATGCGATGGCTAAAGGCGTTGAAGAAAGACCAGACGGCGTAACAGTTACTTTCGAAGTAAAAGGCGAAGAAAAAACGGTTGATGCTGATTACGTATTGATTACAGTAGGACGCCGTCCAAACACTGATGAGCTTGGTCTTGAGCAAGTCGGTATTGAAATGACAGACCGCGGTGTCGTGAAAACTGACAAACAGTGCCGCACAAACGTACCTAACATTTATGCAATCGGTGATATCATCGAAGGACCGCCGCTTGCTCATAAAGCATCTTACGAAGGTAAAATCGCTGCAGAAGCTATCGCTGGAGAGCCTGCAGAAATCGATTACCTTGGTATTCCTGCGGTTGTTTTCTCTGAGCCTGAACTTGCATCAGTTGGTTACACTGAAGCACAGGCGAAAGAAGAAGGTCTTGACATTGTTGCTGCTAAATTCCCATTTGCAGCAAACGGACGCGCGCTTTCTCTTAACGAAACAGACGGCTTCATGAAGCTGATCACTCGTAAAGAAGACGGTCTTGTGATCGGTGCGCAAATCGCCGGAGCAAGTGCTTCTGATATGATCTCTGAATTAAGCTTAGCGATCGAAGGCGGCATGACTGCTGAAGATATCGCGATGACAATTCACGCTCACCCAACATTGGGCGAAATCACAATGGAAGCAGCTGAAGTGGCAATCGGAAGTCCGATCCATATCGTAAAATAAATTGAACATCAAAAACAGCCCTCGCTCAAAGCGGGGCTGTTTTTTTTATTTTGACAGCACGTGCTGTAATGGTTTAATGATGTCTTCTTTCTTTTTCACACATCCCTCGATTTTCACCACGACATGGCGCTGATCAACAACCATAAGGGTAGGGACAGTTTCAATCTCATCTTCCCAGCCTTCTTTTTTATCATAAACCTTCATTTTATCTATTTGCTCGGGGTAATCTTTTTCTAGATCAAGCAGTGCGTCGTAATAAGGCGCTTCTTGGTCTATTTGGTTCTCATCAGAAAAAAACAGGATTTGTGTATGATGAATGTTGTCAATCCGGCTTTTTTTCATCGGATTGATGGTGGAAAGCGTACAGCCCGATAAAGCAAGTACTATTATCAGCATGGGGAATACCGCGCGATATCGCATCTATCTTCTCCTCTGTATAAACAGTAGTTAACTAGCTTTAGTTTATCACGAGAGGCGGCTTAAACTGCTTCTTGTTACCTAATTGTTATATAATTGAAACCGTTTTTAAAGTGAGATTACATATGATATCAATCGTTTCAAATAGCAACCTAGGGGTATATTGAATTTATTGCTGCATTCTTTAATGAAAGTTCAAGAAAACGTGAAATTACCTTATGTGTTGCGGCATATATATCGGATAAAGCTGCTGTATGAATAAGAAATTGTAAAAATGAAAAAACACGATGTATATGATGAATTAAAATTAAATGTGTTATACAGTTTATTGTTGACATTTTAAATGTGTCATATTAATATAATAACAACAAAAGAAATTAAGCGTTTTCAAATTTCAAAGAAATGGGGAATAAGAGATGGGAACGATTGTTTGTCAAGATTGCAACGAAGCCATTCATTACTTTGAAGATGAGAAAGTGACAACATTATACGGAACATGCTGCGGACAATGCCAATGTCCTGTTGATGAAGAGTAATAAAAGCATGCGGCTTTAAGCCGCATGCTTTTTATTTTTTATTGAATTGCTTTTTGCTCTTTGATGACCCGGATCATATGTAAAGTCGAGTCCTCGGGTCCTTGAACAGGGAGGCCTGCGTCAAGGTTTTTAAAAATGTAGCTGATGTTTTCTTCTGTAATAATTTCTCCTGGAATGAAGATTGGAATACCAGGCGGATATACCATGACAAATTCAGCGATAATCCGTCCGGATGCTTCTTTCAATGGGATGACTTCCGTATTTGCATAGAAAGCATCACGCGGAGTCATTGCCAATAAAGGTATTTCCGGAAGCAATACCTCAGTTTGCTGATGTGTGACATCTTTTTCTGACATTTGCTGTGCTATGCCTGTTAAAGCCTCTACAAGCCGGTCTGCATCATTTTGGCTGTCACCAGGAGTGAAAATACACAAAATATTGTACAGATCAGAAAGCTCAACCTCAATATTAAAGGATTCACGAAGCCATTTTTCAACGTCATGTCCTGTCAGGCCAAGATTTTTAACAGAGATAATCAATTTTGTCGGATCATAGCTGTAAGCTGCTTTCGAACCAAGAATTTCAGAACCGACACAATAAATGCCTTCAATCTGGTTGAGGCGACCTCTCGTCTGATTGGCAAGCTTGAGTGTCTCCTCAGCAAGCTTGCGGCCTTCTGTTGCAAGGCGTTTTCTGGCAACATCCAAAGAAGCGAGAAGCAAGTAAGAAGTTGACGTCGTTGTCAGCATGCTCAGGATGGATTGCACTCGGTCTTTAGATACAAGGCCCTCTCTCATGTTTAAAATCGAACTTTGCGTGAGTGATCCGCCCAGCTTGTGTACACTTGTCGCTGCGATATCAGCTCCTGCCTGCATGGCCGATAGCGGCAATTCGTCGTGAAAGTGAATGTGAACGCCGTGTGCTTCATCCACAAGCACTGGCACATCAAACGAATGAGCGAGTTCCACAATGCTTTTTAAGTCGGCTGCAACCCCGAAATATGTCGGGTTGATGACAAGAAGCCCTTTTGCATCAGGATGTTCGGTAAGCGCCCGTTTTGCAGATTCAAGTGTAATGCCGTGCGAGATGCCCAATTCATTGTCAATTTCAGGATGAATAAAAATTGGAACTGCTCCGGAAAATACAATAGCTGTCATAATTGATTTATGAACATTTCTTGGAATAATAATTTTATCGCCAGGTCCGCAAACAGCCATTACCATTGTCATAATGGCGCCGCTTGTTCCTTGAACAGAAAAAAATGTGTGATCCGCGCCAAATGCTTCAGCAGCAAGATCCTGTGCTTGTTTAATAATGCCTTTAGGCGCGTGCAGATCGTCTAATGGCTCAATATTAATTAAATCTATGCTTAACGCGTTTTCACCGATGAATTGTCTGAATTCCGGGTCCATTCCTGCCCCTTTTTTATGGCCGGGAATGTGGAATTGAACAGGCTGTCTGCTTGCATGCTTTTTCAGTCCTGTATATAAGGGTGTTTCATGTTGCGACAATTGTTTTCCCACCTTTGTAATCATACCTATGCATAATAGTGTGTATTAAAATCAGTTTCTCAACCGTTTTTTAGACGTAAAACAAATGAATTATATTATGAACTTGAAAGAATGTAAAGAACAATTTATGATCTAATGAAGATGCTTTCTCTTAAAGGAAGTAATTTTATAAGGAGTGAAGAAAATGGAGTACCAATATCCGATGAATGAAGACTGGACAACCGAAGAAGCAGTGGATGTGATTGCATTTTTCCAGCAGGTTGAGCTTGCATATGAAAAAGGGGCAGACCGCGAAGAACTGCTTAAAGCTTACCGCCGTTTCAAGGAAATTGTGCCGGGGAAGGCAGAGGAAAAAAAGCTATGCGGCGAGTTTGAGGAACAAAGTACATATTCTCCATATCGCACGGTCAAACAGGCGAGAGAATCTGATCAGGCGAAGATTAAGATGTAGGAAAAAGAGCCGGGGGATAGCCCGGCTCTTTTTTATGCTTGTGATACTTTTTGGGTGAGACGGTATAGAAAAGCAAGCTGCTTAAAGGCGTCGTCGATATGCTGAAGGAATTCCTGGTTATTCATATTCAATACTTCTTCTTTTTGAAGCTGTATGCCGCATAACAGCTCGGCTTTCTTTACAGTCTGCAAACGCTCAAACAGAGTCTTCAGCTGCTCCTTGTCCATTTCAGACTGTTTATGTACTCCCGGTTTTGTGTGATCCGCGGACCAAACGAAGCTGTCAGGAATATTTTTCGTAATGGTTTCCTGATTTGCTTCAAGCAATTTGCCGTATTCTTCTTTGATAGGGGATTCATAAATAATTGCGAACCACACAAAGACGTGGCTTTCCCATAAACCAATCTGGAAATGCGGCAGTTTTTTATAGCCTCTTTTGCTGTTTGCAAACGCCACCCAGCTGTCAGCAGGGGGATTGACAGATCTTCTTGCGTGCTTTGCCACATGCGGAAACATTTCATCTCCGGTTAATGCTGTTAAAGTCGGGGCAAAATGTTCGCCTAGAGCTGTAAGCTTGGGGCGGACCGTCTCTTTTAATACCTCCATGCGCGCGTCTAAGCCTTCTATTGTAAATGTATTAAAGTCTTCTTCAGTGAAACGCATTTGTGTCATGATTTTCCTCCTTCATGCTAAGTATACATATTTTATCACAGTTCATACGAGCTTCAAAAAGATTGAGCGCGTTTGAAGTAAGGGGAAATGTGGTAATAAACGAATAGGTAAACACACAATTTTCAGAATCATGTTGCGCGTAAATAGAACAATCATACGATATAAGAAGTAATCATTGTTGAATGGCAAAATGGGATGCTTTCTTACAAACAAATGATCTCTGGAAGGGGCGAAAGACAATGAGGCAAGTTGTAAAAGAGGGATTTAAGGAAGAGAAAAACAATCGTGTTGCTGTCTGGAGACTAGAGGTTGATTATGAATTGGCAACCCTATATGAAGCAATGCAAAAAGAAAATGAAGAGCAGATTGAACAAAGCAAAAACAAACTTGAGCGACTTAGAAAAGAATGGATTCGTCTTAACGGGTAAAAAGCGATAGTGAAAACGAACCGCATGAATGGTTCGTTTTTACATGAGAAGGGATATTTTTCATTTTCCTTGCTTTTTCACCGCCGTTATCAGTATCCTATAAAATAAAGGTCTACATAGAAGAGAGGTACGCACGAATGACAAATTGGACGGAAATTGATGAGATTGCAAAAAAATGGATAAGAGAAGCAGGCGCGAGAATAAAACAATCTATGCATGAAAGCCTGACAATTGAAACGAAATCAAATCCGAATGATTTAGTCACCAATATTGACAAAGAAACCGAAAAGTTTTTCATTGATCGAATTCAAGAAACGTTTCCGGGACACCGCATACTCGGTGAAGAAGGGCAAGGAGACAAACTCCACTCACTGGAGGGAGTCGTCTGGATTATCGACCCGATTGATGGGACGATGAATTTTGTGCACCAGCAAAGAAATTTTGCGATTTCAATTGGGATTTTTGAAAACGGTGAAGGAAAAATCGGTTTAATTTATGATGTGGTGCACGATGAGCTGTATCACGCATTTAGCGGCAGAGGAGCTTACATGAATGAAACGAAGCTGGCTCCTTTAAAAGAAACCGTCATTGAAGAAGCGATTCTTGCCATTAATGCAACATGGGTAACGGAAAACAGAAGAATTGATCAAAATGTGTTAGCGCCACTTGTGAAAAGAGTCAGAGGCACACGCTCCTACGGTTCTGCCGCTTTAGAGCTGGCAAATGTCGCGGCAGGAAGGATAGATGCTTACATCACAATGCGGCTTGCGCCATGGGATTATGCAGCAGGCTGTGTGCTGTTAAATGAAGTAGGGGGCATCTATACGACCATCGAAGGATCGGCGTTTACCTTTTTAGAAAACCACAGTGTGCTAGCCGGTAACCCATCTATACATAAAACGATATTTGAAGAGTATCTTCATGCTGGGAAGTAGGCCATTTGAGCAGGATGATCTCAGCTTATTAGAAAAGCTCGCGGAGGCTCATCCTGTATGGAGAGAGGAGGAGTTTGGGGATAAAAATGCAGAAGACTATATCATCTCCTACTCCATGTACAACGGGTCATGGCTTGTGTGGGAAAAAGACGGTCTGCCTGTTGCCGTCAGCTATCATCTCGAATGGTCTCCTTCAAACGGTAAGCCGTGGCTCGGAACGGTGCTGATTGACCCGGCTGAAGAAAAAAAGGGATATGCGAAGGTGATCATTGAACAGATCAGCAAATTGCTTAGAGCGAAACATAAAGCGATGTTTGCGGGTGTTCCCATTGAGCGCAGGGAATGGATATTGTTTTTAAGCCAATGCGGTTTTGAACAGCTGAAAACGGAAAAAGATGAGAAAGGCAAATCATTTATGATCCTGGTGAAGCCTTTAGCATAAGCTGCGTGCGGGTACCATCAAAAGCCTCTCAAGCATTGAGAGGCTTTTGATGATTTAAAAATTATTTTTTTACCGCATGAATATAATGAATCGTTTCAAATGCTGACAAATTGTCTTTTCGATTGCCGAAGAAATGGTCATTAATGTCGTCTGGTGATAGATGTTCATAGATCAGTAAACCAGATGATGCTAACAGGTATTCAATCTCCTGATAAGCGAAACATGATTTCATCGGTTCTCCGCCTGCGGCAGCCATTTTCACCATATGTTCCACTCGATTCGATGTTCCTTTTGCTGTAAAGAGTGTTTCGTCCGCATAATCAAAAACAATAGAGCTTCCAGCCGGGACATGAGAAAATAAATTGCTGATGAGGCTCGCAATTTCTTCATGCGTTAAATAATAAGTCACTCCCAGAAGACTGAAAAATGTTTTTGTGTTCTCAAATCCGTTTTCTATGAGAGGTTCATATGAAAACGTGTTGCTAAAATCCATAGGAACTAAATGAAGATGACCCGGAATTGCCAGATTTGCATCCTTTAGCTTATTTTTTTTGAATTGCTGTGTAGCTGGATGATCCACTTCGAAAACCTGTAAGCTGTTTTCTAATTCTGGATGCCGGAAACAGAAAGTATCCAGTCCTGCTCCAAGAATGACATACTGTTTTGCTCCCAGCATTAATTCGTTGTGCAAAACTTTTTCACAATAAGATGCACGTGCCAGGGGCGTGGGCGACAGCTGGATTTGTACAACCCATTTTAATATTTTTTCAGGATCATTTTGAAGACGTTCGGCGATCTCTTTGTTGAAAAACGATATTCCTTGAATCATATTTTCACTGATATTTGCAAACTCTTTTTCATTAATGAGTTCTTTTGCCATAAAATCATCAAAAATAAGAGGGGTGTCATATCGGCTGTGATATGCACGGGCAAAAGCTGAAACCAAAGACGTTAAGCTGGACTCATTGTTCCGCATGAAATGATCCTCCCACAAAAAAATAAGATTCCCCTGGCCAGGAGAATCTTATTATACACACAAATATATTAATAGTAAATTTTAGCATAAATAAATTTTTTTGTCAATGTTTTTGCTCTTTACTGGACGCGCAATCTTCACATAACAAGTGTCGCTAGAAGAATTTCTCTATCAATTTTGTGCGTTGAATCAGGGAGGATCGACTGCTGCTTTCCCTATGCTGCACACTTGCGGCTGTTTTTTGTAAATTGGAAGCGGTTTCTGATCTTTTAACATCATCCTTTCATGCTGAAGAGAGAATGAATACATGTAACAAAAAAAGCCTGAGGGATCTCAGGCTTTTCCTAATATTATAATCCAACAGCATTCCAGGCTGCTTCAACTTTAGAGGCATCAGTAGAGCCGTAAAGGTCACGGGCGGACTGAATGAGAGCTGCCTTGGCATCTTTGAACGTTGAAGAAGGCGTGAGGTACGTTGTTAACGCACGGTAATAGATTTGCTGTGATTTAGATACACCAAGCTTTGTAATTGTGTTGTAAGCGGCTTTGTTTGGGATTCCGCTGTTTGTGTGTACGCCACCGTAATCGCCTTCATCTGTGTTTGGAAGGTTTTGATAATCGGCGTAATTATCAGGCTGATCGTATTTTGTCGGATTGGACAGGCTGCGGAGAGCAGGCTGGCTGACTGTAATGTCTTCACCGATGTCCCAGTCCTCTGTATCGTTAAAGTAACCGAATACGTCAGAGAATGATTCGTTTAGTGCTCCCGGCTGATTTTCATAAATCAAGTTGGCCGTTTCTTGAGTGACGCCATGAGTCATTTCATGTGCAGTCACATCTAATGAACCGGAAAGCGGAGAGAAGAATGAACCATCGCCGTCACCGTAAATCATTTGGTCTCCTATCCAGGCAGCATTGTTGTACTTAGTGCCATAATGAACGGAAGAAACAATTTTACTGCCTTTGTTATCATAGCTGTTTCGTTTAAAGTTTGAATAAAAATAATCGTACACTTTTCCGAGGTTATAGTGTGCGTCAACGGCTGCCCGCTGTGATGAAGAAGTAAATGTTTTCGTTGTGCTTGAGACGAGCGTGCCCGGAAGGCGGCTTTGTCTGTTTTGTAAGTCATATGTGATGATTTGGGTGCCTGTTGGTTTTGAAAGATCTCTTAGAACGTATTTTCCGCTTTCATAAGAGATGTTCAAAGGAACAGTTGCTCCCTTTAGAGTTGTTCCGCTTCCAGTGGCGGCGGCATGTTCTACTTTATTTTGCTGTTTTAAAATGCTGCCTGTTTCGGCGTCAACTAAGACTTCCCAGTTTGCAGGTTCAGGCTCGACATAGCGAATCGTCACGTCGTAAGCAAGACGATAGCTGCCGTCCTTTGTTTCTACAGCTTTTAATTCAGCTTTATCGCTGTTTTTGGCCGCTCCGTTAGAGACAGCGTCTGGTGATTTGCCGATAGCTTTGAAAGCAAGTGCCAGTGCTTTTTCAGAGGAGACTTTTTGGCTGTTTTCTGTTTTGGCAGCAGATTGATTGTGTAATTCACCATTGATCGCATAGACATTGTCGGATTTATCGACGTGAACGATCACTTGCGAATCTTTAATCGGCACTCCGTTAACGACAGGCGCATATCGGAAGTGCTTGTACCCAAGAGCATCAGTCGTGCTTTCAACAAGCTTCAGCCTTTTGGCAGGATCACCTTTAAAAATGTTGCTGTTCTTTTTCAAAAATTGTTTGACAGCCTTGTCATTTGGTGCAGTTAGTTCTGATTGAGCAATTGCGTTTTTGGAGAGGAAATTTGTTTGATTCTCTTTAAGCTGATGACCTTCAGCAGCCTGAACACCAGGAAGGCTGATGGACAAACTCATAAACGAAGCAGCGACAGCAACAGACAATTTCTTACCTAAACCCACAATGAATCCCCCTTTTTGAAAATACTGAAAAATCTTTATATTGTTATATTAAACTAGCATTCTGGAATACTCAACAAAAACTAACATAACTAGACAAAATTGATAGTATTGTCCTGTGTTTGTTTTTGTTGAATAATATCAAGATGAGTCAAGTGTCATGTGATGGTTCATTCAAGAGTTCTGTTTTTTACATATCAAGGGGAAGATGAGATATTTTTGTTTCATCTTGAAACTTTTTGAAAAGTCCGCTGTCTAACCGAATGAGGCCTTAATAAGAAGTAAAGGATTGTTGTTCGTGTTGGAGTTATTCAGTCATTATGTATTGCATTTCGAACGTTATTTTATATTAAGCAGACAAAGCACCTTGCTGATTCAATGGTCAATTGTTGTTCTGGCGGGCTTATATCTATTGGTGCATCATCCCAACATCAACCGGTACCGCACAATGTTCTTAGCGGGTGTTATATTGCGGATTGTGCTGCTGGCAGAGGTGTCTGTTGAACTCATTCACCAGGTGGAATCAACAAACTTCACGAGCGTGTACTTAAGAGAGGACGGAAATGAACTGCTGCCGCTGCTGCATTTTTTGTTATACGGATATGTGCTGCTGACGGCTTTTCACTATATGCTGATGCCTCGTGATCATGGCGGAAAGGGTAAGTTTTATACGTTCGACCTTGCCGTTGTCAGTTTGCCAATCATACAAATGATTTTTAGTTTCTTTTCGTATTGGAAGGAATACCCGGATGGGATGGAGCCGTTTGCATTCGTGTTTCTGTTTTTCATCATCACTCTTCCCATTGTGTTGAATGTAGTGTTTTTCAAGCTGTTTTGGAGAAAGAATAAGATCTTACTAGGTTTATTTTATACGTTGATTATCGGACTGCTTGTCTTGCTGCTTGCGCCATATCCCAATCAAATCTCAAAAGATTATGGTGCAGTAATGCCATATACGATTTATTTGACAATGGCGGGATTTTTGATGAGCTATCATCTGTTCCAAAAGTCAGGAAAGGTTTATGTGCGTGTGAATAAGTGGCTGCCGATGGCTGTCATGGTGTTTTTTGTCCTTCTCTTAAATCCGATATATAACATAGCAACGGCTGCTTTCTCTGTATCAAAACCGATAAATGTCCATGATTCATTCAATTTTGTCGGGGAGCACATTTCATCAGAAAAAGCGGAACAGATACTAAAGTCATTTTTTCCTACGGATGAAACACTTTATTTGCACGATACGAACATGGATGTGCATTATTTCTACTCATTTGAAAGCAAGAGTTATAAAGCTGAGGTAGATGAAGTATCGCAGCTGATTCGTAATTATGAATACTTACAAAAAGCGCATGGGAAAAAGCTAACGAATCAGGAGTACAAGCGGAAGTCCATCGCTTTCCTTGAGCGACACGGACGTGTGTTACATAAGGATCATATCGAAACAAAGGTATCTAATGAGGACGGCCAGACAGTCGTACGTATATACCTGAAAAACCGACTTCATAAAAAAGATCATGCTGATGATGGCGCGGTATTTTATTGGGAAAAGGAAACCTTAATGGGTTTTAGTGAAGATCCTTCGATTTATCAGCTTGACTCTCTATTGCATGTTCATATAACAGAACAAGACATTCACGACAAAGTGGAACAAATGTTTACAGCGCTGAACATATCAAAACAGCCTTATCAGATCACTGGTATTGAAAGCGACAGCCTGCTCGGAAGCATGGTGCGTGTTGAAACAAAAGATGGAATTATATTGGAATTTGATGGAGAATCCGGTAGTTTACACAGTCTCTCGATTCCAATGAAAAAGGAAATTTCACTGACTAACAGCCGGCTGCAGCGGCAGGTATTAACGGTCTTCGATGCTGATGTATCAAAAATGAAGAAAAAAAGCAGGAAGAGTGACTTGGTAATGTATACTGATTCTTCTAAAACATATGAGTTTTTTGAAGATCAAGGTCAGCTAAACGTTTATGTATACAGCGATACACCTGATCAGGCATTCCCATATACGTATCGTAATGGAACATTGGCTTACGAAAAAGTAGCTTCTCTATATCAGGGTGTCATTTACAAAAAGCGTATGCGTCCGATTATCGTTCAAAGAGGGGATGAACGGCATTATGCATGGCTGATCATTATTCAGCCGTTTGGTTCAAATCGCCATGATGCCTATGTAGTGGATGGAGAAACACAAGAGGTGAAAAGTCTTTATGAATCATAAAGAAAAAGAGTCCGTTTTTTTAGACTTATACGACCTGTATAAAGAAGGAGAGTTAGAGGATGAATCAATGGAATGGATGAAACAGCATGAGTCCCTATTTGAAAAGAATGCGGAGGATTTAAAGAGTAGAACTTGTTTAAAGAGAAGCCCTGGTGCTGAGGAAGAAAGCCAAATGAGATATATGAAAGTATACCTGTCTTCCATGTATATCTGTTTCATTTTATTGGCCATTTGGATGACGGTGTGGTTTTACTTTTAATGAAGCATAGGGATTCCATTGAGGACTTGTATCGGCAGTATTATCAAGAAATTTTAAATTATTTATTCAGAAGGACTCATCACCTTGAAACAGCCAAGGACTTAGCGCAAGACACGTTTGTGAAAGCTCTTAACGGTCTGGCCTCGTTTAGGGGGCATTCTTCCATCAGAACATGGCTCTACACCATTGCCCATCACACCTTTATCAATTGGTACCGCAGGGATGTCAAATACCAATTTACTGATATCAGCAAAAATGAAGGGTTAACGCAAACAACTTATGAGCAGCCTGAACAGTATCTGTCACGGACGGTAAAAAGCGAAACGCTGCGGCAGGAGCTCATGAAGTTAAAAGATCAGCATCAATCCGTTTTGATTTTAAGAGAATTCCAAGAGCTTTCTTATGAAGAAATCGCTGAGATATTAGGATGGAGTCTTTCTAAGGTGAAAACCACATTGCACCGGGCTAGATTAGAGCTGAAGAAAAACATGACGAAAAGGAAAGAGGAGGGGCGGATATGACGTGCTTTCTAGTAAGAGACCTGCTTCCTCTGTATCTTGAGGGTGATTGTAAAAGAGAAACGGAACACATCATAGAAGAGCATTTAAAAATATGCAGCGACTGCAGAGATATGTATGACACGATGGCTGAGCCATTTGAATTGGAAAGTGAGCAGGCTGTTGAGGAGGCTTTTCTGCCGGAAGAAGAAATGCGTTTTAAACAGAGGTACTATGGTTTACTGATCATAAAAGCTGCCTGCTGGTTTGGAGCGGCATTTGCCGTGATGCTGATCATCAAACTGCTGATATAAAGCAAAGCGCTTGTCCGTCTGACAAGCGCTTTTTTAGATTAAGCCTGGGGATGAATCATATCGTAGATAGCGGCAAGCTGTTCTTGTGACAGGGCACTGAAGAGTTTTTCATAAACGTCAGCTTGCATTGGCGTTGCGCCTGCTTGTACCGCTGCATCTTTATCATAGCTGTATACATCATCTTGCAGCACAATGGCTGCTTGAAGAATGTGAATCTTTAAGGAAACAGCGGAGAAAAATTGTTCAAGTGCAAGTGCTTCTTTTTCTGTGAAGCCAAGTTCAACTGCTTTTTCTGTATCGAATTTATAATCTCCATCCTCGAGATACACACATTGTGAAACAATGCTGAAAAATTCTGATGTCGATTCCCACAATTTTGAGATGACTTGAGCCTCTTCTTTTGTCATTCCTAACTCGACAGCTTTTTCGCTGTCGAAATAATATACACCGTCTTGTTCGTATATACACTGATTTAGAATATCAATAAATGCATTGATATCTTCGTTTGTGACTGTCTGATGCTGAACATAAACATCAGTGTGATCAGCCGGTGTTTTTGCGCTGGCTGCATCAGGGCCGAACGTTAATAGAGCAGCTGAGGTCATTGCGGCAGTCGTTAGCATCGCTTTTTTTACAAATGTGTTCTTCATGTTTCTTCTCTCCCTTTTATGAATTGTGCTACAAATTCCATTATAGGGAGTGATTACCGGTGGAGAAATAGGCGCTATGGTATTTTATGTGTATCGTTGTCGAACTACTTTTTGAAGGCTGCGTGTGTGATCGTTAGAACGATTGTCTATGTATGAAGGATGATTTGCTTCTTCCTGACTAAGAAACAGGGGAGATAAGGCTTAAAGAAATGAAAAAACACCGCTTTCTTTGCGGTGTTTTTTGATTACAATGTCGCCGGCGGGGCAATGCTTTTAATCAAGCAAACCCTGTTCGCGCATTTTCTTTTTCAATGTAAATCCGCCGCCCATAACGGCGCAAACAAGTACAATGCTGGCGATAATGCCAATAGCGCTTTTTTCAGCGATAAAGACGCCGATCAGCATAATGCTGAAAACCGCTGCAAATGCAAATAATAGTAAAAGCCAATTCGTTTTTTTCATATTTTCCATCCCCTTTTACGTCTTATATTAAGTTTACTGAAAAACGTGACGCTTTTAAAGAGGATGTGTGGTATAATATGAAAGTTATCTAATTTTTTTAGGAGATGAAAAAGTGAAACTTCGAAATGATCTTCGCAACATCGCGATTATTGCCCACGTTGACCATGGGAAAACGACTTTAGTCGATCAGCTTTTACATCAGGCTGGAACGTTCCGTGCCAACGAACAGGTTGCTGAACGCGCAATGGACTCTAATGATCTTGAACGCGAACGCGGCATTACAATTTTGGCGAAAAATACTGCGATTAACTATAAAGATACACGTATCAATATTTTGGACACCCCTGGACACGCAGACTTTGGGGGAGAAGTAGAACGGATTATGAAAATGGTTGACGGCGTAGTGCTTGTCGTTGACGCATATGAAGGCTGTATGCCTCAAACTCGGTTCGTTCTGAAAAAAGCTCTTGAGCAAAACCTGAACCCGGTTGTTGTTGTAAACAAAATTGACCGTGACTTTGCCCGTCCTGAGGAAGTAATCGATGAAGTTCTTGATCTGTTCATTGAGCTTGATGCCAATGAAGAGCAGCTCGAGTTCCCAGTAGTATATGCTTCCGCGATTAATGGAACAGCGAGTCTTGATCCGAAACAACAGGATGAAAACATGGAAGCTTTATATGAAACAATTATTAAGCATGTTCCGGCACCTGTTGATAATGCAGAGGAGCCGCTTCAATTCCAAGTTGCCCTTCTTGACTACAACGACTATGTAGGCCGTATCGGAATCGGACGCGTATTCCGCGGCACGATGAAAGTCGGACAGCAGGTTTCTCTTATGAAGCTTGACGGAACGGCTAAGTCATTCCGTGTAACAAAGATTTTTGGTTTCCAAGGCTTAAAGCGTGTGGAAATTGAAGAAGCAAAAGCGGGAGACCTCGTTGCGGTATCCGGGATGGAAGATATCAACGTTGGTGAAACGGTATGCCCTGTAGACCATCAAGATCCGCTTCCGGTGCTTCGCATTGATGAGCCGACACTTCAAATGACATTTGTCGTGAATAATAGTCCGTTTGCAGGCCGTGAAGGCAAATATGTAACGGCTCGTAAAATCGAAGAGCGTCTTCAATCACAGCTTCAGACGGATGTGAGCTTGCGTGTAGAGCCAACAGCTTCACCTGATGCTTGGGTTGTCTCCGGACGCGGTGAGCTGCACTTGTCAATTTTAATTGAAAATATGCGCCGTGAGGGTTATGAGCTTCAAGTGTCAAAACCTGAAGTTATCATCAAAGAAATTGACGGCGTACGCTGTGAGCCTGTTGAGCGTGTGCAAATTGATGTGCCTGAAGAGCATACTGGCTCTGTCATGGAATCAATGGGAGCACGCAAAGGCGAAATGGTTGATATGATCAACAATGGAAACGGCCAAGTCCGTCTCATCTTTACAGTTCCTTCCCGCGGATTGATCGGTTACTCTACTGAGTTCCTATCATTAACACGCGGATTCGGTATTCTGAACCATACGTTTGACAGCTACCAGCCGATGCAGGCGGGCCAAGTCGGCGGACGCCGTCAAGGTGTGCTTGTGTCAATGGAAAACGGAAAAGCGACATCTTATGGTATTCAAGGAATTGAAGACCGCGGTGTTATCTTCGTTGAGCCGGGAACTGAAGTATACGAAGGAATGATCGTTGGAGAGCATAATCGTGACAATGACCTTGTTGTTAACGTCAGCAAAATGAAACAGCAAACAAACGTCCGCTCTGCGACAAAGGATCAGACAACTACAATTAAAAAAGCGCGCATCATGTCTCTTGAGGAGTCTCTAGAGTACTTAAACGAAGATGAATATTGTGAAGTAACACCTGAATCCATCCGTTTAAGAAAGAAAATCCTCAATAAGAATGAACGTGAAAAAGCGGCTAAAAAGAAAAAAACAGCAGGATTGTCTTAAGCTCGTGCAGAATTTGAAAAGATAGAACCCGTACGTTTACAGGGGAGGGAATCTTTTTGAATGACGTAAGCGAACGCCTGTCGTTCTTCGCCGCTCTATATCAAGTAGACCGGCAGCCTGCGGCAGGCATGTGGCTGCTGTACGGCACGATTTTTGTGTTGGCCGTTATTGTATTTAAGCTTGGATTTGCTAAACGGCTTCCTGTGTTAAAATCAGCGTTGGTGTATGTATTTCTTGCTTTAGGCTGCACTGTTTTGACTTTTTTAGGAGTGTTTTTGCCCGTGGCAGAAGGATTGGTCGTCGCTGCGCTGATTTTAATCATTTACAAAATTCGGCTGTATCAGTCGAAAAAGGGACAGTCTGCAAAATCATAAAAGACTCAGCTTTCAGCTGAGTCTTTTTTTGTTCTGTATGTTAAGCGGCCGCTTTATTTTTTGACTTTTTCTTTTTTCTGCTGTCCCGGGTGAAACGTAAATTTTCCCGTTTTCAGCCGTTCTTCTGTTTTTTTGGCAATCCGATCGTGGCATTCCTGGCACATATATGTATGGATCGGGCGGTTTCGAAGCCGTTTCGCGATCAGGGTATCATCATCAATTGTTTCAATTTTATCGCAAATAGAACATTTGACCCTCATCATATCACCTCTTTCACTAACATGTATTATAGCACGGATCAGAAGCTGTCCAAAATAAGAAAAAGCTAAAGCGCAAGGCTATAGCTTAATCATTGTTGTTCTTTTTCATATGATGATCAGATTGATCGTTTTGTTCCTTCTCCATTTCCTGCTGCTGTTTTCTATTTAATTGATCATTTTGCTGCTTTGTTTGCGGCTCGTCTTCATTGTCAATCACATCGTTAGGCACTTCGGGAAGCACTCTGCCGACAATTGCAGCTAATTCATCCAGTATGCCTGTTACCGGATGGCCCTCACTGATTTCTCTGCTCATTTCACGCAGGCGGCTGACCGTATCGGGATCTGCAATAACAACTGCGTTGGCACCATATCGATCATTTTTTAGAGCCTGTGCTACAGAGTATTTGATGGTTTCCACTTTGCTTCTGTCCAAAGTGTCATCGACATCAATCCCAACAACAGCATAACCTCCCAGCACAACAGCTGTTGCATCCTTGACGTCGGGGTTTCTATCAGCAACGCTGACCAGATGCTTGGCTATATCCGCTCTAGTTCCATTGTCTTTTGTTTCCTGAGTTGTGTCCTTTACATGAATCGGTTTAGTCTCCTGCTGTTTTGTTGATTCCTTTTCAACATTCTGGTCCTGTTTACCTTGTTGATAGGCACAAGCGGACAGAATAAGCGTCAGCTGTATGATAATGAAAAGAATTCGCACTTGCGGGTCCCTCCTTGAAATGCTTTCATTAATTTTATTGTTGAATTAACCTTCTATCTTTATGCACAAAAACATATATTTTAGCAGGCATTCACCTTTTTCATCAAAAGAGAAGCAGGAAGAACTTTGACCCTTATATCAGGAGGCTGAGACTTGAGTAAAATTTATGTGTTAGATACGAATGTGTTATTACAGGATCCTAACGCGATATTTTCTTTTGAAGAAAACGAGGTTGTCATCCCTGCTGTCGTATTAGAAGAGGTTGATTCAAAAAAACGGTATATGGACGAAGTTGGGAGGAATGCAAGGCACGTATCTAAGCTGATCGATGCGCTAAGGCAAAAAGGCAGGCTGCATGAGCATGTGCCGCTTGACACTGGCGGCACACTGAGAATTGAACTGAATCATCGTTCGTTTCACCAGCTGCAAGAGATCTTTATTGAAAAGACGAACGATAATCGCATATTAGCTGTGGCGAAAAACCTAAGCCTAGAGGAAGAAACAAAGGAAAATGGCAGGCCGGTTATCCTCGTGAGCAAGGACGTACTTGTTAGGGTTAAAGCGGACGCAATTGGACTTCTTGCCGAAGATTTCTTAAATGACAGGGTTGTGGACAATAATGAAATGTACAGCGGCTATAAAGATATATATATCAGCCAGCAGCTGTTCAGCTCTTTTTACGGGAAAAACCAAATTTCAGTAAACGATGTGAAGCAGCATGCGTTTTATCCGAATCAATTTGCTTTAATGAAGGATGAGCTGGGAGGGTCCTCCTCGGCTGTCGGGATTGCAGATAAAACCGGAACGGTATTAAAAAGACTCGTATTTGATGATGAACATATATGGGGGATCAGGCCGAAAAATGTGCAGCAGACAATGGCGTTAGAGCTTTTGCTGCGGGAAGATATTCCGCTTGTTACCCTGATCGGAAAAGCAGGGACCGGCAAGACGCTCTTAGCCTTGGCGGCAGGGCTATTACAGACAGAAGACTTGGGGATATATAAAAAGCTGGTCGTCGCAAGGCCAATTGTACCTGTTGGCAAAGACATCGGGTATTTGCCAGGCGAAAAAGAGGAAAAGCTAAAGCCTTGGATGCAGCCGATTTTTGACAACTTGGAGTTTCTGTTCAATGCGAAAAAACCAGGGGAGCTTGAGGCTATTTTGGCGGGAATTGGCTCAATTCAGGTAGAGGCGCTGACTTATATCAGAGGGAGAAGCATTCCAGATCAATTTATTATCATTGATGAAGCGCAAAATTTGACCAGGCATGAGGTAAAAACATTGCTAACGAGGGTCGGTGAGGGCAGTAAAATAGTCTTAATGGGCGATCCTGAACAAATTGATCACCCATATTTAGACAGTCTGAACAATGGTTTGGCCTATGTGGTCGAGCGGTTTAAAGGACAACCCATCTCAGGCAGCGTGAAGCTGTTAAAAGGTGAGAGATCAGGTCTCGCCCAGCTTGCCGCTGACTTGCTGTAACATTAAATGATTTCGATTTCTTTTAAATCGGTAATCGGCTGTTTATGATGAACCGGATCTTCAAAGTAAATATGCACGGGGCCGCCTTCTTGAATTGGCTTGCCTGCCTCACTGAAATGGACAACACTGTTCAAAGCGGTTTCCAGAGAAACGGCGGCCTTTCCTGAACTTGTGACAAATACACATTGTGTCGCAGAGCTGTTCGGCTCGGCATTTTTCAGCACAGTCCCAAGTCTCATTGCAAAACTTCCGTTCATCAGTTTTTGCTTCTCGTATTGTTTTTCGGTCTTTAAAGTCGGCGGCGCAATCCGGCCCTCTCTGATGACGCGTTCTGAATCAAGCTCGGATTCATCCCCGGTAGATTGTAATGTGTCTTGACTGTCCCCTTTGCGGTCAAACGAAAATTTGCGATCATCAAAAATCCAGACGCTTGGATCAATGGTAATCGAATATGTAACATTGCCTTTTACTTGGATAACGCTCATAATATGACCCCCTTCTCTCAAAATTATAAAAGTTTTCGCATGAATTGTCACTTTGTGTACAAATTATGTGTATTGAAATGCTGAGGGAACGAGGGTGTTTGCATGGTATGCCGGCATAATGATGAGCTTGAAGCCTTAGTGAAAAAGGCGAAAAAAGTAACGGACAAGGGGGAGGTAGCCAGTTATATTCCTGCCTTGGCAAAAGCTGATAAACACGATCTGTCAGTGGCGATTTATTATTCCAATAATGTTTGCCTGTCAGCAGGTGACGTAGAAAAAACATTTACGCTTCAAAGTATATCGAAAGTCCTTGCACTTGCTTTGGTGTTAATGGAATACGGCAAAGATAAGGTCTTCAGTTATGTTGGACAGGAGCCCACCGGTGATCCGTTTAATTCAATTATCAAGCTGGAAACAGTAAATCCAAGCAAGCCGTTAAACCCTATGATTAATGCCGGGGCATTGGTAGTAACAAGTCTGATTAGAGGAAGAACGGTGAAAGAGAGACTTGATTATTTGCTTTCTTTTATTAGAAGGCTGACAAACAACCAAGAGATTACATACTGCCGGGAAGTGGCTGAATCCGAATACAGCACTTCAATGATTAATCGGGCAATGTGTTATTATATGAAGCAGTACGGTATTTTTGAGGATGATGTAGAAGCAGTAATGGATTTATACACGAAGCAATGCGCGATTGAGATGAGCAGCTTGGATTTAGCGAAAATCGGATCTGTATTTGCATTGAATGGCAGAAATCCTGAGACTGGGAAGCAAGTCATCTCAAAAGATGTCGCAAGAATTTGCAAAACATTTATGGTGACGTGCGGAATGTACAATGCAAGCGGGGAATTCGCAATTAAGGTCGGAATCCCTGCGAAAAGCGGCGTATCCGGCGGGATTATGGGCATTTCACCTTATGATTTCGGGATCGGTATTTTCGGTCCGGCATTGGACGAAAAAGGCAACAGCATTGCAGGTGTAAAGTTATTGGAAATCATGTCTGAGATGTACAGACTGAGTATTTTTTAATTTATGTCATCTGCTTAAATCCTCTTGCATTTTCTGCTGATACCCTTTATGATAAATAGAAGAATTAGGTACTCGCCTGGGGAACGGAGGGATACTTTTGGCTTCAGAGATGATAGTTGACCATCGGCAAAAAGCTTTTGAACTCTTAAAAGTTGACGCTGAGAAGATTTTGAAGCTGATCCGAGTACAAATGGATAACTTAACGATGCCTCAATGTCCTCTATATGAAGAGGTCTTAGATACTCAAATGTTCGGGCTTTCGAGGGAAATCGATTTTGCTGTCCGCCTGGGATTGGTTGATGAAAAAGACGGTAAAGACCTTTTATACACATTGGAACGTGAATTGTCTGCATTGCATGACGCGTTTACAAGTAAATAAATGATAAAACTCAAACTTATTAACAGTTTGGGTTTTTTTATAACCGCTATTTTTCTCTCTTAAAGACGGTCTTTTTTTACACATTCCTTCCGAATCGTATAGAGATTCTTCGTCTCGTTTGATAAATTGTAGTAAAATAAAAAAGATAAATACATAAAAACCATAGTTAATGGAAGTTAGAAGCAGGGAAGAGGATGTTATGTTAAAAAAAATGCTAAAATCTTATGATTACTCGCTGATATTCGCAATTGTTTTACTGTGCGGATTCGGTTTGGTGATGGTTTACAGCTCAAGCATGATTACAGCTGTTTCACGATATAACGTAAGCAGTAACTTTTTCTTCATGCGGCAGCTGTTTGCTTTAATTGCAGGTGGTGCTCTATTTATTCTCATGGCTTTGTTTCCTTACAAGGCACTGGCCCATCAAAAGTTTCAGAAGGGGATACTGCTTGTATCTGTTCTTGCGCTTATCTCACTGTTTGTTTTCGGGCATGTTGCCGGAAACGCGCAGAGCTGGTTTAAAATCGGCGGAATGAGTATCCAGCCGGGGGAGTTTGTGAAACTGGTCGTGATTTTATACCTTGCAGCCGTATATGCCAAAAAACAAAGCTATATCGACCATCTATTAACTGGGGTAGCCCCTCCGGTAGTCATGACGCTTGTGATTTGTAGTTTAATTGCCATGCAGCCAGATTTCGGTACAGCCATGATTATCGGGCTGATTGCAACGTGCATGATCTTATGCTCCGGATTCAGCGGAAAGACACTGATGAGGCTTGTGATACTGGGCGGAATTGTTTTGATTTTAGTCAGCCCGATTATCTATTTGAATCAGGATAAAATTTTAACTAAAGGCCGCTTAGCGCGTTTTGAGAGTCTTGAAGATCCATTTAAGTATGCAGACTCATCAGGCTTGCAAGTGATCAATTCTTATTATGCGATCGGCTCAGGCGGCATTTTCGGTCTGGGGCTCGGTGAAAGTATCCAAAAATACGGATATCTGCCTGAATCACACACTGACTTTATTATGGCTGTCATTGCTGAAGAGCTCGGCATTTTTGGGGTATTGTTTGTGATTTTCTTATTGGGTTTTGTCGTCATAAAAGGTTTTTATATTGCCAGAAAATGCGAGGACCCGTTTGGAAGTCTTCTAGCGATCGGCATTTCAAGCATGATTGCCATCCAGTCGTTTATTAACCTTGGCGGTGTCAGCGGATTAATTCCGATTACAGGGGTTACCCTGCCATTTATCAGTTACGGGGGCTCTTCTTTGGTGCTGCTGCTGGGGAGTATGGGGATATTAGCGAATATCAGCATGTTTGTAAAATATTCAGAGAATAAGAAAAAGAGAGAACCCTTGGCGACGAAGGGACTGAAAAAGAAACAGCTTAAAAAAACTGTTTATCAGTAAAAAACAAGTGTGTACAGGGGAAGGATATTCCGCTATGATAGATTATATTCCATTCGGGTAAGGGGGAAAAAAGTTTGTCTCAGCAATCGATACAAAAAGTATTAGTAGCAAACAGGGGAGAAATTGCAATCCGAATATTCCGGGCGTGTACCGAGTTGAATATTCGTACAGTTGCGGTCTATTCAAAAGAAGATTCCGGTTCCTACCATCGGTACAAAGCGGATGAAGCATACTTAGTCGGTGAAGGGAAAAAACCGATTGATGCTTACCTGGATATTGAAGGGATCATTGATATTGCGAAAAGAAACAAAGTCGATGCAATTCATCCGGGATACGGTTTCTTATCTGAAAATATTCATTTTGCGAGACGATGTGAAGAAGAAGGAATCGTATTCATTGGTCCAAAATCCGAGCATCTCGATATGTTTGGTGACAAGGTAAAAGCGCGTGAGCAGGCAGAAAAAGCCGGAATCCCCGTGATTCCCGGAAGCGACGGTCCTGCAGAAACGCTTGAAGCTGTTGAACAATTTGGACAAGCTAACGGTTATCCGATTATCATTAAAGCTTCGCTTGGCGGCGGCGGCCGCGGTATGCGGATTGTCAGAGCTGAAAGTGAAGTCAAAGAAGCTTATGAGCGTGCAAAATCAGAGGCGAAAGCAGCCTTTGGCAATGATGAAGTTTATGTAGAAAAATTAATTGAAAATCCAAAACATATTGAAGTTCAGGTGATTGGAGACAAGCAGGGCAATGTCGTCCATCTTTTTGAAAGGGATTGTTCCGTTCAACGACGCCACCAAAAGGTCATTGAAGTGGCGCCAAGTGTATCGCTGTCACCTGAATTAAGGGATCAAATTTGTGAGGCGGCTGTTGCGCTTGCGAAAAATGTAAACTATATAAATGCGGGTACGGTCGAATTCCTTGTTGCAAACAACGAGTTCTACTTTATTGAAGTAAATCCTCGCGTACAAGTTGAACACACGATAACAGAAATGATTACGGGTGTCGATATTGTTCAAACACAGATCCTTGTTGCCCAAGGGCACAGTCTTCACAGCAAAAAAGTAAATATTCCTGAGCAAAAGGACATTTTTACAATCGGCTATGCCATTCAGTCACGGGTTACGACTGAGGATCCGCAAAATGATTTCATGCCTGATACAGGAAAAATTATGGCTTACCGTTCAGGCGGCGGTTTTGGTGTCCGTCTTGATACCGGAAACAGCTTCCAAGGCGCCGTGATCACACCATACTATGATTCACTGCTCGTTAAGCTTTCAACTTGGGCTTTAACGTTTGAACAGGCGGCTGCCAAAATGGTACGAAACCTTCAGGAGTTTAGAATCAGAGGCATAAAAACGAACATTCCGTTCCTTGAGAACGTTGCAAAACATGAGAAGTTCCTGACAGGGCAATATGATACATCTTTCATTGACACAACGCCTGAATTATTTATTTTTCCTAAACAAAAAGACCGCGGAACGAAAATGCTCACTTACATCGGCAATGTGACAGTGAACGGCTTCCCCGGAATCGGAAAAAAAGAAAAACCGGCGTTTGACAAGCCGTTAACCGTAAAGGTAGACGCTGATCAGCAGCCCGCCAGAGGAACAAAGCAAATTCTCGATGAAAAAGGTGCAGAAGGGCTTGCAAATTGGGTTAAGGAGCAGAAATCTGTCCTTTTAACAGATACGACATTCAGGGATGCCCACCAATCGTTATTGGCAACTAGAATCAGATCGCATGATTTGAAAAAAATCGCAAATCCAACGGCTGCATTATGGCCTGAACTGTTCAGTATGGAAATGTGGGGAGGCGCGACCTTCGATGTAGCCTACCGATTCCTAAAAGAGGATCCGTGGAAACGTTTGGAAGACCTTCGTGAAGAAGTGCCGAATACCTTATTCCAGATGCTGCTTCGCTCATCAAATGCGGTTGGCTATACGAATTATCCGGACAATGTGATTAAAGAATTTGTGAAGCAATCAGCTCAATCGGGCATTGATGTGTTCCGTATTTTCGACAGCTTAAACTGGGTAAAAGGAATGACGTTAGCCATTGATGCCGTTCGGGATACCGGCAAAGTGGCAGAAGCGGCGATTTGTTATACGGGAGATATCCTTGACAAGAACCGGACGAAGTACGACCTTGCTTATTATACATCGATGGCGAAGGAGCTTGAGGCGGCAGGTGCCCATATTCTCGGGATTAAAGATATGGCAGGGCTGTTAAAACCGCAGGCTGCATATGAACTCGTTTCAGCGTTGAAAGAAACGATCGACATTCCGGTTCACCTTCATACACATGATACGAGCGGAAACGGTATTTATATGTATGCAAAAGCTGTGGAAGCCGGTGTTGATATCATAGATGTGGCGGTCAGCTCAATGGCGGGATTAACGTCACAGCCTAGCGCGAGCGGATTTTATCATGCGATGGAAGGCAACAACCGCCGTCCGGAAATGAATGTCCAAAACGTTGAATTGCTGTCCCAATATTGGGAGTCAGTGCGTAAATATTATAGTGAATTTGAAAGCGGAATGAAGTCTCCGCATACTGAAATTTATGAGCACGAGATGCCAGGGGGCCAATACAGCAACCTGCAGCAGCAGGCCAAGGGAGTAGGCCTTGGCGACCGCTGGAATGAAGTCAAGGAAATGTACAGACGCGTGAACGATATGTTCGGTGACATCGTCAAGGTAACGCCTTCTTCAAAAGTAGTCGGAGATATGGCACTCTATATGGTGCAAAACAACCTGACTGAAAAAGACGTTTACGAAAAAGGCGAATCATTAGATTTCCCTGATTCTGTTGTGGAGCTTTTCAAAGGGAATATCGGGCAGCCTCATGGCGGATTCCCGGAAAAACTGCAAAAGCTGATCTTAAAAGGGCAGGAGCCGATTACAGTCAGACCGGGCGAACTGCTTGAGCCGGTATCATTTGAAGCGATCAAACAGGAATTTAAAGAGCAGCATAACTTGGAAATTTCAGATCAGGACGCTGTGGCGTATGCCCTTTATCCTAAAGTTTTCACTGATTATGTGAAAACGACAGAAAGCTACGGAGACATCTCGGTATTAGATACACCGACATTCTTCTACGGCATGACATTAGGTGAAGAGATAGAAGTTGAAATTGAGCGCGGCAAAACGCTGATCGTTAAGCTGATTTCAATCGGTGAGCCTCAGCCTGACGCCACTCGCGTCGTTTATTTCGAACTGAACGGGCAGCCGCGTGAAGTAGTCATTAAAGATGAAAGCATTAAGTCTTCCGTTCAGGAAAGGCTGAAAGCAGACCGGACAAATCCAAGCCATATCGCAGCTTCCATGCCTGGAACCGTTATTAAGGTATTGACTGAAGCAGGTACAAAAGTCAATAAAGGTGATCATTTGATGATTAATGAAGCGATGAAAATGGAAACAACGGTTCAAGCCCCTTTCTCAGGAACAGTCAAGCAAGTTCATGTGAAAAATGGCGAGCCGATTCAAACGGGAGATCTGCTCCTCGAAATTGAAAAAGCATAAAAAACAAAGAGTGTATATCATTTGATATACACTCTTGTTTTTTATAGAAAATGCGGAGTGAAACTGTTTAGAAGAGATGTAAGCGGCCTTCAAAGATTATACAGTAGTGCTGTCACAAGCCATTTCCTTTTCAAAATTAAACAGGCTTTTATACCGGCGATCTTTTAGATACTTTATTACTCTAGGCTCTATCTGATTATCCATGGTCAAAAGGGTTTATTTTCATGAAGTGATACTAATACAAAGGCTGGCCATTGAAACAATAAAGCGCCAAAACAAGACATGAAAAAAGACCAAAGCTGCTTAAGGCTTTGGTCTAGAGTCTTTATGACTGTCTGGAATCGTAACGGAAGCGGGCAATCAATAATAAGAAGTAGCATAAAACGCCAAACAGACAGGCAATAAAGAACGAGTGGGCAAGTGCAAAGCCCAGTGCCAGTTCAGTGTATACGATCATAATACCTGACAGTGCCTGTAATGTGATGAAAATAAGACACGAGATCCATCCCCAAAAAATCTGTTTTTGATCTTTGTAGGAAGTGATAGCATGAACAGCGGCAACAATAATCCATACAAATAATAGTAAGGCTGCTGCTCTGTGGCCCATTTGCACCCATTCATGGAATTGGGTCGGAAGTCCATTGTTCAGCGGGCTGCACAGCGGCACATCAGGACATGCAAGACTTGATTCAGTGTGTCTTACATATGCGCCTGTATACACAACGATATAGGAATATATTAAAATTCCTATCATGTGAAATTGCATCTTTTTGCCGATTTGAAGCGGCTTAACCAGTTTTCTGACTGATTTATCAGCTTCAAATATGAGTAATGTCAAAATAAGCACTGAAGCAAAAGAAATTAATGAGATGCCGAAGTGAAGCGCCATTATCAACGCGTTCGAACCGAATACGACAGCCAATGCGCCAAGCAATGCCTGTAGAAATAAAAAGATAATAGACATGATCGCGAGAAACGTTGTTTCACGGAAAATCGGCGTGATTTTTCTCCATGACCAAAACGCAAGGCTTAACACAAGGATAATAGAGATCCCGCTTGCGAATCTGTGGCTCCATTCAATAATTGAGGCCGGATTCAGTTCAGGGAAAAAACGGCCGTGACACAGCGGCCACTGTCTGCCGCATCCTTGGCCGGAACCTGTTTTTGTAACGAGAGCACCCCCGATTAAAACAATAAGCATGACAAATGTCGTCAAGACACCGAGAGCTTTTAATGCTTTATTCATACAATATTCACCTTCTCAACATACTGCTGCAATTTTATATACGTTCCAAGTGTAAGCGAATATGTGTTTTGTGGCAATTCCCAGAGGCTTTTGTTCACAAAAATATAATAGAATGACGGCTTCTGGAAAATGTACACTTGATTATTCGTGCCGGGTCTGATAGAAATAAGGTAAACGCAATGCCAATTTGGCGATTGCCTGCATCTTTGGTAAAATTCATAAAAAGTTCACAAATAAATTCCTGTTTGTCGTTTAATATTTAATAGGATGTTTTTTTACAAGATGTTATCTTGTATGATAGAGTTGCAGGTTTTTTTATTCTCCTGCGTTAGGTTTGTAAGGGAGGTTTACGTTATGGCTAACTCCAGAATCTTAAATGATACAGCTATAGACGGACAAATTGAAGAAACAACGGCATGGAAAGATTTTCTGTCCCTTATTAAGATAGGGATCGTCAATTCTAACCTCATCACGACTTTCACTGGAATGTGGCTTGCACTACATATTTCCGGTTTAAGTTTTTTAGGCAATATAAACACCGTTCTTCTTACACTAATCGGTTCATCTCTGATTATTGCGGGTTCTTGCGCGATCAATAACTGGTATGACCGGGATATTGACCATCTTATGGAGCGCACGAAAGTAAGACCTACGGTTACGGGTAAAATTCAGCCGAGTCAGGCGTTATGGTCAGGAATTTTGCTGGTTGCTTTAGGATTGATTATGCTGCTGATGACAACTGTCATGGCTGCTGTCATTGGTTTTATCGGAGTCTTTACGTATGTTGTATTGTACACAATGTGGACGAAACGCCGCTATACGATTAACACTGTAGTAGGAAGCGTTTCAGGTGCAGTGCCGCCGCTTATTGGATGGACGGCAGTGGAAGGGAATATCGGTGTCGTAGCATGGGTGTTATTCATGATTTTATTTATTTGGCAGATTCCTCACTTCTTAGCATTGGCTATTAAGAAAACTGAGGATTACAGAGCTGCAAATATTCCGATGCTTCCTGTCGTATACGGATTTGAAGTGACAAAAAGACAAATTATTGTGTGGGTTGCGTGCCTGATGCCGCTTCCGTTTTTCCTTGGTAGCCTAGGGCTTCCAATTGTCATCCTCGGTTTGCTGTTAAATATCGGCTGGCTGATTCTTGGCTTAATGGGATTCCGCTCCAAGAATATTATGAAGTGGGCAACGCAGATGTTCGTATACTCACTTAACTACATGACTATCTATTTCGTTGCCATGGTTGTCTTAACTCTTTTCTAAAAAATAGATATGCTGCTTGTTTTATCGCTTCAAAATAAACGATGACAACTAGTAAATGCCGCCTTGACCTCTTGTTTAATCAGGCGGCTTTACTTTTATACATAGATGGCATTTTGAGTAAAAAAACTCATAATTTAAGAGAAGAGGAAATGTAAGTGCTTTATTGGTGATAGGCTGGAGGCGATGGTTTTCGATCTGCTTTCCGCCTTTGTATTGACCAGAAAAGGGGTTGGGTGAAATGGTAAAGCATTGGCGTCTTATTTTATTATTAGCCTTAGTGCCGCTTCTATTAAGCGGATGTGGAAAACCTTTTTTATCCACGCTCAAGCCTGCTGGCGAGGTGGCTGATAAACAGTATGACCTGACAGTGCTCAGCACATTGATTATGGTGGTTGTTGTTGCAGTAGTATCTGTTATCTTCTTTTATGTGATTGTTAGATTTAGAAGATCACGGGTTGGTGAGAACACGATACCGAAACAGGTAGAGGGGAATAAATTTTTAGAAATCACATGGACCGTGATCCCGATTTTGCTGCTCATTATTCTTGTGATCCCTGTTGTATTATATACGCTGGAGCTAGCAGACACATCACCAATGGATAAGAAAGGCCGCAAAGCTGAGGATGCTCTTGTAGTCAATGTCCGGGCAAATTTATACTGGTGGGAGTTTGAATACCCTGATTACGGCATCATCACAAGCCAGGAGCTGATTGTGCCGACAGACCAGCGTGTATATTTTAATTTAAAAGCTTCTGATGTGAAACATTCCTTCTGGATTCCTTCAGTTGGAGGAAAACTTGATACAAATACGGATAATGAAAATAAGTTCTTCCTGACATTTGATTCGAAACGAAGCAAAGAGGCAGGAGATATGTTTTTTGGAAAATGTGCAGAGCTTTGCGGCCCTTCACATGCGCTGATGGATTTTAAAGTAAAGACAATGTCTGCAAAGGAATTTCAGGGCTGGACAAAAGAAATGAAAAACTATAAATCTACAGCAGAGAGCGATTTGGCTAAGCAGGGTGAAGAACTGTTTAAAGAGAAAAACTGCCTGAGCTGCCATGCGGTAGAGCCGAATGATAAGCGTGCAGAAGCCGCTAGAACGGCACCCAACTTGGCGACCTTCGGTGAAAGGACAAAAGTGGCAGGGGTGAAAGAGGCCAACAAAGAAAATGTGAAGGCCTGGCTGAAGGACCCTGACAGCATAAAGCCGGGGAACAAAATGACAGGAACATATCCAAAGCTCTCAGACAGCGAAACAGATGCGCTTTATGAATACTTAAAAGGCTTAAAAGCGGAAAGCAAGTAGGGAAGAAAGGGAGATATTGGGGGAGGTCACATATGTTGAATGCGCTTACAGAAAAGCGGACGCGCGGATCTATGCTTTGGGATTATTTGACGACGGTGGACCATAAAAAAATCGCGATTCTTTATTTAGCGGCAGGAGGATTCTTCTTTCTTGTCGGGGGAATTGAAGCGATGTTTATCAGAATTCAGCTTGCAAAGCCGGAAAATGCGTTTCTCAGTGCTCAAGCGTACAATGAAGTAATGACTATGCACGGAACGACGATGATCTTTCTGGCTGCGATGCCGCTTTTATTTGCCTTGATGAATGCGGTTGTGCCATTGCAGATCGGGGCTCGGGACGTTTCGTTTCCATTTTTAAATGCGCTTGGTTTTTGGCTCTTCTTTTTCGGAGGCATTTTCTTAAATCTAAGCTGGTTTTTGGGCGGAGCGCCAGATGCGGGCTGGACGTCATATGCCTCTCTTTCGCTTCATTCAAAAGGGCACGGCATAGACTTTTTCGTCCTCGGACTCCAAATATCGGGGCTCGGGACGCTGATAGCCGGGATTAACTTTTTGGCCACGATTATCAATATGAGGGCTCCGGGCATGACGTACATGAGGCTGCCTTTGTTTACATGGACGACATTCGTGGCCTCGGCATTGATCTTGTTTGCCTTTCCGCCGCTTACGGTCGGATTGGCTCTTATGATGCTGGATCGGCTGTTCGGAACCAATTTCTTTAATCCCGAGCTTGGAGGGAATACGGTCATTTGGGAGCATTTATTTTGGATTTTCGGCCATCCGGAGGTTTATATCCTAATTTTGCCTGCATTCGGTATTTTTTCCGAGGTCATCCCTGTTTTCGCCAGAAAGCGTTTGTTTGGCTATTCTTCAATGGTTTTTGCCATCGTGCTCATTGGCTTTCTGGGCTTTATGGTATGGGTGCACCACATGTTCACAACTGGTCTTGGCCCGATTGCAAATGCGATTTTTGCGGTTGCCACAATGGCTATCGCGATTCCGACCGGGATTAAGATTTTCAACTGGCTGTTGACGATTTGGGGAGGAAATGTGAAGTATACAACCGCAATGCTGTATGCTGTCTCATTTATTCCATCTTTTGTGCTTGGCGGTGTGACGGGAGTCATGCTGGCAGCGGCCGCTGCTGATTATCAGTTCCATGATACGTATTTTGTGGTGGCGCACTTCCACTACGTCATCATTGGCGGCGTGGTATTCGGCCTATTAGCCGGTGTTCATTTCTGGTGGCCGAAAATGTTCGGTAAAATTCTGCATGAGACGATGGGAAAAATTTCATTTGTACTGTTTTTTATCGGTTTTCACCTCACGTTTTTCATTCAGCATTTTGTCGGTTTAATGGGGATGCCGCGCCGGGTTTATACGTTTTTGCCTGGCCAGGGGCTTGAAACCGGCAACTTGATCAGTACAATCGGGGCGTTTTTTATGGCGGCAGCTGTTATTCTTCTGCTGGTCAATGTCATTTGGACTTCGGTAAAAGGCGAGTATGTAGGCGATGATCCATGGCATGACGGACGTACGCTTGAATGGGCCGTTTCTTCGCCGCCGCCGGAGTATAACTTTAAACAGCTTCCTTTTGTCAGAGGACTTGATCCGCTTTGGATCGAGAAGCAGGCAGGTCACAAATCAATGACACCGGCGGAACCGGTTGATGATATTCATATGCCAAACGGCTCAATCCTGCCGCTCATCATTTCCTTCGGCCTTTTTGTCGCAGCGTTCGGGCTGCTGTACAGAAGCGATTACGCTTGGGGCTTGCCAGTGATCTTTATCGGACTCGGCATCACCTTTATTACGATGCTGCTCCGCTCAGTCATTGATGATCACGGCTATCATATTCATAAAGAGGAACTGCCGAACGATGATAAAGGGGTGAAGGCATAATGCAAATTCAAGAAAAATTCACCGCAGAAACCTTTCCAGCTTCTCCTGAAAAAGTAACACTGGAAGGGAAAAATAAATTTCTAGGCTTTTGGCTTTTTCTTGGCGGAGAGACTGTTCTGTTTGCGTCTCTCTTCGCCACGTTTCTGGCGCTTCGGAATTCAAACGCCAGTGATCCGCCTACAACCGAAATGTTCGACGTAACACTTGTATTCATTGCGACAATGCTGTTATTAACGAGCAGTTTAACGAGTGTGTACGCGATGTACCACATGAAGAACTTTTCCTTCGGCAAGATGCAGCTTTGGCTGGGAATTACGGTTTTATTGGGGGCGGGCTTTTTAGGACTGGAAATCTATGAGTTTAAGCACTACACCCATGAATTTGGCTTTACCATCACAAGCTCTGCGCTCGGTTCTGCGTTTTACACGCTTGTCGGTACACACGGCGCCCACGTGGCGTTTGGGCTGATGTGGATCAGCACGCTGATGATCCGCAATGCCAAGAGAGGGCTGAACCTGTATACGGCGCCTAAGTTTTACGTTGCCAGCCTTTATTGGCACTTTATTGATGTCGTGTGGGTCTTCATCTTTACCGTTGTATATTTAATGGGGATGGTGGGATAAACATGGTCGGTAAAAAAAGCAGAGGGCATATCAACAGCGACCTTGAATTTAAGAAAAAAAAGCATGCCCAGGAGATGAAATATCAGGTTTTATCTTTTGGTTTAATGATCGGTCTTACGATTGTTGCATTTCTGACTGTGGCAACAGACGGTGTCGCAAGCTGGTTTACGATTCCTTTCATTATTTTGCTTGCTGCAATTCAAGTCATCTTTCAGCTGTATTATTTCATGCATATGAATCAAAAAGGGCATGAGGCGCCGGCATTATTTTTGTATTCAGGGGTGTTTGTCGCGTTTATCACTGTTCTTGCGTTTGTCACAATTATATGGTGGTAATTTGAACAGCCGCCGGAGGTGAAGAAATGAATCAGTTGGAGATATTTGGGTTTCGCGCCATGTGGAGCCCTTATCTTTTTTGTATCCTGTTAGGCATTACGGCGATTTATCTCTATTTTTACAGGCGAATGTTTTCAAAGCCGAATCGAATAACTGGTAAAGAGATGGCGTGTTTTCTGTCGGCGATGCTGTTTTTATATGCGGCCGAGGGAAGCCCTGTTGATTTGCTCGGACATATTATGTTTAGCGCGCATATGGTACAGATGGCTGTCCTGTATTTGGTTGTACCGCCACTGTTGATCGCTGGAATTCCTGCATGGCTCTGGGAGAAAATCATTTTCAGGCCTGCCATCAAACCGGTTTTTTCCTTTTTCGCGAAGCCCTTAATTGCTTTGCTTTTGTTTAACGGCATTTTTTCTTTATATCATGTACCGCTTATATTTGATACTGTCAAAACCAATCCGTTTTACCATACATTAATCACTTGGCTTATCTTTGTGCTTGCATTCTTCATGTGGTGGCCGCTTGTTCATAAGGTGGGGCGTCTACGGCAGCTCAGCGGCTTGATGAAGCTGGGGTATATTATGGCGGACGGTATGCTGCTCACACCTGCTTGCGCCTTAATCATGTTCAGCGGTGCGCCGTTATACGCCACCTATACAGATCCGTCTGCATGGGCCGAGGCAATGAGCCTTTGCGTGCCTGCGGATATGATGGGGCAGGTCCCATTAACAGGACCGGAGATGTTGAATACACTGCCTTTGTTAGAGGATCAGCAGCTCGGGGCCGTCATGATGAAAATCATTCAGGAAATTGTGTACGGTACTTTTTTGGCGATTATTTTTTTCCAATGGGTGAAGAAAGAAAGGGAAAAGGACGGGCAGGAGGAGCCGCCGTATATTCAGCAGACGATATCATAAAAGGTACAGCGGAATATGCTGTACCTTTTCGTTACATTTGAACTGTTTTTAACATGTCGGATATGTCCTGAATCAGTGCTTTGCTTTTTGTCACAACCTGTACGGGAAACTCTTCCGTTTCTCCATACTCTACTCCGTGCGGGTAGTAATGCTTGCCTAGGAGAGGGGACATTAATTGAATCACCGCGCGTCCGCTTCCGACATCACCCTCTGCCGCAATTCCTTGTATCCGCAGGTAAAACGTGCCCTCAATCGTCGAAAACTTCTTGTCATAGGTGACTCTCTCGTAATCCCATTGGCCTGCTCTGATGAGACCTTTGCTTTCCATTAAGTCGTCTAGCAAGCTGAGTTCAGCCTTAACCCCTTCAAGTCCGCTTTCAGTAAACTTCAACACCGACCCCTCCTTATAAAAATTACCTTTCCTGACAATCATAGTATGAAAGCGTTAAACTTTCAATGAATCTTCTTCTTTTGAAAGTATGCAAAAATTAAATTTTGACGACAATAGCACTAGACTAAAGGAGGTTAAACGGATGACAAAAATAAAAGATCTGATGACAGCCGACTTGCAATATTGCACGGTATTAGATAATGTATATGAAGCTGCAGTAAAGATGAAGGACGCGAATGTAGGGGCGATTCCAGTGGTTGATGAGGATGGGGAAACATTGGTCGGCATCGTGACCGACCGTGATCTCGTGTTAAGAGGAATCGCCATCAAAAAACCGAACTCGCAAAAAATCACTGACGCGATGACCGAAAAACCTGTCAGTGTGGAGGAAGATGCTTCAGTTGATGAGGTTCTTCATTTGATGGCATCGCATCAGCTCAGAAGGATACCAGTTACAAAAAATAAAAAACTGACTGGAATTGTCACGCTTGGTGATCTTTCTTTATCTGAGCAAACAAATGAACGTGCCGGCAGCGCCTTATCGGATATTTCTGAAGGTGATAATCGAGAAGAAGGCTTTTTTCATTAACACATAAATCTTTGACATGTTAAATAGGCTGTATTGTAATGGGTTGTAAGGCAAGACATTGTGAATCGCCACGGGGGTGATAGATTGAAAAATATATTGAGAGCAATGGTTATCCTTTTGATTATTTGCGGAACTTATGTTCTGTTTAT
This sequence comes from Bacillus sp. MD-5, assembly GCF_002201875.1. Classification (NCBI taxonomy): domain Bacteria; kingdom Bacillati; phylum Bacillota; class Bacilli; order Caryophanales; family Bacillaceae; genus Bacillus; species Bacillus sp. MD-5. Next base: position 1,413,872 of record NZ_CP021911.1, read on the forward strand.
TCAATATGGATCTGTTCCTGAAAAGAAATCAAATGACAGCGAGCCTCAGGTGTCAAATGAGGAAGCAGAAAGCGGCAAACGAATACATATGCCGACTTCAGGATTATTGTCCTTCATGGGCAAGTCCGCCGATGAAGTAACGAAAAAGCTTGGGGAACCTGAACGCATTGATCCTTCAGCTTATGATTACGATTGGTGGGTATACAATCAAGGTAAGGACCAATATATCCAAATTGGGGTATTAAACAATAAAGTGGTCACATTATTCGCGGCTGGGAATGATATTAACGCCAAGCCTTTCAAAATTGGCGAATCAACCGGAGATGTGTTCAAGACGACCCAGGTGGCGCCATTTGTGAATGTAGAGTATAAAGGAAATTCCTATCGGTTTGAATTTTCTGAAGAAGATATCAATACAAGACCGACTGTAAAGGTAGGAAAGATGTACGTCCAGCTGTATATGGACAAATTTGAAGGGAAGCTATCCAGCATCAGGGCGTTTGATGCGCAGACCTTTGTAAAGCAAAGACCTTATGAGGTAGTGTACCGCGGGGAATTAATCAAACCGAAAGCCGTTTCAGATGAGAAGTGGAAAAAGATCCAAACAACGAGCGAAAAGCAAATACTTGATTTGACGAATGTCATACGCGTCAAACATGGACTTGCGAAGCTTGAGTGGGATCAGCCAACGGCGGAAGTTGCCTTTGGGCATAGCGAGGATATGAAGGAAAATAATTATTTCTCCCATGTTTCTAAGAAATACGGTTCACTGAAAGACCGCTTAGAAGAAGGGCATGTTGACTTTCAGCAAGCGGGAGAAAATATCGCATACAATTATGTGGACGGTCCGGCAGCTGTAGAAGGCTGGCTGAATAGCGAAGGCCATCGAAAAGCGCTTCTGAATTCAGATTATACGCATCTTGGTGTCGGAGTAGACCGAAAGTATTACACCCAAAATTTTATTAAGCGATGGTAATGAAAGCCGCGGACGAATGGTTCCGGGCTTTTTCTATTTCACACAAGCTGGCTTGCGCTAAGGGATGTGTAAATACAGCCTGTTCAATATGTTACTTTTCTTGCTGATGAGGAGCCGATTTCCCCTTCTTCTTAAGGCTTTTCACCAGTGTTTAGGGACAGCACTAAAAATTCATTTGTGAATGAATATAGGCGAACACAATGCCCGACAAAACGATACATTGTAGTAGGTAACGATTTTCGGAGGGGGTGAGGATTGTGGCGAATCAACATGCCAATCATTCAATCAATGACTTTAAACAATTCGTCAAAAAGCATCCCAAGCTGATAAAAGAAGTGCGAAAAGAACAAAGAAGCTGGCAGGACGTATATGAAAATTGGGTTCTCTTCGGGGAGAGCGACCCGATTTGGGATCCGTATCGGGAACCGGAAGAAGCTGCAGAGGCTGTGCCCGAAACACCGCAAAAAAATGATTTTGTCACGAAAATGGTGACAGCGGTGAAAAAGATGGATGTCAATCAAATGAACGAACAAATCAATAAAATGAGCCAGTCAATCTCATCGTTGCAAAACCTTCTTAATACATTTTCCGGGAACAGCCAGAAGCAATCTCAGCCAGGCTCTGGACAGCATCCTTTTTCTTTTCGAAAGGATTAAAAAAGGGGATCTCATATGCGCAAAGAGGTGCAGGAATATATTTTCGCAAACGAAGAACGGAAACGATTCATCAGAGAGCAGCCGATATGGTACCGCAGGCTTTCGAGAAAACCGGATGATCTGTCCACCTTTCAGCTTGAGATGATGAATTTTTATGAAAAAACCATTCCGCATCGGGTGAATCAGTTTACAAACGGGATTCAAATGGCGCAAATGATGATGCAAATGTTCCAAGCGATGCGGACAAAAGATTAAAAGGCCCGGGAAAGGGTCTTTTTCATGCGTCCATACGGAGTTTGTTTTCAGCTGTGGTTAAGCATTTTCCAATTGGCTGGTTTCATGGTAAACTAACAACTGGAGGTGCATGTTATGTATGCGACGATGGAATCCGTACGGCTTCAAGGTGAAGCTCAGCAGCTTGCCGAGATGATTCTGCAGTCGGAGACGGCTGAGAACTACCGCAATTGTTACAAGCGTCTCCAGGAAGATGAAGAGGCAGGGCGGATTATTCGTTCTTTTATCAAAATAAAAGAGCAGTATGAGGATGTACAGCGTTTTGGCAAATATCATCCTGACTATAGAGAAATATCCCGGAAAATGAGGGAGATCAAACGTGAGCTGGACCTGAACGACAAGGTGGCTGACTTCAAGAGAGCTGAAAATGAGCTCCAGTCCATTCTTGATGAGGTCAGCGTCGAGATTGGGACAGCTGTTTCGGAGCATGTGAAAGTTCCGACTGGGAACCCTTATTTTGACGGTTTGTCTTCATGCGGAGGCGGCTGCGGTTCAGGCGGAAGCTGCGGATGTAAAGTGTCCTGACGAGACTGGCCGTCTCGTCTTTTACATATAAAAGAAATCAGGCAGGTGATTGTATTGGAGAATAGGCGCCAGGGAATGGTTGTGTATCTGCACTCCCTAAAGCAAAGCAAAATGCTGAGAAAGTTCGGGAATGTGCACTATGTATCAAAACGATTAAAATATGTCGTACTGTACTGTGATATGGACCAAATTGAAAAAACAATGGACAAGATTGCGTCTTACTCTTTTGTGAAAAAAGTAGAGCCTTCTTATAAACCGTTTTTAAAATTGGAATTCGAGTCAAAGCTTGATAAGGCAAAAGAATACGATTATAAAATCGGCATATAGCAATAAAAAAACCCCCGCAGACATCTGCGGGGTCCTTCTATTCCTTAATATGTTAAGGAGAAGGCAAAGGGAGAGGAGAAACCGGAGGAAGAACTTATGGGGAAACGTAAGTCTTCTCCGCGGTTGGCAACAACATCCTCTAGATGCTGTTGCTTATAGTATGGACAAGGATCATGCTGCCTATACACCTGTTTATCAAGATTAGCGTTCATTGTTTGGGAGAATGCTTTATGTTAAGATAGGATTGATTTTTTTCTATGTACATAGCGGCGTCTGGCCGAATAAAGAAACAAAATAGCTTTTAGAAAAAGTGGTGTGGAACATGAGAGTAATTTCTGGATCAAAAAAAGGCCGTTCACTAAAGGCTGTGCCGGGAACATCAACAAGACCGACAACCGACAAAGTGAAGGAATCCATTTTCAATATGATCGGCCCTTATTTTGATGGGGGAAGGGGACTAGACTTATTCGCAGGGAGCGGAGGTCTTGGAATCGAAGCGCTTTCACGCGGGTTTGAGCATTGTATATTCGTTGACCGTGATTTTAGGGCCATTCAAACGGTAAAATCTAATTTGAAAACGCTGGAGCTTACAAAACATGCACAGGTATACCGCAATGAGGCGGAACGTGCTTTGCACGCTGCTGCAAAGAGAGAAACCGGCTTTCGCGGCATTTTTCTCGATCCGCCGTATAAGGATCAAAAGCTGAAAGCACTTTTAACTTTGATTGACGAATATCAAATGCTGGAAGAAGACGGCTTTATCGTCGCTGAGCATGACAGAGAGGTCGAGCTTCCCGAAACCGTAGGAGATCTTGTGATGACAAGAAAAGAAACCTATGGGCTTACAGGTGTGGCGATTTATAAAAAGAGGGGGTAGTGAGGTGGCGAGTATAGCTGTCTGTCCCGGCAGTTTTGATCCGGTGACCTACGGGCATCTGGATATCATCAAACGCGGGGCGCATATTTTTGAACAAGTGTATGTATGTGTGCTGAATAATTCTTCAAAAAAGCCTTTGTTCAGTGTAGAGGAACGGTGTGAGCTTCTGAGAGAAGTGACAAAAGACATTCCGAACATAACAGTTGAAACATCACAAGGACTGTTAATTGATTATGCAAAAAGAAAAAATGCCAAAGCGATATTAAGAGGCTTGAGAGCTGTATCAGATTTTGAATACGAGATGCAGGGAACGTCAGTAAACCGTGTGCTTGATGAATCCATTGAGACATTTTTCATGATGACAAACAATCAGTATTCGTTTTTAAGTTCAAGCATCGTAAAAGAAGTGGCGAGATACAACGGCTCGGTATCAGAATTTGTACCGCCGGAAGTAGAGCTTGCGCTTCAGCAAAAATACAGACAAGGATGAGGGGGTTTGACTCATCCTTTTTTTGTGCCGTTTGTCAGTCTGTAAGAAAAAATGATAATGTACGTAAACAGCGCGCATAGTGTGACAGCAGGTCCGATCTGCACAAGCAGATTCCAGCCGTTTATAAATGCAGCTGGCATGTCACTGCTCTTAAAAGATTTAAATACATACTGATAAGGATCATGCCACGCCGTGTAAAGCGGTTTCCATAAAAGCATGACGAAGACAGCGGCATAAACGCCCTGCAGCAACCGTGCGATAAAGAATGGTTTAAATCTAATGTCGGTTTCCGATAAAATACCTGCCACTTGAGCTTGTACGGAAAAGCCGCTAAACCCGAGAATAAAGCTGACGATAATCGCTTTTTGCAGAAGAGAAACATCTGTCTCGCTGACAAGCTTGCTGCCTAACGTGATTTCAAACATCCCCGATAAAAGCGGAATGTCCAATTGAGCCGGAAGCTGAAACAAAGTCAGCGCGCCTTTTGTGAAAACAGACAAAACATCAGTCAGCTGAACCACGGACAACAGCCGATTGAAGACAGAAAATAAAATAATAAAGCCGCCTACCATAAGAAGCGTTTGAACAGAAGACGTCACGGCGTCGCCTAAAATTTTGCCCAAAGGCCGTTTTTCCGCAAGTCTGGCGGTATGAAGGGCGTGTAACGCATCTTTGATCGAAGGAAAGGGTATCGTTTTCTTTCTTCTGAGATGCTGCTCTTCCTTGCGGCCGTAGGAACGCATCGTTAATCCAACAGCCAGATTCCCTAAATAGTGTGCAGAAGCCAATAAAATGCCTAGTGACGCATTTTGAAAGAAACCGACAGCAACAGCGCCGAAAATAAAGAGCGGGTTTGAAGAATTGGTAAACGACGCAAGCCGTTCTGCCTCTACTCTTGAAATTTGTTTTTCCTGCCGCAGACGGGCAGTGAGTTTTGCTCCCGCTGGGTTTCCTGATGCCATTCCCATAGCAAGAACGAAGCCGCCGACACCCGGCACGCGAAAGATCGGCCGCATAAAAGGCTCAAGCAAAACACCGACAAACCGTACAATGCCAAAGCCGATTAAGAGTTCGGACAGAATAAAAAATGGCAGCAATGACGGAAACACAACCTCCCACCACATAGAAAGCCCGGTTTTAGAGGCTTCGAATGAGGCCTGTGGATGTGAGATGACAGTCGCTGTTAAAAAAAGAAAAAACGAGGCAATCAAAAGTGTATTGATCTTCGACAAGTTCATTCTTACCTCCCCGATGCTAAAAATGCCCAATGACATGTATATCATGATAAAATAATGTATGACATGAAACGGCCAAGCAGTACCTGTCCTCTTGATTCTTTGTACTAATATACGAGCATAGGGGTTCAGTTTAGACCATAGAATTCGGTATACAGGGAATTCAGGCAGGAGGTTAACGCTTTGGCCAAACCTAAAATCGGGTTAGCGTTAGGATCGGGAGGGGCCAGAGGGCTTGCTCATCTCGGTGTGCTTTCCAGTTTACATAAGCATCAAATTCATGTGGATATGATTGCAGGAAGCAGCATGGGCGCTTTGGTGGGCAGTTTTTATGCCGCCGGCCATGACGTGGCAACGATGAAAAAAGTAGCCAAAGCCTTTAAACGGAGGCTTTATGCTGATTATACGGTGCCGAAGCTCGGTTTTCTAAAAGGTGACCGTGTCAGACAGCTTGTGCATGCTTATACATTCGGAAAACCGATTGAAGAGCTCCAAATTCCGCTGGGCATTGTTGCATGTGATTTACAGACGGGAGAAAAGATTGTGTTCCGCAAAGGATCAGTGTCAGATGCAGTGAGGGCCAGCATCAGCATACCGGGTATCTTTATTCCGCAGAGGCTGGACGGACGCCTTCTTGTAGACGGCGCGGTCGTCGATCGAATTCCGGTTTCTGTTGTAAAAGACATGGGAGCTGATATTATCATCGCTTCGGATGTTTCCAGGGTTCGAAAAACTGAAACAGCAGTGCATATTTTTGATGTGATTATGCAAAGTATGGATATCCTGCAAAATGAATTGGTGCGGCATCAAACGATTGCCGCAGATATCATGATTCGCCCTTCTCTTGAAACATACAGCTCAAGCTCGTTTGCCAATATTGAAGAAATGATATCGGCAGGCGAAGTGGCGACAAACCGAATGATCAGCAAGATAAGAAAAGAAATAGAGAATTGGGAGGGCTCATAATTTGCTACGTAAAAAACATTTTAGCTGGATGCTCGTCATCCTCATACTGATCGCCGTTTTATCATTTATAAAACTTCCATACTATATTACAAAACCGGGAGAAGCGACAGAGCTTGCTCCATTGATAAAAGTGGAGGGAGGCTACCCGGAAAAAGGAAGCTTGTCCTTAATGACTGTCAAAGTGGGACCGGCTAATCCGTTTACATATGTGTGGGCAAAGATGCACCCTTATTATGAAATTGTTCCTGATGAGAGCATTAAGGAAGAAGGCGAGTCAGATAAGGAGTATATGAAAAGGCAGCTCCAAATGATGAAAAGCTCGCAAGAAAACGCGGTTATAGCCGCCTATCAAAAAGCAGGAAAAAAAGTCAGCTATTCCTTTAACGGCATATATGCAAGCTCAGTTGTAGAAAACATGCCGGCAAAAGGGAAAATAGAGGTCGGTGATAAAATCATCAGTGCAGACAGCAAAAACTATCAGTCAGCTGAAAAGCTGATTGATTATATCAGCAGCAAAAACGCAGGCGATAAAGTGACGTTAAAGATCGAAAGAGAAGAAAAAGAAAAGCGTGTCACTCTTACGTTAAAACAATTCCCTGATGAGCCGCAACGGGCTGGGATCGGTGTTTCACTTTATACGGACAGAAACGTCAAAGTGGAGCCGGATATTGATTTTGAAATCGAGAATATCGGCGGCCCGTCGGCAGGGTTAATGATGTCTCTTGAAATCTATAATCAGCTGACAAAAACAGACGAAACAAAAGGTTATGATATTGCGGGAACAGGTACCATCGATGTTGACGGAAAAGTAGGCCCGATTGGCGGAATTGATCAAAAAGTCGTCGCCGCAGACAAAGCCGGAAAAGACATTTTCTTCGCGCCAAATCAAAACGGCGCCAGCAATTCCGATTATGAAAATGCTGTAAAAACAGCAAAAGATATTGATTCAGATATGAAGATTGTGCCTGTTGATACCATGCAGGATGCGATTGACTATTTGAATAAGCTGAAAGCGAAAAGCACCTGATTCTCAGGTGCTTTTTCTATACATTTAAAAAGTGTTGTCCATCTTCGTCATAGCGAATCGGTGCATGTCCGTATTCCTGCAGGTCAAACTCGGTTCTCAGCGGCTCTTCTATCGGCAGGCTGTAAATTCTGCTTGCTTTTATGTCCAGATCGAGAGCTGGATGAGAGAAAGAGGACAGTTTGCTGACAAGCGGAACAGAAAGTGTCTTTTTCTTTTCGGATAAATAAGCCTGTCCTTTTTTCGTCATGCCGAGAAGCCTGGTATATGGCACCTTATCGTCGTCAAGCAGCTTTTTTATATCCTGTTTTTTTGTTCTGGTTAAAATGTGCGTATTCATCCGCTGGAGCCTTGTCCATGTATAACGTTTCGTTTTCAGCAGCTCCATATATTCCAGATAGGAGCTGGCTTTCCTGATCGAACGAAGAATTCTGTGCTCTAAACCTTCCTCCACCTCGTATATTTGCTGTAATTCCTGTGCTGTTACTGTTGAAAGGCTGTATTTTAAGTAAGAAAAGTAGCTCTCAGGTGTATGCCACAATCCGAAAGATTTGCGGTAAGCTGCTAATTCTCGTGCAGATGCAGCAGGGAGAAAACGAAGGCAGGCTTCGAGACTCTGGCCAGTCATCGCTTTTCTAATGCTTGTGGCGCTTGCGATAGGGTTTTCGCCTTCAGGGAGATCGGCATCATGATAGTCCGAAGAGATGCGTGCCGTGGTATAAGGTTTCATAGGATATCCCCCGGTTAGAATCGAAGTCACATACTGGTATCCCAAAATGTTATTTGGTTTTGACAAGTCAAGTGCACTTTCGGAATGCAAAATGGAGCTGAAGGCGCTAGCCGCCGCTGCTGGATAACTCGTCCCCGTTTTAAGTTCTTCTTTAATTCGGTCATCAAATGTATGTTTATGCTCATTAATAAGCTGTGCTGTTTCTAAAAACGGCTTGATATCCCCATTCTCACTCCCGAAAAACAACGCCTCACATTCAATTTCGTTTAGGATGGAAACACTGCCGCGTGCAAAAATGTCCGCTTTTTGCACGGCATAAAGATAAGGCAGCTCAATAACAAGATCAACTCCGCTTTGCAGCGCCATTTTTGTTCGGGCCCATTTTGACACAACAGCCGGTTCCCCACGCTGTAAAAAATGCCCGCTCATCACCGCGACAGCCGTGTCGCATCCGGTTTGCCGCTTTGCTGTTTGGGCATGATAAAGGTGACCGTTATGAAAGGGATTATATTCAACCACCAATCCGACAGCATTCATATTTTTTCCGCCTTTCTTGCTATGTTTAAAAACGTATGGTACATTTGCAAATGAAAACTCTTACGCCTTATTTTTGTTTTAAGTGTATGCATAGCATATTCCGCTGTCAACGATGCTTGGATGGCAGCATTATGCTGTAAAGAAAAAATATTGACAAAAACAATCTTAAAAGCTATAATCATGTTTGTTGCTTTCCTGAGGTGATACAAATGAAATGGACGATTTATCAGCTGCATCAAATGCCAAAACAAAGTTTTGAATTTGATGAAACAGTTGAGTTAAATGAGCTGACAAAGCTGAATTCTGACATTCGCCGCATTTCTCCCGTCCGGGTGAAGGGCAGAGCGGATATCAAATCCAAACAGGTTTCGTTTGATTTTACAATTTCAGGCGAAATGATTTTGCCATGCTCAAGAACACTCGTTGATGTCCCGTATCCATTTGAAATTTCAACAAAAGAACTGTTTATATTTCATCACACGGATGATATAGAAGATTTTGACGTTCACATTGTTGAGGACGATACTATCGACTTAACTCCGATCGTGAAAGAAGAAATTCTTTTAGAAATCCCTATGCAAATCTTTTGTGAATCTGAACAAGAAAAAGGAGCTGCTCCTCAAGAAGGAAAGGACTGGCAAGTCATTTCGGAAGAAGACAAGAAGAAACAAGTTGATCCGAGACTTGCAGCCCTCGAAAAGCTCTTAAAACAAGATGATGAATCTTAACTCTTTAAGGAGGTGGGAATAATGGCTGTACCTTTTAGAAGAACTTCTAAAATGAAGAAAAGATTGCGCCGTACACATTTCAAACTTAATGTACCTGGTATGACAGAATGTCCGTCATGCGGAGAGATGAAGTTGTCTCACCGTGTATGCAAAGCATGCGGATCATACAACGGCAAAGACATAAATGTAAAAAGTAACTAATGAGAAAAGCGCGGGGTGAAAGCCCTGCGCTTTTTCTTTTTCTCTTCCTGTCAGCTTGCGGAAAATTTGTGAGTGCAAATAGTCTATCTAATCTATTACCGGCATATGTATGAGATAAATAAGCTGACATGGAGGGAGATTGAATTTGACCATTACAAGACAAGATGCTTGGACTCAGGATGAGGATTTGCTGCTGGCAGAAGTGGTGCTTCGTCATATTCGAGAGGGAGGAACACAGCTTTCCGCCTTTGAGGAGGTAGGAAGGGCGCTGACCAGAACTGCGGCAGCCTGCGGTTTCAGGTGGAACTCGTATGTAAGAAAACAATACCAGTCAGGTATAGAGCTTGCGAAAAAGCAGAGGAAAGAACTGAGAAAGCAAATCGGCGTTCATTCGGTCAATATGCCGAATTCCGTGAAGCAGACTGCCTCGGCATCGTCAGAAGGAAAACGAGACTTGTCCATTCAGGATGTCATTCGATTTCTCGAACAATTTAAAGAAGCACCTTCTGCACAAGAATTTCAGCTCGAAAGAGAAAAATTGAAGGAGCAAATCCAATCCCTGCAAAAAGAGCTTGAGGATTTGCGGAATGAAAATCAAACATTGCGGAATCAGCTAGAGATGACAGAAGAGGATTACAAGGCACTGATCGACATTATGGATCGGGCCAGAAAAATGGTTGTATCCAAGGAAGACGGAAGAATGAAAAAAGCGGCTCAAGAAACGTAAAGAAACGCTTGAAATGAACCGGCCCTATAGGAAGAATAGGCCGGTTGTTTTTATGTCTATGCGGACTCTCCCGGTGTCATTTCGCGATCCATATCAGGATGCCAGATGAGCGGGTTTTCCCCTTTGTCCCGCGCCATATCATATTTAACAGTCTTAAAGTTCATTTTGTTCCAAAATTCTGCTGATTTCATTCGCGGATTTGTCCGGATTGGCATTTTGAATGATTTTGCAAATTCAACCAAGGCTCTCCCATATCCCCTGTTCTGGTAGCCTGGAAGAACCTCAAGCTTCCACAGCTCCAAATAATCCTGGCGATTGTCAAAATAGGGATTCGATTTGCCGTTAACTTGATACAGACTCATTCGTGCTACAAGTTTATCGCCGAAATAAATCCCGTAAAAAGGCGAAGTGCTGTCATTTTCAATAATATTATCCTGAAGATCTTCAAGCATTGAAAGCTCCTGAATGCCGTATTCTTTAAATTTCTTGAATTCTTCCAGCGTTTTATAGTTGATAAGCAGACGTTCTACCTTTGTCAAACCAATCTCCCCCTTTGTTGTTTCTATATATATATTGTAAACGCTTTATTTAAAAAATCCAAATATTTAAACTTTAATTTTAAGCACATGGGATCTTTGAGAAGTAATTTCTTCATACTTCTGCTATGATAATACGTAAAAGCTAAATTGGGTGTGACATCATGAAAATTGGAATTATCGGCGGAGGCTCCGTCGGTCTTTTATGCGCCTATTATTTGTCACTTGATCACGACGTGACTGTTGTGACGAGGCGGCAGGAACAGGCTACGGCCATTCAGTCTGAAGGAATCCGGCTTTATAAAGGCGGGGAGGAATTCAGCGCTGGTTGCAGTGCAGACACGCGTATCAATTCGGATTTCGATCTGCTTGTCGTGACAGTGAAGCAGCATCAGCTTCAGTCTGTTTTTCCGTCGCTTGAACGGATCGGAAAAACGAATATATTATTTTTGCAAAACGGCATGGGGCATATCCACAACCTAAAAGACTGGCACGTTGGCCACTCTATTTATGTTGGAATCGTTGAGCACGGGGCTGTAAGAAAATCGGATACAGCTGTTGATCATACAGGCTTAGGTGCGATAAAATGGAGCGCGTTCGATGCTGAACCAGATCGGCTGAACATCTTGTTTAAGCATAACCACTCGGATTTTCCGATTTGTTATGAGACGGATTGGTACCGTCTGCTAACGGGCAAGCTGATTGTAAATGCGTGTATTAATCCTTTAACTGCGTTATTGCAGGTGAAAAATGGAGACCTGCTGACAACGCCAGCTTATCTGGCTTTTATGAAGCTGGTATTTCAGGAGGCGTGCCGCATATTAAGGCTTGAAAACGAAGAAGAGGCTTGGGAGCGGGTTCAGGCCGTTTGCAGACTAACGAAAGAAAATCGCTCTTCAATGCTGGTTGACGTCATTGAAGGCCGGCAAACGGAAGCTGACGCCATCATCGGATACTTATTGAAGGAAGCAAGTCTTCACGGAATTGATGCCGTCCATCTAGCGTTTTTATACGGCAGCATCAAAGCATTGGAGCGAAATACAAACAAAGTCTTTTGAGCTTTTTCGGTAACATGCTATACTCATTTCGGATAACTAACTATTTATTGGAGAAAGGAAGTTCTAGAAGATGCAGCTAACTGAACTTTCCATCAAAAATCAGAATGTGTTTGTACAGCACTATATAGATGGCAAAGAAGAAATGTCTTCTTTTTTTGATTACAGCATTCATCATAAGGACATGTGGCGTGAAAGACTGCAAGACTTATCCTCCCGGTTTTTCGCGAGAGAGGAATTGGCGGCGTACTTATCCTCGTACCATAATAAATTCGGTTCAAGTGCGATGCAGTCCGCTATTGAGAAGCTGAAGGACCCGTCAAGTGCCGCTGTAGTCGGCGGACAGCAGGCAGGACTTTTAACAGGGCCGCTTTACACCATACATAAAATCATTTCAATCATTGTTTTAGCAAAGCAACAAGAAAAGGAACTGCAAGTGCCTGTCATACCGATCTTCTGGGTGGCCGGAGAAGACCACGATTTGGATGAGATTAATTTTGTTCATATTTCTGAAGAGAATGGTCCTGTGAAAAAAAAGCTGTCTCAGTCATATTGGAAGAAGTCATCAGCAGCGAGCACAACGCTTGACCAGGAAAAGTGTTCCGCGTGGATAGATGATGTGTTTGCCGCTTTTGAAGAAACAGACCACACGAATTCACTTCTTGACAATGTGAAACGATGTTTACGAGAATCTGTTACGTTTACTGACTTCTTTGAGCTGCTGATCGCGGATCTGTTCCAAGAGGAGGGCTTAGTTTTATTAAATTCTGGAGATCCTGGGATTAAAAAGCTGGAAACGGCCATGTTCCAAAAGATTCTTCGAGAAAATGATGAACTCGCCCGCGCTGTATCAGATCAGCAGGCCTTCATGCGCCAAGCAGGCTACAAACCGATTATCGAGTCCGGAAAAGAGCAAGCGAATCTGTTTTATGAATATGAAGAAGAACGTTTTTTAATTGAAAAAGATAACGGCCGATTTGTTGTCAAAGAGCTTGATCTAGGATGGACGATGGATGAACTTCATACGCATATGGAAGAACATCCGGAGCGCTTCAGCAACAATGTTGTAACGAGACCTTTAATGCAGGAATTTCTCATTCCGACTTTAGCATTTATTGCAGGGCCCGGTGAAATCAACTATTGGGGTGAACTCAAACAAGCTTTTGCGGTGATGGGCTTCAAAATGCCTCCTGTCATGCCAAGGCTGAACATTACGATACTTGAGCGGCATATTGAGAAAAAACTGGCTGAACGGAATATCTCGTTACAAGATGCGATTGAGCGCGGTACGGAGAATCAAAGAGAGACATACTTCGAGCGCCAGATTCCGGAAGAGTTTACGGCGGTGATGGATCAAGCGAGAAGCCAAATTGAAGCGATTCACAAAACGGTCCGGCAGGAGGCGTTAAAGGTCGATCAAAGCATGGAACCTTTACTCCTGAAAAATGCCGCTTTTATTCAGGATCAGCTTCAATTCTTAGAGCGCACGGTGACGAAGCGAATTGAAGAAAAAGAAGGCTACGTTTTGAAGGATTATGAGAGAATTCAAAATAGCATTAAGCCGCTTCTTGCACCGCAAGAACGGATTTGGAATATCATGTATTATTTGAACAGGTACGGTCCAAAATTCTTCATGACATTCAAGAATCTGCCATTTTCTTTTCAAAATCAACATCAAGTTGTCAAACTTTGAAATAAAGTTTTAAAGAACCCTGAATAGTTCAGGGTTTTTTTTTATGGGTAAACAGTGTAAAATGAAGTTGTGGAGCGAAGTGGTGAATAGTGGTGAGTTAAGGAGAGAAAGTGGGGCAAGAGATCATGTTTATGGGTGAATATCAGCATACCATCGATGCGAAAGGCCGCATGATCGTACCCGCTAAATTTAGAGAAGGCCTAGGTGAGCAATTTGTGCTGACCAGAGGGCTTGACCAATGTCTCTTCGGCTACCCTATGCACGAATGGAAACAAATTGAAGAAAAACTGAAAGCTCTTCCTCTCACAAAGAAAGATGCCCGCGCGTTTACCCGTTTCTTCTTTTCAGGGGCGACCGAATGCGAACTGGACAAGCAAGGCAGGGTAAATATTGCATCATCTCTATTGAATTACGCCAAACTGGAAAAAGAATGTGTTGTTATCGGGGTTTCTAATCGAATTGAATTGTGGAGTAAAGTAATTTGGGAACAATACACAGAAGAGCAAGAAGATTCATTTGCTGAAATTGCTGAAAACATGATTGGGTTTGATATATAATGATTCTTCGTGTATAACACTCTAAAAACAATTTCAATTCATCCTGATAAAAGGTGGGACCAACACAAAATGTTTCAACACAAGACAGTACTTCTTCGTGAAACCGTAGACGGACTCAATATTAAACCGGACGGTACATATGTAGACTGCACACTCGGCGGAGCTGGGCACAGTACATACTTATTGCAGCAGTTATCCGAGAAGGGGCGTTTAATCGCTTTTGACCAAGATGATATGGCATTACAGCATGCGAAAGAAGCGTTGTCCGATTATAAAGGGCAGCTTATTCTGATTAAAAGCAATTTCAGGTATTTAAAAGAATGTTTGAATGAACAAGGTATTACAGAAGTAGACGGTATTTTATTTGATTTAGGGGTGTCCTCTCCGCAGCTGGATACACCGGAGCGCGGATTCAGTTACCATCATGACGCACCGTTGGACATGAGGATGGACCAGTCGGCTACGCTTACGGCGAAAGAAGTCGTTAATGAGTGGCGCTATGAGGATCTCGTCCGTATTTTCTTTAAATACGGAGAAGAGAAGTTCAGTAAACAGATCGCCAGAAAAATTGAGGAGGCAAGAATGAAGTCTCCTATTCAAACTACGGGCCAACTGGTCGATCTAATAAAAGACGCGATTCCCGCTCCAGCGAGAAGGAGCGGGGGACATCCCGCTAAACGCGTGTTTCAGGCAATAAGAATTGCCGTAAACGATGAACTTAGGGTGTTTGAAGAAGCTTTGGAGCAGGCAATTGAGGTTCTGAAGCCAGGGGGCAGGGTATCAGTCATTACCTTCCACTCGCTAGAAGACAGAATTTGCAAAACCACTTTTAAAGAAAAGTCGTCGCTTCCGGAACTTCCTCCGGGTCTTCCTGTTATACCGGAAGAGTTTGAGCCGGAGCTAAAGCTCATCACAAGAAAACCGATTACGGCATCTCAAGAAGAGCTTGAAGAGAACAACAGGGCCCGTTCTGCCAAGCTTCGGATTGCTGAAAAAAGAAAATAACGAAACGCGAATGCAAAATTAAAAGGAGGTCATCAGCCTATGAGCAATTTAGCTTACCAACCAGAGAAACAGCAGCGGCATGCGATCAATCCTGAGAAAAAAGTGATTGTCAAAAAAAGGGCTTCCATTACTCTCGGAGAAAAAGTGCTTCTTGTCCTCTTTGCTGCGGCGGTGCTCAGCGTATCGCTTTTGATCGTATCGAAGGCATATGCGGCATATCAAACCAATATTGAGGTGCAAAAGCTTGAGGAGCAAATTTCATCCGAAAATAAGCAAATTGGTGACCTCGAAAAAAGCGTTGCTGATTTAAGCAAACCGCAGCGTATTATGGACATTGCGAAAAAGAACGGCTTGAATTTAAAAGATAAAAAAGTGAAAAACATACAGGAATGATTCAAATGCCAAAAAAGAATAAATTTATGAATAGAGGAGCAGCGATTCTAAGTATTTGTTTCGCTCTCTTTTTCTTTGTCATCCTAGGGAGAATGGCATATATTCAAATAACCGGAAAAGCGGACGGCGAAGTGCTTGCGACAAAAGCGACAGAGCAGCATGAAAAGAAACGGACCATCGAGGCAAGCCGCGGCTCGATTTTAGATCGAAACGGAAAAGTGATTGCTGAGGACACGGCGACGTATAAGCTGATTGCGATTCTCGATAAAAAAATGACCACTGATGTCAAGCATCCTCAGCATGTCGTAGACAAAGAAAAAACGGCGGAAGCATTGTCTAAAGTGATAAACTTGGACAAGGCCGACATCCTTGATATCTTAAATAAAGATGCAAAACAAGTCGAGTTTGGCTCAGCGGGCCGGGATATTACGTATTCACAAAAGCAAAAAATTGAAAAAATGAAACTCCCGGGCATTTCATTTTTACGGGATACAAAACGCTACTATCCAAACGGTATATTTGCATCTAATCTAATCGGCTATGCCGAGGTTGATCAGGACACAAATGAAATTTCCGGCGCGATGGGATTAGAGAAGGTGCTGGATAAGTATTTGAAGGAGCGGGACGGATATGTGACATATGAAAGCGACAAATCCGGCTGGGAGCTCCCAAACAGCAAAAATAAAATTACCGCGCCAAAAAATGGTGACAATGTATATTTAACCATTGACCAGAAAATTCAAACCTTTTTGGAAGACAGCATGACAAAAGTGGCGCAAAAGTATAATCCGAAAAAAATTATGGCCGCAGTCGTCGATCCGAAAACAGGCAAAGTCCTTGCCATGGGACAGCGGCCAAGCTTTGATCCGAACAAGCGCGATGTGACAAACTACTATAATGATTTGATTTCATATGCGTATGAACCCGGATCAACGATGAAGATATTTACACTTGCTGCTGCGATGCAGGAAAACGTGTTTAATGCGAACGAAAAATATAAATCAGGTACATTTGAAGTTGGCGGGGAACCTGTCAGGGACCATAATAGAGGTATAGGCTGGGGGCCGACAACCTATCATGACGGCGTCCTTAGATCGTCAAATGTTGCATTTGCGAAACTGGCGAAAGAAAAGCTGGGATATGACCGCCTCAATCAATATTTGCACAAGTTCAATTTTTACCAGAAAACAGGTATTGATTTGCCAGGAGAAGTCTCCAGCAAAATTAACTTTAAATATGAATTTGATAAGGCGTCAACTGCATATGGCCAAGCGTCTGCGGTCACACCAATTCAGCAGATTCAGGCCGCAACGGCAATTGCGAATAACGGCAAAATGATGAAGCCTTATGTGATTGATCATATCGTTGATCCCGATAAAGATAAAACCATCTATCAAAATAAGCCGGAATCAGCCGGAACCCCAATTTCTGCAAGCACAGCGAAAAAGGTGCGGGATATATTGGGAGAAGTCGTTACATCGAAGATCGGAACAGGGCAAGCCTATAAAATCGAAGGTTTTGATGTTGCCGGGAAAACAGGTACTGCGCAAATAGCTGGAAAAGGCGGATATTTAGACGGAACAGATGACTATATCTTTTCGTTTATGGGTATGGCACCAAAAGATGATCCCGAGCTTTTGATTTATGTTGCTGTACAGCAGCCGCAACTAAAAGCAGGACAAAGCAGTTCAGATCCAGTATCAGAAATCTTCAACCCAACAATGAAAAACAGCCTGCATTACCTAAACATAGAGCCAACTGAAAAATCTGACTCAGATAAGGAAGAAACAAAAGCGCAGACAATGCCTGATTTAACAGATCAAACGGTTACTGCTGCTCAAAAGAAAGCAAAAGAAGAGAATCTCACACCGATTGTCATCGGCAGTGATGTCGCTGTAAAAGAACAGTATCCGAAAGCGGATGAGGAAGTTCTCACCAATCAGAAGGTTTTCCTGAAAACGGGCGGCAAAATCAAAATGCCTGATATGACAGGGTGGTCTAGAAGAGAGGTTCTTCAGTACGGCGAGCTCGCGGGAATTCATATTGAAGTAAACGGCCAAGGCTACGCTGTCAGCCAAAGCGTTAAGAAAGACAAAGAAATAAAAGATAAAACCGTAATCAAGGTTCAGTTTAAAAATCCTGATTAAAAAGAAAGCTTGCGTTATGCAGGCTTTCTTTTTTTATGCCTTCAGAGGAGCCTCGTTCTACCTGTCCAATTTCAGGCATAAAATGAAACAAGCCTAAATAAGGAGTGAACGGTCTCTTGCGCGTCTCGAATGTAACGGTTAGAAAACGTTTATTATTTGTTTTGCTTTTTGGCGTGATCGTGTTTCTGATCATTGATACAAGGCTGGGGTATGTTCAGTTTGTGATGGGCGAAAAACTGACTTCGCTGGCGAAAGATTCCTGGAGCCGTAACTTGCCGTTTGAGCCGGAGAGAGGCGAGATTCTGGACCGGAACGGTGTGAAGCTCGCAACAAACAAAAGTGCGCCGACCGTATTCGTTGTGCCGCGCCAAGTACAGAATCCGATGAAAACGAGCAAGCAGCTTGCGGCGGTGCTCAACATGTCAGAAGAAAAAGTATATAAACATGTGACAAAAAAAGCGTCAATCGAAAAGATCACTCCTGAGGGGAGAAAAATTTCAAATGAGAAGGCGAAGGAAATCAAAGCGCTTGATTTAAAAGGTGTGTATGTTGCGGAGGACAGTATCCGTCATTACCCGTTCGGCAGCTTTTTATCTCATGTGCTTGGATTTGCAGGAATTGACAACCAAGGGCTCCTTGGACTGGAAGCCTATTACGACGATGATCTAAAAGGGGAAAAAGGTTCTGTTAAGTTTTATACAGATGCCAAGGGAAAGAAGATGCCTGATGAAGCGGACGACTATACGCCGCCTAAGGATGGGCTTGATATGAAGCTGACAGTTGATTCAAAGGTTCAGACGATACTGGAAAGAGAGCTTGATAACGCTGAGGCCAAATATCATCCGGACGGCATGATTGCCGTAGCTATGAATCCGAAAAATGGAGAAATCTTGGGGATGTCTAGCAGGCCTGACTTTGACCCTGCTGATTACCAATCAGTCGATCCGTCCGTCTACAATCGAAATCTGCCAGTATGGAGCACGTATGAACCGGGATCTACCTTTAAAATCATTACGCTTGCAGCAGCCCTTGAAGAGCAAAAAGTTAATTTAAAACGGGATCAATTTTATGATAAGGGGCATGCGGAAGTGGACGGAGCGAGACTGCGGTGCTGGAAAAGAGGCGGGCACGGGCTGCAGACGTATTTAGAAGTTGTACAGAACTCCTGCAACCCGGGGTTTGTTGAATTGGGCGAGCGCTTAGGAAAAGAAAAGCTTTTCAAATATATCAAAGACTTTGGTTTTGGACAAAAAACGGGGATTGATCTTCAAGGCGAGGGAACAGGCATCTTATTCCCTCTTGACAGAGTGGGCCCGGTGGAGCAAGCAACAACGGCTTTCGGACAGGGAGTATCCGTCACGCCGATTCAGCAGGTTGCAGCGGTATCTGCCGCTGTAAACGGAGGGACGCTCTACACACCTTATATTGCAAAGGAATGGATCGATCCTGTTACGAAGAAAACGGTCAAAAAACAATCACCAATCGCAAAGAAACAAGTCATTTCTGAAGAAACATCCAAACAAATCCGTTATGCTCTAGAAAGCGTTGTCGCAGAAGGCACCGGCCGCAATGCATTTGTGGAAGGATATCGTGTCGGAGGAAAAACGGGAACGGCACAAAAGGTTAAAGATGGAAAATACCTCGAAAACAACCATATTGTATCATTTATCGGTTTCGCGCCCGCCGATGATCCGAGTCTGGTTGTCTACGTTGCGGTGGATAACCCGAAAGGCACGATTCAGTTTGGCGGAACGGTTGCAGCGCCTATTGTCGGGAATATTATGAGAGACAGCCTGCCGGAGCTTGGTGTGAAGCCCCGGAAAAATCAAATCGAGAAAAAATACCAATGGAACGACACAAAAACAATAGAAGTTCCGAATGTTGTAGGGATGTCTGTCTCAGATCTTGAGTCACTATTGGTGAATCTCAATGTAGATGCTTCCGGGAAAGGAAGCAAAATCGTTAAACAATCGCCAGCTGCCGGAACGAAAGTAAAAGAGGGTTCGAAGATACGCGTGTATTTGACTGAAGAAGATGAAAAGGAGGCAGCCGATTGATTCGGGCTGCCTATTCTTTTATTGCAGAAAAAATGCTGATATCTTTCAAGATTAGCTGGATGTATCCTTTTATTTACGCTAAAATATGAACTGTATGCTTAAAATCATTACCACATCCTTTGATGTGACTTCAATGATAAAAAGAACGAATTAGAATGTTGAGAGGTTTGATACGATGAAACTTACAAAGCTGCTTACATACTTAACAACCGAACCTTCTGTAAACGACTCACAAGACCCTGAAATAACTTCAATTGAGATGGACTCCAGAGAAGTAAAGAAAGGGAGTCTTTTTGTATGTGTAAAAGGGTATACGGTGGATGGCCACGATTTTGCGCAAAAAGCAGTAGAAAACGGCGCAGCGGCTATTGTGGCAGAACGAGAGGTCGATGTGGATGTTCCTGTTATTATTGTCCGGCAGTCACTTCGCGCGCTCAGCGTTTTGTCTGATGCGTTTTACGGACAGCCGACGAAGAAGCTTCAGCTGATCGGGATAACGGGGACAAACGGCAAAACATCAACGACCCATATGGTCGATGAGATCTTGAAAAAAGCGGGAAAACGCACAGGCTTGATCGGTACAATGTACATGAAAATCGGAGACGAAACACTTCCAGTGAAAAACACGACTCCGGAAAGCGTCACGCTGCAGAAAACGTTTAAGAAAATGAATGACAAGCACGTCGACACTGCTATCATGGAGGTTTCTTCCCACGCCTTGTCTTTAGGACGCGTCCATGGCTGTGATTATGATATTGCCGTGTTTACGAATTTAACGCAGGACCATCTGGACTATCATAAAACGATGGATGAGTACCGGCATGCAAAAAGCCTGCTCTTTTCCCAACTTGGCGGGGCTTTCAACCATGAACATCCAAAGCGTGCCGTACTGAATGCTGACGATGAGGCGAGCGCTTATTTTGAAAAGGTAACAGCAGCGCATATCTCTACATACGGAATTAAAAACAATGCTGACGTGATGGCGAAGAACATCAATATCACTGCACAGGGCACAAGCTTTGATCTTGTGACAAACAAAGGCACGAAGCACATCACGATGTCTCTCGTCGGACAATTTAATGTGTATAACGTGCTGGCCGCTGTTGCGACATGTATTGCAGCAGGCATACCACTTGAAATCATCACTGAGGCTGTTGAAGAATTGCGTGGTGTAAGAGGACGTTTTGAATTGGTCAATCAGCAGCAGGAGTTTCCTGTCATTGTAGATTACGCGCACACACCTGACAGCCTTGAAAATGTGCTGGAGACCTGCAGAGACATGACAGAAGGAAAGCTATTTGTCGTTGTCGGCTGTGGTGGAGACAGAGATAAGACGAAACGCCCGAAAATGGCTAAAATTGCTGTGGAGCTGGCTGACGAGCCAATTTTCACTTCAGATAACCCGAGAAGCGAAGACCCTCGCGCGATTTTAAGAGATATGGAAGCCGGAGTAGAGAACGCATACTATCACAGTATTGCAAACCGCGAACAGGCGATCTTTTTCGCGATTGCCAATGCCAAAAAAGGCGACGTTGTCCTCATTGCAGGAAAAGGACATGAAACCTATCAGCAGATCGGAAATGAAACCTTCGATTTTGATGATGCTGAAGTAGCGGCGAGAGCCATTGTTGAACTCAATAAGAATAAGACGAATTCATAGGAAAGAGATGTTATTGAATAATGGAGCTTGAAAAGATTTTTCATATGGGAAAAAATCATGAATATGATAACTACGTATGTCGTTTGAAAGAAACAGGAGGAGAAAAGGACAATGCTTGAGCAAGTCATTCTGTTTACAATTTTAATGGGTTTTTTAATTAGTGTTCTGCTCTCTCCGATTCTTATTCCGTTTTTAAGAAGATTAAAATTCGGCCAGAGTATTAGAGAAGAAGGACCGAAATCACATCAGAAAAAATCAGGGACACCGACAATGGGCGGGGTCATGATTATACTTTCTATCATAGTGACAACTATTGTGATGACACAGAAGTTTTCAGAAATAAGCCCCGAAATGGTGCTGCTTCTGTTTGTTACGCTCGGCTATGGATTGCTTGGCTTTTTAGATGATTACATCAAGGTTGTCATGAAGCGCAACCTTGGATTGACATCAAAGCAAAAGCTGATCGGCCAAATTATTATTGCAGTTGTATTTTATGCGGTATACCATTACTACAATTTTGCGACAGATATTCGCGTTCCTGGAACTGACTTATCATTTGATCTAGGCTGGGCTTACTTTATTCTGGTGCTCTTTATGCTTGTCGGCGGATCAAATGCAGTTAACCTGACTGACGGCCTTGACGGCTTATTATCCGGTACTGCGGCGATTGCCTTTGGCGCCTTTGCCATTCTGGCATGGAATCAGTCTCAATATGACGTAGCGATTTTCTCAGTGGCCGTTGTCGGCGCAGTTCTGGGCTTCCTTGTATTTAATGCTCATCCGGCCAAAGTGTTTATGGGAGATACGGGATCGCTTGCATTGGGAGGAGCCATCGTTACCATTGCCATTTTAACGAAATTAGAGATCCTGCTGGTTATCATCGGCGGTGTATTCGTTATTGAGACATTATCTGTTATTCTGCAGGTCATCAGCTTTAAAACGACAGGTAAACGAATTTTCAAAATGAGTCCGCTTCATCACCATTACGAGCTTGTCGGCTGGTCTGAATGGAGAGTAGTCGTGACGTTTTGGGCTGCGGGACTGTTGCTTGCCGTTTTAGGAATTTACATCGAGGTGTGGTTATAAGTGGAAAATGATCAATTTTTACAGAATCAGCATTTTTTAATCCTTGGGCTTGCGAAAAGCGGGTATGCGGCGGCCTCCATTCTTCATGAAAAAGGCAGTTATGTTGCAGTCAATGACCAAAAGCCTTTTGAAGAAAACGAACCGGCACAAAAGCTCTCTGAAAAAGGAATCGAAGTGGTTTGTGGAGAGCATCCAGTTTCTCTGTTCGATCAGCATCAAATCACGATTCTGATCAAAAACCCGGGAATTCCTTATGAAAACATTATGGTTCAGGAAGCGGAGAAAAGAGGCATTCCGGTTTGGACGGAAATTGAGCTCGCTTACTACCTGACAAACGCCAAGTTTATCGGAATTACCGGATCGAACGGTAAAACAACCACGACAACGCTGATTTACGAAATGCTCAAAGCTGACTCGCAAAAAGCACTGATTGCCGGAAACATCGGCACAGTCGCAAGTGAGGTTGCCTATCATGCTGATGGGGACGAATGGATCGTTACTGAACTGTCTTCGTTCCAGCTGATGGGAACACACGCTTTCAGACCGGAAATCAGCCTGATTTTAAATGTATTTGACGCCCATTTGGATTATCACCATACACGGGAAAACTATGAAAAAGCGAAACAGAAAGTGTATCTTCATCAGACTGCCTCAGATAAAGCCATTGTCAACCAAGATGATGACACGGTTGTGCGTCTTGCTGAAGCTGGAAAAGCTGAAATGATCCCATTTTCAGCCAGCAAAACGCTTGAACAGGGCGCTTACGTAAAAGACAGTATGATTATGTTTAACGGCGAAGCCATTCTTCCTCTGGAAGAGGTTGTCCTGCCCGGCGCTCATAACCTGGAGAACATTTTAGCAGCGATTGCAGTTGTGAAAACGGCAGGTGCGTCCAATGAGGCGGTTAAAAAAGTGCTGACAAGCTTTACTGGCGTGAAGCACCGCCTCCAATATGTGACGACAGTGAATGGCCGCAAATTTTATAACGACAGTAAAGCAACAAACATTTTGGCGACAAGCAAGGCGCTTTCAGCTTTCGATAAGCCGGTCATTTTGCTTGCGGGCGGACTGGATCGCGGAAATGGTTTTGATGACTTGAAACCTTATATGAAACATGTCAAAGCAGTGCTTACATTTGGCCAGACGGCGCCAAAACTTGAGAAACTCGGCAATGAGCTGGGAATACAACATGTCAAACGTGTCGATAATGTTGAACAAGCAGTATCTGCGGCGTTTGCGATCTCAAATGAAGGAGATGTCATCCTGCTGTCACCCGCGTGTGCGAGCTGGGATCAATTCAAAACATTTGAAGAACGCGGTGACATGTTTATAGATGCCGTGCATATGCTTAAGTAAGGGCTTGTCTTGAAGTAAATCGGCAGCCCTAATGACTTTAAGCTTGGGGTGTCGATTGCTTTGACTACTAAAAAAACATCGCCTGATTTGTTATTGGTCATCATTACGTTATTATTATTAACAATCGGATTAATTATGGTGTACAGTGCGAGTGCGGTATGGGCGGATTATAAATTTGACGACTCATTCTTTTTCGCGAAACGGCAGCTTTTGTTTGCGGGAATCGGCGTCATAGCTATGTTTTTTATCATGAATGTCGATTATTGGACTTGGAGGACATGGTCCAAATTGCTGATGGTTATCTGCTTTTTCCTTCTGGTGCTTGTTTTGATACCGGGCGTCGGAATGGTGCGGAACGGTTCAAGAAGCTGGATCGGAGTCGGAGCATTCAGCATACAGCCTTCAGAGTTTATGAAGCTTGCGATGATTGCATTCCTTGCTAAATTTCTCTCTGAAAAACAAAAAAACATTACATCGTTCAGACGGGGGTTCATCCCTGCACTTGGCATCGTGTTTTCAGCATTTTTGATTATTATGTGCCAGCCTGACCTCGGAACGGGGACAGTAATGGTCGGAACTTGTATTGTCATGATTTTTGTAGCCGGCGCGCGGATCGCCCATTTCGTCTTTCTCGGGCTGATCGGCC
Organism: Bacillus sp. MD-5; assembly: GCF_002201875.1. Lineage (NCBI taxonomy): Bacteria > Bacillati > Bacillota > Bacilli > Caryophanales > Bacillaceae > Bacillus > Bacillus sp. MD-5. The sequence continues at coordinate 1,438,356 of NZ_CP021911.1, forward strand.
TCAGCGGATTTGTCGGGCTCGTCCTATCGGCTCCATATCGGATTAAGCGGATTACCTCATACTTAAATCCATGGGAAGATCCGCTCGGAAGCGGATTTCAGATCATTCAATCGCTTTATGCAGTGGGGCCGGGTGGATTGTTCGGAATGGGGCTCGGACAAAGCAGACAGAAGTTCTTTTATCTGCCTGAGCCGCAAACAGACTTTATTTTCGCCATCTTGTCAGAGGAGCTGGGCTTTATCGGGGGAACACTTATTTTGCTCCTCTTCAGCGTCCTGCTTTGGAGAGGAATCAGAATTGCGCTTGGTGCGCCTGATCTGTACGGAAGCTTTGTCGCAGTCGGTATTATTTCAATGATTGCCATTCAAGTCATGATCAATATCGGCGTAGTCACGGGCCTGATTCCGGTAACAGGCATCACGCTCCCGTTTCTGAGCTACGGAGGCTCTTCATTGACTCTGATGCTGATGGCAGTCGGGGTGCTGCTGAATGTAAGCCGCTACTCGAGGTATTAACGAATGTTTTGCCTAGCGCCCTGTCTAACAGGAAGCTAGGAAACAATTGATGCGATAACCCTGTCCAACAAAACAGGGTTATCGTTATGTTATAGAGAAACTTAGACTGGGGGAAAAGATATGCGAATTGCAATAAGCGGAGGCGGTACAGGGGGACATATTTATCCCGCGCTAGCTTTTATTAAAGAAGTGCAAAGACGTCATCCTAATGTGGAATTTTTATATATCGGGACAGAAAACGGGCTGGAGAAAAAAATTGTTGAGCGGGAGAATATACCGTTTCGATCAATTGAAATTACAGGATTTAAAAGAAAGCTGTCATTTGAAAACGTCAAGACTGTGATGCGTTTTCTAAAGGGCGTCAAAAAGAGCAAATCGTATTTAGCGGAATTTAAGCCCGATGCTGTGATTGGAACGGGCGGTTATGTATGCGGGCCGGTGGTTTATGCCGCTGCGAAAATGGGAATTCCGACTATTGTCCATGAGCAAAACAGCCTGCCTGGCATCACAAATAAGTTTCTTTCAAAATATGTTAATAAGGTAGCGATTTGTTTTGAAGAAGCAAAATCACATTTTCCTAGTGAGAAAGTTGTATTTACGGGAAACCCGAGAGCTTCTGAAGTCGTCTCAATAAAGACGGGCCGATCAATGGCTGAATTTGGGCTTTCTGAAGAGAAAAAAACCGTTTTAATCTTTGGCGGAAGCAGGGGTGCAGCACCGATTAACCGCGCTGTCATTGAGATGCAGGATGAGTTAAAAACAAGAGACTACCAAGTGCTGTATATCACCGGTGAAGTTCACTATGAAAAAGTAATGAATGAGCTGAAAAGCAAGGGTGCAGCTGATAATATGGTCACAAAGCCGTTTCTTCATCAAATGCCGGAGTATTTAAAGGCCATTGATGTCATTGTGGCCAGAGCCGGTGCGACTACGATTGCCGAAATTACTGCTCTTGGAATTCCAAGTGTCCTGATCCCGAGTCCATACGTGACAGCGAACCACCAGGAGGTCAATGCGAGATCTCTCGGCCAGCATGATGCGGCGATTGTACTGAAAGAAACAGAGCTCAGCGGGGAGAAGCTGATTGAAGCGCTAGACCGGATTGTACTGAATGAGCAAACGTTAAAGGAAATGAGCGAACGAACAAAGTCACTCGGTGTTCCTGACGCGGCTGCCCGTCTATACAGCGTACTCGAGGAATTGAAAAAATAATAGAAAAGCAAATGGAATGCGGAGGTTTACGATGGAGAAAGTGATACAGGAATTAAAAGAACGCGAAGTCGGCAAGGTTCTTGCAAATGAACCGCTCGCGAATCATACAACAATGAAAATCGGCGGACCTGCGGATGTATTGGTCATTCCAAGCAGTGTAGATGCTGTTAAAGACATCATGGACGTGATTAAAAAATATGATGTGAAGTGGACAGTCATCGGACGCGGATCAAATCTTCTTGTTTTAGACGAAGGAATAAGAGGCGTAGTGATTAAGCTGGGTGCGGGTCTTGACCACTTGGAGCTTGAAGGGGAACAAGTAACCGTCGGAGGCGGTTATTCAGTGGTCCGCCTTGCTACATCATTGAGCAAAAAAGGCCTGTCCGGTTTGGAATTTGCTGCCGGCATTCCAGGATCAGTCGGCGGAGCGGTATATATGAATGCCGGCGCTCACGGTTCTGATATGAGCGAGATCCTCGTCAAAGCGCACATTTTATTTGAAGACGGTACGATTGAGTGGCTGACAAATGAACAGATGGATTTCAGCTACAGGACATCTGTATTGCAAAAGAAACGCCCGGGCGTTTGCCTTGAAGCTGTTTTGAAGCTGGAGCAGAAGGATAAGGAATCAATCGTTCAGCAAATGCAAAGCAATAAAGACTATAGAAAAAATACACAGCCGTATTCAAGCCCATGTGCGGGAAGCATCTTTAGAAATCCGCTTCCGAATCATGCCGGGAACCTTGTTGAAAAAGCAGGCTTGAAAGGATATCAAATCGGCGGTGCAAAGATATCGGAGATGCACGGAAACTTTATCGTCAATGCGGGGGGAGCATCAGCAAAAGATGTACTTGATCTTATTGACCATGTGAAAAAGACAATCCGTGAAAAATACGAGATTGATATGCACACAGAGGTTGAAATCATCGGCGGAAATCGCTGATTCAAGTTCTGACTGAAGCTGTTCATATGATATACTGTAAGCAAACGACAAACGGCATCATAGTATGCCGTTTGTTTTGGAATAGACAGACTTTTAACAGCTGTTTCATTTGAATGAGGTGAACAGGCAATGAACCCGGGTCAAGACCGAGAAAAAATCGTTAACATTGAAGAGCGGATCCCTAAAATTAAAGAGCAGAGGAAACAGAAGGCAAACCGCCGTCTCATTTCATTTATTATGCTCTTTTTTATTATGGTGCTGGTCATTGTGTACCTGCAAACGCCAATCAGTAAAGTATCAACAATCTCTGTTACTGGGAATGAAAATGTATCTAAAAAGGAAATTATCGACCTTTCCGATATTAACAGCGGAGATACTGAGTTTTGGAGTTTGGACAAGCAAAAAACAGAAAAGAAGATTCAGCAAAATAAATTAGTGAAAAAAGCGGAGATCAGCAAATCGCTTCCTAATAAAATCAACATTGCAATCGAAGAATATAAAGCGATTGCTTATTTAGAAAAAGACGATGTGTACTACGAAGTGCTTGAAAACGGCTCAGTTCTGCCAAATGAAGTAACACCGGATGATGCCGGGCCGATTTTGGTGAATTGGACAAACGCGAAGAAACGCTCTCAAATGGCCAAGCAGCTTGATGAGCTGTCAAATTCGCTAAAACAGTCGATTTCAGAAATTTATTATACGCCTGTAAAAATGGATGAAAACCGTATTAAGTTGTACATGAACGACGGTTATGTTGTCACCGCGTCTATTAAAACCTTTGCAGACCGAATGAAGACGTATCCTTCTATCATTTCACAGCTTAGCAGCAATAAAAAAGGAATTATTCATTTAGAAGTTGCCACCTATTTTGAAGAGTTCGGAAAGAACGATAAAGCTGCCAAAAAGGAAGATGAAAATTGAGGGGCAAATCAGCAGTCCTTCTTTCCTTGATTATGCTTATTGCAGGCTTTTTGATTTCATTTTCTTTTCAAATGACAAAAGAAAACAACAAAAGCGCGGCTGAGACGGAAGAGTGGAAAAAAGAATATGCACTAAGAGATGAACTTCTGAAACAAGAGAAAGAAAATAGGAAGCTTGAAAAAGAATTATATCAAAAGCAAAACAAAGTCCGCCAGGCGGAAAATAAGCTGAAGAAAGAGAAGACGGAATACTATAACGTCCTCGAAGATACAGAAAAATACAGGATGTATATTGGGGAAGTCGGCGTGCAGGGAGAAGGCGTTGAGGTGACATTGGAAGATGCGTCATACATACCGGAAGGGGAGAATGTGAACAGTTATATCGTTCACGAAAGCCATATCTTCCAAGTGGTAAACGAACTGTATATCTCGGGAGCAGCTGCCGTCGCCGTAAATGGACAGCGGTTGACGCATGATTCTTATATCAAGTGCAATGGTCCTGTTGTAACGGTAGACGGGGTGCAGCATCCCGCTCCGTTTACGATATCTGCTATTGGAGATCCGGATGTCCTGCTGCCTTCGTTAAATATCGCAGGAGGCCTGATCGATCAGCTGTCACTGGATCATATTTCTGTTTCGGCAGAAAAAGAGAAAAACGTACAAATGAAACCGATTCTGAAAACGAAGGAATGACTGAAAAAGCGGGTGAAACAGATTGAAAATAAAGCGTTCCTTCATAAGCATCAGTGTGCTTATGGTCATCTTCGGCCTGATGATTTCTGTTCAGTTTAATTCATTAAAACACCCTCAAGTCCGGGATACAAGAGATATGTGGGACATTAGGGAAGAGCTGACATCAGAGCAGAAGAAGCAGGAAAAGCTGCTGGCTGAAATAAACAAATATGATAAACTGCTGAATAGCTATTCGCAAACGAAAGAAATGACAAAAGAAACCGCACTCAATAATACTTTGCAAACCTTAAAAAAAACAGCCGGCATGACCGATATAACAGGTAGCGGAATTGTCATCACTATTTCCCCGCTTTTTTCTGAAAGCTTAACAGGAGAGGCGATCGAAAATCCGCCTCCGGATTTGCTGAAAAAGCTGATGAATGAACTCAACTTCTTCGGTGCAGAGCATATCTCAATTAACGAGCGAAGAGTTGTGAATCATACAGTCATCAGAGATATCAACGGCACAACAAAAATAGACGGGTACGCTCTTGACAATTATCCTTTAACAGTAAAAGTGCTTGCCAAAGATCCGGACATGTTGTACAGCAGAGTGAAGGGGTCAGGCCTTGAGGATCTTTTTGCATCTGAAAATTTAGCATTAAAAGCCGGTAAATCTGAAAGCAAACTAACATTAAAAGCATATGACAGACCATTGGACGTACAACAGCTGAAACTGCTTAAAGACTGAAAAGGAGGAGAATTGTCATGTGGCTGCCCGTGTTGGGACTGGTGCTCGGAATAGCGATTGGACTGATGACAAACTTAACGATACCGAGTGAATACTCAAACTATTTATCGCTTGCGGTGCTTGCCGCACTTGATACATTAATCGGCGGAATCAGGGCGCATTTACAAGGTACATATGATGAAATGGTATTTGTTTCCGGTTTCTTTTTTAATATTATATTGGCAATAAGTTTAGCTTTTCTGGGAGTCCATCTTGGTGTAGACTTGTATTTAGCAGGTATATTCGCTTTTGGAGTCAGATTATTTCAGAATATAGCCGTTATCAGAAGAAATCTACTAACAAAGTGGACTCTTTCTAAAAAAAATAAAAAAAATGTGATATAAAAGAGGATATACATAGGATATAACGAATATTTTCAATAAACATAAAATGTGAATAGCACATAAAAATATTCTGTTGTTATTTTTTGTTACACACTTGTAAAGCCACATTCATTGTATTGTTGTTCCGCAAATAATAGAATAGAAATGATCGAAATGTGAGGAGGTGCCATAGAATGAACAACAATGAACTTTACGTCAGTCTTGACATCGGTACGTCCAATACAAAAGTGATCGTCGGAGAAATGACAGATGATTCCCTTAATATTATCGGTGTGGGAAATGTACCGTCTGAAGGGTTGAAAAAAGGCTCAATCGTTGATATAGATGAGACCGTTCATTCTATAAGAAAAGCGTTTGACCAAGCTGAAAGAATGGTAGGTTTTCCGCTTAGAAAAGCTATTGTCGGCGTTAATGGAAATTATATCAATATTCAAGATACAAACGGCGTTGTAGCAGTTTCCAGTGAAAATAAAGAAATTCAGGTTGAAGATGTACGCCGTGTCATGGAGGCGGCACAGGTTGTTTCAGTACCGCACGAACAGCTGATTGTCGACGTCATTCCTAAACAGTTTATCGTAGATGGAAGAGATGAAATCACCGACCCGAAAAAAATGCTGGGTGTGCGTTTAGAAGTAGAGGGCACCTTGATCACCGGTTCAAAAACAATCTTACATAATTTACTCCGCTGTGTTGAAAGAGCTGGTATTGAAATAACTGATATTTGTCTTCAGCCGCTGGCAGCCGGTTCTGCTGCATTATCAAAGGACGAGAAAAACCTTGGTGTGGCTCTCATTGATATAGGGGGAGGGTCAACAACCATTGCCGTATTCCAGAACGGACATCTCACTTCTACCCGTGTCATTCCTCTCGGAGGCGAAAATATCACCAAAGATATCTCCATCGGATTGAGAACGTCAACAGAAGAAGCAGAACGCGTGAAAAAGCAATTTGGACATGCCTACTATGACGAAGCCTCGGAGGATGAAGTATTTGAGGTAACCGTTATAGGCACCAATCAAAAACAAACATTTACACAGCAAGAAGCAGCGAATATCATTGAAGCGAGAGTAGAAGAAATTCTTGAAATTGTTTCAGAAGAGCTTCGCAGTATGGGAATTACCGATCTGCCGGGAGGCTTCGTGCTGACAGGAGGACAAGCGGCAATGCCGGGTGTCATGTCTTTGGCACAGGATGTGCTGCAAAATAACGTCAGGGTGGCAAGCCCGAATTATATCGGTGTAAGAGATCCTCAATATATGACGGGAGTGGGCCTGATCCAATTCGCCTGCCGGAATGCAAGAATCCAAGGCAGAAAAATAGGCTTTAAGATGCCTGAAGAAGCGATACAGGAAATCGCAGTCTCATCATCTGAGGAACAAGAGCAGCATCATCATCAAAATGAGGTGCAGCAGCGGCCAAAAGGAAAACAAAAAACACAAGCCGAACATAATAAACAGAGCAAAATGAAAAAACTATTAAGCATGTTTTGGGAATAGATAGATAGTCATTCGGCAGATTAGGAGGATTTAGCATGTTGGAGTTCGAAACAAACATAGACGGCTTAGCATCAATTAAAGTAATCGGAGTAGGAGGCGGCGGTAACAACGCCGTTAACCGAATGATTGAAAATGAAGTGCAAGGAGTAGAGTACATCGCGGTAAATACGGACGCTCAAGCTCTTAACCTGTCAAAAGCAGAAGTGAAAATGCAAATCGGCGCAAAGCTGACTAGAGGATTGGGAGCAGGTGCGAATCCGGAAGTCGGAAAAAAAGCCGCTGAAGAAAGCAAAGAGCAGATTGAAGAAGCGTTAAAAGGCGCTGACATGGTATTCGTGACAGCCGGTATGGGCGGCGGAACAGGAACAGGTGCCGCACCGGTTATCGCACAAATCGCGAAAGACTTAGGCGCATTAACAGTCGGAGTTGTAACAAGACCGTTTACCTTCGAAGGACGCAAAAGACAGCTTCAGGCTGCAGGCGGAATCTCGGCAATGAAAGAAGCGGTGGATACACTGATTGTGATCCCGAACGACCGTATCCTTGAAATTGTTGATAAAAACACACCGATGCTTGAAGCATTCCGTGAAGCGGATAACGTACTCCGCCAAGGGGTCCAAGGTATTTCTGACTTGATTGCTACACCTGGTCTTATCAACCTTGACTTTGCTGATGTGAAAACGATCATGTCAAACAAAGGATCTGCTTTGATGGGTATCGGTATTGCTACCGGGGAAAACCGTGCGGCAGAGGCAGCGAAAAAAGCCATTTCCAGCCCGCTTCTTGAAGCGGCCATTGACGGTGCGCAAGGCGTTCTCATGAACATCACTGGGGGAACAAACCTCAGCCTATATGAAGTTCAGGAAGCAGCAGACATTGTCGCTTCGGCGTCTGATCAAGACGTAAACATGATTTTCGGTTCTGTTATTAATGAAAATCTAAAAGATGAGATTGTGGTGACAGTGATTGCAACGGGCTTTATTGAACAAGAAAAGGACGTGACGAAGCCTCAGCGCCCAGGCTTAAATCAAAGCATTAAAACACACAATCAAAGTGTTCCAAAGCGTGAGCCAAAACGTGAGGAGCCTCAGCAGCAGAACACAGTAAGCCGTCATACTTCACAGCCGGCTGATGATACGCTTGATATCCCAACATTCTTACGAAACCGTAATAAACGCGGTTAATGTAAAGGACAAAATCGTTTTCGATTTTGTCCTTTTTTGTTTTTCTCTTCAAACTTTCTTCTTATATAGCCTTTTTTCCTATTACCTCCTTCGTTTAGTAATGAAATAGATGAATAGACCTATTTATTTTCGTGACAATTTTATCATTTTCATATATATGGAAATTAACTGACATGAAACGACAATATCTGTAATTTAGATTGTCTACAGTTAACATACAGCGATGTTCTGACAAACCATTCATTTTTAAAAGGAGGGACGACATATTTTTTACAAAGCATGTTGAAAAAGGGGGATGAAAATGAGGAAAAAAACGAAAAACAGACTCATCAGCTCTGTTTTAAGTACGGTTGTCATTAGTTCACTGCTGTTTCCGGGAGCAGCCGGGGCAAGCAGCAAAGTCACCTCAGCTTCTGTTAAAAAGGAGCTTCAATCTGCGGAATCCATTCAAAACAAGATCTCGAGTTCATTAAAGAAAAGCTTTAAAAAGAAAGACAAAACGACCTTTCTGATTAAATTTAAAGATCAGGCCGACACAGAAAAAGCGGCAAAAGCGGCTGTTAAAAAAGCGAAATCGAAGAAGCTGTCTGCGGCTAAAACGGAATATCAAAAGCGCTCTGCCGTTGTGTCATCTTTAAAAGTCACAGCCGATGAATCCCAGCAAGACGTCCTAACATACTTGAACACCCAGAAAAATAAAGGAAATGCAGACCAGATTCATTCATATTATGTGGTGAACGGGATTGCTGTTCATGCCTCAAAAGAGGTTATGGAAAAAGTGGCACAGTTTCCTGAAGTGGAAAAAGTGCTTCCTAATGAGAAACGGCAGCTTTTTAAGTCATCCTCCCCATTTAATATGAAAAAAGCGCAAAAAGCAGTTAAAGCAACTGACGGTGTGGAATGGAATGTCGACCAAATCGATGCTCCAAAAGCCTGGGCGCTTGGATACGATGGAACTGGTACAGTTGTTGCCTCTATTGATACCGGTGTGGAATGGAACCATCCGGCATTAAAAGAGAAATATCGCGGATATAACCCTGAAAATCCCGATGAGCCTGAAAATGAAATGAACTGGTATGATGCTGTAGCAGGCGGGGCAAGCCCTTATGATGATTTGGCTCACGGAAGCCATGTGACAGGTACGATGGTGGGATCTGAACCTGATGGAACAAATCAAATTGGTGTAGCGCCTGGCGCAAAATGGATCGCTGTTAAAGCGTTCTCGGAAGATGGCGGCACTGATGCTGACATTTTGGATGCTGGTGAATGGGTTTTAGCACCAAAGGACGCAGAGGGCAACCCTCACCCGGAAATGGCTCCTGATGTTGTCAATAACTCATGGGGCGGAGGCTCAGGACTTGATGAATGGTATAGAGACATGGTCAATGCCTGGCGTGCGGCCGATATTTTCCCTGAGTTTTCTGCGGGGAATACAGACCTCTTTATTCCTGGCGGGCCTGGATCTATCGCAAACCCTGCAAACTATCCGGAATCGTTTGCAACTGGAGCGACTGATATCAATAAAAAGCTCGCTGACTTTTCTCTTCAAGGGCCATCCCCATATGATGAAATAAAGCCGGAAATATCTGCACCGGGCGTAAATATTCGTTCATCCGTTCCCGGTCAGACATATGAGGACGGATGGGACGGCACATCAATGGCAGGGCCGCATGTATCGGCTGTTGCTGCACTGTTGAAACAGGCGGATGCCTCACTTTCTGTCGGTGAGATGGAGGATATATTAACCAGCACGGCTGAACCGCTGACAGATTCAACATTCCCTGATTCTCCGAATAACGGATATGGCCATGGTTTGGTGAACGCTTTTGATGCTGTATCCGCTGTCACAGATGGGTTAGGCAAAGCAGAAGGACAAGTTTCTGTAGAGGGGGATGATCAAGAGCCTCCTGTCTTCCAGCATGAGAAAGTGACAGAAGCTTATGAAGGTGGCAGCCTGCCGCTGACTATAACAGCTGAAGACAATGTGAGTGTGACATCTGTAAAACTGTCCTACAAGCTTGATCAAGGTGAATGGACAGAAGTAACGGCTAAACGAATCAGTGGTGATCATCTAAAAGGAACGTATCAGGCAGAGATTCCAGACATCAAAGGAACTAAGCTAAGCTATAAGTGGATCATTCAGGATTTTGGCGGACATATGGTTTCGTCTGATATATATGATATAACAGTGAAACCAAGTATTACGGTGGGATATAAGCAGGATTTTGAAACTGCAGCCGGCGGCTGGCTTGCAAGCGGAACAAATAATAACTGGGAATGGGGCGTTCCGTCAACTGGCCCAAATACAGCAGCATCCGGAGAAAAAGTATATGGAACAAATCTGGCGGGGAATTATGCCAACTCGGCAAACATGAACCTTGTTATGCCTCCTGTTAAAGTGCCTGATTCAGGAAATCTGTTTCTTCAATTTAAAAGCTGGCACAATTTAGAGGATGACTTTGATTACGGCTACGTTTTTGTTCTGCCTGAGGGAGAAAAGAATTGGGAGCAGGCCGGTGTTTATAATGGAAAGACATCAAGCTGGACGAATGAAGAAATTGATTTATCGGCTTATAAAGGCCAAAACATTCAAGTGATGTTTAACCTACAATCAGATGAAAGTATTAACAAAGAGGGCTGGTACATTGATGATGTAGCGCTTTCTGACAAATCAGCCGGAAAAACAGCCAAAAAGAATAAGCTGGGCGTCGAAAAGCCGTCTGGAAAACAAAAGAAAAAGGCAGTAAATCCGAAAAAAGCAAAGCCATCTCAACATACAGCTGTAAAAACCGAGAGTAAAGCTATACAGCCGCAAGTTTTGCCGCTCAGGGCACAAGTCAGTGTAGTGGAAACAGGAAAATCAACATATTCCGATCAATCCATAGGGCGGTACACGCTGACGCACAAAGCGGGAGACTATACGCTTATCGCAGAAGCACACGGTTATCAATCGAAAACACAAAAAGTGTCTTTGCAGGCGGACCAGACGACACAAGCTAATTTTACGTTAGAAGAAATGAAGAAGGGCACATTAAAAGGTACGGTTATCAATAAAACGACAAAAGAGCCGGTAAAAGGCGCTTCCATTTATGTTGTAGAGGATGCTGCGGTTGAACCGGCTACGACGAACGACAAAGGTGAATATACGCTCGAGGCCTATGAAGGCTCTTATACGATTAAAGTCGCTGCACCGGGTTATTACAGCGATGAATTTTCCGTTGAGTTAAAAGGTAATGTTACAAAAGAAACTGCATTGAAGCCTTTCGTTGGTTATCCAGGTGAAATTGCATATGATGACGGGACAGCCGAGAATGCCAATTCTTATTTTGCTGCCGGGAACGGATGGGCGGTAAAAATGACGCTAGCTGACGGCAAGGACAAAGGCATGCTTACAGGAGGGCTGTTTAGATTTTGGGATACAGAGTTCCCAGATCCAGGCGGTACAGAGTTTAAGGTTGAGGTATACGATGCTACAGGAAAAGACGGAGCACCGGGCAAGAAAATTGCCGGGCCATTTAACGCTGAAGCTCTTCGCAATGGCGAGTGGACTAAGGTAGATCTCAGTTCAAAAGGGATTATGGTCGATAAAGACTTTTATCTCGTATATATCCAGTCGAAACCTGACCCGTATTCACCTGGACTGGCAATGGATGAAACCGGCAAGAATTCCGGCCGCAACTGGCAGTATATAGGTGGAAAATGGGAGCCGGGTGACGAAGCAGACGGCAACTATATGATTCGCGCATTAGTTGATTACGAAGCTGCTGTGCCTGAGATTACTTCACCGACAGACAAGTCATACACAAATAAGGAGAACGTCACTGTAAAAGGAAAAGCTTCACCTGGTACAACGGTACACATTTATAATGAAGAGAAAGAAGCAGGAGAAACAAAAACTGCCGCGGACGGCACGTTCCAGACAGGCATCACACTCAGCAAGGGCGAAAATAAGCTGACAGCAACTGCATCAACAGATAACGGAGCAACGGATGCCTCCAGCCCAATCACGGTCACGCTTGATCAAGAAAAGCCTGAATTAACACTGGACAATCCAAAGGATGGCGAGAAAACAAATAAAGAAACGCTGACTGTCAAAGGGGCTGTATCCGATGACAATCTGAAAGACGTCAAGGTGAATGGCAAAAAAGCAACAGTAGCTGATGGTTCATACTCAGCCCGTATTCTTTTGGATAATGGAAGAAATGAAATCAAGGTGATTGCTACAGACCTTGCAGGCAACAAAACGACGAAAAAGACAGTCATTGATGTCAACTTTGACAAGCCTGTCATTTCTGGCTTGATTCCGGGAGAGGATAAAAACTTAAAAGCCGGTGAATCTGTGAAAATCGCTTTCTCAAGCGCTGAGGATTTGGATGCAACGTTTATCATTCGTATGCCGCTGACAAATGCAAGAGCGAGTGTGCAAAACGCCACCGAGCTCCCGTTAAGAGAAATTTCTCCGGGGAGATATGAAGGCTATTGGACAGCCACTTCTTCTATTAAAGCAACCGGAGCAAAAGTAGAAGTGATCGTACGAGATGATTATGGAAATGAAACGAGAAAAACTGCGAATGGAAAACTTAATATCAACACAGAAAATTAAGTAGAAAAAAGCTGCCGTCACTGGCAGCTTTTTTTATATCCTCTTATTACACTTCCTCGACAAATTAAGCAGATTTCCCTGAAAAATTGTATTTTCCTCTCAACATTAATTGACAGACTTTCCCACAGAGCTTGCTTTATACTTATGAAGCAAGAAGAGGAAACAGCGTGAGGCAAGAAAGAAAGGAGTCAGATGTGAAAATCTATTTAGATGTCATTTGGCTGTTAAACTTTTGTTTTGATGCACTTTTGCTTTTGCTCACGGCATTTATTTTAAAACGGCATGTGAAAAAAAGAAGACTGATAGGCGGGGCGTTCATCGGTTCAAGTATTGTCCTTTTGATGTTTACTCCTTTTTCGCCTATTGTTGACCATCCGGCTGGGAAGCTAGCTTTTTCAGTTGTGATTGTACTGGTGACATTTGGCTTTAAAAGATTTCGCTTTTTCTTTCAAAATTTGTTTTCCTTTTATTTTGCCACTTTTTTAATGGGGGGAGGAATTATCGGAGCTCATTCTTTGCTGCAGTCAAATTCTATTGTTCGAAACGGTGTCATGATTACCAATCAAACAGGGTTTGGAGACCCGATCAGCTGGTTGTTTATTGTTGCTGGCTTTCCAGCATTATGGTTTTTTTCTAAAAGAAGAATCGAAGATATTGAAACAAAAAACATTCAATATGAGGAACGAGTCAGCGTGCAGGCCGATTTGGGCAACCAAACACTTCATGTCAGAGGCCTGATTGATTCGGGCAATCAGCTGTACGATCCTCTTACAAAAACACCGGTTATGATCATTTACGTTGATAAATTGGAGCCGATTTTCGGAGCAGCCGAAACGATGATCATTCGAAACACAGACCCGCTGGAAGCCATCGAACAGCTTGATGATTCATTTCGCTTTTTAGATAAAATGAGGTTGATTCCATACAGGGGAGTTGGTCAGCAAAATCAATTTTTATTATGCGTTAAACCGGATCACGTAACGATTATGACAAAAGAAGAAATGATTTGTGCAGATAAATGCTTAATCGGTATCAGCACAACAAAGCTTTCAGCAGATGGAGAGTTTGATGCGATTATTCATCCGAAAATGCTTTCGGGCAAGGCTGTCAAACACGTTTCATAAAGTTCGCAAATGTCCGTTACTTATCATACTCAAACGGCGGTACATTTAGAAGGGAGAGGAAGATGAAAAAACTAAAATTACGGTTGACGCACCTCTGGTATAAGCTGCTGATGAAACTTGGGCTGAAAAGTGATGAAGTCTATTACATAGGCGGGAGTGAAGCCCTGCCGCCTCCATTGTCTAAAGATGAGGAGCAGGTGTTGTTAATGAAGCTCCCAAACGGCGATCAGGCGGCACGTGCCATTTTAATTGAACGCAATTTGCGCCTGGTCGTTTATATCGCCCGTAAATTTGAAAATACGGGAATTAATATAGAGGATTTAATCAGCATAGGTACCATCGGATTAATCAAAGCTGTGAACACATTCAACCCAGAAAAGAAAATTAAGCTGGCGACCTATGCCTCCCGCTGTATAGAAAATGAAATTCTGATGTATTTGAGGAGAAACAACAAAATCCGTTCAGAGGTTTCCTTTGATGAACCGCTTAATATTGATTGGGACGGCAATGAGCTTTTGCTTTCTGATGTGCTCGGCACAGACGATGACATCATCACTAAAGACATAGAAGCTAACGTAGATAAAAAGCTTTTGAAAAAAGCGCTTGAACAGCTTAATGAGAGGGAAAAGCAAATTATGGAGCTGCGGTTTGGGCTTGTCGGTGAAGAAGAAAAAACCCAAAAGGATGTAGCGGATATGATGGGGATTTCACAGTCCTATATTTCACGGCTTGAGAAACGAATTATAAAAAGATTGAGAAAAGAGTTCAACAAAATGGTGTAAAAAATTTTATGGGTAGAACCCCTTGATTTTACAGGGATTTCCTGATTTCGACAGTTTTTCGGCCTGAGTGCAGTGCATATTTTTCCCACCCAAGGAGATACTTAACGGTGTACAGCAGCTCCTGTAGGGAGGGAAAAAAGTGTCGAGAAATAAAGTCGAAATCTGCGGGGTGGATACCTCCAAATTACCAGTACTCAAGAATGAAGAGATGAGAAAGCTGTTTAGGCAGCTGCAGGATGAAGGCGATGATTCAGCAAGAGAAAAGCTTGTAAATGGGAACTTGCGTCTTGTCTTAAGTGTCATTCAACGATTTAATAACAGAGGGGAGTATGTTGATGACTTATTTCAAGTCGGCTGCATCGGACTAATGAAATCCATTGATAATTTTGACCTAAGCCACAATGTTAAGTTTTCAACATACGCTGTACCTATGATTATCGGAGAGATCCGCAGGTATTTACGCGATAATAACCCGATCCGTGTCTCAAGATCACTCCGGGACATCGCTTACAAGGCGCTTCAGGTAAGAGAGCGGTTAATCAGTGAGACAAGCAAGGAGCCGACTGCAGAAGACATCGCAAAAGTTCTTGAAGTACCGCATGAGGAAATTGTATTTGCGCTTGATGCCATTCAGGATCCGGTTTCTCTATTTGAACCGATCTATAACGACGGCGGAGACCCGATTTATGTGATGGACCAAATCAGTGATGAGCGCAATACAGATACACAATGGATTGAAGAGCTGGCTTTAAAAGAGGGCATGAGAAGGC
Source organism: Bacillus sp. MD-5 (assembly GCF_002201875.1). Lineage (NCBI taxonomy): Bacteria > Bacillati > Bacillota > Bacilli > Caryophanales > Bacillaceae > Bacillus > Bacillus sp. MD-5. The sequence continues at coordinate 1,453,711 of NZ_CP021911.1, forward strand.
TAAACGATAGGGAAAAAATGATTTTGAGAAAGCGATTCTTCCAAGGGAAAACCCAAATGGAAGTCGCCGAGGAAATCGGAATATCCCAAGCACAGGTGTCCAGACTTGAAAAAGCGGCTATCAAACAAATGAATAAAAATATTCATCAATAATGAAAAGCCTTTAAAACGATTTTGTTTTAAAGGCTTTTCTATTGTTTGCCGACGGTTTACGTTTTGGAAAAAATAAGGTATCCTAGTTTGTGCGAAGTTTTAAGAAAATTAAAACAATTACAAAAGGCAATCAAGAGGAGGACCACGATGATTTTGCAGCTTGACAATGTCTCATTAAAACGGAATGGGAAATGGATATTGAGGGATATTCATTGGAAGGTGGAAGAAAAGGAAAATTGGGTGCTTTACGGCCTAAATGGCGCCGGGAAGACAGCACTGTTAAATATGCTTTGCTCTTATTATTTTCCAACATCAGGCGAGATGCAGGTGCTTGGCCATGAATTTGGCAAGACAGAGCTTGGGGAAAAACTCAGACGTAAAATTGGCCTCGTCTCAGCAGCTCTTCAGCAAAAATTGTACCCGGCAGATTCAGCCTTTGAAATTGCTTTGAGCGGAGCTTACGCTTCGATTGGATTATATGAAACACCAAGTAAGAAAATAAGGGAAAAAGCGATTGGTTTGTTAGAGGACTTGGGAGCAATTGAATATGCCGACCGTCGCTATGAAACCCTTTCTCAAGGGGAAAAACAAAGAGCATTGATTGCAAGAGCACTAATGGCCGATCCGGAGCTGCTGATACTGGATGAACCAGTCACAGGGCTGGATTTTATTGCCCGGGAAAAGTTGTTAGATACGATTACATACATTGCAAACAAAGAAAATGCACCATCTATCCTTTATGTGACTCATCATGCTGAGGAAATTTTGCCTGTCTTTGATAAAGCTCTTTTATTAAAGCAGGGAGAGGTCTTTGGAGCCGGAGAAATAAAGGAAATGCTTACTGATCAAATACTTTCCGCTTTTTTTGATACGCCAATCCATGTATTATGGAACCAAGATCGGCCGTTTTTAACAAGAGCTGAGCCGATAACGAATGCCTGACAAACACATAGATTCATCCTAGGGGTGCTTTGCGAAGCTGAGAGAGACTTTGTCTCAACCCTTTTGACCTGATCTGGATCATGCCAGCGGAGGGAAGCGGTGAAGAAACAGAGTGCATAGGACTCTGTTTGTTTTTATTGAGCCGTTTCATAACTTGAAGCGGCTTTTTATTTTTGAAGAATAGGAGCGGATTAGATTGGAACAACAAATAGACTCTTTGCTCAAAAAAGTGGAAGAACAAAAGGAGGAGCTTATTCAGCTGGCAAAAACGCTGATTTTTTATCAAACACCTGCTCCGCCTGCAAGAAATACAGAGGGGATTCAGTCATGGATTTCGGGATTTTTAAATGAATTAGGATTTTCGATCGACAAATGGGATGTGTACCCTGGAGACCCCAATGTTGTAGGCCAGCTAAAGGGAACAGGTTCAGCAGATTATCATAGCCTGATCATCAATGGCCATGTAGATGTGGCAGAGGTAAAAGAGGATGAGGAATGGGAGCACGATCCATTTCATCCAATTGAAAAAAACGGTCTCTTAATCGGACGAGGCGCTTCCGATATGAAGGGCGGAATGGCATGTGTACTGTTTGCTGTCAAATTAATTCGTGAAGCAGGCATTGAACTTCCCGGTGATCTGATTCTGCAATCGGTTATCGGGGAGGAAGTTGGAGAAGCCGGCACGCTTGAATGCTGCAAGAGGGGCTACCACGCTGATTTTGCAATTGTCGCGGATACGAGCGATATGCATATTCAAGGCCAAGGCGGTGTCATTACAGGCTGGATCGAAATCAAAAGCAGTCAAACATTTCATGATGGAACGAGACGAAATATGATTCACGCAGGCGGAGGAACATTCGGAGCAAGCGCAATTGAAAAAATGGCGAAAATCATTGCGGGGCTCGGTGAGCTTGAGCGCCACTGGTCTATTATGAAACGTTATCCCGGTTTTAAACCTGGAACAAATACAATTAACCCGGCTGTTATAGAAGGCGGCAGACATGCGGCTTTTATAGCGGACGAATGTCGGCTGTGGATCACAGTTCATTTTTATCCGAATGAAACCCATGACCAAGTGGCAGCGGAAATAGAAGATTACGTCAATCGGCTGAGTGACAGTGATATTTGGCTTAGGGAAAACCGCCCCGTATTTAAGTGGGGAGGCTCATCGATGATTGAAGACAGAGGAGAAATTTTTCCGGCATTGGAAGTTGACCCTGGCCACCCAGGCGTCTTAGCGCTTACTGCCTCTCATGAGAAAGTGAAGCGGGAGAGTCCAATTATTGACGTTTCTCAATCGGTTACAGATGGTGGGTGGCTGTATGATGCCGGTATTCCATGCGTGATATACGGTCCTGGCGATCTGCACAATGCACACTCCGTGAATGAGAAGGTATCGATTGAGCAACTAGTAGAGTATACAAAAATTATCCTCGATTTTATTATCAGCTGGTGCAGCCGGAAAAAAGAACAGTGACATGAAAATTTCTTCTTGCTGACAAGGTTCAGCCTGCCCGTTCATATACTTGAACAAAAGGACGGAAAAAGGACGTGATGGAATGATCAGCATTTCAGAATTTCAGGTGAAGGATGTCGTCAATGTCTCAAACGGAAAAAAGCTGGGGAGTATTGGTGATATTGATATCAATGTGACCACTGGTAAAATTCAGGCGATTATACTAGGAGGAAATGGGAAAGTGCTCGGATTTTTCGGAAAAGAAGAGGAATTGGTCATTCCATGGCGAAATATAGTAAAAATCGGGGAAGATGTAATCTTGGTCCGATTAAGTGAACCGCATGCATAAACCTGCTTTTCTGCCGCGGATTGGCAAATGCCGGAAGTCTCGTTTCTTCCGGCACATTTCATTTAGAAATATGCAAATCGGCGCTCAACGAATGCAGAAAGATGTGGTAAAATAAGTGGGAAATTCCGCTTTTTTAAATGTTTGTCGAAAGGTTGGATCATCATGAATACATATCACCCATTTAGTCTTACCACACCCTCGACACTCATGATACAAGACTGGGCTCAAACGAATCAAAACAACAAAGAAGTCATTGCCGGATTTACGACGAAAAACGGCGGTGTCAGCAAAAAGCCTTTTGAATCGTTAAATACAGGATTGCACGTTCATGACAAAGATGCAGATGTAGTTAAAAATCGTGAATATATTGCCGATATGTTTAATACTGATTTGCAGTCTTGGGTATTCGCTGATCAGACACATGATAATTGCGTTCAGAAAGTAACGCAGAGGGATAGGGGAAAAGGCGCCCGTGAGTATCACACAGCGCTAAAAGCAACGGACGGGCTCTATACAAATGAAAAAAATGTATTTTTAGCATTATGCTTTGCTGATTGTGTGCCTCTTTTCTTTTATGATCCGGTTAAATCACTTGTCGGAGTTGCCCATGCCGGGTGGAAAGGCACTGTCAAACAGATTGGCAGAGAAATGGTGAAGCAATGGACTGAGAAGGAAGGTTCAAATCCTTCAGATATTCAGGCTGTTATTGGTCCGTCTATCAGCGGAGCATGCTATACGGTAGATGACCGTGTCATGGATGCTGTCCGCGCATTGCCGGTTTCAGCAGACCGTGCCGTTAATCAGACGGCAATGGCACAATATCAGCTTGATTTGAAAGAGCTGAACCGCCTCATACTGATAGACAGCGGTTTGGCAAATGAACAGATTTCTGTCAGCGGTTTATGCACGGAAAGCGAGCCGTCTCTTTTCTATTCTCACCGCCGCGATCAGGGGAAAACTGGACGGATGATGTCCTTTATCGGAATGAAGGAGGCATAAAGATCTTGCGTGTTGTTGATAATTTACGACATATAAACGAACGAATAAACGAAGCATGTAACAGATCGGGCCGCAGCTCCGATGAAGTTACGGTTATTGCAGTCACAAAATATGTATCGCCTGAAAGAGCACAGGAGGCAGTAGATGCTGGCATCACCTGCCTCGGAGAGAATCGGGATGCGGAACTGCTCCGCAAACAGGAATTGATGAAAGGGAATCCGGAATGGCATTTTATCGGCAGTCTGCAATCAAGAAAAGCAAAATCTGTCGTCAATGCAGTTTCTTATATCCATTCCCTAGACCGGCTCTCATTAGCGAAAGAAATTGAAAAACGGGCTGAAGGTACTGTCCGATGCTTTGTGCAGGTCAATACCTCTCTTGAGCCTTCTAAACACGGCATGAAAAAAGAAGAAGTCATTCCATTCATACAGGAGCTTTCCGGTTTCGAACATATCCAAGTGGCCGGACTGATGACAATGGCTCCGCTGACTGATGATCAAGATCAGATCAGAAGCTGTTTCAGGTCGCTGAGAGAACTCCGTGACCAGGTTCAGAAACTGAAGCAGCCGAACGCTCCGTGTACTGAACTGTCGATGGGCATGTCAAATGATTTTGAAATTGCAATTGAAGAAGGGGCTACTTATATTAGAATCGGCTCATCGTTAGTCGGAAATGAAACAGGGGGTGTACAGCAATGAGTATGAAAAATAAACTGAAAAACTTTTTCTCGATGGAAGATGAAGAATATGAATATGAATATATTGAGACAGAGCGGGAATCGCATGAGGAGCATGAGCAAAAAGAAAAGCCGGCTTATACCGGGAATAAACCTGCGGGCAAACAGAATGTAGTGAGCTTGCAAAGTGTTCAGAAATCCTCTAAAGTGGTGTTGAGTGAGCCGCGCGTGTATGCGGAGGCGCAGGAAATAGCCGACCATTTGAAGAACCGGCGGGCAGTTGTCGTCAATCTTCAGCGGATACAGCATGACCAGGCGAAGCGGATTGTTGACTTTTTAAGCGGAACCGTCTATGCCATCGGCGGAGATATTCAAAGAATCGGCTCAGATATCTTTCTCTGCACGCCTGATAACGTAGATGTATCAGGCACAATTTCTGAGCTCATATCTGAAGACGAACATCAGAGGTGGTAAAGCGAGATGATCCTTTATCAAGTTTTTTCGGTTTTAAGCTTATTAATCACAATATACTCATTTGCCCTGATCATATACATTTTTATGTCATGGGTGCCGAGTACGAGGGAAACAGCAGTCGGGCGTTTTTTAGCATCGATTTGTGAACCATATCTCGAACCATTCAGAAAAATCATCCCTCCGATTGCAATGCTGGATATTTCACCAATCGTAGCAATCCTTGTGCTTCGATTTGCGACTACCGGCTTGTGGGGACTTTATCGCATGATTGCGTTTTAATGTGACAGTTTGATAGGGGCTTGGCAGCAGCCAAGCCTCTTTACATAGAAGGGAAAGACGATGAGCGATATCTATCAGCACTTCAGAAAAGACGAGCGGGCCTTTATTGATCAGGCGCTCGAATGGAAAAGAATTGTCCAGGAGCAGTACAGAATGAAGCTGACCGACTTTTTAGACCCTCGAGAGCAGGTCATCCTCACTGCTGTTACGGGACAGACAGACGTCGGGCTTGCTTTTTCCGGCGGCTATGACAGAGCGGAGCGGAAACGGGCGATTCTGTATCCAGAATACATTACTCCAGAAGAATCGGATTTTGAACTGCAGGCGTTTAACGTCCGTTATGCTGACAAGTTTGTCTCAGTAGATCACCGTTCTCTGCTTGGTGCATTAATGGGCATAGGATTAAAGCGGCAAAAATTCGGTGACATCGTGTTTTCTGAATCAGCTGTGCAATTGATTGTATCAGCCGATACCGCTGATTTTGTGGCCGCACAGCTGACTCAAGCAGGCAAAGCGACGGTCAGCCTTGAGAAAATTGGCTTGTCAGACCTTAACATTCCGGCTATTGATGTCGAAATAAGAGATGACACGGTTTCTTCTTTAAGGCTTGACGCTGTCTGCGCCTCTATGAGCAGGCAATCCCGCCAGAAATCACAGACACTTGTGAAAAACGGGCTCGTAAAAGTGAACTGGAAGGTAGTTGAAGATCCTTCCTACATAGTGGCAGAAGGGGACATGCTGTCTATCAGAGGCTTTGGCCGCTGCAGTTTATCCAAAATCGAAGGAAAAACCAAAAAAGACAAATGGAGAGTTACGTTTGAACGACAAAAATAGTCGGTTTTTCAGTTTTTTTCTCCATCTGTGCGAAATTTGTTTTATAATGTGAACTAGATAACCGTACTGAAATGTAAAAATGGAGGTGGCATCATGCCATTAACGCCAAATGATATTCACAACAAGACGTTTACAAAAAGTTTTCGCGGATATGATGAAGATGAAGTAAATGAATTTCTAGCGCAAGTCAGAAAAGATTACGAAATTGTTCTCCGGAAGAAAACGGAACTAGAAGCGAAAGTCAATGAGCTAGATGAAAGAATCGGACACTTTGCCAATATTGAAGAAACATTGAATAAATCGATTTTAGTTGCCCAAGAAGCAGCTGAAGACGTAAAACGCAATTCACAAAAAGAGGCAAAGCTGATCGTACGGGAAGCGGAGAAAAATGCTGATCGCATTATCAACGAATCGTTATCAAAATCAAGAAAAATCGCCATGGAAATCGAAGAGCTGAAAAAACAGTCTAAAGTGTTCAGAACACGTTTCCAAATGCTGATTGAGGCTCAGCTCGATCTTCTGAAAAATGACGATTGGGATCATCTCCTTGAGTATGAAGTCGACGCTGTATTTGAGGAAAAGGAATAAATTCTCTGATTATCTTGACATTTTCTTAGCTTGTCGAATATAATACGTTCATAAATTCAGATGAAAAAACGGTTGAAAGGGACAGTCATGTTTCCTTCAGGCCTTCATAGCGACCCGGAGATGGTGAGAGTCCGGGATGGCCGGAATCATGTAGATCAGCCCTTAAGTTTCCTTTCTGAACTCACAGTAGGTTAGGACGTTCATCACGTTACGATGCTCAAGAGGAAAAAGCGTATGCTGGCTTTTTCTAAAAGGGTGGTACCGCGAGATAAGCTTTCTCGTCCCTTATGGGATGAGAGGGCTTTTTTTATTTTCTGAAAAAATGCAGTGGAGGAATGAAAATGGATTTTAAAGACACGCTCTTAATGCCAAAAACAGATTTCCCGATGCGTGGAAATTTGCCAAACCGTGAGCCTGACATTCAAAAGAAATGGGAGGAAGAGGATATCTATCGTCTTGTGCAGGAACGGACGAAAGACCGCCCGAAATTTGTTTTACATGACGGACCTCCGTATGCTAACGGCGACATTCATATGGGCCACGCGCTTAACAAGATTTTGAAGGATTTCATTGTCCGCTTTAAATCAATGAGCGGCTACAACGCACCGTATGTACCAGGCTGGGATACACACGGATTGCCAATTGAAACAGCTCTGACAAAAAACAAAAAAGTCAACCGCAAAGAAATGTCAGTAGCGGAATTCCGCAAACTGTGCGAAGAGTACGCTTGGAAGCAAATCGAGGGGCAGCGTGAGCAATTCAAACGTCTTGGCGTCCGCGCTGATTGGGAAAACCCATATGTGACATTAAAACCGGAATACGAAGCGCAGCAAATCCGCGTATTTGGTGAGATGGCAAAACGAGGCTACATTTACAAAGGTCTTAAACCAGTTAACTGGTCACCTTCAAGTGAGTCTGCTTTGGCTGAAGCCGAGATCGAATATCAAGACAAACGTTCAGCATCTATTTATGTCGCTTTTGGTGTAAAAGACGGAAAAGGCGTTCTTGAAAATGGTGAACGTATCATCATCTGGACAACAACACCTTGGACAATTCCGGCGAACCTCGGAATCTCAGTGCATCCTGATCTTGAGTACAGCGTGATTGCAGTAGGCGAAGACCGCTTTGTCGTAGCAAGTGCTTTAGTCGAAAATGTTGCGTCTGCATGCGGATTTGATCAGTATGAAGTAACAAGAACGGTCAAAGGGAAGGACCTTGAGAACATTATCGCTGAACACCCGCTATATGGCAGAGATTCTCTCGTTATGCTTGGTGAACACGTAACAACTGATGCCGGAACAGGCTGTGTTCATACAGCGCCAGGACATGGGGAGGATGACTTTATCATCGGCCAAAAATACGGCTTAGATGTGCTTTGCCCAGTTGATGCAAAAGGTGTCATGACAAGCGAAGCTCCTGGCTTTGAAGGCATGTTCTATGACGATGCAAACAAAGCGATCACACAGCAGCTTGATGAAAAAGGCGCACTTGTGAAGCTTGAATTTATTACTCATTCTTATCCGCACGATTGGAGAACAAAAAAACCAACCATTTTCAGAGCGACAGCGCAATGGTTTGCGTCTATTAAAGATTTCAGATCAGACCTGCTGGACGCCATCAAAGAAACCAAATGGGTTCCTGAATGGGGCGAGCAGCGTTTGCACAACATGGTTCGGGACCGCGGAGACTGGTGTATTTCCAGACAGCGTACGTGGGGTGTGCCGATTCCGGTATTTTATGCCGAAAATGGGGAACCGATTATTACGGATGAAACCATTGAACATGTTTCTGAATTGTTCAGGCAGCACGGATCAAACATTTGGTTTGAAAAAGAAGCAAAGGATCTTCTTCCGGAAGGTTTTACACATCCTGGAAGCCCGAACGGCACATTTACAAAAGAACAGGATATCATGGATGTTTGGTTTGATTCAGGCTCTTCACATCAAGCAGTACTTGAAGAACGTGATGATCTCGTTCGTCCGGCTGATTTATACCTAGAGGGATCTGACCAATATCGCGGCTGGTTTAACTCTTCTCTTTCTACAGCAGTAGCCGTAACAGGAAAAGCGCCGTATAAAGGTGTGCTCAGCCATGGGTTCGCACTGGATGGAGAAGGACGCAAGATGAGTAAATCAATCGGTAACGTTGTTGTTCCGGCTAAAGTTATGAAACAGCTTGGTGCCGACATCTTAAGATTATGGGTATCTTCAGTGGATTATCAGGCGGATGTTCGCGTGTCTGACGCCATTCTGAAGCAGGTTGCGGAAGTATATCGTAAAATCCGCAACACGTTCCGTTTCCTTCACGGCAACCTTTTCGATTTTGATCCAAAAACAAATGCGGTGGCTGTTGAAGAACTTCGTGAAGTGGATCAGTATATGCTGATTAAGCTGAACAAACTGATTGATAAAGTGAAAAAAGCGTATGATGAGTACGAATTTGCGGTTGTGTATCACAGCATCCATAATTTCTGCACAATCGAATTAAGCTCATTCTATCTCGATTTTGCAAAGGATATTGTTTACATCGAGCATGCGGATCATCCGGATAGACGCAGCATGCAGACAGTATTCTACGAAACGCTTCTTGCATTAGTGAAGCTTTCAGCGCCTATCCTTCCACATACGGCTGACGAATTATGGTCGCATTTAACATTTGTTGAAGAGCAGAGCGTTCAGCTGACAGATATGCCGGAAACAATCGCAGTTCCAAACAGTGAAGCAACTGAAGAAAAATTTGACCGCTTTATGGCTCTTCGTGATGACGTGCTAAAAGCATTAGAAACTGCGCGGAATGAAAAAATTATCGGTAAATCATTGGAAGCTAACCTGAAATTGTATCCAAATAAAGAAAACAAAGAGCTCTTGGCTTCCATTAAAGAAAATCTTTCTCAGCTGTTTATTGTGTCAGAACTGACAATCAGTGAAGAACCTGAAGCGCCGAACGATGCGCAAAGCTTTCCGACGGGTAAAATCGCTGTCGAAAAAGCGGAAGGCGAAATGTGTGAGAGATCACGTGTGATTTCAAAAGATGTAGGGGCAAATCCGAAATATCCTACACTTTCATTACGCAACGCTGAAATCGTTGAAAAATATTATGAAAAATAATGCAAAAGGGGCCCGGCGTAAAAGCCGGGCTTTTTTTGTGCCAAGAGTGACATCCTTTAGAACGGCAGGAAAAATCTTATGGGCTTTAGATCATCATTCATAGGCAACAATAAAGGTACTACGTTAAGAGCAGGAGTTGTGAAGAATGAATGATCAACTGACCGCAATTTACACGGAACTTCTTCTGATGAAAGAAGAATTACAGTCGAGATTATTTGAGTATTCTTGCTTTCAGGTTTCTACAAGCCCGCAAGCAGCAATCAATCATAAACAAAAAGCAACTCTGATCTATCACATTAAAGAAGAGCTTCAAGACGTTCTCCTTGCATTGTCGAAAATCGAAAACGGCACATTCGGATACTGTGAAGAAACCGGGGCCCCCATTCCTCTTTCAAAGCTGGCGGTGCTGCCGACGGCCCGAACAGCAAACGATTTTCTTTATTCTGTCCAATTCGAAAAAAAAACGCTTCCGATATGGAAATCAACGGATATCGAATATGGTCAGGCACTGTATGAATAAACAGTGTCTGACCAGTTAATATGCCTGATATTTCTTTACTCCAGTGCTTTTTATTGATAAAATGCATAATGGATTAAAGTAACCGTAAACTGGAGGAACGTTTGTGCTGTATTATATAATTGCACTACTTATTATTGCAGCCGATCAATTGACAAAATGGCTAGTCGTTAAGAACATGGAACTTGGCCAAAGCATTCCGATCATTGATCAGGTATTCTATATCACCTCCCATCGCAATACGGGTGCTGCATGGGGGATATTAGCGGGTCAGATGTGGTTTTTCTACCTCATAACAACCGCTGTTATTATTGGTATTGTTTATTACATACAGCGTTACACAAAAGGACAAAGGCTTCTTGGCGTTGCCCTCGGGCTTATGCTTGGCGGTGCCATCGGCAACTTTATCGATCGGGCTGTCAGACAAGAAGTTGTGGATTTTATCCATGTTATAATTGTGAATTACAATTACCCGATTTTTAACATCGCGGACTCTTCACTATGTGTCGGCGTAATGCTTTTATTTATACAAATGCTGTTGGACAGCGGGAAAAAGAAAAAGGAGCAATAGCATGAATCAAATTGATATAACCGCTTCAGAAGAACAAAAAAGTGAGCGGATTGATAAATTTTTGGCATCAACTGAGAATGATTGGTCAAGAACCCAGGTTCAGCAATGGGTAAAAGACGGACAGGTTGTCGTGAACGGGAGCGCGGTGAAAGCGAATTATAAAATTCAGCCGGGTGATCAGGTGACCGTCACTGTACCCGAACCGGAAGCGCTCGACGTCCTGGCAGAACCTATGGATCTTGATATTTATTATGAAGATCAGGATGTGCTGGTTGTCAATAAGCCTCGCGGAATGGTTGTACACCCAGCACCCGGTCATCTTACGGGCACACTTGTAAACGGCCTTATGGCTCATTGTACAGACCTTTCCGGAATCAATGGTGTGATGCGTCCGGGGATTGTTCACAGAATCGATAAGGACACGTCCGGCTTATTAATGGTGGCGAAAAATGATATGGCACACGAGTCACTTGTAAACCAATTGGTCAACAAAACGGTCACGCGAAAGTATACGGCTGTTGTCCACGGGCTTATTTCTCATGATGACGGCACAATTGACGCGCCGATCGGGCGGGATAAAAAAGACCGTCAAAGCATGACTGTGACACGTGATGGCAAAAACGCTGTCACTCATTTTCATGTGCTTGAGCGTTTTCAGGACTTTACGTTAGTGGAATGCCAGCTTGAAACAGGGAGAACCCATCAAATTCGTGTTCATATGAAATATATCGGATTCCCATTAGCGGGCGACCCGAAATATGGTCCGAGAAAAACAATCGACTTTAACGGCCAGGCGCTTCACGCGGGCGTTTTAGGTTTTGACCATCCGCGAACAGGAGAATATGTCGAATTTGAAGCGCCGCTTCCTGAGGATATGGCAGAATTAATCGAAAACCTCAGAAAAAACGGTTGACAGAGTGTTTCTTTTCTGAAATAATAAACGAAGCTGAATAGATTCTTTAAAACAGTCCAGAGAGACTGAGAAGGATAACGGATAGACGGGATGCGTGTATAGTGCGCACCTTGTCCTAAAACCCCTCTATGCTCTGGCAGGAGGGGTTTTTTCTTCTATATAAACTGTGAGGTGTCACACATTGAATCAAAAAGCTGTCATTCTCGACGAACAGGCAATCAGACGGGCCTTGACCAGGATTGCGCACGAAATGATCGAACGCAATAAAGGAATGAATAACTGCATTCTTGTCGGCATTAAGACAAGAGGGATTTACCTGGCAAAACGCCTTGCGGAACGAATTGAACAGATTGAAGGAAATCCTGTTACAGTTGGTGAAATTGATATTACCCTTTACAGAGACGATCTTTCTAAAAAAACGAGCAATGAAGAACCGCTTGTTAAAGGTGCAGACATTCCGGTAGATATCACAGATCAAAAAGTCATTCTTGTTGATGATGTCCTGTATACCGGAAGAACAGTCAGAGCAGGTATGGATGCGCTTGTTGATGTAGGCAGACCTTCCTCCATTCAGTTGGCTGTGCTTGTTGACAGGGGACACCGGGAGCTGCCGATACGAGCGGATTATATTGGGAAAAACATCCCGACATCAAAGGCTGAAAAGGTTATGGTTCAGCTTGATGAGGTAGATCAAAACGATCTCGTCGCCATTTATGAAAATGAATAATAGATCACCTTTTTAAGGGCAATCCAGAGAGGTTGCAAAGAGGTGCACAACAAAGAACCGAAAAGCATTCGGCAGGTCTTTGTATGCCTCTTTGCGTAAAAATAGCAAAGAGGTTTTTTTATACAGCCATTGAGTCATCCTAAAATGAAAGTCAACAATCAGGGGGAAATCATCATGAGTAAGAAAAAAGTAAATTTAGGGGTCAGGGATGTCCCGACACCTTTCTCTTGGGTTTCATTCAGCCTTCAGCATCTGTTTGCCATGTTCGGCTCAACCATTTTGGTTCCGAAGCTCGTCGGAATGAGTCCTGCTGTGGCGTTGGTGACAAGCGGCATCGGAACACTGGCGTACCTTCTTATTACGAAAGGGCAAATTCCGGCGTATCTCGGTTCATCCTTCGCCTTTATTTCTCCGATCATACTGGTAAAAGCGACCGGCGGGCCGGGAGCGGCAATGGTCGGGGCATTTCTTGCAGGGCTGGTATACGGGCTGATTGCCTTATTGATCAGGCAGCTTGGCACAGGATGGCTGATGAAGATTCTCCCGCCTGTAGTCGTAGGACCTGTTATTATCGTCATCGGGCTGGGACTTGCAAGCACTGCGGTAAACATGGCGATGTATGCTGATCCGAATGCGAGTGAATTGGTCTACAGCTTAAAGCACTTCAGTGTTGCAGGCGTTACGCTGGCTATCACGATTATTTGCGCGATTTTCTTGCGAGGATTCTTAAGCCTGATTCCGGTTTTGATCGGAATCATCGGCGGATACCTGTTCGCCCTTACTCAAGGGATTGTCAACTTCCAGCCGGTGCTTGACGCGAAATGGTTCGCAGTGCCTGAATTTATCATCCCGTTCAAAGACTATTCGCCGTCAGTAACACTCGGCATCGCGGCCGCAATGGTACCGGTCGCGTTTGTGACAATGTCGGAGCATATCGGCCACCAAATGGTGCTGAGTAAGGTTGTTGGACAAGATTTCATTAAAAAACCGGGACTGCATCGCTCCATTATGGGTGACAGCGTGGCGACAATTCTTGCTTCCCTGATCGGCGGCCCGCCGACGACGACTTACGGAGAAAACATTGGCGTGCTGGCCATCACAAGGGTATTCAGCGTCTTTGTCATCGGAGGCGCGGCAGTGATTGCCCTTTGCTTCGGCTTTATCGGCAAAATTTCAGCGCTGATCAGTTCAGTGCCGTCAGCGGTCATGGGAGGCGTCTCCTTCCTGCTGTTCGGAATCATTGCTTCAAGCGGTCTGAGAATGCTGATTGACAACAAAATTGATTATGAAAATAACCGAAACCTCATTATCACATCGGTGATCCTTGTGATCGGTGTAGGAGGCGCATTTATCCAAGTATCACAAGGCGGATTCCAAGTGTCAGGGATGGCGCTTGCCGCAATTGTCGGTGTCATCTTAAACCTGATTCTTCCGGAAGCGAAGGAAGAGCAGGCTGACACATCTGAACAACATCATATTTAAAACCTTTTAATGAAAGTCCAGAGAGGCTTGGAAGGGTTATGAAGAGAAGGAAGCTTCAATGCTGCCCTCTATTTAACCATACCCCGAGTCTATCCTAGACCCGGGGTTTTTTTCAGCCTTAAGTTGAAATGAGAGGGGAAAGAACATGAAGCATATAACGACGATGAGTGAACTCAGCACTGAGGAAATCAAAGATTTGCTTCAAACAGCACAAGACCTCAAAAACGGAAAAACAGACAATCAGCTTACAGGAAAGTTTGCAGCAAACCTGTTTTTCGAACCGAGCACGAGAACGCGGTTCAGCTTCGAGGTCGCAGAAAAAAAGCTTGGCATGAATGTGCTGAACCTTGATGGAACAAGCACAAGCGTACAAAAAGGCGAAACCTTATATGATACGATTCGGACGCTCGAATCAATCGGTGTGGACGTGTGCGTCATCAGGCACAGTGAAGATGAGTATTATCAAGAGCTTGTCAGCCAGGTGAGCATTCCGATTCTGAATGCGGGAGACGGATGCGGCCAGCATCCGACACAATCACTGCTTGATTTAATGACGATTTATGAAGAGTTCAGTACGTTCAAAGGGCTTACCGTCTCCATTCACGGTGACATCAAGCATAGCAGAGTGGCAAGGTCAAATGCGGAAGTGTTGACAAGATTGGGTGCCCGGGTCCTGTTTTCCGGTCCTGCGGAATGGCAGGATGAAGAAAATACATTCGGCACGTATGTCTCAATGGATGAAGCAGTTGAGTCTTCCGATGTCGTCATGCTGCTGCGCATTCAAAATGAACGGCATCAGTCCGCTGTCAGCCAGGAAGGCTATTTAAACAAATACGGCTTGACCGTAGAACGGGCTGAGCGTATGAAGCAGCATGCGATCATCATGCATCCTGCTCCGGTAAACAGAGGAGTGGAGATTGATGACAGCTTAGTAGAAAGCGAAAAATCAAGAATCTTCAAGCAAATGCAAAATGGCGTATTTATCAGAATGGCAGTGATACAGCGTGCCTTACAAACCAATATGAAAAGAGGAGAAGCATCTTATGTCATATCTCATTAAAAACGGCTGGATACTTAACGAAAATGGTGAAAAAACAGAAGCGGATATCCGAGTGACTGGAGAAACCATTACTGCAATCGGCAAGCTTGATGCAACGGATAATGAAACTGTAATTGATGCGAAAGGTTTGCTCGTTTCACCTGGGTTTGTTGATCTCCACGTCCATTTCAGAGAGCCGGGCGGAGAGAAGAAAGAAACAATTGAAACCGGGGCGAAAGCAGCGGCGCGCGGCGGCTATACAACAGTAGCAGCAATGCCGAATACGCGGCCGGTTCCCGATACAAAGGAGCAGATGGAATGGGTGCAAAACAGAATTAAAGAAACATCATGTGTCAGAGTTCTTCCATATGCATCCATTACGATCAGGCAAATCGGCGATGAAATGACAAACTTTGAAGCGTTAAAAGAAGCCGGGGCATTTGCCTTTACAGATGACGGCGTTGGGATACAGACAGCAGGCATGATGTATGAAGCGATGAAACGGGCAGCCGCAATTGACAAAGCGATTGTTGCACATTGCGAGGACAACTCTTTAATTTACGGAGGAAGCGTACATGAGGGGACATTCTCTAAAGCGAACGGGCTAAACGGCATACCTTCTGTCTGTGAATCGGTTCATATTGCCCGCGATGTGCTGCTGGCTGAGGCGGCAAACTGTCATTATCATGTATGCCATATCAGCACGAAAGAATCTGTCAGGGTTGTACGCGATGCGAAAAAAGCGGGCATTAGAGTGACAGCAGAAGTGTCGCCGCATCATTTGCTGCTTTGTGATGAGGACATCCCGGGGCTGGACACAAACTATAAAATGAATCCTCCGCTCCGCAGCGCAGAAGACAGGGCTGCTTTAATTGAAGGTCTTTTAGACGGAACAATTGATTTTATCGCAACAGACCATGCACCGCATACGGAAGAAGAGAAAAACACGGAAATGAAGCTGGCGCCATTCGGAATTGTCGGCTTAGAAACAGCATTCCCGCTTCTTTACACACACTTTGTCAAAAATGGCAGCTGGTCATTGAAGCAGCTCATTGACTACATGACAATCAAGCCATGCGAAGCGTTCGGTCTCCCATATGGAACATTACAAACGGGGCAAGTTGCTGACATGACATTAATTGATTTAGAAAAAGAAGCAGTTATAGACAAAGAGACATTTTTATCAAAAGGAAAAAATACACCATTCAATGGCATCAGCTGCACCGGCTGGCCGGTCGCTACAATTGCGGCAGGGAAGCTTGCTTATGAAGAAGGGAGACTTGTCAAATGAAGAGACGATTAGTACTGGAAAACGGAGCGGTATTCGAAGGAGAAGCCTTCGGGAGCTTAGAACACAACATGGGAGAAGTCGTTTTTAATACTGGGATGACAGGCTATCAGGAAATTTTATCTGACCCTTCTTACTGCGGGCAGATCGTAACATTGACATACCCGCTTATCGGAAATTATGGCATTAACCGTGATGATTTTGAATCCATTACCCCTTTTGTCAAAGGGCTGATCATCAAGGAATTATGTGAACTGCCTTCCAACTGGCGTTCAGCATACACATTAGACGAGTATTTAAAAATGAAAAACATTCCCGGACTCCAGGGGATTGATACAAGGAAGCTGACAAGAATGATCCGCACGGCAGGCGCGCTAAAAGGAACATTCGCTTCATCTGATGAAGACATCGAAGCTGTGCTGAAAAGACTGAACGAAACGGAATTGCCAAGAAATCAAGTATCACAAGTATCAGCCAAAACAGCATATCCGAGCCCGGGAAGAGGCAAACGCATTGTCTTGGTTGACTTCGGCATGAAGCACGGGATTCTAAGGGAGCTGAACAAACGGAAATGTGACGTCATCGTTGTGCCTTACAACATTACAGCAGAAGAAGTGCTTCAGCTGAAACCGGACGGCATCATGCTTTCTAACGGACCTGGAGACCCGAAGGATGTGCCTGAAGCGATTGAAATGATTAAAGGTGTTCTTGGAAAAGTGCCTTTATTCGGAATATGTCTCGGCCACCAATTATTCGCGCTGGCGTGCGGGGCGAATACTGAAAAAATGAAATTCGGCCACAGAGGTTCAAACCACCCGGTAAAAGAGCTGGCTACAGGGAAAGTTGCCTTAACATCTCAAAACCATGGTTATACAGTTTCATCTATCAGTGAAACAGAACTTGAAGTGACGCATATCGCAATCAACGACGATACGATTGAAGGGCTGAAGCATAAAACATTGCCGGCATTTACGGTTCAATATCATCCCGAAGCCTCACCTGGTCCTGAGGATGCTAACCATCTATTTGACAGATTCATCGAAATGATCGAAACAACAGAGAAAGAAGGGGAAGCGGTATGCCAAAACGCGTAGACATTAACAAAATTTTAGTAATCGGATCTGGGCCGATCATCATCGGCCAAGCAGCAGAATTTGATTATGCGGGAACGCAAGCCTGTCTTGCTTTGAAAGAAGAAGGCTATGAAGTCATCCTTGTCAACTCAAACCCTGCCACGATCATGACAGATACAGAAATGGCTGATCGGGTTTACATCGAACCGCTCACACCTGAATTCCTGACACGAATTATCAGAAAAGAGCGTCCAGATGCCATTCTTCCTACGCTCGGAGGCCAAACAGGTTTGAATCTTGCGGTTGAGCTTTCTGAAAGAGGCGTTTTGGCAGAATGCGGCGTCGAAGTGCTTGGCACGAAACTGTCTGCGATTCAGCAAGCTGAAGACCGTGACTTGTTCAGAACATTAATGAATGAACTGAATGAACCGGTGCCTGAAAGTGAGATTATCCATTCCCTCGAAGAAGCGGAAAAATTCGTCAGCCAAATTGGATTCCCTGTCATTGTCCGTCCGGCATATACATTAGGCGGAACAGGCGGAGGCATCTGCTCGAATGAAACAGAGCTAAAAGAAATTGTTGAGAACGGCTTGAAATTAAGCCCGGTACACCAATGTCTGCTTGAAAAGAGCATTGCCGGCTATAAAGAAATCGAGTATGAAGTCATGAGAGACAGCCAGGATCACGCCATTGTTGTTTGTAACATGGAAAACATTGATCCGGTTGGAATCCATACTGGAGACAGTATTGTTGTCGCGCCGAGCCAAACGCTCAGCGATCGCGAATATCAGCTCCTGCGGAATGTATCGTTAAAACTGATTCGCGCGCTTGGAATCGAAGGCGGATGTAACGTCCAGCTCGCCTTAGATCCAGACAGCTTCCAATATTACATCATTGAAGTAAATCCGCGTGTCAGCCGTTCATCTGCCCTTGCATCAAAAGCAACGGGATACCCGATAGCAAAGCTCGCTGCTAAAATTGCAGTCGGCCTTTCATTAGATGAAATGATGAACCCGGTAACAGGAAAAACATATGCAGCATTTGAACCTGCTCTTGACTATGTCGTATCCAAAATTCCGCGCTGGCCGTTTGATAAATTTGAATCAGCAAACAGAAAGCTCGGCACGCAAATGAAAGCAACTGGTGAAGTCATGGCGATCGGCCGCACACTTGAAGAATCATTGCTGAAGGCTGTGCGTTCACTGGAAGCTGATGTGTATCATCTTGAATTGAAGGACGCCGCTGACATTTCAGATGAACTTCTTGAAAAGCGAATTAAAAAGGCCGGTGATGAACGCTTATTCTACCTAGCTGAAGCGTACAGAAGAGGTTACACGGTAGAAGACCTTCATGAATTTTCCGCTATCGATGTCTTCTTCTTGCATAAGCTGTTCGGAATCGTACAGTTTGAAAAAGAATTGAAGGCGAATGTGGGCGATACAGATGTGCTGAGACGGGCAAAAGAACTCGGCTTCTCTGATCAGTACATCAGCCGCGAGTGGAAAATGAAAGAATCCGATCTATACAACTTGAGAAAACAAGCGGGGATTGCGCCGGTATTCAAGATGGTAGATACGTGCGCGGCGGAATTTGAGTCGGAAACACCTTACTTCTATAGCACATATGAAGAAGAAAATGAATCTGTCGTTACAGATAAGAAAAGTGTGATGGTGCTTGGTTCGGGTCCGATTCGAATCGGTCAGGGTGTCGAGTTCGACTATGCGACTGTTCACTCTGTATGGGCAATTAAACAAGCAGGCTATGAAGCCATTATTGTCAATAACAACCCGGAAACCGTTTCAACAGACTTCAGCATCTCAGACAAGCTGTATTTTGAACCGCTTACGATTGAAGATGTTATGCACATCATTGACCTCGAACAGCCGATGGGCGTTGTCGTACAATTTGGCGGACAAACTGCGATTAACCTTGCTGATGAGCTTTCTGCACGCGGAGTGAAAATCCTTGGAACTTCATTAGAAGATTTAGACCGTGCGGAAGACCGGGATAAATTTGAACAAGCGCTTGGAGAACTTGGTGTTCCGCAGCCGCTTGGCAAAACAGCGACATCAGTTGATCAGGCAGTAAGCATCGCGAGCGATATCGGTTACCCGGTATTGGTGCGCCCTTCCTATGTACTTGGCGGCCGGGCGATGGAGATTGTGTATCATGAAGAAGAGCTGCTTCATTACATGAAAAACGCAGTCAAAATCAATCCGCAGCACCCTGTATTAATTGACAGATATTTGACTGGGAAAGAAATTGAAGTTGATGCAGTATCTGACGGTGAAACAGTCGTCATTCCGGGAATTATGGAGCACATTGAACGTGCGGGCGTTCACTCCGGAGACTCGATCGCTGTTTATCCGCCTCAATCGCTCACTGAGGACATTAAGAAAAAAATTGAACAATACACGATCGCACTTGCTAAAGGGCTGAACATTGTCGGTTTGCTCAATATTCAATTCGTCTTATCACAAGGCGAGGTGTACGTGCTCGAAGTGAACCCGAGATCAAGCAGAACCGTACCGTTCTTAAGCAAAATTACGGGTATCCCAATGGCGAATCTCGCAACAAAAATCATTCTCGGTCAAAAGCTGGCTGCGTTTGGCTATACAGAGGGCCTTCAGCCTGAGCAGCAAGGTGTATTTGTAAAAGCGCCGGTCTTCTCCTTCGCCAAGCTGAGAAGAGTGGACATTACGTTAGGGCCTGAAATGAAATCAACAGGTGAAGTCATGGGGAAAGATTCGACCCTTGAAAAGGCGCTCTATAAAGCCTTGATTGCTTCAGGTATTCAAATCCCGAACTACGGTTCCGTGCTTTTAACAGTAGCTGATAAGGACAAAGAAGAAGGGCTTGCCATTGCTAAGAGGTTCCACGCGATTGGCTACAACATTTTAGCGACGGAAGGAACGGCAGGCTACCTGAAAGAAGCTTCTATTCCAGCGAAGGTCGTCGGAAAAATCGGCCAGGATGGTCCGAACCTGCTTGATGTCATCAGAAACGGTGAAGCACAGTTTGTCATCAATACGCTGACAAAAGGAAAGCAGCCGGCAAGAGACGGATTTAGAATCAGACGTGAATCAGTAGAAAATGGTGTTGCCTGCTTAACATCGTTAGATACGGCAGAGGCGATATTGCGAGTGCTGGAAAGCATGACATTCCGCGCTGATCAAATGCCGGCAGTCAACACAAATCAGGAGGCGGCAGTCACTATATGAAAAAAGCGTATTTGACAGTATGTTCTAACCAGCAAATTGCAGACCGGGTGTATCAAATGGTTCTGAAAGGGGAGCTTGTCCAAGGGTTTACAACCCCGGGACAGTTCCTTCATCTTAAAGTGAGCGAAGCGGTTACACCTCTTTTGAGGAGGCCAATCAGCATCGCCGACGTCAATTTTGAAAAAAGTGAAGTCACCATCATTTATCGAGTAGATGGGGAAGGCACAAGACTATTGTCTCTGAAACAGCAGGGAGAGCTTGTGGATGTCCTCGGGCCTTTGGGAAATGGCTTTCCTGTCAATGAAGTCCAACCCGGAAAGACGGCTTTGCTGGTAGGAGGCGGTGTAGGTGTGCCGCCTCTCCAAGAGCTGTCGAAACGCTTGAATGAAAAAGGGGTAAATGTCATCCACGTTTTAGGATTCCAATCGGCAAAGGATGTTTTTTACGAGAAAGAATGCCGGCAGTATGGAGACACGTTTGTGGCAACAGCTGACGGAAGCTACGGGGAAACCGGATTTGTCACAGATGTGATTAAACGGAAACATCTAGAGTTTGATATCCTTCTCAGCTGCGGGCCGACACCGATGCTCAAGGCGCTAAAACAGGAATATGCCCATAAAGAAGTATATTTGTCCATGGAGGAACGAATGGGCTGCGGAATCGGCGCATGCTTCGCGTGTGTGTGCCATACAAACGAAAGTGAGACATCCTATGTAAAAGTATGTCTCGACGGGCCTGTATTTAAAGCTCAGGAGGTGGCGCTGTAATGCTCAAGGTGAAATTGCCGGGACTTGATTTGAAAAATCCAATCATTCCTGCATCAGGCTGCTTCGGTTTTGGAAAAGAATTTTCACGTTTTTATGATTTGTCTTGTCTAGGAGCCATCATGATTAAGGCTACGACAAAGGAGCCTCGCTTCGGGAATCCGACGCCGCGGGTAGCTGAGACTGGTGCTGGAATGCTTAATGCGATCGGTCTCCAAAATCCGGGGCTGGATAGCGTTTTGCATCATGAACTGCCATGGCTTGAGCAGTTTGATACGCCGATCATTGCCAATGTCGCAGGTTCTCAAGTCGAGGATTATGTTGAGGTCGCAGAGCATATCAGCAAAGCGCCTAATGTACATGCACTTGAATTGAATATTTCCTGCCCAAATGTGAAAACAGGCGGAATCGCTTTTGGAACGAACCCTGAAATGGCTGCCGATTTGACAAAAGCGGTGAAAGAGGTTTCAAATGTACCCGTTTATGTGAAGCTTTCCCCGAACGTGGCTAATATCACAGAGATTGCATTAGCGATCGAGGAAGCGGGAGCGGACGGCCTTACGATGATCAACACACTAATCGGCATGAGACTCGATTTAAAAACCGGCAAACCGATATTAGCGAATAAAACAGGGGGACTTTCCGGCCCTGCTGTGAAGCCGGTTGCCATTCGCATGGTGTATGAAGTCAGCCAGGCGGTCAACATCCCGATTATCGGAATGGGAGGCGTGCAGACGGCCGAAGATGCCCTGGAATTTCTTCTCGCTGGAGCAAGCGCGGTCGCTGTCGGAACAGCAAATTTTGTGAATCCTTTTGCATGTCCAGAGATTATTGAACAGCTCCCATCTGTTTTGCGCCAATACGGCTATCAATCAATTGAAGAATGCATCGGAAGGAGCTGGAATCATGAAAAACAACCTGCCCATCATCGCGCTTGATTTTGCATCAGCTGAAGAAACACTTGCGTTCTTAACGCCTTTTCAGCAAGAACCGTTATTTGTAAAGGTTGGAATGGAGCTTTTTTACCAAGAAGGGCCATCTATCGTGAAACAGCTAAAAGAAAGAAACTGCGAGCTGTTTTTGGATCTAAAGCTTCATGACATTCCGACCACTGTAAACAAGGCGATGAAGCGCCTTGCCAGTCTCGGCGTAGACCTCGTCAATGTTCATGCGGCCGGGGGCAAAAAAATGATGCAAGCAGCTCTTGAAGGCTTAGAAGAAGGTACGCCGGCGGGGAAAAAACGCCCGTCACTTATTGCGGTAACCCAGCTGACAAGCACATCTGAACAAATCATGAAGGATGAACTGCTGATCGAAAAGCCTCTGATCGATACGGTTGTGCACTACAGCAAACAGGCGGAAGAAAGCGGACTGGATGGAGTGGTCTGCTCTGTTCATGAAGCAAAAGCCATTTACCAAGCAGTGTCGCCTTCATTTCTGACTGTCACTCCAGGGATCAGAATGTCAGAGGATGTTGCGAATGACCAAGTCCGCGTGGCGACACCTGCCATTGCAAGAGAAAAAGGTTCATCAGCGATTGTAGTAGGACGCTCGATTACAAAAGCGGAAGATCCGGTAAAAGCCTATAAGGCTGTCAGACTTGAATGGGAGGGAATCAAATCTTGAAACAAATCATCGCAAAACATCTATTAGACATCCAAGCTGTATTTTTACGTCCGAACGAGCCGTTCACATGGGCAAGCGGCATTTTATCACCAATCTACTGTGACAACCGCCTTACGCTATCTTTCCCAGAGGTCAGAAATGATGTCGCCTCAGGCATCAGCAAGCTTGTCAAAGAGCATTTTCCCGAAGCTGAAATGATAGCAGGAACAGCAACTGCGGGTATTCCTCATGCTGCTCTGGCGGCTGACCGTTTGAATCTTCCGATGTGTTATGTGAGGAGCAAGCCGAAAGCGCACGGAAAAGGCAATCAGATTGAGGGAGCTGTGCAGAAAGGGCAAAAAACGGTCGTTATTGAAGACTTAATCTCCACAGGAGGCAGCGTGCTTGAAGCTTGTGCAGCCTTACAAGCGGCCGGCTGTGAGGTGCTTGGTGTCGTCTCAATCTTTACGTACGGACTTCCCAAAGCAGAAGAAGCCTTCGCAAAGGCAGAACTGCCATACTACTCATTAACTGATTACGATACGCTCACAGAGGTCGCACTTGAGAACGGAAATATTCATTCAGATGATCTAAAAAAGCTGAAAACATGGAAACGAAATCCCGAGTCAAAAGATTGGTTTAAAAAATAAAAAATAAATTCCAACAATGTAAAGAGGCTTCAAAGCCTTGCTGTACTTAAAAACAGGCCATGAGGCCTGTTTTTTTATTAATCCTATAAAAAAAGTCGGGTTGACTTATGTTAGAATTGTGCTAAAATTTACTACAAATCTGAAAAACTTATCAAGAGCGGCTGAGGGACTGGACCTATGAAGCCCGGCAACCTGCATAGTTTGTAAGGTGCTACTTCCAGCAAAATGAATTCCATTTTGAAAGATAAGGGCTACATGCTGTTCCTGTCTTTCTTTCCGCCGGATTGAAAGTTTTTTATTTTAAGAGGCAAAAAGGCTGTTTGAAATCACCAGCCAAGAATCACATTACAATTGGGAAAAGACAACCGGCAGGAAGCTACTGTTTGTTTGTCTCCGAAAGGAGGAAAGAAGAAATGTTAACGTATGATAATTGGGAAGAACCAACGATTACATTTCCGGAAGACGATCCTTATAAAGGAGCGCTGTCAGTTTTAAAGTGGGCATACGGCCATTACGGCAACCAGCTTGTTTATGCCTGCAGTTTCGGAATTGAGGGAATCGTTTTGATTGACTTAATTTATAAAGTGAAAAAAGACGCAGAGATTGTGTTTCTTGATACAGGACTTCATTTTAAAGAGACCTATGAAACAATTGAACGAGTGAAAGAGCGTTATCCAGGTCTTAATATCATCCTGAAAAAACCAGACCTCACCCTTGAGGAACAAGCCGAGGAATATGGTGACAAGCTGTGGGAAAGAGAGCCGAATCAGTGCTGCTACCTTAGAAAGGTCGTTCCTTTAAGAGAGGCGCTTTCAGGACATCCAGCCTGGCTTTCCGGTCTGCGCCGTGATCAAGGGCCAAGCCGTGCCAATACGAATTTCTTAAACAAAGATGAAAAATTCAAGTCAGTAAAAGTTTGCCCGCTTATCCATTGGACTTGGAAAGACATTTGGAGATACACATCACGGAATGAACTGGACTACAATCCGCTTCATGACCAAGGATACCCAAGTATTGGCTGTGCGCCTTGCACTGCTCCCGCTTTTACCGCAGAAGATCTGCGTTCAGGCAGATGGAATGGTATGGCGAAAACAGAATGCGGACTGCATGAATAAGGAGCTGCAAAATGGAACTAGCCGCTATTTTATTTAGCTTGTTTTTCGCGATGAATATTGGTGCAAGCGGCGCTGCAGCTTCGATGGGAGTTGCTTACGGCTCTGGAGCCATCAAAAAGAAAACCTACGCTTTGATCCTATGCGCAGTCGGTGTCTTGGCCGGGGCGGTCATTGGCGGAGGCGAGGTCGTAAAAACAATCAGCTCTGGCATTATCCCAGAACAGACGATTACACTGACGATTGTTTGCATCATTATTGGAGCTGCTGCGCTGTCGCTCTTTACGGCTAATCTGCTCGGCATTCCTTTATCGACAAGTGAAGTGACGGTCGGCGCGGTTGTCGGCGTGGGAGTGGCTTATAAAGTATTGTTTGTGAATAATCTTCTGATCATTGTGACATTTTGGGTTTTTGTCCCGCTGTTCGCTTTTGGCTTCACCTATTTCGTATCTAAGCTTTTTCGTTATTTTAAGATTGAAGTGAAATCTTCTAAACAGCAAAAAATCCTCGGCATTGTTTTGTTAGTTGCCGGATTTTTCGAAGCATTCTCTGCCGGCATGAATAATGTGGCGAATGCCGTTGGCCCGTTAGTGGCTGCCGGTGTGCTTGATGTCGTAAAAGGGACCTTGTACGGAGGAGCTTTTGTTGCGCTCGGCGCACTGTTATTAGGCCGGCGTGTATTAGAAACAAACGGGAAGAAAATTACGAGATTTTCAAAAGGAGAAGGCATTCTCTTATCTGGCACAGGAGCGGGACTGGTAATAATCAGTTCTGTATTTGGGATGCCGGTGCCCTTGGCGCAAGTCACGTCATCGTCTATTATCGGCATAGGCATGGCAAAAAACGGTCCGAACGTGTTCCATAAACAAGTTGTTCAAACGATGCTGAAGGTATGGATCGTATCGCCGTTTTTATCTTTATCGATTTCTTATCTGCTTGTATCCTTGTTTTTAAAAGCGGATTATTATTCGATCTTTATCATGGTAAGTGTGCTTTTAGCGGCGGGCGGTGCCGTCAGCCTGACAAAGGCCATTCGTAAAGAGAGACGCTCAGTCCACGAACAAGGCGGGGGAATCTGAACATTAATCTGAGTAATTTTATAAGTTAACTAGGAGGAGATGGATGTTATGAGCTTAGCACCACATGGAGGAACATTAGTAAATAGAGTAGATGAATCATATGATGTGAGCAGCATTCAAAAAGAAATTGAACTTGATTTAATTTCTTTCGCGGATTTGGAATTGATCGGTATCGGCGCATACAGCCCGATTGAAGGTTTCTTTAATGAAAAAGATTACGAATCTGTTGTCGAAAACATGCGTCTTTCTTCCGGCGTTGTCTGGTCTCTTCCAATCACACTTCCGGTCGATGCGCAAAAAGCAGCGGAACTGTCTGTTGGCGAAACGGTAAAGTTAACGTATGAAGGAGACGCATACGGCGTTATCCAAATCGAAGACCTGTATGTGCCTGACAAACAAAAAGAAGCTATCAATGTGTACAAAACGGATGAGCAGGAGCATCCGGGTGTTAAAAAACTGTTCAGCCGCGGCAATACATATGTCGGTGGACCGATCACGTTGATTAAAAAAGCTTCAAAACAGTTCCCTGAGTTTACTTTTGAACCGGCAGAAACAAGACGCCAGTTTGCTGAAAAAGGCTGGGAAACGATTGTCGGCTTCCAAACAAGAAACCCTGTTCACAGAGCGCATGAATACATTCAAAAAACGGCTCTTGAAACAGTAGACGGCTTGTTCTTGAATCCGTTAGTAGGTGAAACAAAATCCGATGACATCCCAGCTGATGTACGGATGGAAAGCTACCAAGTTCTTCTTGATCATTATTACCCGAAAGATCGCGTGTTCCTTGGTGTCTTCTTGGCGGCGATGCGTTATGCAGGCCCGAGAGAAGCAATTTTCCACGCGCTTGTCAGAAAGAACTACGGATGCACACATTTCATCGTTGGCCGTGATCATGCAGGTGTAGGTGACTATTACGGAACATACGAAGCACAGGAGCTGTTTGACACATTCAAACCTGAAGAACTCGGGATTACACCGCTGAAATTCGAGCACAGCTTCTTCTGTAAAAAATGCGGAAATATGGGGACAGCGAAAACATGCCCTCATGGCAGAGAGCATCACGTCATTTTATCAGGCACTAAGGTAAGAGGTATGCTGAGAGACGGCGTGCTGCCTCCTGCTGAATTCAGCCGAAAAGAAGTCGTAGAAGTGTTAATCAAAGGGATGAAGAAAAAAGAAGAAGTAGGCGTATCTTAAGGAGGATTGGCAGTGACAAATCGCGATATTGTATGGCATGAAGCCTCTATCACAAAAGAAGAGTACCAGCAAAAAAACAAGCATAAAAGCTCCATTCTCTGGCTGACAGGGTTAAGCGGCTCAGGCAAATCAACCATTGCCAACGCCGCTGCGAGAGAATTGTTTGAGCAAGGCTACCAAGTCATTGTGCTGGACGGGGATAATATCCGTCACGGCTTAAATAAGGATCTTGGTTTTTCTGATGAAGACCGAAAAGAAAACATCCGCCGAATCGGAGAGGTGGCAAAACTTTTTGTTCAGCAGGGAACCATTGTCATTACTGCTTTTATCTCTCCTTTCCGCGAGGACAGACAACAGGTTCGCGAGCTTGTGGAAGCTGGCGAATTCAATGAAGTATACATTAAATGTGACCTTGATATTTGTGAACAAAGGGATCCGAAAGGACTCTATAAAAAAGCAAGAAACGGAGAGATCCCGTTTTTTACAGGAATTGATTCTCCTTATGAAGAACCGGAAGCGCCAGAGCTCGTTCTTGATTCAGGACAGCATGACCGTGAAGCGTGTAAAAATCAGCTGATCGAGTTTGTCAAGCAAAAATTGAGCTGAATATGATCTGCTGCGTTCTTCTCAGATACCGGAATGCAAGCGAGAACAACATCACAGCGAATGTTCTGGAAGAACTCGAATAGATCGGGGGAAATACGATGGGAAAAGTATATATTGTAGGAGCGGGTCCCGGTGATCCTGATCTGCTGACGATTAAAGCGCTGAAAGCCATTGAAAAAGCTGATGTTATCTTATATGACAGATTAGTAAATAAAGAGATGTTACAATATGCCAAAGAGCAAGCAGACCTGATCTACTGCGGGAAGCTTCCAGATTTTCATACGATGAAGCAGGAAACCATCAATCGATTTCTTGTGAAGTATGTGCAAAAAGGGAAAATAGTTGTCAGACTGAAAGGCGGTGACCCTTTTGTGTTCGGCAGGGGAGGGGAAGAAGCGGAATGCCTCTCTGAAAATGGCATACCGTTTGAAATCATCCCTGGCATTACGTCAGGAATCGCGGCAGCCGCTTATGCCGGGATTCCTGTTACTCATCGGGATGCGGGCTCTAACGTCGCATTTGTAACGGGTCATTATAAAAGTGATGAAGATTTTGAGGAAAAGTGGAAAGCGCTGGCTACAGGAATTGATACACTTGTCATCTATATGGGTATCAAAAACGTGCAGCAGATTGAAAGAAAACTCCTTGAAAACGGCCGGGACGGTTCTACGCCGGCAGCCTTTATTCATTGGGGAACAACGGACAAGCAAAAATCTGTTTTTTGTACAGTTGACACCCTTTCAGAAACAGTGATAAAAGAAAACATTACAAATCCGAGTTTAATTGTCATTGGAAATGTTGTAAATTATCACTATAAGCTGGAATGGTTTGAATCTGAACTGAAAAAACAAGATTTAAGCGAGGCGTTGTAAAATGAAACAAGCAATTTTATATGTCGGCCACGGCAGCCGGGTCAAAAAAGCTCAGCAAGAAGCCGCAGCCTTTTTGGAAGGGTGTAAGGCACACATCTCTGTGCCAGTACAAGAAATCAGCTTTTTAGAGCTTCAGGAGCCGACAATTGAGACAGGATTTGAAGCATGTGTGAAGCAAGGCGCCACTCATATCGCAGTGGTGCCTCTGCTTCTTTTAACAGCTGCGCATGCAAAACATGATATTCCGGAAGAAATTGCGCGTGCTGCATCCCGATTTCCGTCAGTCCATATTTCATACGGAAAGCCGATCGGGATTGACGAAGAAGTAGTCAAGGCCGTATATCATCGAATGAAAGACATTGGTGTTCCGTATGAAAATGCCAGAGTGGTGCTCATTGGAAGGGGAAGTTCAGATCCAGATGTCAAAAGAGACGTGACTGGCATTGCTCATCTTCTTCAGGAAATGGTTCCAGTCAAGGAAGTCATTCCGTGCTTTTTGACAGCATGCGGCCCGAATTACAAAGAGGTTTTTTCAGAACTTGAAAAAGATGACGGCACAACAACCTTTATCGTTCCGTATTTGCTCTTTACGGGTATGCTGATGAATGAAATCGAACGAGAGGTTCAGACATTAAAAGCTCATAATCCGAATGTCTATCTTTCTTCTTATATCGGTTTCCACCCTCATGTGAAGAGTGCATTTTTAAACCGTGTGAAAGAAACTGCGGCAAATCCTGAGGGACAATTTGATTTTGATGGAGGTTCATATGCTTCCGCTGCACATTAGCCTGGAAAAGAAGAAGGTTGTCATTGCGGGGGGCGGCAGCATCGCTCTCAGAAGACTGAAAATGGTGATTTCTGAAGGAGCAGATATAACGCTTGTCAGTCCGGATGTTGAACCGGAAATCAAGCAAATGGCAGAAGATCAACGCATCAAATGGAAAAAACGGACGATCGAAAAAGAAGATTATCTCAATGCTTTTTTCATTATTGCCGCGACGGATGATGCAGCAGTGAACAAAGAAATTGCCCAATCCGCTTCGCCTTTTCAGCTTGTCAATTGTGTCAGTGACGCTGAGCTTGGCAATGTATATATGCCGAAAATCGTAAAAAGAGGGCATGTCACGGTGTCCGTTTCTACAAGCGGAGCCAGTCCAAAGCACACAAAAGAGCTTGCTGAAAACGTGGATAAGCTGGTTGACGGCGATTTTGTTGCTGAAGTGGATAGGCTTTATCAAGTGAGAAGAAAGAAATAAGCCAGAGCATAATAATGCTCTGGCTTTTCTTTATGCGGCTTAACTTTTTTTCAGCTTGATGACAGTATCAGCATCTGGCGTGACAAAGACGGTATGCTGGCTGTCATAGGTGACGAAACCGGGTTTCGCGCCGTTCGGTTTTTTGACATGCCTGATTTTTGTATAATCTACAGGCACGGAGCTTGAATCTTTAGCTTTTGAAAAATAAGCTGCAATTGTCGCGGCTTCAGTGATTGTTTGCTCATCCGGTTCGCTGCTTCTGATCACAACGTGGGAGCCAGGAATGTCCTTCGTGTGAAGCCAAATATCATCTCTGGCTGCCGCTCTTGTCGTTAAATATTCATTTTGGCGATTGTTCTTCCCTACTAAAATCGTCAGTCCAGAGGAGGATTCGTATGTTTCTAACACCGGGTTGTGCGTTTTTTGCTTTTTCTGGCCTTTTTGCTGCTTAGGGCGTAAATATTTGCCCTCCACAAGCTCTTCCCTGATTTCACTGATATCCCGGGGAGAAGCGGAGGAAAGCTGCTGAATCAGCTGATCGAAGTATTCGATCTCTTCCTGTGCCAGCCTGATTTGCTCCTCTACAACCGCGACCGAATTTTTTGCTTTCTGATACTTCGTGAAGTAGGCCTGGGCATTTTCGGAAGGTGTTTTGTTCGGGTTTAAAGGAATCGTGATCGTCGGGCTTTCTTCATCATAATAGTTGATGACCTCAGCCTGTTTATCACCTTTTTTCAGCATATATAAATTAGCAGTTAAAAGCTCCCCGTAAAGCTGGAATTCCTTCGCATTTTCCGAATACTCCAGTGTTTTCTCTAATTTTTTGATTTTGTTGGCATTTTTCTTCCGTTCGTTGACAACAAACCGCTCAAGATCTTGAGCCTGCTGTTTGACCCGGTCTCGTTCAGCTTTTCCGAAATAAAAACGGTCGAGCAGGTCGCTTAATGAATCAAAACGGCGCGCTTCGCCTTTTAGATGAGTCAGCTCCAGCAGATAAAAATATTCCTTTCCGTTAACAGTCGTAATGTTGGGAATGAAACGGTGCTCTTTTACTTCGGCAAACTGTGCCAGTAATGCTTTTGGCAGTGTGATTTTGTTGGCGAGGCCAGCTCTGTGAACCGCTTCTTTGGCGAAAAGCGGAGACACCCCTGAAAAGTGGTCGACAATTTGTTTATCAAGCCGTCCTTCTTGAAAACTGAGGTGACGCAAAATATCATCTTCTGACGCCTCAAGCGGTGATATTTTGTCCTGGGCAGGCGGAAGCTTATAATCTTGGCCGGGCAGTACTGTACGGTAGCTGTTCATTGACGGCGATAAATGCTTAAGTCCATCGATGATCACATTTTCTGCAGCGTCGGTCAAAATAATATTGCTGTGGCGGCCCATAATTTCTACATAAAGCTTTCGTACGGTTTCATCGCCAATTTCGTTTCGGCTTTTGATATGAAAAATCATAATGCGGTCTAAGCCCGCTTGTTCGATTTTCTCAATGAATCCGCCTTCGATATGCTTTCTCAGCAGCATGCAAAACATTGGCGGTTCACTTGGATTTTCATAGGCTTGTGTCGTGATATGCACCCGTGAATAGCTCGGATGTGCCGATAATAATAGTTTTTGGTTTTTTCCCTTGGCACGGATGTGGAAAATCACATCGTGCTTATATGGCTGATGGACTTTTGTAATTCGTCCGCCCATTATTTTCTCGTTAAGTTCGTGTGTCATTCCGTATGTAAACATGCCATCAAACGACATATGCAATACACCCTCTCATTCTTCCTGCATTCGATAATTATAGCATGAAATGGGACGAGTCAGAATAAGCATGCTTATAGAGTGATATCTCTATAAGAGAGCAGGGGAGTGGACGAGCGGAATGAAGTTTCATGAAATGGGACAAACAGATTTACTAGAGGCAACCAATACGTCCATGAAACAAGGATTAACAGAAAAAGAAGTGAAAAAACGCCTTGACAAGCATGGGCCAAACGAGCTGCAAGAAGGGAAAAAAACGTCAGCGCTTCTCTTGTTTTTCGCGCAGTTCAAAGATTTTATGGTGCTTGTGCTTCTGGCGGCAACGTTAATCTCAGGATTTCTTGGTGAATATGTAGATGCGGTTGCGATTATTGCGATTGTGTTTGTGAATGGCATACTCGGTTTCTTTCAAGAAAGGCGAGCTGAGCAATCTCTTCAAGCTTTAAAAGAGCTTTCAACACCGCATGTCATGGCACTCAGGGAAGGAAGCTGGACAAAGATTCCTTCTAAGGAACTTGTGCCGGGGGATATTGTGAAATTTACGAGCGGGGACAGGATTGGTGCGGACGTTCGAATTGTTGAAGCGAGAAGCCTTGAAATAGAAGAATCAGCGCTCACCGGGGAATCAATCCCGGTTGTGAAGCACGCTGATAAACTGAAAAAACCGGATGTTTCACTTGGCGATATTACCAATATGGCATTTATGGGAACGATTGTGACCCGCGGCAGCGGTGTCGGGGTTGTTGTCGGGACAGGGATGAATACAGCAATGGGGAAAATTGCCGATATGCTTGAATCGGCAGGGACGTTGTCAACCCCGCTGCAAAGAAGATTGGAGCAGCTTGGGAAGATTTTGATTGTTGTTGCATTGCTTCTGACCGTTCTTGTTGTTGCTGTCGGTGTTATTCAGGGTCATGATCTGTACAGCATGTTTTTAGCGGGTGTCTCATTAGCGGTAGCCGCCATTCCAGAGGGGCTGCCGGCGATTGTCACCGTGGCGCTCTCGCTTGGTGTACAGCGGATGATTAAACAAAAATCCATTGTTAGAAAGCTTCCTGCTGTTGAAACGCTTGGGTGTGCGTCTATCATTTGTTCAGATAAAACAGGGACAATGACCCAAAACAAAATGACGGTGACACATGTGTGGTCCGGAGGGAAAACATGGAGAGTGACAGGGGCCGGGTATGAACCGAAAGGAAGCTTCACACTGAACGAAAAAGAGGTCAGTATCAATGAACATAAGCCGCTTCAGCAGATGCTTTTGTTCGGAGCGCTCTGTAACAACTCCAATATTGAGAAAAGAGACGGTGAATATGTGCTTGACGGAGACCCGACAGAGGGGGCGCTGCTCACCGCGGCAAGAAAAGGCGGTTTTTCAAAGGAGTTTGTAGAATCAAACTACAGGGTGATTGAAGAATTTCCTTTTGATTCTGCACGGAAAATGATGACTGTCATCGTAGAGGATCAGGACAGAAAGCGCTATATCATTACAAAAGGTGCACCGGATGTACTGATGCAGCGATCTTCCCGTATTTATTATGACGGCTCAGCCGCTCTTTTTTCAAATGAAAGAAGAGCAGAAACAGAGGCGGTATTAAGACATTTGGCATCTCAGGCGCTTAGAACGATAGCGGTCGCCTACAGGCCGATAAAAGCAGGCGAAACACCGTCAATGGAGCAGGCGGAAAAAGATCTGACGATGCTCGGCCTTTCAGGTATCATTGACCCGCCGCGACCGGAAGTCAGACAGGCGATTAAAGAGTGCCGTGAAGCGGGAATTAAGACCGTCATGATTACAGGTGATCATGTGGAGACCGCTAAAGCGATAGCGAAAGATCTGCGCCTCCTTCCGAAAAGCGGAAAAATTATGGATGGGAAAATGCTGAATGAACTTTCTCAAGAAGAGCTTTCTAATGTAGTAGAGGATGTGTATGTATTTGCCCGCGTTTCTCCTGAGCATAAACTGAAAATCGTAAAAGCCTATCAGGAGAACGGGCATATCGTGGCGATGACGGGAGACGGCGTCAATGATGCCCCTGCCATTAAACAAGCTGATATCGGCGTCTCTATGGGCATTACCGGGACAGATGTGGCTAAAGAAGCGTCATCTCTTGTGCTCGTGGATGATAATTTTGCGACGATTAAATCAGCGATAAAAGAAGGCAGGAACATCTACGAAAATATCAGAAAGTTTATTAGATACCTGTTGGCTTCTAATGTAGGAGAAATCCTTGTCATGCTGTTTGCGATGCTCCTCGCCCTTCCTTTGCCGCTCGTTCCGATTCAGATTTTGTGGGTCAACTTGGTGACGGACGGATTGCCGGCAATGGCGCTCGGCATGGATCAGCCGGAAGGAGACGTAATGAAGCGCAAGCCCCGTCATCCGAAAGAAGGGGTTTTTGCCCGCAAGCTAGGGTGGAAGGTCGTCTCCAGAGGATTTTTAATCGGAGCTGCCACTATTTTAGCGTTTATCATTGTGTACCACCGCAATCCGGAAAATTTGGCTTATGCCCAGACGATCGCATTTGCAACATTGGTGCTGGCTCAGCTTATTCACGTTTTTGACTGTCGAAGCGAGACTTCTGTTTTCTCCAGAAATCCGTTTCAAAACCTGTATTTAATCGGTGCGGTATTGTCATCCATTTTGCTGATGCTTGTAGTGATCTACTATCCGCCGCTTCAGCCGATTTTCCATACCGTAGCCATCACCCCGGGAGACTGGATGCTCGTCATCGGTATGTCTGCCATCCCTACTTTTTTGCTGGCGGGGTCACTTTTAACAAGAAAAAAATAAATCCATATGATATAATCTTAGGGGTAATAGCATGTCTATTGCCCTTTTATTATGAGAACAGGGAAGAATTGGGTGTTTTAAAATGATACGAAGTATGACAGGCTTCGGCAGTGCAAGCAAAACACAAGATGATCTCTCTGTAAGCGTAGAACTTAAATCCGTGAACTACAGATTTAAAGAAGTGAACGCTCGTTTGCCAAGGCCTTTACTATATTTTGAAGATAAGCTGAAACAGACCATTCTGCAGCATATCCAGCGCGGAAGAATTGAGCTTTTCGTATCTGTTGACAGTGATATGCTTGTTGAGAAAAAGCTTGAGATTGATTGGCCGCTGCTCGATGAGTTTGTCGCAGCTGCGAGAGATATGAAGAAGCGGTATCAATTGACTGCTGAGCCCGATGTGATGGATTTCTTTAAGCTTGATCACGTCGTCCAGGTTCATGAAGAACAGACGCAAAATGACAAGCTGGAGGCGTTGATCACCGATGCCGCAGAGGAAGCGGTAAAAGGCCTCTGTGAAATGCGTGAAAAAGAGGGGCTGCTCTTAGCGAAAGACTGCCTGATGCATATTGCTCAGCTTGAAGAGCTGGTGAGAGAAACTGAATTGCTTGCTGCAGATGTCGTATCTCGTTACCGGGAACGGCTGTACGCCAGAATCAAAGAATGGACTGAAGATGTATTAGACGAGAGCCGGCTTGTAACAGAATGCGCTATTTTTGCAGACCGCTCTGATATTACTGAAGAGATTACCAGGCTGAAGAGCCACTTCGCCCAGTTTCGTGATATATTAGCTAGTGGCGGAGCTGTCGGGCGCAAACTCGACTTTCTCGTTCAGGAGCTCAATCGGGAAGCAAATACGATCGGCTCAAAAGCAAATGATCATCAGATCACAAAGCTTGTCGTTGAAATGAAAAGTTCTATTGAAAAAATAAAAGAACAAGTGCAAAATATAGAATAGTGACTGTGCGTATTGTTTACAGACGGTCTTACTAGGCTAAACTAGAGACGTCTATTTTACAGGGGGAACGTAGAAGATGACGATTAAACTGATTAATATCGGATTTGGCAATATAATCTCCGCCAATCGGATGATTTCGATTGTCAGCCCGGAGTCTGCGCCAATCAAACGGATGATCCAGGATGCAAGAGACCGCGGAATGCTAATTGACGCTACATACGGACGAAGAACCCGTGCAGTTGTCGTCATGGATAGTGATCACATTATCTTATCTGCCGTCCAGCCTGAGACAGTTGCACACAGACTTTCTGTTAAAGAAGAAATTATGGATGAAGGGCAGGGGTAATTGCCGCATGAAAGAAAGAGGGTTATTAATCGTTCTCTCAGGTCCCTCAGGAGTTGGTAAAGGAACGGTTCGGCAAGCGATTTTTTCGCAGGAAGACACAAAATTTGAATATTCGATTTCAGTAACCACTAGAAGTCCAAGAGAGGGCGAAGTGAACGGAGTCGATTATTTTTTCAAAACAAGAGACGAATTCGAGCAAATGATTGCGGACAACAAGCTGCTTGAATGGGCAGAGTATGTCGGCAATTATTACGGCACGCCTGTCGATTATGTTGAACAGACGCTTCAAGATGGAAAAGACGTCTTTTTAGAAATTGAAGTCCAAGGGGCTCTTCAAGTGAGAAATGCTTTCCCGGAAGGCCTGTTTATTTTCCTTGCGCCTCCAAGCCTTTCTGAACTGAAGAACAGAATCGTAACACGAGGCACAGAAACAGACGCTCTGATTGAAAATCGAATGAAAGCCGCAAAAGCTGAGATTGAAATGATGGATGCTTATGATTATGTTGTTGAAAACGATAATGTCGAAACGGCTTGCGATAAAATCAAAGCAATCGTTCTTGCTGAACATTTGAAGCGTGAACGTGTTGCACCAAGATATAAGAAAATGCTGGAGGTTGAATAATCAATGTTAGATCCGTCAATTGATTCTTTAATGAATAAATTAGATTCCAAATACACGCTCGTGACTGTTTCTGCGAGACGTGCCCGTGAAATGCAAATCAAAAAAGACCAAATGATTGAACATACGATTTCACACAAATATGTAGGCAAAGCTTTAGAAGAAATTGATGCAGGCCTGCTTTCGTTTGAAAAGGAAGACCGCGAATAGTAGCACAAGTAGCAACCTATATCATGTAGGTTGTTATTTTTTTCCGTGCGGTTTTGTAAAGTGCAGAGGGGGAGAATTCATTGCTTAACAATCGAAATGTGTTACTTTGCGTAAGCGGAGGCATCGCTGTTTATAAAGCCTGTGCGTTAACGAGCAAGCTGGTTCAGGCAGGAGCAAATGTGAAAGTGATTATGACTGAATCAGCTTGCCGATTCGTTTCACCGCTGACATTTCAGGCATTGAGCCGCCACGAAGTCTATACAGATACATTTAAAGAACAAAATCCAAGCGTCATTTCTCATATTGACGCCGCAGACTGGGCTGACTTGATTATCGTGGCGCCGGCTACGGCTAATGTGATCGGAAAACTGGCTAACGGTATCGCTGATGATATGCTGACAACAACATTGTTGGCAGCGACGGCTCCCGTTTGGATCGCGCCGGCAATGAACGTTCATATGTATGACCACCCGGCAGTCAAACGAAATATTTCTGTTCTGTATCAGGACGGTTATCGTTTTATTGAGCCGAGTGAGGGCTATTTAGCATGCGGTTACGTCGGAAAAGGCAGATTGGAAGAGCCGGAAAACATCGTAAAACTGGCCGAAAAACATTTTGCTGATGAAACATCCGCCCCTTTAGAAGGCAAACGTGTGGTCATTACAGCCGGCCCAACACGGGAAGCGGTTGATCCTGTCCGGTTTTTCACCAATAAATCAACGGGCAAAATGGGCTACGCATTAGCGGAGGCTGCAGTCCGGCTTGGTGCACGGGTAACCTTAATTTCTGGGCCTGTTTCACTTGATCAGCCCAAAGGACTTGCTCAGTTTATCCCTGTTCAATCGGCTGCGGATATGCACGAAGCTGTGCTCTCTGTGTATGAAGCAAGCGATATTGTCATTAAAACAGCTGCGGTAGCCGATTTTACGCCAAAAACAGTATTTGACCATAAAATGAAAAAACAAGACGGCGGTATGACCTTAGAACTGAAAAGAACGGTCGATATTTTGAAAGAATTGGGCGAGAAAAAGAAAGAGCAGATTTTAGTCGGATTTGCCGCTGAAACACAAGACATTGAACACTATGCACGTAAAAAGCTCGCCGCTAAAAATCTTGATATGATTGTGGCAAATGATGTGAAAGCAAATGGGGCCGGTTTTGGTGCTGATACGAATATCGTGACAATCTTTTTCAAAGACGGGCATAAGCGCGAACTTCCGATCATGTCTAAGCTCGATGTTTCGTTTGAAATTCTTCAGGAGATCGCAGCCCTCTCAAAACAAACCGGAGAAAGAACATGAATTTTGCAGAGGTCATCGTGGATGTCAGCACCAAAAATATAGACAGGCCTTTTGATTACAAAATCCCAGACCATCTCAAGGGTATGATCAAAACGGGGATGCGGGTCATTGTTCCGTTTGGTCCCCGTAAGATTCAGGGGTTTGTAACAGCAGTCAAAGAAGCATCTGACCTATCGGGGAAATCTGTCAAGGAAGTAGAGGATTTATTAGATCTTACACCTGTTCTGACAGAGGAGCTTATGGATCTGTCATCATGGCTGTCCGACAAAACGCTGTCTTTTAAAATAACGGCACTTCAAGCAATGCTGCCTGCCGCATTAAAGGCAAAATATGAAAAAGAATTAAAAATTGCAAACGGAGCTGAGCTTCCGCCGCAAGTGGAGCGGCTGTTTTCTGAAACAAAGACGCTGCTGTATTCAGATATACCCGATCATAATACGTTGAAACTGATTCAAAAGCATGTTCAAAAAGGGAGCATAGACGTAACCTATAAAGTCGCGCAAAAAACAAATAAAAAAATTGTGAGGCATATTCTGGCAAATGCGAGTAAAGAAGAGCTTGCTAAGCAGGCTGAGGGATTGTCCCGTCAAGCAGCCAAGCAGCAGGCGATTCTTCACTTTTTCATCTCTGAGCCAGAAGGTGTGAAAATCCCTGCGGCGGACTTGTGCAAAAGAACGGACGCGAGCTCTGCGACCATCAAAACCCTTATCCAAAAAGGGCTTTTGAGGGAAAGCTATGAAGAGGTCTACAGAGATCCCTATCAGGATAAAATGTTCAAAAAAACAGAGCCGCTGCCATTGACAGACGAACAGAGAGCTGCCTTTGAGCCCATACGCGAGACATTGGATAAGGATGAGCATAAAGTGTTCCTCCTTCACGGCGTGACAGGCAGCGGAAAAACGGAAATTTATCTGCAATCAATTGAAAAAGTACTGGCGAAAGGAAAAGAAGCCATCGTCCTCGTACCGGAAATATCGCTGACGCCGCAAATGGTCAATCGCTTTAAGGGCCGCTTCGGCTCCAAGGTGGCAGTCATGCACAGCGGTTTATCCACAGGGGAAAAATATGACGAGTGGCGTAAAATCCACCGGAAGGAAGTACGGCTTGTCGTCGGTGCCAGATCCGCAATTTTTGCTCCGTTTGAAAATCTCGGAATGATTATCATCGATGAAGAGCACGAGTCTTCTTATAAACAGGAAGAAATGCCGCGCTATCACGCGAAAGAGGTGGCAATCAAGCGGGCTGAGCATCACAGCTGCCCGGTTGTATTAGGCAGTGCTACGCCGACATTAGAGTCATATGCACGGGCGCAAAAGGGCGTGTACGAGCTTCTCTCACTGAAGCACCGCGTTAACCATCAAGTGATGCCTGAGGTTTCGCTTGTCGATATGAGAGAGGAGCTTCGAAGCGGCAATCGCTCGATGTTTTCTGTTGAATTGATGGAAAAGCTTGAAGAAACGATTGCCAAGGGTGAGCAGGCGGTGCTGTTTTTAAATAAAAGAGGCTATTCTTCCTTTGTGATGTGCAGGGATTGCGGCTATGTCCCGCAATGTCCGCACTGCGACATTTCCATGACGTATCATCGTTATGGCCAAAGGCTGAAATGTCATTATTGCGGACATGAAGAGCCTGTTCCGCATACTTGTCCTGAATGCGCAAGCGAGCATATCCGCTTTTTCGGAACGGGAACACAGCGAGTGGAGGAAGAGCTGACAAAAGTGCTGCCAAATGCGAGAGTGATTCGGATGGATGTTGACACGACATCAAGGAAAGGCGCCCATGAAAAACTACTGTCAGCTTTCGGAGAAGGAAAAGCGGATATTCTTCTCGGAACGCAAATGATCGCGAAAGGGCTTGATTTTCCGAATGTCACGCTTGTCGGAGTGTTAAGTGCCGATACAACACTTCATATTCCTGATTTCAGATCGGCTGAAAAAACATTTCAGCTGTTAACCCAAGTCAGCGGCCGGGCAGGCAGGCATGAAAAGCCCGGCCATGTCACCATTCAAACGTATACACCGTCTCACTACAGTATCCAGCTGACGAAAACGCATGATTATGAAACGTTCTATCAGCATGAAATGGCGCACAGGAGAGAGCAATCCTATCCGCCCTACTACTTTTTGGCTCTTGTGACGGTTTCTCATGAGGAAGTGGCGAAAGCAGCGGTTACAGCTGAAAAAATCGCTCATTTTTTGAAAGCAAACTGCGGAGCTGACACGAAAATTCTCGGGCCAAGCGCGTCGCCGATAGCCAGGATCAAAGATAGATATCGCTATCAATGCGTGATAAAATACAAACAGGAAACCCAGTTATCCGCTTTATTGAAGAAGATACTGGAACATTATAAACGCGAAATTGAACAAAAGCATGTAATGATTTCAATTGATATGAATCCTTATATGATGATGTAAGATCTCACGTCTTGGAGGGTAACAAATTGGCAGTAAAAAAGGTCGTCACACATCCGGCGGAGGTTTTGGAAACACCGACGGAAAGCGTGACTGTTTTTGATAAAAAGCTAAGAAAACTGCTTGATGATATGTACGACACCATGCTTGAAATGGATGGAGTCGGACTGGCAGCGCCGCAAATCGGCATCTTAAAAAGAGTGGCTGTCGTAGATATCGGGGATGACAGAGGCAGAATTGATCTCGTTAATCCTGAAATTTTAGAGAAAAGCGGTGAGCAAACCGGAATTGAAGGATGCCTGAGCTTTCCTGGCGTCTATGGTGATGTCACACGTGCTGATTATGTCAAAGTGCGTGCGTTTAACCGTCAGGGAAAACCGTTCATTCTGGAAGCGCGAGGCTTTTTGGCGAGAGCTGTGCAGCACGAGATGGACCACTTAGACGGTGTGCTGTTTACATCTAAAATCAGTAAATACTATACAGAAGATGAACTAGCGGATATGGAAGGATGATTTGATGACGAGAATCGTATTTATGGGGACGCCGGATTTTTCAGTTCCTGTTTTAAAAACCTTGATTGAGGACGGATATGAAGTAGTGGGGGTCGTCACACAGCCGGACCGTCCGAAAGGCAGAAAAAAAGTGATGACACCTCCTCCGGTCAAGGAAGAGGCATTGCGTCACGGCATCCCGGTTCTTCAGCCGGAAAAAGTCAGATTGAAAGAAGAAATTGAAAAAGTGCTGGCATTAAAGCCTGACCTTATTGTAACGGCGGCATTCGGACAAATTTTGCCTAAGGAGCTTCTCGACAGTCCGAAATACGGCTGCATTAACGTTCACGCGTCTCTTTTGCCGGAACTGCGCGGCGGGGCTCCGATCCATTACTCTATTTTGCAGGGAAAGAAGAAAACCGGGGTTACCATTATGTATATGGTAGAAAAATTGGATGCCGGAGACATGATCTCAAAAGTGGAAGTGGACATTGAAGAAACCGATAATGTCGGAACGCTGCACGATAAATTAAGCGTTGCTGGCGCGAAGCTATTGTCTGAAACGGTTCCAAACGTCATTGCCGGCAGCATATCACCCGAAAAGCAGGATGAAGAGCAAGCGACGTACGCGCCTAATATCAAAAGAGAGCAAGAACTGCTCGACTGGTCCAGAACGGGCGAAGAGCTTTACAACCAGATCCGCGGATTAAATCCATGGCCTGTTGCTTATACAACTCTAAACGGACAAAACTTGAAAGTGTGGGCGTCGAAAAAAACACCAGCACCAACAACAGCTGAGCCCGGCACAGTCGTTGCAGTTGAAAAGGAAGGGATTATCGTTTCCACAGGTAATGATACGGCCCTGTTATTAACTGAACTTCAGCCGGCCGGCAAAAAACGCATGAAAGGCGAGGACTTTGTGCGGGGCGCTCATGTTGAAGCCGGAGATGTGTTAGGAGTAAATAATGAAAAAAACTAGTGTTCGTGACATCGCCCTTGAAGCGCTGATCAAATTAGAACAAAACCAGGCATACAGCAACCTGCTGCTGAAATCGGTCATTAAATCAAATGAACTGAGTGATCAGGACAGAGGGCTTTTGACTGAACTTGTCTATGGTACATTACAAAACAAAATCGCGCTTGATTATATGCTTAAACCGTTTATCAATAAGCCTCAAAAAGTAAAGCCGTGGGTGATTCAGCTTCTTCGCCTATCCTTATATCAAATGGAATATTTGGAGAAGATTCCAGATAGGGCAGCCATCCATGAAGCGGTTGAGATTGCTAAAATCCGCGGACACAAAGGCATTGCTTCTTTTGTCAATGGCGTGCTTCGTTCTATCCAGCGCGAAGGTGTTCCATCCTTTGACGCCATCGAAGATCCTGTACGCCGGCTGGCGATAGAAACAAGCCATCCGGAATGGCTTGTGAAAGAGTGGGCGGATGCGTATGGGTTTGACGCGGCCGAAAAGATTTGCCGTATCCACCTCATACCGCCGAAGCAAACGCTGCGTGTCAATCAAATGAAAGCAGACAGAGCTGAACTGCTTGATCAAATGGCTGCTGAGGGAATCGAAGTTGAAAAAGGCGATCTCGCTGAGGATGCTGTGAAGCTCTTAAAGGGATCAATTGCCGGAACTCATTTCTTCCAAAACGGCGAAGTATCCATCCAGGATGAGAGCTCCATGCTCGTCGCCCGCGCCCTTGATCCTAAGCCTGATGAAACAGTGCTTGACGCGTGTGCGGCGCCTGGCGGCAAATCGGCTCATATCGCAGAATTAATGAAAAACAAGGGGAGCGTTACGTCGCTTGATCTTCACAAACATAAAGTGAAGCTGATCAAAGAAGCGGCAGACCGTCTTGGCCTGACAATCATTCATGCGGAGACAATGGATGCAAGAAAAGCAGGGGAAACGTTTGAAAACGAAAAGTTTGACCGGATATTGGTTGATGCCCCGTGCTCTGGTTTCGGCGTTATCAGAAGAAAGCCGGACATGAAATACACAAAAAAGCCTGATGACAGCGCGCGTCTAGCTGAAATCCAGCTGTCGATCCTGAGGGAAATCGCACCATTAGTAAAAAAAGGTGGCACTCTTGTCTACAGTACGTGTACAATGGACCGGACAGAAAATGATGAAGTAATACATGCGTTTATACAAGAACATCCTGATTTTGAACCCGATTTGTCTCTTGAAAAGCGGCTGCCCGAAAAGGCGAGACCCTTTGTTCGGGATGGAAGGCTGCAAATCCTTCCTCATTATTTCGGAACAGATGGTTTCTTTATTTGCAGCATGAGAAAGAAGGGATAAGCAATGGCAGAACTTAATAAAACAAAAGTAAGAAAAGAGTTGCGGACAGAGCGTCCGTCTATTTATTCTTTTGAATTAGATGAAATCAAACAATGGCTGACAGACAACGGAGAGAAACCGTTCCGGGCGGCCCAGATCTTTGAATGGCTATATGAAAAACGCGTATCTTCTTTTGAAGAAATGACAAACCTGTCAAAGGATCTGCGTGAGAAATTAAACACTCATTTTGTGTTAACAACGCTGAAAACGGCTGTTAAACAAACCTCTCAAGACGGTACGATGAAGTTTTTGTTTGAGCTTCATGACGGTTATACCATCGAAACCGTTTTAATGAGACACGAGTATGGCAATTCTGTATGTGTAACGACACAAGTCGGCTGCCGTATTGGCTGCACATTCTGCGCGTCAACGCTTGGAGGCTTAAAACGAAACCTTGAAGCAGGTGAAATTGTCGCTCAAGTAGTTAAAGTGCAAAAAGCTCTTGATGAAACGGATGAACGCGTCAGCTCTGTCGTGATCATGGGAATCGGTGAACCTTTTGATAACTTTAACGAAATGCTCGCTTTCTTGAAAATCATTAACCATGACAAGGGCCTGAATATCGGTGCTCGCCATATTACGGTCTCTACGAGCGGAATCATCCCGAAAATTTACGAATTTGCTGATCAGAAAATGCAGATTAACTTTGCAATTTCCCTGCACGCGCCGAACACAGAAATCAGAAG
Organism: Bacillus sp. MD-5; assembly: GCF_002201875.1. Classification (NCBI taxonomy): domain Bacteria; kingdom Bacillati; phylum Bacillota; class Bacilli; order Caryophanales; family Bacillaceae; genus Bacillus; species Bacillus sp. MD-5. The sequence goes on from NZ_CP021911.1 coordinate 1,497,455, forward strand.
CCGTTTGATGCCGATTAACAGAGCCTATAAACTGCCTGATCTCATGGAAGCCGTTAAATATTATATTAATAAAACGGGACGGCGCATCAGCTTTGAATACGGTCTGTTTGGAGGCGTAAACGACCAGGTGGAACACGCCGAAGAGCTTGCCGACTTGCTGGAAGGAGTCAAATGCCACGTGAACTTGATTCCGGTAAACTACGTGCCTGAACGGGATTATGTGCGCACACCGCGTGATCAGATTTTCGCTTTTGAAAAAACATTGAAATCCCGTGGAGTAAATGTCACAATCCGAAGAGAGCAAGGACATGATATTGACGCAGCCTGCGGTCAGCTTCGCGCGAAGGAGCGTCAAGACGAGACGAGGTGATGAGGGTTGTTAACAGCCTTAAAAACAGATACAGGAAAAATCCGCCAACATAATGAAGATGATGCGGGGATATTCAAGGGGAAAGATGAATTTGTATTAGCGGTTGTCGCTGATGGCATGGGCGGCCATCTTGCTGGAGATGTTGCGAGCAAGATGGCTGTGAAAGCCATGGGGGAGAAATGGAATAAAGCAGAGACAATTCCACAAGCGCCCTCGGAATGTGAAAAATGGCTCATTGAACAGATTCTTTCAGTAAACAGCAAAATATACGATCACGCTCAAGCCCACGAAGAATGCCAAGGCATGGGGACGACGATTGTATGTGCGCTATTTACGGGGAAAACGGTTTCTGTTGCCCATATCGGTGACAGCAGATGCTATTTGCTTCAGGACGAGGATTTCATTCAAGTGACAGAAGACCATTCGCTTGTAAATGAACTGGTTCGTACTGGAGAGATTTCCAGAGAAGACGCTGAACATCATCCGCGAAAAAATGTGTTGACGAAGGCGCTTGGAACAGACCAGTCAGTCAGCATCGACACACGTTCCTTTGACATCGAACCCGGAGACAAACTGCTTTTGTGTTCTGACGGACTGACGAATAAAGTGGAAGGCACTGAGTTAAAAGACATCCTGCAAAGCGATTCAGCTCCTCAGGAAAAAGTAAACCTGCTTGTGGACAAAGCCAATCAGAATGGCGGAGAAGACAACATTACAGCAGTTTTGCTTGAGCTTGCTTTACATGTTGAAGAGGGTGAAGATCAGTGCTAATCGGCAAGCGGATCAGCGGACGTTACCAAATTCTCCGCGTCATAGGCGGCGGGGGAATGGCCAACGTGTATTTAGCTGAGGATATTATTCTAGACCGTGAAGTCGCGATCAAAATCCTGCGGTTTGACTATGCAAATGACAATGAATTTATCAGGCGCTTCCGCAGAGAAGCCCAATCCGCATCGAGCCTCGATCACCCAAATATTGTCAGTATTTACGACTTGGGCGAGGAAGATGATATTTATTATATTGTCATGGAATACGTCGAAGGCATGACGCTTAAAGAATACATAACATCAAATGGGCCGCTTCACCCTAAAGAAGCGCTGAACATTATGGAGCAAATTGTCTCAGCCATCGCTCATGCCCATCAAAACCAGATTGTTCACAGAGATATCAAGCCGCATAACATTTTGATTGACCACATGGGGAATATCAAAGTAACGGATTTTGGAATTGCGACGGCATTAAGTTCGACCACAATCACCCATACCAATTCTGTCCTGGGCTCAGTCCACTACTTATCACCTGAACAGGCCCGGGGCGGCTTAGCGACAAAAAAATCGGATATTTATGCCCTTGGAATCGTTCTATTTGAGCTTTTAACGGGCCGTATTCCGTTTGACGGAGAGTCAGCAGTCAGCATCGCCTTGAAGCATCTTCAAGCGGAAACTCCTTCGACTAGAAGGTGGAACCCGTCAGTCCCCCAAAGCGTTGAAAACATCATACTAAAGGCAACGGCCAAAGACCCTTTTCATCGCTACGAAACGGCTGAAGACATGGAAGCTGACATAAAAACCGCTTTTGATGCTGACAGACTCAATGAAAAGAGATTTACGATTCAAGAAGATGAAGAGATGACAAAAGCGATACCGATCATTAAAGATGAAGAACTCGCTAAAGCTGCTGGCGAAAAAGAAGCTGATTTGACAACCGCACAAGAAAACAAAACAAAGAAAAACGGCAAAAGAAAAAAGTGGCCGTGGGTTTTGCTCACGATATGCCTCGTTTTTATCACGGCTGGAATTCTTGCTGTCACTGTTTTTCCGTCGCTTTTTATGCCTAAGGATGTCAAAATACCTGATGTCTCCGGAATGGAATACGAAAAAGCCGCAGGCCTCTTGGAAAAAGAAGGTTTACAAGTTGATTCCGAGGTGTTGGAAATCTCAGATGAAAAAATTGAAGAGGGCCTGATGGTAAAAACGGATCCCAAAGCGGAAACCACAGTCAAAGAAGGCGCCACGGTCACCCTTTATAAGAGCACCGGAAAAGCAAAAACGGAGATCGGTGATGTGACAGGCCAAACGGTCGACCAGGCAAAAAAAGCGCTGAAGGACCAAGGGTTTAAACATGTAACGGTAAATGAAGTGAATGATGAGAAAAACGCGGGCACTGTCATTGACCAAAATCCTTCAGCAGGGACTGAGCTTGTCCCGAGTGAAGATCAAGTCAAACTCACAGTCAGTATCGGACCCGAAGACATTACGCTTAGAGATTTGAAAACCTACAGTAAAGAAGCGGCGTCTGGATATCTGGAAGACAACGGCTTGAAGCTTGTAGAAAAAGAAGCATACTCAGATGATGTTCCAGAAGGACAGGTTGTCAAACAAAAACCAGCAGCAGGTACGGCAGTAAAGCCGGGAAATGAAGTGGAAGTGACATTCTCTCTAGGACCCGAGAAAAAACCTGCGAAAACAGTGAAAGAAAAGGTCGAGATCCCTTATGAACCAGAAAATGAAGGGGACGAACTTCAAGTGCAAATCGCGGTTGACGATGCGGATCACAGCATCTCTGACACTTACGAAGAATTTAAGATAAAAGAGCCGACTGAACGAACGATCGAACTAAAGATTGAACCCGGCCAAAAAGGGTACTATCAAGTAATGGTAAACAATAAAGTTGTCAGCTACAAAACCATTGAGTATCCAAAAGATGAATAACAAGGAGGGAAAATATGCCTGAGGGCAAAATTATTAAGGCGCTAAGCGGCTTTTACTATGTACTGGATGAATCAGAGGATTCAGATAAAGTAATACAATGCAGAGGGAGAGGCATTTTCAGAAAGAACAAAATTACTCCTCTCGTCGGTGATTACGTTGTGTATCAGGCTGAAAATGACAAAGAAGGATATTTGATGGAAATCAAAGAAAGAACCAATGAGCTTATCAGGCCGCCAATTTGCAATGTTGATCAAGCGGTCCTTGTTTTCTCAGCGGTTCAGCCTTCTTTCAGCACGGCGTTGCTCGACCGCTTCCTGGTTCTCGTCGAAGCCAATGATATTCAGCCGATCATATGCATTACTAAAATGGATCTGATTGATGATCAAGATACAGAAGATACGATACAAGCCTACGCAGAAGATTATCGGAATATTGGTTATAACGTGTATCTTACCTCCTCTAAGGACCAAGACAGTTTAGCGGACATCATCCCGCATTTTCAGGATAAAACAACGGTATTTGCCGGTCAATCCGGTGTGGGAAAATCCTCGCTTCTCAACGCGATCAGTCCCGAGCTCGGATTAAGAACAAACGAGATTTCCGAGCATTTGGGCCGCGGGAAACACACAACCCGCCACGTGGAGCTGATACACACGTCCGGAGGCTTGGTTGCGGATACGCCAGGATTCAGCTCGCTTGAATTTACAGACATTGAGGAAGAAGAACTGGGCTATACCTTCCCAGATATAAGAGAAAAAAGCTCTTCCTGCAAATTTAGAGGCTGTTTACATCTAAAAGAGCCGAAATGTGCGGTGAAACAAGCTGTTGAAGACGGGGAAATAAAGCAGTACCGCTATGACCATTATGTTGAATTTATGACGGAGATTAAAGACAGAAAGCCGAGGTATTAGCATAATGATAAAGGTTGCACCATCTATTCTTTCCGCTGATTTTGCTTCTTTAGGCAATGAGATTAAAGATGTAGAAAAAGGCGGAGCTGATTATATTCATATTGATGTTATGGACGGCCATTTTGTCCCGAATATCACAATCGGTCCGCTGATTGTAGAAGCAGTCCGGCCGGTAACGGATCTGCCGCTCGATGTTCATTTAATGATAGAAGCGCCCGATCGCTATATCCCGGCTTTTGCGAAAGCCGGCGCAGATATCCTGTCTGTGCATGCTGAGGCATGTCCGCACCTGCACCGTACCATCCAGCTTATTAAAGAGCAAGGAGTGAAGGCCGGTGTTGTTCTAAACCCGCATACTCCTGTACAAGTCATCGAGCATGTTTTCGATGATCTCGACCTTGTTCTATTAATGACGGTGAACCCAGGGTTCGGCGGACAGAAATTTATTCATTCAGTCCTTCCTAAAATAAAAGAGGTTAAGCGAATGGCGGATGAAAAAGGAAAAAAAGATCTCTTAATTGAAGTAGACGGCGGCGTCAACAAAGAAACCGCTCCGCTAGTCATTGAAGCGGGCGCGAATTTACTCGTAGCCGGTTCAGCTGTTTATGGCCAGTCTGATCGCAAAAAAGCAATTTCTGAAATCAGAGGAAAATAAATAAACAGCTTTAGAAAAGAGCTGGGCATACAATAGCCTAAGCTCTTTTTCCTGTATGCAGAGAAAGGAATCAGAGATGAAAACAATTAATATCGTTGCGGGAGGCCCGAATAATCTCATTCCCGATCTAACCGGCTACTCGGATGAACACGCGCTTTGGATCGGTGTTGACAAAGGCACCGTCACTCTTCTAGATGCCGGGATCATTCCTGTTGAAGCCTTCGGAGATTTTGACAGCATAACAGAGCAAGAACGCCGGCGGATAGAACAAGCCGCTCCCGCCCTTCATGTGTATCAAGCAGAAAAAGATCAAACAGATTTAGACCTCGCCCTTGATTGGGCGCTGGAAAAGCATCCGGATATCATTCAGATTTTCGGCATTACAGGCGGCAGAGCTGATCATTTTTTAGGAAACATTCAGCTTCTGTTTAGAGGTGTAAAAACGAACATAAAAATTAGGCTGATAGACAAACAAAATCATATTCAAATGTTCCCTCCTGGTGAATATGATATTGAGAAGGATGAAAATAAGCGATATATCTCCTTCATACCGTTTTCCGAAGAAATACATGAGCTGACTCTGACTGGTTTTAAATATCCTCTAAATAATTGTCATATTACGCTCGGTTCAACACTATGTATTAGTAACGAACTCATTCATTCACGAGGTACTTTTTCGTTTACAAAAGGCATATTAATAATGATAAGAAGCACGGATTAAGCATGTGCTTTCATTCATTTGCTGAAAACAATGAACAAGGTGGTTACGGGACGTTATAGGAGGGGACAAAAAATGAAATTTTACACCATTAAATTGCCGAAGTTTTTAGGAGGAATTGTCCGGGCGATGCTGGGCTCATTTAGAAAAGATTAATGCCCAGGGGTTCAAAGCCCTCTTTCACCACATAAAAACGCCTGCCACATATTGAGGCAGGCGTTCATTTTTGTTATACACGCTCAACTTTACCGGATTTCAAAGCTCGAGCAGATACATATACTTTTTTAGGTTTTCCGTTCACAAGGATACGAACCTTTTGAAGATTCGCGCCCCAAGTGCGCTTAGAAGCGTTCATTGCGTGAGAACGGTTATTCCCAGCTGTTGTTTTTTTACCTGTGATAACGCATTTACGTGCCATTTGTTTCCCTCCTCACTTGCACAAAACATCTACTTTTTAACATTCATATGATCTTAGATGCTTTCGATATGGATACTTTAAATAATTTACCACAGCTAAAAAACGTTTGCAACTATTGTTTCATCATCTTTCAAGAAAATTCACTTGACATCTTGCGGAAACAGCAGCGCTATAGTATATGTAGAGGTACGGCCAGCAATTATTGCCTGGTCTTTTCATAATGGAAACCATATAGTAGAATAGCTGTAACTCTATGCATTCGAAGGAGGAAATAGTGTGTCCATTGAATTAAGAACGAAGTACGGGCAGATTGATATATCTAATGAAGTCATCGCAATGGTTGCAGGAGGCGCGGCTGTTGATTGCTACGGCATTGTCGGCATGGCTTCTAAAAACCAGATTAAAGACGGACTGACTGAAATCCTTCGGAAAGAGAATTTCAGCAGGGGTGTCCAAGTTCGCCAAGTAGGAGAACAGATACATATCGACATGTATATCATAGTCAGCTACGGCACGAAAATTTCTGAAGTGGCACATAATGTCCAAACAAAAGTAAAGTACACAGTAAATCAAACCATCGGACTCGCAGTGGACTCGGTCAATATTTATGTCCAAGGCGTACGAGTGACGAACCCGTAGTTAGGAGGAGTAGGATTGTCTATTAGAACATTAGACGGCAGAACCTTTGCCGAGATGATTCTTGCGGGAGCGCAGAATCTGTCTCAAAACGCCAGTGCAGTTGATGCGCTGAACGTGTTCCCTGTGCCGGACGGTGATACGGGAACAAATATGAACCTGTCGATGACTTCCGGAGCAAGAGAAGTTGAACAAATGGATACGGATGATATCGGGAAGGTGGGCTCCGCGTTATCTAAAGGACTGCTCATGGGAGCGCGTGGAAATTCAGGAGTCATCCTGTCCCAATTGTTCCGCGGATTCAGCAAAAGCATTGAATCGAAAAAAGAAATTAATTCGCTGGAATTTGCAGCTGCACTGCAAGCAGGTGTAGACATGGCGTATAAAGCTGTCATGAAACCTGTAGAGGGCACCATTTTAACAGTTGCAAAAGACGCTGCGAAAAAAGCGATGGCCTTAGCAGAAAAAGAAACCGATATCACTGCGCTGATGACTGCAGTGACAGAAGAAGCGGAGGCGTCTTTAAACCGCACCCCTGAATTGCTTCCTGTTCTAAAGGAAGTAGGAGTTGTCGACAGCGGGGGCAAAGGCCTGCTTTGTGTGTATGAAGGTTTCCTTGCTTCATTAAAAGGTGAAGCTGTACCTCAGAAAGCAGTTCTTCCGTCACTTGACGACATGGTCAACGCGGAGCATCACAAGAGCGCCCAAAGCATGATGAATACCGAAGATATTGAATTTGGATTCTGTACCGAAGTGATGGTGAGGCTTGATCAGGCAAAAAGAGAATTCGACGAAGGTACGTTCAGGCAAGACCTCAGCCAGTTCGGTGATTCACTGCTCGTGATTGCGGATGAATCGCTGGCGAAGGTTCATATTCATGCTGAAGAGCCTGGGAACGTGTTAAACTACGCCCAGCATTACGGTGAATTGATCAAAATAAAAATAGAAAATATGAGAGAACAGCATACCTCTATCATCAGTCAAGAAAGCAAGCCCGCTGGCAACGAAAAAACGCCGGCAAAACAGCCGTATGGCATTGTAACTGTGGCGATGGGGGAAGGAATTTCAGACCTATTCAAAAGCATCGGCGCTTCTGTTGTGATTGAAGGCGGTCAGACGATGAACCCGAGTACTGAGGATATCGTCGAAGCCGTGAAGTCTGTAAATGCAGAAACGGTGTTTATCCTGCCGAACAACTCTAACATTATTATGGCTGCTAACCAAGCGGCCAGCGTAATGAATGAACAGGTTTTAGTCATTCCGGCCAAAACGGTTCCACAAGGGATGTCAGCACTGCTGGCCTTTAACCCGGATCAAGAAGCTGAAGCGAACGAGACCAATATGCTCAGCGCCATTCAGCAAGTAAAAAGCGGACAGGTGACGTATTCAGTCAGAGATACTCATATTGACGGTAAAGATATTAAAAAAGGCGACTTTATGGGCATTCTGAATGGAACGATTATCGGCACTTCTGAAAATCAACTGTCAGCCGCGAAAATGCTGCTGTCAGAAATGATCGGAGAAGACGATGAAATCGTGACCATTCTATATGGTGAGGATGCGTCTCGGGAAGAAGCCGAGCAGCTTGAAGCATTTCTCAGTGATAAGTACGAGGAGATTGAGGTTGAGATCCACAATGGGAAACAGCCGCTGTATTCGTATATCGTTTCTGCAGAATAGAAGGGCAATTTGCCCTTCTATTCTTATGTCTGCTTTTAAATGCGGCAGCGCTGTAACGCGTCCGCTTGCCATTTTATATCTGATCAATTAGTCTAGAAGCAAAGCGCTAATAAGCTCTGGTTCATAAGGAGGAATAGCATGAAATACAGAAGCGTTTTTGATATTATCGGTCCGGTTATGATCGGTCCGTCCAGCTCTCATACAGCGGGAGCTGCCAGAATCGGGAGAGTGGCCAGAAGTTTATTTGGCAGAGAGCCTGAGCGCATCATCGTATCTTTTTACGGGTCTTTTGCGGAAACGTATAAGGGCCACGGCACAGATGTCGCGATTATCGGCGGATTGCTTGATTTTGATACATTCGACGAACGGATTAAAACCGCTATACAAATTGCAGAAGATAAAGGAATTCATATAGAGTTTCGGGTTGAAGACGCAGTTCCGGTCCATCCGAACACAGCCAAAATCACCATTTCTGATGAAAAGGGAGAGCTTGAGCTGACGGGTATTTCGATTGGCGGAGGAAAGATCGAAATCACAGAATTGAATGGTTTTGAACTCCGGCTGTCAGGAAATCATCCGGCCATATTAGTTGTTCATAATGACAAATTTGGCACCATCGCCGGTGTTGCCAATGTTCTTGCGAAATTTTCAATCAACGTAGGACATATGGAAGTAGCCCGGAAAGATATCGGCCAGCTTGCGCTGATGACAATAGAGGTCGATCAAAATATTGACGACCATATTCTCGACGAGCTGTCAAAGCTGCCGAATATTATTCAAGTGACAAAGATTGCTGACTAGCGAAAGGGTCAGGAGGAGCCAGTTATGTTTCGTAATGTAAAGGAATTAATTGAGATTACTAAAGAAAAACAAATATTGATCTCTGATGTGATGATCGCTCAAGAGATGGAAGTAACAGAAAAAACAAAAGAGGACATTTTTCAGCAGATGGATCATAACCTGTCTGTTATGGAAGCGGCAGTTCAGAAAGGACTCGAGGGAGTGACGAGCCAAACGGGTTTAACGGGCGGAGACGCTGTTAAATTACAGGCTTATATTCGATCAGGAAAAAGCCTGTCTGGCCCGTTGATTTTAGATGCTGTATCGAAAGCCGTTGCAACAAATGAAGTAAATGCAGCTATGGGAACCATCTGTGCGACACCGACTGCAGGTTCTGCCGGTGTGGTGCCCGGCACGTTATTTGCTGTAAAAGAAAAGCTGAATCCAACGAGAGAACAAATGATTCGCTTTTTGTTTACGGCCGGAGCCTTCGGATTTGTCGTCGCCAATAACGCAAGTATTTCCGGTGCTGCCGGAGGATGTCAGGCAGAGGTTGGATCAGCTTCAGGCATGGCGGCTGCGGCCATTGTTGAAATGGCAGGAGGAACACCTGAACAAAGCGCGGAGGCCATGGCCATTACATTAAAAAATATGCTAGGCCTCGTGTGCGACCCTGTAGCGGGGCTTGTTGAGGTGCCCTGCGTGAAACGGAATGCGATGGGCGCGTCAAATGCGATGATCGCCGCTGATATGGCATTGGCGGGCATTACTAGCCGTATTCCATGTGATGAGGTTATCGATGCCATGTATAAAATAGGCCAAACGATGCCAACTGCACTTAGGGAAACAGGCCAGGGCGGTTTAGCGGCCACACCGACTGGAAGAGAGTTAGAGAAAAAAATTTTCGGAGGAGCGCTAGGTTCACGTGAAACAACATCAGCAAACTAGTATAGCTAACATTAAGGGTATTGGGCCGGAAACAGAAAAAACATTACACGAACTCGGAATTTATGACATTTCTGATCTTCTGAATTATTTCCCTCATCGCTATGATGACTATGAGCTGAGGGATTTAGAAGAAGTAGCGCATGATGAAAGAGTGACAGTCGAAGGGAAGGTTCATTCAGAGCCTTCTCTTACCTATTACGGAAAAAAACGAAACAGGCTGACATTTCGGGTTCTTGTCGGCAACTATTTAATCACAGCCGTATGTTTTAACAGGCCTTATTTGAAGAAAAAGCTTTCGCTGGGCTCTGTCGTGACGGTCTCAGGTAAATGGGACAAGCACCGCCAAACGATCTCTGTACAGGAGTTGAAAAACGGGCCGCATCAAGAGGATAAAAGCATTGAACCAGTGTATTCTGTGAAAGAAAATGTTACCGTCAAAATGATGAGGCGCTTTATTCAGCAGGCGCTGACCCAATATGCAGAATCACTTCCTGATCCTCTTCCGGAAAAGCTAAGAAAAAGCTATAAACTGCCTGACTATTATCAGGCGTTAAAAGCAATGCACCAGCCGGAAACAAGGGAAGCATTAAAGCTTGCCAGACGACGGTTTGTTTACGAAGAATTTTTGCTGTTTCAGTTGAAAATGCAGGCGTTCCGAAAGGCGGAAAGAGAGCAGACACAAGGGATACGGCAGGTTTTTTCAAACGAAGAACTCATGAGATTTATCAAAAGCCTCCCGTTTCTCCTCACAAATGCCCAGTCACGCGTTCTTCGCGAAATAACAGCAGACATGTCTTCTCCATACAGAATGAACCGTCTTCTTCAAGGGGACGTTGGATCAGGAAAAACAGCAGTCGCTGCGATTGCGCTGTATGCCGCGATCTTATCCGGATACCAAGGAGCGCTCATGGTGCCGACAGAAATTCTGGCCGAACAGCATGCTGATTCGCTTGTTTCACTATTTGAAAAATGGGATGTCAGCGTGGCTCTTTTGACAAGCTCCGTTAAAGGGAAGCGGCGAAAAGAATTGCTTGAGCGTCTTGCGGCGGGAGAGATTGATATTCTTGTAGGAACCCACGCTTTAATCCAAGATGAGGTGGAGTTTAAGGCGCTGAGTCTTGTTATTACAGATGAACAGCATCGTTTTGGGGTTGAGCAGCGCAAAAAGCTTCGGAACAAAGGGCAGGATCCCGATGTTCTCTTTATGACAGCCACTCCGATTCCAAGAACGTTAGCGATCACAGTGTTCGGTGAAATGGACGTATCAGTTATTGATGAGATGCCGGCTGGACGAAAGCAAATCGAAACCTATTGGGTAAAACATGACATGCTGGATCGCATTTTGGCATTTGTCGAAAAAGAATTAAAGCAAGGCAGACAGGCTTATATCATCTGTCCGCTGATTGAAGAATCAGACAAGCTCGATGTGCAAAACGTCATTGACGTGTACAATATGCTTTCTGATATTTTTAGGGGGAAATGGAACGTCGGCCTTATGCACGGAAAGCTGCATTCAGATGAAAAAGACCAGGTCATGAGAGAATTCAGCGCCAATCATTGTCAAATTCTCGTATCCACCACTGTCGTTGAGGTCGGCGTGAATGTTCCGAATGCAACGATTATGGTGATTTATGACGCCGACCGTTTCGGTCTGTCACAGCTTCACCAGCTGCGCGGCCGAGTCGGACGGGGGAAACATCAATCTTTCTGTATTCTGATGGCTGATCCAAAATCAGAAACAGGGAAAGAACGGATGAGGATCATGTCGGAGACCAATGACGGGTTCGAGCTGTCTGAAAAGGATCTGGAACTGAGGGGTCCCGGTGATTTCTTTGGGAAAAAACAAAGCGGAATGCCGGAATTCAAGGTGGCGGACATGGTTCATGATTACAGAGCGCTTGAAACGGCAAGGCAGGATGCTGCGAATCTTGTGGCTTCCGACGCGTTCTGGAAGGAGCCGGAATACGCTGTGTTAAGAGAGCATTTGCTGAAGAGCGGAGTAATGGACGGGGAAAAATTAAGCTGAGCATCAGAAGTTTTTGGTGTTCAGCCAGAAACAATCGTTGCATTCCAATCTATGAAATTATATACTACTATTAGTACCTAGTCTTAATTGTCCGGATGGTGTTTAGATATGAGAAGAAATAAGAGAGAACGCCAGGAATTACTTCAGCAGACGATTCAAGCAACCCCTTTTATTACAGATGAAGAATTAGCTGGTAAATTCGGGGTGAGCATCCAGACGATACGTTTGGACCGCTTAGAGCTTTCCATACCGGAGCTGAGAGAAAGAATTAAGAACGTGGCAGAGAAAACACTTGAGGACGAAGTAAAGTCCCTGTCACTTGATGAAGTTATCGGAGAAATTATTGACCTTGAGCTGGATGATCAGGCGATATCCATTTTAGAAATAAAACAGGAGCATGTGTTCAGCCGGAATCAGATTGCGAGAGGACACCATTTATTTGCACAGGCGAATTCTTTGGCCGTTGCAGTCATTGATGACGAGCTGGCGCTGACTGCAAGTGCAGACATCCGCTTTACAAGACAGGTAAAGCAGGGAGAACGCGTCGTAGCGAAAGCGAAAGTAACGGCTGTCGAAAAAGAAAAAGGAAGAACGGTTGTCGAAGTGAACAGCTACGTTGGCGAAGAAATTGTTTTTTCTGGACGCTTTGACATGTATCGTTCAAAACATTCATAAAGGTGGAGCATGCATGAGAATAGCTGTAGATGCAATGGGAGGAGACCACGCTCCCAAAGCTGTTATTGACGGAGTTATAAAAGGTATAGAGGCATTTGATGATCTCCATATCACACTTGTCGGTGACAAAGCAACGATAGAATCACATTTAACAACAACATCAGATCGCATCACGGTGCTGCACGCAGATGAAGTGATTGAGCCTACGGATGAACCGGTCCGCGCCGTGCGAAGAAAAAAGAACTCATCAATGGTTCTTATGGCGCTGGAGGTTGCGGAAAACAGAGCTGACGCCTGCATTTCAGCAGGGAATACCGGTGCGTTAATGACAGCCGGTCTCTTTATCGTCGGAAGAATTAAAGGAATTGACCGTCCGGCGCTTGCCCCGACACTTCCGACCGTTTCGGGAGGCGGATTTCTTCTGCTTGATGTCGGCGCCAATGTCGATGCCAAACCGGAGCACCTCGTTCAATACGCCATCATGGGCTCTGTTTATTCTCAGCAAGTGCGCGGTGTCTCTTCACCGAGAGTCGGGCTTTTAAATATCGGAACAGAAGATAAAAAAGGAAACGAACTGACGAAACAAACGTTTCAAATGTTAAAAGAAACAGAGAACATCAATTTTATCGGAAACGTGGAAGCGCGAGACCTATTAGATGATGTGGCGGATGTTGTAGTAACAGACGGCTTTACCGGGAATGTTACACTCAAAACGCTGGAAGGCTCTGCATTGTCTATTTTTAAAATGATGAGAGAAGTAATGACTTCTACTTTCACATCCAAGCTTGCAGCAGCTGTGCTGAAGCCAAAGTTGAAAGAAATGAAAATGAAAATGGAGTACTCGAATTATGGTGGAGCAAGCCTTTTTGGCTTAAAAGCCCCTGTGATCAAGGCGCACGGCTCATCAGATTCTCATGCAGTATTTCATGCGATTCGGCAAGCAAGAGAGATGGTCAGCCAAAATGTGGCTGAACTCATTCAGGAAGAAGTAAAAGAAGAAAAAACAGATGAGTAGTCTGGAGGTTTTTACATCATGAGTAAGATTGCATTTTTATTCCCGGGTCAGGGTTCACAATTTATCGGCATGGGAAAAGAGCTTTATGAGCAGGTGCCTGCTGCAAAGCGTCTGTTTGATGAAGCCGATGAAACATTAGAAACAAAACTCAGCTCGCTTATTTTTGAGGGTGCTGCTGAAGAATTAACACTTACATACAATGCGCAGCCTGCTTTGCTTACGACAAGCATTGCTGTTCTTGAGAAATTTAAAGAATCTGGCATTACACCTGATTTCACAGCAGGGCACAGCCTTGGTGAATATTCTGCACTGGTTGCGGCTGGCGCCCTGTCCTTCAAAGATGCTGTTTACACCGTCAGAAAACGCGGAGAGTTTATGAATGAAGCGGTACCGGCTGGCGAAGGAGCAATGGCTGCGATTCTCGGCATGGATGCTGAAGCGTTAAAGCAAGTAACTGATAAAGTCACGAAGGAAGGCAACCTTGTGCAGCTTGCGAATCTCAACTGTCCTGGACAAATCGTTATTTCCGGAACAGCTAAAGGGGTTGAGCTTGCATCTGAACTGGCAAAAGAGAATGGTGCAAAACGCGCGATTCCGCTTGAAGTAAGCGGTCCGTTCCATTCCGAACTGATGAAACCGGCAGCTGAAAAGCTGAAAGAGGTATTGGATGCCTGTGACATAAAAGACGCTGACGTTCCGGTCATCTCAAATGTTTCTGCTGACCTGATGACTGAAAAAGCTGAAATCAAACAAAAACTCATTGAGCAGCTTTACTCTCCTGTTCGTTTTGAGGAGAGCATTAACAAGCTGATTGCAGAGGGCGTTACGACTTTTGTTGAAATCGGTCCCGGAAAAGTGCTTTCAGGCCTAGTGAAAAAAGTAAACAGACGATTAAAAACAATTGCTGTATCAGATCCGGAAACGATCGAGCTGGCAATTCAAACGCTTAAGGAGGAGAATGATAATGCTTAATGATAAAACGGCTATTGTCACTGGCGCATCCCGCGGAATTGGCCGCTCAATCGCCCTTGACCTGGCAAAAAGCGGCGCGAATGTTGTCGTGAACTACTCCGGCAATGAAGCGAAAGCAAATGAAGTGGTTGATGAAATCAAATCAATGGGCAGAAAAGCAATTGCTGTCAAAGCGGATGTATCAAATCCCGAAGATGTACAAAACATGATAAAAGAAACGCTTTCTGTTTTTTCTACGATTGATATTCTGGTTAATAATGCGGGAATTACAAGAGACAATCTCATCATGAGAATGAAGGAAGACGAATGGGATGATGTCATTAACATTAACCTGAAGGGTGTTTTCAACTGCACAAAAGCTGTGACAAGACAAATGATGAAACAGCGTTCAGGACGTATTATTAACGTATCGTCTATCGTAGGCGTCAGCGGAAACCCTGGACAAGCCAACTACGTGGCTGCAAAAGCCGGCGTCATCGGTTTAACCAAATCTTCCGCTAAAGAGCTGGCCAGCCGAAATATTACGGTAAATGCGATAGCGCCAGGATTTATCTCAACCGATATGACAGATAAACTTGCAAAAGACGTTCAAGATGAAATGCTGAAACAAATTCCGCTCGCGCGCTTTGGCGAACCCGGCGATGTCAGCAGTGTTGTCACGTTCCTTGCTTCAGAGGGAGCACGTTACATGACAGGCCAAACACTTCATATTGACGGCGGAATGGTGATGTAAGTTTTTTCTCGAAAATTTCATCATAGTTTCTCTAGTTTTTTAAAAACGAATCCACTATAATACTTGAGGGGAGGTGAATTGCTATGGCAGATACATTAGAGCGTGTAACGAAAATCATCGTAGATCGCCTTGGCGTTGATGAAGCAGACGTCAAACTTGAAGCTTCTTTCAAGGAAGACTTAGGTGCTGATTCCCTAGATGTAGTTGAGCTTGTTATGGAACTTGAAGACGAGTTTGATATGGAAATTTCTGACGAAGATGCTGAAAAGATTGCAACAGTCGGCGACGCTGTGAACTACATACAAAACCAGCAATAAGCTGATGCTAAAAGTCCCGCCGAAACGCGGGGCTTTAGCCCTTTATTCGTGCAGTTATTACAGCATGCCGCTTTTACGCGCGCTGTATCCGGTTTAGTCAGGGAAGCGCGGTGAACCTGATGTGCCTATGGAGGTTACTATGTCAAAACACTCACATTATAAAGATAAAAAAAAGTTCTATAAAAAAGTAGAACAATTTAAAGAGTTTCAAGAACGGATTTCGGTTCACTTTCAAAATGAAAAGCTTTTGTATCAAGCATTTACACATTCATCTTATGTGAATGAGCATCGGAAAAAGCCGTATGAAGATAATGAAAGGCTTGAATTTTTAGGTGACGCTGTTTTGGAACTGACGATCTCCAGATTCTTATTTGCCAAATACCCGGCTATGAGTGAAGGAGATTTGACGAAATTGAGAGCCGCAATTGTTTGCGAACCGTCTCTCGTTTCATTGGCTCACGAACTGTCATTCGGCGACCTTGTCCTGTTGGGAAAAGGTGAGGAAATGACAGGCGGAAGAAAGCGTCCTGCTCTATTGGCAGATGTTTTTGAGGCATTTATCGGAGCCTTGTATCTTGACCAAGGATTAGAGCCGGTCGAAAGTTTCTTAAAAGTTTATGTGTTCCCTAAAATTAACGATGGTGCTTTTTCTCATGTGATGGATTTCAAAAGCCAGCTGCAGGAATACGTGCAGCGGGACGGCAAAGGCTCTCTGGAGTATAAAATCTCCAACGAAAAAGGACCTGCGCACAACCGTGAATTTGAAGCCATCGTATCTCTAAAAGGTGAACCACTCGGAGTCGGAAACGGCCGTTCAAAGAAAGAAGCCGAACAGCACGCTGCTCAGGAAGCTTTAGCTAAATTGCAAAAACACCATACGAAACAATAAAATCCCCCTTATAATTCAGGGGGATTTCAGTATGTATGCCGTCTTATTTCACCAATGTTTATGATAGAATTGAAATACTTATTACATAAGGAGGATCGCTATGTTCCTCAAACGTTTAGACGTTATAGGATTTAAATCATTTGCAGAACGGATTTCCGTAGACTTCGTGAAAGGCGTGACAGCGGTTGTCGGCCCGAACGGAAGCGGAAAAAGCAACATCACGGATGCCATTCGCTGGGTTCTCGGCGAACAATCGGCACGCTCTCTTCGCGGCGGAAAAATGGAAGACATTATTTTTGCCGGCAGTGATTCAAGAAAGCGATTAAATCTAGCTGAAGTTACGCTTACTCTTGATAATGACGATCATTTCTTGCCAATTGACTTCCACGAGGTTAGTGTCACAAGACGTGTGTACAGATCAGGCGAAAGTGAGTTTCTGATTAACAATCAGCCATGCCGCTTAAAAGATATTATTGATTTATTTATGGACTCCGGCCTTGGTAAAGAAGCATTTTCTATTATCAGCCAAGGGAAAGTGGAAGAGATTTTAAGCAGCAAAGCAGAGGATCGCCGCAGTATCTTTGAAGAAGCGGCCGGGGTGCTTAAATATAAAACGAGAAAGAAAAAAGCAGAAAATAAACTGTTTGAAACACAGGACAACCTAAATCGGGTAGAAGATATCTTACATGAGCTTGAAGGACAGGTTGAACCTCTTAAAATTCAAGCTTCCATCGCGAAAGATTACCTTGAGAAAAAGAAAGAGCTGGAGCATGTTGAAATTGCGCTGACTGCCTATGATATCGAAGAGCTGCATGGCAAATGGTCAACGCTTAAAGAGAAAGTGCAGCTCGCAAAGGAAGAAGAGCTCGCTGAATCGTCTGCGATTTCTGCGAAAGAAGCGAAAATCGAAGATGCGCGAGATAAAATTCAAGCGCTTGATGAATCAGTAGATGAGCTCCAGCAAGTTTTACTGGTAACAAGTGAAGAGCTGGAAAAGCTTGAAGGCCGTAAAGAAGTCCTGAAAGAACGAAAGAAAAACGCTGTGCAAAACCAAGAACAGCTTGAAGAAGCCATCGTTCAGTTCCAGCAAAAAGAAACGGTGCTGAAAGAAGAGCTTGCGAAGCAGGAAGCTGTCTTCGAAACACTTCAAGCAGAGGTGAAACTTCTAAGGGCTCAAGTAAAAGAAAAACAGCAGGCTCTAAGTCTTCACAACGAAAATGTCGAAGAGAAAATCGAGCAGCTGAAAAGTGATTACTTTGAGCTGTTAAACAGCCAGGCTTCGATTCGCAACGAGCTCCAGCTCCTAGATGATCAGATGTCCCAATCTGCTGTCACATTGCAGAGACTCGCGGACAACAATGAAAAGCATATACAGGAACGGCGTGATATTTCTGCGCGAAAAGCAGCATGTGAAACGGAGTTTGCCCAAATTGAGCAGGAGATTCACAGCCAAGTTGGTGCATATCGTGATATGCAGACAAAATATGAGCAGAAAAAGCGCCAATACGAAAAAAATGAATCCGCTCTGTATCAGGCATACCAATATGTTCAGCAAGCGAGAGCAAAAAAGGACATGCTTGAGACGATGCAGGGGGATTTCTCCGGCTTTTATCAAGGTGTTAAAGAAGTGCTGAAAGCGAAAGAGCGCCTTGGCGGAATTCGCGGAGCGGTCCTTGAGCTGATCTCGACAGAACGGAAGTATGAAACGGCCATTGAAATAGCGCTCGGCGCTTCTGCTCAACACGTCGTGACCGACGATGAACAGTCTGCCCGCAAAGCGATTCAATATTTAAAGCAGAATTCCTTCGGCCGGGCGACGTTTTTGCCTCTTTCTGTTATTAGAGACCGCCAGTTGCAAAGCCGTGACGCGGAAACAGCCGCTCGGCACTCATCATTTCTCGGGGTTGCCAGTGAACTTGTCACATTTGATCCTGCATATCGAAGCGTCATCCAAAACCTTCTTGGGACCGTGCTGATCACAGAGGATTTAAAGGGTGCAAACGAGCTTGCGAAGCTTCTCGGGCACCGGTACCGCATCGTAACCCTTGAGGGAGATGTTGTGAACCCTGGTGGCTCAATGACGGGCGGCGCGGTTAAAAAGAAAAATAACTCCCTTCTCGGAAGAAGCCGGGAGCTAGAAGATGTGACGAAACGGCTCGCTGAAATGGAAGAGAAAACTGCTCTGCTTGAACAAGAGGTCAAAACCCTTAAGCACTCCATTCAGGATATGGAGAAAAAACTGGCTGACTTAAGAGAAACCGGAGAAAGCTTAAGGTTAAAGCAGCAGGATGTGAAGGGCCAGCTGTACGAACTTCAAGTTGCCGAGAAAAATATCAATACCCATTTAGAGCTCTATGATCAAGAAAAATCTGCTCTGTCAGAAAGCGATGAAGAGAAAAAAGCGCGCAAACGCAAGCTTGAAGAAGAGCTCTCAGCCGTATCTGAAAAGATGAAGCTTCTTGAAGAGGACATAGACAGACTGACAAAACAAAAACAATCGCAATCCTCAACGAAAGAGTCTCTCTCCAACGAGCTGACTGAGCTGAAGATCACAGCGGCCAAAAAAGAGCAGGCATGCAAGGGGGAAGAGGACAACCTTGCCAGATTGAAGAAAGAGCTCACAGAAACTGAGTTTGCGTTAAAAGAAGCAAGAGAAGACTTGAGCTTCTTAACGTCAGAGATGTCATCAAGCACCAGCGGTGAAGAAAAGCTGGAAGAAGCCGCAAAACACAAATTGAATGACAAAACGAAAACGATCGAACTGATTGCGTTAAGGCGCGATCAGCGCATCAAGCTTCAGCATGGGCTTGATACGTATGAGCGTGAGCTAAAAGAAATGAAACGCCTGTATAAACAAAAAACAACACTCTTAAAAGACGAGGAAGTCAAACTTGGGCGAATGGAAGTAGAGCTCGATAATTTACTCCAGTACTTGCGGGAGGAATACAGCTTGTCCTTTGAGGGGGCAAAAGAGAAATATCAGCTTGAAACTGATCCAGAGGAAGCCAGAAAGCGCGTGAAGCTGATTAAACTCGCAATTGAAGAGCTTGGTACCGTGAACCTCGGAAGCATAGATGAGTTTGAGAGGGTCAACGAACGGTACAAGTTTCTGTCGGAACAAAAAGAAGATTTAACAGAAGCGAAAAATACCCTGTTCCAAGTGATTGAAGAAATGGATGAAGAAATGACGAAACGCTTTAACGACACATTCGTCCAAATCCGCTCACACTTTGATCAAGTCTTCCGCTCCTTATTCGGAGGGGGGCGAGCTGAATTGAGGCTCACCGATCCTAACGATCTGCTTCACTCAGGAGTTGAGATTATCGCACAGCCGCCGGGGAAAAAGCTGCAAAACTTAAACCTCCTGTCAGGCGGAGAGCGTGCGCTTACGGCTATAGCGCTCTTATTCTCAATTTTAAAGGTACGTCCAGTGCCGTTTTGCGTCCTTGACGAAGTAGAGGCTGCGCTTGACGAAGCGAATGTGTTCCGGTTTGCGCAGTATTTAAAAAGATACAGCAGAGATACCCAGTTTATTGTGATTACCCACAGAAAAGGGACGATGGAGGAAGCGGATGTCCTATACGGCGTAACAATGCAGGAGTCCGGTGTGTCCAAGGTAATCTCAGTTAAGCTGGAAGAAACAAAAGAATTCGTTCAGTAACGAGGAAAGAGGTTAAAAGATGAGCTTTTTTAAAAAATTAAAAGAGAAAATCACAAAACAGACAGATTCCGTATCTGAAAAGTTTAAGGATGGCCTTGAAAAAACAAGAAACTCCTTTCAAAACAAAGTGAATGATCTTGTATCCCGTTACCGTAAAGTGGATGAGGATTTCTTCGAAGAGCTTGAAGAGGTTCTTATCAGCGCGGATGTCGGTTTTACAACCGTTATGGAATTGATAGATGAACTAAAAAAAGAAGTCAAACGCAGAAATATCCAAGATCCGAAGGAAGTCCAGTCAGTCATTTCTGAGAAACTGGTCGAGATTTATAACAGCGGAGATGAGCAAATTTCAGAGCTGAATATCCAGGATGGGCGTTTAAACGTAATCCTTCTGGTAGGTGTAAACGGCGTTGGGAAAACGACAACGATCGGAAAGCTTGCTCATAAAATGAAACAAGAAGGAAAATCTGTCGTGCTTGCTGCCGGAGACACTTTTAGAGCGGGAGCCATTGAACAGCTGGAAGTATGGGGAGAGCGTACAGGAGTGCCTGTCATTAAGCAGACGGCCGGAAGCGATCCGGCGGCTGTCATCTACGATGCTGTTCATGCTGCAAAAGCAAGAAATGCCGATGTATTAATTTGTGATACGGCAGGTCGTCTCCAAAACAAAGTCAATCTCATGAAAGAGCTTGAAAAAGTGAAACGTGTTATCGAAAGAGAGGTTCCTGAAGCGCCGCATGAGGTGCTGCTTGCCCTTGATGCCACAACTGGCCAAAATGCAATGGCCCAGGCAAAAGAGTTCTCTAAAGCGACAAATGTTACCGGCATTGCTTTAACGAAGCTTGATGGTACGGCAAAAGGCGGTATCGTCCTTGCGATTCGCAACGAGCTTCACATCCCGGTTAAACTAGTCGGGTTAGGTGAAAAAGTTGATGACCTCCAGGAATTTGATCCAGAATCGTATGTGTACGGGCTCTTTTCAGATTTAGTGGAAAAAGCCGAGGATTAATGAATAAAAAGCGAGTATAAAATGGACAGTTTTATACTCGTTTTTTTATACGCATTGATATATCGGAATGGAGGGTGCAGATTGTTGGACAAATGGCTGAAAGCTGAATTGGAAAAAAAGATCGGCGCAATAAAACACATGTCGCTGTTGGATGAACAGGGAGGCACTTCAACCGTTCGAAAAATAGTGACAAGCCAAGGCGCATATCTGTTGAAAAGTTCTTCTCACTTGAGGTATCGGGAATGGTTAAGGAGAGAAGCCCTTGTTTTACAAAAGCTTACCGAAACTCATCGTCTGCCTGTCCCTGTTTATTATGGGTTTATCCAGCAACAGCATTCCAGCCATATCGTCATGTCGTTTGAAGATGGAATTACACTGACTTCTGCTTTAAGAAAAGCAAAGGGAGATACTGAAAAGAAAAAGCTGATCAAAAGCTTCGGCCAGTTTCTCAATCGTCTGCATGAAACCGAACTTGTCCCTGATTTACAGCCGGAAATAGATTGGCTCGATTTGCAAATCAAACGAGCCGGTGAATATGTCGAAAAAGGACAAGCTGAAGGCAACGCATGGCTTTTGAAGGAATTGGACCAGCACAGGCCTGTTCCTGTTCAGCAGACAATGATTCATGGTGACTGCACAACTGATAATGTGCTGGTGAAAGACGGAGAGGTTTGTCTGTTTATTGATGCTGCGGGAATATCAGCGGGAGATCCGCGATATGATGAAGCATTAGCGATCAGAAATTTTGCCACAAATGAAGCATTTCTCAATGCTTTTTACGAAGGCTATTGCCGCTATCGAGTATCTAAACAAGAATTCGAGTATTTTAACGGCGGTCTATATGAATTTTTCTGAATGAATTTATTATGCAAAAAGAGCAGCATGCTTTGACAAGATAAAAACTTGACAGTGTCAATAAAACCGTGTAAACTAAGTTATCGTAAAGGGATTTGACTTAACAAAGGGGAGAGCTCAAATGTCACTCGAAAAGACAACGAGAATGAATTATCTGTTTGATTTTTATCAGTCGTTGTTGACGTCAAAACAGAAGAGCTATATGTCGCTTTATTATTTGGACGATTTCTCCCTAGGCGAAATAGCCGAAGAATATGAGGTTTCAAGACAAGCTGTTTATGATAACATCAAACGAACAGAAGCGATGCTTGAACAATATGAAGAAAAGCTGCTCCTTTTGAAAAAGTTTCAGGAGCGTAAAGAGATGTTTAATAAGCTGAAGGAGCTTGCTTCCGGTTCAAAAGAAGAGGAAGAAATTACAGCTCTGATTGAAGCGCTTGAGAAATTAGATTAGGAGGCGGCAAACTATGGCATTTGAAGGATTAGCCGACCGACTGCAGCAGACGATTTCTAAAATCCGCGGAAAAGGGAAAGTCAGCGAACAAGATGTTAAAGATATGATGCGTGAGGTTCGTCTTGCGCTGCTTGAGGCTGACGTTAACTTTAAAGTAGTCAAGGATTTTGTCAAAAAAGTAAGTGAACGCGCTGTAGGCCAAGACGTCATGAAAAGTCTGACGCCCGGCCAGCAGGTCATTAAAGTTGTTCAAGAGGAACTGACTGAGCTGATGGGCGGCGAAGAGAGCAAAATCGCCGTCGCAAAAAGGCCGCCGACTGTTATTATGATGGTCGGTCTCCAAGGTGCCGGTAAAACGACAACAAGCGGTAAGCTTGCGAATCTGCTGCGCAAAAAGCATAATCGCAAACCGATGCTGGTTGCTGCCGATATTTACCGCCCAGCCGCAATTAAGCAGCTGGAAACGCTCGGCAAACAGCTAGATATGCCTGTTTTCTCTCTTGGTGATCAGGTCAGTCCTGTAGAAATAGCGAAACAAGCAATTGAGAAAGCCAAGGAAGAACATTATGACTATGTCATTTTGGATACGGCAGGCCGCCTGCATATCGACCATGAACTGATGGATGAACTGACCAACGTCAAAGAAATCGCCAATCCGGAAGAAATCTTCCTTGTTGTCGATTCAATGACCGGTCAGGACGCTGTGAATGTTGCCAAAAGCTTTAATGAACAGCTCGGTTTAACCGGTGTTGTGTTAACGAAGCTGGATGGAGACACACGCGGCGGGGCTGCGCTTTCTATTCGCGCGGTCACAAACACGCCGATTAAATTCGCGGGTATGGGCGAAAAGCTTGATGCGTTAGAGCCGTTCCATCCTGAACGCATGGCATCAAGGATTCTCGGCATGGGCGACGTGCTGACATTGATTGAAAAAGCACAGGCCAGCGTTGATGAAGACAAAGCCAAAGAGCTCGAACAAAAAATGAGGACGATGAGCTTCACATTGGACGATTTTCTGGAGCAGCTCGGGCAAGTCAGAAACATGGGACCGCTTGATGAACTTCTGCAAATGATGCCGGGTGCAGGTAAAATGAAAGGCCTGAAAAACATCCAAGTTGATGACAAACAGCTGAATCATGTGGAAGCCATCATCAAATCAATGACTGTTCTTGAAAAAGAACAGCCGGATATCATCAATGCCAGCCGGCGAAAGCGGATTGCAAAAGGAAGCGGGACATCCGTACAGGAAGTCAACCGTCTGCTTAAGCAGTTTGACGAAATGAAAAAAATGATGAAGCAGATGACAAATATGTCAAAAGGCAAGAAAAAAGGGTTTAAGCTACCTTTTATGTAATCGGTTATACATGATAAAACCATTGTTAAGAAAAAACACTTTACAAACACTTTTATCATTGTTAATATACTATCTTGTTGAAATATTTTCGGAGGTGCTAGTAAAATGGCAGTAAAAATTCGTTTAAAACGTATGGGAGCAAAAAAATCTCCTTTCTATCGTATTGTTGTAGCAGATTCTCGTTCACCACGTGACGGCCGTTTCATTGAAACAGTCGGAACTTACAACCCGGTTGCAAAACCAGCGGAAGTAAAAATTGACGAAGAGCTTGCTCTTAAATGGCTTCAAACTGGAGCGAAACCATCTGATACAGTTCGCAACTTGTTCTCTAGCCAAGGAATCATGGAAAAATTCCACAACGCTAAACAAGGCAAGTAATGACTGATCAACACTTGGAAGATTTGATTGTCCGAATTGTGACCCCGCTTGTTGATCATCCAGATGACATTCGCGTCACAAGAGAAGAAACCGATCAAAAGATTGCGCTGCGCTTATCTGTCCATAAGTCAGATACCGGTAAAGTTATCGGAAAGCAAGGCCGGACTGCAAAAGCGATTCGAACAGCTGTATTTGCAGCTGGCGCACAGTCTTCTAAGAAAGTTCAATTTGAGATATTTGACTAAAAGGGAGAGGGCCGGCACCTCCCCTTTTTTTACACGCAAAAAAAGGGTAAACTGATAGAAGCTTAGGCAAAATAGAAAAGCCTGAGCGAGAAAAAGTTTTAAAAGCGGGGAGCTTGGTGCGATGCAAATTATTCACCGTGTAGCCGTTATGCAAGTCTTAACCGAGCGCAGCAAAGAACAGCTTTTAGCTTCTTTTGCCGAAAAGAAACAAATGCTTGAACGAGAATGCAGCCAGCTCTATTTTCAGCTTAGAAAACACGAGAAAGAACAACAAAACCCTGATATGATTGAACAATTTAAAAAGGCAATAGAAAAGCGAAAAGATGATATAAAGATCATCGATTTTCAAATTGCTCAAGTACATACATTGCCGCTTGGCAGTGAGTTGAGAGAAAAGGAAGTCGATGCCCTGCTGACGATTGAAGCCGGGGATGACTGGCATGAAAAAACAGCAGCGAACACCATCGTCATAAAAGACGGAAAAGTAATTGAAATTCGCCAGAGGTGATCATATGACAAAGCGATGGTTTAATGTAGGCAAAATCGTGAATACCCACGGAATCAAAGGCGAAGTGCGTGTGATTTCGAAAACGGATTTTGCCGAAGAACGATACAAGCCGGGAAACACGCTGTATTTGTTTATGGACGGCCGTAACGAACCAGTGGAAGTAACGGTAAACACGCATAGACTGCATAAACAATTTCATCTGCTGCAGTTTAAAGAAAGACAAAGCTTAAATGAAGTAGAAGAGCTGAAAAACGCAATCATTAAAGTGCCTGAAGAAGATTTAGGAGAGCTGAATGAGGGTGAATTTTATTTTCACGAAATCATTGGGTGTGAAGTATTTACTGAGGAAGGCGAACTCATTGGAAAGGTCAAAGAAATTTTGACGCCTGGTGCTAATGACGTTTGGGTCATCGAACGAAAAGGAAAAAAAGACGCACTCATTCCTTACATTGAATCAGTGGTCAAACATATTGATGTCAGCGAAAAGAAAATTGAGATTGATCTCATGGAAGGGTTAATAGACGAATGAAAATCGACTTTTTGACGCTGTTTCCAGAAATGTTTGAAGGTGTGCTCGGCTCATCGATTCTTCAAAAAGCCCAGGAAAAAGATGCGGTGCAGTTTCAAGTCGTCAATTTCCGGGAGTACTCTGATAACAAGCACAATACTGTTGATGATTATCCTTATGGCGGCGGTGCAGGTATGGTTCTCAAGCCTCAGCCTGTTTTTGACGCGGTCGAGGACCTGACATCAAAGGCAGCAGCTGCTCCGCGTATTATCCTCGTATGCCCGCAAGGTGAGCGTTTTACCCAAAAAAAAGCCGAACAATTAGCAAAGGAAGAGCATTTGCTATTCATTTGCGGCCACTATGAAGGCTATGATGAACGCATCCGCGAGCATCTGGTAACGGATGAAATATCAATTGGCGACTTTGTACTGACGGGCGGTGAGCTCCCTGCAATGATGATCGCAGACAGCGTGGTCAGACTGCTTCCAGGTGTACTGGGTAAAGAGGCTTCCCATATTGAGGATTCATTCAGCACTGGACTCTTAGAGCACCCGCATTATACAAGACCGGCAGATTACAAAGGTTTAAAAGTGCCTGAAACACTCTTGTCAGGAAACCATGCAAAAATTGAAGAATGGCGGAATAAAGAATCGATCAGAAGGACCTACCTAAGACGTCCGGATCTGTTGAAAGACTACCCGCTTACAGAGCAGCAAAGAAAGTGGATTTCTGAATGGGAAAAAGAATAGATTTTATTGCATAGGATATGAAATTGTGATAAGATACTACTTGTGGCTTAAGCGGGCTTATCCGCTTCAAGCTTGAAAACGATGTTCCGCTGTGCCGTGTTTTGTGGCCAAGAGCATCTGTTGGAAGGAGTTGAAAACGATGCAAAAACTAATTGAAGATATCACAAAAGAACAACTTCGTACTGATCTTCCTGCGTTCCGTCCTGGTGACACTTTACGTGTACACGTTAAAGTTGTTGAGGGTAACCGTGAGCGTATCCAGATCTTTGAAGGTGTTGTGATTAAGCGTCGTGGTGGTGGAATCAGCGAAACGTTCACAGTTCGTAAGATTTCTTACGGTGTTGGCGTTGAACGTACTTTCCCTGTACACACACCAAAAATCGCGAAAATCGAAGTTGTACGTTACGGTAAAGTACGCCGTGCTAAACTTTACTACCTGCGTGAACTTCGCGGAAAAGCGGCTCGTATTAAAGAGATCAGACGATAATGATAACGAACGAAAAGAGCTTGTTACCTGTAACAAGCTCTTTTTTTATACAGAATTTGAAAATGCCGGACAGGCATCGTAAAATACATAAAGAACAACAATGAATCATGCATACTGAAGAGATAAAGGCGGTGTTCGTGTCACATGACAATTCAATGGTTCCCGGGCCATATGGCAAAGGCAAGAAGGGAAGTAACCGAAAAATTAAAATTAATCGATATCGTATATGAATTGGTAGATGCCAGAATTCCAATGTCATCAAGAAACCCAATGATTGAAGATATTCTAAAAAATAAGCCGCGAATTATGCTGTTAAACAAGGCTGACAAAGCAGATGCGGCGGTTACACAGCAATGGAAAGAGCACTTTGAGAACCAGGGGATCCGCTCTCTGTCCATTAATTCTGTAAATGGACAAGGGTTAAATCAAATTGTGCCTGCATCAAAAGAGATCCTCCAAGAAAAATTTGACCGAATGCGGGCGAAAGGTGTGAAGCCGAGAGCGATTCGCGCTTTGATTATCGGTATTCCAAATGTCGGGAAATCGACGCTCATTAACCGCCTTGCAAAGAAAAACATAGCAAAAACGGGAGACAGACCTGGTATTACAACATCTCAACAGTGGGTCAAAGTTGGGAAAGAATTAGAGTTATTAGATACACCGGGGATTTTGTGGCCTAAATTTGAGGACGAGCTTGTCGGCTTGAGACTGGCAGTCACCGGCGCTATTAAGGACTCGATAATCAATTTGCAGGATGTAGCGGTGTTCGGTCTTCGTTTTCTTGAAGAACATTATCCAGAACGACTTAAAGAGCGCTACGGCCTTGATGAGATCCCGGAGGACATTGCCGAGCTGTTTGACGCAATAGGTGAAAAACGCGGCTGTCTCATGAGCGGTGGGCTTATTAACTACGATAAGACGACTGAAGTCATCATTCGCGATATCCGCACTGAAAAGTTCGGCAGGCTGTCATTTGAACAGCCGACGATGTAAAGGCGCGCAGAAATGCGGGTCTTTATTTTTTCTTGGCCGAACCGATACATACAGTAAGGGAGAAGAGAAAGTGAATACATTAACCGTAAAGGACATTAAAGACCGTTTGCAGGAAGTGAAGGATGCACAAGACCCATTTATTGCCCAGTGCGAAAACGACCCGAGAAAAAGCGTTCAAACGCTTGTAGAGCAATGGCTTAAAAAGCAAGCGAAAGAAAAAGCGCTGAAAGAACAATGGGTGAATATGACTTCCTATGAAAGGCTGGCAAGAAACAAAGGATTCCGTTTGATTGCAGGTGTTGACGAGGTCGGACGGGGGCCATTGGCAGGGCCGGTTGTCGCCAGTGCAGTCATCCTGCCAGAGGAATGTGAAATACTTGGGCTGACAGACTCCAAAAAGCTTTCAGAGAAAAAACGCGAGGAATTTTACGAGCTTATTATGAAAGAAGCACTGGCGGTCGGGATAGGAATTGTAGAAGCTGCAGTCATTGACGAAATCAATATATATGAAGCTTCTAAAATGGCAATGGTGAAAGCGATACAGGATTTGTCGGATACACCTGATTATTTGCTTGTTGACGCAATGACACTGCCGCTCGACATGGCTCAGTCGTCAATTATAAAAGGAGATGCCAAAAGTGTGTCTATTGCGGCAGGTGCGTGTATGGCAAAAGTGACGAGAGACCGAATGATGAGCGCTTATGCCGACACGTACCCTATGTACGGGTTTGAAAAAAATAAAGGCTATGGAACAAAAGAACATTTGGAAGCTCTCGCTGCATACGGCCCAACTGAATTGCACCGCAAAACTTTCGCTCCTGTTCAATCTTTCAGCTAAATCAATGGACAAGGAGGCACTTTTTTAAAATGAACATACGAAATGATGTGCAAAAGGCGCTGCAGCACCTTTTTGGGCGTACAGCAGTCCCGCAGGAAACATCAAATGTAAACGAAGCGCTAAACGGGGAGAAACGTCTCCTCTTGGGAAAAGTGCTTCGTTTACTAGGAGATCAGCATGCCCTGATCCAAGTCGGCAATCAAACTGTTCAGGGGAAACTAGAAACCCAGCTTCGTCCTCAGGCATACTATTGGTTTTCCTACGAAAAAACGGCAGAACAGACAGGACGTCTTCAGGTCGTTCAAAGCTTTGAGCAAAATCCTAAAACCATTCAGGATGCAGCTGGCAAGCTTTTAAATGCCATTTCAGTGAAGCCGTCAAACGCAGCTCTCATGATGACAGGAGCGATGCTGAAGAGCAAAACACCCGTGACAGAAAATGATATTAAAACAGCTGTCCGCTGGATGGACACGCTGCCGTCGCAAGACGCCAAAAAAGCGATTGAAACGGTTCTTTTCGCTTTAAAGCGCGATCTTCCCATTCACTCCGAGGTTTTGAATGGTGTTCATGCTGTGAAATCGCCTGTTCCGTTGCATCAGCATATATCCCAGCTGGTTCAGGCAATCGAACAAAACCCTCAGCAGAGCCAAATGATGTCAAAGCTAAAGGAGGCAGTTACAGCGCTTTTAAATAGTGAAATTGATGTCCATGCAGAACGGCTGATCGATAAGCTTATTTCTTTAACGGAGACTGCGAAAACACCCTCTTCTGCCAATACAGCTGGAAACAGGGAACTTAGCACACCAGCAGGCTCCCCCAAAAAGGCCAGCCTGCCGGTTGCAAACCATCTAAAAGAACAGAGAAACATACAAGGAGAGCCTGTTAAAACAGCCTCAGACATTCCAATCAAAGAAGCCCGCCAGCTGCTGGCAAAGCTGACGGAATCTGCTGAAAAAAACAGTCTCCAAATTGTGAAAGAAGCAGCAAATTGGATTAAAGTGGCTGGTTCAACGGGTGATAGTAAGTCACTTGCAGCTTCAGCTCATTTACAGGCGGCACAAATCACTGACCAGGAAGCCGAAGTTTTTTTAAAGGCTGTTCAGCAGACAGCACCTCATTTAGCGGATAAGGCAGATGTTCTTTCCTTCTTATCCAAAGTGAAAACGGCAATTGGCGCAAGGGACGAGCTTGCGTTCATTAAAGCGTTTGAACAAGGAAGCGCAGACACATCTGACGAAATGCAGTCCATCAAGCTGGCTCTTCATGCCATAAGAGCATCGCATGAGGTAGCCGAACCAATCAAGCAAGAAGCCGATCAGCTTTTTCATAAATTAAATGGCCAGCTTTTCATGCAGCAGGACCATCCGTCATACAGCCAAATTGTACTGTCATTTCCGATGTTTTCGAAGTCAGGAATTCAGGACATGACCGTTCTGTTTAAAGGAAAGAAAGAAGCGGATGGCAAGCTTGATCCTTCCCATTGCCGCCTTTTATTTTTGCTGCAGCTTGATACATTAAAAGAAACCGTCGTTGATTGCTTGATACAGCAAAAAGTCATGACCATTACAATAGAGACTGATTTCGAGCTGCAGGCTGCGATAGATCCGATGGTTCCCGCGCTTAAACAGGGGTTAAAAGAAATGGGATACAGCCTTTCAGGGGTAAACGCGAAAAAAAGGGTTCACACCGAAGAAAAGGCTTCAATCGATCAATATATAACAAGTATCAGTGATCAAGAAGTGGATGTGAAAATATGAAAGAGCAGACACCGATCAGAAAAGCTGTGGCTCTTCATTATGACGAACAAAAAGACAAGGCGCCGAGAGTGCTTGCCACAGGAAAGGGCCATTTAGCCGACAACATTATTAAAGAAGCGAAAAAGGCAGGGGTCCCGATTCAAGAAGATCGGACCCTTGTCGAATTAATGCGCCATTTGACGGTAGATGATCAAATCCCTGAGGCTCTTTATGAAACGGTAGCCGAGATTTTTTCATTCATTTACAGATTGGACGAAAGCGTAAAAAACAAAAAATAGCTAAAATATTCCCCATCCTCTGTTTGAAAATTTATGTTTTTAATAAAGTAAAAGTTTGAATGTTTAGAAGGATTAAAAGATTTTGCACCGAAGTGTAGACAATTCTTCCAGTATTATTATAGAATGAAAGCGCAGTCTATTTTAGTTTTGTTACATAAGTTAGGAGGATGGGAAATGAATATCCATGAGTACCAGGGAAAAGAAGTCCTCAGAAAATATGGGGTATCTGTTCCTGAAGGTAAAGTGGCTTTTACAGCAGAAGAAGCAGTTGAGAGTGCAAAGAGCTTATCCAGCTCGGTTTATGTCGTAAAGGCTCAAATTCATGCTGGCGGTCGAGGCAAAGCTGGTGGGGTAAAAATAGCAAAATCATTAGATGAAGTAAAAGCGTATGCCGAAGAACTATTAGGGAAGACCCTAGTTACACATCAGACGGGTCCGGACGGCCAAGTAATAAAACGCTTACTTATTGAAGAAGGCTGCGATATTAAAAAAGAATATTACGTGGGTCTTGTGCTTGACCGCGCTACTTCCAGAATCGTTCTGATGGCTTCTGAAGAAGGCGGAACGGAAATTGAAGAAGTTGCGGAGAAAACACCGGAAAAAATCAAAAAAGCTGTCATTGATCCGGCTGTCGGCCTTCAAGGCTATCAAGCCAGAGAAATTGCATTCGCTATTAATATTCCAAAAGAGCTTGTGGGGAAAGCTGCTAAATTTATGCTTGGACTATATAAAGCGTTTGTTGAAAAAGACTGCTCAATCGCCGAAATCAACCCGCTTGTTGTTACCGGGGACGGAAATGTGATGGCGCTTGATGCAAAATTGAATTTTGACAGCAATGCGTTGTACAGACAAAAGGACATTATGGAATACAGAGATTTGGATGAAGAAGATCCGAAAGAAATCGAAGCGTCCAAATATGACCTAAGCTACATTTCCCTTGATGGAAATATCGGCTGTATGGTAAACGGCGCGGGACTTGCAATGTCCACAATGGATATTATCAAGCATTACGGTGGAGAACCGGCCAACTTCCTTGATGTGGGCGGCGGTGCAACCGCGGAAAAAGTCACGGAAGCATTTAAAATCATTCTTTCTGATCAAAACGTTAAAGGGATTTTTGTCAACATTTTCGGGGGCATTATGAAATGTGATGTCATCGCAGAAGGGGTTGTTGAAGCGACTAGACAAGTTGGTTTGACATTGCCGCTTGTTGTCCGTCTTGAAGGCACAAACGTGGATCTAGGGAAGAAAATCCTTAGTGAATCAGGATTAAACATTACATCTGCGGAATCAATGGCTGACGGCGCGCAGAAAATCGTATCCTTAGTTTAAGAAAGAATGAAAGGCAGGGGACCATATAATGAGTGTTTTTATTAATAAAGATACAAGAGTTATTGTACAAGGGATTACAGGTTCTACCGCTTTATTTCATACGAAGCAGATGCTCGAATACGGCACAAATATCGTAGGCGGTGTAACACCTGGAAAAGGCGGAACTGAAGCGGAAGGTGTTCCTGTATTTAATACAGTGGCTGAAGCAGTTCAAACGACCGGCGCTAACGCGTCTGTTATATATGTGCCTGCACCGTTTGCAGCTGATGCGATTATGGAAGCGGTAGATGCGGAGCTTGATCTCGTGATTTGTATCACAGAACACATTCCGGTTTTGGATATGGTGAAGGTCAAACGTTTCATGGAAGGCAAGAAAACGAGACTGATAGGGCCGAACTGCCCTGGTGTCATTACGCCTGAAGAATGTAAAATCGGCATTATGCCCGGATACATCCATAAAAAGGGTCATGTAGGCGTTGTATCACGTTCAGGAACATTAACATACGAAGCGGTGCACCAGCTCTCAGAAGCGGGCGTAGGACAGTCTACAGCTGTTGGAATCGGCGGAGACCCTGTAAATGGAACAAACTTTATTGACGTTTTAAAAGCGTTTAACGAAGATCCTGACACACACGCTGTCATCATGATTGGCGAAATCGGCGGTACTGCCGAAGAGGAAGCGGCAGAGTGGGTAAAAGCCAACATGACAAAACCGGTAGTCGGTTTTATCGGCGGTAAGACAGCACCTCCTGGGAAGCGCATGGGGCATGCAGGCGCCATTATTTCCGGCGGAAAAGGGACAGCTGATGAAAAAATCAAAACCCTTAATGCATGCGGAATTGAAGTTGCAGAGACACCTTCTGTTATGGGTGAAACCTTAATTAAGGTGCTGAAAGAGAAGAACCTGTTCGAAACTTGTAAAACGCATTAATAAAAAGGGACAGCCGTTAAGGCTGTTCCTGCTTTTTCTGTCAAAAGGAGGTCAATCTATTGGATCAGGCCGCTGCCTGCTTAACGACTTGCAGAATCAATCAATTATTATCCCCATCCCTTCTATTAAAATGGTGGAAAGCCGATCCGTCTATGTCGCTGACATCATCGGTGTTACAAACGGTTACTCGTGATAAAATGAAAGCAGCTGCATTAAAAAAGAAAATAGAAGAATTTTACCCAAAGCTCCAACGCGTACTTGCTGCTTATCGTGAGCAAGGCATTAACACCATTCCTATCTCTTCAAAGCAATATCCTTTCTGGCTTAAAACCATTTATGATCCCCCCGCCGTTCTGTTTGCAAAGGGTGATATGACTCTTCTTTCGAAAGGAAGAAAAATTGGAATTGTAGGGACAAGAAATCCAACAGCTTACGGGAAACAAGTTGTCAATCATCTTACAGAAGAGTTCTGCCGTAAAGATTGGGTGATTGTCAGCGGACTGGCGTCTGGGATAGACGGAATGTCCCATGCTGCAAGTATTAAGGCGAAGGGGCGGACAATTGGCGTCATTGCAGGCGGATTTCAACACATTTATCCCCGGGAAAACCTTCAATTAGCAGATTACATGGCTAAACACCATATCCTTCTGTCAGAGCACCCACCTGAAACTAAACCCCAAAAATGGCATTTCCCTATGAGAAACCGTATCATCAGCGGACTGAGTGAAGGTGTTATTGTCGTACAGGGCAAGGAAAAAAGCGGTTCGCTGATAACTGCCTATCAAGCATTGGAGCAAGGTAGAGAAGTGTTTGCCGTACCCGGTTCATTATTTGACCCTTACGCCGGAGGTCCTATAAAACTGATCCAGCAGGGGGCTAAAGCCATAAGGTCAGCAGAGGATATTTTCGAGGAGCTTCCCGAGAGAAACGTTCAATATACGGAACCCTTTTGAATTATCGTTTGACAAACGGCATTGTAATATTTAATAATAGTGAGGATTTAAAGTTGCATATTGTTTTCTATTTAATGAATGACGTTCATGATAAAGAATGAAATGTTGAAAGCCAAATAAAGACAGCTGCAAAAATAAAATTGAAATATCTTGAAAAGAGAGAGAACACCTCTTGAGGGGGATGAAAATGTCTGATTATCTAGTCATCGTGGAATCGCCCGCTAAGGCGAAAACGATTGAACGTTACTTAGGTAAAAAATATAAAGTAAAAGCATCAATGGGACATGTCCGGGATCTTCCAAAAAGTCAAATGGGAGTTGACATAGAACAGAATTTCGAACCGAAATATATTACCATTCGAGGTAAAGGTCCGGTATTAAAAGAACTGAAAACGGCTGCCAAAAAAGCCAAAAAAGTGTATCTCGCGGCCGACCCCGACAGAGAAGGGGAAGCGATTGCATGGCACTTGGCACACAGCCTTGATTTAGATCTCAATTCAGACTGCCGTGTAGTGTTTAACGAAATTACAAAAGACGCTATTAAGGAATCGTTTAAGCATCCACGCATGATTAATATGGATTTAGTGGATGCACAGCAAGCGAGACGTATTTTAGACAGGCTTGTCGGATATAAAATCAGTCCGATCTTATGGAAAAAAGTCAAAAAAGGGCTTAGCGCAGGACGCGTGCAATCCGTTGCCCTCCGTTTGATTATTGACCGTGAAAAAGAGATTAACGACTTTAAGCCTGAGGAATATTGGACAATTGACGGTACGTTCTTAAAAGGCCAGGAAACCTTTGAAGCAAGCTTTTTCGGAAAAAACGGCAAAAAACTTCCTTTAAATAGTGAAGCTGATGTAAAAGAGATTCTTTCTCAGCTCAAAGGGAATAAATATACAGTCGAAAAAGTAACCAAAAAAGAACGCAAACGTAATCCTGCTTTGCCTTTTACCACCTCAACCCTGCAGCAGGAAGCGGCTCGCAAGCTCAATTTCAGAGCGAAGAAAACGATGATGATTGCACAGCAATTATATGAAGGAATTGATCTAGGAAGAGAAGGAACTGTTGGTCTGATCACGTATATGAGAACGGATTCAACCCGTATTTCAAATACGGCTGTTGATGAAGCTGCTGCTTTTATCGATCAGACATATGGAAAAGAGTTCCTAGGCGGAAAACGGAAGCCTGCGAAAAAGAATGAAAATGCTCAGGATGCCCACGAAGCAATTCGGCCGACATCAGTTCTCAGAAAACCAAGTGAATTAAAAGCAGTTCTCGGCAGAGACCAAATGAGACTGTATAAATTAATTTGGGAGCGTTTTGTTGCCAGCCAAATGGCGCCGGCTGTTCTAGATACAATGAGTGTCGACCTGACAAACAATGGTTTGACATTTCGTGCAAATGGAAGTAAAGTCAAGTTTTCCGGGTTTATGAAGGTGTATGTTGAAGGAAAAGACGACCAAATGGAAGAAAAAGACCGGATGCTGCCTGACTTAAAAGAAGGCGATACGGTATTATCAAAAGATATAGAACCGGAGCAGCATTTTACCCAGCCGCCTCCGAGGTATACTGAGGCACGGCTTGTGAAAACGCTTGAAGAACTCGGCATAGGCCGTCCATCCACATATGCTCCGACGCTTGATACTATTCAACGGCGCGGCTACGTGGGTTTGGATAATAAACGCTTTGTTCCGACTGAATTAGGTCAGATCGTTCTTGACTTGATCATGGAGTTTTTCCCGGAGATCATTAACGTTGAGTTTACAGCTAAAATGGAGAGAGATCTTGATCATGTTGAAGAAGGAAATACCGAATGGGTCAAGATTATTGATAATTTCTACACCGATTTTGAAAAACGCGTCAAAAAAGCCGAATCAGAAATGAAGGAAGTTGAAATCGAACCAGAATATGCTGGAGAGGATTGTGAATTGTGCAGTTCGCCGATGGTATATAAAATGGGACGGTACGGTAAATTCTTAGCTTGCTCCAACTTCCCTGACTGCCGGAACACGAAACCGATTGTGAAACAAATCGGCGTGAAGTGTCCGAGCTGCGGAGAAGGAAACATTGTTGAGCGAAAATCGAAAAAGAAACGGGTGTTTTACGGCTGTGACCGTTATCCGGACTGTGAATTCGTATCCTGGGACAAACCAATTGAACGAAAATGCCCGAAATGCGGAAAAATGCTCGTCGAGAAAAAACTCAAAAAAGGCATACAAGTCCAATGCGTGGAATGCGATTATAAGGAAGAACCACAGAAGTAGCGGTGAGCAGGGTCTTGCTCACCTTCTTTGTGTGTTAAAAGAAGGCCTTGAATAATAAACTAGGAGATGTGAAAGATGAACCAACAAACAGTGAATGTAATCGGAGCCGGACTCGCAGGAAGTGAAGCAGCATGGCAGCTTGCCAAACGCGGGATTCAAGTTAAATTGTATGAAATGCGGCCTGTGAAACAAACGCCTGCGCACCATACTGATAAATTTGCCGAGCTAGTCTGCAGCAACTCTCTTCGCTCTAATACACTTGCTAACGCGGTCGGTGTATTAAAGGAAGAGATGCGTGCGCTTGATTCAGCCATCATCGCGGCTGCTGACGAATGTTCGGTGCCTGCCGGAGGGGCTCTTGCAGTAGACCGTCATGAATTTGCCGCAAGTGTGACAAATCGGGTAAAAAATCATCCAAACGTAACCGTTATTAATGAAGAAGTGACTGAGATTCCTGAAGGTCCTACCATTATCGCAACGGGACCGTTAACATCTGAATCGCTGTCTGCCCAGCTGAAGGAGCTGACTGGAGAGGACTATTTATATTTTTATGACGCAGCGGCGCCAATTGTAGAAAAAGACAGCCTTGATATGGATAAGGTGTACTTGAAATCCCGCTATGATAAAGGTGAAGCAGCATATTTGAACTGCCCTATGACAGAAGAAGAATTTGACCGTTTCCATGAAGCTTTAACATCAGCAGAAACAGTCCCGTTAAAAGAATTTGAAAAAGAGATTTTCTTTGAAGGCTGCATGCCGATTGAAGTCATGGCAAAACGCGGTAAGAAAACAATGCTTTTCGGTCCGATGAAACCGGTTGGGCTAGAGCATCCTGTTACAGGAAAACGTCCTTATGCCGTCGTTCAGCTCAGACAGGATGATGCTGCGGGCACACTTTATAATATTGTAGGATTCCAGACACATTTAAAATGGGGAGATCAAAAGGAAGTCCTCAAATTGATTCCAGGGCTTGAAAATGTAGAAATCGTCAGATATGGCGTGATGCACAGAAATACATTTATTAACTCTCCTAGCTTGTTAAAGCCGACTTATCAATTTCAAAACCGAAGTGACCTGTTCTTTGCAGGCCAAATGACGGGAGTAGAAGGATATGTGGAATCAGCCGCCTCAGGACTGGTAGCAGGCATTAATGCGGCGAAGCTTGTATTGGGAGAAGAGCTTGTTATTTTCCCGCAGGAAACGGCAATTGGCAGTATGGCTCATTATATTACAACAACAAACCAGAAGAACTTCCAGCCGATGAATGCAAACTTTGGGCTTTTAAAAGAACTGCCTGTTAAAATTAAAAATAAAAAAGAACGAAATGAACAATACGCGAATCGTGCAATTGAAACAATTCAAACAATTTCGAAAACAATATAGGTATTGATTGCAACCTGAACGCGATTTGTGATACCATTTAAAAGCCCTTCCTGGGGAGGTATTAGGCATGGAGAATGTTAAGAATTTCGTAAAGTTATTCGTTGAATATTTACAAATTGAAAAAAATTATTCACAATATACTATTGTGAATTATGTGGATTCAATTGAAGAATTCGAGACTTTCCTGCGCGTTCAAGGTATAAATGGATTTGAAGAAGCTGCATATCAAGATACTAGGATTTTTTTGACAGAAGCCTATGAAAAAGGTTTATCGAGAAGAACAATAAGCAAAAAGATATCTGCATTAAGAAGCTTTTATAAGTTTCTGATGCGGGAAAAGCTTGTTGAAGAAAATCCGTTTCAGCTTGTTCATCTGCCGAAACAAGAGAAACGGATACCGAAGTTTCTATATCAAAAAGAGCTTGAGGAGCTGTTTGAAGTTTCAGATATAAGCCAGCCGGCCGGAATGAGGGATCAAGCGCTGTTAGAGCTGCTCTATGCCACCGGAATGAGGGTCAGTGAATGCTGTTCCATAACTGTTAATGATGTTGATTTATTTATGGACACTGTGCTTGTTCACGGTAAAGGCAAGAAGCAGCGTTATATCCCCTTTGGGTCTTATGCCCGCGAAGCGTTGAAGGTATACATGAATAGCGGAAGACAGTGCTTGCTGATGAAGGCAAAAGAACCTCATGATCTATTATTCGTAAATCAAAGAGGCGGACCGCTTACAGCCCGTGGCGTCAGACATATTTTAAGCGGGCTTGTTCAAAAAGCGTCCGGCACTTTACATATCCATCCGCATATGCTTCGACACACGTTCGCCACCCATCTGTTAAATGAAGGAGCGGATTTGAGAAGCGTTCAAGAACTGCTCGGGCATTCCAATCTGTCTTCGACACAGATATACACGCACGTTTCGAAGGAAATGTTGAGAAACACATATATGTCCCACCACCCAAGAGCATTTAAGAAAAATTAAAGGAGGCCCTTTATGTCATCTTTTCATGCGACCACAATATTTGCCGTACAGCATAAAGGACGAAGCGCTATGTCTGGAGACGGCCAAGTAACGTTTGGTCAGGCTGTTGTCATGAAACACACGGCACGAAAAGTGAGAAAACTGTTTAACGGCAAGGTTCTTGCTGGCTTTGCGGGATCTGTTGCAGACGCTTTCACTTTATTCGAAAAGTTTGAAGCCAAGCTTGAAGAATATAACGGCAACTTAAAACGGGCGGCTGTTGAGCTTGCGAAGGAATGGCGCAGCGATAAAGTGCTTAGAAAGCTTGAAGCCATGCTGATTGTGATGAATCAGGATA
Source organism: Bacillus sp. MD-5 (assembly GCF_002201875.1). NCBI lineage: Bacteria > Bacillati > Bacillota > Bacilli > Caryophanales > Bacillaceae > Bacillus > Bacillus sp. MD-5. The sequence goes on from NZ_CP021911.1 coordinate 1,536,164, forward strand.
CTTTGCTTCTCGTATCGGGAACAGGCGAGGTGATCGAACCAGATGACGGCATTCTCGCAATTGGATCAGGAGGCAATTACGCTTTGGCAGCCGGAAGAGCCTTGAAAAAGCATGCCGGTGAAAGTATGACCGCAAGTGAGATTGCAAGAGCCGCATTAGAAACAGCAGGCGAAATTTGTGTTTACACGAACGATCAAATCATACTGGAAGAGCTTGAATAGAAAGGACTTGAGGCGCATGGAAAAAAAACCGTTAACTCCTAGACAGATTGTAGATCGGTTAGACCAATATATTGTCGGTCAGCAAAACGCGAAAAAAGCTGTCGCCGTGGCATTAAGAAACCGCTATAGAAGAAGTCTTCTGGATGAAAAGCTGAAGGACGAGGTCGTTCCGAAAAACATTTTAATGATGGGGCCTACCGGCGTTGGGAAAACTGAAATTGCCAGACGAATCGCTAAGCTTTCAGGTGCGCCATTTATCAAAATTGAAGCAACTAAATTTACTGAAGTCGGCTATGTAGGCAGAGATGTCGAATCAATGGTCAGAGATCTTGTGGAGACTTCTGTTCGGCTTATAAAAGAAGAGAAAATGAACGAAGTAAAGGAACAGGCAGAAGAAAATGCAAATAAACGCATTGTTCGTCTGTTAGTTCCTGGGAAGAAAAAACAATCAGGCGTTAAAAATCCGTTTGAAATGTTTTTTGGCGGCAGCCAGCCGAATGGTGAAGATGAGGCGGAGAGCCAGGAAGAAGCAAATATTGAAGAAAAAAGAAAACGAATGGCGCATCAGCTGGCCTTAGGAGAGCTCGAAGACTACTATGTAACAGTAGAAGTCGAAGAACAACAGCCTTCTATGTTTGACATGCTGCAGGGCTCGGGTATGGAGCAGATGGGCATGAACATGCAGGATGCGCTGAGCGGATTAATGCCAAAGAAAAAGAAACGACGCAAAATGACAGTCAGAGAAGCCAGAAAAGTCCTGACGAATGAAGAAGCTAGCAAACTCATCGATATGGATGAAGTCAGCCAGGAAGCTGTTCAGAGAGCAGAAGAGAGCGGGATTATCTTTATCGATGAGATTGATAAAATCGCAAAAAACGGCGGTGCATCTTCTTCTGCCGATGTTTCAAGAGAAGGCGTTCAGCGGGATATCCTGCCGATTGTTGAGGGTTCTACCGTTGTCACAAAATATGGTTCTGTAAAAACAGATCATGTATTATTTATTGCAGCAGGAGCGTTTCATATGGCCAAACCATCTGATTTGATTCCTGAACTGCAGGGGCGTTTCCCGATTCGTGTAGAACTGAACAAACTCACGGTGGATGACTTCGTGAGAATTTTGGTTGAGCCGGATAATGCGCTCTTGAAACAATATCAAGCATTATTGCAGACTGAAGGTATATCTCTTGAATTTTCTGACGAAGCTATTCATAAGATTGCTGAAGTTGCTTATCATGTGAACCAGGACACAGATAATATCGGTGCGAGACGCCTTCATACAATACTTGAACGCCTATTAGAAGATTTGTCGTTCGAAGCTCCTGATGTAACGATGGAGAAAATAACGATTACACCACAGTATGTCGAAGAAAAACTCGGAACGATAGCCAAAAACAAAGATTTAAGTCAATTTATATTGTGAAAAATTTAATATGAGGAATGTTTAGGAGGATTATTTATCATGGCTTTATTACAAAAAACAAGAATTATTAACTCCATGCTGCAAGCTGCGGCAGGGAAACCGGTAAACTTCAAGGAAATGGCGGAGACGCTGCGGGATGTCATTGATTCCAATATTTTCGTTGTAAGCCGCAGAGGGAAACTCCTTGGGTATTCTATTAACCAGCAAATTGAAAATGATCGTATGAAAAAAATGCTTGAGGATCGTCAATTCCCTGAAGAATATACGAAAAATCTGTTTAATGTCCCTGAAACATCTTCTAACTTGGATATTAATAGTGAATACACTGCTTTCCCTGTTGAGAACAGAGACTTATTCCAAGCTGGTTTAACTACAATTGTGCCGATCATCGGAGGAGGGGAAAGATTAGGAACACTCATTCTTTCACGTTTACAGGATCAATTCAATGATGATGACTTAATTCTAGCTGAATACGGCGCAACAGTTGTCGGAATGGAAATCCTAAGAGAAAAAGCAGAAGAAATTGAAGAGGAAGCAAGAAGTAAAGCTGTTGTACAAATGGCTATCAGCTCGCTTTCTTACAGTGAGCTTGAAGCAATTGAGCACATTTTTGAAGAGCTTGACGGAAACGAAGGCCTTCTCGTTGCTAGTAAAATCGCTGACCGCGTCGGCATTACACGTTCGGTTATTGTGAACGCACTGAGAAAGCTGGAGAGTGCCGGCGTCATTGAGTCAAGATCATTAGGAATGAAAGGTACTTATATCAAAGTGCTAAACAACAAATTCTTAATCGAATTAGAAAATCTAAAATCTCATTAATCAAAAAAAGAACACCCTTTAAGGGGTTCTTTTTTTATTTCAAATAAAGGAAATCAATAAGCTTTATTTCCTGGGTTGAAAGTCTTTCTGTGTAATGATTTTAATAAATCTTGCATATTTCTTCAAAAAGTTTCAAAAATGACGAAAAGAAAGGAGAAAAAACAGAAATTCTGCTATTTTCAGGCTTATATCAAGGCAGGAAATGTAGTTCTAACAATCTAGGACTTTATGCCTAGTTGTAAAATAGATAATTGTGAGGACATTTTTTTACACGAACTTCATAGACTTTATGCCTGTTATTTCTTACAATAAGCATATAGTTTTACAATTCTCGACAAGGATATTGAGGGTGAAAAAAACTGAAATGGAGGTAAGTGGATTTGAGCTTATTTTCTGGAACGATACAAAATCTTGAAAATGCCTTGAGCAGAGCGGATATTAAGCAAAAAGTCATAACTAATAATATCGCCAATATAGATACACCGAACTATAAGGCAAAAAAAGTCTCTTTCCAAAATTTATTAGATCAAGAATCCTCACGTCTTGATGCGATAAAAACAGACTATCGTCATGTTGATTTTTCTGATACTGATTCGAATTATTCAATTGTTGCGAGCGGAGATACATCGTATCAGCAAAATGGAAACAATGTCGATGTTGACAAAGAGATGACAGAATTGGCGCAAAATCAAATCAACTATCAAGCTTTAGTTGAAAGAATGAACGGTAAATTTAATTCACTGAAGACCGTATTAACAGGAGGAAAATGATGACAGCTTTTCAGAGCTTAAATGTTTCAGCATCTGCTTTAACAGCTCAGCGGGTCAGAATGGATGTTGTATCATCTAACTTAGCAAATATGGATACGACAAGAGCTAAGCAGGTGAATGGAGAGTGGGTGCCTTACAGAAGAAAAATGGTCTCCCTTCAGTCAAAAGGTGAATCGTTCTCTTCCATTCTTAATTCTCAAATGAGCGGAAGCGGTCATGCTGGAAACGGTGTGAAGGTTTCAAAAATTACGGAGGATAAATCGGATTTTAATCTTGTCTATGATCCGACAGATCCTGATGCAAACGCTGAAGGATATGTACAAAAACCTAATGTAGATCCATTAAAGGAAATGGTTGACCTTGTCAGCAGCACCAGATCATATGAGGCGAATGTCACTGCGATGAATGCCACAAAGGGAATGCTGATGAAGGCATTAGAAATCGGAAAGTAGGTGAATGAATGTGATTAATGCAATTTCTCCTTTTCAGGTTCAAAATACTCAAAACACTCAAAATGCAACAAATCAAGTAAACAATAGCCAAAAAACAGATTCTTCAAATCAAACAAGCTTTTCGGAGCTTTTAAAAAACTCTATTAGTTCGTTAAATGAGTCCCAAGTAGCTTCTGACAACATGACTAATGCCTTGGCTGCAGGAAAAGATGTAAATCTTGATGAGGTCATGATCGCCGCTCAAAAAGCTAGCATCTCTCTAACTGCAGCAACAGAGTTCCGCAATAAAGCTGTGGAAGCTTATCAGGAGATTATGAGAATGCAAATGTAGGGGGTCTGACGATTTAGAGAAAGAGTGGAATGACCGGGGGTTAACATGAATCGTACTCTAATGCAAATGAAAAACAAAACGAGTGAGTTTTGGAAAAATAGATCTAAATTACAAAAGATTTTAATGGTTAGTGTGTTAGCGGCAATTATTATTATTGGAATTATTATTAGTGTTTTTGCTTCCAGTACAAAGATGGCTCCGCTTTACAAAGATTTATCTGCCGAAGAAGCAGGAAAAATCAAAGAAGAATTGGATGCGAAAAAAGTACCAAACGAACTTTCGAGTGGCGGTACAGTGATTAGCGTTCCGGAGGATCAGGTTGATTCTTTGAAAGTGCAGCTGGCTGCAGAAGGACTTCCTAAAACAGGATCAATTGATTACTCGTTTTTTGGGCAGAATGCCGGCTTTGGTTTGACAGACAATGAGTTTGATATGGTAAAAGTGAAAGCGACACAGACAGAACTGTCAAACTTGATCAATGAAATGGACGGTATTAAAAACTCAAAAGTAATGATTAATCTCCCGAAAGACGCTGTGTTTGTCGGTGAAGAGCAATCTGCAGCTTCTGCTTCAATCGTTCTGCAGATTCAACCGGGTTACACACTTGACCAAAGCCAGATCAACGGACTGTATCATCTGGTATCTAAAAGCGTGCCGAACCTAAAAGAAGATAATATCGTCATCATGGACCAAAATTCTACATACTACGACAAATCAGACAGCAATGCAGGGTCCTACGCGGATAGTTATTCTTCTCAGCAAGGAATTAAGTCTCAAGTTGAAAAAGACATTCAAAAACATGTTCAGTCACTGCTAGGTACGATGATGGGCCAAGATAAAGTCGTTGTCTCCGTTACAGCAGACATCGATTTCACAAAAGAAAATCGTACAGAAGACATTGTCGAACCTGTGGATAAAGAAAACATGGAAGGCATTGCAGTCAGCGCGGAAAAGGTATCTGAAACATACCAGGGCGACGGTGCAGCCAACGGCGGAACTGCCGGAACCGGCGAGGATGATGTCACAAATTATAAGGCTGATGGTGAAAATGCCGAAAGCGGGAACTACGAAAAAAACAGCAACAAAATCAATTACGAGGTTAACCGAATCCATAAAGAAATCGCTGAAAGTCCTTATAAGGTCAGAGATTTAGGGATTCAAGTCATGGTAGAGCCGCCTGATGCCAAAAACACAGCGTCACTATCAACTGAAAGACAGGATGATATACAAAAAATCCTTTCAACTGTAGTCAGAACATCTTTAGATAAAGATGAAACGCAAAACCAGAATTTATCTGATGCTGATATCAATAATAAAATTGTTGTCTCCGTTCAGCCATTTGACGGAAAAGTCAATTTGGATACAAACACGGAGAAATCCTCAGGTATCCCGCTGTGGGCATATATTACAGGCGGTGTTTTAATCGCCGCGATTATTGTTCTGATCATTATGCTTATCAGAAAGAAACGGGCGCAAGAGGATGAATTCGAGGAGTATGAGTATGAGGTTCCTCAAGAACCAATCAATTTACCTGATATCAACGAAGAGGAAAATGAAACAGCGGAAACAGTCAGACGAAAACAGCTTGAAAAGATGGCGAAAGACAAGCCGGAAGATTTTGCAAAACTGCTGAGAAGCTGGCTGGCCGAGGATTAGGAGGAATAAGAAATGGCGAGACGTGATCAAGATAAGCTTACAGGAAAACAAAAAGCAGCCATTCTCATGATTTCCTTGGGGTTAGATGTGTCAGCTTCTGTTTATAAGCACTTAACCGATGAAGAAATTGAAAGGCTTACGCTGGAAATATCAGGTGTTCGAAGCGTCGATCATCAAAAAAAGGATGAAATCATAGAAGAATTTCACAATATAGCCATTGCACAAGATTACATTTCTCAAGGCGGTTTAAGTTATGCAAGACAAGTTCTAGAAAAGGCGCTTGGAGAGGATAAAGCGGAAAACATTCTAAACAGGCTGACGTCTTCTTTGCAGGTGAAACCATTTGATTTCGCCAGAAAAGCGGAGCCTGAACAAATTTTGAATTTTATCCAGCAAGAGCATCCTCAGACAATGGCTTTAATCTTGTCTTATTTAGATCCTGTGCAGGCCGGGCAAATTTTATCGGAGCTGAATCCTGAAGTTCAGGCTGAGGTTGCGAGAAGAATTGCGGTCATGGATAGAACGTCACCAGAAATTATTAATGAGGTAGAACGGATTCTGGAACAAAAATTATCTTCTGCATTTACTCAGGATTATACACAAACAGGCGGAATTGAAGCTGTTGTGGAAGTGTTAAACGGAGTAGACAGAGGGACAGAGAAGACGATATTGGATTCATTGGAAATTCAGGATCCCGATCTTGCTGAAGAGATTAAAAAGCGGATGTTTGTCTTCGAAGATATTGTCACACTTGATAACCGTGCTATTCAGAGAGTCATTCGCGATGTTGAGAACGACGATTTGCTCCTTTCATTAAAGGTTGCAAGCGAGGAAGTCAAAGAAATTGTATTCAGCAATATGTCACAGCGTATGGTTGAAACCTTCAAAGAAGAAATGGAATTTATGGGCCCTGTACGCTTGAAAGACGTAGAAGAAGCTCAATCGAGAATTGTAAGCATCGTCAGAAAGCTTGAAGAAGCCGGTGAAATTGTGATAGCAAGAGGCGGAGGGGATGATATTATTGTCTAATATCATTAAACAAGAATCATCTTTTTCTCCACAAAAGGAAAAAAGAAAACTTTCTATACAAGAGGTGCGTATTGATCATTCCCACCTTTTGCAGGCTGAAGAGAACCCGGAGGCTCTTATGGCCCGAGTGAAAGAGGAAGCTGACCGGATTTCTGAGCAGGCGAACAGTCATATAGAAAATACTCGCCGTCAAATTGAGCAGGAGAAAAATGATTGGGCGGCTGAAAAACAGAAGCTAATTGAGGAAGCAAAAGCCGAGGGCTTTGAACAAGGAGTAGCATTGGGCAAAGCTGAGGCAATGCAACAGTATGCCGAACTGATCGGCCAAGCGAACAGAATTACTGAAATGTCCAGAAAAGCTGTTGAGGACAAGCTTGAAGACGCTAATGAAGAAATCGTTGAGCTTGCCGTTGCATTGGCAAAAAAAGTATGGCAGCAAAAATCTGATGATAAAGAAGCTTTCCACCTGCTTGTACAACAGGTTGTAAACGAAGTGAAGGAATATGACGATATATCAATTTATGTTGATCCTTATTACTATGAGACAATCTTTCAGCAAAAAGATGAAATCCAGCAGCTTCTTTATAAAGAATGCCGTCTTGGTATATATGCTGATGAAAAAGCTCAAAAAGGAACCTGTTATATTGAAACTCCTTTTGGCAGGGTAGATGCGAGTGTTGACACACAATTGATGCAATTGAAAGATAAACTTCTGACAGCGCTGGAAGCGGGTGCAGCTGAATGAAGACACAGAGTCTGATAGATTGTATAGAAATGACAGACTCGTATAAACGGTACGGAAAAGTCAAGCGGGTCATCGGCCTGATGATTGAATCAAAAGGCCCTGCAAGCTCAATTGGCGACGTATGCCTGATTTATGCAAAAGGACAATCTGGGAAAGTCATTAAAGCCGAGGTAGTCGGCTTCCAAGAAGAAAATATTTTGCTTATGCCTTATTTAGAGGCTGCGAGTATTGCACCAGGCAGCATTGTAGAAGCTACTGGGGAATCTCTTCGGATTAAAGTTGGATCTGGACTGATCGGGCAAGTCATCGATGCTTTTGGAGAACCGCTTGACGGAAAACTTCTGCCCAAAGGGCTTTCGCCTGTATCGACGGAGCAATCACCACCCAACCCGATGAAACGGCCGCCTATCCGTGAAAAAATGGGTGTTGGCGTCAGATCCATTGACAGCTTGCTGACAGTCGGTAAAGGCCAGCGGATTGGAATATTTGCCGGAAGCGGTGTCGGAAAAAGCACATTAATGGGGATGATTGCTAAGCAGACAGAAGCTGACTTAAACGTCATTGCACTTGTCGGAGAACGTGGACGAGAGGTCCGGGAGTTTATTGAAAAAGATCTTGGGAAAGAGGGGCTGAAACGATCGATTGTAGTTGTTGCCACCTCAGACCAGCCAGCATTAATGAGATTGAAAGCGGCATATACAGCGACTGCAATTGCCGAGTATTTTCGAGATAAAGGCCAAAATGTCATGTTTATGATGGATTCTGTTACAAGGGTGGCGATGGCGCAGCGTGAGATTGGTTTAGCTGCTGGAGAACCACCGACGACAAAAGGCTATACACCCTCTGTGTTCGCTATTTTACCTCGTTTATTAGAGCGAACAGGTGCAAACGAGCACGGAACCATTACGGCGTTTTATACAGTGCTGGTAGACGGCGATGACATGAATGAGCCGATTGCCGATACCGTACGCGGAATTTTAGACGGACATATTGTGTTGGACAGGGCGCTTGCCAATAAAGGCCAGTTTCCGGCAGTTAATGTCCTAAAAAGCATCAGCAGGGTGATGTCAAACATATCGACAAGACAGCACCTGGATGCGGCAAATAAATTCCGCGAACTTTTATCGACATATCAAAATTCGGAAGATCTCATTAATATCGGAGCTTACAAAAGAGGCTCATCAAGAGAAATTGATGAAGCGATACAATTTTATCCGCAGCTTATTCAATTTTTAAAGCAGGGAACAGATGAACCGGCATCATTGGAAGAAAGCATTGCTGCATTAACTAGTTTGACAGGAAATGAGGAATAAAACGTGGCTTATCAATTTAGATTCCAAAAGCTGCTGGAACTAAAAGAAAATGAGAAAGACCAATCCTTATCCGATTATCAGCAATCAGTTTCTGAATTTGAAAACGTTGCTGAAAAATTATATGAGAGTATGAGCAAAAAAGAATTACTAGAACAAAATAAAGAAAAGAAATTAAAAAGCGGCATGAGTGTACAAGAAATGAGGCACTACCAACAATTTGTCTCAAATCTTGATAATACGATTTATCACTATCAAAAGCTTGTCATTATGAAAAGAAATCAAATGAATCAAAAACAAGAAATTTTGACAGAGAAAAATATTGAAGTGAAAAAGTTTGAAAAAATGCGTGAAAAACAGTTTAAAATGTTTGCTCTTGAAGACAAAGCTGCAGAAATGAAAGAAATGGACGATATTTCGATTAAGCAGTTTATGATTCAAGGCCATTAGGAGCGAATGTAATGTCCGGCAAAAAGAAAGAATCAGGTAAGTTCCGTTCGGTTTTGCTTATCATTATCCTCCCGCTGATGTTTCTTCTAATCGCAGGGGGGATTGTTCTATGGGCTGCTGGTGTCAATGTGTTAAAGCCGATCCAGGATGCTGCGGCAAAAACGCCGGTTCTTAAGGAATTGGTTCCTGAAACCGAAAATAAAAAAGGCACAGCATCAAGTAAGGATAGCAGTAATACGGCAGCTCTGGAAAAGACCATTAAGGATCAAAAAAGTGAAATCAGTATATTGAATAAAGATTTAGAAACAAGCAAATCGGAAATCGATAGGCTCAATCAAAAGATTCGTTCACTTGAAAAGACGGCGGAGGACCAAAAAAAGTCATCTGAAGATCATACTGAGGGAACATCAGACTCTAAAGCTTCATCTAAAAATGACAAAGTGATCAGTGTGTACAAAAGCATGGACAGCGGAAAGGCTGCGAAAATTATTGCCCAATTAAAGGAGCAAGAAGCACTGAAAATATTGAATGGCCTAAGCAAAAAGCAGCTTGCTGACATATTGGCAAAAATGACTCCTGAGCAAGCAGCAACCTATACAGAAAAAATTGCTGCCAGCCAAGAATAGGGGGAATTAAAGGTGAAGCTGCTTGAATTATCGGGACCTTTGCTGCAAACCACAACGGGTTCTGCCGCTAAAAGCATGAAAAGTAGCCCGGGTGTTTTTCAAAACTGGCTTATATCTGAGGCAGGTTTAAAGGAACTCTCAGAACAAGAAAAGGGTACTCCGAATTCCGGAGGTCAGCTTTTAGAAGATGCGCTTAAAAAGATCGGTGAATGGCTAAAAGCAAGTCCTGAAGATCAAGACAAACAAAATGCGGGTCTTCTGCAAACATTAAGCAAACTGACAGGGAAGCAATTGGATGCGAATGCTCTGCAAATGTTGCAAAATCTTTTGCAAGCAGTTGAATCAAGATTGTCAGGCGGGATGGATCAATTGCTCACAGAAACGGAGAAAATCTTTTCAGAAGCTAAAACGGCTCTGAGTGCCAATGATTCTGCTCCTGACATTAATGGACAGCTGAAGACCGATACAGAGCAATCAAATCAGGAAAATGAAGTATCCGAGGCTGCTAAAGAACTAATCTATATCCAGATGTTCATTAGCCAACTTGTAGAAGGGAATAAGCTGACTGATCGAGGGAAGGGCAATGAAGCTCATGCTATTTACCAAAGTGGGGATCAATTTCTTTCTGCATTAGAAAAAAAAGGTGTATCTCAACAGCTAATTCAGGATCTTAAACAGCAAATGTTCACCAAAGATGAGTCGAGTTCAAAACTTTATTCGATGACAGCGTCAGAGCTGAAAAGTTTTCAAAGCTTAATGGATCAAATGTCTATGCTCCCTCAAAAAGGGACCAAAGAATGGAGTTTAGCTGAAAGCCAGCTGAAAGCTTTCTTGTTATCGAAATCATCCGAATCATCACAAGACTTTGGGAAGCGTGTTTTCGCACCGCTTTCGCAGAGTTCATCCAGCAAAAATGCATCGGATGTTTCTGGAAGTATTCAGCCTATAGATAGTAAATCAGGACTCCAAATGATGTTTTCAGGGTATCGGGGCATAGGAGGAGTTCAAACACTTGATCTGCAGCAGATGTCATCTGATATACCAAATGCTGAAACAAAAACGGTGGCTGATCAAGTGATCAATGCGTGGAAGCAGATGAAATATACGCCTTTCGGCAGATCAACGGGAAGCTTCACCATTCGGTTGAACCCTGAACATTTAGGATTTGTCACAATCAAGCTGACAAATGAAAATGGAATGTTTCAGAGTAAAATCATTGCATCTAGCCAATCAGCAAAAGAATTGCTTGAACAGCATCTTCCGCAGCTGAAGCAATCATTGCCGAATATGGCCGTCCAAATAGACCGTTTTACTCTTCCGGTCCAAAGCGGGGATCAGCCGATATACGGCCAGCTTGCTGATGAACAGAAACAGCAGCAAGAGGGGCAGAGACAGCAAAGACAGAAAAAGCAATCAAATGATTTTGGCGATCTGCTCGATGAAGTGTCGATGGTTGAAATGGAGGAGGAAGAATGACTTCTATAAGTTCAGAATATAAACTGCCTGAAAAAACGAATACCGTGTCGACGAACAACAGCAGCTTGGGGAAAGATGAGTTTTTAAAAATTTTAATGACTCAAGTTCAAAACCAAGATCCGCTCAACCCGGTTGACGATAAAGAATTTATCAGCCAGATGGCGACTTTTTCAAGCTTGGAACAGATAATGAATCTGAATACAACGATGACTAAATTCGTCGAAAACCAAGATCCGTTTACAACGTATGTTGATTGGATGGGAAAAGAAGTATCTTGGACTGATGGTAAAAGTGCAACAGATAAAACAGGCACAGTAAGCTCTGTTAAACATTCTAAAGGAAATTATTATCTCGTTCTTGATGATGGGACCGAGATCAGTCCTGCGAATGTCATGTCTGTGGGACAATCATCTAAATAAAAAAATCTGGGGGAATACATTATGTTACGTTCACTTTATTCTGGAATCAGCGGTATGAAAAACTTTCAAACAAAGCTTGACGTAATCGGTAACAACATTGCAAACGTGAATACAGTAGGATTCAAAAAGAGCCGTGTGACTTTTAAAGATATGGTAAGCCAAACAATTGCCGGCGGTTCTGCGGCCGGTGCAACTATCGGCGGTACGAACTCTAAGCAAATCGGTTTAGGTTCATCATCTGGCACAATTGATACAATTCATTCAACAAGCGCCACACAAAGCACAGGAAGAGCACTTGATTTAGCAATTGACGGTGACGGTTACTTCCGGATTGATACAGGTGATGGAACAGCTTATACAAGAGCAGGGAACTTCTATTTAGATAATACCGGAACATTGGTTACAGGTGATGGCTACCATGTGTTAAATATGAATGGAGGAACAATTAAAATTCCTACTGATGCTCAAAGCTTTAGCATTGGTCCTGATGGAAAGGTGTCAATTGTTGATGCCGGCGGTCAACCACAAGACGGCGGACAAATCGGGATTGTGACTTTTGCCAACAGTGACGGCTTAGATAAAATCGGGAGCAACTTATACCGTGAATCTTTAAACTCTGGTACGGCCAGTGCAGCGAACCAGCCCGGTGATGGCGGAACAGGTTCTCTTAAATCAGGATTTCTCGAAATGTCTAACGTTGATTTAACTGACGAATTTACTGAAATGATCGTAGCCCAGCGCGGATTCCAATCAAACTCAAAAATTATTACAACATCTGATGAAATCCTTCAAGAACTGGTTAACCTTAAACGTTAAGGAGGGAGGGGAGGCGAGTAATCGCTTCTCCGCTGTTTTATGATAAAAGTAACCCGTTTGAACGGGCAGCCCTTTACACTGAATGCGCTATTTATTGAACAGATTGAATGCTTTCCGGATACTACAATCACTCTGTCAAACGGTAAGAAGTTTGTAGTAAAAGAAGATGAAGAAGCTGTTCTGGAAAAGATCGCATCTTTCTACCGAAACATACAAATATTTTCAATGGATCAAGGAATAGAGGAACCGGAATGAAGAAAAAGTTAATGATCATCTTACTAATTATTCTTATCGTAATTGGTGCTCTCGGGGCAACGGCTTATTTTGTGTTAGGCGGAAAGTCCGAAAAAAGTGAAGCGAAAAAAAGTATTGATGAAATTGTTTCATCTTCTGTTGATGTAGAAGAGATCACAACAAATTTAAAGTCTGATAACATTATCCGTCTTGCTATTAAACTTGAAACTGATTCTGATAAATCAAAAGAAGAACTTGAGAAACGTGATTTTCAAGTGAAAGACGCTGTTATATCACTGCTGGCTGATACGAATGCTGATCAGATTGAGGGAGACAAGGGAAAAGAAACCTTTAAGAAGGAACTAAAAGATAAAATAAATAGCTACCTCCAAGAAGGAAAAGTAGAAAAAGTGTATATTACCTCCTTTAATCTGCAATAAAGCATAATTTGACAGAATACGGAGGTGAGGAAAATGTCAGGAGAAGTTCTCTCCCAAAATGAAATAGATGCACTGCTTTCTGCAATATCAACTGGTGAAATGGACGCTGAAGAGCTGAAAAAAGAAGAAAAAGAGAAGAAAGTCAAGGTTTATGATTTCAAACGTGCGCTGCGGTTTTCTAAGGATCAGATCCGCAGTTTAACGAGAATTCATGACAATTTTGCAAGACTTCTTACCACTCATTTTTCGGCTCAGCTCAGAACCTATATTCATATATCTGTCAGTTCTGTTGACCAGGTCCCGTATGAGGAATTTATCAGATCGATCCCGAACATGACGATTCTGAATCTATTTGATGTCCATCCGATGGAAGGCAGAATTATGATGGAGGTTAACCCCACGATAGCTTATACGATGATGGACCGAGTCATGGGTGGGATTGGAATCAGTCATAACAAGGTTGACAGCTTGACAGAAATTGAAACAAAAATCATTTCTAATTTATTTGAAAATGCACTGGGTAATTATAAAGAAGCTTGGCAGTCAATTGCTGATATTGAACCGGAAATGACTGAGTTTGAAGTGAATCCGCAATTCGTTCAGATGGTGTCTCCTAATGAAACAGTCGTGGTGATCTCACTTAATACTCAAATCGGTGAAATCAGCGGTGTCATTAATCTCTGTATCCCGCATATCGTCCTCGAGCCGCTCATACCGAAGCTTTCAGTCCACTATTGGATGCAATCAGACCGAAATGAGCCAAAGCCTGAGGAAACAAAGTCGCTTGAAAAACGTATCATGACAGCACAAATACCTGTCGTGGCCGAGCTCGGCACATCTGAACTGACAATAGAAGAGTTTTTAAGTTTAGAAGTCGGAGACTGCATAACTTTGGACAAATCAGTCACGGATCCTCTTACTGTATTGGTCGGAGATAAGCCGAAATTTTTAGGACAAGCCGGCCGGGTGAATCGAAAACAGGCAGTGCAAATTTTAGATCACGACATAAGAGGTGAACAAGATGGAGAATAATAGATTATCTCAAGATGAGATTGACGCGCTTCTTAACGGTACTGGCAGCACGCTTGATGAGCCAGAGGTTCCGGAAGTAGATGACTTATCGGAAATGGAGCGTGATGCGATCGGTGAAATCGGTAATATTTCATTCGGCAGTTCTGCGACAGCACTGTCAACACTTTTAAATCAAAAGGTCGATATTACGACTCCGAGCGTAACGGTTATCCCAAAAAGTAAAATCAGCGATGCGTTTCCTGAACCGTATGTAGCGATTGAAGTAAATTATACGGAGGGCTTCAGCGGCAGCAACCTGTTAGTCGTGGAACAAAGTGACGCGGCGATCATTGCTGATTTAATGATCGGGGGAGACGGAAAAGGTGCGGATCCTTCACTGGGGGAAATCCATTTAAGTGCGGTTCAAGAAGCAATGAACCAAATGATGGGATCGGCAGCCACATCAATGTCTACTGTATTCAGTAAAAAAATTGATATTTCACCGCCTCGGGTTGAATTGCTCGATGTAACTGAAGAAAAGGGCACAGACCGTATTCCTGATGATGAAATGCTGGTGAAAGTTTCTTTCAACTTAAAGGTGGGAGAATTAATAGACTCCAGTATTATGCAGCTTTACCCATTAACATTTGCGAAAGATTTAATTTCAAGCCTTATGAATTCAGGAAATGCAGAGGAAGCAACAACGGCGCAGCCTGATGCTACATACGAGCAGCCGAAAGAGCCTGTGACGCCAGAGCCTCGTATTGAACCGAAGCAACAGCAGCCGCAGCCGCCAAAAAGGCAGGGAACAGCAAAAAAATCAGCGCCAGTTCAGGTTTCACCGGTGGAATTTTCTGCGTTTGATCAAAATGAGGCGACACAAGCCCCTATTAATAATCTGGATATGCTTTTAGATATCCCGCTTTCAATTACTGTTGAGCTCGGCAGAACAAAGAGAAGTGTAAAAGAAATTTTAGAGCTTTCTGCAGGTAGTATTATTGAGCTTGATAAATTAGCTGGTGAGCCGGTAGATATTTTAGTTAATCAGCGTATCGTTGCCAAAGGTGAGGTTGTTGTCATTGAAGAAAACTTCGGCGTAAGAGTCACTGACATTTTAAGCCAGGCAGAGCGCATTAATAATTTAAAATAACGAAACACAAGGAGAGAGATAAATTATGGCACATAGAATTTTAATTGTAGATGACGCAGCATTTATGCGAATGATGATTAAAGATATTTTGGTTAAAAACGGTTTTGAAGTAGTAGCGGAAGCTGAAAATGGAGCACAAGCAGTAGAGAAATATAAAGAGCATTCTCCTGACCTTGTTACGATGGATATCACGATGCCTGAAATGGATGGGATTACAGCATTAAAAGAAATTAAACAAATTGATGCTCAGGCAAGAATCATTATGTGTTCTGCTATGGGACAGCAATCAATGGTTATTGATGCCATTCAGGCCGGCGCTAAGGATTTCATTGTGAAACCTTTCCAAGCTGACCGTGTGCTTGAAGCAATCAACAAAACATTAAGTTAAAGGGTGTACGATTGTTGAAAAAAAGTCAATATTTCATCGCTTTTATTTGTTTTTTCGTTTTATTCACTGTACATCCAATTGCTGCTGCTGCGGCAGACTCTGAGAATTCAACTGTAAACGAATGGTTTCAAAAGAAAGATGAGAAAACTGCAGATAAGTCAGGGCAAAAGGAAGAAAAAACAACAAAAACTGCTGATGAGACGGAGGGAGCGGCTGCTCCTTCTGTCTCAGCTTTTGATTTTGTAAAGATGATTTTCGCTTTACTGTTTGTTATCGTGCTGATTTACGGGCTGGTTAAGCTCATGAACAAAAGAAATCGGCTCCTCAAGCCTTTTCAATATGTTGAAAATATTGGCGGCACATCGGTCGGCCAGAACAGATCCATACAATTGATCAAGGTCGGAAAAAGCGTGCTCGTCGTCGGTGTAGGAGAGACGATCCAGCTGCTGAAAGAAATTGAGGATGAAAAAGAGATTGAAGTCATTCTCAGTCAGCATGAAGAGGCAATGTCAAGCAAAATAGAGTGGCAAAAGTTTGTGAAGCCGCTTAAGAGTTCTGAGCATCAGCCGCAGCAAAAACTGCCTTCATTTTCAAAAGCATTAAAAGAGCAACTTGAAGAGTTAAAACAAAACCGTTCTGAAGGAAAGAAGAAAGGCCCACGTCATCATGAATGAGTTTATAAATATTTTCAGTTCAAGCGATCCGGAAAACGTAAGTTCAACTGTTAAATTACTATTATTGTTAACTGTATTTTCAGTGGCGCCTGGAATATTGATTCTTATGACTTGCTTTACTCGCATCGTCATCGTTCTGTCATTTGTCAGAACTTCACTTGCGACGCAATCTATGCCCCCAAACCAGGTTCTTATCGGGCTTGCGCTGTTTTTAACATTTTTTATTATGGCTCCTACTTTTTCAGAAATTAATAAAGAAGCGCTGACCCCATTGATGGACAACAAAATCAGCTTGGATGAAGCGTATACGAAAGCTGAGGAACCAATTAAAGAGTTTATGAGTAAACACACAAGGCAGAAGGATTTGGCGCTGTTCATGAATTACGCAAAAATGGATAAACCTGAATCATTAAAGGATATTCCGCTAACAACAATGGTTCCGGCTTTTGCCATATCAGAGCTTAAAACTGCATTTCAAATAGGGTTTATGATTTTTATCCCATTTTTAATTATAGATATGGTAGTGGCGAGCGTCTTGATGTCAATGGGAATGATGATGCTCCCTCCAGTTATGATTTCTCTGCCCTTTAAAATATTACTTTTTGTTTTGGTAGACGGCTGGTATTTAATTGTGAAATCTTTGCTTCAGAGCTTTTAGGGTAGGTGCTAAACGTGAGTTCAGAATTTGTAATTTCTATGGCGGAAAAAGCCGTATACGTAACACTGATGATCAGCGGGCCGTTATTGGCTATTGCTTTACTGGTCGGTTTAATTGTCAGCATATTTCAGGCGACAACTCAAATCCAGGAACAGACTTTGGCGTTTATTCCGAAAATCGTGGCGGTTCTTCTGGCCCTCATTTTTTTTGGTCCGTGGATGCTGTCGACGATTCTTTCATTTACAACAGAGCTGTTTTCTAATCTAAATCGTTTTGCAGGGTAATGCAGAGATGAATTCAATTATTGACTTATTTCCTGCTTTTTTATTGGTTTTTATTAGAATCTCTGCTTTTTTTGTAACGATTCCGCTATTCGGACATCGAAATGTCCCAGCTGTTCACCGCATAGGATTTGCTTTTTTTCTGGCGGTTATTTGTTTCAGCACCATTGATAAACCGCCCTCTTTGGAGATAGATGAGCAATATATGCTCTTGGCTTTTAAGGAAGCCTTGGTTGGCCTATGTCTGGGCTTAATCGCTTATATGATGATTGCCGCAGTACAAATTGCCGGCTCGTTTATTGATTTTCAAATGGGATTTTCAATAGCGAACGTTATTGATCCGCAAACCGGAGCGCAAAGTCCGTTGATTGGCCAGTTTATTTATACGATGGCACTTTTGTTTATGCTGAGTGTCAATGCCCACCATTTGCTGCTGGACGGTATTTACTACAGCTTTCAGTATATTTCAGTTGATCAGGCATTTCCGAATTTCGGCGATGAAAAGTTTGCTTATTTTATCGCGAAAAGCTTTAATGCGATGTTTATTATCGCTTTTCAAATGTCAGCGCCTGTTGTAGCCAGTTTGTTTCTAGTTGATTTAGCTTTAGGCATCGTGGCTCGAACTGTTCCGCAATTAAATGTATTTGTGGTCGGTCTGCCTTTAAAGATCGCTGTCAGTTTCATCATGCTCATTGTATGTATGTCCGTGTTCTTCGTCGTTGTGCGGAATGTTTTCAGTTTAACGATTGAAACGATGCGGAATCTTTTAGCATTGGTCGGTGTTTCTTAATGAAGCTTAGAATTGACCTGCAGTTTTTTGCCGGGGAGAAGACTGAAAAAGCCACGCCGAAAAAACGGAAGGATACGCGAAAAAAAGGACAGGTAGCCAAAAGTTCGGATGTCAATACCGCCATTTCTTTACTTGTTATATTCCTTTCGCTTATAGCAATTGGCCCGTATATGAGAGACAGGCTGCTGTCATTTATAGAAACATTTTATACCGAATCGCTCACAATGAAGCTCTCAGAATCAAATGTGCATACTTTGTTTGTCAGCTTATTAAAGGATACGGGCATGATACTTGCACCAATCTTGCTTGTAGCTCTTGTTGCAGGGGTCGTAAGCAACTATATGCAGGTTGGATTCTTGTTTTCTGCTGAAGTGATACAGCCTAAGCTTGAAAAACTCGATCCGATCAAAGGCTTTAAACGAATATACAGTATGAGGGCGATTGTGGAGTTGATTAAATCAATTTTGAAAATCGCAGTTGTCGGTTTTGCGGCATTCGCTGTGCTTTGGCTGCATTATGGAGAAATTCTCCGGCTTCCTCTCCTGACACCTGAAGAGGCACTTTCTTTCGTTTCAAAACTCACTTTGTGGATGGGACTGAGCGGTGCAGGTGCTTTATTAATTCTTGCTGGTCTTGACTATTTATATCAGAGATTTGATTATGAGAAAAATATCAAAATGTCAAAACAAGATATAAAAGACGAGTACAAAAAATCTGAAGGTGACCCGATTATAAAGTCTAAAATTAAACAAAGACAGCGGGAAATGGCGATGAGGCGGATGATGCAGGAAGTTCCAAAAGCAGATGTCATCATCACAAACCCGACTCACTATGCGATTGCCCTGAAATACGACGAAGAAAAAATGGACGCTCCTTATATTGTTGCAAAAGGTGTTGACCACCTGGCGTTAAAAATCAGGAAAATTGCTAAAGAGCACGATGTCATGATGGTAGAAAACAGACCGCTAGCCCGTGCGTTATATGATCAGGTGGAAATTGACCAGGCAGTGCCGGAAGAATTTTTTAAAGTCTTGGCAGAAATTCTGGCTTACGTATATAAAACAAAACAAAAAGTATATTGAATTTTTCGATTTAAAAGGAGAGAAAAAACAGCATGTCAACAAGAGATTTATCCGTTTTAATAAGTGTTGTCCTCATTGTGGCGATGCTGGTGATTCCATTTCCTCCATGGCTGTTAAGTATTTTGATCATTATTAATATTTCTCTTGCGTTGATCGTGCTTCTCACCACAATGAATATGCAGGAAGCTCTTCAGTTTTCGATTTTTCCGTCACTGCTGCTGCTTTTAACCCTATTTCGTTTGGGCTTGAATGTCTCAACTACCCGTTCAATTCTTTCACACGGTGAGGGAGGGAAAGTCGTCGAGACATTCGGGAATTTCGTTGTCGGTGGAAATGTATTAGTTGGACTCGTTGTATTTATCATCTTGATTATTATTCAGTTCATCGTCATTACAAAAGGTGCTGAACGTGTTTCTGAGGTTGCAGCAAGGTTTACGCTGGACGCAATGCCCGGGAAGCAGATGAGTATTGATGCTGATTTAAACGCAGGGATGATTACCGAACAGGAAGCGAAGCATCGCCGCGAAAAAGTGGCAAGAGAAGCAGACTTTTATGGAGCAATGGACGGTGCCAGTAAATTTGTAAAAGGTGACGCCATTGCCGGAATCATCATTGTGATGATCAATATTATTTTCGGAATCGTGATCGGAATGCTTCAGCAGGGCATGTCCATTCAAGAGGCCGCTTCACACTTTACGATGCTGACTGTAGGGGATGGAATTGTTTCGCAAATCCCGGCACTGTTAATTTCTACAGCTACGGGTATTGTGGTTACAAGAGCTGCCTCTGAAGGAAACTTAGGGCATGACATTACAGGCCAGCTGTTTGCGTATCCAAAGCTTTTATACGTCGCCGCAGCTACGATCATGCTTTTAGGTATTTTCACTCCGATCGGCATTTTTCTGACGGGGCCGCTTGCGGGGTTGCTTGCTTTTGGCGCTTATACGCTATCTAAATCTGGTAAGGAAAAAGAAGAAGTGGATGAGATTCTTGAGGAAGAGGCTGAGGTTGACGAGCTTAAAAGTCCTGAAAGCGTTGTTCAGCTACTGCATATAGATCCGATAGAATTTGAATTTGGCTATGGACTGATACCGCTTGCTGATGCCAATCAAGGCGGTGATTTATTAGACCGAATTGTTATGATACGCCGTCAG
This sequence comes from Bacillus sp. MD-5, assembly GCF_002201875.1. Taxonomy (NCBI): domain Bacteria; kingdom Bacillati; phylum Bacillota; class Bacilli; order Caryophanales; family Bacillaceae; genus Bacillus; species Bacillus sp. MD-5. Next base: position 1,556,566 of record NZ_CP021911.1, read on the forward strand.
TTGGCTTTGGAACTCGGGCTGGTCATTCCTGTCGTGCGGATCAGAGATAATATAGCGTTGCAGCCTAATGAATACCGATTGAAAATTAAAGGAAACGAAGTAGCAAAAGGTGAGCTGTTGCTTGATCATTATTTAGCAATGTCGCCTACACCTGAAGACGATCTGATTGAAGGGATAGAAACAGTGGAACCTTCATTCGGACTGCCGGCCAAATGGATTAGCGAAGCGGTAAAGGATGAAGCCGACATGCTTGGTTATACAGTAGTTGATCCTGCATCAGTCGTTTCAACGCATATTACGGAGAAAATAAAGCAGCATGCTCACGAATTGATCGGAAGGCAGGAGACAAAGCAGCTGATTGATCACTTGAAAGAATCGTATCCAGTCCTGGTTGAAGAGGTTACGCCAAATCCATTGTCTGTCGGTGATATTCAGAAGGTGCTTGCTAAGCTTTTAAAAGAAAAGGTTTCAATTCGAAACTTAGTAACGATCTTTGAAACACTTGCTGACTATGGGAAATTAACAACAGATTCTGATCTTTTGACAGAGTATACAAGACAAGCACTTGCTAAACAAATTACAGCCCAATTTGCCAAAGATAATGAAGTGTTGAAAGTTGTTACTTGCTCGGGCCGGGTAGAGAAGGCTATAGCAGACGGTGTGCAGCAAACGGAACACGGAAATTATTTATCGCTCGAACCAGATATTTCAGAAAGCATAGTGCGTTCTGTCGCTAAAGAAGCTGAACAGCTGTCATTACGTCAGGAAACCGCGATTCTTCTATGCTCGCCGCCTGTCAGAATGTATGTGAAACAGCTTCTGGAACGATACTTCCCTGATCTTCCGGTACTCTCTTATAACGAACTTGAGGCGAATGTTGAGGTACAAAGCATTGGAGTGGTGGATATTTAATGAAAATAAAAAAATTTACTGCTGCTTCAATGCAAGAAGCGGCACTTCTCATCAGAAAAGAATTGGGCAATGAAGCGGTCATATTAAATTCGAAAAAAATTAAAAAGCGAAAATGGTTTGGCCTCATCAACAAGCCTGCTGTTGAAGTGATCGCCGTATTGGATCAGGACTTTCTTGAGAAAAAAACGCCTCAGAAGGCAACTGAACCGAAACAAACATTCAAAACTCCGGTCAGCAGTCCGAAAATAGAGGAGAGGACATCCCCTCAAATTCCGGTGCAACAGGAGCAAGGTGATTTTTCAGCATATCAATCTGTACTTCCTGAGCCACTGCGAAAAGCAGAGAAGCTTTTGCAAGAAACGGGAATTAAAGAGTCAACGAAAACGAGCACTCTGAAAAAATTGCTTCGCTTCTCTGTGGAAGCAGGCGGCCTTAATGAAGAAAATGTGGTCGGCAAACTTCAGGAATTACTATGCGATACGCTGCCTTCAGCAGACAAGTGGCAGGAACCAATCCATTCAAAGTATATCGTTCTCTTTGGTTCAACAGGGGCTGGTAAAACAACTACACTAGCTAAACTCGCAGCCATATCTATGCTTGAAAAACAGAAAAAAATCGCTTTTATTACTACAGATACGTATCGAATTGCAGCTGTTGAACAGTTGAAAACATACGCTGAGCTGCTGCAGGCTCCTCTGGAAGTTTGTTATACAAAAGAAGAATTTGAGCAGGCGAAGGAGTTATTTTCTGAGTATGATCATGTGTTTGTTGATACAGCAGGAAGAAACTTCAAGGACCAGCAATACATTGATGAACTGAAAGAAACGATTCCTTTTGAGAGCAGCATTCAGTCATTTCTTGTTTTATCCGCGACTGCAAAATATGAAGATATGAAACATATTGTCAAACGGTTTTCATCCGTCCCTGTCAATCAGTTTATTTTTACGAAAATAGATGAAACGACTTCCTTAGGTTCTGTGTTTAATATACTGGCAGAATCAAAAATAGGTGTCGGATTTATGACAAACGGCCAGAATGTGCCTGAGGATATACAGACTGTATCTCCACTTGATTTTGTAAGGATGCTGTGCAGATGAACCGATATGACCAAGCAGCAACTTTACGGGCGAAAATGGAAAAGCGTCAGCGCGTTCTGCCAATGGTTTATTCACAAAAAGCGAAGACACTTGCTGTCATCAGCGGCAAGGGCGGTGTCGGAAAATCTAATATTACCTTAAATATGGCACTTGCGTTGCAGGATAAAGGTAAAAAGGTGCTTCTCATCGACCTTGATATTGGGATGGGGAACATTGATATATTAATGGGAAATTCATCGTCTGCCACGATAATCGATGTTTTAACCGATCAGAAGCCGTTGTTACAGTCATTATCCGTTGGCCCAAAGGGTTTGCGGTATATATCAGGTGGAACCGGCCTGGATGTGATGTTTCAACTGGATCAGAGAAAATGGACGTTTTTTGCCAATGAACTTTCTCATGCATTAAGCCAGTTCGATTATGTGCTGTTTGACATGGGAGCAGGATTATCAAAAGATCAACTGCCCTTTATTTTATCAGCAGAAGATATTTTGATCATAACAACTCCCGAGCCGACGGCCATCATGGACGCATACAGTGCTGTCAAGCACTTGGTTTTGACAGGAAATAAGCTTTCGATGAAGGTGGCTGTCAATCGGTGCCGTGACCAAAAAGAAGGGCTTGACGCTTTTGCCCGCCTTTCTCGCACAATTCAAATGTTTTTGGATGTTCAGGTTCAGTTTGCCGGTTCCGTTTCTGACGATGTGATCGTGAGCAAAGCGGTTGTCGAACAGGTTCCTTTTTTCATAAAAAGCCCTCAGGCAAAAGCCAGCCGGTCAGTCCGCCTTTTAGCGGACGCCTTGTTTGAAAGAGAAGAAACGAGACACAAAGAAGACAAACAGACATTTATTGAGAAGTTATCTTCTTTTTTAATGAGGAGGGCTTAATTTGATTCGTGTGCTTGTAGTTGATGATTCAGCTTTCATGAGAAAAATGATAAGTGATTTTCTGACCGAGGAAAAGCAGATAGAAGTAATCGGAACTGCCAGAAACGGAGAAGAAGCGCTTAAGAAGATTGATTTATTAAAACCGGATGTTATTACTCTTGATGTTGAAATGCCGGTCATGAATGGAACAGATACGCTTCGCAAAATTATTGAGATTTATAACTTGCCGGTCATCATGGTATCGAGCCAGACCGAAAAAGGTAAAGAGTGCACAATTAATTGTTTGGAGATCGGTGCCTTTGACTTTATCACAAAGCCATCAGGCTCAATATCTTTAGATTTGTACAAAATTAAAGAACAATTAGTTGAGCGTGTCGTCGCGGCTGGACTTTCCGGCAAGCGGAACCGTCCTGTTTCCCAAACGGTTCGGCCCGAACCTATTGTGCGAGCTGTTAAGCCTGAATTGAGCAAACCGAAATCAGGCACAGGCAGACAAATTGTGTGTATCGGCACATCAACTGGCGGTCCAAGGGCGTTACAAAAGGTGATACCGAAGCTTCCTAAGGACTTGAACGCACCAGTGGTTGTCGTTCAGCACATGCCTGAAGGATTTACTGCTTCTTTGGCTGATCGGCTGAATCATTTATCTGACATTCAGGTGAAAGAAGCAAAAGATGGTGAAGCAGCTCTTAACGGCTGTGTTTACATAGCACCGGGCGGAAAAAACATTTCCGTTATTAAAAGCAGCGGAGGACTCCAGATTGTGCTTGATAATCTCGATACCCCGAGCCGTCATAAACCATCTGCTGATTATTTATTCCGTTCTGTCGGTAAACTGACAGATTATGAAAAAGTAGCGGTTATTATGACCGGAATGGGCAGTGACGGCACTGCAGGGCTAAAGGACATGCTAACAGCCGGCAATGTGAAAGCCATTGCGGAGTCTGAAGAATCTTGTGTCGTTTACGGGATGCCAAAAGCTGCTGTTAAAGCGGGTCTCATTCATGAGATTAAACATGTAGAAGATATCGCAGCATCCATCACAAGCTGTGTGAAAAAAGAGAGGGTGTGATTCAAATGGATATGAATCAGTATTTAGATGTCTTTATTGATGAGAGTAAAGAACATTTACAAACATGTAATGAAAAGCTTCTCCTTTTAGAGAAAGACCCGACTGACCTTCAGCTCGTACATGATATATTCAGGGCTGCCCATACATTAAAAGGAATGAGCGCAACGATGGGCTACACGGATTTAGCGCATCTTACCCACCTGCTTGAAAACGTGCTGGATGCAATCCGAAACGGAGACATGGCAGTTACCTCAGAATGGCTGGATATTTTGTTTGAAGCTCTGGATCACCTGGAAGCTATGGTTCAGTCTATTATTGATGGCGGGGATGGTAAAAGAGATATCTCAGAAGTGAGTGCCAAGCTTGATGTAAATGGTGCACACACTGAATCTGCTGCATCCGCGGAACCTGCAGAAGCACCGAGTTCAGCATCTGATTGGGAATATGATGAATTTGAACGTACAGTTATACAAGAAGCGGAGGAGCAAGGATTCAAACGATATGAAATCAAGATTTCTCTGAACGAAAACTGTATGTTAAAAGCAGTTCGTGTCTATATGGTGTTTGAAAAACTAAATGAAGTCGGAGAAGTAGCCAAAACAATTCCAAGTGCTGAAGTGCTTGAAACAGAAGATTTTGGAACTGACTTTCAAGTTTGTTTCTTAACACATCAATCAGCAGAAGACATTGAACAATTAATCAATGGCGTGTCGGAAATTGAGCATGTTGAAGTCAGTCAAGGGGTTCCTTTAACATCAGCTGAAAAGCCTGAGGAATCTAAGCCTGTAGACTCGCCGGCAGCTGTACCTGCGAAGCAGGAAAAACAAAAACAGCCTGCTAAAAACGATGAACAGGCGAAGCACTCAGCCGGCGGATCCAAAACAATTCGTGTCAACATTGACAGGCTTGATTCTTTAATGAACTTATTTGAAGAGCTTGTCATTGACCGCGGACGTCTTGAGCAGATTGCGAAAGAGCTTGAGCACAATGAACTGACTGAAACGGTTGAACGGATGACGAGAATTTCCGGAGATTTGCAATCGATTATTCTGAATATGAGAATGGTCCCGGTTGAAACCGTTTTTAACAGATTCCCGAGAATGATTCGCCAGCTTCAGAAAGAGCTGAATAAAAAAATTGAACTCTCGATCATCGGCGCGGAAACTGAGCTGGATCGTACAGTGATTGATGAAATCGGAGATCCTCTCGTTCATTTGATCAGAAACAGCATTGACCATGGTATCGAGGCGCCGGAAACGCGTTTGCAAAAGGGAAAACCGGAATCAGGAAAAGTTGTGCTTAAAGCTTATCACAGCGGTAACCATGTCTTTATCGAAGTAGAAGATGACGGTGCAGGCCTTAATCGCAAGAAAATCATGGAAAAAGCGCTTGAGCGCGGGGTCATAACGGAAAAAGAAGCTGAAACCTTAGAAGACAACGAAATTTACGAATTGATTTTTGCTCCGGGGTTCTCAACCGCTGACCAAATTTCTGATATCTCTGGCCGCGGCGTCGGACTTGACGTTGTAAAAAACAAACTGGAGTCTCTAGGCGGTTCAGTCAGTGTGAAATCAGCCGAAGGTCAGGGCTCTCTATTCAGTATACAGCTGCCGCTTACCTTATCTATTATTTCAGTCCTGCTGATTAAGTTGGAAGAAGAGACATTTGCCATTCCGATTTCTTCAATCATTGAAACAGCAGTCATTGACAGAAAAGACATTTTGCAAACGCATGACCGTGAAGTGATTGACTTTAGAGGACACATTGTCCCTGTCGTTTATTTAAAAGAAGAGTTTAAAATAGAAGATACAAGAAAAGATGCGGAACAGCTCCATATCATTGTCGTGAAAAAAGGCGACAAACCTACTGCATTTGTGGTGGACTCCTTTATTGGCCAGCAGGAAGTTGTGCTTAAATCACTCGGAGATTATTTAACAAACGTCTTTGCAATTTCCGGAGCTACTATTTTAGGAGACGGAGAAGTAGCGCTCATTATTGATTGTAATGCACTGATTATTTAACCATTCGAGGAGGTGTCTCACATGACTGCAGAAATTAAAACAGGCGAAAAAATGATTGTCTTTATGGTAAATGGAAAAGAATATGCCATTTCCGTCACTCAGGTGAAATCAATTGAAAAATGGCAAAAGCCAACGAGGGTACCTGGCGTCGAACCATATATTTGCGGGGTAATCAATTTGCGCGGGGTGGTGACTCCGGTTATTGATTTAAGAAAGCGCCTGAATTTGCCAGAGTATGAAATTACCGATGAAACACGAATTATCATTATTGCTTATCGTGATATTGAAGTCGGCTGGATTGTGGATGAAGCGAATGATGTGATAACCGTACACGAAAGTGAAATAGAATCCGCTCCAGAAGGCGTTCAGAAAGATACGGATGTGTCGATCGAACAGATTGTGAAACAAGAGAACAGACTCTTAAATATTATTGATGCGAACGCGGTTTTGGATAAAGAATCATCTCAGTCCGCTGTGCCCGATCAAGCTTAATCTTAAAGGGGTTATGACATGAGTATTTTTAATGGAATCAAAGAAGAGCAGATGGACATTTTGCGGGAAGTCGGCAATATAGGCGCCGGCCACTCCGCCTCTGCAATGGCCCAGCTGTTAAATAGAAAGATAGATATGGAAGTCCCATTTGCAAAGCTGCTGTCTTTTGATGAGCTTGTCGATTTTTTCGGCGGTGCTGATGTCCCGGTTGCCAGCATCTTTTTAAGAATGGAAGGCGATTTAACGGGTTCGATGTTCTTTATAATGCCTTTTTTTCAGGCGGAGCAATTTATCAGAGAGCTGATTGGAAACCCTGATTTTGATATAGAGGACTTAGGTGAAGATCATATGAGCTCATCCGCTTTGCATGAACTGGGCAATATTTTAGCGGGATCATATTTAACAGCTTTGGCAGATTTGACTAAACTCCAGCTTTATCCAAGTGTTCCTGAAGTTTCATTGGACATGTTCGGAGCTGTGATCAGCGAAGGGCTGATGGAACTCAGTCAGGTTGGAGAACACGCCATTGTGGTCGACACGTCAATTTTTGACCAGAGCCATCAGCAAGAGCTGAAAGCGCATATGTTTATGCTGCCGGACTATGATTCATTTGAAAAGCTCTTTGTCGCTTTAGGTGCATCATTATGAGTACAACTGAGGCTGTTGTTATAAAGGTTGGGATTGCTGATGTGAAGATCGCCCGCTTCCCGGATACCATTCGGACCTCTGGTTTAGGATCATGTGTGGGGCTGGTGCTTTATGATAAAGAAAAGCAAACGGCGGGTCTTGTTCATGTCATGCTGCCGGATTCGACGTTATCGAAAACTGCAGAGCTCAACCGGGCTAAGTACGCTGACACTGCCGTAAAGACCACGATTGATATGCTGATAGAAGCGGGATGTAGGAAATTTGCATTAAAAGCAAAGCTGGCCGGCGGATCAGAGATGTTTAAATTTAAATCGACAAATGATTTGATGAAGATCGGACCGAGAAATGTATTAGCGATAAAAGAACAGCTGTCTTTATTTAATATTCCTATTATTAGTGAAGATACGGGCGGCTCAAGCGGCCGGACGATAGAATTTGAACCGAAGTCCTGCATGCTGCATATTCGAACTGTTAAACAAGGTGAAAAAACGATTTAATTAAGGTATTAGGGGGATAACAATGCAATCCTTGAATTATGAAGATCAGGTGCTTTGGACGCGCTGGAAAGAGTGGAAAGATCCTAAAGCCGGTGACGACTTAATGCGCCGTTACATGCCGCTTGTCACATATCATGTAGGCAGAATTTCTGTCGGACTGCCGAAATCAGTGCATAAAGACGATCTAATGAGCCTTGGTATGCTTGGTTTATATGATGCCCTTGAAAAATTTGACCCTAGCCGGGACTTAAAATTTGATACCTACGCCTCGTTTAGAATTCGCGGCGCAATCATAGACGGGCTTCGTAAAGAAGATTGGCTGCCCAGAACCTCACGCGAAAAAACAAAGAAGGTTGAAGCAGCAATCGAAAAGCTTGAACAGCGTTATCTTCGGAATGTATCGCCCGCGGAAATTGCAGAGGAACTCGGAATGACGGTACAGGATGTAGTGTCAACAATGAATGAAGGTTTTTTTGCAAATCTGCTGTCAATTGATGAAAAGCTCCATGATCAAGATGACGGGGAAAACATACAAGTCATGATCAGAGATGACAAAAATGTTCCGCCTGAAGAAAAGATTATGAAGGATGAACTGATTGCACAGCTTGCTGAAAAAATTCACGAACTCTCTGAAAAAGAACAGCTGGTTGTCAGTTTGTTCTACAAAGAAGAGCTGACACTGACAGAAATCGGACAAGTATTAAATCTTTCTACGTCCCGCATATCACAGATCCATTCAAAGGCATTATTTAAACTAAAGAATCTGCTGGAAAAAGTGATTCAATAATGAATTTCATGGTTAGCGAGTGAAAAACATGTCAACACTATTATGGCTTTTAAGCTTTACGCTCCACGGCGTTCTTCTGTACGCTGTCATTATCCTGTATACGAGGCTCGCTGCAGTGAAAGAAACAGAAAAACAGCAAAAGCAGATACTTGAAGAGACGGAAAACACCTTGGCCGCCTTTCTTCTTGAATTAAAAGAAGAAAATGAGAAACTGATAGAAAACGCCGCTCCATCTTCAAGTGAATCTGACGCAGAATCTCAAAAGACAGATCTTCAGCACTTTGAAAAACATCCAGAGCGGGATGAAGTTCAAGAAATAGAGAACCTTCCTGAACATATTGAAGGTCTGATTACTGAGGTTGACCGTCGGGAAGAGATCGTAAACAGTGATGTCCCATCATTTGAAGACCAGGTCATAGAATTATATGAACAGGGGTATTCGGCAAGTCAAATTGCTCAGAAACTGAAGAGCGGAAAGACAGAAATCGAGCTATTTTTAAAATTTCGCTCCAAAGGTGTAAAGGATTCTTGATTGTCGGATAAAGCTGTGTTATATTATGTCTTGGTGTTAAATACACACGCTTAACGATTTATGCAGAGGGTGCTGCAGGCGGCAGTTCTGCACAAAAATGACCTAAGCGGAGGAAAAAAACCATTATATTAGGAGGAAATAACATGTCAGTCATTTCTATGAAGCAATTGCTTGAAGCTGGTGTTCACTTCGGTCACCAAACACGCCGTTGGAACCCAAAAATGAAGCGTTACATTTTCACGGAGCGTAACGGAATCTACATCATAGACCTTCAAAAAACAGTCAAAAAAGTAGAGGAAGCTTACAACTTCACTAAAAATCTTGCTGCTGAAGGCGGAAAAATCCTTTTCGTCGGAACAAAAAAACAAGCTCAAGATTCTGTTAAAGAAGAAGCTCAACGCTCTGGCATGTACTATGTCAACCAACGCTGGTTGGGCGGTACATTAACAAACTTTGAAACAATCCAAAAACGTATTAAACGTCTTAAAGACATTGAAAAAATGCAAGAAAACGGTACGTTTGATGTACTTCCTAAAAAAGAAGTCGTTCAATTGAAAAAAGAATTAGAGCGTCTTGAAAAATTCCTAGGCGGAATTAAAGATATGAAGGATCTTCCTGATGCATTATTCATCATCGATCCTCGCAAAGAGCGCATCGCTGTTGCGGAAGCTCGCAAATTAAACATCCCTATCATCGGTATCGTAGATACTAACTGTGATCCAGATGAAATCGATGTTGTAATCCCAGCGAACGATGACGCTATCCGCGCTGTTAAACTTCTAACTTCTAAAATGGCAGATGCAATCTTAGAAGCGAAGCAAGGCGAAGAAGAAGCGGAAGTTGCTGAAGAAACTGCACCAGAAACAGAAACAACAACTGCGTAACCTATTCAAAAGGTGATAAGAGGGACTGCCTTTTATCACCTTTTTTCAAGAAAAATGTGTAATATACATACTCTTGTTTAAACATATAAGGAGGAATACAAATGGCAATTACTGCACAGCAAGTAAAAGAACTGCGTGAAAAAACTGGCGCGGGCATGATGGATTGTAAAAAAGCGTTGACTGAAACTGACGGAGATATGGACAAAGCAATTGACCTTTTAAGAGAAAAAGGGATTGCAAAAGCAGCGAAAAAAGCTGACCGTATCGCCGCAGAAGGTTCTACTCTTATTAAAACTGACGGCAACAAAGGTGTTATCCTAGAAGTAAACTCTGAAACTGACTTTGTTGCGAAAAACGAAGGATTCAAAGAGCTTCTTAACACTTTAGCTGACCACCTTCTTGCAAATGCACCTGCAGATGTTGAAGAAGCAATGGGTCAAAAAATGGAAAATGGCTCTACTGTTGAAGAGTACATCACAAGCGCAGTTGCTAAAATCGGTGAGAAAATCACTCTTCGCCGCTTTACAGTTCTTACAAAAGACGACAGCTCTGCATTCGGTGCTTACCTTCACATGGGCGGCCGCATCGGTGTATTAACTGTTCTTAACGGTACAACTGACGAAGAAATTGCGAAAGATATCGCAATGCACGTTGCTGCGGTTAACCCTCGTTACATTTCTCGTGATCAAGTTTCTGAAGAAGAAGCTAACCATGAGCGTCAAATCCTAACTCAGCAAGCCCTTCAAGAAGGCAAACCTGAAAACATCGTAGCGAAAATGGTTGAAGGCCGTCTGAACAAATTCTTCGAAGAAATTTGTCTTTTAGACCAAGCGTTCGTTAAAAACCCAGATGAAAAAGTGAAACAAGTTGTTGCAGCGAAAAACGCAACTGTTCAAACTTATGTCCGCTACGAAGTTGGAGAAGGCATCGAAAAACGTCAAGAAAACTTTGCTGAAGAAGTAATGAACCAAGTGAAAAAATAATGGCGAAAAGATTTCGCGGCCAAGTCGCGACTTTTCAGGCAGTATAGGGGACACAATTTGTGTTCCCTATTTTTAAAACTATATTTACAAACCTTTTTTTCTCTTGCATAATAGAAAACGGCAATGTTTACACTTGGAGGTTATCATGGAAAAACCAAAATACAAACGTATCGTATTAAAGCTTAGCGGGGAAGCATTGGCAGGAGAACAGGGAAACGGAATTAACCCAACTGTCATTCAATCCATTGCAAAGCAAGTGAAAGAAATCGCTGAGCTTGAAGTCGAAGTGGCTGTTGTAGTAGGCGGCGGCAACCTATGGCGCGGAAAAACAGGAAGTGACCTGGGCATGGACCGTGCAACTGCTGACTATATGGGGATGCTGGCGACAGTTATGAATTCGCTTGCTCTTCAAGACAGCTTGGAAACACTCGGAATCCAGTCCAGAGTGCAAACATCCATTGAAATGAGACAAGTTGCTGAACCGTACATAAGAAGAAAAGCGATACGCCACTTAGAGAAAAAACGTGTCGTTATTTTCGCTGCGGGCACAGGAAACCCATATTTCTCAACTGATACAACAGCTGCACTGCGGGCTGCTGAAATTGAGGCAGACGTTATTTTGATGGCTAAAAATAATGTTGACGGTGTGTATAATGCTGATCCTAGAAAAGATGAATCAGCTGTTAAGTATGAATCACTTTCTTATCTTGACGTTCTTAAAGACGGCCTGGAAGTCATGGATTCAACAGCATCATCTTTATGCATGGATAATGACATTCCGCTTATCGTCTTTTCTATTATGGAAGAAGGAAATATCAAACGTGCCGTTATCGGTGAATCAATCGGAACGATCGTGAGGGGGAAATAACGTGTCAAAAGAAGTATTAACTCAAACAAAAGAAAAAATGGAAAAAGCAATTGCTGCTTATCAGCGCGAATTGGCTACTGTACGCGCAGGCCGTGCAAATCCATCTTTATTAGATAAAGTAACGGTTGAATATTACGGGGCACAGACACCTTTAAATCAGTTGTCTTCTATTAATGTGCCTGAAGCTCGTATGCTTGTTATCACGCCATACGACAAAACAGCAATCGGCGATATCGAAAAAGCGATTTTAAAAGCTGATTTAGGTCTTACACCGACAAGTGACGGCAATATGATTCGAATTGCAATTCCGGCACTAACGGAAGAGAGACGGAAAGAATTAGTGAAAGTTGTAAAAAAATATGCTGAAGAAGCAAAAGTAGCTGTCCGTAACGTTCGTCGTGATGCTAACGATGATCTCAAAAAACTTGAGAAAAACGGAGACATTACTGAGGATGAATTGCGTGCTTCCACTGAAGACGTTCAAAAACTGACAGATGAATATGTGTCAAAAATTGACAGTGTCACAAAAGACAAAGAAAAAGAAATCATGGAAGTTTAATGAAAAACTATGTACAATAGATAATAGTGAAAAGACCCTCTCATGTTTACAGGGGGTTTTTTTGTTAATACTGTTGATTACATTGATAATCAGCAGGGAATGTAACCTTTTTGGGTGACGGAGGAATCTCATGCTCAACATACTCAAAAATTGGAAGAATCAGCAAACTGCGGCTTCCAACTTAGAACGTTATACAAAAGAAGACATACTTAAGGGAGAAATTCCCGAACACATCGCCATTATCATGGATGGAAATGGCCGTTGGGCTAAAAAACGCTCTCTTCCCAGAATTGCAGGCCACCATGAAGGGATGAAGGTGGTAAAAAGGACAACGAAGCTCGCAAACGAATTAGGTGTCAAAGTGCTGACTTTGTATGCATTTTCAACAGAAAACTGGAAAAGACCGAAAATGGAAGTCGATTTTTTAATGAAGCTTCCGGAAGAATTTTTGAATACGTATCTTCCAGAGCTTGTTGAGGAAAATGTACAGGTTCGGATCATTGGGGATGAAACAGCTTTGCCGGCGCATACATTGCGTGCGATTGAAAAGGCTGTTCAGGATACGGCGCAAAATGATGGAATGATCCTTAATTTTGCCCTTAACTATGGAGGCCGTACTGAAATTGTCACTGCTGCAAAATCACTCGCGGAAAAAGTGAAGGAAGGCTCTTTGAATATTGAAGACATTGATGAATCGCTTTTTTCTACTTATTTAATGACTGAATCTTTGCAGGATCCTGAACTTTTAATTCGAACGAGCGGCGAGATAAGACTGAGTAACTTTATGCTATGGCAGGTGGCCTACAGTGAATTTGTCTTTACTGACGTCTTGTGGCCTGATTTCAAAGAAGATCACTTCTTACAGGCGTTAGGAGAGTTTCAGCAGAGAGGCCGGAGGTTTGGCGGAATTTAGAGGATGGTGGACATGAAACAAAGAATTTTGACAGGTGTTCTGGCAGCAATTGTATTTTTATTTTTGGTTATTGTCGGGAAATTGCCGTTCACCATATTAATTTATGCTATGGGCAGTGTGGCGCTTTTTGAACTTTTACGGATGAAAAAGCTGAAGATGATTTCACTGCCGGGTTTGATCGGTCTTTTATTATTGTGGATGTTCTTATTGCCAAGCCAGTATTCGTTTTTCGAAGCTGACGGAATTTCCAAAATGGAAATCGCTTTGTTTGCGGTATTGCTATTGCTGACTTACACAGTGTTGGTCAAGAACACCTTTACTTTTGATGAAGTCGGATTTATTACGCTTGCCGCAATCTACATCGGAATGTGTTTTCATTATTTTATCGAAATTAGAAATCTTGACCAATACGGATTAACATACATTTTTTATGCATGTGTTGTCATTTGGTCCACTGATTCCGGTGCATATTTTGTCGGTAAAGCGCTTGGGAAGCGAAAACTGTGGCCTGAAATCAGTCCGAATAAAACAGTGGAGGGTTTTGTAGGCGGAATTGTCATCGCACTTGTATTGGCGACGATTTTTCAGCTTGTGGCACAACTTCCGATCCCGTATATCTATTTGCTGTTGATCACGCTGTTTTTGTCTGTTTTCGGACAACTTGGAGATTTAGTGGAATCCGCCTTGAAAAGACATTACGATGTAAAGGATTCTGGGAATATTCTTCCCGGGCATGGCGGTATATTAGACCGTTTTGACAGTTTCTTGTTTGTCATGCCTTTCTTGTACTTTCTGCTTGCCCTTTTTTCATAAAAAAGTCTAATATGAATATGAGACTGATCATGCAGCAATAAGAATAGGAGTAGTGGCAACTTTGAAAAATATTTGTCTTTTAGGAGCAACAGGATCAATCGGCGAACAGACTCTTGACGTACTGCGTGCGCATCAAGATCAATTTCAGCTGGTATCTATGTCGTTTGGCAGAAATATTGATAAGGCCGTTCCGATGATTGAGGCCTTTCAGCCGAAATTTGTCTCTGTCGGTGATCTGGATACATATCATAAACTAAAACAAATGTCTTTTTCTTTTGAATGCCAAATCGGGCTGGGAGAAGAAGGACTGATAGAAGCAGCAGCAATGGAGGAGGTTGACATTGTTGTCAATGCTTTGCTCGGCAGCGTTGGCCTAATCCCGACATTAAAGGCGATTGAACAGAAAAAAACAATTGCGCTTGCAAATAAGGAAACTCTTGTCACTGCAGGGCATATAGTAAAAGAACATGCTAAGAAATATGATGTTCCGCTGCTGCCTGTTGACAGTGAGCATTCAGCCATTTTTCAAGCCCTCCAAGGCGAACAGGCCAAAAACATTGAACGCCTCATCATTACGGCATCAGGCGGAAGCTTTCGGGACAAGACGCGGGAGGAGCTCGAATCAGTAACTGTTGAGGATGCATTAAAACATCCGAATTGGTCAATGGGTGCAAAAATTACAATTGATTCGGCTACAATGATGAATAAGGGATTAGAGGTGATCGAGGCACATTGGCTGTTCGATATACCTTATGAACAAATTGATGTGGTTTTACATAAGGAGAGCATCATCCATTCAATGGTTGAGTTTCATGATAAAAGTGTGATCGCGCAGCTTGGAACTCCGGATATGAGAGTCCCAATTCAATATGCGCTCACATATCCTGACCGGTTGCCATTACCAGATGCGAAAAGGCTTGAATTATGGGAAATCGGCAGCCTTCATTTTGAGAAAGCTGATTTTGACAGGTTCCGATGCTTACAATTTGCATTTGAATCAGGTAAAATAGGAGGAACAATGCCGACAGTGCTTAATGCGGCAAATGAAGTAGCTGTCGCTGCCTTTTTAGCCGGCAAGATACCGTTTTTGGCTATTGAAGACTGTATCGAAAAGGCACTAACCCGCCATCAATTACTGAAAAAACCGAGCCTGGCGGACATTCAAGAAGTGGACAAAGATACCCGGGGATACGTCAATTCAATACTCACATAAGGTGGTATGTTCGTGAATACAGTTATAGCGTTTATCATTATTTTCGGAACGCTCGTTTTCTTCCATGAACTGGGCCATTTATTGCTAGCCCAAAGAGCGGGAATTCTCTGCCGTGAATTTGCGATCGGCTTCGGTCCAAAGATTTTTTCTTTCAAAAAAAATGAAACAGTTTATACGATCAGGCTGCTTCCGGTCGGCGGATTTGTTCGTATGGCCGGCGAAGATCCGGAAATGATTGAGGTGAAACCCGGTTACACGGTTGGGCTTCTGTTTAATAAAGAAGATCAAGTTGAGAAAGTCATCATCAATCAAAAGGAAAAATATCCGGATGCTTTAGTCATTGAAGTGGAAACAGCGGATTTAGAGCATGACATGAAGATTACCGGTTATGAACA
This sequence comes from Bacillus sp. MD-5, assembly GCF_002201875.1. Classification (NCBI taxonomy): domain Bacteria; kingdom Bacillati; phylum Bacillota; class Bacilli; order Caryophanales; family Bacillaceae; genus Bacillus; species Bacillus sp. MD-5. Next base: position 1,572,139 of record NZ_CP021911.1, read on the forward strand.
AGGGAAAGAGGACGAACTTTCCAGCTTTACGGTCAGCGAAACATCCTTTTTCATTGTAGACGGAGAAGAAGTGCAGATTGCGCCGTATAATCGCCAATTTGGTTCCAAACCTGTGTGGAAGCGGATCAAAGCCATTGCTGCAGGACCGATTATGAACTTTATTTTAGCTTACGTCATTTTAGTGATGCTTGGGCTGATTCAAGGTGTACCGTCAAATGAGCCTATGCTCGGACAGCTGACAGACAATGGACGGGCGGCCGAAGCAGGGCTAAAAGAAGGGGATTACATCCAAAGCATCAACGGAGAAAAAATGAGGTCTTGGACTGACATTGTCTCCGCTGTAAAAGAAAACCCGGAAAAAGAAATGGACGTTGCAGTAAAAAGAGAAAACAAAACGCTTCATATTTCAGTGACTCCGGAAGCTGTTAAAGATGAGAATAAAAAAACAATCGGACGTTTCGGCTCCTATGCGCCGACTGAAAAAGGCGTTCTTTCAGCGGTGGCTTATGGCGCGACATCAACCGTTGATGTCACCAAAGCCATTTTAACCAACCTGAGCAAATTAGTAACAGGCCAATTTAAACTTGATATGCTGTCAGGTCCTGTCGGCATATATGACATGACAGACCAAGTGGCGAAAACAGGGATAGTGAACTTATTTCAGTTTGCTGCGTTTTTAAGCATTAACCTTGGGATTGTCAACTTGCTTCCGATTCCGGCACTTGACGGGGGAAGACTGTTATTTCTATTTATTGAAGCGATTCGGGGCAAACCGATTAACAGGGAAAAAGAAGCATTTGTTGTGTTTATCGGAGTAGCTTTCTTAATGCTTCTTATGCTGGTCGTCACATGGAACGATATCCAGCGGCTGTTTTTGTAAACGAAAAGTAAATCAATCAGAGGTGCGAAGAAATGAGACAAAGCTTGACGCTTATTCCTACGCTCCGTGAAGTTCCAGCTGATGCCGAAGCAAAAAGTCATCAGCTTCTTCTGAGAGCAGGATTTATCAGACAGAATACGAGCGGGGTATACAGCTATATGCCTCTTGCGTATAAGGTGATTCAAAACATTCAGCAGATTGTTCGAGAGGAAATGGAGAAAATTGATGCCGTAGAAATGCTCATGCCCGCATTGCAGCAGGCTGAGACATGGCAGGAATCAGGCAGATGGTATACGTATGGTCCCGAACTGATGAGACTAAAAGACCGTCATGGCCGTGAATTTGCTTTAGGGGCAACGCATGAAGAGGTTATCACTTCGCTTGTTCGCGATGAGGTTAAATCTTATAAGCGTCTCCCTCTGACTCTGTATCAAATTCAGTCTAAGTTCAGAGATGAAAAACGTCCTCGCTTCGGTTTGTTAAGAGGCCGCGAATTTATTATGAAGGATGCGTACTCATTCCATGCATCTGCAGAGAGCCTGGATGAAACGTATCAAAAAATGTATGAGGCTTATTCAAATATTTTTGCCCGCTGCGGCATTAATGTAAGACCTGTTATTGCTGATTCAGGCGCAATGGGAGGAAAGGATACGCACGAATTTATGGCGCTTTCTGCGATCGGAGAGGATACGATTGCGTATTCTGATGAATCACAGTACGCGGCTAATATCGAAATGGCTGAAGTTCTTTACCAGGAAGTCCCTTCAAATGAAGAACCTAAAGCTCTAGAGAAGGTTCATACGCCTAACGTGAAAACAATTGAAGAACTGACTGCGTTCCTACAGGTTTCTGCTGAAGCATGCATTAAGTCAGTATTGTTTAAAGCCGATGACCGTTTTGTCCTAGTGCTTGTTAGAGGGGACCATGAAGTGAACGATATTAAAGTGAAAAACTTGCTTCATGCAGAGGTTGTAGAGCTTGCCACACATGAAGAGGTCATTCAGCAGCTCGGAACAGAACCAGGGTTTGTAGGCCCTATCGGTATTCATCAGGATGTGGAAGTATATGCCGATCAAGCTGTGAAGACAATGGTCAATGCTGTTGCCGGAGCAAATGAAGGAGATCATCATTATCAAAATGTCAATGTGAATCGTGACGCGCAAATTAAAGAATTTGCTGATCTTCGTTTTATTAAAGAAGGTGATCCTTCACCAGACGGCAAGGGAACGATCCGTTTTGCTGAGGGGATCGAGGTCGGACAAGTCTTTAAGCTCGGAACACGCTATTCAGAAGCGATGAATGCGACATATTTAGATGAAAATGGACGCGCGCAGCCAATGATGATGGGCTGTTACGGAATCGGTGTGTCAAGAACGCTTTCTGCTATTGCTGAACAGCATCACGATGAAAAAGGCTTAATATGGCCAAAAAGCGTTGCACCGTACGATCTTCATATTCTTGCTTTGAACATGAAAAACGATGGGCAAAGAGAGCTTGCTGAAAAGCTGTATGCCGATTTAAAAGCTGAAGGCTATGAAGTGCTCTATGACGACCGTGCTGAGCGTGCCGGCGTAAAATTCGCTGATTCAGATCTCATCGGCCTTCCAATTCGCATCACTGTTGGAAAACGGGCTGACGAAGGCATTGTCGAAGTGAAAATCCGCCAAACAGGTGAGTCAACTGAGATTTCAGTAGACGAATTATCCGCATTTATCAGCAAGCAGTAATCACCATAACGATTTATCAAAAAACATGTTAAAATAGAAATAATAGAAGGTACCTCATTGCCTGAGGTACCTTCACTTATGATGTTTTTAGGGAGGGATACTGTCTTAATGGAACAGTTATCAGTAAACAGAAGGCAGTTTCAAATTCTTCTGCAGCAGATTAATATGACAGATGATACCTTCATGACATACTTTGAAGATGGCGAGATTAAAAAGCTGACAATACACAAAGCTTCTAAGTCTTGGCATTTTCATTTTCAATTTAAATCTTTGCTGCCTTTTCAAATATATGACACATTAACAACGAGGCTGACGCAATCGTTTGCCCACATAGCAAAAGTGACATCTTCAATTGAAGTTCAGGATAACGAGGTCAGTGAAAGTATTGTTCAAGACTACTGGTCACGCTGCATTGAAGAACTGCAGGGCATTTCGCCGCCAATTATCAGTCTTTTAAACCAGCAAAAACCGAAGCTGAAGGGCAATAAACTGATTGTCAAAACCAAAACGGATACAGAAGCGGCTGCGCTAAAGAACAAATACAGTTCCATGATTCAAGCAGGCTACCGTCAATTTGGCTTTCCGGATCTTCAGCTTGATGCTGAAATATTTGTATCCGAGCAGGAAGTTCAAAAGTTTCGGGAGCAAAAGCTTGCAGAAGACCAAGAGCGGGCTATGCAGGCCTTGATTGAAATGGAGAAGAAAGATAAAGAAAGTGATGAAGACCAAGCTCCATCTGGTCCTCTAGTCATCGGTTATCAGATTAAAGATAACGAGGAAATCCGGACACTTGACAGCATCATGGACGAGGAACGGAGAATTACGGTCCAAGGTTATGTGTTTGAAGTGGAGACGCGCGAGCTGAAAAGCGGGCGCACGCTGTGCATCTTTAAAATTACAGACTATACAAATAGTATTTTAATCAAAATGTTTGCACGTGAAAAAGAAGATGCGGCACTGATGAAGTCTCTGAAAAAAGGAATGTGGGTAAAAGCACGCGGAAGCATTCAAAATGATACATTTGTCAGAGATCTTGTCATGATCGCAAATGACGTAAACGAAATAAAAGCAAAAACCCGTGAAGATTCAGCACCTGAAGGAGAAAAAAGAGTGGAATTGCATCTGCATTCCCCAATGAGCCAAATGGATGCTGTTACGGGTATCGGAAAGCTTGTCGAACAAGCGAAAAAATGGGGGCATGAGGCCATCGCTTTGACCGACCATGCTGTCGTTCAATCCTTCCCTGATGCGTATTCTGCGGCCAAAAAGCATGGAATTAAAATGATTTACGGGATGGAAGCGAATCTCGTGGATGATGGCGTGCCAATTGCTTATAATGCCGCACATCGTCTGCTCGAAGAAGAAACATATGTTGTTTTTGACGTTGAGACGACAGGATTGTCTGCTGTATACGATACCATTATTGAGCTGGCTGCAGTAAAAGTAAAAGGCGGAGAAATTATTGATAAATTTGAGGCGTTCGCGAACCCGCATCGTCCGCTTTCCGCCACAATCATAGAGCTGACAGGGATCACTGATGATATGCTACAAGACGCTCCGGATGTCGTAGATGTCATAAGAGATTTCAGAGAATGGATTGGCCATGATATCCTTGTCGCTCATAATGCAAGCTTTGATATGGGATTCTTAAATGTAGCCTATAAAAAGCTTCTTGAAGTCGATAAAGCGAAAAACCCAGTCATTGATACGCTTGAACTTGGACGTTTTCTCTATCCGGAATTTAAGAACCACCGGTTGAACACGCTTTGTAAAAAGTTCGATATCGAACTCACACAGCACCACCGTGCGATCTATGATACTGAGGCAACCGCTTATTTGCTTCTGAAAATGCTGAAGGACGCAGCTGAAAAAGGCATTCAGTACCATGATGAGCTGAATGAAAATATGGGTCAGTCCAATGCTTATCAAAGATCAAGACCGTATCACGCCACATTGCTTGCTGTGAACAGCACGGGACTCAAAAATTTATTTAAGCTCGTGTCACTTTCTCATATTCATTATTTTTACAGAGTGCCCCGTATTCCGAGGTCTCAGCTTGAGAAATACAGGGAAGGGCTTCTGATCGGTTCAGCCTGTGACAGGGGAGAGGTTTTTGAGGGAATGATGCAAAAATCGCCTGAAGAGGTGGAAGACATCGCGTCATTCTATGATTATCTTGAGGTTCAGCCGCCTGAAGTGTACCGTCACTTGCTGGAGCTTGAACTGGTCCGCGATGAAAAAGCGCTGAAAGAAATTATTGCGAATATCACCAAACTGGGGGAAAAGCTTAATAAACCGGTTGTTGCTACGGGAAATGTTCATTACTTGAATGATGAGGATAAAATCTACAGAAAGATTTTAATATCCTCACAAGGCGGGGCAAATCCGCTGAACAGGCACGAGCTGCCAAAAGTGCATTTCAGAACGACAGACGAAATGCTTGAAGCTTTTTCTTTCTTAGGCGAAGAAAAAGCGAAGGAAATTGTAGTCACCAATACCCAAAAGGTTGCTTCTTTAGTTGATGACATCAAGCCGATTAAAGATGATTTATATACGCCGAAAATCGAAGGCGCCGATGAAGAGATCAGAGAAATGAGCTATCAGCGTGCAAGAAGCATTTACGGGGAAGAGCTGCCTGAAATTGTCGAAGCACGGATTGAAAAAGAATTAAAGAGTATCATTGGCCACGGCTTTGCTGTTATTTACTTGATCTCTCACAAACTTGTAAAACGTTCACTAGATGACGGGTATCTCGTTGGTTCCCGTGGTTCCGTAGGATCTTCATTAGTTGCGACACTTACTGAGATTACCGAGGTAAACCCGCTGCCGCCGCACTATGTTTGTCCTGAGTGCCAGCATTCTGAGTTCTTTAATGACGGTTCTGTCGGTTCTGGTTTTGACCTGCCTGACAAAACATGTCCTCATTGCGGAACACCTTTGAAAAAAGACGGCCATGATATTCCATTTGAAACATTCTTAGGATTTAAAGGGGACAAAGTACCTGATATCGATTTGAACTTCTCGGGAGAATATCAGCCGCAGGCACACAATTACACAAAAGTGCTGTTCGGAGAAGACAATGTATATCGTGCGGGTACAATAGGCACGGTGGCAGAAAAAACAGCCTACGGTTATGTAAAAGGCTATGCCGGAGACAATGATCTTCATATGCGCGGTGCCGAAATAGATAGGCTCGTACAGGGATGCACAGGTGTAAAACGTACAACTGGACAGCATCCCGGCGGTATTATCGTAGTTCCGGATTATATGGATATTTATGATTTTTCACCGATTCAGTTCCCGGCAGATGCCACAGGTTCAGAGTGGAAAACGACTCATTTTGATTTCCACTCCATCCATGACAACCTGTTAAAACTGGATATTCTCGGACACGATGATCCGACTGTCATTCGGATGCTTCAAGACTTAAGCGGAATAGATCCAAAAACAATTCCGACGGATGATCCTGAAGTGATGAAGATCTTCCAGGGAACCGAATCACTCGGTGTGACGGAAGAACAGATTGGCTGTAAAACGGGCACGCTTGGAATTCCTGAATTCGGAACCCGATTTGTCCGGCAGATGCTTGAAGATACAAAGCCGACAACTTTTTCAGAGCTCGTTCAGATTTCAGGCTTGTCTCACGGAACTGATGTATGGCTAGGCAATGCGCAGGAACTCATCCACAATAATATTTGTGAGCTGAGTGAGGTTATCGGCTGCCGTGATGACATTATGGTGTATTTAATCTATCAAGGCCTTGAGCCGTCCCTTGCCTTTAAAATCATGGAATTTGTGCGTAAAGGAAAAGGATTAACGCCTGAATGGGAAGAAGAAATGAAAAATAACAATGTCCCAGACTGGTATATTGATTCTTGTAAAAAGATTAAATACATGTTCCCGAAAGCCCACGCCGCGGCATATGTATTAATGGCAGTCCGCATTGCTTACTTTAAAGTGCACCATGCTCTTTTATATTATGCGGCTTATTTTACCGTTCGTGCAGACGACTTTGATATCGATACAATGATCAAGGGCTCTACAGCAATCAGAGCGGTTATGGAGGATATAAACGCTAAAGGACTTGATGCTTCACCGAAGGAAAAGAACCTTCTGACTGTTTTAGAATTAGCGCTTGAGATGTGTGAGAGAGGCTATTCATTCCAAAAAGTCGATTTATATCGCTCCAGCGCTACAGAGTTTATTATTGACGGCAACAGTCTTATCCCGCCGTTTAACTCTATCCCTGGATTAGGAACGAACGCTGCTTTGAACATTGTAAAAGCTCGTGAAGAAGGCGAATTCCTCTCAAAAGAAGATTTGCAAAAGAGAGGGAAAGTATCAAAAACGATTTTGGAGTATTTAGATCGCCATGGCTGTCTGGAATCACTGCCTGATCAAAACCAATTGTCACTGTTTTAACATAGAAGCAGAATTTCTCGGAAATTCTGCTTCTATGCATACATATGCGCAAAAAGTGTCATCGTATTATTAGAGTTTCTGTCACTTGCTTAGGTATGAAGGTAAGCGTATATCCATTTGCAATAAAAATATGGTTATGGTATAGTTTTATTGGAAATGCTAACGATTACCGAGGCAAAGAGTGGGGAAACCCGCTCTTTTGTATTGAACAAGAGAATTTTGTCTCGACATGTTCATCGTTTACTTTTTAGCCCCTGCTCTTTTGAAGCAGGGTTTTTATGCAGAGTGACGAGACGAATATGAGATCGACAGCACAAGGAGGAAGAACATGAGCAAAAAAGTGACTGACACCGTTCAAGAAATGGCTCAGCCAATCGTAGACAGCCTTCAGCTGGAACTCGTTGACATTGAATTTGTCAAAGAGGGCCAAAGCTGGTTCCTTCGCGTGTTTATTGATTCCGATGACGGTGTGGATATTGAGGAATGTGCCAAAGTAAGCGAAGCTTTAAGCGAAAAGCTTGATGAGGCAGACCCAATTAGCCAAAATTACTTTCTTGAAGTCTCATCTCCAGGAGCTGAGCGTCCGCTAAAGAAAAAAGCCGATTTCGAAAAATCACTTGGAAAAAATGTATACATTAAGACGTACGAGCCTATTGAAGGCGTAAAAGTGTTTGAAGGTGAACTGGCTGAATTTGATGGACAAACAGTGACAGTTGAGATCACGATCAAAACAAGAAAGAAACGGGTCAATATTCCGTATGAAAAGATAGCTAATGCAAGATTAGCTGTTACATTCTAATGAATACAAATGTTTTAAGGGGGGAGACCGTTAAATGAGCAGTGAATTATTAGATGCTCTCACGATTCTTGAAAAAGAAAAAGGCATCAGTAAAGAAATTATCATTGAAGCAATCGAAGCTGCGTTAATTTCTGCTTATAAGCGGAATTTTAATCAAGCGCAAAATGTACGGGTGGATCTAAACCGTGAAACTGGCTCCATCCGTGTATTTGCAAGAAAAGATGTCGTTGACGAAGTATACGACCAGAGATTAGAGATCTCTATCGAAGAAGCGCAGGGCATCCATCCGGAATATATGGTCGGCGATGTCGTCGAAATCGAAGTAACTCCTAAGGATTTCGGGCGCATAGCTGCTCAAACAGCAAAGCAGGTCGTCACACAGCGTGTGCGCGAAGCTGAGCGCGGTGTGATTTATTCTGAATTTATCGACCGTGAAGAAGACATCATGACAGGTATCGTCCAGCGTCTGGACAATAAATTTATCTACGTGTCTTTAGGCAAAATAGAAGCCTTGCTTCCGGTTAATGAGCAAATGCCGAATGAAAGCTACAAGCCTCATGACCGCATTAAGGTATTTATCACAAAAGTAGAAAAAACAACGAAGGGCCCGCAGATCTACGTGTCGAGAACACATCCAGGCCTGTTAAAGCGTTTGTTTGAAATTGAAGTGCCTGAAATTTATGATGGAACTGTCGAGCTAAAATCTGTTGCCAGAGAAGCCGGCGACCGTTCAAAAATTTCTGTCCGCACAGATGATCCTGATGTGGATCCTGTCGGTTCATGCGTAGGCCCTAAAGGCCAGCGTGTGCAAGCAATCGTCAATGAATTAAAAGGTGAAAAAATTGACATTGTCAACTGGTCCAGTGATCCTGTAGAATTTGTCGCGAATGCGCTCAGCCCTTCCAAAGTGCTTGATGTCATCGTTAATGAAGAAGAAAAAGCGACAACTGTTATTGTTCCTGATTACCAGCTGTCTTTGGCGATTGGCAAAAGAGGACAAAACGCACGCTTAGCTGCTAAACTGACAGGCTGGAAGATTGATATTAAGAGCGAAACAGACGCAAGAGAACTTGGAATCTATCCGAGAGAACTTGAAGAAGACGATGAGCCGCTCTTTACAGAGCCTGAAACTGCTGAATCGGATGAATAAGAGGTGACTTTAGGTGAATAAACACAAAAAGATCCCATTACGCAAATGTGTAGTGACTGGTGAAATGAAGCCTAAAAAGGAACTGATCCGAGTTGTACGGTCGAAAGAAGGCGATATCTCAGTAGACCCGACCGGCAAAAAGAACGGGCGGGGTGCTTATTTAACGCTGGATAAAGAGTGCATCTTAGCAGCAAAAAAGAAAAACACTTTGCAAAATCAATTTCAATCACAAATCGATGACCAGATTTTCGATGAATTGCTGGAACTGGCGGAAAAGGTGAAAAAATAAAATGTCTGGAATGGAATGGTTTCCCTTGCTGGGTCTGGCCAATCGAGCTCGTAAGGTCGTGTCAGGCGAAGACTTGGTGATAAAAGAAATCAGGAATGCGCGTGCAAAGCTTGTCCTGCTTACAGAGGATGCATCATCTAACACAGCAAAAAAAGTAACCGACAAGTGCAATTATTATAAAGTCCCTTATAAAAAAGTCGAGAGTCGCGCGGTTCTTGGACGCTCTATCGGTAAAGAAGCCCGTGTCGTTGTCGCCGTCACTGACCAAGGTTTTGCGAATAAGCTGATCAGCTTGCTCGATTAATATTTTTGGGGGTGAACGAATGGCTAAAATGAGAGTATACGAATATGCAAAAGCGTTAAATGTTTCAAGTAAGGAAATTTTGACCGCACTGAAAAACATGGATTTAGAAGTGAATAATCACATGGCCATGCTAGAAGAAAAGGCCATTAAAAAGCTTGATGCCAAATATAAAAAAGGCGGCGCTGCCGCTAAATCTCAAAAGCCAGCAGAAACGAACAAAAACAAACAGCCACAAGGGGTTAATCAGCAATCAGCTGGAAATCAACCAAACAAAATTCGAGACGGAAAGAAGAATGACGTGCAGAATAATCAATTTAACAAAAACAAGAAGAATAACAACAACAAAAAAAATAAACGCAACCACAACAATAAAAACCAACATCAGCAAAAGCCTGTAAAACCGAAAAAAGAGCTTCCTGAGAAAATTACATTCTCTGGCACTTTAACAGTTGGCGCACTTGCTGAAGAGCTTGGCAAAGAGCCTTCAGAAATCATTAAAAAGCTGATGCTTCTTGGCGTAATGGCAACCATTAACCAAGAGCTTGATAAAGACACAATCGAACTCATTGCATCAGAATATGGTGTTGAAACAGAAGAGGTCATTGTGCTTGAAGAAACAGAGCTGGAAAAATACGAAGAGCCTGATAAAGAAGAGGATCTTGAAATTCGTCCACCTGTTGTAACAATCATGGGCCACGTTGACCATGGGAAAACGACGCTTCTTGACAGCATCCGTAAAACAAAGGTTGTTGAAGGAGAAGCAGGCGGTATCACTCAGCATATCGGCGCTTATCAAATTGAAGAGAACGGCAAGAAAATCACGTTCTTGGATACACCGGGCCACGCCGCATTTACAACGATGCGTGCACGCGGTGCAGAAGTAACGGATATTACGATTCTCGTCGTAGCTGCCGATGACGGTGTCATGCCGCAAACAGTAGAAGCGATTAACCATGCTAAAGCAGCAGAGGTTCCAATCATCGTTGCTGTGAATAAAATTGATAAAGAATCCGCAAACCCTGACCGTGTGATGCAAGAACTGACGGAATACGGGCTTGTCCCTGAAGCTTGGGGCGGAGAAACCATTTTTGTGCCGCTTTCCGCTTTAACTGGAAAAGGCATTGATGAGCTCATTGAAATGATCTTGCTTGTCAGTGAGGTAGAGGAATTGAAAGCGAACCCGAACCGTCAGGCAAAAGGAACGGTTATTGAAGCTGAACTCGATAAAGGCAGAGGGTCAGTCGCGACATTGCTCGTACAGACTGGAACACTGCATGTCGGTGATCCGATCGTAGTCGGCAATACATTTGGCCGTGTCCGTGCGATGGTCAACGACATTGGCCGCCGTGTAAAAACTGCCGGTCCGTCTACTCCGGTTGAAATTACCGGTTTGAATGATGTCCCTCAAGCGGGAGACCAATTCCTTGTCTTTAAGGATGAAAAAACAGCTCGTTCTGTCGGTGAAGCCCGTGCTTCGAAACAGCTTGAAGAGCAGCGCAGCGATAAAGCGAAGCTCAGTCTTGATGACTTATTCGAGCAAATTAAACAAGGTGATGTAAAAGACATCAATCTCATCGTAAAAGCTGACGTTCAAGGATCTGCAGAAGCTTTAACGGCTGCACTTCAAAAAATTGAAGTAGAAGGCGTTAAAGTGAAAATCATCCATACAGGCGTTGGTGCGATTACTGAATCTGACATTATCTTGGCATCTGCTTCCAATGCAATTGTTATCGGGTTTAATGTGAGACCGGACGGAAATGCTAAGAGTACGGCTGAAGCTGAAAATGTAGATATTCGACTTCACCGTATCATTTACAAAGTAATTGACGAGATTGAAGCTGCCATGAAAGGTATGCTTGATCCTGAATATGAAGAAAAAGTGATTGGTCAAGTAGAAGTGCGCCAAACATTCAAAGTATCTAAAATTGGTACAATTGCCGGCGGATATGTTACTGAAGGAACCATTACGCGCGACAGCGGCCTCCGTTTAATTCGTGACGGCGTCGTTATCTTCGAAGGCGAAGTAGATGTTCTGAAACGCTTTAAAGACGATGTGAAAGAAGTTTCACAAGGCTATGAATGTGGTATTACAATTAAGAAATACAATGACATTCGTGAAGGTGACATCCTTGAAGCGTTTGTCATGCAAGAAATTGAAAGAACGTGATCGGATTTGCGGAGTGTGAATGCATCATTTATGATGCAGGATCGCTAAAAGAAAAGCGCGCCGTTCTGAAGCGAATTTTAACCAGGGTTCAAAACAAGTTCAATGTTTCGATTTCGGAGATTGGCTATCAGGACACCTGGCAAAGAACCAGCTTCGGAATCGCCGCTGTTTCTTCCTCTCGCGTTCAAACAGAAAAAGAACTACAGCGCGTCCTAGCGTTTATCGATTCTTTTCCTGAAATTGAACGGACGATCACTAGGACAGAGTGGTTTTAACTTAGAGGTGATTGAATTGAGTATGAGAGCAAACCGTGTCGGCGAGCAAATGAAAAAAGAACTCGGTGATATTATCAGCCGCAAGCTGAAAGACCCGAGAATTGGTTTTCTGACAGTAACGGATGTACGTGTATCAGGTGATTTGCAAATTGCAAAGGTGTATATCTCGGTTCTCGGTGACGAGAAAAAACGGGAAGAAGCACTGAAAGGGCTGGCAAAAGCGAAAGGATTTATCCGATCTGAAATCGGCAGCCGCATCAGACTTCGTAAAACGCCTGAAATTGAATTTGAGTTCGATGAATCAATCGATTACGGAAATCGAATCGAAACATTGATTCACGAATTACATTCAGAGAAACCATCTGAATAAAAAATGAGAGGATAGGCGTATATCGTCTGTCCTCTTTCTTCGTTTATAAGAAAAAAGCTAAAAAAGAAGGAGTGAAAGGCAAATGGTTAACGGAGTTCTCCTTTTACATAAACCTGTTGGCATGACATCGCACGACTGTGTCATGAAGATCCGAAAACTGTTGAAAACAAAAAAAGTAGGACATACGGGAACGCTCGATCCAGAAGTGTCAGGCGTGCTTCCGATTTGTGTGGGCAGAGCGACAAAAATAGTCGAATACTTAACTGAAAAATCTAAAACATATGATGCGGAAATAACGCTTGGCTTTTCAACGACAACAGAAGATCAAACCGGAGAAACGGTGGAAACAAAGCCTGTCAATCATGACATTGATAAAGCCGATGCAGAAAAGGTTTTAAACAGTTTAAAGGGTAAACAAGAACAAATTCCGCCCATGTATTCCGCTGTAAAAGTAAACGGCAAAAAATTATACGAATACGCAAGAGCGGGGATTGAAGTAGAACGTCCGAAACGTATGATTACCATTGAAAACATTGCCCTGACAACCGGGATTAAACATAATGGAGAAACCGCAAGCTTCCGGTTTACAGTGACATGCTCCAAAGGGACCTATGTAAGGACGCTGGCGGTCATGATCGGTGAAAAGCTCGGATATCCGGCTCATATGTCTCATTTAATCCGTACGGCATCCGGAGATTTTTCTCTCGACGAATGCTTTACTTTTGACGAACTGGAGGCACAGGTCCAATCCGGAACCGTGGAAGAGCATATAGTCCCTATTGAACGTGCGCTCAATCATTTGCCGAAATGGATCATAAGTGATACATTAGCTAAGAAAGTAGAAAATGGGGCTTTGCTTGAGACGCCCGAGCAGTTTTCTGAAATGACAAGTGAAGACCGAATTGCCGTCTTTACTGAATCCGGAAGCTGTTTGGCGATCTATCTCCCCCATCCTGCGAAAAAAGGGCTGTTAAAGCCGGCAAAAGTATTGATGCAAAAAAGCGAACAATAGAAAAAAGGTGACCGTTCTGTGAAGACGATACATATTACACATCCTCATCATTTAATGAAAGAGGAGCAGGCAAAATCAGTGATGGCGTTAGGTTATTTTGACGGCGTTCATCTTGGACATCAGAAGGTAATCGGCACAGCGAAGCAAATAGCCGAAGAAAAAGGCCTGACATTGGCTGTGATGACCTTTCATCCTCATCCTTCTCACGTTTTGGGCAGGGATAAGGAGCCAAAGGATCTAATTACGCCTCTTGAAGATAAAATAAACCAAATTGAACAATTAGGTACAGAAATTCTGTATGTCGTTAAATTTAATGAAGTGTTTGCTTCTCTTTCTCCCAAGCAGTTTATAGACCAGTATATTATCGGCCTTAATGTGCAGCACGCAGTGGCCGGCTTTGACTTTACGTACGGCAAATACGGCAAGGGTACAATGGAGACCATGCCGGCTGATTTAGACGGAAAAGCTGAGTGCACCATGGTAGAAAAATTAACGGAGCAGGATAAAAAAATCAGTTCTTCGTATATCCGTACCGCGCTTCAAAACGGGGATGTTGAATTGGCGAATGTCTTGCTTGGACAGCCTTATTTTATAAAAGGAATTGTAATTCATGGTGATAAAAGAGGGCGGACCATCGGGTTTCCGACAGCAAATGTCGGTTTAAATAACAGCTATATCGTTCCGCCAACGGGTGTATATGCCGTAAAAGCGGAAGTGAACGGCGAAGTCTACAATGGCGTTTGCAATATCGGCTATAAGCCGACGTTTTATGAAAAGCGCCCTGAACAGCCTTCCATTGAGGTCAATCTGTTTGATTTCGATCAAGAGGTATATGGAGCCGCTATAAAAATCGAATGGTACAAACGGATTCGGAGCGAGCGGAAATTCAATGGCATCAAAGAATTAACAGAGCAAATTGAGAAAGATAAGCAGGAAGCCATCCGTTATTTCAACAATTTGCGGAAATAACTTGCAACGCACGCAAATTTTATTCTAAAATATTTGCATATAGGCACGATTTTTAGTATGATAGTTTTCGTAGTCTTAAAACCATTGCTTGGCAATCCGAAGTCACCGACGGTTGCTAGGTAACTGGGGCTAAATATGATTTGGAGGTGAAACAGGATGGCAATTACTCAAGAGCGTAAAAACCAACTCATCAACGAGTTCAAAACACACGAATCTGATACTGGATCTCCAGAAGTTCAGATCGCTATCCTAACTGACTCAATTAACAACTTGAACGAGCATTTACGTACTCACAAGAAAGACCACCACTCACGTCGCGGTCTTCTTAAAATGGTAGGTAAGCGTCGTAATCTTCTTACGTATCTACGTAATAAAGACGTAACTCGTTACCGTGAGTTAATTAACAAACTAGGCTTACGTCGATAATCGTAAAAAGCGGGAGGATTCCCGCTTTTTTATCGTATTAAAGCGAAATTTCTTATAACAAATCATTGAAATCCTTTTACATACTACTTTGACATTGATATGTTCAATTCATTTCGTTCATAATAGGAGTAATTGATTATTTCACACAACGAAGAGAGGAGTTCGTAATCGTATGGGACAAGAAAAACACGTCTTTACCATAGATTGGGCCGGAAGAACGCTTACTGTTGAAACCGGCCAGCTTGCCAAACAGGCAAATGGTGCTGTGATGATCCGCTACGGTGATACAGCAGTACTTAGTACAGCAACCGCTTCAAAAGAACCAAAACCGCTTGATTTCTTCCCTCTTACTGTAAACTATGAAGAAAGATTATATGCGGTAGGGAAAATTCCGGGCGGCTTTATTAAAAGAGAAGGACGCCCGAGTGAAAAAGCGGTTCTTGCCAGCCGTTTAATTGACCGTCCGATCCGTCCTTTGTTTGCCGATGGATTCCGTAATGAAGTTCAAGTCATCAGCATTGTCATGAGTGTTGACCAAAACTGCTCTTCAGAAATGGCTGCCATGTTCGGTTCATCTCTTGCGCTTTCTGTATCGGATATTCCGTTTGAAGGACCAATTGCAGGGGTTACTGTCGGACGCATTGATGATCAATTTATCATTAACCCAACAGTTGATCAGCTTGAAAAAAGCGACATCAATCTTGTCGTTGCCGGCACGAAAGATGCCATTAACATGGTAGAAGCGGGAGCGGACGAAGTTCCTGAGGAAATCATGCTTGAAGGCATTATGTTCGGTCATGAAGAGATTAAACGCCTGATTGCATTCCAAGAAGAAATTGTTGCAGCAGTCGGCAAAGAGAAATCAGAAATTAAGCTCTTTGAAATTGATGAAGAGCTTAACGAAAAAGTAAAAGCTTTAGCAGAAGAGGATCTGCTGAAAGCTATCCAAGTTCATGAAAAGCATGCTCGTGAAGATGCCATTAACGAAGTGAAGAGCGCAGTTGTGGCAAAATTCGAGGATGAAGAGCATGATGAAGATACAATCAAACAAGTGAAGCAGATTTTATCTAAGCTGGTGAAAAATGAAGTTCGCCGCCTGATTACTGAAGAGAAAGTAAGACCGGACGGCCGAGGTGTCGATCAAATCCGCCCGCTTTCTTCAGAAGTTGGCCTCTTGCCAAGAACGCACGGTTCAGGTCTATTTACAAGGGGACAAACTCAGGCTCTCAGCGTATGTACGCTAGGTGCTCTGGGAGATGTGCAAATCCTTGACGGCTTAGGTGTCGAAGAGTCGAAACGGTTTATGCATCACTACAACTTCCCGCAATTTAGCGTTGGGGAAACAGGACCGATGCGCGGACCGGGACGTCGTGAAATCGGACATGGAGCACTGGGTGAGCGCGCGCTTGAGCCAGTTATTCCGTCTGAAAAAGACTTCCCTTATACTGTCCGTCTTGTTTCAGAAGTGCTTGAATCAAACGGTTCTACGTCTCAAGCAAGCATTTGCGCAAGCACACTTGCAATGATGGATGCCGGTGTACCGATTAAAGCGCCAGTCGCTGGTATTGCGATGGGTCTTGTCAAATCAGGCGAACATTACACTGTTTTGACTGACATCCAAGGCATGGAAGACGCGCTCGGAGATATGGACTTTAAAGTAGCGGGAACTGAAAAAGGCGTAACAGCCCTGCAAATGGACATTAAAATTGAAGGCCTTTCCAGAGAGATTCTTGAAGAAGCGCTTCAGCAGGCGAAAAAGGGCAGAATGGAAATCCTCAACAGCATGCTTGCAACATTAAGCGAATCAAGAAAAGAGCTTTCTCGATATGCGCCTAAGATCTTAACAATGACCATTAATCCTGATAAAATCCGCGATGTCATCGGACCAAGCGGAAAACAAATCAATAAGATCATCGAAGAAACCGGTGTTAAAATTGATATTGAGCAGGACGGCACAATCTTCATTTCCTCTACAGATGAAAGCGGCAACCAAAAAGCGAAAAAAATCATTGAAGACCTTGTCAGAGAGGTTGAAGTCGGCCAGCTTTACCTAGGTAAAGTGAAACGGATTGAAAAATTCGGTGCTTTCGTTGAAATTTTCAGCGGAAAAGACGGTTTGGTGCACATTTCAGAGCTTGCGCTTGAACGCGTAGGGAAAGTTGAAGATGTTGTGAAGATCGGAGACGAGATTCTTGTTAAGGTCACTGAAATTGACAAACAAGGACGAGTGAATTTGTCTCGCAAAGCGGTGCTCCGTGAAGAGAAAGAAAAAGAAGAACAACAATCTTAAATGAAAACATAAAAGGAGCCTGGGAGACCCGGCTTCTTTATTTTGAAGCTTTTCAAAAGCAGGCGGGTTCTACCTTGTCCTTCTCCTTCATAATGTGAGGTGAGGGGGGACAGAACATGTACAAAAAATTTGTACCGTTTGCCGTTTTTTTATTTCTTTTTTTTGTCTCATTTGAGATGATGGAAAATCCGCATGCACTTGATTATATAGGGGCAATGAAAAAAGATACGGTGACTGTCACGGCGTCCAAAGACCCGTTATATGAAGAATTGCTTCAAAAAGCGCCGGAGTACGAAGTTAAGCCCCAGAATGCAAGAATCGATAAAGTGTGGAAAAGCATTCCTGGCTACAATGGATTAAAGGTCAATATTGAACAATCATATAAAAAAATGAAAAAGCATGGCGAGTTTCGGGAAAATGACCTGGTGTACAGCCAAGTAAAACCAAGCGTTCATCTTGAGTCACTTCAGCCTGAGCCTATTTATAAAGGAAATCCTGACAAACCGATGGTGGCTTTTTTAATCAATGTGGCATGGGGAAATGAGTATTTGGAAAAAATGCTTCCTATTCTGCAAAAGCACCATGTCAAAGCTACGTTCTTTTTAGAAGGCAATTGGGTGAGAAACAATGAACAGCTCGCTAAGAAGATTGCAAAAGACGAACATGAAATCGGAAATCATTCATACAATCATCCGGATATGAGCAAACTGACTACAGGAAGAATTTCCGAGCAGCTCGACAAGACAAATGAGCAAATAGAACAAACGATCGGCGTTAAGCCAAAGTGGTTCGCTCCGCCGAGCGGAAGTTTCAGAAAAGCGGTTATCGATATTGCAGCTGAGAAACAGATGGGGACAGTTATGTGGACAGTTGATACAATCGATTGGCAAAAGCCGGCTCCGTCTGTACTTCAGACAAGAGTGTTAAGCAAGATACATAATGGTGCCATGATTTTAATGCATCCGACTGACCCTACGGCGGAAAGTCTTGAAGCGCTGATTACAAAGATAAAAGACAAAGGATACGCACTTGGAACAGTCACTGAACTAATGGATGAAACAAGACTATTGAAGTAACAGATGAAGGCAGCTTGTCTTTGAATAGGAGGAACAAATTTGATTAAACGATATACGTGTCAAAATGGTGTAAGAGTTGTGCTGGAAAATAACCCGACAGTCCGTTCTGTTGCGATCGGCGTATGGATCGGCACAGGGTCGAGACATGAAACGCCGGAGATAAACGGAATTTCTCACTTTTTAGAGCACATGTTCTTTAAAGGGACGAGCACAAAATCTGCACGTGAGATAGCAGAATCTTTTGATCGTATTGGCGGTCAAGTCAATGCGTTTACTTCAAAGGAATATACCTGCTACTATGCAAAGGTGCTTGACGAGCATGCGAATTACGCGCTGGACGTATTAGCAGATATGTTCTTTCATTCAACGTTTGATGAAAACGAGCTGAAAAAAGAGAAAAATGTAGTATATGAAGAAATTAAAATGTACGAAGATGCGCCGGACGACATTGTACACGATTTACTGAGCAAAGCCACTTACGGCAATCATTCTTTAGGCTACCCAATTCTTGGCACGGAAGAAACGCTTGCTTCCTTTAACGGTGACTCTCTCAGACAATACATGAATGATTATTATACACCGGACCGAGTGGTGATTTCGGTAGCGGGCAATATATCTGACAGTTTTATCAAAGATGTGGAAAAATGGTTCGGTTCATACGAGGCGAAAGGCAAAGCGACAGGACTTGAGAAGCCTGAGTTCCACACGGAAAAACTGACGAGGAAAAAAGAAACAGAGCAGGCTCATTTGTGCCTCGGATTTAAAGGCTTAGAGGTTGGCCATGAACGTATTTATGATTTAATCGTCCTCAACAATGTGCTCGGAGGCAGCATGAGCAGCCGGCTGTTCCAAGATGTCCGTGAAGATAAAGGACTTGCTTATTCTGTTTACAGCTACCACAGCTCGTATGAGGACAGCGGAATGCTAACGATTTACGGCGGAACGGGTGCAAATCAGCTTCAGCAGCTGTCAGAAACAATTCAAGAAACGCTTGCTACATTAAAACGTGACGGCATTACTTCGAAAGAGCTGGAAAACAGCAAAGAGCAAA
The DNA here is from genome assembly GCF_002201875.1 of Bacillus sp. MD-5. Classification (NCBI taxonomy): domain Bacteria; kingdom Bacillati; phylum Bacillota; class Bacilli; order Caryophanales; family Bacillaceae; genus Bacillus; species Bacillus sp. MD-5. The sequence continues at coordinate 1,591,346 of NZ_CP021911.1, forward strand.
TGAAGGGTAGCTTAATGCTGAGCTTAGAAAGCACAAACAGCAAAATGAGCCGAAACGGGAAAAATGAACTGCTTCTCGGCAAACATAAAACATTAGATGAGATCATCAATGAATTAAACGCCGTGAACTTAGAGCGTGTCAACGGCCTTGCCAGACAATTGTTCACCGAAGACTATGCATTAGCACTGATCAGCCCTTCCGGCAATATGCCATCTTAAAAAGGAAAGCCTGCCCCATAATGGGGCAGGCATTTTTTAATCTTTTCCATCATACATAGTACAAGGGGGTGACAGACATGCGGCTCAGTGAATTATCAGGAAAGGAAATTGTAGACATCAAAAGAGCTGAACGGCTCGGAGTGCTCGGCCAGACCGATTTAGAAATTAATGAACAGGATGGACAAATTACAGCACTTCTCATTCCCACAGTTAAGTGGTTTGGTTTAAGAAAACAAGGTCATGACATTCGCGTCCCATGGCATCATATTCAAAAGATCGGATCAGATATGATCATATTAGATGTACCTGAGGAAATGTCTCCTCGACAAGAGTAAATCGCCTAATTGTCTGTAATGCGGGTTCTAAAGAAGACATCTGAAACATCGGCTCTGGCAGCCGATGTTTTTTTATATGGAAAAAGCGCATCTTTTATATTCACCGGTATTTCCTTTTGATCATAAGATGAAGGGGAGCTTAACAACTAGAGATCCAGTATATACAAAGAAGGTGAACGTTTAGAATGTTAACCGGATTGAAAATTGCAGTTATCGGCGGTGACGCAAGACAGCTCGAAATTATAAGAAAGCTCACTGAACAGCAGGCTGACATCTATCTTGTCGGGTTTGACCAATTGGATCACGGTTTTACCGGAGCAGTAAAATGCAATATTGATGAAATTCCTTTTCAACAAATAGATAGCATCATTCTCCCAGTATCCGCAACAACAGGAGAAGGTGTCGTATCGACTGTATTTTCGAATGAAGAGGTTGTGTTAAAACAGGAGCATCTCAACAAAACGCCTGCACATTGTGTCATTTTCTCAGGTATTTCTAATGCCTATTTAGAAAACATTGCAGCTCAGGCAAAAAGAAAACTTGTTAAGCTGTTTGAGCGGGATGACATTGCGATATACAACTCTATTCCGACAGTAGAAGGAACGATTATGCTGGCTATTCAGCACACGGATTATACGATACACGGATCTCAGGTGGCCGTTCTCGGTCTCGGGCGCACCGGGATGACGATTGCCCGGACATTTGCCGCGCTCGGGGCGAATGTAAAAGTGGGGGCAAGAAGTTCAGCGCATCTGGCACGTATCACTGAAATGGGGCTCGTTCCTTTTCATACCGATGAGCTGAAAGAGCATGTGAAAGATATAGATATTTGCATTAATACCATACCGAGTATGATTTTAAATCAAGCGATACTTTCTTGTATGACACCGAAAACCTTAATATTGGATCTGGCCTCACGTCCCGGAGGAACGGATTTTAAATATGCCGAAAAACAGGGGATTAAAGCACTTCTTGCTCCCGGCCTTCCAGGGATCGTCGCTCCTAAAACAGCTGGGCAAATCCTTGCAAACGTCTTGAGCAAGCTTTTGGCTGAAATACAAGCTGAGGAGGGGAAATAAGGATGTCGTCATTAAAAGGAAAAAGAATCGGGTTCGGGCTGACCGGGTCGCATTGCACATATGAAGCGGTTTTTCCGCAAATTGAGGCGTTGGTCAACGAAGGAGCTGAAGTTCGTCCGGTTGTCACATTTAACGTAAAATCCACAAATACCCGATTTGGAGAGGGTGCAGAATGGGTTAAAAAAATTGAAGACCTGACTGGATATGAGGCCATTGATTCGATTGTAAAGGCAGAACCCCTTGGGCCGAAGCTGCCCCTTGACTGCATGGTCATTGCGCCTTTAACAGGCAATTCAATGAGCAAGCTGGCAAATGCCATGACGGACAGCCCGGTGCTGATGGCGGCAAAAGCGACAATCCGAAACAATCGGCCAGTCGTTCTAGGTATCTCAACAAATGATGCACTCGGTTTAAACGGTACAAATTTAATGAGGCTCATGTCAACAAAAAATATCTTTTTTATTCCATTCGGGCAAGACGATCCATTTAAAAAACCGAATTCAATGGTAGCCAAAATGGATCTGCTTCCGAAAACGATTGAAAAGGCACTATTGCACCAGCAGCTTCAGCCGGTTCTCGTTGAGAATTATCAGGGAAATGACTAAATTTACAGAAAATCATTCCCAAACTAAAAAATTCGGTCATCACCCGCATATTCTATGGTAAAATAAAACGTAAAATCATAGTCAAATCAATTCAATGAAGCTGATTGGCGGAAGGAGTTTTACAGATGGGAAGAGGTTTACACGTAGCTGTTGTCGGAGCGACAGGGGCTGTGGGACAACAAATGCTTAAAACACTTGAAGACAGAAACTTTGAAATGGACACACTTACATTGCTATCTTCAAAACGCTCTGCGGGGACAAAAGTCACGTTTAAAGGCCAAGAGCTGACTGTTCAGGAAGCTTCTCCTGAGAGCTTTGAAGGGGTAAATATTGCTTTGTTCAGCGCCGGCGGAAGCGTATCACAAGCATTGGCACCAGAAGCTGTAAAACGCGGCGCTATTGTTATAGATAATACGAGCGCGTTCCGCATGGACGAAAATACACCGCTTGTTGTGCCAGAAGTGAATGAGGCAGACTTGCATGAACACAACGGCATTATTGCCAATCCAAACTGCTCTACAATCCAAATGGTTGCGGCTCTTGAGCCGATCCGTAAAACATACGGCTTAAACAAAGTCATCGTATCAACTTACCAGGCAGTATCAGGAGCGGGTAATGAAGCTGTAAAAGAGCTTTACAGCCAAACACAGGCAATTTTAAATAAAGAAGAAATAGAGCCTGAGATCATGCCTGTAAAAGGTGACAAAAAACACTATCAAATCGCCTTCAACGCGATTCCGCAAATTGATAAATTCCAGGATAACGGCTATACGTTTGAAGAAATGAAAATGATCAATGAAACGAAAAAAATCATGCACATGCCTGACCTTCAAGTAGCGGCTACATGTGTGAGACTGCCAATTCAAACTGGGCACTCAGAGTCTGTCTACATCGAAATAGACCGTGATGACGCTACAGTTGAAGATATTAAAAATCTATTAAAAGAAGCTCCGGGCGTGACACTTCAGGATGACCCGAGCCAGCAGCTTTATCCGATGCCTGCTGATGCTGTCGGCAAAAACGATGTGTTTGTAGGCCGCATCCGCAAAGACTTGGACAGAGCAAACGGTTTTCATTTATGGGTTGTTTCTGATAACCTATTAAAAGGCGCAGCATGGAACTCTGTTCAAATTGCAGAAAGCCTGAAAAAACTAAACCTCGTATAAAAGAGAGAATTTCCTAAAGACGAATAGAAGAGAGTAAGGCACTATCAGCCTGCTCTCTTCTGTTACGTCCGAATAATTTGGAGTGAAAACAGTGAAGATAATTGTTCAAAAGTTCGGCGGAACATCAGTAAAAGATGATAAAGGCCGCAAACTGGCTTTAGAGCATATTAAAGAAGCAATCAGTGAAGGATATAAGGTCGTCGTTGTCGTTTCAGCGATGGGCCGAAAAGGAGACCCGTATGCAACAGATTCTTTGCTGGGGCTGCTTTACGGCGATCAGTCAGCGATTTCTCCAAGGGAGCAGGATTTGCTTTTATCTTGCGGAGAGACCATTTCCTCTGTCGTATTTACAAGCATGCTACTTGATAACGGTGTGAAAGCAGCTGCGCTGACAGGGGCTCAGGCTGGCTTTTTAACGAATGATCAGCATACCAATGCGAAAATCATTGAAATGAGACCGGAGCGTTTATTCGGTGTGCTCGCCAATCATGATGCGGTGGTCGTCGCAGGCTTCCAGGGCGCAACTGAAAAAGGTGATACAACAACAATCGGCAGAGGGGGCAGTGATACGTCTGCAGCCGCACTCGGAGCAGCTGTTGATGCAGAATACATCGATATTTTCACCGATGTAGAAGGCGTAATGACTGCAGACCCAAGAGTTGTGGAAAATGCGAAACCGCTTCCTGTCGTGACGTATACGGAAATCTGCAACCTAGCGTATCAGGGGGCTAAGGTCATTCATCCGCGTGCTGTGGAAATCGCGATGCAGGCCAAGGTTCCGATCCGCGTCCGTTCGACTTATTCGAAGGATAAAGGTACATTGGTGACATCACATCACTCTTCCAAGGTCGGCAGTGATGTTTTTGAAAGGCTGATTACGGGAATCGCTCATGTCAAAGATGTCACGCAGTTCAAGGTGCCTTCAAAAATCGGCCAGTATAATGTTCAGACTGAAGTGTTCAAGGCAATGGCGAACGCGGGAATCAGTGTCGATTTCTTTAACATTACACCTAGTGAAATCGTTTATACGGTAGCCGGAAATAAAACAGAAACAGCTCAGCGTATTTTAATGGATATGGGCTATGATCCAATGGTAACAAGAAACTGCGCGAAGGTATCGGCGGTCGGTGCGGGCATTATGGGTGTTCCCGGTGTTACGTCCAAAATTGTGTCAGCTCTTTCAGAAAAAGAAATTCCGATTCTTCAGTCGGCTGACAGCCATACGACGATATGGGTGCTCGTCCATGAAGCGGATATGGTTCCTGCTGTAAACGCTTTGCATGAAGTGTTTGAACTTTCCAAGTAAATGTGATTGAATCATGATGAGGTGAATAAAATGAATTTCGGAAATGTGTCTACAGCGATGATTACACCCTTTGACAATAAAGGGAACGTAGACTTTCAAAAACTGTCTACACTGATTGACTACTTGTTGAAAAACGGAACGGATTCTTTAGTAGTAGCGGGAACAACTGGAGAATCTCCAACCCTTTCAACTGAAGAAAAAATTGCGCTTTTTGAATATACGGTAAAAGAAGTAAACGGACGGGTTCCGGTTATCGCCGGTACTGGAAGCAACAATACGAAAGATTCAATTAAGCTGACAAAAAAAGCTGAGGAAGCAGGCGTGGACGCTGTTATGCTTGTTACGCCGTATTACAATAAACCTTCCCAAGAGGGAATGTACCAGCATTTTAAAGCAATTGCAGCAGAGACATCACTTCCGGTTATGCTTTATAATGTTCCGGGCCGTACGGTTGCTTCTCTGGCTCCTGAAACGACAATCCGTTTGGCGGCAGACATTCCGAATGTTGTTGCGATTAAAGAAGCGAGCGGCGACCTCGAAGCGATTACAAAAATTATTGCTGAAACGCCTGAAGACTTCTATGTCTATTCAGGGGATGACGCTCTGACGCTTCCAATTCTTTCAGTTGGAGGAAGAGGAGTTGTGTCAGTGGCGAGCCATATCGCAGGCACTGATATGCAGCAAATGATCAAAAATTATACGAATGGGCAAACAGCTAATGCGGCACTGATTCATCAGAAACTGCTGCCGATTATGAAGGAACTGTTTAAAGCGCCTAACCCTGCTCCAGTCAAAACAGCGCTTCAGCTGAGAGGTCTTGATGTCGGTTCTGTGCGTCTGCCTCTTGTCCCGTTAACCGAGGATGAACGTCTGAGCTTAAGCAGCACGATCAGCGAACTGTAAGAAAATTTCATACAGTGAAACAAACGCGGTCATTCTCACATTCAGCTGAGTTTGACCGTTTCTTTTACATATTGGTTTTCCCTAAACCTTCTGCTTTATCTTGTTTTCTAAATTTACTTTCAGTTATAATAGGAACAAGTGATGATGGACGGGTATGAGACTAGGAGGATATAGATTTTGAAAAAGAAAAATACAGAAAACGTTAGAATTATCGCCCTTGGCGGTGTCGGAGAGATTGGGAAGAACCTTTATGTCATCGAAATTGACTCAGACATATTTGTCGTTGATGCCGGCCTTATGCATCCAGAAAATGAAATGCTCGGTATTGATGTGGTGATTCCTGACATATCATATTTGATTGAACGGGCTGATCGCGTCAAGGCAATCTTTTTAACGCACGGGCACGATGAAAATATCGGCGGCGTTTTTTACTTATTAAACAAGCTGTCCGTTCCAGTGTACGGAACAAAGCTGACGCTTGCGCTGTTAAGAGAGAAATTAAAACAATACGGACATAACCGAAAAACTGATTTAAGAGAAATTCACTCCAAATCTGTCATTACATTTGAATCGACAAAAGTATCGTTCTTTAGAACGATTCACAGCATCCCTGATTCTGTAGGTGTGAGCTTTAAAACATCACTTGGATCTATTGTATGCACGGGAGACTTCAAATTTGACCAAACACCTGCACTTAATCAGACGTGCGACATTGGCGAGATCGCCAAGATCGGCAATAGCGGCGTGCTCGCCTTGCTTTCTGACAGTGCAAATGCGGAACGGCCGGGTTATACTCCTTCTGAATCGGCTGTCAGCGGAGAAATTTCGGATGCGCTGTATAATTCAGAGAACCGGGTGATTATTGCTGTTTTCGCATCCAATATTAACCGGATTCAGCAAGTCATTCATGCAGCGGCTCAAAATGGCAGAAAGATTGCCGTAGCCGGAAAAAATCTTCAATCTGTCCTGCAGCTGGCAAGAAAGTTAGGATACATTGAAGCAGATGATGAATTATTTATTTCTATACAGGATGTCAAGAAATATCCGAAGCGCGAAGTGGCCATTATTACAGCCGGAAGCCAAGGTGAACCATTAGCTGCCCTTACAAGAATGGCAAACAAAGCTCACAAACAGCTGAACATTGAAGAAGGGGATACGGTTGTCATTGCGTCAACTCCAATCCCCGGGCAGGAACTTATTTATTCAAAAACAGTGGACCTACTTGCGAGAGCCGGTGCACAAGTCATCTTTGCCCAAAAGCGTGTTCATGTATCAGGCCACGGCTCACAAGAAGAGTTAAAGCTGATGATCAATCTGCTTAAACCAAAATATTTAATTCCTGTAAACGGCGAATACAGAATGCAAAAAGCCCATTCAAAAATCGCTGAAGAAACCGGCATGAAGCGCAGTGACATCTTCTTAATTGAAAAAGGAGACGTCGTTGAGTTCCGCGGCCAAAACGTAAAAATCGGGGATAAAGTTCCTTACGGCAATATTTTAATTGATGGGCTAGGTGTCGGTGATATCGGCAATATCGTATTGAGAGACCGCCGCTTGCTTTCACAGGACGGAATCTTAATCGTTGTCATTACACTTGATAAACAAAAGAAACATCTTGTATCAGGACCAGAAATTATCACTCGCGGTTTTGTTTATGTAAGAGAGTCTGAAGGTCTTATCGTACAGGCTACTGAGCTTGTTCGTTCCATCGTGACAGAAGCGACTGAAACATCAAATGTTGAATGGTCAACGCTGAAGCAGGCAATGCGGGATGCTTTGAACCAATTCCTTTATGAAAAAACGAAACGTAAACCGATGATCATCCCAATTATTATGGAAGTATAATGACTGACTAAAGACCGGAGCAGCTCCGGTCTTATTTTTTTGCCCTTTAAGCCGGGATTGAATTGAGTATCTTTGTTCATAATACAAAGAGAAACTCGGAAAGGGTGAAAGCGAGATGGATCATCGTATGGAAAATACAGAAGAAGAGCGTTCTGAAAAAAATGATGCGAAAGACAGCATTATGAATAAAATACAGCAGCTTGGTGAAACGTCACTTCCACAGCTGCCCCAAGATACAAATATTCATTGTCTGACTATAATCGGACAAATAGAAGGCCATGTTCAGCTCCCTCCGCAAAACAAAACAACAAAATATGAGCATGTCATCCCACAGATTGTGGCAATTGAACAAAATCCTAAAATTGAAGGCCTGCTGATTATATTAAATACTGTGGGAGGAGATGTTGAAGCCGGTCTAGCAATTGCGGAAATGCTGGCATCTTTATCGAAACCGACCGTTTCTATCGTGCTTGGCGGGGGTCATTCCATCGGCGTTCCGATTGCTGTATCCTGTGATTACAGCTATATCGCCGAAACAGCAACGATGACGATTCACCCCGTTAGGCTCACCGGTCTAGTCATCGGGGTGCCGCAAACGTTTGAATACCTGGATAAGATGCAAGAAAGAGTTGTTAAATTTGTAACAAGCCATTCCAATATAACTGAAGAGAAATTTAAAGAGCTAATGTTTTCAAAAGGAAACTTAACACGCGACATCGGAACAAATGTAGTTGGTAAGGATGCAGTTGAATACGGATTGATTGATCACGCAGGCGGCGTCGGACAGGCAATCAATAAACTGAATGAGCTCATAGAGGCAGCAAGGAAAGAAGAAGGACGGATGATCCAATGATTCTGTATACCGTGATGCCGCAGGAAATTGTGTTTGCAGAACAGAACCAAGAAACGAGCGCACATGAGCAAATAGAATATAAAGGTGTACCGCTTCTGGTCGAAATGAAAGGAAATGAAGCGGAAGTCATTCAAATTATGAGCACAAACCCAATGCATTTTCTGCATCCGGACATTTCACCGGGACAAAAGCTGAAATTAAACGTATAAGAATCCAATCCTTTTTTAAGGGCAAAATATGCTATAATAGGGGAATCCTACAGAAAAAACGCAGCCTGTAAACGGCTGCTTTCTTCATTATGTATGAACTTACATTTTTTAACGCAGTAAGGTGATGAGTGTGGCAAAGAAAAAACGAAAATCAAGAAAAAAACAGGCGAAACAGCTCAATATAAAATACGAACTCAACGGACTGCTGTGTATAGCCATTTCAATTATCGCAATCTTGCAGCTGGGGGTAGTCGGGCAAACATTTATCTATTTGTTCCGCTTTTTTGCTGGAGAGTGGTTTATTTTATGCTTGTTAGGTTTATTGGTGTTAGGAGTCTCGCTGTTTTGGAAGAAGAAAACCCCAAGCCTATTAACGAGACGAAAGGCCGGGTTGTACTGTATCATCGCAAGCATATTGCTGCTTTCTCACGTGCAGCTGTTTAAAAATTTGACGCACAAAGGGACTATTGAGTCCGCAAGCGTGGTCCGCAATACGTGGGAATTGTTTTTGATGGACATGAATGGCAGCTCTGCTTCTCCTGATTTAGGCGGAGGGATGATCGGTGCGCTGCTGTTTGCAGCTTCACACTTCTTGTTTGCGTCAACTGGTTCTCAGATCATGGCGATTGTCATGATTTTGATCGGCATGATTTTAGTCACAGGACGATCACTGCAAGAAACGCTGAAAAAGTGGATGAGCCCGATTGGACGCTTTATAAAAGAACAATGGTTGGCATTTATTGATGATATGAAATCCGTCAAATCAAATATGCAGTCATCGAAAAAAACAAAAGCGCCTAGCAAAAAACAAAAACCGGTCCGCAAAAAACAGCAAATGGAACCGGAGCCTTCTGATGAAGAAGGGGATTCTGAGACAGAATCGCCTCTTGTCCATTCAGAACCAATTATCTCAAGCTTTTCTGATCGTAATGAAGAGGATGAGTCTCCAGTTATAGAAAATCGCACCGAACCTGTATCGGAGCCGCTTCAGGACATCCAACCAGAGACAGGTGATCAGGAAACTGTTTCTGCTCCTCCTATGACCTTTACGGAGCTTGAAAATAAGGATTACGAGATGCCGTCACTGGATTTACTGGCAGATCCAAAGCATACCGGCCAGCAGGCTGATAAAAAGAATATTTATGAAAATGCGAGAAAGCTTGAACGGACCTTCCAAAGCTTTGGCGTAAAGGCGAAAGTCACACAGGTTCATCTCGGGCCGGCCGTAACAAAATACGAAGTGTATCCTGATGTCGGAGTGAAGGTTAGCAAAATTGTCAATTTAAGCGATGATTTAGCGCTGGCGCTTGCTGCGAAGGATATCAGGATCGAAGCGCCTATACCAGGCAAATCGGCAATCGGAATTGAGGTTCCAAACGCAGAAGTGGCAATGGTTTCGCTGAAGGAAGTGCTGGAGTCTAAATTAAATGACAGGCCGGATGCGAAGCTGTTAATTGGACTTGGCCGCAATATTTCAGGTGAAGCTGTATTGGCTGAGTTAAATAAGATGCCCCACCTTTTGGTCGCAGGCGCAACCGGAAGCGGAAAAAGTGTCTGTGTCAACGGCATTATTACAAGTATTTTAATGCGCGCAAAACCGCATGAAGTGAAAATGATGATGATCGATCCTAAAATGGTAGAGCTGAATGTCTATAACGGGATTCCGCACCTGCTTGCTCCGGTTGTAACCGATCCGAAAAAAGCATCGCAGGCTTTGAAAAAGGTTGTCAATGAAATGGAGCGGCGGTATGAATTATTTTCTCATACGGGCACACGAAATATTGAAGGATACAATGATTATATAAAACGCGCCAACAATGAAGAAGGAGCGAAACAGCCGGAGCTTCCTTATATTGTTGTCATTGTGGACGAGCTTGCCGATCTCATGATGGTCGCTTCGTCTGATGTGGAAGATTCGATTACGAGATTGTCCCAAATGGCGCGGGCTGCCGGCATCCATCTCATTATTGCGACGCAGCGGCCTTCGGTGGACGTTATCACAGGGGTGATCAAAGCGAACATTCCGTCACGAATCGCGTTCAGCGTATCTTCGCAGACGGATTCAAGGACCATTCTTGACATGGGCGGCGCTGAGAAGCTTCTTGGCCGCGGCGATATGCTGTTTTTACCTGTAGGGGCTAACAAACCTGTCCGCGTACAAGGAGCATTTTTGTCGGATGACGAAGTGGAGAAGATCGTCGACCATGTGATTACGCAGCAGAAAGCGCAATATCAAGAAGAAATGATTCCTGAGGAGACAACGGAAACTCATTCAGAGGTTACTGATGAACTTTATGATGAAGCTGTTGAATTAATCGTCGGCATGCAGACGGCATCTGTTTCAATGCTGCAAAGAAGATTCAGAATCGGCTATACGAGAGCGGCGCGCCTGATTGACGCAATGGAGGAACGCGGCGTTGTCGGGCCGTATGAAGGCAGCAAACCTAGGGAAGTCTTATTATCAAAAGAGAAATATGATGAGCTCTCTTCATAATGAAGGGAGTTCCATTCTCCTTTAGTTATCAATAATAACATTATGTAAACTGATAAGCTTTCTATTTATTTTTTCGACAAAACATGATATAGTTGTCCCAATTGTTCAATAATTTTTATCGAAAGTGGTTTACGGAGGGGAAACATGTCTACAAAAGCTGATAATCGGCACTTGTATTTGAAAGTAATTGAACGAATTAAAGAGGATATAAAAAATGGGATCTACACTGAGAAGGAAAAGCTGCCTTCTGAATTTGAGCTTTCCAAAAAGCTAGGTGTGAGCAGAGCGACGCTAAGAGAAGCCTTGCGGATATTGGAAGAAGAGCACGTGATTATCAGAAGGCATGGTGTAGGCACTTTTGTCCATTCTAAGCCGTTATTTCTTTCGGGCATTGAACAGCTGAACAGTGTAACGAAGATGATAGAACAGGCAAATATGACCCCTGGCACGATTTTTCTGTCATCACAAGTGCTTATGCCGTCTGAGGATGATACGAAGAGGTTTCATTTGGCAGAAGGGCAAGAACTTTTTTACCTTGAACGTGTTAGGACAGCTGACGGACAGCCGATTGTATATTGTGTAGACAAAATTCCGATGAATATTTTGCCGAATTCTTTTTCTCATCAGCAAGAATCTATGTTTGACCTGCTTGAGAAAAATTCAGGCTCCGTAATCAGTTATGCAGTAACTGATATAGAACCGATCGGCTATCACGATACCATTTCTCCAGTGCTGGAATGCGATCCGGAAACAGCACTTTTACTGTTAAAACAAACCCATTACGATCAGCACGATAAACCGGTGCTTTACTCGTTAAATTATTTCAGAGCGGATAAATTCAGATTTCATGTTTTGCGTAAACGATTCTAAAAACGGACGCTAGTGTGTCTGTTTTTTTATTTGCACTGATTCATGTTTCTTTGTACATACTTTCATTCCGGTTAACGCAATATATAAGAGATGACAAGAAAGTGAATGGGTGAAAATGTTGAGAAAGAAAAATGGAATGAAAAATATTATTGCATTGTCTTCCGTCCCGCTTGTGATGACACTCGGGAACTCCATGCTGATTCCTGTTCTTCCGATGATGGAAAAAAAGCTGTCGGTGACTTCATTTCAAGTGTCGTTAATCATTACTGTATATTCAGTAGTGGCAATTATTTGCATTCCGATTGCCGGATATTTGTCGGATCGTTTCGGGAGGAAAAAAATATTGCTTCCATGTCTTCTCATTGCAGGATTAGGTGGAGTGGTAGCTGCTTTTGCCTCAACCTACATGAAAAATCCTTATGCTATGATCTTGGCGGGGCGTGTTCTTCAAGGCATCGGTTCTGCAGGTGCCGCTCCTATCGTCATGCCGTTTATCGGTGACCTGTTTGAAGGAGACGATGAAAAGGTCAGCGCTGGACTTGGAGATATTGAAACCGCTAACACGTCAGGGAAGGTACTGAGTCCCATACTTGGCGCATTACTGGCTTCTTGGTACTGGTTCGTACCGTTTTGGTTTATTCCGTTTTTCTGTTTGATCAGCTTTTTGCTCGTATTGTTTTTAGTGGCCAAGCCTGAAGAAGATGAAGATGCGCCTGCGGTTTCTGAGTTTATCAAGAGCGTGAAGAAAATCTTTAAACAGGATGGGCGCTGGCTTTATACGGTCTTCATTATCGGGTGTGTCATTATGTTTTTGTTATTTGGCGTATTATTTTATTTGTCAGATACGCTGGAGAACAAGTATGCCATTGACGGAGTAGCTAAAGGCGGATTACTGGCAATCCCACTTTTGTTTTTGTCAACCAGTTCTTTTATAGCTGGAAAAAAGATCGGTAAAGATAAAGGCCGAATGAAGTTTTGCGTTGTGACAGGAATGATTCTGTTAACCCTGTCGTTTATTGCCTTGTGGTGGAACCACAGTTTTTATTTTTTATTTGTCTTTTTAAGCTTTGGCGGGATTGGGATTGGCATGGCTCTTCCTGCTTTAGATGCATTGATAACCGAAGGAATTGAAAGTGAGCAATGCGGAACCATATCCTCCTTCTACAATAGCATGCGCTTTATAGGAGTGGCTCTCGGCCCGCCTGTTTTTGCTGCATTAATGTCAAATGCAAACTGGATTATTTTCATCCTCTCGGCGTTTTGCAGCATTGTTTCTTTATTTTTAGTGCTATTTACTATAGATGCTAAAAAAAGTGAAGAAGAAGAAAAAAACTTAGGGACGGTCTAGCCAACCGTCTTTTTTTGCGCGCCCTTGCAGGTTCCAACCATCGCCGAGATTGGAAAAGAACTTACTATACCGTATGCGGAGGTTATTGTTTCCTTATAAATCCTACAGTTGCTATAATTACATGAAAGAGTGTTTCTGCGTATGCTTAAAATTGGTCATAATACATACTAATGAAGAAATGAACGAAGGAGGTTCCATATGTCATATGTTAATGAACTCAAAACAAAGCACGGCGGTTTAACCGCACACATTGTAGAAACAGAAAAATTTAAAACCGTCTCGCTTATTTTTAAGATGCTTGCGCCGCTGACAAAGGATCAAGTCACCAAAAGAGCGCTTCTCCCGCATGTGCTTCTTCGCGGAACGAAAAGCCATCCGAAAACCTCAGAATTGCGTTCCTATTTGGATGAGCTGTACGGTACATCAGTATCGGCGGATCTTACGAAAAAAGGAGAGCGGCACGTCATTACGTTCAGGCTTGAAATCCCGAATGAAAAATATTTAAAAGACCAAACACCGCTTCTTGAGAAAGGGCTTCAGCTTCTCGCAGAAATCGTCTTTTCACCTGCTTTAGAGGGGGGCGCTTTTCAGGCACAATATGTGGCTCAAGAAAAACGGACGCTTAAGCAAAGAATCCAAGCCGTCTATGATGATAAAATGCGCTACTCGAATTTAAGGCTGATACAGGAAATGTGCCAAAATGAGCCTTACGCGCTCCATGTCAATGGTGAAATCGACGATGTCGATGACATTACGGCCGAGCAATTATACGAAACATACCAAAGCGCTATCCAAAAAGACCAGCTTGATCTTTATGTTGTTGGTGATGTGGACAGTAAGCAGGTGCAAACGGCCATTGATAAGTATTTCCAAACCGAAGAGCGCACTCTTGACATGATTGAAAACAATCGGGCTGATGAAAAAGTTCAGGCAAAAGAAGTGATTGATGAGGAAGATGTCAAACAAGGAAAGCTGAATATCGGCTACCGCACCGGCATCACTTATACAGATCAGGACTATCCGGCTTTACAAGTGTTTAACGGATTGTTCGGCGGATTCTCTCACTCTAAACTTTTCATTAACGTTCGGGAAAAAGCCAGCCTTGCTTACTACGCTGCTTCACGTATAGAAAGTTTTAAAGGCTTGTTAATGGTGATGTCAGGCATTGAAGTGAAAAATTACGACCAGGCTGTTTCAATTATTGCGGAGCAATTTCAGGCAATGAAAAACGGCGATTTCAGTGAGCAGGACATCGAACAGACAAAAGCCGTCATTCGCAATCAAGTGCTGGAAACGATTGATACTGCATACGGTTTAAATGAATTTTTATATCAGCAGGCCGCTGCTCAAGTCGAGATTCCTATCGAAGACTTTCTTGCCAATATTGAGAATGTCACAAAAGAGGATATCATGAAAGCCGGCGAAAAGATTCAGCTTGATACGACTTATTTCTTAAAAGGGACGGAGGGAGCATCTTGATCAAACCAATCGAATATGAACAGCTTCAGGAGACGCTGTATCATGAAAAAATGTCCAACGGCCTTGACGTATACGTTTTGCCGAAAAAAGGCTTCAACAAGACATATGCGGTCTTTACAACAAAGTACGGCTCAATAGATAACCGGTTTGTCCCTTTAGATAAAAATGAGATGGTTCACGTGCCGGACGGGATCGCCCATTTTCTTGAGCATAAGCTGTTTGAAAAAGCGGACGGAGACGTTTTTCAAGATTTCAGCAAACAGGGTGCTTCTGCCAATGCGTTTACGTCATTTACAAGAACGGCTTATCTTTTCTCAAGCACATCAAATGTTGAACGCAATTTAGAGACGCTCATCGATTTCGTGCAGGACCCATATTTCACTGAAAAAACGGTTGAAAAAGAAAAAGGGATTATCGGGCAGGAGATTAACATGTACGATGATAATCCTGATTGGAGGCTTTACTTCGGAGTCATTGAAAACATGTACAAAGAGCATCCTGTCAGAATTGACATAGCGGGAACAGTGGAAAGCATTTCACATATTACAAAAGATCTTCTTTATGAATGCTATGAAACGTTTTATCACCCGAGCAACATGCTCCTATTCATTGTCGGCCCGGTAGATCCTGAAGCGATCATTTCCCAGGTCAGAGAAAATCAGGAGAAAAAGCCGTATACCGATCAGCCGGAAATCAAGCGTGAAGAAGTGAAAGAGCAAGAAGCGGTTTTCCGAAAAGAAAAAGAGATCAAAATGAACGTGCAGGGACCGAAATGCCTTGTCGGGCTAAAATCAAAGAACCCGTTTAGATTAGGCAAAGAGCTGTTAAAGCATGAACTTTCTATGAACTTATTGCTTGAAGCTCTTTTCGGCAAAAGCTCTGCCCAGTATGAATCACTTTATGAAAAAGGGTATATTGACGAAACGTTCAGCTTTGATTTTACTGCTGAATATGGGTTCGGTTTTGCAGCGATCGGCGGAGATACGCCTGATCCTGATCAATTGGCTGAAGACGTTTCAAGCATGCTTTTGCGCGCGGGCGAATTGATTACCGCTGAAAAGATTGAACTGGCCAGAAAGAAAAAGATCGGTACATTCTTAAAAGCGCTGAATTCCCCTGAATACATCGCCAATCAATTTACCCGTTATGCATTCTTGGATATGAGCCTGTTTGACGTCGTAACGGTACTCGAGCAGATTACTATCGAGGATGTGCAGAAAGTCATACAAGAGGAAATTGCTGCAGACAGACTGACTGTATGCAAGGTTGTTCCTAAATCATAAACAAAACATCCCTCCAGTGTGAGGGGTGTTTTTGTGCGGAAAGAGGGAAAGAGGATGAACAAAACAGCACTAATCACCGGAGCAAGCGGCGGCATTGGCAAAAGCATCAGCGAAACCCTTGCGGCTAAGGGATACAATCTGCTGCTCCATTACAATACAAATCAAAATGCGGCAGCGGAGCTTGCTGAAAAACTAAGAGAGAAGTTTGGCGTGCACGCGGAAATATTGCAAGCCGATCTGTCCTCGCCAGAAGGGGCAGATAAGCTGACAAGTTCAATTGTTCAGCCGATTGATGCGATTGTTTTAAACAGCGGAAGAAGCCATTTTGGGCTGATTACGGATGTGGATAACGTAACAGTCCAGGAAATGGTTCAGCTCCATGTGGCGAGTCCGTATATGCTGACGCGAAACCTTCTTCCAGGCATGATTCGGAATAAATCGGGAGCAATTGTGGCTGTCAGCTCGATTTGGGGAGAGACTGGAGCATCCTGTGAAGTGCTGTACAGCATGGCAAAGGGAGCTCAGCATTCGTTTGTAAAAGGGCTGGCTAAGGAGCTGGCGCCAAGCGGAATCAGGGTAAACGCGGTAGCGCCGGGCGCGGTTGATACAAATATGATGAATCAATTCACCCCGTCTGAAAAAGAAGAGATTGCTGATGAGATCCCGATCGGCCGGCTGGCCCGGCCGCAGGAAATTGCGGATGCAACAGCTTTTCTCCTGTCTGACAAAGCATCATATATCACCGGCCAAATTCTGTCGGTGAATGGCGGCTGGCACTGCTGATCCGAAAATATTCGGTGTATAGTTTCTTTTGCGAAGGACACAATAATCTTGTAACTTCACATGAAATGGAGGAAACAAGCATGTCAGTATTAGAAAACTGGGATAGCTGGAAAAACTTCCTTGGCGACCGTCTGAACTATGCGCAAGATAAAGGTATGAGCCAGGATACGATTACAGATCTTGCGACAGAAATCGGCAGCTACTTGGCTAATGAAGTGGAATCTAAGAACGAGCAGGAGAAAGTGCTGGCAGATCTTTGGAGTGTAGCATCAAAAGATGAACAGCACGCCATTGCCAATATGATGGTTAAGCTTGTTGAAAATAACAGCACTCACTAGGAAGAGAGGGGATTTTTCCTCTCTTTTTTATGTTTTCCTCATCACAGCAACATTCTTCTTTCTAATTAGAGAAAAATGCTTTATGATAAAGGAAGGTAAAATTTTGCCACAATGAAGGGGGTATATCATTTGGCAAAGCTCGAATGGTATTTTGAATATGAAATTCAAGTGAACCGCCCCGGACTGCTCGGGGATATCTCATCTCTTCTTGGGATGCTTTCTATTAACATCGTAACGATAAACGGCGTCGATCTTTCCAGAAGGGGAATGCTCCTCAGGTGCCGCCATATAGATCAAATTAAACGATTAGAATCAATCTTAAAAACGATGGAAACAATTAAAGTAACGAAGCTTAGAGAACCGAGGCTTCGCGACCGTCTTGCCGTACGCCACGGCCGCTATATTCAACGGGATGCCGATGATAAGAAAACGTTCCGCTTTGAACGGGACGAGCTTGGCTTATTAGTCGATTTTATGGCCGAATTATTCAAAAAAGAAGGCCATAAATTAATCGGAATCAGAGGAATGCCGCGTGTCGGAAAAACGGAATCGATTGTGGCCTCCAGTGTGTGTGCAAGCAAAAGGTGGCTGTTTGTGTCCTCAACCTTACTGAAGCAGACGATAAGAAGCCAGCTGATTGCCGAAGAATACAGCACTGAAAATGTCTTTATCGTTGACGGAATTGTGTCAACACGAAGAGGATCGGAACGCCATCTCCAGCTGGTCCGAGAAATAATGCGGCTTCCGGCAACAAAAGTGGTGGAGCATCCGGACATATTCGTTCAAAATACAGAGTATACACTAGATGACTTTGATTATATTATTGAACTGAGAAATGACCCTGATGAGGTTATTACATATGAACATGCCGAGGAACCCCAAATGTTTGATCAACCCGGGTTTTCAAGCTTTGATTTTTAAAATTGGAAGGTGTTTGTTGTGACTGAACTAGGAATCCGGCTCAAAGAAGCCAGAGAGGAAAAAGCAATGTCATTGGATGATCTCCAAGCGGCAACAAAGATTCAAAAAAGGTATTTAACCGCCTTGGAGGAAGGAAACTATGACATTATTCCGGGGAAGTTTTATGTTCGGGCATTCATCAAGCAATATGCAGAAGCCGTTGGGCTTGATGCGGATCAGCTGTTTGAGGAGCATAAAAAAGATATCCCGAATACGTATCATGACGATGTGTCTGAAAAGATCTCTGGCATGAATCTTCAAAAGGAAATGCCAAAGCCAGCATCTAAGGCGCTGGAGCTGCTGCCAACGATACTTGTCATTCTCGGCGTGATTGTCGTGATTGCCATTGTGTACGCGATCATTCAATTTGCGAATCACAAAAACAGTGATGATCACAATGCGGCATCAGAAAAAGCAATTACGCAAAGTGAGAGCAAGTACGAAATCCCTAAAGATTCAACGCTGAAAGAGAATCAAAATAACAGCTCTGAAAAAGAGACAGACACTAAAAAAGAAACGAAAGAAAACGAAGATAAGAAAAAAGAAAATGACAGTAAAAAGCTGGAGATTAAAGCTGCTGGCACTGAAGGATCGTTAACGACTTATGAAGTGTCCGGCGCTGATAAAATCGAGCTTGAATTGAAGGCAGCGGACAGCTCTTGGATTCGGGTGCGCGATGAAAACAGCAGCTCTTTAAAAGAAGGAACGCTGAAAAAAGACGAAACCTATAAAAAAGATATAACTGATCAGAAACAGGTTGAAATCCGCACAGGATATGCACCTAATCTGAAAATAAAAATCAACGGCAAGGTTCTTTCATATGAACTTGATCCGAAAAAAGTGATGGCACAAACCATAAAGATTGTAAATAAAAAGGAAGAAAAGTCATCTTAATTACCAGATGACTTTTCTTCACGTCCGAGTATGAAATTGGAGGGGCTTTATGTTTAACTTACCAAATAAAATCACACTAGCTAGAATCGCATTAATCCCAATCTTCATGATTATCATGCTGGCGCCGTTTGACTGGGGCAGGCTCGAAGTTGGAGACGAATCGATCCCGATCGCACACTTGGCGGGGGCCATTCTATTTATTATTGCATCTACAACAGATTGGGTTGACGGATATTATGCCCGAAAACTGAACCTCGTAACAAACTTCGGGAAATTTCTTGATCCGCTTGCGGACAAGCTGCTTGTATCCGCAGCGTTAATTATCCTTGTTCAATTTGATCTCGCGCCAGCTTGGATGGTCATTGTGATTATCAGCAGGGAGTTTGCTGTAACAGGTTTAAGGCTTGTTTTGGCCGGAACAGGAGAAGTCGTAGCTGCTAACATGCTTGGTAAAATCAAAACGTGGGCACAGATTATTGCGGTATCCGCATTGCTTCTTCACAATCTTCCATTTGAACTTGTGTCATTCCCGTTTGCTGACTTGGCGCTGTGGGTAGCAGTCTTCTTTACTGTCGTCTCAGGCTGGGAATATTTCTCTAAAAACTGGGAAGCGTTAAAAACATCTAACTAAGAAAGAAGGACTTCGTCATGGAATTTCCAAAAAAAGCAGAAATAATTGCAGTCGGTTCAGAGCTGCTGCTTGGCCAAATCGCCAATACAAATGCTCAATTTATCAGCAAACAGCTCGCTGAAATCGGGGTCAACGTATTTTATCATACAGCGGTCGGAGA
Organism: Bacillus sp. MD-5; assembly: GCF_002201875.1. Classification (NCBI taxonomy): domain Bacteria; kingdom Bacillati; phylum Bacillota; class Bacilli; order Caryophanales; family Bacillaceae; genus Bacillus; species Bacillus sp. MD-5. Next base: position 1,611,105 of record NZ_CP021911.1, read on the forward strand.
CAATCCGGAGCGGCTGAAGCAGGTCATCCGCATTGCTGAAGAACGCTCTGACTTCATTATTTTTTCAGGAGGTCTTGGACCCACAAAAGATGACCTGACGAAAGAAACGATTGCAAATACGGTGGGGCGTCCGCTTGTGTTAAATGATGAGGCATTCCAATCCATTGAGGACTATTTCAAGCGAACAAAACGCACGATGTCACCTAATAACCGAAAACAGGCGCTTGTGATCGAAGGATCTGACGTGCTGGCGAATCACTTTGGAATGGCCCCGGGAATGCTCATAGAGCATGAATCGCGCTTCTATATGCTTCTTCCTGGGCCGCCGAGCGAATTGCGTCCAATGTTTGAAAACGAGGCAAAGCCTCTTCTGCTCAAAAAGATGGGTTCAAATGAAAAAATTGTGTCCACCGTTCTTCGCTTTTTCGGTATCGGCGAATCTCAGCTTGAAGCCGATTTGGAAGACATTATTGATGCACAAACCAACCCGACAATCGCTCCTTTGGCTGCTGATGGAGAGGTGACGCTGCGTCTGACAGCCAAACACGCCGATGAAAAGGAAACAGAGCGTCTGCTAAAAGAAACAGAGGCCGTTATCTTAGAGCGTGTCGGTGAATTTTTCTATGGGTACGATGATACTTCTCTTGTAAAAGAGCTATCTAAAGCATGTAAGGAAAAAGGCATTACAATTTCTGCGGCAGAAAGCTTTACTGGCGGGCTTTTTTCTGAATGGCTGACGGATCTTAGCGGTGCTTCAACATTATTTGCCGGCGGTGTTGTTTGCTATACAAACGACGTGAAGCAGAATGTGCTTGGTGTGAAGAAGGACACATTAGACCGTTTTGGAGCGGTCAGCAAGGAATGCGCAGCCGAACTGGCTAAGGGTGTTCAAAAACTCACTGGCAGCGATATCGGCATTAGCTTTACTGGTGTAGCAGGACCTGATGCTCAAGAAGGGCATGAGCCTGGGCATGTGTTTATCGGTATTTCCGCAAATGGGAAAGAAGAGGTTCATGAGTTTCACTTTGCGGGCTCCAGAACGGGAATCAGAAAACGCGGCGCCAAATATGGCTGCCATTTAATCTTAAAGCTTTTAGAACAAAAATAATATTATCAGCACATTATCCTCCTAAGAAAACATGATTTCTCTGATACATTATGATGTTTTGATAGGAATCACGCCAAGAAAAAATCCGAATATGCGTTCGCTTTTTTCTTGGCAAATCCCTTCAAACAGGGTATAGTATATGTAGTGGTAACATAAAGGAGGAAAAAATAGAATGAGTGATCGTCAGGCAGCCTTAGATATGGCTCTTAAACAAATAGAAAAACAGTTCGGCAAAGGTTCCATTATGAAACTGGGAGAAAAGACAGATACAAGAATTTCTACTGTCCCAAGTGGCTCCCTTGCTCTTGATACGGCATTGGGAATTGGCGGATATCCGCGCGGACGGATTATTGAAGTATACGGTCCTGAAAGCTCAGGTAAAACAACTGTGGCGCTTCATGCAATTGCTGAAGTACAGCAGCAGGGCGGACAAGCCGCGTTTATCGATGCGGAGCATGCGTTAGATCCGGTATACGCGCAAAAGCTTGGTGTTAACATCGAAGAGCTTTTACTGTCTCAGCCTGACACAGGCGAGCAGGCGCTTGAAATTGCGGAAGCATTGGTTCGAAGCGGGGCAGTTGACATTGTTGTTGTCGACTCTGTAGCTGCTCTCGTTCCGAAAGCGGAAATTGAAGGCGACATGGGGGATTCGCATGTCGGTCTACAAGCACGCTTAATGTCTCAAGCGCTTCGTAAGCTTTCAGGAGCCATTAACAAATCGAAGACAATCGCGATTTTCATTAACCAAATTCGTGAAAAAGTCGGCGTTATGTTCGGGAACCCGGAAACAACTCCTGGCGGCCGTGCACTGAAATTCTATTCTTCCGTGCGTCTAGAAGTGCGCCGTGCTGAACAGCTGAAACAAGGCAATGACGTAATGGGGAACAAAACGAAAATCAAAGTCGTGAAAAACAAGGTGGCTCCGCCGTTCCGTACAGCCGAGGTTGACATTATGTACGGAGAAGGCATTTCAAAAGAAGGAGAAATCATTGATCTAGGAACTGAACTTGATATCGTGCAAAAAAGCGGTTCATGGTACTCTTATGAAGAAGAGCGTCTTGGCCAAGGCCGTGAAAATGCAAAACAATTCCTGAAAGAAAATAAAGATATCATGCTGATGATCCAGGAGCAGATTCGCGAACATTACGGCTTGGATAATAACGGAGTAGTGCAGCAGCAAGCTGAAGAGACACAAGAAGAACTCGAATTTGAAGAATAAAAATAAATAAATTTCAAATGATACAAAAGGCTGAGTGAAAAACTCAGCTTTTTTGTATTTTGCAAAAAAATGATAAAAATATTGCTTTTCTTGACAACTTTTTTAGGGCTTTATTCGTCTAACAAAACGTGTGCAAAATGGAATTTATTTCGGGAGGAAAAAATGAATGACGAGCCCAACCCGCAGAAGAACTGCGAAACGCAGACGGAGAAAACTAAATAAAAGAGGAAAACTTTTGCTTGGTCTTTTAGCAGTGATGGTTTGCATTACGATTTGGAATGCGCTTCATCGAAATAGTGAAGAAAACGAGCCATCTCAAGAAACTGCAGCGGTTTCAAATACCGATCAGAAAAAAGAGGTTAAAAAGAAAACTGCCAAAAAATCAGAGGAACAAATCAAAACAGTAGACCGAAATCAAAACATCAGCAATTATTTAAAAGAGATCGGTTTCAGCGGAACCGCTATGATTGTCAGAAATGGAGAAATCGTAACAAATAAAGGTTTTGGCTATGCAGACCGTGAACATCATATTCAAAATAATCCATTGACGTCTTTTTACGTCGGTTCGTCACAAAAAGCGCTGATTGCAACCGCTATTTTGCAGCTTGAGGAAAAGGGGAAACTTCAGACAAGTGATCCGGTAAGTACATATTTACCTCATTTCCCCAACGGACAAACGATTACTTTGAAGAATCTGCTTACACATACATCGGGGATAAACGGACATATTGAAGGAAACGGCGCCATTACCCCGGACGATTTAATAAAAGACATAGAACTTCAGGGAATCAAACGTCAGCCTGGCGTATGGGACTACAAGGATTCCAACTATTCTGTTCTCGCTTATATCATTGCTGAAGTAAGCGGTGAGCCGTATGAACAGTACATAAAAAAACACATTTTTAAACCGGCGGGAATGACGCATGCAGGCTTTTACAAAACATATGAAAAAGAACCTTATCCTGCCGTCGGATATAAGATGAAGGGCAGCAAAACGGTTACACCGTATATACCTGATCTATCTCAGCTGTATGGAGCGGGCGATATTTATATGAGCGCTATAGATATGTACAAATTTGACCAAGCGCTGATAGATGGAAAACTGTATTCACAAAAAAGCTATGAAAAGATGTTTACGCCAGGGAGCAGCTCCACATACGGCATGGGATTTTATGTTGCTCCCGGAAGCTATTCAAACCATGGCGTTATGCCGGGCTTCAATATCTTGAACAGCTTTAGTAAATCTGGGCAAACCATTGTTATTTTGTTCTCCAACATTCAAAATAACGCTAAATTGGGCCAAGTAAACAATAAAATATATCAGCTTCTGAATCAAGAATGATCCGTGATCTTCTTTTGGATAAATTGCATTCGGCACGGGAAAAGACGTCGGGTCTGCAAACGTTAAGATGGCAAGCTTGACAAGTATTTCCGACACATTTACAATGAAGTTGTAACATTTGTTTTTTTAACATGATTGTTAAACCATTTAAACTTGACAAGGGCGATGAACATACTCATTCCCTGTGAAGGTTCTGTATGTTGAGAAAACTAGACAATGTACATGCCGACACTTATTTAAGCAACAACCAAGTTCATAGCAAGAGGAGGTGAAAGTATGACCCCAATTATGATGGTTCTCATCTCCATTTTGCTGATTCTACTCGGTTTAGTTGTTGGCTACTTTGTTCGTAAAACCATTGCCGAAGCGAAAATTGCGGGCGCACGCGGTGCAGCCGAGCAAATTCTTGAAGATGCAAAGCGTGATGCTGAAGCACTGAAAAAAGAAGCTCTGCTTGAAGCAAAGGATGAAATCCACAAACTTCGAATAGATGCTGAACAGGAAGTTCGTGAAAGACGAAATGAGCTTCAAAAACAAGAAAACCGTTTACTCCAAAAGGAGGAAAACCTTGATCGCAAACATGAGGGAATTGATAAACGGGAAGCGATGTTGGAGAAGAAAGATCATTCTCTGAATGAACGACAACAACATATTGAAGAGATGGAAAGCAAAGTGGATGAGATGATTCGTATGCAGCAGTCAGAGTTGGAACGAATTTCGAGTCTGACTCGTGATGAAGCAAAGCAAATCATTCTTGAGCGGGTTGAAAACGAGCTTTCACATGACATCGCCATCATGACAAAAGAAACTGAAAACCGTGCGAAAGAAGAGGCGGATAAGAAAGCGAAAAACATTCTTTCACTCGCCTTACAGCGCTGCGCAGCGGACCACGTTGCCGAAACAACGGTATCAGTTGTCAATCTTCCAAATGATGAGATGAAAGGACGTATCATCGGACGGGAAGGGCGTAACATTCGTACGCTTGAAACGCTGACAGGAATTGACCTGATTATTGATGATACACCTGAAGCTGTCATTCTTTCCGGATTTGATCCGATCAGACGTGAGACAGCCAGAATTGCTCTTGATAAACTCGTTCAGGATGGCCGAATTCATCCGGCACGGATTGAAGAAATGGTTGAAAAATCTCGTCGCGAGGTCGATGACTATATTCGTGAGATGGGTGAACAGACAACATTTGAGGTTGGTGTTCACGGCCTCCACCCGGATCTCATCAAGATTCTCGGCCGCTTAAAGTTCCGTACAAGCTACGGTCAAAATGTGCTTAAGCATTCCATGGAAGTCGCATTCTTGGCCGGTCTAATGGCATCGGAGCTTGGTGAAGACGCAAAGCTTGCCAAACGTGCGGGTCTTCTTCACGACATCGGGAAAGCAATTGACCATGAAGTAGAAGGAAGCCACGTTGAAATCGGGGTAGAGCTTGCGACCAAATATAAAGAGCACCCAGTCGTGATTAACAGTATTGCATCACACCACGGGGATGAGGAGCCAACTTCCATTATCGCTGTGCTGGTTGCTGCAGCAGATGCGCTTTCCGCTGCAAGGCCTGGCGCGAGAAGTGAGACGCTTGAGAATTATATTCGAAGACTTGAAAAACTCGAAGAAATTTCTGAGTCCTACGAAGGTGTTGAAAAATCATTTGCCATTCAGGCTGGACGCGAAGTGCGCATTATGGTGAAGCCGGATTCAATTAATGATCTTGAAGCTCATCGACTGGCGCGAGATATCCGCAAGCGAATTGAGGACGAGCTCGATTATCCAGGTCATATTAAGGTGACTGTAATCAGAGAAACTCGTGCCGTAGAGTATGCAAAATAAAGTGATGCGCTAAGCATCACTTTATTTTTTTGACGGCTAAGGAATTTTCAAGAAGAAAGGATTTACAAAATGAGAATTTTATTTATCGGAGATGTTGTCGGTTCACCGGGCCGTGACATGGTCAAAGAATATGTACCAAAGTTAAAAACAAAATATAAGCCTCACTTTACCATTATTAATGGTGAAAACGCCGCACACGGAAAAGGCCTGACGGAAAAAATTTATCACAGCTTAATCCAGTCCGGTGCAGATGCAATCACAATGGGGAACCACACATGGGACAAAAAAGAAATTTTTGATTTTATAGATGACGTTCCGAATTTGGTTCGCCCGGCAAACTTTCCTGAAGGAACACCGGGGAAAGGGATCACATATGTGAAAGCAAACGGCAAAGAACTTGCGGTTATTAATTTGCAGGGACGTACGTTTTTACCGCCTCTTGATGACCCGTTTTTAAAAGCGGATGAATTGATTGCTGAAGCTGCGAAAAGAACACCGTACATTTTTATCGACTTTCATGCCGAAGCGACAAGTGAAAAGCTCGCGCTTGGCTGGTACACGGATGGACGGGCATCAGCTGTTGTAGGAACTCATACACACGTGCAGACAGCGGATAACCGCATTTTGCCGAAGGGAACGGCATATATTACTGATGTAGGAATGACTGGCCCATATGACGGTATACTGGGAATGGACAGAGAGACGATTATTAAACGATTCAAAACGAACCTTCCAGTCCGGTTTACTGTCGCTGAAGGGAAAACAACGCTCAGCGGAGTTGTCATTGACATAGATGATCAAACGAAAAAAGCCGTGAAAATCGAGCGTGTTTTAATCAATGATGATCACATGTTCTTTGAATAATTGAACATAGGTTATTTTATAAAAATATTAAAAAGAAAAGCAGGAATATAGCAACTCCTTAGTGAATATAGTAAAAATGGAAGGTAGCCCGCTATTTTTGAAAAGCATTGTGGGGATGGCTTTTTGGATAGCAACATCTAATAATGATTGTTCTAATGAACACTCACTTATCCATTGTAAAACTAAGGGGGAGCAGAAATGGAAATCTTAAAAGTTTCAGCAAAATCGAGTCCAAATTCAGTGGCAGGTGCGCTTGCAGGCGTGTTGAGAGAGCGAGGAGCCGCCGAGATTCAAGCGATCGGAGCTGGTGCATTAAACCAGGCTGTAAAAGCTGTGGCGATTGCCAGGGGATTTGTGGCGCCTAGCGGCGTAGATTTGATTTGTATTCCGGCTTTTACAGATATTCAAATCGATGGGGAAGAAAGAACAGCGATTAAATTAATCGTGGAACCTCGCTAAAAACAAATAAAGTATTCTCAACCTGTTTGCGTAATGCAAACAGGTTGTTTTTCATTTATTGTGATATTTTCTCCCGATAGTATTTTTGGCATATAATGGGCGGATATGCAAAATCAGAAATGAGCTAAAACGTTTCAAAAAAAAAATTCCGCCCATTTTTCAAGACAGATACTTTTGTCCTTCTGGAAAAGACAGTGCTGTTTACGCTTATTCCATATCATGGTACAATCCGAATGTAACAAGAATTTTTCAAGGAGGATTGTACATGCAGAGTGGAAAGATGAAAGCTCTAATGAAAAAGGACGGGGCGTTCGGTGCTGTGCTGACTGAAGTTCCTATTCCTGAGATTGATAAACATGAAGTCCTCATAAAAGTGAAAGCTGCTTCCATATGCGGCACGGATGTGCACATTTATAATTGGGATCAATGGGCACGTCAGAGAATCAAAACACCCTATGTTTTCGGTCATGAGTTCAGCGGAATTGTTGAAGCTGTGGGAGAGAATGTCAGCGGTGTAAAAGTAGGAGAGTATGTGTCGGCGGAAACACACATTGTCTGCGGTGAATGTGTCCCTTGTGTAACAGGAAAATCTCATGTTTGTACCAATACTGCGATTATCGGAGTGGACACGGCAGGCTGTTTTGCGGAATATGTAAAAGTTCCCGCTGATAACATCTGGAGAAATCCTGCTGATATGGACCCGTCGATTGCTTCTATTCAAGAGCCTTTAGGAAATGCAGTTCATACCGTACTCGAGAGCCAGCCGGCAGGAGGAACGACAGCAGTGATTGGATGCGGGCCGATTGGTCTTATGGCTGTTGCGGTTGCAAAAGCAGCAGGAGCTTCTCAGGTGATAGCAATCGATAAGAATGAATACAGGCTGAGGCTTGCCAAACAAATGGGAGCGACTTGTACTGTTTCTATTGAAAAAGAAGACCCGCTCAAAATTGTAAGCGCTTTAACGAATAGGGAAGGCGCAGATCTTGTTTGTGAGATGTCCGGCCATCCCTCAGCGATTGCCCAAGGTCTTGCGATGGCTGCGAATGGCGGGAGGTTTCATATTCTGAGCTTGCCGGAACATCCGGTGACAATTGATTTAACGAATAAAGTGGTATTTAAAGGACTTACGATCCAAGGAATCACAGGAAGAAAAATGTTTTCAACCTGGCGCCAGGTGTCTCAACTGATCAGTTCAAACGTGCTCGATCTATCACCTGTTATTACCCATCAGTTTCCGTTAGAGGAGTTTGAAAAAGGGTTCGAACTGATGAGAAGCGGCCAGTGCGGAAAAGTAATTTTAATTCCATAAAAGGGGGATAAACATGACGAAGGAATTTGAGTTTTTAAAAGCAGAGCTTGATAGAATGAAAGAAAACCATACATGGCAAGACATAAAACAGCTTGAATCTATGCAGGGCCCATCTGTCACAGTGAATCATCAAAAAGTCATTCAGCTTTCTTCTAATAATTACCTCGGATTTACCTCACATCCTAGACTCACAAACGCCGCACAGGAGGCCGTACAGCAGTATGGAGCCGGCACCGGATCAGTGAGAACGATTGCCGGCACATTTACCATGCATCAAGAACTTGAGAAAAAGCTGGCAGCCTTTAAAAAAACGGAGGCAGCACTTGTATTCCAATCAGGCTTCACAACGAACCAAGGCGTACTTTCAAGTATTCTTACAAAAGAGGATATTGTCATCTCAGATGAGCTGAACCATGCCTCTATTATTGACGGAATTCGACTGACAAAGGCGGATAAGAAGGTGTATCAGCACGTCGATATGAGTGATTTAGAGCGGGTGCTGAGAAAGTCAATGAATTATCGGATGCGCCTGATTGTGACAGACGGCGTGTTTTCCATGGATGGCAACATAGCTCCTTTGCCTGATATTGTAGAGCTTGCTGAGAAATATGACGCATTTGTGATGGTGGATGACGCCCATGCATCCGGAGTGCTTGGCGAAAACGGCAGGGGAACGGTAAATCACTTCGGTCTTGATGGCAGAGTTCATATTCAGGTCGGAACACTAAGCAAGGCAATCGGAGTGCTTGGCGGCTATGCTGCAGGTTCAAAGGTGCTGATCGATTATTTGCGCCATAAAGGCCGTCCGTTTTTATTCAGTACATCCCATCCGCCTGCTGTCACTGCCGCTTGTATGGAAGCGATCGATGTCTTGCTGGAAGAGCCGGAGCATATGGAGCGCTTGTGGGAGAATACCGCTTATTTTAAAGCAATGCTTGTAAAAATGGGCCTGACTCTCACGAAGAGTGAAACGCCGATTCTTCCTATTTTAATAGGTGATGAAGGTGTGGCAAAGCAATTTTCTGATCAGCTCCTTTCTCGAGGCGTTTTTGCCCAAAGCATCGTTTTCCCGACTGTAGCAAAGGGTAAAGCCAGAATTCGCACGATTATAACAGCTGAGCATACCAAAGATGAACTGGATCAGGCGCTTGATGTCATCGAAAAGACGGCAAAGGAGCTCCAGCTATTGTAGGAGGAAGAGTTTGCTCTTCCTCTTTTGATTCCTTATTGATTATTATTCTCAATGAGTGTACAATGATAGGTTGCCAGTTGTGCAGAGCTTCAATAACCTTTATACTGAAGGGTGGAAGTTTGGTTTGAAAGGAGAAAATATGATATGAATGAAAAACAAAAATTAGAGAGCGGACAAGTAAATCCATCGGACAAAAAATCCGAGAAGGATTACAGCAAGTACTTTGAAGCTGTTTACATTCCGCCTTCCTTAAAAGACGCGAAAAAACGAGGCAAGGAAGCCGTTACTTATCATAATGACTTTAAAATTTCTGAACAATTTAAAGGCTTGGGAGACGGAAGAAAGTTTTATATCCGTACGTACGGCTGCCAAATGAATGAACACGATACAGAGGTTATGGCAGGGATCTTTATGGCGCTCGGTTACGAAGCGACAAACTCTGTTGATGATGCCAATGTCATTTTGTTAAACACATGCGCAATCCGTGAAAATGCCGAAAACAAGGTGTTTGGCGAGCTCGGGCACTTAAAAGCACTGAAAAAAAACAATCCCGATCTGATTCTAGGCGTGTGCGGCTGTATGTCTCAAGAGGAATCAGTCGTGAACCGGATTTTGAAAAAACATCCGTTTGTCGATATGATTTTCGGAACCCATAACATTCATCGCCTGCCGGAGCTTTTGTCAGAAGCATACCTTTCAAAAGAAATGGTCATAGAAGTTTGGTCCAAGGAAGGGGACGTTATTGAAAACCTTCCGAAAGTCCGGAACGGAAAAATTAAGGGCTGGGTCAATATTATGTACGGCTGTGACAAATTCTGTACGTATTGCATTGTGCCTTACACACGCGGAAAAGAAAGAAGCCGCCGCCCTGAGGAAATCATTCAGGAAGTGAGAAGGCTTGCGAGTGAAGGCTATAAGGAAATTACACTGTTAGGCCAAAACGTAAACGCGTATGGAAAAGACTTTGAAGATATGACGTACGGACTTGGTGATTTGATGGATGAACTGAGAAAAATCGATATCCCGAGAATCCGCTTTACAACAAGTCATCCGCGCGACTTTGACGATCGCCTCATTGAAGTGCTGGCGAAAGGCGGAAATCTGCTTGATCACATTCATCTTCCGGTTCAATCAGGAAGCTCAGAAGTTCTGAAGCTGATGGCCCGCAAATATGACAGAGAGCGTTACATGGAGCTGGTTCGAAAAATTAAAGAAGCAATGCCGAACGCTTCTTTGACAACGGACATTATCGTCGGATTTCCGAACGAAACGGACGAGCAGTTTGAAGAAACGCTTTCTCTATATCGTGAGGTGGAGTTTGACAGCGCCTATACGTTCATTTACTCTCCGCGTGAGGGCACTCCGGCTGCTAAGATGAAAGATAATGTACCGATGCGTGTGAAAAAAGAGCGCCTGCAGCGTCTAAACGCACTGGTTAATGAAATTTCTGCTAAAAAAATGAAGGAATACGAAGGCAAGGTTGTCGAAGTATTAGTTGAGGGTGAAAGCAAAAATAACCCTGATATTCTTGCCGGCTATACTGAAAAAAGCAAGCTTGTCAATTTCAAAGGGCCGAAGGAAGCCATCGGCAAAATTGTCCGCGTGAAAATCCATCAAGCGAAAACATGGTCGCTTGATGGAGAAATGGTAGGAGAAGCAATCGAGGTGAAATAAGATGACGCTCTACTCAAAAAAAGACATTGTGCAGCAGGCACGGAACCTTGCAAAAATGATCTCTGAAACAGAAGAGGTTGATTTTTTCAAACGAGCTGAAGCGCAAATCAATGAGAATGACAAAGTGTCTGCAATCGTTAATCAGATTAAAGCCTTGCAAAAGCAGGCTGTCAATCTGAAGCATTATGAAAAGCATGAAGCGCTCAAACAAGTAGAAGCAAAAATTGACGCGTTGCAAGAAGAGCTTGAAGGGATTCCTGTTATCCAGGAATTCAGAGACTCGCAGATGGAGGTAAATGACCTACTGCAGCTCGTTGCACACACCATTTCCAACCAAGTCACAAATGAAATCATCACGTCAACCGGAGGCGACCTGCTGAAAGGGGAAACCGGTTCTAAGGTGAAGCATTCAAATAACAGCTGTTCTCTCTAAACACGGTGCCTTTACAGGCCCGTGTTTTTTTATCATTTATTTGGTTATAAATGAACTAAATTATCTATGTACTAAATGTTCAATTGGTTTTTCTGTGCTCAGCCGCGAGTAAACTTTATCGCACTTATAAGTAAAGTTTCTAGGCACACCTGCATACAATGGAACAGAAACTTTGTATTTTTATATTTTATTTATAAAAATGCACACTAGACAAATGCCCAGCATAAGATAACACGAAGAAGAACAAGGAGGCATGCCGGAATGTCTGAATACAGGGAAATTATTACGAAGGCAGTAGTAGCGAAAGGCCGAAAATTCACCCAATGCACCAACACCATCTCCCCTGAGAAAAAACCTAGCAGCATTTTGGGTGGTTGGATTATTAACCACAAGTATGATGCGGAAAAAATTGGAAAAACGGTAGAAATTGAAGGGTATTATGATATAAACGTATGGTACTCTTACGCGGACAATACAAAGACAGAGGTTGTCACAGAACGGGTAAAATACGTAGATGTCATTAAACTCAGATACAGAGACAATAATTACTTAGATGATGAGCATGAAGTAATTGCCAAAGTGCTTCAGCAGCCAAACTGCCTTGAAGTGACTATTTCGCCGAATGGAAATAAAATCGTTGTGCAGGCAGAAAGAGAATTTTTGGCGGAAGTGGTAGGAGAAACAAAGGTAGTTGTTGAGGTCAATCCTGACTGGGAAGAGGAAGACGAGGAAGATTGGGAAGATGAGCTTGATGAAGAGCTTGAAGACATCAACCCGGAATTTTTAGTGGGAGATCCTGAAGAATAAAAAAGGGACTAGGGGAGACAGTACCCCCAAGTCTCTTTTTTATATTGATATATCATTCTTTTATCACTTTTTGTTTATGTTATAATGAAGGTTGGAAAATAGATACGTTGATACATAGTGAGGGATTAAACAATGGCCGGATATACGCCTATGATACAGCAATATTTAAAAATTAAGGCAGAGCACCAGGATGCCTTTTTATTTTTTCGACTAGGTGATTTTTACGAAATGTTTTTTGAGGACGCTAAAAAAGCGTCACAAGAGCTGGAAATTACGTTAACGAGCAGAGACGGCGGTGGGGCAGAAAAAATACCGATGTGCGGTGTGCCGTATCATTCTGCTTCCGCGTATATTGAACAGCTTATTAAAAAAGGATACAAAGTGGCGATCTGTGAACAGACGGAAGATCCGAAGGCCGCAAAGGGTGTTGTAAAAAGAGAAGTGGTTCAGCTTATTACGCCCGGAACTGTAATGGACGGCAAAGGCATCCATGAATCGGAAAATAACTTTATCGCATCTGTTTCAGCCTGCTCGAATGGATACGGGCTTGCGCTTTCCGATTTAACAACGGGAGAAAATTTGGCTGTTTTGATTGAACGGCTTGAAGACGTCATATCAGAAATTTATTCCGTCGGCGCACGTGAAATCGTGGTTTCAGGAAGCCTGGATGCCGATACAGTCGCACAGCTGAAAGAGCGGTGCGGTGCAACGATTTCAATTGAAGACGGAGAAATAGACGAACACGTCACGATCATTGAGCACTTAAATAATGAAGATGTAACAAAAACGTTTATGCGCTTATATGCGTATCTGAAAAGAACCCAAAAGCGCAGCCTTGATCATCTTCAGCCTGTGCAGGTGTATGAGCTTGAGGAAGCGATGAAAATTGACTTGTACTCTAAGCGTAATCTGGAGCTGACTGAAACGATCCGTTCGAAAAATAAAAAAGGCTCCCTTTTGTGGCTGCTGGATGAAACAAAAACGGCAATGGGAGGCCGGCTTCTTAAACAGTGGATTGACCGGCCGCTTATCAGAGTCAATCAAATCGAAGAGCGCCAAGAAATGGTGGAAACATTGATGTCCCATTTCTTTGAACGGGAAGATCTACGTGAACGGTTAAAAGAAGTATATGATTTAGAACGTCTTGCCGGCCGCGTGGCATTCGGAAATGTCAATGCCCGGGATTTGATTCAGCTGAAGGAATCGTTAAAGCAAGTGCCTGGCATCAAACAGCTGGTTGCTTCACTTGCTCATGACAAGGCCAAGGAACGTGCAGAGCGTATTGACCCTTGCGGAGATGTACTTGAACTGCTGGAAGAAGCGCTGTACGAAAACCCTCCTTTATCGTTAAAAGAAGGAAACCTGATAAAAGACGGTTACAATCAAAAGCTTGATGAATACCGTGATGCAAGCAGAAACGGAAAAGACTGGATTGCCCGCCTGGAACAGCAGGAGCGGGAATACACAGGCGTTCGCTCTTTAAAGGTCGGCTTTAATAAAGTTTTCGGTTATTACATTGAGGTGACAAAAGCAAATTTGCATTTGCTTGAGGAAGGGCGTTATGAGCGGAAGCAGACGTTAACGAATGCAGAGCGCTACATTACACCAGAATTAAAAGAAAAAGAAGCGCTTATTTTAGAAGCGGAAAATAACATCTGTGAGCTGGAGTACGAGCTGTTTACCGAGCTGCGCGAGAAAGTGAAGCAGTATATTCCGCGGCTTCAGCAGCTTGCAAAACAGATGAGCGAGCTGGATGCGCTGCAATGCTTTGCGACAATTAGTGAAAATCGTCACTACACGAAACCGGAGTTCTCTAAAGATGAAGTCGAAGTGATTGAAGGCAGACACCCGGTTGTTGAAAAAGTCATGGACAGCCAGGAATATGTCCCGAACAACTGTATGATGGGCGATAACAGACAAATGCTTCTCATTACAGGTCCAAACATGTCAGGGAAAAGCACGTATATGAGACAAATCGCGCTCATTTCCATTATGGCGCAAATCGGCTGCTTTGTACCCGCGAAAAAAGCGGTACTTCCGATTTTTGATCAAATTTTTACGCGAATCGGCGCTGCAGATGATTTGATTTCCGGACAAAGTACATTTATGGTAGAAATGCTTGAAGCGAAAAATGCGATTGTCAATGCGACGAAAAACAGCCTCATTCTGTTTGATGAAATTGGGCGGGGCACGTCCACTTATGATGGCATGGCGCTGGCACAGGCGATTATTGAGTATGTTCACGATCATATCGGCGCCAAGACGCTGTTCAGCACACACTATCACGAGCTGACCGTTCTGGAGGACAAGCTGCCTCAGCTGAAAAACGTTCATGTTCGCGCTGAAGAATATAACGGAACTGTTGTCTTTCTTCATCAAATTAAAGAAGGTGCCGCTGATAAAAGCTATGGTATCCATGTAGCTCAGCTTGCTGAGCTGCCTGAAGATCTGATTGCGCGGGCTCAAGATATTTTAAAAGAGCTGGAGCAGTCAGGAAACAAACCAGAGGTGACCGTGCATAAATCCCAGGAGGAGAAACCCCAGGTGAAAGAAGAACCGGCACAGCTGTCTTTTTTTGACGCAGCGGAAAAGCCGGCTGATACACCAAAGCTTTCAAAAAAAGAAAAGCAGGTGCTCGATGCCTTCAAATCACTTAATATACTTGATATGACACCGCTTGAAGCGATGAATGAAATGTACAAGCTGCAAAAGAAATTACATTAAAACGGGGTGATGAATGTGGCAAAAGTCATCCAGCTGTCAGATGAGCTTTCAAATAAAATAGCGGCGGGCGAGGTTGTGGAACGGCCCGCCTCAGTCGTCAAGGAATTGGTGGAAAATGCGATCGACGCTGACAGCACAGTCATTGAAATCGATATTGAGGAAGCAGGACTTGCATCCATTCGGGTTTTGGATAACGGCGAAGGAATGGAGAATGAAGATTGCAAGCGTGCTTTCCGCCGCCACGCAACAAGTAAAATAAAAGATGAAAATGATTTATTCAGGGTAAGAACGCTTGGTTTTAGAGGAGAAGCCTTGCCGAGTATCGCGTCAGTCTCTCATCTGGAGATTACGACAAGCACTGGTGAAGGAGCTGGGACGAAGCTCGTCCTTCAAGGAGGAAACATCATTTCCGAATCGCGGTCCTCAAGCAGGAAGGGAACTGAAATTGTCGTTTCCAACTTGTTTTTTAACACACCGGCCCGTTTGAAGTATATGAAAACCGTTCATACAGAGCTTGGAAACATTACAGACGTGGTTAACCGTATTGCTCTGGCGCATCCAGAGGTATCGATCCGCCTGCGCCATCATGGGAAAAACCTGCTTCAAACGAATGGAAACGGAGATGTACGCCATGTCCTGGCAGCGATTTACGGCACTGCTGTCGCCAAAAAAATGCTTCCGCTGCATGTAAGCTCTTTGGATTTTGAAGTGAAGGGATATATCGCTCTCCCAGAGATTACACGGGCGTCGAGAAACTATATGTCGTCTGTGGTCAATGGCCGTTACATTAAAAATTTCCCGCTCGTCAAAGCGGTTCATGAAGGATATCATACGCTTTTGCCGATCGGACGCCATCCCATTACCTTTATAGAAATTACGATGGACCCGATTTTAGTCGATGTCAACGTGCATCCATCGAAGCTTGAGGTCCGGCTCAGCAAGGAAACAGAGCTTCATGACTTAATACGTGACGGGATTAAAGATGTATTTAAACAGCAGCAGCTGATTCCGAGTGCCCAGCTCCCGAAAAAATCAGCGCCTGCCATCAAAAATGAGCAGCAGATTATAACCTTTGATGAAAAACCTGCGGAAAAAAAAGTTCCGGAAAAATCGACTGCGCCATCTTATTCACCAATGAAGCTCAGCTCAGTCGTGAAAGAGCCGGTTGATGCGGAGGAAGAATTGCCTCCTCTCCATTTTGATGCTCCACCTATCGATGATGAGGAACAAACCCTTGAGGTGTCCAGTGTTTCAGAAGAACAGTCTGAAACATATGAGCAGGAATACCATGAGGAACAGCCGCAGCCAACGTCTGAGCGGGTTCCGATTATGTACCCGATCGGCCAGATGCACGGGACTTATATATTGGCACAAAATGAAAATGGCTTGTATATTATCGACCAGCACGCCGCCCAAGAACGTATTAAATACGAGTACTTCCGTGAAAAGGTGGGGGAGGTTGAACCTGAGGTCCAGGATATGATTGTACCGCTGACGTTCCACTACTCCACAAACGAGGCTTTGATTATCGACCAGCACAAACAAGAGCTCGAAAGTGTTGGTGTCTTTTTAGAGTCATTCGGCTCTAACAGTTACATCGTCCGCTGCCACCCGGCCTGGTTTCCAAAGGGAGAAGAAGCAGAGCTCATAGAAGAAATCATTCAGCAGGTGCTCGACTCCAAAAATATTGATATTAAAAAACTCCGTGAGGAAGCCGCGATTATGATGAGCTGCAAAGGCTCCATCAAAGCAAATCGCCACCTCAGAAATGACGAAATCAAAGCGCTTCTGGACGACCTCCGAAGCACATCAGACCCATTTACATGCCCGCACGGCCGCCCGATCATTATACACCATTCCACTTATGAGATGGAAAAGATGTTCAAACGCGTGATGTAGCGGGGGGTTGGTGAAGGGGAAAAGACCTTTTGCCCGTATTTTGTCCATACATTTTTCAAGCATTGAGATATTCTTCGGAATTGATCAATGCTTTTTTTATTGTGTTTTTTCAGTGATATGAATTTAAACATTTGAAGTCATCTTGACTGTAGAAAATAAAGACTTACGTCAGCATAGGGAAGTCATTACATGGATTATGACGGAAGAGGAGCGTTTGGAGTATATAAAAAACATCCAATCATCCCAACAGAAGAACCACAGACTAAGCTGCAAGTTTTCGACAATGAACGATTGGATGTGATAACAGTCATCTAATAGACGTCACCCGTATGGAAAAATAGAAACTCAACACTTTTATTATACCTTTCGAGTGCGTTTACAGTGAACTGTCTAAAACATATAGAAAATCTGGAACAGGTACTTAATCAAATTGAAAATGACAAAAATTACGTCATTGTGATTGACGGAAACAATAAATCATTCAAGTTAACGGAAATGCCGGAGCACGGGAAAACAATCGTACAAACGTCAAAAGGCAATCTCTCCAGAATTGATTTTGAGATCGGCTATAAAATGTGACGCAGAGGGGCCGGTCCTCTATGCGATAAGGGAGGAACAGACATGGATAAATTACAGGAAATTAAAGCGCGTATTTCAAAACTAAAAGGCTATGAAAATGCTAAGCTGACAGATCAATATTGGATGGCCAAAGAGCATATTGACTTTCTGATTGATCGGACTGAACTGTCTGTTAAGCAACAGGAAATCATTGAGGAAAACAAGCGTCAACAGGAAATACTGTACATTAATTTCGGCAGGCTCAAAAGAACATTCAGCAACTAAGCGGGGATAGAAACATATAAACAAGCATTAGAGAAGATCATTACCAATCGCAATTTTGCGATAACAGTTGACCAAAATGAATCGGAGGGTGATTCGAAATGAACAAGACTATTCAATTTTTGAAAGAGCTTCAAAATGAACTGAAAACACAGGATCGTGAAGTTTTCAAACTCCACTACAATTTTGGTCTGTAGGGGATTAACATGGATTTGAAATTCAGAGGATGTTGCGGAACGCTTTTTTGTTTACATCCCTGAAGATGGTGAATCATATGAACTGGAAAGTTATATAAAGGACATTAAGGAGAATAAAAAATTGTCCTCAGAAGCGATGGAAGATATAAAGTGTAAGTTTCCTCATTAAATTGGATACATGAATATGTAGACAGTGACGCTAATCTGATACCAGAAACAGAGGTTCATCACATCTATCAAAATATAATGTTTCTGACTAAAGCGGAGGCAAAACAGCACATAAAACAAAATCATTACCACTATACGAAAAAGGTTCATACCTACGCTATGACAGCTTGGAGAGTACCAAAAGTTGAACGGTTGCTCAAAATTCTTTAAACGTTTGGTTGGGATTCGTTCGGGAAAGAAGGTGCTGCAAAATGATTCCTTCACAAGTTGAACTTCAGCGGGCAGTCAAAGCCACAAAAGATGAAGCGATGACAGTTGAGCAGGCGGCGGAATATTTGAAAGTGCATCCAGATTACATACCGGTGTTCGTGGCAAAGTCAGAAGATCTGAAAATGATCGGTGATGAAACAATCATTGTAAAGCGTGATAAGACAAACGGTTGGCTCCTTGGGGCGATGATTTTGGTTTTATTCTTTGCAATCGCAGTTGGCTGGGAATAGGGGGATGACAGCATGATCGAATACAGCTGCCCTGAATGTGGTCACAACGAATTAGATATAAAAATCCGCCCAGATGCACGCTGCCCGAAATGTGGCTACAGCATGGGCGTTGAGGAAGAAATAACGTGAAAAGGGAGCAAAGCTCCCCATTGTAAATGTTAATATTTACGACCTTCATAGTAGGCTGTCCAGGTTCCATTGTTGTTTTTTGTAATTTTCTTCAGGTACCAAGTGATTCCATCTGCATCAGTGTATGAGTTGATAAAGATACCGGTATCATTAGTTTCTGTTTTGGTGTAAATATTAGCTTTGAAATCACTTGAAGCAACACTGGTCTGTTCAGAATGTGTACCATCTGGATTAGCAGCAAAAGCAGGAGCAGCAGAAACTAATAGAGCAAGGGACAATGCAGAACCAGTTAACACTTTTTTCAATTTCATTTTAAACACTCCTTTGAATTTTTGTGTTACACCATAAGGATTCAACGAAAGTAATTATTTCCCTTGTAAATAAATGTTAATTATTTGTGAACTTGCTTTATGATCGAATACAGCTACCCTGAATGTGTGGTTACAACAAATTAGATATAAAAATCCGCCCAAGATGTACGCTGCCCGAAATGCGGCTGTAGCATGGGCGTTGAGGAGGAATTTGTGTGATGGATTACAGGCAAGTTCATAAGCTGAAAATCTTGCCGGAATACTTCAAGTAATATCCCTTGTGGCTCTAGCGCCAGCCCACTTTTTGGTTGTGCGAATAAAGTCATACTTTTTGCGATTTTGTACCCAATAAGATCGTATTCATTATCAATTATATATTTATAATCGAGAATAGAAAACAAATAACCTAGTAGAAAATAAAGCCCAAAAATATGATTGTCATTAATTTACTAATATGTTAATATTTTTATTGTGCAAAGCAACAATATGGGGGGAATAAAATGGTGAAAAAGATTCTTACTTTGTTTAGCGTACTTATTTGCTTGGCGATCAGTCCGTTTGCAACGGCGAATGCATCATCATTGAACTCTGAAAAACCGACTGCGAATTCTGTAACCCCGGCTGCTTCGTGTTATGACTCTTACGATTTTGACTTTGAATTTTCCGCCAGACTCACGGGAGTAACCAGAGCCCTTTGTGCAGGAACCTTGAATGTTTCAGGAGAAATTTATGCTACTGGATATGAATTGGAAGACGAAACGACAGTATTAGTTGAGATTAAAAAAGATGTATTGGGCACTGACCCAGTGATCGACAGTTTTACAATAGATGTTGCAGATGGTGAAACCACCTATTTTGATGAGGATTTAGTAGATATACCTGCAGGAAATTATTATATGGTCATGAAAAAACAATCAGGTTCATATTGGTATTTTGAAGGATCTGGAACAATTTCAACTTATTAAATACAAAAATATGCCTACACCTCTTCTGGTGTGGGCATATTTTTGTAGAAAAGTGTTTACATCGTAAACAGTCTAGCATGTTAAAGTTGGCGGCACTGATCGAGTAAGAACGCAGAAATTAACGGATGTACTTAACCAATGTTTTATCGCAAGATACAAAATAGAAGATCAAAAAATATGGAATGGAGTTATTTAAACATTAATAAAAAAGATTAAAGCCCTCTTTAAGATGGGCTTTTTTATTCTCTGTAAACTGCTTCCGGTAAATCTCATGATAGACTATTGGCGGTTAACGGCTTTAGTGCGGTGGCAGTTTAGAGTTTGTTTCGGCAATCACATGGCAAAACGCCATAAAAACTTCTTATGGCGTCTGCCGTACAGGGAGGTGAGTCAAAAAGACTTTGGATACTCTTAGATTAGTAAAGGAATGAAGCACCAACAATGATCAACAAGATGAACAACACTACGATCAATACGAAGCTGCTTCCGCCTGAATATCCGCCGCCAGAGTATCCACCAGAATATCCACCGTAGAATCCCATGATGTCACCTCCTTTAGTCGAGATAGAATAAGGTATGCGAAACAATAACTTTCGACATAGTTTTAAGTCTAAAAAAGAAGAAATGAATATTTTGTCTAAAGGTGGACCAGTGGATTTCAGCAGACTATTAACAGTTGTACCTCACCTTCATCTTCATCCGCAGCAGTTGCGATTGAACCAACCTTATTAAAATACATCTCTACATCAACCCCTGATGAAGTTTTGCGATATCAATGCTTTTTATGTATCCATTGGAGTGTGAAACGGTTGTAAACGTGTGATCCATCATACTTCGCGGATATATCCATCTACATAACAAAATTTACATTTACAGGTAATTTAAAATAATGTATATTTTGGGTGAGGGGGTGGAAACACATGGCATGTGGTCCGAAGATCATTATCTTTTTGGATGAACTTGATGACCCGAATGTAAGAATCATTCTAGAATGCAGAATTTAAAATACATCATTGTGTTTGCTCCCTGTTCGTGTGAGCAGGGAGTTTTTTTCGTTTATATAACTGGTGATGTCCAAATATAAGGTGTTATGAATTCTCCATATCTGCCATCGGCATTTTTAAGCGGCTTCTCTATTTGGCTGGTTATCAAAAGCAAGTTCAATGAAAGCCATCAAAGCTGATATCACAACAAGCAAGACATCTGGAATATAAATAGACTGCATAAAGTAATCTGCAAAACAGATCGTTATAAGATTGCTGATAAAATACAGTATAAAAGCAAAAAGTGCAGTCTTTTTCAAAGAAAGTGATTTTTCCAAAATGATAGAGATTATCTTTGTGAGTGGGTCTATGATTACGCCTACAGCAAAGCAGGCTAAAATAAATAAAGCTAATGTTTGATTGGAAGCGTATGTGATGCCAAGTATGGAGAATAATCCTTTCATCCCGAAGAAAAAGCCGCCGAAGATGACTGCAAGTGCAATAGCCACGATAAAAATGACAGATATAATTCCGATTAATTTTGATTTCAGGTTAAAATCCTTAGAGTGCTCGTTCTGTTCTTTTTGGCACAAGGATGACACTCCCTTCACCTGCTTACTCATACAAACCGTATATCTATAAGTCTGTTTCTGACGAAAGTAGTATAACATATTTTAACAAAACCAAAAAAGGCCCTTTCCGCTGGGGAAGGGTCTTTTTCATCATGTTAATTTCTGAGATTCGCCGAAGATTTCTCTTTTTTTGGCCAAATAAAATAGCTGGCTGTAATGAGAAAGTCAATGCCTATAATGACAGTCCACAGTTTAAGAATGCCGCTCAATGCCTCGGTTCGGGCAGAGTCATTGATAAAATAAATCATCCCTGCCAATAGTCCCGCACCAATTAAGTAGGCCAGCACATGTCTTAGCCAGCCTTTCGCACCGTGCTTGGCATGGTCCATTCCAAAACGTTTCAGAGGTTTTGCGCCATTTTTTGTCACATAATATTGAAATTTTTCATCTGCCCATTGAATCATTTGTTTTCCATAAGCGATCGATATACCGATGTAAACAGCTGCAATTCCATGTGCTGCGGTCGCTGAGGCTCCGCGGTAAAGGTCCACACCAGTTGCCGCTAATAAGATCAAATCGATAACTGGAGTTAAGGCAAGGAATAGCAGTCCTAATGTATGTCGTTTGAATAGGTAGCGTACAGCAAGCCCCAAAACAATGACAACCCAAAACGCAATTTCACAGAAAACAATCATCCATGCGATACCGTTCAATCCATTCCCCTCTTTTCAATACAGTTGTATTATTTAAATAATATGTTACCACCTTTGTTTTTGTAACACAACTGTATTAT
Source organism: Bacillus sp. MD-5 (assembly GCF_002201875.1). Classification (NCBI taxonomy): domain Bacteria; kingdom Bacillati; phylum Bacillota; class Bacilli; order Caryophanales; family Bacillaceae; genus Bacillus; species Bacillus sp. MD-5. The sequence goes on from NZ_CP021911.1 coordinate 1,633,432, forward strand.
AAAAATTGCTCTCTCATTTTTTTCTTGTTACAATAAAGCTATGCCAAAACAAATTGACCATGAGAAAAGAAGAAAACAAATTGCAGAAGCGACGTGGCGCGTTATTTTAGAACGGGGGATGGAGGGAGCATCAGCCAGGAACATTGCAAAGGAAGCAGGATTGTCATTAGGTGCGCTGCGCCATTATTTCACTACACAGGATGAACTGCTTGCGTTTGCAATGAAACTTGTTCAAGAAAAGGTGAGGGCCCGAATTAAGGACATTGCCATGAAGGATTTGCTCCCTAAGGAAAAAGTGTTGCACATTTTGCTTGAAATTGTCCCAACGAATGAAGAAACGATAAGAGAGATGGAGGTTTGGTTTGCTTTTACTGCTTACGCCAGACATAAAAAGGATATGTTTGATGCGAATCACGACGGGATTTTCAGCGGCATGCGGAATCTGATTGCCTATTTAGATGAATCCGGTTTACTAAAGCAGAATGCTGATAAAAACATTGAGGCTGAGAGGCTTTACGCGCTTGTTGACGGCTTGGCTTTACATGCGATGCTCGACCCTGTGCGAGTGAATAAAGACAGAATCAAGCGGGTCATTATGCAGCATGTAGAGTCCATTTGCGTGGAAGATACACGCGAGACACAAAAACGAAATCTCTAAGGAACTAGTGCGAAAAGCGATTCTTGTTGGACATGCTTCCAAAAGAATCGCTTTTTCTATATGCAAAGAACAAGGGTCTCTGAAAAAAATGGAAAACAATCATACTGTTTGATAAAGTGGAATGAAAGATGGAGGGTGAACATCGGTCCATCATTTAAGAACTTTACATGATAGGGATGGTATAAATGAATCTTACTTATAAGGTGCATCCAATTAAAACAAGGTATCAGGGCTGGACGAATTATTGCTATATCATTGAAGATATTGTAAGCAGATCTGCAATTGTTGTTGATCCCTCATGGGAATTGAGTAAAATAACAACTGCACTTTCTGAACTAAAAGCTGAATTAAAGGCAGTCGCATTGACACATTCTCATTATGATCATGTAAACCTAGTAGACCCGCTGACGAAGATGTTTAACGCTCAAGTTTATATGTCGAAAAAAGAAATTGATTATTATCAATTCCGATGCAGAAATTTAATTAGCCTAGAGGATCATCAGACGATCAGCATAGGGAACACAAGTGCACAATGCCTTCTCACACCGGGGCATACAGCCGGCGGAATGTGTTATTTGTTTTCTGAAAGTATTTTTACCGGAGATACGGTGTTTACGGAAGGGTGCGGCATATGTGAGGATGATGGCAGTTCTGCGGGAGAGATGTTTGATAGCATTCAAAGAATAAAATCGGAGGTTTCACCCCATGTACGGGTGTATCCTGGTCACTCTTTTGGCAAATCGCCCGGCCATTCAATAAAGGATCTTTATCAGCATAATATTTACTTTCAAATTGATAAGAAGGAATACTTTGTGAAATTTCGCACCCGTAAAAATCAAAAAGGCATTTTTGATTTTAAATAATCCTTTTGAATCTATTATCCTATTTTTCTTCGAATATCTAAATGCTTTTTATTTTTCAAAATGATTACATAGGAGGGTGTTATTTATTTTGAAAACTTATTAGGAAGAAAATGAAGCGCATTATCTTGATATGTCGCCCTATACGTGATGCAGGTCCTTTTTCTTATATTCTGTTATATCTACTGATCCTTTATTCCTCAATTGAAAGAAGCAGAAAAACAATTGGGTTAACTGTAGGAAAAATTAACTTGACGGATAATATTTACAGAGGTTACCATCAACTTGAACATGCTACTATTTATCCGGTCATCACTATTTTTTATAAAAACATACAAAAGTGAAACACATCTACTATCGGAAGGGTGGCTTTGAGAGAATGATCACATATGTTTTTCCGGGGCAGGGTTCGCAGAAACAAGGAATGGGCAGCGGCTTATTCGATGAATTTAAAGAACTGACGGATCAGGCAGATGAGATCTTAGGCTATTCAATCAAACGTCTTTGCCTGGAAAATCCTTATTCCAATTTAAATAAAACGCAATTTACTCAGCCGGCGTTATATGTGGTAAACGCACTAAGCTATTTGAAAAAAATCAAGGAAAAAGAAGTTAAGCCTGACTTTGTCGCCGGGCACAGCTTGGGTGAATACAATGCGTTATTTGCAGCTGGCGCCTTTGATTTTGAGACAGGTTTACAGCTTGTCAGAAAAAGAGGCGAGCTGATGAGTCTGGTAAGCAACGGCGGTATGGCAGCTGTTATGGGACTAAATGAAGAGCAGGTTGCAAAGGCTCTGAAAGAACATCATTTATATGATGTTGATATTGCTAATGTGAACGCCCCATATCAAATTGTAATTTCAGGGAAAAAAGATGAGATTGAAAAAGCCGCATCTCTTTTTGATACGTTGACTGAAGTTACAATGGTACTCCCCTTAAACGTAAGCGGCGCGTTTCATTCCAGGTACATGAATAAAGCAAAAGAAGAATTCGAGGAGTTCCTTCATGCCTTTCATTTTTCGCCCCCGTCTATCCCGGTTATTTCAAATGTGTATGCCAAACCGTATACATCCGAATTCATGAAGCAGACGCTGGCCGATCAAATTAATCATTCAGTGAAATGGACTGAGAGCATAAGCTACTTAATGAATAAAGGCCATATGGAGTTTGAGGAGATAGGTCCAGGAAATGTTTTAACCGGGTTAATACATCGCATAAAGAAAGAAGCGGAACCAATGCCCCGTTAAAAACGTTTGTTCCTATGGCCTTGTACCTCATTAATTAGAGCTAAAGACAGAATTCCTTTCCTTTAAGGTAGAAAGTTTTAAAGAGTCAATCGTTCGTTTGACACTGTTTCTAATTGAATAACTTTATATACTGTTACATAAAGAGGCTGAAAAAAGTTAGACATTTGAACTATGTCAGCCAGATTTCCAAACCATCGCTCTCACATCTAGATGGTCCCTTTTTAACTGCACCCACCAATCATAGAGTCAATGTTCTTTGCTGATCCTGTCATTAGGGTACATCAATTTTGAGATATCAACATACATCTACGATCACTTCATAAATGAACCGCATCCAGAGCACTAATAGCATTCCTTCCAAAGTTGAATCTCCTTTACTTTTTTCATATAAGACTTTTTTATTTATTTTCTTTCAATCGCTGCTATGTGTCTTTACAGCATATATAGAGCTGAAAAATCAAAATAGCCGTCATAAATAAAAAAAAGAAGGTTATACACATGAATGAACCGCTTGTTTTTATGTTTTCCGGGCAAGGTTCCCAATACTATCACATGGGGAAAGAACTATTTAAGGAAAATGCCGTGTTTCGCCAATCGATGCTTGAAATGGATGCCATTGTAGCACGGCGAATCGGCACATCTATTGTTGAAGAAATCTACCATCCAGATAAACGGGTGTCAGATCCGTTTGATCGTATTCTTTTTTCCCATCCAGCTATTTTTATGGTTGAGTATTCCTTATATAAAGTTTTGGAAGACAGGGGAATTTATCCTGATTACGTATTGGGATCGAGCCTGGGAGAATTCGCATCAGCGGCAGTTTCTGGTTTGTCAGACGCAGAGGATATACTGGATTGCATAATTGAACAGGCTATTGTCATCCAAAATTCCTGCGATAAAGGTAAAATGCTGGCCATTCTTGACAAACCGCAATTGCTGAAAGATTATCCGCAACTGTTTAGAAATAGTGAACTTATTTCTATCAATTATGATTCGCACTTCGTCATTTCTGGTGAAGAAAATCATATAAAGCAGATTATGGAGGCTTTAAAAGAGAAACAGATTCTTTGCCAGCTGCTTCCTGTATCCTATGCTTTTCATTCTTCGCTTATCGATCCGGCAGAGAGTGCCTATGAAGAATTTTTAAGATCAAAATCTTTTAAAAAACCGTTCATACCGATTGTATCGAGCTTAACGGGAAGCTGCCTTCACGTAATCGACAATCATTTCTTTTGGAATGCGGTCAGAAAACCAATGATGTTTCGTGAAGCGATTCGATATTTGGAAAGCAAGCATACATGCAAGTTTATCGATTTAGGGCCATCCGGCACCTTAGCTGCATTTGTGAAACAGCTGATTCCGGGTGATTCAGCTGACCGCTGCTGCTCAATCATAACACCATTTCATCAGGAGCTGAAAAATCTGAATACGGTTGAGGGTTTCCGTACACCAGAAAGGAAGTTTACAAGATGATTACATATGTCTTTCCAGGGCAAGGCTCCCAGCAAAAGGGAATGGGACAAGGGTTATTTGAACAATATCAGCATTTGACTGATCAAGCAGATCAAATATTGGGCTATTCAATAGAGAAGCTATGTACAGAGAAATCCTATTTGGATGTAAACCATACTGAATACACGCAGCCTGCTTTATATGTTGTAAATGCACTCAGTTATTTGAAGCGAGTGGAGGAAACCGGAAGAAAACCTGATTTTGCGGCAGGACACAGCTTAGGAGAATACAATGCGTTGTTGGCTGCCGGTGCATTTGATTTTGAAACCGGATTAAGACTTGTCAAAAAAAGAGGAGAATTGATGGGACGCATTACAGGAGGCGGAATGGCTGCTGTGATCGGCCTGAATAAGGAACAAGTTACAGCCGTTTTAGAAGAGCACCGCCTTCATGACATTGATGTGGCAAATGAAAATACGCCTCGGCAAATTGTAATTTCCGGCCCGAAAAAAGAGATTGAAAAAGCTCGGGCTGTTTTTGAAAACACGAAGGATGTAAAGCTGGTTCATCCATTAAATGTGAGCGGAGCTTTTCATTCCAGATATATGAATCAAGCAAAACAGGTCTTTAAGCAATATATTGACTCATTCCAGTTTGCACCTTTGGCGATCCCGGTTATCTCCAATGTCTATGCAGAGCCATACCATCAGGAACGGTTAAAAGATACATTATCTGAACAAATGGACAACACAGTGAAATGGACGGACAGCATTCGTTTTCTGATGGGAAGAGGAGAAATGGAGTTTGAAGAGATTGGGCCTGGTACTGTATTAACCGGTCTCATTCATCGGATTAAAAATGAAGCTCAACCATTGACATATATACCGAAAAAGAATCTCGCGATCAACGTGCATCTAAAGGAAAAAACCAATGTTCAAGCCGGCATTACGGCAGAATCTTTAGGAAGTGCTGAATTTAAACAGGATTATCATCTTACATACGCTTATCTTGCAGGAGGAATGTACCGCGGAATTGCTTCGAAAGAAATGGTAGTAAAGCTCTCAAGAGCGGGAATGATGGGGTTCTTTGGCACAGGCGGTCTGAGTCTGAATGAGGTTGAAGATGCGATCCGTGCTATACAAGGTGAATTAGGGAAAGGACAAGCCTACGGCATCAATCTGGTACACAATATGAAACATACTGAATCAGAGGAAAAAATGATCGATCTTTTATTGAGGAATCAAGTGAGCGTTGTGGAAGCTTCAGCATTTTTAAGTGTCACTCCTGCATTAGTAAGGTACCGCGCAAAAGGAGTGAAACGAAATGAAAATGGTGAGGTTATATGCTCAAATCGTCTCATAGCAAAAATATCACGTCCGGAAGTTGCAGAGTCATTTCTGAGCCCTGCGCCTGAGAATATGCTGCAAAAGCTTTTAGGAGAAAATAAAATCACCATGAATGAAGCAGAGTTGCTGCGGTGCATTCCGATGGCTGACGATATTTGTGTGGAAGCTGATTCAGGCGGACACACAGATGGCGGTGTGGCATACAGCCTGATGCCGGCGATGACATCTTTAAGAGATGACATGATGAAAAAATATCAATATCGGAAAAAAATAAGAGTTGGTGCAGCTGGAGGGATTGGAACACCTGAGGCAGCGATGGCGGCTTTTATGCTTGGGGCAGATTTTATTCTAACAGGTTCAATCAATCAATGTACGGTTGAGGCGGCAACAAGTGATAAAGTAAAGGATTTGCTTCAGCAGATGAATGTACAAGATACAGCCTATGCGCCTGCTGGCGATATGTTTGAATCGGGCAGTAAAGTGCAAGTGCTAAAAAAAGGCGTGTTCTTTCCCGCACGTGCAAACAAGTTATATGAACTGTACCAGCGGTATGGGTCTATACGTGAGCTGGATGCAAAGATGCTGGCCCAGCTTGAGGAGAAATACTTTAAACGCAGTTTAGAAGACATATATAAGGAAATTGCCTTACATTATCCCGCGGCAGATATTGAGAAAGCTGAACAAAATCCGAAGCATAAAATGGCTTTGATTTTCCGATGGTACTTCAGATACAGCTCAAAATTGGCAATCAGCGGAAGCGAACATTCGAAGGTCGATTATCAAATTCACTGCGGTCCCGCGCTGGGAGCCTTTAATCAATGGGTCAAAGGATCGCAATTAGAAAATTGGCGAAACCGTCATGTCGATGAAATCGCGAAAAAATTAATGACAGAAACGGCAGTATTGCTTCATGAACGGATGCAATCGATGTATCAGCCGTCGCATGAAACAGACAATATAAGGATAAAAGTTTGAATATTATGAAAATATACCTATAAAAATCATTAAAATGATCCATTGAAGGAGAGAGCGCGTTATGGATAAACAGAGAATCTTTGAAGTATTAATCACCAATATTTGCGAGGTGCTTCCTGAATTAGACGAACACAGATTTGAGCCTGAAGATCAGTTAGTTGAGCTAGGGGCTGACTCTGTAGACAGAGCTGAAATTATCACAATGGTGCTAGAAGATTTATCGTTAAAAATTCCTCGCATTGAGCTATCCGGAGTGAAAAACATCGGTGAATTAGCTGAGGTGCTTTATGACAAAGTGCAATCTGCCTGAGGTCGTAGTGACCGGTGTAGGCGTCACGGCCTCCATCGGTCAAGGAAAAGAGGACTTTGCTTCCTCGCTGCTGTCCGGCAGACATGCCTTTGATGTCATGAAGCGTTCAGGCAGACAAAAAGACAGCCGGTTTATCGGAGCTGAAATCGCATCATTGTCTTATCCCGACCGGCTTTCTAAAAAAATATTGCGGAAAGCATCATTTTCCAGCCGCGCTGCATTGGTAACTCTCACGGAGGCTTGGGAGGAGGCTGAATTGGACGATGCAGATTCCTCACGTATCGGACTAGTAGTTGGCGGGTCAAATTTCCAGCAGAGAGAAACCTTAGAGGTTTATGAAAGCTATCAAGACCGCTCTGGTTTTATTTCGCCGGCGTATGGCCTGTCTTTCATGGATAGCGATCTTTGCGGGATATGTACAGATCAGTTTGGCATCACAGGATTGGCATATACGGTAGGAGGAGCCTCGGCCAGCGGCCAGTTAGCAGTCATTCATGCGATTCAGCAAGTCCTGTCAGGCGAAGTTGATACTTGCATAGCACTTGGTGCTTTAATGGATCTTTCTTATATGGAATGTGAGGCGCTAAGGGCTTTAGGCGCTATGGGAACGGACAAATATGCTGATGAACCTGAAAAAGCGTGCCGGCCCTTCGATCAAAACAGAGACGGGTTTATTTATGGAGAATCGTGCGGTGCATTGGTAATAGAACGAAGGGAGACGGCTTTACAAAGAGGTGTTAAACCTTATGCAGCATTGCCTGGCTGGTCAATTAAACTGGACGGAAATCGGAACCCTGATCCTTCATTAGAAGGAGAGATTCATGTCATCCAGAAGGCGCTGGGGCGTGCCGGCCTTTCACCAGAAGATATTGATTATATTAATCCTCATGGTACAGGTTCTTTTATTGGAGATGAAACAGAATTAAAGGCGCTCCGTGCATGCGGGCTTTCCCATGCTTATATCAATGCAACAAAATCGATAACCGGACACGGGCTTAGTGCGGCGGGCATCGTAGAGATTATTTCTGTTTTGCTGCAAATGAAAAAATCTGCCCTGCATCCGAGCCGGAATTTGGATCATCCAATCGATGATTCCTTTCATTGGGTAAATGAGAAATCGATTTCATACCGCATCAAAAATGCGCTGAGCTTAAGCATGGGGTTTGGTGGAATGAACACTGCGGTTTGTATACAAAACATTGAGAAATGTGGAGGCGAATCATAAATGGTTTCAGCCGGAATAGAAGCGATGAATGTCTTTGGCGGAACGGCATACCTTGATGTCATGGAGCTGGCCAAATACAGACGCTTAGACACTGCCAGATTTGAAAACTTATTAATGAAAGAAAAAGCGGTAGCACTGCCTAATGAAGATCCCGTGACCTTCGGAGTCAATGCAGCTAAGCCGATAATTGATGCTTTATCTGAAGCAGAGAAGGACCGGATTGAATTATTAATCACTTGCTCTGAATCCGGGATTGACTTTGGAAAATCGTTAAGTACATATATCCACGAGCATTTAGGCCTCAACCGCAACTGCCGTTTGTTTGAGATTAAACAGGCATGTTATTCAGGAACGGCTGGATTTCAGATGGCGGTGAATTTTATATTATCCCAGACTTCCCCGGGGGCCAAAGCACTGGTTATCGCCAGTGATATTTCACGTTTTTTAATTGCAGAGGGCGGAGACGCATTAAGCGAAGATTGGTCTTATGCGGAACCAAGCGCCGGGGCGGGAGCGGTGGCCGTTTTAGTTGGCGAAAATCCCGAGGTGTTTCAAATAGATCCCGGAGCAAATGGGTATTACGGCTATGAAGTCATGGACACGTGCCGCCCCATTCCCGACAGTGAAGCGGGTGATTCTGATCTCTCTTTAATGTCATATCTGGATTGCTGCGAACAGACCTTTCTGGAATATCAAAAACGTGTACCGGGAGCCAATTATCAGGACACGTTTCAATATCTTGCTTACCATACGCCCTTTGGCGGGATGGTGAAAGGTGCACACCGGACAATGATGCGTAAGGTGGCGAAGATGAAAACAGCTGAGATTGAGACAGATTTTTTAAATCGTGTAAAACCAGGTTTAAATTACTGTCAACGGGTTGGAAATATTATGGGGGCAGCCTTGTTTCTGGCATTGGCCAGCATGATCGACCAAGGGAGATTTGATTCGCCTAAACGAATTGGCTGTTTTTCCTACGGATCCGGTTGCTGTTCCGAGTTTTACAGCGGAATTACAACTCCGGAGGGCCAGGAGCGTCAGCGAACATTTGACATTGAGAAGCATTTGGATCGCCGATACCAGCTCTCTATGGAAGAGTATGAGCTGCTGTTTAAGGGGAACGGGATGGTGCGGTTTGGGACGCGTAATGTAAAGCTGGACTTTGAGATGATACCGGGCATCATGAAGTCTGCTCAAGAGAAGCCGCGCTTGTTTTTAGAAGAAATTTCTGAGTTTCATCGGAAGTACAGGTGGATCACGTGACTTATCAAACGATAAAGGTCCGCTTTCAAGCGTCGGTTTGCTATATTACCTTTCACCGCCCTGAAGCGAATAATACGATTAATGACACGCTGATAGAAGAATGCCTGCAAGTGTTAAACCAATGTGAAACATCATCAGTGACAGTTGTCGTTTTAGAGGGGCTTCCCGAGGTGTTTTGTTTCGGAGCGGATTTTCAAGATATCTATCAGGAAATGAAAAGGGGCAGAAAACAGGCAAGCTCTCAAGAGCCTCTCTATGATTTGTGGCTGAAATTACAGACCGGTCCTTACGTCACGATATCTCATGTCAGGGGAAAAGTGAATGCAGGAGGTGTTGGATTCGTTTCTGCCACTGATATTGCCATTGCTGATCAGACGGCGTCATTCAGTCTCTCTGAGCTGCTATTTGGCCTGTACCCTGCTTGTGTTTTACCGTTTTTGATCCGCCGTATCGGCTGGCAGAAAGCGCATTACATGACACTTATGACAAAGCCGATTTCCGTTCAGGAAGCCAGTGAATGGGGGTTAATAGATGCTTTTGATGCTCAAAGTGACGTGCTGCTGAGAAAGCATTTATTGCGTTTGCGGAGGCTGAATAAAAAAGGAATCGCACATTATAAACAGTTTATGAGCTCACTCGATCATCAAGTCAGCCGTTCGAAAGCCACCGCTTTAACTGCAAATCAAGACATGTTTTCTGATCCCCAAAACCAAATGAGAATCATCAGGTATGTTGAAACAGGACAATTCCCATGGGAGGATCAGTAACCGTTTGAGCAATGAAATCAGAACCGTTAGGAGGACATCATGACGCATTCCGTTGTGGAGCTTATTGAAATTGAACACGCCATTATTCAGGTAAAAATGCATGATCGTGCTCATAAAAATGCGTTTTCACAAGAACTTACAGACGGTTTAATTCAAGCGTTTGAATACATACGGCAGCACCCCAAATATAAAGCGGTCATTTTGACAGGATATGATAATTATTTTGCTTCAGGAGGAACGCAAGAAGGACTGCTTCGAATTCAGCAGGGGTTGACCAAGTTCACTGATGACAATCTTTATTCTCTGGCGCTGGATTGCGAGATTCCAGTTATTGCGGCAATGCAGGGCCATGGAATTGGAGGCGGTTTTGTCATGGGGCTCTTTGCTGATTTTGTCATACTGAGCAGAGAAAGCGTGTATACGACTAATTTTATGAAATACGGATTTACACCTGGAATGGGCGCTACCTTTATCGTTCCTAAAAAACTGGGATTCAGCCTGGCCCAGGAAATATTATTGAATGCGGGAAGCTACCGCGGAGCTGAGCTTGAAAAAAGAGGGGTGCCCTTTAAGGTGCTGCCCCGTGCAGAAGTGTTAGATTATGCAGTGGAGCTGGCACAAGAACTGGCGGAAAAGCCGAGAAACTCATTGGTTACCCTGAAAGATCATCTGGTTGCCCCGCTTCGTGATCAGCTGCCGCGCGTCATTGAACAGGAACTGATGATGCATGAGAAAACATTTCATCATGAAGAAGTCAAAACAAGGATCAAAGGTTTATACGGGAATTAACTGAAAATCTATAAAAATTTCGCAGGTGAAATGGAGGCAGCGCGATGAGAAATAATGATAATATCCGCCTATTAGCTAATCCTTCTGTCAGTCATGGTGAGCCTTTACATATATCTGAAGAGCAGCCGTCAACAATACCTGAAGTTTTATACAGAACGGCTGCGGAGCTTGGAGATACAAAGGGAATCATTTATTTGCAGCCGGATGGAACTGAAGTTTACCAATCCTATAGACGATTATGGGATGATGGATTGCGCATTGTGAAGGGACTTCGCCAATCAGGCCTGAAAGCAAAACAAAACGTGATTTTGCAGCTTGGTGACAATTCACAGCTTCTCCCTGCGTTCTGGGGGTGTGTGTTAACAGGGATTGTTCCGGCTCCGTTAGCCGTTCCGCCAACGTATGCTGAATCGAGCAGCGGCACTCAAAAGCTGAAAGACGCATGGACGCTTCTCAACAAGCCGGCGGTCATTACAGACCGGGGGATGTACCAGGAAATGCTTGATTGGGCAAAAGAACAAGGGCTTGAAGGGTTCAGGACAATTGCTGTAGAGGATCTGCTCAGCGCTGAAGCGGACACAGATTGGCATCAAGCCAGTCCCGAAGACTTAGCGCTTTTATTGCTGACTTCAGGCAGTACGGGAACACCTAAAGCAGTGATGCTTAATCATCGTAACATTATGAGCATGGTGAAAGGGATTATTCAAATGCAAGGCTTCACCAGAGAGGATATTACGTTTAACTGGATGCCGTTTGACCATGTCGGAGGCATCGGAATGCTGCATTTGCGAGATGTTTATCTTGGCTGTCAGGAAATTAACGTCTCAAGTGAAACGATCTTAATGGAGCCGTTGAAATGGCTCGATTGGATTGATCATTACCGAGCTTCTGTTACGTGGGCGCCGAATTTTGCGTTTGGTCTTGTCACTGATTTTGCAGAAGAAATAAAAAATAGGAAATGGGATCTATCTTCAATGCGGTACATGCTAAATGGCGGTGAAGCAATGGTAGCCAAGGTAGGGCGCAGAATACTTGAGCTTTTAGAACCTCATGGACTGCCTGCTGACGCCATCCGACCTGCATGGGGAATGTCCGAAACTTCATCGGGCGTTATTTTTTCTCATGAGTTTACCCGGGCTGGAACAAGTGATGATGATCATTTTGTTGAAATAGGCTCTCCAATCCCCGGCTTCTCTATGAGAATTGTGAATGACCATAATGAATTGGTTGAAGAGGGCGAGATCGGCCGTTTTCAAGTTTCGGGTCTTTCTGTTACTAGCGGTTATTACAAGCGGCCTGATTTGAATGAGAGTGTGTTTACAGAAGACGGCTGGTTTGAAACCGGAGATCTCGGCTTTTTGCGAAATGGGCGCTTAACGATAACAGGCCGTACGAAAGATGCAATTATCATTAATGGCATTAATTATTACAGTCATGCGATTGAGTCTGCAGTTGAAGAGTTACCTGAAATTGAAACTTCTTATACTGCTGCCTGCGCTGTCCGTTTGGGCCAGAATTCAACAGATCAGCTGGCTATCTTCTTTGTTACTTCCGCAAAATTAAATGATGAGCAGATGTCTCAGCTTCTTAGAAACATACAATCCCATGTCTCGCAGGTGATCGGAGTCACTCCAGAATATTTGCTGCCTGTACAAAAAGAAGAGATACCAAAAACGGCTATCGGAAAAATCCAGCGCACCCAGCTGAAAACTTCATTTGAAAATGGAGAATTCGACCACTTGCTTCATAAACCCAACCAGATGAAAAATGCGGTCCAGGACGGGGAGATGCAGCAAGCAGACCATGTGAAAAGAGTAAGGGAAGAAATACAGGAGCAGCTGCTCACCTGTTTGACTGAGGAACTGCACGTTTCCCGCGATTGGGCGGAGCCAAATGCAAATATCCAAAGTCTTGGTGTGAATTCTATCAAGATGATGAAGCTCATTCGATCGATCGAGAAACACTATCAAATCAAACTTACAGCCAGAGAGATACATCAATATCCTACAATTGAACGCTTAGCCAGCTATATATCTGAACATGAAGGCATCAGCAGTTTGTCTGCTGACAAAAAGGGCACTGACACATATAAAACGGAACCGGAAAGGAGTCAGGCAATTTTTCAGCCCCTCTCTGAGGTTCAAAAAGGATTATGGACATTGCAAAAAATGTCACCCGAAAAAAGTGCATATCACGTACCGCTCTGTTTTCGATTTTCATCAGGGCTTCACCTTAAAACATTACAGCAGGCTTTCGACTCTGTATTGAATCAGCATCCAATCTTAAAGCACGTCATCCAAGAGAAAGACGGAGTGCCATTTCTGAAAAATGAGCCAGCGCTTTCAATTGAAATCAAGACAGAAAACATCTCAAGTATGAAAGAGTCTGATATTCCTGCTTTTCTTAGAAAGAAAGTAAAGGAACCGTATGTAAAGGAAAACAGCCTGTTAGTGCGTGTCATGAGCTTTTCCAGATCTGAACAAGAGCATTTTCTATTAGTTGTCATTCACCATTTGATTTTTGACGGAGTTTCGTCTGTCACATTGATGCGCAGTCTGTTTGATACCTATCAGCTTCTTTTACAAGGACAGCAGCCGGATACAGCTGTTTCTCCTGCCATTTATCATGATTTTGCGGCATGGGAGAAAAACATGCTTGCCGGCAAAGACGGTGTGAAGCATCGTACGTATTGGCAAAAACAGCTATCGGGAACGTTGCCGAATCTTCAATTGCCTAAGGTCAGCGCAAGTTCAGGCGATTCTGAGTTTGGAGAGGATACATACACCCGGCAGCTGTCCAGCGGCTTCATGAATCAGGTCAGGACGTTTGCGAAAGAGCATTCTGTAAATGTTACGACGGTATTCTTAAGCTGCTATATGATGCTGCTTGGCCGTTACACCGGGCAAAAGGCACAGATCGTCGGCATGCCGGCCATGGTGAGGCCGGAGGAAAGATTTGATGATGCCATTGGACATTTTCTCAATATGCTCCCGATTCGGAGTGAGCTGAACCCGGCAGACACTTTTTCTGGCTTTATTTCAAAATTGCAATTAACGATATTGGATGGGCTTGATCATGCAGCTTATCCTTTTCCAAAAATGGTGAGGGATCTGCATATTCCTCGGAGTCAAGCAGGTTCACCGGTATTTCAAACTGCTTTTTTCTATCAGAATTTTCTTCAATCCGGAAGCTATCAAAGCTTGTTGAGCCGCTATGCTGACTTCTTTTCTGTCGATTTCGTTGATTGTATTCATCAAGAGGGCGAATATGAACTAGTTTTTGAGCTGTGGGAAACAGAAGAAAAAATGGAGCTGAACATCAAGTACAATACAGCTCTGTTTGATGCGGCTTCGATATCCGCCATGTTCGACCAGTTTGTTTATGTAACAGAGCAGGCGATGTTGAATCCTTCTCAGCCTTTAAAAGAGTACGCTTTATTACCTGAGGCAGAGAAGCAGATGATTCTTAAAACATGGAACGCCACTGACAAAACGTATCCATATACATGTTTTCATGAGTTGTTTGAGCAGCAGGCGAAAAAGACGCCTGATAGAGCAGCTGTCAGCTATGAAGGCCGAACCTTGACGTATCGGGAGCTTGATGAAAGAAGCACACAGCTCGCCATTTATTTGCAGGCGCATGGAGTGGGTCCGGACCGTCTGGCGGGAATCTATGTGGATCGATCGCTAGAGATGCTAGTGGGATTATTAGCGATTCTTAAGTCCGGGGGAGCATATGTGCCGCTAGACCCATCCTATCCGGCTGAACGATTGGAATACATGCTAAAGGACAGTGAAGTTTTCATTACACTGACGACAGCAGAATTAGTAAATACTTTGAGTTGGAACGGTATCGAAACTGTTCTTTTAGATCAAGATTGGGGTGAGATTGCTCAAACAGCCTCAGATCGAAAAGTGCTTACACGAACTGTCACACCGGAAAACTTGGCATATGTCATTTATACGTCTGGCAGTACAGGAAAGCCAAAAGGTGTCATGATACCGCATAAAGCTTTAACAAACTTTCTCGTTTCGATGGGGGAAACACCAGGTCTTACGCCAGAGGATAAAATGCTTGCTGTCACAACCTACTGTTTTGATATCGCCGCTCTGGAATTATTTTTGCCTTTAATAAAAGGCGCACACTGCTATATTTGTCAAACGGAGCATACAAAAGACGTTGAAAAACTGAAACGGGACATCCGAATGATCAAACCAACAGTGATGCAGGCAACCCCCGCTACGTGGAAGATGCTCTTTTATTCAGGCTGGGAAAATGAAGAGAGCATGAAAATTTTATGCGGAGGCGAAGCATTGCCTGAGACATTAAAACGATATTTCTTGCATACGGGCAGCGAAGCCTGGAATATGTTCGGGCCAACCGAAACAACAATCTGGTCGGCGGTTCAGCGCATTCACGATGAATGCTCTCATGCCACGATAGGAAGGCCGATCGCCAATACACAAATTTATATTACGGATTCTCAGCTCGCGCCAGTTCCGGCTGGTGTCCCGGGTGAGCTGTGCATTGCAGGAGACGGTGTGGCGAAGGGCTACTACAAAAAGGAAGAATTAACGGATTCGAGATTCATTGACAATCCTTTTGAGCCGGGGTCTAAGCTTTATAGAACGGGAGACATGGCCCGCTGGCTTCCGGGAGGACGAATTGAATATATAGGCCGCATCGATAATCAGGTGAAAATCCGCGGATTCCGTATTGAACTTGGTGATATTGAAAGCAGGCTTAGTGAGCATCCCGGCATTCTGGAATGCGTTGTGGTTGCAGGTATGGATAACCTAGCAGCCTATTATACAGCTAAACATGCAAATGCTTCTATTACAGCGAGAGAGCTGCGTCATTTTGTGAAAAACGCTTTGCCTGCCTATATGGTGCCTTCTTATTTTATTCAGCTTGATCAAATGCCGTTAACGCCGAACGGAAAGATAGATAGAAACAGCCTTAAGACTATCGATGTAACAGGGGAACCGCTAATGGAAAGGCAGCCCTCACGTAAGAACATTCAGGATACTGTTTTGGCCATTTGGCAGGAAGTACTGAAAACGAGTGAGATTGAATGGGAAGACGGATTTTTCGATGTGGGCGGGGACTCGCTTCTCGCGGTCACTGTGGCTGACCGCATCAAACATGAACTATCCTGTGAGTTTTCTGTCACAGACCTGTTTGAGTTTTCATCGATCAAAAATATCAGCCAGTACATCGCTGAACAGCGCATGAATGATGCAAGCGATCATGTGCCGACAGAGCCAGCAGCTCATATTGCCCATTCTACCGAGATGAGCGATCTCCCGGACTATTATGAGAATAGTGTGGCGATTATTGGCATATCGTGTGAATTTCCAGGGGCGAAAAATCATGATGAATTTTGGGAGAACCTCAGAGACGGCAAGGAAAGCATTACGTTTTTCAGTAAAGAAGAGCTCCAGCGCTCTGGCATTTCAAAGGAAATAGCGGAGAATGCCGACTATGTCCCGGCTAAATCTTTTATTGAGGGGAAAGACAGATTTGATCCAAGCTTCTTTCAAATCTCCCCTAAAGATGCTGAATTTATGGACCCTCAGCTTCGGATGCTGCTGACTCATTCATGGAAAGCAATAGAAGATGCCGGTTATGCTGCGAGACAGATTCCGCAAACCAGTGTTTTTATGTCGGCAAGCAATAATTCTTATCGCGCGCTGCTGCCGTCAGATACAACAGAGAGCCTGGAGACGCCGGACGGCTATGTTTCGTGGGTGCTTGCACAGAGCGGGACGATTCCGACAATGATTTCTCATAAGCTCGGACTGAGAGGGCCAAGCTTTTTCGTCCATGCCAACTGCTCATCATCTCTGATTGGCTTGCATTCTGCCTATAAAAGCCTGTTGTCGGGTGAATCTGATTATGCTTTAGTTGGCGGTGCAACGCTGCATACCGAGTCAAATATCGGATATGTGCATCAGCCTGGGCTGAACTTTTCAAGTGACGGACATATTAAAGCTTTTGACGCTTCAGCTGATGGAATGATAGGCGGTGAGGGCGTTGCTGTTGTATTGCTGAAAAAAGCTGCTGCAGCTGTGAAAGACGGGGATCATATCTATGCCTTGCTGAGAGGCATAGGTGTAAATAACGACGGCGCTGACAAAGTCGGTTTTTATGCTCCAAGTGTCAAAGGGCAGGCTGACGTCGTGCAAAAGGTCATGAATCAAACGAAGATACAGCCTGAATCAATCTGTTATGTGGAAGCACACGGGACCGGAACAAAGCTGGGCGACCCAATCGAGCTGGCGGCTTTAATGAACGTTTACAGGCAATATACAGATAAAACGCAATTTTGCGGCATTGGATCAGTGAAAACCAATATCGGACACTTAGATACAGCCGCCGGTCTCGCGGGCTGCATTAAGGTCGTGATGAGTCTCTATCATCAAGAGCTTGCACCGAGTATCAATTATAAGGAGCCGAATCCAAATACAGACTTAGCCAGCTCTCCTTTCTACGTCGTCGATCAAAAGAAAACGTTAAGCCGTGAGATCAAAACGCACAGGGCTGCACTTAGCTCGTTCGGGCTTGGTGGGACAAATACCCATGCCATTTTTGAACAATTCAAAAGGGATTCAAATCAGAGAAAGATAGACAAGGCCTGCATTATCCCGATCTCGGCGAAAAATAAAGAGAGGCTGCAAGAGTATGCAGAAGATATTCTGGCCTATTTGGAAAAAAGAGGGCTTGAGAACAGCCAGCTGCCTGATTTGGCGTATACCCTTCAGGTGGGGCGGGAAGCGATGGAGCATCGCGTTGCCTTTATAGCTGAGCATGTAAATGGGTTAAAACAGAAGCTCGCAGATTTTATTAATGGAAAAACAGCGATTGAAGGCTGTTTTCACGGAAGTAAGAACAATGCAAGAGAGGTTTCATGGCTGACGGAGGATGAGGACAGTGCTGAACTTATCCGCAAGTGGATGGCCAAAGGAAAAGTAAACAAGCTTGCGGACATGTGGAGCAAGGGAGCGCATATGGATTGGATGCAGCTTTACAAGGGTGAGCGCCCATACAGAATGAGTCTGCCGACATATCCATTTGCAACGGAACGATACTGGCCGTCACAGGATGACCGCAAACCGGTGGCGCAGAGATCCGGAAATCAGACAGGGATCGGCTCTATTCATCCATTGCTTCATCAGAATACATCCGATTTTTCTGAACAGAAATTCAGTTCGGTTTTCACTGGTGACGAATTCTTCCTGAGAGACCATGTGGTAAGAGGAAAGCCGGTGCTTCCTGGTGTTGCGTACCTTGAAATGGCGTATGCTGCTATAAACCAGGCGGCAGGAAGTGAAATTGGCCAAGATGTCAGAATCAGATTGAATCATACAGTCTGGGTTCAGCCTGTTGTGGTTGATAAACATTCAGCTCAAGTCGATATCAGTCTCTTTCCTGAAGAAGATGGAAAAATCACTTTTGATATTTACAGTACACAGGAAGACGGGGACGCCCCGGTTATTCATAGTCAAGGCAGTGCGGAGCTGGTATCTGGAGCTGAAACGCCGATCGCTGACCTCGCTGACATATCACGTCGCTGCGGCGAAGCAGAGATGTCACCCGATCAATTTTACGAGGAAGGCAGGAGCAGAGGGATGTTCCATGGTCCGGCCTTCCAAGGAATTAAGAATGTGAATATAGGAAACAGAGAGGTTTTGGCTCAGCTGCAGCTTCCGGAAACCGTTTCTGGAACGAATGAACAGTTTGTGCTGCATCCAAGTATCATGGACTCCGCCTTGCAGACGGCAACGATATGCATCATGCAGGAATTAGCGGATCAAAAGCTGATTTTGCCATTTGCGCTTGAAGAGCTTGAGGTGATCAAAGGCTGTTCGTCTTCTATGTGGGCTTATGCTCGCTTAAGTGACAGCGACCACTCCGCGGGGGTTGTCCAGAAAGCGGATATCGATGTCATTGACGAGAGTGGAAACGTATGTGTCAGGATCAAAGGATTCTCAACAAGAGTATTAGAAGGAGAGGTTCATACTTCAAAGCCTTCAACACGGCACGAACGCTTAATGCTAGAGCCGGTGTGGGAAAAACAGAATGGAGAACGAGAGGACGAAGATCCTTCGTACACGGAGCATATCATTGTTCTCTTCGAAACTGAACGAAGTGTCACAGACAGCATTGCCTCCCACATGAAAGATGCCCGTGTGATTACTCTGAACGAAGCTGAAGGACATATTGCTGAACGTTATCAATGTTACACGCAGAATCTATTTGAACTCCTGCGAAGCAAGCTCCGTGAGCTTTCTGCAGGCCGCATCATTATTCAAGCGATCGTTCCGTTAGAAAAAGAGAAGCAATTGTTTGCCGGCGTTTCCGGTCTGCTTAAAACAGCAGAAATAGAGTTTAGCAAACTGACTGCTCAGGTTATCGAAATTGAGAAACCTGAAGAAATAAAAGACCTTCATCTCATGCTGAAAGACGATAGCCGGAGACCATTTGAAAAACAAATTCGATATAAAGCTGGAAACCGTTTTGTGAAAGGCTGGCGGAAAATGGCGATTCCTTCAGCTGATACGCCCCATATGCCATGGAGAGACGAAGGCGTTTATCTTATCACAGGCGGAGCAGGCAGCTTAGGCCTTCTGTTTGCAAAGGAAATTGCCAATCGAACTGGCCGATCGACGATTGTGCTGACGGGACGGTCTGTTTTAAGTGAAGATAAGGAAAACGAGCTGGAGGCTCTTCGAAGCATCGGAGCGGAGGTTGTCTATCGAGAGGCTGATGTAAGTGATCGGCAGGCTGTTCATCATCTTTTTGAGGAAATCAAAGAAAGGTATGGCACTCTCAATGGAATCATTCACGGTGCAGGCAGCATTAAAGATCAGTTCATCATTCATAAAACGAATGAAGAGCTTCAAGAAGTGCTGCAGCCGAAAGTAAACGGGTTGTTACATGTAGACGAATGCAGCAAGGATTTCCCATTGGATTTTTTCGTTTTATTCTCATCCGTTTCGGGATGTTTAGGGAACGCTGGACAAGCCGATTATGCAGTAGCCAATACGTTTATGGATGCCTTTGCCGCGTACCGCCGTTCTCTTGCGGCATCTAAAAAGCGATCCGGCTCCACCATTTCCTTCAACTGGCCGTTGTGGGAAGAAGGCGGTATGCAAGTCGGCGCTGAAGATGAAAAGAGAATGCTGAAAACGACGGGAATGGTCCCGATGCCGACAGATAGTGGCTTGAAAGCATTTTATCAAGGGATGGCATCTGATAAGCCGCAAGTTTTTGTGATGGAAGGGCAGCTTCAAAAAATGAAACAAAAACTGCTTTCAGCAGGAACGAAAGCCAAGCGGAACGATCAGAGAAAGGCGGATCAGGATCACGGACAAGCTCGACAATTGGAAGCAGCCTTAATCCAAATGGTTGGCGCGATTTTGAAAGTGAACACTGACGATATCGATGTCCACACAGAGCTAAGTGAGTACGGATTTGATTCGGTTACATTCACTGTCTTTACAAACAAGATCAACGAAGAATTTGAGTTGGAGCTAACGCCGACCATTTTCTTTGAATATGGCAGTGTCCAAAGCCTGGCTGAATATGTAGTTGCTGCGTATCAGGGCGAATGGAATCAAGATGCTACTGCTAAAGGCATAGATGAAAGAACAAATTCATTGCACAGTTTAAACAGCCTGGAGGCATCATTAAGCAGCATGGTCAGTGCGATTTTAAAAGTAAATAGCGAAGATATTGATGTCAATACAGAGCTAAGTGAATACGGATTTGATTCGGTTACATTCACTGTCTTTACAAACAAGATCAACGAAGAATTTGAGTTGGAGCTAACGCCGACCATTTTCTTTGAATATGGAAGCATCCAAAGCCTAGCTGAGTATTTGACTGCTGAATATGGGGACACCCTAGTTCAGGAGCGAGAAAAATCAAAGGGGCAGGAAGAGAGAAAAACAATATCCCCTGAAGCGCCGAAAATCACATCGCGTAGAAAGCGCCGCTTTACACAGCCAGATATTGCAAAAGCAGAAAGAAACAAAAAGCAGGCTGCCGATTTTGAGCCGGTTGCAATTGTCGGCATCAGCGGCCGATTCCCTGGCGCTATGGATATAGATGAATTTTGGAGAAATCTTGAGGAAGGCAAAGACAGCATTACAGAAGTCCCGAAAGAACGCTGGGATTGGCGGGAGCATTATGGAAACCCAGACACTGATGTCAATAAAACCGACATCAAATGGGGCGGATTTATTGACGGTATCGCAGAGTTTGATCCATTGTTTTTTGGTATTTCGCCGCGAGAAGCTGATTATGTAGACCCTCAGCAGCGCTTGTTAATGACATACGTATGGAAGGCACTGGAAGATGCGGGGTGCTCGCCGCAAAACCTTTCGGGTACAGGGACCGGTATCTTTATCGGTACGGGAAACACCGGTTATAAAGATCTATTTCATAGAGCGAATCTTCCAATTGAAGGCCATGCTGCTACAGGTCATATGATTCCTTCGGTTGGCCCGAATAGAATGAGTTATTTTTTGAATATCCACGGTCCGAGCGAACCAGTCGAGACGGCTTGTTCCAGCTCTCTTGTAGCCATTCACCGTGCTGTGACTGCGATGCAAAACGGTGATTGTGAGATGGCGATCGCTGGAGGCGTGAATACGATCTTAACAGAAGAGGCGCACATCAGCTACAGCAAGGCTGGCATGCTTAGCAAAGACGGCAGGTGTAAAACCTTTTCCGCCGATGCGAATGGTTATGTCAGAGGCGAAGGGGTCGGAATGGTCATGCTGAAAAAGCTGGCAGATGCCGAGCGCGACGGAAATCACATTTACGGTGTTATACGGGGGACGGCGGAAAATCACGGCGGAAGAGCCAATACCCTGACATCGCCTAATCCGAAAGCACAAGCTGATCTGTTGGTGCGTGCATATCGACAAGCAGGCATAGACCCAAGCACTGTCACATATATCGAAGCACATGGAACAGGGACTGAATTGGGCGATCCCATTGAAATAAACGGGCTGAAAGCCGCGTTTAAGGAACTAACCAACAAGAGACAGCTGGATGTTATTGATCACCGTTGCGGCATTGGCTCAGTTAAAAGCAATATCGGTCATTTAGAGCTAGCAGCAGGTATATCCGGTTTAATCAAAGTGCTTCTTCAAATGAAGCATAAAACGTTAGTGAAAAGCCTGCATTGTGAGACGCTTAATCCTTATCTTCAGCTGACTGACAGCCCGTTTTACATCGTTCAGGAAAAACAGGAATGGAAGGCTGTCACAGATCGTGACGGAAACGAGCTTCCGCGCCGTGCGGGAATCAGTTCATTTGGGATTGGCGGAGTAAACGCTCATATTGTGATTGAAGAATATATGCCAAAAGCCAATTCAGAACACACGGCTACAGAACAGCCAAACGTGATTGTGCTATCGGCTAAAAATAAAAACAGGCTGATAGATCGTGCTTCGCAATTGCTTGAAGCGATCCGCGATAAAAAATATACAGAGCAGGATTTACACCGCATCGCTTACACCCTGCAAGTTGGACGCGAAGAAATGGATGAGCGTCTTGCGTGTGTTGCGGGGACGATGCAGGAACTTGAAGAGAAACTGCAGGCGTTTGTTGACGGTAAGGAAGAAACAGAAGGATTCTTCAGGGGACAGTCTCATCGAAATAAAGAGACCCAGGCTATTTTTACAGCGGATGAGGATATAGCGTTGGCAATTGAAGCTTGGATCAGAAAAAGAAAATACGCCAAACTTGCTGATTTATGGGTCAAAGGCGTCACCATTCGGTGGAACACATTATACGGAGAGACCAAACCGCGCCTGATCAGCCTCCCTTCATATCCGTTTGCGAAGGATTACTATTGGGTGCCGGCAAAGGAACATTCACAAAGGGACAAGAAAGAACTGGTGAATGCAATTGAAGACCGCGTCACATGCTTTTTGACAAAACAATGGAGGTTGAGTCCAATTGGCTCAACAGTGCCGGGAACAAGAATGGTTGCTATCCTGAGCAATCGAGAGACAGCAGATTTAGCAGCAGAAGTGTCTTCGTATTTTCCAAATCATCTCTTATTAGATGTGAGCCGGATAGACAATAATCAGTCAGACATCGATTGGAAAGAGTTTGACGGTATAGTGGATGTCATTGGCTGCGGCGAGCATGATGAAGACCGGCTGGATTGGATTGAATGGGTGCAAAAACTGGTTGAATTCGGGCATAAAGAAGGACTCAGGCTGCTTTGTGTGACAAAGGGGCTCGAATCGTTTCAAAACGCATCCGTCCGGATGGCTGGCGCCGCACGAGCTGGTTTATATCGGATGCTTCAAAGCGAATACAGCCACCTTACTTCAAGGCATATGGATGCAGAGGGAATTATTGATCATCACCGTCTCGCGAAGCAGATCGCTGATGAGTTTTATTCAGATTCTCATGATACGGAGGTTTGCTACAGGGATGGTTTACGGTATCAAGCTTTTCTAAAAGCTCATCCAGAAACAGGTAAGGAAGCGGAACAGAACGCGGCCTTCCCGAAAGATCATGTGCTTCTCATTACAGGCGGCACACGAGGCATTGGGCTATTATGCGCCCGACATTTTGCGGGGCACTATGGAGTGAAAAAGCTGGTGCTGACCGGACGAGAGGAGCTTCCTCCGCGAGAGGAATGGGCTCGTTTTGACACCTCGAACACATCAGTGGCCCAGAAAATCCAGGCAGTGAGGGAACTGGAAGCACAAGGTGTGCAGGTGCAAATGCTGTCCCTTGCTTTATCTGATGATGCTCAGGTCGGGCAAACGCTGCAACATATCAGGCAAACCTTAGGGCCGATCGGCGGTGTCATTCATTGTGCAGGCCTGACGGATATGGATACGCTGGCGTTTATCAGAAAAACTGCCGATGATATTCAGCGGGTGCTAGAACCTAAAGTGTCAGGTCTTACAACGTTATATCGCCATGTGTGTGACGAGCCATTACAGTTTTTTGTCGTATTTTCTTCTGTTTCAGCTATTATTCCGGAGCTTTCGGCGGGGCAGGCTGACTATGCGATGGCCAATAGCTATATGGATTATTTTGCAGAAGCACATCAGACACATGTGCCGATCATCAGTGTTCAATGGCCGAACTGGAAAGAAACCGGTATGGGTGAAGTGACAAATCAAGCGTATCGGGCAAGCGGCTTATTGAGCATTACGAATTCAGAGGGATTACGTTTTCTCGATCAAATCTTATCAAGAATGTACGGACCGGTTGTTCTCCCTGCGATGGCGAATCAAACAAACTGGGAGCCGGAACTGCTGATGATGAGGAGAAAACGGCATGAGGGCGGTTTGCAGGAAGCTGCTTTACAGAGCACGTCAGCAAGAGACATTGAAGATGTCGATGCAGTTTCCAAAAATGATGGATTATTATCTGAAACACAGTCCTGGCTTGTTGACTTGTTTGCCGAAGAGCTGAGAATAGATCGTGAAGACTTCGAGGTTGACGGGTTATTTCAGGATTATGGCGTGGATTCGATCATTTTGGCGCAGGTGCTCCAGCGTATAAACCGCACATTAGAAACAGCGCTCGATCCGTCAATTCTATATGAATACCCGACAGTTCAAAGGTTCGCAGATTGGCTGATTGGTTCTTATTCCGAAATGCTGTCCGCTCTATTTGGAGGCAGGGTATCGGATGCATCAGCCCCTTTGGAGAACAAAATAGAGGCGGAGGTACCTGTTCCTGTGGAGGATCGAGCTCCTGCCACTCAGATTCAGGCGCCAGCGATTTTGTCACCGGGCTCTCATGCAGAAGATATTGCTGTTGTCGGACTCTCCTGCCGTTTCCCTGGAGCAGATACACTGGAAACCTATTGGTCGTTACTATCTGAGGGGCGTTCGTCAATCGGCCCGGTTCCTGAAGAGCGCTGGGGCCGTAAGACGCCATATTATGCCGGCATGATTGATGACGTCAGGTATTTTGATCCGGATTTCTTTTTGCTTCATGAAGAAGACGTAAGGGCGATGGACCCGCAAGCACTGCTTGTATTGGAAGAATGTCTGAAACTCTTGTATCACGCCGGTTATACACCTGAGGAAATAAAGGGCAAGCCTGTAGGCGTTTATATTGGAGGCAGAAGCCAGCACAAACCTGATGAAGAGAGCCTTGATCATGCTAAGAATCCGATCGTGACAGTCGGCCAAAATTATTTAGCGGCAAATATTTCACAATTTTTTGATGTCCGCGGCCCGAGTGTTGTAGTTGATACTGCATGCTCATCAGCTTTGGTCGGCATGAATATGGCCATTCAGGCGCTGCGTGGCGGAGAAATTCAATCCGCCATAGTCGGCGGTGTCAGCTTGCTGAGCTCTGATGCCTCTCACAGTCTGTTTGATCGGCGCGGCATTTTAAGCAAGCATTCATCCTTCCATGTGTTTGATGAGCGTGCTGATGGAGTTGTGTTAGGTGAAGGCGTCGGAATGGTCATGCTAAAAACCGTAAAACAGGCGCTGGAAGACGGAGATACCATATATGCTGTTGTGAAAGCGGCCTCGGTCAATAATGACGGAAGAACGGCGGGGCCTGCAACACCTAATCTGGAGGCGCAAAAGGAAGTCATGAAAGATGCGCTTTCCAAAAGCGGAAAAAAACCAGAGGACATCAGCTATCTCGAGGCAAACGGGTCGGGTTCAATCGTAACCGATCTCCTTGAGCTAAAAGCGATCCAATCCGTGTACCGTTCCAGTCATTCATCGCCTCTTTCTCTCGGTTCAATCAAGCCGAACATCGGGCATCCGCTATGTGCTGAAGGGATTGCCAGCTTTATTAAGGTTGTGCTGATGCTGAAAGAGCGCCGCCTTGTCCCATTTTTATCAGGTGAAAAAGAGATGGCGCATTTCGATCAACAGAAAGCGAACATCACGTTCAGCCGAGCCCAGGAAAAATGGACAGATTCACGGCCTGCGGCGGCCATTAACTGCTTTGCCGATGGGGGGACGAATGCCCATGTCATCGTAGAGGCGTGGGAAAAAGATGAAAAACACGCCATCAAGCGGAGTCCAATATCGCCTCCTCAATTAAAGAAACGAATGCTTTCGCCAGGCGAGCCAAAGCTGGAGGCGGAGACTTCGAAAATGACTGCGGCAAACATATGGGATACTTATGAGGTGGAGGTCTAACGTGAAAAAGATAACGAAACAACTCACATTATCGTTAAAAAATCCGTTTATTTATCACCATGTGGTTTACGGACAAAATGTCCTGCCGGGATTGGCTTATATCGATATAATCTACCAGATATTCAGAGAATACGGCTTCTCCTGCTCAGAGCTTCAGCTGCGCAATTTATCCATCTATCAGCCATTGACGGCTGAACAGGATGCAGTAATTGTTCTTACTATCCAATGCGCGGAGAAAAAAGAAGGACAGTGGCAAATCACAGCCAAGGGAATTGAAAAACGTGATGGGAAAGAAGCTTCAGAAGAAAAGCTCTATATGAAGGCTGACATGTACGCAGACTCCCCAGCCATATTTGAAGAAACACTGGATCTCAGTCAAATCAAAGCATCTGCACAGAACGTTGTTCAGCTTGATGATGTATATGAACAATGCAGACGTCAGGAATTGGTGCACAGCGAATATATGAAAGCAAGTGGCTGCATCTATGAAGAGGAAGACGGCGTCCTTCTTGAGCTTTCTCTCGGTTCGGAAGCCATGCTTCACGCAGAAGGCTTTATGTTTCACCCGACTCTCATAGACGGGAGCGGGGTGGGTGCCAATCATTTGCTCACATCTTTGCTTAAAGGAGAACAGAGGTTGTATTTGCCTCTGTTCTATGAATCCTTTTCCGCTTCTGCACTTTTGCAGTCGGATTGCATGACGAGAATTAAGCGCTCCTCCGTCCGGCGGGAAAAAGAGCTGATTTATGTAACACTTGACTTTTTTAATGCATCGGGAGAAAAAGTGGCTGAGTTGAAAAACTTTACAAGCAAATTGGTGCGAGAAGCGGAGCTGATTAGCGGAAAACATCAAGATGCACAGGAGACCCAGATGACAAGAGCGGACACTGCTGAGCGTGATAAACCTGCTGACGCGGTATCTTCTCCCATAGATTCCTATAGCGGGGCTGAACAGTTCGTAAGTCAATTAATCGCAGAGAAAATCAATAAGCCGATAGAACAAGTTGAAAAACAGGTCGGTTATTACCAAATGGGACTGAATTCATCGGGCTTGCTTGAGGTGGTAGAAACGATCAGTGATAAGATCGGTGAAAGCCTTTCGCCGACTCTTCTGTTTGAGCATACCACCATAGCTGAGCTGTCAGCGTTTCTTGCCGAGGAATATGCTGAGCATTTTAGTGCCGCTGGTTCCCTTGGCCAGAATGAAAGAGCACGCGTTTCCGACACAATAAACGATCGTAAGACTGTTGAAGAATCTCGTGCTGTACCTATCGAGGCAGCAGGCGACATTGCGATTATCGGCTTGGCGGGCAGGTATCCGAAGGCAGCCAATATTCATGAATTTTGGAACAATCTGAAAGAGGGGAAGGACTGCATTAGTGAGATCCCTGAATCACGCTGGGATTGGCGGCGCTTTGAAGGAATCACATCTCCTTCGGGTAAGGACATTTCCAAATGGGGCGGATTTATTGATGATCCCGAATGCTTCGATCCCCAATTTTTCAGAATCACGCCGAGAGAAGCAGAGACAATGGACCCTCAGGAGCGGCTGTTTTTAGAGACATGCTGGGAAACGATTGAGGATGCGGGCTATACGCCAAAGACGTTAGCCAAGCCTAAAGGACGAAACAAAAGGCAGCATGTAGGCGTTTTTGCTGGCGTCATGCACAAGGATTATACATTAGTAGGAGCTGAAGAAGCATCAGCAGAAAATGTGTTTCCTCTCTCGCTCAACTATGCGCAAATCGCCAACCGTGTTTCTTACTTTTGCAATTTTCACGGTCCGAGTATGGCGGTCGATACGGTATGTTCATCCTCTCTGACCGCAGTGCACTTGGCGTTGGAAAGCATACGCCACGGTGAGTGCGATGTCGCGTTAGCAGGCGGAGTTAACCTGTCTTTGCACCCGAATAA
The DNA here is from genome assembly GCF_002201875.1 of Bacillus sp. MD-5. Taxonomy (NCBI): domain Bacteria; kingdom Bacillati; phylum Bacillota; class Bacilli; order Caryophanales; family Bacillaceae; genus Bacillus; species Bacillus sp. MD-5. The sequence goes on from NZ_CP021911.1 coordinate 1,661,401, forward strand.
ATATATGACATACGGGGTCTGGGATATGTTTTCCACTGACGGACACTGCCGTACGTTTGGAAAGGGTGGGGACGGTTATGTGCCGGCCGAAGGTATAGGCGCGGTTTTATTGAAGCCTTTGCAACAAGCGGAGGAAGACGGAGATCGCATTTATGCAGTTATTAAAGGAAGTGCTGTGAATCATGTGGGCACTGTCAGCGGCATTTCAGTGCCGAGCCCTGTTTCTCAAGCTGATCTGATTGAGACATGCTTGGAGAAAACGGGAATTGACCCGCGGACGATCAGTTATGTGGAAGCTCATGGAACGGGCACGTCCTTAGGAGATCCAATCGAAATACAGGGGTTAGTGAAGGCGTTCCGCCAATATACGCAGGATCGGCAGTTTTGTTCAATCGGTTCTGTAAAGTCAAACATCGGGCACGCCGAATCCGCCGCGGGGATCAGCGGTTTAAGCAAGGTTGCCCTTCAGCTTCATCATCAAAAACTTGTGCCTTCTTTGCATTCCGAAGAACTGAATCCGTACGTTGATTTTGAAAAGTCTCCATTTTATGTACAGCATGAAACAGAAACGTGGAAGCAGCCTGTTATCAAGGAGAATGGGGAAGACGTCCCTTATCCGCGGCGGGCGGGGATCAGTTCTTTTGGCGCAACAGGTTCAAACGCACATATTATTCTTGAGGAATATATTCCTCAAACAGCGGAGCAGGACGTTTCTTTGTCCTCAGATTCTGACATGTCCGCAGTAATTCCGCTTTCTGCGCGTAATCAAGAACGTCTTCGTGTATATGCAAAACGTCTCTTGGATTTTCTTCATGATGGGATTTTGATTAGAGATTTGGCGTATACATTGCAGGTAGGCCGTGAACCGATGGAAGAACGAGTTTCTTTCTTAGCATCCGGAATTCAAGAATTGAGCGACCAATTGAAGGCTTTTATAGAAGGACGAGAAACCATTCAGCATTCCTGGAAGGGCCGCGTGTCACGAGGAAGCGAATCATCGCTTTCTGCCGAATCGGTACATAAATTGCTGGAGCAAAGAAAGCTCGATCAGATTGCAGAGCAGTGGGCGAAAGGATCTGGTGTTGACTGGAAGCTGCTTTACGACGGAAACAAACCAAAGCGGATCAGCCTGCCGACTTACCCATTTGAGAGGGTGAGTTATTGGGTGCCGAAAGCGGAAAAAAAGACTGATCGTTTAAAGGAGAAACGACACATCCTGCATCCTCTCCTGCATCAAAATGTGTCCGACATATCGGGTGTCCGCTTTCGTTCAACGTTTACAGGACGTGAATTTTTCTTGAAGGATCATGTCATAAAGGGCGAACGCGTTTTACCTGGCGCGGCATTATTGGAGATGGTTCGAGCAGCTGTGGAAAGGGCAGCTGCGGATCAGTTCCCGGCAGGATTCCAGCTCCGGAACATCGTCTGGGTCCGGCCGTTTGCCTTCACGGAACAGCAAAAAGATATAGATGTATGTCTATATCCTGAGGACAATGGTGAGATTGCATTTGAAATCTGTCGGGACCCTGAAAGCACAGAGAGCTCTCCGATTATATACGGGCAAGGAAGTGCAGTGCTTGGTGAGACGGGTGAAAATCCGGTCATCAACATTGAAGAACTGAAGGCAGGCTATAATGAGCGGACTCTGTCACCTTTTGATTGCTACGAGGCTTATAGAGAAATGGGGATTCACTATGGCGACAGCCACAGAGCGATTGACAGCCTATATGCCGGTAAAAACGGAGTTCTAGTGAAATTGACGATGCCTCCTGTAGTTTCTGATACAGAAGACCATTATATTCTGCATCCGAGCATGATAGATTCGGCATTTCAAGCATCTATCGGTTTGAGGCTGGGAGAAGATACGAGTTTAGGAGACAGAAAGGCAATGCTGCCTTTTGCAATACAGGATGTCCAAATCTTCAAAGGCTGCGAGGCATCTATGTGGGCGCGGATCACATATAGCGAGGGCAGTACAGCTGGGGATCGTATGCAGAAGCTTGATATCGATTTATGCAATGAAGAGGGGCAGGTTTGCGTGCGGTTGAGAGGCTATTCTGCAAGAGTGTTAGAAACAGATGAAGAAGATCCTTCTGGAGCGACTGACACGCTATTGTTCGAACACATTTGGGAAGAATGTGCTGCAGAGAAGCAAGAGTTCATAGAGTACGACACGCATAAAGTCGTTGTCTGTGATATTGGAGAACAAATGGAAAGCATCCGAAATCATCTTGACTGTACAGTTCTGCAGCATGATGCTGAGGCAATTGATGAACGGTTTGAAGGTTATGCCATACAGTTATTTGAAGAAATCAAACAGCTGATGCACTCAAATACAGGGGGACATACATTCATTCAAGTGGCGGTGCCTGCGTTGGAAGAGCCTCAGCTATTAAGCGGCTTAACGGGACTGCTCAAAACGGCTGAACTGGAAAATCCAAAACTGACAGGGCAGTTGATTGAAATAGAAACCGGGATGCCAGCCGGTGACCTATTCAAAATATTGGAGGAAAACAGACGCTGTCCGCGTGACACGCATATCCGCCACTGGCAAGGAAAGCGATTTGTCAGCAGGTGGAAAGAAGCGTCTGGTATGCACCTAAGTACTGACATGCCATGGAAGGATAATGGCGTGTATCTGATCACAGGCGGTGCAGGGGGTCTTGGATTTATCTTTGCAACTGAAATCGCAAACCAAACGACTGACGCGGTTGTGATCCTGACAGGGCGCTCTCCGCTTGATGAAAGAAAACAGAAAAAGCTTCAAGCCTTACAGAAACTTGGCATCCAAGCGGTTTACAGACAAGCGGATCTGACCGAGAAACAAGCGGTTGATACTTTATTAAAAGAGATCCAAAACGTTTATGGCGACTTAGACGGCGTCATTCATAGCGCCGGTTTAATAAAAGATAATTTCATTATGAAGAAAAAGAAAGAAGAGGTTCAAACCGTTCTAGCTCCAAAGGTAGCCGGACTGATTCACCTTGACGAAGCAACGAAAAATATTCCGCTCGATTTCTTTATCCTTTTTTCCTCGGGTGCCGGGGCGGTAGGAAGCGCGGGACAGGCTGATTATGCAATGGCCAATGCATTTATGAATGCATTCAGCGAATATCGAAATGGCCAAGCGGAACTTCACAAACGTTACGGAAAGACTCTTTCAGTGTGCTGGCCGCTGTGGAAAGACGGGGGCATGCAAATTGATGCGGAGACTGCAAGAATGCTGAAAAGCGAGACAGGCATGGTGGCCATGGAAACAGATCGTGGGATTCAGGCGCTATATCATTGCTGGTCGTCTGGAAAGCCGCAAGTGTTAGTTGCTTCCGGTGTTACTGATCGGATTTGTGCATTTTTACATGAAACGGGACATGGCAAGGGCCAATCTCACAATATCCAAAAAGCAAGTCTCAATCAGGAGGCAGAAAAAGCAGGCATGATCGGGGAAGCCGATGAAGAGATACTGAGAGAAAAAGCCGAGAACTATTTTAAACAGGTGCTTTCTTCGGTGATCAAGCTGCCAGCCGGCCAGATTGATGCTAAAGCTCCTCTCGAAGATTACGGGATCGATTCTATCATGATCATGCATGTAACGGGTCAATTAGAAAAAGGATTCGGTTCTTTGTCCAAGACGTTGTTCTTTGAATATCAGGATATTCGGTCATTAACACGGTATTTTATTGATTCCCACAGAGAAAAATTGCTGGACATCTTGGGAATTGAAACAAGAAAAGCTTCTGTTGAAAGACAACCAGAACCTGAAAAACAAGAAATTCCAGTTACTCCAAGAAAGTCTGGATTTCTTCCTTTGCAAGGCAAAGAGCAGAAGAAGTTAAGAGAAAAGGAAACGGAAGAAATCGCGATCATCGGTATCTCTGGCCGCTATCCACAGGCAGACAATATTGATGAATTGTGGGAAAACCTGAGAAACGGTCGAGACTGTATTACTGAAATTCCGGAAGATCGCTGGGATCACAGTCTTTATTATGATGAAGATAAAGACAAGCCTGGAAAAACCTACAGCAAGTGGGGAGGCTTCCTAAAGGATGTAGACAAGTTTGATCCGCAGTTCTTTCATATATCGCCGCGTGAGGCCAAATTAATGGACCCGCAAGAGCGTTTGTTTTTGCAGTGCGTGTATGAAACGATGGAAGACGCAGGCTATACAAGAGAACACCTCGGCCGTAAGCGTGATGCTGAGCTTGGCGGAAGCGTCGGTGTTTACGTCGGTGTCATGTACGAAGAATATCAGCTGTACGGGGCACAAGAGCAGGTGCGGGGACGGTCTTTGGCTTTAACAGGAAATCCATCATCCATCGCGAACCGGGTATCTTATTATTTTGATTTTCACGGGCCGAGTATTGCTTTAGACACCATGTGTTCTTCTTCTTTAACGGCTATCCACTTGGCATGCCAAAGCTTACAGCGCAGAGAGTGTGAGGCGGCATTCGCGGGCGGCGTGAATGTGTCAATTCACCCAAATAAATATTTGATGCTTGGGCAGAACAAATTTATGTCCAGCAAAGGCCGGTGTGAAAGCTTCGGGCAGGGCGGAGACGGCTATGTGCCGGGAGAAGGCGTTGGAGCAGTGCTTTTGAAGCCATTGTCTAAAGCCATTGAAGATAGTGATCACATTTATGGAATCATTAAGGGGACGGCCATCAACCACGGCGGAAAAACAAACGGGTACTCAGTTCCTAATCCGAATGCCCAAGCAGATGTCATCAAAAAGGCGTTTGTGGAAGCGGAGATTGACCCGCGGGCAGTCAGTTACATTGAAGCCCACGGCACCGGAACCTCTCTCGGTGATCCTATTGAAATCACAGGGCTGTCCAAAGTGTTTACGCAAGAAACCGATGATAAACAATTTTGTGCAATAGGGTCAGCCAAATCAAATATCGGGCACTGTGAGAGCGCGGCAGGTATTGCAGGAGTAACGAAGGTATTGCTTCAAATGAAATACAGGCAGCTTGCGCCATCCCTGCATTCAAACGTGCTGAATCCGAATATTGACTTCCTTAACTCACCGTTTCAAGTACAGCAAGAGCTAGAAGAGTGGAAGAGGCCGATCATCAGTGTCAATGACAAAGACATCGAATTACCGAGAATCGCAGGAATCTCTTCATTTGGTGCCGGGGGTGTGAACGCCCATATTTTAATAGAAGAGTATGCTCCGGAACCTGTGGAGGAACGTTCCCAAGCGAGGAAGCAGCCAGCTGTCATTGTGCTCTCAGCAAAAAATGAGGAAAGACTTCAAAAACGCGCGGAAGATTTGCTGGATGCCATTCGGAAACAAAAATATGTTGAAGCAGATTTGCACCGAATTGCCTATACGCTGCAAGTCGGAAGGGAAGCGATGAACGAACGGCTGGCGTTCGTTGTGGAAACGATGCAGGAGCTTGAAGAAAAACTGAATGAATGTATCTCGGGAACAGAAAATCGTGAATATGTCTATCGCGGACAAGTAAAGCGCAACAAAGAAGCCATTGCTGCTTTTGCTGCTGATGAAGATATGTCAAAAACAATTGAGGCATGGCTGCAGAAAGGAAAATACGCGAAGGTTTTAGACCTGTGGGTAAGAGGTTTGCGAATCGACTGGAGCACGCTTTATCAGGATCAAAAACCGCGGCGCATCAGTTTACCCGTCTATCCTTTCGCAAGAGATCGCTATTGGATAGACGTAAATGCAAAGGCTGAGGAAAAAAGAACGGTAGAGACATTCGCTCCGGTACAGCCCGTTATTTCAAAGCCGTCTGTAGCCAGAGAAGCCAGCGGCAAGCCTGCCAATATAACGCTACAGCCTTTAACAGCAGACCAGGGAAAACCGCAGCTTTCAGCAATCCAGCTTCCTCCAGATACAGAAATAGAGACCATTACAGCGGAGTCCTTGTGCGATGAACTGACAGCGAGCTTAGCGGAAGTGCTGTACATGGACCAAAACGAGATTGATCCAGATGAAGCATTCATAGATATCGGAATGGACTCGATTACCGGGCTCGAATGGATAAAAGCAATAAATAAACAGTATGGCACATCGTTAAATGTCACAAAGGTATATGATTATCCGACAACACGTGAATTCGCTGTTTACTTAGCACGTGAGTTAAGCCCACACGCTAGGGAGAAAAAACAAACGGAGACGTACCCGCCAATCAGACAAAAAACAGCTGTGCCTGCTGCTAAACCGGCTAATATATCATTGCAGCCGTTAGAACATCAGCCAGTGCAAGAAGAACCTGAAGAAACGATTCAATATGCCGCGGCAGAAATATCTGTAGCAAGACAATATACGGAAGCAATTGAAACGCTGCATGAAAAATTGAAGGAAAGCATAGCGGACGTGTTATACATGGAGCCATACGAGGTGGATATTGACGAAGCGTTCATAGATATCGGAATGGACTCAATTACCGGACTCGAATGGATAAAAGCGGTGAACAAGCAGTACGGAACGTCTTTCACAGTGACCACAGTATATGATTATCCAACGATACGTGATTTTGCCGAAATGCTAAAGTCTGAGCTTGGAGCTCATCATGATAGAAAGATAGAGCATACTGTCCCGACCGAAGCAACGCAGCAAAAACCAGCAGCGCCATCTATTCCAAATCCGGCAGAGCGACCGCTACAGTCAGTTCAACATCCTATAAAGAAAGAACATGAGAAGGAACAAGTTCCTGTTCGTCAAGACCGCCCCGAGGATGCGATCGCGATTGTCGGGATGTCGGGAAGATACCCGGGCGCTCGTAATGTAAGAGAGTATTGGGATAACCTGGTTCATGCAAGGAATGCCATTCGGGACATTCCAACATCACGGTGGGATGTTGACAAATACTATGATCCTGCCCTCAACAAGAAAGGGAAAGTCTACTGCAAATCAATGGGGATGCTTGATGATATTGAACATTTTGATCCGTTGTTTTTTAATATTCCGCCGTCAGAAGCTGAACTGATGGACCCGCAGCATCGAATCTTTTTGCAGGAAGGCTATAAAGCCTTTGAGGACGCTGGGTATAACGCCAGAACTTTAAATGAGAAAAAATGCGGCGTATATCTCGGCATTATGAGCAATGAATACGGGGTCATGCTGAATCGGCAGTCAAGAACAAATGCCACCGGAAACAGCTTTGCGATCGCAGCGGCGCGTATTCCGTATTTTCTAAATTTAAAAGGGCCTGCGATTCCGATTGATACCGCATGTTCATCTTCATTGGTCGGCACTCATTTAGCGCGCCAGGCACTTATAAACAAAGAAATTGATATGGCGCTGGTCGGTGGTGTCAGCTTATATCTGACGCCGGAATCTTACATCAGTATGTGTGAGGCCGGCATGCTTTCACCTGATGGACAATGTAAAGCTTTTGACAATGGCGCGAATGGTTTTGTGCCCGGCGAGGGTGCGGGTGCGCTTGTTCTGAAAAGGCTGAAAGATGCAGAAGCGGACCGTGACCATATTTATGGCATCATCATTGGCTCGGGTATTAATCAGGACGGGAAAACAAACGGAATCACAGCACCGAGTGCGAAAAGCCAAATGGACCTGGAAAGAGGCATATATGAAACATACGGCATACATCCTGAGAGTATCAGTTATGTCGAGATGCACGGAACAGGAACAAAACAAGGCGATCCAATTGAATTAGAAGCCCTGTCTGCCGTATTTCAAGAAAAAACAGACAAAAAGCAGTTTTGCGCAATCGGTTCCGTCAAAAGCAATATTGGCCATACATCGGCGGCTGCAGGAGTAGCCGGGGTTCAAAAAGTGTTATTGTGCATGAATCATAAAACACTTGTGCCAACATTGAACTTCACGACGCCGAATGAGCATTTTCAATTTGAGCATTCTCCTTTATACGTAAATACGGAGCTCAAGCCTTGGGAAACGGCTGATGGAAAACCACGGAGAGCATGTGTGAGCTCTTTCGGATATAGCGGAACGAATGCCCATATCGTCATAGAGGAATACCAGCCTGAAAAGAGGAACGATCGATTAACAAAGCAGCACCGCTCAGCATTATTTGTACTTTCAGCGAAAAAAGAGAAGCAATTGAAGGCCTATGCGGAAGCAATGAAAGATTTCGTAACCGCCAATGAAGATATCAATTTGGAGGATATGGCATACACACTTCAGACGGGCCGGGAAGCAATGGATTATCGGCTGGCATTTTTGGCGGATTCGAGAGAAATGCTGATCAAAGCTTTAGATGATTATTTGGCTGAAATGCAGAACAACAGTATATTTGCTGCTCACGTGAAAACGAAAAAGAGCGAAATCAAGCTGTTTGAAACGGATCAAGATGCCAAAGCGTTGCTGCAAACATGGATAGAGAAAAAAAGACTGGAGAAAGTAGCGGAACTATGGGTGAAAGGGCTGCAGATAGATTGGAATGAGCTTTATGGAGAATACACGCCTCGGCGAATCAGCCTGCCTGCTTATCCGTTCGCGGAAGAGTATTACTGGCTGCCAACTCAAGAAGGCGAAACCGAAACCATTGCTACAGCACTCCCTCATTCCGAACTGATGACTAAACGCTGCTTTCTGCGTAAACAGTGGCAGCCTTGTCCGATTGAACCGGCAGAAATGACGAATCAAACCGTAGCCATTTTGGCAAATGAGGAGACAATGGTATTAGCGGAAGAGCTTTCGATGTATTTCTCGAAATACCATATATTTGACAGTCATGAGCTGGATCGGGTGTCTGCTGCGGACTATGAACACGTTGCTGGAGCAATCGATCTGATCGGATGCGGAACGAGCCACGAGCAGTCTTTGGGCTGGATAAACTGGCTCCAAAAGCTGATCGAGCAAGGACGTACAAGCAAGCATCATTTGACGATCTTAGGTGTAACAAAGGGGCTGGAGGCTTATGCAAATGACGCTGTTCATTTGTCTGGTGCTTCGCGGGCCGGTTTATACCGCATGCTTCAAAGCGAGTACAGCCACCTTACTTCAAGACATGCAGATATGGAGTGCGAAGCCTCTCTTGAGGAGCTGGCCAGACTGATTGCAGCGGAGTTTTATGCCAAGAGCACAGAAGCAGAAGTCTGTTATCGAAACGGACACCGATATCGCGCATATTTGGCAGAGCAGCCAGCAGAAGCCGCTCATAGTCATAAGCAAGTATCGTTTTCAACAGACAAAGTTCTGCTCATTACAGGCGGGACAAGAGGCCTCGGCTTGCTGTGTGCGCGGCATTTTGTAAAAACATACGGCGTTAAGCGGCTGGTGCTTATCGGCCGTGAAGAGCTTCCGCCGCGAGACCAGTGGAATTCGGTGAACATTGTCTCGCTTGCCGAGAAAATAAAAGCCGTTCAAGAGCTAGAAGACATGGGTGCGCAAGTTCAGGTGCTGTCTCTAGATCTGACAGACAGGGTTACTGTCGAACAGAGCCTGAAGACAATACGCGATACAATGGGAGCGATTGGCGGAGTCATCCATTGTGCCGGGATGGTGAACAAACAAAACCCGGCTTTTATCAGAAAATCACTTGAAGAGATCGAACAGGTGCTTGAACCGAAAGTCGAAGGTCTGCAAACGTTGTTTGACCTGCTTTATAATGAACCATTGGCGTTTTTTGCTTTGTTTTCCTCAGTTTCAGCGGCGATTCCTGCCCTAGCAGCAGGACAAGCTGATTACGCGATGGCAAATGCTTTTATGGATTATTTTGCAGAGGCTCATCGAGATAAATGTCCCATTGTAAGCATTCAGTGGCCTAACTGGAAGGAGACCGGGTTAGGTGAGGTCCGAAGCAAAGCTTTAGAACAAACTGGATTGATCAGTTTAACAAACGATGATGGATTACAGCTGCTTGACCAAATTCTATCTGACAGACAGTATGCTGTCGTGCTGCCGGCGGTTCCAGATAAAAATGTTTGGAAGCCGGACAAGCTGATGCAGCCGTCACTGCCTGCCGAAGCTCTTTCGCATCCTGAGATGAAAGAGCAGGCCGGCACTCGAACCGTGTTTCTTGAAACAGTAGATTGGCTCGTAACGCTTTTTTCAGAAGAACTGAAGATAGCTGCAGAAGACTTTGAAACGGATGAGCCTTTCCAAGAATACGGAATTGATTCAATTATATTGGCCCAGCTGGTACAGCAGATGAACGAACAATTAAATGGAGATATTGATCCGTCAATTTTGTTTGAATATCCGACAATAGAATCCTTTGCACACTGGCTCATTTCGAAATATGACATAGCAGCTGTTTTACAACCATCTGTTCCTGAGAAACAGACACCTGTCAAGCCGCAATCAGCAATGAAGCAAAAGCCGGTGCCAGAACAGCGGCCGCAGCAGATAGGCCATGAGAAAACGGCACTTCTTGCTGAGGACATCGCCATCATCGGTCTTAGTTGCAGGTTCCCAGGAGCGGAAACTCTTGAAGAATACTGGGATTTAATACGTGAAGGACGGTCCGCGATTACACCTGTTCCGCCTGACCGATTCGGGAACTCCAGCTCCAATTACGCGGGCCTCATTGAGGAAATGAACCGATTTGATCATGATTTCTTCATGATGTCCGAAAACGATGTCAGAGCGATGGATCCCCAAGCTTTGGCTGTATTGGAGGAAAGCTTGAAACTGTGGTATCACGCCGGTTATACAGAGAAAGAAGTGAAAGGCATGAGGGCTGGTGTTTATATAGGAGGCCGCAGCCAGCACAAGCCTGATCCGGCCAGTCTTTCAAAAGCAAGAAACCCGATAGTCGCTGGCGGACAAAACTATTTAGCGGCTAACATCTCACAATTTTTTGACTTGAAGGGACCGAGTATTGTCTTGGATACTGCTTGTTCCTCTGCGCTTGTGGGGCTGAATATGGCCATTCAGGCTCTGCGAAGCGGGGATATTGAGGCAGCAGTTGTAGGCGGCGTCAGTTTGCTTGATGCTGATGCGCATCGAATGTTTCATGAACGCGGACTTTTATGTGACAAACCGTCATTCCATATTTTTGATAAGCGGGCAGACGGTGTCATTTTAGGAGAAGGCGTTGGCATGGTTCTCGTCAAAACCGTCAGCCAAGCGCTTGAAGACGGAGATTCCATATATGCAGTCATTAAAGCCGCTGCGATTAATAATGACGGAAGAACGGCAGGCCCATCATCTCCGAATCTAGAGGCGCAAAAGGATGTCATGCTGACAGCGCTTGAAAAAAGCGGCAAAAGGACAGAAGAGATCAGCTATCTTGAAGCGAACGGATCGGGGTCGGCAGTAACAGATTTACTTGAATTAAAGGCGATTCAATCCATTTACCGTTCTGAATCAAAGGCTCCGTTAGGGCTGGGATCGGTGAAACCTAACATCGGGCATCCATTATGTGCAGAGGGAATCGCGAGCCTGATTAAAGTAGCTTTAATGCTGAAACATAGACAATTGGTTCCATTCCTGTCAGGTAACGAACATATGCCGTACTTTGATATAGAAAAGACAGATTTGTATTTCTGCAGATCACAGGTCGAATGGAAGGAGACAACGCCTGCTGCGGCAATTAATTGTTTTGCCGATGGCGGAACGAATGCACATCTCATTGTAGAAGGTTGGAATGACTCGGCTGAGCGTCCAATTAGAAGAAAACCTCTGGCTTTGCCGGAATTAAATCGACAGCCGATTTTAACAAAACCATTGGCTCAAAACGTGCAGAAAAAAGTGCATTCAGACACGAAGGCTTCTAACGAAATGTTTTGGAAAACTTTCAAATAAGAGAGGAGTGGGAAAATGATAACTGAACAACTGCACATTTCATTAAAAAATCCAATCATGTCCAACCACAAGGTATATGGACAAGCGTTATTACCCGGCCTTGCTTATATAGATTTGATCTATCAAGTATTCCAAGAACATGGTTATGCATACCAAGAGCTTGAATTAAAAAACCTGACCATTTTTAACCCTTTGATCGCAGATGAGTCATATGACATTGCCCTGACCATTCACGTGTCTGAAAGAAAGGAAGGGACATGGTCCATCATCATTGACGGACAAAAACAGCATGGAGAGTCGCTATCTGACAAGAGACAATATGTGACTGCTGACATGCATCGTAAAGAGCAAACCGCTTTTGCAGAATCAATAGACCTTAATCAGTGGAAACGTACAGCTGACAGGATTCTGAATTTAGATGAAATATATGAACAATGCAGATCTCAAGAGTTAGTGCATACCGGCATGATGAAGGCAGAAGGGCAGATTTATGAAACCAAAGAGGGGGCTGTAATTGATTTAGCAGTCGGACAGGAAGCGCTGCGTCATTCTGATGCTTTTCTGTTTCATCCCACGCTCATTGACGGGAGTGGTATAGGGTCAAGCTGCCTGCTCTCAGATCAAACGATGTATCTGCCATTGTGTTATGAATCGTTTTCAGCTTCAGAACGATTGCAAAAAGGATGTACAGCACGGATCCTCTCCTCATCTGTGCGCCGGAAGAAAGAGCTCACTTATATGACGATTGAATATTTTAATTCATCAGGACAAAAAGTGGCCGAGCTGAGACAGTTTGCAGGCAAGTCTGTACGGAATGGGTCAGTTTTTCACTCTGCAAAAGAAATTCAAGAAGAAAGAGCCGCTGTCTCTCAGCACACAAGTCGAGACTATCACGCATTTGAAACGTATTTGCGTCAATTGCTTGCTGAGCAGCTTGAAAGGCCGGCAGAACAAATGGATATCCACGCTGGGTACTATGAGCTTGGTCTAGATTCACCGTCGTTGCTTACAGTGGTTCAGGAAATTGGAGATAAGGTTGGAGCGGATCTTGCTCCAACACTGCTGTTTGAATTCACAACAATTGCAGAACTGGCTGCACATCTTGCTGATCACTATTCAATTAGAGAGGCGGACGATGCTGTCCGCCAATCTCCTTCACAAAAGAAGGATTATTCAGAAGGTGCTGCCTCTTCAATGGAGCTCGGGGAGGACATTGCTATTATCGGGATGGCAGGCCGCTATCCTAAGGCAAAAAACATTCAGGAATTTTGGGAACATCTTAAAGCTGGTACCGACTGCATCACAGAGATCCCGAACTCACGCTGGGAATGGAAAGAAAACGATGGTCTGGATTCCCCTGCAGGCAAGCCGCTCTCGAAATGGGGCGGGTTTATCGAGGAAGCTGATTGCTTTGATCCTCAATTTTTCAGAATCTCTCCTCGTGAAGCGGAAATGATGGACCCTCAGGAGCGGTTATTTTTAGAGACGTGCTGGGAAGCTATTGAAGATGCGGGTTATACACCAGAGACAATTGCTTCGCCAAAGGGAGAAAATAAAAGGCAGCATGTCGGTGTGTTTGCCGGTGTTATGCATAAGGACTATTCGCTAATAGGGGCGGAAGCTCTATCAGAAAACAATCCATTTCCTTTATCGTTGAATTACGCGCAAATAGCCAACAGGGTCTCTTACTATTGTAATTTCCACGGCCCAAGCATGGCGGTGGATACGGTCTGCTCTTCCTCATTAACTGCGGTTCATTTGGCAATAGAGAGCATCCGGAATGGAGAATGCGAGGCCGCGCTAGCGGGAGGCGTCAATTTGTCACTGCATCCGGCTAAATATATCAGCTATGGCAGTGTAGGGATGCACTCAAGTGACGGTTATTGCCATACTTTTGGAAAAGACGGGGATGGCTACGTATCTGGAGAAGGTGTCGGCACAGTATTGCTAAAGCCGCTGCGAAAAGCTGAACAAGACGGTGACCGAATCTATGCTGTCATCAAAGGCAGTACGATAAATCATGTAGGAAAAGTAAGCGGAATTACAGTACCAAGCCCGGTAGCCCAAGCTGATGTGATTGAAGCATGCCTAGAAAAAACAGGAATTGATCCGCGCACCATCAGCTATGTTGAAGCCCATGGCACGGGCACCTCATTGGGAGATCCGATTGAAATACAAGGATTAGTAAAAGCTTTCAGTCGCAATACGCAGGACAAGCAATTCTGTTCAATCGGTTCTGTGAAATCAAATATTGGCCATGCTGAAGCGGCAGCCGGCATTAGCGGTTTAACGAAGACAGTCCTGCAGCTGCATCATAAAACATTGGTGCCGTCATTACACTCAGAAGAGCTGAATCCTTATTTGCAGCTCGATCAAACCCCATTTTTTGTTCAGCATGAAACAAAGGAATGGGAGCAGCCATCTTTTGAAGAAAACGGGATGGACATCACATTTCCCCGCCGCGCAGGTTTAAGTTCGTTTGGCGCTTCAGGATCAAATGCGCATCTTATTTTGGAAGAATATATTCCGGCAGAGGACCATTCAGAGACGATTTTAACGAAAAATGAAGGAATAGTGATACCTTTGTCAGCGAGAAACAAAGATCGTCTGCAGGCTTACGCTCTTAAACTTCTGGATTTTCTTAGCGAGGACGTCAATCTTATAGCGTTAGCTTATATCATGCAGACAGGACGGGTTGAAATGGAGGAGCGCGCAGCTTTCTTCGCAAAAGACAAAACAGATTTAGCTGCTAAACTTCGGGCGTTTGCCAATGGCGAAGAAAAGATCGAGGGCTGCTGGACCGGACAAGCCAAAGAAGATCAACAGGCGGCTGGGCCAACGTCGGTGAATGCGCTGAATAACAATTTGATCACAGACAGTGAAATGAAGGAAATGGCGACATCATGGGTTCAAGGAAAGCGGGTCACTTGGGACGATCTATACGGCGATCGCAAGCCGTTTAAAATCAGTGCTCCGACCTATCCGTTTGCAAGGGAACGCTACTGGATCCCAGCTCCTGAAACGAAAACCAGCTCTGTGAATCACATCTTACATCCGCTGGTGCACCGCAATACATCAGACTTTACTGAGCAGCGCTTTAGCTCTGTATTTACAGGCAAGGAATTTTTCCTGTCTGATCATGTTGTACAGGGACAGAAGATTTTGCCTGGCGTTGCCTATTTAGAAATGGCAAGGGAAGCAGCGGAAAAAGCTGCAGGCGACCTGGACGGCGAACAAAGAATTGTGTCGCTTAAAGACATTGTGTGGATACGCCCTATCACGATAGAAAATGACCCAAAAGAAATACATATTGGCCTTTATCCTGAGGATAACGGAGACATTTCCTTTGACATTTACAGCAGCTCTGAGCAAGAGGAAACCATGACGATATACTGCCAAGGCCGCGCAGTCATTTCAGATGAAGCGGATACTTCTGTTTTAAACCTATCATCAATACAGACAGAATGCAGTCTGGACACAGTGACGTCAGAACAATGCTATGTAGCGTTTCGAAAGATTGGGCTTGACTATGGAAAGGGCTATCAAGGGATTGAAAAGATCTATGTCGGCAAAGATCAATTGCTTGCAAAAATCTCGCTACCCGCTTTTCTAAAAAACGATAAGCAGCATTTTGCGCTCCACCCGAGTTTAATGGATTCCGCGTTCCATGCCACAGTCGGTTTTATCGTTAGCTCAGTCAATGCCGCTGGACAAGCGCAGACGCTGTCTCTTCCATTTGCGTTGCAAGAGGTTGATATTTTCAGCCCGTGTCCAGAGGAGATATGGTCTTATATTCGATACAGTTCAGACAGTAAAGCGGAGGACAACGTCAGAAAGTATGATATTGATTTATGCGATGAGAACGGAAATGTTTGTGTGCGAATGAAAGGTGCCTCAATGCGGGCGCTTGATGGAGAGCGGCATTTAAGGCCTCAACTAGTAACTGCTTCTCAGCTGACCGGGCATACGATGATGATCCCCGTCTGGGAACCAGTCTCTCCAGAAGCGGAGGATAATGCTTCGTTTGCTGGTACAAGAGCTGTTTTATGCGGAGCTGCTGAAGCTGAACGGACTTTCATAAAGCAGCATTATCCGCAAATTTCCTTTGTCGATATCCGCCCTGCAGATGACATTGAGGCAATAGCGGACAAACTGCAAACGTACGGAAGAATTGACCATGTCTTGTGGATTGCCCCGTCAGACCTGGAGAATAGTGATAGACAAGGAGAAGCTGTTCTTCACTTATTTAAGTTTGTGAAAGCTTGCCTGCAATTAGGCTATGGCGAGAAACAACTTGAATGGTCTCTTGTGACAATCCAAGCGCAGCCGGTTACGCAACATGAGACAGTACAACCCGCTCATGCAAGCATTCATGGACTTGCCGGCACAATGGCAAAGGAATATCCTCATTGGAAAATCCGCCTTCTTGATCTGGAAAAAGACTGCACATGGCCGGTATATCAAATGTTTACGCTCCCTGCTGACCGTCTCGGACACGCTTGGGCCTATCGGAATCAGCAATGGCATCAGCAGCAATTGATCCCGTATCGGCACTCACCGGCAAATGACACGCTTTATCGAAAAGGCGGGGTGTATGTGGTCATTGGAGGCGCCGGGTACATTGGAGAGGCATGGAGTGAGTACATGATCCGCCGCTACCAGGCGCAAATTGTTTGGATTGGACGCAGTCAAATCAATGCTGCCATCCAGTCGAAAATAGACCGTCTTTCGGCGCTTGGCCCTGAGCCTTTCTATATTGCAGCCGATGCTGCCGATAAGCATTCATTGCAGCAGGCATATGATCAAGTGAAAAAACGCCATCCTCATATTCACGGGATTGTTCACTCTGCGATGGTTTTATTTGAACAAAGCCTAGAAAATATGACGTTTGAAGAATTCACCGCCGGACTGGCGGCGAAGATCGATGTCAGTATTCGGATGGCCCAAGTGTTCCGCCGGGAGAATGTAGATTTTGTTTTATTCTTCTCTTCGCTTGTGGCACATATCAAAAATGTGAAGCAAAGCCATTATGCCTCTGGCTGTACATTTGCAGATGCTTTTGCTCACCAGCTTTCCCAGAGCTGGGCATGCCCTGTAAAAGTCATGAACTGGGGATATTGGGGGAATAGTGAAGCGGCTGAGGATGAACATTATGTACAGCTTATGAATCAAATCGGCTTAGGTTTAATTGAGCCTGCGGAAGCTATGAAGGCGCTGGAAGCACTGCTTTCTGGGCCAGTCGGCCAAACGGCTTTCATTCATACGACAAAGCCTGTAGCAGTCGAAGGCGTGAATCAGAATGAATGCATCACTCTTTATCCCGAGCAACCTTCAGCAGATGCAGAGAGCCTGATGGAGCGTCTGCCGAAAACGGGACGAATACAAAGAGCGACACATGAAGAACTAGACGATCTTCTTTACAGGCTGTTGTTAGGACAGCTGCAAACGGCTGAACTGTTTGATGGTCATACATTATCGGTTGAACGTCTTCAACAATATAAGACTCGTGAATTTTATGAAAAGTGGCTTCGGCAAAGCAGCGAGTTTCTTTTGCAGCATGGCTATCTTAAGAAAGATGGAGATTCATTGGTGAGGAAGGATCAAGCAGAGGATATCGAGCTGCTTTGGCAAGAATGGAACGCCAAAAAAGAAAAGTGGCTGAAAGACAGCGAGACAAAGGCGATGGTTGTCTTAGCAGAGGCCATGCTAAAAGCACTACCGGATATTTTGACAGGGAAAGTCCCGGCAACAGATATCATGTTCCCGCAATCCTCGATGGAATTGGTGGAAGGCATTTATAAGCATAACCAAGTGGCAGACTATTTTAATAAAGTGCTTGCCGATACATTATTAGCTTATCTGGATGAACGTCTGAAGCAAGATCCTGAGGCATCAATTCGCATTATGGAAATAGGTGCAGGCACAGGCGGCACGAGTGCCGGAATCTTTGAAAAACTGAAACCATATCAAAAGCATATCAACGAATACTGCTATACAGATCTGTCGAAAGCATTTTTGCTGCATGCAGAAAAGGAATATGGGGCGGAAAATCCGTATCTGACGTATCAGCTATTTGACGTGGAAAAACCGGTTGACCAGCAGGAAATCGAGGCTGGCGGCTATGATGTCGTCATTGCGGCTAATGTCCTTCACGCGACAAAAAATATCCGTCAAACCCTGCGGCATACAAAAGCAGTGATGAAAAACAACGGAATGCTGCTGCTGAATGAAATGGCGGGAAACAGCCTGTTTCCTCACATCACTTTTGGTCTTTTGGAAGGCTGGTGGCTGTATGAAGATCCTGCAGTGCGGATTCCCGGCTGTCCAGGCTTACATCCTGACAGCTGGAAAGCGACACTCGAAAGCGAAGGCTTTGAATCTGTCTTTTTCCCGGCCGAGGAAGCCCATGATCTGAGTCACCAAATCGTAGCAGCCTCAAGCAACGGGCTGGTTCGCCGTATAATGAAAAATGAGCTCTTGCCGGAGAAGGATGTTTCACAGGCGTCTAATCAGGAGCCAGCCTGCATTCAATCCATAGATTCAGAGGGAGCAGGCCAATCTAAACATGCTCTTCTAAGAGAAAAAAGCACAGATTATATGAAAAAACTAATCGGAGAAACGTTGAAAATTCCTGCAGGTAAGATTGATTCATCTGAACCGCTTGAAAAGTACGGTATTGATTCTATCGTTGTTGTCCAGCTGACGAATACATTGCGTAAAGAATTTGACCATGTAAGCAGCACTCTATTTTTCGAGTACCAGACCATTGACGCGTTAGTGGAGCATTTCATCAAAACAAAAACAGAAGCGCTGATGAAATTAACAGGTCTTGACCGTCAAGTTCAACAACAGACACCGGCCGAAAGCAGAACCCAATCTTCACAGAAACCTGATGAGGCCGCTAAAAGAACACGGCGCTATCGCAAGCTTGGCTTCAACAGGGAAAAAGAAACACCGACAAACGCTCTTCCAAGCCGTGACGTTGCCATTATCGGCATTTCCGGACGCTATCCTCAGGCGGAAACAGCAGAAGACTTTTGGAACAACCTAAAAGAAGGAAGAAATTGTATTGAGGAAATTCCGAAAGAACGCTGGGATTGGAAAGCTTATTACGATAAAGAAAAAGGAAAAGAAGGATCGATTTATACGAAATGGGGCGGATTTATCAAGGATATGGACAAGTTTGACCCATTATTCTTTCAGATTTCGCCGCTTGAAGCAGAACGAATGGACCCTCAGGAGCGATTATTTCTGCAAACCGCTTATGCAAGTATTGAAGACGCGGGATACACGCCTGACTCGCTCAGTTCAAGCAGAAAAATCGGCGTCTTTGCCGGAGTTATGAACAAAAATTATCCGACAGGCTACGGCTATTGGTCTATCGCCAACAGAATATCCTATTTGCTGAATTTCCAAGGCCCGAGCCTTGCCGTCGATACAGCCTGCTCATCCTCTCTGACAGCGATTCATTTAGCGCTGGAAAGCATTTATAGCGGATCGAGTGATTGCGCCATTGCCGGCGGTGTCAATTTAGTCGTCGACCCGGTTCACTATCAGAACTTATCTGTCATGAATATGCTCTCTACTAGTGATACATGTAAATCATTCGGAGTTGATGCAGATGGATTTGTCGACGGTGAAGGCGTAGGCGCGATTGTGTTAAAGCCGCTGCAGCAAGCAATAGCGGACGGCGATCATATTTACGGTGTGATAAAGGCAAGTGCCGTTAACAGCGGAGGAAAAACAAATGGATACACGGTTCCAAATCCTCATGCGCAGGCACAGGTGATTAAAGATGCAATGGAGCGCGCCAACATTCCTGCCCGAACCATCAGTTATGTGGAGGCGCATGGAACAGGCACCGCATTAGGAGATCCGATTGAGATAGCGGGTTTAACAAAAGCATTTGAGGAAGATACGCAGGAGAAACAGTTTTGCGCGATCGGCTCCAGCAAATCAAACATCGGTCATTGTGAAAGTGCAGCCGGAATTGCAGGGCTGACAAAAATACTTTTTCAGTTTAAATATGGACAAATTGCGCCATCATTGCATGCTCAGCGGTTGAATCCGAACATTGAGTTCAGCCATACTCCATTTGTCGTTCAGCAGCAGCTTGGTGAATGGAAACGCCCGGTGATTGGCGGACAAGAGGTGCCTAGGCGCGCCGGATTGAGCAGTTTTGGCGCCGGAGGGTCCAATGCCCATATCATTCTGGAAGAATATATTCCGAGAATGGGAGTGCAAACGCCGGAAGACCATCCCCCAGCGCTGATTGTGCTGTCGGCCAAAAACATGGAACGTTTGCAAGAAAGAGCGGAACAGCTGTTCACAGCCGTCAAACAAAAAAGGTACCACGAATCAGATCTGATTAGAATCGCCTATACCTTGCAAACGGGACGTGAAGCAATGGAGGAACGGCTGGCCTTTATAGCGGAATCACTAGAGGATCTTGAGAGAAAGCTGAACGATTTTATCGAAAACAAAGCAGATAGCCTGTATCTGGATCGCATTGATGATAGCAAAAAAGCATTAGCAGTCTTATCAGCGGATGAGGATACGGAAAAAATCATAGAAGCATGGATGAGCAAAGGGAAATTCACGAAACTGCTGGATCTTTGGGTGAAAGGCTTGTCTTTCGACTGGGATATGCTGTACGGCACCCAAACGCCTGTCCGGATCAGTCTCCCGGCATATCCATTTGCAAAAGAACGATATTGGGCACCAGGCTCGGCAAAGGCCCCGGCGCCTATAGAAAAAAATCTTGATCAGCAAAGAGAAGAACCTTTCGAGGTTATGACATTTCAAGAAGTGTGGAAAGAAGAGCCGGCAACCCACGCTCCGAAACGTATCAAAACGCTCATCTGTTTTCTGACTGATAGAGAAAAGCAAAACGCATTTGCTTCAGCGGTAAAAAATGTTGATCAAGACACCAAGCTCATTTTTATATCACAGGGCGAAGTGTACAGCAAACAGTCTGAATATAGCTACCAGATTGTGCGGCAAGAACCCGTTACTTTTGAAAAGGCCTTCCAGAGCATTAAAGAAGAACATGGAGAGCCAGATGCAATTCTCTATATGTGGCCTGCGGAAGACAAGAGCTGTATAAAGGACCATTCCTGTCTTGTCTATTTATTACAAGGTATGTCCGCAGCAAAGCTGCATCCTTTACGGCTGATGCTGGCAGGCTGTTTTGAAAATGGCCTTGACCGAAGCTATCTGGAATCATGGATTGGTTTCGAACGATCGCTCGGGCTTGTCCTTCCGCACACAAAAGTGACTGGAATCTTTCAGCCGGCAGATCAAGGATCGATGGATGATTGGGCACGTAATATGTGGACAGAATTACAGGCTTCAATAGAACAAACCGTTTTGTATCAAAGTGGGAAACGGTATGTAAGTCACATAGAACGGACAACGTTACAACCGAACAAGAGCAAATTAAAATCTAGCGGGACTTATCTGATTACAGGCGGGTTAGGAGGGCTCGGCTATTTATTCGCCAAGCATTTGGCTAAAAACTATGCCGCAAACCTGATTTTGACAGGGCGGTCGCCTTTCAATGAAGAAAAACAAAAGAAAATAAAAGAATTAAAGAATCTAGGCGGCGAAGCGATGTATGCAGAAGCAGATGTATCTGACCCTATCGCGATGGGAGACTGCGTAAAAAGAGGGAAAGACCGATTCGGTGAAATCAACGGTGTTATTCATGCAGCCGGAATTGAGAGCGACTCTGCTATTTTTGACAAAAAGATCGAAAGCTTTCAGCACGTCATTGAACCGAAAATCAACGGAACGATAGCGCTTGATGAATGGCTTAAAAATGAAGCCCTTGATTTTATGTGTTATTTTTCTTCTTCTTCGGCGGTTTTGGGGGATTTTGGATGTTGTGATTATGCGATTGGCAACCGATTTCAGATGGCTTACGCACAATACAGAAACCAGCTGCATAGCGGCAATACGTTTGTCATCAACTGGCCTGTATGGAAAGATGGCGGAATGAAAATCGGTGATGAAGAAACAACTGATATGTACCTGAAATCAAGCGGCCAACGCTTCCTAGAAGCCGAGGAAGGCATCCGTATGTTTGAGCATATTCTAGCTCAGCAGGATGCTCAGCACCTCGTGATAGCCGGTCAACCAAGCCGTGTCAGCCGATTTTTAGGAATGACTGAACCAGTAATTCCAGAACCGGCCACTCAAGTCCCTGTCGTACAAGAAAAATACAATGAGGTAAAAACACTAAGCGTTGAAAAGCGGTTAGAACACGATTTGAAAGAGCATATCCACACATTGCTTAAGATTTCAAAGGACAAGCTGAATGTGAACAAAAATTGGGCTGACTTCGGATTTGATTCAATCTATTTGGCTAAATTTTCGAATGTGTTATCAAAGCATTTCAACATTGAAGTAACACCGGCTTTATTTTTCGGCTATTCGACTTTACAGGAATTGATCGGCTTTTTCTTAACGGATCATAAAGAGCTGATTGAAGCATTTTACCGGGATGATGCATCTGAGTCGCAAAAGTCCATAGAAGCTCCTGCTGCAAATTCTGTAGTTCCCGAAGCAGAAACCAGTAAAAAAAGCAACGGACAGGGTCACAATGAGCCGATCGCCATTATCGGCATGAGCGGCAGGTTCCCTCAAGCTGATTCGGTCTATGAGCTGTGGGATAATCTGCAAAACGGAAAAACGTGTATCTCTGACATCCCGGACGAACGCATGGACTGTGGGGGATCGAACGGAGATCCAGAAAAAGCAGTGCCAAGGTGGGGCGCATTTTTGAAGGACATAGACCGGTTTGATCCGCTGTTTTTTCAAATATCGCCTAAAGAAGCCAAAAGCATGGATCCGCGCCAGCGCATTTTTCTAGAGGAAGCATGGCGCACGTTTGAAGACGCCGGCTATATGGGAGACCGGATAAAAGGAAAATCCTGCGGTGTCTATGTAGGTGTGGAAGAAGGAGAATATGCGCATTTAACAGGAGATACGGATTACATTAATGGAACACAAAACGCCACATTATCTGCGAGAATTGCGTACGCATTGGATTTAAAAGGGCCTAATATGGCGTTGACAGCAGCATGTTCATCTGGACTTGTGGCGATTCACCAGGCATGTTCAGCTCTGCGTCAGGGGGATTGTGAAATGGCTTTAGCCGGCGGCGTCAGCTTGAATATTTCTCACATGTCTTTTGAGGCGCTGACAAGAGCCGAAATGCTGTCTCCGAATGGACAATGTAAAGTATTTGACGAGAATGCCAATGGTCTTGTGCCAGGTGAAGCGGTGGCTGCTGTTCTCTTGAAACCATTATCAAAGGCAATTGAAGATAAAGACCATATTTATGGCTGCATCAAGGCCAGCGGCGTGAATTACGATGGAAAAACCAACGGCATTACTGCGCCAAATCCTTTTAGCCAGGCAGAATTGATCGAAAACATTTATGAAAAAAATGAAATCAATCCGCTCGATATTCAATATGTGATGGCGCACAGTACCGGTTCGAATATTGGTGATCCGCTTGAGGTCCAAGCCTTAACGAACGTGTTCAGCAAATATACGAAGCAGAAGCAATTCTGTATGATCAGCTCAATTAAACCTTTAATCGGACACACATTTGCAGCGTCAGGAACGGTAGCTTTAATCAGTATGCTGATGGCTATGAAAAACCAGATCATCCCGGCTACTCATCACTGTGAATCGGAAAACCCGTATATTCCGTTTAAAGAAAGCCCGTTTGTGCTTTGCAAAGAAAACCGTCCATGGATCAGGAAAAATCAGAAGCCGAGGATGGGAACGATCAGCACGACGGGAATCAGCGGCACCAATGCGCATGCAGTCATTGAAGAATACATCCAAGATGATCAGCCGTTCACGCAGCGGCGTAATGAGTCACCGCAGGTCATCGTGCTTTCAGCCCAAAACGACGATCGGCTTCAGGATGCTGCCTGCCGCATGATTGCGTATCTGGAGCAGAATCACAACCTTTCTTTACCTGATGTAGCATATACGCTTCAGGTTGGGAGGAAAGCCATGGAAGCAAGGCTCGCGATCGTTGTAAACAATCAGGAGCAATTGGTGCGAAAATTGAAGGAATATGCAGAAGCAATGAAGAATGGTGTGGTATCGGGCCAACAGAGATCCCTTTATACAGGATATACAGAAGGGATATTAGAAGAACAGGAAGCTCTGCAAGCTCTCGCAAAAGAAAGAAATTTGGAAAACATTGCGGAACGCTGGGTGAAAGGATATCAGATTCCTTGGGAACTCCTTCATGATGGCGATGACGTACGGATGGTTTCTTTACCTGGTTATCCATTTGCAAGGGAGCGGTATTGGGTTTCGTCAGGCACACAGCAATCAGAGGCCGTTAAACAGCATTCACAATATATGAGTGGGGAAACCCATATTCAAAAGATCATTGTTCAATTTTTAGCACGAGAGTTGGACATATCTGAGGATCGAATCAATTTTAATAGAAATTTTCTGGATTATGGGATGGATTCAATTCTTGGCCGAAAATTGATGCGGCATATCGAAAAAACCACACAGCTGAAGATGACCGGCCGAGAAATCCTTGAATGTCAGACAGTGCAAGCTCTATCTAACCATTTGGCCTCAAAGGCTGAAAAACAAAATCATAGCGCAGCACATCAAACAACGGGCACGTATACAGACGAGCAAATCATCGGATTGATGCAAGAGGTGGCGCAAGGGAAATTGGATTTTAAGGGTGTGCAAAACATCATAGAAGGGAGTAAATCGTATGAATCATAAAGAAATTCTTGATGCCTTCAGATCAGGAGAATTAACCATTTCTGAGGTGGAAGAACGTCTTAAAGGCATGAAGCGGCAGTTGAAAAGTCCGCTTTCAGAAGGGCAAAAAGGGCTGTGGATGCTTCAAAAAATGTCTCCTGGGATGAGTGCATATAATATTCCTTTATGCTTTCGTTTCAGCAAGCCAATACATGCACAAACGTTTAAGAAGGCCCTTCTGTTTGTACAGAGACAATATCCTGTCTTAGCCAGTGTGATTCAAGAAGAGGATGGCATTCCATTTCAAACGGTTCAGTTATCAGAGAATCTTTATTTTGTGGAAGAGGATATATCAGCAATGAAATCAGCAGATATCTTGCCTTTTCTAAAAGAAAAAGCAAAAGAACCTTTCCATTTGGAAGCTGATCCGTTAATGCGCACACATCTTTTTCATCGATCGAAAGAAGAATGCATTGTTCTTATAACGATTCACCATATCATATTCGATGGTGTGTCGATGCTGACATTGATGGCGGCGCTATTTGAAGCGTATCAACAATTGCTGAATGGGATTGAGCCCGCGCAGCAGCCAATAACAGCTGATTATTACGATTTTGTCGCTTGGGAAAACCGGATGCTGACTGGCAGAGAAGGGGAAGAGCATCTCGCTTACTGGAAAGAACAGTTGTCTGGGAGTCTGCCAGTTCTTGATCTGCCAGCTGACCGTCCGCGATCTTCAGCACGAAAATTCAAGGGGCAAGCTTATAAAAGCTTGCTCCCACATCACCTGAGAAATCAAATTAAATCGTTTGCCCGCACTTATCATGTGAATGAATCTGTTGTGTTTCTCGCCATTTACAAAGTACTGCTGCATCATTATACAAAACAAAAGGATCTCATTGTCGGCGTTCCGACAATGGGTCGGCATGAAGATAGCTTTGAAACCCTAATCGGTTATTTTATCAATATGATGGCTGTTCGGAGCAAGAATATCGGAACTCAGCCATTAACAGCATTTATTCGGGAACTGCAGCTGACAATGGCTGACGGTCTGGATCATGCGGCGTATCCGTTCCCTGCATTGGTAAGAGAGCTGAATGTAGACCGATCGTCCGCGGATTCTCCGGTTTTTCAAACAGCCTTTCTGTACCAAAACTTTTTTCAGGCAACAGGCTTGCAAAAAGTGCTCGAGCCGTATCAAACGCTTGGCATCGAATATATTGAAGACATTCGGCAAGAGGGTGAATTTGAGCTGGCACTCGAAATATATGAGCAAGAAAATGAAACAGTGCTTCATCTTTTGTTTAACCCTGATTTGTATGATGTGTCCTCCATTGAAAGCATGATGGAGAACTATATGAAGCTTGCGCAGCACATGATGGAGGACCCGTCTTTGCCGCTTGAAGCCTACTCTATGCAATTAAATCAAGAACAAACTAGTTTGCTGGAACAATGGAATGCGACAGGGACAAACATCGCAAATGACAAGTGTATACATGAAGTGTTTGAGGAAAAAGCGAAACAAACCCCAGATGCGGTTGCTGTGATGTTTGAAGACAGATCACTTACATACAAAGAAGTAGATGAAAAAAGCACATCTGTGGCAGTCTACCTTCAACATCAGGGGGTTGGACCAGAACAGCCAGTTGGCATTTGTGCAGAGCGTTCGTTTGATATGATCATCGGAATTTTAGGAATACTGAAAGCCGGAGGAGCATATGTGCCGTTAGATCCAAGCTTCCCGCAAGAACGATTAGAGTACATGCTCAAAGACAGTCAGGCATCCGTTGTCCTCACCCAATCTAACGTTCATGATAGAATCAGCGGATTAACGGGGAGCCAAGTGAAAGCAATCAATATCGAGTTAGCTTGTCGAAACGGTTATCCTGATCAGCAAAGCAACGGCTTAAAACGGCAAGTAAAGCCAAAGCACCTCGCTTATATCATTTATACATCAGGAAGCACCGGACAGCCTAAAGGGGTTATGGTAGAGCATCGGAGCATTATGAATACCCTGAATTTTCTTGAATCTCATTATCCTGTTATGGCTGAGGATGCCTATTTACTGAAGACGAACTATGTGTTTGATGTATCGATCTCAGAATTATTCGGATGGTTTATTGGAGACGGCCGTCTTGTGATTCTTCCGCCTAATGGGGAGAAATCACCGCAGCTTTGTATGGATTACATTGAAACATATAAAGTGACTCACGTTAATTTTGTGCCGGCCATGCTGCATGTTTTTTTAGAAATGGCGAAAGACAACAAACGATTTACAGAGGATGGACCACTGAAGTATATGATGGTTGCAGGTGAAGCCTTCCCTAAAGAATTAGTGAAAAAGGCGGTATCGCTCTTTACAAACTGCCGTGTTGAAAATATATACGGACCGACGGAAGCCTCCATTTACGCTGCCTATTTCGGGTGCGGAGAAGGAGATATTGCAAGTCACCATACACCGATTGGAAAGCCTGTCTCCAACACGAAAATTTATATTGTGGATGAGCATTTGAAGCCTGTGCCAATCGGAAAGCCTGGAGAGCTTTGCATCGCTGGAGCCGGCTTGGCAAGAGGCTACTATAATAAGCAGGGGCTTACGGCTGAAAAATTTATTGACAATCCCTTTGAACCAGGGACGAAGCTATATAAATCGGGTGATTTAGCAAGATGGCTTCCTGATGGCAACATAGAATACTTGGGACGGATGGACAGCCAAGTGAAAATACGCGGTTTTCGCGTCGAGCTGGGCGCAATAGAAACAAAGCTGAGTGAATACCCGGGCATTTTAGATCAGGCTGTAGTGGTAAAGCAGCTGGAGGGCCATCAACAGCTCGCTGCTTATTATACAGAGGAAAGCGGACATTCCCCTGCCGATCCGAAAGATTTGCGCTGCCATTTAAAGTCCAGTCTGCCGGAATATATGATACCCTCACACTTTATCCGCTTGGATGAGCTTCCATTATCGCCCAGCGGAAAAGTGAACCGTAAAGAACTGGAAAAACGTGAGATTGTTTTCAATAGAAGGGAACCAAATCACTTGCAGGCAACGGAAATAGAAGATCAGGTGCTACACATTTGGGAGGAAACTCTCCAGGTCAGCGGATTTGGGCCGGAAGACGGATTTTTCGATGCGGGCGGCGATTCGCTTCTGGCTGTAGCTGTGGCTGAACGAATCAAAAAAGAATTCGATTGTGAGTTTAGTGTTACTGAGCTGTTTGAGTATTCCACGATCCGTGCAATCAGTGAATACATTTTGGAGATGAAAAACTCAGATCCAGCCGTGACGCAAAATGAAGATGATCATGATGACAAAAAAGATGGAAAATACCCGCAACAGACGATTCCCCCTTATTTTGACGACAGTGTTGCGATTGTGGGGATATCGTGCCAGTTCCCAGGCGCGAAAAATCATCATGACTTCTGGAACCACATCAAAGAAGGCAAAGAAAGCATACGATTTTTTTCTGAAGAAGAACTACGCGCAAATGGAGTTCCCGAAGAATTGATACAGCACCCTGACTATGTGCCAGTGCAATCTGTGATCGAAGGGAAAGACTTATTCGATCCCGGTTTCTTTCAAATCTCGCCAAAAGATGCTGAGTATATGGATCCTCAGCTCCGCCTCTTATTGCTGCACTCCTGGAAAGCGATTGAAGATGCAGGATATGTGGCTAAGGAGATTCCGGCAACAAGTGTATATATGTCTGCAAGCAGCAATTCATATAGAACGTTATTGCCGAAGGAAACAACAGAAGGACATGAATCACCTGATGGCTATGTTTCATGGGTGTTAGCCCAAAGCGGAACCATTCCGACAATGATTTCGCATAAGCTCGGATTAAAAGGGCCAAGCTACTTTGTTCATTCTAACTGCTCCTCATCACTAGTTGGTTTATATCAAGCATACAAAAGCCTGACATCAGGCGAATCAGAATATGCGCTTGTCGGAGGCGCAACATTGCACGCACAATCAGCGATCGGCTATGTGCACCAAAACGGGTTGAATTTTTCAAGCGACGGGCATGTAAAGGCGTTCGATGCTTCGGCGGATGGAATGGCTGGGGGCGAAGGTGTAGCGGTCATCCTGCTGAAAAAAGCTGTGGATGCCGTAAAAGACGGAGACCATATTTATGCCATTATGCGCGGAATAGGCATCAATAATGATGGGGCAGAAAAAGCCGGCTTCTATGCGCCAAGTGTAAAAGGCCAAACAGAGGTGATACAGCATGTATTGGATACAACCAAGATCCATCCTGAAACGGTCAGTTATATTGAAGCGCACGGGACGGGAACGAAATTAGGCGATCCTATTGAAATGTCTGCGCTAAATAAAGTGTACAAGCAATACACCGACAAAACACAATTTTGCGGAATTGGTTCAGTGAAAACGAATATCGGCCATTTGGATACAGCTGCGGGGTTAGCTGGATGCATTAAAGTTGCGATGAGCTTATACCATAATGAACTTGCACCGACCATCAACTGCACGGAGCCAAATCCGAATATAAAGTTTGAAAGCTCTCCTTTTTATGTTGTC
The DNA here is from genome assembly GCF_002201875.1 of Bacillus sp. MD-5. Classification (NCBI taxonomy): domain Bacteria; kingdom Bacillati; phylum Bacillota; class Bacilli; order Caryophanales; family Bacillaceae; genus Bacillus; species Bacillus sp. MD-5. The sequence continues at coordinate 1,690,389 of NZ_CP021911.1, forward strand.
CGGGAACGAAAATCGTTAGAGAAACACGCAGGTGTCCATCGGGCGGCTCTGAGCTCATTCGGGCTAGGCGGAACTAACGCTCATGCTATATTTGAGCAATATGAAAACAATACTGATGCAGGTACCGAAAACGAAGGCAATCAGCCTTACATCATTCCGATATCAGCAAAAAATAGAGAACGGCTCCAAGCATACGCGAAGGAAATGTTGTCTTATATCAGTCAAGACGAGAAAAGGAATTTCTCTTTAAAAGATATTGCCTATACCTTTCAGGTCGGCCGTGAAGCAATGGATAGCAGGATCGTTTTTATGGCGAATGATCCGGAACAATGGAAACAGCAGCTGGAAGCTTTTGTGAATGGGGAGACGCTTCCAGAGGGTTGTATCCAAGGAGAAAGAACGAAAATGACATCCACTGAACAGCTGCTTGGAAGTGCTGAGGCAGAAGATATGGCTTCATCACGGATATCAAAGGAAGAAGTGAGAAAGCTTGCCGAGATGTGGGCAAAAGGCTTTCACGTTGAATGGCGCAGGCTCTATCCTGATGTAAAGCCGCGCCGCATCAGCTTGCCGACATACCCTTTTGCCGAAGAACGATACTGGCCTGAAAGCAATACCATCACAGCAATTGAACCGGCGCGTTTGCATCCTTTAGTGCACCATAATACATCGGTTCTGTCAGAGCAGCGTTTCAGCTCCATTTTCACAGGACAAGAGTATTTTATTGCCGAGCATATCATTAAAGGCATGGCCATTTTGCCGGCGGCAGTCACGCTTGAAATGGCAAGAGCCGCTATAGAACAAGGAATTGGCGGATTGGAGGATCATAATACTGGAATCAGGCTGAAAAATGTCGTATGGATTCGTCCGGTTGTAGCAGGAAGTGAGCCGGTTCAGGTAAATATTGGACTTTACGATGAAGATGGCGGTCAAATCGCTTATCGGATGTATGGTGAGACGGAATCCGCTGATGCAGAACCAGTTGTATATAACCAAGGTACAGCGGAATTGATTCAGTTAAAGCAAGAAAAAGCACTGGATCTTTCTGAGATCAAGAAACAATGTGATCAAAGCAGAATGGATGCTGTCTCGTTTTATGAAAGCATGATCGGCGCCGATTACGGTCCGGGTTACAAGAGCGTAGAGGCCGTATATAAAGGCGACGGACAGCTGCTTGCCAAATTATCACTGCCGGAATCTGTCACACATACGTTGGACGATTATGTTCTTCATCCAAGTGTATTGGACGGAGCGTTACAGGCGGCTGAATATTTGCAAAATGTCGTCAGAGCGGAACTTTCAGACACGGAAGACTTTAAGGCAGCACTGCCATTTGCCTTAGAGGAACTTGAGGTCTTTCGTCAGTGCGTTTCTGACATGTGGGTTTATGTTCAATTCAACTCGAAAAACAAACCAGGAGATGCGATACAGAAAGTCGATATTCATCTATGCGATGAGCATGGCATGATTTGCGTGCGGCTGAAAGGATTTTCGGCGAGAGTGATGGAAGCAGATGTACAAACCGAACCATCAAACACCAACAGCGAAACTTTATTGCTTGAGCCCGTTTGGCAGGAACAAAAGGCAGCCGACGGCTTAGCTGCAAAAAAATATGCAGAGCATCTCGTATTTCTATGTGAATATGATCATGAGACGAGAAAACAAATTGAAGCAGCCATCGGGGATGTCCGTGTATACAGCCTGGAAGCAAGGCCTTCTTCAGTGGAGGGGCGTTTCCATTCTTATACAGAACAAGTGTTTAAAAAGGTACAAGAGATCATTCGTACGAAACCGAAAGACGGCATTCTCATTCAGATCGTAACCTCTGCAGAGGGAGAACAGCAATTGTTTTCAGGATTGACAGGACTGCTGAAAACAGCTTGTCAGGAAAATGCCAAACTAACCGGCCAAATGATTGAAGTCAGCAGTGAAGAAAGCGGAGAAAGCATTGCCAGCAAACTATTAGAAAATCAATTGAGCAAAGATTCATATGTCAAATATCAAAACGGGACACGGTATATTGCTGACTGGCGCGAAGTCAAACAGGCAAAAGGAGACGTCAGCAAACCGTGGAAAGACAATGGCGTTTATCTCGTTACAGGAGGCGCCGGCGGACTAGGCCATATTTTTGCAAAGGAAATCGCGGAACAAACGAAGAATGCGACAATCATTCTGACGGGCCGTTCCTCTCTTAGCGAAAGCAAAAGCAAAAAGCTGAAAGAGCTTCATAGCAAGGGGGCTGAGGTTACCTATCGGCAAACGGATGTTACCAATAAAATTGAAGTCTATCAGCTCATTGACGACATTCAAAAAAAATATGGCCGCCTGAATGGTATTCTTCACAGCGCGGGAATCATCAAGGACAGCTACATGGTCAATAAACAGGCAGAAGATCTGCATGATGTACTGGCGCCTAAAGTAAAAGGGCTTGTTTATCTAGACGAGGCAAGCAAGGATTTGCCTTTGGATTTCTTTATTCTCTTTTCATCTCTTTCAGGAAGTTTAGGAAGCATCGGTCAGTCTGACTATGCGGCAGCCAATGTATTTATGGATATGTATGCGGGCTATCGAAATAGGCTTGCCGACCTCAGCCAGCGGCATGGGAAGACGCTTTCTGTAAACTGGCCTTTATGGAGAGATGGAGGCATGCAGGTCGAACAAGAAACTGAGAAAAGGCTTGTACAAGTAGCCGGTATTGTTCCTATGAGGGCAGAAAAGGGAATTCAGGCATTATATCAAGCGCTTCATTCAGAGGCAAACCAAGTAATGGTGATCGAGGGCGATGGGCAGAAAATAAAACAAAACATGCTGGCAAAAACCGCCTCAGCACCTATGGAAAAGAAGGAAGCAAAAGACATGACTGAACAAGTAAATAGCATTGATACAGACAGTTTGCTGGATAAAGTAAAGGCGATGTTAAAGCGAGAGGTTGCCAAGCTGTTAAAGGTTAAGCTTGAAACGATTGATGATCATGCCGAGATGACGGTGTATGGTTTTGATTCAATCTCAATGACTGAATTCACCAACCATATCAATCGCGCCTATAAGTTAGAACTAACGCCAACCGTATTTTTTGACCATCCGACGATACATGCGTTTGGCAAGCATTTGTCAGAAGAATATCAATCGGTATTTGCGAAGACATTTGCTGTACGTGCTGCATCGGCTCAGATTCAGCCAGCCGTGAAACAGGAACAAGCCGTTCTCGCCAAAGCTAAAAGACGCCGAAAGCAGCAAGTCATGCAGCCAAACGCCATACAGAGTGATACTGGGCCTGAGCCAATTGCCATCGTAGGCATAAGCGGGATTTTCCCTATGGCGAAAGATATTGAGGCATACTGGAACATCTTAAAAGAGGGCAAAGACTGCATGACGGAAATTCCGAAAGATCGCTGGGATTGGCGTGAATATGAAGGTGATCCGGCGAAGGAAGTCAATAAAACGAACGTAAAATGGGGCGGTTTTATTGACGGAATAGCAGATTTTGATCCATTATTCTTTGGCATTTCTCCGCGTGAAGCTGAACAAATGGAACCTCAGCAGCGCTTACTGCTGACTTATGCCTGGAAAGCGATCGAAGATGCAGGATATTCGGCGAAAAGGTTGTCAGGCACAAAGACCGGCGTTTTCATCGGAACAGGAAATACAGGATACAGCTCTCTTCTATCTAAAGCGAACTCGGCAATAGAAGGATCAGCGGCAGCCAATACAAGCCCTTCAGTCGGTCCAAACCGGGTCAGTTATTTCCTTAATCTGCACGGACCGAGCGAACCGATTGATACAGCGTGCTCAAGTTCACTAGTGGCGATCCACCATGCCATCTCTTCCATTGAGGAAGGCACTTGTGACATGGCGTTAGCCGGCGGTGTAAATACGATTATCCTTCCTGAGGTGTATATCAGCTTTGATAAGGCAGGTGCGCTGAGCAAAGAAGGAAAATGCAAGACGTTTTCAAATCAAGCCGATGGTTTTGCGCATGGGGAAGGTGCCGGCATACTGTTCCTGAAAAAATTAAAAGCGGCTGAAGAAGCGGGAGACCATATTTACGGAGTCATCAAAGGCAGTGCAATCAATCACGGCGGACGTGCAGCCTCTTTAACGACTCCTAATCCGAAGGCGCAGGCAGATGTTATTCAGTCGGCATATCAAAAAGCGGGAATCGATCCGAAAACCGTGACCTACATTGAAGCCCACGGAACCGGAACGGAGCTTGGCGACCCGGTTGAAATTAACGGTTTAAAATCAGCTTTTAAAGCATTGGGGATAAATGAAGGAGACACATCAGCCAATCCTTACTGCGGATTAGGATCTGTAAAGACAAACATCGGCCACTTATCGCTGGCAGCTGGTGCGGCAGGAGTTATTAAAATATTGTTGCAGCTTAAGCATAAAACCTTAGTGAAAAGTCTGCATTGCGAAACCGTAAATCCGTACATTCAGCTAAAAAACAGTCCGTTCTATATCGTACGGGAAACGGGAGAATGGAAAGCGCTGAAAAATGAACGGGGAGAAGCACTTCCTCGCCGGGCGGGTGTCAGTTCATTTGGAATTGGCGGCGTAAACGCCCACGTGGTTATTGAGGAATATATTCCAGAAGCAGCTGATGAGAATATACCATCTATCACGCCGGAACATCCGGGTATCTTCGTTTTATCTGCTAAAAATGAAGCGCGGTTAAAAGAACACGCACAGCAGCTGGCAGATGCGCTTGATAAGAAAGCATACAGAGACGCTAATCTCACCCGGATCGCTTATACACTGCAAGCCGGACGGGACGCGATGGAGGAACGTCTTGGGATCATTTCTGGTTCCGTTGAGGATTTGCGGCAAAAATTAAAAGACTTCGCAGCAGGCAAAAACGATGTGGAGGATGTATTTAGAGGCAGGATTGATAAAGGCACACTGCAAATGCTGACAGAGGACGAAGAAATTCAAGAAGCCGTCAAGAAATGGATGGAACGGGGAAAGTATGCAAAATTGCTTGAATTATGGGTAAAGGGACTTGATGTAGACTGGACGAACATGTATGGCGAGACTGTGCCTAAGCGCATGAGCTTGCCGACGTATCCGTTCGCAAAAGACCGTTATTGGATCTCTGATCATATTGAAGATAGCGGCAGCACGAATGTAAATAAAGCAGCCTCCAGCGTTGGCGGAGCTGTGCTACATCCATTGATGCATCAAAACACATCGCACCTCTCAGAACAAAGGTTTAGCTCTATCTATACGGGAGAAGAGTTTTTCCTTGCTGATCATGTTGTGAAAGGCCAACGGATCTTGCCGGGAGTGGCTCATCTTGAATTGGCGCGGGCAGCTGTTGAGCAGGCCGCAGAGGTACAAGGTGTTCCGTGCACCATAAAGCTAAAGAACGCGGTGTGGGTGCGGCCAATTGTCGTAGAAGACCAGCCGATGCAAGTACACATCAGGCTTTCACCAGAGGAAAGTGGTGAAATTTCTTATGAAATCTATGGTCATTCAGACGTTGCAGGTGAACAGTCAATCGTCTTCAGTCAAGGCAGCGCGGTATTGAACCCTGCTGGAAATCTGCCGGCGGTTGATTTGCCATCCCTGCTGGAGCAGTGTAAGGAAAGCCATTTCAGCGTAAACGAAGTATACGACACATATCGAATGATTGGCTTTGAATATGGTCCTGCTTATCGCGGAGTGAAAAAAATCTATACAGCTGAACAATTTGTTTTGGCAAAATTGTCATTGCATCCGTCAGCTGCAGATACGCTCAGCCAATACAACATGCACCCGGGGCTGATGGATTCTGCTTTGCAGGCGTCAAGCATTTTGACAGGCGCCGGGGATAACCAGCTGACACTGCCTTTTGCGGTCCAGGAGCTTGAAGTCTTCGGAGCATGTTCGTCGGAAATGTGGGTATACGCAAGATACAGCCAAGGCAGCAAGGCAACTGATAAGGTGCAAAAACGGGATATTGATATTTTAGATGTGAACGGCAATGTTTGTGTTCGGATGAAAGGATTGTCATTCAGGGCAGCGGAAGGCGGCTTTGGATCGGCGGAACCTGATCAAACGCTGGAAACCCTGATGTTTGAAGAACAATGGGTGCCTAAGGCTTGTGTAAAAGAAAGTCCTGAGCCTCAATACGAACGGCACATTGTCATGCTTTGCGACATGAATGGCCTCTCAAAAGATAGCATTGAATCAAGAATGACAGGGGCGGAATGCATCGCTTTGGAGTCATTCCGCGAAGGACTTGCAGAGAGGTTCCAAGATTATGCCGAACAAGCGCTTGAGACAATACAGGGTCTTCTCAAAAACAAGCCGCAGGGCAATGTCCTGATCCAGCTTCTTACCTCAGCACAAAAAAAGCAGTACTCATTCTCAGGGCTATCGGCGCTCCTTAAAACAGCCGGTCAGGAGAACAAAAAACTAATCGGCCAGACGATTGAAATCGATTCACTTGAAAATATTGAAAGTGTGATAGAAAAACTGAAAGAGAATAAAAGACACATAGAAGATCAGCGTATCAAATATGAAAAAGGCAAACGGTACATCAATGATTTGCGTGAATTGCCAATGGCTGATCGGGAAATAAGCCTGCCGTGGAGAGATAAAGGCGTATACCTCATCACGGGCGGCGCGGGAGGACTTGGGTTTATTTTTGCAAAAGAGATTGCTCGTCAATCTGAACAGCCTGTGCTCATTCTGACAGGCAGATCTGCGTTGAATGCGGATCAGCAGGCGGAGCTTAACGAACTTCAGCAATTAGGGGCTCGCGCAGAATACAGGCAGGTAGACGTGACACAAACGGAAGCAGCCTCAGAGCTTATCACAAGCATTACCTCTGATTTCGGAGACTTGAATGGCGTCATTCACAGCGCAGGGCTGATTAAAGATAACTATCTGATGAGCAAAACCAATGAAGAGCTGACACAAGTTTTTGCTCCTAAGGTAAAAGGGCTTGTGAATGTGGATGAGGCAACTGAGCACCTTGCGTTAGATTTCTTTATCCTCTTCTCTTCAATATCAAGTGTTGCCGGCAGCGCGGGACAGGCGGATTACGCAATGGCTAACGCATTTATGGACAGGTATGCTGCTTATCGAAATGCGCTTGTAACCGCCATGTACAGGCACGGGCAAACGTTGTCGATCAATTGGCCGCTCTGGAAAGAAGGCGGCATGCGCGCGAATAAAGAAATTGAAAACATGACGTTGAAAAACACAGGTGTGACGCCAATGCGGACTAAGACTGGCATTCAAGCACTGTATAAAGCTTTGGCATTTGGCAAGGATCAAGTCATCGTCATGGAAGGAATCAAAGACATGATGAGGGAAAAGCTGGCTCAAAAGCCGTCTTCTGATGAAGTGCCACTGAAAACAGTACAAGTACCGGTGACAGCTGGAAAAAGAATGGATCAAGGGAATATGTTTGACCACATTCAAGAAGCTTTAAAGCAAGCAATCTCTCAATTGCTCAAAATCAAACCTGAAGAGATTGACCCGGACATGGAGTTTAATCAATATGGATTTGATTCGATTACCTTAACTGAATTCGCGAATACACTGAATGAGAAGTACAAGCTGGATCTCACGCCGACGATCTTCTTTGAGCACGCAACGGTTAATGCATTTGCAGGGTATCTGTCAGAAGAATATCCAAATGCTTTTGCAGCTCAAACACCTGCCAAAGCTGAGGTGCGGATGCAGCCTGTCGAACAGAATATAAAAAATATGACGTTTTTGACTGAAAACCGCTTTGCAAAACGCTCGGTAACACCAAAGCAAAAGGAAGCTGATCATAAGCCTGAGCCTATTGCGATTGTGGGGATGAGCGGCGTTTTCCCAAAGGCAAAGGACGTCGAGGAATATTGGGAGAACCTGTCATCAGGCACAGATTGTATTACAGAGGTTCCAAAAGACCGCTGGGATTGGCAGGAGTATTACGGAGACCCTCTGAAAGAAGCGAATAAAACAAACGTCAAATGGGGCGGTTTTATTGATGAAGTAGCTGACTTTGATCCATTGTTCTTCGGCATATCTCCATTGGAGGCTGAGCAGATGGAGCCCCAGCAGCGTTTGTTAATGACTTATGCGTGGAAGGCGGTAGAAGAAGCGGGACACTCAGCGAGAAGCCTGGCAGGAACCAAAACGGGCATCTTCATTGGGACAGGAAACACAGGGTACAGTTCGCTTCTCTCTAATGTAGACATTGAAGGCTCAGCGGCTGCGAATATGAGTCCTTCTGCCGGGCCGAATAGAGTCAGTTATTTCCTGAACATTCATGGACCGAGTGAACCGATCGACACTGCGTGCTCAAGCTCTTTAGTCGCCATTCATCATGCGGTCTGCGCCATTGAAAATGGAAACTGTGACATGGCGATTGCGGGAGGAGTCAACACGGTCGTAACTCCGCAAGGTCATATCGCTTATGATAAGGCCGGAGCGCTGAGCAAAGAAGGAAGATGCAAAACATTTTCTGACAAAGCCGATGGCTTCGCAGTCAGTGAAGGTGCCGGCATTCTCTTCCTGAAAAAGCTGACAGCGGCTGAACGGGACGGTGATCATATTTACGGTGTCATTAAAGGAAGTGCGGTAAACCACGGAGGCCGCGCAAATTCTCTAACGACTCCTAATCCGAAAGCCCAGGCGGATGTCGTAAAAACAGCATATGAAAAAGCGGGAATTGATCCAAGAACCGTAACTTATATTGAAGCGCATGGGACTGGAACAGAACTGGGTGATCCAGTAGAAATCAACGGCTTAAAAGCGGCATTTAAAGAGCTGTATAAAAAAACGGGGGACCCGGCTGTTCATGGCAGCCATTGCGGACTTGGCTCTGCGAAAACAAACATCGGTCACTTATCGCTGGCGGCCGGTGTGGCGGGTGTCATTAAAGTGTTATTGCAGCTTAAGCATAAAACGCTTGTCAAAAGTCTGTATAGTGAAACCATTAATCCGTATATCAGACTGGATGACAGCCCGTTTTACATTGTGCAGGAATCGAGAGAATGGCAGGCGCTTCGTGATGAAGCCGGCCGAGAGCTGCCGCGCCGCGCAGGTATCAGTTCATTTGGGATAGGCGGCGTCAATGCCCACGTGGTCATTGAGGAGTATATTCCGAAAGAAACAACCCATCCTGCACAAGCACCAGCTGTGACAGCACAGCACCCGGGCATCTTTATTTTGTCGGCAAAGGATGAAGACCGTCTGAAAGACCAAGCCCGGCAATTAGCAGACTTTATCAGCAAGCAATCTATCACGGCTCATGACCTCACTGATATTGCTTATACACTCCAAGAGGGTCGTGATGCAATGGAGGAGAGATTAGGGATCATCGCTGTCTCGACTGGGGACTTGCTGGAAAAATTGAACCTCTTTATAGAAGGGGGCACCTACGCGAAGTACATGTATAGAGGCAGAGCAGAAAAAGGCATCGTACAAACATTGAGATCAGATGATGAAGTACAGAAAACGCTCGAAAATAGCTGGGAGCCTCACATATATGAAAAACTGGTTGATTTATGGGTGAAAGGCATGGAAATAGGCTGGAGTAAACTGTATGACGGCAAACAGCCGAAACGCATAAGCCTCCCTACCTATCCATTTGCGAAAGAACGCTACTGGATAACGGATACGAAAGAGGAAGCAACTGCTCATCAAACAGTTCTAAAAACTGTCGAACCAGCAGCTTTGCACCCATTGGTCCAACTCAACACTTCAGATTTATCAGAGCAGCGTTTCAGCTCCACCTTTACAGGCGCTGAGTTCTTTTTCGCCGATCATAGGGTGAAGGGAAAACCGGTTATGCCGGGGGTGGCATACCTTGAGATGGTACATGCTGCCGTTACAAGAGCAGTGAGAGGAACCGAAGATCAACAATCTGTTATTCACATCAAAAATGTTGTGTGGGTGCAGCCGATTGTGGCGGACGGCCAGCCTGTTCAAGTGGATATCAGTCTACATCCCCAGCAGGACGGTGAGATTGCTTTTGCCATCTATACAGAGGCAGAGGATGCACACAATAATCGAAAGATACATTGTCAAGGCAGTGCTTCAATCCGCGGGGCAGAAGACCTGCCAGTCCAAGATATCAGCGTGCTTCGAGACCAGTGCAGTTTAAGCACACTCTCACACGACCAATGTTATGAATTGTTTAAGGCGATCGGCATTGACTACGGCCCTGGTTTTCAAGGGATAGATCGGCTTTACATCGGCCGCAATCAAGCTTTGGCAGAGCTTTCCCCGCCTGCTGGTGTAACTCACACAATGAATGAATTCGTTCTGCATCCAAGTATGGCGGACTCTGCTTTACAAGCGTCGATCGGGCTGAAGCTGAATTCCGGTGACGAGCAGCTTTCTCTGCCTTTTGCGCTGCAAGAGCTAGAAATATTCAGCCCGTGTACAAATAAAATGTGGGTATCTGTGACATCTCGCCCAAATGAGGACAAAATACAGAGACTGGATATTGATTTGTGTGATGAACAAGGCCGAGTGTGTGTAAGAATCAAGGGGATTTCATCAAGGGTGCTGGAAGAAGGTATACAACCGCCAGACGAGCCGACATCACTAAACTCCAAAGCAACTCTTGACGGAGCGCTTCTTATGGCGCCGATATGGGATCAAGTGCAGCTGGAGAAGAAGATCATTTCACCTGCTGATGAGCGTGTTGTCATCCTCGGAGGGGATGACAACAGCAGAAAAGCTGTTCAAAGGCAGTTCCCGTTGTCCAAGGAGCTGAACATTGAGCCGAACGCATCAATTCAGAGAATTGCAGATGAGCTTGAAGCACTTGGATCGTTTGAGCATATTGTGTGGATGTCTCCATCTCGTGTGCCAGATTGCGAAGTCGGCGATGAAATGATTGGAGCCCAAGATCAAGGCGTCATTCAATTGTATAGGCTCATTAAGGCAATGCTTTCTTTAGGCTATGCACGGAAGGAGATCAGCTGGACGGTCGTGACGGTGAACACACAATATGTTGATCAGCAAGATATTGTCAACCCGGTCGATGCCGGGGTGCACGGCCTGATTGGTTCAATGGCAAAAGAATATCCAAATTGGCAGACAAAGCTGATCGATGTTAAAGAATACGAAGACTTGCCGCTATCTCAACTCCTTTCCTTGCCTTTTGATCAAGAAGGGAATACGTGGGCCTATCGAGACAGGATTTGGCATAAGCTTCGTCTGATTCCAGTACACAACAATCAACCGGTGCACACGAAGTATAAGCACGGAGGCGTTTATGTTGTCATAGGCGGAGCTGGCGGTATTGGTGAGGCCTGGAGTGAATATATGATCAGAACATATCAGGCGCAGATCGTTTGGATTGGCAGAAGGAAAAAGGATGCAGCCATCCAAAGCAAGCTGGACAGACTTGCGCGTCTAGGGCCAGCCCCATATTACATTCAAGCTGATGCGGCTAACCGAGAGGAATTAGAACGCGCTTATGAAACAATGAAACAAACGCATCGTGAAATCAACGGCATCATTCATTCTGCGATTGTCTTACAGGACCGAAGCCTGATGAATATGAGTGAAGAATGTTTCAGAAACGTTCTTGCTGCAAAGGTTGATGTAAGCGTGCGAATGGCACAAGTTTTCCGGTATGAACCACTGGATTTTGTTTTGTTTTTCTCTTCCGTCCAATCGTTTGCGAGAGCTTCGGGACAAAGCAATTACGCTGCGGGCTGCAGTTTTAAGGATGCTTTTGCACAGCGGCTATCTCACATATGGCCTTGTACAGTGGCCGTGATGAATTGGAGTTATTGGGGGAGCATTGGTGTTGTTTCATCACCGGATTACCAGAAGAGAATGGCTCAGGCAGGCATTGGCTCTATTGAAGCCCCTGAAGCAATGGAAGCTTTGGAATTGCTGCTCGGGGGACCGCTGAAGCAGCTAGTGATGATGAAAATGGCAAACAAAACGAATGATGAATCGGAACATTCAGAAGAAACAATTGAAGTGTACCCGGAAACTCACGGCTCCGCCATTCAAAAGCTGCGAAGCTATCACCCGGGTGACAGCACAAAGATTCAACAACTGTTATAGGAGGGGAAGCGCCAATGCTGAATACAGAAGACATTCTCTGTAAAATGCTTTTTGCACAATTGCAGTCCATAGGTTTTTTCACTGAAAGTAAATCTCAGCCGGTATTGGAGAATTTCTATGGCAGATGGTTCGAAGAAAGCCAATCCATTTTAGAACGGCAGCAATACCTGAAGCGAACGGAGAACGGATATATTCCCACATGCTCAATGGAGAATATAGATGAACTATGGAAGGAATGGAATCAACAAAAATCAAACCTGCTTCAAGATGATAATATGAAAGCCATGGTGACATTGGTGGAGACAGCACTTAAAGCCTTGCCGGAGATTTTGACCGGCAAGTCGTCTGCCACCGATATCCTGTTTCCGGATTCATCTATGGATTTAGTAGAAGGGGTCTATAAAAACAATCAAGTCGCAGACTATTTTAATGAGGTGCTGGCGGATACGTTAACAGCCTATCTGCAGGAACGCCTGAAGCAAGAACCTGGGGCGAAGATTCGAATATTAGAAATCGGTGCCGGAACCGGCGGGACAAGCGCGGCAGTTTTTCAAAAATTGAAAGCCTGGCAGACACATATAAAAGAATATTGTTATACAGATCTGTCTAAAGCTTTTTTAATGCACGCAGAAAATAAGTATGGCCCGGACAATCCTTATTTGACATATAAACGATTTAATGTCGAGGAGCCGGCGGCTGAACAGCATATTGACGCGGGAGGCTACGACGCAGTTATCGCGGCAAATGTGCTTCATGCCACAAAAAATATCCGGCAGACATTGCGAAATGCAAAAGCAGTTTTGAAAAAGAACGGGCTGCTCCTTTTAAATGAAATAAGTAATCATAATATATATTCGCATTTGACGTTTGGCCTTTTAGAGGGCTGGTGGCTGTATGAGGACCCTGATCTCCGCATACCGGGCTGCCCGGGTTTGTATCCAGACACTTGGAAAATGGTGCTTGAGAGTGAGGGATTTCGCTATGTTTCCTTTATGGCTGAACAATCTCATCAGCTCGGCCAGCAGATCATTGCCGCTGAAAGTAACGGAGTCGTCCGGCAAAAGAAGAGAACGGAGACGGGGGCAGATCAAAGCCATATACAAATAAATGCTGAAAAAGCTCATTCACAGAAAAGCAATTCTCTCATCGAACAAACGACTCAATTTGTAAAGCATACCTTGGCAAAATCGATCAAACTATCACCAGAACGTATTCATGAAGATACGACATTCGAGAAGTATGGAATTGATTCGATTTTGCAGGTGAATTTCATCCGTGAATTAGAAAAGGTGACGGGGGAGCTTCCAAAAACCATTTTATTTGAACATAACAATACAAAAGAACTCGTCGATTATTTGGTAAAAGGGCATGAAAATAAGCTCCGCACAGCATTGTTAAAGGAAAAAACGCAGCCTGCAAAAAATGAAGCTCCTCTTCAAACAGAGCGTAAAGCCCCTAATCAGCCATTTGCTCTTAATACACGCCGCTTTGTTTTAGAGCAGCAAGTCACTGAAACTCAGCTGGCAAATACCGAACCGTCAAAAAAAGAAAAGACAAGTAATTTGCAAGGAACACCTTTAAATGATCCTCGTACAGAAGATATCGCAATAATCGGGGTAAGCGGGCGCTATCCGATGTCTAACAGTTTAGAAGAGCTTTGGGGGCATTTAATCGCTGGAGACAATTGTATAACAGAGGCACCGGAATCCAGATGGCGCACATCTTTATTGAAAACATTATCAAAGGATCCAAAAAAGCCGTCGAATAAGAAACGCTATGGCGGATTTTTACAAGATATAGAGGCATTTGACCATCAGCTTTTTGAGGTGGAGCAAAACCGGGTGATGGAAATGACACCGGAACTCCGTTTATGTTTAGAAACCGTCTGGGAAACGTTTGAGGACGGCGGCTATACGCGAACCCGGCTGGATAAATTGCGGGATGATGACGGAGTAGGTGTTTTTATAGGGAATATGTATAACCAGTATTTTTGGAATATCCCATCTTTAGAGCAGGCAGTCCTCAGCTCAAATGGGGGAGACTGGCACATTGCAAATCGGGTTTCCCACTTTTTTAACCTGACCGGACCGAGTATCGCGGTCAGCTCAGCATGCTCCAGTTCATTAAACGCCATACATCTTGCATGTGAAAGCCTAAAATTGAAAAGCTGCTCAATGGCGATTGCTGGAGGTGTCAATTTAACACTCGATCTCTCTAAATATGATTCTTTGGAGCGTGCCAATCTGCTGGGGAGCGGCAATCAAAGCAAAAGTTTTGGCACAGGAAACGGGCTTATTCCCGGGGAAGGCGTCGGTGCTGTCCTGTTAAAACCGCTATCGAAGGCAATTGAGGATCAGGATCATATTTACGCTGTGATCAAAAGCAGTTTTGCCAACCATAGCGGCGGAAGACAGATGTATACAGCTCCGGACCCGAAGCAGCAAGCGAAATTAATTGCCAAATCAATTCAGCAGTCCGGCATTGATCCAGAGACTATCGGCTATATTGAATCGGCGGCAAATGGCTCGGCACTTGGCGATCCTATTGAAGTAATTGCCTTAACAAACGCGTTTCAGCAATATACAAACAAGAAACAGTTTTGTGCGATAGGCTCTGTCAAATCCAATCTGGGGCATTTAGAGGCGGCTTCAGGCATTTCTCAGCTGACAAAAGTGCTGCTGCAGATGAAGAATGGGACACTGGTGCCGACAATTAACGCGACGCCTGTCAATCCAAATATTAAGCTGGAAAACACGGCTTTCTATCTTCAGAAACAAACAGAGCCATGGCCTCGTTTGAATGATCCTGACACTGGAAAGCAGTTGCCGCGCAGAAGCATGATCAATTCCTTCGGGGCGGGGGGTGCCTATGCTAATCTCATTATAGAAGAATATATAGAGACGGCCTCTGAGAAAAAACATCTCGCTTCCCGCCAGCAGGAATTCACTGCCGTTTTTTCAGCCAAAACCAAATGGAGCCTGCTTAGCTACCTTGAAAACATGGAATTGTTTTTAGGGAAGGAAGCGTCTATGGATATTGAACCCGTTGTCCAGGCTTTACACCGGATCAACCACAATTTAGAGCATAGGGCTGCATTTACAGTGACATCGACTCAGGAGCTGTCCGAAAAACTAAGGATGTTCCGAACATCAGAAAAAAGCTCACTCCAGCAAGGCATTTATACATCGTTCGATTTACAGCCATGTGCCGAATCAGCAACTAATGATAGAGAAATAAGCGCAGCAGAGCAGTGGGTACAAGGGGGATCGATTGCTTTTCAAGAAGCTACAGGAACAGGCTGGGTTCATCTGCCTCACTATGCCTTTGACCATAATACATCATTTCATTTCGATGTAACGCCGATCAATGAGAATTCGCCAGCTGTTGAAGGCGATATCCATCAGCCGGTCATACAGGATCAATTCACTTATGATGAGCCTTATGTTCAAGGACATATCTTCAACAATGAACGGGTGCTTGTCGGTGCCACTTATGGCAGTCTGGCCATTGAAGCGTTTTTTAACTTGTTCCCTGAGGAAAACAGCGGCCGTATCATCAAATTGAGCTATATCAATCCAATTGTCATCAAACAAGGCGAGACCATTGAACTGCAGGCAAAGCCGCTGCAAAAAGATCATGTCATAGAACTGCAAATCATGTATCGTGAGCCGGCTTCTCGTTCGTGGAAGCCTGCCGCAATCGGACAATGCGAAATCGGTTCTTTTAAGCCGAAAAAAGTAAATATCGAGAACGTTAAGCATTCATTAACCAAGCTTCATCACATTGATCGGATGTATAAAACCGAAAACGGCCCTGAATGGGGGGCGTTATTTAAGACAATTACTCATCTCTACAGAGATCACAAGTCTATACTGGCAAAAATTCGCCTGCCTCAAAACGGGCTGGCAAACGATCATCACTACACTGTAAGCCCATTGGTGACAAACAGCGCCTACTTGGCCATCCTCAGCTTCTTAGAGCAGTTTGACATGACGGGAGGGTACCTGCCATTTGGAATCAATGATATCCAGTTTACAAAGCAAACGATAAAAGAGGATTGCTGGCTTTTAATTACAATGGTGAAAAATACAGGTGACATGCTTCTGTTTGATGTAGATGTGATCAATGAGTCGTCAGAAACAGTCCTCCACTATTCAGGCTACTCGTTGAAGCAGCTTCGTATTTCGAATCAAGGAGGAATTGAAAATACGGCCATCAAGGACAGCAATCTGAAAGAACGTATCAGAAGCTATGTAATAGATAAACTGTCAGTCAACATGGCCGATCCATCAAAATTGTCTCTTGCAAAAGCGCATATCATGGATTTTGGAATCGATTCTTCTCAGTTGGTTGCACTGACAAGGGAGATGGAGTCAGAGACAAAGATCGAATTAAATCCGACACTGTTTTTTGAATATCCGACTGTTGATGAGCTGACCGAATTTTTTGAAGCCAAACATGAAACATCATTTGTGCGGCTGTTTGGCCAAACTGATCAGCAGCAGAAACGCCCAGCTCAATCCGAAATCAAAATGAAACAGATTCCGGCTTTTGAGATGAAGACAGATAAAGCAACCAACAACGCGGCTGACGGGATAGCCATTATCGGCATGTCGGGACAGTTTCCGAAAGCAAACAGCGTAACGGAATTTTGGAATAACATGATTCAAGGAAAGAACTGTGTCTCTGAAGTGCCGAAAGAACGCTGGGACTGGAGAAAATATGCCTCAGCCGATAAGGAAGGGCAATCAAGCCTTCAATGGGGCGGTTTTATAGAAGGAATAGGTGAGTTTGATCCCCTGTTTTTTGGCATATCGCCTAAAGAAGCGGCGAATATGGATCCACAGGAGTTTCTGCTCTTGATACATGCATGGAAGGCGATGGAAGACGCAGGCTTAACCGGACAGGCCTTATCAAGCCGCCCGACAGGAGTATTTGTCGCAGCCGGCAATACGGATACAGCTGTGATTCCTTCCTTAATTCCAAACCGTATATCCTATGCGCTTGATGTAAAAGGGCCAAGTGAATATTATGAAGCTGCCTGTTCCTCAGCTCTAGTGGCTTTGCACAGAGCTATACAATCCATTCGAAACGGCGAATGTGAGCAAGCCATTGTCGGGGCTGTGAATTTGCTGCTTTCACCAAAAGGCTTTATTGGCTTCGACTCAATGGGCTATTTGAGTAAGAAAGGACAGGCCAAATCCTTTCAAGCAGATGCAAATGGCTTTGTCAGAAGTGAAGGAGCAGGAGTTCTCATTATTAAACCTTTGCAAAAAGCCATTGATGATTCTGATCATATTTATTCGGTTATTAAAGGTTCAGGTGTATCGCATGGCGGCAGGGGAATGTCACTTCATGCACCAAATCCGGCCGGTATGAAGGATGCAATGAAGAAGGCTTATCAAGGAGCACAAATTGATCCCAAAACGGTGACCTATATAGAAGCGCATGGGATCGCCTCTCCATTGGCAGACGCGATAGAATTGGAGGCGTTAAAGTCAGGATCCAGTCAGATGGAACTTCAGGAAGTACAGGAGGAAGCGCCATGTTATATCAGCAGCTTAAAGCCGAGCATCGGACACGGTGAACTCGTCTCCGGCATGGCTGCTATTATGAAGGTCAGCATGGCGATGAAGCATCAAACAATACCAGGCATATCCGGATTTTCATCTTTGAATGACCAGGTGTCAATAAAGGGCACCCGCTTCCGAGTGACTGCCGAGAACCAGCCATGGGGAGATTTTCATGACGATGCAGGCAACAAAATTCCTCGCAGAGCGAGTATCAACAGCTATAGCTTTGGAGGCGTAAATGCGCACGTCATTTTAGAAGAATATATTCCTTTACCAAAACCACCGGTTAGTATGAATGAGCATGATTCCCACATTGTGGTTCTTTCCGCAAAGAATCAGGACAGGCTAAAAGCAATTGTTCAACAGCAGCTTGACTATGTGAATAAACAACAAGAACTGTCATTACAAGATTATGCTTATACACTCCAAACCGGCCGAGAGGAGATGGGGGACCGCCTGGCACTGGTTGTCCGCAATAAAGAAGAACTGGTAAACGGCCTGCAAGCCTGCTTGGCTGAGAAAAAAGGCGATAAGCCGAAAAACACTGTACCTGTCTTTAGCGGAAATGAAGAAAATGGCACGTCAGATATCGAAACATTGCTTGATGGACCATTAAGAGAAATGGTGATCGAGTCTTTGTTGTCCGGAAACAACCTTGAAAAGATCGCGTTTTGCTGGACAAAAGGGGTGCAAATCCCGTGGGAGAAGCTTTATAAAGGAAAAGGTGTCCGCAGAATACCTTTGCCAACCTATCCATTTGAAAAGAGAAGCTGCTGGAAGGGCTTTCAAGCAGTAGAGAATACGCCTTCTGTTTCACAGGATGAGCATATCAACAACAGCGGCGATCCTCACATATTAGCAAATGTATTAGGGATGGCTCCAGATGAACTGCAGCCTCAAAAGCCATTGCAGCAGTACGGGTTTGATTCGATTTCTTGCATACAGTTATTACAGCAATTGCAATCAAAGGTAAACCCTCACATAGTCTTGACGGAGCTTCAAGCATGTCATACGGTTCAGGACATGACGGACTTGATCGCAAAGAAACAGGAGGATACATCCTTGCAAAATGATCACGCTCGCACGTTTCCGGAATTGATACCGTTAAATGACGGCAAGCGGGGGCGTCCTGTCTTTTGGTTCCATGGCGGAGTAGGAGGGGTTGAAATCTATCAGCAATTTGCACAAAAGAGCCAGCGCCCTTTTTACGGCATTCAGGCCAGAGGATTCATGACTAATTATGCTCCTTTGCATGGAATTGAACAAATCGCTTCCTATTATATAGAGATCATTCGATCCATACAGCCTGAAGGCCCTTATGATGTAGGCGGATATTCATTAGGCGGGATGATTGCATATGAAGTCACACGCCAGCTGCAAAGCCAAGGCCTTTCTGTCAAAAGCATGGTGATGATTGACTCCCCATATCGTTCTGAGACAAAAGAGTATGAGGCATCTATGAAAACGTCAATGCTGCAAACAATTAATACGATGCTGGCATCGATTGCGAAACGGGATAAGCTTACTGATGTCCTCATCAGCCGTGAAGAGGTGGACATAAGCTTAGAGGATGAAGAATTCCTGTCTGTGTTGATTGAACTGGCAAAAGAACGAGGGCTAAACAAACCAGAGAAGCAAATACGTTCACAGGCTCAGCAAATGATGAAAACACAGCGCGCCTATGATTTGGAGACGTATACTGTTAAGCCTCTCCCTGACCCTGAGGCGGTAAAATGTTATTATTTCCGCAACAAAAGCAGGTCTTTCTTTGGTGATTTAGACATTTATTTCACTTTATCAAATGAAAAAGAACCGTTTGATCAAGCTGTCTATTGGGAGGAATGGGAGCGGCAAATTCCCCATTTCCATCTGGTAGATGTCGATTCAAGCAACCACTTCATGATATTAACCGAACCGAAAGCATCAGCAGCCATGTTAGAATTTTGCGAAAAGCTCTATTCAAATAAGGGAGTAGTAAATGCGAATTTCCTTAAGGCTTTCAGGAAAAAACATGAAGCGAAAAAAGAAGATGAATTGGTGAAGCGCTGAGAAACACAAACGCCCCCTCTTTTGAAGGGGGCGTTTTGAATGTTATTTTGAAAGTGAAACAGAGAGACTTTCTAATCCTCTTAAAAAGACATTTTTTCTCCATTGAATGTCATCAGGCATCGCGAGTTCAATATCAGGAAACCTCTTCAGAAGTGCGTTAAATGCAATGTGGCCTTCCAGCCTGGCAAGAGGCGCTCCTAAGCAGAAATGAATGCCAAAACCGAAAGAAATATGTCTGTTAGGCGACCGATTTATATTTAAAATTTCGGGGTTTTCAAAAAAGTTCGGATCGCGATTGGCAGATCCGATGCCTATAAAAATCATGTCTCCTCTTTTGATCGAATGCCCTTTGTATGTAAAGTCTTCGATGGCCCAACGATTTGCCATCATAACGACAGGTGAGGTGTATCGCAGCAATTCTTCAACCGCTGTAGCAATCATTTCGGGATGCTGCTTGAGCTTCTCATATTCCTTCTTATGCTGCAGCAATGCGAGGGTGCCGGAGCCGAGTAAGTTTACAGTCGTTTCAAGGCCCGCTACAACGAGCAAGAACAGCATGGAATAAAGCTCTTTTTCGCTTAATTTGCTGCCGTTTTCCTCAGCATGCACAAGTTTGCTGATTAAATCGTCTTTTGGCTTTATCCTTCTGTCATGGATCAGCTTGGCGATATAATCCTTAAATTCACGAAGGGCTTGATTAGTCAGCTCTCTGTTACCTTCAGAGGTATCAACCATCGCATTGGTCCAGATTTGAAACTGTGTTCGATCTTCTTTAGGAATACCCATCAATTCAGATATAACAATAAAAGGCAAAGGGGAAGCGAAGGATGTCATGATATCCGCTTTATCTTCTTTTTCCATTTCATCTAAAAGCTGTTCAGAAATTTGTTCGATGCTGCCGCGCAGATTTTCAATGGTTCGGGGAGTAAATGCTTGATGAACAAGTGATCTCAAGCGGGTATGGTCAGGTGTGTCTTTTGCCAGCATATGATCGGAAACAAAATCGATATCTTCACTAACGTTGAGCATTTTGATTTGTTCTTGGCTCATCACATTTTTCACGTCTCTTGTAATTCGAGTGTCTTTTAAAAAGGCCATACAATCATCGTATCGGGTTATTAGCCAAGCCGGATACGTGCCTCCGAACCGTTTTAATTCAAATCGGTGAATGGGATCTTCCTCTCTAAATCGTCCTAAAACTGAAAAAGGGTTATCATGAAACTCTTTACCATGCGGATGAAACATCAATTTTTCCATTTGCATTCTCCTCGCCTAATAGGGTAAATAGATGAATCAAATTGCTGAACTCGTTTACAAAAAACAGAATGATTTGAAATGTAATCCTGTCTCTAAAACTATATATCTATTATAGGCGTCATTCAATAGGATGAAGAACGAAAAAGCAAAAAAAGGGCTTGATGTAAAGCAGCGCCTTTGAGCGAATGCTCTAAGGCGCTAAGCTGCATTATTTCGATGAAAGTGAGAATCAGCTGTGCTGGATATCAATTGTATATACTGCACGATCTGTTACGACCTTCAATCCTTCGTTTTCTTGATGAATATGAATATCACCTAATAAAGGAATCTCATAGGCATTTTGCGGAAGCGGCACGTTTCCGTCCTCAGTGAAGGTTGTTCCTTCACCTTCTAAAACGAGCTCTTCTTTCGCTACATAGTCATCAGGGTGACTCGTGCTTCGTATAGCCACTTTTTGAAGGTGGAGAACAATCTGATCCAAGTCTGATATCTCTTCATCATGGGTCAATTCACCTTTTCTAATATCAAGTGTCTGGCCGACTTTTGATTCCAGCCATTGGGAAAGCTGTGTATTCGTGTGTGCCATCAATATTCCTCCTTTTGATCTACACGATACTATTCCCAATTGCTGCATCTTTTACACGGAAAAGAGCCGCCTCACCCCTTATGTATGAAACAATTCGCTGTTCAAAGCCTTGATATAACGTATGGCAGAACGCTGGACAGCTTCGCCGGCATTTTCTTTGACAACTTTAGAAAAAGCATTGTAAAGCCGGTTGAATTGAAGCGGTTTCACTTTGGCTGCTATTTCTTCAACTTTGGATGCGGGAAGGGGAATGAGATTTGGGTAGCTGTACATAAAGCTGACCCAGTTTCGATCCGCCGTAACCGTAATGATATCTCCAGTCAATAGACATCCTTTCCCTTTATTGCCGTTGCTCCAATGAAGAACAGCACCGCCTTTAAAATGTCCGCCCAGTCGGTAAAGGTCCAGCCCCGGCTTCATGCTGAGCGTTTCCCCTGACCAGAAGTGAATGTGATTGCTTGGTCTTGTCACCCATTTTTTGTCATCTTCATGGATATAGATCGGGGCCTGAAATGCTTCAGCCCACTCAACCTGAGTAGAGTAATAATGTGGATGAGACAAAGCGATGGCTTGAATACCGCCTAATTCGTTGATTTGGTCAATTGTCCTTTGGTCAAGATATGAAATGCAATCCCACAGCACATTAAAGCCCTTATGCTGGATCAGATGGGCTGTTTGTCCGATCGCAAACTCTGGTTCAGTTTTGATGCTGTAAAGATGGTCTTCTTCCTTTTTGAGAATGTTTTGAAGGTTTTCTTTCTCACGCATGTCTTCAAGAGTTGTCCAAGTTTGTCCATCAGGATGAATATACTGTCTCTCATCCTCGCAAATCAGACACGAGTTGGGCGGATCTACAGTCTGTGCATGCTGCACACCGCATGTGTTGCAGATATAATATGGCACTTTCTTCACTTCCTTCATCCATTTTCCATTATTTTACCTTATGGTTATGAATATTCAAACAAAAATCCGGCAGTTCTGCTGAGAGAAAATTGCCGGATTTTTGATGCTGTTTATTGGCCGGGAACGGAATTTTCCGCGTTGACAGCGCCCGCTCCGTACACATTCGGATCTTCATCTTTCCATTTGTCCGTGCCGTTTTTCAAAAGATCTTTCACTTCATCGGGTGAAAGATCCGGGTTTTGCTGAAGAATTAAAGCTGCGATTCCTGCGCAAATTGGTGTTGCCATCGAGGTTCCTGACATTGTGAAGTACTGAGATCCTACACGGCTTGACTTTTGAAGCTTATCAATATAGGAATTCGGAGAGCGAAGGGAAATAATATTAACACCCGGCGCTAAAATATCGGGCTTTTCTTTCCCGTATACTGTCGGACCGCGGCTTGAGAAGGAAGCGACCGTATCATCATCGTTGCTTGCAGTATCGTTATCGTCAAGCGCACCTACTGTAATCACTTTTTCGCTCACGCCCGGGCTTGCAATGGTCTGCGAATCAGGGCCTGAGTTTCCGGCAGCGACACAGACGACAATCCCTGCGTTCCACGCTTCTTCAACCGCTCTGACTAACGGATCTTCCTGTTCATTATCATATCTAAGGGCATCGCCCCCGAGCGACATACTCATAATATCAATCGGTTCATCAGGGTTGTCCTCATTGTATTGAATACACCACTCAACACCCTCTATAATATCTGCTAACGTTCCTGAACCCTGCTTGTTTAAAACCTTTACGCCGATGAGATTGGCTTCCGGTGCAGGTCCGCGGTATTTTCCGGAAGAGGATGCGCCGCTGCTTGCGACATCACCTGCACAATGTGTGCCATGACCATTATCATCGTATGGCTCTGTTTTTTGATTGACCATGTCCGCGAACCCGATAATCCTGCCTTCTAAATCAGGATGCGGGTAGATTCCTGTATCGACAACAGCGACAGTAACGCCTTTTCCTGTCAGGGTTTGCCCGTTTCGGACGACTTCCCTCGCATGGCTTGCTTCAGTTGCCGTGTCTAAAAGCGCTTTGACTTCGCGGTTTAAATACACTTTACGGATATTGCTGCATTCAGAAAGAAGAGAATGTAATGCTGAGGGGGTAACCTCCGCACTGCAGCAGTTGATTTTGTTGAAGCGGGTTTTTAGCTTACTCCGTTTTTCTTTTTGCAGTACCTCCCCAGCCATTTGAATGCCGGTCTCGTGACAGCCTTCCTCAAATTCAATAATGACTGACATTCTTTTTCTGTTTTTCAATTTGGTTTCGAAAAAATTATGCAAGAAGCAAGGAGTCCATTTGAAGGGCTTGTAAAGCTGCAATACGGTTTCCCGTAACGGCCAATCTAGCTTATGAGCATTTGCTCTCACCATTTGTACCATAGAGTACCCAAACATGTATTTTCCTCCTATTATAAGGTTCTCTGTATACTCTATGAACAGATGATAGGTTTGGTAAGTTTGTTTGTCCTTTATAAGAGGCGGATAAGAGTTTGTTTTTATGAATCTTTCGTATTAGATACGATGGATGAGAGGTTGAGGAAATCATTGGGGATTGAAAAGGAACGTTTGTTCGTATTATAATGTGGTCATATCAAACTGGGAAGGGGAGAGCGGCTGTATGAATTTCTACTTACATCGATCTTTGGAAAGCCAAATGCCAATCAGCATTATATATATGAAGAAAGACGGAACAATTAGTAAAAGAACGATTATTGTAAGGCAGAAAAGCAAAACGAAAATCAAAGCATTTTGTTTTTCGAAACAACAGATCAGAACATTTTTGTTGGACTCTATCCTCTCCTGTGACTTTGTGAGAACAAATAAGAAAAATCTTTATTTTGCAGGCCAGTAACAGGCGTCCGTCTCAGCAAGCGGCCAGCCTGTTACGAAAACCCTCCTTAAACCTATATACATTTATTTGCCAAGTGAGGTTGTTCCTACCTTTTTTGGCTTTCCTCTCAACCTTTTTTCACTCTTATTTGAAATGAACCGCTAATAACCGTGACAATCAATTGATTTTTTGAAACCGGGAACTTTTTCACTGATGATATCGTGTATACAATGGTAAGATAAAACCTATTGGCTAAACCTCATATAATGAACCGTGCCATTCTTATGAAAGGAGTTAAACATGAGAAGATTTTTACTAAATGTCATATTAGTCTTAGCCATTGTCTTGTTCTTGAGATATGTTCATTACTCATTAGAACCTGAACCATCAAATCAGCCAGATACATATTCAAATTTCAGCAGCTTGGCAGAGAATGAGAGTCCAGCCGATTACGATATTTCATATAATGAGAAAAAAGGAAGCAAAGTCTTAATTATGTCTCCGCATGGCGGAAGAATTGAAGGCGGAGTAAGTGAGCTTGTTCGGTATTTCAATCATGAATACTCTACATACCTGTTTGAAGGGCTGAAGTCCCATGATAACCAAACGCTGCATATTACAAGCACCAATTTTGATGAGCCATTAGCTAAAAAGAAAATCAAGGAGCATCAATATGTGGTGGCTTTTCACGGATATAAAGGGGAGAACAAGAATACCCTTGTAGGGGGAACGGACCGAAAGCGGGCAAAAATGATTGTGAGAGCTCTTGAGCGGAGAGGTTTTTCCGCTGAATTAGCGTCGTCTAAAAGCGGTCTCGCTGGATTGAATGCCGAAAATATTAACAACCAAGGAGAAACGGGGCTAAGTATACAGCTGGAAATCAGCCGCGAGCAGAGAGAAGCATTTTTTGATGATTTTTATTATAAAAATAGAAAATACACAAAGAACAGTGAATTTTATGCTTATGTCAGTGCGATCAAAGGTGTCCTGGAAAAAGAGTATTCGTAACAAGCAGATCAGGAGACAAAATACGAGAAGATCAGTAGACTGAAATAGGATGAACAAGGAGGCAAAACAATGGCAGATCATCATTTTTATTTAAAAGCGAACTGGCCGGGTAAACGCAATGATGTGGGTACGATCGAAAGCGGTAACCTGATCACATCGATTTCCATCCCTAAAGAAATGGATGGACCGGGAGAAGGGACCAACCCTGATGAAATGCTTCTCGGTGCGGCAGCGACCTGTTATATTATTACACTTGCAGCGATGATGGAAAGAAGCGGGCTGGAAAAAGAAGACTTGCAGATGGAGTCAGAAGGTATTGTCGACGTCACGAAAGGAGTCTTTACATACAAAAAGATCATTCACCGTCCCTTTGTTGTGCTTAAACATGATGCTTCACAAGACGACATCGCATTGGCGCACAAGCTTTGTGAAAAAGCGGAGTCGTCATGCATGATTTCGCGCGCGATTCAAGGGAATGTTGAGCTGCAGCTTGAAGCCTCTGTAAAAGTGGGAGGAGAATAATGAAAACAGACGGTTACTCACAGACCGTCTGTTTTTTATCTTCAGCGTGGGCTTTCGACTGATTTAGCACGACCACGCCCGCAATGACAAGCGTGAGACCGAATATTCCCTTTAAACTGATGGTTTCGCCAAAAAGCAAAAAACCGACAATGGCTGTAAGCGCGGTACCAACGCCCGACCATGTTGCGTACGCGCTTGATAAGTCAATTGTTTTTAAAGAAAAGCTTAGAAAAGTAAAAGCGGAAAGAAATCCGACTACGATTCCGGCAATGGGCCAGGCCTGTGTAAATCCTTCTGAAAGCTTCAGCATCGTGCTTCCAAACACTTCAGATAAAATGGCGAGAGCCAAATAAAGCAATCCTTTCATCATCCTCACTCCTTTACTGCCAGTTGAGTAATACAACCCCTGATATTAATAATAGAATCCCGAAAAGCCCTTTCGCATTCAGTTCTTCCTTGAAACATTTCACTCCGATTACTGTCGTCAGCACCGTTCCCGCCCCGCTCCAAGTCGCATAGGAGAGGCTTAGGGGAATATGGTTTAACGTCAGTGACAGCATATAAAAGGCGAGGGAATAGCCAATGACGACCAAGGCACTCGGCTTCCACTTTTTGAAGCCATCAGATACTTTCAGCATGGCTGCCCCTATCGATTCCGAACATATGGCAATCGTGAGGAATATATATCCTATTAACATCTTAAATTCTCCTCACTATATTTTTAGATTAGAAAAGAGCTTCAGCTAGAAAAATATTAGTGTATGCATATGTATGAGTCAAGAGATTCATTTTTACACACTTAAAAAGACCCCTTTTTGAGGGGTCTTTTGCGATTAATAATAATAAGGGAACGGGGCATACGGATAATAGGGGTATCCGCCATACAAATAAGGATTAAATAAAGCGCTTCCTATAAGCCCGCCTGCAAGGCCGCCGATAAACGGACCTCCAAAAAATCCGAATGGCCGGCCAAACCCAAATCCATAGCCAAATCCGGGTCTTCCAAACCCGTAACCGAATCCGAAAGGTCTTCCAAATCCAAACGGTCTCCCGAATCCAAAAGGTCTTCCAAATATTCTTGTATCTTCAGGATTGAAATTCTCTAACTCGTTCATGTTTTCTTTCCTCCTGTAATAAAGTGTAGATGATGCAGTGTATTCAGCCTGCCCGGATTTGATTGGGCGAATTAAGGAAAAAAGAGGATGTGAACACATTGGGCCTGTATCAGTCTGACTGGTCGAAAGCACCTCCCCACGCACATGCTTATCATGTCAAAACATCGAGGGAACAGGGCCATTATCATCTGATTGAAGGGTTTACTCAGCCCGCAAACGGATCAAATACCGATCAGCACACACATTACTATACAGGGATCACTTCATTTGAAAACGGCCATTTTCATCGGTATTACGGAATCTCAGGACCGGCGATTCCTTTAGCAGATGGCACACATTATCATGAAATCGAAGAAACGACGTATCTGGCCTATAACAAGCCGGTTGAGATCCAGTACGGAGGGGTTGTTTATGCTCCCGGAGATGACGAAAGAAAAACGCACCGTCATACCCTGAAAGGACAGACGAGGGAAATTGTCGGCAATGAGCCGATCGGCTGGTAGAAGGATGTTTACCGATGCAAAAAAAGGGCAAAATGGATAGGTGGTTGTCCATGTTGAATGCTATAATGGGGGGAGATTTATAAAAGAGAGTGATACATATTGAATAATACGAAGCAGCCCGTTGTCATTTTAGTCGGACCGACGGCAGTGGGAAAAACCAATTTAAGTATTCAGCTAGCCAAATCTTTAAACGCGGAAATTATCAGCGGAGATTCAATGCAGATTTATAAAGGGATGGATATTGGAACAGCTAAAATTACCGAACAGGAGATGGAGGGAGTTCCTCATCATCTGATTGACATTTTAGAACCCCAAGACTCCTTCTCTACCGCCGATTATCAAAGCTTAGTAAGAAACAAAATCAGCGAGATTGCAAATAGAGGAAAGCTTCCGATGATTGTCGGTGGTACAGGGCTATATATACAATCTGTGCTTTACGATTATACATTTACGGAAGAGGCAAATGATCCTGCATTTCGAGAGAGCATGCAAATGGCAGCTGAACGGGAAGGCGCTGATTTTCTTCATGCCAAACTTGCTGCAGCAGATCCCGAGGCGGCAGCTGTGATTCATCCCAATAATACAAGAAGAGTCATTCGCGCGCTGGAAATTTTACATACATCCGGAAAAACGATGTCGCAGCATTTGAAAGAACAAAAACGAGAACTTCTGTACAATGCAGTGTTAATCGGGCTGACAATGGATAGAGACACGCTTTACGAAAGAATTAACCGGCGGGTCGATATGATGATGGAGGCAGGTCTGCTTCCGGAAGTGAAACACTTGTACGACAAGAACGTGAGAGACTGTCAATCGATACAGGCGATAGGCTATAAAGAGCTTTATGCATATTTTGACGGTTTTGTGACACTTTCCGATGCTGTTGAACAACTAAAGCAGAATTCAAGACGGTATGCGAAACGCCAGCTGACGTGGTTTCGCAATAAAATGCAAGTTACATGGTTCGATATGACACCGCCAGTTGATATGGAGCTGAAAAAAAAGGAAATTTTCACACATATAGCAGGAAAACTCGAACTTTAATCGAAACTGTATGATATAGAGAATCAAGGAGGACGAAACATGAAACCGATTAATATTCAGGATCAGTTTTTGAATCAAATCCGGAAAGAAAATACGTATGTCACTGTTTTTTTGCTGAACGGCTTTCAGTTGCGGGGCCAGGTAAAAGGCTTTGATAACTTTACCGTTTTGCTGGAATCGGAAGGTAAGCAGCAGCTTATATATAAACATGCGATCTCAACGTTTGCGCCGCAAAAAAACGTCCAGCTTGAACTCGAATAGATCAAAAAATGCCATGTCAAGACATAAGAAGGCTGCCGGGGGATTCTCGGCAGCCATTTTTAACATGTAAATTCACTTTTGCTCCAAACTTTTTTGAGTAAGCTGACCATGCCAAGGCACGGTCTTTTTTTATGAGAACAACATACTAAAGAAAAAATGGTATATTATGTATAAATATGAACTTAGGGAGTGACGCGACCTTGTTTGAAAGTGAAGCAGAACTGAGACGAATCAGGATCGCCCTTGTGTGGATAGCTGTTTTTTTACTGTTCGGGGCGTGCGGGAGTCAAGATACCATCATTGAAACAGACAGCGGCAATTCAGACTATGAAACGCCTCAGCCAACCTCGTTTCCGCTTGAACATAATCATTTTGGCGTGATGGAGGACGGCTATATCAAAATTTATGAGTATAATGAGTCCCGCAATGAGGTAAAGCTGAAGAAAGAATACGCGGATGATGAGCTTGAATAAAATTCACAAGCATTCGAATTTACAAAGCGGATGCCAGCCGCTAAACTAAATACAGACACAGATCAAACAGAGGGTGAAAAAATGAAGCATAAAGTGATCGTGAATCATTGGGAAGAAATTTGCGAAGATGATTCTTGCTATGAATATGGAACAAGTATCATTGTGAACGGAAAAGAATTAATCAGAGAAGCGTCAATTATCACTGCTTTGAAGGCGGTTTTAGAAGAGATCGGCGCGGATGTTGAAATAGAAGAAACAGTAGAGAGCGAAAAATGCTGTGATAGCTTAAGAAAAAAAAATCTAGACTACTAAGCAGTTTTTTTTCATGTTATGATAAACATCGGCTAAAAAACGACACCCCGAGTAGGATGAGAGATGATTCTCGTTCTGCTCTCTTTTTTGGGCCCTAATGAGTCTGTCCATTTGCCTGATTTGATCAAAATATGAATTTTTCATAAAAACGAATCTATATATTGTGTTTTTGCTAGAGGGTAGTATACTATATATAGTGTTAGTGATGAGAGATTCATATTTTTTGATAGGTCGTGATAAAACGTGGTACAAATCATATTTGATTCGAAAACAGGGAATGTTCAGCGGTTTGTGAATAAAATAGGCTTTCAGCAGATACGCAAGGTGGACGAAATAGACCACGTGGACACTCCGTTTGTTTTGGTCACCTACACGACAAACTTCGGTCAGGTACCGGCATCAACACAATCATTTCTCGAAAAATACGCCCATCTCTTATTAGGAGTCGCTGCGAGCGGCAATAAAGTATGGGGCGATAACTTTGCAAAAAGCGCCGATACCATTTCTAGACAATATCAGGTGCCGATCTTGCACAAATTTGAACTCAGCGGCACATCTAAAGACGTTGAATTGTTTACTCAGGAGGTAGAAAGAGTTGTCACAAAATCAAGTGCCAAAATGGATCCAGTTAAATAACGAAATCATGATCCAAAAAGATGGAAAATTCCAGTTTGATAAGGATAAAGAGGCTGTACATAGCTATTTTGTAGACTATATCAATCAAAACACAGTTTTCTTTCACGATTTAAAAGAGAAGCTGGATTATTTGATTGAAAACCAATACTACGAAGAGGAATTCTTAAGCCTTTATTCTTTTGAAGACATTAAAGAAGTGTTTAAGACAGCTTACGCTAAGAAGTTTCGTTTTCCTTCCTTCATGAGTGCGTTTAAATTCTATAATGACTATGCTTTGAAAACGAATGACAAGAAAAAAATCCTCGAGCGTTATGAGGACCGGATCTCAATTGTTGCGTTGTTCTTCGCAAACGGCGACACTGAGAAAGCAAAAGAATATGTGAACCTGATGATCAATCAGGAATATCAACCGAGCACACCGACATTTTTGAATGCCGGCAGAAAACGCCGCGGAGAACTTGTCAGCTGCTTCTTGCTGGAAGTCAATGATTCCTTAAACGATATTTCAAGAGCGATCGATATCTCCATGCAGCTTTCTAAGCTGGGCGGCGGGGTTTCTCTTAACCTGTCCAAGCTCCGCGCGAAAGGTGAAGCCATTAAAGATGTTGAAAATGCGACAAAAGGCGTTGTAGGCGTCATGAAGCTTCTTGATAACGCGTTCCGTTACGCTGACCAAATGGGGCAAAGACAAGGGTCCGGCGCGGCGTACTTAAACATTTTCCACCGCGATATCAATGATTTTCTTGATACGAAAAAGATTTCTGCGGATGAAGATGTGCGTGTCAAAACGCTTTCTATCGGTGTTGTCATTCCGGATAAGTTCGTTGAGCTTGCACGTGAGGACAAAGCGGCTTATGTATTCTATCCGCACACGATTTATAAAGAGTACGGCCAGCACATGGATGAGATGGACATGAACGAAATGTACGACAAATTTGTCGACAACCCTCGGGTCAAAAAGGAAAAAATCAACCCGCGGAAACTGCTTGAAAAACTGGCGATGCTTCGTTCTGAATCAGGCTATCCATACATCATGTTCCAAGATAACGTGAACAAAGTGCATGCGAATAACCATATTTCCAAGGTGAAATTTTCTAACCTTTGCTCTGAAGTGCTGCAGGCATCTCAAGTGTCTTCATACACAGACTATGATGTAGAAGATGAAATCGGTTTGGATATTTCCTGCAACCTGGGCTCACTTAACATTCTCAATGTTATGGAGCATAAATCAATCGAAAAAACAGTCAAGCTTGCGACAGACTCTTTAACACATGTGTCTGAAACGACTGACATCCGTAATGCACCTGCTGTAAGACGTGCAAACAAAGCGATGAAATCAATTGGTCTCGGCGCTATGAACCTTCACGGTTACCTTGCGCAAAACGGTATTGCTTATGAAAGCCCGGAAGCGCGTGACTTTGCAAACACGTTCTTTATGATGGTGAACTTCTACTCCATCCAGCGTTCTGCGGAAATTGCAAAAGAGAAAGGCGAAACGTTTGATCAATATGAAGGCTCAACCTATGCGACGGGTGAATACTTCGACAAATACGTTTCCACTGATTTCTCGCCGAAATACGAAAAAATCGCCAATCTGTTTGAAGGTATGCATATCCCGACGACAGAGGACTGGAAACAGCTAAAAGCATTTGTCGCTGAACACGGTATGTATCACAGCTACAGATTATGCATTGCGCCAACAGGCTCTATCTCATACGTGCAATCAAGTACGGCGTCTGTTATGCCGATTATGGAACGAATTGAAGAAAGAACATACGGCAACTCAAAAACGTATTACCCAATGCCTGGGCTTGCATCTAATAACTGGTTCTTCTATAAAGAAGCCTACGATATGGACATGTTCAAGGTTGTAGATATGATCGCGACTATCCAACAGCACATTGATCAGGGCATCAGCTTCACATTGTTCTTAAAAGACACAATGACGACCCGTGATTTAAACCGAATCGATCTGTATGCACATCATAGAGGAATTAAAACCATTTACTATGCAAGAACGAAAGATACTGGGCAAGACAGCTGCCTTTCTTGTGTTGTTTGATTAAAGGAGAGTTTATAGTGACAAAAATTTATGACGCAGCAAACTGGTCAAAGCATGAAGACGATTTTACCCAGATGTTCTATAACCAAAACGTGAAACAGTTCTGGCTTCCGGAAGAGATTGCTTTAAACGGCGATCTCCTCACATGGAAGTACCTCGGAAAAAATGAGCAAGACACTTATATGAAGGTACTTGCTGGACTTACGCTTCTTGATACAGAGCAGGGGAATACGGGGATGCCGATCGTGGCTGAACACGTAGACGGCCACCAGCGGAAAGCGGTGCTGAACTTTATGGCGATGATGGAGAACGCTGTCCATGCGAAATCGTACTCTAATATCTTCATGACCCTTGCACCGACTGAAACGATCAATGAAGTATTTGAATGGGTTAAACAAAATAAATATTTGCAGAAAAAAGCGCAAATGATTGTCGGGCTTTACAAAGCCATTCAAAAAGATGATGAAATTTCACTGTTCAAAGCGATGGTTGCTTCCGTCTATCTGGAAAGCTTCCTTTTCTACAGCGGTTTCTATTATCCGTTATATTTCTACGGACAAGGAAAACTGATGCAAAGCGGTGAGATCATTAACCTGATTCTTCGTGATGAAGCGATTCACGGCGTGTATGTCGGTCTCCTAGCTCAGGAAATTTATAATAAACAGACAGAAGAGAAAAAAGCAGAGCTTCGTGAATTTGCGATCGACCTTCTGAATGAGTTATATGAAAATGAGCTTGAGTATACAGAGGACTTGTACGATCAAGTCGGACTCTCACACGATGTAAAGAAATTCATCCGCTATAATGCAAATAAAGCGCTCATGAACCTTGGATTTGATCCATACTTCGAAGAGGAAGACATTAATCCGATCGTTTTAAACGGATTAAATACAAAAACAAAATCGCATGACTTCTTCTCTATGAAGGGGAACGGTTATAAAAAAGCGACAGTTGAGCCGCTCAAAGATGATGACTTTTATTTTGAAGATGAAAAAGAGCAGATATAATATCTGCTCTTTTCGGCTTGAAGGTTAAATGAGGAGGACGCAGTACCCATGGGAAAAATGGACGAAATGATTTTAGTCGCCCCGCGTGATGATGTGTTTAAGAAAGAAAGCTTAACCTTCCAGGGCGTGAACAGCGAAGATAGCAGAGTAGCAGAAATCATGGCTCGGATTGAAGCTGCCTATCGTGAAATGAGAAGGGGAGACGCGGAAGAAGATCCGCGTTTCAAACAGCCGATACCTTATGTCGTCATCAAGCGCGAAGATGAAGTCTTCCTTTACGAGCGGCTGGCCGGCGGCGGTGAATCACGCCTGCACAACAAACTTTCTCTCGGCTTTGGCGGCCATATGAACGCGATCGAAGGGGCAGCTTCATTTGCTGAAGTCTTAAAGCTGAACACAGACCGTGAGCTTGAGGAAGAACTGCAAATAAATGAAGAAGATAAACAGGCGATTGTCACACTGGGATTGATCAATGATGATGAAAACAGTGTCGGTAAAGTGCATATCGGTCTTCTTTCTGCGCTTCAATTGAAGCCCGGCGCACAAGTGGAAGTGAAAGAGAAAGACCAAATTGCAGGTAAATGGATGAAAGTTTCTGAATTAAAACAGGATGACATCTATAACCGTCTGGAAACATGGTCACAGTTTGTTGTTGATATTCTTGAATAAAAAAACCCGGTTTCTCGTGATGAGGAGCCGGGTTTTTTTATGAGACGCTCGTCTCCGTCTCGACTATGATTCCAGAATCACAATAGCGTCAAAGCCGGCATTTCTCACTCTGGCAGCGAGAGTGTCCGCATTGTCTTTGGATGAAAATGCGCCAATCTGCACTTTGTATAATCCATCCTTTAAAAGGACAATCGAGTCAAACCCTTTAGCTTCGGCGCTCCTTGCCAGCGAGTCCGCATTCGCTTTGACTTTAAATGCACCGATTTGAACCTTATATAACCCTGTGCTGGAAGTCTTTTTAAGGTTAAAGGCTTGCTCCAGCCCGTTTGCATGCCCTCTTGCTAAGCTTTGAATAAAGCTGCTTGTTTTCAGTTTGTTTGCATCGGCAACGGTATCAAGGAAGCCGTTTTCGGTCAATAGGGCAGGCATGGCCGACTCCCTTAGGACGTGGAAGTTGGCTGTTTTTTTGCCGCGATCGGCAAAGTCGACTGCTTGTATCACTTCAGAGTGAATTGTCGATTGATAAGACGTCGTTGGGGCACCTACACCTGGATAAATGTAGCTTTCAAAACCTGTGCCTCCACCGGAATTAACGTGAATGGATAAAAAGAAATCTGCTCCCCAGTTATTTGCGGCAGATGTGCGGTCATTTAAGCTGACATATTGGTCGCTTGTCCGGCTCAGCAGCAAAGAAATACCTTCATATTCATTAGTCAATATCGTACGTAAGGCAAAAGCGATTTGCAGAGTTAACGTTTTTTCTTGAAGGCCATTTCCTGTTGCGCCAGGATCAGACCCGCCATGGCCAGGATCAATAAAAATTTTAACCATTCTTCATCACCTCATTACAGGATATGAAAAAACACGGCTTCTGCTTGTACGATTATCATTTATCTGAAAAATGAGGAAATACCCCTTCAACATCCGGAAATTATTTCTCGGGAAAGCGCACAATTCAACATGAAGCGACAACTGATACGGTCTGAAATGAAATATGTGCATATGTCAGATGTTAGTGAGTATTATGGGTTCGATTCTATCTGCACTGATTCCTGCTGGTTTTAAGCTGTGCTTTCATTTTAAAAGCATGCATTTAGATATGAGAGCGCCGTTCATTTTGAAAAAAGGAACGGTCATGAAAGATATCATTAGAAGAAAAGGAAAACACCTTCGCAGGGATCTTCGGGCGGATGATACGCTTTGCACAAAAAACAGCCCGTGTTTCTCAACGTGAAGGGAGAAAAGTATATATTACTCTAATAAAATGATTAAAAACAAAATCTCATGGTTTGTCCACCCCATGTCCGTGAATACAATAAGAAATAAAGTATTTCTCGGGAAAGCGCAGGATTCCCTATCGTTCCCGAAAAAAGCAACTGATTCGACACATGATAGGCGTTTGTCACAATCGGCATCCGCTTGAATATCATATAGAGAGAACAGAGAGGTGAAGATGTTGGAGCGCGCTGTGACTTATAAAAACAACGGACAGATCAACATTATTCTGAACGGGCAAAAGCAGGTGCTGACAAATGCTGAGGCAGAGGCGGAGTATCAGGCTGCATTGCAAAAAAACGAAGCAAAGCACGGCATTTTGAAGGAAATTGAAAAAGAGATGAGCGC
The DNA here is from genome assembly GCF_002201875.1 of Bacillus sp. MD-5. Classification (NCBI taxonomy): domain Bacteria; kingdom Bacillati; phylum Bacillota; class Bacilli; order Caryophanales; family Bacillaceae; genus Bacillus; species Bacillus sp. MD-5. The sequence goes on from NZ_CP021911.1 coordinate 1,725,885, forward strand.
ATTAGTTGGGATGGAGGAAATGAAACGCAACATCAAGGAAATATACGCCTGGATTTTTGTGAACCAAAAACGCGCGGAGCAAGGCTTGAAGGTGGGAAAACAAGCGCTGCACATGATGTTTAAAGGAAATCCGGGAACGGGAAAAACGACGGTTGCACGGCTGATCGGCAAGCTTTTCTTTGAAATGAATGTCCTCTCAAAAGGCCACTTAATCGAAGCGGAGCGGGCTGATCTGGTCGGGGAATATATTGGACACACCGCCCAAAAGACGAGAGATTTAATCAAAAAGTCATTAGGCGGCATTTTGTTTATAGACGAAGCCTACTCGCTGGCAAGAGGCGGCGAAAAGGACTTTGGGAAAGAAGCGATCGACACACTTGTAAAACATATGGAAGACAAACAGCATGAGTTTATTTTGATACTCGCCGGATATTCTCGGGAAATGGATCATTTTCTCTCGCTAAACCCGGGTCTCCAATCAAGATTTCCCATCTCTATTGATTTTCCGGATTATTCTGTGACCCAGCTCATGGAGATTGCGAAACGAATGATTGATGAAAGGGAATACCAGCTCAGTCAAGAAGCGGAATGGAAATTGAAAGATTACTTAATGACAGTGAAAAGCACGACAAGTCCCATTAAATTCAGCAATGGACGTTTTGTCAGAAATGTGATCGAAAAATCGATCAGAGCACAAGCCATGAGGCTTTTAATGGGAGACCAATACTTAAAAAGCGACTTGATGACAATCAAAAGCCAAGATCTTTCCATTAAAGAAGAAGCATCTGGATCTGCATAGACCTCTCAGTTTTTGAGAGGTCTGTTTTTTGCTTGTATTTCTGCTTTTCAAAGCAATCGATTTGTGGTATACACATGCAGGGTTTGGTATGATAATACTACTGCCCAATATGCAAAAGAAAGGAACATCCATTTGAACGAACAAGAAACGATTCAGGAGAAAGCCATTTTAGTCGGATGTCAGCTGCCGCATATCACGGATGAGCATTTTGAAAACTCTATGGAAGAGCTAGCCTCTCTGACAAAAACAGCAGACGGAAAAGTATTGACCAGCGTCACGCAAAAACGGAACAGGGCTGACGCCGCTACATATATAGGAAAAGGGAAGGTAGAAGAGCTGAAGGCGCTGGTGGAAGAGCTTGATGCTGATCTCCTCATTTTTAATGATGAACTGTCGCCAAGCCAGCTGAAGTCATTGGCAACAGCAATCGAAGTGAAGATGATTGACCGCACGCAATTGATATTAGATATTTTCGCAAAGCGGGCGAGAACAAGAGAAGGCAAACTTCAAATTGAGCTGGCTCAGCTGCAATATGCACTGCCGCGTCTGACGGGACAAGGGATCAACCTCTCCCGGCAAGGCGGAGGAATTGGTGCCAGAGGTCCCGGGGAAACGAAATTGGAGACCGACCGCCGCCATATCAGAAATCGCATTCATGAAATCAACACACAGCTTTCAACTGTCATTCGTCATAGAAGCCGATACCGAGAAAGAAGAAAGAAAAACGGTGTGCTTCAAATTGCGCTTGTCGGCTATACAAACGCGGGGAAATCAACATGGTTCAACCGCCTGACGAGTGCTGACAGCTATGAAGAAGACCTCCTGTTTGCCACGCTGGACCCGATGACCAGAAAAATGGTCCTGCCAAGCGGCTACAGTGTTCTTCTTTCAGATACAGTAGGATTTATTCAGGATCTTCCAACGACATTGATTGCTGCATTCCGGTCAACGCTTGAGGAAGTAAAAGAAGCGGATTTGATCCTGCATTTAATTGATTCTTCAAATGAGGATTATGTGGGACATGAAAAAACAGTCCTTCGTCTGCTTGAGGAACTTGAAGCAGATGATATCCCGATGCTCACGGCTTACAATAAACGTGATCAAAGACTGCCTGATTTTATACCGTCCGCCGGAAGGGATCATATTATGGTCAGTGCGAAATTTGAGGACGACGATGAAACCTTTAAAGAAGCGATTCAGCGCTATTTGCGCAAAGAGCTGTTAACGTCTTTTGAAGCACATGTGCCGGCAAGTGAAGGGAAGCTCCTTTCCAGAATCAAATCGGAAACGATGGTAGACCGCTTCTATTTTAATGAAGAAAATGAACGGTATGACATATCGGGCTATGTCCAAGAAGAGCAAAGTATCATCGGTGAATTAAAGAAGTATATGTAGGAAGGAAATATAAAGACATGTTTGACACATTAACACACGGAGAATTACTCAAAAAAACGGCAATGGAAGTGGAAGCGGACATTGCCGGGGTTCATAAACAAATAGAAGAAATCAGCGAGCGCAATGAATGGAGAGTGCTTCAAAGCTATAGAAAACACAAAGTAAGCGACACGCATTTCACGCCGTCTACTGGATACGGCTACGATGATATCGGAAGAGACACGCTTGAAAGCATATATGCGGATGTGTTTGGCGGAGAAGCGGGGCTTGTAAGGCCGCAAATCATTTCAGGCACACATGCCATCTCGATTGCTTTGTTTGGTGTCCTCAGACCGGGGGACGAGCTCCTTTATATAACGGGCAAGCCGTATGATACGTTAGAGGAAATTGTGGGCGTCAGAGGCGGAGAAAACGCTGGATCATTAAAGGATTTTCAAATCGGCTACAATGCGGTTGATCTGACGGAAGACGGAAGGATAGACTACGATGCAGTCGCCGCTGCGATTAATCCGAAAACCAAAGTAATCGGCATTCAGCGCTCAAAAGGGTATGCCAATCGCCCTTCTTTCTTAATTAGTGAAATAAAAGAAATGATCCGTTTTGTAAAAGAAATCAATGAAAACTTGATCGTCTTTGTGGACAACTGTTACGGAGAATTTGTGGAAGAGCTTGAGCCTTGCCATGTCGGAGCCGACCTGATGGCTGGATCTCTTATTAAAAATCCCGGCGGCGGTCTTGCGAAAACAGGCGGTTACCTTGTTGGAAAAGCGAAATGGATTGAAGCTTGCTCATACCGTATGACATCACCTGGCATCGGCAGAGAAGCAGGGGCGTCTCTTTACTCGCTCCAAGAAATGTATCAAGGATTCTTTTTGGCCCCTCACGTTGTGTCTCAAAGTCTAAAGGGAGCGGTGTTTACAGCGAGATTCCTTGAAAAGCTCGGCTTCACTTCAAACCCGAAATGGGATGCGAAAAGAACGGATTTAATACAATCCGTTGAGTTTTCTGACAGAGAAAAGATGATTGTTTTTTGCCAGGCTATTCAATTTGCATCGCCAATCAATGCCCATGTGACGCCTTATCCGGCCTATATGCCGGGATACGAGGATGATGTCATTATGGCAGCAGGCACATTTATTCAAGGAGCAAGCATCGAATTATCAGCTGATGGCCCTATTCGCCCGCCGTATGTAGCGTATGTTCAGGGAGGATTAACCTATTCGCATGTGAAGAATGCCATATGCAGTGCGGTAGACTCATTGATGGAAAAGCAATTAATTTAAATTTTTTAAAAATTTCTTTGGATTTTGATGTTAAGAATCCTTACATCGTATTGACACAAAATATAACATCACCTATAATGAAACTAAGTTAAGAAAAGGAGGAAATTGAGATGAGTGATAATATTCGCCGCTCAATGCCTTTATTTCCAATAGGAATTGTCATGCAGTTAACGGAGTTATCAGCAAGACAAATTCGATATTATGAGGAAAATGGACTGATATTTCCAGCCAGAAGTGAAGGGAATAGACGATTATTTTCATTTCATGATGTAGATAAACTGTTAGAAATCAAGCACCTGATAGAACAAGGTGTAAACATGGCAGGAATTAAACAGATTCTGGCGAAGGCGGAAGCCGAGCCGGAGAAGAAACAAAATGAGAAGACGAAAAAACCAATGAAACATGATCTGTCTGATGACGAACTGAGACAGCTCCTGAAAAACGAGCTTATGCAAGCCGGCCGTTTTCAAAGAGGGAATACATTCCGTCAAGGCGACATGTCCCGCTTCTTTCATTAATCCGTTAGCAACTGTTTTGCTATATACATTTACCTTTTAAGAGGAGGAATTTTACCAAATGGCAAAGTACACTAGAGAAGATATCGAAACATTAGTAAAAGAAGAAAACGTGAAGTATATCCGTCTTCAATTTACTGACATTCTTGGAACAATCAAGAATGTTGAGATTCCTGTAAGCCAGCTTGGAAAAGCGCTTGATAATAAAGTCATGTTTGACGGTTCTTCTATTGAGGGATTCGTTCGTATCGAAGAGTCAGACATGTACCTGTATCCAGATCTAAATACATTTGTTATCTTCCCATGGACAGCTGAAAAAGGTAAAGTAGCACGTTTCATCTGTGATATTTATAATCCGGATGGCACACCTTTCGAAGGTGACCCGCGAAACAACTTAAAACGGATTCTGAAAGAAATGGAAGACCTCGGCTTCAGCGATTTCAACCTTGGACCTGAGCCTGAATTCTTCTTATTCAAATTAGACGAAAAAGGCGAGCCAACGCTTGAACTAAACGACAAAGGCGGATATTTCGACTTAGCTCCAACTGACTTAGGAGAAAACTGCCGCCGCGATATCGTGCTTGAGCTTGAAGAGATGGGCTTTGAAATCGAAGCGTCTCACCACGAAGTAGCACCTGGTCAGCACGAAATCGACTTTAAATATGCTGGAGCAGTCCGCTCTTGTGATGACATCCAAACATTTAAACTAGTTGTTAAAACAATTGCCCGCAAACACGGCCTGCATGCGACATTTATGCCAAAACCATTGTTCGGTGTGAACGGTTCAGGTATGCACTGCAATCTATCACTCTTCAAAAATGGTGTTAATGCATTCTTTGACGAAAACGCAGATCTTCAGCTAAGTGAAACAGCGAAACACTTTATTGCAGGTATCGTGAAGCACGCAACAAGCTTTACAGCAGTAACAAACCCGACAGTAAACTCTTACAAACGTCTTGTTCCTGGCTATGAAGCACCTTGTTATGTAGCATGGAGCGCGCAAAACAGAAGCCCGCTTATCCGTATCCCGGCTTCCCGCGGCATCAGCACACGTGTTGAAGTACGCAGCGTAGACCCAGCTGCAAACCCATACCTTGCACTTAGCGTATTGCTTGCTGCAGGATTAGACGGAATCAAAAACAAACTGGAAGCGCCGGCTCCAATCGACCGCAACATCTATGTGATGAGCAAAGAAGAGCGCATGGAAAACGGAATCGTTGACCTTCCAGCAACACTTGCGGAAGCGCTAGAAGAATTCAAATCAAACGAAGTCATGGTCAAAGCGCTGGGCGAGCACCTATTCGAACACTTCATCGAAGCAAAAGAAATCGAATGGGATATGTTCCGCACGCAAGTACACCCTTGGGAGCGCGAACAGTATATGTCTCAGTATTAATCTATCAATCCCTTGGCACTATTGGTGTCAGGGGATTTATTGATTAGTTAAACAATTTAATAATTTAATATAGATCCTGTAACACCAGACAAAAGGACGAGGAATAACGGCATTGACGGCGTGTATGGTCTGAAAACAGCAAATGCAGTCAAACGGTTCCAGTCAGTATGTGGCCTGACTGCATTTATGGACCTAAGACTAAAGCGAAAATTGAAGCGAAATTGAATTAATAAAAGAAGCCCTTCTTAAAAGAGGGCTCTTTTTCTAACTATGTTGTTTTAAGGTGTTTTCTAATTTGTTCAGTGACTTGCTTAAGCCATTCTAATGGAGTTATATCATCTTCAGGAAAGTGTATACCATCAGCTGCTTCTTCTATAAATTCATTCTTATCTGCTTCAGAATAATTACTATTTACAAACTCAGTTAGTGCTATTAAATCTCTTTCTTTTAGCTTTTGTGATGCTTCATTTAGATATTCATTAAGAGCATCTTCAGGAGATTCCATATCTTGGTGGAAATGTCCGCCGAGAAATCTAAATACAGGATCAGAAACTTCGATTTCAATCATTACTTATCACCACCAAGAAATGTTAACTTCAAATCTGAGAAATAGTGCATATCTTATTCTATATAACTTTCTGCTATATCAATATCGTTTGTCATTTCTAAGTCAGGGTACTTTTCATCTAATTTTCTTAAACAATTAATAAGTTCTTTACTTTGCAAACTTTCAGCTAAATCTTCAAATACCTCACTGATCCAATATAAATCTTCTTTATTACAATTTTCTAGATAGCTAATTGTATTTTCTTCATTTTCTGAGAGCACTTCAACTATTTCATCCCAACTTTTTTGAATTCCATAGTCATCATTAAGATTAAGTTTTTTTCTTTTAATTAATATAGCTTCCATTTTTTTCTCTAAATTCATATTGATCCTCCATACTTTGTCTATGGTTGTTTAGTTGCATCGGGGAAAATGGTTCCTATTTCTCCATTTGTTTTAATAACTCCAACCCTAACACCTTTATACTCTCCGAATATAGTCACACCATTTTCTGCATTAGTGAATTCGGGTAATTCAGCAATCTTTGCACCGGCTGCTGCAATATCAGACTCTGTCCAACTTTCGGGAAACCAAGATTGATTGGAGCCTGATCTTTTTGCTTTCACCTTGTGTCCGGGAACATTACCTACTCTAACACCATTTTCATATACTTTATTTATATTATAATCTATATTATTTTTTTCAAGAAATTCAATGTTACTTTGTCCATGTCCTCCACCTTTCATTTTTGAAATATTACCTGTTTTCGGGTTTTTAGTAAAATCACCTATGTCTGAGTGCTTAATGCTACTATCAGGAATATTAACCTTAAGACTGCCAGTATCTCTATGATTCCCACCGTTTGGTTTTTCTGACTTGAAGAGTACACTGCTTTTTTCATTTTCCGCAATACTTTTTAATAACGGAGTATTTTTAACGTTAATAGGATTCCCGGCGTCTTGTAGAATCCCTTCTAATGCAGGAGTATATCGATTAATATAAGGTTTGACAGATGGATTGCCATTTTTAATCTTTTCACTAGCTACTTTCCCAACTGTAGCAAGATCCTTCGATCCTGTTGAGACAGAGGACTTTCCACCTTTCAATAACAGAAGACTTCCGCCCAAATAAGTAACATAGTGCATCCGTGTATATGCATCCCCGTGAATCATTTTTTTATCCCAATTATCCTTCAATGTGTCAACCATACTTTGAAAGGCAGTTTGATAGTCGTATTCCAAAACGGTATCCAGCACTTTTTGAGGATCCTTGTTTAAGTTGTCAATTGTCCAACCGATATTCCATCCGAATTGAATAGCTCCTTCACCGGTATCCTTGGCAAGATCGTATATACCAACAATCGCACCCTTGGCGCCATCACCTATGATTTGCAACACTTCTTTTCCGTTATCCATGAAAGCTTTACGCTGTTCAAGAAATGAAACAAATTCAAGCTGTTCAGGGGTAAGATTCTCATAGCCGACCTTCTTGGCAATTTTTAAGTATTCATCCGGATCCGTCACTCCGTCAGCTAGCTTCTTCTTTAAATCTTTGATTTCTCGTTCTTTCGCTTCATCTTTCTTGATCTTCAAATAAGCTTCAGTCTGTTTCTCAATATCGCCTTTTTTCTTATGTATGTCACTTTCACGGTACGCCTTGGCGTTGTAGTGAATGGGTGTGGCGTTCTTCCCTTTGCCTGTGGATTCCTCAAGCTTTTGGAAGTCCTTCTTGATGAATTGCTCGTTTGGCTCTGACTGAGCATATTCAGTAACAAGTGCTTCGTCCACGCTACCTAGTTTGTCGACTGTTTTTTTGCGCTTGTCCTCCGCATTGGCGAGTTCGTCTTTGAAGTTTTCTGTCGAGAACAAATCAAGCGGAAGTATATCGTCAATATCATTTAAGATATCCTTCATGGCTTTCTTTTGTTCTGACATAATAGATTTTGATTTTGTGTAGGCGTTAGCCAGTTCGTGTTCTAAGAAGGATTCTTCTATATATGCATCAGATAAGCTGGCGTCCTCTAAAGTGCCTGAAATGCTCGTCAAGAAAGCAATTTTCATATCAAGTAAGTCAATCCAATTGTCAGCTACACCTGCATGATCTTGATAAAATGCTTTGATGTTGTCGGCGCCTTTTCCGGAAAACTCACTGTCATCTAAATCAGCTACGGCTTTAAAGGCCTTCTTGAGATTGACCATCTGACTTCTTAATTCCTTGTATTCTTTTGCGCGTCTATCTGCTTCTGAAAGCAGTGATTTGGCTTCAAATACTTTCATGATCATATCCTTTCGGTTGAATAGCTCCAACAAGATTTTACCATGGGAAAATGAAGAAATAGACACGGATGTGATTCAAAAGTGAGAAATGATTAATTTGATCTGTGTCATTTTACCTATCTGAATTAATTGAAGACCGTTTACGCAGTCAGGCGGTGCCAGCATGGATATCGCATAACAAAAATAGCCCTTTAGCACCTTACTTTTTTTGTTAAAATGATGAAAACAGCAAGGGGAGATAATATGGCATTACTACGCTTTATAAGTTTATATGGAATAGCCATCATTATACTGATGGTCATAGCGAATTTTGCTCCTTTTTTGGCGATGCCATTATACTATATTGCCATGGCTACATTAGTCTTTCTGATTGTTTATCTGATATATTATTATTCCCAAAAGTTTAGAGGGAGGAAAAAGTAAACAAGCAAAAAGAATTCCAAATATATTTTTGCGCAAACTTTGCACAAAAATATTGTTATAAATCCTATTAAATCAATGATTCAATAGGGGTGATTAACTCCCTCCTAGGTAGTAAGCATATTATTCATAAAACATGCTTTTGACCAAAATTAAGACCAAAATATGACCAAAAAAATTTGAAGTTATGAATCTAACTCCAATTGTGGCAAATATCGTAGATACAATCCTTAATCTGAACGGTGTCCTGACATTTGGAACCGTTCTTTTAATGAGGGACTTTCCATTACGGAGAACCTTACACAGATTGGCGTTAAGATTCCGGCTACCATTACTGAACGTCTTCACGTAATCGAAAGTGACAACGAATAAACAAACGAAAAAGATGAACAGGCTGCTGGGTAACCCGGCGGCTTTTTCTATATCAAAATAAAGGAGAGTACACTTATGACAATCAAAGTGAAAATGAATCTTGTATCAGAAGCTAAATACGGTTTGGAATGCCCGAATCACATGGACGCTGAATACATCACCATTCACAACACGGCAAACGACGCGTCAGCTGCTAACGAGGTCAGTTACATGACCGGAAACACCAGTTCAACGAGTGTTCACTTTGCAGTGATGATAAAGAGGTTATTCAAGGCCTGCCGTTAAATCGCAATGCATGGCACACAGGCGACGGTACAAACGGTCCTGGGCCGTAAGTCTATTGGCGTTGAAATCTGTTACAGCAAGTCAGGAGGGGCTAAATACTACGCGGCAGAAAAGCTGGCTATTAAATTTGTGGCGCAGCTGCTTAAAGAACGAGGATGGGGTATTGATCGTGTGCGGAAGCATCAAGATTAGAGCGGAAAGTATTGCCCGCATCGTATCTTGTCAGAAGGGCGCTGGGATGAAGTCAAAGCTGCAACTGATGCTGAATTAAAAGCGCTTGGCGGCAAAACATCTAGCAAGAAAACAACTTCATCTAAGACAGTTAAAAAATCAAGCTCAAGCAAAAAAGAAATCGTCCTTTAATCTACCTTCCGGCATTTTTAAAGTGAAGAGCCCATTGATGCACAGCAATGCAGTTGAGCAAATTCAAACAGCGTTATCGGCATTGCATTTCTATCCAGATAAGAAAGCCAAAAACTTTGGGATCGATAGCTATTATGGACCGAAAACCGCCGATGCCCGTACGACGGTTCCAGCTAATGAATGGATTAAAAGCTGACGGTATTTATGGGCCAAAAACAAAGGCGGAAATTGAAAAGCTTTTAAAATAAGTTTGTGAATTGACGAGGTTGAAAAATCTCGTATTTTTATACCGATAAGAATAAAAAAGGACGATTTAAGCATAAAAATATACCCGCGATGAATAAACCGGGAGTTTTTTTATGCAAAAAAAGAAAGCCTATTAGATCAGACTTTTGCAGTTTTCTAGTTAACATACTATAAGAAATTCTTAAAAAATGTTATCTAAAAAAGTTTTTTATAGCCTCTAAACGTATGTTATGACTACATTCTTCACAAGTATATTTTCCTTTCATGTTTTCTTTAACTTGCTTATATTTCAATGTACCTTCATATACTCTAAATCTTTTCCTGCAACTTATACAAATTACTTCATAATAAAAAATCACAAATCCCTCCTTTTCTCAAAATTAATATATACAAAAAGGACTTAATTCGAGAATTTTCATTTGAACTTTGACCGAACTATTCAAGATGAACGTAATGCTTCTCCAAAGTAAAATTGACATTAAGTTGCACATACAGCCAGCAATAACTACTATATGTGTTCCATACTTCATTTTAAAACAAAATGAGTGCAGTTTTCTATTCTATACAGGGGCTTAGGCAGGACAATATTTATGGACCTAAGACTAAAGCGAAAATTGAAGCGAAATTAAAGTAATAAAAGAGCCTCTCATATAATGAGGGGCTCTAAATTGCAATCCTTTGACCTTAATCGTCCCATTCTTCATCATCAATCCAGTCGTCTTTCGCTTCTTCAAGCTCTTCTATTAAAAACTCTAGGAATGTGCTACCAACTTGTTTACCATATCCCTCTTGGTTATCCCAAAGGATGACAGGGCATTCTCCTTCTTTTATCTTGTTAGTGTCAAGACAATAAGTAAATTCATCAACATATTCGATCACTACAAGACCATCGAAAAGGTTATAATATTTTTTATATTCATTGGTCTGTTCAACAACTTCAGCACCGTGAGAATCATATCCGAGTATCATTGTCCCGTATGCTCCCCCTGAACCATACTCAGTTAAAAACCATTTATAGCTGTCTGGAAGGGTTACATTAAGATCCTCTTCTATTTCTCTAATCTGATCTTCAGTGACTCCCCCGGTGAGAATTGAATTTTCTTTATTTTCATCAAAGAAAGTTTTCACTTTTGAATAATCCATTAAACTTTCACCTCTTATTCTTGGTTCTAAAATTGCTGAGCTCTCCATCTCCAATACCTTCTCCTAAAGCTTTTATATTGTTTATCAAGTACTGGATCGTTTCTAAAATTTTGTCCATTCTCTTTTAATCCATGCAAAACATCACTGTACTTATTGTGCCAGCTTTCAGGTATCTCGAGCATATTGCCAGGCTCTTCTTGAATCAAATGATACAAATTAATTTGGGTTCCATCTTTTGCATTAGTCATATCTTTAACTTCATTTGAACCTTTACGAACTCCTCTACCTAAAAAGTTCGGCATAATGGGAAACCAGTTGTATTATCATGCTCATGGAATCGATTTATCAGAAATAGGAGCTCCTTTGATGCAAGGGCAGATTAGTTTTGGTAAGAGTCAGATCTTGCTGAGGGATTATACAAGGAGAGAAGAGATTAAGGCTGTGCTTCTAGAGATATGTGAGGTCGCAAGAAGCGCACGTACACATAATAAAGTTGGTCGGACAATCAGCCTGGGAATTGGATACAGTAAAGATGAGCTTGGTGGTGGATTTCATCGAGCAAAAACAATTGATCTTCCTACAAATATCACAATGGATATTTATAGATGCTGCTTAATGCTCTTTAATAAATTTTACTCGGATAAAACAGTGAGAAGTATCTCAGTTACGTTATCAAATATTGAGGAAGATGTTAACCAGCAGTTGAGTTTATTTGAAGCGGATAATGAAAAGAGAAGGAAACTCGGGTTTGTCATGGATGGGATTAGAAGCAAATACGGATCGAAAGCAATTCTGAGAGCAGTTTCTTATACACCTGCAGGAACTGCACTCCACAGAGCTGGACTTACTGGGGGACATAAATCATAAAAATAACCCCCTCAATTTGGAGGGGGTATAAGAAAAAAATATTAAGAAGTATGTCCTCTGCTTGCAATTTCATACGAATGACCATCAGTAAAACCAATACTGGACGTATGTCCTCTGCGTGCTTCTTGGACATCTTTTTGAGTGTTAGTTAAATAAATGCTTACAAATCCAATTAAAACAATGGCTAAAATTAAGACAGATGCATGCTTAAGTTTCATAAAGACAATCCCCTCTCTGAATTTGTTTACGGGCATAAAGCACTTTCTCATAATAAACAACAGCCACTTTATGGTCTTCTTTTTCATTGTAATACTTCGCTGCATCTGCTGCTAAATCCTCCACGTCTGAAAACATTGACTTTAATTCTAAATAATTTAGAATCGAATTTAATTTTCCTTTGTCGTTATCTACATATAGGGCATGAATGAATTCAAACATTTTGGCCATTATCTCATCGTTTAAATCTTTGGATAAAGACAGACCATGTGCACACCAAGAAGTTCCCTCGGAGTGATTTCTCATTTTAAATGTGGTTTTTGTCAACATAAGTAAGATGTCTAATAAACGATTTGAGTGCTCATACCCATTATCCTGGTATACTCTAATACCCTCCTTAAAGTACTCAGCTGCCTTTTCATAAGCTTCCTCAGCAAATAAACATAAGCCAAGATTGTACAGAGATGATCCGATTAATCGTGACATATCGATTTCTCTTGCTTTATCTAGAGCATCTTTAAAATGAGGGATCGCTTTTTCAGGGAAGTCCATATCCAAATAGTTTAGACCGATGACAAATGAGCATTGAATAACTCTTACAGTGTAGTTTTCATGTGCTTTATAACTATCAATTGCTTGAACAATGTGATGCATCGACATATGAGTTTGCTTCATATGATAATAAATTTCTGCAACTTTGTAGTGGAATTCTGCTCGTTCAATCTCATCTGCAACAAGTGATAATTTTCTCTCGGCTTGCTTATAGAAGCTTATGGCATTAAGATATTCGTATTGTTCAAATTCATACATTCCACGGAAAAAGTTAAAATAATATTCAAGAATCCCTTTCAAATCAGTTTGGTTACTTTCAATCTTTTCTAATAAGTCTGAAATTTCAGGTCGTTCTTCGTTCATTGTTTTTGGTTCAAGGTAATCCAGCATTAATTGATGGCGAAAACACATGAGAGAATAGTACAGCAATAAATCTTGGTCTTCCTTCATATGTTTTATTTCTTCTTCAACCTCTGCTTTTAATATCTCTGCATCTGGAACGGCGAACATCCGTATGTATTTATACCACTCATTGATTTTAACTCCAACTGCGGATGACGGAATTAATTGCTCCATTGAAATCCCTCCCTATATGTATCCAATATACTAATATGTAATATTTTATCATATTTAAATGAATAAGGAAGATTAATGTTATCTTAAAAAACGAAAAAAAACCTTCTCAATTAAGAGAAGGGTAGAAGGTTTATCTCGGTGAATCATAATCCATTGCTTGTTCACTGTCAGAATCAGTTGATTCAAGTAAGTGGCAATATTATTGAATAAGGATAGTCATTTAAAGAGGTTATTGTTGTCTTCATATCGAAATAAAGGTCAAGTAAGAATGAGGGGAGTTACTTTAATGCACATAACAACAAAAAGGTTATTGATACGTGAATTCGAATTCAAAGATTGGCAAGCTGTATATGCGTATACATCAGATATTAATGTGATGAAGTATATACCAGAAGGGGTTTTTACTGAAGAAGACGCAAAAGCATTTGTAAATAAAAACAAAGGTAATAATGCTGAAAAATTCCCTGTCATATTAATAGATGAAGATTTACTTATAGGCCATATTGTTTTTCATAAGTATTTTGGTGAACATACATATGAGATTGGGTGGGTGTTTAATCCGAATTATCAAAATAAAGGGTATGCTTCTGAAGCAGCGCAGGCTATCTTGGAATATGGATTTAAAGAAATGAAATTACATAGGATTATAGCTACTTGTCAACCTGAGAATATTCCATCATACCGAGTTATGGAGAAGATTGGAATGAGAAGAGAAGGCTTTTTTAAAAAGTGTATTCCAAAAGGCAATGAGTGGTGGGATGAATATTATTACGCTATTTTAGAGGAAGAGTGGAATTGAACTATACTGATCTAGCGTTAATCATTTTATAACCGATCTTCTCACTTTTGCCTTAGTAAGAATTGATCTATGGTGAATTGCTTAATATGTCATTGAACTCAGAGAATAAAGTGAACAAGCCACAGATGTTCATTATCTTTTAAGGGGTTCCAAAAAGACCATATTCCTATCGATCGCTCAGAGTGAAAATGGTATACTAAAGTTACAATCATAGGAAGGAATTACAATTTTTCTAGGTCTACATAAAATCATCTGATTAACCGAAAGTGAGAATGTATGAATGAATGTAATAGGGTATATGGAGGAAAGGTTTCAAAACCTCGAATTAATTCCTAGCATCTATAATCAATGGGGCACAGGAATCCATTTTTGTCTTGGGGAAAATATCTATCAACTCAAAGCAAATGAAGAATTGAATCTAAAGATGTTTCAGATTGTATATGAACAAACCTCAATCATTTTTAATGAATTATTCGAACAAAATGATGACATATTCCTTGTGGCGAATATGTATAAGCACAAAAAGAAAGAGAAATGTATAAGAAAATTAAAGGTATATCAACCGTTTCTAAAGTGTAAAAATCTTTTGAATCAAATGATGGTGAAGACATATCCCTACCCTTTTGAAATCAATAAAGCTGAAGAATATGAGATGCAGCAATTTTCCTTGTTATGCAAACCTCGAGACTTACGTGTAACTGAATTACTTAAAGCCGCCAGTAACGAGGATTTTCCATTGAAACCGAAATTCGGAGGTTACTCTATTGATTACCCTGATGTTTTCTTTGTGAACATTACAAAAGACATTATTTTCTTTATCTATGATGACCGCGGATGTGAAGTCATAGCTCTTGATTTCAAACGAATACGTCACCTTTATGAAAAATACCACGACTGGGTAGAAGAGTATAAGTACGTGTAATACTCTTTTTTAATAGAAACTGAAAAAATCTAAGTTTTATATGGCTCTAGTTCAGTTCGACAAGCCATGGGACAACAGCTAAAATGGTTTTACGTAATTAGGGAAGGATTCTAAAGGTCGGGCTGAGAAATGAATGATTCAATTAGTTGTCCATTTCAAAAAAACCATATGCTGATGATGAGGATTGGATTAAATTAAGTGTCAACAAAAGGGATGGGAAATTTCAGAATTGCTTGACTTTACTTTATGATGAAAGGGGTCGAGTAAGATGGATAAAAAAAAGGATGAAATACAAAGAAAGTATAGGGAGCAAATGAGGGAGAAGAAAGAACGAGAAAAAGAAGATGGCAGTTCACATACTTTTGAAATTGTTGTTGTGCTAGCCATTATCATATTGATGTTTTTCTTTAATTCAGTATTTAAGGCTTTTTAGATATTGTACAGATGACTTTCAGGATTATTGAAAAAATAACCCATTGAGGTATTAGTATTGAAGGACTTATGAAAATTCAAGAGGCAGTTGAATCTTAAATAATTAATTACCAAATATCGGGGATGGAAAATGAAATTGTATAATGAATTTATCGATATAGCTAAAATTTTTAATAAAGAGCTAGACATCATTCCATTATTATATGGCTCTTTAGGTCTTGAAAAGGTAACTGGGTTGGGCTTTTCCCCAGAAGATATTGATATCCTTATTCCTTTAATTTTTTTAGAGGAAAAGTGGGGAAAACTAAAAAAAGTGATGGAACTGCATGGATACAAAATGGTTGATTTACATGAGCATGAATTTAAGAAAACTAATACCAAAATAGGCATTGCTTACATTGAGGATTTAAAACCATTTGCAGATGTAGACTATAATAACCTAGAGGTTTTTGAAGATGACGGAGCGAAATATCATTTGCTAACGATTGATGATTACCTCAAGGTTTATAAAAAGTCTTTATTAGATGGCTATAGAAGAAGGAAGAAGAATCATAAAGACCAAAGTAAAATTAACATATTGAATAAATTAATACAGAATTAATTTCTGTATTCTCTTTTGTTTTTACCCTCAATTAAATTTTTAAGATTAAAATAAGTTTGGATAAATCATAGTGTTTAACAGAGTTCTTAATCCTCAGACAGTCAAATAGCCATTTCTACTCCTGTTGAAAGCTTCTCTATTTTTGCTTCTTATTTATTCCTGTATTGATATATGTATGTAGGGTTGGACTTATAACATAAACTACTCTGGCCATTCCTTTCCTTTCTACTCATGACCAGGCTTGCCATCAGCATAAATCTACGCTAACAGTCTACATACATCCTGTTATCACCTTTATCAAACTCTTAAATGCAGCTTACCACTAACCAATTCCTTATTTCGCATAGATCATATTTGTCATGTGGTTACACAAGAATCTGTTTTCGGACTGATCGTTGTTAATTGATACATGACATTCGCAAATATTTGAGACACTGAATATAACGAAAGAGTCAAAAATCAATATTAATTTCATTCCTGTTTAAACTTTCTGAAAAAGATGTTGAAAAAGTCAAAGGGATTTTATAATATTAAGTCAAGTTAGTTTGTTCGGTCAACAAACTAATGAGGTGAACTTTAATTGTCTATCGATAAAGCTCTTGTTAAATATGGATGGAAGGGGGGAATTATAACAAACAAAAGAAAGAAGCTTTTATCCTTTTTCAGCATATAAAGTATGATGAAAAAAGATGAGTTTACTGCTTGCTGACCATTTAGATGATGAAAATGCTCTGTTTTGAAAGCGCTTTTATAAACACGTCCAGTCCATAAGTTTGAGGGGATTTTTAAACCGTTTCACACTGTTCCATATTAAAGGATCGAAAAGGGGAGAAATCATGCTCAGTGAAAATGTAAAGAAGATTAGCATGGTTGAAAAAGTTGGATATGCGTCTGGAGATTTTGCGTGTAATTTAATTTATGCAACAGTGTCTACTTATCTTTTGTTTTTCTATACAGATGTATTTGGTTTATCGGCAGCCGCCGCCGGTACTATGTTCTTAGTGGTTAGAATAATCGACGCACTCGCTGATCCTTTTATTGGAACAATAGTTGACAGAACGAATAGCAAATTTGGACGCTTTAGACCGTATCTTTTATTCGGAGCTTTTCCATTTGTCATACTGGCCATACTCTGTTTTACAACCCCGGATTTTTCGGATATGGGGAAATTAATATATGCCTATTTGACCTATGTTGGCTTGTCGCTTACATACACAACGATTAACGTGCCATATGGCGCATTAACTTCTGCAATGACCAGAAATAATCAAGAAGTGGTTAGTATTACGTCTGTCCGTATGTTATTTGCGAATCTTGGGGGACTTGTCGTTGCATTTTTTGTTCCTTTACTGGCTGCTTATTTAAGCGATACTTCCGGCAACGAATCTCTTGGTTGGCAACTAACCATGGGTATTTTGGGAATGATAGGCGGGTGCCTTTTAATCTTTTGTTTTAAAAGCACAAAAGAGCGTGTCACTCTTCAAAAATCCGAAGAAAAAATTAAATTTACGGATATATTTGAGCAGTTTCGTGTTAATCGTCCACTTGTTGTATTAAGTATTTTCTTTATCATTATTTTTGGAGTGAATTCCATCAGTAATTCGGTTGGCATTTATTACGTAACGTATAACCTAGAAAGAGAGGATTTGGTGAAGTGGTACGGTTTGATCGGAAGTTTGCCCGCTTTGGTCATTTTACCGTTTATTCCAAGGCTACATCAATTATTGGGGAAGAAGAAATTACTAAACTATGCATTATTACTGAATATAATCGGCCTCTTAGCTTTACTGTTTGTTCCGCCAAGTAATGTATACCTCATACTTGTCTGTCGCTTAATCGCTGCTGCTGGAAGTCTCACTGCCGGGGGATATATGTGGGCGCTTATTCCTGAAACAATAGAATATGGAGAGTACAGGACTGGGAAAAGAATGGGCGGTCTCATATACGCTATTATCGGATTTTTCTTTAAGTTTGGTATGGCCTTAGGAGGAGTTGTTCCAGGTCTGGTTCTTGATAAGTTTGGATATGTGGCAAATCAGGCACAAACTCCGGCGGCATTAACGGGGATTTTAATTACAACGACCATTATTCCCGTGTTCTTGCTGGCTCTGGCTTTAATTGATATTAATTTCTATAACTTAGATGAGAAAAAATATAAAAACATGGTTCGAGAATTAGAGAATAGAGACAAAGTTTATTTGGATCATATTGATGATTTCAAAGCTTAAAAAAGAAAATAAAATGAGGAGGAGTCCCAAATGAAGATTACCAATCCAGTCCTAAAAGGATTCAATCCCGATCCAAGTATTTGCAGGGTAGGAGAGGATTATTATATCGCTGTATCTACATTTGAGTGGTTTCCGGGAGTCCAGATACATCATTCAAAAGATTTAGTCAATTGGCGCTTAGTTGCACACCCATTACAGAGAGTTTCACAATTAGACATGAAAGGGAATCCTAATTCTGGTGGGGTTTGGGCACCATGTTTAAGCTATAGTGATGGAAGGTTCTGGCTGATCTATACGGACGTTAAGGTAGTAGATGGCGCTTGGAAAGATTGTCACAATTATTTAGTGACTTGTGAAACGATTAATGGTGATTGGGGAGAGCCGATACCATTAAACAGCTCGGGGTTTGATGCTTCTTTATTCCATGATACAGATGGAAAAAAATATTTATTAAATATGTTATGGGATCACCGTATTGACCGGCACTCCTTTGGAGGAATTGTCATCCAGGAATATTCTGATAAGGAGCAAAAATTAATCGGTAAACCGAAAGTGATATTTAAAGGAACTGACAGAAAGCTAACAGAAGCTCCGCACCTTTATCATATCGGGAACTATTATTATTTACTAACTGCAGAAGGCGGAACACGGTTCGAACATGCTGCAACAATTGCCCGATCTGCAAATATTGAGGGACCATATGAAGTTCATCCCGATAATCCAATCTTAACGTCATGGCATGATCCAGGAAATCAATTGCAAAAATGCGGACATGCATCCATTGTTCAAACACATACAGGTGAGTGGTATTTAGCTCATTTAACGGGACGTCCCATACATCCAGATGATGAGTCAATTTTTCAGCAGAGAGGATATTGTCCTTTGGGCAGAGAAACAGCTATTCAAAAACTCTACTGGAAAGATGAATGGCCCTATGTAGCAGGCGGAAAAGAAGGAAGCTTGGAGGTGGAAGCGCCTTCTATACCGGAAACCGTGTTTGAAGCCACGTACCCCGAAGTTGATGAATTTGAGGATTCAACATTAAATATCAATTTTCAAACGTTAAGAATCCCGTTTACAGAAAAATTAGGTTCATTAATCCAGGTGCCAAATCATTTACGATTATACGGTCATGAATCATTAACCTCGACATTTACTCAGGCATTTGTAGCCAGGCGTTGGCAAAGCCTCCATTTTGAAGCGGAAACAGCTGTAGCGTTTTTCCCGGAAAATTTTCAACAAGCTGCTGGATTGGTGAACTACTACAATACAGAGAACTGGACGGCTCTTCAAATCACGCATGATGAAGAACTTGGCCGTATTCTTGAATTAACAATATGTGATAACTTTTCTTTTTCACAGCCATTACACAATAAAATTGTTATTCCTCGTGAAGTAAAGTATGTATATTTAAAAGTAAATATCGACAAGGAAAAATATTATTATTTCTATTCTTTTAACAAAGAAGATTGGCACAAAATTGATATTGCATTGGAATCGAAAAAATTATCAGATGATTACATCCGTGGGGGAGGATTCTTCACAGGAGCCTTTGTAGGGATGCAATGTCAAGATACCAGCGGTCATCATATTCCGGCCGACTTTAGATATTTTCGCTATAAAGAAAAATAAAGTATATGTGAAAAAGGAGGCTCTATTTTAGAACTCCTTTTTCATATAAGAATGTGTCCTATATCACAAACAAAAAGCTCATCAATAAAGATGAGCGGAGAGCGACATTACATTGTAACCATATCCAGAAAATGATCAATCACAATGGAGGACATTCCTAATGCCGGCGCATTTTTTCCTAAGGAAGATGGTAATAATTCATAGCTATTGCCTAATTGGGAATAAACCCTGGACGATACTTCGCTTCTAATTGAATTTAAAACCATAGGATGGGATTCAATTATGCTGTTTCTTAAAATGATGGCTTGTGGATTGAATGTATTTAGAATATTGGTAAGGCCTATTCCTAAATAGAATCCAAAATTCTGTAATGCATGTAAGGTGCTGATATCATTTGCATGGGCGAGCTCTATGATATCTTGATAGGACACTTTTTTCTCTTTCGTCTGAAGAGATGTTAATAAAGCCTTTTCTGAAGCATATAATTCCCAGCAACCTCGGTTTCCGCAACTGCATTTAGGACCATTAAAGTCAATTGTCATATGTCCCATTTCTCCAGAGAATCCGCTTACCCCTCTATATAAATGGTTGTTGATAATAATACCGATCCCTATCCCTGTACTGATACTTGCATAAATAATGTTATCGTGATTTTTTGCAGCACCAAATACTTTTTCTCCATATGCGCCAGCATTTGCCTCATTTTCAATAAAAACAGGCACATTGAACTTCTCATGTATAGAAGATTTTAAGTCGATATCTTTCCAGTTCGAGTTCGGAGTGAAAACAATTTTTTGATTTTTATCAATGAGTCCTGGCACACAGATGCCTATACCAATAAGACCGTAAGGAGATTGGGGCATATGCGTAATAAAGTGATGAATCATATCAATTAAAATGTCTTTCGTTATTTCTGGAGAATTTGATTCTAAATGGTGGTGTTGATCAAGAACGATCGTCCCTTCAAGGTCTGTTAAAATGCCATTGATATAATCCACACCAACATCTATTCCTACGGAGTATCCTGCCTTTTTATTAAAAACAAGCATGACAGGCCTTCTTCCGCCACTTGATTGACCTTGTCCTATTTCAAATACAAGATTTTCTTTCATTAATGTGTTTACCTGTGATGAAACAGTTGATTTATTTAATCCAGTCATTTCAGATAATTTTGCTCTTGAAATCGGTGAATTTTTAAGTATTTCTTTTAATAATAACTTTTGATTTACTTTTTTAACAAAGGCTTGATCTGCGATATCCACTTCATCCACTCCATTTATATAACCTTTAAATTAAGTATGAACATAGTACATAGTGAATCTTCCCTTTATTATATCTAATGTGTTAATAAAAAACTAAAAAAATATTGAAAATACTGATGAGGTTATATAAGATGAAAATAAGTTAGTTTGTTCAGGCAACAAACTAACAAGCAGCTATGAAATAAATGCAGCTGTATTTGAATGATCATGTTTTGAATTTATTTTTAAGGGGGAAATCACATGGCTCAATCTCATTCTAGTTCAATCAACTATTTTGGAAGCGCAAACAAAGTGGTTTACGAAGGGAAAGATTCGACTAATCCTTTAGCATTTAAATATTATAATCCTCAAGAAGTACTCGGCGGAAAAACGATGAAAGAGCATTTGCGATTTTCTATTGCTTATTGGCATACATTTACTGCTGATGGCACAGACGTTTTTGGAGCAGCTACAATGCAAAGGCCGTGGGATCACTATAAAGGCATGGATCTAGCGAAGGTGAGAGTAGAAGCAGCATTTGAGATGTTTGAAAAACTAGATGCACCATATTTTGCTTTTCATGACCGGGATATTGCACCAGAAGGAAGTACGCTAAAAGAGACTAACCAAAATTTAGATATGATCGTGAGCATGATCAAAGATTACATGAGAAATAGCAACGTTAAGCTATTATGGAATACTGCAAACATGTTTACAAATCCCCGTTTCGTCCATGGCGCTGCGACTTCTTGCAATGCAGATGTGTTTGCGTACGCTGCAGCCCAAGTGAAAAAAGGGTTAGAAACAGCAAAAGAGCTTGGCGCCGAGAACTATGTATTTTGGGGCGGCCGTGAAGGATATGAAACATTGTTAAATACCGATTTAAAATTTGAGCTTGATAATTTGGCAAGATTTTTGCATATGGTAGTGGATTACGCGAAGGAAATCGGGTACACAGGGCAGTTTTTGATTGAGCCAAAACCAAAAGAGCCGACCGCCCATCAATACGATACAGATGCAGCAACAACCATTGCCTTTTTAAAGCAATATGGCTTAGACAATCATTTTAAATTAAATCTCGAAGCCAATCATGCCACATTAGCCGGGCATACATTCGAACACGAATTACGCATGGCAAGAGTGCATGGTCTGCTTGGCTCTGTTGACGCGAACCAGGGACACCCTCTGTTAGGCTGGGACACAGATGAATTTCCGACAGATTTATATTCTGCGACATTAGCAATGTACGAAATTCTGCAAAATGGCGGCCTTGGAAGCGGCGGATTAAACTTTGACGCGAAGGTCAGAAGATCTTCTTTTGAGCCTGATGATCTAATATATGCCCATATTGCAGGGATGGATGCATTTGCAAGAGGATTGAAAGTCGCCCATAAATTAATCGAAGATCGTGTGTTTGAAGATGTGATTCAACACCGTTACCGCAGCTTTACTGAAGGGATTGGTCTTGACATTATAGAAGGAAGAGCTAATTTCAATACACTTGAGCAATATGCGCTAAATAATCAATCAATTAAAAACGAATCTGGAAGACAGGAGCGATTAAAAGCGATATTGAACCAATACATTTTAGAAGTGTAACGGGATAAGCTTCAGATCCTGCGATACAAAGTCACCGAACTACCCGTCATAATTCCTTTACTCTTTCTGATTGTTATGACGGGTAATTTTTATAATTGGGATTTATTTAGAGTGAATGATTTTTTAAAGGGTAAGGAGTGGAAAAATGAAGTACGTCATTGGAATTGATCTAGGGACGAGTGCTGTTAAAACCATTTTAGTCAATCAAAACGGCAAGGTTTGTGCAGAAACGTCCAAACGTTATCCACTCATCCAAGAGAAGGCGGGATATAGTGAGCAAAATCCTGAAGACTGGGTGCAGCAAACAATTGAAGCATTGGCTGAATTGGTTTCTATATCTGAAATTCAAGCCAAGGATATTGATGGGATAAGCTATTCGGGACAAATGCATGGGTTGGTGCTGCTTGACCAAAATCGTCAGGTGTTGCGCCATGCAATTCTTTGGAATGATACCAGAACGACGCCTCAATGTATCAGGATTACCGAGACATTTGGCGATCATCTGCTTGACATCACAAAAAACCGCGTTCTTGAAGGGTTTACATTACCTAAAATGTTATGGGTGAAGGAAAATGAACCTGAACTTTTCAAAAAAACTGCTGTTTTTTTGCTTCCAAAAGACTATGTGAGATTCCGTATGACTGGTGCCATTCACACTGAATACTCCGATGCAGCAGGGACTTTACTTTTACATATTGCCCGCAAGAAGTGGAGCGATGATATTTGCAAACAATTTGGTATACCTGTAGATATTTGCCCTCCGCTTGTTGAATCTCATGATTGTGTAGGATCGCTGCTTCCGAATGTCGCCGCGGAGACAGGACTATTGGAAAAAACAAAAGTGTACGCCGGGGGAGCGGATAATGCTTGCGGTGCTATTGGAGCGGATATTCTTTCTTCCGGCAAAACATTATGCAGTATTGGGACCTCAGGGGTCATACTTTCCTATGAAGAAGACAATGAAAGAGACTTTAAAGGGAAAGTGCACTTTTTTAATCATGGAAAAAAGGATTCTTTTTATACGATGGGAGTCACGCTCGCTGCAGGATACAGCTTGGACTGGTTTAAAAATACGTTTGCGCCAAACGAATCGTTTGAGCAATTATTGCAGGGGGTGGAATCTATTCCGATAGGAGCCAATGGGCTGCTATACACTCCTTATTTGGTGGGTGAAAGAACGCCGCATGCTGATTCTTCTATTCGGGGAAGCTTGATCGGAATGGATGGAGCCCACAAAAGAGAGCACTTTTTGAGGGCGATAATGGAAGGTATCACATTCTCTTTGCATGAATCAATTGAGCTATTCCGCGAAGCGGGAAAATCAGCTAATACTGTCGTTTCTATTGGTGGGGGTGCTAAAAATGAAACGTGGCTGCAAATGCAAGCTGATATTTTCAATGCGAGGGTGATTAAGTTAGAAAATGAACAAGGCCCAGCCATGGGGGCTGCTATGCTGGCTGCCTTTGGAAGTGGTTGGTTTGAGTCCCTTGAAGAATGTGCAAAGCAGTTCATTCGTAAGGCTGCTACATTTTATCCAATGGAACAAAATGTCCAAAAATATAAAACACTATTTGATTTGTATAAGAGCATTTACACTCACACAAAGGATCTCAATACAGCTATGAAAAGCTTTCGAAAAAACGAATGACAATGGAACAATTAGCGACGAATCACCATCAAAGGCGTTATCTGTTAACAAAATTGAAAACGTTATCAAAAAAATGATTTCATGCAATTCTATTTTCAAAAAAACAATAGGCTATTACATTATAAACTAAGCTTTTTAGGGGGATTGAGAGAATAATTCTAACTACCATGGCAGCCTCTTTTGAAAGGTGGTGAGCACAACGGTAAGACCAAATACACCCTCATCAAACAGGAGGAATACCAAATGAAGCAAAAAAGAATGAAGTTTTTGTTAGTAGTTTTATTTAGTCTAGCACTGACATTACCTGCATGGTCCGCACAGGCGGCAACTACAATCACCTCAAATCAAACTGGCTCCCAAGATGGCTATGATTATGAATTGTGGAAGGATTATGGGAACACTAGTATGACGCTAAATAGCGGTGGCGCGTTTAGCGCCCAGTGGAGTAACATTGGGAATGCTTTATTCCGAAAAGGCAAGAAATTCGATACAACCAAGACTCACTCACAACTTGGAAATATATCAATTCGTTACAACGCAACCTTCAATCCGGGAGGAAATTCATATCTGTGTGTTTATGGATGGACAAAAGATCCGCTCGTAGAATATTACATCGTCGATAATTGGGGCACCTATAGACCGACTGGAACGCCTAAAGGTACATTTACTGTTGATGGAGGGACATATGACATTTATGAGACCACTAGAATCAACCAACCTTCCATTATAGGTATCGCAACCTTTAAACAGTATTGGAGTGTCCGGCAGACAAAACGAACAAGCGGAACCGTATCTGTCAGCGAACACTTCAAAAAGTGGGAAAGCTTAGGAATGCCAATGGGTAAGATGTATGAAACCGCACTTACTGTAGAGGGCTATCAAAGTAATGGCAGTGCTAATGTAACTACCAATGTATTGACTGTTGGTGGGAAAAGTCAATAATCCTTTCTCTTGGTTTACGATGAATATTGGTAGTATGTTCATGCACAAAAAACCCCCTCACATTAACGTGAAAGGGGTTTTTTATTATCTACGCTTTTTATATTATTCAAAAAGATTCATGTTGAAAAAGTAAGATCAACTCTAACTATTAGGAGTTGCGAAATCAGCTATCTCGTGTGCTATACAGCAGAAAATTTCGCAGGCAGTGTTTTTCTATTTCACACAGCCATGAAAACCTCTATTGGTCACGTATCCATTCTTGCTCCAGATGGAAATTTTTTCTAATTTTGCGTCTTGCTCATCTAGTCTGAATTGGTCTATGTATTTGGTGTTTGGCTCATATACATATGCTACTCTGGCCAATCCTTCTTTCAACAATGTTTCCTGAACAGATTTGCCGTCAGCATAAACGTAAGCTAACAGTCTTCCATACTTATCTCTGCGATCGCCTTTATCAAATTCCAGCTGCAGCTTACCGCTGTTGACCAATTCTTTATTTCGTTTTGACGCATCCTCACCGTATGGCTGAACACAAGAATGCGGTTTCTTCGTCTCAGGTGTATCAACGAGCAAGTAGCGAACTGTGTCTTTTTTTCCGTTGTAAATCACCTTAATCGTATCTCCATCAACTGTTCTATCTAATGTAACATCTACCAATTTCTTATGAGGCGTGCCAGCCTCTTGTTCTGGCTGTTTATATTCATTAGAGTGAGTATGCTCAGCCTCACTAGAACCTGAATGGTTTGTTGATGTGCGAATTGATCCGCAAGCTCCCAAAGTCATACTTAAAACGATGGCGATCATACTGACCAAAATCTTCTTCATATTCATTCCCTCTTTATCATTTTCTCTTTTCGCGTTTAAACATCAACATTATAACGATATGGACATTTTTTGTGAATGGAAAATTCCTATAACTTCAGGGGAGCTTCTTACACTGAAATTGCCAATGGTTAACTTTGTAATAAGGTGACCAAAATATTACCATTACAGAAGGAAGATAAACAATTCTGAAAATGATATTGACTGAAAATGCTTTTAGAATTATGATAATATCAGAAGTGACAATAATATGACAAAAACATCACTACAACATAACAATTAATGGCTTATGTTATTGATTAAAAATGCAAACGATTATAAACGCAGAAATCTAAGATCGAGATGACATTAGTTTTGTATCAATATCCACACTGAAAGAGCTTATTAAGTATTCTTAATAAAGGCAGGGGAGATGGATATGAATGAACATCGAAATCGAAGGTTAAAATTAATAATGATCTCAGCAACTTTTGGAGGACTTCTCTTTGGGTATGACACCGGAGTTATAAATGGAGCTTTGCCTTTTATGGCAAGACCAGATCAGCTTCATTTAACAGCGGTTACAGAAGGGCTTGTTACGAGTATTCTTTTATTAGGTGCGGCGTTTGGAGCGTTGTTATGCGGAAGATTAGCTGATCGATATGGCCGCCGTAAAATGATCCTTAATCTCTCTTTTTTATTTTTCTTGGCATCACTTGGGACAGCGTTTGCACCTAGTGTTTTCATCATGACGGTCTTTCGTTTTTTATTGGGACTGGCTGTTGGGGGAGCCTCAGCGATGGTACCGGCCTTTTTAGCAGAAATGGCACCGCATGAGAAGAGAGGACGTATGGTAACCCAAAATGAGCTAATGATTGTTGGCGGGCAATTTTTAGCATATGTTTTTAATGCCATCCTTGGTGTAACAATGGCAAATACGGGACATGTTTGGAGATACATGCTAGTCATTTGTGCCGTTCCGGCTATCATGTTATTTGCCAGTATGCTTAAGGTGCCAGAAAGCCCGAGATGGCTAATCTCCAAAGGCAAAAAAAATGAGGCGCTGCGTGTTCTTAAACAAATTCGTGAAGATAAACGTGCAGAAGCTGAATATCGGGAAATTGAAAAAGCGGTAGAAAAAGATACACAGCTTGAGAAGGCATCGCTCAAGGACTTTTCTACCCCATGGCTGCGCCGTCTTTTGCTGATTGGAATCGGTGTAGCCATCGTAAATCAAATTACAGGTGTGAACTCGATTATGTATTATGGCACACAAATCCTTAAAGAATCCGGTTTTGGCACAAAAGCGGCTTTAATCGCTAATATTGGGAATGGGCTGATATCCGTTATTGCAGTTATATTTGGGATTTGGCTGGTCGGAAAAGTAAGGCGGCGTCCAATATTGTTGATTGGTTTGGCGGGGACGACTACAGCGCTCCTATTGATTGCAATTTTCTCAATTGTGCTTGATGGATCTATGGCACTTCCTTATGTGGTGCTTTCTTTGACCGTTTTATTTCTTGCCTTTATGCAAGGGTGTGTAGGACCTGTGACTTGGCTGGTCATAGCGGAAATATTTCCTCAAAGATTGAGAGGACTTGGTTCTGGGATAAGTGTTTTTTTTCTCTGGATATTAAACTTTGTGATTGGTTTTGCTTTCCCGATCTTGCTTAGTTCTGTAGGGTTGTCTTTTACATTCTTTATATTCGTGGCTTTAGGTGTATTGGCAATTGGTTTTGTGTACAAATTCATGCCGGAAACAAAGGGGCGTACACTTGAAGAACTAGAAGAGCATTTCCGTTTTCGACATGATCATAATGCTCCTGAACAATCAGTTATTGAGGTATAGATATGTTGAAATCTCTCTTCTTCAGAAAAAACAAAATCCCTCTGCCAGAGGGATTTTGATTCAGCATGTTAAGATGTTCTACACGTATAATACAGGAGTTGATACTTTGAAAATCTCGCCATCTCTTATATAAAAACGAGGGATGCGGCGGCTTAATGTAGACACCACTTCATAGTTAATCGTATTGAGCATTTCAGCCACTTCATCAACGGAAATCTCAGCTCCTTTTTGCTTACCGTAAATTACGACTTCTTCTCCTTGTTCACCTTCACCGTTTTCTCCTAAACTGACCATGATCATATCCATTGTTACTCTTCCCGCTACAGGCACTCGTTTTCCGCGGTGAAGAACAAACCCGCGATTGGAAAGGGCACGAGAATAGCCGTCAGCATAGCCGATCGGGATTGTAGCAATTACTTCATTAGGTTCTGCAACGTATGTAGCACCATAGCTAACGGTTCGGGGCTCTGTCCGCATGGTTTTGACATAAGCGATGCGCGCTTTTAAACTTAGCGCAGGTTCAAGCTTAACGAGATGTAGTTGTTTAATATAGGAAGAAGGATATAAACCATATAAGCCGATACCTAAACGGATCATATCAGCGCTAAATTCCGGAAATGCGATAGCTGCAGCTGTGTTGCACATATGCACGGTGGGCAGCTCAATTCCTTGTTCTTTTAAAAAGCTGAGAAAATTGATGAATTTTTCGTGCTGCAGCTTTGTGAGTGTTGTGTCTGGTTCATCAGCTGTTGAAAAATGTGTAAAAATCCCTGTCCACCTGAGAAATTCGCTTGCCTTTAGGGCTTTCACTACTGCTAAAAGCTCTTCCTTTGTGCGTACACCTAATCGTCCCATGCCGGTATCCACGTTAATATGAATAGCCAGCCGATCAGTACTTGCTTCTTTCTCCAATATCTCGTTTGCTTCTTTTATCCAATCAACCTGAAATGCTGATAATGTTATATTCCAAGCCGCTGACTTCTTCACACAACTAAGGGACGTAAAACCAAGCACAAGGATAGGTGCTGTAATCCCCGCTTTTCGTAAAACGATTCCTTCCTCCACGCTGGCAACAGCGAGCTCACTCGCCCCGTGTTCAAGTGCATGACGCGCCACTTCTATAGACCCGTGACCATAACCGTTCGCTTTTACGACAGCCATAATTTTGCTCTTATGTGGAATATGACGGCGGATCGCTCGCAAATTCTTTTTGACGGCATCAAGATTGACTTCGATCCAAACTTCTCGGCAAAGCTTTATCATCAACGCTTCCTTCCTTCTTATGGATTGTAACTGCCACCTATTGCCGCAAGAATAAATGTTAATTGTTGGATGATTCGATCTTATTTTATTCAGCTTCATTTGAAATCATTCAACAGCAAATCCATGTGATACGAAAAGGTGCTAATCAATGTTCGAATAGCAAATACGGATAAACGAGGCTTGTAAGGGGATGAGAATGGATATGGAGGCTGAGGATATGAGAAGTACAACTAATCAAAAATAATCTTCAGTGATTATTTGTTTTGGTACACTCTCATAGGAGGAATGATAACCAGAAATCAAACAGGGAGGTTTCACCGTTCTCAATAACAAGGGATACCGATTAGAGTGTTGAACACTATGACGGAGCAAACTGCCCAAAACATGAAGATGATTAAAGCGAAAAAGTACGGTCTGCAGAGAATAGAACAAGAAAGACACTTTATATAAAGATACTGACTGAGCCTAGAGGAAAGGGGGGCGCCTAAGGTATGAACATTAGAAGAACCTTTTAAATGAGAAGGACTGAGAAAATTCTGTAAAAGATAATCCGTTCAAAAAGCAGTCGATTCCTTGTTCCATAAACCTGACATCAGAGTATATAATTAAATTCGTATTCAAAAAATTGTTTAAGTAAGGGGTATACATGAAAAGGGGAGTTAGTTTTCAAATACCGAATGAATATGGAAATTTTCTATGGAGAATACTGCAGCCAGTAGACATAGCTCATTATAAGTGGCAAACGAGTGGTGAATCTTATTTTGTAGTAGATGGAGAGCTCGATAATGAGGAGCTTTTTCATGACTTTGCTATTGTTGAAGGGGCGGATTTTGCGCAACTATTAAAAACGAATCAGTACTATACCATTTTCGTTGAATTGAAAGCATTTCCACATGGAAAAACAGTTAATCAAGTCAATACATATGAAGAGTTTGCTGACAGTGATTGCGAATTTGTACTTTTGATAGCAGATAATAGCTACGTTTCGATTTACTGTAAAAACAAAAATACCATTGAAAAACTTTATTTTAATGCTTTACACAATGATTTTGAAGACGTTCAGTTTATAACTGATGAAAATGACACAAGAACAGGCCTTACTGTATGATAGCCAATAAAATAAAAGGAGCTAATACATAACAATGCAAATTAAAATCAAATATCTAGATGAAACACAAACAAGAATCAGCAAAATTGAGAAGGGAGACTGGATCGATCTTCGAGCGGCTGAAGATGTAACAATCAAAAAAGATGAATTTAAGCTTGTCCCATTAGGTGTAGCAATGGAGCTGCCAGAAGGTTACGAAGCACATGTCGTTCCTCGGTCAAGCACATATAAGAACTTTGGCGTTATTCAAACAAATTCAATGGGTGTTATTGATGAGTCATACAAGGGAGACAACGATTTTTGGTTCTTTCCTGCTTATGCATTGCGCGATACTGAAATTAAGAAGGGTGATCGTATCTGTCAGTTTAGAATCATGAAGAAAATGCCGGCGGTTGAATTGGTTGAAGTTGAGCATTTGGGAAACGAGGATAGAGGAGGACTCGGTTCAACAGGTACTAAGTAAACAAAATAAATCCTTGGCTGTCTTCATGATGTGTGATTGATCAATGCAGATTACAGCCAAGGTACATATTATCTAATTTGATCAGCAAATGATTAAATGTTTATTGAGGTCCTATTTTTATTTTTATAGCGATTAGCTAGTCTTTTATAATACATGCTTAACATGTAAAAGAACCAATAGCCTAACAAAGTCCCTAAGGTGTTAAGCATTAAATCATCCACGTCAAAACTTCTGTAAACAGATTTTATATACACTGAATACGAAAGCTGTGTTAGTTCAATAAACAAAGAAATGAAAAATCCAATTAGTAATATTTTTTTAAGGTTATTAAGCTTTTCAAATAACAGTGGAAATAAAAAGCCAACTGGGAGCAGTAATATCAGGTTTCCTCCTATTGATCTGATTACATAAAATTGTAGGCCTTCGTGATAAACATCTACAAAGAAATAAAATGGGATGAAGTTATTCCCTGATACAAATGGGAGATAAGAGTCGTACCTCTTATCTTTTATCAAACCAGCATCTACGGGCAGAGGAAATAATGTAACACTTATCAAATTGAAAAAGTAAACCAATAAACAAAAGATAACGATATGCTTATGTATGGGTAATCCATCTTTTTTAAAAAGGGCTCGTTTAATGAGTCGATAAACTAGAAAGCAAAAATAGAGGACCATTAAAAATGGCAAGAGAAAAGACGAGTCGAGCATAAGTACACCACAATTTCCTTTTTGATTCATTTTAACACAAATAGGAAAATGAAGGAATTTCTAAAATAAAAGAATGTTTGATCAGAGGGCAAATAAAAACTAGGATATCATCAACTTAACCAAGTTAAATGGTGTGTCTGGGTCAAAACTTGCGGTAACTAAAAGCAATGTGACAGACTATGTTATGGAGAAATACCGATGTAAAAGAGGGGGTAACTCCTCTTTACACACAAAGGGATGGAATAAGAATCTCATTTTATCGGTGCGTGCTTACTATTTGCGATAATATTGTATTCGTAATATATTATGCCAAGCAACTGAAAATGAAGGAAGGAAATGAATTGCCATGACTCAATTCGATAAACAATACAGTTCAATCATAAATGACATTATAAATAATGGAATCTCAGACGAAGAATTTCAAGTAAGAACAAAGTGGGACTCAGATGGAACACCGGCTCATACACTAAGCGTGATTAGTAAGCAAATGAGATTCGACAACTCAGAGGTTCCGATTTTAACGACAAAAAAAGTTGCCTGGAAAACAGCCATTAAAGAATTGCTCTGGATTTGGCAGCTGAAATCGAACGATGTTAATGATTTAAACAAGATGGGCGTACATATTTGGGATCAGTGGAAACAAGAAGATGGCACCATTGGTCATGCATATGGATTTCAGCTGGGGAAGAAAAACAGAAATTTAAATGGAGAAAAGGTGGATCAAGTTGATTATCTTCTTCATCAATTGAAGAATAATCCATCTTCACGCAGGCACATTACAATGCTGTGGAATCCTGATGAATTAGACGCAATGGCCTTAACACCATGTGTATACGAGACACAGTGGTACGTGAAACAAGGGAAACTCCACCTTGAGGTAAGAGCGCGGAGCAATGACATGGCTTTGGGGAATCCGTTCAATGTATTTCAGTATAATGTGTTGCAGCGCATGATTGCTCAAGTGACTGGCTATGAGCTTGGTGAATATATCTTTAACATTGGGGATTGCCATGTGTACACCCGTCATATAGACAATTTGAAAATCCAGATGGAAAGAGAACAGTTTGAAGCACCGGAACTATGGATCAATCCTGAAGTGAAAGATTTTTATGATTTTACAATCGATGATTTTAAGTTAATCAACTATAAGCATGGGGACAAGCTTTCATTTGAGGTAGCAGTTTAATGCTGCCTTTTTTTATTTTATTGTTGGTAATTTTTATAAAATTTAAATATGAAAGGATATTCTATAACAGAATATAAGTTGCAAATAAAGAGAAAACAAAATTAGAGCGCATGTAACCGAAGGTATTGTTTAAAAGTGTCAGATGGTCTTACGTACAAGAGGAATGGCGGATTCTTTGATCTGAAAAAATTGAATACGCGGTGAAAAGGCAATTCGTTTTATCAGGTGTAATTCCTGCTAATAATATTATAGGCCTTAAGAATATTGTGTTGCGAAGAAAAGTCTATACGATAGCTGTAAGGATTGTTGAGTCTATTCTATGCTTCAAACTTTTATCGTTAGAATTGACTGGTTTTGTATTTATACATGCGATCACATTAAAGAATCGCCGTCATAATCTCTGTTTTTCATCTATTATTCTCTTACTCAGCCTATATATAAAAAATATTCCCAACATTTAAAAATAACCATTTAAATATATTTCTAGAAATTGTATACTTATATGGTACTAAATGAATACATAGAAAGGACTGTTGTTGATGAAAAAAGTTTTTTGTAAGTTAGCCATTAGTTCGATTGCTCTATTTATATTAGGTGTTCCTAATGGCAATGTATTAGCTGCTGAAAAAGGAGCAGACAAGACTGTTAACGATGTGGCATCACAAGTACATACTGTATTTGCAAACGAGTCGACTGAATCTGGAGGCGGAGAGTTTACTGCGCAATTTGTGAACGATTTTCGCAATGTTAAGATGAATGTTAAAACGTATAAAAGCTGGTCTAGTTTTAAAAGGGTATCCGATAATATAGCAACTGGCAGTAAAGGGGGATCTATTACTGCAAACAAAACAGTTACTTTTACAACAACTGTAAGCGGATCTATTAGTGGTTTAGGAATATCTACTGCAGGCTCTGTAGCTAGCTCTAAAGGATACACTCTAAATGTTGGAGCAAATAAAAGAGTCTATATGGCATATAGAGTTAGATATAATGTAGAAGAAGGGTACAACTGTCACAAGGATATTGTTACTGGTAAATGTGTATCAAAGAAAAAATATGTAGTTAAAAAACCTATGTATGGAGAATATGCTCTGAAAAACTATTAATCTTATATAAAAAAGATTAGCTTAAAAGCTAATCTTTTTTATTAAGAAGAAAATATCCTAATTTTGAAACTAGATACAAAGTGAAAGCGATCATTAATGTTCTTGATATAACTATTCCATGAATAGCTAAATCATATCCAGCAGGAATCAACGCTTTTGTATTAAACATAAAATACATTGATACCAGTAGAGCAATAATAACAAGAATTATCCCAAAAAGACCTGTTTTTTCGTATTTCATACAAATTCCACCCTATATTATAATGTGATATAAACAAACGAAAGAGCTGAATATTAAGATAATTCAATAATCAGCAAACAATAGAATATTGTCAAACTGTCTTTGAATATTATTTTTGTAATAAAGAAATAATTGAAAGCCCCACAAATGAGGGGCTTTTAATAGTATCTAGTTCTATATTACTTAAATAAATCATACCAAAGTTATTTTAAAATTTCAACTTTTGTTTTACTAATATTTATTAACATTGTTAACCTTTTCAACTATAGGAGAGAATTTCTTTTGTTTCTTACTCTTTAATCCCTTAAACAAAACGTCTTATTTTATCGCATAGCTGAACAAAAGGTTCTCTGTTCATATATCTCTATAATTTTGGAAACTGAGCGGGTTTTTTAGAGAGGACGAAAATGCTAGCAAAAACCGCCAGCAATGCTGGCGGCCTTTTGCTGCTTCGTTTATTTATTAACAGAGATTGTAACGTTATTTCCTGAAACAGAAACCTTTGCGAAATCCTGTGTATCTACCACAGGAGTGATAGCTTTATTGTCGATTGTGATGCTGTTAAAAGATGTCGAAAAGGCTGTTTTGATGGCATCACGCTGGCTTTCATAAGAAACTGCTGCAGTAGCAAGTGTTTTCCATTTTGAAATCGTGCCGATGTTGGTCCCTTGAATTTCTGTGATAATTCGTCCGGTATAGCCGTCATTGTTCGTTCCCCAAAGGGTCATGCGCGTATTGCCGTTTAAATTTTTATAGATTGTCATTTGGACTGTGCTTCCAGGGCGGAAGCCTTTATTGTATGTGAACTTGTCTTTTCCTTCGATGTACGTTTCTTCATTTTTGGATCCTACCTTCATGAGGGGCTTCCAGACGTTGTATTGCTTGCTGTACTGAAGCCCGATATCTGCCTCAGTTCCGCTTGTTGCCCTAAATCCTGAATAAATATAAGGAGTAGAGACCGTATCATATTTTACAGTGTCAGGAAGATTGATTTTAGCTGTGAAAACGGCGCCTGTACTATTCAGATAGGCGCGGCCGCCGATTCCCTTAGGCAGCTGGGAGGCTGCTTTTGCGACTTGAGCATCTGCCGCGGGCAAGCCTGGTATACCTGATGGAAGTGTTCCGAAAAGAATGGCTGTTCCTACTGCACCTGCAATCAATACTTTTTTCACTCAAATTCCCCCTTTTGATAGTGATTTCGTCATTTATTATACCTTATTTTGGAACTGGATTTATGTATATAAATCGACAAAATATTTCATTTTGAGTGATGTAAGGGACGAAACGTTTCTGAAATCTGAAAGCTATATACCTTTAACAAAGGAAATAATAAGATCATAATCGTTTTAACCGATTTGAAATTTTCCTCATAATAAAAGCACAAATGCTTAAAGAAACGATAATCAAAAGAATGCGCGCTATCGTTTCCCAGCCTGTAAAAAAGGGGTGCTGTTTCATCAATGTCTGTCCTTGTAACATGATAAAAGCACAGATACCGACTAAGAAAAGAAAACAAATGCTTAGAATTGCTAACGCTTTACGTGAGTATGTTTTCATTTCATCTTTAAAATACAGCAATACGAAAACAAAGCAGCTAACATTGGCGATTGTTCTTATCACCTCAAAGCTTGTCATGGCAACTGATATAAATAGACAAAGTAAAATGAGATAAAATACGATGTTTCTAGACAAACAACCTCCCCTTTTATGTGTGATACTCTAAGAGTTTATAAACATTCCTTTGTAACTGCAATAATTGGAAATCGAATTGAATCTGCCTATATAAGAACTAAATAAACTATGTACTAAATATTCATCATTCTTTTTTTAATTCAGTCACCAAGGTTTTTATAGAAAGTGAAGGGAAGCTTCAAGATGATAGTGCCCAAAAAAGCCCGGCATTAGCCGGGGAAAAGTGAAAACGAGGAGATGTGAATGGAGTTTAGTAATGTTTCTTATGCTTTTTATACTCTACAACATAATCATAGTCTTTTTTGTCGTGATCATAATATTTTTTATCGTAATCACAGTCATCATCTTTCTTATGATAGTCATCATATTTTTTGTCATAATCACAGTCGTCATCTTTTTTATCATAGTGGTATTTTTTATCATATTCGTAATACTTTTTATAATACGTTTTTTTGACCGTATAATACTCTTCTTTATATTTTTTGTAATAACCCATATATACTCCTCCTTTATTTATAATACGTTTTATTATACGGCGAGTTGCTTTTGCGGCTTGGACAGTTAAAATCATAGAAGGAAAAAAGGGCTGTCCAAATGGAAGAAAAAAGACAGGTGACATAGAAATAAATCAAAATAAAGAGCCGATTTTTCATCGGCCCAAACGATTTATCTTATATTTGTTTGTCTTCTTTGTTGTCTGCATCACTTTTTCTTAAATCCTGAGTCAGTCCGCTGGTTGCTTGTTTAAATTCTGATAAGGCTTTTCCTGCTGCACGGCCAAGCGCCGGCAGTTTATCAGGTCCAAACACTAAAAAACCTACAAACAAAATAACGAGTATTTTTGTGAAGCTTAATTCCATATCCCTTTCCTCCTGATTGAAGTACAACCTTTTACACAAATTATAAGAGATGGCAGTTCAAATGGGAATGCATTTATTTTGACAAATTAAAACCAGCACAAAAGCGGATTCTTAAAACAGCTGCTGCTGAATATAATGTCCAATGCCCTGCTTAAGATGATTGAAATAAAGGAGAGGTGTGGCTGATGAGATTTACTAAGGTATTTGGATTTTTGTCTGTTTTAGGGCTGGCGGCGGTTTTTCCATTAACGGCACAAGCAGAAAAAGCGGGAACTGCGGGAGCTGGAGAGTGGGATAAATTGGGGACTTACACATATACCTACTCAAGTCCCGCGGTATACTCGAGCGGAGGAGATTTTAGAGTGTGCCTTTCAGGAAGCACTCCTTTTTCTGTCTCACTGCACTTATATGAGGATGATGCCGGTGACAATCCTGATGATTATGTAGGGTCAAACTATTTTTCACCCGGAGAATGCTACACCTTTGGCAGTATTGGAAAATTTGTAGACGGGAGCAATAACAAGGCTGAGTTTTTTGTCACCGATTACTCTGGTAAACCTAAAGCTGTTACGTTTTATGATTGATTATAACCCTTTGTTAAAAACAAAAAAGAGAGAGATACCTCTCTCTTTTTTATTCTTCGACCGCCTTACGAAGCCGTTCATTTACGATGCCAGTCCAGCCGCCATCCATCTTACCGCGAATGACGGAGCTTTTCTCGTTTGCTTTGCCGATCAATTCATTCGGCTCTTTCCAGCCGCCGTGAATAAGGGTAAACTTCGTTTTTTCCCCCAAGTCTTCTAATTGAAAGGTAACGGTCCATCCTTCTGTATCCCATTCAAAAGAAAGTTCAGTTGGAGCTTGAACAGCCAAAACCTTACAAGGGGACGGTCCAAACGGTGATTGCAAGTGGAATTCTTGTCCTTCTTTGAGCTGAAAGTCATTGGGCATAAACCACTTGGCAATGCCTTCTGAAGTGGAGACTGTCTCCCAGACTTTCTGAATGGGAGCCTCCAGGGTAATGCTTTTCGTAATATCTGGTAATGTATTTTTATTATTTTGAACCATTTTGTTTACCTCTTGACATAAGATGTTTTTTCAATTTAATCATATAATAACTAATAAGATCATGTCCATAGCTTGCATTGTTTATGCTGCAGCTGCTGATGAATAGTGTATCAGCCGTAAATGTATAGTTGTGATTGCATTCTAGCTTATGTTTGAATCAGGTTCCTGTTCAGCCCATTTATTTTGCGCGATTTTGCTGTGCTTATCAGTTTTGTTTTAATAGTAAATCTCATTTTTCTAAAACAGGAGGTTTT
The DNA here is from genome assembly GCF_002201875.1 of Bacillus sp. MD-5. Lineage (NCBI taxonomy): Bacteria > Bacillati > Bacillota > Bacilli > Caryophanales > Bacillaceae > Bacillus > Bacillus sp. MD-5. Next base: position 1,763,780 of record NZ_CP021911.1, read on the forward strand.
TTATGCTTGGAAAAATCAAAGCAGCCATTGATAACAGTCCAGGGAAGCCAGCCAGAATCGTAGTTAGTGAAAAAGCGTTTCAGCAATTAAAGGAAGAAATGCGCTTTGTTTACGTATCCAAACCGAAAACGATAATGGGGATTCCTGTGGAAGTTTCAGATCAGGCAGAAAGCTTCAAACTGGAATTTTAGTTGATCCAAGACTGTCTAAAAAAGGTCAATTATGTTATGCTAAAATGTTCAATTTGATTTCTTGAAAGCATGATGAAATGTTCATCATGATATGTGCGCAGTAATCTTCACTCATGACTACAACTTTTAAATGCAGGCTAAACACTTCTTGGTCCCGCCTTAACACAAAGGGACGGTTAAGACTCAGTAATGAATCACAAGGAAGAGAAGAAAACCTCTCTTCTTTTTTTCTTGCATTTTTTAGGATTAAGATCCTTTTTTTGAAGAGATATACACTTTTCAAAACGACCAATATGCTAATATAGGAATTGCTTGAAATAGAAGGGAGGAGGGGCTATGAGACAGAAACCGATTTATGTAGAAATCGAAATGAATTCTGATTTGGATACACTCTGGGAATATACACAAAATCCATCACTGCATAAGGAGTGGGATCTCCGGTTTTCAAATATCACGTATTTGGATAGACAGCCATGCGAAAAACAGAAGTTTCTTTACGAAACAAGAATAGGTTTTGGGTTAAAGGTGTCAGGTACAGGAGAAACCGTCGGCGTTTTCGACAAATGTTCAGCTGAAAGATCTTCCTCACTGGCGTTCGGCTCAGATCATCCGTTATCTCTAATTCGGCATGGAAGCGGGTACTGGAGGTATATACAGAGAGAAAATGGGAAAATGACGTTTTTAACACAGTACCAATATAAAACAGCCTACGGACTGCCGGGAATGTGGATCGATCGTTTATTATTTCGGCCGCTGCTTGGATGGGCGACTGCCTGGAGCTTTGATGCATTAAGGCTTTGGATTGAGCAAAATAAACATCCGAAACATTTCATTCGATCTGCTGTCGTCTATGTGTTCATGTGCCTGTTTTTCAGCCTGTTTTGGTTTAATCAAGGCTTTACAGATGTTGAAACAAGCATTTTGGCAGGGACAGCGGAGATAGGTTTAGCTATTTTGTGGCTGATTCCTTTAAAAAGAAAATGGATCATTCATGGTGTCCAGGCTTGTATCTTTGCTTTGTTCGCTTGTCTAGGTTCCGAGATGCTCATATGGGTTCTGTTGAGTGTGTGTTCTGCGGCAAGCGGTGCTCTTAGCCTGCAGCTCCCTAGTGCCATGCGCACAAATCGAAAGAGAAAGAAGTGACATTGTGAGTTCGATTTATGAAAAATCAATTATTAACTACCATTTGCTCCATCCCAAGCTGCGGAAACGGTACCAATTAGACGGGTCTCATACCTTTAGCGGGACGGGAACGATGTCAGAAATCAGCGGAGGCTCTTTTCTGGTTAGAATACTGTTAAAGCTGGGCGTTTTGTTCAGATGTTTCTTTTCAGAAAGAGGCAAAGACATCCCATTTACGATACAAAATAGATCTTGCCTTATGAACTCGGAACATATCGGGATAGAATGGAACCGTACATTTTTCTTTAAAGGCAAAAAACGTTTCTTTGACGCGATTATGATATACGACGAGAAAGAAAATAGAATCCTTGATTTCTTTGGTAAACCTCATCTGCTGCTGTCTGTTTTGTCGTTCGAGGCATCTCATGACGGCTCTCTTACGATCACATCGGGAAAGCAATGGCTACTGATATGCGGAAAACGAATCCCGCTGCCAAAATGGCTGACAGGTACATCCGTAGTTTGCGAAACATTTGATGAAAGAAAGAATTGTTTCACCATTGAAGTGCATGTGCGAAATACAATTCTCGGCACTCTTTTCTTTTATAAAGGAACGTTTCAGGAGGAAGAGAGGGAATCATGAAACGAAATGGCATTGTCAGTGCGCTTTGTTTTATAGGATTTATTGCATCAGAAGCACCGGATATTTCAGTGGCAGAGGCACTCGTTTTGTTATCCATTCTTTTTTTCGTGCCGGGAATTTTCCCTTTTGTTTTTCGTCAATCGCAGCTTCGTGCTGCTCAATTCATTGAATACGGGCTAATCCATTGCTATCCGGCAGCCGCGTTCTTTGCAGTGCTGGCTCTTGTGACAGAGATTGGTGGTTTCGCGCTAATCTGGTGGATATACACAGTTTTTATTGCATTGTATGCGATCCTCCGCCTTTGGGAAACAAAGATACATAGAATCGAAGAGACATCGGTTTTGTTCGGTCTTATTTATTTGGCGGGAGGAGGATTTTGGTTTTTTGCTTATGCTGACCATTTGCAGATCATGCAATTTGCTCCTCTCATCATTTTGCTGACCGCTGTCCACTTTCACTATTCTGCTTTTCTGATCCCGATCTTCAACGGTTTACTCGGCAGAACCATTAGAAAGCATCGTATGTTGTACAGTTGGATAACATGGGTGATTTTGCTTTCGCCCCTTCTGATCGCACTGGGCATAACCTATTCAAAAACACTTGATGTCATTGCGGTTGGCATTTATATGGCGGCGATTTATCTTCATGGATTTTTGGTGTTCACGGCAGCTTTTGGCACCAAGACGGGGGCATTTCTTATTCGGCTTTCTTCCGCTGTTTTAATGATTACGATTGCTTTCTCGATGATTTATTCATTTGGTGTATTTCGGCAAGAAGTTACATTGACCATTAATCAGATGATTTGGATTCACGGTTTTGTAAACGCGTTTGGTGTTATCTTGCCCGCTCTCATAGGATGGAGAATAGAGGATCCGAAGCCTTTTGATGCAGGCCGTATAAAGACCTTCAGCCATATCTTCGGAAAAAGAAAGATTGGAAAAGACTTTTTAGCTAACATTCAAGCTGAGAGTAACGTCCAGTACAGCGGACTTGTGGACGATATGGGCAGCCTTCGTTCAAAGGATTTTTCACCTGAAAAACTGGCACCGCTCATTCTTTCGTTTTATGAACAAACCATCGAATACAATATCAAAGCAAAAGTAACATGGAACACGTGGTTTCGTCCGCTTGCAATTGTTTACGAATGGTTCAGCAGAAGAACCGGCCAAATACATCTTTCGACGAACCCTGACTGGTATAGAATGTACAGCGAAATAAAAGGTGTTCATTCAAAAAAAGACGGAAGAGAAAAAGTACGTGCCTGGATTAGAACAAATGAAAAAAACGAAACCATTTTTACCGCGCTATATTCAGTGTACCGTTCAAATGGAGAGGGGTATATGAATATTTCTTTGCCGCTTCCATTTAGCAGCATGACAGGTATTTTAAAACCATATCATCATCAGGAGAAGCTGATTTTAACAAGCAGGCGGAGAAAAAGCAGAGCGGGGGATGAGGGAATTTATCTGCAAACAAGAGCGGGAACTTGTCCGCTTCCTTTATCTGAAACCTTTCTGATAGAAGCTGCACATGACAACAAATTAACCGCTGTTCATCAAATGTGGCTCTTTGGAATAAAATTTCTAACTGTTCATTACAGTATGACACATATTACCCGGCCTATTGAAAGAACCTAACATAAAGAAGAAGCTTCGTCTGCCAGTTGCTGCATTTCAAAATTCTGCGCCGCATCTAGACAGGAAAGGAAGAATTTATGATGTTTTATATCAGTTTATTTCTGATTCTTTGGCTGGCTGCGGGGTTTGCAGTGGGAATGAAACAAGTGTATGTCGATCAACTGTTTGATAAAGCTGTGATCGAAAGGCTGGAAAAAGAAGCGAATGATCATGGACACGCTGACCGGATGATCAAACAGCGTGTCCTTTATATCGCAGCAGTGACATTAAGCGGATTTATTTCTGTTTATCATGAACTTAAAACAATTCCGCAAAGGCGAAACATAAGAAAAATTGAAAAAAACATCATGAAATTAAATCAAGCAAAAAAACGAAGAATGAAGAGAAAATAAAAAATGCACAGGCCAAATGGCAGGTGCGTTTTTGTTTTGTATGGAAATGTGAGGAAGTGGTGCCAGATTCCTTTTCATAAATTCAAAAATGAGAAGAACAGCGCCCGGGCTAATGGTATATAATATTGTGAATTTAACAAAAATTTAACAAGGAGGACGAGAGAAATCGTGCTAAAGCCTCAAAGAAACCGACATCCTGTTGATTTGGACTTAGAGGCGGAGTAGATGAAACCGGCCAAAGTATCCCTGCTCCGCCGTTTGCTCCATTCCTTGAAGCATGTTGATTGTAACATAGCCAAACGTTTTCCATCAACTATTAAAATTGTAAAATTATTGTTAATTTTTATGGTATTTACTCCGATTTCTTCAATTTATGCTGAAGATGTATATCAGAATTTTGAGGAATTAAAAAACAATGAAGACCCTTCTGATTACGACATTGTTACGAAAGAAACCGAAAGCCCTGTACTTGTTTTAGCCATTCACGGAGGAGGTATTGAAGGCGGGACAAGTGAGGTAGCGAGAGAGCTCAGCAAAGAGTACTCGCTGTATTTATTTGAAGGCTTAAAATCGTCGGGAAACTCAGTCCTGCACATTACGAGCACACATTTTGATGAACCTCGGGCCCTGAAAATGACGGAAAATCATGAATATGTCATTTCATTGCACGGATACGCAGAAGAAGATCAGCAGATCGAAGTTGGCGGTACAGATCGCGTAAGAGCGGCAGATTTAGTTGAGAAGCTGCAACATGCCGGTTTTCCTGCTGTATTGCTCAATACAGACCATCCGCATGCGGGCGTTAGTCCAAATAATATTGCAAATAAGTCAAAAACAGGTTTAAGTATCCAGATAGAAATGAGCACAGGCTTTAGAAAGTCTTTGTTCGGCATCTTTTCTTTAAAAAGCAGAGCTGTTACTCAAAATGAGAGGTTTTATGATTTTACAGAAGAGATGTCCCGTTTTCTCAAAAATAGCTACTGAAAAAATAGCTACTGAAAAATAGGAGGCAATTTGACAGCCTCCTATTCCTTATGCTTCTCATTCGTTTCGGGAAACAGCTCGTCCGCGGTTTCCGTTTGATACTGCAACGTGTTATCTCTGGCTGACAGTTCATTTCGGAAATTTTCATCAAGCACATTTTTCAGTAAATACCGATGAAAAAAGTATTCAAATACAGTAAGACAGGCAGCGGACAGAAGAGCAGCTCCAAATGGTGAAAAATCGTTTCTTGTTTGGGTTAAAACAAAGACCCAAAGAATCACGAAAGAAAGGCCAAAGTCAGCAAGTGAAGCTGTAATATTGTTTGTTCTCGGTAAGACGAGCATGTCGCCAGATAGATAGGAAACAAAACCCAAGAAAAGTGCAATAAACATCACGCTCAAAAAGGATGCGTGATAGACTCTGTCCAAAATCACATATAAAAGGGCGAGAGTGAAAGCAATCTTTGAAGCAAGCGCAATGATATGTTTCATTTGACCACCTAAATTGTTATTTTTTGAAGAAAATTCTTGGGAGAAACAAGTGATAAACATGGCAATTCGATATCATTCATAATGGTCATGACGATTACAGTGATTATTTTAAACAATCCGTTTTTGTTTACACTGGTATTTTTTTCAGCTGTATGAAACTTTCTAATGAAAAAGGTCGTATATGTAGATGATCAGCTTTCAAGGGGGAATGGTTTATGGAGATAAAAGGAATCAATCACTTGCTATTTTCAGTTTCGCATTTGGATACATCGATTGATTTTTATCAAAAAGTGTTTGGCGCAAAGCTTCTGGTAAAAGGGAGAACAACTGCATATTTTGATATGAACGGGATCTGGCTTGCGCTTAATGAAGAAGCAGACATCCCCAGAAATGAAATTAAGTCTTCTTATACTCATATTGCTTTTACGATTGAGGATCATGAATTCGAGGAAGTATCAGCGAAATTAAAAAGACTTCATGTCAATATTCTGCCTGGCAGAGAACGAGATGAACGCGATCGAAAATCAATTTATTTTACCGATCCTGACGGCCACAAATTTGAATTTCATACCGGAACCCTTCAAGACAGGCTTCGATATTACAAACAAGAAAAAACACATATGTCCTTTTATGACGATACGGCCTTTTGATATCACACACCATATATGGTTAAAAGCATATTTACTTGTTGTATATAGCTCACGACGATTTAGAGAAGTGAGCGGTTTTTAACAGAAAAATGAACTAAATAAACTATGTGCTAAATTTTCAATATATTCAATCGCCTCGCCCCTTAATAAATATGAAACCATATCCTTTCACGACCCAAAGAATGAAACATTTTTAAGAAGGTAGCGTCTAATATTATAAACATGCATGTGTTGATTAAAAGTTTCCTGAAGGAAAGAAAATTTCTTGACTTCAACAATCTTTTAGTGGATAATTATGGTGTAAACATGATGTTCTTTTTCCTCCTATTCAGGCTCGCACCCAAAAGTCAGGGCGAGCCTGCTTTTTTTGAACAACAAACCCCCTCTCCGTAAAGGAAGAGGGGGTTATTTCATGCATCTGATAGATCAATAGATTAATGGACCGTTCTGAACACGCCAATTACTTTCCCTAGAATGCTGACATTCTGCAAAATGATGGGTTCCATCGTTGGGTTCTCAGGCTGCAAGCGAATGTGAGTATCCTCTTTATAGAAACGTTTTACCGTAGCTTCATCATCTTCTGTCATCGCAACTACAATTTCCCCATTGTTCGCTGTGTTTTGCTGTTTAACGATGACATAGTCCTTATCGAGAATACCAGCGTCTATCATGCTGTCTCCCATAATCTCCAGCATAAATACATGTTCGTCTGGAGGAACCATGCGGTCAGGAAGCGGAAAGTATTCTTCAATATTTTCTACTGCTGTAATAGGAGATCCCGCTGTGACTTTCCCAATGACAGGTACATTAACAACCTGGCTTTGCGGAATGTCTACTTCTTCATCAAGAATTTCTATTGCTCTTGGTTTTGTCGGATCCCGTCTGATCAGCCCTTTTGTTTCCAATCGGGCCAAATGGCCGTGGACAGTAGAGCTGGACGCAAGCCCGACAGCCTCGCCGATCTCTCTCACGGAAGGCGGATATCCTTTTGATTTAACCTCTGCTTTAATAAAACGGAGGATATCAAGTTGCCTTTTTGATAGCTTCGTCATTTTTCGCACCTCAAAACGTCGATTTTAAGAAGATTATAGCATGATTTTCCTTACAGTACAAACATAGGTTCGAAAAAAACAATTGACAGAAACGTTTGTTCGTATATACTGAAATTATAAAAATGCGAACAAACATTCCTGTCGGAGGTATGATCATGAGTAAAGAATCTATTATTTTTGTCGGTCTGTTCACAGTGATTTTGAGCGCGGTTATCCTGATGCTGTCATATACAAGCAGCGGCCAAGAGCTTAATCAGTATGTTAAAATAGAAGTCCAGCAAGGGGACACACTCTGGTCAATTGCTGATCAGGTAGCTGATACAAAAAAGATAAATAAAAATGATTTTATCGAATGGGTGGCTGATAAAAATCATCTTCAGACGTCTGATATCCAGCCGGGTGATGAATTAGTGATCCCATTGAAAAAGAAGCATCAAGATGCATATGAATTGGCAACTGTAAGATAGAGAGGACAGATAGAAAAAAATGAAAGCACTCATTTATGCCCGTGTAAGCACAAATAAAGAACAACAGGAAACGTCGTTAAAGCGGCAGGAGGAGGAGCTTGCGGCCATTGCAGCTGAGAACGGCATGGAAGTTGTCAAAGTGATTTCTGAAAAAGCCAGCGGATATGAAATGGATCGGGATGGTGTATTTGAGCTGCTTGATGAGATTAAGAACGCTGGAATCGATGTCATTTTGGTTCAGGATGAGACAAGGCTCGGAAGGGGAAACGCAAAAATCGCACTGCTTCATTGCATTTACAGAGAAGGTGTGAAAGTCTATACAACTGCACACAGAGGTGAATTGGAGTTATCGGAGGCTGACTCAATGGTGCTGGAAATCGTCAGCATTGTGGAAGAGTATCAACGTAAAATTCACAACATGAAAATCAAACGGGGAATGAAGCGTGCAGTAAAAAACGGTTTTAAACCGCAAAAAAACTTAAAAAACCAACACGAGAACAGCGGAAAAGATAGAATAGAGGTGCCAATCTCTGAGATCGTCCGCCTGAGAGCGAATAAACTGACGTTTGCTGAAATCGCGGCTACCTTAAGAGGGTTTGGTTATGATGTCTCTAAAGCAACCGTTCACCGGCGTTTTCAGGAATACATAGAGAATGAAGAGACAGCGGAGTGAATCAGTTGTAAAACTTTTTTTGATCTAGTACTATATAGACAAAATGCAATAAATAAAGGAGTTTAACATGATTTCAAACGCGAAAATTGCCAGAATTAATGAGCTTGCTGCTAAAGCAAAAGCTGGCGTTATTACAGAAGAAGAAAAAGCCGAACAGCAAAAGCTCCGTCAAGAGTACTTGAAAGGTTTTCGTTCTTCTATGAAGAACACTTTGAAAAGTGTCAAAATCATTGATCCAGAAGGCAATGATGTAACACCAGAAAAGCTAAAAAGAGAACAAAGAAATAACAAACTTCACTAATATAAGAGGAATACGGCAATATCGTATTCCTCTTTTGCATATACTATAATCAAAACTCTTATGTGACAAAATTCAACAAGTTTCTCTCAAATTTAAGCTGAAACAGTTGAGAAAAAGTCGTCAGACATTTATGATGTAAGGGTACAACACATAAGGAAGGGGATTTTTATGGATACAATTGAAAAGAAATCAGTTGCTACCATTCGCACACTGTCAATAGACGCTATTGAAAAAGCAAATTCTGGTCACCCAGGGATGCCAATGGGGGCTGCTCCGATGGCATACACGCTGTGGACAAAATTTATGAACGTAAGTCCGGCAAACCCTGGCTGGTTTAACCGTGACCGTTTTGTTTTATCTGCTGGACATGGGTCAGCACTTTTATACAGCATGCTTCATTTAAGCGGGTTTGATCTTAGTATTGAAGATCTTAAGGGATTCCGCCAGTGGGGCAGCAAAACACCTGGACATCCGGAATTCGGACATACTGCCGGTGTGGATGCGACAACAGGTCCGCTTGGCCAAGGAATTGCCATGGCAGTCGGTATGGCAATCGCTGAACGCCATTTAGCGGAAACTTACAACCGTGATTCATTTAACGTAGTCGATCATTATACATACAGTATTTGTGGTGATGGTGATTTAATGGAGGGGATTTCTTCTGAAGCCGCTTCACTCGCAGGACATCTTCAGCTTGGCCGTCTGATCGTACTATACGATTCTAATGACATCTCTCTCGATGGAGATCTGAACCGTTCATTCTCTGAAAACGTAAAACAGCGTTTTGAAGCAATGAATTGGGAAGTTCTTTATGTTGAGGATGGAAACAATATTGAAGAATTAACAGCGGCTATCGAAAAAGCACGCCAAAATGATAAGAAACCTACATTAATTGAAGTGAAAACGACAATCGGATTCGGATCGCCTAACCGCGCAGGTACATCCGGTGTTCACGGCGCGCCGCTTGGTAAAGAGGAAAGCAAATTAACAAAAGAAGCATACGCGTGGACATATGAAGAAGATTTCTACGTTCCGTCAGAAGTATATGAGCACTTCGCTGCAGCTGTAAAAGAATCAGGCGAGAAAAAAGAACAGGAATGGAATGCTCAATTCGCTAAATATAAAGAAATTTATCCTGAACTTGCTGAACAGCTTGAACTGGCAATCAAAGGAGAGCTTCCGAAGGACTGGGATCAAGAGGTTCCTGTTTATGAAAAAGGAAGCAGCCTGGCATCCCGTGCATCTTCCGGTGAAGTTCTCAACGGACTCGCGAAAAAAATTCCTTTCTTTGTCGGAGGTTCTGCCGACCTAGCGGGATCGAACAAAACGACAATTAAAAATGCCGGTGATTTTACAGCGGTTGATTACTCAGGCAAAAACTTCTGGTTTGGTGTACGTGAATTTGCGATGGGTGCAGCATTAAACGGTATGGCGCTTCATGGCGGACTGCGTGTATTCGGCGGAACTTTCTTTGTCTTCTCTGATTACCTGCGTCCTTCTATTCGCCTTGCAGCGTTAATGGGCCTTCCTGTCACATATGTCTTCACACATGACAGTATTGCTGTAGGTGAAGACGGCCCGACGCACGAGCCTGTTGAACAGCTTGCTTCACTCCGTGCAATGCCTAACCTTTCTTTGATCCGTCCTGCAGACGGCAATGAGACAGCAGCAGCGTGGAAGCTTGCAGTACAAAGCACTGATCAGCCAACAGCGCTAGTGCTAACACGCCAAAACCTTCCTACCATCGATCAAACGCCTGAAGAAGCATTGGCAGGAGTAGAAAAAGGTGCATATGTTGTTTCTAAATCTAAAAACGAAACACCTGACGCTCTTCTCATCGCTTCAGGATCTGAGGTAGGTCTTGCGATTGAAGCGCAAGCAGAATTGGCAAAAGAAAATATCGATGTTTCTGTTGTCAGCATGCCTTCAATGGACCGTTTTGAGAAACAATCTGATGAATACAAAAACGAAGTCCTTCCTGCAGCTGTGAAAAAACGCCTAGCAATTGAAATGGGCTCATCATTTGGATGGGGCAAATACACGGGGCTTGAAGGAGACGTACTTGGCATAGACCGATTCGGTGCGTCTGCCCCTGGTGAAACCATCATTAACGAATACGGCTTCTCAGTACCGAACGTAGTGAATCGAGTAAAGGCATTAATTAATAAGTAAGTCTTTGAAAGAGGATGAGTCAAATCATCCTCTTTTTCTTGTTTATCCGACAAAAATAGTATTGGCTGTTTAACAGTAATAGACAATTCTTTCTTTTCTTCTTTTGTATAATAGAGAGCAAATGAAATGCTGCTGGAAAAGGGGATGAAAAGATGGAACGTCACTACTATACGTACCTGATAAAAGAGGAGTTTGCCAATCACTATTTCGGGCGGGAATCGGTTATGTTTGAGCTGTTTCAAGACTATCATTGGACAAGCCTTGAAAAGCAGCAATATGAAATGACAGAGAAACAGATTCAATATATTACACAACCAATCCCGATTTTACATATGCATCAGCGATTAAAAATGAATTTAAACAAAACGGATTACAGGCAGTTGGATTATATTTATAGAATAGCTTTGCCAAAAGCAAAAGGCCATGCGACATTTATGATGAAGGAGCACATGATAGAAATAGTGGCTTCGGGAGATTATGAGGCAGAAACGATATTCTTTGAAGTGTTAAGAAAAGTAAGCCCTTGTTTTTTAGCGATGGATTTCAATTCGAAGCGTTACGGATGGCTAAATCCGGTGAAAGAAAGAAATTTTGTCTAAAACCGAAGAAAAAGAGATGTAAATGTTGTATAATAGCTTTTGGTTTAGTACACTTTAAACTAGACAACATGAAGGAGGAAATAAAATGACTTTATGGGTTGGCATCCTAGTGGGCGTTGTTGCATTGCTCATAGGTGTTGCACTCGGGTTTTTTATTGCTCGTAAATATATGATGAGCTACCTGAAAAAGAATCCGCCTATTAATGAACAAATGTTACGCATGATGATGATGCAAATGGGAATGAAACCTTCTCAAAAGAAAATCAATCAAATGATGAAAGCCATGAATAATCAAACGAAATAATACGTAAAGATTATGATATAGAGAAACATGGTTATAAAATAAAAAACCCTTATACGGGTTTTTTATTTTGCGATCATTCATCACCCGCTACTGCTCGAAGGCGCTGCTTTTGATATTGTATGAGAAGATGGTCAAGCTCCTGACTGAGCTCTATCGTAATATGAGATGTCATTCCGTTCGCCATGACAATTTGCAGCAGCTCTGCTCTTTTTTTTTCAATTTCATTTAATAGATGCTCTCTAATCACAGGGATGTATCCTTTCATACATTAAATCTTCAAGTTGAATGTTTATATTATATCCATATTTATACTAATTTTCAAATGAGAAGGAGTACAATATCTCAATGTCAAATTAAATTATATAAGTTTTTTCTGAAAATAGAAATCCTTCAGGTGAAAGTGTTAAAAAAATGAAATGATTTTGTCATAACTTGAAGGAATGTCAAATCATGAAGGGATGATGACATGGGAGACGTAAATTATTTTTTGACATTCGGAGCGGGGTTTTTATCTTTTATTTCGCCTTGCTGCCTGCCGCTTTACCCAGCTTTCTTGTCATATATTACAGGGGTCAGCATGGATGATGTAAAAACAGAAAAGCTGCTGCTGCAGAAAAGAAGCCTGTTTCATACTTTGTTTTTTTTGCTCGGCTTTTCAGTCATTTTTATTGCTTTAGGCTATGGAACATCTTTAATTGGCAGCCTGTTTAGGGATTACCATGATGCGATTCGGCAAATTGGCGCGTTGCTTATTATTTTGTTCGGTTTCTTTACACTCGGCGTGTTCCGGCCAGAGGCTATGATGAAAGAGCGGAGAATCCATTTTAAGCATAAACCGAGCGGGTTTTTAGGTTCAGTCTTAATCGGAATGGCATTTGCGGCGGGATGGACACCGTGTACCGGTCCAATATTAGGTGCTGTTATCTCACTTGCAGGCACCAATCCAGGCTCAGCCGTGCCATACATGATGTTATATGTACTCGGTTTTGCTGTACCGTTTGTTTTATTGTCTTTCTTTATCACAAAGCTGAAGTGGATAAGAAAGAACCAGCTTTTGATCATGAAAGCAGGCGGCGTTTTAATGATTGTGATTGGTGTGCTGTTATTCTTTGATTGGATGAGCCTGATCATTATTTTGCTGTCTGACCTTTTTGGGGGATTTACTGGTTTTTGATGACGAATTACTTTCGCACTACTACTAAACCTGTTGTTTTTGGTACAATAAGACTATTATTTGTGGAAATCGTTTTTTGGAGGGGCATATGACAAGAGTTTTAGTTGTAGACGACGCCAAGTTCATGAGAGTGAAAATCAGAGAGATCTTGGAAGAGGCAAATTACATAATCGCAGGCGAAGCGGCGGACGGCGAGCAAGCAGCGGATCTGTATAAAAAACTGCGCCCGGACATTGTGACAATGGATATTACAATGCCAGTGAAAAACGGCATAAAGGCGCTTCGTGATATCCTAACCTTTGATCCTAAGGCGAAGGTCATCATGTGCACTGCCATGCGCCAGCAAAGAATTGTAACGGAAGCAATTGAGCTGGGGGCAAAGGATTTTATTGTGAAGCCGTTCGAGGAAACAAAAGTGCTGGAAGCTGTCAGCCGCGTTATGGGATATTAAAGTCATTTCTTTTCAAAATGGTTTTTTTTATTGTTTTGGAGTATAGTATATAGTATCAACACTCCGAGAAACAAAGGAATGATAAGTATGATGATTATAATTTCATCGATTATTGCTGTGTTCATGGCTGTAGCTGTCATGGTTGTCAGAATAAAGTCCTCTGACAAGCCTGTTTCACCAAAAAAAATCATTCTCCCGCCGATTTTTATGAGTACGGGAGCGTTAATGTTTTTATTTCCGGTATTTTGGGTAACTGGTGCAGAGTTTTTAGAAGCATTCACTTTAGGTGTGATTTTCTCTATTTTTCTAATCAAAACCTCTAAGTTCGAAGTTAAAAATAATGAGATTTACATGAAACGCTCTAAAGCATTTGTTTTTATATTAGTCGGTCTTTTAGTGATCAGAATCGTGATGAAATCGATTTTGAGCACATCAATTGATTATGGTGCATTGAGCGGAATGTTTTGGATTCTGGCTTTCGGTATGATTGTGCCTTGGAGAATCGCCATGTATTTATCATATCGAAAACTTCATAACGAGCTGCAGTCAGCTAATATTCAAATGAATTAAAAAAACCTTTCCTCTTGCCAGGAAAGGTTTTTTATTTGAGAAGGGTTTGATAAGGCTCCAGATCGATTTTTTTGTCCCGCAGATGCCTTTTTAAGAAGGTATGGTCTCTTTTAGGAGTTGCGAGAATATAACCTTTGATCATAAGTTGCTGATCAATCTTTGCTACCTTTTCTTTTAATGCAAGCTCACCGATTTTGCCTGCGATTTTGGCTTTTGCTGCATCTCTGAACAGCTCTGGCACCGGCGCTGTCAATTCATCTAGAAACTGTTTATTTTCATCGTTCCATAAATGTTTGCTGTTTTCAATATAGTAATCCTGCCAATCAAGCTCTGACCTGCCGTCTTCTTTTGGTAAACGCTTTAAAAACTTTCGAAACATAAAAAACCCGCCGATTGATAATAAGATAACCATCATGATCACCCAAAATAGAATAAACCACAAAAACCATCCTTCCAGCATCAATCATCCCCCCTTATTCTAACCATATTGTATACGAAGAGAGATTAGAAGAACACAGTAAAAAAAGAATAGAAAAAAGTGATAGATGTCTAGTCAAAAGAGATAGTAGATCATATTCTATTGTATAGTGAATCTGCTATTTGGCCATGGGAGAGTCACTAGAGGGTATTTGACGATAAATGGACGGAAAAAAAGTCACTTTCATTATAGGGGATGAAAGTGACTTTTTATGTTTAGCTGAGAGGGAATTGAAGAGAAAAAGAAGAGCCATCTTCTGTTTCTTTATTGACGGCGACTGTGAGTATTTGATTTTCGCATTCGGCTTGAATGGTTTTGTCATTAAAATAAAAAGGAAGCATCATTTGTTTTTCAAAAGTCTGTCCAGATGATTTGACTGTTAAAATGAACTCGCAGCCAGACAGGGTAACCATTACTTGTGTCGGCTGTAAAAAAGTCAGGTCCGCTTCTATAATATACTGCTGACTTGTTTCATATAAATCAATAGGCAATGTTTCGTCGTACCAGGCGAAGGGGTCTTCAAAAAATTGCCGAAGCCATTCATCCATACTATCGAAATCATTTGCATCATTACGTTTTGAATGAGTCATGGAAGCATTCCTCCACATATCAACCTTGCCTTACAGTATATGCGGTGGATAATAAATGGGTGAACGCATAAAAAAACAGACACTAAGGTCTGCTTTTCTTACATATCATGGCTTGAGTTGTGCTTTTGTCTAGTGTGGTTTCGATTCTTCACTTTTTTGCTTCCGCTTAAAGGCTCAGGCTGTCCCGGATTGTGTCCTTTTGGCGCATTTTTATGCATATCTTTACTTGTATTTTTATTGGTCATAAAATGAGGACCTCCTTAAAAGAGTTCGATGTTATTGATTGGTTTTTCTCTTTTTATTATTTTGGCGTTCAGCTTCAGTCAGTACAAGCTGATCGTTTTCGATATAGCCGGCGCCTTTGCCTTGGCTTTTGGCGTCATTCATTCCGTTAATAACGTGATTCGCTTTTCTTTTAACCATCATTATCACCTCAATCATAATATGGCTCCTTTTAGTGTGTTCTATGAGAGAGCATAAACAGTAAAAATTACCGGTGTATATTCTCATAAGTCGAACTTATTGTATTTAATAAAAACATTGATATTTACTTATGTATGATTTTGTTTTAATATGAAATTGTGAGAAAATTGTGATGGAATGTAATGTTCATCTGAGAATGATCTGATCTGAAGGGGGATTTTGGAGAATGACAAACGAGCAAAAAACTGCAGCAAAAGACGTTTTCCAAGCGAGAAAAACGTTTACTACAAATGGGAAAACATATCATTACTACTCTTTAAAAGCGTTAGAAGATTCAGGTATCGGGAAGGTTTCGAAGCTTCCTTATTCCATCAAAGTTCTTTTAGAATCAGTTTTGCGTCAAGTGGACGGATTCGTCATCAAAAAAGAACATGTGGAAAATTTGGCAAAATGGGGAACTGCCGAATTAAAGGAAATCGATGTTCCGTTCAAACCGTCTCGTGTTATTTTACAAGACTTCACAGGGGTTCCGGCAGTAGTAGACCTTGCTTCACTGCGTAAAGCGATGGCAGCTGTCGGCGGAGATCCTGATAAAATCAACCCTGAAATTCCTGTTGATCTCGTTATCGACCACTCTGTACAGGTTGATAAAGCGGGTACGGAAGACGCGTTAGCAGTAAATATGGATTTAGAATTCGAAAGAAATGCAGAACGCTACAAATTTTTAAGCTGGGCAAAGAAAGCGTTTAACAATTATCAAGCAGTGCCGCCTGCAACAGGTATTGTGCATCAGGTCAACCTTGAGTTCCTGGCAAGTGTTGTCCATGCCATTGAAGAAGACGGTGAGCTTGTAACGTATCCTGATACGCTTGTGGGGACAGACTCACATACAACAATGATTAACGGTATCGGTGTTCTTGGCTGGGGTGTCGGCGGAATTGAAGCTGAAGCGGGAATGCTTGGACAGCCTTCTTACTTCCCAGTTCCAGAGGTAATCGGCGCGAAACTTGTCGGCAAGCTTCCAAACGGAACAACAGCTACTGACTTGGCGTTAAAAGTAACACAAGTGCTCCGTGAAAAAGGCGTTGTCGGCAAATTTGTTGAATTCTTCGGACCGGGAATTGCTGAACTGCCGCTTGCTGATCGCGCAACAATTGCGAACATGGCTCCGGAATATGGTGCTACATGCGGATTCTTCCCAGTAGATGAAGAAGCGCTCAACTACATGCGCCTGACAGGCCGTGATCCTGAACATATTGATGTTGTCGAAGCGTACTGCAGAAGCAATGGCTTGTTCTACACTCCTGATGCGGAAGACCCTCAATTTACTGATGTGGTTGAAATCGACCTCTCACAAATTGAAGCAAACCTATCAGGTCCAAAGCGTCCTCAGGATTTAATTCCGCTTTCTGCTATGCAGGAAACGTTTAAAAAGCACTTAGTCAGCCCTGCGGGTAACCAAGGGTTCGGTTTAAACGCTGAAGAAGAGAATAAAGAAATTAAATTTAAACTTCTCAATGGCGAAGAAACAGTTATGAAAACGGGTGCGATCGCTATTGCCGCGATTACAAGCTGTACGAATACATCTAACCCCTACGTGCTGATCGGTGCAGGACTAGTAGCGAAAAAAGCGGTTGAGTTAGGGCTTAAGGTGCCTAATTACGTGAAAACGTCACTTGCACCAGGTTCTAAAGTCGTTACAGGATATCTTGTGAATTCAGGCCTTCTTCCATACATGAAAGAGCTTGGCTTTAACCTCGTTGGGTACGGCTGTACAACATGTATCGGAAACTCAGGTCCGCTTTCACCAGAAATCGAAGAAGCGGTTGCGAAAAATGATCTTCTGATTACGTCTGTCCTTTCCGGAAACCGTAACTTTGAAGGACGTATTCACCCGCTTGTTAAAGGAAACTACCTTGCTTCTCCGCCGCTTGTTGTGGCATATGCGCTGGCTGGAACGGTAAACATTAACCTGAAAACCGACCCGATCGGTGTAGGTAAAGATGGTCAAAACGTATACTTTAACGATATTTGGCCGTCAACAGACGAAATCAATTCACTTGTTAAGCAAACAGTTACGCCTGAGCTCTTCCGTAAAGAGTATGAAACGGTATTTGATGACAACGAGCGCTGGAACGAGATTGAAACAACAGATGAAGCGTTATATAAATGGGATAACGAATCAACTTACATTCAAAATCCGCCATTCTTCGAAGAAATGTCTGTTGAACCAGGCAAGGTTGAACCATTAAAAGGTTTGCGTGTTGTCGGTAAATTCGGCGATTCAGTCACAACTGACCATATTTCTCCTGCTGGTGCAATCGGTAAAGATACGCCTGCCGGAAAGTATTTGCAAGAAAAAGGGGTTTCTCCTCGTGACTTTAACTCCTACGGTTCGCGCCGAGGAAACCATGAAGTCATGATGAGAGGGACATTTGCAAACATTCGCATCAAAAATCAAATCGCACCGGGTACAGAAGGCGGATTTACGACGTACTGGCCAACTGGTGAAGTAACATCCATCTATGATGCGTGCATGAAATACAAAGAAGATAAAACCGGTCTTGTTGTATTAGCAGGAAAAGACTACGGTATGGGATCTTCACGTGACTGGGCCGCAAAAGGAACAAACCTACTCGGCATCAGAACGGTAATTGCAGAGAGCTTTGAAAGAATTCACAGAAGCAACCTTGTATTCATGGGTGTGCTGCCGCTTCAGTTTAAACAAGGTGAAAATGCAGATACACTTGGCTTAACGGGTAAAGAAGTCATCGAGGTAGATGTTGATGAAACAGTTCGCCCTCGTGACCTTGTGACGGTAAGAGCAATCAATGAAGACGGCAATGTAACAACTTTTGAAGCAGTCGTCCGCTTTGACAGTGAAGTTGAAATTGATTACTACCGCCATGGCGGCATCCTTCAAATGGTGCTTCGTGAAAAAATGAAGCAGTCCTGATGAATCAATAGGAAGAGAAGGCATTTCGCTTTCTCTTCTTTTTATGACAAAATGTGCTGCGGAGGTGGCATATGCTGAAAAAATGGCTTGCAGGGATCCTGATTATTATGCTTGCCGGTTATATGGGTTGGAACCTGTATCAAACATACAGCAAAAAAGAAGTCGGAATTGAAGAGGGGCAACAAGCACCTGATTTTTCTTTGAAAACGCTGTCGGGAGAGAATAGCTCCTTAAAGGATTCACAAGGCAAAAAAGTATTGCTCAATTTTTGGGCAACTTGGTGTAAGCCGTGCCGTCAGGAAATGCCGGCGATGGAAGAGCTGCAAAAAGAGTATGCCGACAAACTTGCGGTTGTTGCGGTAAATTTCACTTCAGCTGAGAAAAGTGAAAAACAAGTCCGAGCGTTTGCTGATACGTATGATTTAACGTTCCCCATTCTGATTGATAAAAAAGGGATCAATGCTGACTATAACGTGATGTCATATCCAACGACATATATCTTGGATGAAAAAGGTGTTATTCAAGACATACACATTGGCACCATGACAAAAAAAGAAATGGAACAAAAACTGGATCTTGATTAGATTCAGTTTTTTTATGTTCAGATATGCTTACAAGTTTTCAGAATTGGAAAAAATAAAAGAATATGCGGAGGTGAGAAGCGTGAAGAAGATGAGAAAACGTTCTTTTCATGAGCTCGTCATGGAAAACAAAAAAGAGCTGATGACTAATACAGAGTATTTAAATCAGCTTGAGGAAAAGCTTGAACAGCGATTTAAGCAAAAATAACCTTTAATTTGTATTCATGTTTACCCCTCCTTTTGAGAAACCTATCTGTTGAGGAGGGATAAGCATGGGAAACAACAAGAAAAACGGTCAGCCTCAATATGCTCCAAGCCACTTGGGTACAAAGCCTGTGAAATATAAAGCCAATAAAGGGGAAAAAATGCATGATACTTCAGGACAGCAGCCGATCATCATGCAGACAAAGGGCGAGTAGCGAAAAATCGAGTTTATTTCTAGGAGGTACATCCGATGACAAAGAACCAAAATCAATATCAGCAGCCTAATCCTGATGATCGTTCTGATAATGTAGAAAAATTGCAGGATATGGTTCAAAATACAATTGAAAATATAGAAGAAGCAGAAGCAACAATGGAGTTTGCTTCAGGAGAAGATAAACAGCGTATCAAAGAAAAAAATGCAAGACGCGAACAGAGCATTGAAGCATTTCGCAATGAAATACAGGACGAATCCGCAGCGAGACAAAATGGATACCGCTCTTAAAAAACCAGGGAAACCTGGTTTTTTTCTTTCTGATTTGGTTATGGTAAAATGGGGCTAAATTGACGTTAAGGGAGCAGAGTAATCTTGCATGTATCAAAAAAAGAAATAGAAGTGCGTTATGCAGAAACAGATCAAATGGGGATTGTCTATCACGCAAATTATCTTGTGTGGATGGAGGTCGGCAGAACTGCTTTAATCAAGGACTTAGGCTTTTTATATAGTGATATGGAGAAAAAAGGTGTTCTGTCTCCAGTCGTTGATATCAACATCTCCTATAAAAAGCCGCTTCATTACGGAGAAACCGCGGTTGTCCATACATGGATAGAGGAATATAACGGCTTTAAAACCGTTTATGGTTATCACATTTATAATCCGGCCGGTGAGCTTTCCATCAAAGCCACCTCATCTCATATATGTGTGGATAAAGAAAGCTTTAAGCCTATTCAATTCCGCAAAGCTTTTCCTGATTGGCACGCAGCATATGAAAAGGCCAAAAAATAGGGAAGTGAACGGGATATGGCGTTTGGTGTGAAACGGGAGGAACTGAACCGGTGGAAACAAGCAGTGAAAAAAGGAGAAATCGCATTTTTAACACATTACTGGCTTGATGACC
This sequence comes from Bacillus sp. MD-5, assembly GCF_002201875.1. Taxonomy (NCBI): domain Bacteria; kingdom Bacillati; phylum Bacillota; class Bacilli; order Caryophanales; family Bacillaceae; genus Bacillus; species Bacillus sp. MD-5. Next base: position 1,784,000 of record NZ_CP021911.1, read on the forward strand.
GGTTTCCGGAAGCAAAAACTGTGACAAAAGCCGGCTGTGCAGATATTGATAAGCTGATCCGGTGGGGAGCAGCCTACGGGTTAAAGAAAGAATGGATACATAAGAAAAGTGAATTTCCTCACTTTGATCTGCTGGGGGAGACCCAAAAATATATTTTGGAACAAGAAAACCTAACCGATCATCTTATACGATTTCATTTGTAAAAAAAAGAACGCACATCATGTGCGTTCTTTTTTATTGGTATTCAAAAACCGGTTCATTAGCGTCTTCTGAATAGCTGACGAGAAGGTCGTGATTATCAAAGTACCATAAATCACTTTCTTCAATAAAGAAGGTAATGCCGTCTGCTTCTGCAGTGACTCCAGCCTCTTGTGGGGCATCTTTCGCTACACCGAGAGAAAAACCCTTTTGAACGTTGCTGCAGCCTCCGTAGCGGACGAAAAAGCGAACCTGGTCTCCGCTTTCCAAATCGAGCTCTTCTTTATACCAGTTCAATGCGTCTTCGTTAATTGTCATATTCATAACAGCACACCCCTTTGTTCTTCATTTGAATTTTCTCTATTATAAACGTATTAGGCTATTCTGTGTCAAAAGAGAAGGTTTTTAAGCTTATAGCCATTTTACTTTAGGTTCTGTTTTATTGATGATTCGTTTAATGTTTGCCCGGTGTCTGTATATCACAAAAATAGTGAGCAGGGTAACGACAATCAATAAATACGTATCATGGACAAAGAAACTATATATAACAGTATAGATCCCTGTTAACATTGATGATAGAGAAACAAATTTAGTCAAGTATAAAAAGATGAAGAATACCGCAACCATCGTGATAAATAACAGAGGTGCGTAAAATAGCAAAACGCCACCTGATGTTGCCACGGCTTTACCGCCTTTAAATTTAGCGAAGACGGGGAACACATGGCCTATAACCGCAAAGACTCCTGCAAGAAGCGGATGAATATCAACGTGCATGAGAAAAGGCAATGCAGTTGCCAGTGTCCCTTTCAAAATATCTCCGGCTATGACGACCGAACCTGCTTTTACGCCCAGTGTACGGAATGCATTGGTAGCGCCTAAGTTGCCGCTTCCGTGCTCCCGAATATCGATTCCCTTGGCAAGCTTGCCCACAATTAAGCCAGATGGAATGCTACCTATCAAGTAGGCCAAAATAATCAATAAAGCAATTAACATCTACATTTCTCCTTTTTCAAATTCCCTTCTTTCTATTTTAACATGAGATGTCATGATCTGATGATAAGTTTTTTTGTAAAGTTTGCTTACAAATCTAATCAAACCTGCATCATATTTTGATTTCTCCTGTTTTGATCGTGTAAAATAAGTGGAAAAGGAGTGACTCATGATGCAAAACCCTTCTAAAGCGGAAATTAAAGAGATTCTTCAAAGAAGCAAACGTATAGCAGTAGTGGGGCTTTCAGACCGTCCGGATAGAACGTCACATATGGTTTCAAAAGCAATGCAGGACGCGGGTTATGAAATTATCCCAGTGAACCCGACAATTGATGAGGCACTAGGTGTCAAAGCCGTTTCATCTTTAAAAGAGATTGACGGTCCGATTGACATCGTCAATGTATTCCGGCGCTCAGAACAGCTTCCTGGAGTGGCGGAAGAGTTTTTAGAGACAGATGCCCCGGTATTTTGGGCGCAGCAAGGGCTGGTAAACGAGGAAGCATACCAGAAGCTAAAAGAAAAAGGCAGAACGGTTATCATGGATCTGTGCATAAAAGTGGCACACGCTGTAACAAAATAGGTGCAGAACTGCAAAAATCCTTGTGAATTCAAGGATTTTTGCTTTTTAATTTTAAGATATTGTTTGCGTATTACGGTGAAACAGATACAATAAAGCTTGAACAGCTTTTTTTGAATACCTTGTCCAGCTGGGTTTCGGCCGTTCGATTTGCGAAGGTCTGCTGCTTTATATATAATAAACAAACATACGTTCTCATAGTGCGAAAACAGCACTAGCCGATGTTTTGAGAACTGATTCGTTAGCTCTATGTTGCGATTGCAAACATATTGGTTATAATGAGGAGTCCAAGGCAGTACCGGCTTGAGGCGAGGTTTATAAAAAATATCTTATATACAAATGATGTGTAACACTGAAAAAGAGAAAGACAATGTTAGTTTTTGAAAGGGGTTTGTACGTTTGGCTAGAAAACAGCAATTTGATTACAACGAAGATGCCATACAGGTGCTCGAAGGCCTTGAGGCTGTCCGGAAAAGGCCGGGTATGTATATTGGCTCTACTGACGCGCGCGGCTTGCACCACTTGGTTTATGAAATTGTAGATAACTCTGTCGACGAGGTGCTTGCCGGCCATGGAGATCACATAATCGTCAAAATACATAAAGACAATAGCATTTCTGTACAGGATAGAGGCCGTGGCATGCCGACCGGAATGCATAAGCTCGGCAAACCAACCCCTGAAGTGATTTTTACGGTACTTCATGCCGGAGGAAAATTCGGCCAAGGCGGCTATAAGACAAGCGGCGGGCTCCATGGAGTGGGTGCGTCAGTCGTGAATGCTTTATCTGAATGGCTGACAGTTACCATTGAACGGGACGGTTTTATCTATCAGCAGCGATTTGAAAATGGAGGAAAACCGGTTACATCTCTCGAAAAGATCGGCAAAACGAAAAAGACGGGAACACTCACACACTTTAAGCCAGATCCAACGATGTTCAGCGCAACAACCTATAATTTTGAAACGCTTTCCGAGCGCTTAAGAGAGTCTGCGTTTTTGTTAAAAGGATTGAAAATTGAGCTGATTGATGAACGCAATGACCAGCATGAGGTCTTTTATTATGAAAACGGCATAGAGGCGTTTGTCGCTTACTTAAATGAAGAAAAAGACGTCTTATCTGAAGTGGTCTCGTTTGAGGGAGAGCACCATTCCATAGAAGTGGATTTTGCGTTCCAGTTTAACGATGGTTATTCTGAAAATATTTTGTCTTTTGTTAACAATGTCAGAACAAAAGATGGCGGGACGCATGAGTCGGGTGCAAAAACTGCGATGACCCGGGCTTTTAATGAATATGCGCGAAAAGTGGCTTTGCTGAAAGAAAAGGATAAGAACCTTGAAGGCACCGATATAAGGGAAGGGCTTTCAGCCATTATTTCTGTCCGCATTCCTGAGGAGCTTCTTCAATTTGAAGGACAAACAAAAGGAAAGCTCGGAACGAGTGAAGCAAGATCAGCGGTTGATGCAATTGTTTCCGAGCAGCTTGCTTACTTTTTAGAGGAAAATCGGGACACCGCAACGCTTCTTGTCAAAAAAGCAATCAAGGCGAGCCAGGCGCGCGAAGCGGCACGCAAAGCCCGTGAAGAAGCAAGAAGCGGCAAAAAACGAAAAAAATCAGAAGCGACTTTAAGCGGAAAGCTGACGCCTGCGGGTTCGAGAAACCCGGCAAAAAATGAATTGTATCTCGTTGAGGGTGATTCAGCAGGCGGGTCAGCCAAGCAGGGAAGAGACCGCAGATTCCAAGCAGTTCTGCCTTTACGCGGTAAAGTCATTAATACAGAAAAAGCTAAGCTTGCGGATATCTTTAAAAATGAAGAGATCAATACGATCATTCATGCGATCGGCGGGGGTGTCGGAGCAGATTTCTCAATCGATGACATCAACTACGACAAAATCATCATTATGACCGATGCCGATACTGACGGCGCCCATATTCAAGTGCTGCTTCTTACCTTTTTCTATCGCTATATGAAGCCGCTCATTGAGCATGGCAAGGTGTTTATAGCGCTGCCACCTTTATATAAGGTCAGTAAAGGAAGCGGGAAGAAGGAAATCATTGAATATGCATGGTCTGATGAAGAGATGGGTGATGTCCTGAAAAAAGTCGGCAAGGGCTATACCATTCAGCGATATAAGGGTCTTGGAGAGATGAACGCAGACCAGCTTTGGGAAACGACAATGAATCCGGAGTCCCGCACCCTTGTTAGGGTCAAAATTGACGATGCGGCACGTGTAGAGAGACGTGTAACGACGTTAATGGGAGACAAAGTAGAGCCGCGCAGAAAGTGGATTGAGAAAAACGTCGCTTTCGGCTTAGATGAAGAAAGCAATATTTTAGAAAATGAAAACTTATCGGTCGCTGAGGAGGTTTAATGATTGTCACAGCCAGAATTATTTCATGATTTACCATTAGAAGAGGTGATCGGCGACCGTTTTGGACGCTACAGTAAATATATTATTCAAGACAGAGCGCTGCCTGATGCGAGAGACGGATTAAAGCCGGTACAGCGCAGAATTCTGTATGCGATGCATACAGATGGAAACACGTTTGATAAAAACTTCAGAAAAGCGGCCAAAACGGTCGGTAACGTCATCGGTAACTATCATCCGCACGGTGACAGTTCGGTTTATGAAGCAATGGTGCGGATGAGTCAGGATTGGAAAGTTCGTAATGTGTTGATCGAAATGCATGGAAACAACGGAAGCATCGACGGAGATCCCCCGGCAGCCATGCGTTATACAGAGGCACGATTATCTCCGATAGCATCTGAGCTTCTTCGGGATATTGACAAAAACACGGTTGAATTTGTGCCTAACTTCGATGACACAAGCAAGGAGCCTGTCGTACTCCCGGCGATGTTTCCTAACTTATTGGTCAACGGATCAACCGGGATATCAGCGGGATACGCGACCGACATTCCCCCTCATCATTTGGGAGAAGTCATTGATGCTGTCATTAAGCGTATTCAAATGCCATCTTGCTCTGTTGATGAACTCATGGAAGTCATTAAAGGGCCTGATTTTCCGACAGGCGGTATTATTCAAGGCGTTGACGGCATAAGAAAAGCTTACGAAACTGGAAAAGGAAAAATCATTATCCGCGGAAAAGCTGAAATTGAAACAATCAGAGGCGGACGAGAACAAATAGTCATTACTGAAATTCCATTTGAAGTAAATAAAGCAAACCTTGTGAAAAAAATGGACGAGTTCCGTATTGATAAAAAGGTTGAAGGCATCTCAGAGGTTCGTGACGAAACGGATCGAACAGGGCTGAGAGTGGTCATTGAGCTGAAAAAAGAAGCGGATGCCAAAGGCATTTTGAATTTCTTATATAAAAACACTGATTTGCAGATCACATATAACTTTAATATGGTGGCTATTCATAACCGCCGTCCGATGCTGATGAGCCTGCCGTCTATTTTGGATGCGTATATTGGACACCAAAAGGAAGTCGTCACAAACCGGTCCGTTTATGAGCTTCAAAAAGCAAAAGACAGACATCACATCGTAGAAGGGCTCATGAAAGCTTTGTCCATTTTAGATGAAGTCATTGCAACGATCCGTTCTTCAAGCGATAAACGTGACGCTAAAAATAATTTGATTGCGAAATACGAATTTACAGAGCCTCAGGCTGAAGCCATCGTGTCATTGCAGTTATATCGTTTAACCAATACCGATATCACAGCGCTTAAGGAAGAGGCAGAAGAGCTCGGTAAAAAAATTGAAGAGCTCGAATCTATTTTAAGCAATGATAAAAAGCTGTTACAAGTGATCACAAACAGCTTAAAAGCACTGAAAAAGAAATATGCAGACACGAGACGCTCCGTGATTGAAGAAAAAATTGAGGAAATTAAAATCAACCTTGAAGTTATGGTTGCGTCTGAGGATGTATATGTAACCGTTACGAAGGATGGCTATCTAAAACGGACAAGCCAGCGCTCATATGCCGCTTCTAACGGCCAGGATTTCGGAATGAAAGATACGGACAGGATGCTGCATCAATTTGAGATGAATACGACGGACGTGCTGCTGCTCTTTACGAACAAAGGAAGCTACATTTATTGTCCTGTTCACCAGCTGCCTGATATCAGATGGAAGGACATGGGTCAGCATTTTTCTAATATCATCACCATTGACCGTGATGAAACGATTGTAAAGGCCATACCGATAAAAGAATTTGATCCGTCGGCATATCTATTGTTCTTTACGAAAAACGGCATGGTGAAAAAGACAGAGCTCACCCATTACAAAGCACAGCGTTATTCTAAGGCGCTTGTGGCCTTAAATCTGAAGGGTGAAGATGAATTGATTGATGTTCATGTAACAAATGGGGAAAGCCAGATCTTTATGGCCACTCACTTAGGGTACGGCCTGTGGTTTAGAGAAGACGAAGTGAATGTAGTTGGCGCGCGTGCGGCAGGTGTCAAAGGGATTAACTTAAAAGAGGATGACTTTGTTGTCTCAGGAGAGATCCTTCAAGAATCTGATTCAATTGTTTTGTTCACACAGCGGGGAGCGGTAAAACGCATGAGTCTTTCTGAGTTCGAGAAAACATCCCGCGCAAAACGCGGTGTCGTGATGCTAAGGGAACTGAAAAAGAATCCTCACCGTGTTGCAGCACTGTTCGCTTGCGGTCTTGAACAGCGGCTTATGGCAGAAACAGAAAAAGGCGACAGAAAAGAACTGCAGGCAAAAGAGCTGCGGACAAACGACAGATACAGCAATGGCTCTTTCTTTTTTGATGAAGAGGAATCAGGCAAGGTTACAGCTGTTTGGCGCGTTCATACAGAACAATAATAAAAAACCCGCTCATATTACGTGAGCGGGTTTCGTTTATTTAGCTTTCATGGTTGGTGAATAGATCTGTTACGGCATGAATGACTTCAATTCCCTGCCATACAAATAAATTCAGCGCTGTGAAAGAAAATAAGCCTAATATCACCATTCTTAAGATAAACAACATGTTAAACAGCCTCCTCATATTATCGTTATATAATCGGGTGATGTTGAACATGAAGTTTGCCGAAATAAGACGACTGATAAAATTTGGCCAGTATAAAGCTTTTTTTCCGCTGGCGCCTGCGGGTGTATCCCGTACTTTTGCTTTCAGCGGTCAGAAGCAGAACAGCCATTGCCCACAAAGCGGTTAGCGCAAATGCCCCTGTGATGGATTTCTTCTCATCATCAGCATTTTGGCCGGCTTTCATCTCGTGCATTTCCTGCTGGTCGGCTACGGCTTTATAATGATGGCCGATATCAAAGGCGTGGGGAATTGAGAGCAAATGAAAACTGGCGATCGCCAAGAATAAGATGGATGCTTTCAATATCGTTACTTTTTTCAAATGATCTCCCCCTCCTTTAATATTACTGAATATTTTTATAATAATACCCCAATCCATCCTAAAAGTAAACCTGATTTATTAAATTTAAAAACTAAATTTCACTTTGTTAAGTATATATCTTTTTGCTTATTTTTGAAAGAGAAACATTCTTTATTAGTGTATGTATACCCGGTTTATGGTGTGAATAAAAGCATATTTTAGATGATATGTTTGTTGTCTAAGGTTTATTCCTTTATTTGTGAGCTAAAATCAAAGGAAAGGTAAGAAAATGAGAGGAAATGATTGCATTGTTAATAGGTACTTTTTTAAAAATGCAAACTTGCAACGAATGTTTTTATTTTTTATAGGAAAATGCTAGGGAAAGGGTCGACAGAGTAACATCTGGCTATGACAATATTCTTCGCGAAAAAACTTCCTAATTCGTCATATTGTGATATAATAAAACTCGTTATGTTAAAAAATCTAACATCAAAACGAATTCGTATTGAATTGATGAAAACGGGAGGTAAATATGGCGTCTTTTTTCGATAGTTTAATTCATATTCCAAGTGATTTCATTTGGAAATACCTATTTTATATTTTAATAGGGCTTGGATTATTTTTTACCATACGTTTTGGTTTTATCCAATTCCGTTATTTTATTGAAATGTTCAGAATAGTAGGTGAGAAGCCTGAAGGAAATAAAGGCGTTTCCTCTATGCAGGCATTCTTTATTTCCGCTGCATCCCGAGTCGGTACTGGGAATTTGACTGGTGTAGCTTTAGCAATTGCGACAGGCGGACCGGGCGCTGTGTTTTGGATGTGGGTTGTAGCTGCTGTAGGTATGGCTTCTAGCTTTGTTGAGAGTACGCTAGCGCAGCTTTATAAGGTAAGAGACGGGGAGGATTTCCGCGGAGGTCCGGCCTACTACATTCAGAAGGGTCTTGGAGCCAGATGGCTTGGCATCGTTTTTGCTGTCTTAATTACGGTATCATTCGGTTTAATCTTTAACGCTGTTCAAACGAATACTATTGCAGGAGCGTTGGATGGCGCATTTCATGTGAATAAAACAGTTGTAGCCATTGTCTTGGCTGTTTTAACTGCGTTTATCATTTTTGGCGGTTTGAAACGTGTTGTGGCTGTAACACAGTTAATCGTACCGGTTATGGCAGGCATTTATATTATTATTGCATTATTTGTTGTCATCACAAATATTACGGCTTTCCCTGGCGTTATCGCTACAATTGTTAAAAATGCTTTAGGGTTTGAACAAGTCGTCGGCGGCGGAATTGGCGGCATCATCGTTATCGGTGCGCAGCGCGGACTTTTTTCAAACGAAGCAGGGATGGGAAGCGCTCCGAATGCGGCTGCAACAGCTCATGTATCGCATCCGGCAAAACAAGGTTTTATTCAAACATTAGGCGTATTTTTCGATACATTTATCGTATGTACGTCCACAGCGTTTATCATTTTGCTGTACAGTGTAACGCCAAAAGGTGATGGTATCCAAGTAACCCAGGCTGCCCTTAATCATCATATCGGTGGCTGGGCGCCTAGCTTCATCGCAGTCGCAATGTTCTTGTTTGCATTCAGTTCAGTTGTCGGCAACTATTATTATGGTGAGACAAATATTGAATTTATTAAAACAAGCAAAACATGGCTGAATATTTACCGGATTGCGGTTATTGCTATGGTTGTCTACGGTTCTCTATCAGGCTTCCAAATCGTTTGGGACATGGCGGATCTCTTTATGGGTATCATGGCGCTGATTAACTTAGTTGTGATTACGCTGCTGTCAAACGTTGCTTACAAAGTTTATAAAGATTACGCGAAACAGCGTAAACAAGGACTTGATCCTGTATTTAAAGCGAAAAACATTCCAGGGCTGAAAAATGCTGAAACATGGGAAGATGAGAAACAAGAAGCATAAGAACACGGCTGCATTCAATTCATTGAATGCGGCTTTTTATTTGGCGCAAAGAAGCAGAATCTTTCAAATTAAACAAAAAGTAACGTGAATAGTCCTGATTAAACAATTTTCTATTTGGTCCGTATGTGTCAGCAGTATCTGAATCAAGACAAAAAGAGCAAATTGACAGGCTTTTAATCCGTCTAAAAACAAGAAATTAGGTTGATAGACAAAGATGAGATAAATTTTTACAATAGTCCGTGCCAAACAAAAACGGAAGGGAGGTGGAGCGGACGAGTTAATAGGCATATATTTTCGTCATGATGTAAAGGAGGAAAGAATACTATATATGAAACGTCAAGTCTCTATCTTAATCGTATGTTTATTAATTTCAATACTCGCAACCAGCGGCTTAGGAAATCCAGCAGCATCTGCTGCAGGAGCAAAAACGCCAGTCGCCATAAATGGCCAGCTTAGCATAAAAGGCACGCAGCTAATCAATCAAAACGGCAAAACGGTGCAATTGAAGGGGATCAGTTCACACGGATTGCAATGGTATGGCGATTTTGTCAATAAAGACAGCTTAAAATGGCTGAGAGACAATTGGGGCATTACCGTTTTCCGAGCGGCGATGTATACAGCAGATGGCGGTTATATTGACAACCCATCCGTGAAAAACAAAGTAAAAGAAGCGGTTGAAGCGGCAAAAGAGCTTGGGATATATGTCATCATTGACTGGCATATCTTAAATGACGGTAATCCAAATCAAAATAAAGAGAAGGCAAAAGAATTCTTCAAGGAAATGTCAAGCCTTTACGGAAACACGCCAAATGTCATTTATGAAATTGCAAACGAACCAAACGGTGATGTGAACTGGAAGCGTGATATTAAACCGTATGCGGAAGAAGTGATTTCCGTTATCCGCAAAAATGATCCAGACAATACCATCATTGTCGGAACCGGTACATGGAGCCAGGATGTGAATGATGCTGCCGATGATCAGCTAAAAGATGCAAACGTCATGTACGCGCTTCATTTTTATGCCGGCACACACGGCCAATCTTTACGGGATAAAGCAAACTATGCACTCAGTAAAGGAGCGCCTATTTTCGTGACGGAATGGGGAACAAGCGACGCGTCTGGAAATGGCGGTGTATTCCTTGACCAGTCGCGGGAATGGCTGAATTATCTCGACAGCAAGAAAATCAGCTGGGTGAACTGGAATCTTTCTGATAAGCAGGAATCATCCTCAGCGTTAAAGCCGGGAGCATCTAAAACAGGCGGCTGGCCGCTTACAGATTTAACTGCTTCAGGAACATTCGTAAGAGAAAACATTCTCGGCAACAAAGATTCAACGAAAGAACGCCCTGAAACGCCGGCACAAGATAACCCCGCACAGGAAAACGGCATTTCTGTACAATACAAAGCAGGGGATGGGGGTGTGAACAGCAACCAAATCCGCCCGCAGCTTCACATAAAAAATAACGGGAATACCACGGTTGATTTAAAAGATATTACTGCCCGTTACTGGTATAACGCGAAAAACAAAGGCCAAAACCTTGACTGTGACTACGCGCAGATTGGATGCGGCAATCTGAAACACAAATTTGTGACGCTGCATAAACCTAAGCAAGGCGCAGATACCTATCTGGAACTGGGGTTTAAAAAAGGAACGCTGTCACCGGGAGCAAGCACAGGAAATATTCAGCTTCGTCTTCACAACGATGACTGGAGCAATTATGCACAAAGCGGCGATTATTCCTTTTTCCAATCAAATACGTTTAAAACAACGAAAAAAATCACATTATATAATCACGGAAAACTGATTTGGGGAACAGAACCCAAATAGTTTAACTGTTGGCGGACATCAGCAATGATGTCCGTTTTCATTATCTTATCCAGTAAAACAAGGAGGTGTAGGGTGTGGATGAAACACTGAAGCAATATATGATGCTGTTCAAAGAAATGAATCATGCGATAAATGGTCCGGACTATCCAGGTAAGGAAAAAGACATCCAGTATCAAAAAGAACAGATTGAAGCTTACGAAAAACAGCTGCAGCAAGGATTTTCTACAGATTATGACTATGATGTGTTTGCTGACTCTGTTATCAAATGCGCATATGGCGATATGACGCTGGAAGATTTAGAAGCAGTTTATTATGGATTAACAACGCCATTTTTTTGATTAGCAACAAACCAATAAAATTTCATTTCAATTTCTGTCTCACTAACTTAAGTATACTTTTGATATGAGACAGAAATTCATTTATTTTGTTTACTTCCTAGAATATATATTATGTAAACTAAAAAGCGAATTCTTTTAGTAGTTGGTTATTAAATCTTGGCCTTCCGGTCTTTTCTTTTCTTAAAGTTTGAATTGTCAACAAGTCAAACTTTCGATAGCGTTCTACATTTCCCTTCCCTGAATATTCATAATATCTATCTCAGTAATAGTGCACCAGTTGTCGTTCAGAATGGATCTAGTTTTACTTTCTGTAAAGAGAACATAAAAGTGAATCCATTAAATGATAAAATACTTATTTGTTTATAACGCTTATGTTTATTCCTTATACATTTATTTTAACAAGCTGATGCCCTCCCACATTTAAAAACCTTGAATCATGCGTCTTCAAAACGACGCACGACAAGAAAAAAAGCGATTTTCTGAACGGAAAATCGCTTTTTTCTACTTCAACTTTTTTATTCCCGTGCAGGTTTATTTGCGGCACCCTCGGCGGTTAATGTCCGTATCCGCTCCAATGCGGTACCGCTTGCCTTAGGTGTCCTTAACGATTTACAACAAATGTTGTCACGCTTTGAGCTGGAAGATGGGCCCAAAAATGATTGCCTGATACAGTGAGATTCGTTCCAGGTTGTAGATTGCTGCTGCTGCTCGTGATCCATCTAGATACGTTTGAAGCAGATCCATTCTGCAAAACAAAGTTTTGGTTGACCCCTGTGTTGCTTTTGTTAATGGCAACAATAACGACCTTGTTGTCACCTTTATAGGCTGACACGTAAACGTTCGTATTAGGGTTTTTCGTTGCATCAATCCTTACATAGCCGGGACGCACAAACTTCGAGAAATGAGCCATATTGTAACCGCGTTTACTGATCGTACCATCTTCTTTCATAGGACCATATGATCTTCGGATGTACCACCATACATAAGCTTGAAAATCTCCCTCTACCATCGAATTGTGAATATGTTGTGAAACATCCAATGCCTCGGGCCATCGATCCGCCGAGTTGTTATCACTGTTCGGATAGTATACTTCCGTCATCCATAGGTCTTTTCCTGCTCCTTTTTGTTTGAAAAGAGGATAAGGGAATTGGCTGACCTGAGTGCCGTACAGGTGGGTTCCGAGAATATCCATATTGCCAAGAGCCTGCGGGTCGTTCAAGATCGGGTCCGACAAATTCTTCAAGTATTGAAATGACTCAGGCGCAATGACACGGGCATTGATCGAGCCGGCGTTTTCTCTCATAAAGCGAAGCATTTCTTGCGGCGTCCACCACGTCCACTCGTGAGCGTAATCAGGCTCATTTTGGACCGAAATCGCGTAAAGATTCACACCATTATTCTTCATGAAGGTAACAAAATCATTAAGATGCTGCGCATATGCGGCGTACTTGTCGTATTTCAGCCGTTTAGCCGATGTATCACCATTACGATTAAAGGTCTCAACCATACCACTTGGAGGATTCCAGGGAGAAGCAAAAACGATTGCCCCATGTTTGACCGCACTCTTGGCAGTCTCCACCTCTTTATACCAATTATTTCGATTTTCATCTACATGAATTCTTAAGATTGAAAAGCCTAACTGATTCTGTCCATTGCCAAAAGCCGTTTCTCTTTGAGCTGCTGTAAGATCCCCAGTCCAAGCCGGATGATTCATCCCTCCAAAACCGCGAATCACTTGTTTCTCTGCAGATACATTAACTGTTACATCACTGGCTGCCAAAACTTCAGTAGCGCCTGGCCCTAACATGACTGACAACATAGTGAAACATACTAATAATATACAAATTGTTTTTTTAAAACGTGGAATCATTTATTTCGCTCCTTCGTCATGTGTCTTTTACGGTATTAGAAAATTCATAATGGCGGGCTATTCCGGTGCTTGCCACCCGTCTCGTTTTTAAACGGTCCCATTACGAATCCTATCTTTGTGTAAACTGCCAGTAATCAAAATTAAACAAGTTTCCTGTACCTGTTCCGGTAAATACAAAGAATACTTTGTGCACACCGGTTGCCCCGCTTACTGCAGTTTCTATCTCTCTCCACGTTTGCGCTCCGCCTGTGGAAGGTACATTCAGGGTTCCAACAAGCTTACCATCAGCACTGTCGAGGCGCACTTCTATTTTTCCGCCTAAAGTGGATGCTACATTTGCTTTAAATGACCTGGCACCGCCCGCTCCAAAGTCTGCATTTCCTACAGCAATCCAGTCTCCATTTTGAATGCTTGTTACATGCTGATTATTTACTGGCCCGCCGGGGGCTGTGGACTTCTCTGTCAAAATGCGTCCATTCCAGGCAAACGTTTCAGCTTCTACCCGGTTATATGGGTTTAAATTGGAAAGCTGTGTTACACCTGCATAATTTGCTGCTACCTCTTGGATGGATCCATCTGGGTTATGCACCAGCTTATTAATATGGGGAGAACGGTAACCTTTGCCGGCCCCGAACAGAGCGGAACTGACAGTTTGCGCATGGTACACTGCATACCACTCGTTTTTAAAATTGAAAACAGCATGATGGTTGTTTCCGCCGCCTCCGAAAAATGCACCCGGATTTTTCAGGAAGTGCCCTCTATATGTAAAGGGACCCATGGGATTTGAACTGGTCATGTAGCCGATCTCACCTGGGGGTTTATCGGCCGGGTGCGTGCCGCCGAAATTGATGCAATAGGAATAGTAATATGTTCCGTTATACTTGTGCAATCCCGAATCTTCAAACATGAAAGGCGCATCAATTGTGGATGCACTTCCCTCAACACTCGTCATATCAGGCCCCAATTTTATGACTCTTGCCGTTTTAGGATTGGCCCATTGTCCCTGCGTTGGATTTGAACCGCCAGGAACGCCTCCCCCGGCATACATGTAACCGGTGCCGTCATCATCTACAAATACAGCCGGATCAAAAAGCCATACAACACCAGACATTCCTGGCGTACTTGGCGTTACGAGCGGTTTTCCGATTGGGTCGGTCCATGGACCAATCGGGCTGTCTGCGGTGAGAACCCCGATACCTCCGCCGCTGTTTGCGAAATAAAGGAAGAATTTATCCTTGCCATTTATTTTTTTAACTGTGATTGCCGGTGCCCATGACGCACCTGCCCATTTTGCAATTCCACGGCCTCCATTAGCTCCATTGGCACCTGCTACCGGAATGGCTCCGTGGTCTGTCCAGTTCACCATATCCGCTGAAGATATGACGAATACTCTATTCAAATTGGCAAATGAATTATCTTTAATTGTTCCGTTGCTATTATATTCATAATCATCACTTGACATATAAATGTAAACCCTTCCGTTATAGGTCAGCGCAATCGGATCTGCTCCCAAATGATGGTCGATAAGCGGGTTTGAATTCCCTATATGTTTTGCAATTGTAGTACTGGTGGCAGCATACGCAGACTTTCCAGATAAGCAGCTCAATAATAAAACTAGAATCCATAAACATACGCTACACTTTTTCCTCATCACTTAACATCCTCCTTTTTCCTTAAAATGGGGGGATTTTCTTTTGGAATTTGATAACAACAGGTCATGAAGAGCGCACCACTAAACCCATTGAACGGAGATGCATATTTATCCAAAATATCCCTTTGTCTAACATCCTACCTTATTAAAAAAATTGTGTATAGGATACTTTTGGAGGAATTCGTGTTCGATTCTACAAAGGAACTGGATACATTTATTCATTGATAAGATGGGGCTAACATAGACGGCTGTTACCGACTTCTTCTTCGCTTCCTGTTCCCTCGAATCTCGTTGTTTTAGAGCTATTGACATAATAGACATCTTTGCAGATAGGAAATCATGGCTCGAAACTTCTCAATCTATTGAATTCGGGCTGCTTTTTCTGCTGATTCCTGTTTACATTGTTCTCTTCTTTGTAAGACATTTCGTTATCATTCCGCCCTCTTCCCCTTCGACATACTGCATATTTTGTCCATCCTTATGTAAAGAGAGCGGTATACCCGCTTTTTCATGTTTTGTTCATATTTTATTAATTGTTTATTCAACACTGTCCGTTAAAGTAATCCATATCAACAAATATGGCAGCTATTCGCATCTTTTATGAAGGGAGGTCGGTGCCGTTATGCTGAAAGAAAAAATAAAAACATTAGGACGCTTTTGCACCGTAGGCGTCGGCAATACACTGATAGATTTTGGTGTCTTCTTTCTCCTTACTGCTTGTCATGTCCCTTATCTGTCGGCGCAGATCTGCTCCTATTCGGCAGGTATCATCAACAGCTATGTGTGGAACCGGAATTGGACATTTCGTGTAAAACGTAAGGCTGACGGGAAAGAGATCGTACGCTTTCTCATGATTAATATTGCCGCGTCGGGGATCACCTTTTTGCTGCTTTATTTGTTTCAAAACTGCGGATGCTCGCTTTTGGTGAGTAAGCTCGCCGCCACTATCGGCGGAATGATGATGAATTTTATCGGAAACCGAATCTGGGTATTTGGAGATTCGCTGAAAAATATACAGGATCAGGAGTGAAGATGAATGAGAAAAAAAGTGAGAAAAGCGGTTATTCCCGCAGCGGGTTTAGGAACGAGATTTTTGCCGGCGACAAAGGCGCAGCCTAAAGAAATGCTCCCAATCGTCGACAAACCAGCAATCCAATATATTGTAGAAGAGGCCGTAGAGTCAGGAATTGAAGATATACTGATTATTACAGGGAGAAACAAACGCTCGATTGAAGATCATTTTGACCGATCGGCGGAATTGGAATTCAATCTGCGGGAAAAAGGCAAGACGGAGACACTTGAAGAAATGCAGCAGATCGCCGATTTGGCCAACATTCATTACATCCGCCAGAAAGAACCGCTCGGATTAGGCCATGCGGTACTGTGTGCGGAGCATTTTATCGGAGATGAGCCTTTTGCCGTTCTCTTAGGTGATGATATTATGGTGTCTGAAACACCGGCTCTTCGGCAATTAATGGATGTATATGACGTTTATGGCACAGAGGTTGTCGGTGTACAGTCAGTTCTCCCTGAGGATGTCAGCAAATATGGTATTATAAATACATCAGGGTCTCAAGGGCATGTGTATGAAGTGAAAGATTTAGTTGAAAAGCCTTCACCTGAAGAAGCGCCTTCCGACATCGCCGTAATGGGACGGTATGTGTTGAATTCTTCGATCTTCCCCGTTTTGAAGTCAATTGGCAGAGGCGCGGGAAACGAAATTCAGCTCACAGATGCGCTTCGTGAGGTTTGCCGTAATGAGCCGATCCATGCTCGGCTGCTGGAAGGAAATCGATATGACATTGGCGATAAGCTGGGCTGTTTTAAAGCGAGCACTGAAATCGGCTTAATGCGTCCCGAAATGAGATCTCAGCTTTTGACCTATTTAGAAGGTGTAATCAAACGGGAAACGAAAGAAATGCTGCGGTAAAAAAATTGTAACCATCTTGCTCGTCAATCAGTCATATAATAGTGAAAAAGATTAGGACAGGTTGTGAAGAATGTGGGCAGTTTGATAAGCGAAATTTTAACATGGCTGACGAACATGGGATATGCGGGTATTGCGATTGGGTTAATGATTGAAATCATTCCGAGTGAGATTGTATTAGCTTATGGCGGCTATTTGGTATCGGAAGGCACGATTGGGTTTATTGGCGCCATTATTGCGGGTGTTATCGGAGGTACCATTGCCCAGATCTTTATTTACTGGATCGGCCGCTATGGAGGCAGACCATTTTTGGACAAATACGGGAAGTATTTATTGATTAAAAAGCATCATATCGACATGTCGGAAAACTGGTTTCAAAAGTACGGCGCCGGGGTTGTTTTCTCGGCTCGTTTTATACCGGTTGTCAGACATGCGATATCCATTCCTGCAGGTATTGCCAGAATGCCATTTCTCAAGTTTGTGGTACTGACTGTGCTTGCTATCATTCCATGGTCTATCCTGTTTGTTTATTTAGGCATACAGCTAGGAAGCCAGTGGGATGATGTAGAGAACATAGCGGGTACTTATACAACACCGATTATGATATTGGCTGTTGTTGTGATAGCCCTTTATTTTGTGATTAAGAAACGTACAGCCATATTCAAACGATAGCTAGCGGATATGCATAGGGGTGAATGAAGCTCCCCTATGCATATTTTTTTACTTGCGATGTTGATTTGCCAGCTTCAGATTCTCCGCTAAAAATGCGACAAACACTTCATCCCGCACGAGCGATGCGGCATAATTTCTTTTAATGAACCATTCTGCTTCTTCAAACGCTGCGAATGTTTCATCCTGTGTTTCCCCGTTAATTTGGATATTCCACTCGTTGTCTAAAGGAAACAGAAAAAATCTCATTTGAGCACGATTTTCATATAATGATCCGTTCGCAGATCCTTTTAGATTATAGATGTTACGGAAAGCATCAGGCCGTACAGGATCAATCCGGAAAGCTTCAGTTACAAACAACTCGTATACTTCGTCGGTTATTGAACAGCCGGATGCCTTTGCATGCCCCCCGCCTCCGTATCGGCCGGCGATCTCTGACACATCGATGTAATCATGAATGGTGCGCAAACTGACTCGTTTTGATCCCATGCTTAAAATCGCAATGTAATCGAGGTGCGGATTATCTTTCCCTAGCCTGTTTCCCAGTTCTGAATGGTACGATTCAGCGTGAACAATGCCTACACAGTGTTCGTGCACAAAGGTTTGTACCATTTCCCTTTTCTTTCTTCGGAGGTAACGCTCAATTTTTTCGTTTTCTAAATCAAGCAGCTTTTCTTCAAAATCATCGAAGAAAAATTCGTCATGCGAGGATAGGCGCTGAATCATTTTTGCCTCAAATTCATCAATTGACAACAAAAAGAAAAGATCATTAAGCCGCTTCGCCTGTTTTTGATCGTACCGCTCCCATTCCCATGTATCGTATTGGCGGACGAGCTCTGTGAATTGGTCTAAGGCATTTGTGGGTTTCATGAAGCTATTTTCAACGAGATAGCCATATAAAAGTGACGTCGCGGATGTGAGCCTTCCATCATCGTATTCCACCTGGATTAATCCCCATTCATGCTCATTCAAATGAAGGGCTGTTTTATGGTGGTCAATAAGCTTCACTTTGCCCCCTGCATGAACATAATCATTCAATCTCTGTTCGTTTTCTTCATTGACGGCGAGATCGGTGATGAATAATGCATCTTGTCTGTTGCTCTCCTTCATTTTTTCTAAAAAGTACTGCACCTGTGCGTTTAAGCCGTTGACAGAGTTATACCGGACCTCAACGTCTTTTCCGAATGCCAATTTTGCTACGATTCCGCATCCTACTCCGTCCAAGTCGTTATGTGAATATAAATGATACATAATGTAGGCCCCTTTTTATGATAAACTGACAATTGCCGCTAAAGATGCGGCAGCCTTTATTTACTATTCTAAAAAACAAAGCGTTTTATGCAAAGGCGATTAGTTTACATAATATTATTATTGTGAATATATAAAAGAGCGCTTTTGGCGCTCCTAAGTTCTTGCTATTTTATACCGGATAAACCGGATGTTTTCGATTGGTAAATGTCATTTCCTTTGTCATGTATGCCTTCAGCCGTTTGGCCAGCTCATTACGCAGCGAATTGGCTGGGATAACAGCATCAATGATCATTTCTGAAGCCAGACGGTAGATATTGATGTCCTCTTTGTATTCCTCCCGTTTGTTGCCGATAAATGCGGCTCTCTCTTCTTTTGGCAGTTCGGCGATTTTTTTAGCGTAGACAGCGTTTACAGCAGCTTCAGGGCCCATAACGGCGATTTGGGCGGTTGGGAGCGCTAGACAGCAGTCCGGTTCAAAGGCAGGCCCTGCCATTGCATACAACCCCGCTCCGTACGCTTTTCGGACAATGACAGAGAGCTTTGGAACAGTTGCCTCCGACATCGCAGAAATCATTTTCGCTCCGTGTCTGATAATCCCCGCCTGTTCCACTTTTGTGCCAATCATAAAACCGGGAATATCCGCTAAGAACAGCAACGGGATATGAAATGCGTCACATAAGGTAATAAACTTAGCCGCTTTGTCTGCTGAATCGTGGAATAAGACGCCGCCTTTAACCTTGGGCTGGTTTGCAACAATGCCGACAGGCTGTCCCTCGATCCGTGCGAAGCCTGTTACTAATTCTGGTGCAAATAAGGCTTTGATCTCAAAAAATGACCCTTCATCAATGATCCGCTCAATCAGCTCATGCATATCAAAAGGTGCGTTCTGGTTTTGCGGAATGACGTCGGCAAGCGGGATGTCGAAGTGTTTTGGCGGGTGTTCCTCATGAATGGGCGCCTTTTCTTGAAAATTTGCCGGAAAGTAAGACAAATAAGCCCGCGCCAGATGTATGGCTTCTTCTTCAGTTTCTGCAAGAATATCTCCGCAGCCGGAGATTGAGCAATGCATACGAGCGCCGCCCATTTCTTCGAGAGACACTTTTTCACCAATGACCATTTCCGCCATCCTTGGCGAGCCTAAATACATGGAGGCGTTACCGTCTACCATAACGACGATATCACAGAAGGCCGGAATATAAGCGCCTCCTGCCGCAGACGGTCCGAAAAGCAAACAGATTTGCGGAATGCGTCCCGATAATTTGACTTGATTATAAAAAATTCTTCCTGCTCCGCGTCTCCCTGGAAAGACATTGATTTGATCGGTGATTCTGGCGCCTGCTGAATCGACTAAATAAATGAGCGGAACGTTTAGTTTTTCGGCAGTTTCTTGAATTCTGATGATTTTTTCAACGGTTTTAGCTCCCCAGGAGCCCGCTTTCACTGTTGAATCATTTGCCATGACGCAAACAGTTTGGCCGCCAATTTTGCCGATCGCTGTTACCACTCCGTCAGCGGGAAGGCCGTCTGACATGCATTCCGCAAAAAAAGCGTCTTCTAGCTCAATGCCATCGTCAAAGAGAAGCGAGAGCCGCTCTCTGACAAAGAGCTTGCCTTTTTCTCGATTGCTTTGGTGATACTTTTCCGCTCCGCCTTTTCGGATTCGTTCGGCCAATTTTGTTCGTTCCTTTTCATAATCCATGAGCATTTCCTCCCTTTTATATTCCCTTGTATACGGCCCGTCTTTTTTCTTGAAACGCCTGAAGTCCTTCTCTCCTGTCTTTTGAAGGAATGGTATGTTCATACGCCTTTTGTTCAATCGCAAGACCTGTAGCGAGATCTGTCTCCAATCCTTTATTGATTGCGAATTTAGCTTGACGGACAGCGATCGGCCCGTTGGCAGAAATGGCTGCAGCCAGTTCCTCTGCTTTTGGCATAAGGTCGCAAGGAGCCGTGACATGCTCTACAAGGCCTATCTCTTTTGCTTCATGAGCGGTTACGCGTTTGCCAGTATAAATTAATTCTTTGGCTTTTCCTCTGCCAATCAGCCGAGGCAGTCTTTGGGTCCCTCCAGCGCCTGGGATAATAGCTAACCCTGTTTCCGGAAGTCCCAGCACAGCTGATTCAGATGCAATTCGAAGATCGCATGCCAATGCCAATTCTAGCCCGCCGCCTAATGCGCTGCCGTTTATCGCGGCTATGATTGGCTGCGGCAAGGCTTCAAGGAAAGACGCTGTTCTTTGAATGAGAGATACACTTTCCAGAACCTGATCTTCTATTAGTTTTATTCGTTCTTTCAGGTCTGCCCCCGCACAGAACGCTTTTTCGCCGGTGCCGGTGAGGATGACGCAGCGAATGTTTGAGTTGAATTCAATTTCTTGAAGAATCATTTGCAGGTTTCTAAGCATTTCTGCTGAAAGAGCATTTGCCGCTTGAGGCCTGTTTAAGGTGATCAACGCAATATGTTCATTTTTCACAGTGAAAAGAATAGATTCTCCCATTGTATGCGTCCTCTCTTTTATCAAGATGATTTAAATACTTGTAAATTTCGGCTCGGCAGCTGTTTGCCCATTTTTTCTTCAATCCATTTGGCCGCAGATAGCAGTTTTTCGAGCTTTACATTTGTTTTGATGCCCATCTGTTCAAGCATGTACACGATATCCTCAGTTGCGGCGTTTCCTGATGAACCTGGCGCATATGGACATCCGCCAAGCCCGCCTGCCGAGCCGTCGAATACCGTGATGCCCATTTGGAGCGCTGTGACCATGTTGGCGAGCGCTGTTCCTCTCGTATCATGAAAATGCAGGGCGATTTGATTCGCGGGGAACCGTGCCAAAAGAGCTTCAAGTACAGTTTCCACTTGGGCAGGATTAGCCGCTCCAATCGTATCTCCAAGCGACAGTTCAGAAATCCCAAATTCAAATAGAGCTTCTGAAAGGCGAATGACTTGTTCAACGGGGACATCTTTTTCGTACGGACAGCCGAAAACAGTCGAGAGGTAGGCTCTTGTTGTGAGGTTTGCTTTTTTTGCGTCATTGTTTACTTGTTTGAGTACACGAAGAGTTTCAGAAGTGGATTTATTGATGTTTTTTCTGTTGTGCGTTTCGCTGGCGGACATAAAAACGCAAGCTTCGTTAATGCCTCCTTCAAGCGCATTCTCCAGTCCTTTTTGATTCGGGACAAGCGCCGCGTACGTCACCCCTTTTTCACGGTCAATGCCTTTTGCTACATCAATAGCATCTCGAAGCGCCGGAATCCATTTCGGATGAACGAAGGATGTGATTTCAATATACGAAAGCCCTGTCCGGGAAAGCTGGTTGATCCAGGTTATTTTATCCTTTGTTTCGATCCATGCGGACTCGTTTTGTAAGCCGTCACGCGGGCCGACTTCTTTGATTGTCACTTTTTTAGGATATGACATGGTCTTCCTCCAAATTATTGAGTGGAATCGCTTAGTTCGAGCAGTACGTCGCCTTCATTTACAAAGTCGCCTTCATTTTTTTTGACTTCTTTTACGACTCCGCTTCGATCTGCAACGATCGGGATTTCCATTTTCATCGATTCCAAAATGGCAACCTCCTGGCCTTTTTCAATTTTGTCGCCTGCTTTGACGTGGACTTTCCACAGGTTTCCTGCCATTTGTATGCTAACTGTCATAACAACTGCCTCCTTTATAGGTGTTGTTTCAAAAAGTCAGTCGTAACATCCCCTTCTTTAAATGCCTTTGATGCCGCAGCCTGTATGAGAAGCGGAAGATTTGTTTTGATTCCTTCTACATGGTAGTCGCGAAGCGCTGTCTCCAGTTTTTCAATCGCTTCTGTTCTGGACTGGCCTTTGACGATCATCTTAGCGATCATCGGGTCATAAAAAGGGGTAACAATGCTGTCTTTTGCTACCGCACATTCGTGTCTGACCCCTTTATGGTCAGGGAGTGAGAACGCAGTGATCGTGCCTGGTGACGGGTAGAAGGTCTTGGGGTCTTCCGCGTATATTCTCACCTCTATCGCATGCCCGTTTCGTTTGATGTCTTTTTGAGAGAATGTGAGTGTATGGCCCGCAGCAATTCGCAGCTGCTGCTCAACTAAGTCCAGGCCAGTTATTTCTTCAGTCACGGGGTGTTCAACTTGCAGTCTCGTATTCATTTCGAGGAAATAAAAATTTTGCTTTTGGTCAACTATAAATTCGATGGTGCCTGCGTTCGTATAGCCGATCGCCTTTGCTGCTTTTACTGCCGTTTGCCCAATCCTCATTCTCAGTTCATCGTCTACAAATGGAGACGGCGCTTCTTCAATGACTTTTTGGTGGCGCCTCTGAACTGAGCAATCACGTTCAAACAGATGTACTGTATGGCCGTGTTGATCGGCTAAAAGCTGAACTTCGATATGGCGTGCATGTTCAATGACTTTTTCTATATACATTGATCCGTCACCGAAAAAATCTGCCGCGCGCTTTTTGTTCCCCTCGAACGCTTTTTTTAATGCTTCTTCATTTTCAACAAGCTGCATTCCGATGCCGCCTCCGCCCGCTGAAGCTTTCAGCATGACAGGATATCCGATTTGACTAGCAGTGCGGCAGGCTGCCTCTATGTCTTCGAGGGGTTCTGAAACGCCGGGCACCACAGGGACACCCGCAGCCTCCATTGCTTTGCGCGCTTCAATTTTGCTGCCCATCTTTGCAATGATATCGGGTGAAGGTCCGATAAACACGATGTTTTCTTGCTTGCAGCGTTCAGCAAATCGGCTGTTTTCTGATAACAATCCATATCCCGGGTGGATCGCGTCGGCATTTGCTTTTTTTGCCGTCTCTATGATTCTCTCTATATTTAAATAACTTTCTCTGACTCTTGATTCCCCGATCAAATAAGACTCTGTAGCGGCTTTTGTATGGGACGCTTCCTTGTCTGCTTCTGAATAAACCGCGACTGTTTTGATGCCTAGACGGCTGCACGTTCGGATAATTCTCATTGCAATTTCTCCGCGGTTGGCGATCAGTACTTTAGTAAACATGATTTCACCTCATTGAGTTGATGATAAGTTGAACATTTCAATGGTTTTTTCTCGCAGTTTATATTTTTGAATTTTACCTGAAGCCGTCATCGGATAGTCGTCTGTAAAAATCACATAACGCGGAATTTTGTGGCGGGCGATTTTTCCTTTGCAATATGCTTTAAGCTCATCAGATGAAACGCTTTTCCCGTCTTTTAGTTTAATCCAGGCTGCAGCCTCCTCCCCGAATTTGGCGTCAGGCACACCAACGACCTGTACGTCTAAAACAGCGGGATGCCGGTATAAAAATTCTTCAATTTCCCGCGGGTAAATGTTCTCGCCGCCTCTGATGAGCATATCTTTTAATCTTCCGGTGATACGACAGTACCCGTCTTCATCCATGACAGCAAGATCTCCTGTAAATAGCCATCCGTCATGATTGATTGCTTTTCTGGTCGCTTCTTTGTCTTTATAATAGCCTTTCATGACGTGATAGCCGCGGGTGCATAGCTCTCCCTGCACGCCTCTTTGAACTTCTTGGCATGTCCCGGGCTCTACAATTTTCACTTCAGTATGCGGCAGGGCTCGGCCGGTTGTTTCGACTCTTCTTATGAAGGAATCATTTGCCCTCGTTTGCGTAATGACCGGCGAGGCTTCTGTTTGTCCATAGGCGATTGTAATGTCTTTCATGCCCATCCTTTCAATCACAGCTTTCATTACTTCACTTGGACAAGGAGAGCCGGCCATGATGCCTGTTCGGAGCGTTGATAGATCATATGCATCAAAATCCGGATGATGCAGCTCGGCGATAAACATGGTAGGCACACCATGCAGCGCTGTGCATTTCTCTTTTTCTACCGTTTTAAGGACGGTAACGGGATCAAATTCTGGAACAGGTATCATGGCTGCCCCGACGGACACACATGCCAAAACCCCGAGCACGCATCCGAAGCAGTGAAAAAACGGAACCGGGATGCACATGCGGTCTTGAGCGGATAAAGCCATACATTCAGCGATATTGGCAGCGTTATTGATGACATTAAAATGGGTCAGCATCACGCCTTTTGGAAACCCTGTTGTTCCTGATGTGTATTGCATGTTAATCACATCGTCTTTATCCAGGCTGTTCATTCTTGCTTCCAGCTCAGCATCTGTCACTGTTTTTGCCAATATCTCTATATCGTCCCACTGATACAAGCCAGGCAATCGTTTATTGCCAATATAGATCAGCGTTTTTAAAAAGGGATAGCGTTCAGATTTCAGTTGGCCGGGCTTTGCTTCTTGCAGTTCTGGTATTAAACGGTTCACGATGTCTGGATAAGAAGTGCCCCTGTATGAATCCATGATGATAAGCGCCGCGGCATCCGATTGCTTTAACAAGTAATCAAGCTCGTGTGCTTGATAATTGGTATTGACGGTTACGAGCACGGCTCCGATCTTCGCAGTTGCGAACTGGACGGCAAGCCATTCAGGGATATTAGAAGCCCATATGGCGACGTGATCTCCTTTTCCAATCCCCATCCGCATAAGACCTTTAGCGGTTTGACGGCACAGACTGTCAAATTGGGCGTACGTATAGCGGATATTCCGGTCTGGATACACAACCGCGTCTCGATGGGGATGCGCTTCAGCTGTTTGTTCCAGCAGCCTGCCGATTGTGGAATGGATGAGTTCAGCCATTGATTGTTCCTCCTTTCTTAATGATTAGAAAGCGTTTACATTTTCATTTTAAAAGCTGTCTGGCGATCACGAGGCGCTGAATTTCAGATGTGCCTTCACCGATTTCCATTAATTTTGCATCCCGCAGCATCCGTTCCACCCCGTACTCTTTCATATATCCTGAACCTCCATGGATTTGAATGGCTTGATTGCAAGCTCTAGTCGCCATTTCAGATGCGAACAGCTTGGCGTACGCCGCTTCTTTTGTGAACGGACGATTATGGTCTTTCAGCCAGGCGGCTTTTAACACCATTTGCCGTGCCAGATCAATTTCCATCGCCATGTCAGCAAGCTTAAATTGAATCGCTTGGAAGGAAGAAATCGGCTGTCCAAATTGCTTCCGTTCTTTCGCATATGCCAATGATGCGTCAAGTGCCGCCTGGGCAATGCCAACCGCAAGAGCAGCAATGGAGATTCGCCCGCCGTCCAGCGTATATAGAAATTGTTTAAATCCTTTTGTTGGATCGCCGAGTAAGTTGCCCGCAGGCACTCTTACATCCTCAAGCAAAATTTCTGCTGTATTCGAACCACGGACGCCCATTTTATCGTACGGGCTCGTAATCGTGAGTCCTGGTGTGTCAGTTGGCACAATCAATGCGGAGATGATGTTTTTTCCGTCTTTGGTTTTGCCTGTTACCGCGGTCACAATAACTGTCCGTGCGTAGCTTGCATTTGTAATCCAGCACTTTTCGCCGTTGATTACATACTCGTCACCATTTGAAATCGCTTTTGTTTGAGTGCCCCCCGCATCTGAGCCGGCATTTGGTTCCGTCAGGCCGAATGATCCGAGTGCTGTGCCCGAAGCCAGCGGCGTCAAATGCGTCCGTTTTTGTTCTTCTGTTCCAAAGTAATAGAGAGGGCTGGCGCCTAATGAGACCGCTGCAGCGTAGCTTAATCCAGTACTGCCGCAAGCTTTGCCGACTTCTTCAACCGCTAAGGCATATGAAATCGTATCACCGCCAGATCCGCCGTACTCTTCTGGAAATGGAATACCCATCAGCCCAAGTTCACCCATTTTTTTGAATGTTTGGATCGGGAACTCGCCCGTTTGATCTACATGTTCAGCGTGAGGAGCAATTTCTTTTTTCGCAAAATCTTTTACCATTTCACGCACCATTTGTTGTTCTTTTGTCAGCTCAAAATTCACGTCGTTTCCTCCTTCACATCTTTGTAACATTTTATTAGGCGAGTTCTATAATCATTCCCTGACAAGAAAAGTCTGAAAATTAAAACTGAATCATTTTTTATGTGATAATATCAGCGGAATGAGCAAATACATGCCGTAGGCGCATACCATCCATATCGCAAACGCAATGACTTGGCCCTTTGATAGAGCCGGGAAGATGATGGGATGATTCCAAAGGGAAATCGTATCAATCAATAAACCGACCGCTGACCCCCATATACCGAGCTTGATCACCGCGTATTGTGATCGGTCGAGTTTTTGATAGAGAAAGAACACAAGGCATAAAAAAATGGCGGTGCCCGCTTCCAAGAGAAGAAAGCTCATCAAAAAGGCTTCTTCAGCCGGATCAGTCAACACAGCGTTTCCGAACAGAACAAAAAATAATGTGGCACCTAACCAAACTAGAAATGAAAACGTAAGGGCCAGTCTTAATTGCTGGGAAAACATGTTTGATCTCCTTTCGTGTTACATCATTTTTTCAGTCAGCTTCACCAGCATCCATTCGAGCTCTTGATAGACATCTTCGGTTGAAAAATTTTTAGAGACGAGAGACTGAATAGCAAGCCCGTCTATTAAAGCGTTCAGCATGATTCCCCATGTTGTTAAGGAAACGCCTTCAATTGGAGATGTGCCCCACAATCGAGTGAGCTCTTCTGTCAGAAGTTGATTTTCGGATTGTAAGAGATGACTTAGCTGTTCTTTGATCCGTTCATTTTGAAATCCTGATACGGTCAGCGTTAAAAATAGCCGGTGGAAATCAGCGCTATCTTTCGTTCGAGATTTTGCGGACAACAGTGCTTCTCTCACCTTTTCGATTGACGAAAGGCGGCTGTTTTTTACGTTCGCCCAAGAGCTGCCGCACACGTGGCGAACACCTCCAGCATGAGGTTTTCTTTCGTGCGGAAATGATAATAAACCGTTCCTTGACTGACATTGGCTTGTTCTGCAACTGATTTTAACGTCAGTTTTTCTAAACCTTTTTCTGAGATGCATATCTTGGCTGATTCAATGAGTGTTTCTTTAGAAACGACATTTGGTTTTGCCATGGCGATCCTCCTTATAAATTAGTTAGTTAAATAACTAACTTTTATAATGACTATCATATGGAATGTCTGTGAAGTTCAATACGGATGATTTCCCCTTTTGAATAAATATTTACATGAATTCTTTCTTTAGAATGCCGTAGATTTCTAAATCGACAACTCCTTTGCCAGACCAATAGGAAGCTTGTCTGATGACGCCTTCCTTTATAAATTTGTTTTTGAGGAGGACGTTTTTTGAAGCACTATTTTCAGGCATGACTTCAGCCTGTATTCTGTTTACATTGACTTTGTGAAATAAAAACTCTATCACTATACTGACAGATTCAGTTGCAATGCCTTTTCCCCAATAGTTCTCAGCTAAGAAATACCCAATGGATACCATGTTTACTTTTTGATTAAAATCCATCGCTTCAATGATTCCAACCAATGTATTGTCTTGACTCTTTGGAAAAATCCCCCACTTGATTCTGCTTTTTTTATTGTAATCCCGATCAAAATGGCCAATCATGTTATGTACTGTTTTTATGTTATGTTTCGGGATGATTCCGCAGTAATCGAATACTTTTTCATTATCATAGATCGAAAACACGTCCTGTACATGGATCTCTTCGATTTTACTTAGTACTAGGTTCTCAGATTCCAATACTGGAAAATGTCCAAACACCGCTTCCACATTCATGCGAGTCTCTCCCTTGCTTTTTTTGTTTCTATAAAAATTTCAGCGGCTTATCATCATTTCCTGTTTCCAACATCATTTTTTAAAAAAAGACGACTTGGAAAGCCGTCCGTCTCATTTCTTATTTTGTTGTTCGTTTGGAAGCCTTGCTTTCATTATGAAGCCGGTCTGCTGAGGTGACATAATACGTATATTTCTTGTTAGGATCTGCCGAGTTATCTAAGAAGGTTTGCTGCTCATGTGTTTTTCTTTGCGTTGCCAGCAATGTTTTCTGCTTTTTCCCTTCGGCTCTGTATATTGCGTAATAGGCTGTTTCTTTCGTTTTTTGATTTGATGGATGGTCTTTAATCTGCAGAAGGTTGCCGTTTTTGTTTTCGATGACTTTTGTAAGCTTCGGTTTTTTTGGAGCGGTACTGTCAAGCCAAGGCATTTGCGGAACCAATGCCGGCTTGCTGTAAAGATCAGTGATGAGCCTGTCTTTGATGCCAAGCGGATTTTTGTTGAGGTCCTTGAGGCTGAAATGCATGCTTCCTTTTACCAGCTCATGCTGACGGTTCAACGTGATTTGCCGCACATATTCCTCGGGGTCGGACCAAGGCGGATCAAAATTGTTATTGATTTTATATGCTGCCTGGCCAATATATAAGTGAACAGGCCTATTTTTAACTTCATTGCTCCACCAATCAGCCAGCACGTCGTAAGCCGCTGCGTTAAAGCCGATACTCCAATAAATTTGCGGAGCGATATAATCGATGTCACCTTCTTGGATCCAATGTCTTGTGTCTGCATATAGGTCGTCATAATTTCTGACGCCTGCTTTTGTATTCGATCCGGTCGGGTCATCTGCGGCGTTTCTCCATACGCCAAAGGGACTGATGCCGAATTTGACATACGGTTTTGCAGCTTTAATTGTTTGGTTGATTTGTTTGACAAGCTGGTTCACATTGTCCCGCCGCCAGTCATCAATATTCGAAAAAGCGTGTTTTCCGTATTGTTCATACTGTGCTTGATCAGGAAATTCCTTTCCCGCTATTTTATAAGGATAAAAATAATCATCCATATGAACGGCATCGATATCATAATGTTTTACGACTTCTTCAATTCCTTTAACGATAAAATCTCTCGCTTCTGGAATGCCCGGATGATAATACAGCTGGTTTCCGTAGGCGGCAACCCAGTCTGGATGTTTTCTTGCCGGGTGATCTTCAGACAATTTATTAAGATCTGTATGATTCATCGTAATACGGTAAGGATTAAACCACGCGTGATATTCCAAATTTCGTTTGTGGGTTTCCTCAATCATAAATGCAAGCGGATCATAGCCTGGGTCTTTCCCTTGGACACCTGTTAAGTATTCAGACCAAGGTCCGTATGCGGATGGATAAAAGGCATCAGCCGTCGGTTTAATCTGAACAATAACGGCATTCATTCCCATTTTTTGCACATCATCCAGCAGTTTGCTATACTCCTGCTTTTGCTTTTCAACCGATAACCCTTTTTTTGACGGCCAATCAATGTTCAATACGGAAGCTATCCATACGGCTCTCAGCTCCCTGTCAGACTGTGCATTGGCCATAAACGGAACGGAGATGACAAACGTTCCGACGATCAAGCTGACAAGGAAACGGACAATCGACTTTTGGCAAACCTTCATTCTGTTTCTTCTCCCCCATTACATCACTTTCACTATTCGCTATTACGGTATTCCCGGGCTATAAAAGGGTGATTAACAGAATGAAGAAATCAGGATTTATGTCTATCTCACTAAATAAACGAAAAAAGTCCTAAAGCATGTTGTGAGCCGCTTTTAGGACTTTTTATCATTCATCATGGTTTGCAGGCTTTTTAACACATCAATGAGTTTTACGCCGACACCGACAGCGGTTTCAAGGATCGCTTGTGCCCCGGCGATGGCTAAAATAAAGATCAGCGGTATAGCAATACGAGGCAAAAAAAGATAGCCAAGTCCGATCAAGATGGCACACCAAACACCGGCACACCAGTAGCAATTGAGCATGTATCCAAAGTTAGAAGCCGGCACGCTTTTTTCGTCTACATGCCCGTTTTGATCTACAATCCTTTTCTTTTTCATAAAAGGTTTTCGGATAAATTCTGTGATTTTGTCGAATACAATCAAATGTGTCAGCCTGTAACTGGCTAGAATCAGCATGATAAATGTAAGAAAAGATAGGTGATCCATGGGAAGCCTCCAAGAAAAAGGATAATGTTATCATTCCCTAGTGTCCTTTATCCATTCTTGATACAAACAGAAAGACGGACAGAGAATGCATGCCTCTGTCCGCTAATTCGCTTATCGTTTTTGCAGTATCGCGTTATTTAAAGTGATCTTGTCTATTATGTCGAGGATGATGTCAGCATTCTTTTCAGCATATGTTCCTTCCAGCATGTCTTTATGAGCGCCAAAGCCCGTGTACTCACTGTAGGTTCCACAGGCTCCCTCCCATTTCGTCAAGCCTGTATGCCCGCTGGTTTCGGTTTGAATTCCAGCTTCAATGAAATGAATGTTTGCTTTGATGCGCCCTTCATTTAGCAATTGTGCCCAATATGCCTGATAGTTTCTCTTTTTCTTGATCACCTTTTCCCTGACCGCTTCAGGCAAATATGCTGCAGATTCGTCATTTCCGGTATCGATAGGCAAAGACTGTTTTTTGAGATAAGCGTCCACGATAATGAAGTCGCTGACTTCCAATCCTTTGCGCTCCATAGCCTGTGCCACTTCAAAAGCCAGGTTTCCGCCTGCCGAGTAGCCTAATAAAACGTATGGGCCTTCAGGCTGTATGTCCGTGATGCAATTAACATATTGTTCAATGCGGGTGTCGTGTTCAATAAAGTGAAATCCGTAGACAGATGCCTTGTCATTCAGCAATAAAGCAAGGTCTTTGAAATAAATGCCAAATCCTGATATCGGCGGGAAGCAGAACAGGTTTTGCGCGCCGTGCTGGTTCAGTTTGATCACATGCTGTTCATTTGCGTCTGTCAGCTGTTTAGAGTAAAGTGTTTCGGCAAGCTGAGCGATTGTCGGATGTTCGAATAACAAATCAATCG
This sequence comes from Bacillus sp. MD-5, assembly GCF_002201875.1. Taxonomy (NCBI): domain Bacteria; kingdom Bacillati; phylum Bacillota; class Bacilli; order Caryophanales; family Bacillaceae; genus Bacillus; species Bacillus sp. MD-5. Next base: position 1,815,216 of record NZ_CP021911.1, read on the forward strand.
GTATATCAATTTGCTGCTGGTGCTTCAGTGTGTGTATGACCTGCAGTGCTTTTAGTGAATGTCCGCCAAGTGCAAAGAAGTCATCATCAATACTGATTGTGTTGACACCGAGAACATGCTTCCAAATGTTCGCCAATTCTTCCTCAACCAAGTTTCTTGGCAGTGTGATGTCCTTCCGTTTGTCAGGCTTATTTTCTGGTATAGGAAGAGCGCTGCGGTCTATTTTTCCATTTCCGGTCAGCGGCATCCGGTCCACACGCACCCAGTGCTGCGGGATCATATAGTCTGGGAGCACACGCGTCAAATCGGCACGTATCTCCTTTTCTGTTCGTTTGTCATCGCCGACGTAATGAGCGTACAGCTGTCCCTCTCCGTCAATTTCTCTCATTGTCACTGCCGCTTCCTGCACACCTTCCATTTCTAACAGGCGCGCTTCAATTTCGGCGGGCTCAATTCGTTTTCCGCGGATTTTCATCTGCCTGTCAATCCTGCTGATGTATTCTAAGTTTCCATCGGGCAGCCAGCGCGCCAGATCACCGGTACGGTATATTCTTTCTCCAGGCAAGAAAGGATGTGGAGAAAAAACAGCATTTGTCAGATCTTCTCTGTTCAAATAGCCTTTTGCGACTCCATCGCCGCCTACACAAAGCTCGCCGGGAACGCCTATTGGCAAAAGTTGCCCTTTTGCATCTAAGATATAAGCGGTGCTATTGCTGATTGGTTTCCCGATCGGAATCGGCCCTGCATAATCTCTTTTCATCTTAAAAAAGGTTGAAAATGTCGTGTTTTCCGTAGGTCCGTAAATATTATGAAGCGCAAGATCAGGACAGGCATGTCTGACAGCATTCATCAGGGCGGGAGAGAGTGCTTCTCCTCCGACATATAATGTATGGAGCCCGCTGAACATGTCTGCTCGTACCTGTGCCAGCTGATTAAAAAGAGCTGTCGTTAAAAATAGCACGGTGATGTCATTTTCAATCAAATACGCCCCAAACCGATCAGGTGACAGCAGTGTCGATTGGCCAATGATATGAAGGCTTGCACCATTTAATAGCGCCCCGAACATTTCAAAGGTGACGGCGTCAAAGCTGATAGATCCAGTCAGAATAAATCGGTCATCAACGGACGCAGACGTATAATTGCTGTTTTTGACAAGGGACACGACATTGCGATTGGTGATCATGACGCCTTTCGGCCGGCCTGTTGATCCTGAGGTATACATGATGTACGCAAGATCATCCGGGCTGGAGCTGATGTTGATAGGGATATCGTTCTCTTCCATCAATCCCTGCGCATCTGAAATGATACTTGTTCCTGAGAATGCAGTTGTTTGCTCCAGCCCCTTTTGAACAATCAGCATTTTTGCTTGCGTTTCCTCAAGCATAAAGCTGGCTCGTTCAGGAGGGAGCTCAGCATCAAGCGGGAGGTATGCTCCCCCTGCTTTTAAAACGGCAAGCACACTGATGATGAATTCGGGAGAATGAGCAGCCAATATTCCGGCTGTCTCGTTTTTCCGAAACCCTTTTTGATATAACGCTCTGGCGAGTGAATTAGAGCGTTTATCAAGCTCTTCATACGAAAAAGACATATTCCCATATACAAGTGCGGTATGGTCTGGTGTTTTTTCTGCTTGTTCTCGAAATAAATCGATAATTGTATGATTCTTTGGATACTCTGTTTTTGTATTGTTGAACTGTGTGACAATCTGCTCTTTTTCTGTTGCATCAAGAAAAGAAAAATCAGCAATAGGAATATCAGGATAATGTGCAGCTGTGCTTAGTGCTTGCGTAAATTGCCTCTTGATACAGCTGATCCAAGCAGCATCGTAAACGAACGCATTATAGCTGAATTTGATGACAAGTTCTTCGCCGGGAGCAACGACAAGATTAAAGTGATATCCTGATTGCTCGGATACTTGAACTTGATCGATTTGCAGCGGTGAATCGGTATGATCAGCGGAATCGGCGATTTTCTGCTGTATCGGATAGTTTTCAAAGACGATAATGTGATCAATCAGTTCCTGTTTTAATGAGGTGTTTGCCTGAATATCAAATAAAGGCTGACAGGTAAACGGCTCAGCTTCCAGCATTTCTTTCTGGCATCGTCTGAGCAGTTCTTGGAACGTTTCGCCTTGCTGTGTTTTAATGCGAACAGGAATGGTATTGATAAACAATCCTATCATTTGCTCCACGCCCGGAATTTCTGATGGTCTGCCTGATACAACCGCACCAAATACAACGTCGTCGGTGCGGTTATATTGCTGGAGCATAACGCCCCAGACGGCCTGAATTAGGGTAGCGAGGGTGGCGCCCTGTTGTTTGGCAGTCTCTTTCAGCTTGTCAGTCAGTGACTTACTTAATGAAAATACCAAATCTTCACGTTGATAACCTTCTTTTGTTTCTTCATCAGACACACGAGGCAGCGGTGATGGGGTGCTGTAGTTTTTTAAATATGAATCCCAGTACTCCGCCGCTGTTTCTTTGTCACGGTTTGTCAGCCAGGAAATATAGGTGCTGTACGGACGAACAGGGTCTAAAGAAAGCGGTTTTCCTGCATGAATCGATTGATAAATCCGCATAAATTCCTGAAGAACGATGCCAAGGCACCAGCCATCCATTAAAATGTGATGATGGCTCCAGACACAGACATGCTCCTCTTCAGCTGTTTTGAACAGAGAAATTCGCATCAGCATGTCTTTTTGCAAATCAAAGCCTTTTTGTTTGTCTCTTCCCTTAAAGCATTCAATATACTCATTCTGGTCGTTTGTTGGCAGATGGGAAATGTCTTCACTGCACAAATGAAATTCGCGTTCAGTCATCACGACTTGCCGAGGTCCCGACAAATGGGGGACGTGCGGCAAAAAGACGGTTCTGAAAATGTCATGGCGGTCGATGATGGTTTGAATGCTGCGCTGAAACCATTCATAACTGAGGCTTCCTTTAATGGTGAAGAGCGACTGTTCAACGTATGCCCCCTCCTCTTTACGGAGGAAGGAATGAAAGAGCATTCCCTCCTGCATGTGACTCAGAGGATAAATGTTCTTGATTTTTTTGATGTTATTCATAATGTCTGCACCTTTCTTCACGGATTCATTAGTGAAAACTGAGCATATCAGCAATCTCTTGCAGGGCGTCCTCGGTTAGTTCTTGATCATCAAAATCACTGATGGTCTTTTCTGTTTCTCTTTTGTTCTGGCAGTGTTCGATCAGCTGTAATAAAAATTGACGGCATGTTTCGCTAAGCTGTTCGATGGTTTTGTGCTCAAAACGGGTAGTGTCATAAGTCATATTGACAGTCATTTTCCCTTCTGCAGCGATTGCACTGATATCCAGTAACTGTTCACGATTCCATGTTGTGCTGATATCATCCCCGGCACCCAGCGGAGAGAATGAGAAGGCGTCCTCTTCAGGTGCTTCAGCTGGGCCGCTGCTTTCAAATTGCCCCAAATAATTGAAGCTGATTTCTGGCGTGCCTGTGAAATTGATGTCTTTTTTGTCAGGCGGCGTCAAATATTTGATGACACCGTAGCCGAATCCTTTGTCCGGTACGCGTCTCAGTGTATCTTTTGTTGTTTTTAGCACATGAACCATGTATTCTTCCGAAGCTGGCAAGTCTGCGTTCAGTTTAATCAATAACGGATAAATGGCGGTAAACCATCCAACCGTACGGCTCACATCTATCCCGTCTAATACACCCTCTCGCCCGTGTCCCTCTAATGATAGTTTGAAGGCGGATCGATTGGTCCAATGGTGCAGCGCAAGAATGACAGAAGACAGCAGCATGTCCTGCGTATCAGTGTTATATGCGCTGTTGGCGTCTTTTAATAGCGCAGCTGTCTCTTTCTCGTTTAAGGTATACGAAATCGTGGACCGTTTTCTCTCGTTTTCTCTGGTTCCGCCGATTTGATCAAAAGGCAGTGCTTCTGTTTGATATTCTTCGATTTCGCGCCAATACTTAAGCTGTTTCATTAGCTGCTGGCTTTCAGCGTAGTCAGAGAGCTTTTTCGTATACGCTTTAAATGAGCTTGTTTTAGGCGGCAGCTGAATCTCTTCCCCGCCTGCAGCTTGACGATAGCCTAAAGCCAAATCTTCTAGCAGCACTCGCCACGAAATACCGTCAACAACGAGGTGATGAGCAGATAAAAATAAGAAATCACCGTCAATTGTGTGAAATAGACCGGCTTGCAGCAGCGGACCATTTTTCAAATCCATTTTCTGCTGAATATCAAGTACATGGGTTTTGATAAGAGGTTCATACGGTCTATTACCATCAGTGCCGTCCGAAGCCGACAAATCAATAATCTGAAGGCCGTACAGCGCGTCGTCCGAATGACTGAGCGGCCGATTATATTGACTCCACTTTCCTTGTTCATTCTGTGTAAATACCATCCGCAGCGCATCATGATGACACGTTATTGCTTTTAACGTTTTACGAAGTGCCACCTCTTGTACAGAAGTGCTCCGATGCAGCATAACGGACTGATTAAAATGGTTTCTTTCTTTTATCTCTTGAGAAAGAAACCATTTTTGAACAGGCGACCATTGTACGTCTCCCTCAACCGCAGCTTGGCTGGAACTTGTATCTGAATCACGGATATAAGCTGCCAGTTCTTGAATGGTCGGATGGCTAAACAAATCTTTTACTGCCATTTGCTTTCCTATCCGATGAAGCCGCGCGGATACTTGTAACGCTTTGATCGAATCTCCTCCAAGTTCAAAGAACGAATCAGCAGTTCCGATTTTTTCTGCCCCCAGTACTTCTGTCCATATATCCGCCAGTATTTGTTCCATCTTGCTGGCTGGCGCGAGGAATGGACGTTCAGCTCCGCTCTTCGATACGGGTTTCGGAAGTGCTCTGCGATCCAGCTTGCCGTTAGGTGACAATGGAAGTGCATCCAGTTTTTCAATAAACGCAGGGTGCATAAACACCGGCAGCTTGTTTTGTAATTCTGAGCGTACAGTATTTGTGCTCAACTCTGGTTTTGTCACAATATAAGCGCTTAATTCGGTTTGTCCTGACGCTGTTACATGAGCAACTACTGCGGCGTCTTGTACACCGTTTATACAACGGATGACCGATTCAATTTCTTTCGTTTCTACACGGTATCCTCTGATTTTGACTTGATCATCGATTCTTCCCAGATATTCGATTGTTCCGTCGGCCATCCATCTAGCGGCGTCTCCTGTTCGGTACATTCGGGTTTCAGGTTTGAATGGGTTCTTTGTGAAGGCTCTCTCTGTCTGTTCCGGAAGATTGACGTACCCCCTTGCAAGCCCTGTTCCAGCTATACAAAGTTCTCCCGCAACACCGATTGGCTGAAGCTGATGACTGCTATTTAAAATCAGTACTTGAGTCCCGTCAATCGGTTGGCCGATGCTTACGCATGTCTGCTTTTCCATATGTCTCATGACGGTTGTTGCCACGCTGTTTTCTGTAGGCCCATATTCGTTGGCGAGTTCGGTATGCGGACAAATGGCCAAGCTGCGGTGGATCAATTCGCGGTCAACTGCTTCTCCCGCTAGTGTGACGACTCTAAGTGTCTTTACATCTGACGGCTGCACTACGTCCAAAAGCGCTCGATATAAAACAGGCACAATAATCATATGTGTAATCCGGTGACGAGACAGCTGATGCTTAATGGCCAGAATGTCCTTTGCTTCCTCTTCATGAAGCAGAACTGCTTTTGCACCTGACAAAAGCGGTGTGAACATACTAGTTAAAAAGCCGTCAAATGAGAAAGAAAAGAGCTGCAGGATGGCATCTGTCTCGTTGAATGCATAAGTGTTTCTCCGCCACAGAAGCGTGTTGGCAATCCCTTTATGCTCGACCATCACCCCTTTTGGACGGCCCGTCGTTCCTGAAGTATAAATGATATAAGCCAAATGATGGGTAGACGACACTTGCGGCAGCGGCGATTTGTCATAAGCCTCCGCACTCTCTATCGTCAAGACCTCTCCTTCAAAATCAGCAAGTTCTCTCCAATCCGCTTCATTTACTGTCAACAGTAGTTTCGTTTCGCTGTCGCTGAGAATATATCGTTTCCGTTCCGATGGGTATTCAGGATCAATGGGAACGTAACAGCCTCCGGCTTTCCACACACCAAGTATGGCTGCTACCATACTAAACGAACGATGCACCATGATACCTACTGGTGTGTCCGGTTTAACACCTCTGCTGCGTAATGTGTGTGCGATTCCATTGGACCACTCGTCTAGCTCCTGATAAGTCAGTGTTTTGTCTCCGCTGACAAGTGCAGACGCTTTTGGTGTTTGCGCAGCTTGCTGTTCAAACAATTGACTGATGGTTTGTATTTCGTACTGATTCGCTTTCCCGGTGTTAAACTCATTGAGCAGCTGGTTCCGCTCTTCTTGTGTCAGGACGTCGATATGGTTGAGTGTCACCTCCGGGTGTTTGCCGATGATGCGAAGTATATTTGTCAAGTGCGACGCCCAGCGTTCAATGGTGGTTTTCTCAAACAGTGCTGTTGAATATTCAAAAAGGAAATGGATGTTTCCGTCACCTTCAGATGCTTGTAATGTTAAATCGAACTTAGACACGAGATGAGAAACTTGTGCCGGCTTCATTTGCAAATCATGCAGTTGCAATGGCTCGTAATCATTATTTTGGACAACTAGCATAGCATCAAACAGCGGGTTTCTGCTCATATCCCTTGTCAATTCAAGCTTATCGACAAGCTCTTCGAACGGATAATCCTGATGCTCGTAGGCTTCCAATGCTGTCTCGCGCACTTCCTGCAAATACTGTACAAACGGCTTCCCGCCCTCCGGGCGTGTCCGCAGCGCCAGCGTGTTCACAAACATGCCGAGTATCGGCTCCAGATCCTTGTGCGGCCGGCCGGCAATTGGCGAGCCGACGATGATATCTTCCTGTCCGCTTAAGCGTGACAATAACGCTGTGTAGGCCGCAAGGAGCACCATGTACAGTGTGCTTCCGTTCTCCCTTGCCAGCTTGTGGAGCCCTGATGCGGCCTCTTGATCAAGCGTAAATGAGACCTTGTCACCCGCAAAGCTTCGCACCGGCGGGCGGGGTTGATCAGCCGGGAGATCCAGCACCGGCAGCTCGCCCTCGAGCTGCTTCAGCCAGTACGCCTCCTGCGTTTTGTACGTGTCTCCTGTTTTGAATCCTTCTTGCCATACGGCGTAGTCTTTATATTGAATATGAAGCGTCGGAAGGGCCCGGTTGTTGTACAGCTCTCCGAATTCCCGAATCAGAATGTTGACGGAAACACCGTCTGAAATGATGTGATGCATATCAACCAGCAACAGGTGCCGCTCATCTGATACCTTTACGATTTGGGCACGGAACAGCGGCGCTTGGCTGAGATCAAACGGCTTGATAAACGCGGCTGCGGCCTCCTGTTCAGTTTGGTCGCCGAGAACTGTCGTCTGTAATGTGAACGGCACCTCGTCATGGATGCGCTGCACCGGCTCACCGCCTCCATCCTGTTCAAAGGAGGTCCGCAGCGACTCATGGCGATTGATCAGCGCTTTGAAAGCCCTGTCCAGCCTTTCTGGATCAAGCTTCCCTTCCAGTTCTAATACAGCCGGCATATTGTAGCCTGTCCCTCCGTCCTCCAGCTGCTGAAGGACATAGATCCGCTTTTGGGCAGATGAAACCGGATAGGTCTCACGCTGTTCCGTCGGCTTTATCGCTTCATATGGACTGTCCGTTCCTTCACGGATAACAGAAGCCAGTCCTTCTATCGTCGGATGGGCAAACACATCTTTCAGTGGCACCTGTACATCAAATTCTTTTGAGATTCGGGAGACAAGCGCCGTTGCTTTTAAGGAATGTCCTCCGCGGTCAAAGAAGTTGTCGTGAATCCCGACAGGGCCGTTTTTCAGGACGTCTTCCCACAGCTGGGCAAGCTTCATCTCGGTCACATTTCTTGGCGCTGTGTAGGTCTCTGCATCTGCCGCTCCGTTAGGAGCTGGCAGGGCGTTCCGGTCCAGCTTTCCGCTTGGAGTAACCGGCCACTGTTCCATCTCGATCATATGGGCTGGGATCATGTAGCCCGGCAGCTGTCTCTCAAGCTGCGCCCGCACTTCGTTTCTTTCGAGCCCTTCTATATAAGCGCATAATTCCGGCTCGCCGCTGTCTGTCCGTACGGTAACGGCCGCTTCCCTTATGCCTTCTATGCTTCTAAGCGCTGCTTCAATTTCTCCAGGCTCAATCCGGTAGCCGCGGATTTTCACCTGATCATCCGTGCGGCCGAGGAATTCCATATTCCCGTCAGGGAGCCAGCGGGCTACATCCCCTGTTTTGTACATGCGTTCCCCCGGGTAAAAGGGATCCTCAAGAAAACGCTCCTCTGTTAAGGCCGGCCGATTCAAATAACCTCTGGCCACACCCGCTCCGGCAATGTACAGTTCACCGATACATCCGGCAGGCAGCATCCGATGCTTCTGATTGAGAATATACAATCTGACATGGTGAACAGGTTTGCCAATAGGAATTCGTTCAAGTTTTTCATGCATCGGACAATCAAAGAATGAAGCTTCTACAGTTGCCTCTGTTGGCCCGTAGGAATTGGTTAATGCAACATTTGGAAGCAACTCGCTAAATCGGGAGACGAGATGGGCCCCCAGCTGCTCTCCACCGGAAAACACCCGCTTGAGTCCGTTTGGCTTCTTCATCGGTACAGAGCGATTTTTTATATGTTCTAAAAAGGCATGTAGCATTGAAGGCACAAAATGCATAGCTGTGATCTCTTGTTCTTCTATGGCCTTTGCGATCACTTCAGGTTCTTTTTCGCCTCCCTGAGGAAGCAGATAAACAGAAGCACCGGCATAAGGCCACCAAAACAGCTCCCATATTGAAGCGTCGAATGAATAAGATGTTTTATGCATAATCACATCTGATTGCTTCAGTTGATAACGGGACTGAAGGGAATTCAAAAAATTCACCGCTGATCGATGTTCAACTTCAACGCCCTTAGGCATCCCGGTAGAGCCGGATGTATAGATGACATAGGCTAAAGATTGCGGGAGAACGTCAACATTCGGATTGGACAAACGATGTTTCAGCCCGTTATTTGTCCGATTGAGATAAAGAATCTCTCCTGCAAATGCCGGAACATGAAGGCCGTCAGACTGAAGCAGAAGAATGTTTGTACCGCTGTCTTTGAGCAGAAAGCTGATTCGTTCTTCCGGATAATCCGGGTCAATGGGCAGATAAGCGCCGCCCGCTTTAAGAATGCCATAAATGCCAATCAGCATTTCAGGCGAACGCCTTCCCATAATGGCAACTGTTGTTTCAGATTTTACTCCCCGTCCAATCAGCTCCCAGGCGATACGGTTAGCCTGTTCATTCAATTCTTTATAGGTCATCGCTCCAGCTTCAAAGATAACGGCTGTCTGATCAGGCGTTTTTGCTGCCTGCATTTCGAGTGCATAGTGGAGCGTTTGATTCATCGGATAGCCCGTCCCCTGAACCGGATGGCATGATTCAATGAAATCTCTCTCTTCTTCTTTTGTTAAGAGTGGAATGTTGTCCAATTCTGTTTCAGGACTGGCAGCTGTATGTTCCACAAGGGTGGTGAAAAGGCCGGCCCACCTTTGGATGGTTTCTTTCTCAAACAAAGCTGTACTGTATTCAAACTGACAGAAAAGTTCGGAATCGTGTTCTGTAACATACAAGGAAATATCGAATTTTGATATTGGATGATGCAAGTCCTTCCATTGAAGCTGTACATCTTTCATTTTCAGCTTTTGCTGTTCCATATTCTGAAGGACAAGCGTTGTGTCAAACAGTGGATTCCGGCTCATTTCCCGCTGTACGCCGAGTTTATCCACGAGCTCTTCAAACGGATAATCCTGATGCTCGTACGCTTCCAGTGCCGTTTGTCTGACTTCTTTCAGAAATTCTTCAAATGTCTTATGACCGGCCGGGCGTGTGCGGAGAGCCAATGTATTGACGAACATCCCAAGAACAGCTTCAAGATCGGCATGGGGCCGTCCGGCGATAGGTGAACCAATCACGATATCATCCTGAGCGCTTAACCGTGATAAAAAAGATGAATACAAAGCGAGCAGTGTCATGTAAAGTGTGCTGCTGTTTTTATGGGCGAGCTGTTTTATCCGGGACGTGAGCTCTTTATCCATTTGAAAGGTTACTTTTCCGCCTGCGAATTGCCGTTCTGCCGGACGGCGTTTATCTGTAGGAAGCTCTAGTACAGGGAGGTCTCCGCTAAACTGCTGCAGCCAGTAAGTCTCCTGCTTTTGATACGAGTCTCCCTTTTTAAAAAGCTGCTGCCAGACGGCGTAATCTTTATACTGGATCCGCAGCGGCTTAAGCTGCCGTTTTGCATAAAGATCGGTGAATTCTCGGATTAGGAGCTGAACGGATACGCCATCTGAAATAATATGGTGCATATCTACCAGCAATACATGCTTCTCGTTCGACACTTTTACAAGACCCGCTCTAAATAACGGCGCTTGATTGAGATCAAAGGGACGAACAAATCTCTCGATATCGGTCTCTCTGCTTAATTCAAACGGTACCTCGGTGTGAATACGCTGAACAGGCTCGCCATCTGCCCCGGATACAAAGGAAGTTCGAAGAGGCTCATGCCGACTGATCAGTTCTTTACATACAGCAGACAGGTTAGCGACATCCAGTGTCCCTTCCAGTTCTAAGACCGCAGGCATATTATAGGCGACACCCTCATCAAGCTGCTGAAGCACATAGATCCGTTTTTGAGCGGAAGATACAGGATATGCCGCCCTTTCTTCTGCCGGTTCAATTGCTGCATACGGATTTTCTTCTGCATTTCGAATGATTGAAGCTAACCCTTCCACTGTCGGATAGGCAAAAATGTCCTTAAGCGGAACTTGCACATGAAATTCCTTTGCAATCCGTGACATCAGCACTGTTGCTTTTAGAGAGTGGCCGCCATGATCAAAAAAATTGTCTTGGATGCCTATAGAGCCATTCTTCAGCACATCTTCAAATAGTTGTGAAAGCTTTGCCTCTAACAGATTACGAGGGGCAGTATATGGATTTCCGCTGATCGAAGCATCTGGCTCTGGAAGTGCTGATTGATCTACTTTGCCATTTGGGGTAAGAGGTATGCTGTCAACCCATACCCATTTCGCCGGAATCATGTATTCTGGCAGCTCACTAGCCATATAGCTGCGTAAATCTATTGCATTCAGATTTTGTACACTGCAATAGTAAGCGCATAATTCATATTCACCGTTTTCATCTTGTCTGATGAGAATGGCAGCCTCTTTTATGTCCGGATGATTCATTAACGTGACTTCGATTTCTTGCGGCTCAATTCGATAACCCCTGATTTTCACTTGATTGTCTGCCCGTCCGATATATTCGATGTTGCCGTCTTCAAGCCGTCTGGCCAAATCACCTGTACGGTACATGATCGCACCAGGCCTGAATGGGTCGGATGAAAATTTGTCGCGTGTCAGTTTATCGTGATTGACATAACCTCTGGCAACACTTGCGCCGGAAATATAGAGTTCACCAGGTACGCCGCAGGGCTGCAGCTGTTTTTGGTGATTTAAAATATATAGATCAGTACAGCCTATCGGTTTACCGATTGGCGGAAACTCCGGAATAGGGCCTCCCGGATGAATGGTATACGTAGATACGACATGAGTCTCTGAAGGTCCGTAATGATTGTGCAGGTGCAGGCCGCGCTCACGCAATACGTCCTGAAAAAGCTCTGAAATTATTAATTGTTCCCCGGCTGCAATCAAGTGTTTGACGCCATAAGGAAACGAGTTCGCCAGTTGCTGTTCGCTGAAAATCATTTTGATAAAAGCAGTTGGGAGAAACACAATATTCGTCTGTTGCTTGTTTATAAATGCAAACAGCTGAGGCACATCTCTTTTTATGGATTCTGGCACGATGTGCAGTGTGCCGCCTTTCAGAAGCGCAGAAAATATTTCTTGATAGCAGACGTCAAAGGCAGGTGTCGCAAATTGCAGAACATCTGCTTCGAAATCAATGCCAGAGTGTGCATATTCGAACTTCAGCAAGTTAGCCATGTTTCGATGCTCAAATTGAACACCCTTTGGTTTACCTGTTGTACCTGACGTATAAATGATATACAGCAGATCGTCAGCATTATTGACTGACTTCATGTTACTGCCGTCTTCTTTGCTTTCGATATCTTCTGCATGAGTGATAATGTAATTGTTTTCTAACGATGAGGAGAGATGCGCTTGTGAAACAACATGCGAACAGCCGCAGTCATTTAGAATATAACGGATTCTGTCAGCTGGATAATACGGATCAATCGGAACAATAGCGCCGCCTGCCTTTAAGATTCCAAGAACACCTGTGATAAACGCCGCTGAGCGTTCCATCATAATCGCAACGGGCTCCTGTCTCGCAACACCCTTCATTCGTAAATGCCGCGCCAATCTGTTAGCCGATTTATTCAGTTCTTTGTATGTTAACGAGCAGGCTTGATCAATTACCGCATAAGCATCCGGCGTCTTTTCTGCTTGTGTTTCAAACATGGCATGGATGGTTTCGTAAACTGGTGTTCGATCTGCGATTTCTCCAATCAGCTGCCGCTTTTCAGTGTCTGTCGTAATCTCGATTTCGCCAGGTGAAAGATTCGGATTGTGTAAGATTTGCGATACAACATTCAGAAGATGCTCCTTGACAGAAAGCACAAAAGACCGATCATGCTGCTCAGCATCATAGCTCATTTTTATATGGATTTCTTCTCCTGGCGCTACCATAAGATAAAAGCTGTAGTTGGTTTCATCTGCGACAGCGAAGTTATGAATCTGAAAAAGATCTGAAGCATGGTCCTGTTTGTTGAGCATTTGAATCTCTTGCTGCACCGGATAGTTTTCAAATACGAGAATATGGTCAATCAGCCCTTGCTTAACCGCTGAACGGGCTTGAATCTCATATAAAGGATGGTAGCTGTATGCTTCAGCGGCAAGTCGGTCTTTTTGCATATCTTTTATGAGCTGTAGAAATGGTGTTTTTGCCCCCTGCACCCGAACCGGTATCGTGTTAATGAAAAGACCTACCATTTGTTCAATGCCTTCGATTTCGGCGGGTCTTCCAGACATGACAGAACCGAATACGGCGTCATCATGATTATTATATTTTTGAAGCAGAATGCCCCAAATGGTATGGAAAATCGTACTGAGTGTCACTTCTTCTCTTGCTGCAAGCTCCGAAAGCCTGCTGCTTTCTTTCTTAGAGAATGAAAACGTAACGTGTTCCTGCCTGCTTCTCCCTTTTGTTTTTTTCTGCTTTGGGAGCATGGTTTGCTGTTCATAGCCGGAAAGGTAATGATCCCAATATGAAACCACCTGCTCTTTGTCTTGCTCCATCAGCCATTTGATATACCTTCCGTATGGCTGAACCGGCTCTAGTGATATAGCGGATTCATTTACATAAGATGCATAAATATGAAGAAACTCCTTTAACACAATGCTGAGGCACCAGCCGTCCATCATGATGTGATGAAAGGTCCAAATACAAGTGTATTGGCCCTCTCCTGTTTGAATCAGAGTGATGCGCATGAGCAGATCTTTCTGCAAGTGAAACCCTTGAGCGCGGTCTTTTTCTTTCAATTGTTCGATAAACTGTGATTGCTTCTCTTTGTTTAAATGCGTAATGTCTTTTTCCTGCACGACGACATTGCGTTCTCTCAGGACAACCTGCTGGGGAGAGGAAACATTTTGACTGATAAAAATCGTCCTGAAAATATCGTGTCTTGCGACAAGAGCATTGATGCTGTTTTGAAAATACTGCGGATTGACTTTTCCTGCTATTGTAAAAGAAGCTTGCTCAACATATGCCTGTGAATCTTTTTGCAGGAGGGAATGGAAAAGCATCCCTTCCTGCATGTAAGACAGCGGATAAATATCCTGAATTGAATTCGATTTTGTCATGTTCATGTCTCCCTGTCACGATTTTCTACAATTCTTCCACCAAGCTGGATATACTGTCCAAATCCTCTGCCGTTAATGATTGACTGCTAAAATCGCTCAGTGTCTTTTCTGCTTTTTGTTTACCGGCGCAGTGTTTCATAATGTCCAGCAAAAAGTGTTCGATCCTGTTGATAAGCTGGTCCATTGTGTTTCTAAGGAAACGGGCCGGCGGATAGCTAAGATTGAAATGAAGCTTTTTGTCTGCTGCCATTGCACTTAATTCTATGATTTGCTCACGCTTCCATGTATGAGTGATATCCTTTCCGCTTCCAAGACTTGATGGGCGGAAGCTGCCCTGTCTTTCGATGTCGTTGAACTGGCCCAAATAGTTAAAACTGATTTCAGGTGTTTTTGAAAACGCAATGCTTTTGTTTTCAGGGTGTGTGAGGTATTTCAGCATACCGTAACCTATCCCTTTGTTTGGTATCCGGCCAAGTGTATCTTTAACGGTTTTTACTGCGGTTCCCAGCTCATCCCTTTGATTTTCAAAGCTTATGAGGGCCGGGTACATGGATGTAAACCAGCCGACCGTCCGGCTGATATCCAACTCCGGCATAATGTGCTCTCTTCCGTGTCCTTCCATAGCGATTCGGAGCTTGCTTCCTCCTGTCCATTCACAAATCGCCAACGATGCCGCCGTTAACAGAATATCTTGTGTATCTGTACCATAGGCGTGATTGACGTTTTGCAACAAAACGTCAGTGTTTGCTTCAGAGAGTGAAAAGCTTACCGAGTCCCTCTTGCTGCAGCCAGTGTTCTCATGAAGCGGCATTTCATATGGCAGTTCCGCAGTTTGCTGTTCTTCTGCACTTCGCCAATACGCCTCTTCACGAATCAGCTTGCTGCTTTGGGCATATTCCTGAATCCGTCTGGCGTATTCCTGGTAGGAATCAGTTTTAGGCGGAAGATCAATCGGCTGGCCTGAGGACGCTTGTTGGTACCCTGCTGACAAATCCTCCAGCAAAATCCGCCATGCCACACCGTCAACGACTAGATGATGGATCGCGAGGAACAAGTAATCTCCGGTCAGTGTTTTAAACCACGCGGCATGTAACAATGGCCCTTCCTGCAAATTGATGCTTTGCTGAAGATCTGCAACTTCTCGTTTGATTTGTGTTTCCCAATCGTTTTCAGATTGTGAAAGATCAGATATTTTTAACCTGTATAGCTGTGATTCATGAATGCCTTGGTTGATTTGAATCCATCGCCCGCCATCGTTACGATAAACCATCCGAAGCGCATCATGATGCTCCGCCAGCTTTTTTAAGGATGCTCTAAGAGCGTCTTCAGACAAACGGTCAGTATGGAAAAGCATGACAGACTGATTAAAATGGTGTCGTTCTTCTATGTCTTGTGAGAGAAACCATTTCTGAATAGGCGTCCATGGAACATCTCCCTGAACAGGTCCTTGTTCTATGACTCTCTCTGTTTTACGAATAAATGGTGATAAGTCTTTTATCTTTGGATGACGGAATAAATCACTTACCTGCAAGCTTAACCCGTGGCGCCCGAGACGTGCAGAAACTTGAAGCGCTTTGATTGAATCGCCGCCCAATTCAAAGAATGAATCCTCTATTCCGATCCTCTGGATGCCTAGAACCTCCTGCCAGATCAATGCCAGCTGCTCTTCAAGTTCGTTGCGTGGCGGGATGTATGTTTGTTTAGATGCGAAATCTGGTTCAGGCAGTGCTTTCCGGTTCAATTTGCCGTTCGATGTGAGCGGAAGATTCTCCATTTCAATGATATACGCCGGAATCATATAATTAGGCAGTGAACGGGCGAGAAGAGAACGCACTTGTTCAGCATTCGTGCCCGCTTTTACGCTGATATAGCCAAACAGCTCTTTGCTCCCTGACTGTCCTGTACGTGCCAACACCGCCGCTTCTTTGACTCCGTCTATGTGGCGAAGTGCTGATTCGATCTCGCCCAGCTCTACCCGATAGCCTCTGACTTTTACTTGATCATCAATACGGCCAACGTACTCAATTGTGCCATCGGGAAGCCAGCGCGCCAGATCACCTGTGCGGTACAGTCGATCGCCGGGTACAAATGGGTTTTGGACAAATTTCTCTTTCGTTAAATCAGGACGGCGTAAATACCCTCTGGCAACGCCATCTCCGCCGACACAAAGTTCGCCAACAGCTCCGGCCGGCTGCAGCATTCCCCATTGATTTAAGATATAAGCGGAGGAATTGCCAACCGGCCGCCCGATCGGAATGGAGAGTTCATATGTTTTTTGAATGTGGAAGCATGTCGAAAAAGTTGTATTTTCGGTTGGCCCATATCCGTTCCATATCGATACTTCCGGGCAGGCATTTCTGATTCGATTGACGTGGCTTGCCGACAAAGCTTCTCCGCCTATGATCAGATGGTTAAGCTGCGAAAATGTTGTCTCGAGTTGCTCTGTCAAATGATTGAATAGAGACGAGGTCAGCCACATCGTTGTGATTCCTTGATGTTCTATGTATCTCTTAAGCTGTTGGGAATCGAGAAAGGTTTGTTGATCGGACAGGTGCAAAGCGGCACCATTTAACAGCGGTCCAAAAAATTCAAATGATCCAACGTCAAAACCGATTGATGATGTCATCAGAAGGCGGTCAGCTGGTGTAAATGTAATATAATTGCTGTTTTTCACAAGACGAATGACACTTCGCTGCTCAATCATGACACCCTTTGGTTTACCGGTTGATCCAGAGGTATAAATGATATATGCAAGTGAATGGGGCCCTGCTGAAGATTCAACGTTCTTCGCCTCTCCTTGCTTTTGAATATCTTCGATTATGATTTGTTCACATTCGATGCCTACTAGCTGTTTTTCTGTTTTTTCAGATTGAAGGAGTAATGTTGCCCTGCTGTCAGACAGCATATAAGCTATGCGTTCAACAGGCAGATTAGAATCGATAGGCAGATAGGCTCCCCCGGCTTTCAGAATGCCCAGCATACCTGCTATGAGTTCTGGCGTTCGTCCTGCCAACAAGGCTACGACTCGATCGGGACCGACTCCCTTTCTCTGTAGAACTGAAGCAATTTGATTTGCCCAGCTGTTCAGATCCGCGTAAGTTAACTCTTGTGTATCGCTGACAATTGCTATGGCATTAGGCGTTTGTTCCGCCTGCATTTCAAAGAGTCTGCTGATGGTTTCATTTCTTGGATAATCCATTTTTGTACGATTGAGTTCATGGATAAGGTAATGGGCCTCATCTTCATTCAGGATATTTATTGTTCCGAGAACGGCTTTGTTGTCCTGGATGATGGAGAGTAACATATTGATGAAGTATTGAAGCCACTTTTCTATCGTTTTTTTCTTATATAAGTCAGTACTAAACTCCATTTGGAACGTCAGCAAACCGTGGGGCTGTTCCTGAGCATATAGGGTTAAATCAAATTTGGACGTTTGATGCCCATTGTTTGCTGCAGGTTTGAGACACAGTTCATCCAGGTCCAACGATTCCTGATCCATGTTTTGAAGAACAAACATGACGTCAAACAGCGGATTCCGGCTCATATCCCTTGTCAATTCAAGCTTATCGACAAGCTCTTCGAACGAATAATCCTGATGCTCATAGGCTTCCAATGCAGTGTCGCGCACTTCCTGCAAATACTGTACAAACGGCTTCCCGCCCTCCGGGCGTGTCCGCAGCGCCAGCGTGTTCACAAACATGCCGAGTATCGGCTCCAGATCCTTGTGCGGACGTCCGGCAATTGGCGAGCCGACGATGATATCTTCCTGTCCGCTTAAGCGTGACAATAACGCTGTGTAGGCCGCAAGGAGCACCATGTACAGTGTGCTTCCGTTCTCCCGTGCCAGCTTGTGAAGCCCTGATGCGGCCTCTTGATCAAGCGTAAATGAGACCTTGTCACCCGCAAAGCTTCGCACCGGCGGGCGGGGTTGATCAGCCGGGAGATCCAGCACCGGCAGCTCGCCCTCGAGCTGCTTCAGCCAGTACGCCTCCTGCGTTTTGTACGTGTCTCCTGTTTTGAATCCTTCTTGCCATACGGCGTAGTCTTTATATTGAATATGAAGCGTCGGAAGGGCCCGGTTGTTGTACAGCTCTCCGAATTCCCGAATCAGAATGTTGACGGAAACACCGTCTGAAATGATGTGATGCATATCAACCAGCAACAGGTGCCGCTCATCTGATACCTTTACGATTTGGGCACGGAACAGCGGCGCTTGGCTGAGATCAAACGGCTTGATAAACGCGGCTGCGGCCTCCTGTTCAGTTTGGTCGCCGAGAACTGTCGTCTGTAATGTGAACGGCACCTCGTCATGGATGCGCTGCACCGGCTCACCGCCTCCATCCTGTTCAAAGGAGGTCCGCAGCGACTCATGGCGATTGATCAGCGCTTTGAAAGCCCTGTCCAGCCTTTCTGGATCAAGCTTCCCTTCCAGTTCTAATACAGCCGGCATATTGTAGCCTGTCCCTCCGTCCTCCAGCTGCTGAAGGACATAGATCCGCTTTTGGGCAGATGAAACCGGATAGGTCTCACGCTGTTCCGTCGGCTTTATCGCTTCATATGGACTGTCCGTTCCTTCACGGATAACAGAAGCCAGTCCTTCTATCGTCGGATGGGCAAACACATCTTTCAGTGGCACCTGTACATCAAATTCTTTTGAGATTCGGGAGACAAGCGCCGTTGCTTTTAAGGAATGTCCTCCGCGGTCAAAGAAGTTGTCGTGAATCCCGACAGGGCCGTTTTTCAGGACGTCTTCCCACAGCTGGGCAAGCTTCATCTCGGTCACATTTCTTGGCGCTGTGTAGGTCTCTGCATCTGCCGCTCCGTTAGGAGCTGGCAGGGCGTTCCGGTCCAGCTTTCCGCTTGGCGTAACCGGCCACTGTTCCATCTCGATCATATGGGCTGGGATCATGTAGCCCGGCAGCCGTCTCTCCAGCTGCGCCCGCACTTCGTTTCTCGGGAGTCCTTCTATATAAGCGCATAATTCCGGCTCGCCGCTGTCTGTCCGTACGGTAACGGCCGCTTCCCTTATGCCTTCTATGCTTCTAAGCGCCGTTTCAATTTCTCCGGGCTCAATCCGGTAGCCGCGGATTTTCACCTGATCATCCGTGCGGCCGAGGAATTCCATATTCCCGTCAGGGAGCCAGCGGACTACATCCCCTGTTTTGTACATGCGTTCACCCGGGTAAAACGGATCGGCAAGAAAACGCTCCTCCGTTAAGGCCGGCCGATTCAAATAGCCTCTGGCCACACCCGCTCCAGCAATGTACAGTTCACCGGAGACACCTAAGGGCTGTACGGCTAAATGGGGATCTAAAACATACAAACGCGCACCGGGTACAGGCTTCCCGATCGGAATCCGCAAGCGGTCCCTGTTCCTCTCTGGGTCCAACACGTAGAATGCCGCGTCAACTGTTGCTTCTGTCGGCCCATAGCCATGGATCAGCGATACCTCAGGCAATAAAGAAGCAAATCGCGCTGCCACACGGGGTGCAAGCGGTTCACCTCCGGCGAATACACGCTTCAGGCTTGTCCCGTCACTTAGTGTTGCGATTTCCGCTTGATCGAGAAAACTGTTCAGCATAGCCGGAATAAAATGAACCGTTGTCACGTTTTCCTGATGAATGGCTTTGACGATCAATGCCGGATCTTTCTCCCAGCCCGGAGGAAGCAGATAAGCCGAAGCACCGGAAAGCGACCACCAAAACAGCTGCCACACAGACGCATCAAAGGAAAAAGAGGTTTTCACCATGACAATGTCATCTTCCTGAAGCGGAAACTGGTGCTGCATGCCGGTCAGAAAAGAAACAGCCTGGCGGTGCTCGACGGCTACCCCTTTTGGCTGCCCGGTGGAGCCAGACGTATAGATGACATAGGCGAGAGAACCGCTGTCAGCAGAAACAAATACATGGTTTTCTGCTTTTTCTCTCGCAAGTGATGTCAGGTCAACTTCAAGCGTCTCTCCGGAAAAGCTCGGTGCGGAGCACCCCGGCTGTGTCAGCAAGAGCGCTGCCCCGCTGTCTTTCAGCATGTAGCTCAGCCGCTCCTCTGGATACTCAGGATCAAGCGGCAAATACGCCCCGCCAGCTTTTAATACAGCAAGTACAGCGATCAGCATGTCAGGTGACCGCTCAGACAGGACACCTACGATGCTTTCCTTCGAGACGCCGCGTGCCGCAAGGCGGGCGGCCAGCCGGCTGGCATACATGTCAAGCTCAGCGTACGTCAGCGAACCGTCTGAAAATCGAATGGCTGTCCGTTCCGGTGTGAAAGCCGCCTGTCGTTCAAACAGAGCATGCAGAGTTGGGGCTTCAGGCGAAACAGATACTGACCTGTTGTTTTGAGAAACGATTTTCCGTGTTTTGTTCTCATCAAGCAATGTCATCTTTGACACAGGAAGAGATGGATCAGAGATGACGTCAGAGACCATGTGCAGCAAATAATCTTCTATTTCGGACATCATGCTTGGTTGATAAGCGCCGGTCTGAAAATGAATCCGAACGTACAAGGTACGGCCTGGGATCACTTTGACACTGCATTTATAATTGGTCACCTCTTCCATTTCAAAATCTTTGACGGAGAAATCAAATGACCCCGCTTGATTCAGTTTTTCGATCTCTTGCTGGGTAGGTGTATTTTCAAAGACGATAATATGATCGATCAACTCTTGCTTTAGAGCACTCTGCGCCTGAATATCATACAAGGGGAAGTAACTATAGGCTTCTGCCTCATTCATGTCCTTTTGCATTCTCCTGACTAGGTCAGAAAAAGACAGAGAATCACTTTGGGCTCGAATAGGAATGGTATTGATAAAAAGCCCGACCATGTTTTCCACATCTTTTAGCTCAGAAGGTCTGCCTGATATAACTGAACCGAACACAGCATCGCTGCTGCGATTGACCTTTTGAAGCATAATCCCCCATAAAGCTTGGAAAACAGTGTTTAGTGTCGCACCAGAAGCTGTTGCGATTTTCTGTAATTCGGCGGTTTCTTTTTCAGGAATGGTAAACGTGATCTGCTGTAGTGTCCCATTCGGAATTTGATCTGTTCTTTTCGGCAGGGGTGTAGATTTTTCGAAATGCTGAAGCCGCTTTTTCCAGTACTCAGCTGCTTCTTCACGATCTTGCTGCATCAGCCATTTAATATACGTCCCGTACGGCTGTACGGGAGGCAAATCAGGAAGCTGGCCTTTACCCAGCGCTTGATAAATGTGAAGAAAATCTTTAATGACAATGCCTAAACACCAGCCATCCATTAAAATATGATGGTGGCTCCAAATACAGACATAACGACCAGGCGCCCATTTTAAAATAGATATTCTCATTAGTACATCCGTTTGCAGATCGAATCCCCTGGATTTATCCTGCTCTTTGAATGCCTCTGTACAATGTTCTTTATCTTTTTCATTGAGATGAGAAATATCTTCAAAATGAACATGGCAAGGACGTTGCTTGAGCACGACCTGACGAGGCTTGGCAACATTTTTATAGATGAATGCTGTTCGAAAGATATCGTACCTGTCAAAAACAGCATCCATACTTTTCTGGAAACGCTCCAAGTCAAGCTGTCCATTGATCGTAAAAGAGGCCTGTTCAAAATAAGCTCTCGACTGTTCATCATACAATGAGTGAAAAAGCATCCCTTCCTGCATAAAAGACAAAGGGTATATATCCTGTATTTCGGGTTGCTGCGGCATCAGATGAATCTCCTCTCCCTATAGTTTGTTGACGGCTCCCATAATCTCGTTCAATTCATCAAGCGTTAAATCTTCATCAGTGAAATCCGATGCGCTCCATTCTCGGCTTTCTTTGCCCGTACAATGCTCAGTGATGTTTTCCAGTGTCTGTTTAAAATGCCCGGCAAATGTTTGGATTGTTTTTCCCTCAAATTGTAGCCTGTTATAGATGATGTGCAGGTTCAGGCATCCCGAAGAAATGGCACCGCTGATATCCAGTACATAAGGCCGCTCCCAGTTCGGGCTGATCTCATTTTCTGGCTTGATGTCAGACACTTCAAAGGCTTTTGATTGAATATCCTGATCAAATTGACCTAAATAATTAAAGCTGATTTCCGGGCTGTTTTTCTCAGAGTCCCATTTTTTGCTGATATATTTCAGCACACCGTAGCCCACACCTTTATGCGGTATACGATGCAGCATGTCTTTTGTCTGTTTAATGAGGTGGCCCAGCCGCTCATCGTTATTCTTATGTTCAGAATCGCTCATATCAAGCCACACAGGATAAATGGAGGTGAACCAGCCAACAGTTCTGCTAATATCAATGTCGTCAAGATAGGATTCTCTTCCGTGGCCCTCCATGCTGATTTTAAATTGGTTATTGCCCGTCCATTGCTGCAAAGCAAGTCCTAAAGCTGTCAGAAGGATATCATTCATCTCCGTGCTGTAAGCTTTATGCACAGCCGTTAACAGTAATTCTGTGTGATGGCGGGACAGCTCAAAATCAATCATTTCTGTATCTATGAATGTGTTAGGTGCTGCGTCATTGTCTTTTGGAACAGGCTGAATGTGACGGTTCTCGCACTCGTCCCAATACGCTGCTTCGCGCTGCACTTGACGGCTTTTTGAGTAGTCAGCTATTTTTTGTGAATACGTTAAATATGAGTCTGTTTTTTGCGGCAGTTGAATAGATTCTCCTGAGACTGCCTGTTTGTAAGCTGTTGAAAAATCCTCAAACAAAATGCGCCAAGAAACCGCATCAACGACTAAGTGATGAATCGTCAGAAACAAATGGTCACCATTCTCGGTTCTGAACAATCCAGCGTGAAGCAAGGGGCCGGTTTCCAAACGCATATGCTCCTGCATCTGGCTGGCTGCTTCCTTAATCCTGCTATGTGTGTCTGTTGCGTTACCCTTTACATCAAACAGTTCAAAAGCATATAGCTCCTCATCTGGCAGATCTATGCCTCTGTTTAGCTGAACCGGGCTGCCATTTTCATACCGGCATATGATTCTCAGTGCGTCATGATGGGTTACCAGGCTTTTTAGCACCTTTTTGAGCGCAATCTCGTCAAATCGTTCAGACCGGTAGAGCATAACGGACTGGTTAAAATGATGGCTTTCCAGAGATTGCGAGAAAAACCATTGCTGGATAGGTGTCCAAGTGATCTCACCTTCGACCGGACCTTGGTCAATGACGCGTACGGCTTTTTGGACACGAGCGGACAGTTCACCAAGAGTCTGATGTTCAAACATCTCACGTACTGTCGTTTCATATCCGCGCTGCTTCAGTCTGGCACAAACCTGCAGCGCTTTAATAGAATCTCCGCCCAGTTCAAAGAAATTGGCGTTTACGCCCAGCTCATCTACATCAAGAAGCTCCTCCCAAATTTCAGCCATCACCTTTTCAATCTCATCTCTTGGGCTGATATCATCAGCAGTATAAGTGTGTTTTTCAGGTTCCGGGAGAGCTTTCTGATCAAGCTTGCCATTAACAGTTAGCGGGATGCTGTCAATCTGTATCAAACGGGCGGGCAGCATAAAATCAGGCAGCATGGTTTTTAGAGAAATCCGGATGTCTGATATATTCGCAATTTGTTGATCTTTTATCACCATGTAAGCATATATAGCTGTTTGCCCTTGCTCGTCTGCTCTGGTAATGACAGCTGCCTCCTTAATCATTGGAAGCTGGAGAAGAGCCGCTTGGATTTCACCCAACTCGATGCGATGCCCTCTGACTTTAACCTGATCATCAATGCGTCCTAAGTATTCCAGCTCGCCATTTGACAGGCGTTTAGCAAGATCTCCCGTGCGATATAATCTGTCTCCCGGAAGGTATGGATTGGGTACAAAACGGTCAGCGGTTAACTCATCTCTGTTTAGATATCCCCGTGCCACACCTTCACCGCCTATATACAGCTCCCCTGGAACTCCGATAGGCAGCAGATTCATATGAGCGTCCATCACATAAGCCTGCAGAGTTGAAAGAGGCCGGCCGATATTGCTTTTATTTTTTGCAATATCTGCTGCGGACAATTTTTTGAACGTTACATGTACCGTCGTTTCTGTAATACCGTACATATTGATGAGATCGGTATGAGGATATTTTTCATTCCAGCTTTGAAGCATGCCTGGCTGTAAAGCTTCACCGCCAAAAATGACGTAGCGGATGGTTAATCGGTCCGAATGGTTTTGATCTTCATGCATCAGGCCGTAAAAAGCTGTTGGGGTCTGATTGAGTACAGTGACGCGTTCTTTTTTTAACAATAATCGGAATGCCTGGGGATCACGGGCTGTTTCCTTAGAGACCACGACTAGTGTGCTTCCGTTCAATAACGCCCCAAACATTTCCCATACAGAGAAATCAAAACAATATGAATGAGAGAACGTCCAGATGTCTTCATGGCCAAATTCAAAAGGTTGGTTTTGATGCTTTAAGAGACTGATCACATTGCGGTGCTCGACAATGACGCCCTTTGGCTGGCCAGTCGTTCCGGATGTGTATATCACGTATGCAGGCTGATCTGTTAATATTTGAATGTTATAATCAGCCGGAATTGAGTCGTTTTCGCCTTCATCGATATACAAAATATGTCCGTTGTAGCCTGCGGGCTTGTTTTGACTGCGCTCTGTCAGCAATATCTCTGTCCCGCTATCATTGAGCATAAAGCTAATACGTTCCTGAGGATATTCAGGATCAATCGGCAAGTAGGCCCCTCCAGCTTTTAAAATCGATAAAACACCAATGACCATATCAGATGACCGATCGAGCATCAGACCGACGATATCCCCAGCGCTGACTCCTCGTTTGATCAGCAGAGCAGCTGTCCGCTCGGCTTTTTCATTCAGCTCTCGATAGGTAAGCTGAGAGTCACCGCACACCACTGCGAGATGCTCGGGATGTTCAGCGGCTTTTTTTTCAAATAAGCTTACAATGTTTTCATTTCTTGGATAAGCTGCATACTGTCCCATTTTTTCAAGGAGCAAGTCACGCTCTTCAGAAGGAAGCAATTGCATACCAGAAATCCTCATCTCGGTATCCGCCGTTACACTTTTTATCAGCTCAATAAAATATGATGCCCACCGTGCAATGGTTTCTTCTTCAAAAAGAGCAGTGCTGTATTCAAAACGGCAGCGGATTCCGCCAGAATGCTCCTCAGCGTGCAAGGTCAAATCAAATTTAGATATATCGTGTTTAGGAGTGACAGACGAAATCGATAGACCCGGCACTTCGAACTGAAAATCATCACTGCTTTGAAGCACGAGCATCGCATCGAACAGCGGGTTGCGATTTACTTCTCTATGTGTATCGAGCTTATCTGCCAGCTTCTCAAAAGGATAATCCTGATGCTCATAAGCTGTCAGAGCCAGGTGGCGAATGTCCTGCAAATACGAGCTGAACGTTTTGCGGCCCTCGGGCTGGCAGCGAATTGCTAATGTATTGACGAACATCCCGATGACGCGCTCCAGATCGGCGTGCGGTCTTCCGGAAGCAGGTGAGCCGACAACAATATCCTCTTGTCTGCTGAGCTTAGATAACAAAATAGAATAGGAAGCCAGAAGAATCATATACAATGTTGTTCCCGTTTCTGCCATTACACGGTGCAGCTCATCAGCCGTGTCTTTATCAATGTTGACTTCGATTGTTCCGCCGCTGAAATCGGGGAGACGCGGTCTTGTTTGATCAAGCGGTAAATCTAATACAGGAAGACTCCCCCCTAGCTGATTGAGCCAATAGGCCTCCTGTTTTTTGTGTAATTCTTCAGGATACTTCTCTTGTTGCCAAACAGCAAAATCTTTATAATGCAGGCTTAATGCTGGAAGCTCTTTTCCACAATATAAGTCAGTAAATTCTTGGACTAAAGTGCTCATCGAGACACCGTCAGCGATAATATGATGCATATCAAGCAGCAAAAATCCGCGGTTATTGCCCATCGAAACGAGACATGCTCTAAAAAGCGGGCCGGACGATAAATCAAACGGTTTGATAAAGGACTCAATTGCAGACTCAAGCATTTGGTCTGATTCCATTTCAAGCTCTTTCAGATCAAAGTCCATCTCAGGATAAATGAGCTGTACGGCCTCTCCTCCATCAATCACAAAAACAGTCCGCAATGCTTCATGCCGAATCACAAGTTCTGTGAGAACGCTTCTCAGCCGCTGACGATCGAGGTATCCGCTTAATTCAAGTACAGCGGGCATGTTATAGCCAGTGCTGTCATCTGCCAGCTGATGAAGAGCATATATTCGCTTTTGTGAAAAAGACAGCGGATAGACATCTCTTTGATCCGCAGGTTCAATCTGTGTAAAAGCATGTTCTTTTAAGCTCATCAATTTGACAGCCATGCTTTCAATTGTCGGATTTGAAAAAACCTCACTGATCGGCAGCTCAATATTAAGCTTTTTATGTATTCTTGATACAAGTAAGGTCGCTTTTAAGGACTGTCCGCCTAACTGAAAGAAATCATTACGAATGCCGATTGGCTGTTTATTCAGCACATCTTCCCAAATACGTGCGAGATCAGCTTCGATTAAGGTTCGGGGCGCCATATATGTGAGGCTCGTATTTGTTTCAGGTTCAGGAAGTGCTGAGCGGTCAAGCTTTCCGCTGGATGTTAATGGCATTCGGATGATGTTGATCATACTTGCTGGAATCATATAGGACGGCAATGTCCCAACAAGATGCCGATACAAATCTGGGAGACTGTTTCCCTTTTCCGGAACGATATAAGCAACAAGCTCTTTTTCCCCAGCAGAAACATTACGGGCCAGTACGGCTGCTTCCTTTACACCTGGTATCTGTCGAAGAACCGTTTCAACCTCTCCCAGTTCAATGCGGTAACCCCTAATTTTCACTTGATCATCAAAACGTCCAATATATTCAATCGTTCCATCCGGCAAAAAACGGCCTGCATCACCTGTTCGGTATACGCGCTCCCCTTCAAGGAATGGATGATCGTAGAATACTTTCTCTGTCAGCTCCGCCTGTTTGTAGTATCCTCTCGCAAGGCCCGCGCCGGAAATACACAGTTCGCCCGCCGCGCCGATCGGCTGTATCTGATTTCCGTACAAAACAAATACCTTCGTGTTTGCTATCGGGTGTCCGATCGTGATCCTCTCTTTTTCGTTCAGTTGACGCAATATTGTTGTTGCCACACTATTTTCGGTCGGACCGTATTCATTTGCCAATTCTGCAGAAGGACAAATCTTTTCGCTCATCTTAACCAGGTCAGGTGTGACCGCTTCACCAGCAAATGTCACAATACGAAGACTTTTTGCATCCTCAGCAGTCATTACTTCCAATAACACCCGGTACAGAGAAGGAACAATGATCATGTGATTGACCTTATAACGGGCTATTTTTCGCTTAAGGGCTAGCACATCCTTCGCTTCGTCATCCGTTGTCAGCAATACGCAAGCACCGGATAAAAGCGGGGTAAATAAGCTCGTTACACAGCCGTCAAACACGTATGAAAACAAATGGAGGGATATATCCTGTTCGGTCATGCCATACTCTTCCCGTCTCCATTGCAATGTATTGGCAATGCCTTGATGTTCAACAAGAACACCTTTAGGCCGCCCTGTCGTTCCCGACGTATAAATTAAGTAGGCAAGATCACCAGGCGGCACATCTGGAGCTGCTGATTGAAGGCTTTCTGTTCGTTCTATCGATATCATGTTTCCTTCATAGTGCGGCGGGATAAATGTCATAAGGTCTTCTTCTATCAGCATTTGAGCCGCTTGACTGTCCTTCAGCAAGAAAGAAAGACGTTCTGTCGGAACATTTGGATCAAGCGGCATATAAGCGCCCCCCGCTTTCCAAATCCCTAGTAAAGCTGCTGGCATTTCCATTGACCGCCTCATCATCACAGCGACGATATCTCCAGATCCAACCCCTTTTTCTATGAGAGCATGCGCAATCTGATTGGCCCTTCCGTTTAATTGACGATAGGTCCAGCATTCGTCTCCCATTTTCAATGCAGCAGCTTCGGGTGTTTTGTAAGCTTGTTCCTCGAACAATTGGGATATCGTTTTGTTCACATAAGGACGCTCTGTTTCATTAAACAATTGGATAACCTGTTGTTCCTCCGGCGGCACGATATTGATGTCACTGACGGCAACATCGGGATGTGTCACAATGCATTCAAGCGCTTGCTTTAGATGGCCTTGTATCCGCAGCATCTCCTCACGTTCATAAACGGCTGCGTTGTAGCTGAATTTGATATAAAATGATTCTCCCGGAACGATCACGATATTAAAGTCGTAATTGGTTTGCTCCGACATTGAAATGTCACCTAGCTTCAGCGCATTTTCCTCATTCTCGCTCTCGATGCGTAATGCCTGATCAAGCTGTACGGGATAATTTTCAAAAACAAAAATATGATCGATCAAACCTTGCTTCAATGGACTATGGTTTTGAATGTCATAAAGCGGATAATACCCGTGCTGTTCAGATGATAAAAAATCCTCCTGCACAGTTTTGGCCAGCGAAGAAAACGTCATGCCCTCAGCAGATCGAATTCGCACTGGGACCGTATTAATAAACAAGCCGACCATTGATTCAATCCCGTCAATCGCTGACGGACGTCCAGAAATAACGGAGCCAAAAACGACATCATCAGCGGCATTATATCGATGGAGAAGCACGCCCCAAATACTCATAAACAACGTGTTTAGTGTGACTCCCCATTTTTGAGCGGCCGTAGTCAGTTTCTCAACCATTTCCGGCGCTAAAGAAAATCGGACCTGAGCGGCTTCGTAATCCCTGTCCGCTGGGCGGCTCTTTATCCGGGGAATAGAAGCAGTATTCCCGTACTCCTTCAAATATTCGCTCCAATAAGCAGCAGTCTCTTCTTGATCTTGTTCTCCGAGCCATTCAATATAACGGCTGTACGGCACCGTACTGCCAAACTGTACAGGTGAGTTATTTTTGAGTGAATCATACATGCTGAAAAACTCTTTCAGAATAATGCCGAGACACCAGCCATCCATAATGATATGGTGATGTGTCCAGACACATGTATATTGGCTGTCGCCTCTATCAAAAAGGGCAAGGCGCATTAATGGATCTTTTTGCAAATCAAATCCTTTTTCCCGATCCTTGGTCATAAAAGCATCAATCAGCGACTGCTGGTCTTGATCAGCCAGGCGAGAAATATCTTCTCTATATACTATCAATTCACGGTTTGACAAGACTACCTGCTGCGGCCCTGTAAGATCTGGTACTTCTTTAATGAAAATTGTTCTGAAAATATCATACCTTGAGACAAGAAGGTTTAAGCTCTTTTGAAACGAGTCGATACATAGATTGCCTGTGATCGTAAACGAGGTCTGTTCGACATAGGCTTTTGAGCTGAAATCCATCAGTGAATGAAACAGCATTCCTTCTTGCATGTGCGATAACGGATAAATATCTTGAATTTGCGCCGATTGTGCCATCAATTCCACACACCTTTTCAAAAGTTAAAGATCTTTCACCAAATTTTCGATGCTAGATAATGCAGACAACGTTAATTCCTTATTGCTGAAATCACTCAGCGTTTTTTCGCGTGCTTTTTTCTGTGAACAATGCTCAATCGTCTCGATAAGATGCCTGTGAAAACGATCCATAAAGCACTCAATCGAGTGTTTGCTGAATACTTGGGTGTATACCGCTTTTACGTGAAGCCGTCCGTCTGTAATGAGAGCATTGATGTCCAGCTCATATTCTCGTTTTCTCTCACCCGCTATTTCGTAACGGGGCTGGTAATATGACAATTGAAACGTTTCAGATTCCTTCTCTTCGCTAAATTGGCCGAGATAATTAAAGCTGACCTCAGGCTCTTTATGACGCAGTTCTCCTATGTGTGTTAACAATCCGTAACCAGTTCCTTTGTTCGGGACTCTTCTCAGCATATCTTTTGTCATCTTAATTCGGTATGCGAGCGGATCCTCGAAAGGCTCGGGAATACCCATGTCTAGCAGAATAGGATAAATGGAAGTAAACCAACCAACTGTCCGTGAAATATCAATGTTTGGCACATGCCCTTCTCTACCGTGTCCCTCAGTGCTAATCAGGATTCGGTCATGCCCTGTCCATTCAGAAAGCGCCATTCCTAAAGCTGTAAGCAAAAGTTCGTTGACATCAGTGCCATAGGCTTGCTGAGTCTCAAACAGCAATTTTTCAGTCCAGTCTCCGGATAGCACAAACGCTTGTGCATCGCTGTTCATTTGGAGTCTGCCCGGCACATTTTCTATGTCCTTAGGAAGAAAAGCAGTGTGAGCGTCTAAAATCGTTTGCCAATACGTTTTTTCTGAAAGCAATTGTTTACTTTCAGCTATTTGGGCAAGACCATTGGCGTAGGACAAATAAGAATCGGTTTTTGGCGGCAATTGGATTTCTTGTTTTTCTAAAGCCTGCTGGTATGCCGCCGCTAAATCCTCAAGCAGAATCCTCCAAGAAACACCATCCATCACTAGATGATGAAGCGCAATCAAAAGATGATCCCCTTCTGACGTTTTAAACAAACCTGCTTGCAGCAGAGGCCCTTGTTGTACATTCATTTTGCTTTGAATGACGGTTTCCTCAGCCGCTAGTTTTTCATCAAGGTGAGTCCTTTCCAGCGATGCTTTTGTCCAATCTGAAATATAAAGGCCAAATAGTTCATTATCCTTGTGATTGATTCCGCGATTAAACGGAATGACATAGCCGCTTTGGTCACGTTGGAAAATCATGCGAATGGCATCATGATGCTTGGTTATTATACGCAGCGCTAGACGAAGCGCGTTAGCATTGAATCCTTTTTCACTGAAAAGCATGACGGACTGGTTGTAATGATAGTGAAAAGCATGGTCCTGTCCGAAAAATCTTCTCTGAATCGGGGTGAGTTCAGCTTCACCTTCCACAGGTCCCTGGTCCGCTTGAGATGCCAATGGTGTGATATGTCCGCATAGTTCTTGAATCGTTGAATAACGGAATAAGTCGCGTATTGTCATGCTCCAGCCTTCAGCTGCCAGCCGTGCTGCCACTTGTAATGCTTTAATTGAGTCTCCGCCAAGCTCAAAAAAGGAATCGTGAATGCCGACTCGTGACATGCTCAGTACATCTTCCCATATGTACGCCATCGTTTTTTGCATGTCGTCAACTGGTGCAGTATATGGACGAGACAACACGTCATTTGGAGCCGGCAAGGCATTTCTGTCCAGCTTTCCGTTTAGGGTCAGCGGCATGTTTTCTAAAGGAATCAGATGTGCAGGAATCATATACGCTGGCAGCTCCTTTGTTAAAGCAGAACGGAGAGCATTCGTATTGACATCTGAAGGCACAATGTATGCTGCCAAACCTGCATGTCCATTTTTATCATGCTGAACGGCAACAGCAGCTTCTCTGACAAGCCCCGTTTGAAGCAAAACACTTTCAATTTCTTCTGTTTCAATTCTGTATCCATTTATCTTCACCTGATAATCCATTCGGCCAAGAAGCCGGATCGTTCCGTTCGGAAGGAAGCAGGCGCGATCGCCTGTTCTGTACAGCCTTTCTCCAGAGACAAATGGATTTTCTGTAAATTTCATTTTCGTTAAGTCAGTTTTATGATGATAGCCTTTCGCAACACCTGCCCCGCCGATGCACAGCTCGCCGGCAACACCGATCGGCTGAATTTGATCAGTCTGGCTGAGTACGTACATGCGTACATTCGGCAGAGGGCTGCCGATTGGTACGGTATCGCCCGTACACTCTTCACCCATACTTGTTTCATAAAAGCTCGAATCAATGGTTGCCTCTGTGACACCATAGCTATTGATAATGCGCATGCTTTGACCAAAGCGGTCTGTCAATGTTTTGAAATCTTGAGCTTTCACCATGTCGGAACCAAGAATCAGTATGTCTAGGTCAGAAAGCTTGAGCTTGTTACGGTATATATACTCCATAAGCGGGATAATGAGAGCCGGTGTTGACTCCATTATCGTAATTCGCCGGGCGCTCATGATTCCATATAATTCAGCAGGTTCCAGCCTCTTTTCATCTGAACAAATGATTAGCGTCCCGCCGTTTATCAATGATCTCGCCAAATCTCCTGAAAAGACATCGAATGAAAAGCTCGCGATTTGAAGCAGTCTGACAGGCTTCCGATCAAGCTCATAAATTTGACGCCAAGCAAGAGCAACATGAGTAAAGTTCTGATGGGTGACAATCACACCTTTAGGCGCACCCGTCGTTCCTGACGTATAAATGATATATACCTCCTCTTCAGGAGCAGGAGATAAGTTAAGGTTGCAGTTACTTTCTTCATAAGAGCTCTCATCGTCAAGGCAGATGTGAGACATCTCAGATTCAGGCGAGTTCGAAATCAAATGCTCCAACTCTCTCTGTAAAAGAAGAATATCTGCCCCGCTATCACGAAGAATGTATTCAATACGAGCTTTTGGATAGTGTGAATCGATTGGGATATACACTCCGCCAGCTTTCATCACTGCCAGCACGCCAACAATTGCATCAATGGACCGCTTGGCTAAAACTGCCACAGTTGGCTTCGGACCTTTTCTGTTTTGCAATGTTCGTGCCAGACAATTGGCTCTTTCATTTAGAAGCCGATAGCTAATCTCTGTTTCCTTATCAATAACAGCTATATGGTCTGGAATTTCTTCAGCTTTTGCTTCAAATATGCGATGAAAAGGAACATTACTTTGAGCAAATTCAACTTGAGTTTTGTTAAATGTAGTGAGAATTTTTTGTTTTTCTTTTTCACTAATGATATTTATTTGTGAAAGCCTTGTTTCAGGATTAGAAATGACCGCATGCAGTAATTCGATAAAATGAGCTGCCCAGCGTTCAATCGTATCTTTCAGGAACACTTCTGTACTAAATTCCAATTCGCAGCATACGGCTTCATCTGTTTCGGTTGCTATTAACGTGATATCGAATAAAGAAATGTGATGTGCGAATGTGGCAGGCCGGACTGTTATCTCTTCCAGATCCATCTCCTGCTTTTCCATATTTTGAAGGATAAACATCGCATCAAATACTGGATTCCGGCTCATATCCCTTGTCAATTCAAGTTTATCGACAAGCTCTTCGAACGGATAATCCTGATGTTCATAGGCTTCCAATGCTGTCTCGCGCACTTCCTGCAAATACTGTACAAACGGCTTCCCGCCCTCCGGGCGTGTCCGCAGCGCCAGCGTGTTCACAAACATGCCGAGTATCGGCTCGAGATCCTTGTGCGGCCGGCCGGCAATTGGCGAGCCGACGATGATATCTTCCTGTCCGCTTAAGCGTGACAATAACGCTGTGTAGGCCGCAAGGAGCACCATGTACAGTGTGCTTCCATTCTCCCGTGCCAGCTTGTGAAGCCCTGATGCCGCTTCTTGATCAAGCGTAAAGGAGACCTTATCACCCGCAAAGCTTCGCACCGGCGGGCGGGGTTGATCAGCCGGGAGATCCAGCACCGGCAGCTCGCCCTCGAGTTGCTTCAGCCAGTACGCCTCCTGCGTTTTGTACGCGTCTCCTGTTTTGAATCCTTCTTGCCATACGGCATAATCTTTATATTGAATATGAAGCGCCGG
This sequence comes from Bacillus sp. MD-5, assembly GCF_002201875.1. Lineage (NCBI taxonomy): Bacteria > Bacillati > Bacillota > Bacilli > Caryophanales > Bacillaceae > Bacillus > Bacillus sp. MD-5. The sequence goes on from NZ_CP021911.1 coordinate 1,848,618, forward strand.
AAGTGCCCGGTTGTTGTACAGCTTTCCGAATTCCTGAATCAGAATGTTGACGGAAACACCGTCTGAAATGATGTGATGCATATCAACCAGCAACAGGTGCCGCTCATCTGATACCTTTACGATTTGGGCACGGAACAGAGGCGCTTGGCTGAGATCAAACGGCTTGATAAACGCGGCTGCGGCCTCCTGTTCAGTTTGGTCGCCGAGAACTGTCGTCTGTAATGTGAACGGCACCTCGTCATGGATGCGCTGCACCGGCTCACCGCCTCCATCCTGTTCAAAGGAGGTCCGCAGCGATTCGTGGCGCTTGATCAGCTCTTTGAAAGCCCTGTCCAGCCTTTCTGGATTGAGCTTTCCTTCCAGCTCCAATACCGCCGGCATATTGTAGCCTGTCCCTCCGTCCTCCAGCTGCTGAAGGACATAAATCCGTTTTTGGGCAGATGAAACCGGATAGGTTTCACGCTGTTCCGTCGGCTTTATCGCTTCATATGGACTGTCCGTTCCTTCACGGATAACGGAAGCCAGTCCTTCTATCGTCGGATGGGCAAACACATCTTTCAGCGGCACCTGTACATCAAATTCTTTTGAGATTCGGGAGACAAGCGCCGTTGCTTTTAAGGAATGTCCTCCGCGGTCAAAGAAGTTGTCGTGAATCCCGACAGGGCCGTTTTTCAGGACGTCTTCCCACAGCTGGGCAAGCTTCATCTCGGTCACATTTCTTGGCGCTGTGTAGGTCTCTGCATCTGCCGCTCCGTTAGGAGCTGGCAGGGCGTTCCGGTCCAGCTTTCCGCTTGGCGTAACCGGCCACTGTTCCATCTCGATCATATGGGCTGGGTTCATGTAGCCCGGCAGCCGTCTCTCAAGCTGCGCCCGCACTTCGTTTCTCGGGAGTCCTTCTATATAAGCGCATAATTCCGGCTCGCCGCTGTCTGTCCGTATGGTAACGGCCGCTTCCCTTATGCCTTCTATGTTTCTAAGTACTGCTTCAATTTCTCCAGGCTCAATCCGGTAACCGCGAATTTTCACCTGATCATCCGTGCGGCCCAGGAATTCCATATTCCCGTCAGGGAGCCAGCGGGCTACATCCCCTGTTTTGTACATACGTTCACCCGGGTAAAACGGATCCTCAAGAAAACGCTCCTCTGTTAAGGCCGGCCGATTCAAATAGCCTCTGGCCACACCCGCTCCAGCAATGTACAGTTCACCTGAGACACCTAAGGGCTGTACGGCTAAATGGGGATCTAAAATATACAAACGCGCACCGGGTACAGGCTTCCCGATCGGAATCCGCAAGCGGTCCCTGTCCCGCTCTGGGTCCAACATGTAAAATGCCGCGTCAACCGTTGCTTCTGTCGGCCCATAGCCATGGATCAGCGATACCTCCGGCAATAAAGAAGTAAATCGCGCTGCCACACGGGGTGCAAGCGGTTCACCTCCGGCGAATACACGCTTCAGGCTTGTCCCGTCACTTAGTGTTGCGATTTCCGCTTGATCGAGAAAGCTGTTCAGCATAGCCGGAATAAAATGAACCGTTGTCACGTTTTCCTGATGAATGGCTTTTACGATCAATGCCGGATCTTTCTCCCAACCCGGAGGAAGCAGATAAGCCGAAGCGCCGGAAAGTGTCCACCAAAACAGCTGCCACACAGACGCATCAAAGGAAAAAGAGGTTTTCACCATAACAATGTCATCTTCCTGAAGCGGAAACTGGTGCTGCATGCCGGTCAGAAAGGAAACAGCCTGGCGGTGCTCGACGGCTACCCCTTTTGGCTGCCCGGTGGAGCCAGACGTATAGATGACATAGGCGAGAGATTCGTCGCTAACAGAAGCAGACATATGACGTTCTGTTTCTTCACGCGCAAGAGATAACATGTCAACCTCAAGCGTCTCTCCAGAAAAGCTCGGCGCAAAACATCCTGGCTGTGTCAGCAAGAGAGCCGCCCCGCTGTCTTTCAGCATGTAGCTCAGCCGCTCTTCTGGATACTCAGGATCAAGCGGCAAATACGCCCCGCCAGCTTTTAATACAGCAAGTACAGCGATCAGCATGTCAGGTGACCGCTCAGACAAAACACCTACGATGCTTTCCTTTGAGACGCCGCGTGCCGCAAGGCGGGCAGCCAGCCGGCTGGCATACATGTCAAGCTCAGCATACGTCAGCGAACCGCCTGAAAATCGAATGGCTGTCCGTTCCGGTGTGAAAGCCGCCTGTCGTTCAAACAGACCGTGCAAAGTTGGGGCTTCAGGCGAAACAGCTTCTGTCTTGTTATACTCATACAACAATTTTTGCTTTTCTCTTGTATTCGTCATATCTAATTCTCTTATAAAGCTGTACGGTTGTTGAAGGGCGCTTTCCAGTAAGGTAAGCAGATGGTGTTGAATACGTTTAATATCCTCAAGAGAAAACAAGGTATTTTGATAGTCGAAATTTAATTGTATGGTTCCGGTGTCTACACGTTCCTGTATCTGAACAGAAAGCTCATTCGCGGTGTATCCGCTGAAATACAGCGCTGTTTCATAGTCAAAACCATCTGCATTATGCCACTGAAGTGGCTGATACTGCATAGATATACCGATAAGGTTGTGTAAATCCTTCTGTTCATTTCTTAATTCATTCACAAGCAAATTATAAGGAAACCGTTGATGACGCATAACGGAAAGCTGTTCCCTGCCTATTCTGCGGACAAAGGAAAGAAAATCTGTGTCAGGATCAACCGTTATTCTGATTGGAAGAGAACTGACGAACATGCCGAGCATTTCTTTTTCAGCCTTTGACCCTCTGTTGCCATAATAGGTGCCAATGGCAAGATCTTTTTTAGAAGTGATTCGGCTGATGCATATGTAAAATGAAGCCATAAATAAGGAAATGATATTGATCTTGTGTTCTTTACAGAAGATTCGAATCGTTTGCTCTAGATCAGGTGAAAGAATAATGGTGTCTCTGGATGCGGCTGTGCTCTGTTTTTGTAAGGACGTCTGGCCGGCTAACGAGTGATATTCCAACGGGCGCTGAAAGGTTTGCGTCCAAAATAAACGATCCTTTGCAAAACGTGAAGATTGTAGATATTGACTCTCTTTTTCAATATAGCTCAAGTAAGAAGGCTCCGGCTGATCTGGTAAAGGATCTTTCTTCTTTATTTTTTGATAAAGATCTATAATTTGATTTCCCATCACATTTAAAGAGATTCCATCCATGATGATGTGATGGAATTTCGCGAACAGCCAAACTTCATGAGAGTCAATTCTGAGGAGGTAAAATTGATAAAGAGGTGAGTTGAACAGTTTAAATGGGATTCTCGCTTGATCTTGTATCCATTGCTCCATTTCTATCATTTCAACATTTGAAAAATCTATTATTTCAAGTGAAACGTATTTATATTCAGTAAGGTACAGTCGCGGTTCAGGCTCTTCTCCTTCTAGCAGCTGAAATCTAATGGCGTCGTTGCGGGCGACGGAATGATTCAGTGCTTCCTCTAGGGCCTCAAGATCAATATCGCCCCTGAATTTCACGCAGGCGGTAAGATTGCAAATGCTAGTACCTGGCTCCAGCAGTTCGGTAAACCACACTCTCCTTTGGGCATGGGTTAAAGAATAAGTATGTACGTTCAACGGATTCCCTCCAGTTCTCATAATAAGAGGATAAAAAAGTAGAAAAAAGCAGAAAAATGACAATAAAAGAAATTATATGCCTGTATAATCCATATATGCACTATATTAACGGATATTTTTTAAAGTACAATAAAAAATATTAAATTTTTATAACATTTTTTTGAATATAGTATTATTTCTTTATTTTTAGTTTCCTTTTTTATCTAATTTTCGGATATAAAGTGATAAAAGTATGGTTTCACGTAAGGTCTTACACACTATTTTTTGATCAAACTAATTTGCTTTTGTGATAATTCTTCTAAGGTTCGACAGGGCGTTGTTACAGACATAAAAAAACCTGTTTTCTCTTGGAAAACAGGCCTGATACCATTATTGATTTGCTAAAACGACAGCAATTTGATCCTCAATATCTTTTCCATCCTCTTCATCAATCAATCCGTTTAGCAGAATAGAGAAAACAAGCTTTTTTCCGCTCTTTGTTTCTGCGTAACCAGATAGAGAGCTGACCGTACTTAGCGATCCGGTTTTTGCTCTTACTTTTCCTTGTGCAGGAGTATCTTTCATGCGGTTTCTCAGCGTTCCGCCTACCATTCTGTCAGGATTGCCTGCAACAGGTAAAGAATTTAGATAAGCCGAGAACCAACTCTGATCTTGAATGTCGTATAACAGCTGTGAGAGTTGATCTGAGGATACAGCATCAATATGTGAGATTCCTGATCCATCCCTTAAGATGAGTGATTTGGAATCAACACCAAATTCCGGAAGCGTACTGTTTAACACTTCGAGCCCCTTTTCCCAGCTTCCCTCTCCTTTTTTCACTTTCCCGATCTCTTTTACGAGTACTTCGGCATGTCCGTTATTACTTAATTTCATGAACGGCACAAAGAGTTTCGATAAAGGCATTGAGCGATGAGCGAGCAGCACGTCTGAAGAACCAGGTGCTGCACCCGTTTTGACGTCCCCTTTCACAGTAATCCCTTGTTTTTTAAGTGCTTGCTTAAATAAATCTAAGGCATATCCGGCAGGCTCCCAGACAGAAATCCATTCCTTTGTCTTGTTTGCGTCAACCGGTACGCTCCCTTCAATTGTAATCGTGTTTGTTCCATGCTCTCTTTCGATCGTGAGGTCTTTCTTTGAGCCGGCCGCCGTCGTTTCGGCATCATTCTTAATCGTTATATAATCGGTTTTCGGAGAGACAGAAACAGCAGGCTTTTCTCCTTCTTTTTTATTTGGGGTGACCTCAACAATCACAGTGCCTGCATCATAGTCTTCATTCGGAGACGCTGTTAGAGCGGAGATTGGCGCACCGTAATATGTGTATTCATCGCTCCAAGGCATATCAGGTGATAATCGCATGTCATCATACCACGTATCATCACCGATCAGATTGCCTTTAATTACTTTTACGCCGGATTCTTTTAATTTCTCAGCCATTTTGTCAAAATCAGATGGTAAAAGTGTCGGATCTCCCTTCCCTTTCAAATAAAGGTTACCATTCAGCTTTTTCCCTTTTAGTGCGCCGTCCGTCCGGACCTCGGTTGTAAAAGAATAGTTCTCGCCAAGGACAGAAAGTGCCGCAGCCGCTGTCAATAGCTTTAGAGAAGAAGCGGGCCTCATTCGGGTGTCTCCTGAATGTTCATATAGAACAGCACCTGTTTCCGCGGAGCGAACGGTGATGCCGGCCATTGCGCCTTCGAGTGCAGGATGATCAGCTAAAATCTTATCAATCTGCCCGGAAAGTGCACCTTGTTTTTCAGCGGCAAGCGCAGCCTGATGCATATAAGGAACCGAAGCAACGACGAAAAGCAGTAAAACAGCAACATAAACCTTTATGCTTTTTTTCATTAATTACCCCGCCTCTCTGCGCTTCATCATTGGCTATTGATGATTCAGTTCAATGGTGATACTGCTTTTGGCTGTCGTTTCTTCTCCCGGCTCCAGCACTTGTAAACCAGTGAGTGATGAAGGTAAATCAAGATTCACGGTGTTTGTCACCCATGTGTAAGGCTCAGGGCACAAATACCCTTGTTTTCCGTCCGCATTGTATACAACCCATTGTTTAAACTGTGCATCTGCCTTATAAATAATGCTTATATGTGCATGCTGATGATAAATGACTGCCTGATTTTCTCTGCCTCTCTTCTGATAAGAAGATAAAAAGACATCATCCAGCTGCTTGTGGCGCAAATCTATTCCTTCATGCAAAGCTTCTTTATACGGTACATCCATCAGTTTCCCGGTCGGCAGCAAGCGTTCATCTAATTCCCATTGCTGATCTGCTGTCAGGGAGAATAACGAGCTTTCTGCCGGAAATACAAATGTAGTATGATAACCAATTCCCCAAGGAAACGCTTCCTTTCCTTTGTTCATGACCGTCGCATGTTTAAATAGGGTATTCCCCTTGATTGTGTATGTCATCCGAACGACGGCATGATGAGGAAATTGCTTCTGCACATGGGGGAGCTCAGAAAGATCAATTTCTGTTTCAACAATCACTTCTTCATCAGTTTGCTTCGTGGTCACGACATTCCACTTTTCATGGTAAAGAAACCCGTGAAGATGGTTGTGTTTATCCTTCTCGTTGATATCAAAATGATACGTTCTGCCCCGGAAACTGAATGTTCCGTCACTTATGCGGTTAGGCGGAAACAGGATTGGAATGCCATACAATGTTGGTGTATCGTGAAAACTTTCTGCTGTTTCCGGTTCACGCAAAAGCTGGACTTTTGTTGTTTTGTCCACGAGTGAAATGACGTTGCTCCCCCACTCGGGGACAACAATCATTTCTAGATGTTCGTTGCCTGCTTTGATGGCCGGCGTTCCCAAATACGTGATGTTTTCAATAAAGTTTGCCATGTATACTCAACCTCTCCTTGATTCATTGCTAGTATAAGAATTCAATGTACTGTGCCATATTTCCTCCATTTTATGTTTCCCCTATCAAATAAAAAACACCGTTCAAACTCATGAACGGTGTGATTCGGGAGACTATTGGATGAGACGTGTGATCTGTTTCTTTTTCCACACGAATTGATAATACCCATAAATCAACAGCAGGCTGACGGCAAATGCAGCCGGATAGCCAACCCAGACGCCGAGTATTTCAAGCTTTGTGTAGTGAGAAAGGACGAAGGCGACAGGCACCTCAACTCCCCAGATCGAAAATATACTGATAACGGTCGGCCATAAAACCGTTCCGCTTGCCCGCATCGTTGCGGAAATAATTTGGGCATTTCCAAACAGCAAATAGCTCCACAATGTAATCATCAATAGACGGTGCGCAATGTAAAGCGTCTCTTGCTCGGTTAAAAATAACGCTAAAATCTGATGTGAAAAAACATAGATCAAAATGATCAGTACGCCGCCAATGATATAATTCAGCCAAATCCCCACGCGAATGACCTGCTTTAAGCGGTCAAATTCGTTCGCGCCAATCGATTGCGCAGCGAAAATAGAAACCGCGATACCAAGGCTGACGGCCGGCATTTGTACATAGCTGGCCACCTGGTTGACCACTCCGTATGCAGCTGTTGCATTAGAGCCGTAATGATTGACGAATGAAATAACCGCTATCTCTGATAATGAGACAAGAATCATATTGATGCTTGCTGGAATCCCAAGACGCAGCAGGAGAGCCAGCAGTTCCTTATCCATTTTCAAATAACGCCGCACTGTTTTATCAAATTGCAGCGGGTGTTTTCGTTTTCGTAAATACACCATTAACACAAGAAAAGTCGCAATCGTGGAAATGACAGTTGCATATGCCGAGCCGTATATGCCCAGTTTCGGAAGACCAAACATGCCAAGGATTAAGACAGGCAAAAGGGAGATGTTGATAACCGTACTCACAATCAGTGTATAAAACGGTGTCTTGGAATCTCCTGTTCCCCGCAAAAAGGTAGTATATGCAAAATATAAAAACATAAACGGCATAGCGTAAAATAAAATACGTGCATAGTTAGCGCTGACATGAATGACATTTTCAGGCGTGCCCATTAAACGAAGGATATCCAGGGTGAATATACTGCCGATGACGGCTAACACAACGCCTAATAAAAATGTAAACGTGAGCGTCGTCCCGACAACAGCCTTTAGCCGTTCTTCATTTTTCGCCCCATAGGCTTGTCCGATCAGAATCGAGCTTCCTGAACCAATCCCAATCGTAAATGAGATTAAAAGAAAAAATAACGGGAAAAAGGATGATACAGCTGCCACTGCGTCAACACCGAGCCATCTGCCTACAGCCATCATCCCGACAAGCTGGCCGACTGATTGCAGCACATTGCTCAGCAGAAGAGGCACCAAAAAGAGTGACATAGACCGCCAGACTGATGGTTTGCTTTTCTCTTGAGTTACATGAGGTTCTTGTGATGTTTCCATATTGAAGGACTCCTTTATTTGAATTCGTTTTGAACATGCCCTCATTTTTTGACAAAAACAGGAGATGCAACATGTTATTATTCATCACTGTATATATGAAAACCTTCCCGATTCTTCTCATTTTACACATCTTTTTAGCTTATGAAGAATAAACTAGCAAGTAATGGCGTATTTTTTGCGAGTAAAAGAATAAAAAATAATTTATGCAAAACTATTGTAATCTGGACGTAATTATTGTAACATTTGTAACATAAGAGAAAGAGATTTTGAAGGAGAGAGCGATAATGAAAAAATGTCTTCTATTTCTAACAACCATTGCACTTATTCTGTCATTAAGCACAAATGCATTTGCGAAAAATACATCAGGCGATTTATCACAAAAACAAGCACTGCAGCTGGCGTTATCCGCAAGAGAACATTTTTGGAACACAATGAGCGGCCACAATCCAAAGGTGAAAAAAGCAGTTTGCCCGTCCGGCACATTTGAGTATCAAAATCTTCAATATGTATACATGTGCAGTGATCTAGGCACTAAAGCAAAAGCGGTGAATTACCTAACTCCTATTTTTACAAAAACAGCAATCGAAAAAGGCTTTAAAGATTATCATTTCACTGTTTCAAAAGGAAAACTCGCTGTTCCGATCGGTGACGGAGACAACCTTTTAAATTGGAAAAAATCAACCGCTAAACTGATCTCTAAAAAAGGCAGCACAATCACTTACGAATTTACCGTTCCTACTTTAGACGGATCCCCTTCTGCAAAACGGAAAGTGACATATGTGAAAGAAAATAAAAAGTGGAAAGTTAATCAATTTGACGCAGTTATATAAGAAAAACGCCCTGCATAAGCGGGCGTTTTTTACTTGTGAAAAAAGAAAGACAACAGGCGAAAAGTGCCTGTTGTCTTTCTGTGAATATAACGCTCTAGGAGAGATTCGAACTCCCGACCTGCAGTTTAGGAAACTGCTGCACTATCCGCTGTGCTACTAGAGCTTTTGGTATTTATATAGTAGCTCTGATAATCAATATTTTCAAGCGATTTGTATTAAAGCCCTCCAAAAACCTTATACGCGGCTCTTGTCGTATCTTCATCAATACCGATATACCGCATTGTAATTGAAGGTGATGAATGATTCAGTATTCTCTGCAGCTCGGCGATGTCTTTTGTCCGCTGATAAAAATGATAGCCAAACGTTTTCCGGAGTGTATGTGTCCCTATCTCCTCAAGTCCGCACGCCGCAGCTGCCTCTCTTAAAATTCTGTAGGCCTGAATGCGGGAAATCGGCTTTCTGGTCCGCACAGATTTAAAAAGATATTCATTTTCCTTCATATCTTTCGTATACTCGTATATTTCCTGTTTCAGTGACTCTAAAATAAGAATCTTTCTTTTCTTTTTCGTTTTGCTTTCAGTCGCCCATAAATGATCTTTATGTTTAACGTCCTTCACTTGCAGCGGCAGAATATCAGAAATGCGGAGCGCGCTGTTGATTCCGAAAATAAACAGAAAATAATCCCGCTTGTTTTTGTTAAGCAAATACTGTTTGACTTCTTGGATTTTCTCTAGACTGCGAATCGGCTGTACAATATGCATCAAAAAACTCCTTAAAAACCGTTATGTAACGTTTTGAGGCTTATGTTACTATTATAGCTGAAAAACCTTGAATGTCAAAGCGTGACGGTATTTATGTAACATAATATACATAGTGTTACATAAGCGTGTGAGTAAGCTTCTGCAAACCTCCTTCCTTTTAAATGGCCTTTAGATCCTCTTATAAAGCTTTTAATCTCTCAGATACTTATCCCCCTAGTTATGATCAAAAAGCCTCTTAAAACGAAATCTGACGTTCCTGATTTTTCAGCGTTTCTGCAAAAACATACAAAAAAAGACACAATTTCAAATTGTGTCCTAATCTTCATCCTTTACATCAATATCTTCCGGGATTGGTTCATTTAATATTTCCTGCACAAGTGCTTTGTAATTCTCCAGCTGTTCGAGATGCGTTTTGAACTGCTCCTTATAAATCAAAAATTGCTCCCCGTCATGAACGGCCCTGATTTTTCCTTCGAGCACCAAGCTTTTAATATAATCCTCTGAAAGATTTGTATATTCTGCTGTTTCTTCGATCGTTAAATACATATAGCAGTCCCTTCTTAATCCGTATGCTGATTCTAATATAGCACATGGCTCATCTCAATATAATCAATTTTGCACAGAAAAACGGCTTTGTGTACTATATAATATACCATTTGTCACTTGTGAAAACGCTGTAATTTTTTTACGCTAAGATTGTAACAATACAGCTTCATATAGGAGGGAGAACATGAAAAGAATGTGGAACGTCTGTTTAACAGCTCTGCTTAGTGTCCTGTTAGTCGCTGGAAGTGTCCCTTTTCACGCGGAAGCTAAAAAACCGCCCAAAAGCTACGATGAGTACAAACAAGTAGATGTCGGAAAAGACGGCATGGTTGCGACCGCACATCCTCTCGCTTCAGAAATTGGTGCTGATGTGCTGAAAAAAGGAGGAAATGCCATTGATGCAGCGGTCGCTATTCAATTCGCACTCAATGTAACGGAGCCGATGATGTCAGGCATTGGCGGCGGCGGTTTTATGATGGTGTATGACGGAAAAACGAAGGATACAACGATAATCGACAGCCGTGAGCGTGCACCAGCAGGCGCAACCCCTGACATGTTTTTGGATGAAAACGGCAAAGCCATTCCTTTCTCTGAACGTGTGACAAAAGGTACTGCCGTTGGTGTTCCAGGCACGCTGAAAGGGCTGGAAGAAGCCTTGGATAAATGGGGAACCCGTTCAATGAAGCAATTAATTACCCCTTCTATTAAACTCGCTGACAAAGGCTTCCCGATTGATTCAGTGTTGGCAGATGCCATTTCTAATTACCAGGAAAAACTGTCACAGACAGCCGCAAAAGATGTATTTTTGCCAAATGGCGAGCCGCTGAAAGAAGGCGATACCCTTATTCAAAAAGATTTGGCCAAAACGTTTAAACTTATTCGCTCCAAAGGCACTGACGCTTTTTATAAAGGAAAATTCGCCAAGGCGCTTTCTGACACTGTCCAGGATTTCGGCGGATCAATGACGAAAGAAGATTTAGAAAATTACGACATTACAATTGATGAACCGATTTGGGGAGACTATCAAGGCTATCAAATCGCCACTACTCCTCCTCCAAGCTCCGGTGGTATTTTCTTATTGCAAATGCTGAAAATACTTGATGACTTTAACCTTTCACAATACGATGTCCGCTCATGGGAGAAATATCAGCTGCTTGCCGAAACGATGCATTTGTCTTATGCCGACCGTGCGTCATACGCTGGTGATCCCGAATTTGTAAATGTTCCTCTCAAAGGCCTGCTTCACCCCGATTATATTAAAGAACGCCAGCAATTAATCAACCTAGATCAAGTGAATAAAAAACCGAAAGCCGGTGATCCTTGGAAATACCAAGAAGGATCAGCAAACTATAAACAAGTCGAACAGCCGAAAGATAAAGTAGAAGGCCAAACAACCCACTTTACAGTTGCTGATCGATGGGGAAATGTTGTTTCCTATACAACAACAATCGAACAGCTATTCGGAACGGGTATTATGGTCCCTGATTACGGTGTTATTTTAAACAATGAATTAACGGATTTTGATGCGATACCAGGCGGAGCTAATGAAGTACAGCCAAACAAACGGCCTTTAAGCAGCATGACCCCGACGATTTTATTTAAGGATGACAAGCCTGTCCTCACTGTTGGATCTCCTGGCGGGGCCACAATTATTTCATCCGTTTTGCAAACCATTCTCTACCATATAGAATATGGTATGGAATTAAAAGCGGCTGTTGAAGAGCCAAGAATTTACACAAACAGCATGAGCTCTTACCGTTACGAAGACGGAGTTCCTAAAGATGTCCTCAGCAAGCTGAACGGCATGGGCCACAAATTTGGCACAAGTCCGGTGGATATCGGAAACGTGCAAAGCATATCGATCGACCATGAAAACGGCACCTTTAAAGGCGTAGCTGATTCAAGCAGAAACGGCGCAGCGATCGGCATTAATTTAAAACGCAAATAAAAAGAAAAAACTGTACTCTCTTCAAATGAGTACAGTTTTTTTATGCCCATCTTTAAAATAAAAACTGATAAACGGCTTTATTCTGCTAATGCAGTGTATCAGACCAGAAATCCAACACGTCTATCTTCATCTTTTCATTTCGTTTATCTCATCAAGAAATGTCTGAAACGCACTCGTAATAAAAAAGTCTTTCCTGTATATAAATACGATCTCTACGTCTTGATATGCTGCTGGCAGCTGATAAATCCATACATTCGTTCGATGCTCGGAGCAATCAATAGCGGACCTTGGGAGCAGCGCCGTACCCATCCCGGCGGAAACTCCTTTTATAATCGCCTCCAATGTGCCAAACTCTATGATTTTTTGGTTGGGTATGCCTGCTTCCTCCAGTAATCTTTTGACCCTGTCACGATGAGAACAGCCTGCTCCAAAAAAGAGCATCGGCTGCTGAAGCATAACCTCGGCCGACCCTTCTCGTGATGAAATCAAAACTAATTCATCACGGGAAACATGGATTTGTCTGACAGCAGTGTGCTCAACCGGTCCATATACAAAAGCGCCATCAACTTTATGATCAAGAACCTGTTGAATCAGATGATGCGTATCAGCTGTGTTCACCGATAAATCCACATCAGGAAAACGTCTGAGGAAGGAGGCGGCATGTTCGGGCAGATGCGTTACCGCCGTCGTTTCTAGTGAGCCGATCCGCAACGGCCCTTTCGGATGCCGGCTCATCTGTGCCGATTTTTCAGCTTCGTCTAACAGCAATAATACTTGATCAGCATATTGCAAAAGATTTTCTCCCGCAGCAGTCAGCTTCATCCCGCGATTCGTTCGATGAAAAAGCCTGATATTCAAATTTTCCTCAAGGTTATGTATTCTGGCTGTCACATTCGATTGAACATAATTCAGCATTTGCGCTGCTTTCGTTATGCTTCCTTCACGGGCCACAGCCTGAAAAATCTTTAAATCTCCGCTTTCCACGGGCTCTCACCTTCTTGCTATGATTAAAAGTGATAGTGGCTATCATATTTGTTCATTTTACTCGAAGAAAACTGCTAAGTAAAATATGTAAAGATATGAAAATACAATTCAATGAGGAGGAAGACAACATGAAAGCTGTAATTCACAATGGAACAACCGGACTGCAGGGATTATCATTTCAAAACGTCCCTACGAAAAAGCCTGGATATGGAGAGGTAAAGGTAAAATTAAAATCCGCGGGTCTGAATCATCGTGACCTGTTTCTCATGAAAAACAAATCTGAACAAGATCCTCACGTGATACTCGGTTCTGACGGCGCCGGTCTCATTGAAGAGATTGGTGAAGGCGTGAAAAATGTTACTGTTGAAACAGAAGTCATCATTTTCCCGACATTAAACTGGGATTTGACAGAGAATGTTCCGCCTGTACCTGAGATTCTGGGAGGTCCTTCTGATGGAACACTTGCTGAATATGTGATCATTCCTTCACAAAATGCAATCAAAAAACCTTCTTATTTATCTTGGGAAGAAGCGGGTGTTTTACCTTTATCCGCTTTAACTGCATATCGGGCCCTGTTTACGAAGGGACAATTGAAAAAAGACGAGCATCTATTGATACCCGGCATCGGAAGCGGAGTTGCAACCTACGCTTTATTGATGGCGAAGGCGATTGGGGCAACAGTAAGCATGACCTCCCGCAGTGAGGAGAAAAGAAAAAGGGCGCTGCAATTAGGTGCTGATTACGCATTTGACAGCTACAGCAATTGGGATGAACAGATGCAGGGAAAAAAGGCTGATGTTGTTCTTGACAGCATAGGCCCTGCCCTCTTTTCGGAATACTTCCGTCATGTAAAGCCGAATGGCCGCATTGTCAGCTTTGGGGCAAGCTCAGGGGACGATCTCAGTTTTCCGGTGCGTTCTCTATTCTTTCCGCAGATCAATGTTTTGGGAACTTCGATGGGAAGCGGTGAGGAATTTCGCGATATGCTCGCTTTCATTGAAAAACATAAGCTGAGACCTGTAATCGACCGCACATATCCTTTAGAAAAAACATGTGATGCATATAAAAGAATGCAGGAAGGCAGGCAGTTTGGAAACATTGGGGTCGTAATGGAATAAAAAAAGAAACCGGCTGGCAACCAGACCGGTTTCTTTTTTTATATGATAATCCCCTTTATTTACGGAAGAACTGAACTCCCCATCAAATACCGATCCACTTCACGCGCTACTTCACGGCCTTCATTAATCGCCCATACGATTAAGCTTTGGCCTCTTCTTGCATCCCCTGCGGCGAATACGCCATCGATATTTGTTTGATAATCCCCATATGCTGCACTAATTTTGTTGTTTACAGAATCCACACCGAACTGTTTCAACAGCGGCTGTTCTGTGCCTTCAAAGCCGATAGCGATAAAGACAAGCTGAGCAGACCATACTTTTTCAGTTCCAGGCAGCTCGCGGAACTCGTATTTTCCATGCTCATTTTTCACTTTTTCCATTTGGATGGTATGGAGCTCCTTCAGCTGGCCATTTTTATCCGCGACCATTTTTTTCGTTTGAATGGAGTATTCCCTCGGATCTCTTCCGAATTTTACTTCCGCTTCTTCATACGCATATTCAAGCGTAAAGACGTGCGGCTGTTCAGGCCACATATTGTCATTCGTGCGGGCTGGCGGAAGTTTTGGATGTTTGCCGAATTGATGCACGCTTTTGGCTTTTTGTCGCAGAGCAGTAGCTACACAGTCAGCTCCTGTATCTCCGCCTCCGATAACGATGACATCTTTCCCTTTGGCGTCAATGAATTGCTTGTCTTTAAAATTAGAATCTAAATAGCTTTTCGTTGCGAGCGTCAGGTAATCCATCGCGTAATGGACTCCTTTTGAGTCGCGCCCTTCAATTAAGAGGTCCCGCTGCTTTTGAGCGCCTGTGCACAGGATCACAGCATCAAATTGCTCCTTTAACTCATCCGCTGTTATGTCAACACCGATTTCTGTGTTCGTGACAAAATCAATTCCTTCTTGCGTCAGTAATTTAATTCGGCGTTCTACAATGCCCTTCTCAAGCTTCATGTTTGGAATGCCGTATGTTAAAAGGCCGCCCGCTCTGTCTGCTCGTTCAAAAACAGTGACGGAATGTCCCGCTTGGTTCAGCTGGTCAGCACTCGCCAGTCCGGCTGGGCCTGACCCGACGATGGCCACTTTTTTGCCTGTTCGTTTTTTAGGAATTCTAGGTTGAATCCAGCCGTTCTCAAATCCTTTGTCGATAATGGTTCGCTCGATATTTTTAATTGAAACGGCCGGGTCTGAAATCGCTAAAGTGCATGACCCTTCACAAGGGGCAGGACATACCCGCCCTGTGAATTCAGGAAAGTTGTTTGTTTTCAACAGA
Organism: Bacillus sp. MD-5; assembly: GCF_002201875.1. Taxonomy (NCBI): domain Bacteria; kingdom Bacillati; phylum Bacillota; class Bacilli; order Caryophanales; family Bacillaceae; genus Bacillus; species Bacillus sp. MD-5. Next base: position 1,864,060 of record NZ_CP021911.1, read on the forward strand.
CGTTCCAATGCTTCTTTCCATCTGCCCCGGTAGACAAGATCATTCCATTCAGGAATTAAGTTGTAAATCGGACAGCCGGATGTAAATCCGTTAATGTCCGCACCGATCTGGCAAAACGGTGTACCGCAATCCATACACCGCGCCCCCTGCCGTTTCGATGCTTCTTCTGAAAAAGGAGCAGAATATTCTTTCCAATCCTTTAAGCGAGTGAGAGGGTCCCGCTCAGCAGGTTTTTCTCGTTTGATCTCCATAAATCCAGTTGGTTTCCCCATGTTCCTCTCCCCTTCCTTACTGTACTACCGCTTGTTTTTGTCCAGCTGCTGTATTCTGCTTTGGCTTCGTGTTGGCCTCAAAAGCGAACATGATGGCTTCTTCTTCTGATAAACCTGCAGCTTTTTGCTCTTCGATGCTCGCAAGCATTTGTTTATAGTTTTTCGGAATGACTTTAACGAATTTTTTTACGCTGTCTTCCCATTGAGCAAGCAGATCTTGTGCTTTTTGGCTGTTTGTATACGCAGCATGTCTTTTAAGCATTGCTTTGATTTGCTGGATTTCTTTCTCATCCTCTAATGATTCAAATAAAATCATCTCAAGGTTGCATTTGCGTTTAAAGGCTTTGGCATCTTCAGCCAATACATAAGCGATTCCGCCGGACATACCTGCCGCAAAGTTTTTGCCTACATCACCGAGAACGACAACGCTGCCGCCAGTCATGTATTCGCACCCGTGGTCGCCGATGCCTTCTACAACAACGTTCACACCGCTGTTCCGAACGGCAAAGCGTTCACCAGCACGTCCGTTAATATATGCTTCTCCGCTTGTCGCACCGTAAAAAGCAACGTTGCCGATAATGACATTGTCATCCGAAGCAGAGTTGAATTCTTCTGGTGACTTGACGATGATTTTTCCGCCAGAAAGCCCTTTTCCGACGTAATCATTTGAGTCTCCGTCCAAATAAAGTGTCATTCCTTTAGGAACGAAAGCTCCAAAGCTTTGGCCGGCTGATCCAGTAAAGTGCAGCTTGATCGTATCTTCAGGAAGCCCTTCTTCTCCGTAGCGCTTAGAGATCTCACTGCCGGTTATCGTTCCGGCTACACGGTTTGTATTATTGATTTCAATCGATATATCAGCTTCTTTTCCAGATTCGATGGCTTCTTGTACTGCCGGGAGAATCGTTGTGATATCAAGCGATTGTTCAATTTTATGATTTTGCGGTGATTGGAACGTCCGTACGCCTTCAGGCTGATAAAGAAGTGTAGACAAATCTAGCTGGCTTGCTTTCCAGTGCCCCTTCGCCCGTTCACTTACATGAAGTGCATCAGTGCGGCCGATCATTTCATCAAATGTCTTGAAGCCTAACGCGGCCATGTACTCACGAACTTCTTCAGCAATGAACAGCATATAGTTCACAATATGGTCGGGATCCCCCATGAACTTTTTGCGAAGCTCTGGGTTTTGTGTGGCTACACCGACAGGGCATGTATCCAAATGGCAGGCACGCATCATGACACAGCCGAGTACAACTAACGGAGCCGTTGCGAAACCAAATTCTTCTGCACCGAGCAAGGCAGCCATCACAACGTCGCGGCCCGTCATGAGCTTTCCATCCGTTTCTAATACAACACGGTCACGAAGGCCGTTAAGCATTAATGTTTGATGTGCTTCTGCAAGACCAAGTTCCCATGGCAGCCCTGTATGTTTAATACTGGTTTTCGGAGAAGCGCCTGTACCTCCATCGTAGCCGCTGATCACAATGACATCTGCAGTCGCTTTGGCCACACCTGCAGCAATTGTGCCTACGCCTGCTTTTGACACCAGCTTTACGCTGATTCTTGCGTCACGGTTGGCATTTTTCAAATCGTGGATCAGCTGGGCTAAATCCTCAATTGAATAAATGTCATGGTGAGGAGGAGGTGAGATTAAACCGACACCTGGTGTTGACCCTCGGACATTAGCAACCCATGGATATACTTTGTTTCCAGGCAGCTGACCGCCTTCACCCGGCTTAGCGCCTTGAGCCATTTTAATCTGCAGCTCATCAGCATTAACAAGGTAATGGCTTTTGACACCGAAACGTCCTGATGCAATTTGTTTGATCGCACTTCTTCTATCATCGCCGTTCACATCTGGAACAAAACGTTTTGGATCTTCTCCGCCTTCACCGCTGTTGCTTTTTCCTCCAAGACGGTTCATTGCGATGGCTAAAGCTTCGTGTGCTTCCTTACTCAAGGACCCAAATGACATCGCACCCGTTTTAAAGCGTTTGACAATCGATTCAGCGGATTCAACCTCTTCCAGCTTCAAAGGCTTGCGGTTTCCGTCAAATGCGAACAAGTTCCGCAAAAATCCGATGCGTTCTTCATCTGCCGCTTTTGTATACTGTTTAAACAGATTGTAATCATTTCTGCGGCAAGCCCATTGCAAGGTATGAATCGTTTTCGGGTTAAACGCATGATGCTCTCCGCCATTTCTCCATTGGAAGTCACTTCCCGGTTCAAGCGTTTTGCTGTAATCATCCTGATACGCTTCTCGGTGACGGCGCTGCGCCTCTTCTGCAATTGTTTGTATATCGATGCCGCCGAGCTGTGATGCAGTACCTGTGAAATAGCGGTCGATCACATCACGGCTGATTCCTACCGCTTCAAAAATTTGGGCGCCTCTGTAACTTTGTACGGTTGAAATCCCCATTTTGGACATGACTTTTACAACGCCTTCAGTAATGCTTTTTCCATATTTGCTGACCGCTTCTTCATAGCCGATATCCAAACGGCCTTCATCAATTTCCTGCTTGTAGGTCGCATAAGCGAGATAAGGGTTAATCGCATCTGCTCCATAACCGATTAATGCTGCAAAGTGATGCACTTCACGTGCTTCTCCCGACTCCACAATAATGCTGACTTTCGTACGCAGCCCTTTGCGGATTAAGTGCTGATGCAGCGCGCTTACTGCCAGAAGCGGCGGAATTGGTGTCAAGCTCTCATTCATCTTTTTGTCTGATAAAATTAACAGGCTTACGCCTTGACTGATGGCTTTCTCTGCCTGTGTGAACATGTCCTTTAATCCGCGTTCAAGATCCTCTGAAAACAGCACATCGATTTTTTGGCTTTTTAAATCAGGATGAACAATCGTTTTCAATGCGTAAAACTGTTCATTGGATAAAACAGGTGTATACAGTTTAATCCGGCGAACGTTTCGTTCACTTGGGTGAAGAAGATCGCCTTCCGCACCAAGCCATGTCATCGTTGAAGTGACAAGCTGCTCACGAATCGCGTCGATTGGCGGGTTCGTTACTTGTGCAAACAGCTGCTTAAAGTAGTTAAACAGTGATTGCGCGCGATCGGAAAGTACAGCAAGCGGCGCGTCATTCCCCATTGAACCAAGGGGGTCTTTGCCTTCTTTAATAACAGGAATGAGATATTTTTGGATATCCTCATATGTGTATCCGAATGCCTTTTGGCGAGTTAGAAGATCAGTAAATTGTTCTTCCTCTCTTGATTCCGGATCAGGATTCACTTGGACAAGCTCTTCTTCTAGCCATTTTTGGTACGGGTATTCAGTTGCAATTTGTGTTTTGACTTCTTCATCGGAGATAATCCGGCCTTCTTCCAGGTCAATTAAAAGCATTTTCCCAGGCTCAAGACGGTTTTTATATAAAACGTTCTCCTGTTCAACGTCAATAACGCCTACTTCAGATGAGAAAATAATATAATCATCTTTTGTGACATAATAACGGGCCGGACGGAGACCATTCCGGTCAAGAATTGCGCCGATTTGTTTTCCATCAGTAAATGAAATGGCTGTCGGTCCGTCCCAAGGCTCCATCAGAGAGCTATGGTACTCGTAGAACGCTCTTTTTTCCTTAGACATATGCGTATTTTCCGTCCAAGGTTCAGGAATGAGCATCATTGCTGTATGTGCCGGTTTGCGTCCAGCCATCACAAAAAACTCAAATGCGTTATCTAAAATGGAAGAGTCACTGCCGTCAGCATTGAGAATCGGCAAAATCTTATTTAAGTCCTCACCGAAGCTTTCAGATACAAATTGCTGCTCACGTGCTCTCATCCAATTGATATTTCCGCGAAGGGTGTTAATTTCACCGTTGTGAACCAAATAGCGGTTAGGATGCGCTCTTTCCCAGGTAGGGAATGTGTTGGTGCTGAAGCGCGAATGAACAAGCGCAAAAGCTGAAACGAATGCTTCATCTTGCAAATCAGAATAAAACGCATCAACCTGTTCAGGTGTTAAAAGGCCTTTGTAAACAATGGTCTGGCTTGAAAGACTGGCAAAATAAAAATCAAAACCTTCCGTTACACCCCAGTTTTCAGCCTGTTTACGAATGACATACAACTTTCGTTCAAAAGATAAATTGTCCTTTAGGTCAGAGCTTGCGCCGATAAATACCTGACGGACAAACGGACAGCTTTTTTGTGCCACTGTTCCGATTTTTCCGACATTTACAGGTACAGTTCTCCATCCAAGAACGACTTGGCCTTCTTGTTCGATCAGTGCATTGATTTGCTTTTCAATTTTTTTTCTTTCATCTTTTTTCTGTGAGAAAAAGACCATTCCTACCCCATAACGTTCTTTTTCCGGCAGATTGATGTCTTTGCACTCTTTTCTAAAGAAAGCATCAGGGATTTGAACCAGTAAGCCGGCTCCGTCTCCTGTATCCGGATCACTGCCTTGCCCTCCTCTGTGGTCCAGCTGGCAAAGCATCTTAAGTCCTTGTTTGACAATGTCATGAGTCTGCTTGCCCTTTAAGTGTGCGTATAGGCCGATTCCGCATGCATCATGTTCAAATTCAGGATGGTAGAGACCTTGAGCTTTTGGCATTTGATTGTACGTCATAATTCCTCTCCCCCGATCAATTTCCGATAATACCGGTCATAAAATCTAACAACTCTATAATCATTGTAGGTTTTCAAAACGATATAAACAATATATAATTTAGATCAAAAGAATCTCAAATTGAGATAGATGGATGTGAGACAAACATGGAGTTGCGCCAACTGCGTTATTTTATGGAGGTGGCTGAAAGAGAACACGTTTCAGAAGCTGCTGATCATTTGCATGTGGCCCAATCAGCAATCAGCAGACAAATTGCCAATCTTGAAGAGGAATTAAATGTGACCTTATTTGAGCGTGAAGGGAGAAATATCAAACTCACGCCAATCGGGAAAGAATTTTTGATTCATGTGAAGACCGCAATGAAAGCCATTGATTATGCAAAAGAACAAATTGATGAGTATCTTGACCCGCACCGCGGAACGGTAAAGATCGGATTTCCTACGAGCCTCGCCAGCCAGCTTTTGCCGACTGTCATTTCAGCGTTTAAGGAAGAATATCCGCACGTCGAATTTTTGCTGCGCCAAGGCTCCTATAAGTTTCTGATTGAAGCTGTCAGAAACCGCGATATTGATCTAGCCTTATTAGGGCCGGTGCCGACGAATTTCTCTGACATAGCGGGGAAAATTTTATTCACTGAAAAAATTTACGCGCTTGTTCCATTAAATCATCCGCTCGCTCAACAAAAAACGGTTCATTTAATCGATTTGCGCAACGATCAATTTGTATTGTTCCCGGAAGGATTTGTACTCAGAAAAATGGCAATCGATTCCTGCAAACAAGCCGGCTTTGCTCCTCTCGTTTCAACGGAGGGTGAGGATTTGGATGCTATCAAAGGATTAGTGTCCGCAGGAATGGGCGTTACCCTTCTGCCTGAAAGTACGTTTGCTGAAACAACACCTCGTTTTACTGTGAAAATTCCAATTGAGTTCCCTCAAGTGAAGCGGACTGTCGGAATCATTAAACCGAAAAATAGAGAGCTGGCGCCTTCTGCGAATGATTTTTATGAGTTTGTCATTCAATTCTTCTCTAAGCTGGAGCAGTATCAATAAAAAAATGAACCCGATCTTCTTTATAGAAGCTCGGGTTTTTTGCTGCAAATTAATTAACAGGCAAAGTAAAATCCACATGGCAAACAAATGCTTCTTGATCAATTAGCGCTTTGTTGATCAGTTCTTTCTTCTTTTCTGGTTCTTGAAGCTGTACAGAAGAATATTTAACGATTCCAAGCCCGATTTCTGTTCCTTGTGAACTCATTAGCCGAACAACTGAACCGCTTTTGAATTTTCCTTTAATCTTCTGTACACCGTCCAGGTATAAGCTCGATTGCCCATTTGTAATTTTTTGTGAATAATCATCTGATAAAATCATTTCACCTTCAGGACCGGAATTAAAAGCGATCCATTGTTCCTTTCGATTCAACGGAAGCGTTCCTTTTGCTTCAAAATAGGTGCCTGCCGCCTCTTCACGAACAGCATGGTATAAAATATCGCCGGCATCTGCCTGACCAAGAAAACCTTTAATGCCAGAAGCCATGACGATTTTAAATGCATCAAGCTTAGAGCGCATGCCGCCGGTTCCGACAACGCTCCCACTGTCACCTGCGCACGCTTCGATGTCAGGTGTTATTTCACTCACTCGCTGTATCCTTTTCGCTTCTGGATTTGTGCGCGGATTGCCGTCATATAATCCGTCGATATCTGATAAAATCACAAGCATATCTGCATCAATCAATCCAGCGACTTTTGCTGCGAGCGTATCATTGTCGCCAAACTTGAGCCGATTGACTGTAACTGTATCGTTTTCGTTTATGATCGGGATGATGCCGCGCTCGAGCAGCACATTCATTGTATTCCTGACATTGTTATACCGATATTCATCAGAAAAATCGCTTCTCGTAATTAAAATTTGGGATGCGACATAGCCGTGTGCCAAAAACAGTTTTGAATAAGCTTCCATCAGCAATCCCTGGCCGATTGAAGCTGACGCTTGTTTTTCTGGAAGCTTCACGGGTCTTTGGATAAATCCGAGCTTCCGATATCCCGCCGCCACTGCGCCTGAGGAAACCAAAATCACTTCATATCCGGCGTCTTTGAGTTTGACGATCTGATCGACCAGCGCTTCTAATTTTCGAATGCTGATTTCTCCATGGAGGCTTGTTAATGAACTGCTTCCAATCTTCACTACAACTCTTTTTATGCTTGTATCAGGCGTCACTTTATCACTCCTGAAAGCGGCGCTGCTGTTTTTTCAATATCTTCGCTGATTTCCTTTGAACGCTTAGCTGCATGCTTTATCGCTTGAGAAATCGCTTCTCCGCCGCCGCTCTTTTTCAAGGCTTGCAGCCCCGCCGCTGTCGTTCCGTTCGGTGACGTGATATTGTCTCTCAAGATCTCGGGATGTTCCCCTGTCTCCATGAGCATTTTTGCTGCGCCTAATAGCGTCTGTGCGCCGATGCTTCGAGATAACTGTTTATCAAGACCCGCTTCCTCACCTGTCTTTTCAATGAATTCCATTAAATAATAAAAGTACGCGGGACCGCTGCCGGCAATTCCGGTGAATATGTCCATTTGATTTTCTTGGATTGTATAGACTTCGCCCATGCATCCGAGCAATGCTTCGGCCAGTTTATTCAAGTCTTCTGACACATACTTGCCAAGGGCAATCGCTGTTGCAGAAGCGCCGATCATACTGGAAGTATTGGGCATCACTCTGACAACCGGCTGTTCATTAAGCAATGATTGTTCAATAAAAGAGGTGGTTATGCCGGCAAGGACCGACAATATTAATTGATGGGGTTGGATACGTGATTTTAGTGATGACAGAGCGTTTTCGGCATCTTTTGGCTTCATTGCCAAAATGAGCACATCCATGTCTTCAATACATAGTTGGTTCGGCAAGGCGCCTTTGATTCCATATTGAAGTTCAAGTTCAGTTAATCGCTCTGTATTGCTGCGGTTTGTAACGCAGATGTTTTGTTTCGGGATTTTGTTGGCACGAACGATACCTGATATCATTCCTTCCGCCATAGATCCTGCTCCTATAAAGGCTACTTTCTTTTGATCAAAGATCGGTAACATCTCCTTTGTTCGCTTTTTTGTTCGCATTTTCACACGTTTTAAATGTTACCACGTGAGGAAATGATGTCAAGTTTGAAGGTCATCATTGATTTGTATTGTTTCTTTTCGACAAATATGTATAATGTAAAGCAGAAAACACCCGGTGCAGCAGTGTGTACCAGGTGTTTGTTTCTATTAAAAATTATCTGAGAGAGCTTTTTCAATCAGTTTTTTACAGCGGTCCAGCTCAACTTTCAGCTGTTTTTTATATAGTTTGGCAGCTTCGTAATCTTTAAATTGATAGAGGACGACTTCCTGAAGCTTAGCCCCTTCTTTTTTTACTTTAATTTGTTTTAGTATCCCATCATCAAGAAGCTCATGCAAAGACCGGTATACTTCAGTATGATTTGGTTTAAAACCAATCTCTTTAAATTCAGACCGAAGTACTTCAAGCAGCTTTAATCCATAGAGTCTCTCTTGCTCTGTCATTGTTATCATATAAAGCTTCAAAAATGCACGTTGTTTCACTAAAAAGCCGGTTGAACTCCTTTTTTCTTCTTTCATGATATGCACTCCTTCTTCTGTCACTGACAACACTATGTACTAAATATTCAATTTTCTTTTATTGTTTTCCTCCTTATATTAAAGACTGATCGTCGAGTTATCTCATGGTTACTGATTATAGGTGAAGCGGAAAATAAATAGGTCGTTGAACATTTGGCACATAGTTTTCTTAGTTCTATTATAGCCTACATTCACTGCCAGCTTCAATTTAAAACGATTTTCAGATTTGCATATGTCGGTATGAATTTCACTCAAATAAAAAAACCTGTCGAAAGACAGGTTCTCATTTTTACGGATTTGTTGACCATAATCCCGCTGTTTTGATGAAAATACGAGGATCTAATTTCAATTGCGCCACCATGTATTCAGCAAGATCTTCAGGCTGCATCACTTTTTCAGGATTACCGTCTGTCAAGTTCAATTCGATAGACATATCACTAGCGACAGTGCTCGGCGTTAACGCGCTGACTCTGATATTATGTTTTCTCACTTCTTGCATAAGAGACTCTGTTAATCCGAGAACGGCAAATTTAGAAGCGCTATAAGCACTTGTTACAGCAGCTCCTCTTTGGCCCGCTGTAGACGAAATATTAATGATGTCTCCGGCTTTGCGTTCGATCATTTCCGGAAGCACCGCGCGAGTCACATGATACACACCCATTAGGTTGACTTGTATTATATTTTCCCATTCATCGGCTGATAGATCTAAAAAACCGCCAAATTTGCTGATTCCGGCGTTGTTAATGAGAATATCGATATCACCAAGCTGTTCCTTCACTTGAGCTACGGCTTGGTTAACCTGCTCGGCATCTTTTACATCTGCAGCAGCAAATGCAGTTTTTACACCAAGCGCTTTGACTTCTTCTGCCACTTTTTCAACATTAGCGGCAGTCCGGCCGATTAACCCAATATTTACGCCTTCTTTCGCAAGAGCAAGAGCTGTAGCGCGGCCGATCCCTCTGCCTCCGCCTGTAATTAAAGCGGTTTTATTTTGTAAACTTTGCAATTGAAGCACCCTTTCTTTGTTTACCTATGTACGATATCACATTATAAGTAGAATATATCCAATACGCAAATCAAACGAACTGTGCAATCATCATTTCTTTGGATTAAAAAAGCGGAAACAGGGTAATGACAAAAGAAAAAAGGAGTGAACATATGGTTATTGTTTATATCAGTCTGGCAGTATTGGCTATTTCTATCATATTTTTAGGGTTTAATGTGATCCAAAACAAGAAAAAAATAGACCCCGCACTAAAGGAGCTCACTTCTGTTACGCAGGCTATGCAAAAACAAGTCGAGGGATTAAAAACAGAAGCAGAGCTGCTGACGCAAAAACAAAAGAAGATTCAGCATGATATCCAGATGAAAAAATACGCGTTTCAGCAGACAGCAGCTGAAGTGAAAGAAGTTCCCCAAGCAGTCAAAGAGGTGTGGCAGGCAGGACATTTTAATAGCAGATAAAGATGAATGAGATCTCGTTGTTACGATCAGAATGGACAATGGGATCTCATTTTTCGAGGAGGCTTACATATGATTATAAACCGCAGCTGCTTAAAGGAGTTCGCAGAGATACTACATTTTCTTCCCTCTTCACTTACAAAGTCCGATTTACTTACTGATCCATTTCGTCTCCATCAAGAAAACGAACTTGCCATCTACTATTCACCTCATAATGAATTTATCAATCGGGATGCCTCACTTGTGATTGCCGGGATCACGCCGGGTTTTTCCCAGATGAAGACAGCGTACGAAACAGCCGCCGAAAGCCTGCGGCAAGGCGGGACTCTTGAGCAAATGGCAGTAGACACAAAAATAGCAGCGGGTTTCTCCGGATCAATGAGGCTTAACCTTATTACCATGCTGGATTTATGCGGGCTGCCACAGGCTTTCGGCATTCAAAGCGCCGCGCAGCTTTTTGGTGACTTACGGCATATGCTCCATACAACTTCCGTTATTAAATATCCTGTCTTTATCCAGCAAAAAAACTATACCGGATACAAACCGGCCATCACTCGTTCTCCTATCCTAAGCACCTATGCTTTTGATCACTTCCCTGCGGAGCTCAATCATGTGGCGGGACCAGCTCTTCTGATTCCGTTAGGAAAAGCCGCCGAAACAGTATGTGAAACATTGATCAGACAGTACAGATTCCAGAATTTGATTTGCCTTAGCGGCTTTCCCCACCCATCAGGCGCAAACGGCCATCGTTTAAAACAATTCGCCAAAAACAAAGAGCAACTAGAAAGACAAATTCATTCTTTTGCTTTCTCAGTTTTTAATTTTCTATAGAAAAGAGAAAATAAAAGGGATATGATAAACAGAAACAAACATGGGGAGTGGTTGAATGTTTCCTGTATTAGAAACGGAGCGGCTTACACTTAGGCAAATGACAGATCAGGACGCGGAAGCCATTTTTGCTTGTTTCTCAAACCATGAAGTGACACGCTATTACGGACTTGAAAACATGGAATCTATAGAACAGGCCATTTCAATGATTCAAACCTTTGCCGCCCTCTATCAAGAAAAACGTGGTATAAGGTGGGGAATAGAAAGACGGGATACGAAAGATTTGATCGGAACAATCGGCTTTCACGCTCTGGCCCAAAAGCATAGGCGTGCAGAGATCGGTTATGAAATCACCCCGGCGCATTGGCGAAACGGCTTTGCATCAGAAGCCATTTCAGAGGCTGTCTCCTACGGGTTTACTTCCTTTGGCCTGACGCGTATTGGCGCAGTTGTATTTACCCAAAATGAAGCATCAAATCGGCTGCTTATAAAAATGGGATTTCAAAAAGAAGGTGTTTTAAGACAGTACATGTATCAAAATGGAATTCCCTATGATACAAATGTATATTCTATTTTAAAATCAAGCAAATAAACGGACGACATTCTCTCAATCTGTATGCACACTCCCTTCATCTTCTTGGTGACTGCCCAAAATAGAAGGGGCAGCCAGCCTCTGCACTGACTCCAGTATAGGACAGTAAATGCTAAATAGCCTGATAGAACACATCACAAAATATAGTGAAGAGGCTTATTCTTTTTCTTGCCCCGCATGAATGATCTGTGATGTACCAATGGTTTGGCCAGAAGAATTCAATGCTTTCACCTGAAAATATGGCCCAATCGAATGAACAAGTATATCTGTTTCAAATCCGGTTCGGGGAGCATCCGTTCCCACCTCAGACAATTTGTTAGGTGCTGGACCAGCTAACACTTTCCAGGCTACAGTTTCAGTTGAACCGTTCCATGATGCATAAACAATGGCTGCATCTTCACATAATGGATTTACAGCAATACTGGGTGGATAAAACGGCAAGCCTACCCATTTATCCTTAAACGCCCTATAAGAAAGATTTTGACCAGGAAACTGCATATCATATAACAAATTCAACGAAGGATCTTTTTTATTATTACCAGCACTCCTATATTCAGAAAGATACGGTTCCTGTCCCCATCCAACGAATTGATTTCCATTTGATAGTTTCTGAACATTTCCTTGACTTGGAACATACAGCGCTGGATCATGATAATAAGTTCGATCTGCTTTTGCAGTCATGTTATGGAAATCAAGTTGAAGGATTAAACCACGAGCCTCTCCCTCAGGCGGAGAGCTTGAAGAAGCACAACAAGCATCATCAAATAGACTTATCCGTGTTCTAGACCTAAAACGTGCATCATGTTGCCAAGAAAATGTTGCATTTGGCTCAAAAGTAAAATCGCTTTTTTTGCCACCAAGCTGCCAGACAATCTTTCCTGTTGTTTTATCAACCAAATAAATCGCCCACATGTTACGCATGCTTATTAGAAGAGTATTGTTCGGCCCTTCCTCAACTGAATTCACGTGAAAACAGTCCCAAATATTGTTAGCGCTTGTGGCGGATGACGCAGGTAACATCGAGTCATCCGGATTAACATGAGCAAGCACATCCCAGAAGAAAAGAAGCTCTCCTGTCTCAAGATCTACTTCTTGAATGGAATAATTGTCAAAGTACCCATCTGCCGGACCTCCATACATTGTGAGATCCGCTGGCACTTGTTTCACAGCAGTAAACAAAGCCGTATCTTGCTTTGTAATCGTAAACTCGTGAACATCAGAGGTAAATCCTTTTTTGGCGGTGAGTTTCTTAATCACTTTATAATTCTGATTGATGATTTGAAAAAAAGCTCCAGGTTCCGGATCCCCCGCCGGGAGATTAGGATCTTTAGACTGAGTTCCAGATATTGTTCCTTGCCACATGGTAAGAACGGGTTCCCCTTTGTAGGATTGTACCCTAAAGTCCGTATTTTGTGTAAATCTACTATCAAGAGGTCTAAACCATACTGGGTTACCTGCTTGATCTATGATCAGTGCACCTGTTTGCCCAATCATAGTCGCGCCGAACACAGTATAGGGTGCAACGAATATTAAGCCGGGTGCTGCCCCTGGCTTGTTGATATTTATAGAAACCTTCATGGGATGCAGGGCAGGAGCCGAAACAAAGTTCCATTCTTGTGAGCTTGAATGATTTGCGGATGCCTTATCACCGCATCCCCCCATAAATGGCACGCATAATTCCGTATCGGGACAGAATCCCGGGTTTTCATCACATAATGATTTGGCAAAGGCAGGATTTTGTTGGCTGAGGTTTTTAAAATAACAGACAATCTCATGATTGCGAACAGGTAAACTGTTCAGCTGAAAAGAGAGCGTTACCTTCTTGTCTACATGCTGATAGAATAATCCTTGCTTTGTAAACGGAGGCGGATATGCTTGATCCGGCAAGGTGGGAATAATGTCATGGATATTGAAAATACGAATACTATTCTTTACCGTTTGGTTGAACCGAGACGCAAAGACAGGGTCAGCGACTCGAGGGCTGCCATAAGTATACACAAAAGGATTTTTAAATCGGGTATTCACCGCAATATCAAAAGCGGCTAACACGGCTAAAGCTCCTCCTAAACTATGGCCTGCGACTAATATTCTTTTTGCTGCATAAAGCTTGGTTAATTCCCCGATCAGCTCATTTCTTGTCGATTGATAAAGACATGTAAATCCACGATGGGTTTTTCCTGCATTTCTGACAAACGGATATGGTACTTGATATAAGTCTTGGTCCGACTCATTGTCCTTAAATGTTCGGGTTCCTCTAAAAATTACAATGATCTGATCTTGTGACTCGGCAATAAAACCAAATACTTCAGCTTCCGGATCCTCAACACCAGCAAGAGCTCGTATGGTATATCGAAGGCTATATCCTTTTGGCAAGACAAGCGGTTCCTTTTCAAAGAGTTGATATGACTGATAGATCATGGCCGATAGCAATATCGAATCCTCACGGTTAAACATATAATATAAGCTTGAGTGATTCATCCGAGCAGCTCCTTTCTTTTATTCCTAGCATGTTCCTCGAAACGGAGTACACATGTCAGGATCGGGACAAAACCCTGGATTTTTATCGCATAATATTTCGGAGAAATCAGGATTCATTTTACTAAGGTATTTAAAATAACAAGCAATCGCATCATTGCGCGGCGTATTATTCAATTGAAAAGAGATTGGATACTTTGTTTTTACATGGTGATAGTATAATCCTTCCTCCGTAAAAGGTGGTGGATACTTTTTTGCTGGGAAAGTTGGAAAAGAGTCATGAATATTTACAATTCGTATACTATTTTTCACCACTTTGTTAAATTGGGAAGCAAAGACAGGGTCACCGATACGCGGACTGCCATACGTATACAAGAAAGGATGATTAAACCCAGTGTTCGCAGCAATATCTAAAGCAGCTAACGTTGCCAAAGCTCCTCCGTAGTTGTGCCCGGTAACAAACAGCTTTTTTGACGTAGAAAGTTTATTTATTTGTCTGATTAAATTGTTTCTTGTTGATTGATAAAGACATGTGAATCCACGAGACGTTTTCCCGCCATTTTTAACATAGGGATAGGGAACTTGAAATATGTCATAGGATGCTAAAAGATCCTTGGGATATGCTGCGTATCCTCTAAACGCTATAACGATTTGATCTTGTGATTCGGCAATAAAACCGAATACCTCTTCCATAGGATTCTCTACGTCAGCAAAAGCACGAATGGTATATCGAAGTTTAAAGTCTTTTGGTAAGGTAAGTTTCCCTTCTAAAAAGAATGGATATGTCTGATAGCTCATTGCTGCAAGAAATATTGCAGTTTTGCTGTTAAAAATACTGTTTTTATCTAAAGAAACCATATATACGCAATTCCTTTCTTAATACAGGTAAATATGATGTTAATGGTACAATATGAATGGAAACCCGGAATTGCTAATGATGGTGAAATGAACGGGGATATTGGTAAAAAAAACTGGGAAGTTACTTTATGACGGAATAAAAGAAAATGTAAAAAGACAAAAAGCGCCCTGTTGCAGGGGCGCTTTTTGATTAAGATGCATATTGAGGAGATGTTTCCTCTTTTACTGCTTTTTCTTCAGGTATATGAATGCATTTCGTCATGACCGTACTTGCAAGGTAAAGAACCGCAAAGATCCAGACGACGCCTTGCGCACCGACAAGGCCGATGAACAACCAAGCAAGCGCGGGACCGACAAACGCTGATAAACCTGCAGCCAAATTCAATACAGACATGGCTGCCCCTTTGTCTTTTCCGGCCACCGTCGGCACAATTGCACCGATCGGCACATAGCCTGCCAGCAAACCTCCCCAAATAAAGCCGATCACACTGACAACCGCTACACTTCCGCCGGAGAAAACCGGTGCGTAGTATAATAAGACGGTGAAAATACCGCAGCCGACTCCGCCGAACCACATAACAGTATTTTTCCAGCCGAATTTATCGCCGACAATTCCAAAGATAAGGTTAAACACAATGTTCCCCAGAAAAATGGTTCCCCAAATTTGCAGCCACACATTGGTTGAAATTCCGTGCTGAGCCATGTGCATCGGCAAAAAGACTGGGAATCCATATGTACCAATGCTGTTGATGATTCTGATGATTCCGCCTGTAAGCACGCGCGGGTTTGTAAATAGAATCGTAACCCCTTTTAAAAGCTCCTCGGCTGTTTCTGATCGTTTTCTTTTCTTTTTTTCAAAACGGTCTTTATTGATAAACAATGCGAAGAATGCACCGAGACATACCCAGAATATAGAGCTCCAAAGCGTATTCAAATAACCGAACGCTTTGATCGCGTAGCTTGAGTACCAAGCACCGAATACAAACATGCCGAGGCAATAGGCAATCCAAAACCAGCCGACAGCAGTGCTCAGTCTGTTTTGCGGTGTTCTGTAAATGACCCATGTCAAGAAAGAATAAGCAAATAGCGGGTAGCCTAACCCTTTTACGAAGTAAGTCACATACATCACAGGGAGGTTTAGCTGTTCAAACCCAAACACGATAAAGGCGGCTGTACCGATTACATAAAACAACAGCCCCATAAACATCGTCCGTTTTGCGCCAAATGCTTCGAGACATACACCTGAAAACCAGGAAGCTATGGCAAGCGCAATCCCGTAAATGCTAAAAATTGAAGCGGATTGCTGAACAGTAAGTCCGTTTTCGGTCAGAAACGGGCTGAGCCAGCCTTGTTCAAGTCCGTCTCCCATCATAAACAAAACAACTCCTAAAAATCCCCACGCAAGCCGCTTTGGTATACCAATTTTATCTAACATATCTGTTTCCTCCTTAGATGCTCATATACATTACCGTATTACCTTATTAAAGCTAAAAATTAGACAATTCCTCAAAACATCCGGATATGCCGCCTTATATCAACACTTTGCCTTCTGACCCTGAAAAAAAGCGCTGAGTTTGCTTCCATTCCTCATATAAAGCCAATTCTGTCTGACAGCTCTTCGGTTCGATCACCCGGACATTTGCTGACATCTCCTCCGTTAATTGAAAGGTTTCATTGCAAATGACTGCAGCACCAACGACAGATGCCTGATGATATCCCTCTTTGACATAGATTTTTTTCTGAAGAAGGTCAGCGATATATTGCGTGAGCGCTTTGCTTTGGAATCCCCCTCCACACACCCAAACATAGTCACGTGTAAACGGAGTAACCTCTGTTAAAATGTCAAAATTCCATTTGATTGAAAATGCGATCTCTTCTAGCGCCGCACGTACAAAATGTGCCCTCTTTAAATCTGCTGAAAGCGGAGTGTCAAAAAGAAAACCGCCTCTCGTCAATGCATTCTTTTCAGCTGATAAATAAGAGCCGAGAGCCGCTACACACGCATTGTCTTCTTTTGCAAGTGCAAAAATTTCCTCCTCCATTACGTCGTACGATTCATTCGGATAGAAAATCTGTTTTAATTTTTGATAATTCAGACCGGTAATTCCCGGATTCGTTTCTACTAGCCAATGCCCTTGATCTGTATGGCAGTTCAGCCAGGCTTTATGTTTTGTGTCGCCATGATCCGCAGTAATTTTGGTTATTGGCGTTGTTGTCCCTGATACGATGACAATGTCCTCAAGTCCAGCTCCGGTGCTTTTCACAGCTAGCTGTGTATCCCCGCCCCCGGTTATCACCTTAGCATTTATTGAAAGACATAATTCGGCTGCATATTCATTTGCTATTGTTCCAATTGCTGTTCCCGCTCTTACAAGAGGCGGAAGGAGAGATGGAGAAAAGCCGAATATGTCGCACATCTCTTCTGACCAAGTGTTATGCTTCACATCAAACAGCAGCGTTTCTGTTGCCTGCGATGGTTCATATGTTAGGATTCCGCTCAGTTGGTATGTCACCCAATCACTGATGCTTGTAAAGCTTGCAGTCTTTTCCCATAAAGAAGGCTGGCGCTGCTTCAAACCATAAAGCTTGAGCGCAGAAAAAAGCGCAGTTGGCAGACGGCCTGTACGGCTGTATATCTCTTCCCGATCTGGAATGCTCTCCTCCCACTCTCGGCCACGGTTATCTATGTTCGGCAGCCCGAGAAAAGAGTCACCGTTTTGATCGATCAGAACAATCCCCTGTCTTTGACTCGTCGATGTCAACCCAATGATGTCAATATCACGCGAACGGGATAGCGCACGTTTTGCCAACCTCATTACTTGCTTCCACAGTATCTGAGGAGAAAAATAACGGCTGTCCGGGTAAAACGTCTCAGTGGAATACTCGATGTCCTCCCGTTCAACCGTTTGAACAATGCCTGAGACACTCACGACCGCTACCCTCGCATTGCCTGTGCCGATATCGAAAACGAGATAGCCTTTTTGTTTTTTCATTCTGTTAACCTCTTTTCTTTACCTCTGTTCTCAGTTTGTCTTTGTTATACAATGTCGGATTATTGGGAATTTTTTCAACCTTCCACTTTTTGAGGGCATCATTCATGATCGACACGTGATGATCCTCTACTTCAAAGGTTGCCCCAGCGAGATGCGGTGTTGCCAGAACATTAGGCAATGAGATCAATTCATAATCTGATTCCTCTGGAGGTTCATGATAAAAAACGTCTAGTACCGCACCTCTGATTTTATGTTCTTTTAATACAGATAAAAGATCTTCACGGTTTACAACAACTGCTCTTGAAGTATTGACGAATATCGCACTCTCTTTCATCAGATCAAAATATTGCCGATCTATTAGTCCAAGTGTTTCCTCAGTGCGAGGCAGATGGACAGAAACGATATCACTGTCTGAAAATACCGTTTTAAGAGCTACTTTTTCATACAGCGGATAATCGTCTTGAATGTATGGATCGTAATACTTTATTTTACAGTCAAACGCAGTCAGCAGTTTTGCAATCCTTTGGCCAACCGCGCCGAACCCAATCATGCCAACCGTTTTTCCTGTTAGCTCATTTCCTTTAAATTTGATATAAGCCTGCAGGTAATCACTTTTCCACTTCCCATCCTTCAGCCACTGATTCGAGGCTCTGGTATGACGGAGAAAGGAAATCACATTTCCAATAAACAATTCGGCAACGGCTTGTGCATTCCGCCCTGGTGTATAAAAAACAGGTATACCCCTTTTTGAGGCAGCTGCCACATCCACATTGGAGGGCATTCCCCTGCAAACACCGACAAATGAAAGTTCGGGAACAGAAGCAAATACGCTGTCTGTTACCTGATCAAGCTCAGTAATCAAACCTGTCGCATTTGTTGCCTTTAGCAGCTGAATGAGTTCATCCTCCCGATATGCCCGGCCTTGTTCTTTCCAAGATTGATAAATAACTGAGCCAAACAAGTTTTTTAGCTCTTTTCGCCCTTCTTCGTTGTACGGCGCTGTAACCAAAACCGTCATGGTGCAAAACATCCTTTTCATCGTATTTTTTCATAAAAAAATCTCTTTCCGAAGATGGAAAGAGATTCATATATGGGCGCGCTCTGTTACAGGCAGACGCCGGTATAAACCTTGCTTTCCTATCTTTCAAGCTGACGCTTGCTGGAATTGGCACAATAATGTTGCCGAGGTTTCATAGGGCCAGTCCCTCCACCTCTCTGGATAGAAAATGTTGAGTATGTAATTTTCAGAATAAAGAATACGTTTATCATAAAGAAGTCTCAGATTGATGTCAATCTCTTTTTTCAGAATTGACGTTATCATCCGAAATGTTATAATTCTTACAAAATATCTAACTAGAGAGGAACTGGGCCATGAAATCTTTTGCCACACAACAAAACGGCATTTTTAAATCCGTTTGCTCGCTGGACTGCCCGGATCAGTGCGGATTATTAGTACATAAAAAAGACGGGAAAATTGTGAAAGTGCAGGGAGATCCCGATCATCCTGTCACAGCTGGAAACATATGCAACAAAGTCCGAAACATGACGGAGCGCATCTATGATGAAAAGCGGCTGACTACACCGTTTAAACGGACAGGCGCGAAAGGCCAAGCGATATTTGAACCGATTTCCTGGGAAGAGGCGATTGATACGATCACCTCCCGCTGGAAGCAGCTGATTGATGAAATGGGAGCTGAAAGCATACTTCCTTACAGCTTTTACGGAAATATGGGGAAATTGACAGCTGAAGGAATGGACCGCCGCTTTTTTTACCGCATGGGATCAAGCCAGCTTGAACGGACGATTTGCAGCAAAGCGGGATCTGAAGGCTATAAATATACAATGGGCATAAGCGCGGGAATCGATCCTGAGGAAACCATTCATACAAAACTATTTATTTTTTGGGGAATTAACGCTGTCAGCACAAACATGCACCAAATTACAATCGCCCAAAAAGCGCGAAAAAAAGGTGCCAAAATTGTCGTGATCGATGTACATAAAAATCAGACAGGGCGTCTTGCAGATTGGTTTATTCCAATAAAGCCGGGAACTGACAGCGCACTTGCTCTTGGCATTATGCACATTCTATTTAAAGAAAACCTTCACGATGAAGCATTCCTGTCTGAATACACGGTCGGCTACGACAAGCTCCGTGAACACGTGAAACAGTATAATCCGGAAAAGGTATCAATGATCACCGGGATCAGCACTGAAGGTATTTATCAGCTGGCAAGAATGTACGGGAAAGTCTCCCCTTCTTTTATCAGAATCGGAAATGGAATCCAGCATCACGATAACGGCGGGATGATTGTAAGGACGATTGCCTGTCTTCCGGCGATCACCGGCCAATGGCTGCATAAAGGGGGCGGCGCCATTAAGCATAACAGCGGAATTTTAGAATATAACACAAATGCCTTGCAGCGGCCCGACTTATTGAAAGGACGCACACCGAGGTCGTTTAATATGAATCAGCTTGGCAAGGTGCTTTTGGAAACAGATCCGCCTATCCGCTCTCTTTTTATTTACGGAACAAACCCTGCCGTCGTCGCGCCGGAAGCAAACAAAGTCAGACAGGGCTTGCTGCGGGAAGACTTGTTTACTGTGGTTCATGATTTGTTTTTAACGGAAACGGCTGCATATGCGGACATTGTACTGCCTGCAACATCCGCTTTTGAGAACACTGATTTTTATACCTCCTACTGGCACCATTACATTCAGCTTCAGCAACCGGTGATTGAGAACTATGGAGAAAGCAAGTCTAATACTGAGGTGTTCCGATTACTGGCTGAAGCAATGGGATTCACAGACCAGGAGCTCAAGGATTCAGATGAAGAATTAATCCGCCAAGCGCTTGACCATCCAGATAATCCGCATTTGGCAGAGATTAATTACGATTCACTTACTAAGCATTCATTTATGAAAGCGAAACGCGATAAACCGCTGTTTCCTGGCAAACTTCCAACGCCAAGCGGAAAAATAGAATTATATTCAGAACAAATGAAACAAGCTGGCTTCCCGGCTTTACCGACATTTACGCCTCTTGTAACCGATAATGAACATCCTTTTATGTATGTTCCGGCGCCAAACCATAATTTCTTAAACTCAACGTTTTCAAACAATGAAAAACACATCAAGCTCGAAAAGACGCCAAAGCTCTTTATCAACACAAAAGATGCTGAAGAACATGGAATCGTTGATGGGGCTCCTGTACGAGTTTGGAACAGCCGGGGAGAATGTGAGCTGACCGCATCAGTCGGAGAACAAGTGCTGCCAGGTGTCGTTGTCAGCCAAGGATTATGGGCAGATGAGCAAGGAAAAAAACAGCTTGTAAACGCGCTAACCCCAGACCGGCTGTCCGATATGGGGGGCGGCGCCACCTTTTTTTCAGGCCGTGTACAGATTGAAAAGGTTTGAAAAAACAGCCAGTATTCGTTTTGGCTGTTTTCTTTCAAATTTAATGAAACCCGGAGCATGCCATGCCCGTATATCATAACATTGACATAATGGAGGCATGCATATGGACGTTTTTTTAGGAATCGGTATTGCTTTGGCTGGCTATTTTATCGGTGAAGGCTTAAAGCAAATGAACCATCCAAAAGCATATGAAAAAAGTGATACCTATCTTATAAAAGAACGAGATATTCACTTTTACATCGGACATTTTTTAGGAATTACTACAGCTGAGGCTAAACAGTTAGCCGGAGATATGAAAGACATCCCTTACATCGAAATAAACGGAAAAAGATATGTACAGAAACAGATGTTAAAAGAATGGACATTCACATTAGTTGAAAAACTGCAGGGTGAATAAAGCAAAACTGAGGAGAGCGCAATGCTTTCCTCAGTTTAGTTTAGCTATATGGATTGACCCCCACCAAAACTTTGCCATAAGTGGTGATAAAACGATTAACCCCTTCAATTTCTTTCCTCAAACACTAGTTTTTATATTCCCTTTGATTGATGACGTTATCATCTTGATGAACGTATGTATCGTAAAAACTTAGAAAACCTATTCGGATTTGAATATGTGCTCTCATTATGCCCTTCCATACTGCGCCTTTATCCTAAAACTTTTAGGTTCACGCAGCAATGTAAGTGCAATATCCTGAATTTTCATTGAATCTCCGTCTTTTTTCATATTCAACTTTAGTTTCTTTGCTTTATACGCCCGAAGCTGTACGTTTATAAAGGATCAGGGAATCCCAGAACCAGTAAATCACTGCAGCTGTAATACTTAACAGATAATAAATATACGATTGCAATGTCCATGCTATTGACGCAGGTTCACCAATAAAAAATAACAAGAAAGCTACGATAAAAGCAATCACACTGTAAATCAATAAATACATGACATTGAATGTTCTCGCTTTTTTCTGCAACATCATTTGCAGCGGAACAGCAAAAAGGCCATACATCATAAAACCGTATAATAAAGCAATTGCTGCTGTAAACAATGCAATTATCATATCGCCATACATAACGAAAGAATATAGCCCGAAAAACAAACCAAAAGTAAGGCTGGATAGCCCTAATGTCATTAGATAATATGCTGCGATTTTTTTCATTTTTTCACCCCCCTTGTTTGATTTATTCACAGTGCTGTTAGTATACATTCACAACCTTTGCATTTCTTTTATCGAGATGTCTTCCCCCACTGCCATACGCAATGCGATGATAAAAAGTTTCAAAAATGCCGGCTTTTTATTAAATAATACGATTGGCATGGAGATGCCTCTCCTGATTGTCCAAATCGCGAATGAAAAAAACGAATGAATACCTGATCAACAGACAAAATAAGAAGAGTTGATATTTCAACACTTTTCGTAAAGGAGTGAAACCTATGAGCCAAAAAGGAATTCAAAATTCAAGTATTGAACAAATAAAAAATGACCATGAGACTGAGACAGCTTTTAAAGCAGATGATCCTAAAAAACATGGTTCTTCTGATCCTAAAAGAACGAAATAAGTTCTTGCCCTCATTAAAATTTCAATAATCTGGAGGAAGTAAAGTGACTCAAAAAAACGGAGCCGACAGACCTGATGATTATAAAAGATTTTCTTCAATAGACAAGGAATATAATTTTCAGCAATCTGTAAGCAGCAATGCTGAGACAGAAAACACTGAAACACAAACTCATAACAAAGAAAACATAAATGACACAACGGATGTAGCCGGGAAATCCTTTGAGCCCTCAGATTATAAAGGGACCACACAATTAGAAAAAGGATTGGCTGAAACTCATGAACAAGTCAGCGATGACTATTTTGAAGGGACGATCGATCAAAACTTGGACTAGTCATTCAAACGGAACGAGCTTGAGAAAAAAGCCGGTTCCGTTTTTAGAAACAATCTCAATAAAGGCAGTAAAACCCCACCTCATGAGATGGGGTTTTGCACTTTAGTAATCTGATTAATATTTAAAACGGTTAATGACGGATTGAAGCTCTTCCGCCAACTGAGATAAAGATTCTGCAGCATAGGAGATTTCCTCCATTGAATGTAGCTGTTCCTCTGATGATTTTGCAACCGCTTCTGTATTTGCTGACGTTTCTTTTGTTCCAGCGGCCAATGTATGAACTGTGTGCTGTATCACTTCAACGCCTGAAGTAAGCTGTTGAGTTGCTGCTGCGACTTCTTGTATTTGAGAAGTGACCTGTTCCACCAGGTTCAGGATTTCATTGAAATTTCCTGTTGTTTCTTGAGAAAGAACAATACCTGAGGTCACATTTTCTTGAACAACCTTAATATTATTTACCGTTTCTATCGATTCGTTTTGGATGGTCGCTACCACCGATTGAATGTGGTTTGCTGATTTATTTGTTTCATCCGCTAATTTCCGAACTTCTTCAGCCACCACAGCAAATCCTTTTCCTTGCTCTCCTGCTCTGGCCGCCTCGATCGCTGCGTTTAGGGCCAACAAATTGGTCTGCTCGGAAATTGTCGTGATAAGCGAGGAAATATCACTGATTTCTGCTGTGCTCGCTACCAATGCCTGTAATCCATTCCCGGCTGAATCTACGGATTTATCAATAAACTTCATCTGATCTAACATCTTGTTAACTGATTTAGATCCTATTTCAGCCTTGTCTCTCATCGAAGAAGAAAGATCCGCTATGTTCCCTGTATTTGAAGCAACAGATGATATACTGTCTAATAATTCAGTGATGGATTCTGCGCTCTTTTCTGTCATTGAGCTTTGCTTCACATTGCTGTCTGCAGCCATCTGCATGGATTGGGAAATATGTTCAGATGTTGATTTTGATTCTTCAGCGCTTGCCGATAATTCTTCGGAGGAAGCAGCGACTTGTTCAGATGAACTGCTGATTTGCTTCACAATTTGCGATAATGAATGAGTAAAAGCATTAAAAGATTGGGCAAGCTGGCCAAATTCATCTTTATTTTTCACTATGACTTTTTTGGTTAAATCAGCCTCGCCGTGAGCAATTTCTTCTAGCTGCTTATTTATGCTTCTTAGTGGCACCATAATGGACCTTAACAGCATTATGCTTAGAACAATGCCTAATATTACTGATATTCCTGTGACAGTGATGATGAGCCATTGACTCATTTTCCCATTGCACCGTATTTCATCCTTTAGATCTTCTACCTCTTGATCCAGGCGATCAGACAGCTTATTGACAGCCGGATCTACGACTTCTTTTCTTAGTGTTCTTTCTTCCCCAAAATGGATGGTTTCTGCTTTTTTCGGATCTGAAGAGTAGGCTGTTAATACTTGCTGATTCAAAGCTCTATACTGAGTAAAACTTGTCTTAATGTCTTCAATATTGGATTGATACTTCTCTTCATCAATCAAGTCATAAACCCGATCAAGGCTCTTTAAGACATCGTCTGATTTTTCCTTCATGCCTTCGTCATATTCTTTGTCTCCAGTAATCAAGAAGCCTCTTTCATCATTTGATAACCCGGTCAATTCATACTGAATGTGTTTCATCTCTTTTTGGAATTCCATTTTGTCTTTAAGTTCTTCATTCTTTTTCACAATAGAAGAAATCATAAAAACTGAGGAGCCCCCAATTCCAATGATTGAAACAACTAGTATTAATATAATCCCCAGCAATTTTGTTTTGACTTTCATGTGTCGTTTTCCCTTTCTCCACGAAGTAATGGCTGAAATAAAATATATTCAAGCGTATGAATCCAATTCGTTTACGCTTATGCCCATAATATCGACACCTGTTATCAAGTTTTATAGTGATGTTTTCACATAAATAAGCAAATGTTTTGACGTCTCTGAACTTACAGAAAAACCTTTACGGTATGTAAGTCACTCTTATTCGTTTTTCTAAAAAAGGCTTTTCCCATCTCAAATTGGCTGAACAGGCTGTTTTCTCGAAAATATAATGACAATACGCAGCATACATTTAAGGAGCGATACACTAAAATGGGGATCATCAATGGCAAAGAATTCATTGACCGATTGAACAAACTAGAAAACGAAATATGGTATGATGGCAAAAAAATAAAGGGTAACATTTCTGATCATCCGGCATTTAAAGGAATACTCAAAACAAAAAGCTCGCTTTATGAACTGCAAACAAAGGATGAGTTAATAAACGAAATGACTTATTGCCTTCCTGGAGATCATGATCGAATCGGCCTTTCCTATCTCCAGCCTAAAACCAAGAATGATTTGAAAAAAAGAAGAAACATGATTGAACATTGGGCTAGACACACTCACGGAATGATGGGGAGAAGTCCGGATTACATGAATACGGTTATGATGAGCTTTGCTTCGTCAGCAGAGCTTCTAAAAGATAAAGAGAATTGCTTTCCTGAACATATACTAGATATGTATAAACAAGCTGCTAAGCATGATCTTTCTTTTACCCATACATTCATTACCCCGCAAGTGAACCGGTCACAGTCCTATTTCGGGCTAAGTGAAAAACCGATATCTGCTAAAGTCATTGATAGAACCGAAAAAGGTTTAATCATTCATGGCGCGCGTCTGCTTGCAACACAAGGCGGGTTGACTGATGAAATATTGGTTTTTTCAGCGCCTAAATTTTTCTTTGAAACAGATGAAGCTTATGCTTTTTCACTCCCTTCTAATACAAAAGGCGTCAAATTCATCACAAGAGAATCATTTGTGTTAAGCGACTCTGCCTTTAATCACCCCTTAAGCTCAAGGTATGAAGAGATGGATTCAATTGTAGTTTTTGATCATGTGTTAGTGCCATGGAATCGTGTGTTTTTTTACGATAATGTGGAAGCAGCTAAAGAATTTATGACAAAAAGCTCATTTCATGCTTTTACCTTTCACCAGGTTGTCATTAGGCAAATGATAAAAATTGAATTTCTATTAGGCGTTGCACAGCTTCTGGTTGACACCATTAATGTTTCCGAATATCAGCACATACAAGAAAAGCTCTCTGAAATCATTGTGGGATTGGAGACAATCAAAGCGCTCATTGACAAGTCGGAAAATGACGCTCAATTAGATGAATTCGGCTATATGCGCCCTAGTTTAATTCCTCTTCAAGTCATCAGTACGATTATTCCTAAGCTATATCCTCGATTTACTGAAATCATACAATTAATTGGAGCTAGCGGGATGGTGACACTGCCTACTGAAAATGCGTTTGATTCAGAGATACGGGAAGATCTTGACCAATATCTTCAAGCAACCAATACAAATGCTGAAGAACGGGTGAAAATTTTCCGATTGGCATGGGATTTAACAATGAGTTCATTCGGAACAAGACAAACCCATTACGAAAGATACTTTTTCGGAGATCCTATTCGGATTTCAAGCAGGCTATATACCAGCTATCCAAAGCAGGAGCAGTTGAACATCATAAAAGCATTTTTACAAGCAGATGTAGAACAATGAAAAAAACAGCGGGAAAAGATCCGCTGTTTCGTATTTTTTATTTAGGAAACTGTACATGCCCTGGCACTGTATATGCATTGGACGTTCCGCTTTCAGGCAGCTTTGGAATGGTGTCTTTCACGACTTTCCCGCGAATGTCAGTTATTCTGACTTTGAGAGAGCCTGTCCCTAAATTCGTACTGACAAAATGGTTATAGTCCATTTTTTCCATGTTGATCCACTTGCCATTTTTTTCATATTCCATTTTCATAACAGGATATCTGTGGTTTCTGACTTGAATTGCCGCCCACCACCTGCTGCTGCCTTCTTTGACCCGGTACGTGAAATTTCCGGTGATTGGAGCTTTGACAACACGCCATTTAATATTGATTTTTCCATCTTTCATATTCCCGATTTTACGGAAGGCATTAGGTGACAGATCGAGAGCTCCCCGAGCACCTTCGGGATATAGATCAGTAACATAAACGATTGTTTTCCCTTTTGGCCCTTCAACTTCCAAATAAGAGCCGGCAAGAGCTGCTTTTACTCCTCCGTAATTGAGATCCGCCGGATTTATTGCAGTAATCTCCATATCGGAAGGAATGGGATCCAACAGGAAAGCTCCTCCTGAATAACCTGACCCTGTATACGTTGCATATCCTTCATGCAGGTCGTCATATGCTGCCGAAGCTTGCGGGGAAAAACAGAGGATCGTCAATAAAACCATACCAACAAATGCACTCATGATCTTTTTCATACTTGGTCCTCCTCAAACCAGACTTCAAATGAGAATCATTATCATTATAAGACTCAATCCAACTGGTTTGAAAGAGGAAATAGATTCATAGTTGATTTTAAGGCGAATTCACTATCATTCATATATCTAATGAAGCGTACTTATGAAAAAAGCAATTCGAATGAACGAATGTGCACATCAGCCGAATTTCTTATTTTCACCTCACAAAATTCACATAACCAATCAAAAAATGAGACAGGCTGTTGGCCTGATAACAGCTATGCAGGAAAAGCTATTTTTCCCCGCTTAGTTTCAACTTAGCTGTCATCATAATGCCAAAGATCAGCACAATCGGAACCCAAATAATGAAGTGATTAAAATCAGGCTCAGCCAGAGCAACAATAATAGCTCCCACACAATATAAAATAATAGCCAGTGCTCTTAACACAGTATCTCTTAAGAAAGTCTTCTTTTGCTTCTCAAAAAACAAACGGCCGGATATATCCTCTAATAGAGAAGCGAGTGTTCCGGTCAATACAGTTGAAGAAATACCTGCGATCCCCAGTTTTTTGGCTGCTATCGTTTGAATCCCCATGGAAATGCTCATGAGTATAATCAGAATGTGCACAGGAACAAAAGCCCGGTAAAAAGAAAGACAAGCAAAGACAAATAAAATGAATGCTTCAAGTGCAAGGGCTTTTGTTACAGCAGCAGGCCAAAGGGTATTTTCCGCCTTTCCGACAATCAGTGTTGCAATGATCACGCCGCATATAAATCCAATGAGCGCAGTTAAGGAATTGAAAACAGTGACCTGAAGGGATTTACCGATAGCTAATCCCAATAATACAATGTTTCCAGTCATATTAGCTGTGAACACATGTCCCAAGCTTAAATACCCAATTACATCCACGATTCCAGCTGTTAAACATAAAAGTGATAGCAAGGTGTTTCGATAAGCGGCTGCAGTCAACGTTGTATCAATCCTTTCTTCTATTTCAATTGTTAGTATGTCTTTTGACGCAATCTGTATTTTTTAAGTAACCAAGCGTTAATTGGGAAGATAGAACCTATCATCCCTTTCCATTAACTGTAATAATAATCTCCGCAAGGAAATGATTAAAATTGAAAGGAAGTATATTGTAATGAAACGATTTTGTTTATGGTTCGCCGTGTTTGGTTTGTTATTGGTTCTCTTGCCTGATAAAGCGTTAGGCGCAGTTGATTTTCCGAATACCTCGACAAATGGCCTTTTAGGATTTGCCGGAAATGCTAAAAATGAAAGAGGCATTTCCAAAGCGGGCACAACGGGTGGGAAAAACGGGCAGATTGTTTACATTCAAAGCGTAAATGAGTTAAAAACCCATCTAGGAGGATCCACACCAAAAATTTTAGTGCTCCAAAATGATCTTTCCGCATCTGCGAAAACAACATTTACCGTTGGCTCAAATAAAACACTCGTGGGCTCTTACGCGAAAAAAACGCTGAAAAATATTTATTTAACAACTTCTTCAGCTTCTGGAAATGTCATTTTTCAAAATTTAACGTTTGAACACAGTCCGCAGATTAACGGAAATAATGATATCCAGCTTTATTTAGACTCCGGCATGAACTATTGGATAGATCACGTCACATTCTCAGGCCACAGCTATAGTGCAAGCGGGAGTGATTTGGACAAACTCCTGTATATCGGTAAATCAGCAGATTATATCACGATCAGTAACTCAAAATTTGCGAATCATAAATACGGTTTGATTTTAGGATACCCAGATGATTCTCAGCATCAATATGACGGCTACCCGCACATGACAATCGCAAATAATTATTTTGAGAACTTGTATGTTAGAGGCCCGGGTCTGATGAGATACGGATACTTTCATGTTAAAAACAATTACAGCAACAATTTTAACCAGGCGATTACGATTGCCACAAAAGCAAAAATATATTCCGAATATAATTACTTTGGGAAAGGCAGTGAAAAAGGCGGAATCCTTGACGACAAGGGCACCGGTTATTTCAAGGATATAGGCAGCTACCCTTCACTCAACAAGCAAACCTCCCCTTTGACTTCATGGAATCCGGGGACAAATTACAGTTATCGCGTTCAAACACCGGAGTATACAAAAGAATTTGTCACGAAATATGCCGGATCACAAAGTACAACTCTGGTATTTGGCTACTGATATAAAAGAGGCCTGCGTAAAAAACGCTGTGCCTCTTTTTGTTCTTAAACGCGATTTTTAAACGATCCTTGGTCAAACCAAAAAGCATTATTTCTTTTTCACAATAACTTCTTAACTGTCTTTCTTATTATACCAGTTTATCGCAAGTAAAAAGAAATCATTGTCTGGTCCTGTATGTAATGAACGTTCGTCCCACACACTAATCAAAAACCCCTAAAAAGGATGATGGACATGTGCGGCAGGTTTACTTTATTCTCTGCATTTGATGATATTATTGACCAGTTTGACATCGATCAATTTTTTCCTAAAGATGAATACCAGCCGAGCTATAATATCGCACCATCACAAAACATTCTTGCGATCATCAATGATGGATCAAATAATCGCTTAGGCAAAATGATCAATGCTCGAGCCGAAACAATAACCGAGAAACCGGCTTTTAAAAGACCGCTTGTCAGCAAACGCTGCATCATCCCTGCCGACAGTTTTTATGAATGGAAACGGTTTGATTCCAAGACCAAAATCCCATTGCGGATCAAATTGAAATCATCTGCTCTTTTTGCGTTTGCTGGCTTATATGAAAAGTGGAACACACATCAAGGAGACCCTCTTTATACCTGCACCGTCATAACAACTGAGCCTAATGAGCTCATGAAAGATATACACGACCGGATGCCGGTTATATTGTCCCGTGATTTTGAAAAGGAATGGCTAAATCCTCACAATACAAACCCTGAATATCTGCAAAGCTTGCTTTTGCCTTATGAAGCTGATGACATGGAAGCATACCGGGTTTCATCATTAGTAAACTCACCTAAAAATAATTCATCTAGACTTCTTGATGTACAGAATCGTCTGTAGTGATTGCAATTCTATAGTAAGAACTTGCAAAATGGCTTTGTTCCTTAGGGCCAATCTATTTTTGTTGCAATGAATATTTAGTACACAGATCAATTAGTTATTCTTTTTCGGTTTTAAATAATATCATTATGTAAACTTAATGTTAATCCAATGATGTAAAAAGAATTTACATTGCTTATAAAATTGGTCACTTTTCAATTTTGTCAGCAAAAAAACTGAACCACATTAAACTGATAAAACCTGCCGCACCTGTGATTGCAAATATGATATACGCCCATATAGGTAAATCCATATCTTTTCCTCCTAAGAATTTAATTTTTTATCTTACATTAAGGTCTTCTTTCTTTTGTCTATCCAGTGTAATACCTAAACAGTTTAAAGCTCATTACAATACGATTCAAGCAGAAAACCCCTACATAACGCATACATAGGGATTAAATAAAAACGCAGGCCAACACCCAGCTCTAGTCACTTTAAGACCACTGTGTGATCGGTTCAGTCTTTACGTGCCTGGATATTTTACAACAGGCACTTTCTTCTTACGCAGAGAATCAAGCATGACTGATCCAGCATTTAAGTTGCTTTGCACTAATTCTTTAGGGGTCAATGCCATCCATTGATTGAGTGACACATCTGCATAACGGTCACTTTTGAACATTTCTAAAAACCATAAGGTTTCTGTACCAGTGTTTTGTATATAGTGTCCAGCATTAGAAGGCACGTATCCAACGTCACCTGCTCTATAGTCAAATGTGCGGGCAGTCCCATTCCCGATAAATACTGTCATGCGTCCCTGCCCTGTTAGATAATACTGCCACTCATCGCTATTAGGGTGCCAATGAAGCTCTCTCATCGCGCCAGGCTCAATCTGAACAAGTGCAGCGGCTATCGTTTTTGAAATCGGGAAGTTAGAAGAATCCACAATTCGTACGCTCCCCCCTGGCATTTGAATTGGGGGTTGATTTAGCAACTCGTGTTTAAAGGTCATGGGTACTTTTCCATATGGTGACTGAATGTCTTCACTTTCGACTGATCCCGGCACAATCCCTTGGTAGATATAGACTTGCTCTGAAGGAAGAGAGTTGAAAGCATTCTCCGGCACACCAAAATTCGCAGAGAGAACATCTTTTGGGGTGTGTGCAAGCCAATCAGAAATAGTTAACGTTGAAAACTCAGAAAAGTTTCCATCATCGAAAACGAGCAGAAATTCGCAGTGTTCTAATCCCTGTATGGAATGCGGAATTCCTGCCGGGAAGTACCAAAGGTCGCCGGGGCCAACATCAGCAATGAAATTTCGTCCGTCTTGGTCAACAGCGGTGATACGTGCCCGTCCCAAAAGCATATAAGCCCACTCCGCTTGCTTATGCCAATGAAGCTCGCGGACACCTCCCGCAGTTAAGCTCATGTTTACCCCTGCAATCGCAGTCGAAATTGGAAGTTGTCTGACGGTGATTTCTCTTGACCAGCCGCCATGATCTAATTTCATGGGAGCGTCTGAGAATGAAAATCTCAAGTTAGGAATCATACCTTCATCTGTAACAGGCGGAACAAGTATATTCGGATTTTGAATATCCCGCATCATATTTCGCGGGCCTGCATCAATAGCTCCAGCTCCATCACTTCGAATAGGCTGCGGCACGTTTCTGTCTTCATGATTGATTGGTTGTTGTTCCAACAGCATGCACCTCGTTTTAGAAATGAACAAGATTTTATTTCAGCCTATGCAGAGTCTTAGATTGCTGTGTCTAGGAATCCGCAAATAAAAAAGTGACCACAAATGTGATCACAAATACATCAAATAAGCTATTTTTTATACCATGGCTTCTTATGTAATTTGATTTCTTCTGTCTGTTTTTTCTGGCCTGTCTTCCACTCTACCTTCACTAATACATCATGTCCTATCACTTCATCTTCAGGCATATAATCAAAGGTGGCGATATGGTCCTCCATACGTCCCCCACCTGGCATTTCTTCACCTGTGTATTCTGATAAGTCATAATTTTCCCTGTCATCATACCTTTTACCATCTATATATAAGGTGATTTTTTCTATGACGGTCCGCTTCTCGTCTTCCTTACTCCCCTGCCAATACAAATTCAGAAAGTAATTAGGTCCAATTGAAGTTTTGTCTGATTTTTCAAGGTTAGACATCCACAGTCCGCTTTTCCCGCTGCCCTCATATTTCACTTTGTTTCCTGACACCATTACAAATAATGCGATGGCGCAGATGATCAAGAATCCAGCAATGATCAATAGCCATTTCTTAAAGTTGTTCTTTTTTATCATGTTTTTCCCCACTTTCCTGATTCTTTAGTAGGGAAACACGATCAAAATGTTACTGAAAAGAAAATAAAAAACTTCGAATTTAAATTAAAGCTCTTTCAGAGACAAAATTAAAACGTATATCACGCCTTACATAGTTTTAGAATGGGCTTATATTTTTAAAAATCAAGCTAACAAGAGTTTAATAAGTAACTTTTCAAATTTATTTACACTCATAATCTCATGAGTCACAAATCTCCCATCAAAAAAAACGCTAAAAGTTGTCCAAATAGCTGGTGATTTTTGTGCCTCTTCTTTTGAAGATAAATAAATTGACTGAAATTGAACTCCTTTCTTTTCAGTCAATTCCCGCAAATCATTTATCATGCCCACTGCAAACGGGCACTGAGCTGTATAGTATATGGTAATCCCCTTTTCATTGACGGAATCACTTTTCACCTGGCCCTTAAATGCAGGAGAAGCTGCAAGGCCATTCCAAGTTAAAGCCATTAATTGAAAATAAGGGTCAGCTTCATCTTGTAGAGTAAACCCCATATGCTCAAAGAAACGCTTATCACTTAAATAGGGACGTTTTTTCTTGCCTGCGATATGGACAATGCCATCCATGCCGCGGACTTTCGCATCTGCTATACATTTGTCCAACAATCGTTTCGCATGACCGTTATTTTTATATGTGCCAGATACCCACAAACAATTAATATACATAAAATTAGGCGCATCGATAGGCACCCATGCCTCATTCGCAGGTAGATATTCAATAAAGACTTTTGCCCGTTCATGTAAGCGATAGAACACCAATCCTTCATCCATTCGAGCTTTGAGCCATCTCTTCTTTTCATGAACTGCATGCTCATATTGTTTCGCGCCTAATGCGCAGCAAATATGATTGTCTTCAATATTGTCCTTTGTGATTTCAATGTAGCGCATCTCCTCTTTTCCCCTCCTTTAACACAATTACTTGGAATTCAACTCATTTTACCCGTCCCAACTCAAATACTTTTTCTTATCTTCTATTTTGCCAATTAATAAAAAAAACCTTCTTATATTGAGATTTTATCTTGATTCCTCTATCACCCATTTCAAATTGCAAGTGTGTTCATCTTCAAGGATTAGATGCACTCCTCTTGCTTTAACGTAATGGAAAAAAATAATACAAATATCGGTTAAAATGCTATAAATACGTACAAGAAGTTTTTTATTTGAAGTAATATTTGTTACGGGACAGCAAAAGCAAATAACAGTTAAAGGAGGATTAAACTTAGTGGAAAAATGTTATTCTTGTTTAATTTGCGGATACAAAGGATTAATTCAAAATCCTTTGTATAAAGGAGAATATCAAAAAACGTTTGACATTTGTCCATGTTGCGGTTTTGAATTTGGCTACAGTGAGGATCATGATGTGAGATTAGGTTTTATTGTAACTCCTGATCATTTAATTGAGGCTGCATTTCAATTGTATCGCAAACAATGGATTGAGAGCGGGATGGAAATTGCTCATCCGGAAGATATTCCAGAAGAATTGAAAAATGGTGGTTGCTTAAAATTCGACGTTTTGCTGGAACAATTAAAAAACTTAAATCTTGACATAGAAAATTTTGAAGTGAACGGTTTTAATGATTAAGTGGGGTGTTTTTTGTTTTTCAAAGGGTTAACACTCTTTATCCACACATTTCAAGCTAAAATGAGCAGGAGTGATTCAACCGCTTGTACATTTCCATGCTTTCTTTATTCGTATTCAATGACCTTATGACAATCAACAAACATTCACTTCAATTGGAGCCTTTTCTGGTTCTTCACTATAGTGATAAATTGCAGTCACTTTGGAATTGACTCATCTGTGATTGGCTTTCCAACTGTCATTTTTTTCTCTGGCAATGTACTGGCTTCATCATCAAACCCACATCATATTCGTATTCCTCTCCCCTTTCTCTGCGGTATGCTCAATGCTGGTTAATCTTATCTATCTAAGAAATATGACTATTCATATCGATGACTGACAAGTTTTTTGCCTAATTAACGCCATCCTCAGTGAATTTAAAGGTCTGTTTTAAATTTCTCCCTTCTTGTCCCTTTTGCGTCCAAATAATGACAACCTCTAATTCGGAGGCCTTATCTGCCAGCATAAAATGATTGAACTTCAGCGGTGAGCCATCGTTTAAACTTTTAGCTAACATTTTATGATCTTCTGGTTTGTCACAGTTTTCATCAGGGCATCCAAAAAGCGAAAACCTTGTGATTGAATCAGGATCATTTCTATACAATTGCACATCTACAGCAGCTGCTTTTTCTCCTACATTTTTGACTTCCAAGGAATATACTTGATATTCTCCTTTTTGAGATTCCGCAAATTCTTTTGCATTTTTTGCTTCACTTACTTTTACTGACCACTGGTCTGTTTTTTGTGTAATAGGCAACACCGTAAAAGTCAGAGCGTGCGCTTTTGATTGGCAAAAAGCAAATCCAACTACTATTACCGTACATACGGAAAAGAATACCCTTTTCATTTCATTTGTCCCTCCTTTCTTTTCACTGGCGATCCCTTAAAAAATTGAGCTCTCTTAAGCCATAGCCTTAACTACGGTTGTGTATTTACTGCTCAGCATTTATTTCTTTCGGTATCCGAGATGGAGCTTTTGGGATTTTTCTCAACTTGTTGTTGATCACATCAGAAGAGTATAGCGTAACAATCATACTTCCCCCATACCTTTTTGCCCGAATTAAGATTGGCTGGTTATATTGGTTTTGAAAACGAAAATCAGGGCCTCCCCAACTGACCGTAGCATCCCGTCCGGGTGGAACGTATGGCACGCTTCTAGTATGAGAATAGCGCTGAACGACCTGCAGCCCTGCCTGGTCGACTGCATTGAAAAGTGTTGAGGACACCTGGCAAATTCCGCCTCCTACACCTTCAGACAACTCCCCTTTTACAATAATGGGGGCACTTTTATACCCTTTGTTCCGAGTTCTCATGCCTACAACTTGGTTAAACGAAAACGTCTCATTAGGGAAAACAACGTGATTGTCAATGGCTTTTGCAGAAAGATAAATATTGTGTGAGCGGCTTTTATTGCTTGAATTAAAATAAGTCACGTACTGACCAAGCCGCTGCGTACTGATGTGAGAAAGCAGCTCGCTGTCAACCTTCGGATAAATGTTCATTTCCGGCACTTCTACCTTGGAGGGGCCTTGGCCATAAAAATACGCATAAAACTTTTCCTTAAAAGCCTGTTGATACAGTTTGTAGCCAACCCTGCCCGGGACGATGCTTCCATGATCGTTAAGGACAGCGTTTATCGGCTCCCGGTACACTTTCTGATCAAGCTGTTTGATAAATTTACTGTATTTTTCATCGTCGACCATTGGAGTGCCGGGAAGAGGCATTGTAAAGTCTTCACGGTGAACAGTGGCAATTGTTCGTCCTTGCTGTGTAACCGTTAAGCTGTCATCCGGCCCACTCGGCTGAGCCAATAAAAAAAGACCAGTGATCAAAATTTGTATCATAAGCTGCTTTACCTCCCGATCATTAGTATGAACAGCAGCTTCTCCTTTGATGTATTTCTTCCCATCGTTTGTTTGAATCTTTAGATGTTCATAAAAGAGCTATCACTATAATTGTTCACACCGATCCCTTGAGCCCACTGAAGTACACGGTTCATTCAGTCGCCAAGTTTAAAATAGCAGAGCATCTCAGTGATGTGGGATGCTTTTTTGTCTTGCTCAAAAAATGAAAAAGGGTTTCCCATAACAACAACAAATTAGTTCTTTTCAATATTTTTTTATTGAGAAACGATAAATTTTTTGTTACATTCAAATAGACAACAAACAAATGAGGTGCGTTATGAATCGAATGTCAACACTCTTTTTAAAGATAGCTGTTATTTTTATTGGAATTCCAATTCTTGCTTTATGCATTTTTTTAGTGCCTAAGATAGCCAACTATTCAGCAGAATTACTTCCAAATATCGTTTATATAAAATATCTCGTTTTCATCTATTTGTATGTAACGGCGATTCCTTTTTACTTTGCTCTTTATCAAGCGTTCAAACTTTTAAGCTATATTGACAAGAATAAAGCTTTCTCGGGATTGTCAGTAAGGGCTTTGAAGAATATAAAATACTGTGCGGTCACTATCAGTATCTTTTATGCAGCAGGTATGCCTGTCTTTTATCTGATAGCCGATATAGACGACGCCCCGGGTATCATAGTCATCGGATTGGTTATTATTTTTGCTTCAATGGTCATTGCGGTCTTTGCTGCTGTTCTGCAAAAACTATTAAAAGAAGTGATTGATATAAAATCAGAAAATGACTTAACGGTCTGAGGTGATGACTATGGCAATTATTATTAACATTGATGTGATGCTTGCTAAAAGAAAAATGAGCGTAACAGAGCTTTCGGAGAGAGTTGGCATCACCATGGCTAATCTTTCGATATTGAAAAACGGAAAAGCAAAGGCCATTCGATTATCAACTTTAGAAGCGATTTGCAAGGCTTTAGAATGTCAGCCCGGAGATATATTGGAATACCGAAGTGATGAAGACACAAAGGAGTCGTAAAAAGCAAATATGTGGCATCAACAGAAAAATAAAGTGATTGGCGGTGAGCCTATGGACATAACCTTATATCCATCCAGCTCCTATACTAAGCGTCCCTTACATACACGAAGAATACTCCTTTGGAGGGGGCATATAACATGAGAGCTTTAAAACAAATCGTTCATTTCGGCTGGGAACAAGCGCTTTCATGTTTGTTTCCTGTCGTTATTTTTGCCTCTTTGGCTATCACACAAATGATCCCACTACCCTTCTTGCCGCGGTACGACTGGCTTCTCATGATCTGCGTCCTCATGCAATTGTGGATGGTGCGTTCTGGTCTTGAAACTCGGGATGAATTAAAAGTGATTACATTGTTCCACCTTATCGGGCTTGCTCTGGAACTTTTTAAAGTCCATATGGGCTCTTGGTCTTATCCAGAAGAAGGATACTCCAAAATATTTGGAGTACCTTTGTATAGCGGCTTTATGTACGCAAGTGTAGCCAGTTATTTGTGCCAGGCATGGAGAAGGCTTAAGGTTGAATTGGTTAAGTGGCCGCCTTTTTTTGCGGTTGTTCCGCTTGCCGCTGCGATTTATTTGAATTTTTTCATCCATCATTTTTCGATTGATATTCGATGGTGGTTATCTGGACTTGTCCTCATTGTCTTTTGGCAAACATGGGTTACATACGAGGTGAATGCAGCTCGTTACCGTATGCCGCTCGCACTTTCTTTTGTACTCATCGGATTTTTTATATGGATAGCGGAAAATATCGCTACGTTTTTTGGGGCTTGGAAATATCCAAACCAAATCGAGACATGGAGTCTCGTACACCTCGGAAAGGTAAGTTCATGGCTCTTGCTGGTGATTGTTAGCTTTCTTATAGTAGCATCATTAAAACAAGTTAAGGAGCAGAGTCCCACAAAGCAGAGAGGGGTGAATCTTTTTTAGGTTAACAGTCTGCTGGCATACAAGACTCCAGCTAAAAAGAAAAGCAACGTTCAAATGTGTTGCTTTTCTTTTTTGTCACTCTGCCTGCGGGTATCCATCTTCTTCAAACTTCGTCGCACCACGAGAACTGATTCAGATTACGACTGCTTTCAACGACTTGACAAACTCATGCGCCGCCGGCGTTATCTCTTCAAATGAATGTGCGATGACGCCGATATCGCGTGTGATCCTAGGAAAAATGTTCTTTTTGCTCAATTGATGCCGGACGGATGAAAGTGTAAAGTTTGAAATAATGCCTATGCCCAAGTTATTTTTGACCATATTAATCAAGGTTTCGGCATTTTGCACAGTCAAGTTTTCCTTTAATTCGATGTTGTATTGCGAAAATGCGTTTGACATCGCGATTTCATGACCGCCTTTACAGAAAATGAGTTCATCTTGATATGTTTCAAGGTTGACATGCTTTTCCTGTTTTAATTCATCACGCTGCTGCGGGATGACGGCCACCATATAGTCGTTACACAATAGCTGATTTTCAAATGGTTCAAATGGAGATGCTGCGATCCCAATATCAACCGTCCGATCCTCAACCCATTCTTTTATTTGGTCAGAGGTTCCCTC
Source organism: Bacillus sp. MD-5 (assembly GCF_002201875.1). Classification (NCBI taxonomy): domain Bacteria; kingdom Bacillati; phylum Bacillota; class Bacilli; order Caryophanales; family Bacillaceae; genus Bacillus; species Bacillus sp. MD-5. The sequence goes on from NZ_CP021911.1 coordinate 1,902,735, forward strand.
GATCAATTCGATGCGGATCAACGGGTAGTTTGATCTGAATGCCGCAATCGCCTGGGGCATGATATTTGTTGAAACTGCAGGAAATGAACCAATTTTCACCTTCCCGTTTAACAGCTTGTTTTCCCGGTTGGCTAATTGATATATTTTGCTTTCAATTCCCTTCATTTTCCTCGCCAGCAGCAAAATTTCTTTTCCAACGTCAGTCAGCATTAAACCATGATGTTTATCCCTGATCAATAATTTGAGCTGCAGCGAGCTCTCCAGGTTTTTTATCGCTTTGCTTACCGCCGGCTGAGAGATGAACAATTCTTTTGCCGCTTCTGTAATATTCAATTTCTCTCCGACTTTTACAAATATGTGAAGATGGTTCATGTTCATAACCATTTGGTTATACCTCCGATAATAAAAATGTATTTCAGTTATATAAAAATGTAACATATGATAGAAACCAGCACGATATTTAAACAAGAAAGGCGGCTTCATCATGGTAAAAGTCATGCTGGGAATCTTATCTGTCACATTTATTTGGGGTTATACTTGGGTTGCAATGAAAGTAGGAATTCATGACATCCCCCCGCTTTTATTTTCGGCTTTGCGCCTGATCATCGGAGCTGTTCCATTATTTCTCATTCTCTTCATTCAAAGAAAAAAGCTTTCAATTCAAAAAGAACATCTCAAAAGCTATATCATCATGAGCCTGCTGATGGGGCTGGGTTATATGGGGATCTTAACGTATGGAATGCAGTTTGTCGATTCAGGAAAAACCTCTGTTTTGGTATATACGATGCCCATATTTGTTACGGTGCTCAGCCATTTTACATTAAATGAGAAAATGAATGCGTATAAAACGATCGGACTGATATGCGGTCTCTTCGGACTGTTATTTATATTTGGAAAGGAAATGCTTGCTATCGATCAAAGCGCTTTATTTGGAGAGCTGTGCGTCCTTGCGGCAGCGCTTAGCTGGGGAATCGCGAATGTGTTCAGTAAGCTACAATTCAAGCATATCGATGTTATTCATATGAATGCCTGGCAACTTATGATGGGGGCCGTCATGTTATTGGTGTTTTCCTTTATATTTGAGCCGGTCCCTTCAGCCGAGTGGACATATCAGGCGGTATGGTCATTGCTGTTTAATGGCTTGCTTTCCACCGGCTTTACCTTTGTCGTATGGTTTTGGGTGCTCAATCAAATCGAAGCGTCAAAAGCATCCATGGCATTAATGTTTGTTCCCGTATTGGCCCTATTTTTTGGATGGCTGCAATTGCACGAACAGATCACCATCAACATTATCCTCGGCGCACTGCTGATATGCTGCGGCATCTTTATGAATACATTTACATTTTCACGCCGAAAAATGTGAATGGACAGAGGGTACACTTTTTTTTACGATTTGTGCCTCGTGTGACAGGAGACGGCTGTCTTTTATAATCCTGCCGGCAGCCTATTAAACAATAAAAAAAGCTAATATCTGCATGTGAGACATTAGCTTTTTTATTGGCGTTTAGGTTGCCAAAATTCTTTTTTATTACCATTCCGGCTGATCAAACTGAAAACCGTATAGACCTTTTACTTTAACATCTCCGCAATCTGGATCTTTTGTTAAAATCAAATAATGAGTCTTATAAGGCATCGCCTCAACTCGATCAGTTGCACTAAAATCATAATGATCCCCTGAGAAGTTTTTTTCACTAACGGTTATCTCGTATCCAGACAAAGTCATTCGCATGATTCTTGCGTTAATTGTACATCCTTCAGTATCGAAAATGGTGAATCTGTATCCAAAGTAAGACGTCCAATGGTTTGGATTTAAATCATCAGATTTCATAAACCATTTTTCATTTTCTGTCATTGTAAAGCTCACTTTCTCCTCATCTTTCACTATAACTGCCGAAGCTTCCCTAATATGAATAGTCAAAGCCAAAAGAAATATGAAAGCTAGCATCAACATCTTTTTCAAAAGAGTTCCTCCCGATATCTTTTTACTTCAATATATTGGAAGGATCTTTTCTGATCAAGACCGCCTTCTTCAAATGAATCTTTAGCACCATGAAATGAGCCTTAAAGAGAACAGTTTTCATCAGAATCTATTTCCTTTTTAAGAGCCAGTGAATCTTTTATATTTAATTTGATATGTCATCTGAAGTCTTTCCTGATGTTAAAATCTGAAACTTTAAAGGGGTTTGTTACACTAACTGTCATGGGAAACATTTCATTGGAAAAATATTATTTTTATATCTGCTTTTGCGAGGTTAATTAGAAGGCAATACAAAATCATTTGAATTAGGAGCCGGAAGTTACGGGACACGAAATGACATTGCTATCGTTTGGCCGCCTAACAGAGCTCCTATTGTTTTGGCAATCCTATTAAAGCGGTTTACGAAAGATGCAAATTATGATAATGCTCTTATCGCTGAGGCAGCTAAAGTCGTCCTTAACGTTCTCAAATTAAAGCACAATATTGCGAATTGCTTTATCCTTTTGCCATAAAGGAAAAAAGACATTACTTTTGTCAACCTCGCCGTTCATTTTTAATGAACGGTTTTTTCATATTCTCACTAATACCTCTTTTTTTAAGTATCTTAAAACACTACAAACACGAATCGTTAACATGAATGGCAAGTTTTCATTTATGAAACCAAGTAAAGTTTGAACAGACCATCAGTGGTTATCTATATGAGAATTCAATTATTTTTTTGTAATAATTTATATTGCTGTATCGTTGCACTTGGTGGATTTGACTCTTTTCGTGTATGGAACCACACTTTTACTTTTTCACCTCTTTTGAGATCAGCTGTGCTATCAATCTCACTTAATCCCACTATGACTATCTTATTTTTAAACTTGTTCATCAGTTGTTCTTCCGAAAGATTATAATCTTCTTTCGCTAGGGCTTCCGTATCAGTAATGAGAATTGCCCTATTATTGTCTTTAAACCCGACATAGCCGACTAGGCTCTGCGTCATTGTTTCGTCTCCGTTTTGTTCATTTTTATTGCAGCCAGCAAGGAAAATCATGAGCACTATCAAGCTTACTCCGATTTTAGGCACCTTTCTCCCTCCTCTTTAAACCTCTTTTGATCTTTAAAATAAACAACAGGATCACCCAACCCATCTACTTCTTTTTGCAATTCATAACAGCAGCATACTCCATTCTCCAATTCCTCAAACTTCTTTTTGTTCTTTCACAAATGTTTATATGTGGTTGCCTTCGACATTATCCCCTTACTCTTTTACGCTTTTAAACTTGAAGGCTCCTTCTTTGTGGATTCCAGCATAAATATACTTATCATTACTGTCGTTCACATCACGACTCCCATTAAAATCAAAATTTTCACATTTTATGATCCATTATTCACTTCTAAAACGACTTCCAATCGTTACATAATATATGTATTAATTGTAAAAGGGGTTGGTATAATTGAACATTAAGAAAATCTTATTGGGTTCTGTTTTATCCTTTGGCATGCTCATATCCGCGGTTCCCGCATTGGCTGCTGAAAATTCGCCTGAAGTTGCAGTAAAAAATGAAGAATATGATTATGACACTATATACCGCATTAGTCCTCTGCCAATGAACTTCCAGCCGACAATAGAATATAACGGTTATACTTATACGCTTACACGTCATTATTTTGATTACTCAATCGGGTTTTACACGGCTATTTATACAAAAGTTGTTTAAACTTATAAAGGAGCTTTTTAGCTCCTTTTTCTCTTGTTTTAAGCAAGGTGTTTCTTTCTATGTGGTCTTCTATCAAATACATATCAACATTCTCTGGTTTTGTTCTTTTCTTGATCTTCCATGTTCTCAATACGATTGATTCACTGTTGTTCAATTTCCTTTAAAGCCGTTCTTTATTTTCAACACGAACAAAAAGTAAGCTCAGTTTAAATGCTGATAATAAAAAAATTCACTTTAAAAAGTTGTCGCCCGCAAAATCGGCTTTCTCACACTACACCAATTTAAAATAAAAAGCCGGATCTCCTCTAAGAGGTTCCGGCTTTTCTTGGTACAAATGCTATTCCATCAGCTTACAGCTTCTGAGAACATGGAAAAATATCTGATGGCTCGTTACACTCATCAGCCATTATCGTATTTCAATGTAGCCTTCTGTACCATGAACGCGAATCTGTTGCCCATCTTTTATCAGTTGCGTAGCATTTTCAACGCCAACAACTGCAGGCAAGCCATATTCGCGCGCTATAACAGCTCCATGGGTCATCAGTCCACCAACTTCCGTGACCAGGCCTTTTATGGATACAAACAATGGTGTCCAGCTTGGATCAGTAAAGGAGGTGACTAATATATCTCCATCTTCTAGATCTGCATCTTCCATGTTTAAGATGACACGTGCTCGCCCCTCTATCACTCCCGAGGAAACAGGGAGACCTGCAATTGCTCCGGCTGGTAGATTCTCTCGCTTGTATTCGCCTGTAATGATCTCACCATCAGACGTGATAACACGTGGTGGAGAAAGTTTTTCATATAATGTGTACTCGTCTTTTCGTTTGCTGATAATTTGATCATCAAGTTTATTTGTGCGTACGACTTCGTGAAGCTCTTCAAAAGTAAGATAGTATATATCTTCTTTTTCATGAATAACGCCCATTTCTACGAGTTGTTCGGCTTCTTTCAGTAAAGCCTGCTTATAAACAAAATAGCGATTAACCATTCCGTATTTTGGATATTCCCTGAATCCGCTGAAATTCCGGATGATGTCGATCATTCGTTTGGTTTCTTTGGCTTTTTGTTCACCATCGGGCAATTGTTTTAAGCGATCTAATAACTCTTGTTCTTTCTTTAAAGCCTCCTCTCGCCCTTGCTCAAATTTCCGCTGGCCGGCATTAGGCTCAAAATTTTTGATATTATTAAGAATCATCGGGACAAGTGTAGTTGGTTTTTCGCTCCATCGAGTTCTTGTAATATCAATCTCTCCGGCACATCGCATTCCGTATTTGTTCAGATAAGCATAGATCGCGTCTTGAATTTCCTGTCCATTTTCAAACTTAACCATCTCATCCAAAAAGTGATCATCTTTGACATCCTGTAAATAAGCAATTACCTCTGGATAAGGACGAATCACATCTGCGACATCCAATAGCGCAAGACCCATTTCTGAAGTAATATTATGGGGCACAGATTGAGAGAGTGTATCTGCTGCGTTTTTTTCACCTAACCACTCGTTCATTTTTTCGTTAATCCATAATGAAGCATTCATAGCAGTTCGAATCACAACCGAACTTTTTGGGTTAAATAAAATCTTCTTTAATTCCTGGATATCTTCCAGAATAAAACGAAATAAATCTGATCCTGATTTCGTTTGGATGTTTTGTTTTAACTCTTCTATTGATGTTTGACTGCTCTCAATCAAATCTGACACGATTGTCGGATCGTTTTCAACTTGAGCTGGCATATCTGCATTGCCTCTGCTGGGATTTGGTGCTGTTTTATCATTTGGTATCGATTTTATGAAATCTCGTCGCTTTATTAGAGTCATAAGTGCGTCTTTTAAGAGCTGATCGTGCTGTCCCATGCCTTTTAAGAAAACTTCTCTGCTGTCAGAGGATGCCAGTTGATGTGTGACATCAACAAATAGCCTTCCACCGGCTTTCCGCATGGGTGCAGCAGTCGTCAACAGAAAAAAAGACAATCCCAGTGGTTTTATGGGATCCGTCATCATTTGTTGATGACCTACAGAAATATAGACGTGATTTTCTTGGTCACTCGCTTCAGGGATGGGGAATAAAGTAGTGATTGGACGACTCTGTACAATATAAAAAGTATCTCGGACCAAACACCATTCGATATCTTGCGGCTGGCCGAAATGAGCTTCGATCTGTCTTCCGATGCGTGCAAGCTGTAAAATTTGTTCATCAGTCAGCGTTTGAGCCTTTTGCTGATCAGGCTCGATTTGCTGTGTTTCTGTTCCGCCTTCTTTCCGTCCATAGATAGCTATTTTTTTAGTTGCTATTCCCTTATCGACGATTTGCCCATCCTGTACTTTATAACAATCGGCAGATACCAAGCCGGAGACCAGAGCTTCACCAAGTCCAAAGCCGGCATCGATGGATAACACCTTTCGGTTAGAGGTAATCGGATCAGTGGTAAATAAAATCCCCGAAGCCTGAGGGAAAACCATCCTTTGAACGATAACGGATAAATAGACTTGGCTGTGGTCGAATCCATTTTGCATGCGGTAGATTACCGCTCGATCCGTAAATAGGGAAGCCCAGCATTTGCTGATATGCTGCAAGATTGCATCGACGCCGATAATATTTAAGTAGGTATCTTGTTGACCGGCAAAAGAGGCATGTGGTAAATCTTCAGCAGTCGCACTTGAACGCACGGCATAGGCATGTTCCTCACCGAACTGGGAGAGATAGTGAGCCACTGCTTTCACAACATCGGAAGGAATATCTACTTCCATAATGATTTGCCGAATCTTCCGGCTGATGTTACCAATTTGATCTCGGTCATCAACTTTTAGCATGGCCAATTGATCCAACATCGCTCGTAACGTTTCGTTTTGTTCAATGGCTTTTTGGAATCCTCTTGTTGTAACACAAAATCCTTCTGGTACTTGTATTCCTTGAATTTTTAATAATTCTCCTAAATTTATTCCTTTTCCTCCAACGAGCGAATGCTGTGTTTTTTCAACTTCGTGTAAACCGAGAACGAAAGAACTCATTCTACATCTCCCCTTCAAAAAAATATTGACAAGAGCTTCCCAGTAGGATATAATAAAATTATAAGATGGATAACTATGACTTTTTAACTAGAAAGCGCACGTAGTGTGATTATATCACCGTGTCTGCTTTTGTGCAATATAAAAAGAACCTGGGCAATTTCACCAGGTTCTTTCTTAATTTCTGCAATTATTAGCCACATAAAAAACTTGGTTCAAACTTTGTTCGTTTAGTCCCCATTCATAAATTAGACTTATTTTTTGTGTAAGAAACTTCGAGTCATAAGTTTCGATCCTATAAACTCTATCAGTCAAAGACTGTCTTATACATAGAGCTATCTTGTTTTGTAGTAGTTTTCTGCTGTATAGAAGCGCCATTCCCAAAAAGTTGCCCCATTGGATTCTATATACCGATCTAGAAATATCTCAAAATTTAAATTTAATGGTGTATATTCCCCTATTTCTAATATGAAAAGATAGTTGGGATCCCCTTTATCCAATTTGCCTTTGTCGATCATCAAATGGCACCCTTCTAATAAGTGACCAATTGGAATACCATTGATGCCTTCAAACAAATCCTCATATTTTAATTCTTCTTCAATCTCTTCAAGGCTAAATAAATAAAGTCCTCCACCTATATTCTCCCCATCGGAAAGAATCTGAAAAATTTTCGCACCATTATGCAGTGTAATAAACTTCTTATAATCATCTGGAAGGGTAAGCTGGTGTTTAGCCTCAAAGCTTTGAATGTCATTCAGGGTTGCTTTGTCCTGTGAAAATGTAACAAGGAACTCCTTGATATCCCCTTCAGAACAAAACAATTGAATGGCTCCTTTTTCATCTAAGAGACTTTTCAAACCATTTAAAGTCTTATGAATAAAGTTAGTCAAATACATCACCCCTTTATTTCCTTTTAAACTCCAAAAGATGTAAACAGATCGTGATAGACGCTCTTTTCAGTGAATACAATGCAATAAATCCTAAAAAGAGGTGCCTCCCAAAAGTGAATTTTCTAAAGAATGATGACATGGTGAAGATCATTCGAAATGGCCTTAGTGCAACGCAGCACCCAAAGCATATTCTTGTTGTAGGAGCTGGATTGTCCGGGCTTGTATCAGCATCATTGCTGAAAAATGCCGGTCACAGAGTAACGATTCTCGAAGCGAGCGGCAGAGCGGGCGGCCGTGTCTGCACTTTGAGATCTCCCTTTAGTGGTGATTTGTATTTTAACGTTGGTCCGATGCGCATACCGAATAACCATTTGTTAACCTTAGAATATATCAAAAAATTCAAATTGCCAACAAATGTATTTATCAACAGAACCCCTCTGGACATCATTTATGCCAATGGAATCAAGACACGTCTCCACATGTTTGAACGAGCTCCTGGAATACTGGGGTACCCAGTCGCATCACATGAACAAGGGAAAACGTCTGAAGAGCTGCTGCTTTCTGTACTGCAGCCTATTCTAAATTTCATCAATCAAAATCCAGCGAGAAATTGGCGGATTGTCGAAGAACAATACAAAAATGATTCGTTAAGCTCTTTTTTGAATAGGTATTTTTCCTATGGCGTGATCGATATGATTGGTGTACTTTTGGATATGGAAGCGTATATGGGGATGTCCCTTGTTGAAGTATTGCGGGAATCCATCTTTTTTTCATCACCCGCTCACTTCTATGAGATAACAGGCGGCATGGATCTGCTTCCACACGCGTTTCTTCCCCAATTAAAAACAAACATTCTATACCATCAAAAAATGATGAAAATATCTCAGGATGAAAATCGTGTTACGATCCATTGCCAGCATCAACAATCGGCAGAATTTGCATCGTTTACAGCTGATCTCGCTATTGTAACCATTCCTTTTTCAACTTTGCGATTTGTAAAAGTCGAACCATACCATTCTTTCTCGTACTATAAACGGAGGGCCATCCGTGAGTTAAACTATATCAGTGCAACAAAAATCGGAATAGAGTTTAAAAGCCGATTTTGGGAAAAAGCCGGGCAGCGCGGCGGCAAATCTATTACTGATTTACCGATTCGTTTTTCGTATTATCCAAGCAGAAATATTGGAGCAAATGGACATGCTGTCATTCTGGCCAGCTATACATGGGCAGATGAGGCGCTGATATGGGACAGTCTTTCAGAAGGAGAGCGTATCCGGTATACTTTACTGGATTTATCTAAAATCTATGGTGATATTGTATGGTCTGAATTTGTATCAGGCGCTTCTTTCAGCTGGAGCCAGCACCCCTATTCTGCGGGGGGATTTACAGCTTTCGAACCAGGACAAGAATTAGAGCTGTATCCCTATATTCCTGTCCCTGAGGGCAGAATTCATTTCGCCGGAGAACACGCCTCACTCACTCATGCGTGGATGCAGGGCGCAATTGAATCTGGAATACGCGTTGCTGTCGGGGTCAATCGCTTACCTTAGATCATGCTCACATCTAGTTAGAATTGGTTGATATAAAAAAGAAGTGATGTATTTAAACAGTCAGCGGTGAAAGAGGATGTCTGAACATTCGATTCTTTATTATTCCTGTACACGATGGAATTGTAGTCCTCCCTTTTCATCCATAATCATTAATAAATACCAAACTATAAGAAACATTTTAATTAATCATCAGGCGAACTTTCTTTCACTGTACAATATTCTTAATGTTGCTTCAATACTTTACAAATCTAAAAGGAATTTTGTAACAAATACAGAATTGGAAATATAAGCGCACAAGAGATGTCTACCCTTATCTTAAAGACAAAAACTGCGCTTATATTAAAAGAAAGAGGTGTCTTTAGAATGGTTCATTTTAAAAACTGCCCTGATCCTTCTCTAAACGCCAAATCTCACCCCGAATTAGAACATATTAAGACAAGAATGCAAAACTTTATTAAGCACTCCGTTACAGACCAAAATATCGAAGTTACTGACGCAAGGGTGACGGCCGAAGGAGAGATTACCTCTCTTTTAAAAGAACGTCTCGACAAGGAATACTATAAGCTTTTATCTAAAATCACCCGGGAAGTAAATGTGGAAGACTTTGGCGCTGTTCCAGATGGAAGAGATAATACTGAGGCTTTTCGAAAAGCAATCGGGAATGGCCGAGTCAAGGTAAACGTTCCAGCAGGAGAATATCACGTACAAGGGATTAAACTCCCCTCTTGGACAACAATTGTTGGACAAGGTAAAGGGATCACAGTGATTAAATTACATGAAGATACTCCAGCACATGAATGGGTGATTACAAATGATGATTATCAAAATGGAAATCGCAATATTTTTGTCCAAGGAATGTCATTAGACTGGAATCCAAGCAGACAATGTGGTGTGAGAAACCCAGGGGGACAGTTCTCCAGTTGTTTGACTTTTGCTAAGGTTGAATATGGATGGATCAAAGATGTGGAAGCTATTAACGCAGGTCTTCATGGCATTGATATCACATCGCCAACGTATGATCATTTGCCTAATACCGATTGGACAAAAGACGGATCAAGATATATTTGGATCGATAACTGTGTGACATATGGTTCGGGAGACGACGGCATTACCACCCATTACAGTGAATACATCTTTATTTCAAACTGCCATTCAGGAAATCCTCGAGGAACAGAATTTGCAGAAGGTGTTTCAAACTCCAACGGAATAGAAATTGACGACGGCTCTAGGCATGTGTGGCTTTTAAATAACTTTACAAGTGGAAACATCCGTGGAGTTGAGGTAAAAGCCCATGAACTTTGGCCGGCCTCTCAAAACGTCCATATCATAGGGCATGTTTCTTATCGCGATGTTCGTGCGTTTGATCTTCGTCATATTGGTCACCACCAAATTACAGATCCTGAAAGCACAACAGCATACGATGTCACACTCATTGATTGTTCAGCAGTTGAACCGGTTTTTAACTCGCTTTATGATGCTGTGACACCAAGAGCATTGGTTATTTCAGCGTATAAAAATGTCAATGTAAGCGGATTCACAGCAATTGGTGATCCAGACTATGATTATAAAGGAAATCCTGTTGTGGCTTTGCAATATCGCAGTCAAAATATAACTATTAATGGCATAAAAATTCGAGGGTTTAAAAAGGCCGGCGTTGATATTAATTTATCAGGCGGATCAAATAAAACAGACTATATTAAAATTTCAAATTTCGATATTTATAAATCTGCACCTAAAGGAATTTCAATCGGTGGCGGTCTCTACAATGTGAATATTCTAAATGGAACGATGATTACTGACAATGGGACAGTTGGAATCCAGTCTCCCAATAATCAGGCCACAATTCTTGGTGTACAGTCAGAAGGTTATGGTATAGCAGCCTCAATCAAAGGTCAAGCATACCAACAAGTTCCAATCAATTTGAAAGGAGGCGTACAGCTTGCGACGACCTCTGGCTTTGCCGTAAACCAAACAAGCGCAGTTATAGCCGGTACCGGTGACATTATGGCCCGCGGAGAAAGAAATGCGGTCATCAGCTCTTCTGGAGGCTCCAGTACTGAAGGCTCTCGCGCATTAATCGCTTCTTCAAATAACGCACATCTTAAAGGAAACCATGCTTCAAGAACGATACTGTCTTCTGAAAATATTATACTTGAAGAACCATACACCGTCGCAGGAGGTCATCAATCAATGAAATGGCTTCTTGACTCTGTTGGGGGAAACGGGACGTTTGCCGGGGCAATCAGTTCTTCTTTAGGTGGATATGGAGAGTATTTTGAGAGCTCAAATGGACAGTTAATCCATACGGGTACAATCGTGACTTTAAGAGGTGAAAAGATAGCGCCCGCGAATGTGGGAGATTATATGCTTGGCGTTATTTCAGAAACTTCAGCTTTCATTTCAGGAGCCTCCAGTTTCGTCTGGCAGGGCCGTTATTTGACTAATGAGTTTGGCGGATTTATTTATGAGACAGTGACTGATAAGGAAAGCGGTGAACTCATACAAGTTCCCAAACAAAACCCAGACTACGATACAGCACTTGAGTCAAATTATCATTCACGGGCAGCAAGAGACGAGTGGCACGTAGTAGGGTTAGTAGGCCAACATTATGTGCGTATTGACGAAACTGTCAGTCAAGGTGACTATCTTACAGCACATCATGGAATAGGAACAAAAGCCACCGAAGGAAGCTGGAAAGTAATGAAAATAACTTCTGTTTACACATCAGAAAAAGGATATGGTATCGCTCTAACCGTCATTAAATAGTGGACACCAGGACAAGTTCAATATATGTTTATCCATATAATTAATAATTAGATCCTTTATCAGGTTCGTTTATTAAATAACGATAAGGAGCAGTTGTCAAAACTTATTGTTATAATATAAGTTGATTACGATTTGATTAACATACAAAGCTACTATTGAAATGAGCAAATAGATATAAAGTTCGGTTTCTCCTTTAAGTATTTACAAATTGCAATTTTCATTTCCCTTCGCCCTCCATGCTATTCAGATAGTGATGAGCAGAATTGTGTAAACCGATGTATGTGCCCTTTGCGACACAAACGAATATGGCGTGTTCAAAGAGGTATTACAAACCCTTACACATCATAGCTTATCGCTATTTGTTTTTCGTCAGGTCACGATTTTAACAATAAAACCACCTTATCTGCTGCTTCTACTTGCATTGACGGAAGAGCATGACTGTATGTTCCTAAAATTTGCTTAATATCAGAATGACCTAACCTCTCTTGTACTATTTAGGATTTGTTCCGAAAATTAAGAGGTAAGTATTATGCGTGTGTCTTGCGTATTGTCTGATGCTGAATGATATAAAACAAAATTATGGATCGATAATAGATATACCTGCACTTTGTTTACTAATTATAAACTAAGAAAGATATAGTCAGTTTTTCAAACTAAATATAATCCCATTCCCAAATAGATTTCTTTAAAAATCTTATTTTGATGCAAATAAAAAAAGCAGGTTATTCCCTGCGCTCACTGAATATCTCCTTTTCCAACCATATCCTTCTTATAAACCAACCTAGGTGTCACACTTTGGTATGCACTTCCCTGTAAAGAATGATAAGGTTCCCAAAAATGGCTTCCTTCATTAAGTGGGAAAACACCAGATGTGCTAAAACCATAGACTTGATACATTAACTTTGAGCAATACGTATACTGATTATCTAGGAAATTCATTGTTATTCAATCGGTCTAATAACTTTAGTTGGCTTTCCTTTATAGTCCAACCACTTGGAGAAAACCCTACCTCAAACAATACCAATATCCGAGGCATATATTAGGATTCAACTAAAAGACCATCGCCTCTTAGTAACTCACAATAACAATGATAAAGGAACGATCAGCAGCCCGTTAGCTACCCCTGATTAAAGATGATCTGTTACCACACTGTTACGTTAGAACTTCCACTACTTTGATATCCTTCTGTCGCCATGACTTGGTAAGCCCAATTACTTCCCAGATTCATTCCATGGCTCTTCCATGCGTTCACATGATTGCTGAAAGTGATTGTAGCGTTTCTTCCTGTTGGTCTCTTCGTCTGACGAACACTCCAGTACTGCGTAAAAGTAGTGTTATCGCCATCAATGGAAGGTGCGTTATAACGTGTCGTTGTATATATGTCATATGTACCTCCATCACTCTTTACAGTACCTTTATACGTTCCGGTAGGTCTGTAAGTACCCCATGAATCCACTACATAATATTCAATGAGAGGTGCTCTCGTCCAACCATATAAAGTCAAATATCCATTGCCATTCGGCGCCCAAACTCCGGCATTATAGTTTATCGTCCTAAATGGCGAACCTGTAGTCCAGCCTTTGCCAACAACGAAATTTCCGGTATTAGACCAATTAACACTGTAATTCCCGCCAGACCCATTGACGGCGTTTACTGTTCCGCCACCATCAGTCCAATTTTGCCAGTAGTCTGTGCTAGCTGCAGAGGCGGTTGCAGAAAACAAGCTTATACTCATTAAAGCTGCCGTTAATCCAACTAAAAAATTCTTTTTAAACTTAAACATTTGTTACCTCCTATAATTTTTTTCTGACTTTGACATGAGGTAGCACTTGTATATATTTAAAACATTCTAATGACTAACGCCATAGCTTTTGATCGTTCCCTTCAGTATAATACCACGAATTCACGAGTGAATATTAAAAGTATTTGTAATTTAATTACAAATACCTAAAAATCATATTATAGATGGTTTTGTTCTGCCATATTCTAATTCTTTCTTCGCAGGATCACAATTCTTGTTTCTAAATCTGATGGAGTAAAATCTGTAACGAATTCCCATTGGAACCATTTCGTATAAAGGTGATATTAATGAGAGATTTTGAAATTATTGTAGCTGATCCAGGTGGTGATCTTGACTTTCAAGCTCTAATGCAACGTTTCTTGTCCAAAAAATTAGCTTATATGATTGTCGATGTTATCTATAAAGACAGTCAGTCAATTGCCTCTAAGCCGCTCACTGTGCGTAAGACAGTTTTGAATTCACTATAGTTATAGAATAACTCACGATTAATTTAGACAAAATAAGACAAGTTTTATTACGTTTTCAATTACATTATCAAAATAATCCTTGAATTCCTTCGCCCGCCATGCTTTATTGAGATGGCGATGAGCTGTATTGGGTGAGCCGGTGTACATGCCCTTTGCGGCACACACGAATGTGGTGTGTTCAAAGAGGTATGACAAAGCCTTACACAGCGCAGTTCATCGTTTTTTTATTTCGTCAGGTCACATGTTAAGACACGATTTGGTTTTCAAGTAGAAGCCGTCGCTCTTGATTCCGGATATTTAACGACTCCGATCTGTAAAGGATTATCTGACCGCCAAATCTTTGATGTCATCGCACATAGACGTTATCACTCTATCCGAGGATTGTTTCCAAAATGGAAATTTCATTATGACAGTGAACAAGACAGATACATTTGTCCAAATCACCAAACACTTACATACTCAACAACTGACCGAAAAGGCTGCCGGTCATACAAATCAAACCCTGAAATATGTTCCTCATGCCCGCTGCTTGAAAACTTGACAAAATCAAAGAATCGGCAGAAAGTGATTACTCGGCATGTTTGGGAAGATCATAAAAAAAGGACAGACAAAATCGCTTGTCTGTTTCAGGAAAAAACCTCTACAAAAAAAAGAAAAGAAAAAATAGAGCGAAGCTTTGCAGATTCAAAACAGCTGCATGGGCTTCGCTATTGCAGGTTGAGGGGAAAACGAAATGTGAGTGAACAAGTTCTCCTCACAGCCGCATGCCAGAACATGAAGAAGATTGCCACATACCTAGCCAATGGAGCGCTTTTTCTGCATCTCTGAAACCTGATGAATATCTAAAGAAACTGTATAAAACAAAAAAGCTTGTAGAAAAAACATCGTTTTCTCTACAAGCTGAAGTTACCATTTGGTACCTTTTTTATCTTCACTTCGTATTTCTTGTGAATTTTGGTAGTTCGAATATAATTGCTATGATGCCACAGATCCCGATTAAAACAGGATAGAAGGAGTAATGCAGGATGCTGACGGGTGAAACATTTCCAAACTTCCCGGCCGATAACATCTGCGCTCCATAAGGAATTAAACCTTGTATCATGCAGGAAAAGATAT
The DNA here is from genome assembly GCF_002201875.1 of Bacillus sp. MD-5. NCBI lineage: Bacteria > Bacillati > Bacillota > Bacilli > Caryophanales > Bacillaceae > Bacillus > Bacillus sp. MD-5. Next base: position 1,918,013 of record NZ_CP021911.1, read on the forward strand.
CTAAGATACTTGCCGACTTTCGATTGTCTATTTTAAATTCATCAGAGATATTTTTGGCAATCGGCCCGGCTGTAATAATAGCAATGGTATTATTGGCAGTAGCTAGGTTCGTAACGCTGACCAATCCGGCAATACCGGCTTCAGCACCTTTTTTCGAATGGATTTTTTTAGAAATGATTCCCAGTAAAAAGTCAATCCCGCCGTTTTGTTTCATGACGCCGACCATTCCGCCAATTAACATTGAAAGGACGATAAGATCAGACATTCCGGCAATTCCATCTGTAATTGCTTTAAAATAAGACTCAAGCGTTAAGCTGCCGCTTACAAACCCTATAATTCCTGTTAAGATCAATCCGCCAAAAATGACAGCCACCACATTAAAACCAATTAACGCAAAGACTAACACGGCAACATAAGGAAGTACTTTAAACCAGCTGTAAGATTCAGCTCCAGTATGTCCTATGTGTCCTGTCGGTATAAAAAATAATAAAATGATAGTTATGATAGCAGCAGGCAAAACGATCAAAAAATTCGTTTTAAATTTATCCATCATTTGTGTTTTTTGTGAACGTACTGCCGCGATGGTGGTGTCCGAAATAAAAGAAAGATTATCTCCAAACATAGCTCCGCCGACAACAGCTGCAATTGCGACTGCAGAAGACAAGCCCAGTTCTCCACTCATACCAGCGCTAATTGGAGCAACTGCCGCAATCGTCCCCATTGATGTTCCCATCGAAACAGAAATAAAACAAGCAATGATAAAAAGCCCTGGCAGTATAAACTGCTGCGGAATAATGCTCAAAGCAAGGTTGACGGTTGAGTGTACTGCTCCCATCGCTTCAGCTGCAGAAGCAAAAGCACCTGCTAATATAAAAATGATAACCATAATAATAATATCAGGATGTCCCGCACCGGAAGCAAACCATTCAATTTTCTGATTGAGCGATTGCTTCTGGTTAAATGATAGCGCGAAAGCTGATGCTATAATTGCCGCAATCAATATTGGTAATTTATAGAAATCTCCAGTCAATACACCAGAGCCGACAAAAAGACCTACAAATAAAACTAGCGGCAATAGCGCCCAAGGATTTCCATTCTGTTTCATCTAAGTAGCCACCTCTAATTTCAATATCAAAACCGTTAAACATAGTCTAAACAACATTCCATACTTTAAAAGGCTACAGTAAAAAAGTCAAGCTGAAAAATAGTATTAGTATTTATTAAATTAATAACAGAAAAGAAAGAAGGATTATTCAAGGTGAGGAAAAAACACTCTTATCAACAGATTATTTGGAAAGTACAATATGCAAATACAACTGTTTGATGAGGTGTGTTTAAGCGGGAATATCTAGAAAATTAAAACTATTTTTTAAAACTTTGGGGAAGTTGGCAACAACGATATTCGGCAGAAAAAACAGTAAGGAAAGAGTTCATACCCTTCCTCTATATGCACCAACTCAATCTGCGGTCGTAGCAACTGTTATTCAAACAAGACAAAACAATTTCAGAGAACATGAGAAGCATTTACAAGAAAATGCTTTCAATAAGAAAAACGCCCAGCACTTTATTAAACTGTTCCCTGTTTTATATTTAAATTGAATTTTTATAAGCATTAATTGCTTCGTTTCGCAACAGCATATTATCTTTATTAACCATGCCTAAGTTGTAAGCTTTTTTGATCATATCTAATAACTGCGAATCCAATGCAGAAAGGCTGTTTCCACCATTTAATCTTGATTTCCAATAATCTAAAGACTTATTTAGGTCAAGTGAGCTTTTTTTATTCTCGGGTTCTACTACCTCATTTTTCTCAAGTTTTTCACAGAATTCACTAAAACCAATGGATGAAAGAGTTGGATTATTCCCTCCATACCCTTCTGTAGCCAAGCAGCAAAATGCTAAGAATTTTGGATCATAAATAAGTTCACTTGAGTTTACATTTACCAACCTAATCACATTCCTTTCATGCTTTTTATAATTATAGAGCACCCTTTCCATCTTTTTCATATGTTAGATATCGACAATTTCTCAAATGATTTAATATCTGTGCCAAAAGGTTATAGAGCCACCAAAGTGATCTCGATAGTGACTAACTTTCATTTTTGGTTTATAACTCTTTGATTTTAAGTAGTCGGCAATTTCTTCAGCGCCAAATTCTTGACCTATTTGACCTCTTTCTTTAAGCACTCTCTAAACCTCACAATGAATAAAATAATTATTTTATTACTATAATACCACAATTTTCCATAGTTCCAATAAGCAAAAAGCAGTCAATTCAGATCTGCTTCTTAGTGTTTTCATCCTTTAACTTTTTGTTTAGTTTGAACCCAATTAAGACGTTGACAATCGCAGCGGGAAAATATAAAATCCCTGCACCCATTATTCCTAACGCGGTACTTGAACCCACTATAAATGCCTGTATTTCTGTGTTTCTTTGCTTCAAGCTAAGTAATACGAGGAGACCAGCTAAAACACCCATAAGCCGTGCAATACCTGAAATAAAGAAATCTGTCAGGACTCCAAATAATAGCCCTATAATCGATAGCACAACTCCGAAAAAGCTGGACAATAAAACTAAATTTTTAATGGCATTTCACCCCTTTTTAAAGCCGCTTCCATTCAACATACCCAAACCGCTTTTGAAACAGTTTTATGTTTTTCGGGTATATAAGCTGACAGATTAACTATTCTTTCGATTTCAAAATAAAATTATCATTTTTAATATAAAAAGCCCCTATAAGGGACTCTTTGTTAGTTTGTTCCTTCAACCTTACTTGTTAAGTAAGCCACTTGTTTTTCTAAATCAGCAACTCTTTCTTCAAGAGTTTTTGGCTTAGGCGCATTTTTCTTCTCTTCAAGCTCAATTGCTGCTTTTTCAATTTCCTCTACTGTAGGAATAGGTTCACTTTTTCTCCAAGCAGTAAAGATATGTCTCCCGTTATCATTTACAAATTCCCAATGATAAGATTCGTCTGAATGAGGGAACATATACATTAAAACTTCCGGAAGAATCGATCCATGAATATTCCAAATTTCTGATACGTCTTGGCCAACTTTAAACTCCACAAAAAACATCTCCTCAATTATCAAATCCTTCTATATTCTATCATATTTTCATTATATAGGTAAAGAGTTTGCTATAAACAATTTCACTCCACAACCACATATCTATTGTTTGCAATGTAAAGCCGTCAGGCAGCTTTTTCATTTTTACATTAACTTTGAATCTCTTGCCGACTGTTCTATGTACAATAGCTAACTCTTCTCCATTAAAGAAACGTACAATGGGCTCATCAAATACAATTGGCTGATTAACCACGTATCCCCTTTTAATGCTCTGTTAAACAAATAAGGGTCATTTTTATACAGCTCGTAAAGGATATTTACATAATATTCGTTCTTGTCTCTAAGTAGTTCTAAATTAATCAACGGTATGTATAAATCTTTTTTGATAAATTTAATTTCCCATCTTGCACTTTAGAAATAAATGTTTGGCATTTTTCTATTCTCCTTTTTATATAATGTTTTAATACAAACTTAATTGGGTAAAAATCTGTAGAGGTGATTTTTTTGAATAATGATCATAAAGTTACTCATTACTCTTCATTTATTTTTTCAACAATCATGGTTTTGCTGGTTGCCATCTTTCCAGAATACACTTCTTGGTTTGTAACAGTTTTCTTCTTGGGTTTTGCACTTATCTATACATTCCAAAAACATAGAACAAGTTCGTCAAAAGCACTTTCTTATATTTCGTATTTTTTATTCATCGTTTCATTGACTTACACTTTAGTTAATATGTAATAATAATCCTCCCTTGTGGGAGGATTATTTGTTTAAACTTATTTCTTAGCTGCTTTTGGGCCACCTGTATCAGTAATGATAAAGCTATCTGATCCAATTTTCTTCTTACGATCTTTGTCTTCATAAATTGTAACATTGTGGCGTGTCATTAGTGTCGCACCGGCCATTTTAAACTCTTTACGATCTTTAAAATAAACAACAGGATATTCGCCTAGAATAATCATATTTGCTAATCCGGCTAAATAGGAAGACCATCCACCTGAAGGAAGGTTTAATGCAAATCCTAGAGTCTGAACAACTGCAGCTAAGGAATATTTTTCGAACTTTGTGCTTCCATACTCAGTTCCTGCTGATTCCCAGTCATCAGCAGTTGCTTCAATGTTTTGACTATTAAACCTTGAAGCTATTTTAACTACATTAACTGGTTGATTAACACTTAATATAGTTGTATGGTTGTTTCTAGCTTCTTCTTTAGCTTCTGCTCCAGTCGCAAAAGGTGAAAACAGTCCACCAATGACCAGCGCTCCAACAATACCTACCTTACAGATTGTAGAGTTCAAGGTAATCCTCCTCCAAATGTAAAATTGTGTACATTCGGTTATTACCCCATATTTATCCATTTAAACTATAAAGTGAGATTTTTCAACTAGTCTGACTTAATCACTCATATATTTATTCCATTAAATAAAAGGTCAATTAAAGGTTGTCTGTTTCCTGCAAAACTAATAAATACATCCAGATTAAAGCTATGCTTCTAGTTGGGTAAAATAGTGACTGTTTATGTATAGATAACAACTTTTTAAATGGATGATGAATATGTGTGGCAGGTTTACTTTATTTTCTGAGTTTGATGACATCATCGAGCAATTCAACATAGATCAATTCTTACCTGAAGGTAGAATATCCCCAAGCTATAATGTAGCTCCTTCACAAAACATCCTGACAATCATTAACGATGGATCCAATAACCGTCTGGGCAAGCTTAGATGGGGCCTTATCCCTCCTTGGGCTAAAGTTGAAAAGATCGGATACAAGATGATTAATGCTCGTGCCGAAACACTGGCCGAGAAACTAAGCTTTCGAAAGCCACTTGTCAGCAAACGTTGTATCATACCCGCTGACAGTTTTTATGAATGGAAACGCCTTGACCCAAAGACTAAGATTCCTATGCGGATTAAGCTTAAATCATCTAATCTCTTTGCTTTTGCTGGTCTTATATGAAAAGTGGAACACGCCATTGTACACTTGCACAATCATTACAATAAAGCCTTAATGAGCTTATGGAAGACATTCATGATCGGATGCCGGTTATCCTTACTGATGAGAACGAAAAGGAATGGCTCAACCCTAAAAATACTGATCCTGATTATCTACAAAGCTTACTGCAGCCTTATGATGCTGATAACATGGAAGCATACCAGGTTTCATCTTTAGTGAATTCACCTAAAAACAATTCACCTGAGCTCATTGAACCCCATTAAGTACCACTGCCAGATCGCTTTATATATCACCTTCTCTTAGCTAATATGTTCTAAGTAGGAGCTGATATTTTGTTTATATCGCCAATGCTATTGCTTTCAATAAAAGGGCCATTTGACGACGAGAACTATATCACTGAGCTTAAATTATCAAGACTAAAATTAAGGGCTCATACCTAGTTGATATATATAATATGTATTGAGACCTTTATTTAACAAACGCCCCGTTTGTTAAAGTGGAAATCTCTATAATTAATAGCCGACCTTTAAAATTTCCAATCTAAAATTATCCTCTAAATCGGCTAGCTTCATTAACTTCTCCGATATACCTTTCCAATCTTTATTTACAGACATAGAATGGCACATACCAAACACCTTAGCCTGTTCAGTCTTCAACACTGATAAATGTGGATGCCTACCTTTAAAATACACTGCATAATCGTTGGCCCTTCTTGTACTTAATTGGAAAAGGAAGAATGTTGTATGCCCTATAGTATCAGCTGTAATAGAGGCATTTAATAATTGATCAGCATAAAAACAAATTGCTTCCCTTCCAATTAATCCCATATCCACTTTTTCGAATTCCCGATAAGTTCTCTTAAAATAATCAATAGCTCTCTCGTATATTTCGTTATTGTCTAATGTGACAACCTTTTTTGCTGTAGACCAATATTTATTGATTCCTTTCCGCCATCCAAGCCTTCTTAAATTGGTCCAGTGATAATGGAACAAATGGAAAGCCAGCTGGATCTTGCACATAAATATTTTCATTATCCATTTGGTAACCTAGAACATAATGGTCAGAACCATTTAAATTTTTATGATTCGGATGGTATGTTAGCTCCCCCATATCTAAAGGACCTAGAATGACAGGATTTTGTTTGATTTGCTGTTTTAATAACGGAAATGGGTCATCTAAGTCACTAGCTTGCTGATGTTCTTCTGCAGTAAATCCAAGGATGTTTAAAGCGTAATTGATACCATCATCAGGATCTCTCATACTAAAATAAAGGTTTTTTTCATTTTCTATCATCGCACCTAACCCAACACCAGTTAATATTTCTACAAGTTGAGGAGATACATTTTCTCCTATTGATGAAAGAAACATTGCAGTTGAATTTGAATAACAGTAATGACCATTTCCTATATACATTAACATCACCTCCAGGTAGATAAATTAACCTTACAATTTTGAAAATTGAAAATCCATATTAAATTAGCCCTGTTCTCGTACTCATCATCCGGATCATTTTTATCAACAATTATGATCTTCTCGCCAACCCCCGTTTTGCCATCTACCTCTACGTATTTCGCGCTTGATACCGCTTAGTGTTTCGTCAACCAGTACGTGAATCTTTACATTTGCGTTCGCTTTAGTCTCCGTCATTTACTGCACCCTTTATATTTTTTTATGTTTTTTTCAATTCTTTTTTAGATTTTCATATTGGATTTCACTCTTTTATTTATAGAGGCGTGTCATACACATGCCATCTAAGAGAGATAGGACATTTTTGTCTCGGAGGTGAAATCTAATGAATTTTCTTCTGGATCTTTTCACAAATTGGACTTTTGAAAAAGTCCTGGATTATATGTTTGCTTTTGCAATTTTTTGTATTTAAATCCAGATCAAAGCAGAATAAGTATCCAGATTATTTCGAGAAAAGACGCCGCTATAGGGATTAACAACCCCTCCATCTTATATGTTTAGTTAAAAACTATCTTTTATTCAATCTCTATATTCAACCCAGTTGCTCCCACTTTAATTTCCCTCATCTCTCCAATCTGTGGCATATATAAATGATTCTTTTCATTCACCGAAACAATTTCACCCTTCCAACACCGTTTTGCACAAAGACTTTTGTCCCAATTGGTAAAGTTCGAAGATCTGCGTTCTCTATGTATTCTTCTTCCTCTCTATACACCTCTCCTCGTTCAGCAACTCTCCTTTTAGTTCTGCTCCCTCATCAATTATTTTCGAATCCACTCAATAGCATCATCATAGTCTTCCTCAATTTCTTGCAACTCTGTTAGGACTTCCTTAGACAGCTCACTATTTTCTTTTATTTTCTTCTAGATACATCTAAAACATATGATTCTGCAATATATGGGAGGTATACAGAATAGCGCTCTGCGTTTTCCTACCGAGCTTCGACCCATTCATAATCACCGACTGTCCAAAACCGTGATGCAGCTTGACCGTCAATGTCTTGAGTTTCCAACTCATTCTGTACTCTTTTAAAAACTGAATATCTTGATCCATTCGTTACCCCTAGTTTAATTAAAATCACGATTTTAAGTTAACTTTAAAGTACATTGTCTTGAGAAATTCCCCTTCAATTGGTAAGCTGGCACCTAGGATCATACAAAGCAGGTGATGTTTTGAATAAAATAATCGGAATAATTGGATTAATTGTTTCCTTAATTGTGCAAGGGTTTTCAGCAAGTGGTTCGTTGACTCATGAGATTGCTATGGCTTGTCTATTTGTATTCCTAATAATTTATAATTTTGAACATGCTAAGGATTTCTCTAAAAAATCTCTAATTGTTTTAGGAGCAATCTTTATAGCTCTAATGCTAGGTATTTATCAACTCATTTCCTTTACCGGTGATTACTTTGATAGACTTAACTTAAATATTGGACTTATCATCTTACTTGAAATCGCTTTGATTATTGTTTTGGTATCTATTGCAGTAAATTTAATGAAATTCATTTCGAACCGGTTAAGGAAAACACCACAAGGCAAAGAGTTTTAACTCTTTGCCTTGTGGTCTTTTATGTATGAAATCAAATGCTTTCCATAATTCCATCTCTTCTGTTACCGCTGAGTAATAACAATTACTTGGCCATATCTTATATTGCATATAAAGTTTAGTCAGTCGAGATCATTGAGGGGTCAAAATATGGCCAAATAAAAAAACGATGGATGCTCCATTTCCATTAAAAAGACAAGGTTGAATATAGAGTACTTCACTCAGAACATTTTGCTTATTAGTGTTCGTATTAATTTTTCCTGTTACGATAATGATCAAAAAACAGAGTTATCTATCCCATTTCAAGCTATAGAAGTTATTCTGCTTTTTTAAAAAAATATTCTTGATTTTCACTTATATATCCATAAAGCATTCGTTCATAACCCTTATATGGAACTGAAATGCAGGTATAATACTTATTATATAGTGATTCAACTACCAATATGTGGGATTATGTTGACATCCAAATACTCAAAAGCAAGAACAAAAGTACCTATAGTACTTCCATTTCCACACCCTTTCCAAATTTTCATTTTCCTAATTTCACATTAAATCGTCCTTTTTCACATCGTAATCGTTATCGTAAAAGCCTATAGTATCAACGTTTTTCCTTCTCAAAATTTTACTATTTTTATCAATATCTCCTTAAAACAACCACTTTTCCCTACTCCCGCTTATGTTTTACGATCGTTTATCCTCTATTCACTAATTAAAGTATCAAAAATCCTTATGTTTACTGTCTTTTTTTAGTTCATTATAAATTTTTACGATAAGCATGTTATTCGTGTATGATATACAACTTAACTGTAATTGGCGACAATTTGACTGAGAAATTTAATGCACTTCTTTTTAACTGCAATGGGTATCATTGTTGCCCCAACAACTCAAGGTATTTCTGATAGTGAACAAGCAATGGATTATGATTCACCGAGATAACCTCCCTACCCTTCTTTTGATTGAGGAGGGTATTTTTTTCGTTTTTTCAAATGAAAAAATCGCAGAAAACTTTACATCCTTTTACAATTTTTTCAATGACTATGTTATGATTGGTTTTAGAGATTTTTGAAATTTTCAGAAATAGGGGTTTGAATGAGTAAGATCGCTTCTGAAGTTGTCGCTACTACACTGAATGACTGGTACATTGCTATAAAAAAACAAAAGGTTGATGAATCAATAAAATATTATTCAGAGATAAAGAAACTTTTTGATGAAATGGAAGAAGATCAAGAGGTTCTTGCGTATTATAGTCTATTAGAAGAAAGACATAAAATGTTGCTGCATTCCTCACGAGGAGAACCTTTACAAATGCACACCTATTTCACTGAAGACAATCAAAACTTCATTAAAAAAACAAATGACAAATTAGAATACAACTTTTATTTATTTGAAGCAATGTATGAGGCATACAACAAAAACTATGATCGAGCAATTAACCTATATGGATTAGCTGAGAAAAAGCTTGCAGAAATTCCAGATGAAATTGAAGCAGCTGAATTTTACTCTAAAGTCTCTTACTTATACACTCTTGTTAAACAAAGCATTGTGGCACAACACTATATAAAAAATGCAATTTCAATATATAAGCGACACCCTGATTATAAATGCAAACTAGCTACTTCAACAATGATTGCAGCTGCAAACTATGCTGATATGAAGCGATTTGCGGAAGCAGAAAAATATTATTTAGAAGCAATTGATATTGCAAAAGAAACAAAAGATGAATTTTTGAAAGCTCAATTATATCACAACCTCAGTATCGTTTATTCGGATTGGAACAAACCTGATAAATGCATTGAATCTCTTGAAAAAGCAATAGGAAATGAATCTTAGTTAAATTCTATTTATTATATAAATTCATTATTCATGATGATTAAAGAACTCTTTAAAATTGACGAAAAAATGAAAGCCATTAATTTTTACAATAAAGCACAGGAAAGACTCATATTAATGGAGAATAAAGTATACGAAGCCAAAATTAGCATCTTATACAACCTTTATTGTGGGGAATTAAAAAATAATTTTAATAATTGTATTAGTAATATTGAGTCTTTAAAACAGCAAAATGAACTTGAAAGTGTAGATGAATTGTCCTATATAGCTGCAAAAAGGTTTGAATCAATAGGTGCTTTTGAAGAAGCAACGAGCTTTTTCAATGCGAAAGTTTGGGCTGAACAGAAAATGAACCAGGTGGAGGGAATCTTATGAAAAAACTTGTGCTTTGCGTCTCTATTTTAGCTGTAATTTTAAGTGGGGTAGCTTTAACGCAATTGAGTACAGATTCACCATCTAACATCCAGGTAGCTGAAAGGCCTGTCGGAGGTTAAAAAAAGCTTGATTAATTAATTAGCCCACTCAAATGTTTGAGTAGGGCTTTTATTTTATGATTTATGTCCACCAGTCAGCCTTGCTCTGTGAAGCGCAGTACCAGCAGATGTATAAGAAACTGCTCTCAGAATTGCTTTCGATCCGTATTTGCTTCTAATCCCATCCATGACAAACCCGAGTTCCTTCTCTTTTCATTAATAAACTCAACTGCTGATTAACATCATCATCAAATACTTCTCACTGTTTTACCCAAGTAAAACTTATCAAACAGCATCAAGCAACATCTATAAATATCCATTGTGATATTTGTAGGAAGATCAATTGTTTTTGCTCGATGAAATCCACCACCAAGCTCATCTTTACTGTAGCCAATTCCTAGACTTATTGTTCAGCCAACTTTATTATGTGCACGTGCGCTTCTTGCGACCTCACATATCTCTAGAAGAACAGCTTTAATCTCTTCTCTCCTTGTGTAATCCCTCAGTAAAATCTGACTTACCGAAACTAATCTGATCCTGCATCAACGGAGCACCTATTTCGGATAAATCGATTCCATGAGCATGATAATACAACTGGTTTCCCATTATGCCGAACTTCTTTTCAAGCAGCTCTAAGGGAAGCTTAGCTAATTGACCTACAGTTGAATTCCCATTCGATTTAGGTTTCTTTCCATCCTCCCTCCTATCCCCCACATTTTAGACAAAGGGCGAACCTTCCAGAGTTTATTTGGCACATCCTCATATCTCCAACGTGCAATGCCGCTTTTCGTTTTCTTACTCTCTAGGTCAAGTGCTAGCTTACATCAAACCAAATTCTCTCCACATGCTGCTTTGGATTGCTTTGGCCATGTCTTCAGGATCTTCTTTTCCTGCATCTAAAAAAGATTCATCAATTGAATATGTATGAACACATTTTTCAGGAACAAATCTGTAAAACAGCTTTGTAATCTCAGTAGAAACTCTGATGAAAAGCTTCATTTGCGGATTTACAATGTGTATTCTTGGATCTTCAGGTATCTCGAACAGTCTCGTTCCTGTTTTGATTCCAAAATCTTTTTTAAGTGCAGGAGATGCAGCTAACACTACACTTCCCTGTCTCTCCGTATTCCCGACAACAGCAAGATAGCATGTCAAAGGATTAAGTCCCATTGTTATAGCCGATACAGAAGCATAAAAGGATTTCATATCGACACAAAGTATATTCTTTCTTGGAAATTGTGAGTAATCAATCATTGTATGTAACTCCTATGATGTTATTCATGTTGATATAAACTGTATTGTCATTCTGGTCTTTTACATGAAAGCCTGTGTTGTTCAAAATTAATGTAATGGACTCTGCCGGTGACATTTTCAACGAATCCATTGTTAAAGAGTTTAAATCTCAACTCTTTATTAAATTCAAGTACGAGAATATCCATCTCCTCAATTTGTTGATCATCTAAGGCTGGCTTTTCAATTTTTGATACATCAATCAAATCTTGTTTAAGATGTGTTAAATGTTCTGGAAGCATCATTGATGTCCATTTGATTGTTCCTCGATCCCTAAGCATATCGACTCACTCCTTTATTGATCTAACATTAACAGAACAAATGTTCTTTATTCGATATAAATAAGAACGAAAGTTCGATGTAAATGTTGGTAATAAAATATAAAGGTCAATAATGATATACGCAGTATTAATAAAGGAGAGATTCTTTTCCACGAAGGAGAGTGTAATGATGAATGAAGAAGAGGCTAACCGGATTTTTGGTCTTAGTTCCTGTTTTTATTATGTTGGGTATTACTTTAACCGAAGCGAATAAAAAGTCCCCTTTGGAAGTAATTGATAGTATTCGGGATGAATTTGGTTTATTTAGTGTGCAAATTGGCCAAACAGATCCGGCAATTACAATTGGCATGGATCAAACCAAAAGTGAAGCAAAGCTCCGTGAATATTTAGAACATAATCTGTCAAGAGAAGCAAAGGAAAAATATAAGATTTATATATTCAAAGATGATATTGAAAAGTTGGAGAAAGAACATCGAGAGTATCTGAATGCAAATAACTCTAATAAATAAAACGCCCAGCATTTTTATTAAGCTGGGCATTGTTTTCATTATTTAAATAGAATTTCTATAAGCATTAATTGCTTCATTTCGTAACAGCATATTATCTTTATTAACCATGCCTAAGTTATATGCTTTTTTGATAACATCTAATACCTGCGAATCCATTGTAGAAAGGTTTCCGCCTGCAGTAAATCTCATTTTCCAGTCTTCTAAAGACTTATTCAAATCAAGCGTGCTTTTTTTATTCTCAGGTTTAACGATCTCATTTTTCTCAAGTTTTTCGCAAAACTCGTTAAAACCTATGGAAGATTGCTGAGTATTGTTCTGACCATACCCTTCTGTTGCTAAGCTACAAAAAGCTAAGAATTTTGGATCTTTAGTTACATCATAATTAGCAGTACTAATCACCTGGTTCACTCTCTTTCAAAATCAATTTTTTGACTGTAAACAAAAGTGGTGCCTGAGCTCAATGCCTTAATCTGTATAGAGTTATCTTGAAGTGCGTCCATGGGAATCTCAAAATATTTATCCCAGCCTATTACCACCTTATTTTGACCAAGGATGGCATCAGATTTAAACATCTTAGCTGTGCCGTTATACAACAGATTCTTACCATCTTTGCCTGTGATAACTGTTAACTTGGTATAACCCATAAAACGAGCTTTCACATATAGTTTATTCCCCTTCAAAACGTTTGGAGCTTTGGTTTGACTAGAAGTGATGGTATCCCAAGCAAAATCGTTTCCGTCTGATGTAATCCCTGTAATTTGTAGATAGTAGAGTGGTAATGCTTCTGCCGCTTTTGCTTTTGATGAATCAGTGAAAGCGAAAGCAACAACTGCTAGAAGAGCAAGCAGTACATATGTAATTCTCTTCTTCATTTCCTAAATCCTCCTTGGTACAAGTTTACATGTTAAATATCGTCAATTGAAGGGAATTGTTTAATATTTGAAATAAAAAAAGAACCTGCATTAAGCACGTTTTTTTCATACTATCAATTTATTGTGAATTTATAACGACAAGGACATTTATGTATAGTATAATATTTCCTGTACATAAAGTTTGCTCACTCAAGGGAGTCTTGCTCATCCCCTATGAAAGGGGGTGAGAAAATGACTGTTTACGAATCATTAATGGTAATGATCAATTTTGGCGGGTTGATATTAAATACCGTCTTGTTGATCTTCAATATAATGATGATTGTAACGTCGAGCCAAAAGAAAAAATAGACCTCCCCTTGAGATTGCGACCCTAAGGGGTTGATCTACTATGTCACATGCATTTGAGCAAGCCCTTTGATGGGCAGCTTTTTGTACAGAGTCGGGGTGTTGGTAGCACCCTGACCTTTTTTATTTTATGCATTTCATTAAACAAAATGCAAAAAATAATTATATAATTGTATCATTACCCTAATTATAACCATATAGAAATGGTATTTGCAATACTATTGCTTTGTGGTAAAACCATTATTTTTTTTAGATTGAGGTGTTCAACTCAAGTCTTCTATTGCGCTATAGCAATACTTTTGCTTAATCGTCCCAGTCTTCATCCTCATCCCAGTCATCTTTCGCTTCCTGAATCTTATTATAAAAAAATTCAATAAAGCTGTCTGCAACAGTATCTTGATAACCAATTACCCTATCCCATTCAACTACAGGGCATTCTCCGTCTTTCATTTTATTTGTATCTAGACAGTAAGCAAAGTAATCAACGTCTTCAATAACCACAAGTCCATCAGTAAGGCCATAGTGTTCTTTATATTCATTAGTTCTATTTACAACTGATGCATGATCAAAGTTGTAACCTAAAACTAAAACACCGAATAAACCACCAGCACCGTATTTTTCTAAAAACCATTTATAGCTATTGGGAAGATCGCATTGGAGGTTTTCTTCAATGCGACCAATGTTTTCATGACTTGCGCCTTCTGTAAATATAGCATTTTGTTTATTTTCATTAATAAAGTTCTCAACCTTCGAATAAATCATATAGACACCTCAATTCTCATTTTCAAATTGTTTCGCTCTCCACTTCCAATATCTCTTTCTAAAGCTCTCGTATTGTGCTTTTAAAACCTTATCATTTCTAAAACTTTCACCATCAGACTTAAGCTGATGAATGACATCACTATATTTTGTATGTAAGCTGTTCGGGATTTCAAGCATTGGGCCAGGTTCTTCTTGAATCAAGTGATGTAAATTAATCTGTGTACCGTCTTTTGCATAAGGGGCATTCCCGTTTTTCATTAGCTGAAGATTTGTAACACCGAATTCTGTTTTTTGATTAATATCAATATCTTTCATTGTATACACTCTACGGCTTACATCTTTAACTTTCCCCTTCGCCTTTACTTTCCCCTCTATTTCATATGCTTCATACTTTTCTTTATTTAGCCATGAAGGACTTATCTTTTGGCCAGTAAACGGTTTTCTTGTTCCATCTGGTATTTTCTTCGCATTAGTCAAAAGTTCATTCTTAAGGTTTTGGCTATCAACCACATTGTATGGCACGTTATCTGCTAGAGCAAGCTTATACTTAGGGTTGTAAGGCAGCAAATCTGGAATCTTAACGTCCTTGATTTTCTTACCTGTTTGACTTGCTTTATTTATTACCTTGCCCGCTGCATCTGCTTTGTTAATGGCTCCTGCACCTTTGGTTCCAAAAACAGCTACTGCCACTGAACCAACAGCATAGGTAACCCATCTTGATCTAGAATAGGCATCTCCATTCACCATATCCTTTTGATATGACTCTTCAATTGCAGCAGATATTGCATCATATGTTTTCACTGGATGAATAATTGCATTCCCCAGTGCTGAGAGTGTTTCTCCTGGATCGGTGATGAAGTCCCATGTGCCGGTTACAGTGTCTTTTCCTACATCATATAAGCCTACTCCTACACCTTTTACGATGTCCCAGGTGATTTCTCCTGCTCCTTCTAGCTGCTTCGCTTGTTCAATTTGCACTGCAAGCTGTACTTGAGCCGGCTCTAGATTCTCGTACCCTACTTTCTTAGCAATCTCTAAATACTCATCAGGATCAGACACACTGTCATTAAGCTTCTTTTTCAATTCCTTTATTTCACGTTCTTTAGCTTCTTCTTTCTTCACGCTTAAATAAGCTTCAGAATGCTTCTCAATATCGCCTTTTTTCTTATGTATGTCACTTTCTCTGTACACTTTAGCGTTATAGTGAATCGGAGTGGCGTTCTTCCCTTTGCCTGTAGATTCCTGCAGCTTTTTAAAATCTTGCTGAATGAATTGTTCGTTAGGCTCTGTTTCGGCATATTCTGTTTTCAAATTCTCATCAAGCTTGTTTAGCTTATCGATTGTTTTTTCACGTTTGTCATCTGCAGAAGAAAGTTTGTCTTTGAAGTCTTCTGTTGAGAATATTTCAAGTGGAAGGATGTCATTGATGTCATTCAGAATGTCTTTCATTGCTTTTTTCTGTTCAGACATAATGGATTTTGATTTTGTGTATGCATTTACAAGTTCATGTTCTAAAAAAGATTCTTCTATGTAAGCATCAGACATCTTGGCATCTTCAAGTTTTGCAGAAACGCTGCTTAAGAAAGCAATCTTCATATCAATAAGATCAATCCATTGATCTGTAACACCGACATGATCATGATAAAACGCTTTAATGTTGTCTGCCCCCTTGCCTGAAAACTCACTGTCATCTAGATCAGCTACAGACTTAAACGCTTTTTTAAGCTTCACCATTTGCGACCTTAGTTCATTGTACTCTTTAGTTCTTTTATCTGCTTCAGAGAGTAATGAATCAGCTTCAAATACCTTCATATCATTCTCCTTTCATGCTTACTCTATGTAAATTTTACCACAAACCCCCATATCTTAAATGGGAATTTCTAAGGTGCACCTTCTAAGTTATTAAAGGAAAATATCCTCCATAACTGTATTGTTTATAAATAGTTAAATCTACGGCGAATAAATTGCTCTCCTTATGAGGAATAATAAAAAAATCTTAAGAAGTGAGGTTAAGCATCTGATGTATAGTGAAGAAAACAATTTAGAGACATTCAAAAAAATAATAAACCAAATTTATGAGTTGATTACGGCTAAACCTGATTTTGGGAATCCTACGACTTCCACTATGGTACAGTTATGTCATCCTGGAATACCGATAAACGAAAATGATTATAAAAATGCGATGAGCAGGAGTAACCCTAGCGGTGATATTAGCACAGCAGTTGCTTTTTCAAAACTCGTCGATAATATTCCAAAGTGTGGAGTTGCATCATACACACCATCAGGGAATTCCGTTGATTTGGCATTTGGTACATGTATTCAAGCTAATGGAACGTCTGAACCTGATCCTGAACAACTGAAAAAATATCAGGATGCTAAGAAGTATTTATGGAAGTCGGAACAAATGACTGACATGGACGGTAATGTAATTCAACTTCCAGAAGTGCCTACGCAGGTATATCAGGATTATTTAAACTCATTAGAAAAGTATAATATAGCTGAGGAGAAAGTTACTGCTTTAAAGAACAAATGCGATATGAACACAACAGAAGGTAGAAACCGTTATGCTCAGGAATCGGTACCGCTTATTCGTAGAAGAGATCAAGCTCTAGCAGAATGGAACTCTAAACGTCCCCCCATTGATCAAGCGTTTAATGTGATGGCAACAACTCTCAATGACGTGACACGTTTTGGAATAAGACGAGCGCAAGAGATTTATGAACAATCTAAAGTTACTGACCCTGCCACTAATCAACTAGTACACGTTAGTTTTGCAACTCCAAGCAATTGGTATGATCCAGCAATGGCAGATAATATGGCTCTTATTGAAGTAAGCCACAGGGTAAAAGACTTAACGGTAACAGATTATTATGAATCATATCGAGTTGGTGCATCATTTGGTTGGGGCTTATGGTCTGTAGGTGGCTCAGGTGGACATACTACCCAAGAACACACTGAACATTCTACTTCAACGGATGTTGAAATTTGTTTTAAAATTGGATCTATTCAAATAGAACGTCCATGGATGGATATGACATTTTTTAAATTAGGGGGATGGTATTTATCCGGTCAAAAAGCAGGCGTGATTTCTTCTGGAAGGGCTCCTAATACTGATGCTGAAATTCTCCCTCAAATGCCTGTGCAAATCCTTGTAGCACGTGAAATTGAAATAAAAGCTTCCTGGTCTGAAAGGGAAAAAGAGATTATTAAGGAAGCAACAAGTGGCGGGGCCTCAATTGGATATGGGTGTTTTAAATTATCAGGTAGTTACGAATCCAGTCAGAGCACTGAAACATTCCATTCAGAATTTGATGGTACAACAATTAAGGTTCCAGGTATTCAAATTATAGGATTTGTATCATCTATTCCTGTGCCACTTTGTCCTCCAATAGATGATCCTGATATAAATAGTTTAGCGAAAGCTCCTATTGGTTCACAACGTTGGGAATTAAAACAAAAAACAGAACTACCTAAAACCTAAAACATTGAAATAAATGTTGCTTTTCAAATAATTACAGAGTTGAGAAAAAAATATCCGCATGGAGTGCTTAGCTCCCACCCTGCTTACCAATCTAAAATGGACAGGGATCATGACAACTATGCATGTGAACGCTAATTGAAAGCCCTTTGTGGCTTTCTTTTTTATTTTTAGGGCTCTTTACACAAAAAGAGGCTATCCACAGATTAAAAAATTCTCGGGACAACCTCTTTTTAAAATATCTAATCAATCATCTAATTTTTACTCAAAAAAAGCTTTTGAATAATTAACGATACCTTGCACATCTTCAAGAGAATTATCTGCTAATTCTAGAGCCATAAACACTTCATCAGGCACCTCAAATGGGGCTTTTATATTCCATAAGCTAGCTGGCTTAAAACCAAACCTTGGATAATAATCTTTATGTCCTAAAACAATTACTGAACGATAACCAAGCTCTATTGCGTTTTTTAACGTAGTACGAATTAATTTACTCCCAATTCCTTTTTTCTGATAATCAGGCGCAACCGAAACTGGAGCGAGTGCTAAAGAATCGACAGTGTTATCGCCATCTATGATTTTTATTTTAGATAAAAGGACATGGCCTACGATATCTTTATCTTGATTTAATGCGACCAATGAAAGTTCAGGAATGAATGCATCTGATTTTCTAATCCTATTTACAAGTAAATGCTCTTTCTTGTCACTATATTCTTCATTTAAAAAAGCTCTTTTAACAATTTCTTCAGTCGTATTATATTCATGTGTGAGTTCTTGTCTAATTAAGAATTCCATTCATAGTCTCCTGTTCTTAATTAATTACCATAAGATTTTTCTTCATCTTATAAATTGCACTCCCTTAATGACCAGATTGAGTTACGCCTGATATCTTCTGCTGCTAGAACCAACATTTCTAAAGAGTAAGGAAGCAATCAAAGCTAAAACAAAATAAACAACAACAAACCCGCCCCAGAAGACAAGCGCTTCATCGAATGGAAATCCAAATAGTCTAAAAATAACCCTGTGAACAATACCGGTAATAATAATCAGGATGCTTGTAGAAATTGCAAAGGTAATATGTTTCATCAAGAACAACTCCTTACGAAAGATTTATTACTCTATCAGAGCAGTTAACTATTTCTGGATCATGCGTTACACATATGATTGTTTTCCCCATTTCTTTCAACTGATGGAAAAGAGAAAGAATAATGTTCTTATTGTACTCATCAAGGTTTCCGGTCGGTTCATCGGCCAGAATGATATCGCAGGGTTTTAGAATAATCCTGGCTATTGCTACACGCTGTTGCTCCCCACCGCTCAACTGGTATACCTTTTTCTTTAAAAAGCTTTTATCTAAGCCTACCATCTCTAGAGCTTCAGATAGCTTGTTTTTGTCAAAGTCTTTTGCGTATGCTGTGGAAAGCAATAAATTTGTTAATACAGTTTCATTATCCATCAGCACATAATTTTGAAAGATATATCCTAAATTCTCTCTCCTTAACTTCATCACCTCTTTAGATTTAGGATTTTCATAGCCTAAAATCACAACTTTACCTTCATCTGGATAATCTAAGAGGCTGATTATATTTAGAAGAGTGGTTTTGCCAGAACCGCTCTTGCCAACAATAGAAACGAATTCATTTTCCTCTATGTTAATTGAAAAATTAGAAAGAACTGATTTCCCATCAAAGCTTTTGGATATGTTTTTAAGTTCAATCATAATCTGTCTCCTTTTAAAATCTTATTCATGTTTTTCCTGTTTAAATAAAGACTGAGGAAATACAGAATATTCATCTCAATTCCAATGAACAATACAATCAAGCCTATTAATTCATAGATTTTATAATAAATACTAAAGCAGATTCCTATCAGACAGTTAGACACAGTCGACAATATGATTAAGCTCTTATTTCTAGCCCAGTATGAATATCCAAAAATCTCTTTAAGGTACAGTCGATACGCATTTGCACTGTAGTATGACCATATATAAGAGATAAGGAAGGCTACTGACAATATGAGTGTTATAGCTAATCCAATTAGATTCTGGATGAACTGATTTTGAATTCGTGCTATTTGGTTGCTTAATTCTTGATAGACCGATATCGCAGAACCAATCAGCTCTTTTGTATCTGTTTTATCTAAATAAGGGATGATGTGGTCATATGCCATACCTTTTGAAGCATCAGAAAAGAATAAACTTGAGGTTGCATATGCACCTATAACTGATGAATCAACATTATCGGTGAATACAATTGCAATTGGATCAACAATATTGTTTTTATTGTTGCCGAGCATACTATTGTAAGTGAAGTATTCTTGATTATTTTGAGTATATATTATTTTGATCTTCAACTGCTCTTTTTTCAGCGTATTCAATGGTTGCTGAATTTCTTTGTTATACATATTGTCTACTTCAACCTTATCGAAGAAAAATTGATCTTTGTAAGCTTTGAGGATTTTTTCTTTATAATTAGCGTATTTTTTTGGAACAAGTAAATTCAATGTGTTTTGATCGAAGGTTAATTTTTTTTCAGTAATCGTTTTTCCGTTAATTCCTTTAATGGTGTTTACTTTTAAATAATTAGGGCTAATCGTTACGCTTCTTCCGGATGGTGAATAAATTTCATTTTCTTTGGTTGTATTCAATGTATAGAAATAAACTGGAGTTTTCCCATTCATTTTCAGTACTCCATAGTTTTGAGCTTCCATTATAAATGCATCTTTATGTCTTTCTAATTCATGATAAAGCTTTCGCACCTTCTCATTTTTTTCTCTATCAATTTTTAAGTCACTGTAGTTTAAACCTGTATCAGCAAAACTGGTTTTATAAACTGTTTGTGTCTTATTCCAATAAGATTGATTGTCTAGCCGTTGTTTTAAATCGAACAAATTAGAGAGGGATGAAGCAAAAATATTAAAAAGTAGGATTGTTATAATTAACTTAAAACCCAATGACAGCCATTGAAACTTTTTAAATGGTATACTGCCTTTTATAGTGGCGCTTATATTGCTGTTGTTATATAAAATCAAAGTAACAATAATTGTGTATACCATCATTGAGAATGTCGCAATCAGTGCATTTCGCATGTACATTTTAACGTACACTGATAACCAGTCGTTTAGGTTGAATATAAAAGCCAAAATTACAGTGAGAAGGGCGCCGCAAATTATGATCATAACAAGTGGTTTTAAAAACATTTTTGGGAAAGTTAACAGTGATTTGGTTTTCGAATATCCCCATAGCTTCTGTAAGAGAAGTTGCTTGCGATTTTTAATTACGAAATAAAGGATGCCAATAAATAAGATTAGCATGGAAAGCAATGCTAACAAGAGCAATGCGGTGCTGAACACAGCGGAGTCATTTAAACTGATGTTATCTTCAATACTGACATCACCATAGTCTGAGAATAGCTTTTTAGCTTGTTCAATTACATCTTCGTCCTCGGATGAAATATAAAATCTATTTCCTAACCCTACGTTGCTTATTTGGTTTAAATTGAAGTATCTGATTTTCCATGTTGATAAAGGGAAATCAATAGTACCAATTAAATTTTCATCTGATTCATTTGCTGTTTTATTGAAATTAGATATAAACCTATCTCCTATTTTGATTGAAGGTTCATTCTTAAGGTTTGAAGCGTAGATATTTAAGGTCTTCTCGTCTAAAAAATTGTATTGAGTAATATTTACGTTCTCTTTTTTTGAAAATCCAGCTATTTCCTGAATGAAATCATCACTTTTAAAGTGTCCTTTATTGTAATTAATAATTAACGTTTGTTTATTAGAGAATAAAGTATAAAAAACTTGCTTATTCAGAGTATAGTGATAGCTGGATATGTTCATTGAGAGTAAAAATAGAATGAACAATAAATAAATCGTTTTCTTCATTGGATGGCCTCCATAAAAAGAAATCCGGTGCCTTATATTCAAGTTTTGACGGCACCGGAAGTAAATTAAAAATCACTTTGTTATTGTCTGTTTATTTCGTATCTCAATAAGCCTTATTTCCCCAAAGAGTTGCATACACTGAAGCGTAGGTATACCCTTCATCTTTTTTCTTCCATTTAGATGAAAAGTACCTTTCTCCGCCAGCCCTCGCACTTGATTTGTGAGTCTTTTTAGTATGATTGTAATTAGATTTAACTTGATCATCTTCGAAACCGTGATACCAAGTACCGCCACCCGCTTTGGTTTTGGTCAATTTCATGATTTGTATTAAATCCCTTGTTTCATCCAAGTTCACTTCTCCGTGTGTGGCTTCACCTGAAGAACTGGCAAAAACGACAGAAGATGATACTAGTAAAGTAGCTCCCAACACCATTGAAGCAAAGGTAATAGTAGCTGTAACAAAAAGCAATGTGATTTACATTTTGATAGATGGTTCTGACTGCGGATCCCTAAATATTTCGTTTAGCATTTTGTGATTACTTTGTCTTTCACTATATTGAAATAGTGTTTTAATTTCTTCTGATGTCAAATAACATTTCTCCTCTGCTTAAAATGATTGCTTAAAATAAATGGCTGCTACTTATTCAAATTATCTAATATATTGGTTACCTTATCACTTCTGTAATAGAGACAAAAAATACGGTCATTAGATGACTTGCTAGAGCAAATATAGCTGATTCCTTTCTTCTGAAAGCATTTATGTAAATTGAAATCATAACAAAAATAAAAGTCTTTTCTTGTTATCTCTTGGTTCATTTATTAAACTTCTTTTCCGAAAAGAAAATCAATATATTGTGTTTTTTAAATATGCATAATACAGTATATAGCACGGAGGTGATTCGAATGTCTAAAAGAAAAAACGGGAAACCTAGTAAAAAGAAGACATCAAGCACGAAAACTGCAAAACTGGCATCTAAAGTCTTAAAAGATGGAAGATACAGTAAAGATTCTAAAACATTAGCTGGTTCTGTGTTAACTCAGTCAAGAGGCAAGTAATCCTTAGAAAGGAAGCGAATGTCTCCTTATTCTCCTGTTTCAAATGGTTCATTTACATATATTTTGTTTAATTGGGATATATTAACTTGGTATGTGTATACTATTTTATAGAACCGGAAAGGAAAATACTAGTATGCAAATGAGCGAAGCAGCTAAGTTAAGAAAAGCTTGGAAAGAAAAAGGTAATCTACCTTGTGACCATCCTAATACCCGATAAAGATTATTACCTTGGTACAAGTACAGGGATATTTTTTATTAAAATCCAATAAAATGTTTAATATTATTAATAATTAAGCAACCAAATAAAATGTCAAACATTTTATAAACAAAAAAAGAGGATAGATGAACAGGGTGAAAATGCCTGTATTCAACTATCCTTTTTTTGTACAACAAATGACCTCATTTACTACAACAACGGTGTTGTTTGTTCTTCAATTAACGCCCCCGTTACATTAAGTACATTTATTCACAAAGTAATCTTTTTTACAGGTCATTTAGTGGTAGCCCCAGGTAAATGCAAATTTACAACGTTAATCAAATTCAAACATAAAAAAGTCGAATTCCCTGTCCTTTAAGGAAAACGACTTTTTTATACGACTTCTTCAAGTAAATCCCCATTAACCTTTTTTGGGGACTATTTGTAATCTCTGCGCAGTGAAATTATACCTGTGCTAGCCCGCCATCTACGAACAATTCAACACCCCTCAAGTAACTGCTTTCGTCTGAAGCAAGGAAAGATACAGTGTTTGCTACTTCTTCAGGTGTCCCAACTTTTCCAGCTGGGACAGTATTTCTGGTATTTTCCATTGCTCCTTCAAGTGCATCACCAAAAAGCTCATCGTATGCAGGTGTAAGAATAACTCCTGGACTAACCACATTTACACGGATTTCAGTACCTTTTAGGTCAAGAATCCAGTTGCGAACTAGTGCTCTTAATGCTGCTTTAGATGCTCCATATACACTAAACGCTGGGTTGCCAATTGATCCAGCAGTAGAGCCCGTTACAATAATAGAACCTACTTTGTCCGGGAATAGTGATAACGCTTTTTGAACAGTAAAGATGGTTCCTTTAACGTTAATGTCGAACGTCCTATCAACCTGCTCTTCAGTAATTTCACCTAATGGAAGGAAGTTGCCGATGCCTGCATTAGCAAAAAGAATGTCCAACTTACCTTTTTCCTGCTTTATAATGTCATATAGTTTGTCTAAGTCTTCAAGCTTAGATATATCACCTTGAACACCGGTTACGTTCTTGCCAATTTGGTTAACAGCTTTATCAAGTTCGTTTTGTCTACGTCCCGTGATATAAACATATGCACCTTCGTTTACAAATTTTTGTGCTGTAGCAAGACCAATCCCGCTTGTTCCACCCGTTACAAGCGCTATTTTACCTTCAAATTTACCCATACTTAACACTCCTTTAGAATTAATTTTATTTTATGTCTAGTACCTTTAAGTACCTTGAAGAACAACTTACAAGATATAGTATCCTTCAGTAAGCACATTATCGGAAGTACCCACTTTTTTGTGATATAGTAACTAAAAAGTAATAAACGTGGAATGGAGAGCTTTCGACATGAAAAAATTTAGCTGTGGGTTTGAAGTGACAAAGGAAGTTATTGGCGGAAAATGGAAAGGCCTTGTATTATACTTTTTAATGAATGGACCAAAGAGAACGAGTGAATTAAAGCGCATTATCCCAAATATAACTCAGAAAATGCTGATTCAAACACTTAGAGAGCTTGAAGCCAGTGGACTTGTGAGCAGAAAGATGTATAATCAAGTACCGCCGAAGGTTGAATATTCATCCACTGAACTTGGAGAATCTCTTAAACCTATCTTGCAGGAGCTATGTCAATGGGGAAGCCATTATGCGGAGCAAGAGTATGCAGAAGGCGAATATGAAATTGTACAACCAGACAACTAAAGTTAGGATTGATGTAGCTGCTGAAGTAAATGCTAAACAACTTCAATACCATCACCTAACAGATGAAGAACAGTCAGAAATAAATGAGATATTCAATTTTGAAAGCGAAGTTTTAATAAGAAGTGTCATGGACTATATTCAAGAGAACTTTGATGAGATTCAAAAAAGAGCTGTTTCAAATGTTAAAGAGAAGGTTCAGAAACTTAGCCAAAAAATAAATGAAGATATTGATAATAATATTTAATGCCTATGATCTCTAGATAGGCATTTTTTGTGCATAAAAAAGACCTGAATTAAAAATCCAGGTCACACTACTCCCCTGTATTCACCTTATTATTTAGTACGTGTTTATTGATTTAACAGGTTTTATTCACATTATCAAATTCTGACAACAAATTCACTCACAATTACAAATTTACCTTGCATTCCTACGCCCGCCATGCTATATTCATATAGCGATGAGCTGAATTGTGTAAGCCGATGTACATGCCTTTACGGCACACACGAATGTGGCGTGTGGTGCATCGCCTCAATACGCAAAGACGTTTGCCTTAGGCAAACGTCTTTTTTGTGTTATCCGATTTTTGTTCCGTTTGAAACAGGCTGATCCGGCTGCAGCAGAACGACGTCGCCCTGGCCGGGAATGCCGCCAAGGACCAAGACTTCCGATTTGAATCCGGCGATCCGGCGGGGCGGAAAGTTCACGATTGCTATGACTTGCTTGTTGACGAGAACTTCCGGCTGGTAACGCTTCGTGATCTGAGCGCTCGATTGTTTTATGCCGATTTCCGACCCAAAATCTATTACAAGCTTGATTGCCGGTACTCTTGCTTCAGGAAATTCTTCCGCTTTTACAATTGTTCCCGTTCTGATATCCAATTTCTCAAAGTCTTCAATGACTGCCATATCAATAACTCCTTTTTCTCCTATTGTAAAGGAGATATTCAAGATTCGCTTAACCAAAGAGCCATTATTTTTTATCTGAATATAAGGTGTTTCGATACAGGCGGGGCGGCATTCCTGTGCTTTTTGTGAACCATCTGGTAAAAGAAGAAAGGTTTTGAAAGCCCAGCGCCTCGCTCACAACGGTAAGAGTTTCATTTCTCTCCATCAGCATTCGTTTTGCTTCCTCAAGGCGAAGGTCGGCAATATAGTTCTGCGGGGACTTCCCTGTCTGTTTTTTGAACCAGCTTGAATAGTAAGCTGGGTGATAATGCTCGATTTCTGCCAGCTTCTTAATCGTCAGCCGCTCAAATAAATGGCTGTGAATGTATGCAATTGAAGCATAGCTATGGGATTGAAGCTTTTCTTTTATGTATTGTACTAGCATATGAAGCGAGTTGGCTGTTCCGGCCTTTGCTTCCTCTGTCAGCAAGTACCTGATCGAAGACCAGAAAGGATCGAGTGCAGCTTCAATTCCCGATCCTGCACGATACTCATCAATTTTCATTGCATGAAGCGGAACATCCAGTACAAGACATTCATTTCTTCCGATAGAACGGAAGCGATGCTCGCACTCCGGCGGAATATATAAAAAATGATCCGGATTTAATTTCACCTGGCGCCCCTCAGTCTCAAGATCTATACTTCCTTGAAGCGGAAATAGAAATTGGCTGTACGCGTGCTTATGTGAATGATATAGGCGTGTGTATGTCCGTTTTTCGCAAATAATCTCTTGAAGCGATTCCATCAGCAACCCCCTTTCTTTGGTCATCTTTTCATCCGGTAATGGTGTTCCGATATAGGCGAAAATCCGATTTTTTCATATAACGAAACTGCCGCCAGATTTTCTTTCATCACTTGTAAAAACATGCGTTCCGCTCCGTTGTTTTTTGCCCATTCAGTCAACACCCTGATCACTTGGGTTCCTGCTCCTTTTCCTCTGTGCTCCTCGGCTACAACGATATTACTAAGTCCGCCATAACCATCAATAACAGAAACCGTGCCAAGCGCTGTCAGGCTTCCTTTGTCATACATCTTAAAAAAAGTTTTACACGGCGGCATGCGTTCGAAAATGTGTTTGTAACCTTGGTGACGCTCGGGCGAAAACCCTTCTAATTGAATAAATTCATCTATCCAAACAGATGATGGCTCTTGTTCCCACTTGTATGTAAATCGGCTGTTGTCATTTGTTCGGCTCATAATCGACCGGCACAACGCCGTCATTTGGAAGCACTCGTCAACCTTTTCATATCTGCTTTCTGCCAATGCGTCATCAAGCCCTTTCGGTGATGCGTTGCTAATATGAAAACAAACAGGCAAGCCTAAACTTTGATAAAAAAGTTCGGCCTCAAGCTGAAAATCACCTTCAGGCATATCCGCAGAAGTCCATACACTATTTGCCCTTTTGGTTACTCCAAAATTCGCTCTGAGAAGCCATTGCCCTATGTTTTTTTGAATATAAGGCGGCCATGAAGCTGCCGCTAACCGTTCAATCTTGTGAATGTCATCCATTGCATAATGCCTCTCCCCTATGTATACTTCCTTGACATTATACAATATTCAGAAATATAAGACACCTTTTATAGGTTTACATAATAGTTTTATTGCTTATTAATAAACCTGACAAAAACGTTCTAATTGAAAATGACAGGCTTTCTGAAATGTTCTCCTCGCGTTCAAATGCTTCTTTTGCAATTAACGCAGTAAAGCCATGCAGCAGGCTTCTAAGCCCCCTTGTAGCATGAATGGCAGTCTTTTCACTTGCATAGCCGTTTTCAATGAGCAGCTCTGTCACAAGACGGACAATTTGGTTTGAAGCGATTTCCGCTCTTTTGTCCTGAACCTTAAGCAGAGCCGCTTCATAATATCCGGGATTTTCAATTGCAAAATCAACATATGCATGAGCTAAAGAAAGCATAGCCGAATCTCCCTTTCGTTCCGTTACTGAGTCCGCCATTTGATCAAAAAGCTTTGTCAGTCCTCTGACAGCAAGCTCTGTTCTGATTGCTTGCAGCCCGTTGATATGGTTATACAATGACGGAGGGCGTACATTCATTTTTTTAGAAAGCGCTGCAAGTGAGACACCATTTACCCCTTCCTGATCAGCGATCTCAGCTGCAGCGTCTATAATCATTTTTGAGGTTAATCCTATTCTCGGTGACATGCTCATCATCCTTTCTTTGCTTTTTGAATCGCCTGTCCTATCCGCTCTGAGGGTGATCGCAGAAAATTCCCATGTCCGACAGCGAGACAGGAAGGCGCCTTATCGGCGAGCAATTGTGCACTTTTGATGGCCTCCTCCTTATTCCATGTAGCGAAAGCGGGAAAAGGAAACGTCCATTTTATCTGGCCTGAAACAGCGATTCCTCCGCGCAACTGAAACGCATCCCCTGCTATTAAAGTGCCGTTTCTTGTATCAAGAAATGACATGCTGCCTGGTGTATGGCCGGGTGTAGGGATGGCAAGCAGGGAACCAATTGTTTCACCGCCCGTCAGCAGTTGGTGAGGCTTTGTTTGTATGTGTTTCGGAATACCTCCTTTTATAGGCGTCTGCGGCTCATCTTGCCGCAAGGATGTGTCACCTTGAAGCAAGAATGAATCCCGTTCCGAGATCATGACCTTCGCATGCGGAAATGTTTGTGCCAATGTATCCAGTGATCCAACATGGTCCCCATGTGCATGAGTCAGTAAAATATGCTGAAGCGGTTTTCCAATTTGATTCACAGCTTGAATGATTCCTTTATAGCTGCCTGGAAGCGCGGCATCAATAAGGGTGACTTCGTTTTCTTCCTCTACTAAATAGCAATTGACTGGAAACAATGCTGGAAAAAAAGTCAGCTGCCAAACGGTTTGATACTGAGTCATTCTCATCTTTTTATTCCCACTAACAAAAAACTAATAGCGTTAGTTTTATTATTAACTAATACCATTAGTTTTTCAAGAGTTTATTATTTTTTTATCGCTACATAAATGTTAACTTGTGCCCGCTGTGGCACTGCAGCACTTCGATCATACACCTCAAAGTCACCTGTAAACGTGCGCAGATGTCGCTTATCCCACGTCCAAATGTCCTTCCACGTTTCAAGCACAATCTCTTCAATAGGACCGATTCTGGAAGTGAAAACGGCATAAGCGGAAGCCGGCAAATCAATGTTTTCATATGGTTCCGGAAGGATGTCGTCGTATTCCTGAAACGTTCCGATTGAAAATGTGTAAAGCCCATTTGTCTCCTGTTCATAATTCGAATATAAGGCAATAATGCTCTGGTCTTTTTCTCCCTGTGATAAAAGAACGCTCATATCCTGCTTCCAGAATTGGTCCCACAGTGCCGGAATCCTCCTTTCTTCCGTCATTTCCAGTGCGTTGCTTGTCCGTTGTGAAAGTCCGGCAAATCGTTTCCGGTCTAAGTGTGTCATATGTGAAAAGCCCATACGATCTCCTCCTTTTTTTAAGATTATAGACAAAGAAACCTGACAGCAGTGTGTCAGGTTTCATATATTTTTTGCATGTGATGAATGGTTTCTTTTACTTTATCCCGTATATGAAGAGGCTGCAGAACCTCAATATCCTTTCCGAACTGGAGCAAAAAACCGATCAGCCATTGATCTTCAGGAAGCGAAATCACTGCCCGGCAGATTTCATTTTCATCACAGTGAAGGACATCATATCCGAACCATTCACCTATGCGCTGACGTGCTGCCGGCTGAACAAGAATAACCAATTCAGTTAAACGGTCCTTTTGGTACCATCTCTTATCCCATGGCAAAGTGGCCAGCTGAATGTCTTTTCTGATAAAGGTCTGATGTAAGATGGCCAGATCTTTCATCCGGTTTAGTTTAAAAAAACGAAAATCATTTCTTACCAGGCAGTAGGCATATAAATACCAGTGCCCCGCCTTGCAAACCAATGTATAAGGTTCAGTCTCCCGAAGCAGTGTTTCCCCGCTTGCGCTTGTATATGTAAAAGATATCGTTGACAATCGATCGATGGCGGCGCTGATTTTCTCACGAAGCGCCTTTTGATCCTCAGTCTGGCCCCAAGCCGTCATGTCAATAAACCATTTTTCAGTTTGGTGCTTAAATGCTTCGGCTGACTGCTCAGGTATGAGGTGCTTGATTTTTTGATAAGCTGTGCTGTGAGAAACAGGTTCGTGCATAGATGAAACACTCTGCAAAGCAGAAGCGATCGCAAACAGCTCCTCCTCCTTCAGCCACTCTCTCTCAAGCCGATACGTCTCCATAATGCCAATTCCGCCCCCGGAGCCCTGTGAGGTCACAATTGGAATACCAGCCCTATTGATCGTCTCAATATCACGGTAAATGGTTCTGACTGATACTTCAAACAGCTCAGCAAGTTCAGCAGCCTGCACTTGTTTTTTGCTGATTAATAATACAACCATCGCTAACAAACGTTCCAGTTTCATTCTGCGCACCTTTTCTTCTTGTATTTCCCATCAAAACAATCATAACATTTTGATAAAGCTTGGGCATATCTATTATGCGGCCACATACACCTCGCATATGTTATGAAAACAGGGGTTCCCCCTTCTTTTTTGTGTTCAGTATTTGATTTCAGCTACTATTTCCAACCGGATAAGCATACACTTCTCAACGGAGGGGATTTCACATCATGCATTTTACACTTCAAAGCGTTTATCCTGCCATGATCATCATCTTTTTTCTGTATAAAAAAATTAAAAGGTCCATCGGATATCAGCCGCTGAAGCCCCGCTGGCTGTTCACCCGCATCATTCTTTTCTCGCTGTTTGCTTTTGTGCTTTCAATCTTCAGCCTCATCCACCCTTTTTTATATGGATATCTCATTATGGGTATTCTTGGCGGATGGCTCCTTGTCTTTTTCGCTAAGAAAAACATCTCCTTTAAAAAACGCAGAGGAAAGATCTATTTTCGGACTCATATTTGGGTAGAGATGATTCTCTTGACTTTATTTCTATCAAGATTTCTGTATCGAGTGACGGAGCTTTATCTTACCTCACCTGATCTAAACAGCCTTGGATCATACAGTCAGTCAATCGGAACGGACCCTCTGACAATTGGCGTCTTTTTTCTGATAGCCGTTTATTATATCGGTTTTTCCTCTTTTGTCATCAAGCTTAGCCGAAACGAACTCGAACAGCACAGACACAATAAAGAAAAAGACATCCTTGCCCGCTAACAGCGAGTTAAGCAAGGATGTCTTTTTCAATCATGCTGTGTATGATGGATCATTTGTTGAAGAACATCTAAAACATGTTCATCCTCCGGAGAGTAATAAATTGATGTTCCTTCTCTGCGCGATTTGACAAGCCGGAGATTTTTTAAAAATCTAAGCTGGTGGGACACTGTAGACTGCAGTAAATTCAGCTTTTCTGCAATTCCGTTTACTGCATGTTCACCCTGTGACAATAAATGAAGAATTCTGATTCGGGTAGGATCAGAAAGCGCTTTGAATGTTTGCGCTACTAGAAACAAAGTCTCCTCGTCCAGATCAGCAGCCGATTGTTCCGTTTCTCTAAATTCAGTCATATGTATCACCTTTCTTTATTCATAATTTTATCTTATAACAAATGCGCTTGAGTGCAAAACAGCCTGCTTGTATTCCATTTCAATCTCATAGTTTAAATTTATGTTTCAAATTAGGTTTTTACTTGGTCTGATTTATCGTTCTATGTCATAATAAAAAGGTCATACTGCTCCAAACATTGAGGGTGAAACACAGTGAAGAAAAAGAGAAAAGGCTGTTTCGCTGCTGCGGGTTTTATGATGATTTTTGTCTTTGTCATCGCCTCTTTTTTATTGGTATTGCTTTTTTTTAACCGGGATTTAATCAAAAAACTTCCGATCGATACAAAAACGATTGTTTTGGAACGTTTAACCGATTACAAACCCTTGGTGGAAGAAGAGCTTGAAAGCCAAGGACTCTCTCATTATACATCACTCATATTAGGCATGATGTATCAGGAGTCAAAAGGAAAAGGCAATGATCCCATGCAGTCCTCTGAATCTCTGGGGTTAAAACGCAATGAGATAACAGACCCTCAACTCAGTGTTAAACAAGGCATCAAGCAATTTACCCTCATGTACAAAACCGGTAAGGAAAAAGGTGTGGATTTGGATACCATTATTCAAAGCTACAACATGGGGGCAGGTTACATTGATTTTGTAGCTGAACATGGAGGAACGCATACTGAGGAATTGGCAAAACAATACTCCGAGCAGCAAGTCAAAAAAAATCCTGATCTGTATACTTGTGGGGGAAACATGAAGAATTTCCGCTATCCGTATTGCTACGGTGATTATACGTATGCAGAAAAAGTAAAAGAAAAAACAAAAACTGTTGAAGAATCTATGCAGGTTGCAACACTTGAAACCATGGAATCCAAGGCTCATGAATAAGAGTCTATCAATTTGCTGACAAAAGCCCAAACATGAATTTGGGCTTTTGTCATGTTTACATGTAAAAAAAGCCATACTCAGTATGGCTTTTAATAATATGGTGAAATCATCAAATATACAATAACGCCTGTAAGGCTTACATACAGCCATAAAGGCATTGTCCATCTGGCGATTTTTTTATGGCGCTCTACCTGCATGCTGAAGCCTCTGATCAGCGTAAACAGCGCAAGCGGCACAATGATTGCAGAAAGGCAGATATGTGTAATTAAAATAAAGAAGTAAATCGGACGCATAATACCTTCTCCGCCATAAAGCGTATTTTCCGCAATCGAGTGGTAAGTCACATAGCAAATCAAAAATAGTAATGTTGTTGTGAATGCGGCTAAGATAAAGCGTTTGTGAGCTTTAATATTTTTCTGTTTAATCATAATCAGCGCGGCCAATAAGAAGATAAACGTAAAGCTGTTGAATATCGCATTCAGCATGGGCAAAATGTGAATATTCGCATGGCTGAACTGATCTAATTTAGGCATAAAAAACAGCACTGCGATTAAACCGTTAATCAGAACTGTCAGCGTGAGGACAATCCCCGTGTAATTTTTCGGTTTATTTTCTGTTTGATTCATTTGGTGACCTCTCCTAATTTGTACTGGCTATCCAAATCGTATGCAAATTCAAAGAAGATGTCAACGTTTTCGACTGCTTCGTCAGAAATTAGACACACTTCAAAGGCCGGCGGCTATTAGCCCCGGCCCTGTTAGGTTTACGCTTCTTTTATCAGATGTTCAATGACCTTATGTTCATTTTCATTCAGCAGGTTCTTTTGAATTTTCGAATGAATGGGTTTATTCATATGCTGATCCAAGATATCAGCCGTTTCTTTATCCCCGGCGATGACCATTCGTTCCCATCTTTTCGCAGCAGCTTTTTGATCTAGGCTGGCAGCCAGCCGCTTATATAGTCTCGATTGGTTCTCTGTTACATGTTCCCTCATCCGGTTCTCTTCAAATGCTTCCGCTTTGTTTACAGCGGAACGGCAATTCTTCCAAGACTCATTGATCATATCATACTCATAACGCTCCACCGTCTCAATTTCCCCTAAAACGGTTTCAATAATTTTCACTTCATGCTGCTGAGTTAAAATAAACGCCGTACTTGGGTATGTTTGGCGCAAATCCCTTAGCTGATCCAGGACAGCTGTTTCTTCCCAGTAAAATCTAGTATCTACAGGGACTTGAAGCTTAATCGCTTCCCATATGCCACTGTCGGAAACAAAAAACACGAGACTGCGGGGCATGTCTTTTCCCATTGCATTCAGGTATTGATTCATTTTAGCTCTTATTCCATCCAGACACTTCTCCTCCTCTGGATTACTAGCAGCCAAATACTCTTTTAATCGGCTGAATCCTGACTTTAGGGCAATCTTCCATTCCCCCCTCTGCTGCTCTGGATCTCTCGTATCTGTATTGAGATACAGGGAGAGAATTTTATCCGGCGGTTCCAATTGGACATATTGTAATTTGTTAATCAATGAATCAATCGCCATTCCGCTTCCTCCTTTTTCACAGGTTAGTTTTCTATTTCCTCTCTTAAAAATGATCAAACCTGACTTAGCGTTAATTTCTAGTAATAATGGAATTGTTGTTTACAATACGCCTTTCTTCTAATACAATTGGTAACTGTGTTTCTAAGCAGTTTTTTGAAAGGAGTTTGATCTTGTTTACTATTAAAGAAAAAAATCGTCAAGAGCTTGAGGAAGAGCTAAATGAATTAGAATTTCAAATTTACCGAATGCAGGAGAATATGAAGGATTTATCTAAGGATGCCAAAGTGCTTGGTATTGATCAATCGAAACATCAAGAGTGGATGATTGTTTCCTCGATTGATGATGGCCAAACATGCAAAATTATGCTTACTGATTGTAAAACGGCTTACAGAGGAAAAGGCAGTTTTTCACTTGTAGCGTCTTACAAGGATGATGCCATTCATATCGGGGACATCAAAGGCCCTCCGAATCACGGGTTTGGTTCCATTTGCATGAAATATTTAAAAGATATCGCCAGAGACCACAATATTCCGAAAGTCACAGGCGACATTGCCAAGCGTGATTGGAATCATGTAGACCGGCTGATTCATTTTTATGAAAAACATCAATTCAAAGTATGCGTCGATCCTGATACACAATCCGGCAGCATTAAGTGGGTTGATTTGTAAAAAAATCTGGAATCATGAGCCTAGATGTGCTGTAATGGTGTAAAACCATTGATGGAGGGTTCTATGTACGCCTCAAAATTGAAAAAGGGAGACGAGATCCGGATTGTGTCTCCCGCAACCAGCATGTCTATATTATCAAACGAAGCAAAAGTTCAAGCAAAAACAACATTAGAACGCTTAGGTTATCGGGTCACCATTGCTGAACATGCAAATGAATGTAACGAATTTGATTCATCCTCTATCGAATCAAGAGTCCATGATCTGCACACGGCCTTTTTTGATCCAGGCGTCAAAGCGATTTTAACGACACTCGGAGGCTTCAATTCAAATCAGCTGCTGCGCTATCTTGATTACGAAAAAATCAAACAGCATCCAAAAATTCTGTGCGGCTATTCTGATATAACGGCCCTCAGCAATGCCATTTATCAAAAAACGGGTCTTGTTACGTATTCAGGCCCCCACTTTTCAACATTTGCAATGAAAAAAGGGCTCGATTATACACAAGATTATTTTCTTTCTTGCTGCGCTTCGGACGATCCGTTTGAGATTCATCCTTCGAGCGAATGGAGCGATGACCGCTGGTATTTGGATCAAGAAAGCAGACGCTTTTATCCAAATAACGGACCTGTTGTGATTCAAGAGGGTTATGCGGAAGGCACTTTGATTGGCGGAAACCTATGCACGCTTAATTTGCTGCAGGGAACGGAGTATTTTCCAGAAACAGAACATACCATCTTATTGATTGAAGATGATTATATGTCAGACATCCACATGTTTGACCGCGATCTGCAATCACTCATCCACCTCCCCGCTTTTTCACATGTAAAGGGTATTTTGATCGGCAGATTTCAGAAAGCATCAAACGTATCAATGGATCTCGTAAAAGCCATGATCGAAACAAAAAAAGAATTATCCGGCATCCCGGTCATCGCAAACATAAATGCTGGACATACCTCGCCAATTGCCACATTCCCTATAGGGGGAACATGCAGAATTGAAGCTGTTTCGGGCACCTCGCGAATATGGATCGATAAACATTAATCAGCTTGTAAATTTTTTTACAAGCTTTTTTAGCGTAATCGGTTATGCAAGGCGCACCAGACATGACAAATGTCATATAGGAGGCATGATGTGTGCTACTACAAAAGACTTCTCTCATTAGCGTATACTGAACCGAGACACACAATGAGAGGATACTTACTATGACTGAACAAACCGTTGCACATAAACAAAAACAGCTGACAAAGCAAGTCGCTGCATTTGCTCAGCCTGAAACGAAAAACAGCCTGATTCAGCTTTTGAACACGTTTATTCCATTCTTCGGCCTGTGGTTTCTTGCTTATCTCAGCCTCAATGTCTCCTATCTTCTTACGTTAGCATTAACAGTGATTGCCGCGGGTTTTCTGACAAGAATTTTTATCATCTTCCATGACTGCTGCCATCAATCTTTTTTCAAACAAAAACGCTATAACCATATTCTTGGTTTTCTGACAGGTGTCCTGACTTTATTCCCGTATCTTCAATGGCAGCACAGCCATTCGATTCACCATGCGACAAGCAGCAATCTGGATAAACGCGGAACAGGTGATATCTGGATGTTAACAGTGAACGAATATAAGGCTGCATCCAGACGAACAAAGCTTGCCTACAGACTTTATCGAAACCCGTTTATCATGTTTATTCTCGGACCGATTTATGTTTTTCTGATCACGAACCGTTTTAACAAAAAAGGCGCAAGACGCAAGGAGCGTGTAAACACATACCTTACGAATCTGGCAATTGCCGCGTTGGCTGCCGCTTGCTGTCTGATCTTTGGTTGGCAATCGTTTTTGCTCGTTCAAGGCCCGATATTTCTGATTTCAGGTTCAATCGGTGTTTGGCTGTTTTACGTGCAGCATACCTTTGAAGATTCTTATTTTGAAGCGGATGAAAACTGGAGCTACGTTCAGGCCGCTGTTGAAGGCAGTTCATTTTATAAGCTTCCGAAGCTGCTTCAATGGCTGACAGGCAATATCGGTTACCACCACGTGCATCATTTGAGTCCAAAGGTGCCTAACTATAAGCTTGAAGTGGCTCATGAACATCACGAACCATTAAAAAACGTACCGACAATTACCTTAAAAACAAGTCTGCAATCACTTGCATTCCGCCTTTGGGATGAAGATAAAAAACAATTTGTGTCCTTTCGGGACATCAAACATAAACCTTCAAGCTCTTCGCCTGGTTCACCAGATAAAGAGCAGTTGCGAAAGAACGCCTG
Organism: Bacillus sp. MD-5; assembly: GCF_002201875.1. Lineage (NCBI taxonomy): Bacteria > Bacillati > Bacillota > Bacilli > Caryophanales > Bacillaceae > Bacillus > Bacillus sp. MD-5. Next base: position 1,954,568 of record NZ_CP021911.1, read on the forward strand.
ATGATGAAGGAGGTCTTCTAATATACTAGAGGACTTCCTTTTTATTATTGGAGGGTGCATTCCGGCTTTCACAATGATAAAGTAACAAGTAAGATGAAAAGCTGAAAATGAGGTAAGATCATGATTAAAAAGCATTTTACATTTCAAAAACTAAGCGGAATTACTCCCTATATATGGACAATATTTTTCATTCTCCCCTTCTACTTTATATGGAAATCATCATCTACATTTGTTATTATTGTCGGCATCATTTTGACGCTTTTATTTTTTTCCGTATATAGATTTGCTTTCGTCTCAAAAGGCTGGACCATTTATTTGTGGGGATTTTTATTAATCGGCATTTCGACGTCCTCCATTACTCTGTTCAGTTATATTTATTTTGCTTTTTTTATCGCGTATTTTATTGGAAACATTAAGGAACGCGTCCCTTTTCATATTTTATATTATGTCCATTTAATAAGCGCGGCTGTCGCAGCTAATTTCAGTCTCGTATTAAAAAAGGAATTCTTCTTGACTCAAATTCCTTTTGTCGTCATTACCCTCATCAGCGCGATTTTATTGCCCTTCAGTATAAGAAGCCGCAAGGAACGCGAACGGCTGGAAGAAAAGCTTGAGGATGCAAATGAACGGATTGCAGAACTGGTAAAATTAGAAGAACGGCAGCGAATTGCCCGCGATCTCCATGATACGCTTGGACAAAAGCTTTCTCTTATCGGATTAAAAAGCGACTTAGCGAGAAAATTGATATACAAAGATCCCGAACAAGCAGCTCGTGAATTGAAAAGTGTTCAGCAAACAGCGAGAACTTCTTTAAATGAAGTAAGAAAAATCGTATCCTCCATGAAAGGCATCCGGCTCAAGGATGAACTGATCAACATCAAACAGATTCTCGAAGCCGCAGACATTACGTTTATCTATGAAGAAGAGAAGTGGCCCGAAAATATCTCATTGCTAAATGAAAACATTTTGAGCATGTGCTTAAAAGAAGCTGTCACAAATGTCGTCAAACACAGTCAGGCTAAAACTTGCCGAGTAGACATTCAGCAGCTCTGGAAGGAAGTTGTCATTACAGTGTCTGACGATGGAACATTTAAAGGAGAAGAAAATTCCTTTTCTAAAGGACATGGCTTACTTGGGATGAGAGAACGGCTTGAGTTTGCAAACGGAAGCCTTCACATCGATACCGAAAACGGCACCAAGCTTACCATGGCAATTCCTAATAATTCAAAATAAACATAAAGGATGGCTTACATGATTAGTATATTTATTGCAGAAGATCAGCAAATGCTGCTGGGCGCTTTAGGATCACTTCTAAACCTAGAAGACGATATGGAAGTCGTAGGAAAAGGGACAACCGGCCAAGATGCTGTTGATTTTGTCAAAAAACGCCAGCCTGATGTATGTATTATGGACATTGAAATGCCTGGAAAAACAGGCCTTGAAGCTGCCGAGGAGCTAAAGAATACAGGCTGCAAAATTATAATCCTAACCACCTTTGCCAGACCCGGCTACTTTCAGAGAGCTATTAAAGCAGGCGTAAAAGGCTATTTATTAAAAGACAGTCCGAGCGAAGAACTCGCCTGCGCCATCCGTAGCGTTATGAACGGAAAGCGCATCTATGCACCTGAGCTGATGGAGGACTTATACAGCGAGGCTAACCCTCTTACAGATAGAGAAAAAGAAGTGCTTGAACTTGTGGCTAACGGTAAAAATACCAAAGAAATCGCTCAGGAACTCAGCATCAAAAGCGGAACGGTGCGAAATTATATCTCAATGATTCTAGAAAAACTTGAAGTGAAAAATCGAATTGAAGCCATTACCCGTTCAAAAGAAAAAGGCTGGTTTAAATAAAAAAAGATCTTGGCAGATGCCAAGATCTTTTTTGTTAACCTGAATACATCGCCGGAACCGGAATTAGACGGATCGATATCCTTCACGCTTAAAGCCAGCTGAACGATGATATGCTTAACAGCCTCAGATAGACTAGTTGTCCTGTTAAAATCGCCGCCACTGCATATCTGCTGAATTGCTGATATCGATTGAATTGCGTATTTAATGGAAAGTCATCTGCTGTCCAACTCCGCTCACAAGCTGCCTTGCCCAACTGCAAGAGTGCCTAATATGACAATAAAAGACCGTCTAAAATGAATCGGATTCCGTATAGGGCAACTGCTACATCCAACTGCCTTTTATCCGCAAAAAAAGATACACAACAGCTCATTTCGCCGATCAAGGATATTAACAACCAGCTATAAATGCCATGGTGCAAAAAAGAAATACGGGACCACTTTTCTTTATCAGCATATGATAAAGAAAAAAAGACACAAGCCAAAAGCTCATGTCTTTTATCACAATCTATATCATTAGTTTAAGACTTTCACACTTACAGTTTTGACGCCCCAATTTGATGCATCGCTTTTATTTGGTACAAATACGTCAATTTTATTTCCTTTAATAGCGCCGCCAGTGTCTGCTGCTGTTGCTTCCCCGTAGCCTTCAACATAGACTTTAGAACCTAGCGGAATCACATTAGGATCAACCGCGATAACTTTCGCGTTCGGGTTTTTATTTAAGTCAATGCCTGTTGCCGTAACGCCGGAGATGCCGCCGTCGTTAGCAGTGTAAGCAGTAGCAGTAACTGTTAGTTCTTTTGAAGCTTCTTGATTATTTGTATTTGATTGAACAGCCTTCTCTTCTGTATTAACAGAAGTTTCTGCCTCAGCTTTTGTTTCTTGTTTAGGTTGCTCTTTTTGCACAGCCTCTTGTTTTGGTGCAGCTTGAGGTGCGCTTGTTTGCGCATTCTCAACAACTGTGTTTGCTGCTGTTGCCTGACCTTTTACTGAAAGAGTTGATCCAGCATAGATCATGTCAGAGCTTAAGTTATTCCAAACTTTCAGGTTGTTGACTGTCGTGCTGAATTTTTGAGCAATCTTAGAAAGCGTATCTCCCGCTTTAATTGTATATTGCCCATTAGTGGTTGTTTCTTCTGAAGAAATGGTCAGTTTTTCTCCTGCAATGATTTTATCAGAAGTTAACTTGTTCCATTCTTTTAAGTCCTTTAGGTTCACTCCGTTTTTCTGAGAGATTCCCCAGAGCGTATCACCCTTTTGCACCGTAATTTCTTTTGCAGAAGCGTGAGCTCCGAATGCAGTTGTTGAAAGTGCAGCAACTGCCACAAAGGACATAATCGTCTTCTTCATAAGTAAATCCTCCCTTGTTAGCTTTTTATTGGCGGCTAACAGGTGATATCGTAACACACGTAAATGTCAAATCAATAACAAAAAGATATGATTTAGATTACAGTTCCTTTACATGAAGGATTTCTCTCTGATGGAAAGACTTGCTGAACCCTTGATATAATAGGCTTCGCAAGTCTTTTTATTTTAAGGCAAAACAGAGAAAATAAAATGTGTTTTTTATAGAAAAAAAGATTGATTTTCTGTTTTTTTAGTCTGTCATCCTTGCATAAGCCTGTATTTCTTGTAAAAAAAGCCGGCCGTATTTTGCTCTTTTTTGTTCTCCGACTCCTTTTATAGACAAAAGTTCCTCATCATTTACGGGCTGTTTTCCTGACATTTCTTTTAACGTTTGGTCAGAGAAAACAACAAATGGCGGAACACCCTGCTCAGCCGCGATTTCTTTCCGAACCATGCGCAATCGTTCAAACAGCTCGTCATTTTCAGTAATCGCTGCCGCTTTTAACGCTTCTTTTCTCGTGACTGATAATTCTCCTCTCAGCACATTCCTTCCTTTACTGCTGACAAAAAGAGTCGGAAACGTACCATCTGACATCCTGATAAAGTCGTCAGAAATAAGAAATTCAATAAAATCACTGATTTCGCCAACTGATTGGTGTTTTAATATTCCGTATGTTGAAAGGTCCGAAAAACCGTTTTCAAGAACTTTTTTATTTTTGGAGCCGGCAAGCACTTGGGCAACTATCGTCTTGCCAAATCGTTCTTTCATGCGAATGATACAAGATAAGACCATTTGCGCCTCCCGCGTCACGTCATGGGCCGCCCTTGTATCAGTGCAGTTTCCGCATTGTCCGCACGCATCAGGCTCCTTTTCTCCGAAATACATAAGGATAAAACGCTGCAGACAATCTTCCGTATGACAATAGTCGACCATTTGTCTCAGCTTTTTTAAATCCTGCTTTTGTTTTTCTTCATGTTCTGATTGCTCAATTAAGAAGCGCTGCACCATAATATCCTGCGGTGAAAACAGGAGAACACATTCACTGGCAAGGCCGTCCCGCCCAGCTCGTCCAGCCTCTTGATAATAGCTTTCCATATCTTTTGGAATTTGTGCATGCAGAACAAATCTGATATTTGATTTATCAATCCCCATTCCAAAAGCAGAGGTTGCCACCATCACTTGAAGCTCATCATTAAGAAACCTTTCCTGCTGCTCTTTTCTCACATCATCAGCCAAACCCCCGTGATACCGCCCTGCCCTGATCTGATTTCGTTTCAATCTCTCATATATCCGATCAGCTTCTTTTCTGGTCGCGGTATAGACAATTCCTGCTTCATGTCTGTTGTTTTGCACATATTCATCTATAAAACGATCTTTATTTTCTCCTTTTACTACTTTAAAGGTTAAATTTTCTCGTGAAAATCCGGTATATACCGTGTTTTCTTTTTGAATGTGCAGCTGTTTGCAAATATCATCATGAACCTCGGGTGTGGCTGTTGCTGTTAACGCCATGATGACAGGCTTGTCGTGTAATTCACGGAACAAAATTTCAATATTTCTGTAGCTTGGCCTGAAATCGTGCCCCCATTGAGAAATACAATGCGCCTCGTCTATTGCGACCAAAGGAACATCTATGCCCTGCAAAATCCGGATAAACTCCGTGGACGTTAGTCGCTCTGGTGTAATGTAAAAAAGCTTATAAGCCCCTTCTTTGAGTCCGTTCAGCCTCTCGTATATTTCCTGATTGGATTGTGTGCTATTAATGTAGGCGGCGTTAATCCCCGCTTCTTCTAATGCATCAACTTGATCCTTCATCAAGGAAATCAACGGTGAAATGACGATCGTCGTCCCTTCAAACATTAATGCTGGAATTTGATAGCAAATCGATTTGCCGCCTCCCGTTGGCATAATACAGGCCGTATTTTGCCTCGCTTCCGTTACCAAGCGGATCGCTTCATCCTGGCCGCTGCGAAGCTTTTCATAACCAAAATAATGAGCCAGAAGGGATTGGGCTCTATGTAACATAATGTGTAAACCTCGCTTTTCCTTGAATTTCCCCCATCATAACATAAAAAAGAGGCCTTCATTTCTTTCACACAAAAATTGAATTTTTTGCTATACCAACCTTTTCATATAAAATAAAAAGCCATTTCCGAAAAGGAAATGGCTTTCGCTACATCTTGCCGTATGCAAGTAAGAAAGTTTTAAACCACCACTCCTCAAAGTGGGTGTTTGCAGAAACGTTCCTGTCGTCCTCAGCAATGGAGGCATGACATTCCGGCTTCGATATAAAACTCCCTATTACAGCTTAAAGGTTAAAACTTAATTAACAATACGCACAAAGTAGCTTCTTTTATATAGTACACCATCGAGCGGTTTTAATCAAGAGGCCAGAACAATTGTTTAGAAAAACTTTTTCCAGCCAATAAAAATGTTTTTTCGCTATTATATCCAAAGATTCGACAAATCAAAAAATATATTACAATAAAAAAACAGCCTTTTTTCGCTAAGAGGATTCATCACTTTCTTCTATATAAATATGTATACAAAAAACTCCTATCGCAATGATAGGAGTTTTTGTTCATTAGAATTTTGCAGCAAGATCTTTTGCTTCTTGTAAACCTTTTTCAACGATTTCTTGCGCTTGATCAGGCGCTGCGTTATGTCCTTCGATGACAACTGTGTGTAAGTCTTGAACACCCCAGAAACCAAGAACTGTTTTCATGAAGTTTAATGACATTTCTAAAGAAGCCATTGGTCCTTCTGAATAAATGCCGCCACGCGCGTTAAGGAGTGCAACTTTTTTGTCGCCCATTAAACCAACTGGTCCTTCTTGTGTGTATTTGAATGTAACGCCTGCACGAGACAGGTAATCAACATAAGTATGAAGCACTGCTGGCACTGTGAAGTTCCAAAGCGGGAATGCGAAAACAACTTTGTCAGCTTTTACAAACTGATTCAGATATTTGTCGGCAATTGCTGCTTGTTTTTTCTCTTCTTCTGTCATTTCCATTCCTTGACCTGCTTTAAATGTTCCGTTAATCATATCTCTCCCGAGGTAAGGAAGGTTTTCTTTATGAAGGTCTAATTCAACCACTTCATCATTAGGGTTATTTTCTTTATAAGCAGCTAAGAAAGCCTCGTAAAGTTTAGTTGAAACGCCTTCTTCAGCTGTACGGTCGCTTGATTTTACAAATAAAACTGTAGACATTTGTATTCCTCCCGGTAAACTTTTTATATTTACTTACAAATAGTATGTTACTTTCTTTTTTACTCAAAGTCAATCACTTTATTTTGAATATGAGATTTTTTTCAAAAAAAAAGCAAGTACATCTAATATCGGTGTACTTGCCTGGCATTTTTACTTCGAATCTTGTTCACGATCCAAGATTTCATACGTCTGTGAGCTTTTTTGATCAATTGTTTCTTTGTTGGATAGATCTTTTACCTGTTCGTGAAACGCTCGTTCATATGAAGGAGCATCTGTCTCAAGGTCATCCTCCATATCAGCTTGCGCCTCAACTGTCATTCTCGCATAGGGAACAATTTCAAGTCTTTCGTAAGGAATGTCTTGGCCCGTTTTTTCACACACGCCGTAAGTTCCTTCTTTCATCTTTTGTAATGCATGGTTAACCTCCTCTAACAGCTCCCGGTCAATCTCTCTCACCGTTTGGTCTGTCATCCGGTCTGTGACGAGCGTACCGTGGTCTGCCATATGGTTGTCAACCCCATTGGAAAGCTCCCCCACTTCTTCTGTCATTGATTCTGTTTCCTTTTTCTCTCCAGACAATTCTTTTTGCATATCGAGCAATTTATGATAGAGATGCTGTGTTTGTTCATTTGTCAGTGCCATGTATATCCTCTCCTTTCTATTCTGTTTCCCGTTTTGCCTCCTGTCAAACATGGGAACATGGATGGAAGGATGAGCTACTGCCTTTTTGAACGGATCTTGACCGCTGGTGTTGGTGGTGCTTCGGATTTTCGCCGGCACTTTTTGTCTTTCTTTTCTGGCGGCATATAATAGGTTGCGCCTATATTTAATCTGCCGCTCAGTTCATCAATGGTCAGCTCGCCGAATTCGAGATGATAATCAATTTTTTCAACATTCAGCGTTTCAATATGTATATAGGTTTCTTCAGCCTGCTGTTTGCTGCTGTTGTTCTGTTCCTCAAGCCGTGAAAGCCTTTCTTCACATTCACGCAGTTTGTCAAATTCTGATTTCAAACAATGCCTGATCAGGGACCTAAGCATTTTTTTCATGACATCACGACCCTTTGCATACTCCTCTTTCGTCTACATATATAATGTGTATATCCCAAAGAAAGGAGAGGTTTTCATGCTTCCGACTAACATCAATATTGCTCATCTCAAAACTAACACGATAGGCAGCGGCTCATCCCTTACCTTTGGTTCTGCGGAATTAAGGAACAAGTGCTCTGCTATCAAAAGAAATAACGGTTTCGGGGAACAAAATGCAGATTTTGTGGTCATGGTCATTCCGATTGAATCAATTGATGACCGTGACGGAGCAGATGCACTCAGTATGAAAATCAATCATCAATAACAATGGTTTTCGCTTGACCTTCGTCTTTTTGAATGGTGATGTATAGGATTCCGTCTTTAAAAATGGCACTCATCTTTCCATGAAGATGGTCGGAAAGCGGAATTTTCTTTTCAAAACTTCCGTATTTCCCTTCTTTTTGGCGAAAGTCCTGTTCATTAAAATAGGAAAAGCGCTGTCCCTTCACCACTAAATAATCTCCGTACGATAATATGTGAACGTCCTGTTTACGGTAGCCTGGAAGATAAATTAAAAACTGGACTTCCGTAACGGTATCTACAATATCCATGCTTGGAAATGAAGCATCTCCTTTCCCTCGCTGATCTTGCTGCGAAAACGGAAACGGAGATTGGCCATTTGTCATAAAAGGGGTTTTTTGGTCTTCATCAAATACCTGTTTCCAAAAGTCACCGCCGTACATCTGCTGTGCGAATTCCATCCACTGCTTCATCTTTTCGAAATCCATTTGAAGCCCCCTGTCTTAACATACTTTATAACCGCCAGCATACAACTATAGAAAGGAGGTTTGCCTGTGGTTCAACCAACTCCGTATATCAATATTAATATTTTCATGCTGAAAATTAATTCCTTTGAAAATGCTTCAGCGGTTAACGTAGGACAAAATTTATTGGCAGAATGGCAAAATTCAGATAAAAAAAATCAAGGCTACGGACAGAATTTTGGAGATGCGAGCGGATTTATGGGCACGAGGAGCCATGTGGATGACAGAGACCAAATTGATTCTCCGGCCTCTTTTGAAAGTGAAGCGGTTAACTCTTCGATCAAAAGGAAGTGATGAGATGTTCTTTTCACCCTCCGTCGTGAATGTCGGCGGATTTAAAATCAATACGATGGACCGCGGTTCCTCTTTAACACTCGGTCCGTATCAGCAGGTCGATTACTTTTTATCAGCCAAAATAAATCAAGGCTTTGGAGAAGAAAATGGCGACTTTACTCCTCTTGTCGTACCGATTTCAAATGTATTAGATGCAGATCTTATTGATTCGAACTCAGCGAAAAACAGTGTGGTATAACCAGAACAGGGCGCATATGCCCTGTTTTTTTATAAAAAAAAGCCTAACCATTTTTTGAACGGCTGGCTCATCAAATATTCAGCTGCACAAATGCTTTGTCAGCACCGCCTGAACTTCGCTTAAATCGGTGTCTTTCGCAAATTCTAATTCGAACGTTTTGCTTCTTGTCATCAGTAAAAGCCCAGTGTCCGGATCGAACATTCCCGCTTCTTGGATGGCAAAGCTTTCAATTGTTTTATATGGAAGAAATACACGAACCTTCTTTTTGGAAAACATTTTATTGTCAAAGAAAATGATCCGCTTATTTGTAAAGCAAATTTGGTCCACTCGGAGCTTATAAATCGATTCTATTCTTTCCCCTTCAACGAGCAAAGCTTCAAGCTTCTTTGCGTCCGTTGATCTGCTAACAGAAAAAATACCCAATGAAGAACCCCTCTTTCTGCATTTATCTATTTGTTTTATCATTCACTACATAAAAATAAGTCCTTTATCCCTATATAAGAATACGACATAGAAGACATTTAAACCATTACGAACAGATTACATTTTTCAAATTTTTGATTTGTTTTTCGGATTTTAAGCTGTTGTCATCAAGTAATACGCACATATTGAGGAAAAAGTTTCAATATTCAGCAATGTTTTTATAAAAAAAGTTGTTTTTAATGTGTCATGCATTTTGTTTTATATTTCCTGTTTAATCACAAAAAAACCGCAGCTGAGCTGCGGTTTTATGTATCGACTGCTTTTAACAAGTTTGTCTGATGCTTTAAGGAAACATTACATCTCTTCGAAGTATTCTTTATAGTAGCCGCCCACTTTATTCGTATTGTCGACCACAAAGAGAAACTCCTCTGTTTCATTTTTCACTTCATATTCTTTTCCCGGAGTTAAGACCCTGTTTACGATATATTTTTTTGCGTTTGTCTGCACACATTTTACCTTTTTGATTGTTTCTTTTTCAAGCCAATTTTTATGAATCATGATGAAATCTCCTTTACTTATCTATAAGCTTATTGTAGCTTTTTTCTTTTGTAAATTGCAATATCGGTTATTCATTGATTTTGCCTTGTTTTCTATTATAGAATGTTTGTATACGCTTACGTTTGCAGCAAATATCACAGCTTATTTCTGCTATGCAATCAAGAAATCAATGTGCTATCACCAAGAATCTCAGGACAGACCATAAAAAATGACTGGAGGTTTGTTACGAATGAGTTCTTTAACGATGCAAGTGACGAAAAGGCTGGAGACATTTTTACAGGGAACAAAGAAGCTTTATATTGACGGAAAATTTGTTCCGAGTGCCTCAGGGGCAACCTTTGACACTCCCAACCCGGCGACCGGCGAAACCTTGATGACGCTGTATGAAGCCCAGACTGCGGATGTGGACAAAGCGGTGAAAGCTGCCCGGAAAGCCTTTGATCAAGGCGAATGGAGAACAATGTCTCCAGCTTCTAGAAGCAGACTGATGTATAAGCTGGCAGACTTAATGGAAGAGCATAAAACTGAGCTTGCTCAGCTTGAAACACTTGATAATGGGAAACCAATTAATGAAACGACTAATGGAGATATTCCGCTGGCTATCGAGCATATGCGCTATTACGCCGGCTGGTGTACAAAAATAACAGGACAGACGATTCCGGTTTCCGGCGCTTATTTTAATTATACGCGTCATGAGCCTGTCGGTGTCGTCGGCCAGATCATTCCATGGAATTTCCCGCTCCTGATGGCGATGTGGAAAATGGGCGCGGCACTTGCAACAGGCTGTACAATCGTTCTCAAACCGGCTGAACAAACACCGCTTTCAGCTCTTTATTTGGCAGAATTAATTGACCAAGCCGGTTTCCCGGACGGTGTAATCAATATCATTCCGGGATTCGGTGAAGATGCGGGAGAAGCGCTGACGAACCACGAAGCAGTTGATAAAATTGCCTTTACCGGTTCGACTGAAATTGGAAAGAAAATCATGTCCACCGCAGCGAAAAGCATTAAGCGTGTTACATTGGAGCTGGGCGGAAAATCGCCTAATATTCTTCTGCCGGATGCGAATTTGAAAAAAGCAATCCCGGGCGCTTTAAACGGTGTGATGTTTAACCAGGGCCAGGTCTGCTGTGCGGGCTCCCGTGTCTTCATTCATAAAGACCAATATGATGAAGTTGTTGATGAAATGGTGTCCTATGCTGAGTCACTCCGCCAAGGAGCGGGTCTTCATAAAGATACGCAAATCGGGCCTCTCGTAAGCAAGGAACAGCATGAACGCGTTCTTTCCTATATTCAAAAAGGAAAAGATGAAGGAGCAAAAGCAGTGACTGGCGGAAGCTGTCCTTTTGAAGAAGGATATTTTGTCGCACCGACTGTGTTTGCGAATGTTGAAGATGAAATGACCATCGCAAAAGAAGAAATTTTCGGACCCGTGCTGACTGCCATTCCGTACGAAACAGTCGATGAAGTTATTGAACGGGCAAACCATTCAGAATATGGGCTTGCGGCCGGACTATGGACAGAGAACGTCAAGCAGGCGCACTATATCGCGGACCGCCTTCAAGCCGGAACCATTTGGGTGAACTGCTATAATGTATTTGACGCGGCATCTCCGTTTGGCGGTTATAAACAGTCAGGACTCGGACGAGAAATGGGATCATATGCCTTGGATAATTACACAGAAGTTAAAAGTGTTTGGATAAATCTTGAAGACTAACATGTATGTTTAAAAAACTGCTGCCTGCCAGCAGTTTTTTTCTTTCTGTAATGCCCATAAAAGATGCTGAATATATATGCTTCTGAAGGAGTTGAGCGTGGTGGGCACACTTCAGGAGAAAGTGAGGCGTTTTCAAAAGAAAACCATTACAGAGTTAAGAGACAGGCAAAATGCTGATGGTTCATGGACATTTTGCTTTGAAGGACCAATCATGACAAATTCCTTTTTTATTTTGCTCCTGACCTCCCTAGATGACGGCAAAAATGAAAAAGAACTGATATCAGCACTTGCCGCTGGCATACGTGCAAAACAGCAGCCCGATGGCACATTTATCAATTATCCCGATGAAACTCCCGGAAATCTAACGGCTACCGTCCAAGGATATGTCGGGATGCTGGCTTCTGGCTGTTTTCACAGATCTGACCCACACATGAAAAAAGCCGAACAATTTATCATCTCACATGGAGGTTTGAGACATGTACATTTCATGACAAAATGGATGCTTGCCGCGAACGGGCTTTATCCTTGGCCTGCTTTGTATTTACCATTATCACTTATGGCGCTCCCTCCAACATTGCCGGTTCATTTCTATCAGTTCAGCTCATATGCCCGTATTCATTTTGCTCCTATGGCTGTAACACTCAATCAGCGATTTATCCTTAATAACCGCAATATTTCATCTCTTCGCCATCTCGATCCGCACATGACAAAAAACCCTTTCACTTGGCTTCGGTCTGATGCTTTTGAAGAAAGAGATCTCACGTCTATTTTGTCACATTGGAAACGCATTTTCCATGCGCCATTTGCTTTCCAGCAGCTGGGCTTACAGACAGCTAAAACGTATATGCTGGACCGGATTGAAAAAGACGGAACATTATACAGCTATGCGAGTGCAACCATATTTATGGTTTACAGCCTTCTGTCACTAGGTGTGTCGCGCTACTCCCCTGTTATCAGGAGGGCGATTAACGGCATCAAATCACTGATGACTAAATGCAACGGGATTCCTTATCTAGAAAACTCTACTTCAACTGTTTGGGATACAGCTCTAATCAGCTATGCTCTTCAAAAAAGTGGTGTGACCGAAACGGATGGCTCTGTTTCAAAAGCAGCCGACTTTTTGCTAGAGCGCCAGCATACCAAAATAGCAGATTGGTCTGTCAAAAATCCAAATTCAATTCCCGGCGGCTGGGGATTTTCAAACATTAATACAAATAACCCTGACTGTGACGACACTGCAGCTGTTTTAAAAGCGATTCCCCGCAATTATTCTCCTGCAGCTTGGGAACGAGGGGTGTCTTGGCTTTTATCGATGCAAAACAATGATGGCGGATTTTCTGCTTTTGAAAAAAATGTGAACCATCCACTGATTCGCCATCTGCCGCTTGAATCCGCCGAGGACGCTGCAGTTGACCCTTCAACCGCCGACCTCACCGGACGTGTACTGCATTTTTTAGGCGAGAAAGTTGGCTTCACAGAAAAACATCAGCATATTCAACGCGCAGTGAAGTGGCTTTTCCAGCATCAGGAACAAAATGGGTCATGGTACGGGAGATGGGGTGTTTGCTACATTTACGGCACCTGGGCTGCTCTTACGGGTATGCATGCATGCGGGGTTGACCGAAAGCACCACGCTATACAAAAGGCTCTGCGTTGGCTCAAATCCATACAAAATGATGACGGGAGCTGGGGAGAATCTTGCAAAAGCGCCGAAATCAAAACATATGTACCGCTTCAAAGAGGAACCATTGTACAAACGGCCTGGGCTTTAGACGCTTTGCTCACATACGAAAATCCCGAACATCCGTCTGTTGTGAAAGGCATGCACTACCTTACTGACAGCAGTTCACACAGCGCTGATAACCTCGCATATCCAGCAGGAATCGGATTGCCAAAGCAATTTTATATTCGCTATCACAGTTATCCATATGTATTCTCTTTGCTGGCTGTCGGGAAGTATTTTGATTCTATTGAAAAGGAGACAGCAAATGAAACGTGAATCTTATCAAACGGAGATGTTCAATTGGTGTGAAGCACTGAAAGACCAGATTCAAAAGCGGGGACAGCTTGACCAGTTCGAAGATCAAATCGACAAGATGATTGAGGCTCTGGAAGATGACCAAACAACAGAAGAAGATTGGTATAAGCAGGCAGCTGCCCTTTACCGGGATATTACAGAATCAGATGATACAAATGAAAGACGCGCTTATGTCCCTATAGGGAAACATGTGCTGCCAAAGCTTCCATACAAATATTCCGCCTTAGAGCCTTATATTTCACGCGATATTATGGTCCTTCATCATACAAAACATCATCAAAGCTATGTCGATGGGCTGAACAAAGCAGAATTGGAGCTTAAAAAAGCGAGGGCGACAAAGAATTTTGACTTGATCACTCATTGGGAAAGAGAGCTTGCGTTCCATGGAGCAGGCCATTATTTGCACAGTATTTTCTGGTTTTCCATGCATCCAAACGGAAAGCGGCGCCCTACAGGGGCATTGTTTCAAATGATTGACCTTTCATTCGGAAGCTATTCCGCTTTTAAAGAACATTTTACCCAAGCCGCTAAAAAAGTGGAAGGTGTCGGCTGGGCCATTCTGGTCTGGGCACCTCGATCAGGACGGCTGGAGATTTTAACAGCAGAAAAACACCAGCTCTTCAGCCAGTGGGATGTGATCCCTCTTTTACCGCTTGACGTATGGGAGCATGCCTACTATTTACAATATAAAAATGACCGGGCCAGCTATGTCGATCACTGGTGGAATGTCGTGGATTGGCGCGAGGCAGAAAAACGTTTTGAGCAGGCAAAAGAAGTCGTTTGGAAACTATATTAAAAAAGCCCCCTTTCCTCGGGGGCTTCGTGTGTTAAAAAATGCCTATCACATGCAAAAACACGATGATGATGGCCACAGGAGATAGATAACGAATAAGCAGCAGCCAAACCGCAAACCACTTCCGTTTGAGGCTGGAACCGCTTTTCAGCTCGTCAAACAAATCCTGTTTCGGTATTTTAAGCGGGACAAAAATCGAGATCAATAACGCGCCTAACGGCATTAAAATATTGCTCACAAGATAGTCGGCCGCATCAAAAATGGATAAGTGAAATATAGAAACGTCACTTAAGACACCGTATGATAGTGCAGACGGCACACCGACAATAAATATAGCGATTCCGCCTAACCAAGCGAATCGTTTTCTCTTATTAACATCACCTTTTGAAAGCACTGCGACCAAAATTTCCAGCATTGAAAAAGCAGATGTCAATGCAGCAAATAAAAATAGAATTAAAAATGCTAATAAAAAGATAATTCCGAACGGCATTTGATTAAATATAGTTGGCAGCACGTTAAATAACAGAATCGGTCCTTGGTCTGGCTTGAGACCAAATGAAAATACAGCTGGAAAAATCGCAATCCCTGCCATAACTGCAACAAGTACGTTCAATACAGTTACTGATACAGCAGACTGCACAAGATTTTCCTGTTTCCCTAAATAAGAGCTGTAAGTAACCATGACAGATACACCGACACTTAATAAGAAAAAGGACTGGCCCATCGCATACAAAATGGTATTAGCGTCAATCGCTGAAAAATCAGGCATCAGGAAAAACTTGAGCCCTTCCATCGCACCGTCAAGGGTAACAGAACGCACCATTAAAATAATAAATAATATAAATAGCGCCGGCATTAATACTTGGCTAGCCTTTTCAATTCCGCTGCTAACTCCTTTTGCAACAACCAAAATGGTCACTGCCATAAAGAGCAACTGGCCTCCTACAGCCAAATAAGGATTTGAAATGGTACTTGCAAATATCGTATCAAAACCAGATGTTTGCGACAAACCGCCAGTGAAGCCTTTTATAATATAAATTAAAATCCACCCGCCGACGACACTGTAGAAGGAGAGAAGAATAAAGCACGTTACCATGCCTAAATATCCGATCCAATGCCACTTCGTTCCTGGAGCAAGTGTTTTATAGGACTGAACGGCATCTTTCTGCGTTTTTCTGCCTATGATGAATTCACCTAACAATAAAGGCAGTCCGATTAAAACCGTAAATAAAATAAAAATAAGTAAAAATGCGCCTCCTCCGCTGGTTCCAGCTACATATGGGAATTTCCATATCGCGCCAAGCCCAATAGCTGATCCTGCCGCGGCTAAAATAAAGCCGATCTTCGAAGACCATTGATTCGCTTCCTTCACCCTATCACTCCTATTTTGTCTAACCATTATAAAGGTTCATTGTAAGAATATCTTCCTATATAGTCAAGAACATTTTGATTAGTTTACATAATAAATTTATCGACTATTATTAGACGATTGATATTGAATTATTCAGAAAATTAATTATAATAAGAGAATGTTTAAAAATCTGTGAGATTTTCTGCTGAAGTTCTTGATGAATGTGTTAGGAGTGTTTTTATGGACATCATTAGAAAAATAAGCCATTTTGCGGGACAAACCTTTGGCATATGGGTCATTGTGTTTGCCGTGCTGGGATTTTCCTTCCCGTCTTTTTTTACGTGGATCAGTTCTTATATTACGATTTTTCTTGGTATTATCATGTTTGGGATGGGACTTACACTGCAAGCCGATGATTTCAAAGAGCTGCTCAGAAAACCTTGGCATGTCATTATTGGGGTGATTGCTCAGTATACCATCATGCCGCTCGTTGCTTTCGGCCTTTCAATTGGACTGCATCTTCCGGCTGAAATCGCAGTAGGTGTTATTCTTGTCGGCTGCTGTCCAGGGGGAACTGCTTCTAATGTCATGACATTTTTAGCAAAAGGAAATACGGCCCTTTCTGTTGCTGTTACAACAATATCTACCTTGTTGGCACCCGTTTTAACTCCGGTTTTGATTATGCTGTTTGCCAAGGAATGGCTTCCTGTCTCGCCAGGATCTTTATTTCTTTCAATCTTACAAGCGGTTTTATTTCCAATCATTGCAGGTGTGATCGTCAAAATGTTTTTCAGAAAACAAGTGGCGAAAGCCGTACATGCCCTTCCGCTTGTTTCTGTCATTGGCATCGTGGCGATTGTCTCAGCTGTCGTCAGCGGCAACCGGGAAAATCTGCTTCAATCAGGGTTGCTGATTTTTTCAGTTGTTATCCTGCATAACGGTATCGGTTATTTGCTTGGATTTATGGGCGCAAAGCTTTTAAAAATGGATTACCCTTCTCAAAAAGCGATTGCAATCGAAGTCGGCATGCAAAACTCAGGACTTGGGGCTGCACTTGCCACGGCCCATTTCTCACCGCTATCTGCCGTGCCAAGCGCAATATTCAGTGTGTGGCATAACCTTTCAGGTTCTATGCTTGCAACATATTGGTCTAAAAAAGTGAAAAAGAAACAAGCAGGATCCAAAAGCAGCAATCTATCACTTTAAATATCATCAAAAAAGGTACATCACGATAAAGTGATGTACCTTTTTTTATTATCCTTCTAATAAAAGCTGTTCAGGATCTTCCAGTAAATTTTTGATTGTCACGAGGAAGCCAACCGCTTCTTTACCGTCTACAATCCGGTGATCATAAGATAAAGCGAGATACATCATCGGACGGTTTTCGAAACGTTCTTCATCAATTGCTACTGGGCGCAGCTGAATCTTATGCATGCCCAGTATACCGACTTGAGGGCTGTTTAAGATCGGAGTTGACATCAGTGAACCGAAAGTCCCTCCGTTTGTAATCGTGAAGGAACCTCCCTGAAGCTCGCTAAGGGTTAATTTATTGTTTCTTGCTTTCTTCGCCAGCTCGCCGATCTCTTTTTCGATTCCTGCAAATGTCAGGCGGTCCGCATCACGTACTACCGGAACAACAAGGCCTTCATCAGCCGCAACAGCGATACCGATATCATAGAATTTCTTAACGATCAACTCATCGCCCTGAATTTCCGCATTCAACAGCGGATATTTTTTCAATGCAGCGACGACCGCTTTCGTGAAGAAAGACATAAAGCCGAGCTTTACTTCGTTTTGCTCAAAGAATTGATCTTTGCGGCGTTTTCTGAGATTCATGACAGCCGTCATGTCCACTTCATTAAATGTAGTCAGCATCGCCGATGTTTGCTGCACCTCTACAAGGCGTTTTGCAATCGTTTGTCTGCGGCGTGACATTTTTTGCACTTCGACAGGTTTGTCAAAGCTTTGCTGTGCTTTTTGAGCCTGAGGCTGCTGTTTTTGCTGAGGAGCAGGTTTTGATGCTGGTTTTTCATACGCTTCGACATCCTGCTTGCGCACTCTTCCAAACGGATCTCCAGTTGGAACTTGAGACAGATCAATTCCTTTTTCTCTCGCCAGCTTACGGGCTGATGGAGAAGCGACCGTTCTTGATTTTGCTTCGGCTTGCGCTTCCTCGCTAACCTCTTGTGCAGCTGGTTCAGCCTGTTTCTCTTCTTTCACGCTTTCCTTGCTTTCTGCTTTCTCTGTAGGAGCAGGGGCAGAACTTTCACCCGCGCCTTCTGAAATCGTACCGATAATTTCTCCGACCTGGACGGTATCACCCGAATCTTTCAATACCTCTTGAAGTACACCCGATTCTTCTGCTGTCAATTCAACATTCACTTTATCCGTTTCTAGTTCAAGCAGATATTCACCCTGTTCTACATAGTCACCAGGCTGCTTTAACCATTGGGCTATTGTTCCTTCTGAGATTGATTCTGCTAATTCAGGTACCTTAATTTCCGCCATTTTTTCATTTCCCCCTTAGTTTTTGCGAGTCAAGCTATCAGATACAATACGTTCCTGTTCTTTTTTATGAACTGTCGGATCTCCCTCTGCAGGGCTGGACCGTCTTCTTCGTCCAATATATTGAACGCTTACTCCCTCTGGTGCAATCTCTGTCAAATACGGGCTGATATAACTCCAAGCTCCCATGTTCTGCGGCTCTTCCTGCACCCAAACGATTTCTTTCAGGTTCGGAAGTTTTGCAAATAATTCTTTGACTCCTTTTGCCGGGAATGGATACAGCTGTTCAATTCTCGCAATGTGAAGCCACTCTTTACCGTCTTCTAGCTTATTAAAATGATCACTAATGTCTATTGACACTTTACCGCTGGATAACACAAGTCTGGTTACTTTTTCATAGTCATGAGAAAGCCCCGACTGTTCATAAACAGGCTGGAAGCGGCTTTCGCTTAGCTCCTGCACTTCCGACACTGTATTTGGGTTGCGAAGAAGGCTTTTCGGCGTCATAATGACGAGCGGTCTGATTTCTTCACGAAGCAGCATCTTAGCCTGTCTTCTTAAAATATGGAAATACTGTGCCGCGCTTGTCAGGTTGGCAACCGTCCAGTTGTTCTCCGCGGCAAGCTGCAGGAACCGCTCGATTCTTCCGCTTGAATGCTCAGGCCCCTGTCCCTCGTAACCGTGCGGAAGCAGCATGACTAATCCGGATTTTTGGCCCCATTTTGCGCGTCCGGCAGAAATAAATTGGTCAAAATACACTTGAGCAGCGTTGGCAAAATCTCCGTACTGCGCTTCCCATAACACAAGCGTTTCTGGTGAATGAACGTTATAGCCGTATTCAAACCCGAGAACTGATCCTTCCGACAGCGGGCTGTTATGAACGGCAAATGATGTGCTGCAGTCAGATAAGTGATGAAGCGGCACAAATTCTTCGCCCGTCTCACTGTCATGAAGCACAAGGTTTCTTTGGGCAAACGTTCCGCGCTCGGAATCCTGTCCTGTTAAACGAATCGGTGTTCCGTCTTTCAAAATCGAAGCAAACGCAAGTGATTCTGCCAAAGACCATTCCACTTTTCTGTCATCATCAAACGCCTTGGCGCGTCTTTCTAAAATGCGCTTTAGCTTGCCGAAAACATTAAATGACTCCGGCCAGTTGATCAATTCGCCATTCAGCTTGCGAAGCACATCAAAATCAATCGATGTGTCCACATCAGGGAAACCGTTTGATACAGGCTCTGGAAGTTCAATTTCACAGGCGATATGTTCCTTTTTAGACGGTACTTTCTGATAAGCGTCCTCAATGCGCTTCGTTACCGATTTTTCGATATTTTGAACGACTTCCTCGGTAAGCACACCTTCTTTTACGAGTTTTTCAGCGAAAATTTGTTTGACGGTCGGATGCTTTCTGACAGCATCATACAGCATTGGCTGAGTGGTTGACGGCTCATCCATTTCGTTGTGTCCATAGCGTCTGTACCCGATCAAGTCAATCAGGAAATCCTTGTTGAATGTTTTTCGGTATTCGACTGCAAACTTCACAGCAGAAAGACAAGCTTCTGGGTCATCCGCATTCACGTGAACAATCGGAATTTCATAGCCCTTTGCCAAGTCGCTGGCATATTTTGTCGATCTGGATTCAGCGCTTTCTGTTGTGAATCCGATCATATTATTGGCGATAATATGAATCGCACCGCCTACTTGATACCCTTTTAAGGAGCTTAAATTCAATGTTTCAGCGACGATTCCTTCCCCAGGGAATGCAGCGTCTCCATGAATTAAAATGGCAAGCGATTTTGTTTCGTCTTGCACTGGATATCCGCTTTGTGTTCGCGTTTCCTGTGCCGCTCTTGTGCTGCCTTCAACAATCGGATTGATAAATTCCAAGTGGCTCGGGTTGTTTGCTAACGTAATTCGCGCTGATTTTGTTTCAGCGTCTTGAAGCTCCCGATTCGCCCCCAAATGGTATTTGACATCCCCTGTCCAGCCGTAGCTGATCCCAATTGATCCCTCAGACGGAACAAGATCTTTGTTCGGCGCATGCTGGAATTCGGAGAAGATGATTTCATACGGCTTGCCAAGCACATGTGCCAAGACATTCAGGCGTCCCCTATGCGCCATCCCGATGTTGACGCTTGTCGTTCCTGATTTGACAGATTGTGCAATAATGTCATCAAGCACTGGAACAAGAGCGTCCAGACCCTCAATGGAAAAGCGCTTCTGTCCGACGAATGTGCGGTGCAAAAACTGCTCAAAGCCCTCTACTTCTGTCAGTCTTTCCAACACAGCTGACAGCTTTTCATCTGAGTTCTTCTGGAACAGCTCGCCAGATTCAATCATCTTTGTCAGCCATTCGCGCTCTTTGAAGTCATGCACATGGTCAAATTCAAATGAGATGGTTCTTTTATACGTATTTCGTAAATACTGAATGGCTTCTAAACCGTTCGTAATGTTTTTAGGAGCGTCTTTACAGATGACTGACGCAGGTATTGCTTTTATTTCCTCTTCTGTTAGCCCGTAATCGGATAATGGAAAAAGTTCACTCTTTTTCCCATCCTTTCTGAGCGGATTGACGGAAGCGTTTAAATGGCCATAGGTTCGGATATCTTCTGCAAGTCTGACTGCGGATGCGATCTTTTGAATCAGATCGGCTGTAACACGTCCCTTTTCTTTTGTTCCCGAGGCCTCTTTTAACTCGCTTGGCGGAGCACCGAGCTCGTCGAACATTTCCTTCAAATCCGGGTCAATGCTGTCCGGATCCTGGGTATATTGATCGTAAAGCTCCAGCGCATAGCCGAGGTTCGGACCGTAAAAATCTTCCCAATTCATTCGTTGTTTCATACTATTTTGAAACATTTGAATATTACCCCCAACTTAGATAATCAAGTGATTGATTCACTATCTTGAAATAACTTTCGAACGCTGTGTCCAAAATTATGTAATAAAAACGCTTCCAACGATATTTTACCACTGTTTGCAATTTGATTCTACCTTGATTGTTCACAAAATAGTAAAAAACCTTTATAAAAAACAAAAAATTTAATCATTCGAAAAAAGAAACGCCAAAAAGCATAGGATTAAGGGCTATCCTATGCTTTTATGAAGCAGTTTTTTCAGCAGCGGATACAGAACATCCGGTAACTGATCAACATCCGGGACAAATATACTGAATTTTCCGTACATATCCTGAATTGTCTTCATTTGCGATTCTTCTATTTCTGAGTTGGAGAGAAAAACATTTATCACTTCTATTCCTCTTTTTCGAGCTTCGATAACCGCCTCACTTGTATCGACGATTCCGTTTTGTTCGTAGCCAAATGCAGCCGGCTCTCCATCTGAGAAAACAATTAAAAACTTTTGCGCCTCGCTGCGCTGCAGCATTTTTTTTGTCATCTGGCGGATCGCGTACCCGTCACGGTTATCTTCCTCTGGCTCAAGCTGCATAATTGCCGGCCCAGATTCTTGTCTTAATGATGATTGGAAGGGAATAACCGTATTGAAATAGTTTGGCTGGCTTGTTTCGGTCGCATCATTTGTGTCTTCCCAGAAGCCGACAATCTGATGCGGAACCGCTACCGATTTCAACGCTTCGTGAAAGAGCACGATTCCTCGTTTTGTTTCGTCCATTTTGTCGAACATGCTGGCTGAACAGTCCACCAGTAATGTAAAAACAGCGTCGATTTCTGAAGATGGTTCTTGCTTTTTATAAAACAGGCGCGGATTTCGCTCAGTGAAATACCGGAGAAGCTTATTGTTCAGTCTCCCTGCATGAAGGTCTGTTCTTGGCAATGTTTTTTTATGCTCCAGCGTTTTTTGAATCATTTGTTTCAAACGCTTTTGATATGACTCAATCGTTTTTGCCTGCTGTTTATAAGAAAGCTCTTCTTCGTTTGTTGCCGGCTGCGGTTCTTTATAAATTGGGAATGCGTATTTATTTTCTTTGCCGTCAGCCATACCCGCTCCATTCGGCTGATCTTTTTGGGATTCCAGCGCTTCCAGCTTGGAATAGTCTTTCCGTTTCGTTTGTCTGGCTGATCCTTGAACAGAGCCAAGGGCCTGATCTCCATCGTCGCCTTCCCTTGCTGCATCTTTTCCTAAATCCGATTTTGCGCCGTGCTCAATATCAAATTGAAGAAAACTTTTAGACGGTGCTTCTGTTTCCCTGTGCCATGTCGGCATTTCTTCTTCATGAATATCCTCATCACCGTCTGATTGTTTTGGAAGCGTAATGTCATCACTCAGCTTCGGCGCTTTTTTCTCTTCTTCGAATAACGGCTGATCAGCAGCTTTTGCATAATCCAGCTCCGGCAAAAAAAAGTAAGTGTTGAGCATATCTTTATCGAGCACCTCTTCAAGCCCGTCCATGAGGTCCTCCACAATTTTCAGAACCTGCCGTGTCGAATCTGCTTCATACACAAGCAAGAGCTGCTGCTCAATAAATGGGCGCATCAGATCGATATCTTCACGCATGGACGGAAGGGTCTCAAGCGGTGATTCCGCAGTGAGCTTGACATAGATCGCGCAAAAGAGCGCATCCGTAAAAATGCTTCGTTCCAAATTTAAGGTGAGCTGGGTTGAGAAATGTTTTCTGTACATGTCTTTTCGTTTTGCAAATACATGTTTCGTACCCGGGCGCTCACGTTTGATGCATTCTTCGATCCTGATGTCTTCAAGCAGCATAAACAGCTGCTTGGCAAAACTTTTGAATGTAAGGCGGCGATGGATATCACTCAAAAAGTTCGCGAACTCATGCAGCGAGCTATATCTTGTTCCGACTGAACGCAGGTAGACGTCGCTTTTCAGCCCCGCTTCCATGTCCTCAGCTGCCCTGTCTTTCCAAAAGTGGCTCATATAGATTTTCTTTTCGAATGGATTGTAATAGGACTGAACGCCATACTCTACTTCTACCGCTTCACTCTTGGTGAGTGTTTTGGCCAAATCAGCCAGCATCATAAATAAAAACGAATCAATCGTGCTGTCGTTAAATTTGATAAATTTCATCGCAGCCCCCTCATTCAAACAGAGTTTCTGCAATATTTCGGACGGCGGCTTTTTCCCGGTCATCATCAAGCTTTTCTACAATTCCCCGCTCAATGGCACGGCGCGGCGGAATATAAGCGGCTAAATCACATGTATCGATTAAAGCTCTGATGGATGCCGCTTCTTCAGACACCTGTCCGTTATTGGCCTGAACAATCAAATCAGAGGAAAGCGTAATAAATCTGTCAATCAATTTCTCGTCTTTCAAGGCTGACTGAGACATAAGCACTTGTTTCAGCAGCTCGCCTTTAATATAAGGCACATCAATGATGACAAAACGGTTTTTCAAAGCTTCATTTAGAGGAACAGTTCCGACATAGCCTTCATTGATGGCTGCAATGACTCCGAAACCGCCTTTAGCCCGTATGACCTCGCCTGTAAACGGATTTGTCATCATTTTTCTGTAATCTAAAACACCGTTTAAAATAGGCAGTGTTTCCGGCTTCGCCATATTGATTTCATCTATATAAAGAAAATGTCCTTCCTTCATTGCCTTTGTAACAGGCCCTGAAACAAACTCGATTGTCGCCTGGCCAGATTGATTTTCAATCGTTTTATAGCCGACCAATGCCTCGGCGTCCAAGTCGACTGAACAGTTGACGCTGTGCATCGGTTTATGAAAATAGCTGGACAATGTTTCAGCCAGCTTTGTTTTCCCTGAGCCTGTAGGCCCTTTCAGCAGGACATTTTTTCCCATGGCTAATGCAATAATGGCATCGAATAAAATGGCTTCATCCTCCGCCTCATAGCCTGATGTTCCGATGAGCGATTGAAACTCTGGGGAAATTGGCTGATCTTTATATGATAATAGCTTTTGTTGTATATCTTCCGGCAATGTTAAGTGCTGTAGTTGAGTTGTCATAGACAGATTCCCTTTCCTATTCATATTCCATTAACGAGTATACTAAAAAAGCCCCTGTATGCTCAATACAAAAGGGCTTGGATGATATTACTGCTTCTCGTTATTTCCCAAAAGGGCTCCGCAGACAATACGCGCACCAGAATTGCCGCTTGGGTTTGTCAAATAGTCGTCGGCTTGCTCATGAATAATAAACGCACTCCCGTCTCCGTCGAGAATATTTAGTTTACTTCCTTTTTTCAATGAGGTGTCAGGCGCATTCATAATGACATCTACCTTTCCATCAGCACCGACTTCAAGGTTCGGCAGATCTCCGGCATGATGCCCCATCGGATTGTTGAAGCCATGTTCTTTGTTCAGCGGATTAAAGGGACCGCCCGCTGATTCAAAATCCGGCCTGACACAAGAACCTTTCTCATAAATATGAAAACCGAGGGAAGCCCCTGGACGCAGGCTGTTTGCAGAAATGTGAATATCGAGGCCTTCATCATCTGATTCTTTGATCTCTATGAAACCGACTGCTTTCCCATCACGATTGACCAGCTGGACGTGGTGACCAAACGCTGACGTTTCAACCACCTTTTTTTCCGGCACCCGATTAGGCGGGTCTGGAGGTTTTTTTTGTCCGCATCCCGCAACTCCCAGTGCCGTCAGCATTATCAACAGCAAGAGACGGTACATACTGTCTCCCCCTTGTTTTTTTCTAACAGTGTGGTCAATCATTGTCTGATATAAACAAAAAAGCCTGTAAAAGGCTTTTTGCCATGCTCATTTTTAAAAATAACTTCGTGCGCCCAAGTATCGTTGTTTCCAATACGAATTGCTGAGATTGGAAATGTCGACGCCCGATGAGCTTGCATGAATAAAATCACCGCCGCCTAGATAAATCCCCATGTGAGACGGGCCGGATTTATATGTGGTAAAGAAGACAAAGTCTCCTACTGACGGCCGGCTTACTTTCTGCATGACATTCCAATATCCTGCCGTACTCAATCTTGATATAGATGATACATTATTAATGAGGTAATAAATGAAGCCGCTGCAATCAAAACCGGCAGGCGTGTTTCCGCCCCATCGGTACGGCACTCCGACATATTTTTTCGCTTCCGTTATCATTCTGTCAATCTTCGAGCCTATTTGAATGTTTGACCCTGAGTTATCTTTTGGCTTTGTTGGCTTTGTCGGATTAGATTTTGATGTTCCCGAAATAGTCAGAACCTGCCCGATTTGCAGCACATCCGATGATAAATTGTTTTTATCACGGATGCTTTGGACAGTGACTCCAAGCTGATTTGCAATTTTCCACAGTGAATCGCCTGCTTTTACCTTGTACGTCGTTGTTTTTGGGGAATTGGCGTTTGGCGGCTTCTTGGAACCGCTGTTTCCGCTCTTAGGTGAGCTGCTTCCTTTTATTTTGAGCACCTGTTTAGGATAAAGCGTATCTGATGTTAAGCCATTTAATGTTTTCAATTCAGCTACAGTCATATTTAAGCTGTTTGCGATTTTCCACAGTGAGTCACCGAGCTTAACTGTATATGTACTTTTTGAAGAACCTGAAGAATTGGAACCGCTGTTTTTCTTTGATCCATTTGATCCGCTTGAACTGCTTGTCCCTTTGATCTTAAGCTTTTGCCCCGGACGAATCAGGTCACTGCTCAGGCCGTTTAAGCTTTTAAGCTCAGATACACTCATTTTATGATTTTTAGCAATCATCCATAGGGAATCACCATAGGCAACTGTGTATGTTGACGTTTTGCTTGAGTTAGACGAGGATGTCGTGCTTTTTTTGCTGCCGCTTTCAGGAACTTTAAGGCTTTGTCCGACGTAAAGCACCGTTGATTTCAATTTGTTTTCGGATTTCAGAGCTGATATTGTCGTATCATACTGGCGGGAAAGTTTCCAAAGAGAGTCACCGCTTTTTACTTTTATCGTTTTTGCTTCCGCGGGTGCTGCGGCCATCGACGACCCAACAACTGCAGAAACAGCCAAGCCGGCTACAATTTTCTTTTTCATTCATTCAACCTCCTAAACTGTTTTTTGGCAAAAACAGCTAGTATTTTGTTTCCAAAAATGGCATACAACTGTTTTATCGTCAATTTTTCAGCAAGTTAAACCCTTTTTCAAACATTTGGCAGCATTTTCAGCATCATTCGACCTTTAAACCTTCAAATAAACATCTAACATTTTACATAAACACGATATGTTTTTCGAAAGTCTAAGGAACTATTTAAGTGAGGGTAAAAATGATGGTTTTCTATTGATGAATGAAGCAGATTTTCCTCCTTTCTTGTCTGTTTTTCTTATCATTCTCTATCGATCTGCCAAATCCCTTCCTCTGCATTCTTATGAAAAGGCAAAAAGCCTGTTCTTTCGATAAGAACAGGTTTTTACACTATGCATTTGCTGATTGAGTTTTTTGTTTTACAGCTTCAAGAATGCTGTCGGCCGCTTTTTTAGAGCCGCCTGCCGCTTTCAGTGATTGTCCAATTTCTTTTGCTTTTTCAGCATACGTGCGATTGTTCATCACTTCTTGAATCGTCTCTTTCAGCAGACTTTCAGATAATTCTTCCTTTTTAATTACTTTTCCTGCGCCGACTTTTTCCACCTGATCTGCGACCACGAATTGGTCACCTCCCATCGGTATGACAACAAGTGGTGTTTCAAAATACAAACCTTCACTTGTGCTGTTCATCCCGCCGTGGGTCACAAATAAGCTGGCTCTTTTCAGGATCTCAAGCTGAGGAACATACGGGCGTACAATGAAATTTTCAGGAATTTCGTTTAACTCATTTGCTTTAATATGTTTGCCGATGGAATGCACAACTTTACCATCAAAGTCTTTACACACTTCAAGGCATTGATTAAAAAACTGCTTTTGATTGTTAAAAATGGTTCCCATTGAAATAAACAGCACGTTTTCATTGTCAATTTGATCAAATGGGAAATCATTGTTTCCGGCTCTTTCTGTAATGGAAGGGCCGACAAAAACATACCGCTCACCGAATTGCTCAGCCATTGGCTGAAATCCCCTTGATGTAAAGACAATCGTCAAGTCACCATCAGCTAAAAAAACATCAAATGGCTTTTTGATCTCTGCTTGAAAATCAGTATTTAAAGCTTCTACAAGCTGCTGATATGATTCATAATGAGGCGAATCTTCAAGTGACCCTTTCATGTACGCTCCCATCATTTCTTTAGCAAATTCCTCATTCATCGCAAAGGTTGTACACAATGAAAATCTCGGCAGCTTCAGCAAGTTGGCAATGACTTTACCCGCGAGAAGATGGTGATCATAGATGACATAATCATACGATTCATGTTTGACTTCCTCATAAATATGAGTCGCAATATCTTTACAGCTTTTCAAAAAAGCGCAGATCATTTCAGTAAAGTCTCTTTCTTCATCACCGGTTGCGTTTTTGCCGAAGTAATCCCCCCTGAAATCATGAAACTCACGAAACTCAATATCAAGTGCTGTGATTTTATCTTTATATTCCTTCACTGCGTAGTACGTAATGTTTTCCCCCCGGGATTTCAGCTCCTTCATCACACCGATAGAGGGATTAATATGCCCTTCACCGGGAAAACCGATCATTAATACATTAGCCATGCGGCAGCACCCTTCCTTTGAAAATTTATGTAATATTTCATACGGTACTATAAATACATAAACAGGTAAAGTATTTCACTTAATTAATATTAATAACATATAACTTTTCTACCACTTTATATTTTCTGTCTTCAAGACAAAAAGCATTCAGCTTGAAGCGAATGCTTTAATAAAGATGCGAATTCAGTCATTTTGTCTCATGGCAGGATTCTAAATCAGGCCATTTTCATTATTTTTACGTTCTTGGTGAAATTAACGGATATAATACACCGTCTTTGGCAAACGACATCTTCCCTGTCTCCTCTGAAACCACAAGCACAAGCGCATCCGTATAGCCCGACATACCGAGAGCCGCCCGGTGCCGGGTTCCCAAATGGATATCCACTTCCTTCGTCGTCAGCGGGAGCACATTGGCTGCTGACACAAGCTTGTTTTCTCTCACCAATAAAGCACCGTCATGAAGAGGGTTTCCGGGGAAAAAGATGCTTTCAATTAATGATGAGCTGATCTCGGCATGAAGAGCGGTGCCTTTTTGAATATAATGTTCAACTGGATCCGCTCTTTCAATCACAATTAAGGCGCCGTGCTTATGCTCCGATAAGGCTTTAATCGCCTTGGCCAGCTCTATGAATGCCGGCGTAAACTCCTCAATGTATGATTGCAAATAAAAAGATGATGCAATCCCCTGCATATCCTGAAAAATGTGCCCTAACTCATCTAATTCACAAAGAAGGCACTGGTCTTTTTCATGAAGCGTTTTCAAAATTAACGATGCATCCCCTAATATTTGCTCTAAGTACACCTGTATTTTCCCTTTGAATGCATTTTCTGATATCTGTTCATAACGCATAGCCTTCATCTCCTGTTCAAATTTCCAACTTTTCACGAATGCTTATCTTATTGATGCACATTCTATAGGGAAAGGAGGGATGTAAAGAATGGAAATCGAAAGAATCATTCAGTATATTTGCACCTTTTTAGGCGTGATTTCGCTTTCTTTTATTTATGCCCAAATGTTTAGAAAAACGAAACCGACAAAAAAAGAATAGGCCAGGCGTTCATTGCTTTTTATACATAAAATGTTATAATTTCTCTCGTTATGAAAAAGAAACGGGGATCAATGTATGAAAGAAACTCAAAACGCCCGGGAAAAAATCAAACAGCTCTTGCACATTTTAATCCCGATATTCATTACCCAGGCGGGGCTTTCTCTAATGACTTTTCTAGATACGGTGATGTCAGGGAAAGTCAGCCCCGCTGATTTAGCGGGTGTCGCGATTGGCTCAAGCCTTTGGACCCCTGTTTACACAGGACTGGCAGGTATATTAATGGCGGTCACCCCGATTGTCGCTCAGTTATTAGGCGCCGAGAAAAAACAGAAGATTCCTTTTACTGTTTTACAAGCTGTATACGTGGCCGCGCTTCTTAGCATCGCCGTTTTAGTGATTGGATATGCTGCAGTTGACCTTATTCTTGGCCGATTGAACCTTGATATTCACGTGCATCAGATTGCTAAACACTTTTTAGGCTTTTTATCACTGGGAATTTTCCCTTTATTTGTTTACACCGTGTTGAGATCATTCATCGACTCATTAGGAAAAACGAGAGTCACAATGATGATTACACTCAGTTCTCTTCCAATCAATTTTGTATTGAATTATGTATTTATCTTCGGGAAATTCGGCATGCCGGCACTTGGCGGCGTCGGCGCAGGGCTGGCATCCGCGCTTACTTATTGGTGTATCTGCGTTTTCAGTTTTTTCATTATCCATAAAAACGCACCGTTTTCTGAATACGGGATTTTCCTTACGAAGTATAAGTTCTCTTGGGAAGCATGCAAAAATCTACTCAAAATCGGCTTGCCTATTGGGTTCGCTGTATTTTTTGAAACGAGCATTTTCGCAGCTGTTACGCTTCTAATGAGCCATTTTCATACAGTGACCATCGCGTCCCACCAGGCAGCCATGAATTTTGCGTCTCTTCTATATATGCTGCCGCTCAGCGTGTCCATGGCTTTAACAATTGTAGTCGGGTTTGAAGCGGGTGCAGCCCGATTTAGAGATGCACGCTCATATAGCTTAATCGGCATCATGATGGCGATCGGCTTTTCTTTGTTCACAGCCGCCTGTATCCTGTTATTCAGAGAACAAATTGCGGGCATGTACACTTCTGACCCCGATGTGCTCAGGCTGACACAGCACTTTTTAATTTATGCGCTGTTTTTTCAGCTTTCCGATGCTGTGGCCGCACCGATCCAAGGAGCGCTCAGGGGGTACAAAGATGTGAACTATACGCTTGTAGCTGCTTTTGTCTCTTACTGGATCATTGGCCTTCCGATCGGTTATATGGTCGGTACATTTACAAGCCTGGGTGCATTCGGCTATTGGATTGGATTAATCGCAGGACTCGCCGCCGGAGCAGTTGGGCTGTTTTTCAGGCTGGCAAAACTGCAAAAACGTTATTCGCAAAAACAATACATGTAAAAGAGGTGTCAATCATGGCAAAAAACAACAAATTATACGAGTATCTTTCTCAGCATGCGGAGACCATCAGTTCAACATGGTATGAAACAATTGAGGAGACTGATCCAAATTCCATTTATGCATCAACAGACCCTGCTGTCGTTCACAATTTAAAAAGCCAGAACCTCGCCTTCAATTATAAGATCAATCGTATTTTCATAGATGATGAGGAAGTATACCTGCCTATCCTGAAAGAATGGGCCTTTGAAGTGACACAGGATCCTGAGCATTTAAAGACTCCTATCCACTATATTATTCGTGAGTTTGTCAGAGTGAGAGATTTATATGTTTCCTATGTGAAAGAATTTGTCCATCTCAATCAGGATACTGTGAAAGGCGAAGAAGCTGAAGACCTGTATCATTCCCTTATCAAAGCGTTTGATCTTGTGATCCATATTTTTATAGAAGAAATGTACAAAAACACAAGCCTTCAGCTGCAGGCCCAAAAAGATATGATTACTGAATTGAGCGCGCCGGTCATTGTGCTTTTTCACAGCGTCGGGCTGCTGCCTTTAATCGGAGATATTGATACGGTTCGCGCCAAACTAATTATGGAAAACACTCTGCATCAATGTGCGGAGAAAAAAGTGACACAGCTGTATATTGATTTGTCAGGGGTAGCAATTATTGATACGATGGTTGCCCACCAGCTGTTCAGTTTAATTGAGGCGCTGCGTTTAATCGGTGTTTCTTCAACTTTGTCGGGAATCCGTCCGGAAATCGCGCAAACAGCGGTTCAGCTAGGTCTGTCTTTCGATGACATTTCCTTAAGATCCACCCTCGCTTCAGCAATTGCATCAGACTTAAAATTAAAAAAGGTATAAGGCTTAAGGCCTTATACCTTTTTGATTAATCATTCCATTGATACGTCCAATATATTTCTTCTTCAAACCATGTTGCCATAACAGGTTCATTATTTTTTAATTTCTCTTCAAGCTCTCTGAGCATACCTTCTGTTTGTGTACGGTGAGCTCTTAACGCATTCATTTTAATATCAGCTACTTCTTTGATATCAAGTACCACATCAGCTTCGCCGAGAATCTCTTCTCTGTTGCGGGTAATAGCCATGCAGATTGTACGCGGACGGTCTTCTTTCTTTTTGCGGTACAATGCACGGATAACCGCTTCCCCGCATGCATCATGGTCAGGGTGCACACCGTGTCCGGGATAAAATGTGACAATTAAACTTGGTTTTACATCATCTATGATCTCTTCCATAATATCAGCTAAATACTCATCATCTTCAAATTCGAGCGTTTTGTCACGGAGTCCAAGCATACGAAGGTCATTGATATCCATTTCTTTGCAAGCGTTGATGAGCTCTTGTTTTCTTAGCAGCGGCAACGTTTCCCGATTCGCGAAAAATGGATCGCCCATATTTCTGCCCATTTCACCTAAAGTGGCACAAGCATACGTAACGGGAATGTCTTTTTTTCTGTTTAAGGCAATGAGGCCTGCCACTCCATATGATTCATCATCAGGGTGAGGCAGGATTACTAGTACATGTTCTTTCATTATTATTCACCCTTTTCTTTAAACTGTGAACGGTTTTTCACTGATTTGCAGAGAAATAGCCAGTTTACCGCCCGGCAGGTGTCCCGCCATTAATAAACGGTTTTCTTCATCTACCGTGTATTCAGTCAAGCCTTCAGCATAAATCCAGCCTTCTTCTGTTTTCAAGCCAACGCGGTAAGGTCCATTGCCTTTGATTTTTGCCTGATGATAAGTGACTTTTGCATTGCGGATATATGCAACAACCGTCATGTTCTTTTCATTTAAATGCGCTGAATAAGAACCTGTGGTAGTTTCTAAATGGATATATACAGGGCGGTCCGCATATCGTTCTAAAGATGCTTGCACATCTTCTTTTATGATTGCTTTCATGATTGCTCCCCTCTTTCTTCTTTTAAATACTCTGCACGTTTTGTATGTAATTTGACCAGCTGATATTTCACAGCCGGTTCGAGCTGTGAATTCACGATGCGCTGAATTGCGGCAAAATATTTTTCCAGCATCGGTTTTCGGAGTCTTGGATGTGTACGTTTATCCAAAAGCTCAAGATCAATCGCCTCTGCTACCGCTTCTGCGTCATCATGTGCGAGAGATCGGTTATTCCAAAGTGAAGCGTAGGCTTTCACTATCTCTTTATCATTGTCCATCGTCTTGCTCCTTTATGTCTTACATACATGAAATGATTATACATAATATATGCATCAGCTGAAAAGCCAAAGGCCTCAATGGCTTTTTGACGCCCGTTTCCACTTCACTTGTGAAAACGTAAACAAGAGCAGCGCAGCCCATATACAGCTGAATGTAAAAGCCTTCGAGCTTGAAAATGGCTCATGGTAAACAAACAGCCCGATCAGCAGAGTAATGGTTGGCGCAATATATTGTAAGATACCGACTTGGTACAGCGGCAGCCGTTTCGCTCCTTCCGCAAACAATAAAAGCGGCAATGCCGTAAACACACCGGCCAAAAAGAGAAGCAGCCACGTCCCTCCGCTTTCTGCACCCGCTGGCTGAGCATGTCCGCTGAACAGTAAATATCCCAATGCAATCGGCATAATCATGAATGTTTCCAGCGTTAAACCGATGGCGCTTGGCAGGCTTGTTCTTTTTTTGCTTAACCCGTACAGTCCAAAGCTGAATGCGAGCAGAAGCGCGACATAAGGAATGGAGCCGTATT
This sequence comes from Bacillus sp. MD-5, assembly GCF_002201875.1. Taxonomy (NCBI): domain Bacteria; kingdom Bacillati; phylum Bacillota; class Bacilli; order Caryophanales; family Bacillaceae; genus Bacillus; species Bacillus sp. MD-5. The sequence goes on from NZ_CP021911.1 coordinate 1,987,460, forward strand.
GGAACGCCGAGATAATGACGCCGGCCGCCGCAATCGAAACGGCCACTAATTGCAGGCGATTCAGTTTTTCCTTTAAAAATATAATCCCAAGGAGTACTGATACAAGCGGATTAATGTAATAACCAAGACTAGCCTCAAGCAAAAAGCCATGATTGACAGCCCATATGTAAACAAACCAGTTAATCGAAATCAGGATAGAAGCGAGAAATAAAGAAAGAATTCCTCCGTTCTTTTTCAAAGAGCGCAGCTCCTGCCATCCTATTTTCCATTGGCGCAAGAAAAAAAGTACGATACACATAAAAACAAAAGACCATATAATACGATGAGCCAAAATATCAAGAGCCGGCAGCTGTTCGAGAAGCTTCCAATAAAGCGGAAACAGCCCCCACATGATAAAGGAAACGGCTGTGTAAAGAACGCCTTTTTTTGTTTCTGCATGTTGCATTGATATCCCTGCCTTTCTTTAGAGCATCTTATATTATATCACGTGAAAGATCTGGCGGGCATATACTATTTTGTCCGTGAAGAAAGGATGTGAAAACAATGTTTGAGTGGAACAAGTACTTTCCTTTCCACAATCAATTTTCTAAAGAAGCATTAAAAAAAGCTGATCCGAAAGAAGTTGAAACGTATGTCAATCGTGTGATGGAAAGTGTGTTCGGCAGTGATTATGCGGCTCAATTTCCTTTCCGCGATCCTCTCCCCCAAAAAGAACAGCCCGCCAAACCTGATGCAAAATCTGATGTCAAACCTGATATTGATATATTCGAAACAGCAGACCATGTGTTTGTAAAGGTACCAATCGGCGAAGAACAGCTGGAACATGTGAGAATTAAACACACATCTCACGAATTATGGTTGGAAAACTTCCCAAGGTCAGATCATCCGAAAAAAGTAAACCTTCCTTGTTTAGTCAAACGCAAAGGAACAAAAGCCGTCTATAAGGATGGCCTTCTGGAAGTCATGTTTCAGAAGCAGCAAGACTACAATATGTCTGAGGTAGAAATCATCCGATAAAAAACGGCCTGCAAAATGCAGGCCGTTTTTATTAATAGAAGCCGGCATATCCCCCATATGGCACGCCGGCACCAAAACCGTACGGTCCGCCTCCGTATCCATAAGGGCCAGGCGGATAAGCATAGGGACGAGAATAGTTAAACAGGGCACTCCCAAGAAAACCGCCTAATAAACCGCCGACTAAAGGAGCGCCAAACAAAAAAGGACTACGCGCCGGGTATCCGGCTGGACCGAGATTCCCGCGATAATACGAATGATGAGGGTACAAGATTTTTCCTCCTTTATGTCTGCCTATACGTAAGGTATTCAATAAAGAAGAAAAACGATTGGGCTATAGACTGAATCTATAGATTGTTACACAACAAGCCCTGCCAATAACACACAGCCGAGCCCTGTAACGGAAAGAACTGTTGTAAGCAGCGTCCAGGTTTGAAATGTTTCTTTCAGGCTCAAACCGAAAAATTCCTTTACCATCCAAAATCCTGCATCATTTACATGACACGCAATGACACTGCCCGCTCCGGTTAGGGCAATGCCAATGATAAAAGAGGCAATCACAACCGCCGTCTGTATACTTTTATTCCTGAATTTGTAAATCACCGTAATAGCAATCCGGTAGCACTCCGGCAGCTACAATTAAAATCGGCATGGTGTCCCCCTCCAAAAGTATTTGATATGATCTCGCGATGTTTCAGCGCTTTTCATTCCTGGATAAACAGAAATCGTTTTCATTAATATCTAAAAAACGTCTTGGTTAAATGATTGTCACCTTTTGGTTAACTAATATTTTCATACTAATCTCCTAATCAATGACTGTCAATCGTTTTTACGAGTTTGTCTCGATTACCTATCGCCTATCAAATGATTAATTAGTTATATGTTGATTAACTATTGGTTATGTGTTATGTTTTTTTAAAGTTGATTGCCAATCAATAATTCTATCCATTGTCTGAAAGCAACTGAACCAATATGAAAACAGACGGATAACAACTTCACAAGAGGAGGCGTTCACATGCCATTATTGCGCTTTGATGTAATTGAAGGACGTGACGAAAAATCGCTGCAATTGTTATTAGATACTGCTCACCAAGCAATGGTTGAAGCATTTGGTGTTCCGGAAAGAGACCGTTACCAAATAGTCCACCAGCATCCTGCAAACGAGCTTATGATCCAGGATACAGGATTAGGATTGCAAAGAAGCAAAGATCTGGTCATTATCAGTATGACAAGCAAAGCAAGAACAGAGAGCCAAAAGGAAAAATTGTATGCCCTGCTTGCTGAAAAGCTAGAAGAAAAATGCGGAATCTCCCCTGAAGACCTCATGGTATCTATTACTGAGAATGGTGACGCAGACTGGAGTTTCGGTCTCGGTGAGGCTCAATTTTTGAATGGAAAACTATAAGATTTCGCTTCTTCATAAAAAAAGAGAGAGCTCAAAAGAGCTCTCTCTTCTTACGGAACCAGAATGAAATCATCCTGCAAAACGAGGTGCCTGGATCTTTTTTGAAATCCAGTCTCTATGCCAATTGGAAACTGCTGGCGGTTAGCATTCCGCATTGTAATTTGCATAACAGGGTAAACCACAACAGGCTGCACGCTGTAACTTATGGGTTATTTCTTATTTTAAGCATACTCCCTTCTACATGACACGTTTGCAAATCCCGAAATGCCATTCTGACAAATATAAAAGGTCATGTAAACGGGTGTGAACCGACACTTACATGACTCATCATTGAAACAAAAGCTCTTTTTTCAGACGCTAATTTCCTTATTTCTCTTCTTCGCACACTGTGTCACCAGGCTCGCAAAATTGATCTGCCCATGCCTGCATCTCTTGGAATACAGCTTGAAGCGCTGTCCCTTTTTCAGTCAGCGTGTAGATGACCTTGACCGGCGTTTCAGGGAGAACCTGCCGTTCGACAATCTCGTTTTGTTCAAGCTCTTTCAGGCGCTCCGCCAACATTTTTTGGCTGATCATCGGTATTGTTTCCGTTATCTCTTTAAACCGTTTCGGCCCATCCATAAGCACATGGATGATCAGACCGTTCCATCGTTTTCCCAGCAATGAGAAAGCGGTTTCCATTTTAGGGCACATTGTATTTCCCACAAGTCCTCATCCCTTCATCTATTGATTGACATGTATTCAATGATCCATTACAATAATCTTTCAAGTTACATTTAGTAAGCTTCTAACTTTTCTATTATCATACCACGTTTATCCGAAGGAGGAAACACTATGACGAATACTCTGGATGTTTTAAAAGCACGAGCATCTGTAAAGGAATATGATACAAATGCCCCGATCTCTAAGGAAGAGCTGACTGAGCTATTGGATCTTGCCGCTAAAGCACCTTCAGCTTGGAACCTTCAGCATTGGCATTTTACAGTATTCCACAGCGATGAATCAAAAGCGGCACTTCTTCCTGTAGCGTATAATCAAAAACAAATCGTTGAGTCTTCCGCTGTTGTTGCCATTTTAGGCGATTTAAAGGCAAATGAAAACGGTGAAGAAGTTTACGCTGAATTAGCAAGCCAAGGCTATATTACAGATGAAATCAAACAGACTTTGCTCGGCCAAATCAACGGTGCCTACCAAAGCGAGCAATTCGCACGTGATTCCGCTTTCTTAAATGCTTCTTTAGCTGCTATGCAGCTTATGATTGCCGCAAAAGCAAAAGGCTATGATACTTGCGCAATCGGCGGATTTAACAAAGAGCAGTTCCAAAAGCAGTTTGATATCAGTGAACGCTATGTTCCTGTTATGCTTATTTCAATCGGCAAAGCAGTAAAACCTGCCCATCAAAGCAACCGCCTGCCGCTTTCAAAAGTGTCAACTTGGCTGTAAGGATATGAAAAACCTTAGTCCGACATACGGACTAAGGTTTTTTTTATACAATCGCTTCTTTGTACCATTCACGGGCCTGTTCAGCTTCATGCTGAGTCAGTTGATGGCCCCCGTCCTGCCAGAAAACGGAGGCTGATGCTCCGCTGTCACGTAAATAGCGGTAAAGCTCTTCTGATTCTTCCTTCGTGCAGAGAGGGTCATATTTCCCAGCACCGATAAAAACGGGAAGCCCGGCCATATCAGGCAGCTCGATACCGCGAATCGGAACCATTGGATGATGCAGAATAGCTCCTTTTAACACATCTTTATAATGAAAAAGCAGGCTTGCCGCAATATTTGCACCGTTTGAATAACCGACTGCAATCACTCGGCTGCGATCAAATTGATGCGTGTCTGCAGCCTCGTCGATAAAATCTTTCAATTCTCTTGTCCGCACCACAAGATCCTTTTCATCAAAAACCCCTTCACTCAGACGTTTGAAAAATCGCGGCATTCCATTTTCAAGCACTGATCCTCTGACACCAAGCAAATGGGCATGAGGGTCTATAAACCGGCCCAATGAAAGCAGATCGTGTTCATTTCCGCCTGTGCCATGCAACAGCAAAAGTACGTTTTCAGATGTCCCTTTTTCATAAATATGCTTCATCATAAATTCCCCCTTTAAAGTTCAGGCAAAATGTCTGTAATTTGTTGTCTATGTTTCTCCAGCCAATCAGGCAGTTTTAAGGAAGTCCCCAGCTTATCAAATGATTCATCTGTCATAAAACCCGGTTCATCTGTGGCGATTTCAAATAAGATACCGCCTTTCTCTCTGAAATAAACGGATGTAAAGTATTCCCTGTCAAGGATTTCTGACGCAGGCAGATGGTGTTCAGCAATAATCGGCAGCCATTTCGCCTGTTCCTCTTTCTTTGTCCGAAACGCTACATGGTGTACCGTCCCATAACCTCCCACCCCTCTTTTTTCAGGATGTAAATGAACGTCAATGACGCCGCCGACAGCTGCTGAGGATGTCAGCCTGACAATCTGATCTTCTTCGTCCACTTTGATATATCCAAAGCTTTCCGTTAACAATTGTATGGTTGCCTGCGGGTCGTAGGAATACAGCAGCACGCCTTTCATTCCCGTAATTGCTTCATTTGTTGTGATCCCATCAGGCGTCCACTCGCTTTTGCTGCTTTTCGCATCCTCCATGATCGCCAGCGGAAGGTCTTCTGTATCATCAAAAATAAGGCCCTTTTCACCGAATAACGTCTTTTCCTCTAGGTTCAGCCCGTTTTTCTCAAGACGCTCCTTCCAAAAAGACAGGGAGCCTGCAGGAACTGAAAAGTACACCCGGCCCGCTTGGCCTTTGCCGACCGTTCCCTGTCCGCTTCCTTGGAACGGGAAAAAGGTCATTATTGTGCCGGGATCTCCATTTTGATTCCCAAAGTAAAAATGATACGTTCCGGGATCATCAAAGTTTACTGTTTTTTTAACAAGCCTGAGCCCAAGCACTTCTGTATAAAATCGCAAGTTTTCCTGCGGATCTCTCGCAAATGCTGTGACATGGTGCAATCCTTCTGTTTTCATTTTCTCACTCCTATTTATCTCGATTTCAAGATATTTATCATTTTAAACCTTTATTGAAAAGGATGCAAACCATGTGTTTTGATTAAATAATTGAAAAAATCATTTTTTTCTAATAATTATCTTGTGATCTTATCTTACAACTGCTATTATAGTGAGCATTATCATGTTTCAGGAGGAAAGTAAATGGTTAAAAAAGCACTTATTGTTATTCTTATTCTTTTGCCATTCGTTCAGCTCGCGCTTTTGCCGCTTGTGAATCGAATAGAACCGATTATGTTCGGCCTGCCGTTTTTCCACTTTTGGCTGCTGTTGTGGATTATCATTACGCCGTTATGCTCGTTTGGCATTTATCAGATGCAAAAAAAAGATGGAGGACTTGAATAATGCAAGGGAATCTGACTGCACTTCTTATTACAGCTATTATCGTCTTAACCGTTGTCTGTATCGGGTTTCTTGCCGGAAGAGACAAATCCTCACGCACTTCTGTGGAAGAATGGTCTGTCGGCGGCAGGCGCTTCGGCGGTCTTCTCGTCTGGTTTTTAGTAGGAGCTGACCTCTATACGGCCTATACGTTCTTGGGGTTAACCAGTACGGCTTTTACAGGGGGAAGCGTTGCATTTTTCGCCATTCCCTACTCTGTGTTGGCCTACTTTATTGCCTACTTCTTCCTGCCTAAACTTTGGAAAGTTGCGAAAATTCATAAATTAACAACACTCGCGGATTACGCTCGGGAACGTTTTAACAGTAAGCTTTTGGCAAGCCTTGTTGCCATCGTCGGGGTACTCATGCTTATTCCGTACATATGCCTTCAGCTGAGCGGCATTCAAGACACGCTTCAGGTTGCCGGCACCGGATATATTAATGTGAAATTCGTTGTAATCATTTCATTTATTCTCGTTGCTCTTTATACATTCTTCAGCGGGATTAAAGGGCCTACATATACAGCTATCATTAAAGACATTTTAGTATGGGTCATTATGCTGTTTATGGTGGTGTCTCTCCCTCTCATTCATTTTAACGGCTGGACGCCAATGATTGACACGTTAGTGAAGGAAGCGCCGCAAATGCTGACGATACCGGCAGAAGGGCCAAAAGGCATTCCTTGGTTTATCACAGCATCTATTGTTTCCGCCTTGGCACTTTTTATGTGGGCACACGCCGCTACAGGCGTTTTTACAGCGAAAAGCGCCGATGCAGTAAGAAAAAACAGCATGTTTTTGCCGCTTTACAATATTGTGTTAATTTTGGTCATTTTTCTTGGATTTATCGCCTTTCTTGTTCTGCCGGAAGATACAAATCCAAGACTGGCGCTGCTGCATTTGATTCAAACATCTTACGGCGGCGTGGCACAAGGTTTTGCATATGCCACGATTGCTCTTGCTTCATTGATCCCTTGTTCCATCATGGCAATCGGGGCATCAAATTTGTTCGCCAATAACTTGTACCGCGACTTGATTCATCCGACTGTGTCTCAAAGCAAGCTGACCCTCGTCACACGTTCAATGGTGTTTGTTGTCATCGGCCTTGCGCTTCTGTTTGGAATGCTGTTTCCGACTGCTTTAGTGACACTTCAGCTATTAGGCGTATCCGGTATGGTGCAAATTTTCCCTGCGATTGCTGTCAGCCTGTTCTGGAAAAACCAAACGAAAGAAGCGACGGTTATCGGATTATTAGCCGGTCTTGCGGTAACGTTTATTGTGTACACCACTCAGTCCGCACATGGCATTTATGAAGGATTCTGGGGACTGGCCGCTAACATGATCGCTGTGGTTATTCTGAATCCGCTGTTCGTTAAAAAAGCGGGATCCAATCCTGTCATTGAAGGTTTATTTGGCAAAAAACAAGACGCTAACCCGAATCAAAAAGGTGCATAAAAAAACCATACGCGGCAGCCGCGTATGGTTTTTTTACATTTCTTTTTTTAGTGTTTCAATTGCCTTTTCCATTTGCGTATCATTATTTGACAGCTTCTTTTGAAGTTCTGTCATTAATTTCGTTGTTGTATCGCCAGTCAATACGCCTGTTTCTTTCAGTTTCTCTTTTTTCTGGAACTGTTTGACGACAGATACAAAATCCTGGTCATACGTACCGGTAACCTTTACCTTGTAACCAAGTGCTTTGAGCATTTTCTGGGCCACTTTAACGTTTGTGCCTGAATCACCTGATTTGTACGTTTTATCTGCGTCCAAATACGGCAGCTTCGCGTAATCAGGCAGCTCTGCTTTCACTTGAGGTTTGATGCCTTTTTTGTGAATCCATTCACCGTCAGCAGTCAGCCATTTGGCGACTGTCAGTTTGACGGTAGAGCCATCATCATATTCTTTTGCCGTTTGCACTGTGCCTTTGCCGAATGTCGTTTCACCGATTAACGGTATGTTTGACGATTCATGAAGGGCAGCGGACATAATTTCGGCGGCGCTTGCTGTACCGTCATTTACCAAAACGACGGTCGGTTTGGTCACTTTACGTTCTTTTTCAGCCTTCATGACTTCTTTTGAACCGTTTTTGTATTCAACCTGCATGATGTTTTTCCCTTTATCAATGAACAGGTTGCTCATCGTAATCGCTTGTTCCATTAAGCCGCCCGGGTTGCCTCTCAAGTCTAAAATATAGCCTTTGGCGCCTTTTTTCTCTAAACTGTCAATCGCATTTGTCAGCTCTTTAGCTGTTGTTTCAGAGAAAGAAGTGATTTGAATTTCTCCGATTTTGTTGTCTTTCATCTCTGAATAGACAGTTTCTACAGGAATGGTATCGCGTTTAATGGAAAGATCGATATGACCCACTCCCGCTCTGTTCAGCTCAAGCTTCACCTTTGTGCCCTTTTTGCCTCGGATTAAAGCAACGGCCTCATTTACATTCATGCCTTTAACGCTTTTTCCATTCACTTTTAGGATTTGGTCCCTTGGTTTAATACCGGCTTTTTCAGCAGGTGAACCTTTAATTGGTGATACAATAAGGATTTCTCCGTCTTTCTCCTCCACTTGGGCACCGATTCCTTCAAAAGATGCAGAAATCGTTTCGTCGAATGATTTCGCTTGCTCTTGATCCATATATGTGGAATACGGATCATCCAGAGATTGAATCATTCCTTTAATTGCTCCGTCTACTAATTTGTCATCATCTGTTTTTTGGTAATAATCACTCTTGATTTGCTCATACGCTTTATTTAATTTGTCGAACTTGCTGTCTCCTGTGCTTGCTGATTTTTGGCCCAGGATACTGGAATTGCCCGTAATAAATAAAGTAAGCGCTGAAGCGACAACCGCAGTGATCAGCACAATAAAAAACAGTTTTAATTGCCGTTTCAATTAAACACCACCTTTTTCTTCTTACATTATTATCATGGACGAATTCTTATTCGTCAACTCGGAGCAGAAATGAGAGAGAAACGCCCTTCTTTTGCTTTTCATAAACCTATGTCTTTATACGACATATGATAAAGAAAAAGGAGGATTCGATATTGAGCCGATATTTAGAAATGCTGTCCTTATTCGGTGTCGCAGGAGCGCACCCAGGCGGGCTGGCTTTTTCAAAAGCAGTCTTGCAAAAGGCTGCGCCCTCCCCGGATCAGCCGATACTTGATGCTGGATGCGGAACAGGGCAAACAGCGGCTTATTTAGGACATTTGCTGTATCCTGTGACAGTCGTTGATAAAGATCCTATCATGCTTGAAAAAGCGAAAAAAAGATTTGCAAATGAAGGGCTTGCCATCCCTGCATATCAGGCGGAGCTGGAACATCTCCCGTTTTCTTCTGAATCCTTTTCCTGCGTCCTGTCAGAGTCGGTCCTCAGTTTTTCACGCCTGACTTCCTCTCTTCAAGAAATTTCAAGAGTTTTAAAACCTGGCGGGATGCTGATTGGTATTGAAGCAGCTTTAAAAAAACCGATGCCCCCTGCAGAAAAGAATCAAATGATGGATTTTTACGGATTTACTTGCTTGCATGAAGAAAGCGAATGGCATAAACTCTTAAGATCTTATGGCTTTCAAAAAACGGAAGCGATGACACTGCTTCCAGAAGACATGGAATTTGAACCAACCACAGAAATGGATTTATCGCAAACGATCGCCCCCATCTATTACGATACGCTTCAAACACACTATCAGCTCATGCAAATATATAGTGAGTACATGGGTCATTGTATTTTTATCGCGTATAAGTAAAACGGCGTATCGCCCCCTATTTTCGTCCAACCTTTTTTTCCTATCTATCATATGCTGATAGAAAGTCAGTATAGGAGGGAACAATATTGGAGAGATATTACCATCTTTGCCGTAACCATCAAGGTAAAGTCGTCAGAATTACAGAGAGAGGCGGAAGAGTTCACGTCGGCAGAATTACCCGTGTAACAAGAGACAGAGTTTTTATTGCTCCGGTCGGCGCAGGGCCAAGAGGTTTCGGTTACGGATATTGGGGCGGTTATTGGGGATATGGAGCGGCTTACGGGATTTCCCTCGGTTTAATTGCAGGAGTGGCTCTGGCTGGTTTATTCTTCTGGTAAATAGAGAATCATAGTCAGATCAATGCTAGATTACCGAATACAAGTAAGCCCGCTTATCAATGGTAAGCGGGCTATCTCTTTTAGATTTTTTTCACTTTTTCAAAGTACTCTTCCAGCGTTAAATCATTATCATGCATGACTTTCGCGGCCTTTTTGCCTACATAGCGCAGGTGCCATGGCTCATATTCATATTTCGTAATATCTTCTTTATTTTTCGGATAGCGAATGACAAAGCCATACTTATAAGCATTGTCCTGCACCCATTTCCCATCGGCCGTGCTACCGAAGGCTTCATTTAGCTCAAAGCCATTGCTTCGGCTGGAAATGTCCATCGCAAGGCCTGTTTGGTGCTCACTTTCACCTGGATAAGCAACCGCTTCTCTTGCCTTCTTTTCTCCTTTAAGGCTTACTTCATTGTCGAAAATGACTTTCTGTCTGTCATACGCACGGTATCCTGAGACAGCCGCCAGTTCATAGCCTTCCTTTTTCGCAGCATCGAACATCGTTTTTAACGCATCTGCCGCTTCCTTTCTGATATAACGTTTTTGAATCTTTTCTTCAAAAGAAAACTCCACATCAGGTATGACAAGATCGCTAGGTTCATAGTTTCCGGGCAGCGCGTATTGTTTATTGACAAGCGCGAGTATATTTTCTGGATTTTGAATGGTTTCCAGACCGTCCACTTTTTTAATATCATTGAAATACTTGCTTTCCAATGAAAACTCACTGTCCTGGGTGTTTGTTTTTTTGCTGTCAGCTGTTTTTTGTTCTGCTTGCTTTGTTTCTGCTGTGGTTTTCGTATCCTTTTGAGCATCTCCATTTGACATGCTGCAGCCGGCTCCGACTATTGCCGTTACACTCAGAGCGGCAGCCAGTGAGAACCATTTACCGGACTTTTTCATATTACATTACCTTCCTTTTATCAATCGTTTCCGCATTCATAAAGAAGAGGCTGCCGGCACCCAGCACGCCTCTTGATTTATTTTATTGTGATACGGAATGTAAAGCCACTTCTATCATATCATGAAATGTGGTTTGACGCTCTTCCGCTGTCGTTTCTTCTCCTGTTAATACGTGATCACTCACGGTGAGAATTGACAGCGCTTTTCTTCCGTGCTTCGCTGCTAATGTATACAATGCAGTGGTTTCCATTTCAACACCCAGCACACCGTATTTTGCAAGCTTTTCAATTTGTGAATCGTCATTGTAGAACTGGTCAGCAGTAAATACGCTTCCTACAGTCACCGGCACGCCTTTATCCTTTGCGGCATCATAGGCATTTTTTAAAAGCTCGAAATCTGCACAAGGCGCAAAATCAATGCTTCCGAAAGCGACTCTGTTCATTTGTGAATCAGTTGAGGAGGTCATCGCTAAAATGACATCTCGCACTTTGACATCTTTACGGATAGCGCCGCAAGAACCTACTCTTATTAGATTCTGCACATCGTAGCTTTGAATTAATTCATTCACATAAATTGAAATAGACGGAACGCCCATTCCCGTGCCTTGCACTGAGATTTTTTTGCCTTTATATGTACCGGTAAACCCATACATGCCTCTGACTTCATTGTAGCATTCTACATTTTCAAGATACGTTTCTGCAATGAATTTTGCTCTGAGAGGATCACCCGGCAAAAGCACAGTATCCGCAATTTGTCCCTTTTCAGCACCTATATGTACGCTCATCTCATATCCTCCTGTAAATCTAAATTATCATCCAGCCCGTCCATTTTACAACGAATGTCATGATGAAACAAACTTCAGCATTGATTATAAAGGAATATGCAGAAAAAAGAAATGTTCGGGGATCTGTTAGGCGCTTTCTGAGAAAAGCGGATAATCGGGGTGTTAATTTGAAAACCTAACCGCAGGAAGGAGGGATGGGACATGGGTAAAAAACATCGTAACCGGATCACCGGCCAAAAAAAGAACAATCATATACCTGAAAAAGATATCATTGCAGCTGAAGAAGCACACGGGAAAGAATATTCCGCTGCCAAACGCAAGCCTTAAATTGCAGAAAACTGCGGATTTCCGCAGTTTTCTTTTCGTTATGTCGTTTGTACAATCAGACGGTTGATTTTCCTCCAGCCGGCGGGAAGCAGTTGATAATATGTTTTCCCTTTTCTGCCTTCATCAATCAGGATCACGTCCCCTGTAGCCATAAATCTCGCATCATAATCACTCGGAACAGTGTCGAATACATTAAACAAAGAGAACGCTCTTTTCAGTACATCTTGATGATCGCTCCCGTTCAGTTCAGTTCGATAGACGGCTTTGTAGCCCTTTTTTTCGCCAAACCGGGGTGTTTGAAATATTGTCACGTCATAGGAACAAGACTTCTTTTTAAACACGGATAACATCATCAAGATCCCCTCCCTTTTATTTCTTTAACATATTGGCGTTTTTGCTGTGTTTTCCTCTCTCTATTTTTGTCGAAACCGCTTAATCTTTTCGTCAAAATCTTTTACCAGGAAAAACAGAAGCAAGCCGAGACTGAAGCCTCCTAACACGTCTGTCAAAAAATGAACCCCCAGATAGATTCTGCTTAAGCCGACCAAAACAGTGATTACGCCGGCAATGGTATATACCATTTTTTTATGCTTGGACAAAAACGGGAGGTGTTTCACTAAAACATAAGCAATGACAGGATAGACACAAGCAGCATTCATAGAGTGGCCGCTCGGAAAACTGTAGGATGATTCATGAACCAGCGGTGCAAAATCAGGCCTCACTCTTTCGATCCATTCTTTTAGGACTTTGTTTAACAGCCGATCTGCGCCGAATACCAAGAGCATCAACAGGCCATCCCATGTTTTTCTGTAGAAAAACAGGCCCGCTCCGATGATCACAATTAGAGGAAGCAGAAAAGAAGAAGCACCAAGATGCGTGATTCCTGTCATGACATCATTAAGCCATGGCTGGCGGATCAAAACAGCCGCTTTGCTTATGGCTTCATCTGCAGACTGAACAGCATTTGTATGAATGGCCGCAGCTAGAATGAGGAAGAAAAGAAACAAACTAACGGGCTTGTACAACAATGTAACCACCTCAATTTCACAGAAGTCATAGAACATGAATAATAAAACCGGAGCTGACCGCTCCGGTTTTAAGCCTCACTCATCTTCATCCAGCTCTTCATCTATCATACATTTTTCTATCAAATAATCAAAGGTAATATCAGCGATTTCAAACAGCTCATCCTCACTCGGTATGTAGCCCCGTCTTGCAAGCTCTCTGTAAAAAAATTCAGCGATTTCTTCCGTATCAATTACAAGATCTATCTCTTTCATCTCCGTACCGCCTCCTTTTTTATGTTTTATGAAAAAACAGGCTGAATTATACCCGGTGTTCTAAACAATTCTTTCAGTCATATATTGAATAAAAAACGAGCCATGGGAGGCTGACGCTATGATCGCTAAAATGATGGAAGCACTGGACGGAGAAAGATTTGATATCATAATGGAAAAAACGCTCAAAGGGATGACGCGTGTCATGATTTGGGGCTGTCTGCCTTATTTTTTATATATCTTGATCCGTATGTTCACAAACTAACTGAAATGCTCTTTTAAACTTTCCAGAACAAACTTCATCATATCTTTATACTCTTCATCATGAAACATTTCGTACAGAATTTTGTAATCATTATAAATATCCAGAAGCTCATCAACAATTGATACAGCAAGGATGTGAAGGGTATCTTGATCTTCATCATCGCCTTCAAACTGAAGAAGAGCAGACGATGCGATATCTTCGCCGATCTCATGGCCAGTTTCTCCGACATAGTGGACAAACAACAGCTGGTGTACAAACTGGTCCATTTCATATTTTCTAAGCACCAGCGTGAGATCCTCTTCCTCCGTTTCAAGCCACTCTCCATCCTTTAAACGGGTGAGCTCATAAATGATATCTTCCCAGCCATCTTCTAAATATCTCCAAATTTCTGTCCTGTGGCCGATAATGCGAAAGAGTTCTTTTCCATAATCTTTTACATAAACAACGTCCCCAATAAGGAATTCATATTCAATATCAAGCTTTTCCATGTCGACAATGACACCCTCATAATCTTTATAAAGCTGAATGGACGATTCAAAGTATAAAACTTCGTTATGATTGACTTCATAAAGATAGTGTTTATCAATTTGATGCACTTTTGTGATGGTGCCAACTGTTCCATACATAATGACGACTACGATATCCCCTACTTGGAATTTCGGTTTATTTTGCTTCATGGTGTCTCCCCCTCGCCGCAACATTTCTCATACGCTATCGTATGCCGGGGGAAGCCAATTCGCATGGGCATGAAAACCAAAGGAAATATCCAATTATGGTATGAATATGGACATAAAAAAATCCGCAGTGATCTGCGGATGAAACAGCTATTATCTGCCGTGCACTTCAGCCTCGTATTGATCCCAAGCTTCATCAAACGTTGCCATCGTGTGAAGATAATCAGCATTCAGCTCCAAATACGAACTGATTTCATGATAATCGGTTGATGTTTTCGGAAAGCTGTGATCCTCATACGCCTGATTGGCAAATTCACTGATGCTGTCCTTCGGCTTCGGGTGTCTGTATTTTAATAAATAGTGATAAAAGGATTTCATGGGTTTCCCCTCCTGGTGTCTGTCTTTTGTTGTTCTATTATACAGTTCAAGTGTAAAATTACAACAAAAGAATACTGAAACATGACTCAGGAGAAGTCAAAATAGTTGCGTTTCAAAATCCTTTCTGTCTCCATGAGCTGCTGATACGTTAGGCTTTCAGGCAGTTTTTTTGTTTGAATCAAAAGCAGCTGATCCTCAATCTCCTTAACCGTATTTTCCTCTTGATAGCTCATACCGCAGGCAGCACATACCATGGCGGGGGTGTCTGTCAATTCTATAGCCCTCGTTCCATCAGGGAGCTCCCAGTACACCGTGTTCCTTCCGGGCACCGCTTCAAGTTCGCCGCACCATTCGCATGTTTTCATGAAGAATCTCCTCCGCTTTCAATCTCTTCCTGTTTTTTCTGCTGCGCCAAAAATTTCTTTTCTTTAAGCTGATCTCTTTTCTCACGCCGGTCTTTTAATGTTTCATGCTCCGGATTTGCGATGTATGCCTCTCTCCTTTTGATTCTGTCTACATTTTCAGGTGTAAATGAAACTTCTTTGTCAGCAAAAATGGCACTCAGCCCGACCGGATCCTTTTTGTCAGCGGTTTCAGGAAAAACGGACTCAAAATAAGCGTCTGCCTGGTTGGGGATATAATTCTCCGGTTCCGGATATGACGTAATCACACCTTCAAAATTTCTTAAGATGACTTTGTCTGGACTTTGTGACAGGACATAGTTTGGCTGCAGGGCGATTTTACCTCCGCCGCCTGGTGCGTCAACGACAAAGGTAGGAACCGCATAGCCTGAGGTATGCCCTCTCAGCCCTTCAATGATCTCCAAACCTTTGGAAACAGGCGCCCTGAAATGCCCGATACCCTCTGACAGATCACATTGGTAGATATAATACGGACGGACTCTGATTTTTACCAAATCGTGCATAAGCTTTTTCATAATTGGAACCGAATCATTAATACCCGCTAATACGACAGCCTGATTTCCGACCGGCACACCTGCGTTCACAAGCTTTTCACAGGCTTCAACGGATTCCTCTGTCATTTCGATGCTTGTGTTGAAATGGGTGTTCAGCCAGACCGGATGATATTTTTTCAATATCTCGCACAATTGTTCGGTAATGCGCTGCGGAAAGACGACGGGCGCCCTTGTTCCGATTCTGATGACTTCCAAATGCGGAATGCTCCGCAGCTCTTTTAAAATGTATTCTAAAATTTGATCATTAATAAGCAGCCCGTCACCGCCTGAAATTAAACAATCACGGATTTCAGGTGTTTCCCTGATATAAGCAATTGCAGCATCCAGCTGTTTTTTAGGGACTCCCATTCCGATTTGTCCGGAAAAACGCCTTCTTGTGCAGTAGCGGCAGTACATGGAACATTGATTCGTGACAAGAAACAGCACACGGTCGGGATAGCGGTGTGTCAGACCCGGTACCGGTGAATCTTCATCCTCATGTAGCGGGTCTTCCAGATCGTATTTTGTTTTGTGCATTTCTTCAGAAAGCGGCACAGACTGCATGCGGATCGGGCATCTCGGATTGTCGGGGTCCATTAAAGAAGCATAGTAAGGCGTAATATTTAAGGGGATCGTTTTTGTAGAAATTCTGACACCTTCCTCTTCTTCCTTGGTCAGATTGATGACCTTCTTTAAATCATCTAACGTTCTAACAGTATGTGTCAGCTGCCAAAGCCAATCGTTCCATTTCTCTTCCGGAACGTCCTTCCATAACTCGATCTCCTTCCAATGCCGTTTCGGTTTATACCATTTGTTTTCCAAACGAACTCCTCCTCGCGCATGTTTTGACTTACAGTTGTTTGCACCAAATATTCATGTTTTCAAGACCTTCGGCTATAAAGCAATTATTGATCAGCCTTCCGCCATACTGATAACCTGAATGGTACAACACAGCATTCATCCCAAAAGACGAAGCACGGGCGAGAGAAAACACATGGAAGATATCCCTTCCAGCCATTTCTTTTTCTAACGCCTTGATTAAAAAGCTTGTCAGCGAATGGCCGCGGTATTCCGGCAGCACAGCACAATCGGTTATTTCTGCATGCCCCAGCTCTGGATTGATTTCTGCGCTTGCTGCGCTGATCAGGCGGTCATGATCAAGCATGATATAATACACCGTATTTGCCTTCATCGTCTTTTCAATATAAGCTGGGTCAAATACGGGGGTCGGATACGTACGGAATACTTTTTTATACAGCATTGACAGCTGATACATGTCGTTTATCTCTGCTTTTCTCATCGTAAATACGGGTATGTTGTCGTTGCGGAGACGAGGCACTGTGCGATATAAGGATTCGATGATCTCCTGTTCCTCAGTATATGAATCTGTTTGCCTCCGGCTTTCTGAAAGGTAACGAACCATGACACAAGCCGAATGGCCGAGATAATAGCCCTTTAGATAACCCTCCGGCGCAAATAATTGATTGGCAAGCATTGGTTCATCATGCTGCTTCGTATAGACGATGATTTTTTCCGCATTCTCTTCTTTCGCCGCTGCCACGATATCTGGCAGGGCCTTCTCAATGGCTCCGTCATAACAGACCACTCTGATTCGTTTATTAAAGCTGTCATGGTCCAAAACTGCTGTGACACCGCTACTCTTTATCGACTTGAGCATCCGCATCCTCCCCGTCTGTATGAAGCCCGCACCAATCCATGACAAAAAGTGCAATAATTTTAGCAGATTCTATCATGGCTTCAACCTCAATGTATTCATTGGCCTGATGAGCCGCTTTTGTTTCCCCTGGCCCGAAGACGATCACTGGCGTATCTCCTGCATGATATAAAAGCCCTCCATCCGTTCCCCACGGGGAAGCTTCGAGAATCGGCTCTGTCTGTTTCATTTTTTGATAGGCTGATTGCAGCACAGAAATTAAAGGGTGGTCATCTGGTAAATCATTCGGCAGCCACTGAGCGCCAAACCATTCTACTTCTACGGGATGGCGTTTAAACCATTCGTCACGGTATTCTAAATCCTTCAGCCAGTTTTCCAATTCAAGTTTGACAGCTTCTGGTTTCTCATGGGGGGCAATTCCGCATCTCCCTTCTATGACGACACGGTCTGCAACTGAAGATGGCCAGGCACCGCCTGAGATGGTGCCGATATTCACCGGTACCGGTATTGGGATATTGTCATACAGCGGATCTGAGATTTTCGCATTGCGGACCTTCTCCAGCTCTTGTATCGCTGTAATAACATGCATGCTTTTTTCAATCGCGCTTACCCCTTCATAGCGTGTGCCCCCATGTGCCGCTAATCCCTTCACTGTGATCCGAAACCACATTGAGCCCTGCTGCTTTATAAATAGTTTCATATTCGTCGGTTCAGGTATCAGCGCCCCGTCAGCACGATAGCCCCTCATGATGGCAGACAGTGTTCCGGCGCCGCCGCACTCTTCATCTACAACACTCTGAAACAATACATCTCCCTTCAATTTGACATCGCAGGCGTGCAAGGCTTCTAAAGCAAAAAGAAGGGCTGTATTGCCTCCCTTCATATCCGTTGAGCCGCGGCCGTATATTTTACCGTTCTCTTCGAAAGCTTGATACGGTTCATACTTCCAATCCTTTATGTTTCCTTCAGGCACAACATCGATATGGCCGTTCAAAATCAGGGACCTGCCTCCGCCTGCTCCTGTTTTTTTCGCCACGATGTTCGGGCTCTCATGAAAATCAGAACGATTTGATTTAAAGTAGGGATGCTGTTTTAATTGCTTTAGGCTTGGCTCCCATACATCAATGTCCATATGAAATTGCCGGAGTTTTTCAAGCACAACAGCTTGGGCGTTAAACTCTGACCCCAAAGTGCTTTTTTCCCCAATCAGCCTTTTGAGAAGACGAATGGCTTTGGCCGAATGCTGATCAAGCCACCCGATAACTTTTCTTTCAATGTCTTGCATCCTCATTCCCCCTCTTAAGAAAAGGCATATCTATCTTGATTTCAGCCTCTGTCAGCCTCGTCACCTCTTCGATTGTCGAGCCATTCATCAGCTCTTTTAAAATAAAGTGATGGCCATCGACCTCAAGAACCGCTTTTTCGGTAATAATCAAATCCACACAGCCTGCGGCAGTTAACGGCAGCGTACATCTTTCTGTTAATTTAGGCCTTCCCTTTTGATCTGTATGACTCATGACAACAACCACTTTTTTCGCTTTTTGGGCAAGCTCCATCGCCCCGCCCATACCCGGCACCTTTTTTCCCGGAACAAGCCAATTTGCCAAATCGCCTGATTGGCTCACCTGCAGGGCGCCTAAGATGGTAATGTCAATTTTGCCTCTTCTGATCATTGCAAAAGACATCGTAGTATCAAAATAGGAAGCCCCTTTTACAGCCCGGACAGGATATCCCGCAGCGTTGCATAAATGCGCATCCTCTTCTCCCTTTTCAGGACTTTCTCCAATGCCAAGGACACCGTTTTCGGCTTGAAACATGACCTGCATGTCAGTTGGCAAAAAGTTAGGGACCAAGGATGGGATGCCGATGCCGAGATTCACAATCATGCCCTGCTTAATTTCAGCAGCAGCCCGTTTTGCGATTTGTTCTCTTTCTGCTACTCCCAAGCCCATTTCCACTTCACTCCTTCACTTCGTACAACCCCCTCGACAAAAACCCCCGGTGTGACAATCATTTCTTCAGAAATCTCTCCCATCGGGACGATACGCTCAGCTTCGGCAAAGGTTCTCCTGGCGGCCATTGCCATTAACGGATTCATATTGCGCGCGGTTTTGTCATACGTTAGATTGCCGAATTCATCGGCAATGCACGCATTGATGAAAGCAAAATCAGCCGTCAGCGCTTCTTCTATCAAATATCGTTTTCCCGCCACAGTTACGATGTCCTTTTCCTCGCAAACCATTTGATTATCAATGCCGATATCGCTTAAAATACCGCCAAGTCCCGCTCCGCCGGCGCGAATCCGCTCCGCAAGCGTTCCCTGAGGTGAAAATTGAACTTCTAATGTCCCGTCTGTCATCTGTTTCCCCGCTACAGGATTGGAACCGATATGCGAGGCGATCAGGGTTTTGACCCGTTGATTAACAATAAGCGGGCCGATCCCTATCTCCGGGAAACCCGCGTCATTGCAAATAACAGTTAAATCCGTTACACCGCTGTCCAAAATAGCCTCAATCAATGAAGGAGGCGACCCGACTCCTCCAAAACCGCCAAACATCAGAACCGATCCGTCCTGAACATCTGCAATTGCTGTTTCAATGCTGATTGCTTTTTGAAATGGCGCCATTTGATGTCAATCCTTTTTTAAGTTTTTTTCGACCGCTGCAACTGTTTCTGAAAAAATAGAGATAAGCTCTTCAACTTCACCGTCAGAAATGGTAAAAGGAGGGGCAATAATGACAGCATCTCCTTCTCCGCTGTCTATCCCAGCTTTGGAAGGATAAACAATCAGCCCGCGTTTTTTCGCCTCGCTGACAATAAGCTGGGTTACCGCCTGTTCTGGCGGAAACACTTTCTTCGTTTTCTTGTCTGCCACAAATTCAATGCCTAATAGCAGACCCTTTCCGCGCACATCACCTATGATGCCGCTTTGAGACGCCGCCTCTTCAAGCTTCTTCCTCAGCACAGCTCCTTTTATTTCTGATTGTTTGATCAAGCCGTGCTTTAACACATACCGCAAAACTTCAAGAGCAGCTTTGGCTGAATAGGGATGTGCACTATATGTGTGGCCGCTCATAATCACACCTGATCCTTGTTTAATCGTTTCAACAATAGAATCAGATACAACAGCAGCAGCAATAGGGGCATACCCCGCACCGAGACCCTTGCCCAGTACAGCAATATCAGGAATGGTGTGCCAATGCTCTGTCGCAAGCATCATTCCTGTTCTCCCAAGCCCTGTCATGACTTCGTCTGCAATAAAAAGCACGTCGTGTGTGCGGCATACCTCGCTTAATTTCTCATAATATCCCGGAGGCGGAGTAATCGCTGCTCCTGCAGCACCAATAATTGGCTCAGCCACAAAGCCGGCGATGAATTGGCTTCCGATTCTTTTGATCGCAGTATCCAATTCATCAGCTGCAGACTGAACAAAATTTTCTGCCTTCTCTTGATTCAGCCGATAAAGGTGTGGAGCTGAGATAGCTGGATACCGCTCTATGAGATGGGTGAACCGGTATCTCCTTTCATAAAAACCAGATAATGAAAGCGCTCCCAAAGTTATTCCGTGGTAACTG
Organism: Bacillus sp. MD-5; assembly: GCF_002201875.1. Classification (NCBI taxonomy): domain Bacteria; kingdom Bacillati; phylum Bacillota; class Bacilli; order Caryophanales; family Bacillaceae; genus Bacillus; species Bacillus sp. MD-5. The sequence goes on from NZ_CP021911.1 coordinate 2,008,206, forward strand.
CTCCACCGAGACAAAAAGATGGATTTTTGTGTTTGCTTTTTTTCCTGCCAATACTGAATGGCGATTTTCATCGCTGTTTCTATCGCTTCTGATCCGCTGTTGACAAAAAAAGACCAATTCACATCTCCCGGCAGCTCCCGTGCCAAGAGAGCGGCTAATTGCTCGGCAGGCTCGCTCGTAAACTGTGAGCGGTAAGCAAAAGACACCTGATCAAGCTGTTCTTTCAGCTTCTCAGTCACATCACGAACTCCGTGGCCGATATTACATGTCACCGCACCTGACGAGCCGTCAAGATATTTTTTTCCGGTCTGATCATAAACATATGAACCCCTCGCATAACCGACAACCGGATAGACCGAGCTAAGCTCCGGCTTAATCAAATAACTGCTCATGCTCCCACCTCAAAACCCTTTTAACATATTGTATGAGTGTCCAAATGGCGGCATGACGTTCCCAGCAAAAACTTTTTCACATAAAAAGAGCCTCCCTGAAGGGGAAGGCTCTTTTTGAATTTCAGCATCTAGCAAATAAAAGCGGCTCCGACAATAATTAATAAAATGAACAAGACGACAATCAATACAAATGTATTTGTCCCGCAGCCAAATCCGTAACCGTATCCAGGGTATCCATACATGCTGTTTTCATCCTTTCTTATCACGATATACGGCATTTTATGCGGGCCAAGTCCCAAATGGTTTGTGCAAACGCCTATTTCATGTAAGGAAATAATGAAAAACAGTATGCACCCGCTCATATTTTTTAAATGTCAGCTTTTCGTAAAAATGGGTTGCACCGTCTGTGCTTGTAGCGACTAAGTAGGCTGCTTCCATTCCTAGTGATTTGGCGATGGACAGCATTTCTTGCACTAAGATACTGCCGTAGCCCCTCCTTTGAAACTGATCTAAAATTGCCACTTCTTCGATTTTAGCTGTTTTCTCTTGCTGATCGATAAACAGCTCTCCGCACCCAATGGGAATTTTCTGTGCCTGGTCGCTATAACAAACAACAAGAATGATTGTACCCGCTTCGTAGAAAGGATATTTTCTATTTAATTTTTGTTCGGCGATCGCTTCTCCAATATAAATGGAATCGTAAATTTTCATAATAGAAGATCCGTCGCTAAGGCTCTTTGCCGTCCCCCATGCGGTTAACGGATGTCCCATCTGTCCCTTCCAGTCACTAAGCTTCATGTCATATAGCAGCTCATCCTCGACGACAAAACCGCTTTTTACAAGCGACTGCTTCAAACCGAGCGGAAAAACATGCTGCGGCGATGCTTTTAAATGGAGATAATTCGCTTCAAGCAGCTTTGGTACGGAGGGCAAAAAATTCAATAACCGCTCCAATGGAAACGTATCATGGAGCTGAACAAAATTATGAGAAAAAATTTGCGGAAGCTGAGGATCTCTGTATACGCTGTAATGATCAAACGATGTCGATTCAGACGTTAACAATATATATTGATGTTCCGTTTTTGCATAATGTCCTGTCATGAACGTCTCCTTTTTATGACCTATCCCTTTACTCTGTTGCAATGTTCAATTTCTTTATAATCTCATCGTACACCGGATAAAACGGCTTTCCAATTGGAAATTGCTGAATATTTCGGAAAGAAGCGGAGATTGGCTTCTGATGTAAAAAAAACTTCCTTGCTACTTGTTCACTAATTGGGTGAAAGAAGCCGTTTAGAAACAAAAACGGCTCGCGTTCTATGAAAAACAGTCTTCGGCCAGGCGGATTTTTGATCAATTCAGATCGCTTCCACATAATCGGCGGTCCTTCCAAAAGCGCCTCCATCTCTTCTTTTCCAACTGTCAATATGTCTTTTCTTTGAAATTGATAAAATTGAAACGTATACTGGTCCACAATGCGCCTTTTTTTTCCGGCTTCGATATAAAATATGGCAGGATGGTCAGCTTCCTTTACTAAAATATAATTCGGAATGTTTAAAATTTTCCCCATCCTATATTGGAATAAATATGGGTCTGGAACAACGACAGTCCGATTTAGATACCAAAAACTCCACTTTTCCCCGACAGGGTGCCGTACACCCTGATCAAGAAAATACACAGTTTGATCTGAACCTTTCACAAAAGAGCCGTCAATCAAATCGGCGGGCAGAAACCGATATGCATTTTGAAATGAATCTGGGGTTTTATAAGTTGTATCTAATACTTCATTTATCGGCAGAAATGGGGTAAAGTTGTTGAGTCTCGCCCAAAAAATTGCGTCGCCATGATTCCAATGCTTCATATCATCATCCCAATAGCCTCCATATTTATGGTGAATGAGATTAAGTAACGAACGGCGATGCATTACTGAACAATGATCAACATGAAAAGCCGCCTGCTCTAGCACTGCATTGGCATTTCTATAGAAATGTGAGATTTCCTCTCCCCTTTCGTTTACATGTACAACTTTTTGTTTTGAATAGACAACCTGCGCTTCAGGCTGATGTGAAAATTCTTGCACCATACGGCTCAGCCGCTCGGGATGATAAACAGTGTCATCAGTAAGATAGGAAATGAAATCGCCGTCTGCAAATGGGAGCGCACTGTTAATTAATGTGGCATAACGGGCTGTTTTTAATCGATCTGCAGGTTGCACGAAACTGTTATGATATTGAATGCGCCGGTCATGGAGATACTTGTGAATCACCGCAGTTGTTTCTTCATTCGAATGATCATCCATAATAAAAAGCTCCCAAAGATCATGCGTTTGCTGAATCACGCTTTCGATCGCTTTTTGCAAATATTTAGGTTTGTTGTAACTTGTTAAAATAATAGACACTTTCTCTCCCATCTATACCGCCCCCGCCGTCAAACATAAAAACGGCTCCGCAGCAAGCAGAGCCTCTGTCATCATTTAAAAAGCACCCCAGCTTACAACACTTGAGAGTGACACATGAGATCTCGTGTTATTTAACGGGTTTTGAAAAATAACCAAATCAGTCAGTACTTCTTTTACGATGACATTCTGAAGCGTATCTCCGTTGATCAAATGAACTTTTGAAACCGGTACGCCCAGCTCCTTTGCAAAAACGAGCTGGCGTCTGAGATCAGATGGATTTCCTTCAGTAGATGATTGACGAATAAGCAGAATCAGCAAAAGCAAAATAAAATGCAGTTCATCTTGGTTTTCTTCTCGATCCACTTGTTTCTCTAAATCCAAATAATCCCTCTCCCTTATCCCTTTACTCTGTTTCACAATATGAGCGACTTTGATGTATGGTATAGGGCTATGTCCACTTCATTAAAAAATCAGCATTTTCCTTAAATACATGAAAAATAGGTCTGGTACGGCGTTCGACTCATACCAAACAACAGCCAGAAGAATAGATTAACGTGAGTTCACTATCGAATAGGAGGTGTGTGTAATGAGCTCTGAAAATGCACAGTTAAAAAAGGATTTAATTAAAACCGTTTTAAGTCCTTTATTTCCAACTGCAACAGAAGGAGGAGAAAACATGGAAAGTAATCTTAAAGCCTTGCTTGAAGCTGCCATCGATCAAAAAGTAGATGAAAGTGAAACAGTTACGGCAGAATCTATTTTAGACCCTTCCCTTCCGGCAAGATGGATTTTTGCCAGAATTACGCCAGGCACGACAATCAGCATTGTGACTGATTCAGGTGACATGATCGGGCCGGTTGTCTTCGTTGCTTTCGATCAAGTTCACGGTATCGTCTTTGTAACACAGGAAAGCTCCGTCACTCCGGCAGGTCAAGCTACAACATTAATTGATGTAGACAAAGTAGAAAGCGTTACGTTCTTTTCATAACATCCGATGAAAGTCTTGTATATCCAGTCGGGATACGGAGGCATATACAGTTATTTTGATCGCTGGGCTGAAGAATGTTTTCAGAACACTCATACAGAGTATATGATTGCAGATAAACCTGAAGCAGAATATTTGGTGAAGATCGAAGCGTTTCAGCCGGACTTCGCACTTATAATGGTTGGAGACCGCGTTCCTCACGACTGGCTGACCTGGTTAAAGGGTAAGGATATCCCCGTGTATGTTTGGCTGACCGAAGACCCATTTTATATTGATATCAGCCTACAGGTAATTAAGCTTGCTGACGCCATATTAACGATTGAACAAAATGCCGCTTTCTATTATCAAGAGCTCGGCTACCAGAACGTCTATTATGTTCCGATACCAGTTAACCATCGGCTGTTTAAAAAAATGGCCACCGAACATTCCTATCATTCAAATCTGTTAATCATCGGCTATCCTTACCCTAATCGGGTTCAGCTTATGAAAGAAGCGGTCCATCTGCCTTTCACGGTTCGGGTAATCGGCAAGGAATGGAGAAAATATCTGCCTAAAAAAGTGCTCAAACAGCCGCACATTGATGTCGTCAGCACATGGGTTCCACCCGAACAGGCCGTTCATTATTATAACGGAGCAGATATCGTAATCAATGCGCATCGGCCCTATCATTTTGCTTTCAACCAAAATACTATGCGCATCAAAAATGCCAGTTTTAATAACCGAACGTTTGATATTGCTGCATGCGAAGCATTTCAATTAACCGATTTACCCGCGGCCCATCATTTTTCATCCTTTATTTCTTATCACGGCATGGACGACTTTAAGGAAAAAACCGCTTTCTATATCAAAAACCCTGAAGAACGGCATAAAGCTGCAGCAGCCAATTATAATGAGACCGTACCTGCATTTACGTTTGATGAGCTTCCTGCAACACTAAAGGCGATTCATCTGGCGCTTTCTTGAAAAATCGTTCATTGCTATGAACGATTTTTTCATTCACAGAAAAAAGCAGCTTGTTCAGCTGCTTTTGTTTCTAGTCGTCAGAACGGTCTTTCAGCTTCCTCGGGTTCACCTGTTTATGAAGATCAGGCATTCCGTCGAGATGCTGTGCAATTTGTTCCCACGATACAATTTTGAAGTTTTGATTGACTGCTTGTCCATTATCGATATTTTCGCCGTCCTGCGCCACAAAAATCCCATACGGATATTTTGGACCAAGCCCGAAACCGAGAACATCAATACCATCCGTGTCACTAGTACCGTCTATCTTCTCTCCATCTGTAATTTCAAAGTTGGCCACATAGCGATTTTTCCCCTGCCGTTCATACATTGCATAGCTGTTATCTCCTTGACTTGAGGCCATGAGATATCCTTTGCCATTTGGTGCATAATAGATTGTCAGTCCTTCAATATCAGCTGTCAAATGTTCACCTGTCGCACGGTCAACAACCTGTCCCTTTGATCCTCCGCCTGGCTCAGCGTTAAATTTCCAGATCGCCTCATCTTCCTCTGCTATGTATAGGTTCCCGTACTCATCATCCGCAACAAGGCCTTCAGTCTGAGAATTCAACTTAAATTCACGCACTTTTTTTCCTGTTACAAAACCTTTTCCACCATCAACAATTTCATACTGCTCAAATTCCCCTTGTTTGCCTGTCACTAATGCGTAAAATGCCCCTGTTTTCTGGCTGTGATACAGGCTGAATCCGTAAACCTCAGAAATACCAGTGGAAATAGGATGTTTCGGATCTGTAATGCTTTTCAATTTCCCTTTATCCCCGTCTATTGCATATACTTCAATTGTATTTTTTCCTTCAGACCTGTTGGATGCGGCAGCAATATCAATTTTTTCGCCGTTCAATGGAAAATCATAGCGCAGATCGACATTATTGAGCTTGCCAAATTCATATGAATGAAGCTGTTTTCCATCTAAATCATAGACGACGAGCCCTGATTTCTTATTTGTCGTAATTAATTTGCTTTTTTCCGGGTGTTTCTCATGAACCCAAATGGCCGGATCATCTGCTGCGTCATCGCCAGAAGCGACCGGATCTGTCTCCGTTTGCGCAGTCACTTTGAAATGATGTTCCTCACTCACATCATGAGCCGACACCGAGTTTGCTGTCAGGCTAAGCAATAAACCCGCCGCGGTGCTTAGCAGCATTGTTTTTGAAACCTTCATTTGGTACCCTCCTCTTTTATCACTATCATCCCTATTGTAAAATATATACAAGTATTTACCGTGAGGAAAATGAACCTTTTTTTTATAGGGTTTCTGACTCATAAACAACTTTCCCTAAAGAGGTACGTGAGATGATTTTGTCAGCTTTGCTTTTGCGGTGCGAAGTAAAAACATAATGAATATTTAGTACATTGTTTATTTAGTTTCATCATTTTCTATTAAAAAAGAACACGTTGTGACATGATCATTCCCCTAAATTTTGTTTTATTGGTTGCTTTCATTAATTCGATTATAAAGTTGAACATATGATGCATGGTAGAGAAACGAGAGTTGGAGGATAAGCCATGCCTAAACAGCAAACAGCAGAACTAAAACCATTTTTTCATAACAAAACAGTTTTAGTCACTGGCGGAACAGGTTCAATTGGGAGTCAAATTGTCAAACGCCTTTTGCTGCTTACACCTAAACAGGTGATTGTATTCAGCAAAGACGACAGTAAACAGTATGTCATGAGCCAAAAGTATGCGGAGGATAAGCGGCTATTATTTGTACTCGGAGATGTGCGCGATCACAGAAGGGTGAATCAGGTGATGAAAGGCGTCGATATCGTCTTTCACGCGGCTGCGCTGAAACAGGTTCCGACATGTGAGGATCATCCATTTGAAGCGATCCAGACCAATCTCATCGGCGGACAAAATGTGGTGGAAGCTGCCCTTTTACACCGAGTGCAGCATGTCATTAATATCAGTACAGATAAAGCTGTATCTCCTGTGAACACAATGGGTGCCACCAAGCTGTTATCTGAAAAGCTGTTTCATCAAGCAAACCGCCACGTTCAAAACAAAGGAACCGTGTTTTGTTCGGTCCGCTTCGGAAATGTTCTGGGCTCCAGAGGTTCGGTCATCCCTATATTATTTGAACAGATGATGGAGGGTCAGCCTCTGACTATCACAGACAAGAACATGACCAGATTTTTCATGTCAATAGACGATGCAGCTACATTGACTTTGCAATCAGCTGCGATTACAAAAGGCGGAGAAACCTTTATTTTTAAAATGGAATCACTGAAACTTGAAGAACTGATTCATGGATTTGAAGAATATGCATCGCAGCACGGGCTCCCGCGGCCGGCTGCAGTAGAAGTCGGCAAGCGTCCAGGTGAAAAGCTTCACGAAGAATTAACATCCCCGCATGAAATTGAATCACTGTATGAATGGGGCAACCTTTATGCGATCCTTCCAGAGCCTGAAAAACATCCTGACTTTCGCAAAGTCAATCTGCCTGGGTATCAATCTGATCAGGCCCCGCTCATTACGAAAGAAAGAATTGCCCAGATTATTGAAGACTTGCATCAAGAGAAAAAGGCATAAAAACAAGCCTGTCTATCCATTAGGCAGGCCTGTTTTTAATATTTTATTTATCAAAGAGATGCAGGTAGCTTTCGTATCCTTCCTCTTTCAGCTTATGCTTTGGAACAAACCGCAGCGCTGCTGAATTTATGCAGTAACGAAGCCCGTTTGGCCCCGGTCCGTCATTAAATACATGGCCAAGATGAGAGTCGGCAGTTCGACTTCTTACTTCTGTGCGAATCATGCCATGAGTCGTGTCCAGTTTTTCTTCCACTTCTTCTTCTTCAACCGGTTTTGTAAAGCTTGGCCAGCCGCAGTGGGAATCAAATTTATCCTTGGATGTAAACAATGGCTTGCCTGATACAATGTCTACATAAAGCCCTTCTTCCTTATGATCCCAATATTCATTTTGAAACGGCGGCTCCGTGCCGTTATTTTGCGTTACTTCATATTGTATGCGATTTAATGACTTCAATTTTTCTTCTTTATTGTACGCCATTTATTTATCCCCCCAATGCTCATTAATAAATCCGGCACGTCCGGAACCTGTCCGGTAGCGCTGATAATGTGCTGGATTCTTTTTATAAAAATGCTGATGGTAGCCTTCCGCTTCATAGAAAGGTTCAGCTTTTAAAATGTCCGTTACAATCGGATCTTTAAAGATCCCGCTTTCCGAAAGACGTTGCTTGGAAGCTTCCGCAAGCTCCTTTTGTTTATCATTATGATAAAAAATGGCTGCGCGGTAGGAACTGCCGCGATCAGCAAACTGTCCGCCGGCATCTGTCGGATCGATTTGCTGCCAAAATAATTCAAGCAGTTTTTCATAAGGGAATACATCAGGATGAAACGTGATTTGAACAGCTTCACGATGTCCTGTCGTTTCACTGCACACCTCTTCATACGTAGGGTTTTCAGTATGGCCGCCTGTATACCCGGACACCACTTTTTCAATTCCCGGCTGTTCGTCAAAAGGTTTAACCATACACCAAAAACAGCCTCCTGCAAATGTGGCGATTTCTTTTTTTTCAGACATACTGGTGCCTCCTTTGTTAATACGTGGTATTATTATATTATAGCATGTAAAAATAGAATGAAAATGATTCTGCTTTTCAATAAAATCTATAGGTTTTAAGCAATATGCTTATGTAATGGAGGTTCACAAATTTGAAAGTAAGAACACAGATGATGTACGATATGGAAACTTTACTCCGTAAAGTCTTTAAACAAATACGCAATGAAATCAATGAAATTTTAGATAAAGAGCTGTCGCGGAATGAATTCACCATTCTTCGGATCCTCAGTGAGCAAGGGCCTAAAAAAGTCACTGAATTTGCGCCTATTTTAGAGGTATCGGCAAGCCACATTACGGCTGTGACTGATGCACTGGTAGAAAAGGAATGGATTACGAGAATCAGATCGAAGGAAGACAGACGTATCATCCGCATTCATATCACTGAAGCTGGCGAAAAAGTCCTTCAGCACTTTAACGAGAAAAAAACGGAATATTTCTTTAAACGCTTTGACTGTTACACTGATGCTGAACTCGCCACGTTAATCGAGCTCTTCAGCAAACTTGATAAAAAACGGTAAAAAAAAGCACATACCGCTATATATAGGTATGTGCTTTTCGCAGTTCTTCACTTATTTTTCAGTGAACAGCTTCATTGTTTTCCAGCGGCCATAGCGGTAATACAAAAATGCCGCGCAACTGCTAAATAAAAAACTCATTCCGATTCCAAGCCCGATTCCTTTTTGTCCAAGCCAAGCTGAAAAGAGAACCGTGAAAGGATATCGCAGCACCCAAAACGAGATCAAATTTAAAACCAGCACCTGCAGCATCGCTCCCGCGGCTCTGACAATTCCGTTCAGTACGAAATTAATCCCAATAAAAGGGTAGAAAAACGCGATCCACCGCAAATATTGTTCACCAAATGCGACCGCATCAGGCTCGCTGATAAATAACCTTATAAGGTATTTACCAAGCACCCAAATCATAACCGCAATCACCAGCATGCAGGAAATAACAGCCAGCACACCAAGCCTTGCAATCGTTCCTACTCTTTTCTTGTTTCCGATTCCGATATTTTGCCCTGCCATACTGTTGACGGCCGTACCGGCAGCCATTGCTGGAAGCGTGATGATGCTGTCGAGCCGCTGGACCGCGCCAAAACCTGATACCACGTGCTCCCCGTATGAGTTGACAACACTCATAATCGCCATCATACCGCCTGTAATCACCATCATCTGCAGACCGGCCGGAATTCCGAGTTTTAAAATCAGCGCAGACTCTCCCCACTTGGGCACTCTCGGAATTGAGAATGGCACAAGCTTGTGTTTGATGACATAAAGCAACCCATACAGAAACGCAATGCCTTGCGACAAAATCGTTGAATAAGCCGCACCCGCTATTCCCATGTGAAACACAGAAATAAAGAGCGGCGCCAGCACTGTATTCAGTACAACAGCAAACGCAATAAACCGGAGCGGTGTCTTGCTGTCGCCCAGCGCCCGAAGCACAGTACTGATAAAGTTATAACCAAATAAAAATAAAATGCCAATAAATTGAATCTGCAAATAAGTCTCAGCAAGCGGCAGCATTGACTCCGGCGTTTTTAGAAGACGCAGCAAAAGCTCTGACAGAAAAAAACCGGCCACGCCGAATCCGATGCTTAGGCCTGTTAATAAAACAACAAAAGCGTTAATATACGACGTCATTCCCTTTACATCATCTTTTCCTTTTTGCTGAGATAAAATGGTTAACGTCGCATTGTTAAGGCCCAAAATAAAAGACAGCACGGTTAGAACAATCGTGCTTGATACCGCGGCTGCCCCAAGAGCCTGTGCCCCCAGTAAATTGCCGATCCACAAGCTGTCTATAAACTGAAAGGAAACCTGCAATGCGTTTCCGAGCATAATAGGCGTTGAAAACAATACAAGCTGTTTCAGCACGTTCCCCTGTGTAAAATCGTATGCTTTCATCTTTTCTCCTTGTATTCTCAAATTTTCTTCGGACCGCACGAAAAAAGAGACGTTGTTTCATGTCTCTTTTTTCATGATTTATCGGTTTTTTTTCGGTCTCGCATACCGAATGTAAACACCATCACACTTAGGAACAAGGCACAATAGGAAACATTCAAATACATTTGATCCATGTCTTCAGCGGCCAGATGATGATAAGCCAGCCAGCCGAAGTACAGGGAAAATGTAAAGGATAATAAACTGAAATACTGGTAAACCTGTTTCATTTTCAGTCACCTCTATTGTTTAGGATGGTAATAGGAAAATTCAATTTCATCATTTTCTAAATTTATTTTATCCGCTTTGACATACATACCATTCGTTAAAGGCATTTCTGACAAACGCACTTCAATGCTTTTATCTCCGGGGTGAACGTGGACAAATGACGGCAATTCATAAAAGCTGTCCATATAATTTAACACAAAGCTAATCGGTATACTCAATTTCCCTAACGAAAATTTCGTAACATTCAACTCTACATCACCGTTTTTTTTCACGGTCGGTTCAAAAGCGATAAAAGCATCAATAGAGGTAGAAAATGCCTTGATTTTCCCTGCGACATGAACATCATCATCAATCTCTACTTTATAATCAAGCTTGTTTGATGCCTTGTCGTTTAAATATGAGTTAACAAACGCAGCTAATGATTCTTTTGTGCTTGTCACTTGAAATCCATACTCGCTCTCAGATGAATCCTTCACCTGAGCTTGCTCTCCCGGGAGCAAAACAAGTGTTACAAACCCGGCAGCGAGGATAAAATTGATTGCAAGCAATATAAAAAACAGTCGTTTCCACTTATTCATGCTGTCACCCTACTCTTTCGGTAATCCTTCTTTTTTTATGGATTGATAGACGCGCTTCGCGATTAGAGAATAACCCGTACCATTAGGATGAAAATCATCTTCCTCAGAAATTCGGCTGCTGTCACTTTTTTTGTTGAACAAATCTTCGATATAAATGATTTTCGCATGCTTATCCTTTTTCAGCTCTTTTTCAGCAATATGGTTCCAATCCGTGACAACACCGTTTATTTCATTTAGTTCAGATAATGTAAACGTAAACGGATTGTACATGCTGACATAAATCAGCTCAGCGTGATCATTCAGCTTGCGAATTTCAGAAATGATTTTTTCAAAGCGCTTTTCGTACGGTTTTTCCGCTTCCTGAAACGGTTCAACGGTTAATTGCAGGAAGTTTTGGCGAAGGACTTTCATCAAATCATTACCACCAATTGTAAAAAAGACATAATCTGCGTCCTTTATGCCTTTTTGAACCTTTTTATCTTTTAGTTTTTCTAATAAATCATCCGAACGGTTCCCTTTTACGGCATAATTTTTCACGTCAACCGTTTTGACTTGTTTATCTGACCGGATAGAATCCGCCACCTTGCCGACATATCCCTTTCCATCGGGATCTCCGACTCCTTCTGTCAGCGAATCTCCGACAGCCGCTATGACAATGTGATCTTTCGTTTTCGTTTCATGATCTTTTTGTTTTCCCTCAGATGCTGTACGTATGCTCGTACAAGCAGTAAGAAGCAAAACCAAACTGGCCATGATTGAAAAAATGCGCAGCTTCAATCTTGTTGCTCCTTCCCATTCTACTAGTGGAAAGTGTATCATGTTTTAGAAGATTTGCAAATGCCTAGTCTTCTAGCTTACTTGAGTGCGCCTGCTGATTTTACATCGGCGATAATTTCATCGTACGGTGTATTCTCAACTCCATTGTAATCTTTCAGCACCTTACCGTCCGGGCCCACCAAATAAAAAGATGATTGATGAATGACTTGGTCCTCTCCCTCCGGTTTCTTTACGATCGCTTTAAAGCTCTTAAGTGCGAACTCCTCAATCTCACTCTGGCTGTATCCGGTGAGAAAATCCCAGTTATCAAAAGATAATGGATAATTTGCGGCAAATTTCTTCAGCTGTTTCGGCTTATCGTTTTCTGGATCAACACTAAATGATACGATGCGGACATCTATATTCTCGGCTTTCAGTTTTTTTTGCAGATCGGTCATATGAGCAGTCATCGGCGGACATACAGTTTCACAATTGGTAAAAATAAAATCCGCCAGCCATACTTCTCCTTTTAAACTCTCTAATGAAACGTTCTTGCCGTCTTGGTTTTGAAATGTAAAAGGCTCCACTTCGTAATTGAGCGGATTTTTAATCTGCTGTTCTCCACAGGCACACAAAAGCAGAAAAAACAGCCCAGCCATTAAACCTTTGATAACCTTCATGACATTCATCCTTTCAGCCAGCATAAAAACGCTTTCTAAAACCTGTCCTTACTGTCCCATATTTGTATTCGATACTGAGCAAAAAAAATCCTGCATGCCTCCCCATTAACGATTACAAAGGAGGACATACAGGTAAAAAACGGCATGTTATGCGTTGTGCTTTAACACCTCTTGATGAAAAACAGCCTGATAATCTGCCCACTTCATCCGGCGCTTCATATAATGTCGGAAAGAATACACTTTTGTCCTGCTGTTTGATGAAAACACTTCTTTTAAGTAGAATTGCAAATGGTGATGTAACATAAAGAAATAGTGCTCATCTTCCTTTAATACAGGTATTTCTGTCACTTTCACCTGAATCCCGTCACCGCGTTTGAACTCTAGGCTTTTGAGTAACAAGCTATCAATCCTCTTTTTTTGTTTTTCTTCTATTATATATGATGCCAGCCTGGCTGTCTGTCATTTTGCGCGGTTGCGAAAAAAATTAGATCAGCAGATGGAATAAGTCTTCATCCTTATTGACCTCTACATAATGAAACGGTTTTTTGTTCATCCGTTCAATCAGCGGCCCATAATCGGCTTTGTTCTGCAGCTCGATGCCAACAAGAGCAGGTCCGTTGCTTTTGTTATTTTTCTTCGTATATTCAAACCTTGTAATGTCATCATTCGGCCCTAGGACTTCGTCAAGAAATTCACGGAGTGCCCCCGCTCTTTGCGGAAAGTTGACGATAAAATAATGCTGAAGACCTTCAAAAATCAAGGATCGCTCCTTCATTTCCTGCATTCTTCCTATATCATTATTTCCCCCGCTGACCACACACACCACATTTTTTCCTTTAATTTCATCCTTGTACAAATCAAGCGCTGAGACAGAAAGAGCTCCGGCCGGTTCAGCAACAATCGCACATTCGTTATACAATTCAAGAATGGATGTACATACTTTTCCTTCAGGGACAAGGAGAATGTCATCAACAACAGATTCCAGCGTCCGAAAGGTTTCCTCTCCAATTTTTTTAACTGCTGCCCCATCTACAAACTTATCAATTTTATCAAGTGTGACGACATGCCCAGATTTGTTTGATTCAAAATAGGATGCCGCTCCCGCCGGCTCAACAGCAATTACCTTTGTATCAGGAGACACATTTTTCAAATATGTACCTACCCCTGAGAGAAGACCGCCGCCTCCGACACTTGCAAAAAGAAAATGCGGTTCTGCATCAATGTCGTTTAAAATCTCGACTGCGAGCGTTCCTTGTCCGGCCATCACATCCGGATCATCGAACGGATGGATAAACGTCCGAGATTCCGCCTCACAGCACTCTACGGCACTTTTATACGCGTCATCAAACGTATCGCCTGTCAAAATAATATCGATAAATCCTTTTCCGAATAGTTCAACTTGAGATACTTTTTGTCTCGGTGTAGTAGACGGCATAAAAATTTTTCCGTGAATGCCAAGATGTTTACACGAGAATGCCACGCCTTGCGCGTGATTTCCGGCGCTTGCACACACCACTCCGTTTTCTGTCTGCTCGCTGGAAAGCTGTTTCATTTTATGATAAGCCCCTCTGAGCTTAAAAGATCTAACAACTTGCAAGTCTTCACGTTTTAAATAGATATTGCATTCATATCTCTCAGAAAGTCTGTCATTCCTCTGCAAAGGTGTGTGAATGACAACGTCCTTTACGTTTTGATGAGCCTTCAAAATGTCTTTCACTTGGATGAGAGAGTTTTCTTTCAACAACGGTTTCATGTACAGATTCCTTTCTTGTTTTAAATCCCTATTTAATATGCCATTATAACACGAATATTCAAAAAATAAGACAATTATTTTTATTTAATAATTAAAAAAATACAGACTATGTCCACCACATCTCGTGGAAACTTCTGTTTAACCATTATCCTGCAGACTCAAGAAAAAAGATGATCGTAAAATAAAGGGTGTTTTCAGCCAAAAGGCATGATATAATGAAACCAATTAGAACCAAAAGGAGCCAATTGATGAATAGCGCACCAAAACTCAATACCTTTCAACAACTAATCGGAGAACATCAAACTTTCCTGGAAGCAAAGCGAATCGCCAAGCAGTTCTCATTATCTGAGCTTCCTGTCTTAATAACAGGAAAAATCGGAACAGGCAAAAATCATTTCGCACATGCCATACACTTGGAATCTTCGAGAAGCAATGAACCGTTTATAAGCGTCAATTGCAGCACGCATTCTGAAGAAAGCCTTATGCATGAGCTTTTTGGTCCTAACGGAAACTCAGGTGCTTTTCACAAAACGGCACGAGGAACCCTTTTTCTTGATGAAGTATGGCGCATGCCGGCTTCTGTACAAGCTCAGCTGTTAAAAGCGTTTGATTCAGACATGGAGAAGCCGCGAATGATCTGTGCTTCTGCAGACGGATCCGTGGAACATTCCTTCAGGCAAGACTTATTTTACAGGCTGAACATTTTAACGCTCACACTGCCCGAATTATCCGAACGAAAAAGCGATATACCGCTTTTGACACAATATTTCCTCTCAAATTCCGGGCAGCAATTGTTAATCGACCCCTCTGTCTTTCCGGTGCTTGAGCAGCATACATTTGAAGGCAATGTCAGGGAATTAAAAAACGCTGCAGATTATATGGCGGCAGTATCAAGCGGGGGAACGATTCATCCACATGACCTGCCGCCATATATTAGAGGCGCGATAGACGGAAAAACCTCAAAGAAAAAAGCAAAGCTGCTGACTTTAATGGAAAAAGCTGAGTTTTTGTTTATTTTGGAAACAATAAAAGTATTGAATGAAAAAGGAGAACCTGCCAGCAGACGGATCATTTCTGAACACAGCAAAAATACCCAAACCTCGTTAACGCCACAGCAGGTCAGAAGCCGTCTCGACTATTTGGAGAAAAAAGACTATGTCACCAAAAGCCGCGGACGCGCCGGCACAAAAATTACCTTTGAGGGCTTGCGCTTTATAGAGACGTTAAAAAATCAAATGATTTAGCGATCGAAAGGAGAATGCACTTGTTTACAATGAAAGAAGAGATCGCCAATGCCATTACACACGGCATTGGTGTACTCTTATCCATCCCTGCTTTAGTGTTTTTAATCATATTCGCGGCTAATTACGGGTCTGCCTGGGACATTGTCAGCTTTACGATTTTCGGTGTCTCTATGCTGCTGTTATATTTGAGCTCTACACTGCTTCACAGTATCACACATAAAAAGACGAAGGACATTTTGGAGATTATCGATCATAGCGCGATTTACGTACTCATCGCAGGAACCTACACGCCTTTTTTACTCGGACCGCTGAAAGGCACACTCGGCTTTACCCTGCTGGTTATCGTATGGTCACTTGCCCTGGGTGGAATCGTCTTTAAAATTTTCTTCGTGAAACGCTTTATCCTACTGTCAACCATAGTGTACTTGATCATGGGCTGGCTGATGATTATTGCGGTTAAACCTTTATATGCTTCGCTGAGCGGAGCGGGATTCAGCCTTCTTTTTCTCGGCGGCATTCTATACTCTGTCGGAACCATCTTTTACATTTGGAAAAAGATCCCCTTCCATCACGCCATTTGGCATAGCTTCGTATTGGGCGGGAGCGCTGCTATGTTTTTCTGCGTGCTCTTCTATTGTGTAAAGGTACCGTTCCTTTCGTAACAAAAAAGCGCAGTCTTAACGACTGCGCTTTTTTATGCACGTAATTGTTTTTCATTGGCAGGTATATAAGCTTTTGAAAAGGACAATTCAATGTCGGCTGGTTTTAAGCGTTTAAAAAACGCCCCCTTTTGCAGGTGCTCTGTTCCTTTCGTTTCCACCATCACTAACGGAAGTTGATAGCGGGCTGCAAGTTCTACAGGATCAATAGAACCATCTAGTGAAAGAATCAAGCTTTGCCCCTTTTCCAGCTGTTTTGTCACATTTTCATATACCTTCTCTGAATGACCGTCTGAAATCACATCCATACGATCCAGCCATTGCCCGATAAAAGGCAAGCGGAACACTTTTGGGTTGGCGATAAAGCCGGCCGGTTCCTCAATATATCCAGCAATTAAGGCCAGTTCAGCCAAGCGCAAACGAGAGTGCACATACAAAACAGGACCTTGTGGGATTGGCTCTGGCTGATGGATTGTCACAACTGAACCGGAGATGCCAATACAGCCTTCCAAAAATGCCTTTGGCTGTTCGTACACAAGAGTCATCTGTTTTTTATATGACAGACGAGGGTCGAGCATTGTTTGATTAAATAATTGTTTCATATTTTTCAACAGCATATACACAATATAAACCATTAGAAAGCTGTAGCGAACCAATTAAAATCCTCCCGCTTTAGAAGAATTCTTTTTTTCATACACGAGAAATTCGTAATCATACGGGTTTTTTTCGTCCTTGATCCCCTGCTCAGAAGAAACCAGTTCCCAATCGCCTTCATCAAATTCAGGAAAGTGACGGTCACCTTCAAACTCGTGATGAATTTTCGTCATATACAGTCTGTCCGCATAAGGGAACAGGTCCGTATAGAGCTGAGCCCCTCCGATCACAAAGCATTCTTCAGAGCCTGAACAAATATCCAGTACATCCTGTAACGAACTGACAACCGTGCATCCCGGAAATTCTAAAGCCGGCGCTGATGTGACGACAATATTTTTCCGATTTGGAAGCGGACGTCCGATCGATTCAAATGTTTTCCTGCCCATAATGATTGAATGGCCCGATGTTACTTTCTTAAAGTATGCAAGATCATTGGGCAAATGCCACGGCAAATCATTGTCTTTGCCGATAAGCCTGTTGGCATCCATCGCAAAAATAAATGAAATCATACGCTGACCGCCCCTTTTTGCTCTAAAACATGTCTGCATAAATCCTTATACTGTTTCATTTTTTTCATCCTTTAAAAGTAGTCTTCTTGTAGTGTAACACAATAAAAAATCATTTCTGAACCCAGAAATGATTTTTTTATAGTCAGCTGACGACAGGCTTTTCATCCTGTTCTTTTTCTTCATCTTGCAGATCCTGATGCGTATGCGCAATTCTGCTCGCCGCTGCTGCAGCAAGAGCTGCCACAATATCATCCAAAAAGGTGTGAATACCGTCTGGACTTTCATCAAGTTCCTTAATAATACCAATCTTCTCTTTATCCAAATAACCGAAATTGGTCAAGCCGATCGACCCATACACATTAACGATTGAAAGCGGGATGATTTCGTCTATGCCGTAAAGCGGTTCATCTGTTTCAACAAGATGCTGCAGCGGTTCGGGGAGAAGCTTCTGTTCTGCAAGCTGATCGAGTGCAAGTCCTGTCAAAACAGCATGAATAATTTCACGTTTGTTCAGGACTTTTTCTACATTCTCCATGCAAACACTGAGCGGCAGGTTTGGATTGTATTTTTCCTGAAGTTTTTGAACAATGCGTGCAATATCTTCTATCATAACGCCCCGTTTATTCAGCATATCTTTTGTTATATTGACCATTTCATTCATTGTGTACTTTTTCATGTCTAATGGCATCTCCTTTAAGCACTCATCCAGTTGGGAGGCGTGTTGCGGTCCCAGTAAATGCTCCCAAGCTCATGATGTGATTGAAATCCATCTTCTGCTGTATGATAATGAAAATTAAACCAGTAGCCGTCATGAGGCGGATGGTCTCTGCGCACATGGAATCTCAGAAGATCTTCTCCAGTTGTCCGATTGTAAACGTTGAATATTTTTTCCGTTTTGCCTGCTGAAGGCATGCTTGAGATCACAACATCTTGATACGCTTCATCATCTTGCAATGTCGCTAAATAATCACTAATCACATTTTCGATTTTTGGCAGGATCTCTTTCCGATAATCATCTTCAATGACCGGAGCGATTCTGCTGCCGAATTTTAAAAAGGACTGATCCTCAGCGCTGTCAAGGAGCTGTTCCTTGTACGATTGAAAAAGCAGTTCAGGATCTCGCCTGTCATCCGACTCATCATCGTACAGGTCATGCTCATCATAAAAAGCGGTGTAATCATTCTGCTCAAGACTGCTCGGCTGTCCAGAAGGCTTGTCCGCCATAAGAGCAGCCGGAGGAGATACGAGCCCGAACGTCACAATGGTAAATAAAACCACAAGGGTCTTTCTCATCCACAATTTCATGACTGCTTATTCCTCTCTATTTTATTGTCATGTTTCTCTTATTTTAGCACATCCAAAACATTCAAGTCATGTACTATATGAAACTGATACACAAATTAGGAGATTCGTTGCTATGCACTTTGTGTAAAAACGCTTACAATATTCTGTGAAAGGAGGCTTTCCGCATATGATTGACGCTCTGTTTGCCACAGTTTCACTCTTAACATTGTTATACTTTGTCGTCATGGAAGTCACCGATTAACAGAAAATCCCGTGGTATGAATCACGGGATTTCTTTACTTGCCTGAATGACACCATAATGGAACAGTGCTGTTTTTCTTTTTATGACATGAAAACCAAACTGTTCAAACCGCGGGCTTTTCCAATGGTCTTTTAGCACAACACTTTTTCTGGCAATGCGTACCGCTTCCTTGATACACTCTTCGTGCAAAACGGAATCCTCAGCCAAATCGCGTAAAGGCGCAATACCGTCAGAGGTCTCTACAGGTTCATGAAACATTGGATCGAAATAAACCACATCAACAGAGCCGTCAGGAAGCTGCTTGATGTATTCTAAGCAATCACCATTCTTTACCTGGATTCTTCTCATCGCTGCTTGAAGCTCTTCTATACCTGTTTCCCATGAATGCAGCCCCGTTCTCACTAAAACGGATACAAGATGGTTTTTTTCCACCCCAACCACAGACCCCGTTTCGCCTACCGCCATACTTGCGATAATGGCATCTGACCCCAGCCCGAGTGTGCAATCTAAAAACGTATCCCCTTCCGATAAACCGGCAGCCCGAAGCATCGGCTCTTGCTCACCGCGTAAGAAGCGTTTGGCTCTGAACATCGCGGTATTCGGATGAAAAAAGAATTTGGCACCTTGTTTCGTAAATAGCTCAAATCGCTCTTTGCCGACCACAAGCAAATCACGTTCAGCTGACTTCAGCAGGTTTTCAACCGTTTGTTTATTTCGGCCGCAGTATGGCATATTTAGCTCTTTAGATAGCTGCTTTGCAGTTTTTATGGTGTGTTCAGACGGTCTATAGCTTGTTGTTATCATCTTCTGTACTCCCAAAAAGAAAATGCCCGGAAAACGGGCACTTAGCAGTGTGCATCAAAGGCAGCAGTCAGATTTTTCATAATTTCTTCCATGTCGTGTCCTTCAATTTCATGACGCGGAATAAAATGTACAACTTCTTTGCCTTTCAAAAGAGCCATTGACGGTGAAGAAGGCTCTTGGCCAGTAAAATACTCACGCATTTTTGCAGTAGCGTCTTTATCTTGGCCCGCAAATACAGTCACCGTATTGTCAGGCGTTTTGTCATTCTGGAGAACTGCCTGTGTTGCTGCAGGACGTGCAAGGCCTGCGGCGCAGCCGCATACAGAGTTAACGACTACAAGAGTTGTGCCCTCTGCCTTTTCCATAAAGTTTTCTACTTCTTCCGCTGTTGTTAACTCTTCAAAACCTGCTCCAGTCAGCTCGCGGCGCATCGGTACGACAAGCTGACGCATGTATTCTTCATAAGCCATTGACATAAAAAAGCCCCCTCTAGTATCCTTCATCTGAAGTAAAGGATACTATAGAGAGGGCCGGATTTCAAATGTTCACGCCTTAAAATACAGAAGTAAGTGTCCTCACCTACTAGATTTTCATGATACCGCCAGTGTTGGCACTTGTCACAAGCTTAGAATAACGTGCCAGGTAGCCGGTTTTCACTTTCGGTTCAAAACCTTTCCAGTTTGCTTTCCGTTTTTCCCACTCTTCTTCTGGCACTTGTACATCCAAGATGCGTTTTTCAATATCAACGATAATATGGTCTCCGTTTTCAACAAAGGCAAGCGGTCCGCCCTCAGCGGCCTCAGGGGATACGTGACCGATGGAGAGCCCACGGGAGGCTCCGGAAAAACGTCCGTCCGTAATCAATGCCACTTTTGGTCCGAGTCCCATTCCAACGATTTGAGATGTTGGCGCCAGCATTTCCGGCATGCCAGGTCCCCCTTTTGGCCCTTCGTATCTGATGATGACAACGTCGCCTTCTTTTACTTTTCGGTTGATAATGCCGTCAAGTGCCTCGTCCTGAGAATCGAATACGACAGCCGGCCCTTCGTGTCTTGTAATCCCATTCTGTACGCCGCCCGTTTTAATGATAGCGCCGTCCGGAGCCAGATTACCAAATAAAACAGCCAGACCGCCCTTTTCAGTAAATGGCTGATCCAATGGATGAATAACGTCATAATCCTTTATTTCATGTCCCGCAATGGTTTCTCCAAGAGTTTTTCCTGTAACAGTCAGCGCATCTAAATGAAGCGCTCCTTCTTTCTTTGAAAGCTCATTCAGAGCCGCTGACACGCCGCCCGCTTCATGAAGATCTTCAATAAACACATCCGAAGCAGGCGCCAGCTTGGCCAAGTGCGGCACGCGCTCAGCGACTTCGTTAATGCGTTCTAAAGAGTATTCAACGCCGGCTTCGTTTGCAAGAGCAAGCGTATGAAGAACGGTATTTGTAGAACCTCCGAGCGCCATATCGAGTGCAAACGCGTTATCAATCGCTTTTACAGTAACGATATCACGCGGTTTGATATCTTTGCGAATCGTTTCCATTAATTGCGCAGCCGATTTTCTGACAAACTCTTTGCGTTCCGGAGATGTCGCCAGAATGGTTCCATTACCCGGCAAAGCAAGACCAAGTGCTTCTGACAGACAGTTCATTGAGTTCGCCGTAAACATGCCTGAGCAAGACCCGCACGTTGGGCATCCGAACTGCTCTAGTTCTTGAAGCTCGTTTTCATTGATTTTCCCTGCTTGGTAGGCGCCTACCCCTTCGAATACTGAGGAAAGGGAGATTTTTCGCCCGTCACTTGTTCTTCCTGCCGCCATCGGCCCGCCGCTGACAAAAATCGTCGGAATGTTGATGCGCATTGCCGCCATAAGCATTCCCGGCGTGATTTTGTCGCAGTTCGGAATACAGACCATTCCGTCAAACCAGTGTGCGGATACAACCGTTTCCACAGAGTCAGCGATGATTTCACGGCTTGGCAGCGAATATCTCATACCAATATGCCCCATCGCGATGCCATCATCTACTCCAATGGTATTAAATTCAAATGGGACGCCTCCTGCTTCCCTGATTGCTTCTTTTACAATTTTTCCAAATTCCTGCAAGTGAACATGACCGGGAACGATATCAATGTATGAATTACACACCGCAATAAACGGCTTGCCGAAATCCTCTTCTTTTACACCTGCTGCACGAAGCAAACTGCGGTGCGGAGCTCTATCGATTCCTTGTGTGATCATGTTACTGCGTAATTCTGCCATGGTGATCCCCCTAAATTCTTTCAATTGTTAGATTGGATTTTATTTTAACAATTTTCAGTTTATTTATGGGCTGTTTTTGCAAAAAAGATAATTTCAGGCCGCCCTCGCCTTGGTTTGTTCTTTTGTGTTTTTATATTTATATAGCTTTCTGTCGATTTGAACCCTCCAACTATTAATATTGTTACTTACTATAAATAGTTTTCGAACATTTTTCAACAATATTCGAAATAATTTTTATAAAAAGTGAATTCACATAAAAAAGGTGCATGATCTGCACCTTTTTCATCTCTATTCACCCTTTTTTCTGCTCTCTGTCATTTGTTTCCAAACAGACCCTTTTGCTTCTTCTCCATGTTCAATACGCTCAAGCGCCATTTTCACTTGAAGGCTGACCTCAAATTCGGGATCATCTTCGGCAGCGCGCAAAGCTTCAATTGCACTTTCATCGCCGACTTCGTACAGGAACATAGCCGCACGCCAACGAACAAGCTTGCTGGAGTCGCTTAACGACTTGATCATAACAGGAATGGCTTGAGGATCGCCGATATCAGACAGGCAGTCTCCGGCCGTTCTTCTGACTGAGACCGCTTTGTCCTCAAGTGCTTTATACAATAGAGGAAGAACATCAGGTGTTTCAATCATTCCTAAGTACACAACAGCCTGTCTTCTGATGGACACCTTTGGATCATCCAATGCCTTCTGTAAAACCGGGATATCCTCTTCTTTTGGATCCATCTGTTCCAGATGCGCATAACGCTTTTTCCAGTCCTCATCATCAAGCATGTCGAGCGTTACTTTATACGCTTTGCGCTGTACTGCTTGTTTTGCTTCGCTCTTTCCTTGAGCAGCTGCTTCTGTCAGTCGTTTCAGCCGTTCATCACTGTATGCCGCCTGAAGCTCTTCTGTCACGTCATGGCCGATTTCATTAAAGTCACCGAATCTGACACCTTGTTCTTTCCAGGCCCGCTCAAACACAACATTTGAAGCTTCAGATCTGAGTTTTAAGATCGCCTGCTGAAAGCGCTCAGGTAAGCCGAAGCGCTCTTCCCGCTCCCCATCCGTCAATTTAACTTGCATAGGAATGCCGCTGAACATCTGCACAAAAACTTTTACCTCCCCAAAAGATTCTTGTTCAGAGCGGTTTTCTTCTGCGCTTTCAGCACTTTCCATCCCAAATGCAGTGCGGACTTGCGGTAAAATGTCTTTCCAGTCGTATCTTGCATTCCGTTCAACAGCTAGAAAATCTGCGACGTGATATACCCCTTTAACTCCATCTATTTTAAGGATTTCCGCTATAACGGGCGGTGCGCCTTCTGCTTGCTCAGGTTTATAGTTATTGCTTTTGCCCGCCGGAAGCTCTTCCGTTAAGATGACTTTCATTGTATTCGGGCTTGGTGTAGGTTCAATTGATTTTATCTTCATGATCGTCCTCCTATAGCATATCTGTGACTTATTCTATCACAGTCGTTCCAAGCCTTCTATTACGACGTTTTGGCATCAATCCCGGGTATGTCTTTTTCTAATTGGCGGACAAACTGAAGCATAAAATCGTGTCTTTCTTCTGCCAATTCCCGTGCAGTGTCTGTATTCATCATATCTTTCAGCCGCAGCAGCTTATGAAAAAAATGAGCGTAGGCGCTTTGCTCATCTCCATATAGGCCATGCCCTTTTGCGCCCGCAAACATGAAAGCTCTCGCAATGCCGACAGCACCAATCGCATCAAGTCTGTCAGCATCCTGTACAGCTTTTCCTTCAATTGAGAGCGGCTCCTTCGCCAATTTCCCCCTGTCCCGAAAGGACATCCTTGTTATAATATGAATCACTCTGTCAGCAGCCTCTTTTCCTACCCCGAAAAAAACGAGCTGATCATACACTTCGCTCACAGAAAGCCTGACCGTGTCAGGCAGCTTCACATCAATTAAATCATGAACCAAAGCCGCCGTTTCAACAATGAACAAATCCGCTTTTTCCTTTTCTCCAATATACACAGCAAGATCTGCAACTCTTGATACATGATGATAATCATGTCCAGAGCTTTCGCCAGTCAGGATAGATTGAACCCATGTCCTGATTTGCTCTGCCTGCTTCAATTTCTTCACAAAAACACCCTCTTCATTGCCCTAATAGCTTCACGATAGCATCTTCCAGCTCTTTCGGATTTGTATTTGGTGAATAACGGCCAACGATTTCTCCATTTCTATCCACTATAAATTTCGTGAAATTCCACTTAATTGCCTTAGTTCCCAGCATTCCTTTTGCATGCTCTGTCAAATACACAAACAGCGGATGGGCGTTTTTTCCGTTTACATCCACTTTTGAAAACATGGGAAACGTAACACCGTAATTTGTTTCACAAAATTCCTGTATGTCAGCCTCTTCTCCAGGCTCTTGGTTCATAAATTGATTGCAGGGAAACCCTAAGATCTCAAGCCCCTCCTGCTGATATGTATCATATAATTCCTGCAGCTGCTTCAATTGGGGAGTAAAACCGCACCTGCTTGCAGTATTCACGATCATCAGTACCTTTCCCGTGAAAGGCTGAAGTGTCATGTCTTTCCCTGTTATTGTACGTACCTTCATATGATATATAGACATGTAATTCCCTCCTATGTCCCTGGTGAATATTTTATCTTTTTTAAATTTCAATTCAAAATGTAAACATCAATTAAGAAACTTGACGACATGAGCAGTCGTTTATTTTCAATTCATAGGGTTCGTTTTTATCTTATCATTCTATAAAACATTTCAATTCCCTCCGACATCATGGAAAATCATTTTCTGTGAAACCAAAAGATGTGTCAGTGCGTTTTATATAAAGAGTTTTCTGTTGTTTCCCCCCTCAACACGTATAGATAGATTGAAAATTGGCGTGAAAATTCCTATAATGAAGAAAATTAAACGGGGAAATAATGGAGGTGGCACGTTGCCTATTAATATACCAACACACCTGCCGGCAAAACAGGTGCTTGAAAGTGAACATATATTTGTAATGGATGAAAGCAGAGCATTTCATCAGGATATCCGGCCGCAAAAAATTATTATCTTAAATTTGATGCCGAAAAAAATCCAAACAGAGACTCAGCTTCTCAGATTGCTTGGAAATTCGCCTTTACAGGTTCATTTCACATTTTTAATCCCAAGCACACACACGCCGAAAAACACTGCAAGAGAACACCTTGACGAATTTTACACGACTTTTTCCAATATCCGTCACAAGAAGTTTGACGGAATGATTATCACCGGTGCGCCGATCGAGCATTTGGCGTTTGAAGAGGTTTCATATTGGGAAGAGCTCAAGGAAATCATGGAGTGGAGCAAAACAAATGTTACTTCAACCATGCATATTTGCTGGGGCGCTCAAGCAGGTTTGTATTACCATTATGGTGTGGAAAAAATTCAAATGCCGAAAAAAATCTTCGGTGTGTTCGAGCATACCGTTCTTTCAAAACACGAAAGATTGGTAAGAGGTTTTGACGAGCTATACTACGTGCCGCATTCCCGGCATACAGATATAAATATGGAACAGCTTCAAGCAGTGTCCGAGTTAAACATTCTTACCGCATCAAAGGAAGCCGGGGTTTGCTTAATTGTGTCTAAAGACGAAAAACAAGTCTTTTTGACAGGGCACCCTGAATATGATACAAATACGCTTCTTCAAGAGTATGAAAGAGATTTGGAACGAAACCTTTCTACTGTTGAGGCGCCTAAACATTATTTTGCAAAAGGCAGCAATGAGCCAGTGAATCGCTGGAAAGCGCATGCCACATTATTGTTTATGAACTGGCTGAATTATTACGTTTACCAAGAAACTCCTTATGAATGGGACTAATTTTTCTTATTTTAGTGATACGCTGAGCAAAAAATATGATAAAATACATCTGATTCAGTCTGCCTATAACAAAAATTTAAAATACTGGAATCCAAATCATTTAAAATTAGCTTAACTTTTTCACTGCATTAATAATTCGATTATGTATTTGTGTTATGTTTATGTATAGACAATAACTCCTTACGATGCATGAAGCTTGCTTGTTGTTGATTACATTGAGGTGAATTTACTTGAATACCAATAAAAGAGTATTAATTTTGACTGCAAATTACGGAAATGGACATGTGCAGGTAGCCAAAACACTTTATGAACAATGTGTAAGGCTCGGCTTTCAGCATGTAACAGTTTCTAATTTGTACCAAGAGTCAAATCCGATTGTTTCAGAGGTAACTCAATACCTTTATTTAAAAAGCTTCTCAATCGGGAAACAGTTTTATCGTTTGTTTTATTACGGAGTTGACAAAATCTATAATAAACGTAAATTCAATATTTACTTTAAAATGGGTAATAAAAGATTGGGCGAACTTGTTGATGAACATCAGCCCGATATTATTATTAATACATTTCCGATGATTGTCGTGCCGGAGTACAGACGCCGAACAGGAAGAGTCATTCCTACCTTCAATGTTATGACTGATTTTTGCCTTCATAAAATTTGGGTTCACGAGAACGTGGATAAATATTATGTGGCGACAGATTACGTGAAGGAAAAACTGCTGGAGATCGGCACTCATCCAAGCAACGTAAAAATCACAGGAATTCCAATCAGGCCGCAATTTGAAGAATCCATGCCGGTTGGACCGATATATAAAAAGTACAATCTTTCGCCAAACAAAAAAGTGCTTCTGATCATGGCAGGTGCCCACGGTGTATTAAAGAACGTAAAAGAGCTGTGCGAAAACCTTGTCAAAGATGAGCAAGTGCAAGTGGTTGTCGTGTGCGGGAAAAATACGGCTTTAAAAGAATCTTTGAGTCCGCTTGAGGCGGAAAACGGTGACAAATTAAAAGTTCTGGGCTATGTGGAGCGCATTGATGAGCTATTCCGGATCACAGATTGCATGATTACTAAACCAGGCGGCATAACTTTGACTGAAGCTACTGCCATCGGTGTGCCTGTCATTCTGTACAAACCTGTGCCTGGCCAAGAAAAAGAAAATGCAAACTTCTTTGAAGACCGCGGAGCTGCCATCGTCGTGAACCGTCATGAGGAGATTCTCGAGTCAGTCACTTCCCTTCTTGCAGATGAAGATACCTTGCAGCGCATGAAGAAAAACATTAAGGACCTTCATTTAGCAAACTCCTCTGAAGTCATTTTAGAGGATATCCTGAAAGAATCAGAAATGATGACAGCCAAACAAAAAACCAAAGCGCTATCTTAATGGCGTACTTGAGAGCATACGAAAACCGTGTGCTCTTTTTATTTATATTCAGCCATAAATAAAAGCGGTTACATTTTTTCATGAAACTCGCCTTCCTTTTCAAAAATAAGCCGATTCGCAACTTGACGGGTGCTCCCAGATGGTGTATAGTTGAACCATCATTTAACAATGAATCAAAGTTAAATGATGACAAAATTTTTTTTAGCACATGGGTGCTACAGTACTAGGAGGAATTAAGCAATATGCAAAACGGTAAAGTAAAATGGTTCAACAACGAAAAAGGATTCGGCTTCATTGAAGTTGAAGGCGGAGACGATGTATTTGTTCACTTCACAGCTATCGAAGGAGAAGGATACAAATCATTAGAAGAAGGACAAGAAGTTTCTTTTGAAATTGTCGAAGGTAATCGTGGACCTCAAGCTTCTAATGTTGTAAAACTCTAAACTCAATACATGATGATGAGATGACAAATAGAGGAGAGGCATTCGCCTCTCCTATTTGATTTTCATCTGGATTTCAATCGCCAAAATGTTTTGTTTACACCTCTGTTCAATCTCTTCAACATACTTTTCCATTGACGGTTTTCCTTTTTTCGCGATATCCGCCAGTTCTTCTAAATCACTGTATATTTCTATAAATGTTTTGTGAAGGATCGACTTCAAATCTTTATCATCCATAGCTGCGTTCCCCTTCTCTATCAAGATACCTCAAATAGTAAAACGGTCCTATTATTTCTGGTTCAATAGTTATATCGGCTTATTTTTATTTTATTTTCTATTTTGGTACATAAATTTCAAAAAAACTCTGCAAAATAATTGTGGAGGTGTTTTTGTTGACTTCAAAATTCCATAATGAGGATCAGACTGGCTTTACGGATAAGCGGCAGCTGGAACTAGCAGTGGAAACAGCGCAGAAAACAACAGGAGCCGCGACGAGAGGCCAAAGCAAAACATTAGTCGACTCAGCATACCAAGCCATTGAGGATGCTAGAGAACTGTCACACTCTGAAGAGCTGGCAGCTCTCGACGATCCTGAATTTGTAAAGCAGCAACAGCAGCTGCTGGATGACAGCGAGCATCAGCTTGATGAATTCAAAGAATAAAAACCGCAGCTTCTGCGGTTTTTATTTTTAGTGATTGGTTAAGACATCTCCGTATGCTTTCAATTTTTCACCAACCGTACATTTATTGATACAAAAAGAATGTGCATAAGTTTTGCCAAATTCTTTGCGAAATTGCTTCTTAATAAAACAGTCCTTGCAATATTCATCGTGCAGTTCTGTCAGTTCTTTAAAGATCATTTTCTTATCCAATATCGTCATCTCCGTTACGGTCTAATTTCGTGTGGCTTTCTACGAATTGATGGGATAGAATTTTTTTAGCGAGGCCGTCAGCTTCCTGGTTGTCTTTCCGTTGTATCGTTTCGTAGGTTGGAGTAAGCTTCAGTGATTCAAGGAGTGCTTCTATTTTGTCCAGCCATTCATTATGAGATGGATCATAGCAAGGCCAGCTGCCGTCAAGCTGATTCAGTACAACAAGCGAGTCCCCTTTGATCGTAATTGAATTTCTGCTTGCCCCAAGCTCTCTTACTTCTCTTATTGCTTCATAAAGTGCCGCGTATTCAGCTTCATTATTGGTTTTCAGCCGGAAGCTTTTATTTTTTCTCAAACGATGCCGGACTCCTCCCAACGAATAATAGATAACAATCCCTAGACCCGCAAGTTCGCTCTCCTTATCGAAACTGCCATCAAAATAAACAGTGATGTTATCAGGCTCTTGAGCAAGCTCCTCGGTCAGCTTTTCCAATTCCTTCAGCGTCCAGCTGCCGCCTTTCTCGTCTTCGAACTCTAGCTCTTTCATGTATGGAAAACGTCCAAGCTCTCTGGCGAGCATACGTGCCTGCTGTGCTGTCAGCCAGTCTTCGCTGAAAAATGAGACGGATCCCGTTCCTTTTGCTTCTATTTTTAAATGCGGTCTGAGCTTCATTACGATCACCTTACCATTCATTAGTTGCCGGGCTTATGCTATAATCAAACCAATCTTACCCCGGAAAGGAAGCTTTTTCATCTTGTTTAATAATTCGTTTTGGATCTTTTTTGCGATCATTCATTTTATCATTGTTCTTTTATTTTATAAAGGATTTGGCAAAATGGGACTGTTTGTTTGGATCGGTTTTGCGACAGTCTGCGCCAACCTCCAAGTCGTCAAAACAGTGGAACTGTTTGGCTTAACAGCGACACTCGGGAATGTGATGTATGGCACAATCTTTTTTGCGACAGATGTACTGAATGAAAAATACGGGCCGGCTGAAGCCAGAAAAGCGGTATGGCTCGGATTCTCAACGCTCCTGACGCTGACATTTGTCATGCAGGGCGTGCTTCTTTTCGAACCGGCTTCCAGCGACATATCACAAACAGCGCTGGAAACGATTTTTGGATTTCTTCCGCGAGTTGCGTTAGGAAGTCTGCTTGCCTTTATCTTCAGCCAAACGCTGGATGTTTATGTATATTCGGCAATTAGAAGGATATTTCCTTCTGATCGGCTTTTATGGCTCAGAAACGGCGGCAGTACAGCAGTCAGCCAGTTGTTTGATACATTCATATTCACTGCTGTCGCTTTTTTCGGCATTTATCCGGCAGACGTTTGGCTTCATATTTTTATTTCTACATATTTGATTAAGTTTGCGGTATCTTTAATTTCATTGCCTTATGCTTATGCAGCCAAAAAAATGATACCTAATGATGAAAGGAGTTCATAATGCCTACAGAAATATATGTAGACGGCGCAAGCGCTGGTAATCCCGGGCCTTCCGGTATCGGCATTTTTATCAAACATGAGGGGAAAGCAGAATCTTTCTCTATTCCAATCGGAGTGCATACAAACCAGGAAGCGGAATTTCTTGCATTAATTGAAGGGATGAAGCTATGCGCAACGCGCGGGTATCAATCGGTTTCCTTTCGAACGGATTCAGATATTGTGGAGCGCGCCGCTGAGCTTGAAATGGTTAAAAATAAAACGTTTCAGCCGTTTGTAGAGGAAATCATCCGTTTAAAAGCAGCCTTCCCTCTTTTTTTCATCAAATGGATACCGGGCAAGCAAAACCAAAAAGCCGATCTTCTGGCAAAAGAAGCAATTCGGCTGAATGAAAAGAATTAAATCTTAGTCATTGGTTCATCCTAATGGCGAGGTGAACTAACATGAAAAAGAAAGATAAAGGCCGGCTGACTGGCGGCGTTACTCCGCAAGGCGACCTGGAAGGCAATACACATAATGACCCTAAAACAGAGCTTGAGGAAAGGGCAAAAAAAAGCAATACAAAACGCTAGAGAAGATCTATACGATCTCTCTAGCGTTCAGCTTTTCAAGCATGCGCTCAATTCCTTTAATTTGGTGGCGGCGAAGCATTTGAGCCGCCTGCTCCATTTGCAAAGTAAATAAAGCGTCTTTCAGTGTGCAGACCAGCGGCACAGAGCAATGAATTTCCGCAAGCTTCCTCGACATCTCCAAATCACTTAAACCTTGCTGAATTTTTCCCTGCTGTCCCTTTGGAAGAAGAGAAAGATTTTCCAATAAACGGTCAATCGTTTCATATTCACGAATCAGTTTGTAGGCTGTTTTTTCTCCAATCCCTTTGACGCCGGGATAGTTATCACTGGAATCACCCATAAGCGCTTTAATATCAATCAAAGCTTTCGGCATTACGCCTGTTTCTTCATAAAAAGTCTCTTTTGTATAGACTTTATAATTTCCGATTCCTTTTTGGAGCAGAGCAACGCTTACTTTATCCGTTAGCAGCTGGAGTAAGTCTCTGTCCCCTGTTACGACCGTAATGTCTGCTTCATTTGCAAATAAATCGGCAAGAGTTCCAATACAATCATCTGCTTCATAACCGGCAAAGCCAATATTCATGATCCCAAGCTCAGCGGCTGCTTCCTTTGCCAAATCAAACTGCGGGATCAGTTCCACAGGCGGTGCGCTGCGGTTTGCCTTATAATCTTGAAACAAGTCATTACGATACGTTTTGCTCCCCATGTCCCAGCAGCAGACGACGTGTGTCGGCTGGAATGTTTCCACGGCTGTAATCAAATGCTTTAAAAAGCCGTTGACGCCGTTCGTCGGCACCCCGCTGTCATTTATCATAAAGTTGCGATGTACGGCCGTGGCAAAAAAAGCCCGAAATAAAAGAGCCATGCCGTCAACCAGCAATAGTTTATTATTATTCATCTGATAACTCCCTTTTCTTTCATTCCTTCTATTTTAGCATAAAGCGGCCCAAAATAAAAAACAGTATCTCTAATAAAGAGATACTGTTTGGGTATCATCAGTCGTTGTGTCTTTTGTTGCTGGCGATCAGCTTCTCAGCTTCGCGTCCTGCGTAAGAGTCAAAATGGGTTTGAAATCCGTTTTTCTTTTTGGCATTGTTATTCGCCTGTGCATTTCTGTTTCCCAGCTTTGTTCTGCCCAACATGAATCCCCCCTTACGTCGGATGTCCATAGTATATGCATCCGGCAGGAGGTTCAATCGCGGCAGGATCATCCAGCTTACACTCGGCTTGCGTATTCTCTGACCATTTCTTTTGATACAAGCCGTCTTGTCGGGACGATGCCTTTTTTAGCGAGCTGATTCATTTGCTCGGTGATGTCATTAATAGCGTCTGTAGTAAAAGGCTCATCGTTTTTGCATTTAGCAACAGCTTCTTCAATGGCCATTTCACGCATATTTTCAAGACGCATAAATGCTTTGATATGCTCGTGCTGTTTTGATGAATGTGCTGAAATTGCTTTATGTACCTCTGACATTAATCGTTCATCTCGCTTTTTTCTATTTAGTCTATCATGCCTTGACATACAAGCCAACTGAATTTTACATTTTTATTGTATTCTCTGAACTTTTCCAGGAGATGCACGCTTGGTACGCCATTTCAATCTCTTTCGCATGTTCCCCTTCTGCATATCCTTTGAAATACGTCTCTTTTTGATCCGTTATTTGCGCGATTGCCTTTTCAGCCATATCTTCCTGTAAGCGTCTGAGGTGAGCTGTGTAATGAGAGATCAGGCTCTCTTCTTCGTTTTTTATCCATGCCTCTGTGATTTTCGTAAGTTTCAACCGTACAGCTTCGATAAAGGCCGATTTTCCTTTTTGCTCAAAAAACTGCTTCGGTGATTTGACCTCTTTTAGTTCCTTTTCAAAAACACGTTCTTCCATTTCTGGTTCAACTTCCTTCAGCTGTATGCCGCTCAAATGCTGATCACCCGCATAAATGGAAAAATAACCGTCTGCGTTTAATGTTTTTTGAAAGTTATCCAGCCATTCTTCTGTGATATGCCGTTCGATGAAACCGCTCATGCGAACATCAAGCGTTTTGATTTCCTGAATATATTCAAACTGGTATTCATGCAAGGCTGTTGTCATCGCCTTACTCACATTCTTTTTCCAATCCCCGTTTTGCAGCCCGGGATGAAATGCCGATTTTAATAAATCATTTGCAAAATACGATAATCGCTGTGTAATGTGATAAAGCTGCTCTCTTGTATCTTTTTTCACTTTCTCAATGATGGTTACTGAGTTCCGCCGTTTCTCGATACCGGCAACTGCCTGCTCAAATGACAGCATGAGACGCTGTTTCTGCGCTTCCTTCTCTTCTATGGACTGATGCTGGGATTTGTGAAGCTGGAAAACAGTTTCGCATAGTTTGTCTGCTTCCAAACTGAGCTGTGCAGCTGACGCTTTTTTAACGTCCACTTCGATAAACTGATCTAAGTGTTTTCTTACTTTCGGGAACTGGTTATAAAATGATTCTGGTTTTCCCAGCAGCTCCTCCTTACTTGAAACGGTAAAGAGCTGCGGCTCATAAACCCCTTCTTTTACAAGCTCTGCGCTGACATAATCGGTCACTGTTTCAAGCTCTGTTTTATCTTTTGCAAGGTCTGCGGCATTAATAACGAAAAACATTTTATCCATGCTGAGCGATTCTTTCACAAGTCCGAGCTTCCGTAAAAATGAACGATCTCCTTTTGAAAAGGAGTGTTGATAATAGGTCATATAAAAAAATGCATCCGCATCTTTGATATATTGGAATGCCAGCTCTGTATGCCGTTTATTCATGCTGCTCGCGCCGGGTGTATCAACAATCGTAATTCCTTTTTCAGTGAGTGGGCATGTATAGTAGACCGTTACCTCTTTCACCGCACAGGCCGTTGTTTCCTCTGCTACATACGGCTTTAATTCAGACAGCGGAATCGTTAATATCTTCTGTTCCTCTATATACTGCTGATACCTCTTGTATGCAAGCACGAAATTTCTGATCAATTTCACGTGCTCTTCTTGCAGCCTGTTTTTTTTGACTGCCTTTTCCCACTTCTCTGTGAAGGAACGGCCTGCGGGTTCTTTTGATATTCCGGTGAGCTGCAAAATTTCAGCTGTTATGTCATCCTCCGTCTTAAATACTACATCCGCTGTTTTGTTTAGGCTGCCATTGATTGGCTTTGTGATTTTGTTAATTGTCGCTGTGGTTGGCGTTGGTGAGGATGGCAGCACTCTTTCGCCGACAAGCGCATTGGCAAAAGATGATTTCCCCGAACTGAAGCCCCCAAAAAGAGCAAGTGTAAATCTCCGTTCCTCAAGCCGTTTAACCCTTTCACGAAACGCTGAAATATGCTTTGACAACATGCTGCTTTCGCCTAAAACATCAGACAAAGTGTAAAAGCGTTTGATTTGGTCTTGAAGCGGCAGTTCTTGTTCTATTTTGATTTCTGGATTCGGCATCTGCTGCTCCGCCAGCTGGCCTCGGCCTTGTTTCTGTTCTGGAGCCGCCACTCTTTTTTTCTTCAATTTAAACCATTCTGTGTCTATATGCATCGGGCATTCGGACTCTTCTTCCCAAATGGCCCACAGGCGATTGATTTTCTCGCGGGCATGATTCTCTAAACGAGCCTGTTCTTGAAGAAGGACAAGTTTTTCTGATTCTTGGGCGAGCCGGTCGTTAATTGTTTGCACGTCTTTGGAAACACGCTCTTTCACCATAGCGGAGAGTACCTTTATGATGTCTGCGGCCTCTCTTTTCGCCTCTTTCCGGACCAGCTCTGCCAAGTCTTTTGTATATTGCAATACATATTCAGAAGAAAAGGCTGCACCTTGCTTGACCGCGCGTTCAATGATGCTTATATCAAGCGGAGTGCGATAGGACTGAATCAGCTTTTCACTCTCAGCGTCATGGACATCAAATGCTTTGGCGAGTTTATGGAGCGTGTCTATTATGTGCCAATCCGCTTCGGCCTCTGTTCGTTTTGCCACATCAGAGAAAAAAACATTCCGCCTTTTATCTCTTTCTTGTGCAGTTTTCGCTTTAGAAAAGAAAAAGCCGGTTTTAAAAGAAGGCTTTTGTGACTCTAAAAATGCAGCCGCCAATTCACGCATTTCAAAAGGCGTCAGGTTGGCGTTTTTTAAAATACGATTGATTTCTTCCTGCATCCTCTTCTCTGCCTCAGCCGCTTGATTTGCAGCCTCATCCAATTGATCACGCAGCGATTGGACCAGTCCAGTTTGGATGTGAAGCTGTTCAGCGAAATTCGGGCCGTCTATTTCGTCTTTCTTCAGCATTTCCGTATGTTCCTTCAGCAGATTATGGATCTTTTGTTCGGTTAAAGCCTGCAAATTGTTTTTTGATTGCTTTTCTATTCTTTTTAACTCTTGTCTCAAAGCCCCAATCTGATTAAACGGGTGATCCGGTTCTGTTACTGACGTAAAATAGAGCGCTTCCTTTGAAATCCCTTCATTGCAAAGCATCTCCTCTACCTGTTTTTTATAGTCTCCAAAGTTTGTCTCCGTCTCGTCATGGCGGTCAATTTGATTAACGATAAAATACACATTCGGAATGTTTTCTTTTATTGATCTGAGAAACTTTACATTTTCCTCAGCGTGTACGTGATTATAGTGAACAACGTAAAACAGCGCATCCGCCTGGTGAAGAATAGAAGCAGCCGATAGAAAATGCGCATCATCCGTTGAATCGATCCCTGGAGTATCAATATACGCAACCCCGGAATCGATCTCAGTATACCTGTCAAAAATTTCGACGCTTTCAATCTGTTCACCGTCTTTGCAATATTGCTGTACCTTGTCTTTCTGGTAAGCCCCTTCCAGCTCAGCACACGCTCCGTCTGTTGTATGAAGCCGAACTCGCTTTTCCCCGTTTCTGATCACAACAAGGTTAGCGCTCGTTGGGATCGGGCTTGTCGGCAAAATATTCTCCATTAACAGGCAGTTCAGCAGTGATGATTTCCCCGCTGAATAATGCCCCGTAAACGCGATATAAACCTCTTCATCTGCCGCTTTTTTCATGACCGCAGCCAGTTTAGCAGCCCTTTGTTCATCTTGATTCTCAATAAATTGCTGATAAAGTTCCCCAGTTTTGTGCAAAAGCTCGTTTCTGTTATGTTCTGTCATAAGCCTGTACCCCTTTGTGCCGTTTCAATTGTGAACCTTTTTCGAAAGGTCTGAATTCATTCCCTTTTCATTTTACACAAGAATAAACCAAATTTCTTTAGGAGAATAGAAAAAAGCCGCCATTACGGCAGCCTCTATAAAAGAAAATCTGCAACTTTTACAAGTTCCAGATTCATCAAACAGATTTATTAGAGATTCCTTTTAATACAAAACCAATCAAAACACTATATGTACAAACCGCTCCGAGCAAAAACAGCATTGTCATTTGATTCACCATCCTGATTGAGAATCTTTTTCAAATTCATTTTAACATGAGTGAGAATGATTTTCAATCGCTATTTTACACTGTATTCATGTAATGCCTTGTCTTCTGCGCGAATTCTGACGGTTAACAACACGGCATTGAATACGGAAAACAGACACATGGTGACATACGCTTGATAAAGCAGCGGAATCAGCAAAATTTCAAGTATAACAACAGCATAGTTTGGGTGTTTCATCCATTTATAAGGACCTTTTTTTACAAGCTCTGCACCTGGAACGACAAGGATTTTCGTATTCCAATATGCTCCTAAGGAACAAAGCGCCCAATATCGCACTGCCTGTACACTTAAAATAACTGCGGCGATACCGATCCACCAGCTTGACGGCTGTTTATTCATCAGCAGCACTTCGGCAATTAAGGACAGGAAAAAAAGGATATGCATCGTAATGATATACGGATAGTGGCTCTCGCCAAATTCAATTGCTCCTTGCTTCTTTACCTTTTGTTCATTTTGTCTGGCCACTGCCATTTCTGCTGCTCTTTGAACAATGAGAATGGCGATCAACAACCAAAACATAAGTCAAGCCCCCTTTTCCCAGCTGAATAATAGCAGTTCTGATGAGAAACCCGGTCCTAATGCGCCAATCAGTCCCCGTTCAGCTTCCTTTTTATGTCCGTTCTGCAGATGGTCTTTGACCACATACAAGATTGTGGCTGAAGACATATTTCCGTGCTTTCGCAATATGTTTTGCGCTGATGAAAGCATTTCTGACGACAGTCCAAGACTTTTGATGTATGCGTCGATCACTTTTTTTCCGCCTGGATGCGCCAAAAAAACACTGATATCACGGAATGACAGCTGATGTTTGTCCAAAAAAATCTGTACATTTGTTTTGAGCCAATTTTCTACCAAAGTTGGTATGTCTCGTGAGAAAATGACTTTGAATCCTTGATCGGTAAAGTCCCAGCCCATGATATCTTCTGATTGTTTCATCAAAACAGATTGGGAGTCTGTTATCTTCGGGGCAAGCTTCAGTTTTGACACCGTGCGGTCTGCCTTCTCTCCGCATAATAATGCTGCGGCAACGCCGTCACCAAATAGCGAGGTGCCGATCAGATTGCTTTTCGTTTTATCTTCCGGCTGAAATGTCAGGCTGCACAGCTCAGCAGCAATGACAAGCACAAAAGCCTCCGGGTACGCTTTGCAGTATTCGGCTGCGCGCGCAAGCCCGCTGGCCCCTCCTGCACAGCCTAAGCCCCAAATCGGAATCCGCTTCGTATATGGAGAAAACGGAAGTTCATTCATAAGCCGCGCCTCGATACTCGGTGTGGAAAGACCTGTGCTGGAGACGAAAAAAACCGCTTCCACTTTCTCATAAGGAATGGCTTCTTGAACAAATTCAGGGTGAGAGAGGCACTCACGAACAGCCTCCCTGCTGTGCTTAAGTGTTTCTTCTATGTATATTTGATTTTTTTCTTCAAAGCTGTGCTCCTCTTTATACCATTCAATCGGCTTAACAAACTGTCTCGAATAGATTTGCCCGTTTTTAAAGGAGGATAACAGCCGGTCAATATCCTTAAAGGAATGCTGAAACATATAGCGGGCGAACTCAGCCGCTTTCTCTTGATTTACATCATATACAGGAAGACTTGTTCCAATGGATAAAATAAACGCCATGCAATCACCTCTTTGCATACATTGTGCCGCAACGATCTTTTTTATATGCAAAAAAACTCCGCCGCGGCGGAGTTAGACTGCTGTTTTTTGTTCCGTAAGGTCAGCTTCTTGTTCTGTTTTTTTGGCTTTAGAAAATACGTTATATACAATATTTAGGACAACTGCAGTGAAGCTGCCCGCTACAATGCCATTCGTTGTAAGAAGCGTAAGTGCACTCGGAAGCTGTTTGAAAATATCCGGCACAACGGTCACACCGAGTCCCAAACCCACTGAGCAGGCAACAATCAGCAGATTTTCCTGTTTCGCAAATTCAATGCGGCTAAGCATTTTAATTCCGTAAGCGATCACCATTCCAAACATCGCCACCATTGCACCACCCAAAACGGCAGATGGAATAATCGTCGTGAAAGCAGCGATCTTTGGAAACAGCCCGAATGCCATTAAGATCACACCTGTGACCACAATGACAGCATTTTTTTTGATTCCTGTTAGCTGAACAAGCCCGACATTTTGAGAGAATGCCGTGTAAGGAAAAGCGTTAAAAATACCGCCCAGAAGCACAGCCAGCCCTTCAGCGCGATAGCCTTTAGACAAATCTCTCTCTGTCAAACGGCGGTTTGTCAGGTCACCTAAGGCGAAGTAAACACCTGTAGACTCCACAAGACTGACAATCGCAACGATGGACATCGTAATGATAGGCGCTGCATGAAAAGACGGCGCTCCGAAGTAAAATGGCTGAATCATTTGTACAACTGCCGCATCCGACACATTATCAAATTGAACTTTCCCCATAAAATAAGCGATGAAGGTCCCAATCAAAATACCGATCAAAATCGAGACGGACTTGATAAAGCCTTTTGTAAAACGGTATAGAAGCACAATGATACTCAAAACGATAAAAGCAAGGGCAAGGTTGGAGAGATCTCCGAAATCTGCACTTCCTTCTCCGCCGGCCATGTTATTCATGGCAACCGGCATCAAAGTAATACCGATAATCGTAACAACAGAGCCTATCACAACCGGCGGAAAAAACGAGACGAGCTTTCCAAAGAAAAATGAAATAAGTATCACTAGAATGCCTGAAGCAATAATGCTTCCGTAAACCGTTGAAACCCCGTATTCAGATCCAATTGCAATCATCGGCGATACAGCTGTAAATGTACAGCCAAGCACTACCGGAAGTCCGATCCCGAAAAAGCGGTTGCTCCATACTTGCAGAAGTGTAGCCACACCGCACATAAAAATATCAATCGATACTAAGTAGGTCAGCTGTTCGACAGTCAGTCCCATTGCTTTTCCGACAATCAGAGGAACGACAATGGCACCGGCATACATGGCAAGAACATGCTGAATCCCTAATGACAGCGTTTTGCCGAATCCATTTTTCATGAATGAACCTCCTGTACGAAGGACACTTTCCCTTCTTCTAAAGACCGAATTCTTGCCAAAGATTCCACTCGGTAGCCCAGTTTTACAAGTTCATCTCTTCCCGGCTGAAATGACTTTTCAATCACAATGCCAATTCCTGCAATAGAAGCACCCGCTTGCTTCACAATTGACGCGAGTCCGTGCGCTGCCTGTCCATTTGCCAAAAAATCATCGATAATCAGCACATGGTCCTGATCCGACAGGTGGGTCCCAGACACCGCGATTTGGCTTTCTGTTTGCTTCGTAAAGGAATAAACGGACGCTGTCAGCAAGTTGTCGGTGAGTGTTAATGATTGATGCTTTCTCGCGAAGACAACGGGCACACCCAGCTTCAAGCCAGTCATTACAGCGGGAGCGATACCTGATGATTCGATTGTCACAATTTTGGTAATACCATCTTGTGCAAACCTGGTCGCAAATTCGTCACCAATTTTCTGCATAAGCAGCGGATCAATTTGGTGATTCAAAAAAGAATCCACTTTCAATACTTGATTTGATAACACGACGCCTTCTTCCTCTATCTTCCTTTTCAGTGCTTCCATCCAGTCTTACCTCCGTTATGAGAATAAAAAAAGCATTGCCCGCTCAAATAAAGAGCAAGCAATGCTGATATAACAAAAAACCGTACATATGCGGTTCCATTGCTCACCCATAGTCGGAACATTTACGGTGCCCGGTAGAAACTTGCGTGCCATATCCACGCGATTATATGAGTGTTCCTATGATATTGTAATAAATTATATCAAGATTCTAATCTCTTGCATAGGCTGAAAGTGAAAATTTCCGAACTTTATTTTCTTTTTTTTAGATATCATTCGTATTTAAAAGGAATCCGATCATAAAAAGCCTGGCGGCCGCGCCGCCAGGCTTTGATTATGCCAAATAGAGATTTGAATATTTGGTTGATAAATAGTCAATTAAATAGCGAACGTTCAGTTCTTCTCCTGTCGCATCTTTAATAATGTCTAACGGCTTTTTCCGTTTTCCATGAATATGCACCTTTTCCGTCAGCCATTGCTTTATCGGATGAAATTCCCCTCTTTCTAAGAGAGCGTCAAATTCAGGGAGATCCTCAAGCATTTTTTGTTTCAGCTGAGCCGCATACATGTAGCCGAGCGCATAGGATGGGAAGTAACCGAAATCTCCTCCTGCCCAATGGACGTCCTGTAAAATCCCCTCTGCATCCGTCTGCGGTGTAATCCCTAAATAATCTTGGTATTTTTGATTCCAAAGCGATGGCAGTTCTTCTACAGACACTTCATTGCTGAAAATCGCTTTTTCAATTTCATAACGGATGATGATATGAAGAGGATACGTCAATTCATCCGCTTCAACCCTGATAAATGAAGGTTTTGATTCATTGATTGCCCGGACAAAATCATCCAGGGAGATGTCCTTGAACTGTTCAGGTGATGCCTCTTGAATTTTCTTATAGTACGGTGTCCAAAAATGCTTGTTGCGGCCGATAAAATTCTCGTAAAATAATGATTGAGATTCATGAATTCCCATTGATGCACCGTCTGACAAGTTCGTGCCGCTCAGTGCTTCATCAATATTTTGCTCGTATATCGCGTGCCCGCACTCATGAATGGTGCCAAAGATTGCCGTCCGAAAATCTTTTTCATCATATCTCGTCGTGACTCGAACGTCTCCCCGGTTCAGCGTAGTTGCAAACGGATGAACGGTTTCATCAAGTCTTCCGCCATCAAAATCGTAGCCAAGCTCCTGTAAAAAATACAGACTGAGCTCTTTTTGCTTTTTTTTCGGGAACGCTTTTGTAATAAAGCTTGTATCTGGTTTATTTCCGGAAGCTGTCACCTGTTTAACAAGAGGGATAATCGCTTCCTTCAGCTCAGCAAACAGCTGATCAAGCACCTTTACCGTAACACCGGGCTCAAACAAATCAAGCAATGCATCATAAGGATGCTCTTGATATCCCCAGTACGTAATAAAACGTTTATTACATTCAATCAGCTGCTCTAAATAAGGAGAAAACAAGCTGAAATCAGATTTTCCTTTCGCTTCCTCCCATGCTGTTTCTGCCTTTGAACACAGAATCACGTATTCTTTGTATTCAGCCTCAGGGATTTTCTTATTCTCTTCATACTCTTTTTTTGCCAGTTCCACCGCTTTTTTCGTATCTTCTGACAAGTCATCAAATCGTTCATACAAGGCATCGATTAGCTCTTTCATTCGATCGGATGTCTGGATATTGAATATATCTGTTGAAAGCTGGCCGATGCTTTCAGCCCGGTCCTCTGAGCCGTTTTTCGGCGCGCCTGTTCTGGAGTCCCAGTGCATTAACGCGACTGTTTCGCTGTAATGTGAAATTCGTTTTAAAAGATCAAAAAATTCCTTTTCATATGTATGTATCTCCATATCCATTCCCTCCCTATTCTAGCCGTTCCATTACAGGCTAATGGAAGGGGGAATGAAAGTCAAATTGTTTGTATAAAAGGCTGCCGGTACGTTTGGCGGCAGCCTTTTTATTCAGTTGATCGTCATTTGATTTTTTGGCGGAGGTGTTCTCCTCTTTTTCTGTTTGATTTTTTTATCCACCCACACTGTTGCCAGCGGGGTTAAGAGCGAGGTGACAATAACGCTCGTCGCTATAATTGCAGTTGCCGATTCAGCAACTGGGGCAAATGAGGCATTCGCTTCCGCTAATGCGTATGGGACAGCTACAGCCGCCCCCGCCGTAGAAGAAGCCGCCACACCCGCGACACCGTCTCCCCGCGCGACAAAACGATCAAGCAAAAACAAGGAGCTGCCCGATAAAATGACGACAGAAACTCCGATAAAAATGCCGAGCAGCCCTGATTGGATCAGCATTCCAAAATTCAAGGTATTGCCGAGCGAAAAGGCGAAAAATGGAATGATCGCTGGCACAACCTTGCTGAATAAGTCCCTGAGATCATGATCCAGATTTCCAAGTATACATCCGAGCAAAAACGGGATGACTGTCGCTGCCAGCGTTTCCCATGGGAATGCGGCAAGTCCCGTCACACCAAACGTCACCATGGTCATAAAAGGACCTGATTCTGTACTAATAAAGGCGAAAGCGCCCGCATCCTCTTTTCTTCCCATATGGTTCATAAGCGCCAAATACAGTCCGCCGTTCGTTTCATTCATTACCGCGACAATTGCTAAAACAGAAAGGCCTGCAAAAAAGCCGGATTGTATGCCTTCGTCAGGTATAAATTGCGCTGCGATCACGCCGAGCAGCGCTGCAAATCCGACCTTCCCCAATAATAACGTGATTCCTTTTCTTGCGATGTAGCCTGAAGAACGAAAATCAATCGTTGCTCCTACGCAAAAGATAAAAACACCCAGTATCGGCAGCGTTCCAGTAATCAAAGCACCCGTAAAACCTCCAAAGAACTCCGCTGTTCCAGGAGCAAACGTGTTGAGCGCCGCTCCAAGAAATAGCGGAATAATCATCATTCCGCCAGGTACCCGTTCAATTGTCGCCTTGATTTTCATATTGTGGATTCTCCCATCCTCCGGTTATGAAAAAACAATACCCCTTACACTTGGAAAACAGCCTGTAAATCCTCTTTTGAACAGCTGCCCAGCTGGCTGCCGACACCGACGGCACCTGCTCCGGCTCTAAGCCAATCCGGCACTTCAGACGGATGAATCCCGCCTGTCGGAATAAAGGTCACCTGCGGGAAAGGGCCCGCTAAACTTTTCATAAACGGAAGGCCAAACACACCGCTTGGGAACAGTTTTAATGTAGTAAAACCGCATGTCAACGCTTCCATAATTTCGCTTGGAGTCAGGACGCCGGGGATATAATGTGTTTTTACAAAAGAAAGGTGCTCAGCAAGATCAGCTGAAAAACCCGGACTGACAATAAACTGTGCGCCAGCCTCAGCAGCTTCCCCAGCTTGCTGCGCGGTGATGACCGTGCCCGCGCCAATTAAAATATCTTCCCTATTACGGAAGGATTCGATAATATCTGATGCTCTGGGCGTCGTATACGTCACTTCAACTGCACGAATCCCTTTATCTAATAAACTCTCAATCTGCTGACAGGCCTCCTGTTTATCCTTTGAGCGAATGACTGCAATCAGCCTTGCTTCTTTC
Organism: Bacillus sp. MD-5; assembly: GCF_002201875.1. Classification (NCBI taxonomy): domain Bacteria; kingdom Bacillati; phylum Bacillota; class Bacilli; order Caryophanales; family Bacillaceae; genus Bacillus; species Bacillus sp. MD-5. Next base: position 2,051,310 of record NZ_CP021911.1, read on the forward strand.
AGACGGTTTTCAACGATTTTGGACTCCATATTAATAATCCCCTTTCTTTTGGTGAACCGTTCTTTGAGCAGATAAAAAAGAAGCTAATTTCTCCCTGGTCGGCAAACCGTCCATATCCCCCGGTGCCTGAACTTGCAAAGCGCCAATCGCATTTCCCCTTTGCACCGCATCCTTGTACGACAAACCATCTAGGATACCGCTGATTACACCGACTGCAAATCCGTCTCCGGCGCCGACTGTATCAACCACCTGATCGACCCTGCAGCCTTCTAGAAATCCTTCACTTGTCTCCGTTTTAAAGTAAGCGCCTTCTTTTCCGAGTTTAATAGCAACAAAGCTGACTCCTTTTTTCAGATAATAATCAGCAATACCTTCAGGTGTTTTTTCTCCGGTCAATAGCTCTCCCTCTGTGATCCCCGGAAAAAACCAGTCTGCAAGCCCAGCCAAATCATTGATTGTGTGTATCATTGTTGCTTGATCAGGCCAAAGCGAAGGCCTTAAATTAGGGTCGAATGAAATGGTTTTCCCAGCGTTTCTCATGTCGTTCATGACATGATACGTGAAGTCTTTCATATCAGCTGATAAGGCAGGCGGAATGCCTGTCACATGCAAATGGCCTGCGCATTGAAAATAATCTTTTGGATATTCAGTAAAAGTTAATGTGCTTGCAGCTGAGTTTTTCCTATAGTAGGTAACTTGCGGGTCACCTTCCTTCACTTTTGACTTCAGCAGCAGCCCGGTGGGATTTTCGTCCTGCGAGCGGATCACGCGGGACACATCCACTCCCTCTTTTTTAAGTTCCTGTACAATAAACGTGCCGAGCTGATCATTGCCGACCTTGCTCATCCATCCCATTCGGAATCCGAGTCTGGCAAGGCCGCAGGCGACATTGCTTTCTGCTCCGGCAAGCCCTTTAGAAAAAGTGGATACTTCATGAAGGCCTCCATACTCATTTGCGTAAAACATGGCCATTGATTCACCGAATGTCACCGCATCAAGCTTCATCTCTTCCCAACCTCCTCTTAGTTGAGGGCACCTAGGATTAAAGTGACTTTCTCATGATGACTTTTGCCTCCAATTCAATGGTTTGAGGCGCTCCTTTGTCACCTTCAATCCTTTTTAATACACGTTCCATCGCCGTCCTGCCCATATCATGTGACGGCTGAGCGATCGTTGTAATGCCTGGACCGATCAGTTTGTACCATTCCGTGTCATCGAACCCTGCAATCCCTATATCTTGAGGGATGCGCAGGCCAAGCTCTTCCATACAGCTGATGATTTTCAGCATAATCAAGCCATTCAAAGCCAGAATCGCTTTTTTTTGCTCCGGCATCTCCTTGTGAAAAGAACGTAGCGCCGCCTTAAGCTGCTCCTTGTCCTTTACGTCAATTTCATACATTCTGACAAGCCCGTTCACATTTTGAACCGCAGCCATTTCCTGATACACCGCTGCTCTTTCTGCACGAGGGCTGATAGAGGAAATTGGTTCGGTAAACAGCGCGACATCAGTATACCCTTTGCTGTAAATCTTCTGAAGAATCTCTTTAGTGATCCACCTGTTGTCAGTCGTTACGGTATCCAGTTTCAGATCCGGCAGTTTCCGGTCAATTAAGATCGTCGGAATGTGCTGTTCAGCAAAAGCGCGCAGCAAATCCTTGTTTTCCCCTGTTGCGTTTAAAATCAGGCCCTCAACCGAATGGGCTTCTAGCTTTAAGAGCATTTCCCGCTCTTTTTCAGGACTGTTATCTGTGTTGCACACCATAATGCTGTAGCCATATTGATCACAAACCTCTTCGACTCCCCTGAAAGCAGCGACCGAAAAAGGGTTTGTAATATCCGCTACAACAAATCCAATTAACTTGCTTTTTTTTATTTTCAAACCTTGGGCCATTTTACTCGGCCGATAATTCAGTTCTGCGATTGCCTTTTTAATGTTTTTCACTTTTTCAGGAGAAATCGCGTCAATTTTTCCGTTAATATAGCGGGAAACTGTCGATTTCGAAACTCCTGCATATTCAGCTACATCTTTGATGGTCATATGGCCTGTTGTTTTCTTTTTCATTCAAGTGCTCCTGTATCTCATATATTTGAAACCGATTTCAAAACCGTTACAACAAAAGAATACCATAATTTTAACATTTGGAAAGAGTTTTTTTAATAACGTGTCAATTCATTATTTTTCCGTTGACTCTTTTCACTATTTATTCTAAAATTTTCTTTGAAACCGTTACCAAAATGTTTTCATTCAAGTGATGCTGAAATCCTAACCAAGGGGGAAATATAATGGAAAATCGTTATTCTGTACACCCTGAACAAGTAAAACGCTTTGCAACAGAGGAACTTCGCAGTCATTTCTTAATGGATCCTTTATTTACGGAAAACAAGCTTACGATGTATTACTCACACGAAGACCGGGTTGTCATCGGCGGAGCGGCTCCAGGGCAAAGTGAACTGAAGCTTGATGCAGGTGATTTTCTAAAAACAGACTTCTTTTTGGAACGGCGTGAAATCGGGATTATTAATGTCGGCCAGCCTGGTGCTGTCAGGGTTGGCGATGATGAATATGTGCTTCAAACAAAGGATTTTCTCTATATTGGAATGGGCAATCAGGATGTATCGTTTTCAAGCCTGAACGGGGAAAAAGCGAAGTTTTACTTCGTCTCCGCTTGCGCCCACAAAAGCTATCCGACACAAAAAGCCGCCCTATCTGAACTGACACCGGACCGCCTTGGTGATGATGCAGCGTCTAATGTCAGAAGCCTGTACAAAGTCATACATCAGGATGGCATTAAAAGCTGCCAGCTGATGATGGGAATAACGATGTTAGATCAAAACAACAACTGGAATACCATGCCGGCACACGTTCATGACCGTCGGATGGAGGCTTATCTTTACCTGGATCTTGAAAAAGACTCAAAGGTGTTTCATTTCATGGGCCAGCCAGACGAAACACGCCACCTTGTGGTTGGTAATGAGCAGGCTGTCCTTTCCCCCGCCTGGTCTATTCATTCTGGCGCAGGAACATCAAATTACAGCTTTGTGTGGGCGATGGCTGGAGAAAATTATACTTTTACGGACATGGATCTCATTCCGATGGATGGGCTGAAATAAGATGGGTTATCTGCATGACGCCTTTTCACTAGAAGGAAAAACAGCGCTGGTGACAGGCCCGGGAACAGGGATCGGTCAAGGAATTGTCAAAGCGCTGGCCGGGGCTGGGGCTGATATTATCGGCACATCACATACAAGCAGTCTGTCTGAAACACAGCAGCTTGTGGAACACGAAGGCCGGACATTTACATCTTTTACATTGGACATGAGCAAGCCGGAAGCGATCAAGAATTCTGCAGCTGAGCTGTTTGAAAACAGGCAGATCGACATTCTTGTCAATAATGCGGGTATTATTCATCGAGAAAAAGCGGAACATTTTGCAGAAGAGAACTGGCAGCACGTACTGAATGTCAATCTAAACAGCTTGTTTATTCTGACACAGCTGGCAGGCAGACACATGCTGAAAAGAGGTTATGGAAAGATAATTAATATCGCCTCTCTCCTGTCTTTTCAAGGCGGGATACTCGTTCCTGCTTACACCGCGAGCAAACACGCTGTTGCCGGTTTGACAAAATCCTTTGCAAATGAGTGGGCAGCATCGGGCATTCAGGTCAATGCAATCGCCCCAGGCTATATTTCTACTGCGAATACAAAGCCTATTCGGGATGATGAAAAGCGAAATGAGGACATTTTAAAAAGAATTCCTGCCGGCCGCTGGGGCCAAGCGGATGATATCGGAGGGACAGCAGTCTTTTTGGCGTCACGTGCTTCAGATTATGTGAATGGACATATCTTAGCTGTTGATGGAGGCTGGCTATCCCGCTGACAATGAAAAAAGCTGACGAACAAGATCGTCAGCTTTTCCTATTACATCATATGCGGTTCAACAGGCAGGACCTTTTTGACCTCATCAATGATGCGTTCATTTTCTCCGCCAGCGTAAATGTGAATCGAGCCGCTGTCTTGATTCGAGCGAATCAGACGCCCGATGCCCTGCCGTACGCGTAACAACATATATGGCAGATCCACTTCTTCGAACGGATCTTTTTTCGCTCCGTTGCGTTTCGCAGTAAATACAGGGTCATGAGGCGGGAATGGCAATGACCAAATTGTAACATTCCTCAATGCGTCACCAGGAATATCGAGTCCTTCCCATAAGTGAACCGAACAAAGTACTGTTTCCTCTTCCTCTTGGAATTTCTCCACTAAGCTGCTGATTTCTTCATCACCTTCAAAGAAAATCGGATACGGCAGCTCCCATGCAGCCGACAGCTCTTTAAACTCGTTTAATTCTTCAAAAGAAGGGAATAGCACAAGGGTTCTACCTTTGTAACGTTTGATTGTTTCAATCGTCTCAGCCGCTTTTTGTTCAGCCGCCATGTCTGTTTTTGTGTATAGATTAACAGTCATTTGCTCGTCATAATCATAAGGGGAATCAACAGTTAATGACAAATAATCATGAATCCCGAGACTGGCGGCAATATAATCAAATGAACCGCCTTCTGACAACGTAGCAGACGAGAAGATATAAGGGATTTTCTTAGAAAACACCTTTTCGCCAAGTACTTCTGCTACCGTTCTCGGCATCACGACAAAAGTGGATTCTGCTTCCTTTTTCTCCAGCCAGCTGATCGCGTCCTTTTGATATAGAGATAATGAATACGCCATTTGTTCAACATACTCTTCTACAACTGACAGCTCGTATTGATCAATCGTGTACATTTCAGACTCGAATACAAGTGCCTCACCGATTTTATCAAGTAAACGGCAAAGCTCGTCCGCCGTCTTTTTGACACGCTGGTCATTTTTTATTTCTAAACGGTGTGAACCGGCTACTTCTTTTGATTCTTCAGAAAGAACATAGAAAAATTCGTCGTTTGCAGCAAGTGCATCTTCAATCAATTCTGCAAACTCTTCTCTGATGTCATTTTGCAGCAAACGTTCTAAAAACAATTCAAGTGTAGACTGCTTCACTCTGTAGGTAAGCGCTTTTTGTGCAGCAAACTCTAGCAAATGCCCTTCATCAAATACAACTGCACTATGATCAGGCAAAAGCGGCAGCTGTCCTTCTCGTTTGCGTGATTCTTCCGTCCATATATGCTCCATATAAAAATCATGAGAACATATGATTAAGTCCGTTGACTTGCGATAGTAATCTCTGGAAAGCGTCAGGCCGCATCTGTGTCTCATATCACAAGTCAGACAGTCCTGAAACGAGTCGTAGCTTACGTCAGACCATTCTTCATTTGATAGATTTGCGTACTGCTTACGGTCGCCATACGGATAAAAGCGCTGCATCGCCTGTGACTCATGGACAAATGACGGTAACGATTCATAAAGATCCAGCCATTTATCATCATCAGAACGCTGCATTGTTTTTTCAAGCTTCTTCAAGCATAAATATTGCTCATGTGATTTTGACAGCCTTGTATCAATTTTCAGATCAAGATGCTCAGCCAGCTTTGAAATATCGCCCTCTTTTTTCACCAGCTGTTCGATTAATGTTTCATCGGCACAAGCAATGATGGCCGGTTTGCCGACATACCTTGCATAGCTGATCGCAAACAGAAGATAAACCAGCGTTTTCCCCGTTCCCACTCCAGCTTCGGCGAACATGACTTTTTTCTCTTTAAACGCCCGCTCCAGCTGAAAAGCCATAAATACTTGCTCATCCCGAAGATCAAACCCTTTTTCGGGAAGGATATCGTAAAACACGTCACCAATCCAATTGTTCAATTCTTCATAAAAATTCTTTGTTTTCGTTAAAGAAAAAGGCAAACGTGATGTTGTCACCTAGTTCCAACCCCCAACTATTCGACATTCAGACCACCAATAATATCATTTTCCGCTGATGAATACAATAAAAAAACTTGGCATTGCCAAGTTTTTTGCAGTTTACTTGCGATTGATCACATGCGACGATAAAAAAGGATGGTCTGTTGAATAAATATGTTCTACCGCTTTTTCTAAATCATTTTGCGCATGCGACATCACAGACGGAGACGAATCAGTCCCGAGCTCCTTTAGCTCGTTTGCTGTTGCGTCAAGCGCCCTTTGAATAAGATTAAAATGTTCGCTGTTCAGCATGAGATCACCTCTGATGGAAATAATCATCATTGTATGCGAACTTTTCATTTTATATACATGCTTTACCGCATGTTATCCCCGAAACTTGCACAAACTACACTTGATATTCCGTCTTTGGATTATCCGTCTTATCAACAATATTCTATCAGGGAGTGATGTTGACATGAGTTATAGAAACCGATTAGATCAGCATTCTGAACTGTTTCATCACAATTGGACGCGGCCTAAACGTTCTAAGTCTCAAGTAAACGGTCACACTGAAATGTCCCAAACCAACATTATATTGAGAAGCAATGCGAAAGCTCACCGTTGGTAACGATAGAATATGGCTGAAAGATGAAAGAAGACGCATGCAGAGCGTCTTCTTTTTATTCGTTTTCTGTTTTCTTGCGCTGCGGTCTTACTTTTGACCAATATTGATAATAATCCGTTTTAATAAACCCGTTAAAGAGCTTGCGTTTCTTCGTTGCTTTTCTGCCATATGCTTCCTCAAAGTTTTCATTTGATGTCAGCATATACACAGACCAAGTATCAAGCGGCTCGAACGCCTGCCCCATTTCTTTGTACATCTGTTCAACAGCTTTTTTCTCGCCAAGACGCTCTCCATATGGCGGGTTGCCGACAATTACGCCAAACTCCAGATTCGTTGTGAAGTCTTTGACCTGCATCTGCTTAAATTGGATGAAATCTCCCAGTCCTGCTTCCTCTGCATTTTCTTTAGCGATTTGAACCATGCGGTGGTCTATATCGCTTGCGAAAATCGTAAGCGGCTGGTCATAGTTTGCCTTTTCTTCGACTTCAAGCCGCGCTTTGTCCCACAGGTCTTTGCCGATCCATTCCCAATCCTCTGAGACAAAATCGCGGTTGAATCCCGGAGCGATGTTTTGGCCGATTAATGCCGCTTCAATCGCGATTGTTCCGGAACCGCAGAAAGGATCGGCAAACGGACGGTCCGGCGTCCAATTGGTTAATTGCACCAAAGCGGCTGCAAGTGTTTCTTTAATCGGCGCACCGCCCTGATCGACACGGTATCCTCGTTTGTGAAGGCCTGTCCCTGATGAGTCCAGTGTAATAAGAGCCTGATCTTTCAATAAAGAAATTTCCACTTTATACTCAGCACCTGTTTCTTCAATCCAATCATTGGCTTTGCCGGACTGCAGCTTAAGCTTTTCTACAATTGCTTTTTTGACAATCCGCTGACAGTCGGGAACGCTTGCAAGTGTTGATTTTACCGATTTTCCGATGACAGGGAATTTCCCGTTTTCAGGTATAAATGAGCGCCAGTTAATCGCTTTCGTTTTTTCAAACAGTTCATCAAATGTTTTCGCTTTAAAAGAAGCAACCTGAACCTTTATGCGGTCGGCTGTTCTAAGCCAAAGGTTTGCACGGCAGATGGCGAGCGCATCACCTTCAAAAATAACTTTCCCGTTATCAACCTTGCATTCGTATCCTAAATCTCTTACTTCCTTTGCGACAACAGCTTCAATACCCATTGGTGCCGTTGCAATTAGTGTATACTTCTTCATCGTATCACCCTGTCTTTTAAAACTTTTCTCATTTCAAGATAAAAGCTCTCCTTATACGGGAGAGCTTGTTTTCATCATTTTAAATGTAAGTGGTCTAACGTTCTGTAAGCCATGTTTTGTTCCGTCGTACTGCAAACGGCTTATCACCTCGTACTCAGGCGGCAATCATCTATCTACAGAAAGCATTCTGTCCTTCTCTCCGTTGAATTCCGTTAAGAAGGTTCCCCTACCAAAATTTGGGTTTCTCGCTCGAGGGGTTTACCGCGTTCCACTCTCACCATTTCTAGTGAGACTTCGTCACTGTGGCACTTTCAAGGATACTCAGCCATATCCAGAGGACGTAGGCTTTTTTCCTGCCGTCAGCCCCTAAAGGCTGCCCTAGCTTATGACTTCGCTAGGCACGAACACTACGGGCATCTCAGCACCGTGCGAGCATGGACTTTCCTCTACAGATTCAAGATCTGCAGCGATTACCCGAACGTTAAGAACATGAATTATTATATAACAACTGATTACAATTTACAAGCGCCATTTTTTTCAAGCGCGATCAATCATAAAGCTTGCTGCCAAAAACGTGTTTTTCTAAGTTAGACAGCCGTTTTAAAATATCAAAGTTTGTTGTGTTAGATTGCACAGGCTGTTTCTTGCTAGCTTCTTCAAGCTGTTTTTTCAGCTGCAGATTTTCCTGCTGCAGTTCTTCAATCTCTTGATGGAAGGTTTCATAATCCTTAATAATCATATCTAAAAATTTGTCAACGTCTTCTTGCTTGTAGCCTCTAACGCCTGTTTTAAATTCTTTTTCCAAAATTTCTTTCGCAGAAAGCTTTACTTTATCAGCAAGCATCTTTTTCACCTCGTATCGTGAATCATCACATATATTTTTTCAGAAATCTGTACGGTTGTCAAATTTCTCTCTCTTTGTTAGTAGCTGTCTTCCTCCACTGTCACTCTCAAGTCATCCATCGTGATAAAATAGATGGGATACCCGTCCCGTTCGTGTCTCTTTTCAGCCGTCTCAAGCATATACTTTGGAGATCCTTCCTTTTCAGGATCATATAACAGCATCAAGGCGTCTGATTTTTCTATAAAAAACTGATTTTTTTGTTTAAACTGAAGCGGGCTTTCATACGGCCTGTGAGTCAGGCTTTCTTCGTAGTCAGCCTGTGCCAGGACAGCTTCGTAAAGCTCTTTATTAGGCTCTTTCCAGTTCTTGTCCTGATCGTAGAAAGGGGTAATTACAGCTACCTTTAAATCAGGGTATTCCTCCTGCAAATCATATGCAGCTTCAGCAGCCCACAGCTCCGCTCCAAGCTGTCCCGAAATTAAAATCCATTCTAAACCCTCATCTAAAAATCCGATCAGCCGGTTTTTAATCGCTTTTTTTATGTAATACAGCGCCTTATCATCCTGCTTAAAAATCCCCAATTCAAACGGTTTATATCCCGTAATAGCCAAAACTTTCAAGTTTTCACCTACTTTTAAAAAATGGGGTCCCCTTCAGGGCCCCATTTTTATTGTTGCGTGTTACACCAATCAGTCTGCACGATTCAATACTAATCGCAGCAAGGTTTTCCTGCCTGAAAATGCTGATGTGTTGTCGGATCATAGCTAGAGTATGTGTGTGGATAGTAGTGAACATGCTCAAAATGATGGTGATTTACATTTGTCGTATGCTGTGGATGAATATGCGGCACGACAGTATTGGAAAACGTATGGTGCTCACAGCAATGCGTAGGATGGACAATCGGCGCCATCACGTGCGGTCTGCAGTGGTACATAATAAGATCCCCTTTCCATAACTTTATTACAATATTAGGTTATGAAACATAAGGGGTACATGTTCTAATACAAAAACCTATTTTAAAAGTGTGCAATTAAGCTGTCTTTAAAGTTTGAAAACACAAAAGCAATCAAAAATACCACAACAAAGAACAAGTAAAAAACACCCTTATACATACCAACTCTCCCTTTAAAAATAACTAACGTCATTTTACAGGATTCGCCGCTATTCTACAACAAAATCACTGTGAATTCAGCAAAAAAAATTCATAGCGAAACAAGTCGTCTTTTGCGCTTTCCCGGGGAATATTTAAGAGGAATATTTCCTCTTCAGCCGGGCGATTCTCATATGCAGTTTTTCTGTTTCTTTTTCTGATAAAAATGCCGCATCGCTAAGCAGTTGTTCTGCTATCTGCAATGCTTTTCCGAATTCTTTTTTCTTATGCTCAAAATATTTCGCGAGCTCTATTACAGCAGCGTATCTGCACTTCTGATTTTGCGAGCAGGACAGTTTTTCCCAAAGCTGCACTGCATCTTCCAAGCGGTTTTGTTTTTTGTACAGGAGCGATAAATCCAGTCGTGCACTGTCCTGATCCTCAAACGGTTTTTCTATAAGCCTTTCCAGCTGTTTGATCGCTTGATCCATCTCTTTATGAGCCATAAACCATTTGGCCATGGCATAAGCTTCACTGTGTTCTTTTGGCGCATGTGATTCTGAAAGGATTTTTTTAGACATATGAATATACAATGAAATAAGCGATAGCACATCCATTTCATTATGCTGCAGGACACCTTTTAGAAGATCCGGCTCTTGCGCCTTGATAAAATGAAAATAAAGCATCGGCGCCAAGTAGCCCGGTGTGTCTTCTAGTCTGCGGATGCCGAGCTCTTCTTTTTCAACCGTGCCGAGGGATACACGGTCCATTTTGTGTTTCCACAGGCGTCTAGCTCCATGTAAAAGGTCAAAGTGGCCGAATTCCGGAAGCTTCGGAAGTCTGTCACGGATCAAGGTATGCCTTGTTTTCACCTGAGGCCAATCAAAGGCTTTGCCGTTGTAGGTCACAAGTGATGTAATGTCAACCTCGCTTAAAAAGCTTTGGTACAAGGCGACTTCGTTCCCCGGCTTAGGCAAAAGATGCTGTTTGACTGTCACTCGGTCTTCATACACTCTCGCATGGCCAAGCAAAAAAATGGTATTCCCAGCTCCGCCTCCAAGACCGGTTGTTTCTGTATCAAAGAAAAAGAGATTGTTTTTGTTATACCCTTTTGCTGACAACGTATGAGACAGGCTGCTTTGGTTCCATAATTTGATCACTTCCTCAAGCTCAGAAAAATGGTATAGCCCATGGCGGTGAGAAAGCGGATATTCTACTTCTCTGATGAGGCAGTATTCATCTTCGAAAAAGAAAGGCTTCATGCCAAAAGCCTCCCACTCTTCTAAAAACGGGATGTCATCAAAGTGGTTTTCTTGTTTGCCAGCTTCTATTTTTTGTTCTCCTTCGTCGAGCACCATGTGCTTTTTCATACGCTGGAGTTTCCCTTTTAATGACATATCCAACCTCCCTCCTTACGACATCTGATCCAACATGCGCAAAATTCTTTCCTTTGCTTTTATCCCTTCTATTTCGGTACCTATACAAGACGGACAGCCGTCATGACAAGGGCATCGTTTTATAAGCTGTTTCGCCGCTTCTTTGATGTCTGAAAAACGTTTAAAAACTTCCTCTGCCAAACCGATACCGCCCGGATAATGATCGTATAAAAATATGGTTGGCAATCCTGTATGGGCTGCTTTAATTTGAGAAACGACATGAACATCATTTCGATCACACATGATATACACAGGGACAATATGCTGAAGCACATTCGTGATGCCAAGAAGCAGCTGTTCCAATGTCTTTTCTGCGATGTCTTCGTCCGCTGTTTTGATTTCGAGCCAAGCTGCACTTGTATGCAGTTCTTCTTCCGGCAAATGAATAGGTCCAGACCCAATATTTTCAAACGTAGTCATTTTTATTTTTTTAAAAATGGTCGGCAGAGCATTGACAGTGACATCTCCGTAGTGCAATGATGTACGGCTTTTTTCTTTCGTTTGATCGATTTCTAACACCTTCAGCTGAACTGCCAGGTTTGCATCTGTATAATATTCGACATCAACTTTTCTGACATAAGCCTTTTTATGGTCCCAATCGAGCTTCTCTACTTGATACTGAACGCCTTCATGCAAATAAATGGCTTCATCATGCAAAAGCGTCATCGCACTAAAACGGTCCATTTCACCGATAATCCTGACATTTGCAATATCCGACTGATCAACTATGACGACATTTTCCTGTGATGCGGAACGCAAACTGATGTTTGAAGCAGGGAACGACTCACTTGCCCAATGATACCGTTCGCCGTTGCGGTGAAGAACGGCCTCTTCCTGAAGATACTCAAGAATATCACTTACATCCATGGGCCCAAATTCTTCATCAGCTCTAAATGGAAGCTCATAAGCAGCACACTTTAAGTGGTCTACTAAAATAATCAAATTCTCCGGATTGATTCTTGCAGATTCCGGCGAACGATTAAAGAAGTATTCAGGATGCCGTACAATATATTGGTCGATCGGCGTCGAATTAGCTACCATGATAATTAAAGATTCACCGTGTCTTCTGCCAGCTCGTCCCGCCTGCTGCCAAGCACTTGCGACACTTCCGGGATAACCTGTCATCACACACACCTGCAGCTGGCCGATATCAACACCAAGCTCTAAGGCATTCGTACTGACCACTCCTAAAATGTCGCCTTCTCTCAGGCCTCTTTCGATTTCTCTTCGCTCTTTAGGCAGATAGCCTCCCCGATAGCCTCTGATTGATTTTGTTCCAATTTCTTTTTTCACGAGCTCGTGGATATGGCTTAAAATAATTTCCACCCGGACCCTGCTTCTGGCAAAAACAATGGTCTGCACTTTGTTTTTAAGAAAATCTTTCGCCAGTTCATTCACTTCTGCAGTTGCGCTCCTTCTAATATTCAGCGGTTTGTTTACAATTGGCGGATTATAAAATACGAAATGCTTGCGTCCGCTCGGGGCACCGTTGTCATCGACCAGCCGCATCGGTTTGCCTGTCAACTGCTCTCCCAATTCCTTCGGGTTGGCAATCGTTGCAGAAGTGCAAATAAAAACCGGATCACTTCCATAAAACCGGCAGATCCGCTTCAGCCGACGGATCACATTTGCCACATGGCTGCCGAACACCCCCCGATACGTATGAAGCTCATCAATGACGATATACTTAAGGTTTTCAAACAAACTGACCCATTTCGTATGATGCGGAAGAATGGCAGAATGCAGCATATCGGGATTTGTAATGACAATGTGACCTGCTTTTCTCACCTTTTGCCTGATTGCCGGAGACGTATCCCCGTCATATGTAAAGCTTTTAATGTCAATTCCCATTTCATCGATGATTTCATTTAGCTCGCTCTTTTGGTCTTGTGCCAGCGCTTTAGTCGGAAATAAATATAACGCCCGGTTTGTTTCATCCTGAGCGATGGACTGCAGGACTGGGAGGTTGTAGCATAACGTTTTTCCTGACGCGGTTGGCGTAACGGTAACAATGCTTTCTCCTTTTTGCACATATTGAAAAGCGGAATATTGGTGGGTATATAGTTCATCAATGCCCCTTTTCGAAAGGGCAGCTTTGATTCTCTCATCTATACTTTCAGGCATGGGCCTTGTTTTTGCTTCACGAGGCTCAATTTCATGCCAATTCACAACGTTTTCATTTCCTTTCAAATCAGAAATGAGTTCAGTCAGTGATTTCTTTTTCATTCTTTACACCTCTTTGTCAAGTACAGTTTACCGAATATTTGTTTGCATGGCTAGGTGCAAATTTTATACAGTTGAATAAAAAAAGCAAGGCATACGCCCTGCTTATTTCGCTTTGATTGTAAGGAGCTTTGATTCGCCTTTACGGGCAGCCTTTTCGCCTGCCGGCACAATTGATCCTACAGCCTCACCATTCATTATAACGATCGGGATGACGGTGCTGCTCGCTTGTTCTTTTATTAATTCCAAATCACATGTAATCAGCGGGTCACCGACCTTCACTTTGTCCCCTTCTTTAATGTGGGCAGTAAATCCTTCTCCGTTCATATTAACTGTTTCCAGCCCGACATGAATTAACAGTTCAATTCCCAAGCGAGTCCGAATGCCAACAGCGTGTTTGGTGTGGAAAATCTGAATGACTTCACCTTCAGCGGGAGAAACGATTTCACCGTTAGAAGGCTCCACCGCTATTCCTTCTCCCATCATTTTCTGTGAAAAAACTGGATCCGGCACATCTGACAGGTCCATTACTGTACCGTCTGCCGGAGAATAAATAACCTCTTCTGTCACTTTTTCTTGAGTTTTGCCCATTCCGAATAATTTTTTCAGCAATGTGTTTTCTCCCTTCTCATTCACTTCAACCGTTATCCCTTCATTCACCACTATTTAACCACACTTTCAATTTTGCTTCAATTTATAACAACATCTGGCATAGACGCATAATCTGGTTAAAAAAAGGCGGTGGCTAAAGTGGAATTCTATGATGACAAAAAGAACGAACTGCAAAAAAAAGAGGAAATCATAACGGGGGCAATAGACACTCTTTTTCAATCCTCAGCTTTCGGCAACCTTATAAACGGATTTCAGAACCTCATCAATTCGAGTTTAAAGGATGTGCAGACGACCATACATGTCAGAGAAAAAGATACTGGGCTTTATGTCGATATTACCATTCCGGCGACGTTTCGAGATGGCGAAATCGTCGTTGATGTCAAATCGAGATATCTCCATGTAACACTTCAAGAAAAACAGAAACACCAATATGAAGCTACTTTTACAAGCATGACAAGAACGGTGCAGCTTCCTTATGAAGTTCGCCAAGAAGAGATGGAAACATCTTGGAACGAGCAGACAATGACACTATTCTTTCCAAAAAATAAGCATGAATGAACGATTCATTCATGCTTCTATCATTTAAAAAAGCTGGTAAATCCCTTTATTAAAGATCCGACCTGATTCATTGCACTCATCACTTGGCCTGTCGTATCCATCATTTTATTAAAATCAAATTGCCCATTGGCTTTTTTGAACTGCGACATAATGCTTTGAAATTGCGAAGGCTGCTGTTGATTAGGCCTTGGAATAGGATAAGGGTTGGAAAATACAGGCGGCTGCATAGGCATAGGCTGGATTGGAGCATAGGGCTGATAGTAATCCTGCTGTCCATAATGCTGCTGAGGCAGATGTTGCTCCAAATAACCGGGTGCAGCCTGCTGATAATATCCTTGCATTTGCTGAGGATCATAATAGCCCATTTGCCGAGGATAGCTTCGAGAGCTCCTGTTCATTGCGATTCCCCCTAAACTCAACATATTTCTCTTCTATATATGTATGAATGACTTCTATTGTTTGTGTCACGAGTAAAGGTTAGCGTTTGTCAAATTGTGTCGAAAGTTTAAATTTTTTAAAAACAGAAAAAAGTCGAATCATTATGGTACCATGTTTTCAATACAGATGAGAGGGGATGCACCATAATGAACGTATCATACTTAAGCAAACGTTTTGCAGAAATGAAGAAATATGAAACAGACTGTATGAATAAACTGATGGACTTTGCCAAGTTCCTCTATATTCAAGGACATCTCAGCATAACTGAGTTTCGTAACAGTATGAAGGTTCTCGAAGCAAATGGAGCAGAAAGCCCGGCATATGAGATGAATTAACGTCCGGCCCCCTATAACGAATTTAAAAGAAGACAGCCTTTACCGGCTGTCTTCTCTTGCAATTTCATCCTTTACTGCATGCAATGTATAAAGGACTGACTCAGTGATGTCCTTGAATCGTTTTTTATGAATATGATGAACATATGATTGAAGGACCAATTCCAGGAAATTATCTTTCACGGTCTCAATTTGCTCTTTATGCACATATTTAGGGCGACGGGCTTTTATCAATTTAAGAGCACCCTCAGCCCAGCGAGCCGCCAGCTCATCATTCTCTTCAACTGCAGGCTTTATCGTCTCAAAAAAATCATAAGAATGATTACTGCTTTTTCCTTCCTGATACCGATCAGCGCCTTTTTCAGCAACTTCAATCATTTTCTCGGTCATTTCCAGCAATGTTTGTGATAGCAATACCCTTCACCTCAATGCCTATCGTACCAAATTTCACTCGTAAATTCAGCCGATGCGGTATACCTTCTCAAACGCATACCTGTGTTCAGGCGATTGATACAGCTCATTTATACAAATATGAAGATCTATGATTTCTTCTTCCAGCACAGTCAGGCGATCGTTTTCCGCTTCCCGCATCTCAGCCTCTAATGCATTTACAGAATGATTCAGGCTTTGTTCAGCTCGCGTTAATTCATCTTCTATATCAGAAAGCATACGGAGAATATCTGTCTTGCTTACATAACCGGACATTCGTGTACCTCCCTTTCCTCGTCTCTCCGGTTAACATTCTTTGCTCCCCAGGCTCTTTCCTTCTTCATGACAAAACTAGAAGCAAATCGCCAAACAAACAGGTATTCCACGAAAAGCTGAAGTTTTCGACAAAAACACCCGCAAAAATTGTATGATCCTCCTCCTTAATGCAAACGATACTTGTGAGGAGGTGCCGTATGAAAACTAGACCGAAAAAAGCCGGCCAACAAAAAAAGACTGAATCAAAAGCAATCGATTCTTTAGATAAAAAATTAGGCGGCCCGAACCGCCCTTCTACGTAAGAAGCAAGGAATTTCCTTGCTTCTTTATTTTTTCAGCCAATGTTCCACCGCAAAAAGCGCATGAAGCTGGCGCTTTTTATGTAAATACCAGTCTGTCAATTCAATCTGCTTCGGCAATTCCTCGCGCCTAAAGAACGTTTTCTTTATCTTTCCATGAAACCAATCTGTTTTCGTTCCGTCTAATGAGTGGATTACCTCAGGGTAGCATGTCCTTAGCATAGGAGATGTTCTCTTTGTAATCCCGATTATCTTTTCCATATCAAAACGGGAACCTGTGTGCGGCACTGTGTGCAAAAAGTGATAAAAAGCGGAAAACAATTCTGGCTTGAACAGCAATTCAGACAGCTGCTTTCCCAGCCTTATCCTTTCCTCCGCCTTTGAAAAGCGTTTCACTGAAATGCCGTAAAGAAACCCGTCTGAGGAAGGAAAAATAACGGTGTTAAAATGAAACCAGTCACTTAAATAAAAAGGAATCGTGTCAAAAACATTCTTTTTAAACGAAGGATTTTGTATAATAGGTGTTTGGATAGTGTTTTGTTCATTTATAATGAGGGCATACATTAGCCGCTCTGTGTTTCGCTCATGCCAAAAACGGGCCCATTCTTCCGACATAAATTGTGAGACGCCAAACACATGCAGAAGATGAAACAGCGGTTTCCCGACTTTTTTGGACCAGTGGTACAAAAGAAGCTGCGGATAGGCATCCGAAAAAATAAGCCAGTTCGCTCTTTCGTAGGCTAAAAAGAACCATTTTTGCTGTCTCTCACGGAGTCCAAGCTGAAACAGACTGCCTTTTAAGTCAGTCATTGACCAGCCGGCATTACGAGAAACGAAAGAAGCTAAGAGTGACCATTTGATTTCCGGATGACGGTCATAAAATGCTTTATATGCATTTGTTCTTGAAATGTTATCTGCGTTTTTTGTTTTTGTTTGCCGCTCAATCCGGCTCAGAAGCTTTCTGATGGTCTGTTGTTCTTGCACGTTCATTCACTTCCGTCATGAATAGTTTAATAAGGAGGATGAGAAAGTGATTCGGTATCCTAATGGAAAAACATTTCAGCCGAAACATTCGGTTTCATCCCAAAGCAGTCAGAAAAGGGCCCCGTCATACAGTAATCGCGGAATGACCCTCGAAGATGACTTAAACGAAACGAATAAGTATTATCTGACAAACCAAATTGCCGTTATACACAAAAAGCCGACACCTGTTCAAATTGTAAATGTCCATTATCCAAAAAGAAGTGCCGCAGTGATTAAAGAAGCTTATTTTAAACAATCATCGACAACAGACTACAATGGGATTTACAAAGGACGGTATATTGATTTTGAGGCGAAAGAAACGAAAAACAAGACCTCTTTCCCCCTGCAGAATTTCCATGACCATCAAATCGAGCATATGAAGCAGGTAAAGGCTCAAGACGGTATTTGTTTTGTTATTATATCCGCTTTCGACCAGGTTTATTTTTTGGAAGCCGATAAGCTGTTTTATTTCTGGGACAGAAAAGAAAAAAACGGCAGAAAATCAATTCGAAAAGATGAGTTGGAAGAAGCGGCTTATCCGATTTCTCTTGGATACGCACCTAGAATTGATTATATTAGTATTATTGAACAGCTTTATTTTTCGCCATCATCTGGTGCGAAAGGTTGATTAACGAAAGGTTGAGATGTTATGTCAGATCAATTTAACAGCCGTGAAGCTCGACGAAAAGCGAACAGCAAGTCGAGTCCTTCACCAAAAAAAGGAAAGAAACGAAAAAAGGGCGGATTGTTTAAAAAGACCCTTCTCACTTTACTCATTCTGTTTGTTTTAGGCGTTGTCGGCGGTGCCGTTACATTTGCCGTCATGGTTTCAGATGCGCCAAAACTGGATGAAAGTAAATTGAAGACGCCTTATTCATCAACAATATACGATAAAAACGGAAAAGAAATCGCTGAAGTCGGCGCTGAAAAACGGACCTACGTGCCGATAGATCAAATTCCCGATGTTGTGAAAGAAGCCTTCATCGCGACAGAAGACGCTCGTTTTTATGAGCACCACGGGATTGACCCTGTCCGTATCGGCGGCGCCTTAGTTGCAAACTTTACAGACGGCTTCGGAGCTGAAGGCGGAAGTACGATCACCCAGCAGGTCGTCAAAAACTCCCTTCTTTCACATCAGAAGACGTTAAAACGGAAGGTGCAGGAAGTATGGCTTTCGATTCAGCTGGAGCGCAATTACTCTAAAGATGAAATTTTAGAAATGTATTTAAACCGGATTTATTTTTCTCCTAGAGCATACGGAATCGGAAAAGCAGCGGAAGAGTTTTTCGGCGTCACAGATTTAAGCAAATTGACTGTCGAACAGGCTGCCACACTGGCAGGCATGCCGCAGAGCCCAACAGCATACAACCCGGTTAAAAACCCGGATAAAGCGGAAAAAAGACGGAACATCGTCCTCAGTCTGATGAAAAAACAAGGATTCATTTCTGATTCTCAATACAACAAAGCGAAAAAAGTGGCAGTGAAAGACGAAGGCATTGTGTCACAGAAGGAATATGAAAAAACAAACTCAAATAAATACAGCGCGTTTGTAGAAGAAGTCATGAAAGAAATTGATGAAAAATCTGATGTCGACCCATCTGCTGACGGATTAAAGATCTATACGACATTAGATACAAAAGCACAAGATAAACTAGATGAATTAATGGACGGAGACACTGTCGGATTTACTGAAGGTATGCAGGGCGGCGTTACGCTTCTCGATACAAAAACCGGAGAAGTCCGCGCGATTGGTGCGGGAAGAAATTCTACGGTTGGAGGCTACAATTACGCGACCCAAGCTAAGCGACAGCCTGGATCTACCATTAAACCTATTCTCGACTACGGTCCAGTTATTGAAAATAAAAAATGGTCAACTTATGAGCAAATTGATGATTCAGCTTACACGTATTCAGATGGAACACCTATTCGAGACTTTGACCGCAGATATAAAGGACCAATGTCTATGCGTGAAGCACTGGCACAATCTCGTAATATTCCAGCTTTAAAAGCATTCCAAGCAGTCGGAAAAGATACAGCGGTAGACTTTGCCAATGGACTTGGACTGGGATTAGATAAAGATACTGTATATGAATCCTACTCTATTGGAGGATTCGGAAAAGGGAATGTCGGTGTCTCTTCACTGACAATGGCAGGAGCATACAGCGCCTTCGGAAATAACGGAACATATAATGAACCGCATTTTGTAAAGTCTATTGAATTTAACGATGGCACAAAGCTTGACTTAACACCAAAATCAAAGTCAGCAATGAGCGATTATACTGCGTTTATGATTACAGATATGCTGAAAACAGCTGTTAAAACAGGTACTGGACAGCTTGCACAAGTACCCGGTGTAGAAGTAGCAGGAAAAACAGGGACGACCAACTTTGAAGAAAGTGAAATCCAAAAGTACAATATTGCAAGCGACGGTGCTCGAGATTCTTGGTTTGTCGGTTACACACCGCAATATACAGCAGCCGTCTGGACGGGTATGGAAGAAAACGAAGCTGGAAAGAAATCTCTTTCAACTGAAGAACAAAAAGTTGCAAAGCGCATCTTCGCCCAACTCATCGCCGATGTCGATGACGGAAGCGGATCATTTGAGAAGCCTGACAGCGTAGTGGAAGCCACTGTAGAAAAAGGCTCTAATCCGGCAAAACTGGCAGGGCCAAATACGCCAAGCGATAAGAAGCTCACAGAGTACTTTGTTAAAGGCACAGCTCCTTCTACTGTTTCTAAAACATATGAGAAAGAAGAAAAAGAGGAAACAGCTAAACTGTCTGGTTTAAACGTGAAATACGATAAAGACAATCAATCTTTAACGTTAAGCTGGAATTACGACGGAGATGCGACCTTTGCTGTTAAGCAATCTGTTGATGGCGGCAGCTACTCGGAAATTCAAAACAGCTCTGCAAAAGAAGCAGTCATTTCGGGTGTGCAGCCAGGATCTGTGTACAAATTCGAAGTAACAGCCGTCAGTGATGATGGCAAAAGCACAGCTTCCACATCCTATGAGGTGCCAAAAGCTGAAGACGATGAAGATAAAAAAGACCAGCAACAAACGGATGATGAAAAACAAGATGATGAGAAGACTCAGGATGATACACAAACTGATGATTCTCAAAAAGATGACGGTCAGACGGATCAAGATCAGACAAATGATTCAACAAACGATCAAGACAATAAACAAGACAACACGAACACAAATCCGTCCGACAACAGTAACCAAGACCAATCAAACGATAACGACAACAGTAACAACCAGGATACGTCGGATGGTGATTCGAACTCTGGTAAAAATGATTCATCAGGTTCTGACACGAATAAAAATAAAACAGACACATCTAATAAAGCACAAACAAACTCATCATCAACTGAAAAAACAAATTAAACAAAAAAGCCGTCACCCTTCGGGTGATGGCTTTTTTTGTTCATAAAAAAACCTCCCCTTTTAAGAGAAGGTTTTATCGATTCATCGCATGATATTTATAAAAATGCTTTTTCATTTCAGTAAACAGCTCATCCAGCTGAATAAAGCAATGATATTGAGTCGGCTTGAGGAGGATAAATTCCACTCGTTCGGCCCAATTGATCGGCATTACGGGAAATGATTTCTCCGTCAGTTCTGCCCAATCAAGAGATTTCACCCGCTCACCTGCTGTCCAATGAAACGAAGCAAGCAAACACACAATGCCCTTCAGCATGTCATTTTGATCGCATCTCGATTTTCGTGTTTGAAAGACAGGCAGAAGTGATTCTTTAATGTCTTCCCACACATTAAATAAAAGCGGAACATACTTGCCTCTGTCCTCCCATGGCAAAACACCTTGAGATTCCGTGCTGAAATCAAAATACACAGGGTTAACCAGCAAGACATCTTTCATATCCGGGGAGATCACCGGGCCAAGACTGCGCAAGTATTCCTCATAGGAAGCCAACTCTTCTTTCGCTTGCGTCATCGTTTCACCAGTCCTTTTTTATCTCTCTTCTGCCCTTCTCTGCATAAAGAAAGCAGCGGACATTCCGCACAGCGCGGAGATTGGGCTTTACAGTGATATCTGCCGAAGAAAATAAGGCGGTGATGCGTAACGGACCAGTCTTCTTTTGGAACCTTGCGCATCAGCGTCTTTTCAACTTCCAGCACTGAGTCCTTCCACCGGCAGATGCCCAACCGTTTGCTGACCCTCTCCACATGGGTATCTACGGCGATGGCCGGCACGCCAAAGGCAACCGATACCACTACGTTAGCAGTCTTTCTTCCGACCCCTGGCAGTTTAACAAGCTCATCGCGGTCCCTCGGCACTTCTCCGCCGTACTCTTCAATAATCATTTTACTCAGTTTTTGAATATTTTTCGCTTTATTACGATATAAACCGATTGATTTAATATCTTGCTGAAGCTCTTCCAGCGGGACAGCCAAATAGTCTTCCGGCCGTTTATATTTTTGAAATAATGTTTTGGTCACTCTGTTTACAAGTGCATCTGTACATTGAGCAGATAAAGCGACAGCCACCACTAATTCAAAAGGATTGGAATGAACCAGTTCACACTCCGCATGAGGAAACATGTCACCTATCTTGTCCAAACAGAATTCAATTTGTTTTAGATTTAACACGATTGTCACCTTTTCACTTTATTGTTCAAGCCAATTGTAAAAAGGAACCTGCCTTTTATACTCTTTTTGCGGTTCATTCTGCTTTGCTTGTACCCGCCGGAATTTTTGGCTGTGTATTTTTGCCTGCTCCACAGTTTTCAGCCCGTTTTTCTTCCATTCAAACAAAATCCGGTCAATGTAGCGGAAACTGAGTTTTCCTGACAGTACAGCCTCTTTTAACGCGTGTTTGATCAGTTGTGCGTCATGCTGATCCTGGTCCTGCCAGATCGCCAGCGTTTCACACTCTAAAGGTGATAACGGCCTTGCGAACTCTTCCTCAAAAATGGTATAAAGGCTTTTTTGTTCCCCTTCTGCTTTTCTTTCCTGTGTTTGATTCTGTACAAGCTGAATATACTCGTACAGCTTGCCCCATAAAGGCTGGAGAGAATACTTCTCAAATTTGATGCCGTTTTGATCCTCGCATTCTTCAATAAACAGAAAGCCTTTTTGAATAAACATGCGCAATCTGTTTGTACATTCCTCAACAGAAATTGACATACCTTCCTGCAGCTGATTCGGTGTAGGAAAATATGATCCTTTTTCTAAATGCATTTTAATTTTTAACAGCAGAATAAGTTCTGTTTCATTAAGTCCAAGCTGTTTATAATGCGTGAGCAGAAGATTGGGGATTGTTGATGTTCCATGCTCCTGCATATCAATAAATTGCTGTTTTTTCATCGTCACACCTCTTACTGTAAAGGATTGTGATTTCCCCTTTACTGTAAAAAGTCTCCCTTGCAGGAGACTCTTTTTTGTTTCATTTGAATGTATTACGGATACAGACGGTTTAATAGTCTTGGGAACGGGATCGTTTCACGAACGTGAGGCGCTCCGCTAATCCAAGCTACTGTCCGCTCTAATCCAAGACCGAAGCCTGAATGAGGAACTGATCCATATTTTCTAAGTTCAGCATACCATTTATATGCGTCAGAATCCAGTCCATGTTCTGTAAGACGCGATTCCAAAAGTTCCATATCGTGAATCCGTTCAGATCCGCCAATGATTTCTCCATAGCCTTCCGGTGCAATCAAGTCAGCGCAAAGCACGACGTCCTCACGGTCAGAAGCCGGCTGCATATAGAACGGTTTTAAAGACGTCGGATAGCGAGTGATGAATACCGGTTTGTCATAGTGTTCAGCAATTGCTGTTTCATGAGGCGCTCCGAAATCATCTCCCCACTCGATATCGTCAAAGCCTTTTTCTTTCAGAAATTCAATCGCTTCATCATACGTGATTCTTGGGAAAGGAGCTTTGATTTGCTCAAGTTTTGACGTGTCTCTTCCCAATGTGTTTAATTCAATTTTGCAATTCTTAAGAACGGATTGCACGATGAAAGAAACATAATTTTCCTGTACTTGAAGGTTTTCTTCAAACTCTACAAACGCCATTTCCGGTTCAATCATCCAGAATTCGATTAAGTGGCGTTTTGTTTTAGACTTTTCCGCTCTGAATGTCGGTCCGAAAGAGAATACTTTTCCTAAAGCCATTGCCGCAGCTTCCATGTAAAGCTGGCCGCTTTGAGACAGATACGCATCTTCATCAAAGTACTTTGTCGCAAAGAGCTCTGTTGTTCCTTCAGGTGCACTTCCAGTCAAAATCGGCGGATCCACTTTTACAAAGCCTTCGTTATTAAAGAATTCGTAAGTCGCGCGAATGATTTCATTACGGATTTTCATGATCGCATGCTGGCGCTTTGAACGAAGCCATAAATGTCTGTGATCCATCAAAAATTCCGTACCATGTTCTTTTGGTGTAATTGGATAATCAGTCGCTTCGTGAATGACTTCAATATCTGTCACAGCTAGTTCATATCCAAGCGGGGAACGCTCGTCCTCTTTGACAATCCCTTTTATATAGAGTGACGTTTCTTGAGTCACTGATTTAGCTGTTTGGAAAATGCTTTCTTCCACTTCCGCTTTTACTACGACACCTTGAATAAAACCAGTACCGTCCCGAAGCTGTAAAAATGCAATTTTCCCGCTTGAACGCTTATTAGCGACCCAAGCTCCGATCGTTACTTCCTCACCTACGTGCTTGTACACTTGGTTGATTGTTGTTTTCAACATATTTCCCTCCAAAACAAGAAAGACATTCGGAAGCTCATTGCCCCGCGAACTCTTTTATCATCACTTTATTATACCCGCTCTTAACTAACCGGGTCAATGCAGATAAAAAGCGGCTTTCTGTCAGCCGCTTTTTTCACTATTAGCTATGTTTTTCGACAAAACGTTTGATTCTTTCAATCGCTTTTTCAAGAAGATCTAGCGAGGTGGCATAAGAAAGACGGACATTTTCAGGAGAACCGAATCCGGATCCAGGAACAATCGCAACTTTTTCCTCCTCGAGAAGCGCTTTAACAAATTCATCTACATCTTTGAAACCGCAAGATTGAGCCGCTTCTTTTGCATTCGGGAACAAGTAAAAAGCACCCTCCGGCTTCACACAGCTGAACCCAGGGATTTCTACGAGCTTTGCATAGATCGTGTTTAATCTATGTTCAAAGGCTTCTCTCATTTCTTCCAATGGCTCAGAAGGTCCGTTATAAGCAGCAATCGCCCCGTACTGTGCGATTGATGTCGGATTTGACGTGCTGTGGCTAGCAAGGTTCGTCATCGCTTTTATAATGTCTTCAGCTCCAGCCGCATAGCCAATTCGCCAGCCCGTCATGCTGTGTGACTTCGATACGCCGTTTATAATGACCGTTTGCTCTTTCAGTCTGTCAGACAGCTGTGCAATGGAAACATGTTTCTTTCCGCCGTATGTAAGTTTTTCATAAATTTCGTCAGACACAATTAGGATGTCATGTTCAAGGCATACTTCACCAAGCGCAGACAGTTCTTCTTCCGTATACATGACTCCAGTCGGATTGCTTGGAGAGTTAATAACGATTGCTTTTGTTTTTTCCGTAATCGCATTTTTTAGCTGCTCAGGCGAAATTTTGAAGTGATTTTCTTCAAGTCCTTGTACATAAACAGGCTTTCCGCCAGCGAGTTTCACCTGCTCCGGATAGCTTACCCAGTAAGGCGTCGGAATAATGACTTCATCTTCTTCATCCAAAATCACTTGGAAAAGGGTGTACAGAGCATGTTTGGCACCAGTGCAGACAATAATTTGAGACGGTTTGTATTCAATATTCTGGTCGCGTTTAAATTTCTCTGCAATGCTGTTTTTCAGTTCAGCCAAGCCACCTGAAGGCGTATATTTCGTATGGCCTTCGTTCATCGAACGCACAGCGGCATCAATAATGTGCTGCGGTGTATTGAAGTCCGGCTCGCCTGCGCCTAAACCGATGACATCATGGCCCGCGGCTTTCAGTTCTTTCGCTTTCGCTGTGATTGCCAGTGTAGTTGATGGTGTTAATGCGGATACTCTTTTTGCCAGTTTCAACTTGAACTCCCCCTAATTCGTCTTAAGGCGTGATATTTTTGAGAATCTTTCCAGTTGTAAAGTCCACATAACTTAAACTGTATTGACCTTCTTTGTCTAAGTACGTCACTTCCCATAGCAGAACGTTACCTTCTCTTGCCAGATGAACCTCTTTTTGTTTTGAAACCAGCCCTTCATCCTGTATGATTTTCGCCGCTTTGTCTTCCGAGATTCCCTCTTTTGCTTCTTTTGAGAGAATTTTTGCTTTTTTATTAGCAGGAACCCAGACATATAAGGCAGTGCCTTTTTTATCCGTACCCTTGACAACATAATATTTTTCTTTTCCGACAAATGTTTCGACTTGATCAACATTGGCGAGATCGGTTTCTTTTTTAGCTTCAGCAGCTGCTGCTTCGTGCCCCTCTTCCTTTTGTGCCATGGCTGATTTATAAATGCTTGCCGAGACAAGAAGTACTGCTAAAAAAATAATACCAAAAATGGCGGTAAATATTAATGCTTTTTTTCTCATCTTCTCACCTACGTACGATAAATGGTAAAAACGGCTTGGTTTTTGTTTTCTTCATCAAGTGCAAGACCGAACATCAGATTGTCTCTTTTCAGTGTCCGATTCAGTGTGTCCACAATTTTATACAAATCATCAGAATGCTCTACATTAATTGTTGAAAGAATCTCGATTTTACTTTCCATTTTTTCATCCTCCAGTTTGAACAAATATTGTTAGTCATACTCCATTTCAGGACACGCCATACTAGTATCACAGAGCGGGAATAACCGCTTTTAAATAAAACATCATCCTACTCCCACACCGCAAAAGCCGCTTTATGCGGCTTTTATTTATTTTTCCCTGCAACATAAGCTTCAAGCTCGCTGTCAGTCATTTCGAATACTGAGGTTGTCGGCAAGGCATCAAGAAACAGCCGGCCGTATCCAG
Source organism: Bacillus sp. MD-5 (assembly GCF_002201875.1). Taxonomy (NCBI): domain Bacteria; kingdom Bacillati; phylum Bacillota; class Bacilli; order Caryophanales; family Bacillaceae; genus Bacillus; species Bacillus sp. MD-5. The sequence continues at coordinate 2,077,506 of NZ_CP021911.1, forward strand.
CGGTTTTAATCCGTCTGTCCAATATCATAATCGTTCCTTTGTCTCCCGCAGTACGCAGCAAGCGTCCGACTCCTTGCCTGAAGGTCAGTACAGCCTCCGGTAATGACACTGTTTGAAATGGATTCTTTCCTTTTTTGCGGGCAAGCTCACATTTTGCAGCATGAAGCGGGTGATCTGGGGATCGGAATGGGAGCCTCACGATCATTACTGTTGTCAGCTCATCACCAGGGAAATCAACGCCTTCCCAAAAATGATTTGTTCCAAGCAGGATCGCCTGATTGGATGTTTTAAAAGTTTTCATCAGTTTGCCGGGACTTCCGCCTGTAATCCCTTGTGCCAAGAGCTGAATGCCGGATGCACTCATGATATGCTTAAGCTCCTGGTGGGCCTTTTTCAGCATCTCATGGGATGTAAACAGCACAAGGATTTTGGGCTGTTTTTCCTTTGCCATCAGTTCGATATAACGAGCCGTATCCTGGATAAATTCAGTTTGTCCTGTATCCTGAATTGACTTCATTTCCTTAGGAATCATCACCTGCATGCGCTCATCATAAGAAAAGGGCGACTCAATTCTCATTGTCCGCGGGAAAAAGTCACTCAGTCCCAGTCGTTCAATCATAAATTGAAAAGAGCCTTCGACTGTAAGGGTTGCAGACGTTAGCACCACACTATTTTTGCGCGCGAAAAACTGATCAGCCAGAAGTTCCCCCGGTTCAAGAGGCTGTGCGTAAATGGCCACAGCATTTTTCGCACCTTTAGCATCAATTTCAATCCAAACCGCTTCATCGTCATCGCACCCAAAGAACAGCTTCTGCAACGTCTGACAGTAATGCTGCAAACCTTTCATGCTTCTTTGGTATTCATCGGCCAAAAAGACGGTTTTGCTCTTCATACCCTTCAGATGTTTTTCTATCAGGGACGACTGTGCCTCAAAAAGCTGCTGCAGGTGTGTCAGCATGGAACAAAGCCTTTCCGCACCATCCGTTAAGATCGACCAGCTTTTATCCTGGCTTTCTTTGTTCACCTTAAAAACTAGACGGTTTAAGTCCTCTTTAGGTTTTCTTCGTTTGACAAAAGAATGAACAGAGCTGAAGAAAGCATCACTTTCTGCTTGAATGTGCTGAAGCCACTCTTCCAATTCGAAAAATGAATCAACCGGCAGGCTGTTTCGCTGGAATAGCTGTCTCATTTTTTTTAGAAGTCCCTGCTCCTTCAGAGTGCCGATTCTGCTCAATTTCGTATGCAATTCTATGTACGTGGCTCTTTTTCCTAAATGTTCACTTGCCGCTCGTTCAAAGTGATGTGCTTCATCAATAATAAATGTGCCGCTTTCGGGGAGCCTTTTTTTCTGGCTGCCTTCATCGGTCAGCAAAAGGGAATGATTGGTGATCACCAAATCGGAACGCATAGCGATCTGTTTGGCCCGCTCGTAAAAGCCGGTCACATGCTCATTGCGGCTTCTTTTATAGGAGTCATCGTCATAAGCCAATCTGTCCCACAGCAACTTTCCGCCTGAAGGCAAATTCAGTTCCGCTACATCCCCTGTATTTGTCTCTGTCAGCCAAACGAGAAGCTGTGCCTTTGTCAGTACCGCATCATAATTATCATCTTCTTCATGAAGCACCTGCTCGAATTTATACAGGCATAAATAATGCGATTGCCCTTTTAAAATCGCCGCTGTTACCGGAAATGGAAACAGTTCTTGGACAATCGGCAAATCCTTTGTTAGAATCTGCTGCTGTAAAAGCGTCGAATACGTGCTGATAATAACCGGCTTTTTTGATTTCTTGGCAAAAAGCGCAGCCGGAATAAGATAGCCAATCGTTTTTCCGATTCCCGGAGGAGCTTCAATCAGCGCATGCTCACGATTGGCAAACGCTTCAGCCACCTCTTTCATCATCATCATTTGGCCGTCTCTTTTTTCATACCCGGGCATTAACTCTGACAGCGCTTTTTCATTTTCCGCTTCCCATCGTTCGATCTCAAATGAAAAGTTCCCGTCCTCATTCACACGAACATCGATCGATTCAGGTTCTCTGACAGAAAAGGAAGAAAAGCGTGTATAGCCCGGTATCTCGGTTTGTCTGTTTTCATTAATGAACATATCCAACAAATGCGTCAGATCACTGATGAAATGCTGCGAAAGCCTTCTTAACTGCTTTAATGTCGGATAAGGAAGCTGCCGCAGCTTTTCAAGGATTTCCAAAAAAATAAGCCCTGTCACTTCAGCATCGCTGTCAGCCCGGTGCGGCTGATCATGCCGCAGCTGAAGCTCCTCGCTTAATTCCGTCAGCTTATACCCTTCAAATCCCGGAAAAACAATCCGTGAAAGTTCGACAGTATCCAGCACTTCACAATCTGGGAGCTGAAAACCCGCCTTATGAAGCTCATACTTGACAAATCCAAGGTCAAAATGAATATTGTGAGCGACAAAATAAGCGCCCTCAAGCAATTGGAAGACTTCTTCAGCGACTGCTTCAAATGGCTGTTCATTCTCTACCATTTGACTAGAGATCCCAGTAAGCTGCTCAATAAAAGCAGGGATTGGTTTATTTGGATTAATGTATTTTGAAAACCGCTCAGTAATTTGTCCATTTTCAATTACAACCGCTGCGATTTGTATGATTTTATCGCCTTTCTTCGGCGAATTCCCTGTTGTCTCTACGTCTATTACAACGAACCGTTGCTTATTCATTAAAATGGACACCTCAATTCTTGCATACGACAAAAGTGTAACACGTTTTGTACGGAAATGGAGCGGCAAAACCGTTTTACTCTCAAAATCTTAAAAGAAAACCCCCGATAAAGGGGGCTTTTCTTCTACAAAATTGTACGGGCTGGTTCGTTCCCCAGCATTTGTTCAATTTTGTTTTGATCATTGAGAACAGCCACTTTTGGCTCGTGGCTTTCCGCTTCTTGATCAGACATCATTTTGTAGGAAATAATAATAACCTTATCTCCTTCCTGCACAAGGCGTGCGGCTGCACCGTTTAAGCATATGACGCCGCTTCCCCGTTTACCAGGAATAATATACGTTTCAAGACGTGCTCCATTATTATTATTCACAATTTGCACTTTTTCATTAGGAAGCATTCCCACCGCATCAATGAGATCTTCATCAATTGTAATGCTTCCCACATAGTTCAGGTTTGCTTCCGTAACAGTTGCCCTGTGAAGCTTGCCGCTCATCATTGTTCGATACATATTATATTCTCTCCATTTCTCGAATATCAATAATGATATTATCTATTAAACGCGCTTTTGAAAAAGCAACTGCAACAGCGAGAATCATCTTTCCGGCAATTTCATTCACAGGTTCGAGTTCCGGATAGGAATAAAGCTCTATATAATCTATCGCTCCGCTTGTCGTTTCAATGATTTCTTTTGCAGCTTTTATCACCGCTTCCGGGTCTCTTTCACCGGCTTGGATCAGCTCCGCACTGGTTTGCAGGGCCCGATACAGCTTAGGCGCTTCCTTTCTTTCCTCAGCTGTTAAGTATACATTGCGGGAGCTTTTGGCTAAGCCGTCTTCCTCTCTCACCGTATCGACAGCAACCAATTCAATATCCATGAAAAAGTCGCTGATTAAGCCATCAACAACAGCTACCTGCTGCGCATCCTTTAAACCGAAATAGGCACGGGTCGGCTGAACAAGATTGAACAGCTTCGTCAGTACGATCGCAACACCGTCAAAATGTCCCTCTCTTGAGCGCCCGCATAACACGTCTGTGCGTCTTTCTACATGAATCGTGACATTCTTTTCACCGGGATACATATCATGAGCATCCGGCGTAAAAAGAATATCGACTCCCGCGTTTTCCGCAAGAGCTGCATCCCGCTCAATATCGCGTGGATATGCTTCAAAATCTTCATTAGGGCCGAATTGTGCAGGATTGACAAAAATACTCATAATAACAGTGTCGTTTTCTTGTCTAGCTTTGTCTGCTAAGGTTAAATGCCCCTCATGCAGAAACCCCATCGTCGGAACAAATCCGATTGACCTGCCCTCTGATTGGTATTGTTTTATCGCTTCTTTCAGCTGTGAAATATCAGTAATCTGTCTCATCTTATTTTCCCCCGTACAAGCCGTTCAGAACTGTCTGGTTCATTTGAAAGGAATGCTTTTGTTCAGGGAAAGCACGATGTCGTACATCCTGAACATATCCGCTGATTGCTGTTTCGATGGTTTCGTCAATGCGCGTATATTGCTTTACGAATTTAGGTGTTCTCTCAACACCGTGGCCGATTATATCATGATAAACGAGAACTTGTCCGTCCGCTTTCACACCAGCCCCGATTCCGATGACCGGGATGCTTAGCGTCTCGGCAATTTTGGCTGTTAGTTCCGCCGGTACACATTCCAGCACAAGCATCATAGCTCCTGCCTCTTCGCATTTTATACTGTCTTCTATTAATTTTTTGGCGCTTTGTTCATCTTTGCCCTGTACTTTATATCCACCCAATACGCCGACTGACTGCGGAGTTAAACCTAAGTGACTGACTACTGGAATGCCTCCAAGCGTCAATGCGCGAATGGATTCAAATACGCCTTCTCCACCTTCAAGCTTTAGTGCGTCTGCTCCGCTTTCCTGAACGATAGCCGCTGCATTTTTCAGCGTATCTTCCTTGGAAAGATGATAAGACATAAAAGGCATATCTGTCACAATAAAGGTATTCGGCGCTCCCCTTTTAACGGCTTTTGTATGATGAATCATGTCCGCTACTGTCACACCGACAGTTGAATCAAGGCCGAGAACGACCATTCCGAGTGAATCACCGACTAAAATCATGTCAACTCCCGCTTGTTCAGCAAGCTTAGCTGCCGGATAATCATAAGCGGTCAGCATGACGATCGGTTCTTCAGACTCCTTCATTTTTAGAAAATCCAGTTTTGTTTTCATGTTTTCTCCTCCTCATGTTTAGAGGAGATGAGCTGCCGTTTTCTTCTGCAAGCCAAAAAACCTTCCGTTACAACGAGAAGGATCCTTCACTTTCTAAAGTTCGGCGAGTTTCATCCCTCTGTCCCAGTCCTTTTTTGGATCAAGGCAGACTGCTGCAATGTCTATCTATTTTAATAATAGGTGCAGTTCGCAGGCGATACTGCCCAATGGAAGTATACCAAAATCAACGGGCTTGTACCAACACATTAGCCCAATTCAATATCGGCAGAATAGATTTTTTTCATGCCTTCATTCGTTTCTAAAAGCAGAACGCCTTCATCATCTATACCTAACGCCTTCCCGTAAAAGGTTCCGTTTAACGTTCTGGCTCTCATATTAGCGCCAATTCCGAGCGCATAGCTTTCCCATAAAAGCTTAATCGGCGTAAATCCGTGTGTCATATAATCCCGGTACCGTTTCTCAAAGCAAAGTAAAATTTGCTGGATGACGCCGGCCCGATCGACTTTTTCTCCAGCGGCTTGGCTGAGACTTGTCGCGATGTCCTTCAATTCATCTGGAAAATCATCGGGCTGCTGGTTAACGTTAATGCCGATTCCAATGATCACTGAACGTACGCGGTCTTCTTCAGCCTGCATTTCTGTTAGGATGCCGACTGTTTTTTTTCCGTTAATTAAAATATCATTAGGCCATTTAATATCCGTTTGGATGCCTGCTGCCTCTTCTATTCCCTGCACAACAGCTACTGCAGCAAGCAGAGTCAGCTGCGGTGTTTTTTGGAGCGGGATGTCTGGCCGCAAAATCAGGCTCATCCAAATGCCGTTCCCTTCTTGAGAATGCCATACCCTAGACATTCGGCCCCTTCCGGCTGTTTGTTTGTCAGCCACCACGAGGGTGCCTTCCGGTGCATTATTATTCGCAAGCTCATGAGCCGATTTTTGCGTGCTTGAAAGAACGTCATGATAAATAAGATGCTGCCCCATCATGTCCGTTTTTAATCCAAAGCGAATTTCGCTTTCACTGAGTTTCCCGGGCTTTTTGATGAGCCGATATCCTTTTCTTCTTACGGCTTCTACTTCATAGCCCTCTTTTCGAAGCTCTTCAATATGCTTCCATACAGCAGTTCTAGAACAGCCGAGTGCATCACTGATTTTTTGGCCGGAAATAAATTCTTTGCCGGCCTGAGCAAATAATTCAATAAGGTCTTTTCTTAATGTTGACCGCATGTCTTCAGCCACTCCTCTATGTGTTTCTTTTGATTGGAGAGCTTTCCTGTCACAACAGCCTGCTCGATCCTTTGTAATTCTTCCGACACCCATTTTCCGGCCGGCCGGTTTCGAAGCGCAAGCAAATCCTTACCTGTGATATCAAGATCCTTAAGGCTTTTGATCGGCAGGTTTTGATAAGCGTATTGAATGTCCTTCAGTTTTTTTTCATCCAGTGTTTTGTTTTGCCGCAGCTGCGATATTTTGGCCGCTGAGAGCAGTGATTTTTCCCCAGCTCTGTACATTGACATTGCGTCAAGGCTCTGGCCAAACGTATCGGCAATGTGAATGGCTTCCTTCATCACTTTTCCCGGGAGCTTCCAGGCTTTCAGGAAAAGAGGCGCGTCTTTCAAGACGATGTCGAGGTCAATTAAAAGAGCTGCCCAAAGCTCCTCACGTGATGTTAAAGAGAAGAATGGAAACTCACTCGCTGAAATCAGGTTTTCTCGTTTATGATACAAACCAGGCAGCTCTTCATACAGCCTCGTTTGAATAAGCGTTTGAAGCGCTTGGCGGGAAGCTCTTCCCTGCAGCAATTTCTCGAACTCTATTGTTTTTCGTTCGACTGAAATATGGGAGAGGAGAGATTTTTCTATCGAAATGGCTTTTTCTGTTTCCGGTGAAAGCGTAAAGCCAAGCTGGCTCATAAAGCGTACGGCTCTCAGCATACGAAGCGCATCTTCTTGAAATCTGTCCTCGGGCTTTCCAACGGTTCGAATCACTTTTTGATCAATATCTTTCCTGCCGCCAAAATAATCAAGCACCTTCCCGTCCGCTGTCATGGCCATCGCATTGATCGTCAAATCTCTGCGTTTTAAATCCTCTTCTAATGATGAGATAAATTGCACTTCTGACGGTCTTCTGTAATCCACGTAATCAGACTCAGTCCGGAATGTCGTGACTTCATAGGTTTCATCTTCCCAGAGCACAATGATGGTCCCGTGCTCTTTGCCTACATCAACAGTCCGCTGAAACAGCCGTTCTACTTGATCAGGTGCGGCATCTGTCGCGATATCAACATCTCCGATCGTTCGTTTCATATAACTGTCACGAACTGCGCCCCCGACAAAATAAGCCTGATGGCCCGCTTCGATTAAGGTGCGGAGCACGGGAAGTGCTTTGATAAAAACTTTTTCCATGTGATCACTCCGGTTCTGCTAAATCGGCATAAATCTGTTCATACTGACTGACAATTTTCTTGGAGGAAAATTCATTTTCAAGCATCTCTATTGCCGCCTTTGTAAAACGATTGCTTAGCTGTTCATCTTCTAAAATGCTCATCGCGCGGGCTGTTGCGCCTGCAACATCACCGACATCCACCAAAAATCCGCTCACATTGTTTTTAATAACCTCCGGGATACCGCCAATGTTCGTTCCGATACAAGGCACCCCGCAAGCCATCGCTTCCAGAAGGACAAGGCCAAAACTTTCTTTTTCAGACAGCAGCAGCTTCAAATCACTAATAGAATAAAGTTCTTCAACACGGTCTTGATTACCAAGCATTAAGACTTGGTCTTCCAAGCCATATTTTCTGATAAGCTCGCAGGCTGTCGATTTTTCCGGACCGTCTCCGACTAAAAGCAGCTTCGCTTTCGTTTTACCGGCGATATTACGGAACACACGAATGACATCCTGCACGCGTTTGACCTTTCTGAAGTTGGACACATGGATGACGACTTTTTCATCTGGTAAGATTCCATGTTTCTCTTTAATTGTTGTTGTGTTTTTCTTCAGATACACGCGCTCGTCTATAAAGTTATAAATCGTTTCGATTTTTTTCTCCGGTTTAATTAAATCATATGTTTCAGCTGCAAGCGCTGAAGAGACGGCAGTTACCCTGTCTGATGACTCGATGGCAAAACGGATCAGATCTTTTAGAGACGGGTCATAACCTAATACCGTGATATCCGTGCCGTGCAAAGTTGTGACGATGCCGATATTGCGTTTCAGCATCTGTTTTGCAAGATAGGCGCAAACAGCATGCGGGAGAGCATAGTGAGCATGGATAATGTCTAAATTCTCCCGCTCCGCCACCTCAGCGATTTTACTTGCCAATGTCAAATCATACGGAGGATACTTGAAAACAGCATATTGATTAACCTCAACTTCATGAAAATGAATATTGGGATGATATGTATTCAGTCTAAACGGAATGCTTGATGTGATGAAATGGATTTCATGTCCCTTTTCAGCAAGCTGCTTCCCCAGTTCTGTCGCAATGATACCTGAGCCTCCGACGCTCGGATAGCATGTGATCCCTATTTTTAGTTTTTTCATTGTTCGCCCCCAAGAACATCATGATCTAGCATCAACATCCGTTTGGAAAAGAAACCTTCGGCATACTCCACGCCCGCTTCTTTACCGTAAAGCTTTTCTCTCGCTTCGACGATCTCGATATAACCATTCGTCAGTGGAGTAGAAACTGAATCCTTTGACGGGATAAACTGGCTTTTGTAGGCATTGAGGCTTTGTTTCTTTGCCTCTATTGTATCCGAGATATCAATAACAAAATCCGGCTGATGAAAACCATTTATCATATAATAGTAAACCTTGCTGACTTTATGCGCCGGAAGGCTTTTTTCGTCTTTATATTTATGGATTCCAGCGGAAAAGATCGCTTCTTCCACCAGTGCAGCCGCATTGCCGTGATCCGGATGGCGATCCTTTTTATACGGCATAAAAACCGCTTTTGGCCGGTTGGTTCTGATCACTGTAACAATCGACCGAATTGCCTGATCGCTCATCATTAGGCCGCGGTCCGGAAGCGTCAGCTGAATTCTTTTATCTGCGCCTAATATGCGTGCTGCTTCAGCTGCTTCTTCTCTACGCAAACTGACCGTACCGTTAGAAGAGAGTTCCGCTTCTGTCAAATCGCATATCATTACTTTTTTTCCCTGTTTGACAAACTTCGCTATTGTGCCGCCCATTCCGATCTCGACATCATCACTGTGGGCGCCGAAAGCAAGAACGTCAGCATTATACATTCGGCTCTTCTCCCCGAAGAAGGTCGCGGAATTCGAAAACACCTTCATCAAGTGTCCGGACAAGAATTTCCGCAGTACCCATATTTGTGGCGAGCGGAATGGAATACACATCACACAACCGGATTAATGCCGAGACATCCGGTTCATGCGGCTGCGCGGTCAGCGGGTCGCGCAAAAAAATGACAAGATCGAGTGCATTAGCTGCGATCAGTGCTCCGATTTGCTGGTCTCCCCCTAGAGGACCGGATTGAAAACGTTCAATTTGAAGGCCTGTCGCCTCTTGAATTTTCAACCCTGTGGTTCCGGTCGCGTACAGATCATGATGCTTCAAAATATCCCGATAGGCAGTCGTAAATTGAACCATATCCTGTTTTTTCTTGTCATGCGCGATTAAAGCAATTTTCATCGTTTCTCCCCCCGTCTAATCAATGATATTTTCTAGTCCGTACACAAGCTGATCAATCTTCATGACTTGTTCGACTGACAGCTTAACACCTGACATGAAAGAAGCGCGATTATAAGAATCGTGTCGGATCTGAAGCGTTTGGCCATCCATGCCGAACATGACCTCTTGATGTGCGATCAGCCCCGGAAGACGGACGCTGTGCAAGCGAATACCGTTTTGCTCCGCTCCTCTAGCTCCTGGGAGAATTTCTTTTTCATCTGGATGTCCTTGCTGCTTTTCTTTACGGACTTCTGAAATCATTTCCGCTGTTTTAAGCGCAGTTCCGCTTGGTGCGTCAAGCTTCTGGTCATGATGAAGCTCAATAATCTCTACATCTTCAAAATAGTTGGCAGCCATTTTTGAAAATTTCATCATCAGCACCGCGCCCAGCGCAAAGTTTGGAGCAATGATGGCTCCGATCCCCTTTTCTTCTGTTAAGGACGTGAGCTCTTTTAAATCAGCTTCTGAGAAACCGGTTGTTCCGACAACTGGACGGACGCCGTGCTCTAATGCGATTTTTGTATGTACTTTTCCGATTTCAGGCGTTGTTAAATCAATCAAGACATCCGGTTGTGTTTCTGTAAAGCAGGCATGGATATCTGTGTAAATCAGAGCATCTGACTCAACAGGCATCACATCAGATAATTTTTGCTGATCGTATGTATGGTCTATAGCACCGACAAGGTCAAAATGAGGTGTTCGTTCTGCCAATTTAACAGCTTCCTGCCCCATTCTTCCACGCGGCCCTGCAATGACTACTTTAATTGTTTGGTTTGACATCTTGATCTCCTCTACTTTCCTTCTTCTTTTCTGGTCCAGCGATCTTTATCTCTTGTATTAAATTTATGCATGACTCGGTCGTGGGCTTCCTCTAAAGAGATATCAAGAGAGTTGGCTAAACAAACCAATACAAATAGCACATCGCCCATTTCCTCTTCCATGCTTTTATCGTCTTCAGTCGCTTTTTTTGGTTTTTCTCCGTAGCGGTGATTGACTTCTCTGGCAAGCTCGCCCAGTTCTTCAGTCAGCCTTGCCACCATGGCTAGCGGGCTGAAATATCCTTCTTTAAACTGGCCGATGTAACGGTCTACTTCAGCCTGTATGTCTTTCATTGTTTTATCACTCACTGAAACGAAACCTCCTATCATCCTCTTACATGTTAGCTAATTCAGATACGTTTGACAAATGTTTAAGCACGTTTGCTGTTTTCTTTTTCATCCACTATAATATAAACGCTATCTAATGGAAGGAAAAGGGGTTTTGTGTGATGCTTGGAGAAATTAGATTAAAAAACATATTTTTCATTTTAATCGGAGCGGCAATTTTTTCATTTGGCTTGGTTCATTTCAATATGCAGAACAATCTGGCTGAGGGCGGTTTTACGGGTATTACACTTTTGCTTTATGCTCTTTTCCACATCAGCCCCTCTATCTCGAACCTAGTGTTAAACATTCCGATTTTTTTTATTGGCTGGCGTTTGCTCGGCAGGACAATGTTTGTTTATACCCTTGTCGGCACTGTAGCCTTGTCTTTGTTCCTCAGCATCTTTCAGCGATATGAAATCCATATGCCCCTTCAGCACGACTTAGCGCTCGCCGCTTTATTTGCCGGCGTATTCATTGGAGCCGGACTGGGAATTATTTTCAAGTTCGGCGGTACGACAGGCGGTGTCGATATCATCGCACGTTTAGTGAATAAGTATTTTGGTATCCCGATGGGCAGAACGATGTTTGCTTTCGATGCCTGCGTCATCATTTTGTCTTTGCTTACTTATCTCTCCTATAAAGAAGCGATGTATACGCTGGTAGCTGTATTTGTAGCGGCAAGATTAATCGATTTTATTCAGGAAGGCGGCTACGCTGCTAAAGGCGCTACGATCATCTCTTCGAAAAACGATCTGATTCAGATAAAGATCCTTGAAGAAATGGAACGGGGTGTCACCATTTTGAAAGGACAAGGTTCCTACACAAAAGAGGATATAGATGTACTTTATTGTGTGGTGCCGAAAAACGAATTGGTGATGCTGAAAAGCGTGATTAACTCCATTGACCCTCATGCCTTTGTAGCGGTAAGCGATGTCCACGATGTGCTCGGAGAAGGATTTACGCTTGATGAAAATAAAAATCCGCTTCCACGCTGACATGTAATAGAAAAAAGAGGCGGCTGACCGCCGCCCCTCATCCTTATTTAGGGTAGTCCCGTTTTTTCAGCTTGTTTTTTTCCGCCTTGTACTTTCTGTAGCCGACATAGGTGAGAGCTGTAATGATGATACTGCCGGTTGTAATCATCACCCACAGTAAAGACGGATCGGCATCATCCTCCTCCGCCCTGTCAAACAAATTTTTCAAGTCATGCTGAAGAAGGGAAAGCCGTTCAAGCTTCGTGCTCTCTGTCATTTGTTGAAATTCCCCTTGTTCAATAACATCTATATGTTTTCCGACTGTTTCAAGCTTTTCCTCTGATACATCGATTGTAAGACTTGGGTAAATCAAATCATATAAACTAATAAATTCATTCCATTTTTCATGGAAGCTAGTGCTTTCATTCTTTTGGACATCTCGCTTCAGCTCAGTAAAGGCTTCCATAATCGGTTTTTCCAGTGAACCCCAAAGCGGGTCAGACCGGTTGTCAACCGCATCCATCAGCATTCTGAACTGCGCGGCTGCTCTGAGTTTTTGCGTGTCTGATGTATCAGCCTGCTTTAAACTTCGAACCATATCATTATAGCCCAGTGTGATTTGACGGATTTGGGCTCCTGTTAGCATGGAATCTTGCTGTTTTTTCTCAGCGGATTTTAATGTTTTCTCAAAATAACCCAAGACTTGCAGCGCCTCTGCATATTTCGACTGACGGGTCATTTGAAAGACCGTATCGGATAAATCATTCAATTCCTCGAGGCTTCCCCGCTCTGCAGCCTTGGCATTTCCATTATAAAAAATAAGAGCAATCAACAAACAGATCGTCAGCTTTCGTTTCATGCAGGTCCCTCCCACTCTCTCTCCTTACAGAATATGAAGAAAGGGACAAGGATAGACCAACATTGTCTTTACATCAGCTTAAGCTTCGTTTGCTTTTTCGAGATCACAAGGAAGTAAGCAAGCCCGATTGAAAAGATGCTTAGCCAAAATGTTCCGTACCCTATTTCAGTCATATAATTAGAAAGCATAGAGTACTGCGGCATCATATTAAACAAGTAGTCAATGACATCGTTATGCAGTGTCCAGACTGCAGCAATTGCAAGATGCCAAAATGAAAAACGAAAATACGGACTGTATAATACGCCTTGCACTGCCATTGCAAAATGCGAAGCAATTAGCATGTAGCCCTCCCAAGGCAAGTCACCAGTTACTGCAAGCACAAGAAAATTCATAGCGACCGCCCATAGGCCATACTTTACGAGAGTAACTAGCGCAAGCGCTTCAAAGAGCGGAGCATTCCGTTTCATGATAAAGGCAAGCAGCACAAACAGAAAGAAAAACGTTGCTGTCGGACTATCTGGAACAAAAACCAGGAAACGGGCCGGTGTCTCCAGGAGCTGCGGCAAGTACCAATAGTAGCCGTAAACCGTTCCCAGAAAATTAATGGCTAAGACAAGAATAAGCATCGGCCGCTGTCCTAATACATATTGAAACCATTTCACATCAATCAACTCTCAGTCTGTAAAAATAATGTGTCCATATAAAAAAGCTGACGCCAGGTCAGCTTTTGATAATAAAAGTATATCCTTCCATTTGACAATTCACAATACGTTATTTTGCGGTTGTTTCAGAAATAAATTTCGCAAGTTCTTCGAGCTGCTTATCATTTCCTTTGAACACACCCGCAGGCATTTTGCCTTTCCCTTCTACAGCGATCTTTTTGATTTCTTCCGGTTTCAGCCCGCTGTCAACCAATGAAGGTCCAGCCGCTCCTCCCTGAAGGTTATCCCCATGGCAAGAAATACAGCCTTGTTCCTTAAAAATCTTATATCCTTCTGTATTGGTGTCAATGTCGGCCTCTTTTGTGATTTTCCCCTGTTCCTCTGCCTTGGCCCAGTCATGAGTAGCAACTGACTGCCACGTCAAAAATACAGCAGCGGAAATGGCCAGAAGCATCATACCGACAGCGACCGGACGCTTCCACGGCCTTCTTTCTGCCCCTCTGTCTAAGAATGGAGCCAAAAGCAGGGCTCCAAAAGCGAGACCTGGCATAATCATGGCGCCGACCACTGTAAAGCTTCCGGCGGCGTATTCATACTTCAACAGCTGGTATAAGAAAAGAAAATACCAATCCGGCAGCGGAATATAACCAGTATCAGTCGGGTCAGCCATCCGCTCTAAAGGCGGCTGATGCACAATCGTCAAAACAAGAAAACCGATGAGAAAGACAGCTCCAACCATCCATTCCTTTAACAAGAAATTTGGCCAGAAAGCCTCTGTTTTACCGGGATACTCCGAATAATCCTTCGGTATATTCGGCTTTTTTTCAGCCGGTATCCTTGAGTCGCCTACAAATTTCATCCCTTTGCCCCGGTGCATGTCGTTCCCTCCCTTTTATTCGCAGATCAAGAGTTTAAAGCGGTCCTGAAATCCCCTGCTTCCGGATCATAATAAAATGTGCTGCCATCAGCCCGAACAATGCGGCAGGAAGAAAGAATACATGGATCGCAAAAAACCGAGTCAGCGTTTGGGCGCCTACAATATCCGGATGCCCTGCAAGGAGCGTTTTTACTTGCGTCCCGATCAAAGGTGTGGCCTCGGCGATCTGCAGCCCGACTTTTGTTGCAAACAGTGCCTTCATATCCCAAGGAAGCAAGTAGCCTGTAAAACCAAGACCGAGCATGACAAAAAAGATCAGCACACCGACAATCCAGTTCAGCTCGCGCGGCTTTTTGTACGCGCCTTGGAAAAAGACCCTCAGCGTATGTAAAAACATCATCACAATGACCAAGCTCGCACCCCAATGGTGCATCCCCCTGACAATCTGGCCGAATGCCACTTCATTTTGCAAATAATATACCGATTCCCAGGCATTTTTGATATCAGGCACATAATACATCGTTAAAAACATTCCAGATAATACTTGGATAACGGTTACAAAAAACGTCAGTCCCCCAAAGCAATACACAAACGCAGAGAAATGATGGGCGGGATTCACATGTTCCGGTACTTCGTGATCGGCAATATCCCTCCACATCGGTGTAATATCAAGCCGCTCGTCTACCCAGTCATAAATTTTGTTCAGCATGTCACCCTTCCCCCTTAGGCTTTGCTTTTCCAAGATACAGGAAGCCGTCTTTTACTTCTTGCTCGTAATGATCAAGAGGCGAAAGCGGCGGCGTGCCAGGGACATTGGTGCCGTCCTTTTCATAGAGTCCGTAATGGCATGGACAAAAGAATTTATTCGGGTTTTTAGGATCACTATTCCAGTTCACCGTACACCCTAAATGTTTACAAATTGGCGAAAGTGCTACAATTTCATCCCCGTTTTTGAAGACCCAGGCTGATCTTGACTCTTCGGACTCATACCAGGCATCGACTTGATTAATTTTGAAATCAAAGCGCTGCGGCTCTTTTGTCAACTCATCAACGCTGACAACCTGAACCATGTCCTGCTTCCCTGTCGATTTTAATACCGGGTCGAGTGCAAAGCGAACCATAGGCATGAGCATACTAGCCGCCATAAAACCTCCTACGCCTGTGAGCGTATAATTCAAAAATTGACGTCTGGATATATCATGTTTTCCGCCCATCTCTTCTCCCCCCTCTAGGTCACCCCTGCAAACTGACTAAAATAGAAAATATTGCAATAACTCTAGACACCCTCATAATATATGAATCTCTCAGCAAGGTCAATATAGCCAAAATATTGTTTATGAGGAAATGTAAGTGTTTTTATGAAGTGCTCCATAACTGTAACAAAACGTTCAAAATTTCAGCAGTGCGTTCATCCAATATTTTTCTTTTTAAAGAGTCATTTAAATGCTCTAATGGAACAGACGGTGTAACAATCATTTTGCCTAACGTATCCTCAGTTCTCCAATTTTCGTCAGATGTGAGCAGGACAACATGCGGAAATTCCGCTAGCAGCTCTTCCCGCAAATCCTTAAGCCCTTGAACGGTTATGTCATTTCTATCAACATATGTATAAGGAGGCAGTAAATATACCCGTCCCTTTAACTGCCTTTCCAATTCCTCTGAGAGAAGCTGTGTAAACTCGCCTTTCTCCGCCACCATTTTAAAATGGTTATCCACCTTTATGTTAATTAATGGAATGACAGCGGTATCAATGTAATCCTTAGCTTGTAAATAGTCCTTGGCATCAGTGATTCTCCACCTCATTGTTCTCCCCCTTTACGGCAACAAGCCTTGCAATACGCTGCAAGGCTGGTCATATTATGTGAGCTGATTCAACTGGCGCGATAATTGTTCAAATGCTTCTTTATCATGACGATCTAACGCGTCGTCAATGTCTTTTAATAATTTTTCTCTTTGGAATGTGGAAATGGCGTGCTCCAAAATCTGTTCCGCCAACCCCTGGTCTTTTTTATTCTCAAAAAGATCTTTCGGCATATGCGGATTGGACTCCAGCACCGCCGCATACTCAGGTGAGCTGTAGGCCGAACGGAAATTAAGCTGGATAAACAAATCCTGCTGTTTATTTAATCTAATATCATGAAAAGATTTTTCCGCGTCGGTAGTCATGACATTCTCTTTATAGAACCGAAACGGAACTTCTTCAACACAATGTGTTGACATTATAATGCCTCTCGGGCAAAATTCAGCCTGCTCCACAAAATGAACCTTCTCCATGAGAGAATCATGGCTCATTAAGTAGTTCAAGATCCAAACGCACTCTCGGCGCTTTAACTGATAATGGTTTAAAAACCAACGGATAAAATCCTTTTTCTCATTGACAGAAACAGGGGTCTGCATGTAATTCCCTCCTCTATCGTTCGTATAATCTATATACTTATATGTTCCACATGAACGGTTAATATTCCTGCTTATCTCGAAAATTCATCCTCGATTCGCAAAATCGTTTCTTCCAGCTCTTCATTGGCTCCGTCCATTTCAAGAACCTTTTTCAAAAGCGGCAGCGCTTCTTTTTGAAGGCCTTCTTCTAATAGGAAGCTTGCGTATTCATATAAGAAATCTCTATCCTCCCGGTAATGAAGATAGGCAGCCTCAAAGGATTGTTTTGCTTCCTCGTATTGCTCTAATTCAGTATATGCGCTTGCAAGATACCAATTGTATTTCGGATCTTCTTCACCGTAGCTGCGAACCTCTTGAATAAGATCAATGATCTGTTCATAATCCTCTTCTTTATGATACACGGCAAGAAGTGTATGAAGGGCTTCGACGAATCCCGGATCAAGCGCAAGCGCCTCCTGAAGCAGCTTTTTCCCCTCTTCTGACTTCCCGATTTTCAGGGCCATTTTAGCGGCATAAAGGAAAAGTTCTTTGTTATATTCATCAAATCTGATACCCTCTTTTGCCGTTTTTAATGCCTCTTCATACATTCCTTCAGCTTCATAGCTTTTTGAGAGCGGCATATACAGTGAAGAATAAGATGGATCAAGCTCCTTTAAATCAAACAGCTGCTTAATAGCCGTTTTTACAAGGCCCGCCTGTAAGGCTGTAAACCCATAGCCGAAAATCGTATTAGGATCAGGACTCTCATCAACAGCTTTCTCGTACCATGGAATGGCATCCTCAAATTCACCTGAGGCACTTAACGATTCTGCCAGTCTTTGATGGACATTAACGCCTCCGATCTCCCTCTTCTCCTCAGCCGTTGTTTTAAAATATTGAACCGCTTTTGCATAGGCTCCCTGAGTAAAGTAAAGTTCCCCCAGTGCAAAATCAATAACGGGTTCATTGGCCAGAATGGACTTTGCCTGTAAAAGCTTTTGTTCACTGACTTCGAATAATCCCTGCATCTGATAAAGATCCGCCATAAGCAGCAAACTTTCCGGATATGATGGATCTGTTTCCGGAATAGTCTCCAGCACAGCAAGAGCTTTTTCTTCTTCGTCAATATCTATTAAAAGTTCAGCGTAGAAATTCGTCAGTTCTGTTTCATTTGGGTATAAATCATGTAAATCACTAATCAGTGAAATGGCTTTTTCTACATCGCCCCACTCGTAATAAAGCTGGGCTGCAATCGCTTTATCTTCATCATGCAGCTGTTTTTCGGCTTTCGAGAGCGTATTGAGACCTTTTTCTGTTTCACCTGCTTCAACTAATTTTATGGCTTCTTGAATTAATGTATTCAAATCGGACCGGTCCTTTCTTTTCCTATACAACATCAACCATACAAAAAAGCTTTATTTGTTCGGGTTAATCTTATCTTAATTCAGACGAATGCCCCCGGCAAATAAGATGCTTGCTGTACGGAAGGAAATTATTGAGTCTTATTAGTTTACCAAAAGATCTTGAGATAGAAAATGAAAAAAGGAAGATCGCCCTCTGTACAGTAAAGCAGCTCTTTGACCTGCCGGCTTGTCAGTAAAGCGCATCCCCCCTTTTCGTTTTTCTTTCCTCTCTATAAGACAAGCTATGTTTTTTTGCCTCGAATTATGATTCTTCCAGTCAATCTGCAAAAAAAATCCTGAAGTAAAACTTCAGGATTTTTTAGAAAGCTTATTTAAATGTTCGAAGAAGGTTGGATAAGAAACGTGAATGGCATCCGTGTGCTCGATGTCAATCGGCTCCTCTGTTATACAGGAAGCAATACCAAGCATCATTCCGATTCGATGATCTCCGTGGCTGGACACTGCTGCGCCGCCTTTCAGCGTTTGTTTGCCATAAACCTTCATTCCATCTGCTGTCGGTTCAATTTCAGCACCTAGCTTGCGAAGCTCAGAAACAACAGTGTCAATGCGGTTTGTTTCTTTCACTTTAAGCTCTGCCGCGTCCTTAATAACGGTCGTTCCTTCCGCCTGAGTCGCAAGAAGCGCGATGATAGGGATTTCATCAATTAAACGCGGAATGATATCTCCTCCGATTTCAACTGCTTTGAGAGATGACGTTTCTATAATCAAATCTCCATAAGGCTCTGCACTGCTGTCAGCAGATGGTTTAATTTCAAGTTTTGCCCCCATGTTTTGAAGGACGTCAATAATACCTGTCCGAGTCGGATTTAACCCAACGTTTTTCAATACAATTCTGCTGTTTGGAACCATCGCGCCAGCAGCAAGGAAAAACGCGGCTGAAGAAATGTCTCCAGGAACAAAAATATCAGCAGCTGTCAGTTTCTGGCCTCCATCAATGGAAACACTTGTTTGATCTTCAGAAAGCTTAACTCCAAAAGCAGACAGCATCCGCTCAGTGTGGTCGCGGGATTTATGGGGCTCTGTAACAGTTGTTGTGCCCGCAGCCTGTAATCCGGCCAGCAAAACAGCAGATTTAATTTGCGCGCTTGCGACAGGTGATACATAATCAATGCCTTTTAATGAGGCGCCGCTCACTGACAGCGGTGTAAATTCTCCACCGGCTCTGCCGTCGATTTTAGCCCCCATTTTTTTCAAAGGCTCAGTAACACGCTTCATTGGACGCTTCGCAATGCTCTCATCTCCTGCTACCGCGCTGTAAAAAGGACGACCCGCCAATATTCCGAGCATCAGGCGAATTGTTGTCCCTGAATTTCCGACATCTAAAAGGCACTCTGGCTCTTCCAGGGCATCGATTCCTTTTCCGTGAATCACGACATCGCTGCCGTTTTGCTCAATTTGAACACCCATTTTTCTAAAACAATCGATTGTGCTCAGACAATCTGCTCCCGGCAGAAAGTTTTTAACTGTTGTTGTGCCTGTCGCTAACGCGCCAAACATAACAGAGCGGTGAGAAATGGATTTATCACCGGGAATATGTATTTCTCCGTGTAAAGCCTGCACCTTTTCTTGTTTCATTTTTTTCCACCTCAATCAGCATAAAAAGTTTCATATTCCGCCCGGGCTTCAATGCATTGTTCTGCCCGTTTGCGGTCGTCATCAGACTGAAAACTGATCCTTAAAATCCCGTTAATATCCTCTCGTGTTTCAATAATGCGGATATTCGTGATGCTGATGCGCTCCGCAGCTAAGATCGCCGTTATCTCGGATATCACACCCGGATGATCGGGAACATCCACGTATAAATCATAAAATGCCGGTATCGCTCCCTTCTGCCGAAGCGGCAGCCCGTCGCGATAATCCTTAGCTGTTTTAAAATAACGAAATAGATTTTCTGCATCTTCTTGTTCTACATATGTACGGATCTTGTCAATTTCACGAATCCACTCATCAAAACGATCCAAAATTTTATCTTTATTATGTAGTAGAATATCCCGCCACATGGCCGGGCTGCTCGATGCAATCCTTGTAATATCTCTGAACCCGCCGGCAGCAAAACGCTTAACTAGCGGATAAAGGTCTTCCGAATGATGGGTTTGATGAACTAGGCTTGCTGCGACAATATGCGGAAAATGACTAATAACACTCGTGACGCCATCATGTTCCTCTGGTGACATTTCCACAAAATGGGCATTTGTCCCCTTCAGCAGGTTTTTCAATTGTTTTACCGCTCGTCTATCCGTTTTCTGGCCTGGTGTTAAAATATAAAATGCATTTTCAAATAGGAATTCTTTCGCAGCGGCCACCCCTGATTTATGTGAACCCGCCATCGGATGCCCTCCGACAAATTGATAGCGGCTAGGCAGCACTTGATCAGCATAATCAACCACTTTTTGCTTTGTGCTTCCCACATCCGTAATCAAAAGCTCGTGTTCAATTCCTGAATGAGCCAGCTCTTCAAGCATAACCAGCGTTTGTTCGACTGGTGTCGCAATGATGACTGTAGACGACTCTTTCGCACCGCTAATAAACGAATCAGCACGATCGTCTATCACACCTAACTTTAATGCGGCAACCGCCTGTTCATCAGAGATATCGATTCCGATAATCCGTTTGCCGGGGTGATTTTTTTTGATCGCTAGCGCAATCGAACCGCCTATCAATCCGAGACCGGCGAGCAATATTGTATCTTTCATTTGATTCATACGTCATCACCTGGTTTATAGACTAAAGAGGTGACATTTGATCACCTCTTATAAAATTTCAGCTAAAATGGCAAGTATTTCTTCGTTTTGCTCTTTTGTTCCGATCGTAATCCGGAGTGATGTCGGGAAACCTAACGCATTTCCTGACCGGACGATATAGCCTTTTTCAAGCAGAGCCTGAAACAGTTCATCAGCAGGGCGTTTAAAGTCCATTAACACAAAATTTGTCTGTGAAGGGTAGCACTTTAAACCATGAGTCTTCGCAAAATCATAATACTGCTGAAGGCCTGCATTATTTTGCTCGACACAGGAAGCAATAAACGCTTGATCATCAAGCGCTGCGATCGCCGCAGCCTGGCCCAGACGGCTCGTATTAAACGGCTCTCTCGCCGGCTCAATCTGGCGAATCAGGTTCTCGTCAGCAATTCCGTAGCCGACTCTGAGCGCTGCCAGACCATATGCTTTTGAAAATGTGCGCAAAATCATCAAATTGGAATACTTGCTTAAGAGCGGCACGGTTTCCGGGTAATCCTCGGCTGTTACATATTCATAATATGCTTCGTCAAGGACGACAAGGACACGTGAAGGAACGCGCTCCAGAAATGCGAGTAATTCTCCTTCAGATGTATAAGTGCCAGTCGGATTATTCGGGCTGCATATCCAAACGACTTGTGTCTGTTCGTCGATCGCTTCTAACATGGCGTCTAGATCATGTGAGCCGTCAGGACGAAGTGCGATTTCACGTACTTCAGCACCTTCAATGACCGCATTATGTTTATATTGCGGAAAAGTGGGGGCAGCAGTAACCGTGTTTGTTTTATCGTTTAAAAATGCCCGACAGATGATTTGAATGATTTCATCAGAACCGTTGCCGAAAATAAGTGATGTTTCGCTGACATTGAGGTGCTTACTGAGCCTTGTCCGCAAAGCGGCGCTATACCCGTCTGGGTAAAGGGCAAGCTGTTGAATCTCATGATGAAGCGCCTCTTTTGCAGCCTCCGAACAGCCGTACGGATTCTCGTTTGAAGCAAGCTTCACAACTTTATCCAAGCCATATTCTGATTTCACTGCTTCGATCGGCTTACCGGGCTGATAAGGCTTCAGCTGTTTTAAATGTTCTTTGATACGCAAATCAGTCACCTCATTTTAAACTGTACAAGCCGCCAAACGCCATTGCGTACTCCTCAAATTCCTGCAGCGCTTGTTTTCTCTTTTCAGCGCTGGTGAGCCGGTCCTTTAATTCTTCTATCTTTCTGACGAGCGCACTTCCTACTACGACACCGTCACAAATTTCATTCATCTTTAGGACCTGTTCACGGTTTGATATACCGAACCCTACAGCGACCGGAACAGTGCTGAGATCCTTCACAGTCCGAATGAACGGGTACACGGATGAATTGAACTCATTGCGGACACCGGTCACACCCAGAGAAGATACACAGTAGACGAAGCCCTCGGCTTGTTCAATAATGGTTTTCAAACGGCTTTCACTTGTCGGCGCAACCAAAGAAATATACGTCACCTCATGGCTTTTACACTCCTCTTGAAGGCTGGCGCTTTCTTCTAGTGGCAGATCCGGAACAAGCAGACCGTCAATATGATTTTCCCGCAGTAAAGCGAAAAAGTATTCTTTGTTCAATTGTAACACAGGATTATAATACGTAAAGAGGATAATCGGAATATTCACTCCGTTTTTTTTCATTTCTCCGCCTAATTCGATTGCCTTTACGATATTCATTCCTTGATCAAGCGCCCGCTTTGAAGCCCGCTGTATCACCGGGCCGTCTGCAAGCGGGTCAGAGTATGGAACACCAAGCTCCAGTGCTGTGGCGCCTGCTTTTTGGAGAGACTTCGCCAGTTCAATCGAAACCTCAGGCACTGGATCGCCAGCCGTAATAAACGGGATAAACAATTTTTCTGATGGTTGAAGATCTAATTTAAACATGGGGTTTCACCTCATTTTCCAATACATTCATTAATGTGTTGACATCCTTATCTCCCCGTCCTGATAAACAAACGAGAATGATTTGACCGCGATCCATTCCTTTGGCGAGTTTGAATGCCTTCGCTAACGCATGGGCAGATTCGATTGCCGGCAAAATCCCCTCTTTTTCTGACAAGAGCTTTAATGCATTCACCGCTTCTTCATCTGTGATACTGTCATAAGTGACACGGCCGCTCTTATGCAAGTAAGCGTGCTCCGGACCGATTCCCGGATAGTCGAGACCTGCTGAAATAGAGTAAGGCTCAATTATCTGCCCGAACTCATCCTGAATGAGATATGTCAATGAACCGTGAATAACCCCTATCGTACCTTTCGAAATAGTGGCGGCATGAAGAGGAGTATCTATTCCTTTTCCTGCAGCTTCAGCTCCGATCAGTTCAACATCTTCGTTTAAAAATGCCTGAAACATACCCATCGCATTGCTTCCTCCGCCTACACATGCCACTACTTTATCAGGCAGAGCGCCTTCAATACGTTTCAGCTGATCCTTCGCTTCCTCTCCGATCATTTTTTGAAATTCGCGGACCACTTGCGGATAAGGGTGCGGACCGACAACTGATCCAATCATGTAAAAATGATCCTCGCAATGCTGAACCCAGTAACGGATCGCCTCATTTGTAGCATCCTTCAATGTTCCGTTCCCGCTTGTTACAGGCACTACTTCCGCACCAAGAAGCTTCATGCGAAAAACGTTCAGAGACTGGCGGACAACATCCTCCTCGCCCATAAACACAATGCACGAAAAACCGAATTTGGCTGCGACTGTTGCAGCGGCAACGCCGTGCTGTCCGGCGCCCGTTTCAGCAATGATTTTCGTTTTGCCCATTTTTTTAGCAAGCAGCGCTTGGCCTAACGCATTATTGATTTTATGGGAACCTGTATGGTTTAAATCTTCTCGTTTCAAATAGATTTTCGCGCCGCCTAAGTATTCAGTGACTCGATCAGCATATGTTAATGCAGTCGGCCGTCCGGAATAGTCCTTTAACAGCTTATAATATTCTTCACGAAAAACAGGATCATCCTTGATTTGTTTAAATGCTGTCTCTATTTCATCTAACGGCTGCATGAGTGTTTCCGGAACAAACTTCCCGCCAAAATCACCGTATCTGCCTATTTCATTCGGATATGGATACATATCGGTTCATCCTTTCTTCTAAAAGCCTCATCAGATTTTTATCTTTTTGCCCATTTTTTTCAATTCCGCTGGCAAGGTCAATTCCTGCCGGTTGCCATTTCAATAGGCCTGTGACGCTATCCGGATTCACCCCGCCAGCGATAAAGCAGCGTTTACCAATCACCGCCCGCTGATATTCCGGCACACAATCCCATGAAAATGCAACACCAGTTCCGCCTCTAGCCCCTTTTACAGATGAATCAATCACAAAGCCGTCCACATTATCTATAAAGCGGGTTATCTCTTGAGTTGTATTATGATGGTGGTGAAGCGCCTTCCAGATTTCACAATCTGTCAGCTTGCGAAGCGCATCAGCCACCGCCGGGTTTTCATCACCATGAAGTTGAATGACGTCAAGCTTCAATTCCTTGGCAATGCGTGACATCCTCTCTATTGATTCATTAACAAAAACACCTGCAACTTTTTTTTCGACACGAACCTGGTTCAGCCACTTTTTCACATCTTGCGGAGATACTTTTCGTTTGCTTTCAGCAAATATAAAGCCAAGATAGTCAGCCTGTGATTGCGCCGCAAGCTGCAAATCCTTTAGTGACCGAATACCGCAATATTTTAATGCCGGTTTCTCCACAACCTTACTCCCCAAACAAAGCATGGATTGCTTTTCGCTGAGAAGTTTGTCTCATCAATGATTCACCGATAAGTACAGCTCGCGCCCCATGTTCGTTGACAAATGTTAAATGTTCTAAAGAACCGATTCCGCTTTCGCTGACAAGCAGAGATTCTTTCGGAACGAGAGATGCGATTTGTTCTGTCTGCTTTACAGATGTTTCAAACGTCTTTAGGTTTCGGTTATTTACGCCGAGAATATCAGGTGTGAACACTTTCAATATTTGTTCTAGCGTTGATGCATCATGAACCTCCACTAACACGTCCATCCCCTTTTCGCCTGCTTCAAGATATAATTCATAGAGGTGTAAGGGGTCAAGCACCTCGCCGATTAACAATATGGCATCCGCACCGATTCTTCTTGATTCCTCCACTTGAAGAGAATCAATAATAAAATCTTTTCTGAGTACAGGAATCGAAACAGCGCGCTTTACATCTGATAAATAGCTGTTTTCCCCTTGAAAAAACGGGGTGTCTGTTAAAACGGAAAGCGCATCTGCCTTCGCAGCTTCATAGTCTTTTGCAATCCGCACAGGGACAAAATCCTCTTTAATCAGCCCTTTTGACGGTGATGCTTTCTTCACTTCGGCAATCAGCCCGATAAACCGATTCGGGCTTGCCAACGCATCTTTAAATGAACGTTTTTCGAAAGGCTGCTCTACCGGCAGAACCAGTGTTTTCACTTCTTCTTTCTTTTGTTTGATGATATTTTCAAGCATAGATCTCTTCCTCTTTCTGTTTTAGTCGTTCAAGCTGCGCAGCAGCGCCTCCGCTTGTAATCGTCTCTAACGCCAGCTCCGTTCCTTCCTTCAGTGAGTCGGTAATTCCCGCCGTGTAAATCGCAGCACCCGCATTAAAAGCCGTTATAGATAAAGCGGAACTGCTGCTTTTATTTTCAAAAATATTCTGAATGAGATAAGCGCTCTCTTTCGGTGACTGCACCTGTAAATCTTCAAGTCTGCCATTTACAAAACCAAAATCTTCGGGTGAAACCGTATATTCCCGGCGCTCTCCATCCTTTAATTCAATCACGTCGGTCGGCGCTGTAATTGAAAGCTCATCTAAACCGTCACGGCTTGATACGAACATGACATGCTTCGGCTGAAATGACTCTAGTGCGCTTGCCATCAGTCCAGCTTTTTCAACGCAATAGACCCCGATCACCTGACGCTGCGCCTGCAAAGGATTGCTTAGCGGTCCGAGCAGGTTAAATACCGTTCTGAAACCTAGCTCTTTTCTAGTACCTGCTACATGTTTCATAGACGAATGATAAAGCGGCGCAAATAGAAATCCCATATTATTTGTTTCAATGCTTGTTTTGACCTTCTCAGGAGTAGTTTGAATTGAAACCTCTAGCTCCTCTAAAACATCAGCGCTCCCGCTTTTAGAAGAGACAGAGCGATTGCCATGCTTAGCGATTTTCGCGCCAGCTGCCGAGGCAACAATTGCCGATGCCGTTGAGATATTAAAAGTGGAAATACCGTCTCCCCCGGTTCCGCATGTATCAACGACATCAGGAAGTCCATCGACTGTAAGAGCGTGTGCCCGCATTGACTTCATAAAACCCATAAGCTCTTCTGGCGTCTCTCCCCGATGAGCAAGAATAGACAATATACCGCCCATTTCAGAAGGAGTCATTTCCGCTGCCATCATCATATTCATCAGCGCTTCAGCCTCACCGACTGTAAGGGTTTTTCCGTCAACGCACAATTGTAGAAATTTGTTCATCAGCTTTATCCTCCTTGCTATGAAACATGTCTTCTGCAATATGAATCGTTTTCAGCAGCGCACCGGCTTTATTACAGCTTTCTTCGTATTCGGTTTCTGGAACAGAATCAGCAACAATGCCGGCACCTGCCTGTATCGATGCAACACCGCTCTTTACACTCATCGTGCGAATCGTAATACAAGAGTCGATATTCCCGTCAAACCCAATGTAGGCAATACACCCTCCGTATGTCTCTCTCGGTGTTGGTTCGAGCTCTTGCAAAAGCTGCATGGCACGAATTTTAGGTGCTCCTGTTAAAGTCCCCGCCGGGAAAGCAGACATCAGTGCATCAACGGGATGAACCCCTTTTTTCAGTTGCCCTGTAACCACCGAGATAATGTGCATGACATGTGAAAAGGAGACAATTTTTGTGAACTCCGGCACAGAAACAGACCCATACTCTGCTACTCTGCCGATATCGTTTCGTGCAAGATCAACGAGCATGTAATGCTCCGCCTTTTCTTTTTCATCCTTCATCAGCTCAACTTTCAGCCTCTCATCTTCGGCTTTGTCTGCACCGCGTTTTCTCGTACCGGCAATCGGATGGATTTCCAAGTGCCCGTCCTGAACGTGGATTAACCGTTCCGGAGAACTGCCGACTATTTCTCTGTCTTGTAGTTTCATATAATACATATACGGAGAAGGATTGACGATCCTAAGCACTCGGTATAACTCAAAAGCATCTGCTTTTATCGGAACCTCAAATTTTTGTGACAAAACGCCCTGGAAGATATCGCCTGCTTTTATATAGCCTTTGATTTTTTCTACATCAGCCATAAAAGCCGATTTTTCATAATTAGAAGATACTGTCTCAAAGCTGGGTGTCTTGTATGAATCAACAGAGAGAAACAGCTCTTTTATGTTTTTTTGGTCCATCATTTTTTCGATGAGATGTTGGAGCTCTTGATGATTTTGATGGAACACATCAATTTTTTCGTTTTCTGTTTCCTCTCCATTGAGCCTTGCATACTGGATAAAGTGGACGTTTTTGGTTTCATGATCATACGCAATTAATGTCCGGCAAACAAACAGCATACACTTTTCCATTTCTGTTTCTTTTGTATGCGAAGGAACAGAAGGCTCAATCAGCGGGATCATATCATAACTTAAGTACCCGACAGCCCCGCCGACAAAAGGAATGCCAAGCTCAGGTGTTTTGATTTTGTATGTGGCATTCATCCAGTTCAGTACGTCCTTTAGTTCATTTCCCGTGTAAAGAGATTTGCTGTCCTGATCAACGGCTGCAAATCGGCACTGTTCTTCTTTAATTGTGAGAAATGGATTCAGACCGATAAACGAATATCTTGACCAAGCTGATGTATCGTCCTTGCTTTCAAGAAGATACGTAATCTCTCTGTCAAGCTTCTCTATCATTTGAATGGGTGTCAGTGTATCGACTGTGAAGGTCTCCACAATCGGTATCGTGTGGTGGGACAAGCTGTCCTTTAAAAATGCGGAAATGTTTGATTGGAAATTCAATGTTCTCACTCCTTATGGCAAGGAGAATGAGAAGATGGCATGAGAGGATAAAATATTATATAACAAATAAACCCAAAAGAAAGACTTCTTTTGGGTAGAATAAACATGCATGTCTCAGCTCAACTAAACTCATTCTCTGCTACCCTATTCTCTAACTCAACTCATTCTAATCGCTTTATACACACTCTTGTGTATTTCTAAGCTGTTCTTATCGTATTACAATTCAGTATTTTTTGTCAATGATAAATCGGGCCTCAATACGACGGCTTTTTCTAAATATACATGTCTGATCTGATCCTGAGGGACATCTGTCTGGACCGTCATCATGACTCTTATGCACTTTTTCAGACCGCCTGTTACGTCCATTTCCTGCATACATGTTACCGGTACATACTGCCATCCTGAAAGCTCGCGAACAGCTTTTGCCGGGAAAACAGAGTGCAAATCAGGTGTAGCCGAAAGAAGCATTTGAACAACATCTTCCGGTTTTGTTTGATTTTCTTCTATGATTTTCTCTAACAGCTGTTTTGTTTTTTGTAAAATTTCTTCTTCAGTATCCCGTTCAACTGTAGTTGCTCCGCGAATTCCGCGAATCATCATGATGTCTCCTCCAATCGCCATTTGTTCAGCCAGCTCTCAAGTTCATTTCTTGAAAATGTGTGGTCAGCAACTTTCCCTAATTCGTTGAGCACAATAAACTGAATCTTCCCGCCTCGGGTTTTCTTATCATTCATCATACGGTCCAAGAGAACCGAAGTTTCCGTCTCTTTTCTGATTTGAGTTGGATAACCCAAACGTTTTAGCCAGCTGACCAAACGTTTTCTGTCCATTTCACAGCCTGCAGTCTTTTCGCTTATATATAAAGCAAACTGCATCCCGAGGGCTACTGCATCACCGTGAGTGATTTGCCCGTAGCCATATTCCGCCTCAACGGCATGGCCGAGCGTATGCCCAAAGTTTAAGTAAGCTCTTATCCCCTCTTCTTTTTCATCCTGCTGAACGACAGACGCTTTAATTGAAATGCCTTTAAAAATCATGTCATTCAGCTGATCATTAGTGATATCACGAAGTGAGCGGACATTCAGCAGCTCTTCCAGAAACGCTCTGTCGTAGATAAATGCGTGTTTAATTACTTCTGCCATTCCGGACCGAAGTTCTTTTTCAGGCAGAGAACGCAAGAACTCTGTATCGTAGAGCACGGCTTTCGGCTGGTAAAACGCACCGATTAGATTTTTTCCAAGCGGATGGTTCACGGCTACTTTTCCTCCGACTGCGCTGTCATGCGCCAAGAGCGTCGTGGGCATTTGGATGAAATCAATGCCGCGCATAAAAGTGGCAGCCACAAAACCGGCAAGATCCCCTACAACACCGCCTCCGAATGCGATGATACAAGAGGAGCGATCCAGATGAAAACGAATCGCTTCACTCTGCAATTTCGTATACATGTCCATGGATTTCGCCTGCTCTCCACTCGGTACCGTCACTTTTTTCACAGGCCACTTTTCTTGCAGCAAATGAAGCATTTCATCGCCATACAGGCGGTCCACCTCTTCATCCGTAACAAGCATGATCCTTGTTAAAGGCCTGTTTAAGGAGGTTAATAGATCGCAAGCCTTTTTTCTGATGCCTTGTCCGATAAAAACAGGATACGACGAAGAAGCAGTTTGAACATGCAGTGTCTTCATTAAAATTCCCTCGACAGTTTTCTCATATTCTCCACATTTTCTCTAATGCGGTCGATTTGATCTAAGCCGAATTGTTCAACGACTGCGTTCGCAATTTCCCAAGCGACAGCCGCTTCAGCTACTACACTTGCCGCAGGAACAGCACAGCTGTCAGAACGTTCAATGCTGGCGGAAAACGGTTCTTTCGTTTCAATATCGACACTTTTCAGCGGTTTATACAAAGTCGGAATCGGCTTCATGACTCCGCGGACAACAATTGGCATCCCTGTTGTCATGCCGCCTTCCAGCCCTCCAAGTCTGTTGGTGGCACGGGTGTAGCCTTTTTCCTCGTCCCAAATGATCTCGTCATGGACTTCACTTCCATTTCGGCCTGCCGCCTCAAATCCGATCCCGAATTCAACACCTTTAAATGCGTTAATTGACAGTACAGCTGCAGCAAGCTTGCTGTCCAGTTTGCGGTCATAATGGACATAGCTGCCCACACCTACTGGCATTCCCTCGACAATGACTTCCACAATTCCGCCGATGGAATCTCCGTTTGCCTTCGCTTCATCAATGGCAGCCATCATTTTTTTGCCTGCCTCTTCATCGTAGCATCTGACAGGAGACTCCTCCGTTACACGCTGCAGGTCTTCAATTGACGTATATGCTGTTTTTTCAGCTTTAACTGCGCCAATTTGCAACACGTGGCCCGCCACCTTAATGCCGAGCTCAGAAAGAATCTTTTTAGCAACAGCCCCTGCCGCCACTCTGACAGTTGTTTCCCTTGCTGAAGAGCGCTCAAGCACATTTCTCATATCACGATGATTATATTTAATCGCGCCATTTAAGTCAGCGTGCCCAGGTCTCGGTCTGGAAATTTGGCGCTTCATTTCCTTTTCTTCATCTTCTGTAATCGGAGCGGCACCCATGATTTTTGTCCAATGCTTCCAATCGTTATTTTCAACAACGAGAGCAATTGGTGAGCCGAGTGTACGTGCATGGCGCACCCCGCTCATAATTTTGGCTTGGTCTTTTTCGATCTGCATGCGACGGCCGCGGCCGTGGCCTTTTTGGCGTCTGGCAAGCTCAAAATTGATATCTTCCTCCGTTATGTAAAGCCCGGCAGGCACACCTTCAATAATGGTTGTCAGTTGGGGGCCGTGTGATTCTCCGGCTGTTAAATATCTCATGACTTCTTCTCCCTTCATCGCATTAACGCTTTTAAGTAAGACTACTATAACATATTTTTCAGCAAAAAGTCAGTCTATCTTTTTTGATAAAAGAATGTATCGGCTGGAGCCAGGCCGAATTTCTCAGGGTTGAAGATTTGCTCGGTGCTGCCGACAAAAAGAACTCCATTCTTTTTCAAGCTATTTGCCATTTTTAAATAAAGCTCTTCCTTCGCGCTTTCTGTAAAGTAAATAAATACATTGCGGCACACGATTAAGTCAAAGTCTTGTTCATAACGATCCGCCAGCAGATTGTGCTTTTTGAATGTAATATTCTTTTTGATTCCCGGTTTTACTTCATAACTTCCATTTGTGTTTTGAGTAAAATAACGATCCTTCACTGATAACGGCACTTCCTGTAAAGACCGCTCCTGATAAACGCCTTTTTTCGCTTTTTCCAATGCTTTTTCATCAATATCCGTTGCCAAAATCTGATAGCCCGGAAGACCTTTTTGCTGGTCCAAAAGCATGGCAAGCGTGTATGGCTCCTCACCTGTTGAACAGGCGGCACTCCAAATCTTCAAAGGCTTAGAGGTCTTGATTAACGGCAGAATAGCAGTCTCAAGAACTTCCCATCTTTTATAATTACGATAAAATTCTGAAACATTGATCGTCATTCTGTCCAATGTTTCATTTAAGAGAGCTTGATCCTTTTCCAATGCCGCCGCAAAGTCCTTAAAGCTTTGGAACCCCTTTTTCTCATAAAGTGATGTTAGCCTTCTCTTCATTTGTGATTCTTTGTATAGTGTCAAATCGACTCCGGTTAATTGTTTCCATTTCGTTGTAAAAACGCTGTATGTATCCATCTCTACTCTCCCAGTCTCGCTGTCTTTTTGTCCTAGTATAGCTTGTTTTATCAGGAAATTGTATTAATTCAATAAAAAAATCAGCTTTTCAGCTGATTTTAGATCATTGGGAAAGGCAGAGGCCTGATGCGCACTGCCATTGAACCCTTTATTCACTTCAATGTAAACCTTTACAAAACAGTTCAAAAACCGGCGGCGTTCAATAATGCCGGCTCTGTTACATATTTTCACAATGATTAATAGATCCAGCCTGCCATAAGCTGCTGATATGACACTAATTCTTCATTCTTAAAGAAAATGTTAATCTCGCGTTCTGCACTTTCGAGAGAATCAGAGCCGTGGATGATGTTTTTCCCGACAAACATGCCATAATCTCCCCGGATCGTACCAGGTAAAGCTTCTTTAGGATTTGTCTTTCCGATCAGCTGTCTCGTCACTTCAATGACATTTTCGCCTTCCCACACCATTGCGAATACAGGTCCTGAAGTAATAAACTCAACGAGCTCTCCGAAGAAAGGCTTCCCTTGATGTTCGGCGTAGTGTTTCTCAGCCATTTGTTCAGTCACTCTCATTAACTTGGCACCAGCTAATTGTAAGCCCTTACGTTCGAATCTAGATAAAATGTCCCCAATGAGCTGACGTTGGACACCGTCTGGTTTCACCATGATAAAAGTCTTTTCCATCATATTCTCCACCCCATCATTATGTATGTATAGGCTTTCACACTGCACACCGAAATCGTAACATCTTTCTGATAATTAATCAATCCGGGGCGGAGAAATTTCTTAATATCTACAAAAATTAAAATTTTCTTTTACCGATATATTTTGCGATGGCTGCAAGAGACGAGCGCGCGCGGCCTCTGGGAAGCGTATTTAATTTCTGGAAAGCTTTCTGCAAATACATTTCGCTTACTGCCATAGATGCTTCAATGGCATCCGTTTTTTTGATTTCTTCAATGATTGGTTCAAGCTGTTCCTGCGTTGTCTCACTGTTAATCAATTTAAGCTGGTTCTTTAATGCTGGATTTTTCAGGGCATACAGCACTGGCAATGTGACGTTCCCTTGAAGCAAATCTCCTCCAACGGGTTTACCCAGCTCTTCTTCA
Source organism: Bacillus sp. MD-5 (assembly GCF_002201875.1). Taxonomy (NCBI): domain Bacteria; kingdom Bacillati; phylum Bacillota; class Bacilli; order Caryophanales; family Bacillaceae; genus Bacillus; species Bacillus sp. MD-5. Next base: position 2,109,980 of record NZ_CP021911.1, read on the forward strand.
GTTGAAGTGAAATCAAGAATATCATCAATAATTTGGTAAGACATTCCGACATAATATCCAAACCAGTACAGCGCCTTATGAATCTTCTCATCAGCGCCAGACGCAATGGCACCGAGCTGGCAGCTGACCGCGATCAAGAGAGCCGTTTTTCTTTTAATACGGCGGAGATATGTTCTGAGGTTTTGTTCCATGTTGTATTTGTCTTTGATCTGCTCGATTTCTCCTAGACAAACTTCAACGATCGTCTGCGACAAAATCCTATGGGCTTTCGGTTCGTTAATCCTCGTCATCATTTCAAGAGATCCCGCAAGCATATAATCGCCTGTGTACATCGCAATACGATTGTCCCACTTTGCTTTGATTGTCGGTTTCCCTCGGCGAAGCTCCGCATCATCAATGACATCATCATGAACCAGAGATGCCATGTGAATCATTTCCAGAGTGACAGCCACATATTTAATCTTATTAATATCGTAATCGCCAAACATGCCTGAAAGCAGTACGAAAACAGGCCGAATACGTTTCCCTCCGGCCTGCAGCAGGTGAAGCCCCGCCTCGCTTAAAAGCGGATAATCGGAACGTACGGTTTGTTCAAGTTCTCTTTCGATTACATCAATATCGTCATTTAAAAAAGAGTAGGCCATTTTAAATTTCATATCATTCACCCAAACATCTGTGTTTTCATTTCCATCCGATATGCGTGGCAGCGACTCCGCCAGTAAACGAATGATATTTAACATTTTTCAGGCCCGCCTCTTCAAACAGGCCTGCCAGTTCCTTCATTCCAGGGAATTCTCTGGCTGATTCTTGAAGCCAAGAATATTCTTTATAGCTCTTCGCAAACAGTTTTCCGAAAAACGGCATAATGTACTTAAAGTACATAAAGTAAGCCTGTCTGAATCCGAACATTTCCGGTTGAGACGTTTCCAGACATACAACCTGGCCGCCCGGCTTCACTACACGTCTCATCTCTTTCAATACAGTCAAGTAATCAGGGACATTGCGGAGTCCGAAGCCAATAGTGACATAATCAAATGTATCATCATCAAAAGGAAGCTCCATCGCATTTCCATGCAGCAGTTCGATTTGGCTGAATCCGCCGTCTTTTACTTTCTGCTGGCCGACACTCAGCATATTTTCACTGAAATCCAAGCCCTTGATCTCGCCGCTTTTGCCGGCCGATTTTGCAAGAGCGATCGTCCAGTCAGCCGTTCCGCAGCATACATCGAGTGCTTTGGCGCCTTCTTTTACATCCATGATGCGCATCGTTTTATCGCGCCATTTTTTGTGCTGCTGAAAACTGATGACAGAGTTCATTTGGTCATAGTTTTTATATATTTTTTCAAATACTCCGTGTACGCGCTGTTCTTTTGAGTCCTGCATAATGGTTTACCCTTCTTCCACTTTCTGATGATAGGTTTGATCTTGGCTGATTGTCTTCAGACGGTTTAATAAAATGTTCTGAATAGGAGAATTTAGAGGCAAAAGTGACTCAACGCTGTTTTTCGCTTTTTTAAAACAATCTTCTAATATCTCTTCTTTTGTTTTTCCAAGCTGTATAAAACTGCCGATCACGTCCAGAAATGTATCATTCCCGTTCATAAGCCGCTTAAATACAAAAAAATCACTCGACAGCTTTTTCCAGCGCGGAAGGTTGAAGTGTTCTGCCACACGATGGAATAAAGCTGATTCAACGATGCCGACACTTTCGAAAAAATCGTTTTCGTCCTTGAAAGAACGGTCATATAGGCGAATTTTATGTTCATTGATTTCTTTGATAGCTGTAGCAAGCGTCCGAATCATGTAGATATCCTTCATTTCAGATAGTAAAGAGTAGTACAGCCCGCTGAAATAATCGCCCGCGAGAACAGTCAATTGGCGGTTTTTGTTTTCGTCTCGTTTTATGACTCTAGCTGTCGTCACTTCATCATGGGTATCAAGGGCGCTTTGTACAAGCATCGCTGTTACAATATAATTTTCTCTGTCGTTGTTTTTTATGTCTGCTTCTTCAAATAAAGCATGAAAAAGAAGAAGCTTATCCTCATCAATTTTCGGCGCAGAAATATGCTTCGCTAAATAAGGATGAGACAGCTTTTGTTTTAATTTTGTGTTCAAATTGGCTAAAGTTCCGTAGATGTCTTGCAAAAATATCACCCTTGTCCCCAAATTCACATTTATTTCTTAATCTATGTAAGAGTCTTATCTTTTCATTCGCTTACGCAGATATCATTATAGCATAAAAAAAAGAAATTGGCTGTATCCTCCCGCTGTTTGCGAGCATTTGCTTTTAACAGCGGGGACAGCCAGCTTATTTTTTTTCGCTTTTCATTTCTCCGTACGCGGTTTGAATCAGTGCCTCTCCTCTGACTTTGATGGCAGAAGTATGTTCTGTAAACTGAGCGATGATCACTTCTCCCTTGTCGAGTTTTTCGGAATGGTGAAACTTTGTGTCTGTTCCTCTTGTCAGGCCGATCACATTTACTCCATCCTCAACCGCTTTAATGACGACAAAATCACTTGAATGCTTTTGATTCATTTATAGCACCCTCTATCTTTATTAGTCCTGACGTTTAATATGCTCCAGTACTTCTGCACGGGCAGCGGCATCATCTTTAAAAACGCCTCTGACTGCTGAAGTGACAGTTTTTGCACCCGGTTTTCTTACACCGCGCATCGTCATGCACATGTGTTCTGCTTCAACCACAACCATTACGCCATGCGGGTCAAGCGTTTCTACGATGCTTTCCGCGATTGTCGAAGTGATGCGTTCCTGAAGCTGCGGACGCTTTGCAACGGCTTCAACGGCACGTGCCAGCTTGCTGAGTCCGGTGACCTTTCCGCCTCGCGGTATATATGCAACATGTGCTTTTCCATAAAAGGGAACCAGGTGATGCTCACACATAGAATGAAACGCGATATCTTTTACAAGAACAAGCTCCTCATGGTTTTCACCGAAGATAGTCTGGAAATGTTCTTTTGGATCTTCATTCAAGCCGGAGAATACTTCGGCATACATCTTTGCGACTCTTTTCGGAGTATCAAGAAGCCCTTCTCTATTCGGGTCTTCTCCGATCGCTTCTAAAATTTGACGAACAGCTTGTTCGATTTGCTCTTTATTAACTTCTTTCATGTTCTATGTCCTCCACCAATGAATACATTTAATTTCGATTCTAGCACACATGCCCCGCTAAAAGCAAAGTGAATGCCCTGTCAGGAAGCCCATGCTCTTGAAATATGAAAAGCCCCTTAGAAAGGGGCTTTTCTGTGAAGAAATAAAGTGTATGTAAGCTAGATGCATACACGATCTATATTCACAATTATTTTCCGGCAACTGCGTCTTTAAGCGCTTTACCTGGTTTGAAAGCAGGTACTTTGCTTGCAGGAATTTCGATTTCTTCACCTGTTTGAGGGTTGCGTCCTTTACGTGCAGAACGTTCACGCACCTCGAAGTTACCAAAACCGATCAGTTGGATTTTATCACCGTTTTTAAGTGCATCTAAGATCGTATCAAAAACAGAGTCAACTGCTTTTGTAGCGTCTTTTTTAGACAATTCGCTTGCTTCTGCAACCGCATTGATAAGTTCTGTTTTGTTCATGCCTTTCACCTCCTCCCAAAAGGAATACATTCAGTTCGTTTATTATCATTTCTTCACAGTTCAGTCTGATTCTAAACCTGTCTCAGAAAAAAATAAGAGCAGGCAAGAGAAAGACAATTAAACGGCTTTTTAAGAAAAACTGCACTCTGAGGAATGTTTGTCCAACAAAGTGAAGAATTTCTGTATGTAGAGTAACACATATAAAAAGCCATATCAAGCATTTTAAAGCGTCAATCCCTTGCTCGTCAAGGATTTAACGTGATTTATCGAACAAATATTCCTTTTTTTACTTTTTTCATCCTATTCCTTGATCCTTTTCCATTATTAAGAGCAAAGAAAAAAGACCTCCCATTCTATAAAGAGGTCTACCGGTATTACAGGATAATGGCGATTAAGCCGCCAGAGCCTTCGTTTATGATTCTTTCTAACGTTTCTTTTAATTTATACCGTGCGTTTTCAGGCATGAGTGACAGCTTCGCCTGAATCCCTTCTCTCACAATTGAGCTCAGTGACCTTCCGAATATATCGGAATTCCAAATGGAGAGCGGATCATCCTCAAAGTCCTGCATTAAATAACGTACAAGCTCTTCACTTTGTTTTTCCGTTCCAATAATCGGGGCGAATTCGCTTTCGACGTCGACTTTGATCATATGGATCGACGGAGCGACAGCTTTCAGCCTCACACCGAATCGCGAGCCCTGTCTTATAATTTCCGGCTCATCAAGACTCATATCAGCTAAAGCAGGCGCTGCGATGCCGTATCCCGTCTGTTTGACCATTTTTAAGGCCTCAGACACTTGATCATATTCTGTTTTCGCATGGGCGAAGTCTTGCATGAGCTCAAGCAGATGGTCTCTTCCTCTGATTTCAACGCCCACAACTTCTTTTAGGATTTGATCATATAGATGATCAGGCGCGTACAAATCAATTTCTGCCACCCCTTGGCCCAGCTCAATTCCGGCTAAGCCGGCACTTTCAATGAACTCAAACTCGCTAAATTGGCCGACAACCCTGTCTACGTCCCGGAGCCGTTTAATATCCTTAACCGTTTCCTTCACGGACTCCTGATAGCTTTCACGCAGCCAATGGTTTTCTTTCAGCACCATTACCCAGCTTGGGAGATTGACATTCACTTCAAGCACCGGAAACTCGTAGAGGGCCTCTCTGAGCACACTCAGTACATCTGATTCCCGCATACTCTCTACACTCATTGCCAATACCGGGATATCATATTTTTCGCTTAAATCCTGGCGCATAGCCTCCGTTTCCGGGTGATACGGCCTGACTGAGTTGATGACCATAATAAAGGGTTTGCCAACCTCTTTCAGCTCTTCAATGACTCTTTCTTCAGCCTCTATATAGTCACTTCTGGCGATATCCCCAATGGTGCCGTCTGTCGTAATGACAACTCCTATGGTCGAGTGTTCTTGAATGACTTTTCGTGTGCCGATTTCAGCAGCCTCATGAAATGGGATCGGTTCTTCGTACCAAGGCGTGTTGATCATCCGCGGCCCGTTTTCATCTTCATACCCTTTAGCGCCGGGCACTGTGTAACCTACACAATCTACTAATCTTATATTCACATCGAGTCCGTCTGACACATGAACAGACATCGCCTGATTCGGAACAAATTTAGGCTCTGTAGTCATAATTGTTTTGCCGGCTGCGCTTTGCGGCAGTTCATCCTGCGCTCGGGCCCGGTCTGCTTCGTTACTGATATTCGGGAGCACCACAAGCTCCATAAATTTTTTAATAAACGTGGATTTTCCTGTACGGACAGCACCTACGACTCCTAAGTATATATCGCCTCCTGTTCGTTCAGCGATATCCTTGAAAATATCGACCTTTTCCAAGTGATCCCCTCCCGGACTTCCTATCCTTATCAATTTTATTAAGCTCTTTCAATCAAACACAGGACACTATATGTGTATGACGTTGTCCTATTTGAATATGACATCTTTAGAAAATTTCTCATCCTCAATCTATTAAAGTATAAAAAAACCTTTCTCCCTATTTGTATGCAAGGGAGAAAGGTTCATTCCTTTTTCATATCATTTTCTAAAAAAACAGGTTCCTGCTTGTCATTTACCGTATATTTCACAGAAAACGCGGGGACAAAGGGGGTTTCTTGCCAAATTATATCCTGGATTTCAGTCCCGGGTTTAAACGTTTTTTTGCTTTTTTTGAGATAAGAAGCCAGCTCAGTCCGGTAATCGGCATATATTTCTCCGTCTCCGTCAATCATAAGCGGCAAGGAATCCCCTGAGATTGGGCTTGTCACTGTAAGAGAGCTTCCATCCCCCAGCTTCTTCTCATCGAGTGTAAATAAATCATGTGATAGCACATCCTTGTAAGGCGGATATTGATGCTCCTGACGGTACATTTGGATACGCAATTTCACATCGCGAATTTTTTCAGCCATCTTCAGATCAATTAATTTAACAGTCGGATCGTTCTCTACGTCAACAAGCACGTATTGATAGTCTCCCCCGCTTTCATATGCCGTACTCGGAGGTTCAGCTATGTATCTTGGCGCTAACCGGTTAAAGTCTATCGGATATTTTTGATATAGCGGAGTCGACATATCTTTGGTTTGAATTGGAAGCAGCCCTCCATTTGCCTTTTGAAATTCATCAACAGCAGACTGAACCTGCTGCAGCTGGTCTTGATAAGGAATGGCATGCACACTGCTTTTCCGTTCATTCGGATACAAACAACCGGATAAAAACACGACTGCCGCAAAAATGATAGCGCACTTCAGTTTACCCATACAGCACTTCCTTTTACAGCTTTATTCATTGACAGGGCCGCTAAAAACCACGACAAACACAATAATTCCAGATATGAGCATACACATGTAAGCGAATGATGAAATCGTAATCTTCAAAAAACGGTTTTGGCACTTAAAGCGACTGAAATAGATGGAAGCGACAGCCAGAAACATCAAACCCATGGACCCTAGAGCAAACCACATTTTCATCAATGCCAGATTCAATGACGTGCGCCTCCCCGATATGTATGATGTAAGCGTTATATTTTATTTTAATATACAGCACCGGAAAAGATCAACCAGATTTTCCATCCTTTGATAGAACAAAAAAACTGAAGCAAAGAGGGGGACCTTCGCTTCAGTCAACTTGACTATATTCACCTGCACGTTTAAGAAACACTCTCTTGGACTTCGATGCTATAGTATGCGACTTGGCATACAGATGCATCCTCTATTGCCTAAATCGGCAAAATGTTTCAGGAGATCCCAAGACTTGGGTATTCTTCTGTTTTTCGGGCTTTCGTTCAATTAAGATATGCGATTCATTATACGATTGACACTTTACTTCACTTGATTTTCAAACGTATTTACTAAATCCTCCATCTCGTGGGTTTTCCCTCTCGCCATTAAAGATTCAACAGCGGTTTCCACTTTTTGTCCGTTGAATAGAACCTGATGGAGCGCCTCTGTAATCGGCATTTTGACATCATATTTCTTCGAAAGCTGGTAAGCCGCTTTCGTCGTGCGGACGCCTTCGACTACCATTCCCATCTCTTCAAGAACGTCTTCAAGCTTGTACCCTTTTCCGAGCAAATTGCCCGCACGCCAGTTTCTGGAATGAACACTTGTGCACGTCACAATTAGATCGCCTACTCCTGTCAATCCAGAAAACGTCAAGGGATTGCCGCCCATTTTCGTTCCAAGTCTCGCGATTTCGGCAAGTCCGCGTGTAATCAAGGCAGCTTTGGCGTTGTCGCCGTACCCTAAACCGTCTGTAATTCCTGCAGCAAGGGCGATAATATTTTTTAAAGCCCCTCCAATTTCAACTCCGATAACATCAGGATTTGTGTACACCCGAAAATTGTGATTAATAAATAAATCCTGCACCTCTTCCGCTGCTTTCATGCTTTTTGAAGATGCAGTAACAGTTGTAGGGTGCCGCAGCCCTACTTCTTCCGCATGACTCGGACCGGAAAGGACAACGATATCTTTTCTGACATCACTCGGAAGCTCTACTTCCATAATTTCAGAAATGCGCAGGAGTGAATCCGGCTCTATCCCCTTGCTGACATGGACAAAGACTGCCTTTTTCGTTATAAAAGGGACAGCCTGCCTCAGCACTTCCCGAATCGCTTTTGTCGGAACCGCAACGATAATGACATCTGCGTCTGCCACAGCCTCTTTCATATCTGTTGTTCCTTTAATGGATGTAGACAGCTTAACATTCGGCAAATAATCCTTGTTTTCATGCAACTCATTAATTTGATGAATTAAATCTGCACGGTGAGCCCACACACACACTTCATTTCCATTATCAGTTAGAACTAAAGCCAGTGCTGTTCCCCAACTCCCCGCTCCAAGCATTGTGACTTTTTTCATGTTTGATTCACACCTTTTTATTTTCTAGCTCTTGCAAATATTTTGATTGGTGTCCCCTCAAAACCGAACGCGTCTCTGATTCGGTTTTCTAAAAACCGTTCGTATGAAAAATGCATCAATTCAGGATCATTTACAAACACAACGAAGCTTGGCGGCTTCACCGACACTTGGGTCGCATAGTAAATTTTCAAACGCGAACCGTTATGAGTCGGTGTCGGATTCATTGCCACAGCATCCATGATAACATCATTTAAGACGTTCGTTTGAACTCGAAGTGAATGATTTTCACTTGCTTTGATAATCGCAGGCATCAGCGTATGGATCCGTTTTTTCGTTAAGGCAGACATAAATAGGATTGGCGCATAATCCAGAAATTGAAAATGATCGCGAATATTTTCTTCAAATTCCTTCATCGTGCTCTCATCTTTGTCAACAGCATCCCATTTGTTTACGACGATTACGACGGCCTTGCCCGCTTCGTGTGCATAACCGGCGATACGCTTGTCCTGTTCAATAATGCCTTCTTCGCCATCAAGCACAACCGCCACGACTTCTGAGCGGTCAATCGCTTTCAGCGCCCGCAGTACACTATACTTCTCAGTCGTTTCATAGACTTTCCCTTTTTTTCGCATACCTGCAGTATCGACAATGACAAACTCCTGCTGGTTGTAAGTAAATGACGTATCAACAGCATCTCTTGTCGTTCCAGCCACGTTGCTGACAATAACGCGTTCTTCGCCAAGCATGGCGTTCACAAGTGAGGACTTTCCGACATTCGGACGTCCGATCAGACAGAATTGAACAACTTCCTCATTGTATTTCGTTTCTGGAATGTTTTTAAAATGCTCTGCAACGGCATCCAGTAAATCACCCAGTCCGAGTCCGTGTGTTCCCGAAATTGGATATGGCTCGCCAAAGCCTAGCGAATAAAAGTCATAAATATTCGCTCTCATTTCTGTGTTATCCAGTTTATTAACCGCTAAAACAACAGGCTTTTTTGTGCGGTACAAAATTTTCGCTACTTCTTCATCAGCAGCTGTTACGCCTTCACGGCCGTTCACCATAAAAACGATCACGTCCGCTTCATCCATGGCGATTTCAGCCTGCTGGCGAATTTGAGCTAAGAACGGCTCATCACCGATATCAATACCGCCCGTATCAATCAAATTAAAATCATAATTCAGCCATTCAGCCGAGCTGTATATCCGATCCCTTGTCACGCCAGGGGTATCTTCTACTATTGAAATTCTTTCTCCCGCAATCCGGTTAAAGATTGTGGATTTTCCTACATTTGGTCTCCCAACAATGGCTACGACAGGTTTACCCATAGTACCCTTCCTTTCGATCCAGCCGCTTTCATTTTTACATAAATTTTCAACCGGTTATTAAAATCATTTCATTCACTTTTATGAAAAGAAACCCTTCAGAGGAAGGGCTTAACTCATTTATTATATCAGTTTTTACTGGGATCACAACTATTCTTAAAAATGTTTCACGATCAAATACACGTCATCTCCGATTCTATGCGCTATTCCATCAAGGATTGCCTCAAGATTTTTAGCGAAAAGCTCCATCTCCTTTTGGTCATTGCAAAAAAAGACAGGCGCTCCCCCTGCAGCCCGGTTTCGATTTGTCGTAATCACAGACAAAATCACTTTCGTGAGAGATTCACTCATCCTATCACCTTATCCTGATTCTTGATAAACTCTGTCGGCATTCTAATCGCATTTTCCAGGGTTGGAACATTGCTAATAATCTGTACTGCCGTTTCGGGGTGGTGAATTTGCGGCAGAACAAAAACTGCCACTCTCCCGTCATTTAAATCCCGTTTTGCAATTGGGGTCAGAGACGGCTCTCCTGAATCTCGATAAACCCCGAGCACATTGGAAACATCAAATAAAATCGCCTGACGCTGCCCTAAATTGGCTATCGTCGCTGCTGAATTAAAGTTTTTTGGCGTCAAAATAAAGCCCATGCCATGCTTTAAAATCAGCTCCTGTTTCTCTGGAAGCCCGATATTCATCATATAAATATTATCAACAAACAAGCCCGGACCGTCAAAGCGCGGCTTTATGTACTCGATGTCTACAATATCCTTTAACACACTGCCAGACATAAATTTCATGGCCAGTAAGAAACAAACGACAGCCGCTATGACTGCAGCCCAGATGGATAAAAACACATACGCGGAGGTTGTCAAAAGTGCTGTAAAGATCACAATATAATTTCTGCTTTCAAACGCAATAGCAATCCCCTCAATATATGTGCTTCCCCTCGAGACAAGTTCATATGAATCCATTTGCGTCAATGTGTTCCGCTCCATGTTTCGAACATCTCTAAATTGCGTCGCTGCCAACGTTAAAAATGTGATGGCAGTAAATTCCTGCTGCAAAAGCGCCGGCATAATAATTGCACCTAAACCAGCCGCTATCATCCCCAGAGCGATATGAATCACTTTCCCATGAATATAGGTCGGATACTGGCGATAATCTGTTTTCAGCATATAAAGCCTTGTTGCAATACCGGCGATGACCCCCGCAATAATCGGATAGATGTAATCACTCATGACATTTTGGTAGCTCCTTTGTTTGATCTTTTGCTTTTCTGACCAATCTGGCTTGCGAGCTGTTCGTATTTAGATATGCCAAACAGCAATATCATCCCCGCAGAACACGCATTCAGCCATTGAAAGCCGCCGACAGCCAAAGCCCCGGCCAACTTCTGAATCACAAATGAATACACCAGTTCCCCTTGGCACATTCCGAGGACAAATAAGGCAAGCTGCTTCTCAAAATCCCTTTCAACAGAAGCTGTCAAAAGCACTATTAATATAACGGCAGCCCACTCAGGTTTTATGATGAACCAAACCGGGTCATATAATGCAAAAAGATAAACAAACGCATACGCGGCAACAAGCGTCAGACAAACTAGAATGTAACGGAAACGATACATTCCTAAATACCCGGCATAGACACACCCGCAAACGAAAAACATCATATATGCAGCGTTAAGGGAAAAATATAAAGCGATGTCATGTATGCTAAGAATAATATTAGTTAAAATAAAGACAGAGACGGCAAATCGTCTTTTTGTCTTTTCGATAATAAATGTTGTCAGAACCCACAGAAACCACATTGACCAATAGTAATAAAATTGTTCCATTTTACACTTCCTCCATATTCCCAGTATGGAGCCCAAGCGCATTTTTTAAACAATCTATCTCACAATTAAGGAGTATGATCATGGGAAAAGACAGACAGGAAAAAAAACTCAAAGCTTCAGGAAGAGTCGAATCAGACCGCGACCAGTCCATTCACTATGACGGAGCGACAAGCCTTGAACAAAACGGAAGATTCAAAAAACGAAAATCATAATGCAAAAAGCCCAAACCACATATGGTTTTGGGCTTTTATCATTTATCGCACACTATAGCTTGATGTATTGACCCCTCTTTCTGTGAGCCAATGATGGGTTTCACCTTTGATCACAAGAGGGGCCTTTTGTAAATCGGCAATCGTACTGGCGCCCAGCACGGTCATAATCATCTTTAATTCCTCAAGAATCAGCTGAATCTCCTCAAGCAGTCCTTCCTCACCACTGTCAGTCAGCGCTTTTAAAAAATGCCCTGCCATTCCGGTACAAGAGGCTCCCAGCGCAATTGCCTTTGCCACGTCAAGTGCATCCTGCAGGCCGCCAGAGGCGATCATGGTGCTTGCGGGAAACTCAGAGCGGATTTCCGCCAAACTTGCAGCTGTTGAAATGCCCCACGAATTAAAAAAGGTGATTTGCCGCTGCCTGCGGAGATTTTCAATTTTGGAGAAATTCGTCCCCCCATAACCGCCAATGTCAACAGCTGCAGCACCAGCTTCATACAGCTTCCCTGCTGATTCTTTGCTCATACCGAATCCGACTTCTTTCACAATGACTGGTACACTGACATGACTGCAAATTTGTTCAATACGTTCCAGTGCCCCGCTAAAGCTTCTGTCTCCTTCAGGCATCACAATTTCCTGAATCACATTGAGGTGGATCTGCAGTGCGTTTGCTCCAATCATCTCAACTGCTTCCTTTGCCTGATCAGCCGTTACCTCGCTTCCCAGGTTGGCAAAAATCAGCCCGTTTGGGTTTTCCTTTCGAACTATTTCATAGGAAAGACGCTCTGATGGATCTTTTAATGCTGACATTTGCGATCCCACAGCAAGAGGAATTCCAGCCTGAGCAGCCGCTCGCGCAAGCGATTTATTAATCTCATATGTAAGTTTTCCGCCGCCGCCAGTCATTGCATTGATAAAAATCGGCGAACTGCTTGAAAGTTCGCCGATTTTTGTGGAAATATCTACTTGTTCTAATGCAAGATCGGGCAGACTGACGTGAACAAACGTAATATCATCAAGACCTGTTTCCCGCTTTTGGCCGGTGGACAAGGCATGATTGATGTGTTGTCTTTTTCGTTCTGCTCGAGTCACGTTTATCACCAGTTATTTTAGTTTATTCAGCTTATCTCCGATCAGATCTCCAAGCTGGAAGCCAGTGCTTGTTTCTTCCTTCGCTTGATATTGACGGTAATCTTCCTGATCAGCTTTAGGCGTTTCTTCAAGTTCACGCATGCTTAATGAAATGCGCTCCTCATTTTCATTCACATCAAGAACCTTCACTTTTACAGTCTGTCCTTCTTCAAGGACTTCATGCGGCGTGCCGATGTGTTTATTGGAAATTTGAGAAATATGAACGAGACCTTCAACACCTGGAAGGATTTCAACAAAGGCACCGAAGCTTACAAGACGCTGCACAGTTCCTTCAAGCACATCGCCAGGCTTCACTTTTTCGCCGATTTGGCTCCAAGGTCCAGGCAGTGTATCTTTGATTGATAATGAAATACGTTCATTATCGCGGTCAACCGATAGCACTTTCACTTTTACTTCTTGTCCCTCTTCAACAACGTCAGACGGTTTCTCTACATGTGAGTGAGAAAGTTGTGAAATGTGCACAAGTCCGTCGATGCCGCCGATATCTACAAACGCGCCAAAGTCAGTCAGGCGCTGCACTTTGCCATCAAGTACACTTCCAACTTCAAGAGACTGAAGAAGTTCCTGTTTTTTATTCGCTTGTTCACTTTCAACAACGGCACGGTGTGAAAGGATCACGCGGTTTTTATCACGGTCAAGCTCTACAACGAGCAGAGACAGTGTTTTTCCTTTATAGTCAGTGAAATCTTCAACGAAATGTGCTTCAACAAGCGATGCCGGAATAAAACCGCGAACGCCGATATCAACGACAAGGCCGCCTTTCACGACATCTTTTACTTCAGCTTCAAACACTTCTTTTGTTTCAAATTTTTTCTCAAGGTCTTCCCAAGCGCGGTCTGCATCAACAGCACGTTTAGATAAAATCAAAGCATCGTCTTCCACTTTTGTTACTTTCAGGTCAAGCTCGTCGTCTACTTTAACAACATCCGATGCTTTCTCTACATGAAGACTTGATAATTCACTGATTGGAATAATACCGGATTGTTTAACATTGATAATTTCTACATCTACATGCTTGTCCTCTACCTTTGTGACAATCCCTTTAACTACATCTCCAACCTCTGGCACTTGAACATCAATTTGATTCATTTCCTCTGTCATTTGAATAACCTCCTTGGTCCAAACCTACACAGCTTAATTAAAACGGTTTGAAAGCTGAACATATAACATGCCCGCTTTTAGCCGAATATGTATTAAAGAATCATCCAAAAAAGTTTTTTGAATGATCAATAAAAAGTTTTATTAGTATTAACTTCTAATAAAAGGACAGGTTTGTCAAGCAATAACATTCTATCTTCGTTGAAAAATTCAAAAAAAGTGGCATTTGCCATCCTCAGCGGGACTTTTGCTCCACCGCCTCGAGGATTTTATCAGCTACCTCTTGAATGGAAAGCGATGTTGTGTCGATTTCAAGAGCGTCTTCTGCTTTACGCAGTGGAGATACCTCACGCTCTGAATCAAGCTTGTCTCTTCTTGCAATTTCCTCAATTAAAGTTTCGTAGTTGACATCAAAGCCTTTTTTTACATTTTCTTCATAACGGCGTTTCGCTCTCTCTTCAACAGATGCCAAAAGAAAGATTTTCACCTCTGCATTTGGCAGCACGTGAGTTCCAATATCACGACCATCCATGACAACGCCGCCTTTTTCCCCAAGCTGCTGCTGGCGTTTCACCATTTCTTCTCTGACACTTCTATGCTTGGCCGCAATTGAAACCTGGTTGCTGACTTCATCTGTTCTGATCGCCTCAGTTACATCAGTGCCGTTTACAAGCACTTTTTGTCCTTCTTTTGTCGTAATCAGTTCAATGTCAGTCCGCTTTAATAGCTCAGCCAATTTTTCTTCATTTGTCAGCTCAACGTTTTCTTGTAAAGCCGCGTACGTTATCGCCCGGTACATTGCTCCTGTATCAATATATATGTACGATTTTTTCTCAGCCACAATTTTGGCGACAGTGCTTTTCCCTGCAGCTGCCGGGCCGTCGATTGCAATCGATAATTTCTTTTCCATAATTCCTCTCCTTGCTCTTTTCTCCTCTATGGATTGTATCATGAACTTTATGAAAAAGGGTGAAAAATTGATGAATAATTAATGTTTGAACGTTTCAATCCTATTGTTTTCCGCCATTTTATCCACCCCTTCATATTGAATCACTTTTGATACGTATGGTTCAATATGCTGATAGTGAAAAAGAAATTGGACACCAAGTAAAATGATGGCCTGAATGAACACTAATTTGATCAGCAGCCGTTCAAATGTTTTCATTGGAGCACCTCCATTACTAATAGTATGGAAGTGTTTGACGATGTTTATTCCATTCGGGCTTTTCTTCTCTTTTTTAACTGGCGCCGAATGCAGTATTGAAGCAGAGCCTGCTGGTCACTTGCTGCAATTTCTGAATACTCTAAAGTCATTTTGCGTTTTCCTGACTTTGGGTCATCAAAGAGACGTCTGACAACCGCTTCTGTTTCTATTTGACGTGTGTGCTCCTCTTCAGAAAGACAGATGATCAGGCGCAATGATTCCCCGGCTTGAAAAGAACGTCCATCAGCTAAAACCACGGCGATGCCGCCTGCACTAATGTTATAGGATAGTGTGCGGAATTCTTCTTCATTTGCCGGCTGAATTTGCACATCTAATACCGCATCAGTTCTTACATACTGGCGGCGCTGGATTCTTTTCATTTTTTCACGGGGAGGCACTTCAAGACAGATCATTTGAAGTTTGTCCTTCACTTTGCCTTTTATACGGCTTGAAAAGCGGTAAGGAACTTCGTCTTTACCCACAAACTCTACCGTTACTTCCATATCATTATGTAAAATCACAGTTCGCCCTGTAACTACATCAACCGGATACGCGATCAAAAGCTCATTGTTTTCGATGCTTACCGCCTTAGTTTTTGCCTTTTTCAATTCATTTTCTTCTATATATTCTAAAAGTACATTTTCTCCAATCTCTATCATTGACTTCACTCTTTCGTATTCATTATACTCACGTTTTTATTAAAGCACGTAATGAAAAAAAGGAAAAGACATTTAGTCCTTTCCTCCTGTTTTTTATAGGTCTTTATATATAGGCTCTGCATTTTTTAATTTTTCAACCTTTTCTTCTGTGCCATCATTGGCATTTATATACATTCTAAATGTGTCATTTTCAATGGTTCCGAGCATTTCATAGCATAACACTTCTTGACCAAGTTCATTTGTAATTAAAGCGAGCCTTGTTTCTCTCACTTGTACATTTTTATTTAATTTAGATTTTGCCTCTGCTTCAGTAATTGCCGGCTTAGGTATAGTTCTTTTTCTGTGGGATGTTAGGAAGTCTCTTGCTGAAAAACCGACAACCTCACCGTCATCCAAGGCCACTTTCATGCGGATTGCCTCCGGGTACATCCGGACTTTATTTTCAACAGGGACATATGAAAATACGCCGATTTTATCATATTGGGCACTTTCATCAATTTCCAAATCATCTGTTTCAAATCCGTTTTTCTTTAAAAATGCGAGCGCTCGGTTCGATCCGTCATTCAAACTGATTTTCTGGTTTTTCACTTCTCTGTTTTGGATCAAATATACCGGATGCCCACCCTTCTTCGTGATATCCATATAAATCGCTGCTTTATGATCTGGGTCTTTCATGCTGATGCTATATACATCGCGATTTGTTTTTTTTCCGCTCTTTACCACCTTAATTGAATAATTGTCATCAGGGGCAAAGCGCTCAGCAATTTGTTTTGCTTCCTGTTCGGAAATTTGCTTTCCCTTCAGGTGGCTGAAGCCCTTTTCTTCTTTTTTCGTGCTGGTGAAACTTGGGCCAAGGTCAGTGCCAGTGGAGAATGCACCAACATTCTTTTCGACAGTTTTAAAGCTGTTGATAATTGTATTGTCACTTTGTTTTTCGTCTGAAGCCAGTGCCATTTCTACGTCCATCCAGCGAAGGTTTTTGCTCATGACAAGGTGCTGAACATGGCGCAATTCATTTTGGATATCTTCAGACTGCTGATAAAGCTTATTTAGTGATGTATACTCGTTTTTATCAAGGGGCTTCTGGTCCAAATCTCTGACTGACGTTTTATAGCTGAAATCACCGATCTTTGATAATAGCTCTTCCGTTTTATTAAACGGCATTAATGTAAGCGGCAGCTGACTGACGCTGTTATGTGCTTCAGAAGTAATCCTCCACACATCAATCAATGCAGGCGACAGTGATTTTTGGCTGTTCATGGCAAGTGTTGTTCCGATTTTATCATGAAGCTGATCCACCTGATAGGTAAGCTCATGAAACGCCCGCTGATAGTTATTTTCAGCATGAAGAAGAACTGCGTCTTTTTCCTGGTGTTCTTTGTATCCCCAGTAGCCTGTACCGACTATTGCAATACCAAGCACGGCGATTAAAATTCCTCTGATCATTTATCACACCTCTTTTTATGCTTTCTCATATCTGCTACTCACAGAAAATGTGTTTACCGATTCTTTTAATCTGCGGACGCCCCCAAATCCACGGACTTGTAGCCGTATCCGGATTAAAGTAGTAAAGTGCTTCCTCTGACGGGTCCCAGCCATTGATGGCATCCAGCACCGCTTCTCGGGCCGTTTCATTCGGCTGCATGTAAATTTGCCCGTCGGCTACTGCTGTGAAGGCAAGCGGCTCAAAAATAACCCCCGCCACTGAATTTGGAAATAACGGGCTGTTCAAACGGTTCAAAATGACTGCTGCAATCGCAACCTGCCCCTCGTATGGCTCGCCCCGGGCTTCGCCATAAACCGCTTGAGCAAGCAGCCTGATATCGTTGTTGGAAAATCCACCAGGCATGTTCGCTGCTACCGCATCCTGTTTTCTTGCTTTTGCTGGTGTATTGTTTTGCTGTTTATTCGCATTCGCTTTAGGCTGCTGCGTTGTTTTTTCCGCAGGCTGTTTCTGCCTCGCTTCCGCTTGCTGTCTTGCTTTTTGTGTTGCTGCTTTTGACGGTTTCGTCTGATACTTCAGCGGAATTTTTCCGTAATGCGTGAATGTGTTCCCTTTATTGAGCTGTTCCATAACATATTCACGATAATACTTAGATTTACATATTAAGGTATGCTTTGTTTTAGCCCCGACAAGGCCGTCAACCTCTTTTAACCCGAATTGATCCTGAAAATTTCGAACTGCCCAGTATGTTCCCCATCCATAAACCCCGTCAATTTTTCCGTTATAATATCCGTTGTATTGAAGACGCGCCTGAAGCTCGACCACATCATCCCCTGTTGCCCCTCTTTGAATGACCTGATTCGAAAAGGCAGAGATCGTTTCAGTATTAATAAACGTCGTTATTGTAAAGGAAAAAAGGATGAGACATGCCATAATCGATCCTTTGGACTTCATCTTTTCAAGCCTCCTACAGCAAATTTTTAAGTGTAATCGTATTTTCTGTAACGAGGTTATTTTTATACACTCTTTCCTTGTTATCCCTCAGAACATAAAATCTCTTTTGTAAAAACTGTACACAAAAAAGCCGCACGATTGCTGTGCGGCTTCTATACTTGCATCATATTAACGGAACGGGCTTTTTTCGCTTTACGCAAACCAAACCACCATAAAAATACCATAAATGGAAGCATGTAATAAATCCAATTACTAAGCGCTGTCAGGATAAAATCATATGATCCATGCAAAAGGGATGGGAGAACTAAAGAAAGAACAAGCCACTTCACACGCGCCTTATCAGCGGAAAAGCGCGCTTTTCCGAGGTAAAATCCCATTATCACACCAATCAAGGCATGGCATGAAACAGGCAGGAGCGCTCTGACAAACGCATGCTCCACACCGTGGCCAATTAAATAAAGAATATTTTCGAGGGTTGCAAAACCGAGTGATACACTTGCACCGTACACAATCCCGTCATAATGCTCATCAAAGTGGGCGTGCGGGTAAACACTGATTATCAGTATAAACCATTTTAATGATTCCTCTAAAAACCCTGAAGATAAAAAAGAAACGAAAAAGCTTCCGCCTCCTACATTCTCTTTTTCAAGTACATACTGGATAAACATTGTGGGAAATACAAGAACAACCCCGAGAAAAAACGACCGAAGCACCATATGTACAGGTTCATTATCATACTGATCTTTTAAATAAAAATAACTTAACAGCGCGATGCCGGGGGCAATTCCTGCAGAGATGATTGCAAACATCAGGCAACCTCTTTCCTTTATATTCCTACGTCTATCCTACCATGTTGTTTATCATTTTACATCTGTCTGCACTTAAAAAATAAAAAGAGCATACGAATGCATCATATGCTCCTCATCTTTAGTGGTTTTCTCTTTTGACGATTTCCGCTGCGATATGCCCCCCATGAAACCTGCCGTTTTCAATAAATATTTCATTTGCGTTGTTTCCCGCAGCAATAACCCCGGCAATAAAGACACCTTCAACGTTCGTTTCCATTGTTTCTTCATTGAAAAATGGACGTCCTGTTTCTTTATCAATCTCAACACCAATTTTTTCAAGAAATTGATGGTCAGGATGATAGCCTGTCATGGCAAATACAAAATCATTTTTAATGGTGATGAGTTCTTTCTCTCCGGAACGAAACACAACTTCATCCTCGGTGATTTTTTCGACACAGGCGCCAAATTCCATACGGATTGTACCGTTTCTGACGAGCGCTTCAAATTCGGGCAAGATCCACGGCTTAATGCTTGGCGAATACTCATTGCCCCTATATAAAACTGTGACACGCGCTCCAGATTTCACGAGTTCAAGGGCGGCGTCCACGCTTGAATTTTTCCCGCCGATGACCACAACATCTTTATCAAAATACGGATGGCCTTCTTTAAAATAATGAAATACTTTCGGCAAATCCTCACCGGGTATATTCATATAGTTTGGATGATCATAATAGCCTGTGGCGATGATACAATATGGCGTCGTGTAAATCTCTTTTGACGTCTCAATAACGAATGCGTTATTTTCCGTTTTCGTCACTTTATGCACCATTTCAAACGCATTAACACGAATGTTTTTCCGTTTAACGACTTCCCGGTAATACGATAGAGCCTGAATTCTGACAGGCTTCCTGTTTTCTGTAATAAATGCCACATCTCCGATTTCGAGCTTTTCACTTGAGCTGAAAAAGGTTTGATGTGTCGGATAATTGTAAATACTGTTAACGACATTGCCTTTTTCGATGACGAGGGCATCAATGCCAATTTGTTTTAGGTGAATGGCAGCAGATAGTCCACAAGGTCCTCCGCCTATAATAATTGCTTTTTCTTGAATCATTTCTGTCAACTCCTGCGATTGGCATTTCACTTCATATTTTCTATTTCCGAATAAAAAAATCTCCTATTTTATCATAGGAGATTTTTTATTTTTATGCAAATCATCAACTTATATCCAGCCTCTAAAACGCGAAGCTTCAGCCATTTTGCGTACGCCGACCATATATGCAGCTAGCCTCATGTCAATTCTTCGGTTATTAGCCATTTCGTAAATATTGTTAAATGACTTGATCATCATTTTTTCTAATTTTTCTTCTACCTCTTCTTCACTCCAGTAGAAGCCTTGGTTATTCTGAACCCATTCAAAATAAGAAACTGTTACGCCACCGGCACTTGCCAGCACGTCTGGTACAAGCAGAATGTCTCGGTCTGAAAGAATTTTTGTTCCTTCAAGCGTTGTTGGCCCGTTCGCCGCTTCAACGACAATTTTAGCCCGGATATTATGGGCATTTTCTTCTGTAATTTGATTTTCAATCGCAGCAGGAACGAGAATATCACAATCAAGCTCCAGCAGCTCTTGGTTCGTAATGGTATCGTTGAAAAGCTTTGTTACAGTGCCGAAGCTGTCGCGTCGGTCGAGTAAATAATCGATATCAAGGCCTTCCGGATCATAAAGTCCGCCATATGCATCTGAGATGCCGACAACCTTTGCTCCCGCATCATGCATGAATTTTGCCAAATAGCTTCCCGCGTTTCCGAAGCCTTGGACAACGACACGCGCACCTTTAATATCGATGCCTTTTTTCTTGGCCGCTTCTTTAATACAGATGGTTACACCTTTTGCTGTCGCAGATTCTCTCCCGTGAGATCCCCCAAGCACAAGCGGCTTGCCTGTAATAAATCCAGGCGAATTAAATTCATCAATTCTTGAATACTCATCCATCATCCAAGCCATGATTTGTGAGTTTGTAAATACATCCGGCGCCGGCACGTCTTTTGTCGGGCCGACAATTTGGCTGATCGCTCTGACATACCCTCTGCTCAGACGCTCCAGCTCTCTAAACGACATATCCCTTGGATCACAAACAATTCCGCCTTTACCACCGCCATATGGAAGATCAATTATGCCGCATTTTAAACTCATCCAAATTGAAAGCGCCTTCACCTCTTTTTCTGTTACGTTCGGGTGAAAACGTATCCCGCCTTTCGTCGGACCGACAGAGTCATTGTGCTGCGCACGATAACCTGTGAAAATCTTTACTGAACCGTCGTCCATACGAACAGGTATTTTTACCGTTAATAACCTCATCGGCTCTTTTAACAGTTCGTATACCTCTTCGGGATACCCCAATTTTTCCAGAGCCTTATGTATTACGGTTTGGGTTGATTTTAATACATCAAGTTTGTCCTCTTCTGTATGACCGGTGTTTCGATCGGCTGCCATTTGAGTTAACCTCCTAGAATCTTCTGTTTCTCACATGCTCCCTTTCAGAGAATAGTATACACCTTCATCTGATCTGTGCATAGAATAAACGTTATGTTTTTCCATGTTTTTTACCGAAAAAAAAACTGCTGTGAAATCAGCAGTTTTCCGTTGCATTCTTATGAAAAATGAGTTTGTATCGTCTCAACGGCATTACCGTCCATAATGAGCTTACCATACTCTTGCAGGCGATAAATCGTTAAAGTTGTCGGATTGCCGTATTCAGCCAGAACCGCCACAACCCCCTCAGCCGTATGTGACCCCAGATCTTCAAGGCTTAAAAAGTACTGCCCGTCATAGTGGTAAACAGTTCCCCCTGTGATACCGATTCGCTGTAAGCTTTCTGAAAGCTGAATGATATCTTCAAAGGAATGGAATTGATATATGATGTCCGCGCTTTCATCAAGCTTGACTTGCATTTCGATGTAATCATCATCATACTCATCGTCTTCTGAATCGGCGTCTTGGTTCTTTGTTACGATCACGACCATCCCTTGTGCTTGGAGAGAATACACTTCCACTGCAATCGGTCCATTCGCTTCAAAGCCGAGCTCTGTATTTGCTTCATTCATCATATCTTTAAATAACTGGTGGACTTTAAATGAGTCCTTCCAGAGGTCTTCTTTTGTCAATCCCCGGTCTGTCAAATCATCGAGGGTTAAAAAGATTTTGATCTTGTTATAATTCAGACGCTCAAGCCGCATAACGTTCCCTCCTGCCTCTACTTGCACACAAATCATATAACACATTATATGAGATGATGAGTCATAGGTTCTTAATTGTTATCAGTTTACACTGAGTTCACTAGTAAGACAAGCACAATGCAGTTTTTATTGCCATATGGATTTTCGCTTTTTAGAAGTTACTCTGGTCCGCAAAGAGTCACAATGTGTGTTTCAGGCTCAGCACCTAAACGCAGAGGCACTTTTGTCGTGCCGTAGCCGTTGCTGATCAGATAAGCCGCATTTTTAACAATGCCTGTTTTCCCCAGTTCATAAGGGCCAAATTTCCCAAACCTGATCTGACCTCCATGGGTATGTCCGCTGAATATCACATCAATACCGTCACCTTCATTGATTTGCTCATGAATCTCCGGATTATGACAAACTAGAATATTCAGCTGGCTTTTGTCAAGTTCTTTAATGGCTTCCTCATAATGATCCATCTCCATCCTGATATCATCAACCCCGGCAATCGCAATCGTATGGCCGTTGTACGAAAACGGAACTGACTCATTCCTCAGAGTGATGACACCGTGCGCTTTGAATATGGAATACAGCTTATGCTGTTTGACTTCATAATCATTATTCCCCCACACAAATACAACAGGAACTCCTAAATCAGCGAGCCTTTTGATGTTTTCCTCAATTCTCGCAATAGGCACCCCGCCCTCAGCTAAATCTCCGCCGATGATTACGAGGTGAGGGGCATGGCTTCGCGCTTTTTCCAAAAGGTCTTGATCGATAAGACGTTTGTGAATATCCGAAATAAAAAAGATGGTAAGTGGCGGCTTGCCCTTCATTTTTGATAAAGGAAACGTATGTGTTTTTAAATGGTTGCCTTTTGCAGTTGAATACATTTTTGCCGTCATTGCCGCTGCCGCAACAGTCAGCACACTGGCAATTTTCACTGATAGCTTCATAAAAACTCTCCATTCTTTTTTAGAACTTATCAATAAGACGGACAATAAAAAAAGACGTTTCTACCGTTTGAGAAAACGCCCGATTTTATTTACTTTCAAAATATAGATTAATGTCATATCTGTGCTTCATCATTTGAAAAACAGACTCTCTCGCCTTCCATTTATCCGGCTGCGGCCAAAGATCAGTGCTCTTCTGAATAATTTCGCATCTCAGTTTATGGAAATCACCCTCAGCTTTTTCTTCCTTTTTCTTAAAGTAATATGAAGTGCAGTATGCAAAAGCGGTTGCCATCATCCAAAATAAATAAAAGGTATGGCTGAGCATTTCTTGAAGTATGAGCTGAGGCGCCGGGCTTTTGACCATAATCATAAGACATAATAAGCCTAAGCAAATAAGTGAAGCCCATCGCCATCTGCGGCATTGCAACGCATAATTTTCAAATTTTTGTTTTCGCTTCACCAGCGCTTGAAGCATCTGTTTGGTCGGCGCGTCTGTAAACTGATCCAGCTGATTCCATAAGGATTCCATACGCTTCACACCTTGTCCATTTTCATTGCTACAATATATGAACGTAAAAGAAAAAAAATGCCCTATTCATCCATTAAGGGGATGTCCAAAACTTGTCCGGTGTAAACATCATTTCCATTCAGATGATTATACGCCCGAATTTTTTCTTCTCCTGTCCGGCTTTTATAATACTTCATGGAAATGCGGTATAACGTTTCTTTCTTTTGAACGGTGTGCTTGACAATGCGATTCGGCTCAGGTTGAGCTGGCTCAGCCGGCTTCTGTTGCTGTTCTTGCCGTTGTACTGTTGATTGGGAAGAGGAAGCAGCCGCGGCGGTTGCTTCCTCCTTATTTGCCGAGTCTTCTTTTTCCGCTACAGCAGTCTGTTTTTGATCAGCAGCTGATTTTGCCGGCTCTTTCGCCTTTGAATCCTCAAGCTTTTTTTTTGACTCCTTTTGCAGTGCTGTCTCTTTGGTGTCTTTAGTGTCGGCATTGTTTTTATCCTCTGATTTCGGGACAACCTCGTATTTGCTTTGGCTGCTGTCGATAAAAACATCTTCATAATCGTCATGATTATCCGGGTGGCTCTTTAAATAAAATAAGGTAACTAAAACGATAACCGGCACAAATACAAATAGTACAGCGAGTACTGTAAATAATGGCGTTTTTGTTTTGCCTTGCTTTTTTTTCTGTTCTCTTTGATTTTTTACGGATTGTCTTGTCGGGAGGCTTTCACCATCATCATCGACATAATCGTCCGCCAATGCGGCATTTTGATCTTCATAAAGATTCTGGGCTTTTCTTCTCTCTACTCTCGACATGTTCGTCATGTTTATCCCTCCTCACATGTTGAAAACGAATCTGACAGGCAAACACGGCATCAATGATAAAATGTGCCGTCATCGGAACAAATAAGTTACCGGTCCATTCATACATCAGACCAAGTAAAAAGCTGATTGCTGTCACCATAATAAATAACAGCCATTTTGACAAATACCGAAAGTGCAGAACGGCAAAGATAAGGCTGGCCGCCCAAAAACCGATATGAGTCTGCAGCACTCCTCTGAATAACATTTCTTCCGCGAAAGCAATCAGAAGCGTTAAAAATATAATATGAGGGATTGACCTCTTACTGAATATTTTTTTATTGATTCCGCCGTCATCATATAAATGATGTGGGCACCATTTCATTATTGCCATATCGGCTAAAATAACAATAACCGCTATAGAAACACCATACCAGATGATCCGCATATCGCGAATGTCCCAGAGCTTTAATACATCCCGTATATCCTCAAAAAAGAACAGCCCTACTGCAGCTGCGGCAAAGATGATGAGTAGCTGCGTCAAATATAACTGCTTCAGCATATCACGGTCAGACATATGCTGAATATAATCTTTTTGCTGTTTCAGTTCAGCTCACCTACAGTCTGCAAGCTGAATATCCGGTGCAATTCCGAACTCCAGCTGTTTAATGGCGCCCTTTTACTCCGTTCCCCTATTTGTTCATACAAGGATAAATCAAAACCGCAATGAGAACAGCACGGGAAGTTTCCGGCATCTGGCTCGTACGATTCATCAAAGTAGGTTAACAGTGACTGCCTTAAACAGCCCTCACGCTGAAGCAGAAAAGATACACGGCGCATTTTTTCCAGCTTCAGCTCCATGCGGTATGAAATTTCTTTCTTCATCAGTTCAACTGACGTTTTCCCCTGCATAAAGAGATGAATCATCATACGGGCCTGTGTCTCTCCGGCGCCATACTGCATTAATACGTCACGCAGTCTTCTCTCATCCCGCTCCTCCGTCTTCTCTAGCACACGGATCACGTCGGCGATTTCTTCAGCTGTGACACTCTCCATTTGGATAATCTGCTCCTGCAATTCAAAATCCCCTGGCGCCCGCAGCAAAATGCTGACACTCGGCTTTCCATCGCGGCCCGCTCTGCCGATTTCCTGCATAAAAGCTTCAGCCGTCTGCGGAAGGTGAAAATGAATCACATATCTGATATCAGGTTTATCGACACCCATTCCAAACGCATTCGTACAACATATCACATCAAGCTGGTTATGAATAAACTGCTGCTGAATTAAAATTCTGTCACCTGACTCCAAACCGCCATGGTAAAAGTCTGCTCTGCTGCTTGTTTTGCTTTTAATTTCACCAGCTAATTCCTCAGCCCATTTCCGTGTCGGACAATAAACAATTCCTGGACCTTGCAGGTTTTCAACCAGCTGAATGACCCTATCTATTTTTTCGGCCGCATCCGCCGCATTTTCAACCCTCAGTGCGATATTCGGGCGATTGACTGAGTTGAGATGCTGATTAGCATGCTGCAGCTCTAGCAGGTTCATGACATCTTGCAGCGTATCCTTTGTAGCCGTAGCAGTCAATGCCAAAACGGGCGGGTGTCCCAATATTTTTCTCAGTTGTCCGAGCTTTGAATAGTCAGGCCTGAAGTCGTGGCCCCATTCAGATATACAATGTGCTTCATCAATAACAAATAGGCTGATCGGGACGTTTTTCAATTTTTCCAATACATATGGAGACTGCAGGGCCTCAGGGGACAAGTACAAAAATTTATAGCGATGAATATGTTCTAAAACAAATTGTCTTTCCTGCCTGTTAAGCATGCTGTTCAAAGCGGCCGCACGCTTTTCTCCTCGGGCTTTCAGCTGCTGTACCTGATCTTCCATTAAAGAAAGCAGTGGAGAAACGATTAATACCATGCCGTCAAGCATATAACCAGGCAGCTGGTAGCAAAGCGATTTCCCTCCCCCAGTCGGGAGCATTGCAATGGTATCCTTCCCGCTGAGAATACTTCTAATAATGTCCTCCTGCCCTTTTTTAAAGGAAGTAAAACCAAAATAATGATGTAACGTTTGCTGTAATCTACTCATATTGCTGCACCTGCTTTGTCAATGCCAGTCTGATTTGAAAGTAGCTGAACCGCTGCCCCAGACCGTCACGAATTTGTTTGATTTTGTTCGTCCGCATCCGTTTGGCAAACGCTGCAATTTGGATTTGATCTTCTGCTGATACATAGTCATTAATTATAAACGCAGGCTCGTGAAGAGAAATCTCAACAATATGGTCTTCGATCGTCGCTGTTTTCAGCTTTCTGATTTCGGCAATTCGATGTATCGGGAAACCTTGTTTGACCATCTGCCATGTTTTCCTCGTTGACTCTGTCAGGGCATTATCTAAATGCACATCAGAAAGTAGATCCTTTAACAAAGCATCTTCACACTCGGGAAGAGAATGAATAAAATAATGTACCGAAGCCCAAAACATGATATAGACATACCATTCATCTTCTTTCAGCGTGTCAGCAAGCTGCCTGCTCGTATAACCGATCCGATCGTGCGAGGTTAAGGAGTAGACAAAAATTTGCGCTGCTTTGTCTTCGATCTTTTTCAAATGCGCCTCAAGCATGGCGAAAAGGCTCCTTGCCATCTCTTTATGATCCGTATGCCGGGACAGGTATTTCTTTACCCAGTGAAGTGTCTTGTAATCCTTTGTGACAGGAATATATCGCCTGCTCCCTTTCTGCTTATGGGATAAGACCTGCACAAGCAGCGAAAGCCTTTTCCAAAGCACGCTGGCAGCCTGCTGATAATGAGCACCGTGGCAATAAACGGGCCAAGGCCGCTCACTAAGGGCATGCCTCAAAACTCCTTCGCCGCTGGCTGTTACTTTGTATGTATCTGTTTCAGACAAAGGCGCGAGATATGAATGCTTTTCAAGCTTGTCAAGCGACGCAGAAATATCGTTTCTCGAACATTGCGCCGCCATTCCAAAGTATTTTGCAGTCTGAAATAAGCCGGCATCTTGAATGGTTTGTGACGATCTCTTGCCTTTGAATAGGTGAAAAACAGCGCTGCCCGACCGTTCCCCATTTATTTTGCAAAGGCAATCGAGAACCATAATATCGAAGTAATTTAATGACAACCTATTCACCCACATTCTTCCTGACAAAAATCGTTGATTTGCTCTTTTTATTTTAACAGATTTCAAACAGAAATCGACGTTTAAAGTCATCATTAAGGGGGATGTTATGTAGATAACCCCTTATGTGATAAGCATTCTCAATCATTTTTCTGTTGAAATGTGGCAGCAACATCATTACAATAAGTAAGAGGAATAGGTGTTAAATTGATTAAATTATAAAGATTGATCCATTTGTTCCACCAAGAACAATCTGGGAGGTTTTATTCATGGCAAAGTACACAATCGTAGACAAAGATACATGTATTGCATGCGGCGCTTGCGGAGCTGCTGCACCAGACATTTACGATTACGATGATGAAGGCATCGCGTTCGTAACGCTTGACGAAAACAAAGGTGTTGTCGAAGTTCCTGAGGTACTGGAAGAAGATATGATAGACGCATTTGAAGGATGCCCTACTGATTCCATCAAAGTGGCGGATGAGCCATTTGAAGGCGACCCGCTTAAATTTGAATAGAAGTAACAAAAAAAGCTCCCCGGCGGGAGCTTTTTTATTTAATGGATATGTGCACTTCGCTGCTGCTCAATCCATGGCTTAAGCTTGATAAAAATAAGTGAGAAAACAACCGTAATCACAATACCTTTTATCATGTTAAACGGCAGGATACCCGCGACGACTGCTGTTTTCAGCGCGCTGTCGGATAATGCCGGTGAATGTAAAAACCACGTGTATGCAGGAAGAATCAGAACATAATTTAAAATACTCATCAAAATGGTCATCGCTGCAGTTCCCAAAAGCAGGCTGACAGCCAAGCCCTTTGCTGAGTTGAGCTTTTTAAATAAGAAAGCAGTCGGCAATATAAAGAGTGTTCCTGCAATAAAATTCGCAATTTGCCCAACAGGAACTCCTGCCATGCTTCCCTGAATGATATACTGAAGAACATTTTTTATCGCTTCTACGGCAATACCCGCCAAAGGTCCGTAAATCAGAATGGCAATAATAGCGGGAACATCGCTAAAATCGATTTTTAAATAATCCGGAAGACCCGGAAACGGGAAATTTAACAGCATCAAAACAAATGCAATGCTGCTCAGCATACTGACCACAACTAATTTTTTTACTTTCACTTCACTCTCTCCTTTTCGATCACATCTTACTCGAAAACGGAAAGGTCCTTTTCCAGCCAATAAAAAAACCGCTTCATATATAAAAGCGGGGTTTCGAAAATTAGGCTAGGCAAAGAAACGTTTGAAAACTTTAATTTCAAAACGCTTATGAACCTCCATCTTCTCCCATCCAGACTGTACTGTCGGCTCCGGAATCTCACCGAATCCTGCTGTAAAAACAGCTCGCGGGCTTAGAGCCATTGGCTCATCACCGCCGGTAGGGAATTTCACCCTGCCCCGAAGATTGATCATATGAAATTTAGTTCCATTATAAACGATAACTGGTTGGCTGTATAGAGAATTGCTTCAAATTATAAATATTGTCTATAAGCTGTCAGAACATTGATATATTAGGCTTTACTTTTATCCTTTACTGCGTCAATACACGTTGACACTCTTTTGAGAATATGTTAAATTATCAGATATTTAGTTTGTCAATTTAGGAGGAAATCTAACGATGTTTCGAGTATTGGTCTCAGACAAAATGAGCAACGACGGTTTACAGCCACTTATTGAATCAGACTTTATTGAAATCGTTCAAAAAAACGTAGCAGATGCAGAAGATGAATTACATACTTTTGATGCTCTTTTGGTGCGAAGCGCGACAAAAGTAACAGAAGACCTTTTCAACAAAATGACTTCTTTAAAAATTGTCGGAAGAGCCGGTGTCGGTGTCGATAATATCGATATTGATGAGGCAACTAAACACGGGGTAATCGTGATCAACGCTCCGAACGGCAACACCATTTCAACAGCTGAGCATACATTTGCGATGATCTCTTCTTTAATGAGACATATTCCTCAGGCTAATATCTCAGTGAAATCCAGAGAGTGGAACCGTACAGCTTACGTCGGTTCAGAGCTTTATGGAAAAACACTTGGTATTGTAGGATTAGGCCGAATCGGAAGCGAAATTGCACAGCGTGCGAGAGCGTTCGGTATGACTGTGCACGTTTTTGATCCTTTCTTAACGGAAGAAAGAGCGAAAAAAATCGGCGTAAACAGCCGTACATTTGAAGAAGTGCTAGAAAGTGCGGATATTATAACTGTTCACACGCCTTTAACAAAAGAAACAAAAGGCTTATTGAATAAAGAAACGATTGCAAAAACGAAAAAAGGTGTTCGCTTAATTAACTGTGCGCGAGGCGGTATTATCGATGAAGCTGCACTTCTCGAAGCTTTGGAAAGCGGGCATGTTGCCGGAGCGGCGCTTGACGTTTTCGAAGTTGAACCGCCAGTTGACAACAAACTCGTTGATCATCCATTAGTCATTGCCACTCCTCACCTGGGAGCATCAACGAAAGAAGCACAGCTCAATGTCGCGGCACAAGTGTCAGAAGAAGTTCTGCAGTTCGCAAAAGGTCTACCTGTTATGTCAGCTATTAACCTGCCTGCTATGACAAAAGATGAATTCGCTAAAATTAAACCCTACCATCAAATTGCAGGAAAAATTGGCAGCCTTGTATCACAGTGCATGAAAGAACCGGTACAGGATGTTGCCATTCAATATGAAGGCACAATTGCCAAACTTGAAACATCGTTCATTACAAAAGCCCTTTTGTCAGGCTTTTTAAAACCGCGCGTTGACTCTACTGTTAATGAGGTCAATGCCGGAGGTGTCGCAAAAGAACGCGGCATTAGCTTCAGTGAAAAAATTTCCTCTTCTGAATCTGGATATGATAACTGCATCAGCGTAAAAGTGACAGGAGACCGAAGCACCTTTACTGTAACGGCTACGTATATTCCTCATTTCGGGGAACGTATTGTCGAGATCAACGGATTTAATATCGATTTTTATCCGACAGGTCACTTGGTATATATCCAGCATCAAGATACAACAGGTGTGATTGGCCGAGTAGGACGTATTCTCGGGGATAACGATATTAACATTGCAACCATGCAGGTTGGCCGTAAGGAAAAAGGCGGAGAAGCCATCATGATGCTTTCCTTTGACAGACATCTGGAAGATAAAATTGTGAAAGAACTAACAAATGTCCCTGATATTGTGTCTGTGAAGCTCATTGATCTACCATAATCAAAAAAACTCAAGCTATATAGCTTGAGTTTTTTTATTGTTCTATTCTCGTGTGTTTTTATGCAAAATGTCTAAGACACTCCTTAGCTCAGAAACAGGTATTTGGCCTGGTGCCGACGCCTCTTCTCCCGCGCCAAAAGTACAAGCCGATCCAAAAATCTCACCGCTCAGCCTGCTGATGAGCCCTGTTGCAGCCATTGACATTGTAATAATGGGACGGTCTGCATATTTTGTTTTCATTGTATACGTCGCATCAAGCAGCGTTAAAAGATCTCCAGTATCATTCGGCATGACAGCCATTTTTGGAATATGCGCGCCTAAATCCTGCATTTTTCGAAGTCTGGAAAGAATTTCATCTTTTGCAGGTGTTTTTTCAAAGTCGTGATTTGACATCACCACATAGACGTTGTTTTCTTCTGCTAGCGACACTAACGATTTTACATGTGCATCTCCTGTAAATAATTCGATGTCTATCAGATCGATGTCTTTTGTTTGGATTGCCGATTCCAGCAAAGCAAGATAGGAGCTTTCGTCTATTTCCAGGCTTCCTCCTTCTTTATGGGTTCTGAATGTAAATAGAAATAGCTCGTCCGCTAAAGACTTACGAAGCTTAGAAATCATCTTTGTGACCGCTTCTCTGTCATTCGCTTTTTCAAATACGTCAACTCGCCACTCTACAATATCCGGATTCAGAAGTTTTACAGCTTCTGCTTCATTCAAAATTTGTTTTTCCGTTTTCCCCATCAGCGGAACGATGATTTTCGGCATCCCTTCTCCGATGGAAACTCCTTTAATCGTTAACACGTTCACTCGTCTCAAATCCTTTCAATAATTACCTTGTTTTATTATACACGCACAACTTTTTTTTGAAAATTTCTATTATAAGAACAGCAACTAAAAAAGAGCCTCAAAAGGCCCTTTTTAGTTTAAGAAAATCGGATTTGGAGCAGCTGGCACCGGTATTGCATCTGATATGTCATATTTGCCGATTTTTTTCGTTCTGGTTTCCGTAAAGGTCACTTCTGTGAAGCCAAACTCTTTTGCAGTTAAAAGTAGTCCCTCAATCATTAAAATACCGGCAATAGAATCATTAACTTCTGAGTCCTTTGAGAAGCGGATATATAAGTGTTTCTGTTTCTTCGTTACAGATTGGACAGCACCCGCTTGAATAAGAGGTCTCGTATCTTCTTGGCTGTTCGATTCCATTTCCATAATCGCTTCTTTTACTGTATCAAAAGAATTTTTTGACGGAACGAGAAAGTCTTGTCCCTGTTTATTTTGGTACAAGTAGTAGGATCGTTTTGACTGTTTGGGAATCGAAATTTCCGTAAAAGTGCCATATGAGCCAATCCGAACCCCAGGCTCATTTTGATCCGAAAGAAATTTTATTTTTTCATAAGGACTCCATTTTAAGGATTCTTTCAGCAATTTTTTTAACAGTGTATCATCTTTTACAGAAAAAGCCGTAATAGGCTGATGGACTCGTACACTTAATTCCTTCTGCTTTGGGTTTTCCTTTATTTCTACTTCATCTATGAAGGATGGAATCGTAATGGCATGATCAAAGATATCCAATTCACTACTTACAAACAGCATATCCTGTATCGTTTGGTATGCATTTGTTTTTTGGATGCTGATGGGTATGATTGCGGATGTATCGGCATCAGCAACCGCTACAGTGATGTAATTGTCTTGTTCCTTTTCAGGTACAACATACGATGTCTGATCCAGGGATGATGCAGCTTTTGGGCTGTCTTCTGACTCAGTTTTCGTTACTGCGTGCTCTTGGGACGCTTCTTTTTGTTGAGGCTGTGCCTGATCAAAGAAATGAGGAGAAATAATGAAGGCGATATAAACCGCAATTGCAGCGGCACACGCGGGGCCAATCCACCTGACAGCGGGCTTTTTTTTACGCTTTGCCATCGTCAGCCGCTTGTAAATATCCTGAGGCGAACGATGGTCTTTAACTGCCGGAAGTTGACTTAGCAACTCCTTTATCTGTTCTTCGTTCCATTCTGACTTCATCATCCATTAGCTCCTCCCTCAAAAGCTCCATATGTTTCCGAAGTACTTTGAGCCCTCTGTGTTGGGTCGTTTTTACTTTGCTTTCCGAGAAGCGCAGAGCTTTGGCTGTTTCCTGTATTGAATATCCCTGAATAAACCGCAAGATAATCACAGCTCTTTGATCGATCGTACATTGATCAAGTGCAGCATAAATTTCCCGGGCATTTTCATGTTGAACCGCAAGTTCGTCCGGAAGCAATTGCTGATCCCTGACATTCTGTGTATCCCAGTCAAATGTGCCAAGTATACGCTGTCTGATCGTTTGCTGTTTACGGAACCAGTCTATCGCTACATGGCGTGCGATAGACAAAAGCCATGTTTTTTCACTGCTTCTTCCTTCAAACGTATGATAAGAATTTAATACACGGATATAAACCTCTTGAAGAAGATCTTCTGTCTGGTTTTTATCCTTTACCATATAAAATAAAAATTGGTACAAATCTTGATGATATGTATCATATAATAATTGAAAGGTTTCTTCCATTTGAAACCCCTCCGTTCACTTTTTTGTCGTATGAATAGCTTGAAAAGTTACATTACAACTATATTACGAGAAACTGGAATTTGGAAGGGAATTTATATTAACATATCCTTAAATTTTATTAATGTTGGCTATTAAAAAAAACACCCGCTCAATCAGCGGGTGTTTCTTATGGAACAAGATTCTTCGGCAAATTCAGACTCGATTTTACCGTTTTGTCGGAATATAAAAAGTAAATGTTGTTCCTTTATCTATTCGGCTGTGCACAGTAATCGATCCGTTGTGGGCTTCCACGATATTTTTAACGATAGCCAGCCCTAGACCGGTTCCTGCTCTGCCCCTTGTCCGCGCTTTATCTGCCTTATAAAACCGCTCAAAGATAAATGGCAGATCTTCTTCTGGTATGCCGGATCCGGAGTCTTTGATATCAACTTTCAATCCATCCTTTACAGAATGGACTGTAATGGAGACACTGCCTCCAGATGAAGTATGACGCAGCGCGTTATCGATCAAATTGGTAAATACCTGCTCCATCTTGTCTTCATCAAACATAAATTCCTCTTCTGCGAGAGAAATGTCATGATGTAAAGCAATATCTTTTTCTTTAGCAACACCGGAAAACTTCCGAATAATCTTCTCTAAAAATTCATTGACATTGATTTTTTCATAATGCAAACCTGTATGGCCTGATTCCATTCGGGCTAAATCAAGCAAATCATTAACTAGTCGGCCCATTCGGAGCGATTCGTCATAAATGATTTGGGCGATTTCTTTCCGGTCTTCTTCAGAGCTTGCAATGTCATCGACAATCGCTTCACTGTATCCCTGTAGCATAGAGATCGGTGTTCTCAGCTCATGACTGACATTTGCGATAAAGTCCTCCCGCAGTTTATCAAGGCGGCGTTCTTCAGTCATGTCACGCAGTACGGCAACTGCTCCTCTGACGTGCGATTCCGCGTAAAGCGGCGACATCAAAAGCACCCATGATCTGCCTTGCAGCGTCATCTCAATCATTTGTTCTTTTTCAGTGCTGACAGCATTTTGGAACAGTTCTTTTGCTTCAGGCGGAAGGTTGTCGCCTTCTTTGATATTCATGTTCTGCTCATAATACCACGCCTGAAGAAAACGTTCAGCCGGCGGGTTAGTCACAAGAATCGTACCGTCAATATTAATGGTAATAACCCCGTCAGCCATACTGCTCAAAATGTTAGAAAGCTGCTCTTTTTCTTGATTGAGTGCATTGATATGAAAGTTAAGCTGCCGGCCCATTTGATTAAAAGCGGTCGCCAGTTCACCGATTTCATCCTGGGTTAAGATCGGGATTTTTGTATCGAACTTGCCCTTCGCCAAATCCTGCGCGCCTTCTCTCATTTTTCGGAGCGGGTACGTGACCCTGCTTGATAAAAAGAATGCGAAAAATGTGGTCAGCACTATCGCGATCCCCGCGGCAAGAAAAATATAGCGGGTCGTATGTTTTGTTGTATCTTTAACGGCAAGCAAAGACTGGGATAAAAAGACCATGCCTTTCTTTCCGTCTTTTTCATACGGGACACCTACAATCAAGCGTTCATTATCCGTATCTGTATCGCTCAGTCCCGTTCGTTTGCTTACTTTTTTATGATCTCGGAGAGCTTTATTTAAGTCTTTGTCATGCTGTATTTGCTCAACCGTAATAGACGACAGGCGATTTTTGTCATTGGGAGAATACCAGTACTTCTTCTCATCCTGGATGATGGCAATGCTTGTTAAGTTATCAGCGAGCTCCCAAGTGATTGACCGTGCCAGTGCCTGGTCCTCGTGATTTTCCAAGATGACAGCTACTTTATTCGCAAGCTGTGTTAAATCATTCTCGGCTTCTTCCACATGGTAGTTTTCAATAAACTCCAGCAAAAGAACCGTTAAAATGAACAATACGATCAAGACGAGTGAAAGGATCGTAAACCACAGCTTGCCTACTACGCTTTTCCAAAATTTCATTCAGCGCCGACCTCAAATTTATAACCTACACCCCATACGGTGACAATTTTTTTCGCAGCTTCCGGAGATACCTTGTTCAGCTTCTCTCTCAGGCGTTTGACGTGAGTGTCCACTGTCCGTAAATCACCAAAAAACTCATATTGCCACACTTCTTTCAGAAGCTTTTCCCGATCATACACCTTGTCAGGCGTTTTCGCTAAGAAGTATAGAAGTTCATACTCTTTTGGCGTCAGGCTTACTTCCGTTCCATCAGCCGTTACGCGGTGAGCATCATGGTCAATAGACAAATGTGAAAACACGAGCACATTTTTCGTCGGTGTATTGGCATTGAAATAAGAGGTTTGGGATGCTCTTCTCAAAAGAGCCTTTACCCGCAGCACGACTTCTCTCGGACTAAACGGCTTGACAATATAATCATCTGTGCCCGCTTCAAACCCCTGCACCCGGTTTGCTTCTTCTCCTTTTGCGGTCAGCATGATAATGGGTGTCGCTTTTTTTTCGCGAATTTGCCGGCACACTTCAATTCCGTCAGTTCCCGGCATCATCAGATCAAGCAAAATCAGATCATAATTGGCTTCAAGCCCTTTGGCAATGGCTTCATCACCATTTTCCGCTTCATCTATAACATAATTTTCACGTTCAAGATACATTCTTAAAAGGCGGCGAATTCTGGCTTCGTCATCAACTACTAATATTTTTGTTTCGTTCGTTTGGTCCATGTTTTCCCCCTGCTTTCCTTCTGTTACTTTCATTTTATCAAATCGTGAGAAAGTTTGAGAACTGTATCGCTTTCAAAGGACTATGCATAAGAATGAAGTCCGGCAAGCACTAGATTTACGAATATTAAATTAAACATAATAATAGCAAAACCGATTACGGCCAGCCATGCTGACTTCTCACCGTGCCAGCCTCTTGACAGTCTTAAATGCAAGTAAGCCGCATAAAACAAAAACGTGATCAGCGCCCATACTTCCTTAGGGTCCCAGCCCCAAAATCTCGTCCACGCGAGCTGAGCCCAAATCATCGCAAAGATCAGTGCGCCGAGCGTAAAGACCGGAAACCCGATTGATACGGCCCTGTACCCAACCTCATCCACCAGATCAAGATTGACGTTTTTCACAAGCGGATGTAAAAGAGCGCTGATTCTTTTTCTGATGATCAGACGAAGAGCCCCATACAACACAAGACCTGCTCCAAATGACCAAATGACAGTGTTCACTTTTCTGCCTGAGAAAAGCGCGGGAAGATCAACAAGCGGTTCCATTCTCCCCTCGGTCAAAAGCTCTCCCTGATGCGGACCGACAAGCGCAGGCATTTCGTACACCATCACGCTTTTTTCTTTATTTTTATCCACCCAGTTAAACTCCGCTTCATAGCCCGCAAGACGAAATGCTGATGTAATCGCAATAAAGGCGACGGTTGTGACCAGGATAAACATAATCGCTTCAAGCCAGAAGGTTTTTTTGCTTGGTTTTGTCTGGTCTACATGCTTCAAAAGAAAGATGACACCAGCGACAAAGCTGATGGCAAGTATAGCTTGCCCAAGCGCGGCCGTTGTTACGTGAATATACAGCCAATTGCTTTGGAGCGAAGGAATTAAAGGCGAGATATCTGTCGGAAACATGCTGGCGTAGGCAATCAGCAGTAAAGCGATTGACAGCGTAAACAGGCCTAATGAAGGCAATCTATAAATAAAATAAAGAATAATAAACGCCAAAACAAGCATCATGCCAAAAGCGGTGGTGAATTCAAACATATTGCTGACCGGCGCATGGCCGCTGGCAGCCCACCTTGTGATGAAATACCCAAGGTGGCAAATAAACCCAACAACAGAAAGGGTGATTCCAATGTTGGCCCATCGGTTTTGCCTGCCCTTTTTATCTTTATTTCCCCGTATGGCCCCGCCGAAAATCGGGACAGCGATTAAATACACAAGAAAGGCCGCATAAAGAAAATTTCCGCTCAGCTCTGCCATGACATCACTCCCTTTTCGCCTATTTCTGTGTTTTGATTAATTCTTTTTGGTCCGCCGGTTCAGTCAGTCCGGAATCATCCAATATAAATGCTATATCCTTCTTCAGGCCAAACCAGTTTTTATTGGTATGCCCCGCCACCATGACTGCGCCGTCCTGTGAGTGCAGCCAGATTCTTCGATGCTGCCAGTACATACCTTGAATGACACCGATCATAAAAATGGCTCCGCCGACAGCAAGCACCCAGAGTGTCAGATCCTTTCTGACTGTAAGTCCCGTAATGTTTTTCGTTTCGACATGGTCAAATTTCAGCTTGTATTTATTGCTGCCTGATCCTTCGATGGTTTCTTGGATGGCGACAAAGCTCTTTTCACCCTTTGGTTTATCCGGCGTTATGATATTAAAGACAAAAGCCGGGTTGTTAGGGATCTTTGTTTTCGTGCTTGGTTGTCCGTCCTGATTAAAATAGAAGTCTGGCAGATAGCTGGCGATTTCCACTTTGTAACCGTTGCCAAGATCATAGACCGAATCTGGATCCAGAAGGTTAATCTTCAGGCTTCCAAAAGATTTTTTTGTTTTTTTATCAATCAGCTGGAACACCATTTGGTCAAGCTGATTTTCTTTATAATCCACCTGGTAAACGGAAAAAGAATCAAAGCGCAGCGGCTGATTGACAAGGATGTCTTCTTCTGTTACTTTTTTCAGCTTCGGCTTTTCGCCATAAACAATTTTTCCTTCTCTCTTGTAGAGAACGGCATCGGTTTGAAAGTTCTTTGCCACTCTCCCGTCCCCGACTCTGTCAATGGCATCTGCAAATACCTTTTTTTCCGTTTTGCTGTTATAGGTCTCTACGCTGAATTGATTGTTTTTCAAGTAGTATTTCCCGTCTGTACCCGGAATTGCTGCGGTTTCGCCTTCTCTGACCCAAAGCGTCTCATCGACGTACATGCCCGGCACAAATCTCAGCATCGCACCAATCAGAAAGATGATCAATCCAATGTGGTTGACATACGGACCCCAGCGGGAAAATCGGCCTTTTTCAGCAAGAATGCTGTCCTCTTTTTCTCTGATTCTATAATGTTTTTTCTTTAATAGGGCAACTATCTTTTCTTTTGCTTCCCCGTCCAGCACAGTAGCCGTTTCACTGAACAAGCGCTGCCTTCTTAAAAAAGCTGGGTTCCTTCTGATGCCTTGGTTTTTTAATGCTCTGTACAACGGAATGACACGGTCAAGGCTGCAAATCACGAGCGAAATGCCGATCGAGGCAATGAGCAGCAAATACCACCAAGAACCATATAAATGATGAAACCCGAGCAAATAATAAAGCTGGCCAAACACGCCGTACTGCTCCTTGTAATAAGTCTCGGCCTGTGCGCCCGGAGGCAGATAGGCTTCCTGGGGAAAAATGGTGCCGAACGCTGATGCAGCAAGGGTTATGACAATAAGCCATATTCCCACCTTAACCGAGGAAAAGAAATTCCAAATTTTATCGATAATTGTTTTGTTATAGGTTTGCGAACGTCTTGCGCTTCCGTCATATCTCATATCAGCGAGCGGAGGCTGAGTTTCCTGGAGAGCCCTCCCGCACGATTCACATAAAACGGTTCCGACCGGGTTTATATGTCCGCATTTACATTTGACTTGCTTCATCCCGAAGCTTCTCCGGGTTTTATGAGATTCATATAATCGTGTATCATGCTTTCTGTCATAGTGCCGGTCACCACCTTGACAACTTTTCCTTCCGGATTAATCAAAAAGGTTGTCGGAAGCGGAGATACGTCGTAGGCATCAAGCACTTGGCGATCTGTATCCAGAACAACCGGGAAATTCACTCCGTAGGATTTCATAAAATTATGTACTGCTATCTTTGACTCCCCAACATTTACAGCGACAATTTCAACACCTTGGTCTTTAAAATGCTTATATTGGTTTGCCATATAAGGAAATTCTTTTTTGCATGGTTCACACCATGTACCCCAGAAATTCAAAAAAACACCTTTCCCTTTTAAGTCACTGAGCTCGATACGTTTCCCATTCGTATCCTCAAGGACAAAATTCGGTGCGTCGGACCCTTCGGATATACTTTCTTTGTCGGCAAATACAGCGTTATAAATGGTATAGCCAAGTGCGCAGATTAAAACGAGAAGGATGCCGGTCCGAATGAATAATCGCCTTTTTTTCTTCATTGTCCACTGCCCCCTTCCCCCTATTGCAGATCCATTCAATTATATCATTGCAAGTTCATTTCACATTTCTTACTTTTTGAAGGTTATGTGAAATTTAGAAAGCGTTTTTACCGTGCTCCGCCAGTGCTCTGAGTCTTTTTACTTCATGAGGCGTAAGTTCTCTGGCATCTCCCGTGTGCAGGCCTCGCAGGTTTAAAAACGCGTATTCCTCACGCTTCAGCTTGATTACCTCATGTCCGATCGCTTCAAACATGCGGCGCACCTGTCTGTTGCGTCCCTCATGGATCGTCAGTTGAATAATGCTTGTCTGCTTTTTCTTATCCAAAGACAATAGCTTCGCTTTAGCAGGCGCTGTTTTGCCTTCTTCCAGCCTAATTCCACGCTCTAACTTTCTGAGCAGCTCTTTAGGCGGGATTCCTTTTACCTTCGCCACGTATGTTTTGTCTATTTCATACTTAGGGTGCATCAGCTTATTGGCGAATTCGCCGTCATTGGTTAAAAGCAAAAGACCGCTCGTATCATAATCCAGGCGTCCAATCGGATAAATGCGCTGCGGAATATTTTTAAAAAAGTCTGTCACCACTTTACGTCCTTTGTCATCTTGCGCTGCAGAAATAACGCCTCTCGGTTTATATAAGAGAAAGTAAACCGGCTCTTCGCGTTCAACCTTTAACCCGTTTACCTCAATCTGATCAGAACCGGTGACCTTAACACCGAGCTCTGTTACTACTTTGCCGTTCACCTTTACTTTTCCTTCTTTAATCAGCTCTTCTGCCTTTCTGCGCGATGCAACTCCGGCATGAGCAATTACTTTTTGCAGTCTTTCCATGTCTTTCACCTCAAGTATTATCTTACTTTTTTCAACCATAACAAACAAGCTTTTTCAAATCTGTATGCCAAATCTAAAAAAAACGCCGTTTTCA
Organism: Bacillus sp. MD-5; assembly: GCF_002201875.1. NCBI lineage: Bacteria > Bacillati > Bacillota > Bacilli > Caryophanales > Bacillaceae > Bacillus > Bacillus sp. MD-5. The sequence continues at coordinate 2,150,059 of NZ_CP021911.1, forward strand.
GGCGCTCCCAAATAATAACGTAACGATGATGATTGATGCAACTACGCCGATTAAATCGGCAAGAAGTCCCACCTTTAATGCATCACCCATTTTTTTAATACCGACTGCACCAAAATACACTGTCAATACGTAAAGCGTTGTATCTGTAGATCCCTGCATGACGGAAGCCAGTCTGCCGATAAAGGAATCGGGCCCGTATACTGCGATTAAATCGGTCGTCATTCCGAGTGCGGCCGTACCGGAGATCGGGCGGATCAGAGCAAGCGGTACCACCTCACCGGGGATGCCGATAGCAGAGAAAACCGGTTTTAAAAGATCCATTATAAAATCAAGCGCGCCTGATGATCGGAAAACAGTTATCGCGACAAGCATTCCGACTAAATAGGGGATAATGGAGAAGGCGATTTCTATCCCCTCTTTGCCTCCTTCGACAAACAATTCATATGTGGGAACCTTTTTGATTGTCCCATAAAGAAGTATGCCGGCAATAATGATCGGAATCATCGCTAAAGACATCCAGTTGATGATTTCCATCCGCTTACCTCCCCTTCTTCTTGCGGCGATAATAAAAATACCGGTCAATGATAATAGCGCCGATTCCGGAAATGAGCGTTGCCAAAATGCTTGGTCCGACGATATCTGTCGGCGTTTTGGAGGAATAAGCCATCCGGACAGCGATCACCGTTGTCGGAATGAGAGTGATGCAGGACGTATTAACAGCTAAAAACGTAATCATCGACCGGCTTGCTTCCGATCGGTCTCCATTCAGCTTTTTCATTTGCTCCATTGCTTTAATGCCAAGCGGAGTTGCTGCATTTCCGAGGCCGAAGAAATTCGCCATAAGATTAGATAAAATGTAGCCCATCGCCGGGTGATCCGGCGGTATATCAGGGAACAGCTTAGATATAAAAGGCCTGCACATCCGGCTGAAAATATCCAAAAGCCCTGACTGCTCAGCTATTTTCATTAAGCCAAGCCAGAAAACAAGCACGCTCATCAATCCAAATGAGATCGTAACGGCTTCTTTCGCACCCTTAAACACGGCTTCATTTACATCTTGCAGAGTTCCGTTGCACATCGCAAAAACAAGTCCGATCACAGTTAAACTGACCCAAATTATATTGACCATTTTGCTCCGCCTGCCGCATTCAGAAAGATTGACTTAAACGTTTCAAAAAATTGTTTCTTCGGTTTTTGATGACGTTCATTTTCATAATAGATCGGCACTTTTGCGATGGTTTCATTGTTGAACATGATCTCCATGTGCCCTACGATGTCAGGAATTTTTGAGGCGTCTTTTTCCCATGCTTTTTTTGGCTTGAGCAGCGTGGTATTAATTTTCACATCTTCTTTTTCCTCTTCGTTCAGCAAATAGGTGATATCTCGTTTGATAAAAGCCTTCGATTCATAAAATGTGCCTTTCAGCTTTGGAATGTCCCCTTTTTTTGCAATTAAATAGGTTTGATAATGATCAAACACATAATTAAACATTTTCATATGGTCATCCCAATCATCAGGGTCATTAATGGTGACGGCTATCAGGTTAATGCCATCCTTTGAAGCCGTTGAAACCAGTGTCCGTTTTGCAAGTTTTGTATAGCCTGTTTTCCCTCCTGTACTGTATGGATAAAGCATGGTCAGCAGTTTATTTTTATTTTTCCATACGCTTTCCATCGTTTCCGCTTTGTATATTTTTGTGCCTGAAATCTTTTGATAGTCTTTCAGTTTCATAGCATATTTAGTTAAAATGGCCATGTCATAGGCTGTTGAATAATGATTTTCATGGTCGTCCAAGCCGTGCGGGTTTTGAAAACGGGTGTTCTCCATACCAAGCTGCTCGGCTTTTTGATTCATCATATAAACAAACCCATCGAGGCTCCCACCGACATGCTCAGCAATCGCGACAGCGGCGTCGTTTCCTGATCTTAGCATCAGGCCATACACAAGATCTTTCAATTTCACTTTTTGACCTTCTGTTAAATAAATGGCGGAGCCTTCTGTTCTGACAGCATTTGCCGAAACCGTCACCGTTTGATCCATTTTGCCAGATTCGATAGCAAGGACGGCGGTCATAATTTTTGTGATGCTGGCGATCCGCCTTTTTTGATGCTCATCCTTGGCAAATAACACTCTGCCTGACGCTCCGTCGATAATGATCGCGCTTTTTGCACTGACATCTATAGCTGCATGTGCTGTATTCACATTTACAGTGGCAATCAGAAAAGAAATCATAATCACGAATACTGCTTTTTTGAAAATGCGCATGTTTGCTCACGTCCTTGTGGTGGTTTGTACAAGTTTATGCGCATGTCCATCAGTTATGAATAACAATTCTATTTCTGGAAGCAAACATAAAAAAACTCTCCCTGAAAGAGGGAGAGTAAACGTTATCTGATTGGCACCATGCTTGATCCGGACGCTTCGTAATGAGCCAGCTCTTCCCTCATCTTCAGAAAGGCTGCGCTCAACGGCAATAGTAATTGCTCAAGCGACGCAGGAACAGCATGATAAAACTCAATTGCGCTGACCCCGGTATAAGACGCCCGGCTATTTTCACACCACGTGTCTTTTTTCGGCATAAAGAACTCTTCAATGCATTGGTGATACACATTATAAAGTGTTTTTTCCGCTCTGGCTTCCTGAAAAGGCTCCTGCATCAGGAGACGGCGGCATGCTTCTGCGCCTCCTTCACAAAATACTGCCATTCTTCTCAAAGTGCTCAGCACATCACAGCAGTATCCTTTTTCAATAGGCAATTCAGCCTGTAAGGATTCCAGCGTCGTTTGATTTAGGTAATCGTTCACGGTATTGACAACCATTGATAAGAATTCGCCTGTTTTTTGAGTCTGCGCTCGCACAATCGAATGTCCCATTTCGTTTGGTATCTTCCCCTCATGTCTTTGTCTCTCACATTTTGCTTCTTTCATGATAGCTTCTTCCTTATATCTTATGATGATGAAAAAGCGCGATTCATTAAACTTCTATTTTATATCTTCGAAGGTTTGGTTAAAGTTTTCAAAAAATAAATCTGCTTCTTCTTGAAGAACGTCTTCTTCCGCATTTTCAGGCAGCGGCGGAAGCTCGTCCAGTGTTTTTAGACCGAATTGTTCAAGAAAAGTCGGCGTTGTACCGTATAAAATGGCACGTCCCGGACCGTCAGCACGTCCCACTTCACATAATAACGCCTTCGCGACGAGACTGTGTAAAATCCGCTCTGATTTTACTCCTCTGATTTCTTCAATTTCTGCTCTCGTAATTGGCTGTTTGTATGAAACAATGGCCAGCACTTCTAAAGATGCTTGAGAAAGGCCCTTTGACGGCACTTCAATCAGTTTTTTCAAGTAAGGTGCAAAGTCTTTTTTGGTAGAGAGCATGTACGTATCTGCATACTCAATCAGTTCAATGCCTCTTGTATCCCCGCGGTATTCGTCCGCCACTTCCGCCATGATGGTGTTCAGCTCAGGCTCTTCGATTTCAAGCACCGTTAACAGCTGCTTTTTTGTGAGCCCTTCATCGCCTGCCGCATAAAGAAGGGCTTCCACTATAGCTTTCCAATTCACGATATCAAGCCCCATGAATGGATTCACTCCCCGTAATGTAAATATCTGAAAAATTTTGCTCCTGTTCAATGAGAACCAGCTGGTTTTTCATCAGCTCGAGAACGGCTAGAAAGGTCACTACTAAATGTTCTTTTTGCTCATATGGAAACAGGTCCATAAAGTTGATTCTCGTTCCTCTTGATTTCAGGCTGTGCACGATTTCGTTCATTCTGTCTTCGATTGGTATGTCCTGTCTGGTAATCGTCGTTCCCATCGGCCTGTTTATTTTTTTGCGTTTCAGCACTTTTTGAAAAGCCCCGATCATATCATAGACCGTAACAGAGAGCTTTTGCTCAGACTGTTTTATTTCTTTTGCGTATTCACTCAAATCACTCGGCGGTTTCGTGAACGATTTTTGTCTTTCTTCTTCCCGTTCTTTTAAATCCTTCGCCGCATCTTTATATTTTCTATACTCAATCAGCTTTTCAATCAGTTCCTCACGCGGATCCTCTTCTTCAAGTAATTCATCTTCAAAAAGCTCCTCCTCTTGCTTCGGAAGCAGCATTCTGCTTTTAATGCTGAGCAGCGTGGCGGCCATAACCAAATACTCGCTGGCAATATCGAGCTCAAGCACGCGCATTGTATGTACATATAATAAATATTGTTCAGTGATCTTCGCCACAGGTATATCATATATGTCAATTTCAAGACGATTGATTAAATGAAGCAACAGGTCCAATGGGCCCTCAAACGTATCAATTTTCACTTGATATTCTTCCATCATCTCACCATTTTCAAGTATCACTCTCATTGCCGGTAAAACTGGCTATCCTTTAGTATAAGCCACCAAAAAGCTCTCGTCCAATACTATTTCATTTCCTGTTTTGAAGCAGTTTGTACAGAATATTCAAAACGCGTAATGCGTTGGCTGAGCGTTCTTTTTTCCTTTTATCCTTCCTGTGTTACACTAAAAGACATTAAAGGAGGAAGCACCTTGTATCCAAAAGCTTATATAGATTATCTCGTTGAGTTTCACGCGACACGGGATTATTTTGAATGCCATGAAATATTAGAAGAATATTGGAAGGAAGATCCGCCAAAGAAACGAAAACGCTATTGGGTCGCCTTTATTCAGCTTGCAGTTGCTTTATATCATCACAGAAGGCAGAATACAGCCGGGGCCAAAAGACTGATGGCGAACAGCATCCGGATTCTTCAAGCAGAACACCAGGCAGTCGAAGACTTAGGGCTCGATCATGGGCGTTTGCTCGAGCTTATGCAAACGGTTTATGAACAAATCGAAACCGGCTCTGCCTATAAAAGCATTATGCTGCCGATCAAAGATGAGAAATTGGAGGAAGCTTGCCGGAACGAATGCAAGAATAAAAAGTATACATGGGGGCAGCCCAGCACACTTAGCGACACATTTCTTATCGACAAACACCGTTTGCGGGATCGAACTGACGTCATCCGCGAACGTGAAAAAGAAAGAGAACGCAGAAAAAAAAGCAGAGGCTGATCACGGCCTCTGCTTAATTATTGTATGAAATGTCTTGATCCTGCTGATCTTGACAACGTTCGAAAAATCTCTGCGTTAATTCATTTGGAACCAGCACTTGCGTTTTGAATAAATGCTTTAAAGCATCCATCATCTGTTTTCCGATTCCTTGATGGCGATGAGAAGGATTCACACTGATATGCCGGATCTCTACCTCAGAATCCTTTTTTTCGACTCCGATTGCTCCGACGATATCCTCGTCCTCTTTCCAAAGAAAGAGCTGGCGGTCTGTATCCGTTTCGTAGTCCTTAATTGTCTGCTGAAGCTGCTTAAGGTCTTTTTCATTCGGCATAAACGAAAGAAGTCCCATCGCAATCTTTTCAAACGATTTTTTATAACGAATTAACATAAAAACCCCTCTATATCCAAAATGTCCAGTCTGCTATTAAACGGATACGAATAGGTGATCCGTTTTCTCACATTATATCATTTTCGCCATATTTTTAAACTGTTTTCAGCAAATTATTCAAATGAGCGGTTTAAATTTGCCATTTCTATGGCAGAAACAGCACAATCTACACCTTTGTTGCCCGCTTTTGTGCCGGCACGCTCGATAGCCTGTTCGATGTTTTCAGTTGTCACAATTCCAAAGATGACAGGTACTCCAGTAGTGTTTGCGGCTTGCGCGATGCCTTTTGCAGCTTCATTGCAGACATAATCATAATGAGTCGTCGCGCCTCTGATGACAGTGCCTAGTGTGATAATAGCGTCATATTTTTTTGTTTCCGCCATTTTTTTCGCAGCAAACGGTATTTCAAATGCGCCTGGAACCCAAGCCACATCAATATCATTTGTGTCTACGCCGTGTCTGAGCAACGCATCTTCTGCACCGCTCAGCAGCTTGCTCGTAATAAAATCATTAAATCTTCCTACTACGATTCCGATTTTAAGACCTGTACCAACTAAATTTCCTTGTATGATATTCATATGATTCCCATCCTTTTTTGTGATATTTGTGATTAGAAATGAAGTAAATGACCCAGCTTGTTCATTTTGGTTTGCAAATATTTTTTATTGTGCTCTTTCGCCTCCATTTGAAGCGGCACTCTTTCTGAAATACTGAGTCCGTAGCCTTCTAGGCCTGCGATTTTCCGTGGATTATTCGTCAAAAGCTTCATATTCCGCACACCGAGGTCGCGTAAAATTTGTGCACCGATGCCATAGTTGCGAAGATCCGGCAGGAATCCAAGCGCCTCATTGGCTTCGACGGTGTCATAGCCTTGTTCCTGAAGCTTATAAGCTTTTAATTTATTGATTAAACCGATGCCTCGTCCTTCTTGGCGCAAATACAGAAGCACTCCGCGGCCTTCTGCGGCAATTTGGGTCAGCGCGGCGTGAAGCTGCGGACCGCAGTCACAGCGATGAGACCCAAACACATCACCTGTGAGACATTCTGAATGCACCCGGACCAATACCGGTTCTTCTCCGAACGGCACATCCCCCATCACAAATGCGACATGCTCTTTTCCATCTACCTCATTTGTGTATCCGTAAACCTTGAATGTGCCAAAATCAGTAGGCAGCGTAATGTCAACTTCACGCTCGACTAGTGTTGTCAGATTGTAACGGTATTGAATCAAATCTTTAATCGTGATCATTTTCAGCTGATGCTTTTTCGCAATTTCAATGAGCTCAGGCACTCTCGCCATCGTTCCGTCTTCATTCATAATTTCACAAATGACGCCGGCTCCTTGAGATCCGCAGGCTTCAGCAAGATCAACAGCAGCTTCTGTGTGGCCCGCTCTTTTCAGGACACCTCCTTTTTTCGCAATCAGAGGAAAAATGTGCCCCGGACGCTGAAAATCAGATGGCACGGATTTGCTGTCCAGCAAAGCTTGAACAGTAAATGATCTTTCTTGAGCGCTGATACCTGTTGTCGTTTCTCGATGGTCTATGCTTACGGTAAAGGCAGTATGGTGAGAATCTGTATTATGCTCAACCATAGGGTGAAGATCAAGCCTGTCTGCAATTTCCTCACTGAGAGGCGTGCAGATCAGCCCTCTTCCGTGTGTCGCCATAAAGTTAATCACTTCCGGCGTTGCATGCTCGGCTAGAGCCACAAAGTCTCCTTCATTTTCTCTGTCTTCATCATCTACAACGATGATGACTTCGCCTTTTTTTAAAGCGTCAAGTGCTTCTTCTATCGGATGAAACATGCAAATCTTCCTCTCTAAAAGCCGTTTTCGCTTAAGAAGGCTTTTGTAATGGTTTGTTGGGTCTTATTTTCATTGGCTTTATGCAAAAATCGATACATATATTTTCCGATCATATCGCATTCGATATTCACTTTAGAGCCGATCGTTTTTTCTGAAAAGATCGTTTCGCTGATCGTATGCGGTATTAAAGAAATCGTCACTGTGTCTTCTGTCAGGCCGAAAATGGTTAAGCTCACGCCATCCACGGTAATTGATCCCTTTAAAACCAATGTTTTGGTTAAAGACGGGTCCATTTTTAAATCATAGTAAACTGCGTTGCTTTTCTCTTCAATTCGTGTGATTTCCGCAGTTCCGTCGACATGGCCTGAGACGAAATGACCTCCGAAACGGCCGTTTGCCGCCATCGCTCTTTCCAGATTTACTTTGCTTCCTTTTGATAAATCATTCAGTGACGTAGCTTTGACTGTTTCAGGCATAACATCCACAGTGAATTGATTTTTTGTAAAATCAGTGACAGTCAGACAAATACCGTTCACTGCAATGCTGTCGCCAAGATGAACATCCTCTAAAATCTTTGAGCATGTAATTGTTAAGGCCATTGAATGCCCTGCTTTTTTCATGGAATCGATTGTGCCTGTTTCTTCGATAATTCCTGTAAACATGGTCACCATCCTACTCGTTTGTCGGTTTGGCCGTCAGTTTGATATCACGGCCGATTTGGGTTATATCAGTGAATTGTAATAAGGGGACATCTTTCATTGATTGAAAACCTTCACCGGAGATTAAGCTGGGAGCAAGCGTTCCTCCGATTAGTTTAGGGGCAAAATAGAAGATGATTTCTTGAAAACAGCCTTCTTTGACAAAGCTTCCGTGAACAGCTGAACCGCCTTCCACATACACCGACATGATGCCTTCTTCCGATAGGATTTTCAAAACATCGGGAACTTGAATGCGCTCGGTTTCCAGTGTAAATATGTTCACTCCGAAAGCGGAAAGCCGTTTTTTCTTTTCCTCGTCTGCGCGTGCCGTTGTAAAAATCCATGTCGGCGCTAATTGATCGCAAATCACTTTAGCGTCCTCAGGAATCGAGAGTACGGTATCAAGTATAACCCGAATGGGCTGTTTTGTTACATTCGGCAGTCTGCAAGTTAAGCTCGGATTGTCGGCTTTCACCGTGCCAACTCCGACTAGAATGCTTTGGTGTGTTCTCCTGTATTGCTGAGCATCCTGTCTTGCAGCCTCTGATGTGATCCATTTGCTGTCACCCGTGCTGGTAGCTATCTTGCCATCAAGGCTTGCGGCCGCTTTTAGTGTGACGTACGGAAGGCCTGTCCTCATAAAGTGCAGAAATTTTTCATTCAGCTTCTCCGCCTGGTCTGGCAGGATGCCTTCCTTTACCTCAATGCCGGCTTCTTTCATCATGCTGATCCCTCTTCCAGCCACAAGCGGGTTAGGATCTCTCATCGCCACGAACACTCTTTTGATGCCAGAATTGATAATCAATTCTGCACATGGCGGTGTTTTTCCGTAATGGCTGCACGGTTCGAGTGTAACGTAAATGTCGGCCCCTTCTGCATGTGCTCCAGCCATATGGATAGCATGAACTTCTGCATGAGCTTCCCCATATTTTAAATGGGCGCCCATTCCGACAACTTGTCCGTCCTTTACGACAACAGCGCCGACGAGCGGATTTGATTCGGTCTGTCCTTCGCCCTGATTCGCAAGATCTAATGCCAGCTTCATATAATACTCTTCCATTTGTTTACCTCCCCTCTTTTGTTATTTACCGTCAAAAAAGCCCCGAATTTATGAAAAATCCGGGGCTTTAGGTATTTTACGCAATAGGAAATAACACTATGCATTTTTAAACTTTTTGCATAGCGGCTCATCATCCTTCTCCCATCCAGACTTTCACTGTCGGCTTCAGCTTAAACTGAATCCACCGCGTGCTTATGCACACGGGTCACGGGCTCTAAAGCGAATTCGCTTTACTACCGCCGGTCGGGATTTCCACCCTGCCCCGAAGGATACAATCTTTATTCATTTGTCCTTATTGGCTATTATAGCGATCCTTCTAAAAGTACGCAATGAAATAAACTTACAATTTGAGAAAAACAAAAACATCACCCTTCGATCTGAAAGGTGATGTTTTGTTAATCATTCACTTTTGCAACCTTGATTAATCCATCGATCCGCTTTGATTTGCTGAAGTACGCCTTAATCTTGTCACCTTCTTTTATATCAGATAAATCCTGATTTAATTTTTTTCCGTTGAAGATGATTTTCGTTCCGTTTTCTGCTACTCCATGATACTCTGAGCCGTCGATTGCCGTTACTTTATATTCTTGGATGGTGTATTCCTCTTCTTCCGAGGACAAGGTTTGTCCGATTGCTGTCGGGACATCCTTCAGCTCAACATCATTTATGTACATATAACCGCCTGCAAGTAAAAGCAAAAGCACTAACAGAATGGTAATCTTGGTTTTTATTCTTCCCATATCTAAACCTCCAGCCAATATGAATCTATTCATTCATATGAGTTATTCCTTTTTTTCATGAATAAAAAACCGTAAATTCTCGTAAATTATTAATATAACGATGCATAACGGGAATATGTTTCACATTTCTGCAAAAATTTCTTTTCTATAGATATACGAATTTATGTTCTGGTTTTGGGGGATAACCATAAAAAAGATATAAAAAAAGCAGCCCCAATGGGTCTGCTTGACTCTAATTTGTTTTGCGCATTTCGTTAAACGGGTAGAAAACAAACTTTGACGTACCCGCAATTTGTTTTTTCGTGAAGAGGCCAAGTCCGTTACGGCTGTCCATGGAATTCCGACGGTTGTCACCCATCACAAAATACTTGTTATCAGGCACTTTAACCGGGCCGAAATCATCGGTCAAATGGTCAAAACCGTCCTGTTTCGCTCTCTTTTTATTAGCTGCCAAATAAGGTTCGTCCACCTTTTTCCCGTTGATATAGAGCTGGTCATTTTTCATCTCAACTGTATCGCCGGGAAGGCCGATAATGCGTTTGACGTAGTGAACATCATCTCCGTTTAACACAACGATGTCTCCCCTATCAAACTCGCCGATGTATTTGACTGTCATATTGACAAAGACCCTTTCACGGTTGTGAAGTGTAGGATACATAGAGTCACCATCAACGACATACGGCGCAAAAATAAAGTTGCGGATGAGCAAAGCAAGAATGACAGCTATCACAATTGCTTTAACCCATTCTAAAATGGATTTTTTCTTCGAAACATTTTCTGATTTCAACTGATTTCCTCCAATAAACAACGGTCTTCAATTTATGTTATCACGAATCGAAAAGAAATCCCATTAGGACCATTGAAGTGATTTTACAAACTGTTAATCTTCATCTTCTTCATGCCTATTTTTTCTTGTCGATCACAACCAGGCCTTCCTCAAATGTCGCTTGAGAAATTGAACTTCAACTTCATAGTTCAACATAACCTGGACGGCATCAACGTCAGCATCCTTATCCTGCACAGGGACAGAGGTTACGGGCAGCTTATTTCACAGGTGACTTAACAGGCATCCGTTTTGCTTTCATGATATGTTTAAATCAGTGAAGCTCGAAAAACATTGTCAGCCTCCAAAAAATAAATCCAATATATTCCCGGCAGTTGAAGACTCTTTATTATAAAACTCTGAATATCCGCAGTTCTTACAGTAAACCACTAGAAATCGGTTATGCTGCACGTCAAACAGCTTTGATAAACCCGTGCCGGTTGTGGCTATTTCTTTTTGTCCGGCTTCAGTGCTGCCGCATTTTATACAGCCTTTGTTGTCCATATATAGAACCCCTTTTCATACATCACGTTTGTTTTGATTTATTTTACTACAAAATACCAATCTCAATGAATCGTACAACTTTAAAGTTTTCTTAATTTTAATCACCCGTCCTACATACTAATCGGGTTCGTTTCTCAGCTTGCTAAATCTTCTGGAGAAACGGAAGAGTTCCATGACGAAAACATTCAAACTGAGCCAAACACCGCCGAAGGCGTAGCCCGCAACAACATCACTAGGATACTGTTCATGAAAGTACACACGGCTTAGCCCGATGAGGAATAAAACGACAAGCAACGATAAAAATGTAACAGTTTGCAGACGAGCTTTGTGAGAATGACGCACAAAGAGATAAGCGCAAAAACCAAAAATGACAAATGCCGTTAACGTCTGTTCGCTTGGAAACGGGTATAAGACGGGACTTTCCAAAGGAGCATGGACAGGACGAAGGGAATGAAAGAGCCGCCTGATTCCCTCTTCATAAAGCTCTCCGCCAATGACTAGGAAAAATAAGAAAGAGAGTTCGATTTTCCGGTCTTGCCCTTTGAATACTGTCCAAAGAAAAGTTACAACAATAACGGCTAATAGAACATCTCTCGACGCAAAAGCCCCGAATACTGCCATCCAATACTGCCACTGTGAGTTAAAAAGAACTGTCACAACAAGTGTAACGATCGTATCAAACGGCTTAAATTCATTATTGATATAATTTTCAACCAAGCTTCCCATTAACAGCACAAACATCAAAAACAATAAAGCTGTGAACACGATCAGAAGCCTTAAACGGCGAAGGGTGTGAAATTGTCTTGCCCCCTTCACCAATCCCGCTATGATCAACTCTCTGATCTTGCTTTTTTGCGTCTTGACCAGGTAGAAAAGAAGGAACAGAATAGCAGCAAACAAACTCACGATCAATACATACTTTTTGATTGCGGCATGAAACTGTTCCCAGTCCGGTCCGAGTAACTTTCCAAGTGAAATGAACGTGCCGGTCCAAAGAAATGCACCGCAATACGCATAGATGGCATACTGTCTAAATCGGATATGAGTAATGCCTGCAGCATAGCCGGCGACATGGCGCACACCTGGTATAAAGTAAGCAATAAGAAATAATTTGTTTCCGTAATGTGCAAGCCAGCGTGATGTTTTTTCCATCCTGTCCTTTCCAAAATGAATTTGTTCTCCATATTTATAAATGGCAGGGCCCAGTCTATACCCGATCCAATACGAAATGCTCACTCCCGCACAGCTTCCCAATCCTGCCGCTAACATGCTTAGCGCCCAGTTTAACTTATCTTGAAACACGAGAACACCGGCATAGCCCATCAGAAACTCTCCAGGTCCAGGTAAAGCGATAAGCTCTAACATTAACACAATAAACAAGACGGCATATCCATGCTGTTCAAGTAACCCCGTCAAAATTTGCATGTGTTTCTCCTTAACCTTTTTTGTCCCTTTATCATTCCCAATCCACTTTTGTATAATCAGCTCAATTTTCTTTTCAGTAGTTCCGACGGGATCTTATCTGGATAAAAAAACGCAACCTATCCTTGTCCATACATATTGATGCAGATTGTTTGCCAAGGGCGGTTCTGGTCAACGTCCAAGTCAGGTGTTTGTTTGGTTTGAAAAATCTAACATATACGGTTAAGGGAGTGACTACCTTATCTCCCCCATGTTTTCATTTGAGGGTCATCATAGCAGTTTATTAAATTTAGGAGAAACCGTTCTCTTACAAGAAAGGAACATCACGGCTACAGCATGCGTCCTCACTGGTTATTTGAAGAGCCGCTTGTAATGTATATCTATTTGTAGTCAACCAGAAGTTAATCTTAGCATTATCTAGAAAAAAAGCCGCCATTTTCAGAGAGAATAAAAGCACAGACAAATACTTGGGTTTCGGGAAGCTTTAAAGAAGCTCTTTTTTATGCACATTTTTCAAAAACCGAAAAAAAGAGGCTTCATTTAAATATTTTTACCAATAAGTTTATGCTTATTGACTCTAGCACTAATACATATAAAAAGTAGAATAATATGAAAGGAGATTAGATGGTATGATTGATTATCCTATTAATATAAACAACATTTCCGGCAACGGCGTAGTTAACGTAGGCGGCGCTTTTATGATCAGGCCATTAACTTTGTCCAAATCTGTGTTTGGCTCCGGAGGTTTAAACACAGGTATTGTTTTTGAAAATAACTTCGTAAGCAAAGCTAAAATGATTAATCATCAATTTACTGATCAGAACGTTACCAAAACTTTTTAATGTATTTATTTAGGGATTGAGAAACTCCTTCCTTAACACCTGGTTTACCAACCGCCATCAGCATTCGGCGGTTTTTTATTGACCATTTTTGGCCAACAAAAAAGCTTCCTCTCTAAGAGGAAGCCTTTTGCCTGCCGATTAGCCTTCTACGCGAACTTCTTTCATGACATCGCCGTTAGACATGTTTTTCGCGAATTCTAATCCGCTTGTTACTTTACCGAATACAGTGTGAACACCGTTCAAATGAGGCTGTGGCTCATGAACGATGAAAAATTGGCTGCCGCCAGTGTCTTTTCCGGCATGTGCCATAGAAAGTGCGCCCGCCTCATGTGTATGCGGGTTTCCTTCTGTTTCACATTTGATTGTGTATCCTGGACCGCCAGTACCAGTTCCGTGCGGGCATCCGCCTTGGCTGACGAAGCCAGGAATCACTCGGTGGAATGTAAGGCCGTCATAAAAGCCTTCGTTCGCAAGCTTTTCAAAGTTTGCGACAGTACCCGGTGCAGCTTCAGGGTAAAGTTCAAATTCAATTTTGTTTCCGTCTTCTAATAAAAAGTAACCTGTTTTCAATTGTATGCCTACTTTCTTTATTTTAATTTTCAAAGGAGATTATGTATGATAGGTTATAGCCTGTCTCTCCTTGTCGCGGCTATTATACCACACCTTTCGGGGGAAAACGAATCTCCCGGCTTTACTAAAAAATAAAAATGAAACCTGAATCTCTTTATCTCCGTCTAACCTAACGGAACTGTATTTTCATTATGATTCAGGTCCTCACAAAGCAGCTCTAGCCAGCTGCTTGTGAAGTTGAAGGAGGTCAAACTGCTTTGAAGAAAATTTGGATTGGAATGCTGGCAGCGGCCGTTTTGCTGCTGATGGTTCCGAAGGTCAGTCTCGCGGATGCCGCAGTTGGAGATGTCATTGTAACACTTGGTGCTGATTTGTCAGAATCCGACAAACAAAAAGTGCTTGATGAAATGAATGTCCCTGATAATGCCACAACGGTAACCGTGACCAATAAGGAAGAACATGAATATTTAGGAAAATATATATCGAACGCTAAAATCGGATCGAGAGCGATTTCTTCATCGTCAATTACCATTGCCAAAAAAGGCTCCGGATTGAATGTTGAGACACATAATATCAGCGGCATTACAGATGAAATGTACCTGAATGCGCTGATGACAGCCGGTGTTAAAGATGCAAAGGTGTATGTTACAGCGCCGTTTGAAGTATCCGGGACTGCGGCTTTAACTGGATTGATTAAGGCGTATGAGGTTTCTTCCGACGAAGCGATCTCGGAGGATGTTAAGCAAGTCGCCAACCAAGAGCTTGTCACGACATCAGAGCTTGGAGACAAAATCGGTAACGAAAATGCGGCAGCCCTGATTGCAAAAATCAAAGAAGAGTTTGCTAAAAACGGGGTGCCTGACAATAAAGCTGACATCGAAAAACAAGTGGACGACGCAGCTTCTGATTTAAACGTCACACTTACAGACAGCCAAAAGAATCAGCTTGTCTCCCTATTCAATAAGATGAAAAACGCTGACATTAACTGGGGACAGGTCAGTGACCAGCTTGATAAAGCGAAAGATAAGATTACGAAATTCATAGAATCAGATGAAGGCAAAAACTTCATCCAGAAAGTCATTGATTTCTTCGTATCTATCTGGAATGCGATTGTATCTATCTTCAAATAAAAAAAGCGCCGAAGAATCGGCGCTTTTTTTATTGCTTTACACTCGTTTTAAATGGCAGATCAAGTTTTACAATATCTTCGTATGTTTCTCGCTTCACGACTAAATGAGCCTCACCGTTTTCGACAAATACGACGGCAGGTCTCGGAATACGGTTATAATTGTTGGCCATGCTGTATCCGTAAGCGCCTGTACAAAAAACGGCAAGAAGATCGCCTTCTTTAACTTCCGGCAGGTCAATATCCCAAATCAGCATATCTCCGCTTTCACAGCACTTTCCAGCAATCGATACCGTTTTGTCATGCGCTTCTCCGATCCGATTGGCTGTCGCAGCTTCATATTTAGCTTGGTAAAGCGCAGGACGAATATTGTCGTTCATGCCTCCGTCTACTGCCACATACTGGCGGACACCCGGCACTTCTTTTTGTGAGCCAACCGTATAAAGGGTTGTGCCTGCGTCTCCTACGAGAGAACGGCCCGGTTCGATCCAAATTTCCGGGATATCAAAACCGTAACGGGAAGCATTTTCTTTCACAGCTTCGATAATTTTTTCGACGTATTCAGTGGCGTGAAGCGGTTCATCCTCTTCCGTATAACGGATGCCGAAACCTCCTCCTAGATTCAACACCTTGGATACAAATGAGTATGAATCTCTCCACTCGTCTAGTTTTTTGAAGATTTTTTCCGCTGCTAACACAAAACCGGCCGTATCAAAAATTTGCGATCCGATATGGCAATGGACACCCAGCAGCTGAATGTGTTCCGATTGTAATACTTGTTCAATCGCCCGTTCAGTTTGTCCGTTATGAAGATCGAAACCAAACTTTGAATCTTCTTGTCCCGTCGTAATGTAGTCATGCGTATGCGCTTCTACTCCAGGCGTGATCCGAAGCAGAACATCGATGGAGTGTCCCGTTTCTTTACATAGGTCTTCAAGTAGCGCGATTTCATAGAAATTATCCACCACAATGCAGCCGATACGGTGCTCAAGCGCCATCCGCAGTTCTTCCCTGCTTTTATTGTTTCCATGAAAGTGAATGCGTTCTGCCGGAAAGCCTGCCGCAACAGCCGTATAAAGCTCTCCTCCGGATACGACATCTAAAGAAAGTCCCTCTTCCTCAGCGAGCTGAATCATTGCAACTGATGAGAATGCTTTGCTCGCATATGCCACCTGTGCTTTCAGCCCTGCGGAAATAAAAGCCTGCTTAAAGCTTTTAGCACGCTCACGTATTAAAGCCACATCATATACGTAAAGAGGTGTACCATATTTCTCCGCTAAATAGAGAGCATCCACACCTCCGATTTCTAAATGACCATGTTGATTTTGTCTGCTTGTGCCGTGTAAGAACAATGTCATTCCCTCTTTCTCCGCTTATGGATGAAAGGACAGTTTTACGGACTGTCCCTTCATAATTAAGACATACATTATCATACTCTTCAGTCAGTTTCAATGCGATTATGAATTGGTAGGCTGTCTTAAGCGATTTTTGGGGTGAACGATACTGGGCCTAACTTTTGCGCCAGGTTTCGCTGTGCGGACAAGAACCTGCCACAGCGCCTTTCCGTTAAAGGGAATCAGCGGCCATAAGTACGGTGTCTGAAGGGATTTGATGCTTGCCATGGCAATAATTAGCACTGTAAATCCAATAACGAGCCCTTTTATATGAAATAAGGCAACGAGTATCATGAGAACAAGGCGGCTCATTTTGTTTGCCAAGCTTAATTCATAACTAGGCGTCGTAAAGGTTCCAATCGCCGCAAGTGAGACGTACAGAATCACCTCAGGCGAAAAAAGGCCGACCTCAATTGCAATCTGCCCGATCAGAACAGCGGCAATTAAACCCATTGCTGTCGATAAAGCTGTCGGTGTGTGAATGGCAGCCATTCTGAGAAACTCGATTCCTAAGTCCGCTAAAAATATCTGCAGGATGATCGGGATATGCGTATCTTTATTTAAACCGATAAATTTCATATTGTCCGGAAGCAGATCAGGCTGAAGCACAAAGAGAAACCAGATCGGAAGAAATAAAGTAGAAGCAAGAATACCGAAAAATCTGACCCATCTTAAAAAGGTCCCGACTGAAGGCGCCTGCCTATATTCTTCCGCATGCTGCACGTGGTGAAATAAAGTCGTCGGGGTAATGATCACACTAGGCGATGTATCCACTATAATGACAACATGGCCCTCAAGAACATGATTCGCGGCCACATCCGGTCTTTCTGTGTAGCGCACGAGCGGAAAAGGATTATAGTTTTGATTAACAATGAATTCCTCGACAGTTTTGTCGGCCATTGTTAATCCATCGACATCAATGGATGCAACTTCCTTTTCCACGATCTCAACCAGATCCGGATCAGCTATATCTTCTATATAACAAATGCTTAAATCCGTCTTTGACCGCTCGCCAACTTTCGTCATCTTGACTCGAAGGCGTTCGTCTCTGATCCGCCTTCTGAGAAGGGCCGTATTGACGACGATATTTTCAACAAATCCGTCTCTGGCTCCCCTGACTACCTTTTCCGTATCTGGTTCTTCCGGATTTCTGCCCGGATAGCTCCTGACATCAATGATAAATGCGAAGCCTGCGCCTTCAACAATGACTGCGACGAGCCCGGAAAGCACTTGGTCGGTGGTTTCATCCAAGGTTTTTACTTTTTCGACCTGGGCGTTAAGCAATCTGTTTTCGACGATATCTACCAGCTCATCAGGATCTTCTTTCCGATTGTTAATGGCAACAAGCTCTCTCATTAAATGAATAATATAAGCCGTATCGCATAATCCATTTAGATAGTAAAGCTGGATCTCTTTGTCTAAAATAATGAGCTTGCGAACACCTACATCATAGCTTGTCCCCATCCCGACACGTTTTTTGAAGTACTCTTCATTTTTAGCTGGATTCCGATAAACCCGAATTTTCTCTTCCTTGTGGTCCGGCATGATACCCGCTCCTTTCTAAAATAAACTCGACCGCTTTCATGGTGATTGGCGACCCTTTTGAGATATCGTCTTTTCTGCCCATTTTCCCAATATCCCCGATACCGACAATAAGCGGGAGATCAAGTTTATCAAGGCAATAGACAGTATCTCCACTCATTCTGTGGTCATCAAATTCTCTTTCCCCGACTTTATCGACGCCATATTCAGTTACTTCTCCATTGCGGTCAATGCTTACATCGACCCTGGTCCATTCAGCCTGATGTGTTTTTGACGCGACCGCAATCACACCGAGCACTTCAATAGACGGATGGGTCGCGACATAGGTCAGAGCGGCTTCTCCCGGACCCTCTCCTTGAAGGCCGGAGTCGTCAAACATGACAAAAACAGGATCATACGGTGCTGAGGCGATCAGCTTGACGAGCTCGGCGCCGCTACGAGTGGAGGGGTTCCCTTTCGATTGTGAAATACATCGGCCTCCTACTTTTCTTGCGGCGTATTCAATTGTTTTAGCGGCATACACATCCCCGTCTGTTACCAGTATGACCTTGCGTTTTGTTGTCATGTCGGCATTATCCTTTCGGTTTGAAAATAACAGCTACGATAAAAGCGAAGAGAATGGCGGCTGAGATACCGGCAGATGTCAGCTCAAAAATTCCCATGCCGATTCCGATAAATCCGTGTATATGCGCCTGATGCATGGCACCGTGCAAAAGACTGTGACCAAAGCTGACGATCGGAACGGTGGCGCCTCCTCCGGCAAATTCAATAAATTTATCGTAAATGCCGAAACCATCTAATATGGCACCGATTACAACGAATGTTGTCATGACATGAGCTGGCGTCAATTTGAAAATGTCCAAGAGCAGCTGACCGACGATACAAATGGCACCGCCACATACAAAAGCCAAAAGATAATCCATGTTAAGATGCACCTCCTGCACGCTCAAATACAACCCCGTGGGCGATAGTCGGGATGCTTTCTTTTTGCTGGATCATCGTCGGGCTTAACAGCGCACCGGTCGCCACGACAAATACACGGTTTAATTTTCCTTCTCTCAGCTGCTTAAAAATATGAGAGTAGGTGACAACCGCTGAACAAGCACAGCCGCTCCCCCCGGCAAAGACCTGCTGATCCGGGGTATAAATCAGAAGCCCGCAATCATCATGCTTTGTGCCGACTGGATAACCATCTTCTTTTAAGAGATCTTTTACGATTGGAGAACCGACGCCTGACAGGTCACCTGTCAGGATAAGATCGTAGTCATCCGCTGTCCGGTTTAGATCTTTAAAGTGCTGCTTAATTGTATCAGCTGCAGCCGGAGCCATGGCCGATCCCATATCAAAAGGATCTGTAATTCCTAAATCAGAAACCTTTCCGACAGTCGCACTTGTGATTTGAATATCACTCGGTGTCTGACTGATGACAACTGCGCCGCTTCCGGTTACAGTAGAAGTGGCAGTGTCCGGTTTTTGGCCTCCGTATTCTGTCGGATAGCGAAACTGTCTTTCCGCTGTTGCATTGTGACTGCTGGTGGCAGCGAGTGCCCTTTTGGCAAACCCGCCGTCAACTAACGCTGACGCGACAGCCACTGTTTCCATTGATGTTGAACAAGCGCCAAACATACAAAGAAACGGGATTTTTAAATGTCTTGCCACGTAGTTAGCCGTCACGTTTTGGTTCAGCAAGTCGCCTGCCAGCAATAGATCAATATCATCTTTTGTCAGATTGTTTTTTTGAAGCGCAACATTTACAGCGTCTTCCATTAGCTGCCGTTCCGCCATTTCCCAGCTTTTTTGATTGCAATGCATTTCGTCATAGGTTTTATCAAATAGAGAGCCGAGCGGTCCGTCTTTTTCCTTTGGTCCTGCTGCCGTTCCCGCTGAGTTCACAAATAAGGGATGTTCAAATACCCAGGTTTGCTTTCCTGTTAATTTCATTATCTTCTCCTCCTATGACATCAGTTTCTCAAAAGCAAACCGAATCATTCCAACGATGTATGCAGCCACAACCCCGAAAACAATAACATTTCCTGCCAGTTTAAACATATTAGTCGCTACCCCAAGCACTAACCCTTCGCTTTTATATTCAAGTGCAGCGCTTGCCATGCTATTGGCAAATCCTGTGACAGGTACGGCTGAACCGGCGCCTGCGAATTGTCCGATTCTGTCATAGATGCCGAACCCTGTAAGCAGGGCAGAAATTAATATCAGCGTTGCAGCCGTTGGATTTCCCGCAGTTTTTTCATTAAAATCAAAAAAATGGATGTAGAAATTTTGCAGACCTTGCCCGATTGCACAAATCAGCCCGCCCACCAAAAAGGCTTTTACACAGTTCCAGACGTAAGGCGGCTTAGGCTGATATGTTTTTACTTTTGATTTGTAATTTTCTTTAATGTTTGTCATCTTGAAACCTCCTTATGAATGGTCAATAAAGTACAGCCAATGAAATAAAGATCCCGCGATTTTCCCAATCACGATGGCCATTAACAGAATAATGATTTTACTTCTGAGCCCGATTCGTTTTGCCAAAATCGGCAGGACATTTAAAACCTCTGTAAGGGCAGCCGCTAGCATCCCGACAAACAAACCTGCCAGAAGTCCGACCGGCACAGCTATCCATTTTGTCAGATAAAGATGATTCATATGAAGCGTCTCCCATCCCCCGCAAACCGCGCCAAGAATAACAGCGGCTTCATAAGCCTGGACAAATCTCATTGTTTTGGTGAGCTGCATCAGCCGCGGAATGATCCCCATTACGGTTAAAAAAGCAACGAAACCTGCCCCCACCGTTATGCCTCCGCCGAGCCCGACAAAAATAATGAACAATACACTAACGATCATGCAGATCCTTTATGGTTTCTTGATTCTCGTGCATGGCCACATATTGATCGAGATCAAGCTGATAGTTAAACATCTCAACCTCGAGCGGGCTGGGCTCTTCATTTAGGCGCTTTTTAAATATGTGATTGAAAAACACGATCATCCCCAGTCCCAAACCGATGCTGTATGGGATTTGAAGCAAATATGGATAGTCATTCCTCTCTCCGGTTATGATTTCATATAGTGCGATATGAACATCTCTCATGCTTACATCCTCATGAAAGTTCATGATGGCAAGACACGATCCGATAAACAGAAGCAGCCAGACACCGATAAACAGAACCGTTGATAATTTCCGTTTTCGATACTGAATTTCAACAATGGCTTCTGCTCCGCCTACTGTTTGAACATCAAGTGTCGGATCTTGTAAGTGAATGGCTTTGAGGACCTGTATGATATCCAGAATTACGATATTTTTATCTTTTTCGCTCACTTGATAAAGCGGCATAGCCGAAAGTTTCTTTTTCAGCTGCAGCTGCCCTTCTATCTGCGCGGCATCTCCAACGGTAATGATATCCCCTGGATGTGCCAGCACCCGGTGGCGAAGCCGGATAAATATTCGTCGTTCCATCATTGATCACCATCTTTCGGTGGTTATATATGTAGTATGTGGTTCGATTTTGTTCTCATTCATCCGCTCGAAAAGACCATAAATTACCACGCTTTTGCACACAAAAAAGCTAGCCTGCACTGCAGACTAGCCATCCGTATGATCCATTTGAACCTTGATCTGTTTTAATATTTTCTTTTCAAGTCTGGAAACCTGTACTTGAGAGATCCCGAGCCGTTCAGCCACCTCGGACTGTGTCTGGTCCTTATAATATCTGAGATAAACGATTAATTTTTCCCTTTCCTCCAAATCGCTGATCGCTTCTTTCAGCGCAATTTTGTCAAACCATTTTTCTTCTGAGTTGTCAGCGATTTGATCAAGCAGGGTAATCGGATCTCCGTCATTTTCATAAACGGTTTCATGAATTGAAGATGGAGCCCTTACCGCCTCTTGGGCCAGTACAACATCTTCTGCTTCAATCTCCAAATGGTCTGCGATCTCCTGCACCGTCGGCACTCTGCCCAGTGTTTTCGAAAGCTCATCCTTGGCGCGCCGAATTTTGTTTCCGAGCTCTTTTAATGACCTTGATACTTTTACGGTTCCGTCATCACGGATAAACCGCTGGATTTCTCCGATAATCATCGGCACTGCATACGTTGAAAAACGCACATCATAGGTTAAATCAAATTTGTCAACAGATTTTAACAGCCCGATGCAGCCGATCTGGAAGAGATCGTCAGGCTCATATCCTCTGTTTAAAAACCGCTGTACGACAGACCAAACAAGACGCATGTTTTTTTCTATGAGGAGGTCTCTTGCCTGCTGGTCGCCATTTTGGCTTTGTTTGATTAAATCCTTTACTTCATGATCCTTCAGCTGAGCGTTTTTGCCGTTTTTCTTAACCTCCACATCCATAACAAATCTCCTTAATTACAAAGCGCTTTGCTTTTTGATAAGTGCTTTGTTAAGCGAATCGTTGTTCCCATTTCAGGCGATGAATCGATACTGACATCATCCATGAAATTTTCCATAATGGTAAAGCCCATTCCAGAACGCTCAAGCTCAGGCTTAGTCGTGAATAAAGGCTGGCGGGCTTCTTCAAGATCTGTTATGCCCAAGCCTTCATCACGAATGGTCATATATACGACATGATCTTCCAGCGTTACAGAAATGTAAACTTTTCCGTCACAGTTTTCTTCATATCCATGGATAATCGCATTCGTGACAGCCTCTGACACGACTGTTTTGATTTCAGTCAATTCATCCATTGTCGGGTCCAGCTGAGCTATAAATGAAGCGACTGTTACACGGGCGAATGATTCATTCTGGCTGAGGGCAGAAAATTCAAGGTGCATTTCATTTTTCATGATGCCACCCCCAGTGTAAGCAGGGCCTTCTGCTCAGATTGTTCAAATCGGATAATTTTAAACAGACCTGACATATCAAACAACCGCTTCACCGCAGGAGAGATAGCGCAAACGACCATTTCTCCGCCAATTTGCTTAATTTGCTTGTATCTTCCTAAAATGACGCCAAGCCCCGAGCTGTCCATAAAGGAAAGGTCCTCCAGGTTCAGCACGATATGGCGAATATCATCCTTCTCCAATGATTGAGTCACTTTTTGTTTCAGGGTTTCAGCCGTATGGTGATCGAGTTCGCCTGTTAATCGAATACAAAGCACAGATTCTTTGACATGCATGTCAATTCCAAGGCTCATGCTCATTCCTCCTTGATATGATCGGATAATGAGTGTTTCGATTTCGACGGAATGAATTCCTTCACCGTGACAAAACTAGTGGTCATTCGGCATAATTACTTAAATTTTGTCCAGTCTCCCATCGTCCGCTTCAAGAATGTGATAAACCCGGCTTTCTTCATATCTTCTTTTGCAGCAACTGGACTTTCAGCGAGTACTTCTCCATCCTTTTTCAGAACAAGAGTGCCAAGCTCTTGGCCTTTTTGAATCGGAGCACTGATATTGTCCTTCATTTTGATTTCTTTCTTCACATTGTTCATATCCTCGCCTTTTTTCGTCAATATTGAAATCGGCTCAGATGTAGTGAGTTCGATCAATTTTTGTTTCCCTTTTTTGACCTTTACTTTTGCTACTGTTTCATTTCGTTTATATAAAGGATGCGTTTCATATTGACTAAAGGCGAAATCAAGCATCTTTGTCACTTGCGCGTTTCTTTCTTTAGGTGTGCTCGCTCCAAATACAACTGCGATGGCCCGCATGTTCCCTTTTTTAGCCGAAGCAGTCAGACAATATTTCGCTTCACCTGTATAGCCTGTTTTGACGCCGTCTACACCAGGATAAAACTTGATCAGGCGATTCGTATTCACAAGCCAAAACTTTTTATCTGTATTTTCACGCAGGTAATCTTCATACGTGCCGGTAAACTTCGTAATTGATTCGTATTTCAATAATTCCTTAGCCATGATTGCCATGTCATAAGCAGAGCTGTAATGTCCTTCCTCTGTCAATCCGGTCGGGTTTTTGAAGGCTGTATTTTTCAATCCCAGCTCTTTTGCTTTTTTGTTCATTTTCTGAACAAATTCTTCTTCAGAGCCGGAAATAAATTCAGCCATGGCTACAGAAGCGTCATTTCCTGAAGCGATTGCGATACCCTTCAGCATTTCTTTGACAGTCATTTCTTCGCCGGGCTCAAGGAAGATCTGTGAGCCGCCCATTGACGCCGCATGCTCGCTTGTACGGACCTTATCACTCATTTTGATTTTGCCTTTATCTAAAGCTTCCATAATCAAAAGCATCGTCATAATTTTCGTCATGCTTGCAGGCGCCAGTCTCTCATTACTATTCTTGTTGTAAAGCACTTTTCCCGTGTCACGTTCTATCAGCACCGCAGACTTCGCTTCATGAGCAAGCTCCGATGTGCGTTTTCCGTCTTGTTTTGCAAATGCAGACGGTGCAAATGTAAGTAGCATTATACCAATCAACAAAGTGGATAAAAGACGTTTCATCTCAAAAGCCCTCCATTTCATAATCCTTTTTATTTTTTCCAAGCGGGATGGTTTTATACGCCACTGATGGAAAATGTTTCGAATTTTGGGCACAAAAAAAGACAGCTGTGTGATATCAGACACAGCTGTCTTTTGGTCCTGCTTTGATTCTTTTTTATTCGTATTGAGCGACGACCGCTTTAACAAGCTTCAAAAATCCAGCTTTTACTTTTTCGGTCACTTCCATTACTTCATCGTGACTTAAAGGCTGATCCAGAATTCCGGCTGCCGCGTTAGAGATGCAGGAAATGCCAAGAACCCGCATTCCCGCATGATTCGCCACAATGACTTCCGGAACAGTAGACATGCCGACTGCATCAGAGCCCATCGTTCTTAAGAAACGGACTTCTGCCGGTGTTTCGTAAGAAGGTCCTGTCACAGCAGTATACACGCCTTTTTGAATTGGAATATTAAGGTCTTTTGCAATCTTTTCAGCCAAGCTGGATAGCTCTTTGTCATAGGCTGAAGACATATCTGGAAATCTGGCGCCGAAATCAGCTTCGTTTGGCCCGATTAACGGGTTTGTCCCCATAAAGTTGATATGATCGGTAATAATCATTAAGTCTCCCGCACGGAATTCAGTGTTGACACCGCCTGCGGCATTTGTCACGATCAATGCTTCCACGCCGAGCGCTTTCATCACGCGTACTGGGAATGTCACTTTCTCCATTGAGTAGCCTTCATAGAAATGAAAGCGGCCCTGCATTGCAATGACGGAAACTCCTTCAAGAGTGCCCAGCACAAGCTGTCCCGCATGCCCTTCAACAGTAGATACCGGGAATTCAGGTATGTCTTCATATTTCAGCTTGACCGGATTTTCGATTTCGTCCGCCAAAATGCCAAGACCTGAGCCTAAAATAAGGCCGATCTTCGGAGATTCCGGCAGGTTTTGTTTAATAAAAGCGGCTGCGCGTTCAATTCTGTCCTTCAAGAAACAGTCCCCCTATTGTAATAAAGATAAAAAGCTTTTCCCGTATTTCGGTTTATTTGTTTGGAAATTATCAGCGATCGTTGCGCCGATATCGGCAAATGTATCTGCGAGCGGCAGCATTTGCGCTTT
Source organism: Bacillus sp. MD-5 (assembly GCF_002201875.1). Taxonomy (NCBI): domain Bacteria; kingdom Bacillati; phylum Bacillota; class Bacilli; order Caryophanales; family Bacillaceae; genus Bacillus; species Bacillus sp. MD-5. The sequence continues at coordinate 2,175,547 of NZ_CP021911.1, forward strand.
TTTATGTTTTTTGCTGTAAGCGAGAATCGGCACATACTCGCGTGTATGGTCAGTCCCATGATGAATCGGATCATTGCCGTGGTCTGCTGTAATAATCAACAGATCGTCTTCTTTCATTTTTTCAAACACTTCCGGAAGCCGCGCATCAAATTCTTCAAGCGCGCGTCCGTAGCCTTCAGGGTCACGGCGGTGTCCGAATAAGGCGTCAAAATCAACAAGGTTCGCAAAGCTGAGACCCGTAAAGTCTTCTCCCAGCGTATCGATCACCTTGTCCATTCCGTCCATATTAGAAACCGTTCTCCGTGAAGAAGTAATGCCTTCTCCGTCGTAAATATCAGAGATTTTACCGATTGAAATCACATCTAAGCCGCTGTCCTTCAATTCATTCATGACAGTGCGGTCAAACGGCTTAAGCGCATAGTCATGGCGGTTTGGCGTCCGTTTGAATTGCCCCGGCTCTCCGACGAACGGCCTTGCAATAATGCGGCCAACCATATACTTCGGATCAAGCGTCAGTTCTCTCGCCGTTTCACAAATGCGGTACAGCTCTTCAAGCGGCACAACCTCTTCGTGAGCGGCAATTTGCAGAACAGAGTCAGCAGACGTGTAAACAATTAAAGCTCCTGTTTCCATGTGCTCCTGGCCAAGCTCATCCAAAATCGCCGTGCCTGAAGCCGGCTTGTTTCCGATTATTTTGCGTCCAGATCTCTTTTCCAGCTCTTGAAGCAATTCATCAGGGAAGCCTTCCGGGAACACTTTAAAGGGTTTATCAATGTATAAGCCCATAATCTCCCAATGGCCGGTCATTGTATCTTTGCCGTTTGACGCTTCTTGCATTTTTCCATAATACGCAAGCGGATGTTCTGTTTTTTCTACACCTTTGATATCTTCGATAAGACCAAGGCCGAGTTTTGCCATATTCGGCATATGTAATCCGTTCATATGCTCGGCAATATGCCCGAGCGTATGAGCGCCTTCGTCATTAAAGTCAGCGGCATCCGGCGCTTCGCCAATTCCGACTGAGTCCATCACAATTAAAAACACACGATTATATTTGTATGCAGGCATCTTGAAAGCCTCCTTTTTTTCTATACGTCTATTGTATCGCTAAGAGGTCTGACAACTCAAGTATAAACCGTTTTCATTCCCGTTGACAATGCATTTGGAAATAATGAGAAACTTCAATATTTTCTGTCGCTCTAAACAAAAAAGCCGCAGCCATCTGCGGCTATGCACGCGGATGAAACTGCTTGTACACATCCTTCAGCCTTGTTTTCGTCACATGCGTATAAATTTGCGTCGTGGATATATCCGCATGACCGAGCATTTCCTGAACCGCTCTTAAATCTGCCCCGTTCTCAAGCAGATGCGTCGCAAAGGAATGCCTGAGTGTATGCGGAGTCAGCTCTTTCTTAATCCCGGCTTCCAACGCGATTTTCTTCAGGTTCTTCCAAAATCCCTGGCGGCTGATCTGTTTGCCGTGATGATTTAAAAAGAGGGCGTCAGACACATTGTTCTTTAACAATTTCCCCCTGGCTTTTGTCATATATTCCTCAATGGCGGAAGCGGCTGCTTCACCAATTGGCACGATCCTCTCTTTTCTTCCTTTGCCGAAGCATCGGACAAACCCCATAGATAAATGAACATCAGACGTTTTCAATTCAATCATTTCACTGACTCGTATGCCTGTCGCATATAGCAGTTCCAGCATTGCTTTATCCCGATAGCCGAAAGGGCTCGTCAGCTTAGGCGTGTCCAATAATCGCTCGACCTCATTGAGTGCGAGCACTTTCGGAAGCGCCCGTTCCGTCTTTTGTGTTTCGATATGAACGGAAGGGTCCTTGTCCGTCACTTTTTCTCTGAGCAGAAATTGATGAAAAGAGCGAATGGATGCCAAATGCCGCGCCGATGTCTTCCCGGATTTCCCCGAGTCCTTCAAGTGCTTTAAGTATTGGATAATATGTATGCGGGTCACGTGATTCCAATCCGTAACATGAAGGGTTTCTGTTAAGTAGAGAGAATAGCTTTTCAAGTCACGTTCATAGGATACGATCGTATTTTGAGAGAGCCCTCTCTCTACCATGACGTAGTGGATGAAATCCTTTATTTGATCTTTCACTCTTGATCTACTCCCCGTTTTGGTAAAAAAAGATCAACCGGTCGAACCATCCGCCTTTTTCATCCTGATCCATTTCCACAACTTTTACAGCGGAGCCTTCCGGTTTATCGTACCGATGATAGTTTTCATACTCTTGATTCACCCATATCATAGCATAATAGAACAAAGCGGTAAAACCGGTAAACAGGATGAAAACTTTCAATGCATCGACAGTTGTTTTCAGGAATCTTCCCATGTCCTAATCGATCCTTTCCCTATGGTTCCAGTTATATAAACCATATGCCAAATCAGAAAGGTTTTATACATAGAAACAGCAAAAAACCCTTTCCCCAGGAGAAAAGGTTCGCGCTCGGCACCGTCTATTCAGTTTCTTTTCCGTTACAGCGGTGGCAAATGCCGTGAAACGTTAATCTATGATCTTTAATCTTAAATTTCCAATCACGTTCAATGATTTCTTCCACGTCTTCAAGCAAATCTTCTTCAATTTCATCAACGGCTCCGCACTCCATGCACACCAAGTGGTGATGAAAGTGGGCTGCGCCCTCTTTCCGAAGATCGTAACGGGATACGCCGTCTCCAAAGTTAATTTTATCAACGACTTTTAATTCAGTTAATAATTCAAGCGTACGGTATACTGTAGCGAGACCGATCTCAGGAGATTTCTCTTTTACGAGGAGGTATACATCTTCTGCGCTTAAATGGTCTTCTTCGTTTTCAAGCAGCACTCTTACTGTCGCTTCACGCTGGGGCGTAAGTTTATAGCTGGATGAGTGCAGTTGTTTCTTAATTCGATCAATACGGTTTTCCATGTCTTTCCCTCCTACGCCGCATTCCATGACTCATTATAACAAAATAAGCGCAGAGTTCCAACTATAATTATTATAAACTGATAAATAAAACGATTTTCTTTTAATAATTATTTTAAAAAAGTTTCGATGTAAGCTTTTCCATTAATACAGGAGATAAGTATGCTTCAAAGAGAGACGAAATCAGCGCTAAAAGCAGAATAACCAGCAGCACAAAGGCATACCGTCCGAACCATTGAATCGGCGCGTCATGCAGGCTTCGTTTCACGAACAGCTGCCTAATTAACTTTAAAGAAAACGCAATCGCACACGTACCCATAATGAGATACGCCGGAATCAGCAGCACATTTTGCGGCAAAACGGAGACAAATGATAGGAAAAACCCGCTCACTCCCATCTGATTGACAAGGAACCCGACAGTAAAGCCGACGACGATGCCTTTTAGAAAGATCATGATAAAAATAATCGGCATGCCAATGACGGAAATCCCCAATATCCACATTAGCCCTAAATATTTTGCATTATGAAAGATACTTTGTCCAAACATATCAGATGCACTTGCTTGTTTTCCATCCGAAAGCTGTCCGAAAAATTGGCTTAAATAGTAGTATAAATCTTCTTTCTGGCTGATGGTCATGCTGTTGACAATGATCGCGCCAAAGATGACACCCATGAAAAACAGCACTGAAACAAATATATAAAGAGAGAGATGATCTTTGACGTGCCTGAGAAACATGTCCTTATAAGAGATTTTTCGCATACCGTTTCCTCCCGCCCGCTCTATTGATTTGATTTAATAGATTGTATGAAAGAAACACAAAAAGATGCCCCTTTTCAAAAAGAAACGATAGAGAAGAATGCTAGGTGGTTTTTTTGGACGAAAAAAAATCCTTATCATCAACTGCCGTATGATCATAAGGATTCTTATGCTTGCTTTTATTCAAAATCTCTTTTTTGCTTTTTGTCATTCTTTCATGTGTGCTGAAAGATGGTGTACTGCCTCTTGATGATAAGACGTCACGTCCGCCGTTTCTCAGCCGATGCTCCCGCTTCTTTTTTGCCTTGCTTTTTGCCATGTGATCACTCCCTTATTTAGTAATGATAACAAAATTGAACACGGATAAGAAAAAACAGCACCCTGCTAAGGTGCTGTTTAGCTACTTTTATTTTACTGCTGTAAGAGCTGCATGCTCGACAGCTGCTGCTACCTCATGATGGACTTTTGAATCAAGCGGCTGAGGGACCACATCGCCTTGTTTTGTGCAGGCTGCGATGGCCTCTGCTGCTGCGACAAGCATATCATGATTAATTTCCTTGCTCTTTGCGTTAAGCGCTCCTCTAAAAATCCCCGGAAAACCGAGTACATTATTAACAGAACGCCCGTCAGCTGCATATGCGGCGCCAGCCTGCAGTGCGGCCTCCGGCTCAATTTCCGGCTTCGGATTTGATAATGCCAAAATCACCTGGCCGGAACGTACAAATGCCGGTTTGATTAACCCCGGAACTCCAGTTGTAGCAATGACAATATCACATGTTTCCATGAGCTCCTCAATACTGGAAACCGCATGTCCGCCGTATTGTTCAAGACGGTTCATTGCCGCCTCTGATTTGTCTGTTCCGTACACGGCTTTCACGCCATAGGCCATGAACATCCGGCAGATGGCGACGCCTGCCGCGCCCAGGCCGATTTGCCCCACTTTCGCTTCCTTGAGGTCAACCCCCGCACTCCTGCATGCCGAGATGGCAGCAGCCAGCGTCACTACAGCTGTACCATGCTGGTCATCGTGCATAACAGGGATGTTCAGCTCCTCTTTTAGGCGGTCTTCGATTTCAAAGCAATGCGGCGAACCGATATCCTCTAAAAGGATACCGCTAAAACCAGGAGAAATATGTTTTACCGTTTTGATGATTTCTTCCGGATCACTCGTATCAAGCAATATCGGGATGCCGCTAATGCCCGCCAGCTGATCAAATAAAGCAGCCTTTCCTTCCATGACAGGCATGCCTGCGACAGAGCCGATATTTCCAAGACCTAAAATAGCGGTTCCATCGGTTACAATCGCGACAGAATTGCTGATCGTTGTATATATAGAAGCCTTTTCAGGTTCTTTTTCGATCAATCGGCACACATCTGCAACACCTGGTGTATAGACACGCCCCAGCTCTGCAAGTGAACGGATCGGCATTTTGCTTTTCATTTGGATTTTTCCGCCTTCATGTGCGGACAGGACTTCATCAGATACGGTATGAAGTCTGATCCCTTCTCCGAGGGCCTGGACAGCCGCGATCACTTCCTGAAGCTGTTCTTCATTCTCCACTTGAACGGTAATATTCCGCATTGTGTAATTGGGGCCGACTTTTACAGTCTCCACTTCACCAATATCCCCGCCCAGAAGGCCGATTGCCGTAGCCACCCTTCCAAGATTTCCGGGAACCGAAGGCGTTTCGATCATCAGTGTCCGAATCATGTGTTTCGCTATCATTCAGTATCCTCCCCTATTAGCCTAGTTTTTCAGCTTTAACTGTATTGTTTTTCGTATACCATATAAATTTTCCTGTATAACCATAGATAATGGCAAGACCTATTGCTACAAAACTGAGCCACATAAACGGCAGATATGAGAAGGTAGAAACTCCTAGTATTCCCGCCATGTAAATCCCGTTATCAGACCAAGGAACCATACCTGAAGTTAATGTACCCCCGACCTCTGAGTTACGGGATAACACCCTTCTATCGAGATTCAAACGATCATAGCTGTCTTCCATAATTTTCGGAGTCAAAATAAGAGATACATACATCGCACAGCCAAAGATGTTTGCTAAAAACGCTACGATCAGCGTAGATAAAGTCACATTGCCCGGTGATGTCAGCTTCTTTTCAAACATAGAAACGATCACTTTTAAGACGCCAAGCTTTTCTAGCAGTCCGCCAAAACCAAGTCCAAAGATAATCACGACAAGGGAACTGAGCATTCCGACAATTCCGCCGCGGTTTAATAGGCCATTCAAAAATTCAACATCTGTTTTAATGGAGAATCCGTTGTATGCGGTAGCGATAGCGTCCGCAGGATTCATGCCTTGGAAAGCAACAGCCCAGATTGCACCAAGTAACGCACCAATCACGATAACCGGCATTGATGGTTTTTTCATCGCCAATAAGACAATAACAACAACAGCCGGGATCAGCATCCAAATATGAATGTCAAACGTATTTTGCAAAGATGATTTCAAGAAGTCAACTTTATCAAGATCAATATTTTTCCCGCCGTACATAAAACCAGTAATTGTAAAGAGAATAGCTGTAATCACATATGCTGGCACAGATAAAAAGAGCATTGCTCTGACGTGGTCTAACACATCTACTTTAGATAGCGAAGAAGCAAGAACCGTGCTGTCAGACAGAGGAGACAGCTTGTCCCCGAAATAAGCGCCTGAAAGGATAGCACCAGCTACAAGAGGAAGCGGAATGCCTAACCCCTCTCCAATTGCGATCATGGCAATGCCGGCAGTTCCGACTGTTCCCCATGACGTACCTGTTGCGACAGACATAATTGAACAAATAATAAGCGTTGCAAGTAAAAAGATGCTAGGGTGAATAAATTCTAAACCATAGTAAATCAGTGTGGGCACAATTCCACCAGCGATCCATGTTCCAATAAGCGCTCCTACTGAAACAAGAATCAGAACGGCTTCAAGCCCATTTGATATTCCATGCAGGATCGCATTTTGCATATCTTTATAAGTATAACCGAGTCTGATTCCGAGAATCATTGCGATAAACCAGGAAATGAAAAGCGCGAGCTGTATCGGCAAGTCTAAAAAGACGGTAAACGACATGACAAGTGCTAAAAATGATCCTAGTACAATAATAATTTCAAATAGTGTTGGCAGTCTTACATCCTTCAAAAGAAGTCCCCCTTCATGTAAAAAGCTAAAACGCTTTCAATAAATAGTGCAACACGTATACTATACTTCCTCATCCCTATGTTGTAAACAGCTTATTCATCGGAATATCCCGAGATGAATAAGCTGTTTTTTGTTCAAATTTTATTTTTCTAATAGTTCTTTCCCAGCGATACCTGGTTTTGTCATTTCATATGGGTTTAAAATGATATCCAATTCTTCTTCTGTCAGCACATCATGCTGCAGGCAAAGATCGCGGACAGATTGCCCTGTCATAATTGCTTCCCGGGCAATTCTAGCTGCCGCTTCATACCCAAGATGCGGATTGACTGCAGTGATGACTCCCGCACTTTTTTCTACGTATTGCTTTAAGCGCTTTTCGTTGGCTTCGATGCCTTTTAAGCAATTATCAGTGAACGAGCGGAAGCCGTTGTTCATGATGCTGATAGATTGAAGCAAATTAAAGACAAGCACGGGCTCCATGACGTTTAATTCAAGCTGTCCTGCTTCTGAAGCAAGGCAGATTGTATTGTCGTTTCCAATAACCTGGAACGCAATTTGGTTGATCAGCTCCGCCATAACCGGATTGACTTTTCCCGGCATAATGGATGACCCCGGCTGACGTGCAGGCAGAGAAATTTCCGCAAGGCCCGCGCGCGGTCCTGACGCCATTAAGCGCAGGTCGTTTGCGATCTTCGACATGTTCATCATGCAGACTTTTAATGAAGCTGATACCTCTGTATACGCATCTGTATTTTGTGTTGCATCAACAAGATGATCAGCGCCGACGAGAGGAAGACCGCTGATATCAGCAAGGTGCTTTACTACCTGTTTAATATATTCGGGATCAGCGTTTAGCCCTGTACCAACAGCAGTTGCGCCCATGTTGACTTCATACAGGTGCTGGCGCGATTGTTTGATTCGTTTAATATCACGCTCCAGAACACGGCTGTACGCTTCGAATTCTTGCCCAAGACGAATTGGAACCGCATCTTGAAGGTGTGTCCGGCCCATTTTAATAACAGAATCAAACTCCTGTGCTTTTTGCTTAAACACACTATGCATATCTTCCATTGTTTTCAGCAGTTTTTCCAAGAGATTCAATGTGGAAATATGAATCGCAGTCGGGAACACATCGTTTGTAGACTGTGACATATTCACATGTGTGTTTGGGCTTAAATGGATATAATCTCCCTTTTTATGTCCCATGATTTCAAGAGCCCGGTTTCCGATAACCTCATTCGCATTCATGTTCATAGAAGTTCCGGCACCGCCCTGAATCGGATCGACGATAAACTGATCGTGCCACTTGCCTTCAAGAATCTCATCAGCGGCTTGTACGATAGCTTGGCCAATTCCTTCATACAGCCGTTTCACGTCCATGTTGGCAAGAGCCGCGGCTTTTTTTACTATCGCCAGTGCGTTAATCATTTCTTCATGGATTTTGTATCCCGTAATCGGGAAATTTTCAGAAGCACGGAGCGTCTGAATTCCGTAATAAACATCTGCCTCAATTTGTTTTTCCCCAAGGAAGTCTTTTTCCACGCGATATTCTTTTTGGCCGTTTAACATAATCTTTAACCTTCTTTCTCTTTGCTGGTTATCGTTTTTACATTTTACAGGACAACGTCATCAGCTATCGGCGTTTCCATAATTCTCTTGACGACAGGGAGATCCGAAGACTGACCTAGTGCCCACATCAATTTTGGCACAATGGCTTCTGTGTTCATATTTCTTGATCGGATAATTAAGTCTTGGTTGACTCTGCGGCCTACCTCGTAAATGCTCATGTCTTCGCCTTCTTCCAGACATTGAGTTGTAATGACGACGACAATGCCGCTTTCAATCAGCTCATTCACTTTTGACAAAATGTCTCTGCCTTCAAACGGCACCCCTCCGCTGCCATAACTCTCAATGACAATCCCTTTGTACATGCTTTTCAGGGCATCAAGCATTTCGGGCTTTAAGCCTGGATGCAGCTTCAGCAGACATACATCTGTGCAAAGTGAAGTGTCAACTGCAAAGGTGTCGTTCTCAGGTTCCGTTACTTGTTTGTTGTATTCGATCCCGTCTTCATTGATAAAAGCGATATATGGGTAATTGATGCTTTCAAATGCGTCATAGCTTTTCGTTCTTAATTTGATCGCACGCGTTCCTTGAATGACTCTGCCGTCAAATACAACATAAACCCCGCCTACGCCTTCACAGGCAAAGCGAATGGCATCTGTAATATTTTTTTTGGCGTCGGTTTTTTGGAACGTGATCGGAATCTGCGAGCCGGTGATGACGATTGGCTTTTTGGCATGCTGCAGCATATATGATAGTGCGGCAGATGTATAGGCCATTGTATCTGTACCGTGAGTAATAACAAACCCGTCATAGGCATCATAATTTTCCTTAACGGCTTCGGCTATTTCCACCCAGTATTCAGGCTGCATATTGGTGCTGTCTATATTCATAAGCGACTGAGTTTCCATCGTGTAATCGTTATCAAGTTTTGATACGTAACTTAGTAATTCATCAGCCTTGACCGCGGGAGCCAGCCCATTTTCCCCTTCAACTGAAGCAATCGTTCCCCCAGTTGTCAACATCAATAATTTTTTCATACCATGCACCTCTTCACTGTATCTAAAGATGGGTTGCGAGAAGGTATTCGCTTTTCGCATACTTTTAATGCAATTATAGACACGGAAAATAAAATACGCAAGACATTATTATTCAATTCGCGTACACTTCCTAATACCTATATGATATAATCAGCTCAAGGTGAAAAAGGAGCGGAAGTTCATGAATCTAGATCGTTTAACTGAATTGAGAAAAAAGAAAAATTGGTCACTTCAATATACAGCTGACCTTCTAGGCATCGCAAAAAGCACATATGCCGGCTACGAGTCAGGCTACCGACGGCCTTCTCTTGAGGCACTTGCCATGCTTGCTGACCTCTTTGACACAACCTGCGATGAACTTTTAGGCCGCGAGAAACAAAAGCAGACTGCTCCTCAGACCATTGAATTGGCCACGTGGAGCAGCCTTGACTTTACCATTTCTGTTGATGGCAAGCCGCTGAGTGAAGATGAAATCATCCAGCTGATTACCTTTATACGGACAAAAAGAAAAGTACAGGAGGAACTGAGTTAATCTTTAACTCACGGTTTAATTTTACCGTAGGTTCCTCCTCCTCCGGCTTTCAATTCCAGTTTTCCGGATCTCGCTTTTACGATAAGCGCCGCGGTTTTTGGCGGGACAACGTGAGCCAAATCTTCTTCTGCAGCCTCATGAAGAACAGCCATTTCTGTTCCGAAGGCTTTTTTTAGCTTGTCCAGCGTTTTCGGGCCTACACCCGGAACAAATTGCAGGGGGATCTGATGTACATATCGCGGACGCGGGACGCGAACTTGAGGCTGATCACTCAATTCACGCAATCTTTCGCTGACTCCCTTGGTAAATCTAACATTGCCGCAATTCGCGCACGATTTTTCCCCGCTCACGGCAGGTTCTCCGCACGCTTCGCAAGCCGTCTGATAATATTTCCCCAATAACGGGTCCAAGCCGTAATTTGCGATCATTTTCCTTTCATCTTGCCCTTTTAATGCAAGAGCAAACTCAGTAAAATCAGCTGATTGCACATATAGTTCATTATATTCTCTGCCGATTTTCCCCAACGAATGCGCATCAGAATTTGTTAAAAAAGGATACGGATTCAATTCAGATATGTGTGAAGCCATGTCTGTATCGCAGCTTAATCCAAGCTCCACCGCATCTATCATTGACGGATCAAAAACCTCAGTTAAGCTTGATTTAACCCCTTTTCCATATAAGCTTTTGTGCGGTGTAAAGATATGGGCGGGGATAAAAAGACCGCCCATTTCCTTGACTTTTTGTTGCAGGTTTAAGCCCGTTTCATATATCCGCTGTGAGCTTAAATGAATATTTTTCAGCCTGGCTGACAGCCAGTTTGAAAACTGCTTCATATCAGCCAGCTTCGGCATAAATACAAGCACATGGATCGGCCCGCTGCAGTCTTCATCATAAATCTCCAGCTCGCTCCCCAATAAAAGAGTCGTACTGCGATAACGGATTCCTCCCCCGTCAAGCTCGTGATATTTTCCAGATGATATGCCTTCCTCAAGCTCTAGAATGACTTCCGGAGAATGACAGTCAATAATACCGAGGAGTTCAATTCCTTTATGTTCACTGGCTTCAACCAAAATTCGGTCCAGCGTTAATGTTTTGGCGCCTGTTATTTTGACAGCTCTTCCTGTAAAGGTCCGGCCGATATGAATGTGCAAATCCGCGTAAATCTTTTTCATTTTTGTGCTTGGAGCGCTTCTTTCAGTTGAAGATATTGAATCGCATAGGCAGTTTTAGCATCGTATACTTCACGCGATTCAACCAGCTTTAGCGCATCTTCAAGCGTCACCTCCATCACTTCAACAAACTCGTCCTCATCAAGCTCCCGTTTTTCTTCAAGTACAGAAAGCTCCTCAGCAAGAAATACGTGAACGATTTCATCAGCAAAGCCGGGAGAGGTATAAAACGCAGTTATATTTGTCAGTTTTTTTGCTGTATAGCCGGTTTCCTCCTCAAGTTCCCGAAGTGCCGTATACTCCGGCTCCTCACCTTTTTCAAGCTTTCCGGCTGGAATTTCAACGATTGTCCGCTCAAGCGGCTTACGGAATTGTTTGACCAAGATAATGTTCCCTTCATCTGTGACGGCTAATACCGCTACTGCTCCAGGGTGTTTCACAATTTCACGTTTACTCGTTTTGCCGTTTGGCAGCTCTACATCCTCGACAAATAGATCAATAACTTTACCTGAAAAGATCTGTTCTTTGGCAATTGTTTTTTCTTCTAATGATTTCATTTCTTCATCTCCCGTTCTGTCTCTATATGATGCCCCATACATTTTATCATACTAGAGAAAAGGAGGCCTTTTCGTGAAAGTGTACCGCATGCCAAAAGGTGTTGTCTTAGTCGGAAAAGCGTGGGAAATTCGGGCAAAGTTAAAAGAGTATGGACGCACATTTCAATATGTAAAAGAATGGGTCTCAAAGCCGTAAAAGTTGAAACTTTGGCTCCTTTATATTACGGTCAATACAAAGCCTAAAAAAAGGAGTGTGCACATGAGAAAGCGCAAACTTGGTACATCTGATTTAGAAATAAGCGAAGTCGGACTCGGCTGTATGTCTCTTGGAACTGAAAAAAACAAAGCATTGTCCATTTTGGATGAAGCGATAGAGCTCGGCATCAACTATTTGGACACAGCGGATTTGTATGACCGGGGACGCAACGAAGAAATCGTCGGTGATGCGATCCAAAACAGACGCCAAGATATTATTCTGGCAACAAAAGCGGGAAACCGTTGGGATGACGGGAGCGAGGGCTGGTATTGGGACCCTTCAAAAGCTTACATAAAAGAAGCGGTAAAAAAGAGCCTTACACGGCTGAAAACTGATTATATCGACCTTTATCAGCTACACGGCGGCACGATAGAGGATAACATTGATGAAACGATCGAGGCGTTTGAGGAATTAAAACAAGAAGGTGTCATCCGCTACTATGGCATTTCTTCCATCCGCCCGAATGTGATAAAAGAATATGTAAAGAAATCAAACATCGTCAGCATCATGATGCAATTCAGCTTGTTTGACAGACGCCCTGAGGAATGGCTCCCGCTTTTAGAGGAGCATCAAATCAGCGTAGTCGCCAGAGGCCCTGTTGCCAAAGGGCTCTTAACCGAAAGACCCCTTGATCAAGCGGCAGACAGCATGAAACAAAACGGGTACTTGTCCTATTCATTTGAGGAACTGACAAATGCCCGCAAGGCAATGGAGGAAGTGGCTCCCGACCTTTCAATGACAGAAAAGTCGCTGCAGTATCTGTTAGCACAGCCAGCTGTCGTTTCAGTGATTACAGGCGCCAGTAAGGTTGAGCAGTTACGAGAAAACATTCAGGCAGCAAACGCTCGGCGTTTAACAGAAGAGGAAATCAAAGCGCTTCAATCTCATACGAAACAAGACGTTTATGAAGCCCACCGCTCTTAATAGAAAAATCAGCACCCTTAAGGGTGCTGATTTCATTTTGTTAACCGCGATTGAAAAACATGCAAGTTAGAAAAGACATGCATGGAAGCTGCCGACTCACAGGCTTGACAAGGTACACAAGTGTTTGTCGACACACCTGAAACCAGCCTCTGTATGGGTGGCCGATTTATTTATATCGATGCCAATCCATTTGGCTTTCATTTAGGAGTTGTTCAAAACTTTTATTTTTTTCGATCTCTTTTTTCTTTCTGATCTGTTCTGCTTTTTCTCTTTCCTGCCTCTTTTCATCCTCTTCCTTCAATTGGCTCTTCATCTCCATAAGCTTTGCTTTGATATCGGATTGAAGGCCGTCTTTTAGCTGGTGTTTATCAGCGGATTTTTGTTTTTTCATGCAGACTTCCCCCATGTATTGTTTTGAAGCCAGTTTATCACGGAGCATATAAGCTGAACAAGCAAACTCTCTTCTGATAACTTTCTCAGCGCAGCAGTGTTTAGGTATAATGATCTTACACACGAATGACCTATATATTTCGTTGAAAGGTGCTGTGACTTTTGAAGAAAATCCTTTTGGCCATTGGCGCTCTCTTAACTGCTGTCATCGCAATCGGAATTGTTTTTTCGAACATGATTCTATTCATCAAGAAAAAAACGGACGAAGACATTATCAAAAGAGAGAAAGACGACGGACATGATGTGTTCGAATCATTTGAACAAATGGAGAAAACTGCTTTTGAGATTCCATCCGCTTACGGGTATAACATAAAGGGATACCATGTCGCACCGCATGACACTCAAAACACCATCATCATCTGCCACGGAGTAACGATGAATGTGCTGAATTCTCTTAAGTATATGCATTTATTTCTTGATCTCGGCTGGAATGTACTTATTTATGATCACCGCCGGCATGGCCAAAGCGGCGGAAAGACGACCAGCTACGGGTTTTATGAAAAAGATGATCTCAATGAGGTTGTCAGCTGGCTCAAAAACAAAACAAATCATCGCGGATTGATCGGAATTCACGGTGAATCGATGGGAGCTGTGACCGCTCTGTTTTACGCTGGCGCACACTGTGAAGATGGCGCTGATTTTTATATTGCCGATTGTCCGTTCGCATGTTTTGATGAACAGCTTGCCTATCTGCTGAAAACGGAATACAGGCTCCCGTCTTGGCCCCTGCTCCCTATCGCCGACTTCTTTTTGAAGCTGAGGGGCGGCTATCGCGCTCGCGAAGTATCTCCGCTTGCTGTCATTGATCAAATCGAAAAGCCGGTCCTCTTTATTCACAGTCAGGATGATGATTACATTCCTGTTTCTTCAACCGAGCGGCTTTACGAAAAGAAAACCGGACCGAAAGCGCTGTATATCGCCGAGAACGGTGAACATGCCATGTCATACACCAAAAACCGGGACACGTACCGAAAAACGGTGCAGGAGTTTTTAGACAAAATGAAGGTCTCAACAGAATAAAAAAGCGAAAGGCCTCGTCGGCTCTTTCGCTTTTTTATTTCACAAAACGTCGGTAATATCATCCATATGTTCTCTGATCCATTCAATCGCAAGGTCTATCGTTGTAAACTCCTGCGTCTCGAAGGTCATTTCATCCTGCAATAGCCAAACATCTTTCTTGACGGATTCTGCTCCTCCAATTGACCAGTGAAGCAAGGTATAGGGATGGTTTTGATTCAGGAAGGATACCCACGTTTTATTTTGTGCTGTGTTCTTCATTGCTTTCAGCTTTTGTTCCACGTTTCGCGTCTCCTACTTTACTAATATGCTCATTCTGGGGCTGAGCATTTCAGCCGGGCTTTTCAGCGCCAATGTTTTGGCTTTTTCATTGTAATCGATCGTCATTTGATCGTCAAAAAACACTTTTTGCGACGATTGGATATACAGCGGAATGCCGTTCGTTTCCAGCTGCTCGCACTGTCCCGTTAATTCTTCTGTCAGCCAGATTGTCGGTACACCGCTTACCGCGCAGCCGCATCCTTCTGCATCATAACGAAGCTGGGCTTTTTTTCCCGGGTTGGCGTCGAACGCCTGCTGCAGTGCCTGTTTCGCTGCATCTGTCACATGTATGTTCATAAGGTGAAACCCCCGTTTTCATCATTTTCGCTATTGTAGCATACAACACTGCCATTCGCATGGTTTCTGCCTTTTTTCCACCGCTTCGCATTTTCTTCTGCAGCCTTGACCCATTCATCTTTCCCTTGCATGTATTGTTTGATGCTATCGGAATGCTGGGCCGCCAGCCGTTTTTTGAGAACGGCGTATTCTTTCGCTATGCTCGGATGAGCTCTGAGATAATCTCTGAATAACAGATGCCTTTCAATAGCAGGGTTTCCCTGTTCGTACAGATGGAGATGATGGGTTCGTTTATTTCCGCCCTTTTGAAAATAACGCCTGCCTGCTATGCCGTTCTCACCTTTTGGCATATAGCCGACAGCCTTCATTTGTTCATCAAATTGGCTCACGGCCTCAATGCTTCTGACTTCAATTAGCATATCAATGATTGGCTTCGCTGCCATGTTCGGTATCGATGTGCTTCCGATATGATGAACGGCGATCATCTCCGGCCCGAACACCCGCTTCAGCCGTTCTTTTTCTTCATCGAAACCTTTCGTCCATTTTTCGTTGTAGGGAACGACCTCAACTTTTCTTTTCGGATACAAATGAAAGACCGACAGCAATAGACCCTGCGCTGCTTTGACGGTTTCTGCTTTTTGGAATCCCGCCTGTGTATAGAGTGACACGGCCGGGATATTTTTCTCGGCTGTGACTACTTCGATTTTCTCAGCGTCTTCGTTCTGATCAATGACAAATTGCAGAAGTGCTCGTCCAATTCCTTTTCTAAAACCGTCAGGATGCACAACAAGCCTGCAAATGGTGAGATAATGCATGTTTTTCTCATATGAAATGACACCGATCAGCTTGCCGTTTTTCCGGTATCCTGCAAACCGTTCATGAGATGCTTGAATATCCTTCACCTTCTCTTGTAAAGCGGGAATGCCGTCAAAACCGATAATCTCTGTTTCCTTTATGTAAGATGGGATCTGTACGGCTATAATCTCACGGGCTATTGTGTCTTCCTTATGCTGAAGAAATTCAATCATTCGTGTTCTCCTGAAACAGCCGCTGTCTTTCGACTTTTGCGACGCGGACTGCATACGACTCGTACCAAACACTTTTTCCTTTTTCTTTTGCCGCTTGATGTTCAGTGTGATACTTCCAAAGGGTAATTGCGTCCATACTGTCCCAATAGGAAACTGTGATGCCCCTTCCATCCGCTTCACGAACGCTGTCCACGCCTAAAAATCCAGGCTGATCCGCCGCAAGCGATACCATCCGCTCTGCCGTTTCTCCATATCCTGTGTCAGTTTCGCTTTTGACAGAAGAAAAAATGACGGCATAGTAAGGAGGCTCAGGTGTTTTTGATAAAAAATCCATCATATTTCCCCCTCATATGTTTTTGACAAACAGTACCCTGTCTTGGCCAGGGCCATCATAGTTTGCAAACACTGAGATGCCATTTACCGTCTTGGTGCCCTTTTCAATATCAAACCCCAATTTTGTGTGATATGCGATTGATACTTTATTCACTGGTGAAGTGACGCACTTCACCCGGGTGCATCCTCTTTGTTTTACTGTTTCAATAAATACATCGTATAATTGTTTTCCAATTTGCATTTTTCTGAAATCTGGATGCACACCGGAAAAATGAATGTACGCCGTTTCAGGATCCGATTGCGATTGAAATCCGATTAAAAATCCGGTCATGCTGTTATGTTCAGATGTAATAAAGCTTGTGTCCTGAAAATGCTCAAAAAATAGTCTCGGCAATTTTTCTTTCAGCTGTCTGCCGCCCCACCATTCATTCATTACAGACGTTACCATTTCATAATCTGAAGACGTGATTGTTCGAATATCCATTACGATTTGATCTCCCTCCGTCTGGCAAAACGAATGTCAGCTCTTTTTCTCACAATATAAAAATTATATTTTGCCTGGCTGGAATTGTAAATGCCTTCTTTCCTGTATCATACGTTTCCAGACTGCCGAGGGAACAATATTTGATCATTTTACACATTTCTCCCCCAAGCAGGAGGAGAGACTTTACAGCACAATATCAAGCACTTGATCAAGTTTCAGCTTATAAAGCTGGTCCTCATTTCCTTTTATCCATACTGCTTTTTCAAACTCTTCATACCGGCAGATTTTCCCGGTGCAGCGGACAATTTCACCGTCCTGAAAGCAGCTGACAGTGATATCCTGAGCAAACTCCATCGCGGTGCAAAGCGTTTGATTCATCTCTTCCAGCTTATCGGGATCAAGGGTCGGCTTTTGCAGCTTCTGTTTATGCCGCTTTCTCTCCAGCAGGCTTTGCTTATGTTCCGGCAGAAACATCCTGCTTCCTTCCCACAGCAGGTTGCCCCTTTTTAAATGGTCGTTCATTTATAGTGCCCCCCTATTTTAGCCGCACGTTCAAATGCTTGGCCTGCCGCTGTCAATGACGCCGCCCTGATGATTGCTGTATCGCCGAATCGATTTTTAATGCCGTCCATCACATAGCCTAGGCTCATTTTCTTTGCATAATCCTGAAATAAATTGAGCTGCCATATGTCATCAGATGAGAGCTGAGACAGATTGACACCGAGGCGGCGGACAGGTTTCCCGTCCCAAAATGTAAGAAACAGCCGGCATACAGCCTCATATACATCTTGCGTAGAATTAGTCGGTTCCGCCAGCTTCACTTGCCGATTGAAGCCCGTCGGCCAATCAAAATCAGCACCCCGGCAGCTCACTGACACCGTCTGCCCCATTACCCCGGCGTTTCGGCTTCGCCTGCACACTTCTTCACTCAGCTCCAGCAATACGACCTTGATTTCTTTGTCAAAGTGTTCGTAGTCTCTCGGGAGAGTCATTCCATGGCCGATCGCCTTTTGCCCGTCTAGAGATGAAGTTGATACAGGGGAATAATCAATTCCGTTTGCCGTCATCCACAGCACGTGGCCGTTAATGCCCCATTTCTTTTTTAAAAGATCGAGCGGAAAAGCCGCGAGCCCGCCGATCGTACTGATGCCCATTCGATTTAAATGATGCTTCATGCGGCTCCCGACGCCAAACATGCTGCCCACCGGGAGCGGCCACATTTCGGTTTTTATATTTTCTTTCGTTAAGGTAAAAATACCGTTCTTATTCTTTTTGGCAAAATTGTCACACGCAATTTTGGCCAGCGCTTTGTTAGGGCCGATTCCAACCCGCGCATAAACGCCGATCTCCCGCATGATTCTGCCCTGAATGCTTTTCGCGATCTCCATCGGCGTCCCAAACAACTTCTGGCTGCCTGTAATGTCCATGAACTGTTCATCGATGGAATAAGGCTCCACAAGGTCTGTATACTCCTCTAGAATAGCCGTAATTTGCAGTGATACATCAATATACCGCTGCATACGCGGCCGGAGCACAACAGCCTCAGGACACTTTTCCTGTGCCTCCCACAGCCGTGAAGCATTCACCACACCCTTTTGTTTCGCCAGCGGGCAGGCAGCCAGTACAACTCCGCCCCTTTTTTCAGGATCCCCCGAAACAATGACGGGCTTATTTTTCAAATGTGGATTTTCCGCTTTCTCTACAGATGCATAAAACGATTGCATGTCAACGAGAAAAATCACTTTTTCTTTCATCATACACACCTCTAAAAAGAACTTATGTTCGTTTTTCTATTATATGCGAAAGTATGTTCGTTTTATACTGGTAAATGATTCTTGTCTGACAGAAAATATGATCCAAGGGTTTGAGAGAAGAAAAACATTTAGTAGAATAAAAGCGAAGCATAAGGATAGGAGAGTCATAATGGAGAAATTTGTTGAAAAAATGATGGGACAGGCACTGCGTCAATACGGCAGAAACGTTGCTATAGATCCGTTAAGCCCGTATGAAAAACAAAGCCTGAAAGCAGCTCTAGAAGAGAGACGGAATGAAGAACCAGATGAGGATTTGCATGCGCATATAGAAGATATCATTTATGACTATGTCACAAACCAGGGCCTGTTCTCTTAAACGTATGACTGCCAGTGCTTTCAGCCGCTGATGCGGCTTCCCTTTGATAACACCGCCTGATAACAAATAAACAGTCTCAAAGTCATACGACAGCCCTTCAATGCTCGCGCAAAACGGAATAAGCTGTCCACGATCACGCGTGGATACACGATTACCCTCCTTGATTCAACCGAAGAGATTCGCTCTCTCTTCTGTCATGCGGCATGACGATTTTCCTCGTACTTCTTGATCTCATATCCGGCTTTGCTGCCGATATGCTCCGACATCCCGGCGGTAAACTCCTTTACTGTTTCAAACAGACACCCTCAATTTCAATACGTAGCCATGTACGCCGTCAACACATAATGTATTGCCATCCATACAATCCACAGACATACGACGTGTCAATAACGAAATATTTTGAATCATCTATTGGATAAGGGAATTTTTTCATATATGATAGAGAAAGATCTTACATACAGGAGAGAATATAATTCATGAAGCAATGGAAAGATATCCACCCGATCAGCTGGACAATTATAATCGGAACCATTTTTGGCAGAATGGCAACATCGATGAGCATTCCTTTTTTAGCGATTTATTTGACAGCCGTCCAAGGTGCATCAGCTTCCTATGCAGGGCTGGTCATTGCCGCAAGCTCCTCAGTCGGCATCCTCGCAAGCTTTTACGGCGGATATATCTCCGATAAATTCGGCAGAAAAAACATGATGCTTGTGTCCATTTTTGGATGGATGCTGGTATTTATGGGGTTTGCAGCAGCATCTCATCTCTGGGTGTTTTTTGTAGTCAACGCATTAAACGGCCTTTGCAAATCACTGTTTGAGCCCGCTTCAAAGGCTTTGCTGTCTGATATGACAGAAGAAAAAACAAGACTGCTTGTTTTTAATTTACGCTATGCAGCTATTAATATCGGCGTTGTCTTCGGACCCGTGCTTGGCCTGTATTTCGGCTCATCGCAATCGACCACGCCCTTTTTGGTGCCTGCAGTCATTTACGGACTATACGGACTTGTGCTTGCCAGCCAATTTAAAAAACATCCCTCCTTATCAGCTTCAGACCAGTCCCGGCCTATGAGCGTGAAGGAAGCGTTTATGGTCACACAAAAGGATTATCTTTTTACAATTGCTTTGGTTGGCATTACGCTATGCACCTTCGGCTACTCACAATTTAGTTCCACATTCCCTCAGTATATGGCGCAGAACCCCTTGATCGGCAATGGAACGAAGCTGTACGGACTGATGCTGACATTAAATGCAATCGTTGTGTTGGCGACGCAATTTCCCATTGTCCATTTTGCAAAACGTTTTTCGCCGCTTTGCTCTCTGATGCTCGGTAATGTGATGGTTAGTATCAGCATGGCCATTTTCACCGTATCACACGGTGTTTCATCACTTGTGATGATTGTCATCACTTTTACAATCGGCGAAGTGCTTTTGTTCTCTATGATGGATTTGTTTGTAGACCAGATTGCAAAACCAGGATTAAAAGGCACTTATTTCGGGGCAATCGGTTTTTCCCAGCTCGGAAACGTCATCGGCCCCTGGGTCGGAGGGATATGTATAGACCTGTTTGGCGCTGGTCGGCCAATTTTTATTTTTTCTGTCCTGAGCGGCATTACCCTGCTCGGACTGCCATTTTTAGCGGTCGCCTATCGGCAGATGAAAACGGCAACCACAATACACGGTTCCCGTCTGGAAAAGCAGCTTTAAATAAAAAACGGGAGAAAATGAATCTCTCCCGCAAACATGAGGTGAAGAACATGAATATAGGCGATGTGATGTTTCAGCTGTTTGTATTTATCCTATTTGCCGCAGTCATCTTTGCGGCTGTTACAGGCTTCAAGTATGCGAAAAACCGAAAAGCGCAGCTGGATCGCATTGAGAAAAAGCTGAACAGCCTGTCCAAAGATCACGATTAACAGCTTGGGGCAACGAGCTCTACCTTAATCCGGTCCGGATCCTCACAATAAACTGCATAATGCCCGTCTCCTCCGGCAAAAGGATGCCTGTCTTGGTACAACACACGATAGCCTTTTGCCGTCAGTTTTTTGGTCATCTGATCGACTTGATGCTTGGATTCAGCATGAAATGCGAGATGGTTCAGACCGACTCGGCATCTATGGTATTCCGGCTCTAGAAAAGGCTCTTTCGCCTGCACAATTACTAAGTAAAAACAATCTTTCTTCCAGCTGATGCCTGAGCTCCATTTTTGGTACTCTTTATAGCCAAGTTCTTTTAAAAACCAGCCCCAAAACCGCCTTGACGTCTCCAAATCAGAGACATACAGTTCCAGATGATGCACAGTTTCATACCCTCCTTACCAGCACTTCCTCGACCTTATGCCCGTCTCCCTTACGCAAAATGAGATCTGATCTGAATTTAGTCGGCAGGATATTTTCATATAAATTCGGCCGGTTAACACTCTCCCAAATCGAGGCTGCCATCTCGTCAGCCTCCTGATCGGACAAGTCTTTAAATTTATGAAAATATGAATCAGGATTTTGAAAAGCAGTTTCCCGAAGCAGACGAAAACGCTCCAAATACCAAGTGAAAATCCGGCTTTCCTCCGCATCCACATAAATCGAAAAATCGAAGAAATCGGAAACAAAAATACGCGGGTTTTCCCGGTCATCCTCCAAGGTGGGGGACTGAAGCACATTAATGCCTTCAATAATTACAATATCCGCCTGCTCTACAACCTCGAACACACCTTCCTCGCGGTCATAGGTTAGATGGGAATACACCGGGGCCTTTACGCTGTCCTTTCCTGATTTTAAGTCATTCAAAAATTCGAGCAGCGCCTTTACATCATAGCTTTCAGGAAACCCTTTTCTTGACATCATATTTTTCTTTTTGAGCTCAGCAGTAGGAAATAAAAAACCATCTGTTGTAATAAGGCTCACTTTGGGACGGTCAGGCAAACGCGAAAGCAGCTTCTGCAAGATCCGCGCCGTCGTGCTTTTTCCAACTGCGACACTGCCGGCGATGCCGATAATAAACGGGATTTTGGCTGAATGCGGGTGCTTCAAAAAAACATTGACATGCTTATTGCGTTCAGCAGCAGACTTGACATGCAAATGGAGCAGCCGAACAAGCGGAATATAGATCGTTTCCACTTCTTCAACAGATAGATAATCATTGAGCCCTTCCACCGCTTTTGCCTCTTCTTCAGATACAGCAATCGACAAATGTCCCCCAAAACCAGACCAAGACTCTCGATTGTGCTGTGTATATAAAGTATGTAAGTTAAGCTCTTTATTTTTCACTGTTTACACCTGACTCTCTGTAGGTTAAAACCCTTACAAAGATTGTAACGGAAAACCTTTTCACTGTCTGCTTATTTTTTCATTTCGTTTTTTAGCAAATCAGCACCGATTCGGTTATACGCAGCCATTTCCTCTTTTGGAACCATGCTTCCTCCCGTTCCCCAGACGATATGTACGGCATGTTCCATATTATATTTCTGACTATAGCGCCTTCCCTCTTCTGTCGAATAAAGCTGAACCGGCCCGAACATGCCGGCAAGAGCAGATGGCTCTAAATATTGATTTTCGGATACAGCCAGCATATGAAGCAAAGTATAAAGCATATTGTCCTCTACCGTATAACAGCCGCTCAGAAGCGGTTCAACCAGCTTGCCGACAAACCCTGACGGCCTCCCTACGGCAAGTCCGTCAGCAGCCGTCCGATTATCCAGACCGATATCCTGGACGGAGATCTGCTCGTGAAGTCCTGAATAAAGCCCTAACAGCATACACGGTGAATGAGTTGGTTCTGCGAAAAACACGTGAACATGATCTCCGTATAAAAGCTTCAGCCCAAAGGCTACACCGCCCGGTCCTCCGCCGACTCCGCACGGCAGATACACAAACAAGGGCGTTTCGAGACTTGGCTGTATATTCATATTGTCAAGCTGTGTTTTTAATCGGCTTGCAGCAACAGCATATCCTAAGAACAGCTGACGAGAATGTTCATCATCAATAAAATAACAGAATGGATCTTGTTCCGCCTGCCGTCTCCCTTCGTTCACCGCTTCACTGTAATCTGTTTCGTACTCCATAACAGTGACACCCTTTTGGCGGAGGAGATCCTTTTTCCACTGCTTAGCATCGGCCGACATATGCACTGTCACGCGAAACCCGAGTGCCGCGCCAATGATGCCAATGCTTAAACCCAGGTTTCCTGTTGAACCGACAGCAATCGAATAGCGGGAGAAAAACGCGGCAAACCGGTCTTCCCGTAAGATGCAGTAATCATCAGTTTCCTGAAGTATGCCTTCTTGAAGCGCCAGATCTTCTGCATGCTTTAATACTTCATAAATCCCGCCCCGCGCTTTAATCGACCCTGAAATCGGAAGTTCGTGGTCGCACTTTAAAAGCCATCTTCCCGGGAATGGCTGCTGATATGCCGCTTCCAGCTTTTCCTTCATATACTGCATCTCAAAAAGCGGAGACTCGATGATCCCTTTAGCTCCTTTCGTCTCAGGAAACACCTCGGCAATATAAGGGGCAAAGCGCCGCAGTCTTTTTTCCGCTTCCGCGATCTCGGTTGCCCACTCATCTGCATGGGGTAATGGCCGCTTCTCTTTCTTGCCTGAATTTGCCCAGAATACAGGCTCTGCATCAATCAGTTTCTGAATAAACGGATCTTTGAGCAGAACATGAAGGACATCTGAATGGATTGACATTCAACAATCTCTCCCTTCCACTATCAAAAACTGCCTCGTGAGAAACAATCATTCCACCACAGGCAGTTCCATCATTATTTTTTCATGAGCACGCGTCCTGCCAGCTTTTCAACGAGAGCTGGAAACAGCTGATACAGCTTAGTGCCGGCATTCATTAAACGCGGAAGATTGATCTCCCGTTTGTTCGTAAAAATTGCAGCTGTAATTTGAGCTGCCACGTCATCAGGATCAAGCATCCAGCGGCCGACATTTTTGACGTAGTCCCCGCCTTTATCAGCAATGGAAAAAAAGTCCGTCTGAATCGGTCCCGGATTGACTGTTGTCACATAAATGCCGGTTCCCGACAGCTCCATCCGCAAAGCATTTGAGTATCCTAGCACGGCATGTTTTGTCGCGGAATACAGGCTAGACTTCGGTGTTGCGATTTTCCCCGCTTGAGAGGCGATATTGATGATATGGCCCTTTTTTTGCTCAAGCATTTGCGGGAGCACCGCTTTTGTACAGGCGACCAGGCCGAACACATTTACATCAAACATTGCTTTCATGTCTTCCAATGTCGAGTCTAAAACCGTTTCAAATATACCGAAGCCCGCATTGTTGATCAGAACATCAACCGAGCCGATCTGATCACGGACCCGGGCGATATCCTCTAGGCGGCCGACATCCAGAGGAAAGATCTCACACTGTCCGCTCCATTCCTCGGTTATTTTCCTTTTGATTTCTATCAAACGATCCTCACGTCTAGCCGACAGCAGGACATGGGCTCCTTCAGCCGCGCATAAGTATGCGATTCTTTCTCCAAGCCCTCCTGAAGCACCGGTTATCCAAATCCTTTTTCCCGCTATATGTTTCACCCATTTCACCTCTTCATTGTTCTAAAGTATGCGATGTTTCCTTCCCAATATGACGTGATGGCTTCTTCAGCCTCCAACACATCAAGATGCCCTGCCGTTTCTGACATTGTTAAAAACAATTCCTTTTCATATACAGCAGGAAAAAGCTGCTGACAGACCTGAAAAGCGGTCATCGGCTTTTCAGCCAACATGCGACGCACATCCTCCGTTCGATTCCTCTGCTTGTCAAAACGCTTCTCAATCAGCGCTTGGACACTGGTGATTGGCTCGCCGTGACCAGGAAATACGATTGTTGGCTCAAGTTGAGACAGCCTGCGCAAAGACCGCTGATAATCCACTAAAGGCTTTGACCTGACGTCTCCCGCTTTCGGCGCTTCTATAATCGGATTAGACGAGCTGTTGGCCAGCAGTAGATCTCCGCCAAGCATCCTTCCGCTTTTTTCATGGAAAAGAACGATATGCGATTCAGCATGTCCAGGCATCTCCAACACAGACCAGCCCTCAAGCCCGTCAATGCCCATACCTTCACTGATTGTTTTTGTCAGAGATCTCGTACAGGAAAATGCATACGCTGACCGAATCAGCTTTTCCGCCTTCCCCGTATCAAATGGAACGCCTAATTCAGGCAGCAGCTTTTGAAAAAAATGTTTTTGCCAATCCATAAAGGCTTGATTTCGGCTGATATAAGGTTCGTTGAAGGCATGCCCAATCACTTCGATTTCATCTGAAAAGACATCAAGCAAGCCTGCATGGTCAGCATGATGGTGAGTCAGTACAACCTGCTCGATATCTGACATTTTCACATTTACAGCAGCAAGCTGCTCTTGTAAGGCGCTGGAAGCCTCTTTTGTATTCGGCCCGGCATCGATAAGTGTCAGCGCATCACCTTTTACGAGGTAAACGATAACATCGCCGACAGCAAACGGCGTCGGGAGGCGGATCGCAATTACATCTTCAGTTGTCATCCTTTCGCTCCTTGTCTTCATTCATTATTCATATTTTAGCTTTTTCTCGGTCTTATGTCATTATTGCTGAATGAGAACAGACCTTTTTGAAAAAGCTATTGACATTAGCTTGTCCGCCATTGCATAATGAACAACAAACTAAAACGAGAACATTGGAACGCTATGACGAGGAATAGTATACAAGGCAATGGCCTAAGAGAGCGATACCCCTGGCTGAAAGGTATTGCGGCCCGCTTGTTTGTAGAACCTGCCCTCAAGTCGCGGTTAGGAAAACCTAAACGTTTCCCGCGTTACGGGATTTGAGCTGAGCACAATTTGTGCTAATGAGGGTGGTACCGCGAACCTTTTCGTCCTTTACGTGATGAAAAGGTTTTTTGTTGTTCTGATAGAAGGAGGATATCAATGAAAAAGATAGGATTTGTCGGCGCCGGGTCAATGGCTGAAGCAATGATCAACGGTATTTTGCAAAGCGGCATCACAAAATCAGAACATATCTATATTACAAACCGCTCAAATGACGAGCGTCTGATTGAATTAAAGGAAGCGTACGGCGTGCGTCCATGCAGAGATAAAAATGAGTTTTTCACTCACACCGATATCATCATCCTCGCTTTCAAACCGAAAGACGCGGCGGAAAGCATCGACAGCATCCGGGCGTATCTCAAGGACCAGCTGGTGATTTCAGTACTTGCAGGCCTTACCATCGAAACCATTCAGCATTATTTCGGCAGAAAGCTCGCGGTCATTCGAGTCATGCCGAATACATCAGCGGCAATCAGAAAATCAGCAACCGGATTTTCCGTAAGCGCAGAAGCAAGCCAGGACGATATTGCTGCTGCAAAGGCTCTATTGGAAACAATCGGCGATGCCACACTGGTGGAGGAGCGTCATCTTGACGCCGTCACTGCAATCGCAGGCAGCGGCCCGGCCTACGTATATCGTTATATTGAGGCAATGGAAAAAGCGGCGCAAAAAGTAGGATTAGATAAAGAAACGGCAAAAGCACTCATTTTGCAGACAATGGCAGGGGCAACTGATATGCTCCTTCAAAGCGGCAAACAGCCTGCACAGCTGCGCAAGGAAATCACCAGTCCTGGGGGCACTACAGAGGCAGGCCTTCGTGCTTTACAGGACTCCCGCTTTGAAGAGGCGATTATTCACTGTATTGAAGAGACCGCTAAACGGAGCGCAGAAATCAAAGAACAGTTTGCCGGAGCGGCTTTAGAGAGGCATTAGACAGAAGGATAGGGCCTTCTGTCTTTCTTTTTCTACAACTGCTGGCCGGCTGTTTCCGATTGCTTTAATAGCGCGGAGATCGTAAATGAAAGCAAATCGGGAAGCACTTCAAAGGAATAAGGCATGTACAATCTTTCCGTCCATTTGTGCGGGTCTTTGCCAGCCGGACCGACATTTAAAACGGGGACATATAAAGCCTGTTCTTTGCCGCTTGGCAATGAATATCCTCTATTAAAGAGCGGCATATTGCTTGTGTATGCGTCAACCTCCTGCTTTTCCAGCTGAAGATAGCTCAAGTCCGATAGTCCGGGAAAGTACTGAACCTCCCGCAACGCAATGCCGTATCTGTTAACCGCATACTGCATAAGCTGATCAGCTGTATGCCTAATCAATTGATCGTCCTTTGACGAAACGGCCGGATAAAACGGCGGACTATAAAAAAGAACAATAAGCGGGGCATCCTCTTTACAAAGCGAAGCAATCTCAGAAACAATTTTCGTCGAAAAATCCCTGTCTCCAAGCTCCCCCCTGTTAGCAAAGGCATAATTAAGAGCTCGGTCTGTTTCCGAAATTCCAGCACGTTTTTTTGCACGCGCGACCAGCTCATCAAATGTCAAAACAGTGACGGCCCGTTCAATCGGCTGAAATGGCTCAAATTGCTGAAAACTCTGTGTTTTCTTCCGAACGTTCGACATGATTTCCTCCGCCGCCTGTTTTGCGGTTTTCAGCAGCATCTGGTGCAGCTCACTAGCCGAGCGTCTCATTGACAGCACATTAAATAATGTGACAGCTGTATGCGGTGTCTGAACTGAATATGCCTCTTTCAAGTCCTTTTGCATTAAGTTTACCGGCGGCGGAGTGACCTCACCATCAACCTTTTCACAATAATCAGCATTCAGTTCAAGCAAACGGTTAATCTCAGATACCATTAAATTCGCGTTTAGGCCTGAAAACGGCTCTCCAACATGTGTCTCAATTCCCTTGCAGAAAAATCCCGCAAGCACCTTGCCAATGCTTCCTGTATAAAAATATTGCTGCTGGTCGCCGGGGAATTTTTCAAACATCGGTTCAGCATTCAGGCAGGCGGTTAATGTGATATCATGCTTTTTCTCCATTTCCTTCAATACAGGAACCGCCTCAATCATGCCTCTTGAATTCACTTCCTCGTCCGGAACTGTTATCAACAGCAGATTGCCCTCAAAATGGCCGTTCATTGCACGCTCCAGCATCGACAACTGAACACAAAGCCCCGCTTTCATATCCATCGTCCCTCTGCCAAACAGCCAGTCTCCGCTTTCAGCATCTCTTCTCACACGTTCAGGAAGCAGCTCTTTTTTCTCTAAAAAGGAACTCAAAAGCTCAGCAGGCTTGCAAGCCATATGTTTAAATTCTCCGTAATCCTCTATGTCAACGACATCAAAATGACTCAACAGAAGCACTGTCTTTTTGACTTTCTTCTTTTTGACTAAAGCCGTAAGAAAAGATCTGCCATCGTCCATCGTATGAAGAGTTACATCATCAGGATGTTTTTGAAAATAAGGCTTGTCCTTCAAAATAAAATAAAGATATTCTGCAAGTGCTGCCTCGTCCTTCGAACCGGTGATGCTTTCGTATTGCACAAGAGAAGTTAAAAGTGCCCGCAATTCGTCCTTCGTCTGCCAATTCATCGATTACCGCCCCTCCTATGAATAAAAACGCTGATAAACTGAAAAATAAAATGATTTCTTGTCTATTATACAGAAATGTTTGACAAAAACGGATCTTTTGAGCAGTTTATATGACGCGAAAGAAATGACTTGATATAATCAATCTCTAAAAACCTTACGGGAGGCGAAAGAAATGGCCAGAAAATTATTCACACCTATTACAATTAAAGATATGACATTAAAAAATCGCATTGTTATGTCACCAATGTGCATGTATTCTTCTCATGAAAAGGACGGGAAATTAACGCCGTTCCACATGGCGCATTACATATCGCGTGCAATCGGCCAGGTCGGACTGATTATTGTAGAGGCGTCAGCAGTTAACCCTCAGGGTCGAATCACAGACCAAGACTTAGGCATTTGGAGCGACGAGCATATTGAAGGCTTTGCCAAACTGACTGAGCAGGTCAAAGAACAAGGTTCAAAAATCGGCATTCAGCTTGCCCATGCCGGACGTAAAGCTGAGCTTGAAGGAGACATTTTCGCTCCATCGGCGATTGCGTTTGACGAACAATCAGCAACACCAGTAGAAATGTCAGCAGAAAAAGTAAAAGAAACGATCCAGGAGTTTAAGCAAGCGGCTGCCCGCGCAAAAGAAGCCGGCTTTGATGTGATTGAAATTCATGCGGCGCACGGATATTTAATTCACGAATTTTTATCTCCGCTTTCCAACCATCGCACAGATGAATACGGCGGCTCACCTGAAAACCGCTATCGTTTCTTGAGAGAGATCATCGATGAAGTCAAACAAGTATGGGACGGGCCATTATTTGTCCGTGTATCTGCTTCAGACTATACAGATAAAGGATTGGACATCGCCGATCACATCGGTTTTGCAAAATGGATGAAGGAGCAGGGTGTTGACTTAATCGACTGCAGTTCAGGCGCCCTTGTTCACGCAGACATTAATGTATTTCCCGGCTATCAGGTCAGCTTCGCCGAGAAAATTCGTGAACAGGCGGACATGGCGACTGGTGCCGTCGGCATGATTACAGACGGTTCAATGGCTGAAGAAATTCTGCAAAACGGACGTGCCGACCTCATCTTTATCGGCAGAGAGCTTTTGCGGGATCCATTCTTTGCAAGAACCGCCGCGAAACAGCTCAATACAGAGATTCCGGCCCCTGTTCAATACGAAAGAGGCTGGTAATGCCTATGAGAGATATCCACTGCCGGATATCTCTTTTTTTATTTTTAGAGAAACGATCGGCTAAGGTTCTCCGTCTCCCTAGTAGAACCAATTAGAGGAGATGACTCCAATGAAATCAGCTTGGATGGAAAAGACATATACAATTGACGGATGTGCGTTTCATACACAGCACCGGAAAGGAACAAGCGGTGTAACGATTGTCTTTGAGGCCGGCTACGGTACTTCTTCTGAGACGTGGAAACCATTAATGGCGGACATTGATGATGAATTTGGCATTTTCACATATGATCGGGCGGGCATAGGGAAAAGCGGGCGAAGCAGAGCGAAACGAACAGCCGAACAACAAGTGAAAGAATTGGAGAGTTTGCTTAAAGCAGCAGATGTAAAACCTCCTTATCTGGCTGTTTCACACTCATACGGAGCTGTCATCACCGGCTTATGGGCCTGCAAAAACAAGTATGATATTATCGGCATGGTCCTTCTTGATCCAGCTTTAGGAGATTGCGCCAGCTTCACCTTTATACCCGAAGAGATGCACAAATCATATACGAGAAAGATGATGCTTGAGGGCACACCTGCAGAATTTTCAAAAAGTCTGCAGGAGCTCAAACAGCGGCAAATCCATTTAGGAAACATGCCTCTCCTTGTATTGTCATCAGGAGAACGGACTGAGAAATTCGCTGCTGAACAGGAATGGCAAAACTTGCACAGCAGCATATTGTCTCTATCCAACCAAAGCGGCTGGATTCAAGCTAAAAACAGCTCCCACAACATCCATCATGATGAACCTCATATCGTTCATTTGGCTATTTATGACGTATGGTGCGCAGCGTGCCAGCAGGCCGCCCCTCTTTACCAGGCAGTCAATTAACGTAAAAAAAGACCGGGCCGTAAGAGACGCCCGGTCTTTTTTGTTATTTTGTTTCACGGTGAAGGGTATATTTCTTCAAACGCGGTGAATATTTTTTCAGCTCCAAACGATCTGGATTGGTGCGTTTATTTTTTGTTGTAATGTAATTTCGGTCTCCCGTTTCAGTGCAAGCTAAAGTAACATTGACTCTCATCGTTCACATCTCCTTTTTTAAAACGTAATGATTACGCTTTATTATACAACGTAATGGCAAATTGTCAAATAAGATGCCTTCAGCCTCGCGGGATGGTTACCTCTAAGAAATCATATGCCGCCACACTATTTGGGAAAACATCAACCGCTTCTTTTTGAAGCTCCAAAGAGGCATCCCCCTGATATCTTGCGCTGATATGGGTTAAAATGAGCTGCTTCGCTCCTGCTTCTTTCGCTGTTACAGCCGCTTGTTCCGTTGTGCTGTGATAATAATCATAAGCCAGTTTATGATCTTCCTTAGCAAAGGTTGCTTCATGAACAAGCACATCACAATCTCTTGCAAGCTCTTTTAGTTTGTCGCTAACTCTCGTATCTCCGGAGAACACAACAGATCTTCCTTTGTTGGGAGGCTCCAGAAAATCACTCCCATTGATGATGCGTCCGTCTTCAAGCGTTACCGTTTCGCCTTTTTTGATTTTCTGATACACCGGTCCGGGCGGGATGTTCATTTCTTTTAATACATCCGCCTTCAGGGCACCCGTTACGTCTTTTTCCTGCACACGGTACCCGAAGGCTTCTACGCCATGAATAACAGAAACCGCTGTGACAATAAACTGATCGTCTTCAAACACGATGCCTTCTTCAATTTCCTGGACCGCAAGCGGATATGTCAAATGGGTTTTCGTGACGGCAAGGCTTGTTTCAATAAACGCTTTGATCCCTTTAGGTCCGTACACTGTCAGCTCGTCCTCTCCGCCTTGAAAGGAACGGCTCCCCAGAAGCCCCGGAAGTCCGTATACATGGTCACCATGCATGTGTGTAATAAAGATTTTCTCTATTTTACGAGGTTTAATCGTTGTATGTAAAATTTGATGCTGTGTGGCTTCCCCGCAGTCAAAAAGCCATACCGAACGCCTTTCTTCAAGCAATTTCAATG
Organism: Bacillus sp. MD-5; assembly: GCF_002201875.1. NCBI lineage: Bacteria > Bacillati > Bacillota > Bacilli > Caryophanales > Bacillaceae > Bacillus > Bacillus sp. MD-5. Next base: position 2,207,076 of record NZ_CP021911.1, read on the forward strand.
CGATAGAGGTGACGTTTCTCGTCTTGGCGGGAATGCCGGCTCCCGTCCCTAAAAAAAGTAATTCCACGTTTCCTTCCTCCTACTAGAACCAGATACCTACAAGAATACAGGATCAAGCGCAAAATGTGAATCTTGCCTCTCAAAAGAACAATCCTTTCGTGCTAGAAACATTTTTTCAGCATTCTGCTTAAAAAAGGGCTTAAATGTTTGCTTTCGTTGAATTTTAGATTTAAAATGAAGGAAATATACGGGGTGTACTAAAATAAAGCTTCGAATAAAGTGAGGTACTTTTAGTGAAAACAAACCAACAACCAAAAGCAGTAATTGTCATATTCGGTGCAACTGGAGATTTAGCAAAACGAAAATTGTATCCGTCTATTCACCGTTTATATCAAAACGGACAAATCGGAGAAGAGTTTGCAGTGGTAGGAGTTGGAAGAAGACCTTGGTCAAATGAGGATCTTCGCCAAACCGTTAAAACATCCATTTCCTCGTCTGCAGATAAGCATATAGATGATTTCACGTCTCATTTTTACTACCACCCGTTTGACGTGACAAATCCTGGATCTTATCAAGAGCTTAACGTATTGCTTAACCAGCTGGAAGATACATATCAAATTCCGAACAACAGAATGTTCTACTTGGCAATGGCTCCTGAATTCTTCGGAACAATTGCAAAAACATTAAAATCAGAGGGTGTAACAGCTACAACAGGATGGTCCCGCCTTGTCATCGAAAAGCCGTTCGGCCACGATCTGCCAAGCGCACAGGCATTAAACAAAGAAATCCGTGAAGCGTTTACGGAAGATCAAATTTACAGAATCGACCATTATCTAGGCAAACAAATGGTTCAGAACATTGAAGTGATTCGATTTGCCAATGCGATTTTCGAACCGCTCTGGACAAACCGCTACATCTCAAACATTCAAATTACGTCTAGCGAATCACTTGGCGTAGAAGACCGTGCAAGATATTACGAAAAATCAGGCGCCCTCCGCGACATGGTGCAAAACCATATTATGCAGATGGTTGCCCTCCTTGCAATGGAGCCGCCGATCAAATTGAACACAGAAGAAATCCGCAGCGAAAAAGTGAAGGTGCTGAGAGCACTGCGCCCTATTGCAAAAGATGAAGTGGATGAGTACTTTGTGCGCGGACAATATCAAGCCGGTGAAATTGACGGTATGCCTGTTCCTTCTTATACAGAAGAAGATAATGTCGCTCCTGACTCCAATACAGAAACCTTTGTTGCCGGCAAGCTCTTGATCGACAACTTCAGATGGGCTGGTGTTCCATTCTATATCCGTACCGGAAAACGAATGAAAGAAAAGTCCACAAAAATTGTCGTTCAATTTAAGGACATTCCGATGAACCTGTACTACGGCAATGAAAACAACATGAATCCGAACTTGCTTGTCATTCATATTCAGCCTGAAGAAGGCATTACACTTTACTTAAATGCTAAAAAGCTTGGCGGTGCAGCACACGCGCAGCCAATCAAACTCGATTATTGCAGCAATTGCAATGACGAGTTGAACACTCCTGAAGCATATGAAAAACTAATTCACGACTGTCTTCTTGGCGATGCAACAAACTTTGCACACTGGGATGAAGTTGCCCTTTCTTGGAGCTTTGTCGACTCCATTTCTGAAACATGGGCAGCAAACAAAACCTTATCTCCTAACTACGAATCAGGCTCAATGGGACCGAAAGAATCAGATGATCTTTTGGCGAAAGACGGCTTGCACTGGTGGAATATATAATAAGAAAAAAGCCGAAAATGCTCGCAAGCATTTTCGGCTTTTTTGCAGCTGCCACAGAGGTATAGCACTCTCTTTAATAACAAAACCCCCCGAAGCTCTTGCGGTTCGGGGGGTTCTATTGATTACTTCATCCATTCAGTATGGAAAATACCTTCTTTATCAGTACGCTCATACGTATGAGCGCCAAAGTAGTCACGCTGTGCTTGGATTAAGTTTGCAGGCAGTACGGCTGTACGGTAGCTGTCATAATAAGCTAATGCGCTTGAGAATGATGGCACCGGCACACCTTGGGCAACTGCAAGTGAAATCACCTGGCGAAGCGCTCCTTGGTAGCTTTCTGCAATATTCTTGAAGTAGCTGTCAAGAAGCAGGTTGTCAAGCTCAGGCTCGCGATCGTAAGCTTCTTTGATTTTCTGAAGGAACGCTGCACGAATGATGCAGCCGCCACGGAAGATCATAGCGATTTCACCATATTTCAGATCCCAGTTATATTCTTCAGAAGCAGCTTTCATTTGGGCAAATCCTTGCGCGTATGAGCAGATTTTACTCATGAACAACGCTTTTCTGACCGCTTCAATCAGCTCTTCTTTATTTTCCGTAACAGGCTTCACTTCCGGTCCTGAAAGAAGTCCGCTCGCTTTCACACGCTCTTCCTTCATAGCTGAGATAAAACGCGCGAATACAGATTCAGTAATAATCGGAAGCGGAACACCTAAGTCAAGTGCGCTTTGGCTTGTCCATTTTCCTGTTCCTTTTTGCCCTGCTTTATCGAGAATCACATCAACAAGCGGTTTGCCTGTCTCTTCGTCTTTTTTCGTGAAGATGTCAGCTGTAATCTCAATCAGGTAGCTGTCAAGCTCTCCTTTATTCCATTCAGCGAAAACTTCATGAAGCTCATCAGCTGAAAGGCCCAGCACCTGTTTCAGAATGAAGTAAGATTCAGAAATCAGCTGCATATCTCCATATTCAATACCATTGTGCACCATTTTTACATAATGGCCGGCACCATCAGGACCGATATATGTCGTACAAGGTTCTCCGTCAACTTTTGCAGAAATGGCTTCAAGAATCGGTTTCACAAGCTCATGTGCTTCTTTTTGTCCGCCAGGCATGATAGAAGGCCCTTTAAGCGCCCCTTCTTCTCCGCCGGAAACGCCTGTTCCGATAAAATGAATTCCGCTTTCAGCGAGTTCTTTGTTACGGCGCTGTGTATCTTTATAATATGTATTTCCGCCGTCAATTAAAATATCATCCTTCTCTAGATGAGGAAGAAGAGATTGAATTGTCGCATCTGTTGCAGTTCCCGCTTTAACCATTAATAAGATTTTGCGCGGTGTTTCCAAGGATTGGACAAATTCTTCAATGCTGTATGTGCCAACAACATTTTTTCCTTTTGCCTCTTGCAAAAACTCCTCAGTCTTACTGCTAGATCTGTTGTAAACAGAAACAGAAAATCCCCGGCTTTCGATATTTAAAGCCAGATTTTTACCCATGACCGCAAGTCCGATAACGCCGATTTGTTGTTTTGACATATTCTAACGTCCCTTCTGCAAACGTTTAATCATTTTAAAATTTAAATTAAAATAAAATGATATTTATAATAAAGAAATTACCATACTTTCACCCTTTTTTTCAAGCGATTCAGCTTTTCTTTTCATCCTGAAAAAAATCTTTATTAAAGCTTGTTCCCTTCGTTTTGCTCTCCTCTTTTTTTACCCTTGCACCTTTTCTGATCAGTTTAGATCCGTACTTTTCATTCAGCTTTTCCATTATCTGCTGAATGGGCTCATCCCTCGCATCCTCATTAAAGCTGAACAAATCGAGCTGCTTATAGGCCTGCTCTTTTTCTACCAAATCGGTTCCGGTAATGCCAAGCAGCCTGACAGGATTTTTATTCCAGTGCTTAAAAAAGAGGTGCTCTGCTTCTTTCAAGATTTCATTTTTTTGATCAATCGGATTTCTCAGCGTGATGCTTCTCGTAATGGTTTTCCAATCCGCATATCTAATCATAATAAATAGCTTTGAAGCCATGACTTCCTTGCGCTGTAAACGGTCACTCACGGAAGCGGCAAGTTTTCTGAAAACGCCTAACAGCTCCTCTTCATCACTGGAGTCATGTGAAAGTGTCAATGAGTTGCCGACGCTTTTAAATTCGTAAATGCGCTCCGGGTCAACCGGCGCATGGTGAATGCCGTTTGCTTTATTTTTAAGGCGCGGACCGTTGATGCCAAGCAGGCGCTTCAGCGAGTGTTCATCAGCTGCAGCTAGCTCTCCGATTGTATGAATGCCGAGTCCTTTCAGTTTTTCCGCTGTCTTATTGCCAACTCCGTGCATCTCTCCAACAGGAAGCGGCCAAAGGATGTCGGGCACTTGCCTCTTTCTTAAAATCGTAATTCCAAGCGGCTTTTTCATATCAGACGCCATCTTAGCGAGAAATTTATTCGGCGCGATTCCTATGCTTGACGGAAGCAGCAGCTCTTTTTGCAATCTGCTTTGGATTTCTTTTGCCGTCTCCAGCGCTCGACTGCTGTATGGTGTATCAGTCATGTCCATATAGCCCTCATCAATGGAGACAGGCTCCACCAGGTCAGTATATTCACGGAGAATAGTAAACATGGCTCTGGAAGAGTTTCTATAGCGGTCAAAATTCGGCGGAAGAACGATGAGCTCTGGACAATGGCGCTTCGCTTGCCAAACCGGCATTGTTGTTTTGACGCCGCGCGCCCTTGCTTCGTAGCTGCATGTCACCACAATGCCCTTTCGCTCCTTTACGTTTCCGGCAACTGCGACCGGCTTTCCCCGGAGAGCCGGATCATATGCCATTTCAACCGATGCATAAAAGCTATTCATATCAATATGGAAAATAATTCGGCTCTTTCCCGGCATAAACAAATCTCCTTTTCGTTCATTAGACAACGGCTTGTACATATAGTAAAATGAAGGTACTGAATGGATGTGATTAAAATGTTTGTGGAATCGATAAATGACGTTTTATTCTTAGTCGATTTTTTCACAATTATTCTTCCTGCTCTGACGGCAATCGGGATTGCATTCCTCTTACGAGAGTGCCGTGCCGGCGAGCATTGGAAATCCAAACGAACAGATGAACATCAGACAGTCTTTCACATTAACCGAACAGACTTTCTTATTATTATATATCATCGCATTACAACTTGGATACGTAAAGTCTTCCGCATGAATTCGCCTGTGAACGATGATGAAGACGCCAGTTCTCTTCTTTTATAAACCGCATTTATAAAAAGGAGGAGAACAAAATTGCTAAAAACATATCAAAAACTTATGGCTATGGGTATCTTTTTGATCGTATTATGCTCGGGCAATGCTGCCTTCGCGGCGACGAATCAGGTGGGAGGTCTCAGCAACGTAGGGTTTTTCCACGATTATTTAATCGAACCGTTTTCCGCGCTGCTTAAGGGGGTTGCCGGGCTGTTTCATGGAGAATACGGACTCTCTATTATTCTCGTAACCATTATTGTGCGTTTGGTTGTACTGCCCTTGTTTGTCAATCAGTTCAAAAAACAGCGTATGTTTCAAGAAAAAATGGCGGTTATTAAACCTCAGGTTGACAGCATTCAGGCCAAACTGAAAAAGACGAAGGACCCTGAAAAGCAAAAAGAGCTGCAAATGGAAATGATGAAGCTGTATCAAGAGAACAACATCAATCCGCTTGCCATGGGATGCCTCCCAATGCTGATTCAGTTTCCTATTGTGATTGGATTTTATTACGCGATTCGCTCTACACCTGAAATTGCGTCACACTCGTTTTTATGGTTCAGTTTAGGACAATCAGATATTCTCGTGTCTCTTAGTGCGGGAGCTATGTACTTTATCCAGGCCTATGTCGCTCAAAAACTGAGCGCGAAATATTCCGCTGTCCCGCAAAACCCTGCGGCGCAGCAATCCGCAAAATTGATGGTGTTCATCTTCCCAGTGATGATGACGATTTTCTCGCTTAATGTCCCGGCAGCGCTGCCGTTGTACTGGTTCACAAGCGGGCTATTCTTGACAGTCCAAAACGTCGTCCTTCAGATGACGCACCATAAAAATAAAAAAACTGCCGCTCTTACTGAGCCGGTGAAATAATGAAGCAACCCCGCGCGACAAGCCGGGGTTGTTTTTTTGTTACTTGCGAAGCATTCACCGCGCCAGGCAGCCTTTTTTGTCATGGCTGAAGCAGAAATGGCCATCCTAAAAAAACAGCGGTCTCGTTTAAAAAGAAGGAAATCGGGAATACCTTTACTCACCTCCAAATGAAAGGAGCATATACGTTGACGGAACGCTTTCAGCAAAAAAACATTTCTGTGCCTGAAGGAATCTGGATCATGAGACAAACCTGGAATGATGTCTTATTTGCCCACTGGCCTGTTGATGTTTCTATCCTTCGCGCTTTGGTACCGTCCGTATTAGAATTAGATACATACAACGGGCAAGCTTGGATCAGCATGCTTCCCTTTATGCTCACGAACCTAAGGGCGCGTTACCTTCCTCCCATTCCCGGTGCGCGTGCATTTCCTGAGCTTAACCTCCGCACCTATGTCACATATAAAGGCAAGCCCGGCATTTATTTTTTCAGCTTAGATGCCGATCATCGGCTGGCGGTTTTGGGCGCTCGCACGTTCTTTCATTTGCCTTATGTTCACGCTGATATGAAAGCTGACAAAAACGTTGATGGCATTGACTATGTCAGCAAGCGGAGAGACGGCAGAGAAACAGTATTCCGCGCCGCATACCGGCCCGTTTCAGCTCCTTTTACAGCGGAAAAGGATTCACTCGATTATTGGCTGACGGAACGGTATAGACTCTACACTGCCTACCGAAACAAACTCTATTACGAAGACATCCACCATCACCCATGGCTGCTGCAAAACGCTGAAGCGAAAATTTCAGTCAATACGGTGACAGATGCTCACGGCATTACGTTGCTAGAGGCAGACCCCTTGCTTCATTACGCTAAAAAACAGGACGTGTTATTTTGGCCGCTTAGGAAATGGAGCTAAAAAAACCCGATGCGGGAAATCGCATTCGGGTTTTCTTTTTTTATTTTGCCGCCTCTTCAATAATGGCAACAACCATTTCTGCCGTTTTGACGAGTTCTTCGATCGGCATTTTTTCATTCTTTGTATGAATTTGCTCATAACCGACAGCAAGGTTGACCGTCGGGATGCCATGACCTGCGATTACGTTCGCGTCGCTTCCGCCGCCGCTTGTTTGCAGCTCGCTTGGACGTCCGATTTTAGCAGCCGCTTTTTTCGCGATTTCAACAACTTGGTCGCCATCTTGATATTTGAAGCCAGGATACATGACTTCAATTTCGACTTCTGCGCGTCCGCCCATATCAGCAGCAGCTTCTTCAAAAGCAGCTTTCATTTTTTGAACCTGAGCTTCCATTTTCTCAGGAACTAAAGAGCGTGCTTCAGCAAGAATATGGACTTCGTCGCACACAATGTTTGTTTGCGTGCCGCCTTCAAACCGGCCGATATTTGCTGTTGTTTCTTCATCAATACGGCCCAATGGCATTTTTGAAATGGCTTTGCTAGCGATTGTAATCGCAGAAATGCCTTTTTCAGGTTCAACCCCGGCGTGCGCGGTTTTCCCGAATATTGCAGCTCTTACCTTCGCCTGTGTCGGCGCAGCCACAATGATATTTCCGACTTTCCCGTCTGAGTCAAGGGCATAGCCGTAGGATGCTGTAATCATAGAACGGTCAAGCGCCTTCGCTCCGATCAGGCCAGATTCCTCACCAACTGTGATGATGAATTCAATCGTTCCGTGCTCAATGTTTTCTTCTTTCAGCACCTTAATCGCTTCAAACATTGCAGCCAGTCCCGCTTTATCATCAGCACCTAAAATCGTCGTGCCGTCTGTTTTGACGTAACCGTTCTCTACAACTGGTTTTACGCCGTTACCGGGTACAACTGTGTCCATATGAGATGTAAAGTAGATCGTATCTGTTTGCTTTGTCCCTTTTAATGTGCAAATCAGATTACCGGCTCCGTGGCCAGTGATATCCATTGTATCGTCTTCTTTAACGTCCACACCTAAATCAGAAAATTTTCGTTTCAGCACTTTGCAGATTTCTGCTTCGTGTTTTGTTTCTGAATCAATTTGGACAAGCTCTAAAAACTCTTCCAGCAGGCGTTTTTCATTCACCATTTGTAAGTCCCCCCATATTAAAGCGGTATGTTACCGTGCTTTTTTTTCGGTCTCTCTTCTGTCTTATGTGCAAGCATATGAAAAGCTTGAATCAGTCTTCCCCTTGATTCTTCCGGCAAAATAATGTCATCGACCATTCCACAAGCGGCCGCTTTGTATGGGCCGGCGTTTTGCTTTTTGTATTCAGCTGTTTTTTGGCGTTTCGCCTTTTGCGGGTCAGCTGAAGCTTTGATTTCCTTTTCATACAAAATCGATGCCGCACCTTCTGGACCCATCACCGCAATTTCAGCATTCGGCCATGCAAATACAAGGTCCGCTCCGATTGCTTTGCTGTTCATGGCCACATAGGCGCCGCCATATGCTTTTCTGATAATGAGCGTGATTTTTGGAACAGTCGCTTCTGCATAAGCAAACAATAATTTTGCTCCGTGTCTGATGATTCCGTTGTGCTCCTGCTGAATACCGGGGAGAAATCCCGGGACATCCTCAACAGTCAACAGCGGGATATCAAATGCGTCACAAAAACGGATGAACCTTGCTGCTTTATCAGCAGCGTCAATCGTCAGGCTTCCCGCCAGATGCTTTGGCTGGCTCGCAACAATGCCGATTGCTTTTTCACCCAGCCTTGCAAATCCGATGACAATGTTCTTCGCAAAAAATGGCTGAATCTCAAAAAAAGACTGTGGATCGGCCAGCTCCTTAATCACCGTCCGAACATCATACGGCTTTGTCGTGTCAGCAGGCACGAGACGGTTTAATAACGGTCTGGGGGCCTCTTTCTCTGGCTTCGGCCCTGTTGTCCGGCCATTCAGCGGCAAATAAGACAGCAGTTTTTTCACCCCTGTCAGAACCTCCTTCTCCGTATAGCCGGAAAAGTGGGCGTTTCCGCTGACGGCATTATGTATTCCCGCTCCGCCTAAGCTCTCCGCATCGACCTGTTCCCCTGTCACTTTTTCAATCACCTTCGGGCCGGTAATAAACATCCGGCCGGTCTGTTCAGCCATAAATATAAAATCTGTGAGTGCCGGAGAATATACAGCGCCTCCAGCGCACGGCCCTAAAATAACCGATATTTGCGGAATGACTCCGGAATATAAGACGTTTCGGTAAAATATGTGACCGTATCCATCTAATGATACCACACCCTCTTGAATTCTCGCACCACCTGAGTCATTCAGCCCGATAATCGGCGCCTTATTTTTTGCTGCCAGGTCCATCAGAGCGCAGATTTTTTTGGCATGGGTTTCGCCAAGCGCCCCGCCGAATACAGTGAAGTCTTGCGCAAATACATAAACTGAGCGTCCGTCAATTGTGCCGTACCCTGTCACGACCCCATCCCCTAACATGCGCTGTTCTCTTGTTAACACTTGACTTTCCATGAAGGGGTGTAATTCGATAAAGCTGTTCTGGTCAAGTAGAAATATGATCCTTTCCCGGGCGGTGAGCTTTCCCTTTTGCCGCTGCTGAGCCTGCTTTTCCAGTCCACCGCCCTCTTCTGCCTGTCTGCGTTTCGTGTATAAATGATCAATGTGCTCATTCATGTTCATTGTGTTGGTCTCCTTTCGGTTCACAAAGCTCTACAAGAACACCATTTGTTTCTCGAGGGGAAATAAACGCGATCTTTTTCCCGTTCGCTCCCTGTCTAGGATACCCGTCAATCAATTGAACTTGCTGGTCAGACAATGCTTTGAGCTGTTCAGATAGGCTGTTGCACAAAAATGCAATATGATGCAGCCCCTGCCCTTTCTTCTCCAAAAATAAACGGATGGGGCTGTCAGCTGTCGACGGTTCTATCAGCTCAAGTTTGACGCTCCCCGCTTGAAAAAAAGCAACTTTCACCTTTTGCTCTTCAACCGTTTCTTGATGAAGAAATGCAAGCCCCAATACATTTTCATAAAAGCGTCTTGCATCTTTTATCGAAAAAACGGCTATCCCGATATGGTCAAGCCTGTTCATTTGCATCCCTGCTTTCGCTAATAGATATCGCTTGTCCGTCCATTCAAAACACGCTAAAATATAGACAGATTGTGTAAGGAGTGAAAATCATGTCTCAAAAACTGATGAAAAGCGTTTTGATCGTGATTTTGGGAGTTTTTATTCTTTCAACTGTACTCTCAGGAATCATCATGTTTTTATAACGATAAAAAAGCAGGGCAGCCTTATTCAATGGGAACATCCTGCTTTTTTATCAGAGCTTTATGCTCGATGGCAATCTCCTCAAAAGAGCGATTGTCGTCTGTGATCAGCACTCTCGTTCCTACTGGTATCGTTTGAAACAAATGAACGACCTCATCGTTATGCATACGTATACAGCCGTTTGACACAAATTTTCCTACTGATTCCTCTCGGTTTGTCCCATGAATTCCATAAATCCGCCCGTCCGTTCCTTTCGCGTCAAATCCGATCCATCTTGCCCCAAGCGGGTTGTCAGGAGATCCTCCTTCAATATTTTTCTTTCTGTAGTAAGGATTTTCCGCTTTTACCGTTACCGAAAACTCTCCTTCAGGCGTCAAATCATCTGTTTTTCCAGTGGCCACACTGTACACGCCTTCTACTTTGTTGTCGAGGATAACAGCAAGTTCATTTGTTCGCTTGTTGACAATAACATACGGATCACCCGGCAGCGGATTTTCGCCGAGCGGCCAAATCGGTGAAATCATCATTAAAATCGAACATAAGAAAAAACGCATAAGCTCCTCCTTTTTCATTAGGTTGACCAATGAAGGAAGAGCTCATGCGAATCATCCAAGTGATTTTTGCGCTTTTATTCCTTTAAAATAACTTTTAATCACTAAATATTGTTCCATTTCGCCGAGAAGATGGAAGAGAGCGGCTCTCGCTTCAAATTCCTCTCTAGTCGCCGGAAGCGGCATCTCCTCAAATTCTTTTCTCATGTCAGCAAGTCTTTTCAGAAATTTATACGCCGTGTTCCCAGGGTGTATCGCCTCCCGCAAATCGTGAATGAATTCAGCGATCATTTTTCCCTGATCTACCGTGATGGAGATCGATGTCACTTTAGGGAGAAGGCGTTCGATAATTTCAAATTGCTTTTCTCTCATTTTAAAATAATGATAATGCAGATTTTCGTAACGCAAAATGTGGTTTTGCACATCTCGATATGCCAGGTTTTTGGCCTCCGTAATGAGCTGGTGCGTTTCCGGAATTTCTTTTCCTGACCAATCTTGCTCACCAGTTAACAAATACCGTTCGATTTCTGCGAAAATGACAGCAAAGTTATCCTCTATCTTTTTGCGGTAAGCAATCAGCTTCCGATCAAGACTCGGCATATACAAGTTCATCAATAGAGCGACGCCGATACCGACCGTAATCAGCTGAACTTCATTCCAGATGAAAGCAGGCGTAATGCCGCCGGACATGTATAAATGAAGGATAATAACAGAACTGGTGACGATACCCTCGTTAATTTTTAACAGAACCGTTATCGGAATGAATATCAGAAGAAGCGCTCCGATCACAAACGGGTGGTAGCCAATGAGCTCGAAAAAGAGATAAGAAAAAACAATTGCCAGACAGCATGCCGCAAAGCGGGCCCATGACGCCTGAAGCGACCGTTTTTGTGTGATTTGAATGCACAAAATGGTGATGATTCCTGCTGATGCGAAGTTTTGCAAATGCAATAGCTGGCTTATATAAATAGCCAAAGCTGTTCCTAGCGCGGTCTTTATTGTGCGGTAACCAATTTTAAACATGTCGGACTCCATTTCTATTTGTTTCTTCAATAAAAAAGAAGAAGCGATCAGCCTTCTTCTTTTTTTCTATATTCTATAATATTTTCTCTAAAAAGTCCTGCGCTCTTTTGGATTTTGGCGAAAGAAAAAATTCCTTCGGATTGCCGTCCTCGACAATCGTTCCTTGATCCATAAACAGCACGCGGTCTGCCACTTCTTTTGCGAAGCCCATTTCATGTGTGACAATCACCATGGTCATGCCTGTTTCGACCAGCTCTTTCATCACCTGCAGCACTTCTTTGACCATCTCCGGATCAAGGGCGGAGGTCGGCTCGTCAAACAGCATGATGTCCGGATTCATCGCAAGAGCCCTGGCAATCGCGACACGCTGTTTTTGTCCGCCAGACAAGCGGTTTGGATAGTCATTTCGCTTTTCAAACAAACCGACTTTGCGGAGCAGGTCCTCAGCTTTCTCCTGTGCAGCCTGTTTTGATTCTTTTTTTACATTGACAGGCGCGTACATGATATTTTCGAGAACCGTTTTGTGCGGAAAGAGATGAAAATGCTGAAAAACCATCCCGATGTTTTCCCGAACCTTTAATGTGTTGGTTTTCGGCTTCGTAATCTCTGTATCTTTTATTGTAATGGTTCCGCCGTTTGGCTTTTCCAGCAGGTTTAAACAGCGTAGGAACGTTGATTTGCCTGAGCCTGAAGGACCGATCACGGCAACAACCTCGCCATCAGCGATTGTTGTTGAAATATTTTTTAATACTTCGTGTTTCCCAAATGATTTTGACAGCTTTTCAACCTTAATCATTGGATTTCAGCTTCCTTTCTACAGCCTTGCCGATAAACGTTAAAATCAAGACAAGCACGTAATAAATCAATCCCGCGATAATGAGCGGCTCAAGGTAATTGTAAGTGGCGGCGCCAGCTTGATATGCGCGTCTCATGACATCACCAAGCCCGATGACGGTGACAATCGCCGATTCTTTTGTTAACGTAATTAATTCATTCACAATTGCAGGCGATATATTTTTGAAGGCCTGCGGCAAAAGCAGATCCTTCATCATTTTGCCGTACGGGACACCCAGTGCGACAGCCGCTTCTTTTTGCCCTTTATCAATGGCGTTGATTCCGGCTCTGATAATTTCCGATACATAAGCGGCGGAATTCAAAGACAATGCGACAACCGCAGCCCAAAACTGGTCAATTTGAAATCCGAGCAGCTGAGGAAGTCCAAAATAGACAATCATAAGCTGCAGCACTAAAGGTGTGCCTCGGAACACTGATGTATAAAAATCAGCGATCCAGATCAGCGGGCGGAATGTGCTGATCTTGCATAAGCTTAGCACAATACCGAGTATAAGTCCGATAATAGCAGATACAACAACAATTTTTAATGTAATTGCCAAGCCTTCTAATATAAAAGGAATTTGGGGGATCGTTGCTGAAAAATCCAAATTCATAGCCTTTGTCTCCTTTTCTTACAGGAAAAAAGATTTCCTATTCAATAAAAAGGCTCAACGAAAAAGTTGAGCCGCTTTTTTTACTTCTCGTCAGTGAACCATTTTTTCTTCAATTTCTCAAGCTCTCCGTTATCTTTCATTTCCTTGAGCGCTTTATTGAATTTGTCTGTCAGTTCACTGTCCTTTCTGAAAGCAATTGCTGAACCGGCCTCTTCCGCTTTCGCATCAGGAATCACGAAGCCTTGCAGGTCATCATTTGATTTGAAATACCCTTCTGCAACAATGTCTTCAATAATCGCGGCATCGAAGCGGTCAGATTTGATTTCCTGCACCAAATCAGAAATTCTGTTGCGGTCTTCTGTTTTAAAACCATATTCCGGAGAAAGCTCTTTCCCCTTCTCTTCCTGAATAGAGCCAAGCTGAACGCCAACCGTTTTTCCTTTCAGGTCTTTCAAGGATTGAATGCCGCTGTCTTTTTTGCTGACAATCATATGGTTCGCTGTGTAGTACACCTCAGAAAAATCAACTTGTTTTTTACGATCAGGCGTCGGTGTCATTCCTGACAGAACGAGATCCACCTGTTTTGATTTCAGCGCTGTAATTAAGCTGTTGAAGTCCATATCCTGCACTTCAATTTCATAGCCAGCCTTCTTCGCCAGAGCTTTTGCCAACTCCACATCAAAGCCGACAATATCATCGCCTTCTTTATATTCAAACGGTTTGTAATCCGCCGAAGTACCCATAATTATTTTTTTCTTTCCGCTTTCTGAACCTGAATTGCTTGAGCCGCATGCAGTTAATGCAAAGGTGATGCAGGCAGCTACAAGTAATAAGAGTATTTTTTTCATGATCCATTTCCCCCGTATTCATTACTTTTGGTGTATTTGAATATTTATTCGTTAATTTGTATTTTAAACAGTTTCTTATTTTTATGCAATACTATTTTTAAAAATTATCTTCAAGCTTATCTTTCCAGTGATCTCTTTTTGATATTACAAGATAAAAATAGATTCACTATACAATCTGAATGAATAATACCTTAATATTTATTCATATACCCTTGGAATTTTATGCACAAAAAAACCCGGGAAACTTTGAGTATCCGGGTTTTTTGTCTTATACTTCTTCACAATATTCTTCAAAGGCTCCCTGCAGCTTTGCCACTACGGCCATCGGCTCATGGCCTTCAATTTCATGGCGCTCTACCATTTTCATGATCTTTCCGTCTTTCAAAATCGCAAAGGACGGAGAAGATGGCGGATATCCTTCAAAATAGTCGCGGGCACGCGCTGTCGCTTCTTTGTCCTGTCCGGCAAAAACGGTCACGAGCTGATCAGGTCTTTTATCATAGTGAACGGAGTGGTATGCTGCCGGTCTTGCAATTCCTCCGGCGCATCCGCAAACAGAGTTTACCATGACGAGCGTCGTGCCTTTTTTCGTAAGTGCCGCGTCTACCTCTTCGGCTGTTTTCAGCTCGGTGTATCCGGCAGCTGTTATTTCTTGTCTCGCTTGGCGTACAATATCATTCATAAATAAATTAAAGTCCATGTTCAATGAAGACCTCTCCTTTTTCATCATCTGTTCTTATGATAGCAAGGAAACGTCCAAATCGGCAAATGACTTTGCTTCGCCGTGCACTTTTTTTGCTTTTCGTTTACTGCTTACAGAAAAAGGGGATTATATAACCAGAAGTAAAATAAAGGAGCAGTTGTATATGAGCCAACGGAAAGCATTACTGATTCATAACGGAAATGCCGGCAACAAAAATATAGAAAAAGCACTTGGTGCTGTCGTGCCGGTTTTATCTCACCATTTAGATGAGGTGATTATTAAGCAGACAAAGAAAAAGGATGATGCGTATCATTTTTGCCAATCCATTGATGATTCTGTCGACACCGTCTTCATTCTCGGCGGCGACGGCACGATCCATCAATGCATAAATGCTATCAGCGCTCTAGAAAGAAAACCCGCGGTCGGAATTTTGCCCGGCGGCACGTGCAATGACTTTTCAAGAGTGCTTGGCATCCCTCAAAATCTTGCAAAGGCCGCGGAAGCACTTATGTCAGGAAAAAAAACCAGCGTAGACGTATGTCAGATGAACGACCGTTATTTTTTAAATTTCTGGGGGATCGGCTTAATTGCAGAAACGTCGAATCAAATCAACGAAACAGAAAAAGCATTATTGGGGAAAATCAGCTATTTTACAAGTGCATTGCGAACCGTCTCATCCGCTGCATCGTTTCCGATGAGATTAAAAATTGATGGAGAAGAAATTAAAGAAGAAGCCGTTATGCTGCTTGTGATGAACGGCCAATACATTGGAACAAATCGAATTCCTCTACCCGATGCCAGTATTGAAGACGGCTTACTCGATGTCCTCATTTGCCGCAACACCAACCTCACCGCGTTGCGGGAGCTGATGAGCATGGAACAGGGCACAATTGATCGTTTTACCGGAGAGCTGTCCTATGTCCAGGCCTCTCGAATCGAGATTGAAACAGACACTGCCAAAAAGGCGGATATGGATGGAGAAGTTTATACACATACACCCGCAGTCATTCAGGTCCTGCCGCAGCATATCGACATGCTTGTTCCCGCAAATGATTAACTGTCTTAAGGGCTTAGAAAGATTTTGCAAATCCGTTGACTCTCCCCTAGGAGGAGGTCTTACAGTATAAGGGATACACACTTGAAAAAGGGGAAGTCATATGGAGAAGAAAAATATTACCTTAACGATATTATTAACCAATTTATTTATTGCTTTTTTGGGGATCGGGCTTGTGATTCCTGTAACGCCGACCATTATGAATGAATTGCATTTATCAGGGACCGCGGTCGGCTATATGGTTGCCTGCTTCGCTATTACGCAGCTCATTGTTTCACCCATAGCCGGGCGCTGGGTTGATCGCTTCGGACGCAAGATTATGATCGTGATCGGCCTGTTTTTCTTTAGTGTGTCGGAGTTTTTATTTGGCATTGGAAAAACAGTTGAGATGTTATTTATCTCCCGTATGCTAGGCGGTATCAGCGCTGCCTTCATTATGCCTGGGGTCACGGCTTTTATCGCAGATATCACGACCATTAAAACACGGCCGAAAGCGCTCGGTTATATGTCAGCCGCTATTTCAACAGGATTTATTATTGGTCCCGGCATCGGGGGATTTTTAGCAGAAGTCCACTCCCGGCTGCCTTTTTTCTTTGCGGCCGCTTTTGCACTGTTAGCAGCCATTTTATCAATGCTCACGCTGCGCGAGCCGGAACGGAACCCTGAAAATCAGGAAATAAAAGGGCAAAAGACAGGCTTCAAGCGGATTTTTGCGCCCATGTACTTCATTGCTTTTCTCATTATCTTGATTTCGTCTTTTGGTTTAGCATCATTTGAATCTTTATTTGCATTATATGTGGATCATAAATTCGGATTTACGGCCAGCGACATTGCCATTATGATTACAGGAGGAGCGATTGTGGGCGCCATTACGCAAGTCGTCTTATTCGACCGCTTCACAAGATGGTTTGGCGAAATTCATTTCATTCGGTACAGCTTAATTCTCTCAACGAGTCTGGTATTCTTGCTGACAACCGTAAATTCATATATTGCGATTCTGCTGGTTACAGTCACCGTTTTTGTCGGATTTGATCTCATGAGGCCTGCGGTAACGACTTACCTGTCAAAGATTGCGGGAAACGAACAAGGATTTGCCGGCGGTATGAATTCAATGTTTACAAGTATCGGCAATGTATTCGGGCCTATTATCGGCGGAATGCTGTTCGATCTTGATGTAAACTATCCTTTCTACTTTGCAACGGTTACCTTAGCTATAGGCATTGCACTGACGATTGCTTGGAAAGCGCCTGCACACCTTAAAGCCAGCACATGATCAAAAGCGTATTCTTTGTGTACTGCAAAGAGTACGCTTCTTCTTTATACTGGTGATAAAAGGAGTGATGGCATGAAGGAATCGTATTACTCAATTGGAGAAGTTTCAAAACTGGCAAACGTGTCGATTAAAGCGCTCCGTTATTACGATAAAATTGATTTATTTAAACCCGCCTACGTCGACCCGGATACCAGCTACCGCTATTATACAGATTCTCAGCTCATTCATCTGGATTTGATCAAATCATTGAAATATATCGGCACCCCTCTAGAAGAAATGAAAAAAGCACAGGACTTAGAGATGGAAGAACTGTTTGCTTTTTATACAGAGCAGGAGCGGCAAATCAGGGAGAAATTAGACTTTTTATCAGCACTGGAGCAAACGATTTCGTTGGTGAAAAAACGGATGAAACGGCAGATGGAATATCCCGCGCTCGGTGAGGTGTTTGTTTTAGATGAAGAAGAAATACGGATTATTCAGACAGAGGCAGAAGGAATCGGGCCTGAAAACGTGCTCAACGCCTCCTACAGCAAATTAAAAAAATTTATCGAATCAGCAGATGGATTTACGAACAATAGCTACGGCGCCACTTTTTCTTTTCAGCCCTACACCAGCATTGATGAAATGACTTACCGTCATATTTTCACGCCTGTACTGACGAATAAACAAATTTCAGCCATTACGCCGGATATGGAAATCACAACGATTCCTAAAGGAAGATATGTGTGTATCGCGTACAATTTTTCGCCTGAACATTATTTTCTCAACTTACAGAAGCTTATCAAGTATATCGCAGACCGCCAATTAACAGTTGTCAGTGATGTATACGAGTTAATTATACCGGTTCATTACTCCCCGAAAAAACAAGAAGAATATCGGGTCGAAATGAAAATACGAATCGCAGAATAATACTGCATAGAAAAAGAGCATTTTTGAAACAAAACTTCAAAAATGCTCTTTTTGCTTATTTAGTAAACAGATGTCTTTTCGTCAATAGATTCTAAAATTTGTTTCACTCGTCCCAGGAATCGTCCGCACACGAGACCGTCAAGCACTCTGTGGTCTAAGGACAGACACAGATTAACCATGTCTCTGACAGCAATCATGCCATTCTCCATGACGACCGGGCGTTTGACGATGGATTCTACTTGAAGAATCGCAGCCTGAGGATAGTTGATGATGCCCATCGACTGAACAGAGCCGAACGAACCTGTGTTATTGACGGTAAACGTGCCTCCCTGCATGTCATCTGCTGTGAGCTTTCCATCCCTTACTTTTTTGGCAAGACCGGTAATGTCTTTCGCAATGCCTTTAATTGTTTTTTCATCAGCGTTTTTAATCACCGGAACAAATAAAGAATCCTCTGTGGCAACTGCAATTGAAATATTGATATCCTTTTTCTGAATAATTTTGTCCCCCGCCCACATGCTATTCATTTGCGGGAATTCTTTTAACGCCTGAGCGACTGCTTTGACAAAAAAGGCGAAGAACGTTAAATTAAAGCCTTCTGTCTTCTTAAAGGAATCTTTTATACTGTTGCGATATGCAACCATATTTGTGACGTCGACTTCCATCATCGTCCAAGCATGCGGAATTTCTGTTTTGCTGCGCTTCATATTGGAAGCAATTGCTTTTCTTACGCCTGTGACAGGGATTTCTATATCACCTGCTGCAGACGCAGGATATGAAGTCTCTTCTTTTGGCTCAGGTTTTGGTGCAGACTTCGGTGCAGGAGCTGCTGTGTTCGGCTCCTCAGCCTTCCGTTCTTGCACGCCGCCTGTTTCAATTAAGCGCTGAATATCTTTTCGTGTGATGCGCCCGCCGGCACCTGTTCCCGTCACTTGATCAAGGTCAATGCCGTGTTCACCGGCTAAACGGAGTACAGCTGGCGAGTAACGCTTCTTATTGGGCTGATCGGTTGCTTCGGCACTATTTGCAGCAGGCGTCCCAGCGGATTCTGGCGCTTCTGGCTGTTCTTGTTTTTGTTCGATCGGATTCGCGCCTTCTGTTTCAACTTTGCAAATCACTTCTCCGACTTGCAGAGTCTGGCCTTCTTCTCCCACAAGCTCTGTTATCGTTCCAGTAAAAGAAGACGGAACCTCTGCATTTACCTTATCTGTCATGACTTCCGCGATCGGATCGTATTTGTTCACTTTATCACCGGGGGCGACAAGCCATTTGCTGATCGTCCCTTCTGTTACGCTTTCTCCAAGCTGCGGCATCGTCATTTGTTCAATTGCCATGATTGTATCCTCCTTACGTCTTTAAAACTCCGCTAATTCTCTCATCGCCGCTTCCACTTTATCAGGGTTGACCATAAAGTATTTTTCCATTGTCGGCGCATAAGGCATAGCCGGAATATCAGGACCTGCAAGCCGTTTGATCGGCGCGTCTAAGTCGAACAGACAATGCTCGGATATAATTGCGGCTACTTCGCTCATGATGCTGCCTTCTTTTGTATCTTCTGTGACCAAAAGAACCTTTCCAGTTTTGGACGCAGCTTCGATGATGGCTTCTTTATCAAGCGGGTAAACCGTTCTTAAATCTACCACATGTGCTGAAATGCCATCTTTTTCGAGACGTTCTGCAGCCTGTAAGGCGAAGTGGACACACAGGCCATATGTGATCACTGTGATATCGTCGCCTTCCCGTTTTACGTCCGCCTTTCCGATTGGCAGGACATAATCATCTGCTGGAACCTCTCCCTTTATCAGGCGATACGCCCGTTTGTGCTCAAAAAACAGCACTGGGTCTTCGTCACGAACTGCGGCTTTTAAAAGGCCCTTGGCGTCATATGGTGTTGAAGGCATGACAATTTTCAGTCCGGGCTGATTGGCGAAAATCGCTTCGACTGATTGAGAATGATAAAGGGCACCGTGCACACCTCCGCCGTATGGCGCTCTGACGACAATCGGACAGCTCCAGTCATTGTTGCTGCGGTAGCGGATTTTAGCCGCTTCAGAAATAATTTGGTTGACCGCCGGCATAATAAAATCGGCAAACTGCATTTCAGCAATCGGTCTCATTCCGTACATTGCCGCTCCAATACCAACTCCTGCGATCGCAGATTCAGCAAGCGGTGTATCCATCACGCGTTCTTCCCCGAATTGTTCATAGAGGCCGGCTGTTGCTTTAAACACACCGCCTTTTCTCCCTACATCTTCCCCAAGGACGAAGACGCGAGAATCTCGTTCCATTTCTTCTTTCATCGCCAAATTGATTGCATCAATATATGACATTACTGACATTTGTTCTTCCTCCCTACTTCGCATACACATAATCAAGCGCTGACTCAGGAGCTGCATAAGGGGCGTTCTCCGCTTCATCCGTCGCTTCATTAACGATTGCCATAATTTCATCCAGCATGGTTTGTTCTGTCTCATCGGACAGCAGGCCTGTTTCCTTTAAGTAAGTTTGATAAGTAAGCAGGGGATCACTTTTTTTCGCTTCCTCTACTTCTTCACGTCCTCTGTAGCTGCTGTCATCGTCATCACTGGAATGCGGTGTAAGGCGGTAAGAAATCGTTTCAATTAATGTCGGACCTTCTCCTCTGCGTGCCCGTTCGCGTGCTTCTTTAACCGCTTGATAAACTTCCAGCGGATCATTTCCATTCACAGTGACGCCAGGCATCCCATAGCCTACGGCACGGTCAGAAATGTTCTCGCATGCGACTTGCTTATCGTAAGGCACTGAGATTGCGTATTTATTGTTTTCACACATGAAAATCACAGGCAGCTTATGAACAGCGGCAAAGTTTGCCCCTTCATGGAAATCGCCTTGGTTTGAAGATCCTTCCCCGAATGTAACAAAGGCTGCGATATCCTTTTTCTCCATCCGTCCCGCAAGCGCAATGCCGACTGCGTGCGGCACTTGCGTTGTAACTGGAGATGATCCCGTCACAATACGGTTTTCCTTTTGTCCGAAATGTCCCGGCATCTGGCGGCCTCCCGAGTTCGGATCCGCCGCTTTGGCAAATCCGGACATCATTAAGTCCTTTGCTGTCATGCCAAACGCGAGCACGACACCCATGTCTCTGTAGTACGGCAATACATAATCCATTTCACGGTCAAGTGCGAAAGCCGCTCCTACCTGTGCTGCTTCCTGTCCTTGACAAGAGATTACGAATGGGATTTTGCCAGAACGGTTTAACAGCCACATTCTTTCATCGATTTTTCTTGCTAACAGCATGGTTCTATACATATCAACGGCTTCCTGATCAGTCAGCCCTAGTGCTTGATGTCGGTTTTTACTCATTCAAGCCCCTCCTTTATGCTTTTAAAAATGAATGGCTTTGCCATCTACGGCAAGCGCTGCTTCTCCAATTGCTTCAGAAAGTGTCGGATGCGGGTGAATCGTTTGCCCGACCTCCCACGGCGTAGCGTCCAGCACTTTGGCAAGACCCGCTTCAGAAATCATGTCAGTGACATGCGGGCCAATCATATGAACGCCGAGAATATCATCGGTATCTCGATCCGCCACGATTTTGACAAAACCGTCGCTTTCACCGTATACAAGCGCTTTTCCAATCGCCATAAATGGGAACTTACCGATTTTGACATTATGCCCGTTCGCCTTCGCTTCATCTTCTGTTAAGCCGACACTGGCAGCTTCAGGGCTTGAGTAGATGCACTTCGGTACCAGCGTCGGATCAAGCGGATGCGGATTGAGGCCTGCAAAATGCTCAACAGCAATGATTCCTTCATGCGAAGCAACGTGAGCTAACTGCAGGCCACCGATTACGTCTCCGATTGCATAAATATGAGACTCCTTCGTTTGGCAGCTTTCATTGACTGAAATCATGCCATTTTCAGTGATAATATCGGTGTTCTCTAGGCCGATGCCTTCGATATTTGCTTGTCTGCCGATGGAAACAAGCATTTTTTCAGCAGAGTAGGTGGCGGTTTCTCCGTCTTTTTCCGCTTGAATGCTGATATCATCTGATGTTTTTGTCATTGTGTCAGGCAGCACCTTTGCCCCTGTTATGAACTGGATGCCTTTTTTCTTAAGAAGACTTTCCATTTCTTTTGAAATCTCTAGATCTTCAGTCGGCAATATGCGATCCGCGTATTCGATAACTGTTACCTTCACGCCAAAATCATGAAGCATAGACGCCCATTCGATACCGATAACACCTCCGCCGACGATAATGATTGATTTTGGCAGCTCCTCCATTTGGAGCGCCTCATCTGAAGTCAGTACAGACTTACCGTCCGCTTCAAGGCCCGGAAGCATTCTCGGTCTTGATCCTGTTGCAATGATCACTTGTTTCGGGATCAGCATGTCATTTTCTTCGCCATTTCCCCGTTCAACAGAAATTGTTCCCGGCAGCGGAGAGAAGATTGATGGTCCAAGGATACGACCGTATCCTTTGTACACGTCAATTTTTCCTTTTTTCATTAAATGGTTTACACCCGCTGCAAGCTTATCAACAACGGCTTGCTTGCGCTGCTGCACTTTTTCAAAGTTGAGGGACACGCCAGCCGTCTCTACTCCGAACTGGTCGGCTTCACGCGCTGTCCGGTATACCTCTGCGCTTCTAAGAAGCGCTTTACTCGGGATACAGCCTTTATGTAGACATGTTCCTCCGAGTTTTTCCTTTTCAACAACGGCTGTTTTTAAGCCGAGCTGAGCAGCTCTGATGGCCGCAACATAACCGCCGGTACCGCCGCCCAGAATGACTACATCATACTCAGTTGCCATGGTGACTCACTCCTGTCTGTCTATTCAATACGATATTGTTTGGATTGCTCTTCGCCCTGCAATACTCTGAGCGCCCCTTGGGCAAGAGACTGCAATTCATTTTCACCCGGATAGACTAAAACGTCTGAAATCCAATCTATGTATGATCTGATAGTAGAAACAAAGCTTTTGCCGTACGCAAGGCCCCCCGTCAGCACAATTGCTTCAACTTCACCTTTTAAAACCGCGCTTGCTGCTCCGATTTCCTTTGCTATCTGATATGCCATGGCATCATAAATGAAGCGGGCTTTTTCATCGCCCCCCTGAATCATTTGTTCCACTTTTACGGCATCATTTGTACCGAGATAGCCTAAAAGCCCGCCGGTGCCCACCAGTTTTTTCATGATTTCTTCTTTTGTATATTCTCCTGAAAAACATAGATCAACAAGATCCCCCGCAGGCACCGTTCCTGCACGTTCAGGACTGAACGGCCCCTCTCCATGAAGGCCGTTATTGACATCCACGACTCGTCCGCGGTCATGGACGCCAATTGTAATACCTCCGCCCATATGGGTAATAATCATTTTCATGTTCTCATATCGTTTGCCAAGAGAGGCTGCCGCTTTACGGGCGACAGCTTTTTGGTTTAACGCGTGAAAAATGCTTTTCCTTTCAATTTCAGGCATGCCTGAAACTTTTGCGAGCACTGACATTTCGTCTACGACAACAGGGTCGACGATATACGAAGGGATATTCAGGCCGTCAGCAATTTCCCGCGCGATAATGCCGCCGAGATTAGAAGCATGCTGGCCGGCGTAGCCGCTTTTCAAGTCCTCAATCATGTCATCGTTCACTACGTAAGTCCCGCCTTCAATCGGCCGGAGAAGGCCGCCTCTTGCGCAGACTGCATCAAACTTTGAGATATTGATTCCCTGTTCATGAAGCGTTTCGAGAATATGATTTTTGCGAAATTCATATTGATCAATAATTTGGTCAAATCGCTGCAGCTCTTCTATGTTGTGTCTCAATGTTTTTTCAAAAATGCTTCGTTCGTTATGAAAAACACCGATTTTCGTTGAAGTTGAGCCTGGATTAATTGTGAGAATGCGTTTTTCGTCATGTAGCACTTTCATAACCTCCAGATCAATTTCTTAACGTCTGCTTAATACACTGTGGCCGTTTTGCAAAAACTGGCTTCTTGAGCGGCGCATGCGTTCAATCCGTTCCTCTGCCAAGCGGTCAGCCGCTAAATATGCCGGAATGCCGTCACGCTGAGAAATCTCGAGTACACGCTCGATATTGCTGTAAATGCCTTCTACTTTTTTCAGTGCGCGTTCAGCATTATAACCGTAAAGCTCATCTGCGACGTTAATGACACCGCCCGCGTTAATCACGTAATCCGGTGCATAAACGATGCCCATTTCGTGAATTTGATCACCATGGCGTGTTTCTTTTAATTGGTTGTTGGCCGCACCTGCGATCACCTTCGCCTTCAGCTGTTTAATCGTGTCGTCGTTAATAGTCGCACCAAGGGCACACGGCGCGTAAATATCGCAGTCTTGTGAATAAATATCATCCGGATCAACTGCACGGGCGCCAAAATCTTCAACTGCACGCTGTACAGATTGTTTGTTGATATCCGTAACGATTAAGTTTGCCCCTTCTTCATGCAGGTGGCGGCAAAGGTTATAGGCTACGTTCCCAACACCCTGTACAGCAATGGTTTTCCCTTCAAGAGAGTCGGTTCCGAAAGCAGCTTTAGCTGCTGCCTTCATTCCTCTGTACACCCCGTACGCTGTGACTGGGGAAGGATTTCCGGAAGAGCCGAACGCAGGAGAAATCCCTGTGACATAGTCTGTCTCATCATGAATGATATCCATATCCTCCACCGTTGTACCCACATCTTCAGCTGTGATGTATCTGCCGTTCAGCCCTTGAATATAGCGGCCAAACGCGCGGAACATTTCCTCATTTTTGTCTTTGCGAGGATCGCCGATAATGACTGTTTTTCCGCCGCCCAGGTTTAAGCCTGCCGCCGCGTTCTTATAGGTCATGCCTCTTGCCAGTCTGAGCGCGTCTTCAATTGCAGCTTCTTCATTTTCATATGTCCACATTCTCGTTCCGCCAAGTGCTGGACCGAGTGTTGTATCATGAATCGCGATAATCGCTTTTAAGCCTGATTGTTCATCTTGGCAGAATACCAATTGTTCGTAATCATATTTCTCCATATATTTAAAAAGTTCCATGTTCGTTCCTCCTAATGTGTGTATTCTTCGGATGCGCATATTGCCAACGCAATGGAATACAGTTTATTTTCAGCAGAGTCCGCTCTGCTTGTTAAGGCAATCGGTGCTTTGGCTCCTGTAATGACAGCCGCCACGCTGGCTTTGGCAAAATAAATCAGTGATTTATATAAAATATTGCCGGCCTCAATTGTTGGGACGAGAAGGATATCTGCGTTGCCCGCTACGTCTCCCGAAATTTTTTTCTGAGCCGCGGCAATTTGTGAAACTGCGTTATCCAAAGCAAGCGGCCCATCAACAATACAGCCTTTGATCTGGCCTCTTTTGAACATTTGAGCTAGAGCTGCTGCATTCACGGTCGCTTCCATTTTGGGGTTCACCGTTTCGACCGCTGCCAGAGCAGCTGCTTTTGGCATATTGTTCCCTACTGAATGGGCCACATGAACGGCATTTTGCAAAATCTGCCGAAGCTCTTCCAGCGAGGGAGCGATATTCATTGCCGAATCTGTCACAAACATCAGTCTGTCAAAATCCGGTATATCAAAGACAGCCACGTGGGAAAGGACACTTGATGACCGAAGCCCCTCCTGTCTGTTTAATACCGCTTTAAGCAAAACAGAAGTCGGCACATTTCCTTTCATTAAAACGTCCGCTGTTTTATGATGTACAGCACGAACCGCTAATTTCGCCGACTCCTCAGGTGTATCGGCATGGACGATTTCCACTTGATGACCTTGCATGGATGATGTCAGCTCGTTCAGTTTTTTGCTGTCGCCCGTTAACAAAAAACGGGCGGATAGGTGCTCGGCAGCCAGCTTTACAGCCCGGATCACTTCCTCATCCTCAGCATGAGCAACCGCAATGGTCTTGTTTTTGTGCATCGACGCTTTGCCGATTAAATCTTTCAGCTTCATCTGCTACCACCTTTCTTGTTTCGACCCCGCCTTTTATTATGCAAGTTCCGTGCCAGCTCTTAAGGGTGCTGTCATACCTGGTATATTGACACATTCGTGCAGAAGTTTGCGTTTATTCTGCAGATTATTGCATGCCTTCATTTGCAAGGCCATATTTATCCATTTTGTAATATAAATTCCGAATGCTGACACCGAGGGCTTTCGCTGTTTTTGTCCGGTTAAAATGATGCTTTTCGAGCGTTTGCTGGATCAAATGCGCTTCAAATTTTTCTACTGCGACAGACAGCTTTTCGCCTTCAATATCCGGAAAATCAAAACCTGTCCTCAGATCTGTGTCATTTTCTTTTTGCTCAAGTTCAAATATAGGCAAATGATCTTTTTCAATCCATTCCATATGCGGATTGAGAAAAATCATGGCTCGTCCAAGGACATTTTCAAGCTCGCGGACATTCCCAGGCCAATGGTAAGCAGATAAGGCGCGCAAGGCTTGCTGCGAGAGCCCTTTTACATTCCTGCCGTAATCCCGGTTGATCTTTTGGATAAGTCTGACGCTTAATGCTTCAATGTCCTCCAACCGCTGCCGCAAAGGCGGAATGGAGATGGGATAGCGGTTGATCCGGTAATACAGGTCTTCGCGAAACTTTCCATCCGCCATCGCCTTTTCAATATTTACATTTGTTGCCGCGATCACTCTGACGTTGACAGGGATCGCTTTCGTGCCGCCCACTCTGACGATTTCCTTTTCTTGAAGGACGCGCAGCAATTTGGCCTGCATATTTTGTGTCAGCTCACCGATTTCATCTAAGAAAATACTGCCGTTATTTGCTTCTTCAAATAAACCCTTTTTACCGCCCCGCTTCGCCCCTGAAAACGCACCATCCTCATAGCCGAACAATTCTGATTCGAGCAGGTTTTCAGAAAGGGCTGCACAATTTACGCGAATAAATTTATTGTACTTCCGGTCGCTTTCGTTATGGATGGCATGGGCAAACAGTTCTTTTCCTGTTCCTGACTCTCCGCGCAACAAAATCGTTGCCGGCGTTTTCGCACCGAGCTTCGCCTGCTCAAGCGCAACCAGCATTTGCTCGCTTTTGCCGATAATGTCGTCAAACGTGTATTTCGCTTCAAGCGTGCGAATAATTTGCCTGGCGCGGTTAAGCTCCGCTGTCAGCATTTTAATTTCGGACACATCGTGAATCACACCGACGCTGCCTTTCAAAATACCGTCCACAATCACCGGTGCTACATTGACGATGACCTCTTTTTCATTCGGGCCGACCTTCATTCTGACACCGCGGACAGGGCGTCTTGTTTCAAGCACCTTTAAATGCATGCTTTCGCCTTCGGAAATATCCGTGTTTGCAGGCTTGCCGATAACTTCTTTTTCAGATAGCCCGGTCATTTTCGTATATGCTTTATTGATTAGGAGCCCGATGCCGTTTTCATCAACGACAGAAATCGCCTCATCGGAGGATTGGATAATCGCCTCCAGCATCGTACGGACCTGCTTTAAGTTGGTCACTTCCTCCGCCAGCTCGACCGCATCGGTGATATCTTTAAACACACAAAGAGCCCCGAGCAGACGTCCGCCTTCATCAATAATCGGCAGCCTTGTGGTCACAATTTGCAAATGATCGCCTAAAAGCTGCTTCTGGTTGTATTCAGGCACTCTTGTTTTTAAAATCCGCGGCATCTTAGTGCTCGGAATGACTTCTTTTATTGGCCGTCCGATGACTTCCTCGCGTTTTTTCCCGACCATTTTTTCGGCCATATGGTTAAAGAGAATGATCTCTTCATTGATATCAATAAAAATCATCCCGTCATGGGTGGAATTAAAAATTCTGTCGTGTTTGTATGTTTGCTCTTTTAGCATTTGAATCAGGTGCTGCTTTTCTTCCATCAGCTGAAAAACGATGTATGCCATTTTCCCCGGCATGACAATGGTATCTTCATGCTTTCTTTGAAGGAGTTCGTCAAACACGGCTTGATCGCCGGTGGTATGAATGACGATATCCGGTTTTTGTTGTATGTAAGGTTTCCAATCAGATGAAACGGCAATCCCATACTGTTCTGCTTCTTTCAATCCCGGCGCCTTGGGGTCTTTGTCAACTACGGCAATGATATCTATGATGGCTGTTTTGATCAGAATATGTAATAACGCCGTTCCCCTTTTGCCGGCACCTACTATCAGTACCTTTTGCATCCCGATACCCCTTTGTATGAAAAAATTTGCACACCTAATTATTCCGTTGCAATAATTTGCACAACCCTATGTTACCACGTTTTCTTCTCTTGACAAAATATTTTTTCCGCTGGACAATAAAGGAAATGAAAAGATAAAGGGGTTTTCTGAAGATGAACCGACTTCTTGCGCTTTTGATATTAGTCATCCCCGGGGCCATTTCCGCTTTAGGCATTAAACTGATGAGAGATACACTTTTCGGCCATGCAATAAAGCCATTTTCAGCTCTTTGGCTCCAAGGGTTGTCAGGATTCATCTTTTTCGCGATCGGCCTCTATGTGCTGGCCGGGTTCATTCTATACAGAGACAGAAAACGCAATCAAGTCAGCCCGCGATTCAGAAAACGATAACTGCAAAAAAAGCCGGAGAATGCTCCGGCTTTTTTTGTCGCACTATTCGTCAGGCAAAACGGTCTTGGCAATCGTTTTATCTAATGCCTCATAGTCATAATAAGAGATGGTATCGTACAGTTCTTTTCGCGTCTGCAAATGATGAAGTCCTTCTTTTTGTGAGCCGTGCTCCTTCATCAAACCAAATATCCGCTCATAAGCTTTTGCCGCCGCTCGAAGCGAGGTGACAGGATATATCACCATGCGAAACCCCATATCTTCGAATTCATCGGCACGATAATACGGCGTTTTCCCAAACTCCGTCATATTCGCAAGGAGCGGAACGGAGATATGCTCAGCAAACTGGCGGAATTCATTCTCTGCCTGGAGCGCTTCCGGGAAAATCGCGTCTGCTCCCGCCTCAATGTAGGCCGCTGACCGTTTTATTGCAGCATCAAGCCCTTCCTGCGCCCTGGCATCTGTGCGGGCAACAACAATAAGGGTGGGTGCCGCTTGTTTAATGGCTTTTATTTTTTGCGCCATTTCCTTGATCGGAACGAGCTGTTTGCCATTTAAATGCCCGCATTTTTTTGGGAGCTGCTGGTCTTCTATTTGAACGGCTGCTACCCTGGCTTCAAGCATCTCCCGGGCGGTTCGGGCGGCATTTAACACACCGCCAAATCCCGTATCGATATCCACTAGCAGAGGCAGATCAGCAGCACGCACAAGGTCTTTGGCCCGATCCGCCATTTCTGCCGACGTGATGATCCCTAGATCAGGAAGTCCCCTGCTGGCTGTATAAGCCGCACCAGACAAATATATGGCAGAAAAACCGGCCTCCTTCGCGAGCAACGCTGCCATCCCGTCATGGGCGCCGGGAATTTGAAGAATGTCCGGCGCCGACATCAGCTTGCGGAAACGCCCGGCAAGCTCTTCTTGTGACGATTGCTGATTGACGATCCACGACATGACACAAATCCTCCTTTTACATGCAGAACATGTCTACGAATTCATTTACGCGCATCGTTTGTAAAATCTCGCTGGTACAGCGCTCATAAATGTGTTTGCAATGTTTATCAGGAAAATGGCTTTTGAGATTGTCAGAAAACTTTTCCAGCAGTTTTGGCACTGCCTCCTCTCTTCGAAAACGGTGGCCAAGAGGAAACTCACATTCCACCATTTCCGTGCTCGTTCCGTCTTTAAAATGAACCTGAACGGCATTTGAAATAGAACGCTTATCAGGTTTCAAATAATCCTCGGTATATGCTTTATTTTCAGTCACCTCCATTTTATCACGTAATTTATCTATTCTCGGATCACTCGCAGTTTCAGCTTCATAATGCTGTGCGGTGATATCACCAAAAAGCAAACCGATTGCTGTAATATATTGGAGGCAGTGATCACGGTCTGCCGGATTGTGAAGCGGGCCTTTTTTATCAATGATTCGGATAGCGGATTCATGCGTACTGATGACAATACGATCGATCTCATCAATTCGGTCCTTTACCCGCGAATGTAAAATAACGGCGCACTCTGCCGCTGTTTGAGCGTGAAATTCTGCTGGATAAGACACTTTAAATAACACATTTTCCATGACATAAGCGTCGAGCGGACGGGCGAGCTTGATCTCTTTCTTATTGAATAGAACGTCCTGGAACCCCCAACCCGGTGCGCTCAATGCTGTCGGATACCCCATTTCCCCTTTTAACGACATCAGCGCCAAATGAACACCTCTGCTCGTTGCATCTCCTGCTGCCCATGATTTGCGAGAGCCTGTATTTGGTGAATGCCGGTATGTTCTTAATGCTGCATTGTCAATCCATGCATTCGAAAGCGCATTTTTGATTTCTTCTCTCCCGCCGCCTAAAAGCTTTGCTGCAACAGCTGTTGTCGCAATTTTAACAAACAGCACATGATCAAGACCCACTCGATTCAGGCTGTTTTCTAACGCAAGGACGCCTTGAATTTCGTGCGCTTTAATCATCATCTCGAGTACGTCGCGTACCGTTAAAGGCTCTTTTCCTTCAGACAGCCTCACTCTTGATACATAATCACAAACAGCAAGGATGCCTCCCAAGTTATCGGATGGATGCCCCCACTCCGCTGCCAGCCACGTATCGTTGTAATCGAGCCAGCGAATCATGCAGCCGATATTAAACGCTGCCCTCACAGGATCGAGAACATAGGACGTTCCCGGAACTTTGCTTCCATTTGGCACAGTCGTTCCTGGAACAATTGGGCCAAGCAGCTTTGTGCACTCTGGATACCGCAGCGCCAAAATCCCGCAGCCCAGGGTATCAAGCAATACATGCCCCGCTGTTGTATACGCTTCGGAACTTGTAATCTCTTTCTCAAGCACATAATCTGTGATTTCTTCGATAACACGATCCGTTTTCTGCATTCTGCCAGCTCCTTTCATGATTCTGTTTGATATCGCGGACCCATGTAACTGACACGGGGACGGAAGAGTCGATTATTGGAATGCTGTTCAATCACATGAGCGCATAAACCGGATGTTCTCGCGCTGAAAAAGACAGGCGTATATAAAGGGATCGGTATGCCGAGCATCCAATAAACCGGGGCAGCATAGTAATCCAAGTTCGGGTAGAGCCCTTTTTCCTTCTCCATCAGCCGCTCACCTGCTTCACACATCTCATATAAACGATGGTCACCGGCTTTATCGCATAATTGCTGCAACGCCTCTTTCATCATGAGTGCTCTCGGATCCATTTTTTTCATATACACACGGTGGCCGAAGCCCATGATTTTTTCTTTTCTTTTCAGCTTTGTTTGCAGAAGCTGCTCAAATTCAGACGTCGTTTTCGCCTCCAAAAGCATATACATTACAGCTTCGTTTGCCCCTCCGTGAAGATTCCCTTTCAGGGAAGCGACAGCTCCTGTCAAAGCGCCATAAAGATCCGAGTGAGTAGATGCGATGACTCTGGCCGCAAAAGTTGAATTCGGCATCTCATGTTCACTATACAGGACGAGCGACCGGTCAAAAATCTGTTCTTCCAACGAGGACGGCAATTTGCCTGTCATCATGTATAGAAAATTCGCACTGTAGGACAGGGATTGAAGCGGAAGAATCGGCTCTTTTTTATTGATGATCCTGTAGCTGGCAGCAGTGAGGGCAGGCAATTTCCCAAGAAGCTGATATGCGCGCTCCTTGTTAGCGGAAGGAGACCGATCATCAATTTGCCGATCATAACCGGCAAGTGCCGACAGGCCGGTACGCAGGCTATCCATTGGATGCGTGTGCTCAGGGAGCAGCTCAAGCAGACGGAGATGATTAGCAGGCAGGCTTGACGCACTGTTTATTTTACTTTCCAGCGTCTCTCTTTCACTTTCTTCCGGCAGCCTCCCTTCCAGCAATAAATGGACAAGCTCCAGATAACTTTTTGTTTTAGAAAGATCTATTAAATCATAGCCTCGTATCAAAATCTGGCTGAACTGCGTGTCAAGATAAGAAATGTGAGTTTCTGCCGCAATCACACCGTCCAACCCTGGAGAGTAATGCTGTTTCTCCTCCATATCCTCAACCTCCGTTTTTGCGTTTTTTTGGTTATCAGGTCCCACCAAGCAAATACTTGGAAATAATCAGTCTTTGAATCTCATTCGTCCCTTCATAGATTTGCGTCACCTTTGCATCGCGAAGCAGCCGCTCAACGGGATAATCCTTCATATAACCATATCCCCCATAAATTTGGACGGCGTCTAACGCCGCCTTCACCGCTGCATCGGAAGCAAATTGTTTAGCCATAGACGCCTCTTTTCCACATGCCAGGCCGCGGTTATGAAGGTCTGCAGCGTGGTAGACAAGATGTCTTGCCGCCTCAGCTCTAGTCGCCATATCAGCCAGCTTAAATGATATGCCTTGATTGGCTGCAATCGGCCTTCCAAATTGCACTCGCTGCTTCGCATAATCAACGGCATGCTCAAGAGCCGCCTCTGCAATACCGAGCGCCTGTGCCGCAATGCCGATCCGGCCGACATTTAAATTCGCCATGGCAATGTTGAAGCCGTCACCCTCTTTGCCAAGCAAATTAGCTTCAAGCACTTCTGCGTTATCAAAAATCAGTTCCGTAGTATTAGAGCCATAAAGCCCCAGCTTTTTTTCTTTTTTCCCAACGGTAAAACCGGGTGTGTTTTTTTCAACAATAAAAGCCGAAATCCCGTGCCTGCCTTGATCCGGAGCCGTTAAAGCAAATGTGATATAGATATCAGCTGCTCCGCCATTCGTTATGAATATTTTCGATCCGTTTAATACGTATTTGCCGTTCTTTTTAATTGCCGTTGTGCGAAGGCTTCCGGCATCCGATCCTGAGTAAGGCTCTGTCAGCGCAAAGGCCCCTAAATGGTCTCCTGAAGCAAGCTTCGGTATATATTTCATCTTTTGTTCCTCATTGCCGAAGTACAGAATCGGATTTGTGCCGACCGAGGTATGGACGGAGAGAATCACGCCGACCGCCGCGCTGATTTTTGAAATCTCATGAATCGCCAAAATATAAGAAACAACGTCCGCCCCGGCACCCCCGTACTGTTCCGGCACCGGTATTCCCATCAGCCCGTGTTCGCCCATTTTTTTGATCAGCTGAAAGGGAAATTCGTCCGTTTTCTCCATAATTTCCGCAGCGGGAGCAATTTCTTTTCGGGCAAAATCACGCACCATTTTTCGCATCATGACTTGCTCTTGGGTTATATGCAACTCGGCCACCCCCGATGGAATTGACTTCAGGAAGTCCTCTCCTCATATTCATAAAAACCGCGTCCGCTCTTTTTGCCAAGCCAGCCTGCTTTTACATACTTGCGGAGCAGCGGGCAAGGACGGTATTTAGAATCGCCAAGGCCCGAGTGAAGAACTTCCATAATGGATAAACACGTATCCAGTCCGATAAAATCCGCTAATGCAAGCGGACCCATCGGATGATTCATGCCAAGCTTCATCACCTCGTCTATTGCCTCTGGCTTCGCCACTCCCTCATACACGCAATAGATGGCTTCATTAATCATTGGAAGAAGCACACGATTGGAAACAAACCCCGGAAAATCATTGACTTCAACCGGTGTTTTCCCCATCTTTTCCGCTAATGCCATAACATCTAAGGCCGTTTCCTCTGATGTAGCCAAGCCGCGTATTACTTCAACCAGCTTCATCACAGGGACGGGATTCATAAAATGCATGCCAATGACCCGTTGAGGCCGATTTGTCACAGCAGCGATCTCTGTAATAGGCAAGGAAGATGTATTGCTGGCCAAAATCGTATGAGGCGGGCAAATGCGATCAAGTGTTTTAAACATTTTAGTTTTCGCCGT
This sequence comes from Bacillus sp. MD-5, assembly GCF_002201875.1. Classification (NCBI taxonomy): domain Bacteria; kingdom Bacillati; phylum Bacillota; class Bacilli; order Caryophanales; family Bacillaceae; genus Bacillus; species Bacillus sp. MD-5. Next base: position 2,240,772 of record NZ_CP021911.1, read on the forward strand.
CATGTTTTCAGCGATAGCCTCAATCACAATGTCCGCATGCTCTGCCTCCTCAAGCGTTTGAGAAATCGAAATGCGGCTGATGATACTCCTCACTTCTGCCTCGGTCCTTTTTCCTTTCTCAGCGTCACGGGCCAGCTGTTTCTTCAGCCGCTTCAATCCTGCCTCCGCAGCTTCCGGACTCACATCGTACATCCGCACATAAAAGCCTGCGTCAGCAGCTGCTTGTGCAATGCCGCTTCCCATCTGACCTGCGCCAGCTACCATGATTTGTTTGATTTCCATTTAAATCCCCTTTTTCATCATGTTTTAATGAACCTGCACTAAGACGGCATCTCCTTGGGCTGCCCCACTGCAAATGGCTGCAACACCCAGTCCCCCTCCCCGTCGCTTTAATTCGTAAACGAGCGTCATGAGAATTCTCGCTCCGCTCGCGCCGATCGGGTGGCCGAGCGCGATCGCACCACCGTTCACATTTACTTTTTCAAGATCGAAACCTACGATTTTTTCACATGTTAACACAACAGATGCAAACGCTTCATTTACTTCAAACAAGTCAATATCTTGGGCAGTTAAACCGTTCTTTTTCAGGAGCTTATTAATAGCAAACCCCGGTGCTGCCGCCAGTTCATGCGCTGGCATTCCCATAGTTGAAAAACCAAGAATTGTAGCCAGAGGCTGTTTGCCAAGCTCAGCTGCTTTTTCCTCCGACATCAGCACGAATGCGCCAGCTCCGTCATTGACCCCGGGAGCATTGCCGGCTGTGATCGAACCATCACTTGTATAAATCGGAGAAAGTTTCGCGAGCTGATCCAGACTTGTGTCACGGCGAATCGCTTCATCCTTATCAACAACGTTTGATTTTCCTTTTCGACCGATCCAGTTGACGGGAACAATTTCATCCTGAAATTTCCCTTCATCGGCTGCTTTAGCTGCCCGCGCATGGCTTCTCAACGCCCATTCATCCTGCTCTCTTCGTGAAATTGCATATTCCTTGGCCGCTGTATTTCCGTGAACAGCCATATGCACTTCGTCAAATGCGCACGTTAACCCGTCATACACCATTAAATCCCTAAGCTCGCCGTCCCCCATCCGTGCTCCCCAGCGTCCAGCGGGAATGGCATACGGAATATTGCTCATGCTTTCCATCCCCCCGGCAACAAGTATGTCCGCATCCTGCGCCCGAATCATTTGATCACATAAAGTGACAGCGCGAAGACCCGAAGCACAGACTTTATTCAGTGTTTCTGACGGCACACTCCAAGGCATTCCAGCAAGACGGGCAGCTTGACGGGAAGGGATCTGTCCTGAGCCGGCCTGGACAACCATGCCCATGACATTTCCTTCTACATCATCTCCAGAGACTCCAGCCCGTTGCAACGCCTCCTTCATCACAATGCCCCCAAGCTCGGCAGCTTTCACCTCTTTCAATACTCCGCCGAATTTGCCAAATGGCGTTCTTGCAGCACTTACAATGACTGTTTTCCTCATGGTTTCACCTCATTCAGAAGATAGACAGCGCTTACAATTTCTAGTTGTCTTCTATGAATGTATGCTTTGAAACGAGCATGAATGTATGAAAAAAGAAGGCTGTGTCAACAGCCTCCTTCTAAAGCAACTAATCATTTTTCAGCAATGCCGCAGCCTTTGCAGGAAAATCGGTAAACATGCCGTCTGCTCCCAGTTCAATGAGGTGCTTCATATCTTCCGGCCGATTGACTGTATACGGCCTTACCTTAATCGAACTGCTCCTCATTTTCTTCAGCACTTCATCTGTGCCCCCGGGGCTGTTTAGCTTCGGGTGATAGCCGGAAGCTGGAATAGACGCGATATATCGATCTGCCTGATAAAGCACATCTGCAGTTAATACCGCCCGTTCAATATGGGGCGCAAGCTGAGCGCACAGTGCTACGCTTTCATGATTAAACGTGGAAAGGATGACTCTCTCCTCTATATTGAAGCGCTTCACTGCCTCCAGCACTTTTTCTTCCATTCCCTCATAGCGGATCACGCTGTTTTTCAATTCAATGTTGATGAGAAAATCCTTTTTTACCGCCCACGAGAGCACGTCCTCTAATAGCGGCACTTTTAGATCGCTGTACGCCTGATCGTGACCAGCGGCCGCATTCGCAGTCTTGATCACATCATAGGCTGTATCCTTCACGAATCCTTTAAGCGATGTCGTGCGGTTAAGCCTTTCATCATGAATCACAACAATGCGTCCGTCTTTCGTCAGCTGTACATCAAGCTCTATCCCGTCCGCTCCGGCTTCAATTCCTTTTTCAAATGCAAGCATTGTATTTTCGGGAAAGTGTCCTGATGCCCCCCGGTGGGCAAAAATCTTTGTCATCGTTTCACCTCAAGCCCTAAGTTTTCTCCATTATACTTATTTTGTCGGATCCACTCTAGGATTAAGGCTATATTTATCTACTGATCATAATAAGAATCAATGCCGTTAACAATCGCATCTGCTGCCTTTTGCTGGTATTCTTCATTTCCCAGCTTGTCCGCGTCAGAGCTATTCGTGATAAACCCAAGCTCCGCCAACACACTTGGCATTTGTGAATATGTAATGACGTAAAAGTCTGATTCTTTCACGCCCCTGTCTCTCGTTTGTAAGGATGAAACGAGCTGCGACTGAATATCGGACGCCAGACGCCGGCTGTTTTCCCCTTCATAATCAGATTGAAAATACGTTTCTGTTCCTGAAGCTGAAGCAACCCCGGAATTTACATGAATGCTGACAAAAAGATCAGCGTGATTGGCACTTGCCTTTGCGACTCTGTCCTCCAAGGTCAGAAAATGATCGTCTGATCTGGATGCAACAGGATTGGCTCCCTCCGCTTTTAGCTTGTCCGTCACATGCTCTGAAACAGCCAAATTAATATCCTTTTCAAAGAGCCCGTTTCCGACCGCTCCACTGTCTTCACCGCCGTGTCCGGCATCAATATACACGGTTTTCCCTTCTATCGGCTCTGCTGCCTGTGCACAAGGCGCGAGAGTCAAAGCCAATCCGCACAGCGCCAAGCTCCTCCATAACATTCTCAACTTTCTCCCTCCGGTCTCTTTATGACGAATTCTTTCGCAGCTGAATATCTTCCAGCTGTAAAGTCCCATTATCCTTCTTTGTATATTTCACCAAAACTTTTGTCTGGTCTGGCAAAGATTCACATTCATCACGTTTATCCTTCGGAACTTGTATCATGGTTTCTTCTCCATTGAGAGAAACCGCAATCGTATGAGGATCAACCGAGCCAATAAATTTTCCCTCTTCGGTAAACCTTGGTGCTGAGTCATCCGCACTTGCTACACTGCATCCCGAAAGAAAAAGCGCAGTAAATAGCAAAAGAACCGTTTGTTTCACACGATCACCTCTTCCTGATGTTTGGCTTTTATCTTTGACCAGAATGGCGGATTTGTAAAGACAACATGAATGCAGGCGATCAAGTTCCATGATTTTCAAAAGGGCTATACGACCCGATCATTTCCTGTTGTTAGAAAGATAACGAGCAGATTTGTCTATGAGGATGGCTCTAAATGAGGCGATAATTAGAAAAAATTAGTGGAAAGAAGCAACTTTTTATTCATTTTTAAAAATTTGAGAATTGGGTGAGCAAATGGTTTGACTGCTAGATCAGCCAGGCGTAACCTTTGAAAGGATATTTCCTTTATTGAAAGAAGTTAACGCCATGAAAAAATTCGTTCTGCTGCTTGCGGCCGCTCTCATCACATGCTCCATCGGCCACCAAATCAGCGGCGGCTACAAAGGCCCTGAAAAAGAGCGGCGAAAACATCACTCTGCACTCAAGATATTCAGTCGGTAAAGCAGATCAATTGCATTAATTTTTACATATAGGCTAGAATATGTGCGAATCCAAACGAAAGAAGATGATCAAATGAATTCTAAGTATAAGGCGCTGTTTGAACCCTTCACGTTTAAAAGCGGTGTTACAATCGACAACCGGATCGCAGTCGCACCAATGACTCATTACGCTTCTAATGAAGACGGTACAATTTCTGAAGCAGAGCTTGACTACATCATCCCTCGTTCAAAAGAGATGGGAATGGTGATTACAGCCTGCGCAAACGTCACACCGGACGGAAAAGCATTTCCTGGGCAGCCGGCCATCCACGACGATTCCAACATTCCGGGTTTAAAAACATTAGCACAAGCCATTCAGGCACAAGGCGCTAAAGCCGTTGTGCAAATTCATCATGGCGGCATCGAATGCCCATCTGAGCTCGTTCCTCAACAGGATGTTGTGGGGCCAAGTGACGTGTTTGATAACGGCAAACAAATCGCTCGCGCATTAAAAGAAGAAGAAGTGGAAAACATTGTGAAGGCGTTTGGAGAAGCGACAAGACGTGCCATTGAAGCCGGCTTTGACGGTGTCGAAATTCACGGTGCAAACGGCTACTTGATTCAGCAGTTTTATTCTCCAAAAACCAATCAGCGCACGGACCGCTGGGGAGGAAGCGATAAAAAACGATTAGCCTTCCCGCTCGCTATTGTCGATGAAGTGAAAAAAGCCGCTTCAGAACATGCGAAGGGCGCGTTCTTAGTCGGCTACCGTCTGTCTCCGGAAGAACCTGAGACACCAGGGTTGACAATGACTGAAACCTTTACGCTTGTTGACGCTTTAGGGGATAAAGAATTGGATTATCTTCATATTTCACTGATGGACGTGAACTCAAAAGCACGCCGCGGTGCAGATCCAACTCGCACGCGCATGGACTTATTGAATGAACGTGTCGGAAACAAAGTGCCGCTGATCGCCGTTGGTTCCATCCATTCCGCAGATGACGCGCTGGCCGTCATCGAAAACGGTATTCCGCTAGTCGCAATGGGACGCGAAATTTTAGTTGACCCTGACTGGGCGGTAAAAGTAAAAGAAGGCCGTGAAAAGCAAATCGAAACAGTAATCAAAGGCACAGATAAAGAAAAATATCATTTGCCTGAACCGCTATGGCAAGCCATTGTGAACACGCCTGGCTGGGTGCCTTATAAAGATTAATATGAAAAGACTGCCGAAACGGATTCGGCAGTCTTTTTTCCCTTATATAAATAGTTTATGTACACACCGAAACAGCAAAAGAAAGAGCTCCCCACCTACTTCAAAAAGAAAATCTAGGAAAAGTCCATCACGCTTTCTTGTTTTTTTCTTTCTCATTCGTACGTCTCCTTTGAATAAAATACGCCTTACTTACGATTTTGCAGGAGAAAGGTTTCAATTTGATCCTGATTGTTTGTTTTTGATAATCCAAGCAGCGAGAACACATGAAACCATGACTGTAAATGAGATAAAGTCAATCAGGGTGCCTAGTAAGCGTGAATCTGTAATGATGTTCGAATTGACGCAAAGCGCAAGAATAAATAAAGCAATCAGCAGACCATATTTTTCAAACACATACCTCACTCCTTACGGAAAATAAATTTTTCATATCCATCACCTATGATAACAAATGTCCCCAAAAACAAAACGCCTCCTATTTATCAGCGCAAACCAATAAATAAAAGACGTTTGATTTAATTATCACATAATATCCACATGTTTAAGAAGCCTTATGTTCTAATCTAAGCTTATCCGCAACCATCGCAATGAACTCTGAGTTTGTCGGTTTAGCTTTTGTCATGCTGACAGTATAACCGAACAGCGAGGAAATGGAATCAATGTTTCCTCTGCTCCATGCCACTTCAATTGCATGGCGGATCGCTCTTTCTACACGGCTTGCGGTTGTGTTGAATTTTTTGGCGATGTCCGGATAGAGGACTTTTGTAATGCTGCCGAGCAATTCGATGTCATTGTATACCATTGAGATTGCTTCACGCAGATAGAGATAGCCTTTAATATGGGCTGGGACGCCGATTTCATGGATAATGCTTGTGATGCTCGCGTCGAGATTTTTCTTCTTTGGTTCAGGCTGGCTGCTGCGTATAATGCTGCTTTGCGATGATGGCGCACGATGCGTCACACTGCTGGCATTTCCGCTGACTTGGCGGATATGACCAACAAGGTTTTCCATATCAAACGGTTTGAGAATAAAGTAGGACGCGCCTAAATCGACGGCCTTTTTCGTGACATCTTCCTGTCCAAAGGCTGTCAGCATGATGACATTCGGCTGTTTTTTCAGATCTGATTCCCTCAGCCTCTCTAAAACCGCAAGTCCGTCTAAATGCGGCATAATAATATCTAATACGAGCACATCGGGATCTTTTTCTTTAAACAACGACAGGCATTCCTGTCCGTTATAAGCAACGCCGATCACTTCCATGTCTTCCTGTCCTTCTATATATTCACTCAACAGGCTTACCAGCTCTCGATTATCATCAGCAACACAAACTTTAATTTTCTCCACGTTTCTTCCTCCCCAAATGTAGTTAACAGGATTCACCCTTGCTACATGTTTACATTCGACAAAACCGCTATATACCCTCTAAAAAAATCATAATCACCAATATTAGTGGCATATCTTTGTTATTCTATGTTTTTCTCTGTTTTTCGACTAAAAATGAAATTTGACAAACAAGGAAACGTGAATTTGTCGAAAAATCTTCTTTTGTATATTTTACCGTATGTATTCTGAGAAGTGAAGAGGGATCAAAACAAAAAAACTGCCGGAAACTCCGGCAGTCAGCTTGCTTTTTCTTTTCCGTAAATATCGATTCCTGCTTCTGACAGCATCCATTCAATATGAACACCGTAGCCGCTTGTCGGGTCATTTACAAACACATGGGTGACAGCTCCGATCACTTTTCCATTTTGAATGATCGGGCTTCCGCTCATCCCCTGTACGATGCCCCCTGTTTCTTTCAACAGCCTTGGATCAGTAATTTTCAACACCATTCCTTTTGTCGCAGGGAATTTTTGCGGCGTTGTGCTGACGATTTCAATATCAAATTTTTCCACCTTGTCATCATCAATGACCGTTAAAATTTCAGCCGGCCCTTTTTTGACTTCAGTAGAAAATGCAACCGGCAGTGCTTGATCTGAAATGTTGTTTTGAATCGGCTGATGCAGCGTGCCGAAAATCCCGAATGGGCTGTTTCTGTTAATATCCCCGATCGTTTTGCGTTCTGAGGAAAATCGCGCCAGTTTTTCTCCCGGATTACCGCCTGTCCCTTTTTCAATTGATGTTACAGTGGATTTAACGATTTCTCCATTCTCCACCACAATTGGTTTCTTTGTGTCCATATCGGAAATCACGTGTCCAAGTGCTCCATATTTTTTTGTTTTCGGTTCATAAAAGGTCATAGTGCCAATGCCGGCAGCAGAATCCCTGATATATAATCCGATTCTGTATTTGCCTTCTTGTTCATCCTTTTGTGGAATCAGCTTTGTTTTGATTTTTTGTTTGTCACGTTTGATCAGTAAATCTAAAGATTCACCGGTTTTTCCGGCTTTTTGGATAAATGGGGCTACATCGTTCATTTTTTCAATTTTCTGTCCATTCATCTCAATAATAATGTCGCCCGCTTCAATTCCGGCTGTTTCTCCCGGAGATTTTTTACCTTCACTTGTATTGATTTGATGGAATCCGACGACAAGAACACCGACGGAATGAAGTTTTACACCGATTGATTGTCCGCCAGGTATAACCTTTAAATCAGGAAGAACTTGCACTTTTGTTTTTTTTATTGGAAATCCGGCAAGATCGTATACTAATTCTGACTCACCTGACTTTTTGCCTGTCACCCTAATTTCGTGCGGATCTTTCTTTACTGTAAACGCTTCTGACGATTCTGATGTCTGAGCGTTTACCGATAAGCTTGTTTCAATCGCTTGTGTTTGGGATTCAAATACTCTCATTTGCGTTGGAATCAGTAAATACTCTTTTAGCGGTTTGCATAAACCTACACTTAATAACGAAACAAGGAGAATTAAACCTACTGCTTTTCTGATGTTATCGGGCATTCACTACTTCACTCTCCTCGCTCCTATCCCACACCTTCTTTATGACTTGCTGCTACATCATTTAATTTTGCCTTTTGGAGGCTTATTTATAACTGTCATATGAAGAAAAACATTGGATATACTGATGAACGAATGGATGTAAACAAAAAAAATAAGCTGCGCTTTTCGCGCAGCTTACCCAGTTGTTTTGACTTGATCCGCTTGTTTTAAAAGTTCTTTCGCATGGCGTTTCGTTAAATCGGTTACCTCGACACCTGCAATCATGCGTCCGATTTCCACTATTTTTTCCTGCTTAGAAAGCGGCTTGACACGTGTCGTCGTTCTGCCGTCTTTTAACTCCTTCGCAATATAAAGATGCGTATCGGCCATGGCAGCCACCTGAGGCAAGTGTGTAATACAAAGCACTTGTGATCCTATTGACACTTTATGGATCTTCTCAGCGATTGCCTGTGCGACCCTGCCGCTTACACCGGTATCAACCTCATCAAAAATGATCGATGTCACATCCTGCTGTGAGGAAAAAATGCTTTTTATGGCAAGCATCACCCGTGACAGCTCTCCACCTGAAGCGACTTTCGAAAGAGATTTCAGCGGCTCGCCTGTATTGGTTGAAATTAAAAACTTCACCAGATCGATCCCTTGTTCAGTCAGCTGAACAGGCTGGCCGTTTACAACCGGTGACTCTTCATTGCGTGACGCTTGTCTGATTTTGAATTCCGTATCAAACGTTGATTTTTCCATGTACAGGCTTTTTAATTCCCGATGAATCTCATCAGCCAGTTTTTTCGCCCATGTTTTCCGGATTTGAGAAACATTTGCCGCTTCCACTGCGACATCCTTGCCAACGGAGTCAAGCTCCTTTTTCAGGCTTTGTAGGTGGCTGTCCCTGTTTTCAATTTGGTCAATTTCTTCTTCAATTTTAGAAGCATATTCCAAAATGTCCTCGACAGTGGCACCGTATTTTCGTTTCAGCTGTTTGATTTCATTGAGCCGCGTCTCAATATAGTTCAGGCGTTCCGGATCATATTCAAGCTCATCCAGCATATTTCTCATCTGAAATGTAGCGTCCTCAAGCAGATAGTAGGAGTTCGAAACACTCTCAGACAGTTTTTTCAGCGGTTCGTTAATATCAGATATATCTTCAAGCTGGGCTGATGCCATTCCGACCCAGTCCAATCCGCTCTGTTCACTGCGAAGCGCATTATATGCATTTTGCAGCGATTCATATATCTTCTCAAAGTTTGAAATTTGCTGACGCTCTTCTTGAAGCTGTTCATCTTCGTTGATCTCAAGCTTTGCTGATTCGATTTCTTCGAGCTGAAATTGAATGAGATCAAGGCGATGGGCCATTTCCTGTTCGCTTTCAGAAAGCTGTTTTAGCTTTTTGAGCAGCTTCGTATACCGCTGGTACCCTTCCTGATACGCTTGTAGCGCGCTTTCCACTTCGGCTCCGGCAAACTTGTCCAAGAGCTGGAGATGATTTTCGTCTTCCATTAACAGCTGGTTATCGTGCTGCCCGTGAATATCTAATAAAAGCCTGCCGATCTCTCTTAGCGAGGCAATCGTGACAAGCTTGCCATTGACACGGCAAACGCTTTTTCCGCTCGTGCTGATATCTCTTCTCATGACGATCATTTCGTCTGAAACGTCGATTCCCTGCTCAGCGCATACGCCTAAAACGGGATGGCCGCTCTCCAAAAGAAACAGCCCTTCAAGTTCTGCTTTCGCTTCCCCATATCTAACAAATTCAGATGATCCGCGGCCTCCGACTAAAAGAGAAATGGCATCTATAATGATGGATTTGCCGGCTCCGGTTTCTCCTGTTAAAACCGTAAGCCCGCGTTCAAAAGAAACCGTCAGTTCCTCAATAATGGCAAAGTTTTTAATCGATAGTTCAGCTAACAAACAGCATTACACCTCTTATCTTTGTTAGTTTTTCTGTTACAGCAGTTCAAGCAGCCTGTTTTTTACGCCTTCTGTATCTTCAGGAGTCCGGCAAATAATTAAAATCGTATCATCTCCGCAAATGGTCCCCATCATTTCATCCCAGTCCAAATTGTCCATCAGCGCCCCGATTGCCTGGGCATTGCCCGGCATCGTTTTCAGCACAATCATATGGCTTGCTGAGTCTATTTTCACAAATGCGTCCATCAATGCCCGCTTTAGCTTTGAAAGCGGATTGAAACGCTGGTCCGCCGGAAGACTGTATTTGTAAGAACCATTATTCGTAGGCACTTTTACAAGGTGAAGTTCTTTAATATCCCGTGATACCGTCGCTTGCGTCACTTTGTAGCCATCCTGCTTCAGCATGTCGACCAATTCATCCTGCGTTTCGATTTCATTGCTCGTAATGATCTCTCTGATTTTAATATGCCTCTGGCCTTTGTTCATGTAAGCACCTCTATTTCCAGCTTCTCTGTTCTTTTATGTTATATGATTCTCTGCACATTGTACATGAATGCAGAAAAAAGGAATAATAGCGCACTATTATTCCGGTACATCTGCTTTTTTTTCTTTTAACGTCGTATGTGCCTCTTCTACAACGCGCATGATCTCTTCTTCCGGCAGTTCCTGACCTGCCTGTCCCTCTCCCGGCCAATACAAATGAAGGAGAAACTCAATATTTCCGTCTCCTCCCGTGATCGGAGAAAATGACAGGCCTCTACAGATATAGCCTTCAGCGGCAGAAAAACTGATCATTCGCTTGAGCACATCAGCATGCACTTTAGGATCTCTGACAATCCCTTTTTTGCCGACCGATTCCCGTCCTGCTTCAAACTGAGGCTTAACAAGAGCCATGCAGTCGCTGCCCGGTACGAGCAATGTTTTAAGGACAGGAAGGATGAGCCGCAGGGAAATAAAGGACACATCTATTGTGGCAAACTCCGGCATGCCCTTTGTAAAGTCCGCCGGTGTTGCATAACGGAAGTTCGTCCGTTCCATCACGACGACCCGTTCATCCTGTCTGAGCTTCCACGCAAGCTGATTATAGCCTACATCCACAGCGTATGACTGTTTAGCTCCATTTTGCAAAGCGCAGTCCGTAAAACCGCCAGTGGAGGAGCCAATATCAATCATAATTTTATCTTTGACAGAGACGGGAAATTCCTTCAGCGCTTTTTCGAGCTTTAAACCGCCTCTGCTCACATACCTCAGCGGGTTTCCTTTGACGGTTAACGGAAGGTCGCGGTCAATTTTTTCTCCAGGCTTGTCCAAGCGGTTTTCGTTTGAATAGACGATCCCCGCCATAATGGCTCTTTTGGCTTTTTCACGCGTTTCCGCCAGCCCTCTTTCCACTAATAATACATCTAATCGTTCTTTCTTTGACGTCATGATCCAATTCCTTTGTGTGTCTTTGGCGGCATCAGTAATCTAATACGGTTTGCCACCTGCTGTTTTGTCAGTCCAATTTCCTCTAGAAGCGCGGTTACGCTTCCGTGTTCAATAAACCGATCAGGGATACCCATTCTGTCGATCGGTGTACGATATTCACCTTGATCATGAGCGAATTCTAAAATCGAGCTTCCGAAACCGCCTTCTAAGACCGCTTCTTCAATTGTTAAAATTGGCAAGCCTTCTTTTAGGATACTCTTCATCATCTTTTCATCAATCGGCTTAATAAAACGCGCATTCACAACGCGCACGGAAAGGCCTTCTTTCTGCAGCTCTTCGGCTGCCTCAATCGCCATCTCAATTGTTGTACCGAATGTTAAGATGACAGCATCGTTCCCTGGACGCAGCACATCCCACGTACCGATCGGAATCGTTTTCAACTGTTCATCCATTTTTACGCCGAGTCCGTTTCCGCGCGGAAAACGCATCGCTATCGGACCTTCGTCATAGCTTAGTGCTGTATGAACCATGTGCTGGCCTTCATTTTCGTCTTTCGGCATCATTAAGACCATGTTTGGAACGTGACGCATAAACGCAATATCGAACACGCCTTGATGTGTCTCTCCATCTGCGCCAACGAGTCCTGCACGGTCAATTCCAATAAACACATTGGCGTTTTGGCGGCAGATGTCATGAACGACTTGGTCATATGCCCTTTGCAGGAAGGTTGAGTAAATTGCCAAAAACGGCTTCATACCCTGCATTGCCATAGCTGCAGCCATTGTTGCGGCATGCTGTTCTGCGATTCCTACGTCGAACATCCGGTCAGGGAATTCCTTTGCGAACCCTTCAAGCTTTGAACCGACAGGCATAGCTGGCGTAATGGCTACAATGCGTCCGTCCTCGCGCGCCATTCGCTGCACAGTTCCACTGACAAGGCCGCTCCATGAAGGAGCTGCGGCTTTCGGTTTTACAAAGTCACCGGTATTAATTTTGTATGGTCCGGTACCGTGCCATGTTCCAATTGTATCGGTCTCAGCCGGTTTGTACCCCTTCCCTTTTTTCGTGATGACATGCAGGAGAACAGGGCCTTTCGTTTTTTTGGCGTATTGAAGATTCTCAATCAGCTCATGATAAGAATGTCCGTCCACCGGGCCCAAATACGTAAAACCAAGCTCCTCGAAAAACATTCCGGAGACGAGCATGTATTTCAGGCTGTCTTTGACCCGTTCAGCTGTCGCGGCAAGCTTGCCTCCAACTGCCGGAATCTTTCTAAATAAGTATTCAAGCTCATCTTTGACCCACTGGTATTTCCCCGCAGTGCGAAGCCGTCCGAGCATAGAATGAATGGCGCCGACATTTGGTGCAATACTCATTTCATTATCATTAAGAATGACAATCATGTCTTTTTTCTCGTCGCCGATGTGATTAAGGGCTTCAAGCGCCATTCCGCCGGTCAGCGCGCCGTCCCCAATAATCGGAATAATATATTCATCCGTTCCTTTAATATCACGCGCAGCTGCCATTCCCATCGCGCCTGACAGAGAAGTCGAGCTGTGCCCGGTTTCCCAAACATCGTGCTCGCTTTCGCTCCGCTTTGGAAATCCGCAAAGCCCTTTGTACTGGCGAAGCGTCGCAAATTCTTTTCCGCGACCTGTCAGCAGCTTATGAACATACGACTGATGGCCTACATCCCATAAAAACTTGTCTTTCGGGCTGTTAAATTCCTTATGCAGTGCAACAGTAAGCTCTACGACACCTAAGTTTGGGCCGATGTGGCCGCCGGAAGCGGATAAACTTGTAATTAAAAACTGACGGATTTCATCACTTAATTTCTCTAATTCATCAATGGACATGTTTTTTAAAAACGACGGGTCCTGTATTGATAAAAGATCCAAAGCGGATCAACTCACTTTCAGCATGAATTTCTGCAATGACACATGTCTTCCAGAATGCCGAGCTGGACAATCATCTCGGACATAAAAAAAGACAAACGCGCTTTCCTTTTCATTTTTCATATAAACTGCTTACATTTTACCATATCTCGTGCAGCCGCTTCAAATTAGGATCGTTTTAGTGATCTCTTGCCGCAATTAAATCACAAAGCTCATACAAAAGGTCTTGTTGAAGAGAGAGTCCGCCGATCAATCGCTTCGCCTCTTTTATATGAGCATCCAATTTACGTTTGGCCCCTTCCAGTGAAAGAAGTGATGGGTAAGTCGATTTGTCATTTGTGGTATCCGAGCCGACACGTTTGCCGATTTTCTCTTCACTGCCTTCTAAATCTAAAATATCGTCTCTGATTTGAAAACCGATTCCAATGTGGCTGCTGAAGGTACGCAGGGTTTCAATGTCTTCCTCAGGTGCATCCGCCAAAATCGCGCCGGCGATTACACAAAAACCTAGAAGCTTGGCAGTTTTCCGTTCATGAATGGATTCCAGCTCTTCAAGCGTGACTTGGCGGTTTTCCGCTTCCATATCAGCGACTTGTCCCCCGACCATGCCCTCGGTGCCTGCCGCTGAAATCAGTTCATTGACAAGCCGAAGGCGCTTTTCTGCTGACACCTCGTCTGACACGTGGGAGGTGATGAGCTTAAAGCTTTCCGTGAGCAGTCCGTCACCCGCTAATACTGCTGTCGCTTCACCAAATACTTTATGATTTGTCGGCTTCCCGCGGCGCAAATCGTCATCATCCATGCATGGAAGATCATCATGAATTAGCGAATATGTGTGAATCATTTCGACAGCACAGCCGACCGGAATGCCGTCTTGTTCGCTTTTTCCATATGCGTTTAATACAGCCAGTACAATCAGAGGACGCAACCGCTTTCCGCCGGCCTCTAGAGAATACAGCATAGATTTCTTTAATGAGTCCGGCATATCAAGCTTTTCTGTATAGACAGAAAGCTGATTTTCAATTGTTTTTTTCCGGTCCGCCAGAAAACTCGTTAATTTATTTGTCACCTTCGTCTTCCTCCTGAACACTGAAAGGTGCCAGTTCGCCGTCTTCTTTTAAAATGAAGTCCATTTGCTTTTCGACTTTTTGCAGCTTTTCATGGCACATTTTGGATAAAGCCATGCCTTCTTGGAAATAGTTAATCGCTTGCTCTAGAGGCACATCCCCCTCTTCAAGCTTTGAGACAATGCTCTCAAGCCCTTTCATCGCTTCTTCAAATGTCATGTTTTCATTTTTTTTCACGTCTGTCATTTGTCTTCCCCTCTCTTTTCTAATACTTCACAGGCCAGCACGCCATCCGTCAGCTTCACTTCTAGCCGGTCCTTCTCTTCTATCTGATTGACACTTTTAATGAGTTTATCTTCTTTATAAGCAAGACTGTATCCTCTTTCCATCACTTGAAGAGGACTTAGTGCATTCAGCTTGCCAAGAACTGTTTGGAATTGGGAATGCAGCTGCTTCATTTGGATATTCATATTTTTTCTCAGCTGATTTGTCTGTTCCTCGTAGCGTGTTTTCGCTTGCTTCAGCTGTTCATGAGGATGCAGCGCCTCTAATCTGTACGTTTCCCGCTCCAACTGTCTGCTTTTCCGATCTAAAAGAGCGGTCAACTGTGCTTGAAACTGCTGGTACGCGAGGTCAAACTGCTGCTCTTTTTGCGCATACAATCGCTTTGGAAAACGAAAGGCATAGGACGATTGCAGCGTTTGAATCCGTTCTTTTTTCTGGCCGAGATGCTGCTGCATCGCTCTTGTCATCCTGACTTCCGCTGTTTTTGTCCGTTCGATTAAATCAGTGGTATGAGGCACGGCAATCTCAGCTGCCCCTGTCGGCGTCGCTGCTCTGATATCTGCGACAAAATCACTGATCGTAAAATCCGTCTCATGCCCAACTGCCGATATAATTGGAATATTGGAAGCAAAGATTGCGCGAGCTACAATTTCTTCATTGAATGCCCACAGTTCTTCTATCGAACCGCCGCCTCTCCCGACAATTAATACGTCGCACATCTCTTTTTCATTTGCTTCTTCAATGCGCGTAACAATGGATCTGCTCGCATTTTCGCCTTGTACGAGCGCTGGAAGAACAATGACTTTTACAAGGGGATATCTTCTTTTTAGAGTTGTAATAACGTCTCTGACAGCGGCACCCGTTGGAGATGTCACAACCCCGATTGTGGCTGGAAATGCGGGGATTTGTTTTTTGTAGCGGTCGTCAAATAAACCTTCTCCGGCAAGCTTCTTTTTTAATTCTTCGTACGCTAAATAGAGCGCTCCGACCCCGTCAGGCTGCATTTCTTTGGCATATAGTTGATAGTTTCCGCTCGGTTCATATACGGAAATTCCGCCTCTGACCAGCACTTTCATACCGTTTTCAGGTTTAAAAGGCAGACGCTCGCTTTGTCTCGCGAACATCACCGACTGCATTCTTGCGTTTTCGTCTTTCAAAGTGAAATAAATGTGGCCTCGTGTGTGTATCTTTACATTCGATAATTCGCCTTTAATCCAAATATTTTCTAGGTGAGGATCTACATCGAATTTTCGTTTTATATACTTTGTCAGCGCTGAGACGGTAACATACGCTGCTTCACCCATGTCTAAAAACTCCTCTCCTAAGCATTCCTGCACCATAACTAAAGAAAACCCGCCCTGGCTTTAGGAGCCTGAAGAAGCGGGTATCGTGCTCATATTCAAGGCGGGCAATACGCCCCGCCTGTGAATATCTCCAATTATCTATGATAACGTACGTTTCGCAGATTTAACAGTATTATGCGCAAGCATCGTGATGGTCATCGGACCTACTCCGCCTGGAACCGGCGTGATGAAGGATGCTTTTTCCTTTGCCCCTTCAAATTCAACGTCTCCGCAAAGCTTTCCGCTTTCCAGACGGTTAACGCCGACGTCAATGACAACAGCGCCCTCTTTGATCTGGTCTGCACTGATGAAGTTGGCTCTTCCCACTGCCACCACCAGGATGTCCGCTTTTTTCGTATGCTCAGTAATATTTTCTGTTCTTGAATGACAGTAAGTAACCGTCGCGTTTTCATTTAATAAAAGCTGGCCGACAGGTTTGCCGACAATGTTGCTTCGGCCGACTACAACAACCTCTTTACCGGAAAGGTCGATATTGGTTTTCTTCAAAAGCTCAACAATTCCATGAGGCGTGCAAGGGAGAAACGTATCTTCACCAAGCAGCATTTTCCCTACGTTTAACGGATGAAACCCGTCTACATCTTTATCAGGAGAGATACGTTCGATCACCGCTTTTTCAGAAATATGATCTGGAAGCGGAAGCTGAACGAGAATGCCGTGAAACTCAGGGTCTTGGTTATATTGATCAATAATGGAAAGCAGTTCAGCTTCAGTGAGGCTGCTGTCAAATTGATCGAGCTTGAAATTCATTCCCATTGTTTCAGCCGCTTTCTTCTTTCCTCGCACGTAAGAGTGAGAAGCAGGATCATCTCCAATCAAAATAACCGCCAGTCCAGGAGTGACACCTTGCTTTTTAAGCTCTTCTACCTCTTTTGCCAATTGTTCGCGTTTTTCTCTAGCCGTTTCTTTTCCGTCGATGATTGTTGCAGTCATTTTCTTTCCTCCTATGATTGTTCAATATCAGATTTAATGTTAGAAAGAACCCCGTTTACAAACTTTGTCGCTTTGTCATCACCAAACCGTTTTGCCAGCTCAATCGCTTCGTTCATGGAGACATTCACCGGAATGTCTTCGGCATATGCCATTTCATATGCTGCCAGGCGCAAAATCGCACGGTCAACATTGGCTATCCGATCGAGCTTCCAATTCACCAGATGCTTGGAGATCATTTCATCCAGCTGGTCTTGGTGTTCCAATACCCCGTGTACAAGCTGTTCAAAGAAAGGATCTGTTTTTTCTTCATCCAGTGCGTGTTCTATGGCTTCATTCACTGCAATATCGCTGACATCAATTTGAAATAGTGCCTGCAAAGCTTTTTCTCTTGCTGTTCTTCTTTTCATTTTCTTTCTCCTTTGATCCTCTTTATCCGCTTGTCGTTAAGCCACAAAGAGATCATAACATATTTTTTTCGTATCCGCATATTGAAATCAAGGTTTTTTCACCCTATTACCGAATATTTTCATAAACCTTAATATGATCATTCGGATTTCACGTTCATGAAGAAACTCGGCTTTTGAGCCGGCTTTCTTCATGCTTTGAAATAAAGGGTAACGTGTAAAAAAACCAAAGGGCCGCCCTCCCCTTGGTTTCGTGTTAAGCCATTTACATTTCTTCGTCGATTTGGACTTCCTGGGCTTTTGTGTCAAATTGAATGCCGACGATGTGAATATTAATCTCGTTAATCGAAAGAGACGTCATATTTAATAAGGTTTGACGAATGTTTTCCTGAACGGACGCTGCAACTTTCGGAATCGAAACGCCAAATGTAACGACACAGTATACATCAATCGTAATTCCGTCATCCGCCAGGTCGACTTTGACACCTTTGCCATGATTCACTTTGCCAAAGCGCTCGACGACGCCTGTCGCAAAGTTTCCGCGCATTTCGGCAACCCCATCAACTTCTGATGCTGCAATGCCGGCAATGACCTCAATGACCTCCGGTGCAATCTCAACCTTACCTAAATGCGTATCTACTTGATCCATTTTAAGCAAGCTGTTGTCTTTCATTCAATTCACCTCCGTAAAAATTATGAGCCCATTACATCATATGTTTCTAAAAATTTCGTATTAAACTCTCCGCTCACAAATGTTTCGTGTTCAAGCAGTTTTAAATGGAACGGGATTGTTGTCTCAATGCCTTCGATGACGAATTCGCTCAATGCGCGTTTCATGCGGGCAATCGCTTCATCCCTCGTTTTTCCGTATGTGATTACCTTTGCAATCATGCTGTCATAGTACGGCGGGATGGAATAGCCCGGGTACGCAGCTGAATCGACGCGGACACCAAGACCGCCAGGAGGCAGGTACATTTTAATTTCACCAGGTGACGGCATGAAATTTTTACTTGGGTTTTCTGCGTTGATTCGGCATTCGATGGACCAGCCTTCAAATTCAACATCTTCTTGCTTAAGGTCCAGTTCCATTCCAGATGCAACCTTGATTTGTTCCTTAATCAGGTCCGTTCCCGTCACCATTTCTGTGACTGGGTGCTCTACCTGGATTCTCGTGTTCATTTCCATGAAGTAATAGCGCTGTTCATTGTAGTCATAGATAAATTCAACTGTTCCAGCACCTGTGTAGCCAACCGCTTTTGCAGCCTTTACTGCTGCATCTCCCATCTGCTCCCTGATTTCTGAATCAAGGGCTGGAGATGGTGATTCTTCCAAAAGCTTTTGCAGGCGTCTTTGGATCGAGCAGTCGCGTTCTCCCAAATGGATGGTGTTTCCATAGTTATCGGCAAGCACTTGGATTTCAACATGGCGAAAATCTTCTATGTATTTTTCGATGTATACGCCTGGATTTCCGAATGCTGTTGCAGCTTCCTGCTGTGTAATCTTAATGCCATTAATCAGTTCCTCTTCAGTGCGGGCAACTCTGATTCCTTTTCCGCCTCCGCCTGCGGTGGCTTTTATAATTACAGGATACCCAATTTCATTAGCAAGCGAAACCGCTTCTTCCACATTTTCTATAATTCCCTGTGAACCCGGTACGATTGGCACGCCGGCCTGTTTCATCGTTTCCCGCGCAACGTCTTTTGTTCCCATTTTTGAAATGGCGTCAGCGCTCGGGCCGACAAACGTGACATTCACTTCTTCACATAATTCAGCGAAATCAGCATTTTCAGCTAAAAATCCATATCCCGGATGAATAGCGTCCGTGCCAGTCAGCTTTGCAACACTCACAATATTTGTAACGTTTAAATAGCTGTCTTTTGATGCTTTTGGCCCGATACAAAAAGCTTCATCGGCCATTTGAACATGAAGGGCATCTTTATCAGCTTCTGAATAAACAGCCACAGTCTCAATACCGAGCTCTCTGCAGGCTCTGATGATTCTGACAGCAATTTCTCCTCTGTTGGCGATCAATAGCTTTTTAATCATGTTCAGTCTCCTTACTCTGCTTTTACAAGAAATAGAGGTTGTCCGTATTCGACCAGCTGGCCGTTTTCTACTAATACTTCAACGATTTCGCCTTTCACTTCTGCTTCGATTTCGTTGAAAAGCTTCATCGCTTCTACAATGCAGACAACTGTGTTTTCATTCACTTTTGAACCGGCTGTTACATACGGGCCAGCTTCCGGTGATGAAGATGCATAAAATGTTCCTACCATTGGTGAAGTGATTTTATGTAGATTCTCATCTTGCTTTGGTGCTTCTTGGGCAGGTGCAGACGCTGCTTGCTGCGCTTGCGGCTGAACTGCCTGCGGAGCCTGTGCCTGTACAGGTGCTGCCGGCGCCTGCTGCATGACTTGAACAGTGCCTGCTTCGTGTTTTTTCAGTTTTAAGGATACACCTTCATTTTCATATACGAATTCGTCAATTGTAGACTCGTCAATTGCTTTAATCAGCTCGTGGATTTCTTTGATATTTAACATTCAATCGCACTCCTATGTATGAAATTTCTTTTTTTATAGGTTACTACTAAAAGTACATACTATGTTCATCTTACAGGAGCGGACTTTTGAATTCAACTCTAATATGATAGCAACGCAAAAAGCCCGCTTGTTTAGCGGGCTTTTTTCTCCTCATTCTTATTTAGAGGGTTCAAATGTGACAGCGACATCTTTCATTGTTTTGATTTCTTTTGCAACAAGGTCGATAATGGCTGTCGCCTTCGATTTGGAGTGTTTGTCTGCTTTGACTGTAATATTGATTTTATCTCCTTCAGCATTGACGAGCGCATCCTCGTAACCTTGTGTTTTAATCAGCGTTTCCAGCTGTTTTTCTGTTCCTTCCACTTCACTGAGAGCCGTCATTTTATCGTATGCTTCGCTTTTCTCCTTGGCTGTTGCATCATCGCTTGACACAATGGCATTCAGCTCTTCTCTTTCTTTGCTTCTGGCATCTTCTAAATCCAGACGGTACGTTGTAAACAGATCATCATCGGCTGTTTCCGTAACAACAGTTCCTTTTTCACTGGCTTCAGCGGATGTTTCCTTGTCTGCTGATGAATCTTTCGTTCCCTTTGTTCCATCTTCTTTTCCTTTTTCAGTTTCTGTACCGCTTTTTTCCTTCGTGTCTTGCTTGGCAGGCGCTTTTTCAGTTGCGACCTCTCCACTGTCAGACGCGCTTTTTTCACTTTGCATTTGCACGGCGTTTTTGCTTTCCGGCGACATGATATAGTAGACGCTTAACACCACGACAAGACTGAGCATTGTTAATAGCCAAACGGTTTGTTTTTTAAGCATTTATGAATCCTCCTTTATTTTTTTAGGGGCAACCGCAACCCGGTGGCTTGGAACATCCAGGACCCGTGTCACCGCTTCAATAATGGTTTGTTTTATTTGAACGTTGTCCACTCCTTGAGCAACAACGAGTACACCGCGTATATCAGGTTTTTTCGTTTGGACGACGACTGGTGTTTCTTTATCGCCGTTTTTGATCATAACGATTTCTTCCTCCGATGTCTGGTCTGTAACACTTCTTGTTCCGCCTTCTTTGTCTGTTTCTTCAGTGGTCGTATTTTTGTTTGATTTGTTTTTTTCATATACTTTCAGGGACGTTGCATCAACATTCACGACAACCGAGACATCATCCACTCCAATGATTGTTTCAAGAATTTCTTTCAGCTGATTTTCGTATTCTTTTTCATAATCATCGATCGAGTTTTTAGGCTCGTCAGATTTTGAGGCTTTAAACACTTCAGCTGTTTTCTCTTTGCTGCCTCCAGAATTTTGTGAGGATACGGCCGTTATCGTTTTGGCGTTTTCTGTTTTCTCAGGTGAAGAAAACAACTGGCTGACAAGCATAAAGGAAACTCCGAGAACAAAAACGAACAGAAAGTAATGATATTTGGTCAGCTTCGGCTTTTCGCCGTCCTTCGTTTGCCCCGGAAGAAACTGCTTTTTCAATACATTCCATAATCCGTTTTTATTCATTGCCGACACTCTCCCCGCCTTCCATATGAACCGTAATTTTCTTACTTCCGATTTCCCAAATGTCCGCGAGCTGCGTTTGGATCTGTTTGGCTTCTTTTTGTTCGGCTGCTTCTTTCGTTACGTATGCATGATCTGTATCAATGTGGACCGGCGCGACCGTTTGGACCGTTTTTTCAGAAGACGGGGCCATATACACGCTGATTGTTTTAATATCCTCTTC
The DNA here is from genome assembly GCF_002201875.1 of Bacillus sp. MD-5. Classification (NCBI taxonomy): domain Bacteria; kingdom Bacillati; phylum Bacillota; class Bacilli; order Caryophanales; family Bacillaceae; genus Bacillus; species Bacillus sp. MD-5. The sequence continues at coordinate 2,262,223 of NZ_CP021911.1, forward strand.
TGAATCTACCTTTTCTCCTGCCGTGAGTTTGATGCTGCCTACTTTATATTCATCATGACTGAATCTCTCCTCCGCTTTCTTTTTTAGTTGGACAGCCATTTCTTCTAGAATATATGCGCGCTGGGAAGCTTGTATTTCTATTTTTTTTGAATTGATTTGATTTTTTATGTCGGCAGACTCTGATTGCTCGTTTTTTGTCAGGTATTCAAAGATGACTTCGGGGTCTGTCTTGAAAAGTTTAAAAATTGGCGTAAGCATGACGACAATCAAGAGCAGGCTGACTACCATTTTTGCGTACTTTTGCATGCTGGAGCTTGGCAGCAGCATATCAATCACAATTGCAAATAGGATAAACAACACGATGGTGGTAAGCCATTCCGTTAAAAAACTCATTCGCCTGCCTCCTTTATTTCATCATCATCGTGAGGTTCCCGGCTGTGATTATGACAGTAAGGCTTAAAAAAAACATGAGGGACACAATGGCGAGAGCTGCAAAAATATAGATGACGCTTTTGCTGATGACGTCGAGGCAGGTGATGACGGGCCCGCCTCCAAGCGGCTGAAGAATCGCGGCTGCCAGCTTATAAATAAAAGCGAGGGAAAGCACTTTGATTGCCGGAAATGCCGCGATACAGATCAAAATAGCGACACCCAGAATCCCTACCGTATTTTTCAGCAGTAAGGAGGCGCTGATTACTGTATCTGTTGCGTCTGTAAACATCCGGCCAAGCACTGGAATAAAATTTCCGGTTATGAATTTAGCCGTCCTGAGCGTAATGCCGTCTGTCACTGCAGCTGAGGCTCCCTGAACAGAGATGACGCCGAGAAAGATGGTAAGAAAAACAGCCAGTGCTCCGATGGCGATATTTCTGAGCAGGTTGGCCAGCTGCGTTACTTTGTATTGTTCGGTCATTGTGCTGACAATGCTCAGAATCGCTGATAAGAAAATCAGCGGCATGACGATATTTTGAATCAAGAGGCCGCTCGTGTTCATCAGAAAGAGGATAACAGGATGAAAGAAGGCAGCAGATACAGCTCCGCCTGAGGAAGCCAAAAGCGCCAAGAGGAGCGGAATGAGTGCCAGGATAAAGCTGGTCATCGTCTGAATGGCCTCAGTTGCATAATTGATTGCCACATGAAAGCTGTTCAGCGCAAGGATAATCAGCACCATGTACACAATTGAGTAAGCGACCTTACTGACAGTGCTTTGCTGAAACGCATTTTGCAAAAGCTGCAGAATGACGCAAAAAATCGTGAGCAAAATCAATGTGCCCAGCAGCTTTCCATTGGCTAGCACTTCATGGAACAAATAAGAAAAGAGAGCTTTCAGCCATTCTTGCGGTGAGAATGATTTATCGCCATTGATAAACTCGATTAAGCTGCCTTTTTGGCTTTCCGGCAGCAGTCCGCCGTATTCTGTCATAATATCATTCCAAAATTCTCCGATCTTATCTGTTTCAAGCGAGGCTGCTGTCCTTTCCGCTAATTGCTCGGCCGTTTCAGCATGATCTTCCGTTTGTTCGTGATTACCGGCTGCTTGTACAATTTCTGCACGCCCTGCTATGATCAGCACGGCCAAAAGCAAAACCCATTGAAAACGCTTCAATCTACCGCCTCCTTTCGGTTATGACATAGAAGGTATAAGTCCGAGAATCGTTTCGATAATGACGGTTAAAATAGGCACAGCCATAACGAGAATTAAAATTTTCCCCGCCAATTCTATTTTCGAGGCGATGGCTCCTTGACCGGCATCTTTTGTGAGCTGTGCCCCGAATTCAGCAATATAGGCGATTCCGATAATCTTTAAAATGGTTTCAACATAGACCATGTTGACATTTGCATTAATCGCGATTTTTTCTATCATTCGTATAATGTCGTAGATTTGGTCTACTAAATAAAGAAAAATGGCACATCCGGCAAAAACGACGATTAAAAAAGCAAAAGTCGGCTTTTGTTCTTTTACTATTAAAGAAAGGAAGGTGGCGATCAGCCCTAAACCTACAATTTGAACAATGTCAATCTGCAAGCCCCCCTATCCTTGGAATAAAAACACAGCTTTTATCTTTTTAAATAGGTCATCTACAATCGTGGCGACCATAAATAAAATATAGATAAAACCTAACAGCGTCACCCACTGAGCGTATTCTTTCTTGCCCATCTGATCCAATATCGTGTGTAAAAAAGCGACCACGATTCCCACTCCGGCGATTTGAAATATGACATTCACATCTACTCCCATTTTATTTTTGCTCCCCTCATGTTTACATCAATAGAAGAATGAGTAACAAGCCCGCTAAAAAGCCCAAACTCTTTATCATCTTTTCGTTTTTCGCTTGCGCCTGCTCAGCATCCGCTTCTGAGGCTTCCAAATGTGTCAGCGCCAGCTTGATGTGCTTTTGCTGTGAGATTCGATCATGAATCCCGAGCGTCTCGCCAAACTGCTTTAGCACCTCGTACTCGCTTTTTTTCAAAGACATGGTGTCCCATACCTTTTTTAAGCTTTGCTCCCACGCCGTTTTCGCGGAATCGCTTCCCTTTTCCAGCTGATCACTGAATGCGGAAAAAAGAGCTGAAACAGGCTGTGCGAGCTGCTTGGCAATCTGCTGTGAAGCGATATGAAGCGGTGTATGGCCGTACATGATTTCAGCCTCGAGGGATTGAAGCGCCGCACGCAGCTGGCGGATTTGCCGCGGCCGTTCTGTATAAATCTTCGCCATCTCAAAACCTGTCCATGTTGTCGCTACCACAATGAATACTGCGCCCAGCAGCTTCAGCATGTTTTCACGCCCGTCGTCCTAGACAGCACATGTCCGTCTTTGTCATAAATGCGGCTCACTGTGCCCGGCCCTTTTGCTCTTGATAATTCCAAATAGCGGTCAAAGGCTCTTTCTTCCCACAAACGCTTCAATGAAGGCCGCTTCATGAGATCGGATATGCTCCAGCCATGCGCCGATACGATTACTGAAACACCTGCATGCAACGCCTCCAGAAGCGCATCTGTATCTTCCATACGCCCGATTTCATCGACAATCATCACCTCAGGACTCATGGATCGAATCATCATCATCAGCCCCTCAGCCTTTGGACAGGCGTCTAATACGTCAATTCTCTGTCCAAATTGATGCTGCGGAATGCCGCGCAGACATCCGGCAATTTCTGACCGTTCATCGACGATGCCTGTCTTTACGGGCAGCATGCGGTTTTTGCCGGTGCTCGAGAGCCTCGCAAGGTCCCGAAGAAGTGTTGTTTTGCCGGTTTGGGGCGGTCCGATAATCAACGTATTCAGCCAGCTGGTTTGATATAAGTACGGAAGCAGCGGCTCCGCAATCCCCAGCTTTTGCCTGGCAATTCGTATATTAAAAGATGCGATGTCACGGAGTCCTTTCACACCTCCGTTTTCCGTAATGACTCTGCCTGCCAGTCCGACTCTGTGACCGCCTCTGATCGTGACATACCCTTTCTTCAGCTCTTCTTCAAGTGTATACATGCTATAGTTGCTGAGCCGGCTCAGGATCAGATGGGCATCCTCGGCCGTACCCGCATAGGATAAAAAAACAGGTTGTCCTTTTCGAATCAATTCAATAGGGCGGTTGACCCGGATTCTGACTTCTTCGATTTCCAGCCATTGTTGTTCCGGTATTTCAGAAAGGGCGTTTTTCATGGATTCAGGGAGAACCTCAGCGATTTCATTCAACAGAGCCTCCTCCTTTCTACCGATTGGCTTCTTTAAAATGTATGATGTGAGGCAGACTTTATGACAAGCCTCTCCTTATTTATGAACACCCGCCAAAATCAAAACAACACCCGTGAAAATCAGAATCAGCTTTGCATACGAAAGCTGCCCGGCAATTTGGTAGATTCCGACTGTCATCGTAATGATAAAAATCAACGGCCCTACAATTGCAAGAATGCTGTTAACCACAACCGCCTTCCGGACATCGTTTGTCACAAGCATGATAATGGCTGCAGTCAGCTCAATCATAGAGGATAAAACTCGTAATCCCGCCATTGTTAAAACAGTAGAATTGATATTTCCAAGAAAAAATTTCATAGCACTCTCCCAACCTCCTGTTTTTTTATATGATATGCTCTAGCTTGCTGAAGTAGTCTTGTCATTTTCGTATAAAAGAAAGATTCTGTTTTTGGGCACAAAAAAAGCCTGCTCCCAATTTGGGAACAGACTTCTTTTTTTCTTTCTATGCTCTTGAAACGTAAGAACCGTCTGATGTATTGACAACAAGTGTGTCGCCTTCATTCACAAAGAACGGCACGTTTACAACAAGCCCGGTTTCAGTTTTCGCAGGTTTTGTACCGCCTGATGCTGTATCACCTTTAATACCAGGTTCAGTTTCAACAACTTTCAGCTCAACTGTGTTTGGAAGTTCGATGCCAAGTGTTTCATCCTGGTACATCATGATATGCACAGACATGTTTTCAAGCAGGTATTTTAATTCTTCTTCGATTTGAGTTGCGCTCAGTTCAAGCTGCTCATAAGAAGAAGTATCCATAAATACGTGCTGATCACCGTTTGCATATAGATATTGCATTGTTTTTGTTTCGATTTGCGCTTTCGCTACTTTTTCACCAGCGCGGAAGGTTTTTTCCTGAATGGCGCCAGTGCGAAGGTTGCGAAGTTTAGAGCGGACAAATGCCGCACCTTTTCCAGGTTTTACGTGCTGGAAGTCAACGACGCGCCAAATGCCGCCATCTACTTCGATTGTTAATCCTGTACGGAAATCGTTAACTGAAATCATGTTTAATGTCCTCCTATATTACAATCACAAAATAATAAGTTCTTTTGGGGAATGGGTGATTGTCCGGTTGCCGTTTTCTGTAATCACGATGTCATCTTCAATACGGACACCGCCTGTTTCTGGTATGTAAATGCCCGGCTCCACTGTGACCACCATGCCCGGTTCAAGGATAGCTGAAGATCTGACGGATAATCCCGGCGATTCATGAACTTCCATGCCGAGCCCGTGCCCGGTTGAATGACCGAAATATTCACCGTAGCCTTTTGCCGCAATGTGATCCCTTGTGAGGGCGTCAGCCTCTTTTCCTGTCATTCCCGGCTTAATATGTGCGACGCCGAGCGCCTGAGCATCAAATACAACCTGATAGATCTCCTTCAATTGATCACTGGGCTGACCCACAGCGACCGTACGGGTAATATCAGAACAATATCCTTTATAATAAGCGCCAAAATCAAGCGTAACAAGGTCTCCGCTTTCAATCAGTTTGTCACTGGCCACACCGTGAGGAAGGCTTGACCGAAGGCCCGAGGCGACAATCATATCAAAAGAAGAGCTGTCAGCTCCCTGGCTTCTCATATAAAATTCCAGCTCATTGGCAACAGCGATTTCAGAAATGCCGGGTTTCATAAACGTCAAGATATGTTTGAAGGCATCATCTGCAATCTTCGCAGCTTCCTCTAATATCTTAATCTCTTCACTAGACTTAATCAAGCGCAACTTTTCCACGGATTCAGCCACAGGCACTAATTCGGCCTCACTGATAACGGCGCTGTATGAAGCGTAAGTGCCATATGTCATGCTGTTCTGTTCAAAGCCGAGACGCTTGATGCCGAACGATTCCACAGTGTCGGCAGTGGTCTGAATCAGGCTGCCGCCATGTTCAATGATCTCAAAACCTTTTACCTGAACCTTTGCCTGCTCTGTATAACGAAAATCCGTAATAAACGCTGCTTTGTCACCCGATATAACAGCCAAACCCGCAGAACCTGTAAACCCTGTCATATAGCGTACATTCGTGCTGCTTGTAATCAGCATGCCGTCAATTCCCAGCTGTTCAAAAAGGTTTCTTAATTTCTCTAGCTTCATCCTTATTCTCCCCCTTGCTGGCTTAATAAGTAGCGAACAGCAAGCTTGTAGCCTTCAGCTCCAAGACCGACAATCTGCCCTTTCGCAACCGGAGCGATAACCGACTGATGCCGTAATTCTTCCCTGGCGTATAAGTTTGATAAATGCACCTCAACCACAGGAAGACTGATGCTTGAAACAGCATCCCTGATCGCATAGCTGTAATGGCTCAGGGCGCCGGGGTTCAGAACAATCCCGCTGTATTGCTCCTCAGCCTCATGTATCGCATCGATCAAATCACCTTCGTGATTAGACTGGAAGAAAGTGAGCTGGATATGTAAGGCTTCAGCAAATTGAAATAAATCTGTTTCAATATCGGTCAGCGTCTGGCGGCCGAATACTTCAGGCTCACGCTTCCCAAGCCGATTGACATTCGGTCCGTTCAAAATCAAAAAATGAGGCACATAATCTCTCCTTTTCGCGAGGGTTTCTCATGCAAAAAATGTTCACTTCTCGTGAACATTTTATCATACTGGAAAAGGTTTATACACTATTCTCTATGCATTCCCAGCGCACGTGCCAGCTTTTCCGAATTCAGCTCATTGTATTCAAATGAAATGGAATACCCGACAAACAGCCCGTAAAGCAAATAAATGCAAATCGTCGTAATAATGGTATCTGATGTCAGTTCGTTCACCGTGCGCACATCTGGAAAAATCGGATTAAAAACAAAAAACACGAGCAGCCAAAGCACCAAGCCGTATAAAATACCCGGCCACATTGTTTTTAAACGTTTCAATAGAAGAAAATAAAGAAACGCTGCGCCAATTGAAATCACTCCAATCAAAATGATGCTGATCACCGTTCCTAGTCCATGTTTTTTCCACTCTCCGAGCACAAACGGCTGCAAAATCATATTCGGACTGATTTCAGAAAAATGAAACAAATATGCGATATAAGCAACGAAACTCCATAATACGCCTCCGCAAAAACCTGTTGCTGCCACCCTGCCGGCCATCGAAACAGGCGGCCCTTGCTTCTCATTCAATTCTTCATTTTGTTCTGTATCTTTTTCGCTTGTCATCATGGCACCTCCAGTTAAAGTGTGCCCAAAAAATGAAATGTCAATAAAAAAGCTCACACTTTTTGACAGCTGCGAGTAAAATTTGAAAATAACGGGTATAATGCATGTAGAAAAAGCAAGGCTATGGCAATTTTTCAGCCTGTCAATCTAGAGGTTTAGCGCTGTTTCCTGTACAATAGAGTGAAAGGAAATGGTTAGCAATCCTAAAGAAATAGGCAGGTTGATAATATGTCAAAACATAAAATTCCGCCCGTTTACGGCGGGCAGGCTGTTGTGGAAGGCGTTATGTTTGGCGGAAAGCATCATTACGTTACAGCCATCAGAAGAACGGATGGAAGCATGAACTTTTTTAAGCTTCCCCGCAAACACAACCCGAAACTGAACATCGTAAAAAAGATACCGTTTTTACGGGGGATCGCGGCCATTATCGAAGCGAGTGCAAACGGCACAAAGCATTTGAATTTTTCAAGCGAACGTTACGGGCTCGATCCATCTGAAGACGAGACACTTGAGCAGGAAGAAAAAAAATCGTCTGGACTGTCTATGTATCTCAGCCTCGCGGTTATCGGCGTCCTTTCATTTTTGTTCAGTAAATTCGTATTTACATTGGTTCCGGTTTTCTTAGCTGAACTGACAAGGCCGATTTTTTCATCGGACATAGCTCAAATCGCGGTTGAAAGCCTGTTTAAGTTGATTTTGCTGCTCGGTTACATCTATTTTTTGTCCATGACACCGCTCATTAAAAGAGTGTTTCAATATCATGGAGCCGAACATAAAGTCATAAACTGTTATGAACAGAATTTGCCAATTACTGTGGAGAATGTCCAAAACCAATCTCGGCTTCATTACCGCTGCGGATCAAGCTTTATTTTATTTACGATTATTGTCGGCATGTTTGTTTATTTACTCGTTCCGACAGATCCGCTTTGGCTGCGTGTGATAGATCGTGTCGCACTGATACCGGTCGTACTTGGTATATCCTTTGAAGTTCTGCAGCTGACAAACAAAGTGCGTGATATTCGCGGTCTGAAATTACTAGGGTACCCGGGACTTTGGCTTCAGCTGCTAACTACGAAGGAACCTAAGGATGACCAGGTTGAAGTTGCCATTGAAAGCTTTAACGAACTTCTCAGACTCGAAGAATTGTCTGAGCAAAATCAGAAGCCTTCTCACAACGTCATCTAAAATCCGTTGCCCTGCTACTACTTTCGGAGGTGGACAGTTATGAATCATCGTGTACAACCTATTGTTGCTGTATTAATTGCGCTGGGAGCGTTCGGTTTCCTCTATGTGCTGGTAACCAATCCCGGGGAAATGGCAAAAATGGCGGTTACCGTCATCGTGGCAGGTATCATTATTTATTTTATTGTGAAATATGTAATGAATCGAAATGCGGGCAGCGAAGGAGCAGCCTTTAAAAAAGCGGCGAAACAATCGCGGAGCCGGATGAAAGAACAAAAAGCAAAACACCGCGCCGGACATAAGGGACGTGTCAGCCACCTGCGAAGCGTTCCGAGCGCCAGCAAGCCTAAGCCGATGATTCTCAAGAAAAAAAGCCAGACTCAGCTGACTGTTATAGAAGGGAAAAAAAATAAAAAGAAAAACAGAGCGCTTTTTTAATAGGTCCACTGCTTTAAAAACAGCTCTGTCCGTCTTTTGCCTAGCTCAATCAGGGCTAGTTTTTTTTGTTGCGTTAAATGAAAATCAGTCGCCATTACGTCATCAACAGGGAGAAAAATAATATTTTGTTCATAGCGTGATGCTATGTGTCTTGCGTCATGGGCATCCTTCATCGTTTCAAACAGGGCGCCGAACAGTTCGAAGGCGTTGCGGATATTTTTTTTCGGACGTTCCCTTTCACGCGGCGCAAGCGTCACACCGATTACAGGCCGCTTTCTTTCCTTTGAAAACAGCCAGATGGGGAAATTGCTTAACACACCACCGTCAACAACCGTGGCGGTGCCTGTGTCCGTTTTTAATTTTATCGGTTCAAAAAAATACGGAATGCTGCAGCTCATTCTGACCGCTCTGGCAACCGGGAACATATCGGGATTTAACCCGTAACGGGGCAAATCGTCCGGCAAAACAATCATGGTGCCGTTTGTCAGATCAGAAGCAATAAGGCGCAGAGACCCTTTCTGCAAATCGCCGAAAACCCTTATGCCTTTCGCTCTTAACAGATCAGCAATCCATTTTTCTATCGTATCGCCTTTGTATAATCCAAGACGCCAGTATATGGACACCCACTGGAGCATTTTTAAGGGGAGAAAAGAGTACCTCTGATCCAGCAATTTCTCTCCGTCCACTTCTTCAATTAAAGCGTGGATTTCCTTACTGGTGTAACCTGACGCAATGAAAGCGGCAATAATGGCGCCCGCGCTTGTTCCCGCAACCCTTTTAAAGCGGAAGCCTTTTTCCTCAAGCGCTTCATAAGCACCTGCAAGCGCAATGCCTTTTACTCCTCCGCCGGAAAACACACCGTCAATATACATCTCATTCCCTCCCCCTCCACCCGATCGTTTATTACCATTTTAAGAAAACACGCGAAGAAATAGACCAACGAATGACGGGCGGCGCACCGCATCAAAAAAGACGGCCTCCTTTGAGACCGCCTTTTTACTGATTATGATGTTCTGTTTTCTTTTGGATTGATTTCAGATCTTTTTTACGGGTATCATCTTCTTCAAAATATTGAACAAGATCCCCGATGCGATCAATGCTGTTCCAGCTTAAATGATGTTCGATTCCTTCGACATCGTTATATATTTTCTCTTCATCAACACCAATGATTCTTAAAAACTGCTCAAGCAATTCATGTCTGTAAACCAGCCGTTTGCCTATTTTTTTCCCTTTAGACGTTAACACGAGACCGCGATATTTTTCATAAATTAAATATTCGTCTTTATCTAGTTTTTGAACCATTTTTGTTACAGAGGAGGGATGGACTGCCAATGCTTCCGCGATATCGGAAACTCGCGCATATCCTTTTTCTTCAATCAGCATATAAATCTGTTCAATATAATCTTCCATACTTGGTGTTGTCATCGAAACCCTCCCAAAAAGCACCTTAACTTTATAAACCATTACAAGTTTACACTAATGAACTTGAAAAAACAAGGATGCTCCGCGGGTCAAAAGCCCTGTTTACCGCTTATAATTCCATTCATCTGAAGCATACTTTGTTTCAGCCAAGTGATGAACGAAATCAAGCTCTTCCTGAGAAAGTTCGTACGGCTCCAGATGAATGTTAAGACCTGTTTCAAATCCTTCTTTAAAGGCTTTACGAGCCTCATCCATCGTCACCCGTTTTTCGGTGAGTTCATTAATGGCGACCGCTTTATTTTTGAAATTGCGCTGCATCCGCTCTCTTACTCTTTCACTTGGATATAAGAACAGATCGAACAGCTTGTCCTCATCCAAATCAAGAAGAATGGAGCCATGCTGAAGAATCACGCCTTTTTGTCTCGTTTGTGCGCTTCCCGCCACCTTGCGGCCCTCAACCACTAGCTCATACCACGAAGGCGCGTCAAAACAAACGGATGACCGCGGATTTTTTAAGCTTTCTTTTTCTTTTTCGGTTCTCGGGATGGCAAAGTAAGCATCCAGGCCGAGATTTCTAAAGCCTTGAAGTATGCCTTCTGAAATAACCCTGTATGCCTCAGTAACAGTCGCCGGCATTTCGGGGTGCTCTTCCGAAACAATCACGCTGTATGTCAATTCCTGATCGTGCAGAACGCCTCTCCCTCCGGTCGGGCGTCTGACGAATCCGAGATTATACTTATGTACTGCTTCAAAATTGATTTCCTTTTTAATATTTTGAAAATACCCTACAGAAAGCGTCGCCGGATTCCAGCCATAAAAACGGATAACCGGGGGAATTTTCTTCTCGCTATGCCAATATAAAAGCGCTTCATCAAGCGCCATATTGAATGCAGGACTTGCATTGCCTGAGTCTATAAACCGCCAAGTTTCTTTTTGCATTTTAAGACCTTCCTTACCGTTTTAATAGAATCAGTTTATCAAACTGCCGGGAAAATGAAAAATATTTTAGTTCCATTATAGATGACAATCACGCTGTGCTTTACTATAATAGTATTTGTCGAAAACGGCTCTATGACCTTGTTTTATGAAGCAGGGTTTTGATTTTATATGCTAAAGGAGTAGAATCACATTGTCTAATATGATCGTTTTGATTATTTTTGCTGCATTTATTGTCTATATGATTGCTTCATATGTTTATCAGCAGCGTATTATGAAAACACTTACCGAAGAAGAATTCCGCGCGGGTTACCGCAAAGCGCAGCTTATTGACGTTCGTGAACCGAATGAGTTTGAGGGCGGACATATTTTGGGCGCCCGCAACATCCCGCTGTCCCAGCTGAAACAGAGAAAAAATGAAATCCGTCCGGACAAGCCTGTTTACCTATACTGCCAAAACAGTGTCCGCAGCGGACGCGCGGCACAAACCCTGCGCAAAAACGGCTGCACTGAGATTTATAACCTAAAAGGCGGCTTTAAAAAATGGGGCGGAAAGATTAAAGCGAAGAAATAAATAAAAACAGCTGTCTGGCAGACAGCTGTTTTTATTTATTTCTCTTCCGCCTCGTATCTGAGCACCGGGTGTCTCGCCGCTTTTGTTTCATCCATTCGTTTTACAATCGTTGTATGCGGCGCCTCCTGAACAAGCTCCGGATTCTCCTCCGCTTCTTTTGCGATTTGAATCATAGCATCAATAAACGCATCCAGTGTTTCCTTTGATTCTGTCTCTGTCGGCTCAATCATGATGCATTCTTCAACATTAAGCGGGAAATAAATTGTCGGCGGATGATAGCCGAAATCAAGCAGCCGTTTTGCAATATCAAGCGTACGCACTCCCAGATTTTTCTGCCGCTTCCCTGACAATACAAATTCATGCTTGCAATGGCGGTCAAACGGAAGATCGTAATAAGGCGCGAGCTTTCTCATCATATAGTTGGCGTTTAACACTGCGTTCTCAGTAACAGCTTGTAACCCGTCAGGCCCCATGGAACGGATGTACGTATACGCTCTGACATTAATGCCAAAGTTGCCGTAATACGGCTTCACGCGGCCGATCGCATGAGGGCGGTCATAATCAAACGTAAAGCGCCCTTCTTTTTTGACTAAAACGGGTTTTGGCAAATACGGAATCAGATCTTGTTTTACGCCGACAGGGCCTGAGCCGGGGCCTCCGCCGCCATGAGGGCCTGTGAATGTTTTATGCAGGTTGAGGTGCACCACGTCAAATCCCATATCCCCAGGTCTCGCTTTGCTTAAAACGGCATTTAAATTAGCGCCGTCATAGTACAATTTCCCTCCCGCTTCGTGAACAATCTCCGCCATCTCTGTAATCTGTTCCTCAAACAAGCCGAGCGTGTTCGGATTCGTCAGCATAAGAGCTGCAGTTTCTTCATTCACTGCTCTTTCTAAATCCTCTAAATCAACAAGCCCATTTTCATTCGATTTCACCGTAACGGTTTCAAAGCCTGCTACTGTTGCTGATGCAGGATTCGTCCCGTGCGCGGAATCAGGGACAATGACCTTCGTCCGTTTGAAATCCCCGCGCGCTTCATGATAGGCGCGGATCATCATCAGCCCCGTCCATTCACCGTGCGCTCCGGCAGCAGGCTGAAGCGTGACTTCATCCATTCCCGTTATTTCTTCAAGGTGCTTGCTTAAATCATATAAAAGCTCTAACGCCCCTTGTACCGTGCTTTCATCCTGAAGGGGGTGAATCGCAGCAAAACCGGGAATACGCGCGATTTTCTCATTGATTTTCGGATTGTATTTCATCGTGCAAGAACCGAGCGGGTAAAAGCCGGAATCCACCCCGTGATTGCGTTTGGAGAGCGCCGTATAATGGCGCATGATATCCAGCTCTGAAACCTCCGGCAGCGCTGCGTCTTCGTCACGAATATAGGTGTCTGACAAGAGGCCCTCCAATTCGATTTCCGGTACATCGAGCTCCGGCAGACTGTAGCCGATACGGCCTTCTCTGGAAAGCTCAAAAATAAGTGCCTGATCCTGATTACTCATGGCGATCCCCCAATTCCTGAATGAGTGCGTCAATTTCTTCTTTTGTTCTCAGCTCCGTTACAGCAACCAGCATATGACAGTTTAGCTCCGGGTACGTCAGCCCCAGATCATATCCGCCAATCATTCCTTTTGCCAGCAAACGCTGGTTCACAGCTCTCACTGGTTCCTTCAGTTTGATGACAAATTCATTAAACATCGGCCCGTCAAACATAACGGTAAGGCCTGCTTTTTTTGCTTCTTGCTTTGCATAGTTGGCTTTTAAGAGATTTTGGCGGGCTATTTCTTTTACACCGTTTTTTCCGAGAGCAGTCATGGCCACTGATGCCGCCAGCGCATTTAAAGCTTGGTTCGAGCAAATATTTGATGTTGCTTTATCCCGGCGAATATGCTGCTCCCTGGCTTGCAATGTAAGCACAAAGCCTCTTTTCCCGTTTTCGTCTTCCGTTTGCCCGACGAGGCGGCCCGGCACCTTTCTCATCAATTTTTTCGTAACGGCAAAAAAGCCGCAGTGCGGGCCGCCGTATGCTGAAGGAATGCCGAAAGGCTGCGCATCACCGACGACGATATCAGAGTGAAACTTGCCAGGTGGCGTGAGGAGGCCAAGTGCAAGCGGGTTGGCTGATACAATAAACATGGATTTCCCTTGATGAGCGATAGGCTCAATATCCTGTAACGGCTCAATCCGGCCAAAAAAATTCGGGTATTGAACGATCACTGCGGCTGTGTCCTCGCAAACGGTTTGGCGCAAAGCATCAAGATCTGTAACGCCATCTGCAGCGGGTACTTCAACAACTTCGATATACTGACCTTTTGCGTACGTTTTCAGCACTTCCCGCGATTCAGGATGCACGGTTTTTGACACAACGATTTTTTTCTTTTTCGTGTGGCCTGAAGCAAGCATTGCTGCTTCTGCCAAAGCTGTACCGCCATCATACATAGAGGAGTTGGCGATATCCATTCCCGTCAGCTCACAGATCATCGTTTGGAATTCAAAAATCGTCTGAAGCTCTCCTTGTGAAATCTCTGGCTGATAAGGCGTATATGCGGTATAAAACTCAGAGCGCGAAATGACATGATCCACAATGACAGGCTGATAGTGGTCATATACACCCGCTCCTAAGAAAGAAGCATATTGTACGGTATCACGATTTTTAGAGGCCAGCTTTGTCAGTTCTCTTGTTAATTCCGTTTCTGATTTCGCTTTTTTGATTTGATACTCTTTTTTATATTTGACGTTCTCCGGTATATCAGCAAATAAATCATCGATGCTGCTTACGCCGATCGCGGCAAGCATTTCCTGTTTATCCTTTTCTGTTGCGGGCAAATAACGGTGCTTCATGTGTTGACTCCTCTCTCCAAGAAAAATATTAGCGTTTATAAAATGGTGTTTTGACAACCTTTGCTTTCACTAATTTTTTGCGAATCTCTACATCTACAACAGTCCCGATATTACTCGCTTCCGAAGCAATTAAGGCAAGGCCGACGTTTTTCCCTAATGTGGGTGACTGCGTGCCGGTTGTCACCTTTCCTACGGATTTGCCATTATGAAAAACTTCATATCCGTGCCGCGGTATCCCTTTGTCAATCATTTCGAGACCGACAAGTTTACGCTTCGCTCCGTTTTCTTTTTGTTCACTCAATACTGATTTCCCAAAAAAGTCAGACTCCTTTTTGTGCTTTACGGCAAAGCCTATACCTGCTTCAATCGGTGTAATATCCCGGGTCAGCTCCTGACCATACAGCGGGAGCTTCGCTTCAAATCGAAGCGTATCACGTGCTCCGAGACCACATGGAATCAGTCCATATGCATCCCCTGCATCAATGATTTTTTTCCAAATATGAACAGCATCATCACTGCGGCAGTAAATTTCATACCCGTCTTCACCCGTATAGCCAGTTCGGGAAATAAGCGCTTTGCAGCCGCTGATATCGGCTTCATCCATAAACGCAAACGGCTTTAAGGCAGACACATCTGCAGCTGTCAGATTTTTTAAGATTGCTTCTGCTTTCGGCCCCTGTACAGCCAAGAGCGCGATTTGATCTGACTGATTGTCAATCTGCACATCACCTGCTGCATGTTCTTTCATCCAAGCCAAGTCTTTATCTATATTAGAAGCATTAATGACAAGCAGATAGCGGTTTTCTCCTTTTTGATAGATAAGCAAATCATCGACGGTTCCGCCATCCGGATAACACATCGCTGTATATTGAGCACGTCCTGGTGTTAACACAGAAACATCATTTGTCATCAGCCTTTGCAAAAAAGACAGACTATCGTTTCCTGATACTTCGATTTCTCCCATATGGGATACATCAAACAAACCGGCTGCAGTTCGGACAGCCTCGTGTTCTTTTTTTATAGAAGAAAATTGGACAGGCAGCTCCCAGCCACCGAAATCAATCGTTTTTCCTCCATATTCCTTATACAGGTCAAATAACGGCGTTCTTTTCAGCATCTAATTCCTCCCCTTTTTCAACGGCGCAGCTAAAAAACATACAAAAAAGGACAGAGAAACACCTCATGTAAAATGAAGGTTCTCTGTCCTGGCACCTGAAAGTTTACTTTGCATACGCAAAGACGTCCCCTTTGGTGGTTTGCGCGCATCCGCGCAAACACTCTCCAGAGTTGCGTCGAGCAAGAGTTCTTTTGCCTGAGAGATTCACTCAGCAGTTTGCTCCTTCGGCGCCTGTATCCCGAGGTTTTCGGTCAGGTCTCTCCCCTTGCTGTCATTCGCTCATATTTTCATGCTGTTGTGGACATACTATAGCAATATCTTACATCAAATACATACTCATATCCTACCATCATCACTATATGCTGGGCAACAGCAATTTGGGCAGATTTTTCTTATATTGTTCATCTTAAGAATCGAAGAATAAGAAAGGCGGTTTCAAAGCAATGAATGCAGAAATGATCTACGATGCAAAATGGCCTGAAGAATTTGCTGAAAGGCTGAAAAACGATGGCCCTTGGGCAAACTGGGAACTGTACAAACTCTCTGCAGAAATCCAGAAAACATTAGCAATTCCAGAGTTTGAAGGCTTACGGGCTCCGTTATACCTGCCTTCCTTTACGCCGCTCCCACACCAGCTTGAGGTGGCGCAAAAAGTGGTTGAAAAAATGAACGGGAAAGCGATTTTAGCAGATGAGGTCGGCCTCGGGAAAACGGTTGAAGCCGGTTTAATTTTAAAAGAGTATATGATTCGCGGGTTAGCAAAAAAAATTTTGATCCTTGTGCCTGCTTCACTTGTGTCACAGTGGGTCAAAGAGCTTCAGGAAAAATTTTTGATTCCGGCTGTTGAACAAAAGAAAAGCTATGTGTGGGAACAATGCGATATTGTCGTCTCGTCAATAGACACCGCAAAGCGCTCGCCCCATCGCGAAATCGTTCTGTCTATCCCATATGACCTTGTCATTATTGATGAGGCACACAAACTGAAAAATAGCAAAACGAAGAACTATGAATTTGTCCGGAATCTCGTAAAAAAATATTGCCTGCTTCTTACCGCGACGCCAATTCAGAACCGTATCGAAGAGATTTTCAATTTGGTGTCCTTACTAAAACCGGGCCATTTAGGCAGCCAGAATCACTTTCAGGAGGAGTTCGCCAACAAGAAAACCAGTTTAGAAGCGCATGAACATTTAAAAGATCTTGTGAATAAAGTCATGATCCGCAATAGGCGGCATGATACCGGGCTGAATTGGAAACAGCGCCATGTTGAAACAGTGCCGATTGAATTTTCTCCTTCAGAGCAGGCCCTTTATGATGAAATTTCCCGCTTGAAGGAAAGTATCAATAAGCCGGCCAGCATGTTCTCAATTATGACCTTGCAAAGAGAATGCTGTTCGAGCAGAGAAGCGGTATATATGACGCTGAAAAAAATGCTTGATCAAAAAGAGAAACAAGCACCTGCCATTGATGAGCATACGATTTCAGTTTTAATAGAGCGCATCAATCAAGTGACACAAAATTCTAAAGCGCTTCAAGTCGTTGATTTAATCAAAAAGATTGACGATAAGGTCATCATTTTTACAGAATACCGGGCAACCCAGATTTATTTGCAGTGGTTTCTTCAACAAAACGGGATCAGTTCTGTGCCGTTTAGAGGCGGATTTAAACGCGGGAAAAAAGACTGGATGAAGGACCTTTTCCGCGGAAAGATTCAAGTTCTTATTGCAACTGAAGCAGGCGGTGAGGGGATTAACCTTCAATTTTGCAATCACATGATCAACTATGACTTGCCATGGAACCCGATGCGACTTGAGCAAAGAATCGGAAGAATTCACAGGCTAGGGCAGGAGCGTGACGTGCACATTTATAACATGGCAACAAAACATACGGTGGAAGAGCATATTCTAAAGCTTTTATATGAAAAAATTCATTTGTTTGAAAAAGTGGTTGGCGAACTTGATGATATTTTAACGAAAATTCAAGTGAACAATTTTGAAGAACACCTTCATGACATTTTGTATCACTCAGCAACAGAAGAAGAAATGAAAATAAAAATGGATAACTTAACCTCATTTTTGTCTTATAAAAAACAGCTGCCTGCTGAAAAAAGAGGATCTTAGCCTGTAAGGAGGTTTTAGTAGTGAGACAGCGAGAGGTTCACGATTTTCTGCTGCGTTTTTTTCAAGCAAACAGCTGCCAAATCGTCGATCAAGGCTTAGGCTATATGACAGTACAGCTTACAGTTGAAATGGACAAACAGATCATGAACCGCCCTTTCTATTGGCATTGGCGTGAGAAGACAGGCGGTGATCCGAATCCAATGAAAATCACCTTTATTACAGATAAAGAAAATGCGCCAAAAGACCTAGATGGCGAATTTATATATTTTGGGGCCCCGCGCCTTTTTCAAATATTTAAAGCTGTTAAACAAAATGGGAGATTTACCAGAATGTATGAGAAAATTGAATCAGCCGGAGCCAAAGTCCCACTTCAGCCTTGGCTTGGTATAAATGTCACGATTTCATACCAGTCCGACATGAAAAAGGATAAGCTATTGTCACTAGGTCTTCACCTAGTCTCTGGAACGATTATTGAAGATTTTCAAAGCAAGCTGACCCAGCTTTCACTGACATCTCAAATATGTGACTATTGCTTCACTATTTCACCTATGATCAAACCAGAAAGCGGGCTTAAACGTATGGAAAACTATATTTCCAAATCCGCTATGCAGGAGCCGTCCGACTGGGCGGAACAAGCGGTTAACAGGTGGAGAAATGATATGACATTGCTTGATAAGTTTTACGAGCATATAGAAGAAAAACCAGAAGAATACCATCTAGAAAAACAGGCGCTGAAAACGTTGTATCAACCAAAGATTTCAGTTGAAATTGAAAATGGCGGATTGTTTTATCTGCAAAATAATATTTCAAGCTAACTTTTTTACCATTCGACACCATTCTCGTTTTTTTTAAGAAAATGCGATTATAATAAAAGTATATTGGAAAAAAATTCTGGTAATTGTAATGGCAAATGACTTCCAGAGACTAATGAAGCATACAATGAGTCATGGCCGGACTGGCTGAAATACATAAACAAGTATTTTAGGAGGAGAAACTGCATGAAAAATGCAAAACAAGAGCACTTTGAATTGGATCAAGAATGGGTTGAATTAATGGTGGAAGCCAAAGAGGCAAATATCAGCCCGGAAGAAATACGAAAATATTTACTTTTAAACAAAAAGTCTGCTCATCCTGGTCCGGCAGCCAGAAGTCATACCGTAAATCCTTTCTGAATGTGCTATAATATCACAAGGAAGGTGATGACATTGATTGGCCAGCGTATTAAACAATACCGTAAAGAAAAAGGCTACTCACTATCAGAACTAGCTGAAAAAGCTGGGGTAGCGAAGTCTTATTTAAGCTCAATAGAACGAAATCTACAAACGAACCCCTCCATTCAATTTCTCGAAAAAGTCTCCGCTGTTCTGGACGTCTCGGTTCATACTTTGCTCGATGAGAAACATGAAACCGAATACGATGGTCAATTAGATAGTGAATGGGAGAAATTGGTTCGCGATGCAATGACATCCGGGGTATCGAAAAAACAATTTCGTGAATTTTTAGATTATCAAAAATGGAGAAAATCCCAAAAAGAGGAGTAGTGCCTGAGCAGAGGCACTAACTCCTCTTTTGTCAATAAACATCGAGACGGCCCAGTATACAATATACTGGGCCGCCTCTTTTTATTGCTGTTTTTAATTTTTATCCTCGCTGTGCGCTTTTTCATTTTCTTTCACGTAACCGTCTTTATCAGTATGGTCCTTTTTGATTGTCAGGCCGTTCCACTGTGTAGCTTCGAACGAGAATTGAAGCTTAATGGAGTTGCCTTGGTATTTATTTTGAACCATAAGCCCGTTTTCATCTTTTGTTTTATCATCTTTGAATTGGATCTCCATTTGAACCTGATCGAAATCAGTTGGTGTTTTTGGAACACCATCATATTCAGGAGCGGTTTTACCGTCAATTGTTGCTACATTGACTTTACCGCTTGCATGTAAGAATTTAGGGTCAATTTGTTTTTTAATTTTTTCAGCAGCCGCTGCATCATTTTTAGCAGACATCAAATACAAGTCTTTAAGGTTCGCATCATCTAAAATAATGTTTTTCGGGTAACCATTGCCGCCCTCTTTTCCAACTGTCAATAATGTCACTTCAAACTGGCTGAGAAAATCTTCCGGAGATGTATTGCTGCCGCCGTTTGCTTTAAAATCTCCATAATTAAGCGCCATTAACACTTCTTTGATCGCAAGTGAGCCGTTATTTTCAAATTGGAAATCCTTTGTCAGCTTATCTCCCGGCTTTAGATTTGATAAGTTCACACTCGCTGAATTCTCTTTAGCAGATAAATCAAGCGTACCTGATGCAAAAGTAGCATCCTTTGATTTAATATCGTTAAATGCTGCCCATGTTCCTCCTCCAACTAAAGCTAATCCTAATGCCGCAGAAGCAACTCCTAAACTCAATTTCTTTTTCATACCCATGGCTAACTCCCCTTTTATTGAATATTTTTATATCGAAACCTGTTGCCAGGTTTACAACTGAGGTTAAGTGGACATGGTGCTGTCCTTTGTATCTGTTTCCAAGGCTTTTGTCTTTCTTTCAATTTCTCTGATGGCGCTGGTGATCGTCACAAAAGCGTACACTAGCAGCATCACGCCAGGAACAATTAATAAAATTGCCGTTCCAATCGGCTGGCTGGCAAAATGAAGCATATAGCCGGCATATGGAAGCTGAAAACCTGTGTATTGCGCGCGAACATTTTCGTCGGATACAGGCGCTGAATCGGCTGCAGCATTATTATCACCTTTTGTTTTAAATAACAAATGGTCTTCTTGCTTAGTGATGCCAACAATTCTGTGGGTGACCGCCGTATTTGCATCCTGCATAAATGTAATAACATCACCTTTTTGGAGCTCTTTCACATCAGTGATTTCTTTGACCAATATTAAGGAACCTGTATTGAACTCCGGCTCCATCGAACCTGACAGAACTGATTTCAACGTGTACCCAAACACTGCCGGCTCTCCCCCGGATGAACGTGTTGAAATCACGACAAGTGTCAGCACTATAATAAGAGTAAAGATGATCACATAAAGAATATTACTGATCAGCTTCATTGCTTTTTTCATCCTCTTCCCCGCTTTCCTTCTGATCTGTTTGAGTTTCATTTTCTTTTATTACAGCTTCTTGAGATGTTTCTTCTTTAATTGTTTTTTTCTGTATATCGTTTTGTGTTGTTTCCTTGTTGACGTGCGACTTCGTTTCTTTTTTAGGAACTGTCGGTTTTTCATCGCATTTTGCAAGCGTCATAGGCTCCGACCACTCAAATGTACTGCCGTCTGCCGGGTAGCCGGCCGGTTTATATACTTTAAATGCATAAATGCCGGGTTTCATTTTTTTCTTCGTCTCAATTTTATAAAGTGAATCGCCAATTTGATTGGAGACAAACCCTTTTTCGATCACATTCCCATTCTTTAACGGTTTGCGGGCATTTTCCAGCTTATGAAGCTCCCACTTCCACTTTGATTTCTTAAGTTTCTCACCTGTATTTTTGAGCTCAGCAAATAAGGTAATAGGTGAGCATACAGTCCCTTTCGTATTTGTTTGATCTGATATGTGCAAATCACTTTGATCCCAGCGTTTATCATAATGGCAGTTTTTATCTGTATGCTGAAAGTCTTTACACGTTTGAAGTGAGACATCCAACGTTTCAATATCATGAAAAGCAGCGCTTGTATCATCGGAAAATTGTAAGCATATTGCGGCAGTCAGACTGAAAATGACTGAAAGCTGAAAGATAAGCAGCACTTTCAGTTTTGTCTTCGCCTTTTGCTGATTGCGAAACAATCGAAACATATCTTACCTCCTGTAAAACACTGTAACTTGATATGACAATCGTTCTCTTTAAAGAACTACACAAATAGAGTATAATCAACGATTTATAGATTTAAAAACATCAAAATCGACCATTTTGTTCGTTTAAAAGAATGTTTTCGCCATATTACAAAGTCTCGCTCCATATTGCTCATGTTTTCAATTTTTTAGAAATTTTTGGGATTGTTATGTGAGAAATTAAATGCATATCCCGCTCTAATTTGGTAATAATAAACAAAGAAAGGGTGACAGCATGATGATCAAACAATGTGTGATTTGTCTATCTCTTCTCGTCTTCGGCACCGCTGCCGCTCACGCAGAAGACACACCGCTCCTAACCGCCCGCCACATGTCCAAATGGGAAGAAATCGCTGTAAAAGAAGCAAAAAAAAGGTACCCGCTCGCACAGGTACTGTTCAAACAAAAAGTATGGGACCGCAAAAGAAAAGATGAAGCAGTGAAGCAATACCATTTAACTTTGAGGGAAGGGTCAAAAGAATTCGGTGTTTTTGTGACGATTTCATTTGATCCTTATAGCCAAAAGGTCAATAAAATTGCCATTTTAGAAGAATATCAATAAGGTCCTCCATTTTTGAAGGACCTTATTCGTTAATTTGCGGTTATTTTTTCCGCTTGAGCCAAAGACGGAAGCCATAGGGTAAAATACCGAACCACTGCTGGGAAGCGGGCGTTTTTGTTTCTTTCCGCACCTCTTTTCGTTCTTTTCGCTCATCTCTCGGAGTATCTATATATTTGACAAATTGCTGCGTCATATATTTCACATAATCATTCGTTTTCACGTGATCACCTCATCATTCAATTATTATGAAGTGTTATCTCATATGACTTTTTTTATACCCTTTCGACTGCTTTATTCTGTCCAGCTCAGCATTTTTTTCTTTTTTTGATCAAACACGATCAGTGCAGTTCTTTCTGTTCCCGACTCCGTTAACACTTTTAAGTTGATTTCTTTTTGCTCTTTTATCGATGTATCGCGAATGTAATAAGAAACCTGTCCATATGGAAATTGCTGCGTACCCTTCTGGCCTTTCTGTTGCTCAAGAACATGCCGAATTGAAAGAAGCGCACCATTCTGAAGCAAATTCTCTCCTGTGTATAACTCTTTCGTTTCCTTCTCAAACATGCAGCGTGAAATATATTGAGCAGCAGTAAAGTTCACGATTAACAGCACAAGTGCTGACACAAAAAGAACAGCTGGATAAATAAACCCTCTCGTACGGTACATTCACCCTCCTCCTAAATACGAATAAACCGGAAAAGCAGTTTGATACACTTTTTTCTCACTCTCAATTTTCAGCAAAACAATACCATTTTCAATATCAGCTTTCATAGCTGTAATATGATCTAAAATGGGAACATGCCCTTTGCCATCCACTCTTTTTCTTACCATAGAATGATAAACTTCAAAACGGATGTCTTGCCCGGAAAGATTGGTGCAAATTAAAACGCTCCCATGCTCGGCTGTCTTAACTGCCTGTGACTCCTTGCATTCATTCATCATCTGTTCTATCGAAATCATCCATTCTTGCTGTGTAAAACCGTCATGATCCTGCTGTCGAGATAAAAACAAATGGAAAATCGTCGCTAACGATCCTGATATGAGCAAAAAGACAGAGAGAGAAAATAATACGTTAAGAAGCGTGTAGCCATTCTGTCTGCAGAATGCTGAGGCAAAATGATTTTTCTTTATAAGCTGCCGCTGAGATGCATACGTTTTGATATTCGCCCTCCTCCTCCCACGTCATAGCATAGGTCTGGTTGTTCTTTGTCATCGTTTTTGACGCGGCTCCTTCACCAGTCATGACATATTTGCTAATGCTCTCATTCATCATCTGATAACCGATTTCTCGTGATTCCGCCATATTTTCATCAGCTATCAGCTTGTCCCACAAGGGAACAACTGTCAGCAGCACAAACAGCCATAGGCTTAGCGCAGACATTGTTTCTATTGTAGAAAAACCTTTACTTCCTATCCACATTGACTCTCCCGCTCCCTAAATAAACTGTTATGTCATAAGTCGCATAGCCTTTTACTTGTATTTTCCCGCCTGCATTCGGGTGCCCTTTCTCATTAAATTCCAAACGGTCTTTTAATGTCAGCGGTTTTATAGAAAGTCCCGTTGTATAAGGACGTTTAATTACCGTTTCACCCATGACTAATTGATATTCTTTTTTGTGAAAGAGAATTTTTGTTCTTTGTTGACTGGAAAGCGCAGTCTGCTGTGCGAGCATCATATCATTTTTCAGCTGCCATGCTGCCTGGCGAACAGAAGTATTGGCATAAACAGGAGGAAGCGTTGTAAACACGGCAATCAAGAGGATAGAGGCGAGACTTAACACAAGCAAGCTCTCTAAAAGTGTAAATCCCTTCTCCTCGTTTAATTTAATGTTCAACCTTAACTTCTCCGCCACTGATGATAATGTGCTTCCCATTTGGACAAACTGCATCCTTTTTCACATAACCCTCTGACTGCAAATCAGCTAGGCTCGGTGTTTGCCCTTCATGATCGAGCTCAAATGCGGTCATTTGTGCCTTTATCATGTTTTGCAGGCCTTCACAGCCTTTTTTCTGAATGGTTTGATTATGTTTTGTCACGTTCGGTATTGTAATTAAAAGCAATATCGAAATAATGAAGAGCACGATCAACATTTCAACAAGTGTAAATCCTTTTTCATTCATCAGCCTCTTCCTTTCACATTTGATTCATCATCTGATACATAGGCAAAAGCATAGATAAATACACAAGTAAGATCATTGCAGCAACAAATCCATAAATCATCGGCTGAAGGATGCCTGTCCATTTTTGCGCTTTATGTTCCAGCCGCTGCAATATGAACTGGCTGTATGTGAAAAGCTCACGATCTAGACGGCCGCTCAGTTGGCCATGGGATATGACTTTTGAAAAATCAGTTTCAAAAAAAGGGCTCCCACAAATAGCCGCTTCAATTGATTCACCGGCTTTTAGCCGTTCAATCACGTGTTCTGCCTCGCAGCGGTAGAAAGGGAGAAACGTTTGATGTTTAAATGCATGAAGACTGTCATAAATGGAGAGGCCTGATTTTAAAAGGCTGCTTAGCTGCAAAGAAAAAAAGTAGCTGTTAAACAGTCTGACAAGCTTTCCGACAAAAGGAATCCTGACACAAATAAGCATTTGCCTGGCAGGTGATTTTTTCTTAAACACAAACCCATAATAAATCCCGATACCAGCTGAAAAAAGAATCAGTAAAATGATCACAAGATCAATATGCTGAAAAAAAGCAAAAAGCATATCGGTTGAACGTGAGGTTTCCATATTCATCGATTGATAGATACCGGAAAATTGAGGAATGATGATGGACTGTAACATATAAAACATGACAGCAACGGTGAAGATGAGGAAAAGCGGATAGCGCAGCACCCTTTTCAGCTGGTCTGCCTGTGCAATTTTTCGTTCAAGCAGCTCTCCGCTCTGGATCATGGAAGCAGGCAGTTCACCATGTGTTTCAGCAAAATAACAAATACCTACAGCTTCCTTATGAAATGACAAACGCTTTAATACTTGATAAAACGGAGCTCCTTCCCTCAAACGAGTGACCGTGTCAGTCAAGTCAGCTGACTGCCTCTTATTCATCTGAAGTTCCATCAGGCGCAATCCATCCAGAAGTGTATATCCGCTTGCCGTCATTTCTCCGAGCCGCTTTAATAACCGGGCCTGATCCTTTAACGGCCAGGTTTTTCTAATCTTTTTCATGATAAACCCACCGGTCATAGTTGTTTGTCGTTAAATAGCCGAGCGCAATTCCTTTTCTGATAATTTGACGAAGCGTTTGATATTGGTAATTTGCATGATTTCCTTTGGCCTCCTGGATACATTGCTGAAGGTTTTTCCCATAAAGAAGCTCATAAACGCTAGCTCTTCTGGTATTTCGTGACTGACGGCAATATACTGATGAACATCCGTTTTCACAAAATGGACAAGCCAAATCAACCAAGCGCTGAGCCGCTATTGCAATAATGGTCTGTTCAATTTCATTCATATTGATACCGAATTCAAGCAGCCTGTAAATTGCGCCCTTTGCATCTCTCGTATGAAGGCTCGTAAGTACCAGATGTCCCGTCATCGCTGCCCGCACCGCAATTTCAGCTGTTTCCGCATCCCTGATCTCACCTAAAATAATCATATCGGGGTCATGGCGCAAAATTGCCTTCAGACCTGCGGAATAAGTTACACCGGCTTTTTCATTCACCTGAACCTGAAGAACGTCTTCATCCCTAGTTTCAACAGGGTCCTCTAATGTAACAATATTTCGATTAAAGTGTTTTTTTGCGTATTGAACGAGAGAGTATAATGTGGTAGTCTTCCCTGAACCAGTCGGCCCGGTAAAAATGAGCATGCCATGGGAATGTTTTAAAAATGAGAGTAATGTGGCTCCTGTCTTTGGAAATAACGACAGTTTATCAATCGAAGGGATATTGTATTGAGGCATCACTCTGATCACGAGGCTTTCTTCATTAATTGTGGGAAGCGTTGACATTCTTAAATGAACATTTCCCTCTTTCAGCTTTAACGTAAGCGAACCGTTTTGCGGCTTTCGCCTTTCCCCTATGTCCATTGCAGAAAGAAATTTAAAATGTGAAATCAATCTTACGCACTCTTCTTTTTTCATGTTCCTTTTTTTCAGCAAGGCATGATCGACCCGAAAATGAATGATAGCGTCTCGCTCCCTCGGCACGATGTGAATATCAGAAGCCTTTGTTAGATATGCCTCTTCAATCAAGTTTTTGCTTATCTTTTCTATTGAATCCAATTTGATTCCCTCTCCTTTCCATGCGTATTGTAGAAAAAGAAGAGGCGGTAATCAAACAGGAAAAACGTGATTTTGTGAAGGCGTTATATACTGAAAAATCAATTCCTGCTGGCAAAAAAAAGACTTTCAGCTGGAATGTACCCCTTTCATTATTATTTTCCCAATATAAAAAAGCAGACATGGTCACCATGCCTGCTTCATTCCATTTTCATTATGCTGTTTTAGAAATTTCACTTAATGCTTCTCCGGCTTTTTGATCAGTATCTTTCTCAACAGAAAGATCGCCTAAGGCAACGATACCGGTAATGTGCCCATTTTCAAGGATCGGTAAACGGCGGATTTGATGCTCAGCCATAAGCTGCCCCGCTTCTTCAGCAGACATATCAGGGTGGCCCGATACGATGTCAGTGCTCATGATATCACTTGCTTTTGCATCCATCTGATTTTCAGCTAAGCATCTCGTCACAATATCCCGATCAGATACAATCCCCTGAAGCGTGCCATTTTCACAGATTGGAATAGAACCGACATTGGAGTCTCTCATCTTTTTCGCTAGTTCCGTGATTGAAGCGTTTGGCTCACAGCATTCTACATTCTTCGTCATGATGTCTCTTATTCTCATGTTCATTCCTCCTTTACCGTGTTCTATTTATTCTTTATCCGCTGCACAAAATATGAAACATCTTATAAGGTCCGCCTTTTTCGAGATTTCCTTTTCTTCTTCCGCTCCTGCAGCATATCTCCCGTCCAGCCTTTTTTCCTCAAATATAGGTAGATCAGAACCGTAGATGTGACAATCAATAAGAGAGAAAAGAGGTATCCATATTTCCAATTCAGCTCCGGCATTACTGAAAAGTTCATCCCCCATAAGGCGCCCAGAGCTGTAATCGGCGTAAATAGCGTCGTGAAAATGGTCAATGCTTTTACAATTTCATTCCCCCTGTGTGAGGTAATGACTTCCTCTGAATGCAACAGATTGTTCAGCTCCCCTTCAAATTCGCTGATGTATGTAAATCCTCTGTCAATTTTCTGGTGTGTCCGCTGATAATCCTTTTTCCCTTCATCTTGAGGTAAAAAGGTTTCTTTCAATGCCATTTCAATTTTTTTGGCGCTTAATATTAAATTTTTCCAAATCATCAGTTCATGGCGTAGGAGATGGACACGGTTTAAAATGCTTTTGCTATTGTCATCTTTAATTTGCCATCGCAACTTTCTCAGCTTTACTTCAAATTCATCGACACCGATTAAATACGCATTCATTAGTTCGCCGAGAAGAATTAAAAACCCCTCTATCGCATTGTCCGCTCTTTCCATTTGCCGGACAACTTCTTTTCCTTTAATCTCTCTCAAAATCGCAAAGTCAAAGTTGATTGTGAAAAAATATTGCCTTGTGATGTAAAAGTGAAAAACAGTATGGTCTTTTTCTTCACCAAGCCCCTGATCATAAACAATCGACCCAAATACCGCTTCATTGTCCGTTTCAGTTGTATCTACTCGCAAAAAATTAACGTGATGGTTATTTTCAAACCACTTTTCACACTGAGGCCAGTGAGAAAAATGGATTAGATCTCTTGCCTTACTTCTTTCTTGAGGCCCCATTTGGTACCAAAACCAATCTTTTCCCGTATGTGCCTTCATGTCAAGCTCCTCCAAACTTTTGTTCTTTATACTTTAATTGCCCAATAACGGCGTCACTAAACCATTGTGCGGCTTTAACCATGTTTTGTGAGCATTTTCCGGTGGTATGGAATGAAGAAAGACATCGGAAAAGGGAGGTGCATGCCTTCCTTGGAGAAGGCAGTTGTTTTGGAATTTGTCAATTTACTAGCAGTCGCTATTCTCATTTTGTTAACAGGATTTTTTGTCGCCATAGAATTTTCAATTGTAAAAGTGCGGCGATCCAGAATTGATCAGCTTGTTGCAAAAGGTAAGAAAGGTGCTAAAGCGGCAAAGCATGTCATCACTCACCTTGATGAATATTTATCAGCCTGTCAGTTGGGCATCACAGTCGCAGCTTTAGGATTGGGATGGCTTGGAGAGCCGACGGTGCAAACTCTGCTTCGGCCGCTTTTTCATAAAGCAGGCTTAAATGAATCGCTTACACACCTACTTTCACTCGTCATCGCGTTTTTAGCGGTTACGTATTTAAATGTCGTGATTGGGGAGCTGGCGCCAAAGAGTTTCGCCATTCAAAAGGCAGAGAGCATTACCTTATTGTTCGCTAAACCGCTTATTTGGTTTTATAAGATCATGTTTCCATTCATTTGGCTGCTGAACCACTCTGCCCGATTGATTACAGGAGTGTTCGGACTGAAACCGGCATCAGAGCATGAACTGGCATATACAGAAGAAGAGCTGCGGGTCCTATTGGCTGAAAGCTATAAAAGCGGTGAGATCAGAAAAAGTGAATTAAAGTACATGAATAATATCTTCACCTTTGATAAACGAATGGCAAAAGAAATTATGGTGCCGCGAAATGAAATGGTCAGTTTATCACTAGATGAAGGCTCCATTTCAAATCTTCAGGAAACAGTCAAGCAAACAAAATATACGCGGTATCCAGTTGTAAGAGAGGATAAAGATAACGTCATTGGCGTGATCAATATGAAAGAAGTGTTGTTTTCCATGCTGACGAAAGATTTTTCACTCAAAAAGCATCAAATTGAACCTTTCGTTCAGCCGGTTATCCATGTCATTGAGACGATTCCTATTTATAAACTACTGCTGAAAATGCAAAAGGAACGCACTCATATGGCGATCCTAATAGATGAATACGGCGGGACTTCCGGTTTGGTCACTGTCGAGGATATTATCGAAGAAATTGTAGGAGAAATCCGTGATGAATTTGATGCGGATGAAGTGCCTCATATACGCGAACTTGGAAAGGATCACTATTTATTAAATGCAAAATTATTAATCACCGACGTCAACAGCCTGCTTGGTACAGATTTATCAGACGCGGAAGTAGACACCTTGGGCGGCTGGTTTCTGACACAAAACATAGACGCTGAGCCTGAAAGTGTCATCGAATATGACGGCTACTCTTTTAAGGTAAAAGACATCGACAGCCATCACATTTTATTTATAGAAGTAAAAAAAGCTGAATAGCCTGAGAAAGGCTGTTCAGCTTCTACTTTCAGAATGAATGGCAAAAGCATCAACACTCTTTTATTTTAAATCCTTTATTGGCCAGAGCTTTAGCAAGACTTTGCTCGGTTTTCACATTCGAAAAATCCAGACCCAGCTTCACGACAGTTTGGGCAATTTCCGGCCTGATTCCTGAAATAATCGTCTCAATCCCGAGCAATTTGGTGCTGTCAATCACTTTAAAAATTTGATAGGCCACCATGGTATCAACGATAGGAACGCCAGAAATATCTAAAAATAAATACGAGAGCTTTAACGCTGAGCACTGCTCCAGCACCGACTCCAAAATCGTCCTCGCTCTGTAGGTATCAATTTCACCGACAAGCGGAAGAATCCCTATTCCCTCAGTAATCGGCATAATCGGCGCACTCAATTCATTAATCATTTCTTTTTGCGCGTTTAATTGTATTATGGTCACCTGATGATATTCCTCCGTAAACACTTCGATGATCCTATCAATGTTTTGATTCAAGATCCGGCTCCATTCATAAAAATCCTGAATGCTGATTTCTTGAGAAGAAGCTTCGCTGAATTTTTGAATCCATTCAAACATAATGTGCCTGAAGGCGTTAAACTGGCCGACACTTTCTGTTACCGTCACTTCATGAACGGCACGGTCTCTGGCGCATTGAAGAGACCATCGATTGAGCTCCTCCGTTACGTCTTCTTTTCCAAGGGATTTTGCTACGATGGTCACCAATAATTCATGTTGGTCTTTTAACTTTTGTGCTAGTTTTTGCTGATCTTTCGCCGAATACAGCCAGCTGCCTTTTGACGTACTAACTTCAAGCCATTGTTGCGTGATATCTTCTTTGTGCTCTGTTAAGTGCTGATCAAGAGCTGCCATCTTAATGAGTTACCTCCTGTTTTTGAAAATTATGCTTTATATGTATAACGCATCTGCCTTTACACATACTATGTTTACATTCAATGGGCTATAGCCAAGCGGTAAGGCAATGGACTTTGACTCCGTGATCGTTGGTTCGAATCCAGCTAGCCCAGTTTCTGAACAGGTGAAAAACCGAAGATAAGCTGATTCGTATAAATCAGCGGATCTTCGGTTTTTCATCATGCAGATTGATGAACCGTTTTCTTCTTTGATAATTTCAACAGTTCTCCCGGATTGTAACCGATCACCAGCTTTTTGTTATCCACTAGAATTGGGCGTCGCAAAAGCTTTGGCTTCTCGATTAAAAGTTCCAGCACCTCATTTACCGTCATTTCTTCGATGTTTAAATTTAAATTTTTGAAGGTCTGGCTTCGTGTCGCTAAAATTTCATCAATGCCTTCTGTCGTTAACGATAAGATGTACTTTAATTCATCTATTGTTGGGGTTTCTCTGAATAAGTGCCGTTCGTTAAATTCAATTTGATGTGCTTTAAGCCAATGTTTTGTTTTTCGGCATGACGTGCAGCTTGGGTATGAGTAAAAAGTTAATTGTTGTTCCATTGTTTATTTTCCTCCTCAGTTAACCATCTCTTTGTAGAATAACTACCCGGATCATTTTTCATTTAAACCATTTACAGAACTTTTTTCGGATTATTTTTTAAAAAATATTCATACATTAGAGAACGCATCAAAAGGACAAATTCCATATGTATATTAATCATGAAAATGTTTACATTTCTAGGTGTGATCTATTATAATAACAGTCAGAGGGACTCTCGGGAGGGGATAAAAAATGAATCGCATGTTCCGGGTGTTAGGATTTTGGACGGGAATTTTTGCAGTCATGTTTTATTTAGGTGATATGAAAGATGCTTCCCTTTTATTTTTTGGACAGACGATTTTATTTGTGTTCCTATCGTATTTGAACTTAACTGAACGCATGTATATTTATATTTTTGGCGCTTATTTAACGATTTTCTTCGCCGGCTTTACATATTACTCGATTTTTATTATGGTGCCCGGCGGCGGAGGCCATTAAATGCAAAAAGAGACAAACCTTATCGGTTTGTCTCTTTTTTTACAATGAAAACCCATTTAAAAACGGATTTTGATCCTGCTCAGTCAGTACGTCTGTTTCAGGTCCATGGCCGCTTAACACCAGCGTATGTTCCGGCAGCGTAAGCAGTTTTTCATGAATGGATGTCAGCAGCGTCTCTTGATCGCCGCCTATTAAATCCGTACGCCCTATACCGCCTTGAAACAGGACATCTCCGGAGATGACCAGGTCTGCGTCTTTCACGTAGTAAGACACACTGCCTGGTGAATGTCCCGGCGTAAATAATGTTTCCAAATGAAACGGCCCGATATTCAACTCACCGTCGCCTTCAATCAGATGATCTGCAGGCTTAGCTGTAACCTCTATCCCTCGCAGCATGCCGGAGCCGTTTAGAGAGGCATCCGTAAGCCAATTTTTTTCATTTTGATGTAAGTAAACAGGAATATCCCATTTTTCTCTCACTTCATCAAGCGCCCCAATGTGGTCAAAATGGGCATGTGTAAGTAAAATGGCTAAAGGCGTCAGCCCTTTTTCTTTTATGTATTGATTGATTTTATGTCCCTCGCCGCCCGGATCAAAAATCAGGCATTGATCATCACTGATGAGAAAATATGCGTTCGCTTGAATCGGCCCTACTGGCATTCGTCTCCATTTCACTATTATCACCTCTTTCTTTTTTATGCTCTTATTATGAGGGTTTTTTAAAAAAGATTCAAACAATCGCAATGAAAACGCTATCGACAAACCTATAAAAAACAGGTAGAATAAAACTGGAAAGAATTGCAGGTTTTTCAATGTAAAGGGGGCTGTGTTATGTTACTTGTTGTGATTTTCGGCCTTGTCGCTCTTTTCGCTTTATGGGGAGTCTTGCGTTCTGTTAGAAATAAAAATATACTCGGGTTTTTATTAGCCGGCGCCACCTTATTTGTCTTTGGCTGGTTTACCGTGATGACCGTCATAAACAGCGGCTATCCAACCGCACATTAAAACCTGTATCCGATAGGATACAGGTTTATTTTTATGGCTGTAAATGTTTATTGACACTTTCTATTTTGCTCTCAAGCGTCGTTTTTTTGTCACGTCTGTCATCAATGCGGATATTCGTTGCCACTCTGTGCAATCCTTTTTGAAATGGCGCTTCGTGAATGGCCTGAATGACTGTGAAAAGGTCACTGAGTTCACCTTCAATCAGCGTATTCATCGGTGTCAGCTGATATTTGATTTTCCCTTCAGCTTGATATCCTTCTAAAATCTTTTGCACATCGGCCACGTAAGCACTGACACTGGGTGTTTCCGTACCGATTGGGATAATGGTCACATCTGCGATAGCCATCGTTACTCCATCTCCTTTTGATCAATAATGAGTTGCTTCGTTTTATGTGATTTCAATAAAATGATTTGCTCAAAATGAAAGCCGTATAACGCATATTTCCCGTTCGGAGATATTTGAATCGGCTCCATTTCCCGCAGAGAGACAAGATCTTTTGTCTCACCCGATGCCACATTGATTGCAGCAAGCTTATAAGCATCACCGCTTTGTTTGAACGTATAAAACAGGCCTCCCGCTTCATCATAGTCATACTCCATTGGAGCCAAACTTGTATATTTCGTTTGGAGCGGCCATTTCACTGTAACAGGTGATTTTGTATGCGGCGTTTCAAACTGATACGTCCCTTTCTCTCCGGAAGCTGACTTCACAGTAAAACTCATTTGATGGAAAGAATCGAAGAACAGAACGTTATCCTCAAGCTTTTGCTCCGTCTTAGAGACTGTATTAAACGTATATAAAGGCCCTGTTTTTTCGTCTCTTCCCTCTTTTACATAATCAAATGTATTTTTGGATGTCCAATGAATGAACGGAACCTGTACCGGACTTAAGAAAGACTCGTCTTTTTTAGCATTCACCTGATATGTATGGAAATCCCAGTTCTCACTGAATTCCGTCACCATTATTTGATAAGGATCATACTGATTCCAAGCAGCCTCCAGTTCATATGTTTCGTAATCTTTTTCGTAAAGCGTCTCTCCGTCTGCATTAAGCAAAACCACTGCTGTCTTTTGGCTATGTGTGATTTGCAGCAGAATCATCTGCTCCCTCGCATTAATTTGAACATCAACGATTTGACCATCCGTTTGATAGAGCTTTTTCGCTTTGCCTGTAAAGATGCGGTACGCAAAAAGCTCTGTTTTCGTCGGATTAGACGCAGTATATAAAATGGTGCTGTTATTCAGCCAGCCTTCCGCACCGTCCGCTTTTTCCGCGGAAAGCGGTATGATATCTTTTTCCTCATCTTTTGCCGCCGATGCCTGTTTTTGCTGCTGATGAGATGGTTCGCATGCCGATAAACTAAAGAGCAATGCCGACAGCAGAATGAAACAAACTGATCTCATCAGCCTTCCCCTCCGATCCTCTTTATTGTCTCATATTTGCTTCGGCAGAAAAAAGAAAAAGTTTTAGTTACTCATGAAAAAATAACGCTCTCCACAAGATGCCGTTTGTGGCGTTATAAATATGTGAAAACTCCTGAAACGGCAAAGGATTTCGGCCTTTTCCAAGTTCCACCGTGTACCCTTCTTTAAAATAGTGGTGAATAAACCAATCGCGAAATCCCGCGTAGCTGTCTATATCCCTTACTCCCTTATAAATGTTCCCGCTTATCTCCTCAAAATCCTTTATAACAGCGGCAGATTCTTCAGGCTCAAGGCCTTTATAGCCCCAATAAATTTCTTCCCCTTGAGTATGGAGAGCCAGCAGTCTGTCAGGCGGATTCTCCGTTATCAGCCGGTACATCGCAATGGATTCCGGCTCTGTAAGCGGAGAGATTCCCGGAAAATCGCGGTAGCTGGGTGCTGTCGGTTTTCGGTATTTTTCAATTTCCCATAACGAAGGGAATTGTTTATTTAAATCAACCCCGTTTATGTTCGCCTTCCATTCATTAAAATTCGGACGATGCTCATTTAGCCTCTCGAGCTCATCTCTTCTGGCTCCCATAACTTCTGATCCGTTTAAGACAAGATCAACGCCATCCGGATTGACAAGAGGAACGAGGGATAAGGATGTACTGCTAAACAGCTGTATGGGAGAAAAGCCGAAGAAGGGCGAGTTGCGGCATAATGACATACAGTATTCCTTAAACCATTTTAGCAGGACAGACGTAGTAATCCACTCATTCGCATGAAATGATGCATTCATATGGACCTTTTTTACGGTATGCTCCCCACCAGCCTTCAGCTCCCAGATAGGCCTTCCGAGTACAGAACGGCCAATTTCCCTGCATGAGACAAACGGAAACACATCAATGATCTTCTTTAATTCCTTTTCAACAGCTGAATCATCGTAGATTTTCTCTTGCTCAATCCAGTTATCAGAAAAGTCCAGCTGCCGAGGCTGTAAAAAACGCTTTATGTCCTGTATGGTTTGAAGCTCTTTGCCACTATGCTCTTCTATCACATAACCAGGGCAATACAATTGGTGTTCCTGTGCGGTACGATTTGCACGTCTAAGCAATTCCTCGTCTATCTTCAGCTCTCTCGCCACTCTGGACAAATTGTTCTTGATCTCAGGCTTCACCGTAATAAACGCCATCATCATCCCCCTTTTTTGTTACTATATGACAGCGCACTTAAAAAAAGAAAGCCTCCCGCTCACTTTGATGCGGGAGACATTATGATTACGATGCTTGATCAAGCATTTGTTTTTCTTTCCGTTTTGACGAATTGTCCAGCCTTTTCTGATCATAAAATCGCAACAAATCTCCATAAATGATTTCATCAGAAAGTGATAGCTCTTGTTTCGCTTTATCAGCAAATGCTTCACATTGTTGTGTCTCTTCTAACGGTTTTCCCGTCTCTTTGTCATAACAAGCACCGTCTGTATATACAACCTGATCCGTGATAAAGCTCCCGTCCCGGAGCACCGTAAAGTCCAGTTTTTCGTCCGAAAGCAGATCGTTGCCGAATTGAATTTGATCTTTCGTATCAATTCCTAAAAGATTCATCAGCGTCGGCCTGATATCAATCTGCCCGCCTACTGTTTCAATGGTTTGCGGCTTTTTATCAGTAATACCCGGAATATGAATGACAAGCGGCACTTTTTGGAGTTGCACCTCTTCAAATGGGGTTATTTCTTTTCCTAAAAACTGCCCCATCGCTTCATTATGGTTTTCCGATATACCATAATGGTCACCGTATAATACAATAACAGAGTTGTCGTATAACCCGTCTTCCCTCAGCTTTTCGATAAACCGTTTCAGCGCCTCATCCTGATAACGCACTGTCGGAAAATACTTATTTAGCGTCTGGCTGCTTGAATCATATTCATCAATCAGTTGATCCTCTTCATCAAGATCAAATGGGAAGTGGTTCGTCAATGTGATCAGCCTCGAATAAAACGGCTGAGGCAGATTTTTCATCAGCTCTGAAGA
Organism: Bacillus sp. MD-5; assembly: GCF_002201875.1. NCBI lineage: Bacteria > Bacillati > Bacillota > Bacilli > Caryophanales > Bacillaceae > Bacillus > Bacillus sp. MD-5. The sequence continues at coordinate 2,297,891 of NZ_CP021911.1, forward strand.
CTGCTCAAAAAATTCTTTATCCTTTAGTCCCCAGCCGACTGAATTTTCGTCCGTAACATCATACGAGTTACTATCAAAAAACGAATCATATCCAAATGAGTCGTACATTAAATCACGATTCCAAAAGCTTTTATTATTAGCGTGAAGCACCGCTGAATAATATCCGCTGTTTTTCAAAATTTCAGGAGCGGCCATATATTGATTGCCCGCATTCGTAAAAAACACGGCACCTCGTCCAAGCGGATACAGTGAATTGTCCACGATAAATTCAGAATCCGAGGTTTTCCCCTGGCCTGTTTGGTGGTAAACATTATTAAAGTTGTAGCTCTGTTTTATAAAGTCATTCAGAAAAGGCGTGATTTCTTCTCCATTCACTTTTTCATTAATCACGAAGCTTTGCGTTGACTCTAAGGATACGAGAATGACATTCCTTCCTTTTGCAGCGCCGAATAACCTTTTGTTGGCATCTTTCGCATTAGCGGTTACATAGTTTTCAATTTCCGTCAGGCTGTTGCTATCTGCCAACGCTCTCTGTGCGGATTGCTTTGACTGAAGAACACCGTCGTAAATATGAAAATTAAACAGGCTAATGTTTTTAACAAGCATTTCTCTGTCAAATGAGCGTGTCAACAGCTGAGGTCTTTCCGCCTCAGACAAGCCCAGATTGAAGAAATAAACAGAAGCAACGAACAAAAAATAAGCCGCCCGTTCATTTTTCGTAGAGGGAATGTCCGATTGAAAAGCTTTTTGCCGGATGTGAAGCCATATTAAAACCGCAATATCTACACCCAATAGGAGGTCTGTCGGTTCAAGAAGTGTTCCGATGCTGCTTCCGAGATCACCCATATTGCTCGTTTGAAAAAGAACAGGGATTGTTAAGAAATCATTGTAAAAACGGTAAAAAACCATATTAGCCAGCAATACAAACGTGACAAGACAGCTCATCGCGATAATGTAACGATTTCTGTTTTTGCCTTTTAAAAACAGGCTGAGGCCAAAAATAAGCAACAAAAAACTCAATGGGTTGATAAACAGAATAAATTCCTGTGTTAGATTGTCGATTTTAATATGAAAACTGGTTTTGTAAACAGCATACGTTTTCAGCCACATCAATAAAATGGCAATCAGCATAAATGAAATCTTCGAAAAAAATGTTTTTCGCATTTCAACCTCCTATGCAGCACGCTCAAAAAAATCAGTCAATTCCCAACATTCTCATTAACACATCAAATTAAATCTTAACCTGAGCACAACAAAAAATCAATTTCATTTACACAATTTTAACAATTTTGGTGTTTTAGCCATTCGTTTTTAGCGATCCAAGCGCCTCCAATAACGCCGGCATCATTTCCAAGCGCTGCGATTGAAATATCAGCAGCTTGGGCTGCCCGCGGAAACGCGCATTTGCGGAATGTTTTCTCTACTTTTGATCTCAGCAGCTCTCCGGCTCTCGATACGCCGCCGCCAAGAACGATTTTTGACGGATTAAGCGAGCTTGCCAAATTTCCGAGCACCAAACCAAGGTGCTTGGCTACATAATCAACCACCTCAAGGGCAATTTCGTCATTTTCACCAGCCGCTTCAAACACATCCCGCGCTGACAATTGTTCAGTTGCTTTTAAACGTGTCGTCTGCTTAGCATTCGCTATTTTTTCTTTTGCAATTCTTACAATTCCTGTTGCCGATGCAATGGTTTCGATACAGCCCGTCTTGCCGCAGTTGCAAGGCGCTCCGCCTTCAGGGATGCTGCAAATATGGCCGATTTCTCCGCCTGCGCCATTTATGCCATGTACAATTTCACCATTTGCAATAATGCCGCCTCCAACTCCTGTGCCAAGCGTCACGAGAATGACGTCCTTTGCGCCATCACCCGCTCCTTTCCACATTTCCCCAAGCGCAGCAATATTCGCGTCATTTTCTATCACTGCTGGGATGCCGGTCTCTGTCTCCAAATGGTTTTTTAAAGCGTAATTTTTCCATCCTAGATTTACGGTTTCATACACAACTCCTGCCGCCATATCTACAGGACCTGGTGCGCCCATTCCGATGTATTTAATGAGGTGCTTCGGTTTTTGCAGCTCATCCAGCTTGCTGTCGATTGTTTTTGCAATTGTAACGGTAATGGTGTCGCCGGTTTTATCAGTCGGGACTTCCCATTTATGCTGAATTTCACCATATTGATTAATAAAAGCGAGTTTAATCGTCGTTCCTCCCAGGTCAATGCCCGCAAACCAAATCTCATCCATTTTTATCACCTTAGCCTTTATAAAAATCTCTTAACATTTTTTGTTTGTTCCAATTCTTTTCGAAGGACAGCTGCCGCTCTGGCCCACTGCTCCTTTTCAATCATGTGGTTCATGTATAATTCCTTTAATTCATCTAACATAAACTCAATTTCAAGCTCTCTGTCTCCAAAATAAACAATGTGGCCAAACGTTTTTAACAGCTGCTGCACATCATAAAATGTATTCATTTTTCCTCACCATTTCTTGATCTTAACTTATCATAAGCGTATTCATATGGAAGCGGTCCGTCAAGAAGAAAACGCTGACAAAAAAGCCAGCCCCCCCTTACCCTATTCCGCCTTTATGATTGTTTATTGTTTTCAATTTGCTGCTGGAGCTCTTTGTAGCGCTTCTCCTTCGGCTTCAGTTTTACAGCCGTCCGGATGGCCTTTTCTGCTTGGCCAAGCTTCTTTTTTTCCAAATACAATACGGCTAAATTGTAATATGAAGCATGGTCTTTAGGTTCTTTTTTCACTGCTCGTTCCAAAAGGGAAATCGCCTGATCATATTCGCCGAGTTGAATATCAGAAACCGCCAGGATTTTCAACAGATCGGCAGAGGCATCTTTCTGCTCTGCTTCTCCGTTTAGCAATTCCGTTACTTCTTCATACTTTCCTTCCTGATAAAGCTCGCTTGCCTGCTGAATCAGCGCTGACTCCTGGTGGGAAGGCGAATGCAATCCGTAATATAAAAATCCAGCCGCCAAAGCAATCAGTAAAACCGCTGACAACAATCTTTTTCCCAAGGCTCCGGCTTTGGGCAGCCCCAGTGCTCCAGCGGCGAAAAAGCCGCCAATCAAGCCGCCAATATGTCCCGAATTATCAATATTCGAAACCGCAAAACCAAAGCCCAGATTGATGATAATAATGACAATAATATTGGTTCCTATGGTTCTCAAAAACATTTTCCGATTTGAGAAAGCTACATACAGCAGTGCGCCTAAGCATCCGAATATGGCTCCTGATGCGCCTGCTGAAGGATACGGGCTGAACACAAAGCTCGCAATCGATCCCGTAATGCCAGCCGCCAGATAAATCAGCAGAAACCTGCCCGATCCATACATGCGCTCAACCGCTGTACCAACCGACCATAAAGCCAGTGTATTAAAAGCTAAATGCGCTATGCCAATGTGAAGCACGATCGGTGTCAGAAGACGCCACCATTCTCCTTGTGCAATCAGGCTGTTTTCCTTTGCTCCAAAAGCGACCAGCGTCTCCGTATTTGTGCTGCCCCCGTTTATTTCGAGCACGAAAAACATTAGGACCTGAAGCGCAATAAATAAATATGTAAAAATGGGTTTTCCGTTTTGAAAAACCGCCGCTTCAGTTTTTCTCTGTTCTTCTTGTTTCAGCACTAACGAAAGGAAGTGTTCCCTTGCCATTTGCGTGTCTTCAAACGAAACGTGTTCTTCTGTACGAAATGATGGAAAAACCGCTTGAAGATCATCTCGAAGCATCGATCCTCTAACGATCACAGGCTCAACTGACACAGTTCCCTTCTCAAAAGGTCGTTTGGAAATTTCTTGCCAGTCATCAACAGGGGCTTCAGTTGAAAAAAATACATTCAGCAGCTTCATCCTTCGTCTGCCCAATTGATTTCTGACTCTTTCTACTCGTTCGGCCTGCTCTTCGATGTCTCTAACCATTTCTTGACGGAAATCAAGATCGTGCTTATAAAGACGAACTAGATCATGAGAGGACTTGTCCGGTGCTTCCATCCATATTTCATCTGACTCGCCGGCTTGTATGACGCCATACCCGCTTTTAACCAGGTGTGTTGCCACTTTCCAATATGTATACTCCAGCAAAAACATATTTACCGCTCCAATAGTTTTTTTTCATTATAACAGCTGGCGGTCCGAAACGCCTACTGAAAGCAAAAAATCCCGTTTTTCACGGGATTTTAGAAAGCTTGCTGTATAAACTTATTGCGGATAAACGGAATTCTTAAAAACAAATGGATAAAAGACCGCCTGATTCCTGGCTGGCTGAGTACAGTATTCATAAGACGGTAGCGATTTTGATAAAACATGACGGCAGAAACAGCAAAAATGGCATAAATCAAAAGTTTTTTCATGATATCCCTCCTGCCAATAGGGTTTGTTATTCTACCTGATTTATTCTCGAAAAAGAGGCAGGAAAGTTATGAATAACAAGAAATGATGCGATCCTCTGTTATCAGCTTATGGACCGGCATGTCATGCGGCAGACGGGGTACCTGTGCAAACAGCTGGCACTCGAAAAGCAGAGAGACTGACTTTCCTTCATATTTACTTAAAAAACGATCATAATAGCCGCCTCCAAAGCCGATCCTAAACCCGTTAACATCAAAACAAACACCTGGAACGATCACCAAGTCAATTTGTGATTGGTTTACTTCTTTTGTTTTTTCAATTATCGGCTCAAGGAGTCCAGCGTAAACGGTTTCTAGCTGATCATCAGTCTGATATGCGCGAAATTGCATTTTCTTCGTGTCCGGGTGGCATTTTGGGATGCAAACTTGCTTTCCTTCCTCCCAAGCCTGCTCAATGACAGGACGCGTCGGTATCTCTAGTCCTCTGGAAATGGTGACGGCGATGGTGCTGGCATTTTGCCAGTCCGGCAGAGAAAACAAATCCTTATACATACGTTCCGTTTTTTGAAGCAGATCTTCATTTGGTAAAGCAGACAGTGCCGCCATCGTCTGTTTTCTTAATTGTGATTTCATCTCTCATCCCCCTCGGAATAGAAAAAAAGCCAGAACCTTTTTCAAAGCTCTGGCTTTTTTCTTACACCTCAAACAGCAAAGCTGTTATTTTGTTTCACGGTGTAACGTAGATTTTTTATCACGTGGGCAATATTTTTTAAATTCAACGCGGTCTGGATTGTTGCGTTTGTTCTTTTTAGAAATATAGTTACGCTCACCACATTCAGTGCAAGCCAAAGTAATATTAACGCGCATTATTTTCCCTCCAAACTAAAATCATTTACTTATTCAGACTTATATATAATACCACTATAATGGACGGAATGCTAGGCTGTTTTTCAATGAATTGCTGAATTATTGATGATACGCTCATAAAGCTGCACATATGATGGCGTAATGAGTCGGGGGTGGTGGAGCTTAAACACTTGTTTTCTGCCAGCTTCTTTTATCCGGCGGGCTTTTTCCCGGTCTTTTAAAAAACGGTCCAGCAGATCAGCCGCTTCCTGTACGAGCGTAAAATCAGCGATGATTGCCGTTTTGTCATGAACGGCATAATCACAAAAACCACCCGACTGAGAAACGACAGTCAGCACACCTTGTTCCATGCTTTCCTGTGCGGCAAGCCCAAACGGTTCATAAGAACTAGGGAAAACAGCCATTTCACAGTGAGACAGTAACATTCTAATGTCTTTCCTATTCAGAAACGGCAGGAACATGACTCGATCCTTTAGGTTCAATGCCGCAGCCAATTTCTCATAGGAGGACAGAGACGGACCTTCCCCAGCCAGCACTAGATAGAGGTCAGGCTGCCGCTGCTTCAAGATGGCAAACACCTTTAACAGCTGAGAAAATCCTTTTTCCGGAACGAACCTTCCATATGAAAAGAGGAATCTTCTATTTATGCTTCTTGGGATTTTCCCCTTCTCTTCCTCCATAGATGCAGGGCTCGGGATAACTATTATTTTTTTATGTGCTGCCTTATTTAAAGACTGCTTCATAAATGTGCTTAATACGATCAAAGCATCAGCGGACTCTATAAGGAGCTGTTCGGTCTTGAGCCTGTATGGGTGTGGGACTTCTCGGCACACCTTCTTCCTTTCGCTTTCAAGACCGTGGATTGTCGCAGCAAGCGGAAGGCCAAGCCGTTGTTTCAAATACTGGGCGGCAGGAGCTGTTGAGTCATCATGCGCATGAATCAGATCAAAGCGTTCATTGCCGGATAACACCTGGCGAACCATTGTAGAGTTAGCATCGGCTATGTAATCTTCAAACTTCGCATATGAAGACAACTGCCTGCTCGGAGTACAAACCGTCATGTTGATATGAGGATTTAAATAGGAAATGAGACGGTTTAAATGGACACCGAGCCCGCTTTTCGGGACATCGGGATGTTCGAGTGAAAGCATGAGAATGTTCACCGTTCTTTTTCTCCTTCTCCATAACAGGTGTATGCAGAAAATTGCGCCTCCCACCTGGTGTGTGCCTCCTCAATCTGAAAGCTGTTTATATGACGAATCCCATTTTCTTCAAGATAGATGTCGTCTGTGCAGGCAAGCTTGAGAGAGACATTCATGGAGTTAACCATTCTGTATTCAGCCCGATATACAGCATCACCAGCCGCCTGTCCAATCGTCCATTCCCCTTTATCATACGGTGTGCGTTTAGTCCTGACAGCTTCGTTATCTTTTCTTTTGATGACAATGCGCAATTCTTTCATCATATCCTGCGTTTTTTCGAAAAGGACCGCTTCAGCCAGCCGCATTGTTTCTTCTGAGATTTCCCAGCATACGGTCAAGGTGTGAGCGTTTTGAATGTTCATGTCGAATGTGTCCCTAAAAAAAGAAAGCTTATGTCGTATATTATAGGGAAATGGGTGTTTATCCATGGACTCCTGACATTCTCCTTTCCTATCGTTCACTTAGTGATCCTATTAAACCATTACATAGAGAAGAAGCAAAGAAAGATTTCTCGACAAAATCTCGTTTTTTTCGCGAATTCCTTTAGAAACTATTGGTTTTATGGTATAAAAAAGAAGGATAAAAAAAGAATAGAAGGTGATGAAACGTGGAAATTGCTATTATTGCGTTGTTTATCGTCAGTATAGCGCTAATTGCATTCTCATATTCTCAAAGAGACCCGATGAAAGATGTAGAACAAGAGCTCGAAACTCTGCAGCTTTCTGCGATGCAGGAAATTTACAAGCTCAAAAAGAAAATGACCGTGCTTGAGGAAGAATTACTGGAAACAAACCTTGTCATCCGCAAATCAAAGCAGAGTGACATCAATCAAAAAATTGCTAAACAAATACTTTCTAAATATAATAACGGCATGTCCGCTGAAGCGATTGCTAAAGCTGAGCATGTATCAGTTGAAGACGTAAATACGATTATCAAAGATAACGAGAAGGTGCTCGTATGACAAAACGAGGCATTCAGGCATTTGCTGGCGGCATCATTTTAGCGACAGCCGTTCTTGCAGCTGTTTTTTATCTGACTGACGAAGACCAGGCCGCTGCTGTAAAAGAAAATAAAACAGTAACCGAACAAGACGTGAACAATTACCTTGATTCTAAAAAAATGGTTTCTGTGAATCGCGATGAATATCAAAAACTTCTCGATTCAAAAGAGAAATCCTTGACCAATGACAGCGGATCAGACACGAAAACAGACAAGGTCAAAACGTACAAACTGAAAATTAAAGACGGCATGAGCACTGCAGATGTATCTGCTCTTCTTGAAAAAGAAGGCATTATCTCCTCGGCTCAAGACTTTAATGACTATGTCATTGATGCCGGCTATCACAAAGAAATCCGTGCCGGCGAGTTTAAAGTAAAATCAGATATGAGCTTTAAAAAGCTCGTAAAAACGTTAACACGATAAAAAACAGGCTGAAGACTCAGCCTGTTTTTTTCAACCAAACTTTCCTGTAATGTAATCGAGGGTTCTTTGGTCCTGCGGGTTAGAGAACATTTTATTCGTATTGTCGCATTCAACAAGCTCGCCCATATAGAAAAAGGCGGTTTGATCAGAAACCCTTGCTGCCTGCTGCATGTTATGCGTGACAATGACAATCGTATATTTATTTTTCAGCTCAAGAATGAGTTCTTCAATTTTTCTTGTTGAGATTGGATCTAATGCAGATGTCGGTTCATCCATCAGCAAAATATCTGGATTGGTCGCAAGTGCCCTGGCGATACAAAGACGCTGCTGCTGGCCGCCTGACAAGGAAAGAGCGGACGTATGCAATCGATCCTTCACCTCATCCCATAGCGCCACGTCTTTCAATGATTTTTCCACAATTTCTTGAAGCTTCTTTTTATTTTTGGTGCCGTGGACTCTCGGTCCGTAAGCTACATTATCAAAAATAGATTGGGGAAACGGGTTCCCTTTTTGGAATACCATACCGATATTTTTTCGCAAATCCACGATATCCACTTTATCTTTTAAAATGTTGCTGCCATTATAATTCAGCTCACCTGCAAGCTTTACATTCGGCGTCATTTGAATCATTAAATTCAATGTTTTGATAAAGGTCGATTTCCCGCATCCCGATGGCCCGATAATCGCCGTGACCTCGTTTTCATGTATGCTCAAATTGATATTTTTTAAAGCATGATGCTGTCCATACCATAAGTTCATTCCATTGACTTGATAGACTTCCTGTTTCATTACAGCTTCGGTAGCAATGCTCATTGCCGCCCTCCTATCCGAATTTCCCGTTAATATAATCCTCTGTCTTTTGCTGTTTCGGACTCGTGAAGATCTGTTCAGTCTGTCCGTATTCTACAAGCTCGCCGTTTAAAAAGAATGCCGTCCGATCAGAAACCCGCAGAGCCTGCTGCATATTGTGCGTGACTATAATAATCGAGTATTCTCTTTTCAATTCTGTTATTAATTCCTCTATTTTTGCATTTGAAATCGGATCAAGCGCTGAAGCTGGTTCATCAAGCAGAAGAACAGCCGGCTTCATCGCAAGCGTTCTCGCAATGCATAAACGCTGCTGCTGGCCGCCGGATAACGAGAGTGCGGATGAATGTAAACGATCCTTCACCTCATCCCAGAGCGCTGCTTTTGTTAAACTCTCTTCCACAATTTGATCTAAGGCCGCTTTATTACGCTCTCCGGCATATTTCAATGCATGTGTGATATTTGCATAGATCGATTTCGGAAAAGGATTTGGTTTTTGAAAAACCATTCCGATTTCTCTTCTCAAGCTGACGACGTTAATATTGCCGCCCAATATATTTAATCCTTCATAAAGAATTTCACCTTCAGCTCTTGCAGAAGGAATTAAATCATTCATTCGGTTAATATTTCTCAAAAAAGTAGATTTTCCGCATCCCGACGGCCCAATTAAAGCAGTCACCGCATTCTTTTCAATATCCATGTTCACATGATGAACCGCTTGTTTATTTCCGTAAAAAATAGACAGGTCTTTGACTTCAAGCACGTGGTTCTGCTTCCGAACAATAACAGCTCGCTCAGGTTTTTCTTTTACCATTTGTTCAGACATGTTTTTCGCCTCTTTCCGTTCTAATTTGCCGTAAGCTTTTTGTAGATCATCGTGCCAAGCCATCTCGCTGCGAGATTAAACACAAGAACAGAAATCACCAGCACAGCAGAACCTCCGTTGGCAATCGCTTCAGCATCCGGAATTATTCCTTGTGTATTTACGTTCCAAATGTGAACCGCAAGTGTTTCAGCGGGCCTGAAAATATTAAGCGGCGATGTTTCCGAAAACGGATTCCACTCCGTAAAATTAAGACGCGGTGTTGTCAGGCCGGCTGTAAATAATAATGCTGCCGCTTCCCCGAACACCCTTCCTGACGCTAAAATGGCTCCAGTAATGATAGAAGGGATCGCACTTGGAATTAAAACGGTTTTTACGGTATGCCAGCGTGATACACCTAAAGCGAGAGAGGCTTCCTTCAGGTCCTTAGGGACTGAACGAATCGCGTCTTCTGTCACACGCACCATCACGGGAAGGTTAAAAACAGTTAACGCAAGCGCTCCGCCTATGATCGTATATCCCCAGCCTGTTAAATTGACAAACATCAATAATCCAAACATTCCAATGACAATAGACGGGAGAGATGAAAGCACCTCGATACATGTTCTGATGAAATCAGTCACTTTGTTATTAGGCGCATACTCAGCCATGAACACTCCGCCTCCCACACCGAGCGGGATTGTAATCAGCATCGTAATCAATAAAATATAAAAGGAGTTAAACAGCTGGTCACGTATGCCTCCTCCGGCTGCAATGGCGCTCGATTTTGTCGTAATAAAATGAAAACTGAGCTGAGAAACACCGTTTATAATAATATAGGAAAACAAACCTACTAAAATGGCAGCGATAATGGCTGCACACAAACCAAACATTCCGGTCGCCAGTTTATCTGTTATTTTGCGGTTCATTACACTTTCCTCCTAGATGACAAGTAGCGAATAAGCAGGATGAACAAGAATGACATCGTCAGAAGCACAAGCCCCATTGACCACAGCGTATTGTTTTCAACACTTCCATATGTGGTGTGGCCCATATTCAGCGTGATGATTGTTGTCAGCGTTCCCGCAGTGTCAAACAGACTTTCCGGCAATACTCTTGTATTTCCTATGACCATCTGAACAGCCAAAGCTTCACCGAACGCCCGAGCCATGCCTAACACAACAGCTGTCATTAATGTTGGAAAAGCCGCAGGCACAAGTACTTTTCTGATCGTCTGCCATCTCGTCGCACCAAGCGCGTAAGAACCCTCTCTTAAGCTCTTCGGAAGAGAAGCCATTGCGTCAGCAGAAATTGATGTAATGGTCGGCAGAATCATGACGGAAAGGACAATCGTTCCCGCCAATAAACTGTGCCCTGTCCCGCTCGATTTGAACTGGGCGATAAACGGCACCAATACTGTAAGACCTATGAATCCATAAACAACAGATGGAATGCCGACTAAAAGCTCAATCACAGGCTGCAGCACTTTTTTCCCCCAATTCGGGGCAATTTCTGTCATGAAAATCGCTCCTGCAATGCCAAGCGGAGCAGCGATCAGAGCAGAAAGAATCGTTACTGCAAACGAGCCAAAAATAAATGGCAGCACTCCGTATTTCGGATCACTATCTGTAGGATTCCAATTTAAGCTCGTTAAGAATTCAATTGGGCTTACACCATTTACAAGAAAAGATTGCAGCCCCTTAATGCCGAGGAAAATGGTGATCGCCACAGATGCCGCAATCATAATGAGCGCACATGCTGTCACCATCATTCTTCCACGCACTTCATCCAATTGCCGATTTTGCCTCGAGCTGATTAAACGCTCGCTCACAGACATATTTTCTCTATTGTTTATCATTTTTTACACTCCTATGAATGTGTTAAGAGGAGAAACGGTTGTCCCCGCACTCCTCTTTTTATTAAGATCAGCTTTGCTTCCCTTTGGCATCACGTGTCACTTTCATATCAGTAACCGGAATGTAGCCTTGGTCAGTAACAATGCTTTTTTGAATGTCTTCACTCTTTAGATAATCGAGAAACGCTTTAGCTAAACCTGTCGCTTCACCTTTTGTATAAGAATGCTGATAAGCCCAGATTGGATACTCGCCAGTTGCTACATTTTTCGCTTCAGGCTTAACTCCATCAATAGATAGCGCAGTTACTTTGTCATCTGTTAAATATGAGAATGCAAGATATCCAATCGCTCCCGGAGTATCAGCAATGATCTTTTTCACTGTGTTGGAGGAATCTTCAGTAATGCCTTCTGCAGGTTCTGCTCCATCAAGCGCATACTTCACAAATGTAGCACGTGTGCCAGAAGAATCAGGACGGTTTACAAGTGTAATCTTTTGGTCTTTGCCGCCAAGCTCTTTCCAGTTTTTGATTTTGCCAGTGAAGATTTTTTTCAATTCATCTTTTGAAATATCCTTCACACCAGCATTAGGGTTTACAGCTGCTGCCATACCAACTACTGCGACTTGATGATCGACAAGCGCTTTTGCATCGATGCCTTCTTTTTCTTCAGCAAAAACGTCTGAATTCCCGATTTGAACAGCTCCTTCAGAGACTTGAGAAAGCCCTGTTCCAGAACCGCCAGCTTGTACCTGTATATCAGCATCAGGGTTTTCTTCCATAAATTTTTCCGCGGCTGCAAGTACTAGCGGCTGCATAGCCGATGAACCAGAAATGGTTAAAGAACCTGATGCCTTTTCTTCTCCTTTTGCAGAATCGCTATTCGATTTTTCACTTTCTCCTGCATTTCCGCATGCAGCTGCAATCATCATAAAAGCAGCCATCAGAAGCATAAGCACCAATTTGTTTTTTTTCATTTCCTGAATTCCCCCTGCGTATAATGTGTAATTTGTCCTACACGTATAGAGTAAAGGTTCTATGTAAAAAGGGTTTGAATCGAATGTTAAGGTTTTGTAAATCAATGCGTTTTTTTGTATAAAAAAAACGCCCACATTATGTGAGCGTTTCTTTTTAGTTATCAGAAGACGTTGTGTTTTCTGCATTTTCTTCGATTTTGTTTTTATTCTTTTGTTGCGTATCTTCTTTGTCCTGCTTCGATTTCAGCTCAAAATATTTATCCATTACTTCCCTGCCGATTTCGTTTGTGATGCTATATTTAGCGCTGTAATCAATATAAGCCCAAGGGACTACTACAGAGATCGCAATCTCAGGATTATCAGCCGGTGCATAGGCAACAAGTGTCGTATTATAAGTCGATGTTCCTGTTTTTGATTTATCAGGTCCATCATAGAACGATTGTGCTGTTCCTGTTTTACCGGCAGGCTGATATGACGCTGAAGCAAATTGGCTGGCAGCTGTCCCTTTTGTCATCACCCGTCTGAATCCGGCCTGAACCTCTTTAATATATTCACTCTTCATGTCGATTTTATTCAGCACTTCCGGCTGAACGGATTGTACGACAGCACCGATCCCTCTTTTAGCATCAGGTTCTCTGACTTCCTTTACAAGCTGAGGCTTTAAGCGATATCCGCCGTTTGCAATCGTTGATACGTATTGCGCGAGTTCCAGCGGTGTATACGTGTCGTATTGGCCGATCGCATAGTCAAGCAAGAATCCCGTCAATCTGTCTGTTCCTTTATAGCCTGTCATTTCATTCGGAAGATCAATTCCAGTTTTGACACCTAATCCAAATTGGCTGAAGTAATTACGGAACGTATCAAAGGCCGTCGTATCAATCGGTAAAGCTTGGTGCGGTTTATATTCACCTTTTCCGAGCGCGATCGCAGTTTTAAACATAAATACGTTGGAAGACTGCTCTAAGGCTCTTTGAATATTGACCGGACCTAAGTTAGTCCATGACTTTTTACCGCGTTTATCCTGACCAATATATAAAGGTTCATCTTGAAAAACAGTATTCAGATTGATGGCTCCGGTTTGAAGGCCTGTCAAGACTGTTGCGCCTTTGACTGCTGAACCCATGGCGTAAGATGACGTCATTGTACCTAAAGCATAATCATCAATTTTATATTTCCCATTTTCTTGTTTAATCTGCTTGCCTGCCATTGAAAGCACTTCACCGTTTCTTGGGTCCATCATAACAACGAATGCCCGGTCTAACAATTGAGTGCTTGGTCTTGCTTTAGCAGATTTGAGGTTCTTCTCAATGATTTTTTCCACTTCTTTTTGCAAATCAATGTCAATCGTAAGTACGAGATCTTTACCGGCTTTGCCTTCAGATACCGTTTTTGTTCCCGTGACATTGCCGTTTGAATCTGTGATATTTTCGACTTTGGCTTTTTGGCCCTGCAGAAGGCTTTCGTATTGGTATTCCAAATAGCTTTTTCCGACCCTGTCATTACGGCTGTAGCCAAGCGACAGATAATGGTCGAGCAAGTTGGACGGCAATCCTTCATTAGAGCTGGAAACACTTCCGAGCACTGAGCGAAGAAGGTTTTTATACGGATATTCACGTTCCCAATCGGAGGTGACATCAACACCCGGCAGTTCGTCTAAATGTTCACTTACCACTGCCATTTCCTTCGCTGATACATCTTCGTTTTTGATATATTGAGGGGTCAATGCATAGCCCGAATCCATCTGTCTTTTGATAGCGAGGATCTGCATATCTTTATCCGTCAATTCATTCAGCTGCTTATCAGTAATCCGTTTTAGCTGAAGCTGGTATAAATCGTCATCGGATATTTTTTTGTCTTCAACCTGCTGTCTTTCTTTAGAGCTAATCAGCTTTTTTGCTTCTTTCGGTCTAGTCAAAATCCAATAATCTTTTTTATCCCGTTCTGTTACTTTTTTTGTATCAACTTTGATCATGTCAGACAGCTTTTTTGCGATCTTTAAGCGCTGTTCTTGCGTGGTCGATTTAGATCTTGTGTATGTGATTGCATTTAAAGCCTTATTTGTCACAATGGCATTAAAGTTTCGATCATAAATTTTCCCGCGCGGCACCGCCGAGCTGACTTCACTTTGTTCCTGCTTATTCGCTTGATTTTTGTAATCATCGCCTTGCACGATCTGCTTGATGCCCAATTCCACAATGATCCAGGTGAATATAACAAAGGCAGCTAAAAATAAAATATTCAGCCGGATCGGAAGCGACTTCTTTTTCTCTTTATGATTTTGTTTTTTTGGTTTATTTCTCCTCATAACATCACCTTTTTCTATTTACAGAAAGAAAAGACACTCAGTAAGAGTGCCAGTTTTCATTTTAAAGGTTTTTTCGACTTTTTTCTACAGATAACCCCTTTTTGGCAAAAAAATTATCTCTCGCCTTTTAAAAGGGTCGGTTCTGTTACCCGTTTTTGGCCGTCTTCTTCCATGGTTTCATTTTCCCCTTCCTTCTCCTTAAAACGGATATCCTTGACAAAGTAATAAATCAAAGGATGTCCTATACCTAATATCGCAAGTGACAAAGGAATTCCCACGTCCTCTTTCAGAAGGGCCACGATCAGGAGGAAGCATAAAATCGAAACAATTCTGCCAGCGTTCAAAAACATTTCCCTTAGCACGATATATTCAATTCTTGCTTTTCTGGCATGCCTCGCGCGCCCTATCACATCATATGTAAGTGATACATATGGCACAAGCAACAGAGGATAGCCGATGGCAATAAAAACGCCATACGTTAATAATGTCGAAAAGCTCATATGAAACAGAATCAAAAACAGCGCGCCATACAAAATAAGTCCGCCCAGCAAAATCGATTTTTTTCTGGCCTTTTTCTTAATCAGCCTGGATGCAAAGTAGTAGGCAAAGAAGGAAACAGCTGAATTGACAAGGCCGAATGTACCGAGGGCAAGTTCGCTGTTTGTCTCAATAAATACAAACACACTGATTAAAAAGACAAAAATCCCTTCTCTCAAACCCTGAAAAAAATGCGCATTCGTAATTCTCCGCCAATTCATATTGCTATGGCGCTCTCCAAATACTTTGCTCAGCATAAAACGGCCCTTTGATTCTCTCCGTTTTAAGAAAAAGCTCATCACGACAGCGAGGGCAAATAAGCTGAGGGAGAGACTGAAAATGACTGTATAACCCGTATTATTTTCAAGCCTTGAGATCACGAATCCCGCTACAATCGGGCCGATCATTCCTGCAGAGGAAGACAGAATGCCCATAAACCCGTTGAAAAAGTCTCGCGTATCCGGCTCTGTTATTTCAAAGGTCAGCACGTTAAACGCTAGCCAATAAAAGCCATAGCCCACTCCGAGCACCGCTCCGATCAGCACGAGACGGCTGGCCGCCGTTTCTCCGGCTAAAAGCACACTTAAATAAAAGGCAGCTAAGAAAATGACGCCGAATCTTAAAATAAACACCCTGTCTATTTTTTTGGCTAACCGTCCAGCCAAATAAAAGGTTATCGGCTGCATTGTCACAACGGATAAATTATATATCGCCAAATCAATAAATTTCCCTGACTGCTTCCAAAGATACACATTAACAAATGTATTGGACAGTGCAATTCCCAGCGAGTAAAGCCCGCCAATGGTCAGCAGAAAGAGTAACCCTTTGTTTACGTCTACATCGCCTATCACTTTTTTTAGTTTGCTCATTACTGACTCCCCTTTACTATCCCTTAGTCTGTCTCACTCAAACTGAGATATGTAAAAAGAAGACATAAAAAAACAAGGTCCTTTATTGAGGACCTTGTTTGTGTCATTATTTTGCTTCGCTGTATAGACGAGCCACTTCATCCCAGTTTACAACTTTCCAGAAAGCTGAAATGTAATCAGGACGGCGGTTTTGATAGTTAAGATAGTAAGCATGCTCCCAAACGTCAAGACCCAAGATAGGCGTTTTGCCTTCTGAAAGTGGAGAATCTTGGTTTGGCGTGCTTGTGATTCCAAGTTTGCCGTTGTTCACAACAAGCCATGCCCAGCCAGAACCAAAGCGTCCAGCCGCTGCAGCTGCGAATTGCTCTTTGAATTTGTCAAAGCTTCCAAATACACTGTTGATCTCTTCAGCAAGCGCGCCAGTCGGTTCGCCTCCGCCGTTTGGAGATAAAAGTGTCCAGAATAATTTGTGGTTCGCGTGTCCGCCGCCGTTGTTGCGGACTGCAGTGCGGATGTTTTCAGGAACAGAATCAAGATCTGCAACAAGCTCTTCAACTGATTTGTTTGCAAGAGCAGTGTTTCCTTCAACCGCTTTGTTTAAATTTGTAACGTATGTGTTGTGGTGTTTCGTATGGTGAATAGTCATAGTTTCCTTGTCGATATGCGGTTCTAAAGCATCGTACGCATATGGTAATTCTGGAAGTTCGTAAGCCATGATAATTCCTCCTTAATATATATGTACTGAAATGCCGCTTCACAGCGAGCCTTTCTTCATTCAATGTAACAAAAGAATGCATTGTAATCAATGAAAAAGCTCACAATTTGGCTCATTTCAGCGGACATATTTCACTTTAACCGATAATCAGCACCATTAAACCTCCCGCCAGTATTTCTTATAGGACCGTCCATAAAAAATATCCGATCATCAAAAGCTGTATGATGCCCTTTGCAATGACGCCTGTTAAAAAACCAATGAGTGAACCGAGGCCAATTTTAAACGCTGACTTTAAGTCCTTCTGATGGACGATAAGTTCTGCACAAACAGCACCGATAAACGGACCCAATATGATCCCTGCAACCGGAATGACAAAAGGTCCGATTAATAAACCGATCGTGCTTCCCCATATGGCGGCCTTGCTTCCTCCGAACCTTTTCACTCCAAGCAGATTAGACACGTAATCTGCCGCGAATAATACTGCAGCAAAAACTGCCTCAACGAGCCAGAACATATAGGAATACGGACTGAATGAAAATAAAAATCCGTATAATATAAATCCGGCAACAATAAATACTACACTCGGAATAACAGGATACACCAGCCCGATAAAGGCGATGATAAAAACCGCTGCAATTAACAGCCAATACAACATATCCATAGTTTCCATCCTCCCATTTTACATCTGCCTTCTTCATATCTTCCTTGTATTCACACGCATGCAACGATACAATAAGCAACATATATTAGTTTAGCTAGGAAGTGAAGATAGTGAATGTGTTTCAGCTTTTCATTAAAAGTACATACTCTCCCCGTGATATTGCAAAAACAAGATTTCAAGGAATCGGTAAAGCGATTCTTTATGTATTTTTGCTCTCTGTCCTGTTTGCAATCCCTACCGCTTATTATGTAAGTACAGGGACCGTAAAATCAATGAATGGCTTTAAAACTGTTTTAAACAAAGATTTCCCTGATTTCACAATTTCAAACGGCAAACTTCAAACGGATGAGAAAAAAGCCACGGAATCTCAGGCAAATGGTTTCGTTATCGTGTTCGATCCGACAGACTCCTATGACATTGAACAAATTGAAGCAAAGCAAAACGCAATCGGCATCCTTCAGAACAAATTTGTTTTGGCCATTGACGGACAAGCCCAAGAAATGCCTTACTCAATGATGCCGTCAGAGTTACAGAAAAAAGATGTCATTGCAGGTTTAAACCAAAATAAAGCGATGATCGTAACTGTTCTCTCAGCACTTATTTTTCTCGTAACAGCAGCGGGGAAATTTATTGAAGTGTCATTCTTAGCGCTTATCGGGTTAATCATTAAGAATTCGCAGAAAAAACATCTATCCTATCATCAGCTTTGGAAGCTTTCTGCTTATTCCATCACCCTTTCGACTGTATTCTTTACAATCATGCGGGCATTAGAAGCAACCGTTCCAAGTGAATTTTTGCTTAACTGGTTTGTCAACTTTGTCATCCTGTTTCTCGTTTTAAAAGAGATTCCGTCCAAAAAAGCTCCTGTATAAACCGAGACTGCATTCGCAGTCTCTTTTCTTTTGTCATGATTCTAAATGGACAAGCATACTATGGTATAAAATTTCGTATGCGGGAGGAAAAGCGATGAAGCGTCTCACCTTAGTATGCAGTATTGTTTTTATTCTTTTTATTCTTTTTTATGACCTTAAAATTGGAACGATACCCATTCAGGACCTCCCTGTCTATGAAGCATCAGCAAAAACTGTTTCACAAGAACCAGCATATAAAACGGTGAAGGTAAAGCCGGGTGATACGGTTATGTCGATAGTCGGGTCAGCAGGTTCCCCAGATGACATTGTAAAGGATTTTGAAGCACTGAATCCGAATGTGAAAGCCAACGCCATTCAAGCCGGAACAGCGTACAAATTCCCGGTCTACCCTTAATTTAACGTTAATTTCTTGTCAGTTCGGCGAAGACACTGTTACAATGTAATTTGTAAAATAAATTCACATAAACCATACTAGAATTGTTATATCTAGAAGCGGCAACTACAATTAAGGAGCGATTGCAAGTGAGTGAAATCACACATCGTACAAAAACGCGTCCCGTCAAAGTGGGACCTTTAACAATAGGCGGCAACAATGAAGTTGTCATCCAAAGCATGACAACAACTAAAACACATGATGTAGAAGCAACGGTTGCGGAAATTAACCGTTTGGCTGAAGCCGGATGCCAAATTGTTCGGGTAGCATGTCCGGATGAACGGGCGGCAAACGCCATTGCGGATATTAAAAAGCGCATTTCCATCCCTCTCGTTGTTGACATACATTTCGATTATAAACTTGCGTTGAAGGCCATTGAAGGCGGCGCAGATAAAATCCGAATCAATCCCGGCAACATCGGCCGTCGCGAAAAAGTGGAAGCGGTTGTTAAAGCGGCCAAAGATAAGGGCATTCCGATCAGAATCGGGGTAAACGCAGGTTCACTTGAAAAACGGATTTTAGAAAAATACGGTTACCCAACTGCCGACGGAATGGTAGAAAGTGCACTTCATCACATTAAAATTCTTGAAGATCTTGATTTTCACGATATTATCGTCAGCATGAAGGCATCTGATGTGAACCTTGCGATCGAGGCCTATGAAAAAGCGGCAAAAGCGTTTGACTACCCGCTGCACCTCGGCATCACCGAGTCAGGAACACTGTTTGCCGGCACAGTAAAAAGCGCAGCAGGGCTCGGCGCCATTTTAAGCAAAGGCATCGGAAACACCCTGCGCATTTCATTAAGCGCAGACCCTGTGGAAGAGGTAAAAGTAGCAAGGGAGCTTCTGAAATCTTTCGGTTTAGCCTCCAATGCTGCCACGCTCATTTCATGTCCGACTTGCGGCCGTATTGAGATTGACCTGATCAGCATTGCCAATGAAGTGGAAGAGTATATCTCTAAGATAAAAGCGCCCATTAAAGTGGCTGTTCTCGGCTGCGCTGTAAACGGGCCTGGTGAAGCGAGAGAAGCTGATATCGGAATCGCCGGCGCACGCGGTGAAGGGCTGCTGTTCCGGAAAGGAAAAATTGTCCGTAAAGTTCCCGAGGAAACGATGGTTGAGGAACTCAAAAAAGAAATTGACATTCTTGCTGAGGAACACTATGCAAAGCTTGAAGCTGAAAAAGCAAATTTAAAAGAAGAAACACAAAAAGCTTGACGGGAACCCGTCAAGCTTTTTTGTGTTAGAAAAATGGAATAATAAATATTCCAAGCACTAATGAAACGACACCGATACCCATTGCCCAAGCACCCAGACCTTGAGCACCTCTTCTTCTTGCGATATAGCCGACAATAATACCGGCAGCTCCCAATAAAACAGGCAGTACAAACAATGAAATAATGGACAAGGCTAAAGCAATATATCCTATTCCCCGTCCTTCATTGACATTGCCGCCGCTGCGATCGTTATCTCGGTCATTGCTGCGGTCAGCAGCACGATAAGGCTCTGCAATTTCAGCAGCTGTTTCCTCAAAAAAACCGTCATTGTCGCGGGTAATATTTGTTCCTTCAGATCCATGATCAACATAGTAACTGTTGTTATCACGCTTTTCGTAATCGTATGCCACCTTCAATTCCCCCTTCTGTTTTATTAAAGGAGCTTTTATAGTTTGATCCATTTTGCCTGATTCATGTTTGCTAAACTTTTCTGTTAATGTCAATTGTTTATGTTACACTTGAAAGGATGAAACTGAAGGAGTGTGGGCATGTTACGCTTAGGAATAGATATTGACGGCACAATTACGGCTCAGGATACATTCGTCCCTTATTTGAACCGTTCGTTTAATCTTTCCATTTCATTAAACGATATGACGGATTATGATTTAACAAAATTGTTAAACATTACCCAGGAAGAATTTTGGGATTGGATGAATCAAAATGAAGCGATCATATATAAGGAAGCATTGCTTGCACAGCATGCAAAACAGTCACTTGACCTCCTCAAAGAGGAGCACAAGCTTATTTATATTACAGCGAGACGGACTCATTTAACTGATGTTACCTATGAATGGTTTGACAGACAAAACATTCATTATGATCACATCGAACTCGTTGGCGGTCATCACAAAGTTGAAGCGGTCAAAAACCATAACATCGACCTGTTTTTTGAGGATCATCATGGAAACGCCATGATGATTGCGAAGGAAGCCGGAATTCCGGTGATTTTGTTTAATTCCCCTTATAATCAGCTTCCGATTGATTCAAGCATCATCAGAGTGAACAACTGGCTGGAAGCCGTCCAATGGATGAACAACAACAAGCACCACTTGATACGTGTCAATAACTAAAAAAGGAGCCCAAACCGGGCCCCTTTTTCATATATACGCATTACGCAGTAGTGTTTTCTTGGTTTTCCGCTGTACAATCAGGGCAAGTGCCGTAAATCTCAAATTTATGCCCGCTGACCTGATAGCCATCCAAATCATCACAAAGCTTGTCCATCGGACATGATTCAATTTCCTTTGTTTTGCCGCAGGCAAGACAAATAAAATGATGATGGTGATGAGTGAATGAACACTTAAATCGGAAGAGCTTTTCACCAGACAGCTCAGTTGTTTCCAAAATCCCAAGTTCTTCATATAAAGAAAGGTTTCTGTAGATTGTATCAAAGCTTAAGCCTGGATAATCATCATTTAATGCAGACAGTACGTTTTTAGCGGTAAGATATCTGTCTGAATCAGCAAAAAGCTGCAGCATATCCTCCCGTTTGTTTGTATATTTATATCCGTTTTCTTTTAGTAGGTTCAGCGCTTCTTGTACGTTCATGAAGGGTCCCCCTTTTCGCTTTGCTTAAGAACGTATCCCATGTATGAAAAAGAAAATGGCAGCTGTCTGTCAGCAAGCCATTTTCTTTACCGCAGATAAAATTATACCCATAAAATGAATAAAAGTAAATGAAAGCCTAGTGGATTGCGTTTTTGAATTTTCCGCCTCTCGTTTCATGAGTATTCATAATTGTGATGAATGCATTTTGATCAACTTCAAACACGATTGATTTGAGCTTTGTCACTTCCAGCCTTGTGACAACCGCGTAAATCACGTCCTTTTCTTCGTCCGTATATCCGCCTTTGCCCTTCAGCTTTGTTGTTCCCCGGCCGAGACGGTGCAAAATAGCATCCGAAATCTCATCATACTGATCAGATACAATAATGACCGCTTTTGTTTCATCAAGCCCTTGGATGACGGCATCAATGGTTTTCATCGCAATGTAATAAGTCATGAAAGAGTACATCGCTTGCTCAGGACCAAACTCAAAACCAGCCCAAATGAAAATGAATACATTGATGAGCATAACGAACTCACCTACTGAAAAAGGCAGCTTTTTCGTCAGCAAAATACCGAGGATTTCAGTGCCATCCATCGAACCTCCGTTTCGTATAACGAGCCCGACGCCAAAGCCGAGCAAAAGACCCCCGAACACAGTAGCCAAAATAGGCTGGGTTGTAAAGGCTTCTACATGGTGAAGTGAGGATTCAATAACGGCAAGCCCGACAATCCCTATAAACGTAGAGACAAGGAAGGTCTTACCGATATATTTATATCCGAAGATCATAAAAGGAATATTTAATATGACAACGAAAAAAGCAAAATTCAGAAAGGGGTTTGATATAAAGAGGTGGTCTAAAATAAGTGATACACCGATGATCCCGCCATCAATAAAATCATTGGGGATTAAAAATAATTCGATACTTACAGCCGCAGATGCAGCTCCTGCCAGAATCATAAAGACCCTGAAAATAAAATGGGAAAATGTTTCTCTCTTATGTTGTTTTGTTGGGGTCATAAAATCTCCTTTCCTGCAATAACTATTTTAAATACATTATAAATCTATTTTACCATTAAACACTGACACATTTTACTGATTTGCCCATACATTAAGTCTGGAGGTGGAATGATCGATGATTTTATTTCAAAGAATTATTTTGCAGCGGCTCAATCAGGCTACTGCTGACGATTTGCTGAAGTACTCAAAACAATACGGAATCAGCTTAACAAGATCGCAGGCCGTTGAAGTGGCGAACCTGTTAAACGGGAAAAATGTAAACATCTTTAATGAAAGTGAACGGATGCGGCTGTTGAAACAAGTAGAGACAATTACATCGAAAGAAACAGCTCAAACCGTTAATGAACTATTCAAACAATTCACAAGCTAAAAAATGGGGGTGTTATCCCCCATTTTTTATTGCTGTAAAATCTTTTCGAGCAATGTATCATCAAATTGTTTTTCTTTCAGCATTTCGATCTCAAAACGGTATGGCGGTTTTTTGTTCTTTTTATCCTCACCGACATACGGTGTTTCTAGAATTTTAGGAATGTCTTTTAACTGCTCATGGTGAACAACATATTGCAGAGCGTCAAAACCTATTTCACCAAAGCCGATATTTTCATGGCGGTCTTTTCTCGCGCCTTTGATGTTTTTGCTGTCATTGATATGAAGCACTTTAATACGGTCAATGCCGACGATTTTATCGAACTCGCTCAGCACCCCGTCAAAGTCCTCAACAATGTTATACCCGGCATCATGTGTATGGCACGTGTCGAAGCACACTGACAAATGCTCATTGTGTGTAACGCCTTCGATAATCTGTGCAAGCTCCTCGAAGCTTCTGCCGCATTCTGATCCTTTACCTGCCATTGTTTCTAATGCAATCTGGACATTTTGATTCGGATCAATCACTTCATTTAAGCCTTCAATAATTTTTTTGATGCCGGCTTCAGCTCCTGCCCCTACATGAGCGCCAGGATGAAGGACAATTTGCTTCGCTCCGATGGCTGCTGTCCGTTCAATTTCAGAACGAAGAAAATCAACACCCAGCTCAAAAGTGGACGGATTTGTCGTGTTGCCAATATTAATAATATAAGGCGCATGTACGATAATCTCGTCAATGCCGTTTTCTTGCATATGTGCTCGGCCTGCTTCTATATTTAAGTCTTCAATTTTCTTTCGGCGCGTATTTTGCGGTGCGCCTGTATAGATCATAAACGTGTTCGCCCCATAAGAGACTGCTTCCTGGCTTGCTGCCAAAAGCATATGTTTTCCGCTCATAGAGACGTGTGAGCCTATTCTCAACAACAGGTTCCCCTACTTTCTTTTCTTAGATTGGTTTCTTCTCTGTTTTTTCTTGATTTTCTCCATCTCATAGCTCATTTTCTTTTTATATCCAGGCTTAACCTTCTTCGGCTTTTTCACAAGACGATGAGCAATTTCATCTGCTTCGTTCGGCGTTTTTTTACGCTTTTTGCGTCGCTGGCGGTCATCGCCTTTTTTCCATTCGCCCTTTTCAAGCTCTAAGTAATCAAATTCGATGCCCATTTTCTCAAGTTTTACTAATGCATCCTCATCAGAAAGCTCATAAATGGTCATCGCTTGTCCTGATGAGCCGGCTCGGGCCGTTCTGCCCACACGGTGAACATAGAAATCGAGATCATCCGGCAGCTCATAGTTGATAACATGGCTGACACCTTTAATATCAATGCCTCTTGCAGCAAGGTCAGTTGCAATGACATAAGTGAATTCTAAATCATTAATCTGCTTCATGACTTTTTTCCGCTCACGTGGTGTTAATCCGCCGTGCAGCAGGCCGATTTTCATGCCTTTGCCAGTCAGAGACTGGGCAATATGGTCAGCCGTGTTTTTCGTGTTGGCAAACACAATCCCCAGGTATGGATTCAGATGCGACATGATGTCAAAAAGGAGCTTGTCCTTGTCACGATGTTTCGAAGGGATAAGGATATGCTCAATTTTCGCAGCAGTCACCTGCTTTGGCTCCACATGGGCGTATTTTGGATTTTCCATGTATTTCTTTAAAAATGGTTTCAGCTTTTCCGGTATGGTCGCTGAGAACACAAGCATTTGCAGGTCCTCAGGCATACGGGAACCGATGTAATCTACATCTGCAAGGAATCCCATGTCCAGCATTAAATCCGCTTCATCAATAACAAGAGCTTCCGCTTTATGAACACTTAACGCCTGTTCTTTGATTAAATCAGCAATCCGTCCGGGTGTACCGACAACAAGATGCGGCTGTATTTTCAATTTATCAATTGATTTTTGTTTGTCGGTGCCTCCGATAAAACATTTCGAGCGAATCTGACTTCCTTCTTCACCCTGCGTGATTTTAAGCGCTTCCTGATAAATCTGGTTGGCAAGCTCTCTTGTCGGAGCCGTAATAACAACCTGAACGACATCTTTAGCAGGATCGATTTTGTTTAATAAAGGCAGTAAATAAGCGTGGGTTTTTCCAGTTCCCGTCTGAGACTGGCCGATGACGCTTTCTTTTTTTAGCACTGCAGGAATCAGCCTTTTCTGGATATCAGTCGGTTCGTAAAAACCAAGACGATGTACTGCATCTATAATAAACGGTTTCAATTCATAAAGTTCAAATTTCGTTTCTTTCATTTTTCCCAGCTCCTTAAAGCGGCACATTATGTGTCCATCATCACATTATACCCGATTTCGCTTAAAAACACCACGTTTGCAAGGTGTTTGTTTTATTCAGTTATGTAAAGCAAATACCGCAGCCCCTGCATATTCTAATAGCAGAGAGAGCTGAAAGGAGGTACAAGTATGTTTTCACCGCAGCAGCCAATGAGAAATTATCCACAGCCCGGACCGCCCCGCCCTATGCCAAATCAGCGAATGATGGGGAGAAGACCGCCTAATATGCGAGGGCCTTCATTTGGAGCACAGCAGCAGGGTTTTCAGCAAGCGGGACAATTTCTTCCTCAGGCAAATGCCGGAGCGAGAAATGGTGCGGGCGGAGGCTTAAAAGGGATGCTGTCAAAGTTCCTCCCCGGCGGAGGAGGCGCTGGAGGCGCCGGCGTTCCCGGCGTTCCTGGAGCAGGTGCAGCAGCGAGCGGAGGTGCAGGTCTGCAAGGCATTCAAAATATCGCCAATCCTGCATCTTTATCCAGTATGCTTGGAAATGTGCAAAAAGTACTCGGCATGGCGCAGCAAGTCACCCCTATGATCCAGCAGTACGGCCCTTTAGTCCGCAATCTGCCGTCATTGATGAAGCTGTACAGCCAATTAAGTAAAAGTGATGATACAGAGACAGAGAGCGATGAGGAAAGTAAAAAACAATCGGATTCAGATGAATTATCAGAAAAAGAGAAAGAGGATGAAACAAAAACCTCAGACGGGAACAAAAAATCAAAACCAAAAAGTTCTTCTCTGCCTAAGAAATCAAAAACACCTGACAATAAAGAGCAAGAATCAAAAACATCTGCTCCGAAGAAAAAAGAAGCTGCCTCTCCTGCTCCGAAAAGAACATCAGGCAGTTCAAAACCGAGATTATATATTTAACATTCTTTGATATCTGAAGTGAGATTGGCTATAATGAGATCAGAAGAATGCAAGAATAAAGCCGTTTGATTACGGCTTTTTATATTGCCTTTACTCACTT
This sequence comes from Bacillus sp. MD-5, assembly GCF_002201875.1. Classification (NCBI taxonomy): domain Bacteria; kingdom Bacillati; phylum Bacillota; class Bacilli; order Caryophanales; family Bacillaceae; genus Bacillus; species Bacillus sp. MD-5. The sequence goes on from NZ_CP021911.1 coordinate 2,324,033, forward strand.
CAGTATTGGAGGACAACCGAAAATGGACGTAATTAAAATTTCGCCGCGCGGCTATTGCTATGGCGTTGTTGATGCTATGGTCATTGCCAAAAATGCGGCACTAGATAAAAGTTTGCCAAGACCCATCTATATACTCGGGATGATTGTTCATAATAAACACGTCACTGATGCGTTTGAAGAGGAAGGGATCTTTACATTGGACGGCTCTAACCGTCTGGACATTCTAAAGCAGGTTGACAAAGGAACTGTCATTTTCACTGCGCACGGTGTTTCTCCCGAAGTCAGAAGAATCGCAGACGAAAAAGGATTGGTAGCAATTGATGCTACATGTCCGGATGTGACGAAAACTCATAATCTAATCTTAGAGATGAAAGAAAAAGGATATCACGTGATCTATATCGGCAAAAAAGGGCATCCGGAGCCTGAGGGAGCCGTTGGCGTAGCGCCGGAAATCGTTCACTTAGTTGAAACAGAAGAAGATGTAAAAAACCTTGATATCCAAGCAGATAAGTTAATCGTGACGAATCAAACAACCATGTCTCAATGGGATGTTCACGACATTATGGAGCTTGTCAAAGAAAAATATCCTCATGTCGAATATCACCAAGAGATTTGCCTTGCTACTCAAGTGCGGCAGGAAGCTGTATCAGAGCAGGCGAAAAAAGCGGACTTAACAATCGTTGTCGGAGACCCGAAAAGCAACAATTCAAATCGGCTTGCACAAGTGTCAGAGGAAATAGCCGGCACAAAAGCATACCGGATCGGCGACTTAAGCGAATTAAAGCTTGAATGGCTGAAAGGCGTTAATACCGTTGCAGTTACAGCGGGAGCTTCAACACCTACGCCGATCACAAAAGAAGTCATTCGCTTTTTGGAGCAGTACGATCACGAAGATCCATCAACTTGGACAACTGATCACAATGTACCGCTCAAAAAAATACTTCCAAAAGTAAAAGCAAAAAACTGAGGCTGTAAAAGCCTCAGTTTTTTTATAGAAATGCAAATGGATTTGTATCTGTTTCAGAAACAAAGATATTCACGTCATATTTTTTATCATTACACATTGATGTCAGTTTTCTCGTGACGCCTTCTTTCATGATTTTTTCCGCGTAATGGCCCGGATCAACCACATTCAGGCCAAGCATCATCGCATCATGGGCCACATGGAAATATAAATCTCCTGTAACGTAAACATCGGCGCCCTTTCGTTTTGCATGGTGAATATACTTGTTCCCATCTCCGCCAAGAACAGCTACCTTTTTCACCATACTGTCAGCATTCCCCACCATTCTGACACCATTGACATCAAGCTTGTCTTTCACATATAAAGCAAATTCCTTGAGCGTCATCTCATTTTTAAGGGTTCCGACACGGCCGAGCCCTTTTTCGGCGGGAGACTGTTCAACAGGATAGATGTCGTAAGCGACTTCTTCGTATGGATGGCTTTTTATCATTGCATTGATAACAGCTTTTTCGATGCTTTTAGGAAATACAGTCTCAAGCCTTACTTCATGAACAAGCTCAAGCTCTCCTACTTCACCGATAAAAGGCTTAGCTCCGTCCAATGGCTTGAAGCTGCCGATCCCTTCAGACGAAAACGCGCAATGGCTGTATTCGCCGATATGGCCGGCGCCAGCATTTCCAAGCGCGGCTCTGACCTGCTCTTCATATTCCTTCGGCACGTAGACGGCCAGCTTTTTTAGAGGATCCGTATAAGTAGGCGCCAGCACTTCCGTCTCACGCAGCTCTAGTGCTTCAGCAAGCAAATCATTCACGCCGCCGTCCGCAACGTCTAAATTTGTATGAGCTGCATAAACAGCAATATCGTGCTTCAAACACTTTTCAATTAACCTTCCGGCAGGCTGATCTGTTGAAATATGCTTGAGCGGCCGAAAAATAGGAGGATGGTGTGCTATAATCAAGTCAACCTCTTTTTCAATCGCTTCATCGATAACGCTCTCCAACACATCAAGTGTAACCATCACATTTTTAATCGGTTTGTTTAAGGTGCCGATTTGCAGGCCGATTTTATCTCCTTCGACCGCATAGGCTTTCGGGGAAAATTGTTCAAACAGCTGGATGATCTGCTGCCCATTTACGCTTTTAGCCATGATCGATTACCTCCTTTAATAGCTCGATTCGATCGGAGAGCTCCTTTAATTTTTGTTTATTTTGCTCTGTGCCTGCGGCTTGTCTAATCTGCTCATAAATGTTTTGAGTGTGCTGAAGCTCTTGTGTCCACTTTTTCAAAAAGACAGCATTTTTTTCTTTAGCCAAAAAAGGACCAACGAGCATTCCGGCTGATAAAGAAATACCGGCATAAGCCGCATCCCTGTCTCCCGCTTCGGCTACCAGCACCTCATAGCACTTTCCGTCCTCTTCAAGGATTACCTCATCTATCAGCGCATACCCTTCTTTATATAGCCACTCCCTGATATGAACAGCATGAATATTCGGCTGTAAAATAAGGCGTTCCTTCCCCGTTAATTTGTCTTTACCTGCTTCTAAAATGTGAGCGATCAAAGCCCCGCCCATTCCGGCAATCGTAATGGCATCAGCTTCACCTTTTTTAATCACTTCCAGTCCGTCTCCCTGCCTTACAGAAATGTGCGAGTTTAAGCCTGATTTTTCAACCTGCCGCTTTGCAGACAAAAATGGGCCTTCTGTTATTTCTCCGGCAATCGCTCCGCTGGCTTTATGATTCAGCACCGCATAACAAGGAAGGTATGCGTGGTCAGACCCGATATCGGCCATCACCGCTCCATTCGGTATGTATTCCGCTACTGTTTGCAATCGTTTAGATAATTTTAATTCGTTCACTTGTCATCACAACTTTTCTCAATCATTTTTTCCTTTACTATCATATAAAAAATCAGCTCGGAATCCAAGCTGAAGCAAATGATTTTGAGATTATTTCTTTTGATGCGAGTCTGTACGCGGCCGTCAAAAATAAAAGGCTGTCGAGAACATCTCGGCGGCCTGTGAATGTATAAAGAGAAATATGGTTCTTTTATTTAATTTTTGACACCCACTCTGCCATATCATCCAGCTTATCTGCCGGAACAAGACCGGAAGGCATTCCATTACCGCCTTTTTCGATCTTTGTTTTTATTTCAGCGACATCTTTCTTATCCCCTACACCTTTTAAGCTCGGACCCGAAACACCTTCATAATTTTCACCGTGGCATGTGATGCAGTTTGCCTTGTAAATTTCTTCTGGTGAAGCGTTTGCATCTTTCTTTTCAGCAGATTTGCTTTCTCCTCCGCTTGCAATTTCTCGAGAGTCATCAAGTCCTTTTACTGATAAAAAGAAAGTTAGACCAATTCCTAAAACAGCGATCAGTAAAAATGGAATAAGCGGGTTCCATTTCATTTCCCTTCCCCCTTTTTGATCCTTCCCCCTATGTAAACACTTCTAATTCTAACTTATTTTAACAAAAAGTAAATGGATTGCTATACAAAAGTTTTTTATTCACACTTTATACAAAATTGAATAGAGACATGCCTATTTCTCTAATATCCTTTTTATTCTATTGTATAATGTATTGTATACGCTTACAATAGAAAATATGGAATTAGATTTTGAAATTTTTCATCACAATGTTCATTTGCAAATGACATCATTTTTCAGTAAAATAAAGGCATATTATCCATATATCTTTTTTTAAAAAAGAAGAACGGATCTGCAAGACCCGTTCCATCTTATTCGAGGAAATCTTTCAAACGTTTACTTCTGCTAGGATGTCTTAGTTTCCGCAACGCTTTGGCTTCGATTTGTCGAATACGCTCTCTCGTTACTCCAAATACTTTGCCGACCTCTTCTAATGTTCTTGTACGGCCATCATCAAGACCGAATCGAAGACGCAATACATTTTCTTCACGATCAGTTAACGTATCAAGTACATCTTCCAGCTGCTCTTTTAACAGCTCGTATGCGGCGTGATCTGAAGGTGAAGTTGCTTCTTGGTCTTCAATAAAATCACCAAGGTGTGAGTCATCCTCTTCACCGATCGGTGTTTCCAGTGATACCGGCTCTTGTGCAATCTTTAAGATTTCGCGTACTTTTTCAGGCGTTAAATCCATATCTTCCGCAATTTCTTCAGGTGTTGGTTCTCTGCCTAAGTCTTGAAGCAATTGACGCTGCACACGGATTAATTTATTAATGGTTTCCACCATATGAACGGGAATCCGGATCGTTCTCGCCTGATCGGCAATAGCGCGTGTAATCGCCTGTCTGATCCACCACGTAGCATACGTACTGAATTTATAACCTTTGCGATAATCAAATTTTTCAACGGCTTTCATCAGACCCATGTTTCCTTCTTGGATCAGGTCGAGGAACAGCATACCGCGTCCGACATACCGTTTTGCGATACTGACAACAAGCCGCAGGTTCGCTTCAGCCAATCTGCGTTTAGATTCTTCGTCACCTTCTTCAATCTTTTGAGCGTAGGCGATTTCTTCTTTTGCAGAAAGAAGGTTAACCCGACCGATTTCTTTTAAATACATACGAACTGGGTCATTGATTTTAACGCCAGGCGGTACACTTAGGTCATTAAGGTCAAATTCTTCTTCGGCTTTGGCAAGCTGCTGAATATTAGGATCTTCTGTTTCTTCATTCTCACTAATTAATTCAACACCTTGTTCACCTAAAAATTCATAATACTCATCCATTTGGTCTGATTCAATTTCAAAGCTGGACATACGCTCAGCGATTTCTTCATATGTCAAAACGCCACGTTTTTTACCAGACTCTGTTAATTGCTCTTTTACTTGGTCGAATGTTAATTCTGTCTCGTGGGTTTGTTTATCAGCCATTATGGATCCCTCCTTCCAAAGCTTGCAACGAATTCTATAAGCGGTATGATTCTTATTCGGTCCATTCAGGCGTTTTCTATATGAACTGCCTTTAACAAATGTGCGAATAATGAAATGACAATTCATGATGAGGTTAAGCGATCTATTTGCTCCTCCGCAAGGAATCATTGCCAATAAATGCTTCTCATCAGTTTTCCAGTTATTTTAAAGATCGGTTCAATGTAACGATTTCTTGAGCCAGAGAAGCAGCTCTTAAAAAATCTTTTTGCCTTTCGGCTTCGGCTCTTTCCGCCTCTTTTTCTTTTATCATTGACCAATTTCTTTGATTCAACACTTTTTTTACATAATCTGATAACTCAGCTTCGCTAAGCTCTTGATTAACCTGAAGCATTAATATATCAGACAAGAGCTGGCTTATATGATCATCTGTCACCCTGGCCATCAGATGCTGAGGCGTCAGCTCGGCTCCCTCTTCATAAAAAGCATAAAGATAAGCGGCTAATGCTCGGTGCTCATCAATATTAAATTGAAACCCTACCCGGTCAATCACTTTTTTGATGACGCTCCGATCTCGAAGCATGTGAGCGAGTAACAGCCTTTCTGCATTTTCATACGCCGGGCGCAAACGTTTATGCCTTGCTTTTGTCGTCAAATGCGCTCGCCGTGTTTTTGTTTCACCGCCATTGTCAGCAGGTTTGTTTTGCTTGCTGAAAACAGACAGCTGCTCAGTTAAAGACTCCTGTGAAAGCGAAAACTCTGAAGCAAGCTGTTTTACATAGACTTCCTGCTCTAGAGACCCTGAAAGCGTGCTGATTTCTTTCAGTACGTCTTTAATGTAAGCCAGGCGATCGCCTTCATCGGACAGGTTCTTTCCTTTTCGGAAATATTGCATTTTAAATGCCATTACGGTGACACTGGCGTCAATAATGTCGTTTTTAAATTTTTCCCCGCCGAATTTTTTGATGTAATCATCAGGGTCCAATCCGTCAGGAATCATTGCAACTCTGACTTTGCACCCTTTTTTTTGCAGAAGCTCCGAAGCTTTTAAGGTGGCTTCATAACCGGCTTTATCTGAGTCATAGCAAAGAATGATTTCTTCGACGTTTCTTCTCAGGATCTTGACATGATCATCTGTAAGAGACGTTCCCATCGTGGCTATGCTCTCTTTTACACCCGAGCTTACAGCCGATATGACATCGGCAAACCCTTCAAATAAGACTGCTCTTTCCTGCTTTCTGATATGAAGACGGGCCTTATAGAAATTGTAAAGCAGTTTACTTTTATGAAAAAGCGGGGTCTCAGGACTGTTCATATACTTAGGCTGCTGGCTCCCAAGAGCCCTGCCCGAGAAAGCAACAACAGCCCCGTGATGATCATGGATCGGAAACATGACACGGTTTCTGAAGCGGTCGAAATATCCGCTTCCGTCTTCGCGTCTGATCAGAAGACCCGCTTTTTCCATTTGCCCCTCACTAAATCCCCTCTTCACAAGGAATTTCGTGATAAAGTCCCAAGAATCAAGAGCATAGCCAATCTGAAATTCATCAATCAGCTCTTTCGTAAAGCCCCTGGAAAGCAGATAATCCAGTGCCTCTTGACCTTCTTTTGTATTTATTAACAAATGATGGTAAAATTTCTTCAGGAGCTCATGTGCCTCAGCCATTTTTTGATCCCCAGAAGACTCTGGCCGAGCTTCGGAATGGACTGTTATATCATCTGGAAAATCAATTTGGTATTTGTCAGCAAGGTGAGAAACCGACTCGGCAAATGAATAGCCTTCCATCTGCCTTAAAAAAGAGAAAACATTGCCGCCCGCTCCGCAGCCAAAGCAATGAAAAATCTGTTTGTCGGGCGATACGGAAAACGAAGGTGTGCTTTCTCCATGAAAAGGACAGAGTCCAAAGTAGTTTCGGCCTTGCTTTTTTAATTGAACATAATCACCTATGACTTCAACGATATCTGCCGACTTTTGCACCTGATCCACAATTTCATCTGGTATCCGATTTCCCATCTTATAACACTCCGTCGTACATTATTCGATGCTTTAGTGCAAAATCCCTTCATCGTTCGACAGGATTTTTTGCAGCAGTGTAATAAATCGTTCTCGATCTTCTTTATTCAATTTTTTAGGCCCTTTGGCGTATACGCCTTTTCTCCTTTGTTTGCCGGAAAAATGACGGCTCTCAAGAGCAAAATCAATCGTGTCTTCTTTGTAAAGACGACCTCTTTCCGACATAACAGAGACATTTCTGTTCAACAGCAGAGATGCTAATCCGATGTCCTGCGTCACAACAATATCTCCCGGTTTTACGTGATTTGCGATATATATATCAGCAGCTTCTTTATGAGGATCAACGTACTTCCATTTTTCTTCATTGCTTCTGGAAAGCTGATAATGTTCAAATGAAGCGACAAAAAGAACTTGAACTTCATACTCGGATGCTGTTTGTAAAATTTCATCTTTTACCGGACAAGCATCAGCATCGACAAAAATCGTCTTTTCTTGTTCATTAAGAAGAGTAATTCTCCATCCCTCCATTAAACTCCTGCATAAAAGCAAGCAAAATCGCACATCCTTTATTATTGCGGATGTATATGAATTTGTCGAAAAATTTCCGGGAGAAATTCTTGACATCTTACCCATAATAGTTTATTCGTATCACACGATCCTTAAACCTAAAATTAATCATTTTATCACAATTTTTTATTATAATACAAACTTCACAAAGATGCTATTGTTTTTCATTATTCCCTTTTGGCATAGCCAAAAACCCAGGATAGAGCGTCCTGAGTTATAGGTTTTTTGTTTTGAGATGATGGATAATATTCGCTGTTTCTTCAACCGCTTTATTTGAAACATCAACAACCTGGCAGCCGATCCGATCCACAATCTTTTCGAAATACTCCAGTTCCTCTTTGATTCGGTTGATATTTGCATAAATCGCTTTATCATTAAGCCCGAGTGATTTTAAGCGTTCTTTTCTGATATGATTCAGTTTATCAGGGCTAATCTTTAAGCCGATGCATTTTTTCGGATCAACGTTAAAAAGTTCTTCCGGTGGATCAACCTCAGGTACAATCGGAACATTGGCAACCTTCAGGCGCTTGTGTGCGAGATATTGAGACAGCGGTGTTTTAGACGTTCTTGAGACGCCGATCAAAACGATATCAGCTTTTAAAATCCCTCTTGGATCACGTCCATCATCGTATTTAACTGCAAACTCGATGGCCTCCACTTTTTTGAAATAATCTTCATCAAGCTGGCGGACCCGCCCCGGTTCGTATTTCGCTGTTAAACCGTAGGCCGTTTCCATTTTATCAATTAACGGGCCGATAATATCATAATATAAAACATTTGCTTTTTCCGCTTCGGCTATCAAATATTCTCTGATTTCCGGCACCACGAGTGTAAAACAGATAATGCCGCCGTCTGCCTTTGCAAGTGAAATCACTTCATTGATAGTGCCTATATCTTCAACATAAGGAATTCTTCTTACATGTGTATCATCCGCCGATCCGTTAAATTGGCTGAGTGCTGCTTTTACTACCAATTCGGCCGTTTCACCGACGGAATCCGATACAACATAGATGATGCGGTTATTCATATTATCCCCCCGTTAGTTTGCAATCTTATAGGATTTCATTTTCCGATAAACTGACAAGTATTTTTGTCATATTTGTTTTTGTCACTCTGCCGATTACTTCAAAGCCTTTATCGGTGTCTTTGATGACAGGCAGCGCATCAATTTGTTTTTCTATTAAGTGCTTTGCAATGTCCATTACATAATCCTCACGTCTGCACACCGTAATGTTCGGCATCCTTGTCATGATGATGTGAACAGGGACCGATGTAAGCTCCTGCTGGCCAATGCTCGCTCTGAGCAAGTCCTTTCGTGAAAGCACCCCGACTAAAACAGCATCGCGGTCCACCACAAACAGAGTACCTACATCTTCTAAAAACATGGTGCAAATCGCATCGTACACAGAAACGTTTTCGTGAATCACTACGGGGATAGATTGAAAGTCTTTCACCTGAAGCTTTTTGAGTTTATCCGCCAAAAGCTGTGTGCCGGTTTTTCCCGTATAGAAATAACCGACTCTCGGGCGCGCCTCGAGGAATCCTGACATGGTGAGTATGGCTAAATCCGGACGCAATGTCGCCCTGGTAAGGTTCAGCTTTTCTGCAATATGCTCCCCTGTAATCGGCCCGTTTTCTTTTACAATCTGCAAAATATGTTCTTGCCGTTTATTTAGTTCGATCGTACTCACCACCTTTTCACTTCATAGCTATGTAAAGAAATAATAATCCATATTATAGCGTAAATATCTTGTAATCAAACAAAAAACTTATAAATGGGGAAAAGACGATTACCGATCACACAGCAACCGCCTTTTCTCTCTTTATTTTACAATAAGGGCATTCATATTCGCAAAGGACTTGATCTCATCCGCCAAGCTTACCATTTGCGCTAAACGATTTGCCTTTAATGCCTCATTATCCGCTATAACCATTGTATGGTCGAAGTAAGCATCAATCGGTTCTTTTAAGGCTGCAAGTGAAGCAAGCGCCGCCTCATAATCTTTTTTGCTGAAGTTTTCCTGCAGATTTTGCTTCGCTGTTTGGTAGGCATCAAACAGCTTTGCTTCGTATTCATTTTCAAACAGATCAGGCTGAATGTCTCCGCGGACTCCTTTTTTGCTGATAGAGATCACTCGGCCTAACGCTTCAGCTGTTTCCTTAAAGCCAGGTGCACCAAGCTTTTGTTCCAGTACTTGAGCTTTATGCAGCGCTGAGTATGGCTCAAGCTCAGAGCTTTCCAGCACGGCGTCGATGACATCATGTCTGATTTGTTCAGCATTCAAGACATATTTCAGGCGCTGAGTGAAGAAATCCAGCAGTTCATTTTCTTTATCAGTTTGAACGAAAGTAAGCAGCTCTTCAAATGAAATTCCCCAGTTGCGGTCAAGAAGAATCGCAACAATACCGCTTGCCTGGCGGCGCAGTCCGTAAGGGTCCTGAGAACCGGTCGGAATAACGCCGATTGAGAAGAATGAAGCGATTGTGTCAAGCTTATCCGCCATTGCTACAACAGCTCCTGTAAAAGTAGAAGGCGTTTCTCCGCCAGCTGATCTAGGCATATAATGTTCATTGACTGCCGCAGCCACAGCTTCATCTTCACCAAGCATTCTCGCATACTTTTCGCCCATAATTCCTTGAAGTTCAGGGAATTCATATATCATATGCGTGACAAGGTCGAATTTAGAAATTTCAGCAGCTCGCTTCACATGTTTTAACGTATCTCCATCAGCCTGGAGACGAACGGCAAGCTTCTCTGCGATTGATGTGACTCTTCTAACCTTATCAGCTAGAGAACCAAGCTCTTCATGGAACACAATGTTTTCAAGCTTCTTCACGTTTGCATCAATGTTCAGTTTCTGATCTTCCTTGTAGAAGAATGAAGCATCAGACAAACGCGCGCGCAGCACCTTTTCATTGCCTCGGGCCACATTTTCGATCGCGTGGCTGTTGCCGTTTCGGACTGTGATAAAGTGAGGCAGCAAGTCACCGTTTTTGTCTTTGACAGGGAAGTAGCGCTGATGCTCTTTCATTGTCGTGACAAGCACTTCCTCAGGAATTGAAAGAAACTCAGATTCAAATGAGCCGTAAAGAGCTGTCGGGTATTCTACTAAATGATTCACTTCATCAAGAAGGTCTTCGTCAACCGGAATGCTCCAATTGTGTTCTGCAGCCATTGCCTCCAGCTGAGATTGAATCATTCGCTTCCGGGTGGTAGGATCAGCAATAACATGCTGTTCTTTCAGCTGCTCTTCATAAGCTGAAGGTGATTCAATTGATACTTCATGTCCGAGAAAACGGTGTCCCTGTGTTGTACGTCCAGATTCAACGTTTGTGATCGAAAATGGAATGACATCCTGTCCAAATAAAGCGACAATCCATTTGATTGGTCGGATATAACGCAAATCTTCATTTCCCCAGCGCATGTTTTTCGGGAAATGCAAGCTTGTAATTAAACCGCTCAGTTCTGGCAGAAGCGATTTCGTTTCTTGGCCGGCTTGGAATTTTTGCACGAATACATACTCTGTGCCTTTTACTTCTTTGATGTACAGGTCTTCCACATTCGCGCCTTGGCCTTTTGAAAATCCGATTGCCGCTTTTGTCCAGTTTCCGTCTGCATCTAGGGCAATTTTTTTCGCAGGTCCTTTTGCTTCCTCTTTTATATCATCCTGCTTTTCTGCAACATCCTTAACGAACACAGCAAGACGTCTCGGTGTATTGAAGAGCTTCACATCACCGTGAGTAATATTTTTTTCTTTAAGCCAGCCTGTCAGCTTCTCGCCAAGCTGAACCATGCTTTCATTCAAAAAGCGCGCCGGCATTTCCTCTAATCCGATCTCTAAAAGTAAATCCTGTTTACTCATGAGAAGAACCCTCCCCTTTAAGCATTGGGAACCCTAGTTTTTCTCGTTCCTCATAATAGGTTTTTGCTACTTTTCTAGCTAAATTCCGCACTCTTGCGATATAGCCCGTCCGCTCGGTAACAGAGATCGCACCTTTGGCGTCAAGCAGATTGAAGGTGTGCGAGCATTTCAGCACATAGTCATATGCAGGATGAACAAGTCCGTTATCCATTTGCTTGATCGCTTCTTTTTCATATGTGCTGAACAGTTGGAACAGCATATCGACGTCTGACGTTTCAAATGTATAAACGGAATGCTCATATTCAGCCATCATGAATAAATCTTTTACTGTAAACCCTGTCGTCCATTCCAAGTCGAAAACATTTTCTTTATCCTGGATATAAGACGCGAGACGCTCGATTCCGTACGTAATTTCTACTGAAACCGGTTTACATTCAAGTCCTCCGACCTGCTGGAAATACGTAAATTGTGTAATTTCCATTCCGTCAAGCCATACTTCCCAGCCAAGACCCGCACAGCCTAAAGACGGATTCTCCCAGTTGTCTTCAACAAAACGAATATCGTGCTCAAGCGGATCAATTCCGAGAGCCCGCAAGGAATCTAAATACAGCTCTTGAATGTTATCAGGAGACGGTTTGATAATGACCTGGAACTGATGATGCTGATACAATCTGTTTGGGTTCTCCCCGTATCGGCCGTCTGCAGGGCGTCTTGAAGGCTCTACATAAGCCACTTTCCACGGCTCAGGGCCGATGCTGCGCAAAAATGTATACGGGCTCATCGTGCCGGCTCCTTTTTCTACATCGTAAGCCTGCATAAGCACACAGCCCTGACTGGACCAATGCTTTTGCAAGGTAAGAATCATGTCTTGAATATTCATTTCAAGCACCTCCACTTTTCTTTCATAAAATGACTGCGGCAGCAACCAAAAAACTCCCGTCTCTATGCTTGCCTGCCGCAAACATAGGGACGAGAGTTCTCCCGCGGTTCCACCCTAGTTGCTGAGAATAAAATCCCAGCCTCTTTTTTAAAATTGCTCAAGAATGCCTTTCGTTGCGTGCTCATCCTTAGCTTACACCGCCCTAAGGTCGCTTTCATGAGGTAAACGCAAGTACTTCTTTCTCTCACTGCAACATATTTTATAATAAATGATCATATAAAAAGATGGACCAGATGTCAACTTTTGTTTTCACCCATAAGATGTTTCATGCTTTCCATTTGATCTAAAAAGCGCTTTGATTTTAAATATAACCCTGAATATTCTTCGTAATACAAATCAATCACTTGCTTTAATTCAGCTTTTGTTTCCTCTTTTAAGGACACATTGCCCAGCCTCGACAGATCGAAGTAATAAAAGAGTCTCAACAGCCTTGCTGTTTGCGGTTTAATCGGAATCCTATAAGGATCTTTTTCAAAACAGCGATGGCATATAAAACCATTATCACGGACAGAAAAGTGAAAAGTTCCGTCTTGGCTTTTACAATGTACACAATGATTCAGCTCAGGATACAGCCCCATGACACCGAGCATCTTCATTTGAACAATGAAGGTGATAACATCCGGATCTGTTCCTTCATTCAGCTGTTTTAGTGATTCTAATATAAATTCAAATAAATAAGGATTTGGCTTTCTTTCCTCTGTGCCTCTGTCGACTAATTCAGCAATATATGCAGCATAGGCTGTTAAAAACAAGTCTTCCCTGATGCCTCGCATGCTGAGGATCATTTCCCCCTGCTGAAGCGTTCCGAGGCCTGATGTTTTTTGCATTAAAAATGAACCATACAAAAAGGGCTGGCTGACTGCTGATAAACGGCTGTTCGGTTTTTTGGCGCCTCGTGCCATAACACCTATTTTTCCGTGTTCTCTTGTCAGTAATGTTACGATTTTATTCGTCTCTCCGTAATCATTTGTGCGAAGAACGATCCCTTCACATTTTGTCAGCATTTCCGCACCTTCCTAAAGCAGGAGCGGCCAAGAGGTTTATAAAATTGGATAATCAAATCGGGCTAGCTCATCTTCTAGTTCTTCGGGTCTTTCCATGTTCTCTTTTTCCAGTTCTTTAAAAAGAAGATACGTATCAACATTTCCTGTTTGAGAAAATACGTTCCAGGTAAAATTCAACACAAGAAACCCACCTTTCTGTAGTTAAACTAGCTTACCTAAATTCCAAATTCTTACCTTTATCTTGACCAGATGTCCTCCATTTCATGTTAAACAAAATTTGCTAATGTATCCCTGTTCCTGTGAGATAATGTCCCACACGGCAAGAGATTAATATTCGTCCTCTTTAAAGCCAAAATCGCGAAGCTGGGACATTTTATTGCGCCAGTCTTTCTGCACTTTCACCCACAATTCAAGGTAGACACGGGAGCCTAACAGTGCTTCAATATCCGCCCTCGCTCTTTTTCCGACCTCTTTCAGAAGGCTTCCTTTTTTACCAATCACGATGCCTTTCTGGGAATCCCGCTCGACCACAATCGTTGCCGCTACATGCACAGAACCGTTGTCCTGCCCTTTGATGGATTCGATGGCCACCGCAATGCTGTGCGGGATTTCTTCTCTCGTCAAATGCAGCACCTTTTCCCTGATTAATTCAGAAATGATAAATCGCTCTGGGTGGTCGGTGACCTGATCACTCGGATAGAATTGCGGCCCTTCCGGCAAATACGCTTCAATCTGAGCGAGCAATGTTTCGATGTTATTTCCTTCTAGAGCAGAAATCGGAACAATTTCCTTAAAAGGATAACGTCCGCGGTATTCGTCAATTAACAAAAGCAATTGGTCGGGATGAATTTTATCAATTTTGTTTACGATTAAAAATACAGGCGTAGACATCTGCTGCAATTTCTCAATGATGAATTCGTCGCCTTTCCCGTAGCCTTCCTCGGCATTGATCATAAACAAGATCAAATCAACTTCTTTTAATGTATTTTGCGCCACTTTCATCATAAAGTCCCCGAGCTTATGCTTAGGTTTATGAATCCCTGGTGTGTCTATAAAAATGGTTTGTGATGTGCCTGTCGTTAATACCCCTTGCACCTTGTTTCTCGTCGTTTGGGGCTTATCGCTCATGATCGCGATTTTTTGCCCTATGACTCTGTTCAAAAATGTAGACTTTCCTACGTTTGGTCTTCCAATAATGGATACAAATCCTGATTTAAAGCTTTCGTTCGTCATGTAAATCCTCCGATGAAAATGCGCCTGGCAGTAATTCTTCCACAGTCATTTCTTTTATTTGTCCTTGTAAATTAGTCAGTACGACAACAACGTCCTTTGTGCAAAGCTCAGAAATCACCTGGCGGCAGGCTCCGCACGGAGATACCGGTCCAGGGGTGTCAGCCGCAACGGCCAGCATCTGAAACTCTGTATCCCCTTCAGAAACAGCTTTAAATAAAGCGGTACGCTCAGCGCAATTGCACATGCTGTATGCAGCGTTCTCAATGTTGCAGCCTTTGTACACTTTTCCATCCTTGGTAAGAAGAGCGGCTCCTACTTGGAACTTGGAATACGGCGCATATGCCATATCACGCGCTTTTAAAGCTTCTGTTATTAATTCTTGTCTGTTCATGTGTACATTCCTCTCTTACCTATAATGGTACCGCTATCACTTTATATTTTACATAATCGCGCGCTTTTTTTCACGCCCATTTCTAAAAATGTAAAATAAATGTAAGAATTTTCAGCCATTACAGCTTTGGCAAAAAAATAAGTAAACCAATGATACACGAAATGACGGCAAAAACGCAAACAGCCCCGGCGGCAGCGTCCTTGGCCGCTTTAGCAAGAGGGTGATGTTTGTCAGTTATTAAATCAACCGTATGTTCAACGGCTGTATTTAAAAGCTCAAGCGAAAACATTCCGCCGATCAAAAGGAATATAATCACCCACTCTATCGTGCTGAGCTCTACAAGGAAGCCGCAAATGAGAACAACGCAGGCGGCTGCGGCATGAAATTGGAAATTCCGCTCCGTCCGCGCTGTTTTCCAGATTCCCCGGCCTGCATGCACGAAGCTTTTGTAGAATCGCTTCAGCTCATTTCTATGATCTCTTGAGTCCATAAGCGTCCAGCAAATCCTTTTGCTTAGTAAACATCTCCTCTTCTTCCTCTTTCGTCATATGGTCATATCCTAAAAGGTGCAGAAATCCGTGTACGGCAAGAAATCCGAGCTCTCTTTTAAAAGAATGATTATACTCCTCTGCCTGCTCTCTTGTGCGATCGGCACTGATGATAATATCACCTAAAACCGGAGGCATCTCGGCGCCCACGATTTCGACCTCGCCTTCTCCCTCTTCTTCAAGAGCAAATGAGATGACATCTGTCGGTGTATCCTTTCCCCGGTATTCTTTGTTAATCTGCTGTATGTCATCATTGGTAACGATCGTGACAGAAACCTCAGCCTGATCCTGAACGCCTTCACGCTCAGCAGCAAATTGAAGCAGATTTTCTACTTCTTTGAGCATCTCTTCTGAGACGCTTCCTGTTTCATCAACGATATCAATCAGTAAACTCATCTATTTCACCTTCTTAGTAGCCTCCGGATATTCAATCCGGGAGTGGAAAATTCCTTTTAATGTTGCACAGAGCGTTTTTGCGATTGTATCCAGCTCTTTAAATGTCAAATCGCATTCACTGAACTGTCCGTCCTGAAGCTTATCGGATATAATACCCCGGACAAGCTTTTCAATTCGTTCAGGATTTGGGTTATGCATGGATCTGACGGCCGCTTCAACACTGTCGGCCACTGATATAATTGCGGCTTCCTTTGACTGCGGCTTCGGCCCCGGATAACGGAACTCTTCCTCTGTAATCTGGTCGCCTTTTTCCTTCGCCTTATAGTAAAAAAACTTTAAAAGCGAGGTTCCATGATGCTGCTCGGCAATATCGACAAGCTCTTTCGGAAATTTATAGCTTCTCAGCATGTTCGCACCGTCAGTCGTATGCGAGATGATAATATTTTTACTCAGCTGAGGTGACAGCTTGTCATGCGGATTGTCAATATTCATTTGGTTTTCAATAAAATATTGCGGGCGCTTTGTTTTTCCGAGATCGTGATAATATGCGCCAACTCTTGCAAGCAAACCATTAGCACCAACCGCTTCACAGGCTGCCTCTGATAAATTGGCGACCATTACACTGTGATGATATGTACCTGGTGTTTCTGTCAGTATTTTGCGCAATAGCGGATGGTTAGGATTAGACAGCTCGAGCAGCCTCATGGTGGATAAAATGCCAAAGCCTGTCTCGAAAAACGGCATCAGGCCGATGATCAATACCGATGAAGCAAACCCCGACACAACCCCCATGAGCATTAACGTGCCGATTTCAAGACCCGACAATGCGGTGTTCTGGATCAATAATAAGGAAAGAACAACAACCATATTAATAAATGCCACGAAAAGTCCGGTCTGCAAAATTTTTGACCTTGCATTATGTTTTCCTAAAAATAAAACGCCTGAAATACCGCTAATCAAATAATAAATTCCTATGACATAATTGAACGTTCCTGTCACACCCTGATTAAACATCATACTCCCGCAAATCGCAAGAATGATACTTCCCAAAATGGCAATGCGTTCATTCATCAGCAGTTTGATTAAGATGGCCCCGGCCGCAATGGGAACCAGATAGCCGATATTATTATATTCCATCTTCTGAAACAAACTGACAACCTCCATGATCACAAGCAAAAGTGTTGTGATAATAGAGAAAAGCAGAATGGATTGGTTTTTAAACTTTAGGTTTTGTTTCTGTTTTTCAAAATAATATACAAGTGTTGCAATGAACAGTCCGATCATAATCAAGAGCCCGCTGATCGGCTTAAAGAGATTTGAGTTATTTAATAACCCGGTCAGCTCAAGTTTTCTGTACACTTCCCGATCAATAAGGTCATTTTCTTCCACGAGCACTTGCCCCTGTTTGATTTGAACTTGCTGGACATTATCTGACGCTTCCTGCCGCTTTGCCTCTGTTGCTTTCGGATCGAAGACGTAATTCGGAATAATAGCAAAACGCCCGATTTCTGTCGCAGCTCCCAAGTATTTAGATGGAATAGAATTGCTCTTTAGCTCTTTTTCCACTTTATCCTTTGCATCAGATAACTTATCCGAAGGGATTTCACTGCTCATGACCGTATTTACCGCGGTAATGACCGTATCTCTTACAAAAGAAAAGTCTTCACTGTCTGCTTTCAGCAATGTCTTGATGGAATCCTCGGATATGGAATCATTCACATCTGACGTCAATTTATCCTTTACGGATTTGACCATTGATTTTTCCGATGGGGATTTGCTGCCTTCTTCCGATGATTTTTTCACTTCACTGATACTGTCGAATATTGATGACACAAGGTCTATCCGATTATCTGTGTATTCTTTTTTTAATGTATATTGATCCTCAACCGCGTCCTCAGCGGCTTGCTTTTTTTCCTCCGTGGCTTTTTGATCTTCCACGGTTGCCGGAGCATAAATGGTCTTGTCGCTGACTGAAAACAGGTCCAAATCAAGTGTTTCCGGCTTAACATGTACAAAGAGCAAAGCAAACATAATGGCAGCCAGCAGAAGATACAGCAGTACATGCATGGAGCGGGCATTTTTAAAATTGCTCCATTTTTTTGAGCTGCTTTTGGTCTTAGACTTCTTTTTCAACACAAGAACCTCCTCTTGAAACATCAAGCCCACAAGCAATCATAAAAATGACCCGATAACGCGCGATCGGGTCATTCAGCATTAATTTTGCTTATCGTATGCTTCAATAATTTTCGCAACAAGCGGATGTCTGACCACGTCTGTCTGGTCTAGCTCAATCATAGAAATGCCGTCTATTCCTTTCAGCATCTCCTTCGCTACTGCAAGTCCCGATTTGACGCCTTTCGGCAGGTCAATTTGGCTAACGTCACCTGTAATGATCATTTTAGAGCCAAAACCCAGTCTCGTCAAAAACATTTTCATTTGAGCAGGCGTGGTATTCTGTGCTTCATCAAGTATAACATAAGCATCATCGAGCGTCCGTCCCCTCATATATGCAAGCGGAGCAATTTCAATGATGCCTCTTTCCATCAGACGTTCTGTATGATCTGCCCCAAGCACATCATGGAGAGCGTCATACAGCGGGCGCAAATAAGGATCTACTTTTTCTTTTAGGTCACCTGGGAGAAAACCGAGGCTTTCACCGGCTTCCACGGCAGGCCTTGTTAAAATGATTTTTTTAATATGTCCGTTTTTTAAAGCATGGACTGCTTTTACGACAGCCAGGTACGTTTTCCCGGTTCCCGCCGGGCCAATGCCGAATACAAGGTCATTCCGCTTCATAGCGGCCACGTATTCCCGCTGTCCCATTGTTTTTACACGGATTGATTTGCCTTTTGCGTTTTTTGTAATTTCTTCTTCATACATGCTTTCAAAGTATTCAAGTTCATTCTTCTTTGCCATTTTGATGGCGTAAATCACATCACGTTCAGAGATCTCTATCCCCTTGCGAATTAAAGCGAGGAGTGATCCCAGCAGCCTGTCTGCAATCTGAAACGATTCATCATCGCCTGAAACATAAATCGTTTCGCCGCGCGTAATGATATTTACATTCAGATCTTTCTCCATCAATTTCAAAAAAGAATCTTGGTTCCCGAAGAGTGAAAGCGCCTCGTCCGGGTTTTTCAGTTTTTGATTCATCGCAAGTAAATGTTCTGTCATTCTTCAGTCTCCCTGACAATAGGTGTGGTTTGAACGATATCTTCTATAACTTGGTAGAGAATAATCAACTTTACTTTACCATTCTCAACAGTCTGGTGCAAAACTTTTTCACTTTTCACCTCGCCGTTTTCGCCTATTTTATCCTCTACATCCTGTTTACCCAATTTAATGCCTTCTTGAACTGCTTCTTCTTTCGTATATTTTCGCAAAGCCTCTTCACTTTCTCTTGTTTGCTCTTTGACATAGGATACAGGGAGCTTAAATCCGAGAAAATGAAGCGAGTGCTTTTCTTGTTCTGTTTTTGGATGCTTCAATTCCTCTTTTTTAAACGTCATCCCCCAGATCGGGATTGCCAACGAGCCAAAAGAAAGCTTGTGCTTTGTCCTTACTTTGCCCGTATAGACGTTAAATAATGTTTCAAGCGGGACTGTCACTTCTGATCTATACCAGGTTTCTCCGTAAATTTCTGCTTTTGAGGCGACTTCCTGCTGATGGTCTTCACTGCCAATCAGCCCAGAAACAAGCAGCTGTCCCTTTTCAACATGGTCGTGTATGGCGGCCATGGGCTGCCCTTTTTGCACAAACATTCTCGTAATCGTTGCTTTCTTTTTGGCGACAATATTGCGCGGGCTAACATACTTTTCTTTTTCGGGCTCATTTTTCTCCACGACTTTCATGTGAATGGTCGTCCCCTTCAGATCAACGCCGACCCAGGTGATATTGTCTATTCCATTGGTTAATGATTTCTGTATTTTTTCGGGCGACATCATTAAAAACTGCAGCCGGCCCTTTTTGACGCCGATTTCATTAAGATGCTGCCTCATTTGATGCTCTGTTTCAGGCTTAGCGCCTGTCACATCAATTTTCCACACCATATTGGAAAGCAGAAACAAAAGGATGAAAAAAATCGCAAAACCGATCGTAAACCCTATATTCAGCTTTGATTTCAGCAACAGGAAGGGAAAACCCTTCCGATTGATAAATCGGGCTTTACATTTAAATTTACTTCTCACCCGCCGAAAGGCATGTACATCCTGAAGCTGTATATATAACGATACGGCTTCTTTCTTTTTTTTGACATGAAAGACTGGAATCCCCTGTCTTGTGCATTCATTAAGGAGCCGCTCAATCCCTCTTCCCGTCAATTCAAGCTGGACCTTACCCGAAAAAAAAGACAGCCATTTATTTTTCACAACATTTCCCCCTCGGCTTTATGACTCAACATATCGAACGACATCAATCGTACCCTCCAAAAGTATTTCTTCCGGAAGAATCGCCTTGATGACAAAATTTTTACCAGATATGATGCACTGGCCCTGCTTCAGCATCAGCCTCACTTCATTCTCGCTGAAAAGCAAAAGGCCTCTGTGGTTTTCTATGTAGATATGAAGTCTGCCAACCATTGTAATCCTCGGCAGATCCATCATAACGTCCGGGGGAATTTCCAATGCTCTTGTCAGCCAAGCTTTCACACGATTCTTTCTTTGCCCCATACAAAAAGAACCCCCTTTCATCTCATATGTATGATTTGAAAGGAGGTTCTAACACTTTAATTTTTACGGGCCGGGCGCATCGTATGATGAGGTTTTTTCGCCCTTGGAGGCCCGAATACCTCTCCTAGAACGATCCCCTGTACCACGGTGTCTTTATTCACCTGGAGCATTTTTTGTTTTGTGTATACCGCTTTTTGTTTGGCAGCAGTAAGATCTCGTTCCAGCCCTTTCAGATTTCTTTCTGTTTCCCTGCGTCTTTCTTCCGCTTCCCGTCTTGCCTGTTCCATGCGGTTAGGGATAGGTGCAGGAGCTTCTTCTTTTGACTGCTTCTTTTGAGGGGAAGCAGTTTGCACCTGTTGAGGTATTTTTCTTTTTTGGCTGTTTTGCTTTTCTTCTTTGCTCTTTTTGCCGAAAATCGCAGAAATAATTCCGATGATCGCTGCAATAATAAGCGGATTTGTCAGTAGATCTTCCATCAGCGTTCTCCCTTCTTAGAGAGATTATGATTTGCGGTCTTCATCCGACGGGTCTTTCGTCAGCTTGCCGAATGAATCACGCATATCTGTGTCAGCATCAATGTTCTTGATATTCATGTAATCCATGACGCCAATATTCCCTTCACGCAAGGCTTCCGCCATCGCAAGCGGCACTTCCGCCTCGGCTTCTACCACTTTCGCGCGCATTTCTTCTACGCGGGCGCGCATTTCCTGTTCTTGAGCGACAGCCATTGCACGTCGTTCTTCCGCTTTTGCCTGCGCGATGTTTTTATCAGCCTCGGCCTGATCAGTTTGTAAAATCGCACCGATGTTTTTGCCGATGTCAACATCAGCAATATCAATCGAGAGAATTTCAAATGCCGTCCCTGAGTCCAATCCTTTTCCTAGTACCGTCTGAGAAATCATGTCGGGGTTTTCAAGCACTTTTTTGTGATTTTCGGATGAACCGATTGTAGAGACGATCCCTTCACCGACACGGGCAACAATAGTTTCTTCCCCCGCTCCCCCGACGAGACGTTCGATATTCGCTCTTACTGTGATTCTCGCTTTCGCTTTCACTTCAATACCGTCCATGGCCACACCGGCAATGAACGGCGTTTCAATGACCTTAGGATTAACGCTCATTTGAACAGCTTCCAACACGTCCCGGCCGGCAAGATCAATGGCAGCACAGCGCTCGAATGTGAGTTCAATGTTAGCTCGCTGGGCGGCGATAAGCGCGTTGACGACTCTGTCAACATTACCTCCGGCCAGGTAGTGGCTTTCAAGCTGGTTTGTTCCAACATTCAGTCCTGCTTTATGCGCTTTAATCAGCGGGTTAACAACCCGGTTCGGTATGACGCGGCGAAGCCTCATCCCAACCAGGGTGAAAATGTTGATTTTCACTCCGGCTGCTAAAGCTGAAATCCAAAGCATTACAGGCACAAATGTAAAAAATACAGCCAAAACAATGATCGCGACTGCGACAATTGCCAGAATCATAAATGTTGACGGATCCATATAACTTCTCCTCGTTTCTATTTAAATTTCTCTCACGACAATACGTGAGCCTTCTACTTTAATCACTTTTACTTTCTTATCTTTTTCTGTAAACGATCCCTCCGAAACAACGTCAAGGCGTTCATCGTCAATAATGACGGTACCGGAAGGACGCAGCGGTGTAGAGGTTATACCCACCTTTCCCATTAGGTCCGTCCGCGTTTGATTTGATACGTAGCCGCTCTCCGTATTTGTAGAATCATTTAATATCAATTTTCTAAAGAATTTCATACGCTTTCCCAACACCCTTGTCAGTAAAATAAAAGCTGTAATTGAAACAGCTGTGGCGATCAAGAGAGAAACCGCCATGACAGTGAAGCTCCCCGCGGCTAAAAACAGGCTCACAATAATCGATCCCAAGCCAAGTAAACCAATGATTCCTCCAGGAAGGAAAATCTCAAGCAGGATGAGGATCACCCCTGCGATAAAGAGGAGAACCGTCTCATACCCGGCAAGCCCTGCTGCGAGATGACCGTAGAAAAACAGCAATAACGCAATGAATCCAGCTGTTCCAGGGAGGCCGACACCCGGGGAAAAAAGCTCTACTGTCAGACCTAAAAAAGCGATAGTCAGCAGAATGGGGACAATGACCGGACTCGTCAGCCATCTTGCTGTTTTTTCAGCAAAGCTTTCCTTTGCATAGCTGATCTGCGCTTTTTCGAACCCAAGCTTCTTTACGAGCGCGGATACATTGTCAGCAGTGCCTTCTGAATAGCCTACCTCCATCGCCTTTTCTGCGTTAAGTGTCAGCAGATCTCCCTTAGGCGCGCCGACTTCCTTGGCATCTATATCCGGGTCAGCCATTGCGAGCGCATATTTTGGATTGCGATTGTTTTTCACTGCGGCATCTTCCATCTCTGCCAACCAAAGTGATTCAGCTTTTTGGTCAGCAGCATTGCCTTGGCCATCAATAATCGCGGCGGCTCCCATTTTTCCGCCAGGCGCCATATAAATGTGATCGGCTTGCAACGCAATGTATGCACCAGCAGACAACGCGCGTTTGTTTACATATGCAGTTACGGGGATCTTGCTTTCGGTGATCACATCCGCCATATCAATAGCTGATTTGACCAATCCCCCCGGTGTATTGATATCAAGAATAATGTGGGCTGCATGTGCATCCTTTGCATCTTGTAACGAACGGGACAAAAACGAGGCGAGACCCTGTTCGACATTTTTCTCAACCGGGATCACATATACAGTTTGTTTTTCTGCTTTTGCGTTCAGCTGTACGCCAAATAAAGAAAGTAAAAATATACTCAAAAGAACAGCACGGAATCCTTTGATTTGAAGCAAGGGCTGTGTATCCCTCCTTCCTTTTATAATAAGTGCCTTCTCTTCATACGTAACAAATGTATCAAAGGTTTCATTTTTTTATGTATAAAAAAAGACATCTCTCTTAGAAAGATGTCCTTTTCTTTGCCATTTAAGACAGTTGACTGCTCACAAGCTTATTAATTAAACTTCCGTCAGCTTTACCTTTTACTTTAGGCATAATTGCCCCCATCACTTTGCCCATGTCCGCTTTTGAGCTCGCACCGACCTCTGCGATGGTTTCATTTACGATTGTACGCAGCTCATCTTCTGACAGCTGCTCAGGTAAATAAACTTCTAAAATGTCCAGCTCTTTTTGAACTTTATCTACTAAATCTAAACGATTAGCGTTTGAAAATTCCTGGAGGGAGTCTTTACGTTGCTTAAGTTCACGAGAAAGGACAGTGAGTTCCTCATCCTCGGTCAAACTGTCTTTCTTAAGCTTAATTGCTTCATTTTGAAGTGAAGCCTTAACCATTCGAACGACAGTCAGTTTGTCTTTCTCACGGTTTTTCATATACAGCTTCATATCCTGGTTGAGACGCTCAAGAAGACTCATAAATCCACCCTCTTTTAGAATTTGCGTTTTCTAGCAGCTTCAGACTTTTTCTTGCGCTTTACGCTAGGTTTTTCATAAAATTCACGCTTTCTTGCTTCTTGCAAAGTACCTGTCTTTGATACACTGCGTTTGAAGCGACGAAGAGCATCTTCAAGCGATTCGTTTTTTCTAACGACCGTTTTTGACATTCTCTTTCCCTCCCTCCGAATACACCAATCGACTACCTTTAAGTTACACATATAAACATGTACTTTGACATTATAATATAAGCCATCAGTCAGGTCAACTAAGTGAGTTCACTTTTCCGTCATGAGTGAGACTGCCTGTCTATATAATGATAGAAAGGGGTTGGTGAATGGGATGTTGATTCTGATCAGTTTTACAGCTCTTATATTATTCTTTCTCGCAGGCATGAATATGCTTCGAAAAGGCTTAATATCGATGGCGTACTCAAAAATTGAAGACCGTTTGCTATTATTTACGGACCACCCGCTAAAAGCGTTTCTTATCAGCATTGTATTTACGGGGATACTTCAGAGCAGTTCAGCCTTTATGGTCATTGTCATTGGCTTTGTCAGTGCGGGCGTTCTTTCTTTTAAGCGGACGATACCGATGATTCTGGGGACAAATGTTGGCTCTACTTTTACAACTGAATTTATTGCCATCAAAATGGATATTTTGATTTGGGTTCTTTTAATAGGCGGTTTATTGTTTTTTCTGACTGGCAGGTATCCTTTAAAACAGCTGGGAACAAGCTTCCTCGGACTGGGCATCATCTTCTTTTGCATCAGTGGATTCAGCCATCTTGCCGGGCCGCTGACAAAGCTGAAAACGGGAGCCGACGTTTTATACCACGTTAACGATTCGAACTGGTCAGCTTTGCTCATCGGAATGGTGTTAACTGCCATCATTCATTCCAGCTCTGTCTGTATCGGCATTTTAATGAGTTTTATGAATGAAGGGATTATCGGATTGACACAGGCGATGAGCGTTGTGCTCGGATCAAATATCGGGACATGCATTACAGCTGTCATGGCGGCTGTATCCGGCGGATATGCGGCGAAACAGACAGCGTATGCCCATGTGGTGTTTAATGTGCTAGGCGTGGCTCTAGTATTGCCTTTTCTGACCGCCGCGACTGGTTTTGTAGAACAGTTATCACCAGATCCCGCCCAAAGGATTGCTCATTTCAGCCTTTTATTTAATGTAGTGACAGCTCTTTTATTTCTTCCGCTTACAAACTTGTTTTACCGATTGATTCACCTTCTTATCTCAGCTAAATAAAAAACCGGGACATTTTAAATGCACCGGTTTTTTTAGGTTAAGAAGACAAACGCATATGTTCAGTTATTTCATCCCCAACAACACGGACAAATTGCCCTTCGTTGTAAGGATAACCTGCTTTTAGGATTTTGACTTTTACAATTTTGCCGATCATATCTTCCGTGCCTTTGAAAACAACCTTCATATAATTGTCTGTGTAACCGACAAACATATTTTCTTCTTCTGTTTCCTTAAACGCTTCCTCAGGGATAATCTCAAGCACTTCATTTTCATACTGAGAAGCGTATTCCTTTGCAAGCTGGTCAGAAAGAGCAATCAGGCGGTGCACACGTTCGTTTTTCACGTTTTCATCCACTTGGTCTTCCATTCGCGCAGCTGGTGTTCCTGTACGTTTACTATAAGGAAAAACATGCAGTTCAGAGAATTTATGTTCTTTAATAAAGTTATAGGTTTCCATAAATTCTTCTTCTGTTTCACCAGGGAACCCAACAATAACATCAGAAGTAACGGCTAAGCCTGGCAGTGCTTTTTTCAATTTGTTTAAACGGTCTGCAAAGAATTCCATTGTATATTTGCGTCTCATCCGTTTAAGCACTGTGTTTGAGCCGGATTGGATAGGAATATGCAAATGATTCACTATCTTATCTGAGCGGTCTAAGACTTCGATCACTTCGTCAGTGATTTGGCTGGCTTCGATTGAAGAAATTCTGATCCGTTTCACGCCTTCTACACGAGAGTCTAATTCGCTCAAAAGCTTAGCGAAGTTGTAATCTTTCATATCTTCGCCGTAACCGCCCGTGTGAATACCTGTAAGAACAATTTCTTTATAGCCCGCATTGACAAGCTGCTGCGCTTGTTTAATGACTTCTTCAGGGTCGCGGGAGCGTAGCAGGCCGCGCGCCCACGGAATGATACAGAATGTGCAGAAATTATTGCAGCCCTCTTGTATTTTCAATGACGCTCTTGTCCGGTCCGTGAAAGCAGGCACATCGAGCTCTTCATATACTCTTGCTTTCATGATGTTGCTGACGCCGTTAATCGGCTGGCGTTCTTCACGGTATTGGTCAATGTAGCCAAGCATTTTTTCACGGTCCTGTGTTCCAACTACAATATCGACACCAGGGATCGCCATAATCTCAGCAGGTGAGGTTTGCGCGTAGCAGCCTGTGACACAGATGACACCGTCAGGATTTTGACGAATGGCGCGTCTGATCACTTGGCGGCTTTTTTTATCTCCAGTATTAGTTACTGTACATGTATTAATGACATATACATCAGCTGTTTGTTCAAAGTCTCTTCTTTCATAGCCCGCTTCTTTGAAAAGCTGCCAGATTGCTTCTGTTTCATAATGGTTGACTTTACAGCCAAGCGTATGGAAAGCAACAGTTGCCATTACTGATCACCTCTTAATAACTCTGTTTGATAAGAAATCGCACTCAACGCATATAGCGGAGCGGTTTCTGTCCTTAAAATTCTCGGTCCAAGGCCGCACGGCACACCGTCTTTCTCAGTGAGCCGTTCAACCTCCGCTTCTGTTAAACCGCCTTCGGGACCAAATACGATCAAAAGAGATGATCCTTTCGGAAGGCTGCTTACAACCGCGCTGAATGCGCTTATTTCCCCTTGCTTCGATGACTCCTCGTATGCAACGACACATTTATCGAAATCCTGCATCCTTTGAAGAAGCTGCTGAAAAGAATGGACATCCATCACTTGCGGCACTTCGTTACGGTACGATTGTTCAGCCGCTTCCTTCGCAATTTTCGTCCATCTTTCCCGCTTTTTCTTCGCCTTTTTGTCATCCAGCTTGACAACAGAACGCGCGGCTTTGAAGGGAATAAAGGCATGAGCTCCGAGCTCAGTCCCCTTTTGGATAATCCATTCAAGCTTATCACCTTTCGGGAGGCCGCTCGCAATATAGATCTTTATCGGAAGCTCTCTGTTTTCATTCGTCCATTCTATCACAAGGCAGGACACTTTATCTTTGGAAACAGATTGAAGTTCACATTTTGCCTCGAAGCCGTCTTGAGAGCAGCAGATGATCTGATCTCCCTCATTCATTCTCATCACGTTTACAATATGATGAACATCTTCGCCGGTAACCGAAAAAGCCGGCGCTTCCTCTATTTGCTGCTTCGTGAGCTCGATAAAATATCGTTGCATACGCTGTGACACCTACTAATTGTTATTTTTTCGCAATAATGCTGACCCAATCTTCCATTGAAAGGATTTCTACAATGGTGAAGCCAGCTTGTTCCAATGCTTCTTTTACTTCTTGTTTTTTATGGCCGATGATACCTGACGTAATAAAATGTCCGCCTTCTTTTAACAAGCTGTACGCTTGTGAAGTAAAGCGAAGAATGACTTCAGCCAAAATGTTGGCCACAATCACATCATGTTCACCTTCAATCCCGTCTAACAAGTTGTTTTGCTTCACTTGTGCAATATCGCTCACTTTGTTCAGCTTGAGATTGAGGCGTGCACTTTCTACAGCTACAGGGTCAAGATCGTAGGCATGAACCGATTCAGCTTCAAGCATTGCAGCCGCAATACTTAAAATCCCCGAACCTGTACCAACATCAATCACCTTATCACCCTTTTGCACAAAGCGTTCAAGCGCCTGAATGCAGAGCACGGTTGTCGGATGTGTCCCTGTGCCGAAAGCCATTCCCGGGTCCATTTCAATAATCAGTTCATCAGTATGGACCGGCGTATATTCCTCCCACGTCGGCACAATCGTAAACTTTTCAGAAATTTTCACAGGATGATAATACTTTTTCCAGGCAGTCGCCCACTCTTCTTCATTTACTTCAGAAATGGTGATGTGATTTCTGCCCAAATCAATATTGTAAAGAAGGAGATTATTAATCGTTTCTTTAATGCCGTCTACAGTTTCGCCTAGAAAACTGTTAACCGGCAGATATGCTTTGACAATGACACCCTCATCAGGATAATCATTGGGGTCGAGCTGGTAGATTTCCCCGTACACATTCTCACGTTCTTTAATTAAATCAAGCGGGTCCTCTATCACAACCCCACTTGCACCAGCTTCATGCAATATATTTGAGATAGGTTCGACCGCTTCATGTGTTGTGTGAATGCTTAATTCGGACCATTTCAAAACTACCAACTCCTCATCCAATAATTAATCGCCTTTAAACGCGCGTTTTACCTTGTCAAAGAAACTCATTTCCTGTTCATCAGGCAGGTTTCCGCTGACCTCGGCAAATTCGCGGATAATGTCTTTTTGTTTATCTGTCAGGTTTGTCGGCGTAACGACGCGGACGACGATATGCTGGTCACCCTGTCCATAGCCCCTGACATTTTGAACACCTTTTCCTCTTAATCTGAATTTCGTTCCTGTTTGTGTACCGGCTGGAATTTTCAATTTCACTTTTCCATGCAGCGTCGGAACTTCTACCTCATCTCCAAGAGCAGCCTGAGCAAACGTTAACGGCATTTCACAGTAAATATCATCGCCGTCACGCTCGAAGAACTCGTGGGCGCGCACATGGAACACGACAAATAAATCCCCGGCAGGGCCGCCGTTTACTCCTGGTTCACCCTGTCCCGAGAGACGAAGCTGCTGTCCGTCATCTACACCGGCTGGAATTGTCACGTTGATTTTTTTGCGTTTTTTGATTTTTCCTTTGCCGCCGCAATCCGCACACTTGTCTTTAATAATTTTGCCCGTACCTTCACAGTGGTGGCAGACCCGTCTGTTCACGACTTTTCCAAACGGCGTGTTTTGCTCCACGTTTAACTGGCCGGAGCCTCCGCAGTGGGAGCACGTTTCCGGGTTTGTTCCAGGTTTCGCACCTGAGCCTTTACATGTGTCGCACGTTTCCTCGCGCGGAATTTCAATCGTTGTTTCTTTACCGAAAGCGGCATCCTCAAACGACAAGGTCATCGTATATTGCAAATCGGCACCTTGGCGCGGTGCGTTTGGATCTCTTCGTCTTGTGCCTCCGCCGAAAATACTTGAAAAAATATCATCGAAACCAAAACCGCCGAAATCGCCGCCGCCAAAACCTCCGCCGCCGAAGCCCTGATTAGGATCAGTATGCCCAAATTGGTCGTAATGCGCACGTTTTTGGTCATCTGACAGCGCTTCGTACGCTTCTTTTACCTCTTTAAATTTTTCATCTGATCCGGCTTCTTTATTAATATCTGGATGATATTTTTTTGACAGCTTCCGATAAGCTTTTTTAATTTCATCCTTTGAAGCGCTCTTACTTACTCCCAGCACTTCATAGTAATCACGCTTACTCATCTCGCTTCACTCTCCCGAATTTCTCACATAAATTAGATTGTATCATTTTGAATTATGATTTTTCAATTCCTTTTATCCCGGGCAAGAAAAAAAGTCAAAGCCAAGAGATGCCTGACTTTGACTTTCTAATCATTGAATCAGATTATGAAATGTGTTCTTTTCTGTCAGCCCCGGAAGCGGGACTGACTTTAAAAAGAATTTATTTTTTGTTTTGGTCGTCGTTTACTTCTTCGTATTCAGCGTCGACAACGTTGTCATCCGCTTTGCCTTCAGCGTTTGCTCCGCCTTGAGCTTGCTGTGCTTTAGCAGCTTCTTCATAAAGCTTCATAGAAAGCTCTTGGACGATTGCTTGAAGCTCATCTTTTTTCGCTTTGATCTCTTCAAATTCGTTTTTCTCAATCGCCGCTTTTAAAGCGTCTTTGGCATCGTTGGCTTTTTTCACTTGTTCTTCATCCACTTTGCCTTCAAGATCTTTTAATGTTTTCTCAGTTTGGAAAACAAGCTGATCTGCTTCGTTGCGGACTTCGATTTCTTCTTTTTTCTTCGCATCAGCGTCAGCATTTTCTTCCGCTTCTTTTACCATGCGTTCGATCTCATCATCAGAAAGACCTGAAGAAGATTTGATTGTAATGTTTTGCTCTTTTCCTGTGCCTAAGTCTTTTGCTCTTACGTTTACGATACCGTTTTTGTCAATATCGAAAGAAACTTCGATTTGAGGCACGCCGCGCGGTGCTGGCGGGATATCAGTAAGCTGGAAGCGGCCGAGTGTTTTGTTGTCGGCAGACATTGGGCGCTCACCTTGAAGAACATGGATATCAACAGCTGTTTGGTTATCAGCAGCAGTTGAGAACACTTGAGATTTGCTTGTCGGGATCGTCGTATTGCGGTCGATCAGTTTTGTGAACACGCCGCCCATTGTTTCGATACCGAGAGAAAGCGGTGTAACGTCAAGAAGAACTACGTCTTTTACGTCACCAGTGATAACGCCACCCTGAATCGCAGCACCAAGCGCCACAACTTCATCTGGGTTTACGCCTTTATGCGCTTCTTTTCCAGTTTCTTTTTTGATTGCTTCTTGTACGGCAGGGATACGAGTTGATCCGCCGACAAGGATGACTTTGTCGATTTCGCTTGCAGAAAGTCCTGCATCTTGAAGCGCTTGACGGACAGGACCCATTGTGCGCTCTACTAAATGAGAAGAAAGCTCTTCAAATTTAGCGCGAGTTAATGTAAGTTCAAGGTGAAGCGGTCCTGCTTCTCCAGCTGTGATAAACGGTAAAGAAATTTGCGTAGAAGATACGCCGGAAAGATCTTTTTTCGCTTTTTCAGCTGCGTCTTTCAAACGTTGAAGCGCCATTTTGTCTTTTGACAGATCAATGCCGTTTTCTTTTTTGAATTCAGATACAAGGTGATCGATGATGACTTGGTCAAAATCGTCCCCGCCCAGACGGTTGTCACCGGCAGTTGAACGAACTTCGAATACACCGTCGCCAAGTTCAAGGATTGAAACGTCGAATGTACCGCCGCCAAGGTCGTATACTAGGATCGTTTGATCTTCATCTGTTTTATCAAGTCCGTATGCAAGAGCTGCTGCAGTCGGCTCGTTGATGATACGTTCTACTTCAAGACCTGCAATTTTACCAGCGTCTTTTGTCGCTTGACGCTCAGCATCGTTAAAGTATGCAGGAACTGTGATAACTGCTTTTGATACTGTTTCGCCAAGATAGCTTTCAGCGTATGATTTAAGGTGTTGAAGGATGATAGCAGACACTTCTTGAGGAGTGTAATCTTTTCCTTCAATTTCCACTTTATAGTCAGTACCCATATGGCGTTTAACAGACATGATTGTGTTAGGGTTTGTGATAGATTGGCGTTTAGCCACTTCCCCTACTTGGCGTTCGCCGTTTTTGAATGCAACAACTGATGGCGTTGTGCGGTTTCCTTCAGCGTTAGCAATAACTTTAGGCTCGCCGCCTTCAAGCACTGCCACACATGAGTTTGTTGTTCCTAAGTCGATTCCGATAACTTTACTCACTTGAATAACCTCCTGCTATGTAATTATTGATTCACTTTGACCATGGAAGGGCGAATGACGCGATCCTTCAGCTTATAGCCTTTTTGCATTTCCTCAACAACAATGTTGGAGCCGTAATTTTCGTCTTCAGCCTGCATAACGGCTTGGTGCAGATTAGGATCAAATTCCTGCCCTACAGCTTCGATGGCTTCGACGCCTTCTTTTTTCAAGGCTTCTACGAGCTGACGGTGGACCATTTCCATTCCCTGGAGCAAACTTTTCGTCTGTTCATTGTCGGTTTCAACCTGAAGCGCTCGTTCAAAGCTGTCAAGAGCCGGCAGCAAATCAGTCACGATATTTTGAGAACGGTATTTTTGAGACGCTTCCATCTCTAAACGGCTGCGTCGTTTATAGTTTTCAAAGTCTGCTTGAACACGCAAAAGTTTGTTTTCTTTTTCCTCAAGCAAACCTTGCAATTCGTTAATTTGATTTTGAAGAAGTTCGCTTTCATTTGTTTCCTCTTGCTGTTCATCAGCAGCAGCTTGTTCTTCAATGATTTCTTGCTCTTCTGTTTCGTTTTGTTCAACGGTTTGTTTTTCTTCTGACATTGTGTTCACCTCCCTCAAAGTGTAAGGAGAAGGACAGGTGCTGTCCTTCGATAAAATTTGCCAAAATTCCCTTATTCATCATACAGATTTGTTAATGCTTTTGACAAGTCCGAAGTCACATGCTGAAGCAGGCTGACGACCCTGGAATAATTCATGCGGGTCGGACCGATGATCGCAATTGAGCCGATCTGCTTCTGGTCAACGGAATAAGATGCCGTAATCAGACTGCAGTTTTCCATCTCTTCATAGTCGTTTTCTTTTCCGATTTTAATCGAAATTCCCGTGTGCGGGGATTGAACCAGCTTGAGAACATCCTGTTCCTTCTCAATTAATGAAAGCAGCGACCGAACTCGGGTAATATCATGGAACTCCGGCTGATTTAGCATATTGATTTTTCCGCCAAAAAACAACTTTTCGACGTGATTTGTGGAATGAAAGGTTGATCGAAGCGCATCGAGTATATTGTCATAGTTCTTAATGTGCTGTCTTAGGTACATGACAACTTCCTTAAATATGCGCTCATTCAGTTCATCCATTGGAACGCCGCTTAAACGGTCGTTCAGTATATTTACCAGTTTTTCAATATCAGACAGATCCATTTTGGTCGGAAAGTTAATCGTTTTGTTTTCCACATGCCCCGTATTGGTAACGAGAATCGCTACCGCCATATCAGGCTGAATCGGTATGATTTGAATCTGTTTAAGGTAATTCTCACTCAGCTTCGGCCCGAGTACGATGGATGTGTAATTCGTCAGATCGGACAAAATTTGCGCTGATTTTTGAACTGTCTTCTCCAGCTCGAAAATTTTCTCTTTGAAGATCGAGTGGATTTGGTCCAGGTCGCTTTTCGTCAGTTTAACGGGTGACAGCAAATGGTCAACATAGTACCGATACCCTTTTTCTGACGGAACACGCCCTGAGGATGAATGGGTTTTTTCAATAAAGCCCAATTCCTCCAAGTCAGCCATCTCGTTTCTAATTGTTGCAGAGCTAAATGTGATTTCATCTTTTTTCGAAAGAGTTCTCGATCCTACCGGCTGTGCCGATTTAATAAAATCGTTGATTATAACCTGAAGGATCAGCAGCTGACGATTTGTTAACATCATCATCACCTCTGTTAGCACTCTCAATAAGTGAGTGCTAATTCTATAACAAAAGTATCAAACCACAAGAAAAATGTCAATTATAACTCACCCAAAAAAGCGCCAAAAACTTCATTGCCTAATAATTTCCCTTGATGAGTCAAATAAACGGCAGACTCCGAATTGTGAATCAGCCCTTTTTCAGCAAGGTCTTTTAATACGTTTGGGAAAAGTCCATCCAGGGAACGGCCGTATTTTTCTGCGAATCGTTTTTTGCTGACTCCGGCTGTTTTTCTCAAACCTAAAAACATTTCTTCCTCAATCTGTTCTTCTGTTGTCACTTCATGTGTATCTCTGTACGGAAAACCCTTTTCAGCAATCAGGTCAATGTAATGCTTAACAGGTCCGACGTTCACTGTTCGTGTGCCGCCGATATATCCGTGGGCCCCTGCTCCGAAACCAAAATATTGTTCGTTGCTCCAATACGTCAGATTGTGCTTGGATTCCATGCCCGCCTTAGCAAAGTTGCTGATTTCATATTGATGAATATCGTGAGCTTCCATCCGGCTCATCACCATTTCATACATTTCAGCTTCCTGCTCCTGCGGCGGAAGATGAAGCCGCCCTTTTTGCATCAAATTATAAAATACCGTTTTCGGTTCTACAATAAGGGAGTATACGGAATAATGCTCGGCATCCAGTGATAAAGCAGTGTTTATGGAATGTTCCAGATGCTTGAGGGTTTGCCCCGGGAGCCCGAACATTAGATCAAGACTGATATTCTCAAAACCGATTTCCCGCGCTCTTTCAAAAGAGGCGAATACATCTTTTTGCTTATGCACTCGGCCGATTTTTTCTAACAGATCGTCTTCGAATGTTTGAACACCAAAGCTGAGGCGGTTTAC
This sequence comes from Bacillus sp. MD-5, assembly GCF_002201875.1. Taxonomy (NCBI): domain Bacteria; kingdom Bacillati; phylum Bacillota; class Bacilli; order Caryophanales; family Bacillaceae; genus Bacillus; species Bacillus sp. MD-5. The sequence continues at coordinate 2,358,045 of NZ_CP021911.1, forward strand.
GCCTGCTTCTTTTAATATCTTTAATTTCTCTGCGGACAAGTCGTCCGGATTCGCTTCTACCGCAAATTCCGATAAGTCGCTTGATGGCTTCAGCACGCGATTGACCATGTCCATCAGCTTTTTGAGCTGTTCCTCAGACAAGGAGGTCGGCGTGCCTCCTCCGATAAAGATCGTTTTGAGGTCTGGCTGCCCAGTTTTTGCTAATGTATTTATCATTTCCTGTTCGAGTGCGTTTAAATACTCGTCGACAGGCTGACTTTGAATAAAATATTTATTGAAATCGCAGTAGTGGCAAATATGCTCACAAAATGGAATATGGATATAAGCTGATTTCAACGGATTCACCTTCTTTACAGAAAGAAGCCGCAGTACAGGACTGCGGCGGCTTTTATTATTTTTTCGGACTGTCGTCCATTTTCAGGACCGCCATAAATGCTTCTTGCGGCACTTCAACTGAGCCGACCTGCTTCATTCGGCGTTTTCCTTCTTTTTGTTTTTCAAGAAGCTTTCGTTTCCGCGAGATGTCCCCTCCGTAACATTTAGCCAATACGTTTTTACGCATTGCTTTTATGGTAGAGCGGGCCACGATTTTCTGGCCGATCGCCGCTTGAATCGGTACTTCAAAGTGCTGGCGCGGAATGAGCTCTTTCAGTTTTTCTACAATTACTTTTCCGCGTTCGTACGCGTAATCGCGATGCACGATAAAAGAAAGGGCGTCGATTTTTTCTCCGTTCAGCATAATGTCCATCTTGACAAGTTTAGACGGTTTGTAGCCGATCAGTTCATAATCAAAGGACGCATAGCCTTTTGTGCTTGATTTCAGCTGGTCAAAAAACTCATATACGATTTCCGCTAATGGCATATCATAAATGATGCTGACACGGTTTGCGTCTAAATACTGCATATCAATGAAATTGCCGCGTTTTCCTTGGCAAAGCTCCATTACAGCGCCGACATAGTCATTCGGCACCATCATCGTCGCTTTTACGTATGGCTCCTCAACCCGTTCGATCTTTTGAGGGTCCGGCATGTTGGAAGGGTTGTCGACAACGACCTTTTCGCCGTCTGTCATATACACGTCATAGATAACACTTGGCGCTGTCGTAATCAGGTCAATGTTGAACTCACGCTCAATACGCTCCTGAATGATCTCCATGTGGAGCATGCCTAAAAATCCGCAGCGGAACCCAAATCCAAGCGCTTGTGAAGTTTCCGCTTCATATTGAAGGGAGGAATCATTCAGCTCAAGCTTTTCAAGGGCCTCCCTTAAATCATTGTACTTCGCTGTATCAATCGGATACAAACCACAGTACACCATCGGGTTTAGCTTGCGGTATCCCGGCAGCGCTTCTTCTGCAGGATTGGCAGCGCTCGTTATTGTATCACCGACACGTGTGTCACCGACATTTTTAATTGATGCAGTCAGGAAGCCAACATCACCGACAGTCAGTTCATTTGTCGGAGTCGCTTTCGGCGTGAACACGCCGACCTCTGTTACTTCGAATTCTTTGCCGGTTGCCATCATTTTGATTTTTTGACCCGGCTTTACCGTTCCTTCTACAACTCTGATATACGCCACGACACCGCGGTAGGCGTCATAAAGCGAGTCGAAAATCAGCGCTTTTAGCGGTGCCTCCGGATCGCCGGTCGGAGCGGGCACCTTTTCTACGATTTGCTCTAAAATCTCCTCAATCCCGATCCCTGCTTTTGCGGAAGCAAGCACGGCTTCTGACGCATCAAGGCCGATAACGTCTTCTACCTCTTGGCGTACGCGTTCCGGTTCGGCGCTCGGAAGGTCGATTTTATTGATGACCGGAAGGATTTCAAGATCGTTGTCAAGCGCTAAGTAGACATTGGCGAGCGTCTGCGCTTCAATCCCCTGGGCTGCATCCACGACTAGAATCGCTCCCTCGCAGGCAGCAAGGCTTCGGGATACTTCATACGTGAAGTCGACGTGTCCCGGCGTGTCGATCAGATGAAAAATATATTCCTCTCCGTCTTTTGCTTTATATTTAAGCTGAACAGAGTTTAACTTAATGGTTATGCCCCGCTCACGTTCAAGATCCATAGAATCGAGCAATTGTTCTTTCATTTCTCGTTGAGTGATTGCCGACGTTTTTTCTAAAATACGATCCGCTAAGGTCGATTTTCCGTGGTCAATATGGGCAATGATAGAGAAATTCCGTATTCTCGACTGCCTCTCTAAACGCTTTTCTTTATCTGTCACAATCTATCACTCCTACTATTAAACGCAAAATACACTAGCTTAGATTATATCAATAGGATTGTAAAGATTCAATGTAAAACAAGAAAGAGAAAAGGCCCCCGTCATATCTGGGCTGCTTTTCTCTTCCACATACCTATTGATTCATATCCCGTATCCATTCATACATTGACTGGGCAGTATTGGTTACGGTATCCGAAAGCGCTTTTCCGGCTTTTGAGAACATATTGAATGTTTCCACCTGTTCAAGCTCTTTTTGTTTTTCTTCTAAATCTTTTGCTGTGACTGTTTCTCCTAGAATCGAGGCTTCTTTTTTATTCCCTTTTCCGTCGGTGAGCGTAAACGCCCCCTTCAGTGAAGGGTCATGATAGCCTTTCATACTCAGCATTCCATTGTTTGCCTGCTGCATGCCAAACAGAACGCCTAAAAACATAATTGTAACAAGCAATAAGCACTTTCCAAAGTATGCAATCAAATCAATCACCTATTTCTTATTGTTTTTTCGTCTCACCGCTCTTCGCGTTGACCTTTTCAGCATCCCAATACATTTCGCTGAATACATCCGCTGCCGCGTTAGCCGCACGCTGCAGCTCTTCGAGATTATTATCTACTCCGCCAAATTCGAGCAAAAGCGCTCTGTCGGTTAAATCTTGATTGTAAACACCGTTATCGCCTGGCGAACCTTTGGAAAAGACACCTGTACTTAGTCCAGGGTATTTTTTCTCCATCAGTTTATGAAGCTCGCTCGCAATTTTATAGTTTTCTTCGAAGTTTTTGCTTTTTTTCCCGACGACAAAGGATACTCTGGCATAGCTTTTCCCTTTAATCGTTGCGGTCGTGTCTTTTTTGCGTCGTGAGTCTCTGTGGATATCAATGATATATTGCAGATTTTTATTTGTAGTGAGAGCGTCTTTCACGACCGGTCTTGATTCATCATAGGACCTTGCATAGTTTAAGCCTTTTTTATTCAGTTTCGACTGTATATCGGTTTTATTCACTGTGGCTCCGATACCTTGGGATTCAAGCGCTTTTCCGAACATATCTCCTACAAGCGTGACGTTGGCTTTAGAATGGCGCGCCATATCAGGATTAGTCTCGCCTTTTAATAGAGGGAGATATGATTCCGTATTGTGCGTATGATAGATAAACACGACCTTTTTGTCACCTGTTGTTTGTTTCGGCGGATCTTTTTGCCCATTGTCTGATTGCGTCTGCTGTTTTTCAATCTCTGCCAAATTCGCTTCTCTTTCTTCTTCCATCACCTTAGACGGCGGCGGCGATTCCGCAGGCATATTCGTATAATCCGTGCCTTGTCCAGCTAACAGAATCTCGGTATCAAATTGTGCAAACCCCGGCAGCTCCCGGCCGAGAAAGCTCCGCGGATCTTCGAGGTTAATGCTCGTCGCCAGCTTTAAAGATAGACGCGAAAGATGAAATGAGCTGTCGGTTTCAGAAAGGTCAGAAGCAAAATAATGGTTTTCCATCCGCAGCAAGTGTGCAAACACGTCACCCGGCAATTCTTCAGCAATCCCATAAAAAGAGTCGGACGACGGCCTGAGTTCCGGCCGGAGAGACGTCAGCACACCGGATAGAACAAAAATCACGATAAGGCTTACGATAAATAGAAAGATGGCTTTTACCGCTTTCCCGCCATTTACCGCAACAACAATTTGTCTGTTTCTGCGTTTATTTCTCATTGAATCCCTCCAGCGCTTGTCTAGTAATTACTCTATGAACAAGCTAGAGGAAGTAGAACTGTTTAGTGATTGTAGGAGCCTTTGTTTTCTTGTGATACTTTTTCATGAAGCGCTGTGTTTAATCCGTTCGCCAAAACATTTGCCATGTCATCGATAAATGAATCGACTTCCTTCGGCGTAACCATTAAGTTGTGCCCTAAAGGCGAAAGCACCTCGTGAATAAGCTGCCGTTTTTCATCTTCATGAAGGGTTCCGACAATACCCAGAAACGATTGGCGCTGCTTTTGATCTGGAAGATCTTCTTCAGTGAGCACTTTCTTTTTCCCAAACGTCATGCCAGCTGGAACAAGTGATCTTGACGGACTGTTATCCTTCATTTCTCTGCCAAAATGTTTTAATATGTAGTCCACCGTGTCGCTGGCAATTGTCACGGCATCAACTACTGTCGGAACACCGATAGCAATCACCGGAACACCAAGTGTGTCTTTGCTTAAATCTTTTCGTTTATTCCCCACCCCAGATCCTGGGTGAATGCCTGTATCCGATATCTGAATGGTTGTGTTGACCCTTTCCACCGCCCGTGCCGCCAATGCGTCAATAGCAATGACAAAATCAGGCTTCGATTGCTCAATCACACCTTTAATAATGTCGCTTGTCTCGATTCCTGTAATCCCCATAACACCCGGTGCAAATGCACTGACAGGCCTATACCCCTCCTGTACGTTTTCCGGCTGAAGCTTAAATAAGTGCCTTGTTACCAACAGATTTTCTACAGCCATCGGTCCAAGTGCGTCAGGTGTCACGTTCCAGTTGCCGAGTCCAACGATCAAACAGCTCGCATCTTTTGAGATATTAAGGTTTTCAAGAAAAGCCGAGAATTCCTCTGCAAAGACAGCAGAGACCTTTTCCTGCATTTCCGAATCATTCTCCCTGATTCCCTGTGCCTCAAGCGTTAAATAGCGCCCTTCTTTTTTTCCCGAAAGCTCCGCGCCTTCCTTTGTAACATCAACTGTGCGGATTTTAATGCCGCCGTGATCACGCTCTTTTTCAATAAATCCTTTAATTTCTTTTGTCGGCACAGTCTGCTGATTGGCCATTACTTCCTTCGTTTCCACTGCCAAATCGGTACGTATCAAATACTGATTCACATCCAGCTCACTCTTTTTCATACAGGGGCCTCCTTCACATTAAGTACCTATATTGTTGCCATTTGCTGAATGAATCATGCTAAAAAGAGAGCCTTCAATGAAAAATACTTTACATTTATATTGCAATCTAAAGATGTGTTTGATAGAATACAATTTGTTCTATTGTGAAGAAGATTTAACCTTAAGACACTGTGCTACAGGTTGTATCTTAGGAGGTGAAACACATGCCAAACATTAAATCAGCGATTAAACGTACAAAAACAAACAACGAACGCCGCGTTCATAACGCGACAATCAAATCTGCTATGCGTACTGCAATCAAACAAGTTGAAGCTTCTGTTGCCAACAACGAAGCTGACAAAGCGAAAACTGCTCTTACTGAAGCAGCTAAACGTATTGATAAAGCAGTGAAAACAGGTCTTGTACACAAAAATACCGCAGCTCGATACAAATCAAGACTAGCGAAAAAAGTGAACGGACTTTCTGCATAATATAAAAACGATCCTCAATAATGGGGATCGTTTTTTTCATTTCTTTTTAACAGCTGTAAAAGGAACAGTTCGAGCAGGAGCTGCTTGTCCTTTTTACCGGTTTTCATCTCATAGTCCATGACGGCAAGCTGCTCAATGATAGAACGGAGCTCCTCCTCTGAAAAAAGCCTCGCTTGATCCATCGCCAGCTTTACCCGAAATGGGTGAACTTTTAGATTAGACGCGATTTGTTTTTGTCCGTACCCCTGTTCCGCAAAGTACTTTGTCTGTAGAATCAGCCGGAACTGGTTCGAAATAAGCGCCATGATCTTGATCGGTTCTTCATTTTGTTTAAGCAAATCATAAAAAATTTGCAGACTCTCAGTTCGTTTTCGGTTGACGATTTTATTGATCAGCTCAAAAATATTTTGTTCAAGGCTTCTAGCAACAAGCATTTTCACATCATCCAGCGTAATTTCTTCACGGTCTCCAATAAACGTGCAGAGCTTTTGAATCTCCTGAAAAATCGATGACAGATGTCCATTCACAAGCAGAACCAAATGCTCCGCCGCTTCAGTGCCAATCGTTTTTTGCTCTGTTTTTGCAAGGTTGACAGTAAAGTCTGTTGTCTCCTTTGCGTTTAATTCCTTCGCCTCCATCATAAACGCGTGCTTCTTTAACGCTTTCGTCAGCTTTTTCCGCTCATCAAGCTTTTCATACGGAGCAAGCAGGACAAAAACTGTGTAAGGCGCAGGCGATTGTATATACGATTCAAGCGCACTTATGTTGTGCTCCAGTTTTTCTTTTTTCTTTTCACCTGTTAAAAAATATGGATTTTTCACAATGACAAGACGCCGCTCTCCCATAAACGGAAACGTTTCAGCATCTGCAATCGCTTGATCCAGCGGGTCCTCTTCCAGATCGAAAACGGATAGATTGAAATCCTTTGTCTCCTGATCAACGACCGTCTGTCTGATCCTGCTGACGGTTTCCTGCAGCAGATATGTCTCTTTTCCGTATAAGCAATAAACCGGATGGACATCTCCTTTTTTCAGGCTTTTCCACACATCAAATACCATTGTTGTACGACTTCCTCTCTTTCATCATCCCCTTCTATCCTAAATTGAGTTTACAAAATAGTAAAGAGGAAGCCTGACTGCTGCTTCCCCATTTATATTAAACGCCTGTTCGCAAGCCCCCGGGACAGCTTGTAAAAAGGCGATAATCACCAGAACAGAAAACGTTACCTAAGCTTCTAGATTTTTCAAAACGATTCGATTATACTTAAATCAGTCAGGAGGGATAAAGTTGAATGATTTTGAAAAAAACGTTCAAAGCAAACGAAATGATGCTGTAGACTCAGCTGTTGGTTTTGTTGTGTCCTTCGGATTTTTCGCCTTCTTGTTTGTCATGGCAACGGTTATTCACCTGGTTGGTTCATAACAGCGACTGCCCGGGCTGCTGATTTCTCGGCAGTCTTTTTTTAGTTCGTCTCTGTTATATCTGATGTATCATATGGAGGATAGACAGAAAAGGTTCCAACTCTGTTTTGATATCTATATTGGATCGTTCCGTTTTGATCTGTACGCAGCACACGGATAGAATGTCTCTGTAATATCTGCAGAACTTCTTGATGAGGATGGTGATACCGATTGTTTTTCCCGGCTGAGATAATGGCCGTTTTCGGCTGAAGCTGTTTGATGAATTCTTCACCGGTAGAGCCTTTGCTCCCATGATGCCCCACCTTTAACACATCTGCTTTTATATTCGGAAACACCTTCATCACCTCTTGTTCCCCTTCTTTCTCCAGATCACCCGTCAAGATCCAGCTCATACCGCCCATTTCCATCCATAGAACGAGAGATGAATTATTTTTGCTTGCCGGATCAGGCGCTTCCGGTGACAGTACATGGAACTGCAAATCCTTTATTTGCAATACATCGCCTCGCTTCACCTCTTCAATTGCCACTCCCTCTTCTTTAGCTGCCTGCAGCACTTTTTCATCTTTAGGTTCAGAAACGAACCCTTTCGGAATCACGAGGCGCTTTACTTTGTGGTGCTTCAGCAAGGTCTCCGCCTCTCCGATATGATCTTGGTCAGCGTGCGTCAGAATTAAAGCATCAAGCTGGTTGATTCCCTTAGCAGTTAAAAACGGAATCAGCACCTTTTCCCCCAGTGAAAACGGATGTTGTTTTTCGCGCCAAGGCTCTGACGAGTAAGACAAAGTGCCGCCAGTATCGATTAAGACATGTCCCCGCTGATGCGGAGCACCTACATACATGCTGTCGCCCTGCCCAATATCAATCATATCCACTTCTCCTTCGGGACTAAGACGCGGAGATGCAAAGAGAAGAAACAGCACCGAGCAGCAAATGCCGCTGGTTATCATCAACTGAGAAAAGGAGCGTTTTTCAATCGACATAAGCAATAGGATGATCGTCACTGTGAATAAAAAGAGAAGAACAGGCACGGGACGTGCGATGATAAGCGTGAACACATCAATATCTGCGATTTTTGTGATCAGCTTATTGGTCCAGCTTATCAAGAAATCAAACCAACTGAAAAACAATCTGCCAAATGAAGAGGAAAGACTTAATAGAAGAACACCTGCTACAGCCCCCGGCAAAATACAGAACGTATAAAATGGAACCAACAGCATATTCATCGGTATGCTGATGATTGAAAACTGATGAAAATGATACAGGAGAATCGGAAGCGATCCGAGCTGGGCGATGAGTGATACAATTGCCAGCTGACCCAAGGAGGTTTTTACCTGCTGAAAAATAGAAGAGGAAAGAATTAAAGAAAAACTGACAGCGAACGATAGCTGAAAACCGGCTTCAAAGAGATGATAAGGATTGAAGAGCAGAAGGGTGATATATGAAAGACAGATTGCCGTTGCCGAGCGGACACGCCATTTGACGAGACTTCCAGCTAAGTAAACACCTGACATTAAAGCGGCGCGAAGCACTGAAGGAGCAGCGCCGGTCAACATCACATAGAGCGGCAGAAATAACAGCAACAGAATTGACGCCTTTTCTCTTGTTATACCGACACGGATCATGATAAAAAACAAACCCGCTGTCAAAATCCCAACGTGGAGCCCTGAAATCGCCAAGAGATGGACAACACCAAGCTTTTGATACGCGGTAAGCACTTCGTCCTCCACATAAAATCTGTCACCAACTGTAAGTGCCTGTACAATTCCTGCCGAATCAGGAGGCAGAAGGCTGTTTGTGAATGATATGATATGTTTTCTCAAGCTGGGCACCTTATACTTGAAATTTTCAGGTTCGCCGCAGTTTTGGATAGACGTGACAGAGTAGTTCCAATGAATATGCTGTCGATAAAGATACTCATTATAATCAAATGCACCCGGCACAGTTGCGTGATTCGGTTCTTCCAATGTACCAGTCAATTCACATGACATTCCTGGTTCTATGTATAACAGCTTTTCTTTTTCATCAGCAGACTGAATGCGATACGCAGCAGCCCATTTTTCCTTATCAGGTGTCTTAACCATCATAGACATACGGTCGCCGTCAATTTTGGGAATAGTGTCAATCACTGCCTTGAAATGATAGGTTCCCTGCCGATAGGAAGAGACATTCTGAGAATCTGTGACTGCATACAGTACAAAAAACAATATAAAAGAGAAGAAACAAACAATAATGAGAAAAGCGTGCCTCGTTTTGATTAAAATGATGAGGAGAAAGAGGATGAATAGAAAAATAGCGGGGAAATAAGCGGCGGCAGTAATTCCAGCCGTTGCCGAAGCTGCCGCCAAAGGCAATAACAAACGCGAATTACGCATTCATCACACGTAGCTCGTGAAAAGTGTATTCGCCTGTTCATGTATCTTTTTCAATTCTTCCTCCGCTAAACCGGCATCGGCCAATTTCCCTATAAGACCCGCTACAAATGAAAGCTTTTCCCTGTTTTTCAAATCAACGATCATTTCATCGAGTTCAACCTGTTCAACAGTTACACCCGCCTGTTCAAATAATTCCTGCGCATACGGATTTGTTTTGTAATCCTCAGCATAATAAACCGTTTTGATACCCGCTTGAATAATAGATTTGCAGCATTGAATGCACGGATAATGCGTCACATAAATCTCCGCTCCATCAGTCGGTACCCCAAACTTAGAGCATTGTAGAATCGCATTCATTTCAGCGTGAATCGTTCTTGCACAATGATCATCTATCATTAAGCATCCTTCGTCGGCACAATGCACGCCGCCCGCAATTGACCCGTTATAGCCTCCTGCAATCATGCGTTTGTCTCTGACTATAGTAGCGCCGACAGATAATCTCGGACAGGTGCTGCGCAGCGCCAATAAATGGCTTTGAGCCATAAAGTATTGATTCCATGAAATTCGTTCCACGTTGTTCCCTCCAAATGTTGTGTTGCCTGACCTTTAGTTTACCTATCATAATGCATGACCGTCAAATCACTTTACTGAAATGGAAGACTTTATTTTCTCAAATGACTTTTCGCCTATTCCTGAAACCTTCGTGATATCTTCAATAGTATGGAAACGCCCATTTTCTTCCCGGTATGCAATAATAGCTTCAGCTTTGGATGGCCCCACTCCTGAGATGCCTTGTAACTCCTCTAAGGTGGCTGTATTGATATTTACCAGCTCCCCCTTCCCTCCACCGCTTTGAACAGCTCCTCCGGCACCCTGCTGCACTGCTGTTTCCTCTCCTTTTTTCGGGATGTACACCACTGTCCCGTCCTGCAGAATCTCCGCCAAATTCACTTGCACTTCATCAGCTTGCTCATTGGTTCCACCTGCTTTCTCAATTGCCTGAGATACTCTGTCCCCTGTTCGCATTTCATAAACGCCAGGATGCTGAACAGCACCTTTGATGTCTATCACAATTGCTTCGCTTGGCTCATCTTTGCCTGCTTCCTGCTTTACCTCTGTATTTACCGTCTCAGTTGGTACAGCCTGCTTCACCGGCTCTTTGTTTCTCCCGCTGGCCAGAAAGATCATAATTGCTGTGAAAACAGCTGCAGAAGCCGCTAAAATCATTGCTTTCTTATGCTGATTCAACCAATTCATCGTGCATGTTCCCCGCTTTCGTCATATTTTATTTTCATAACACATATGGTTTAGAGGATAATAGCTCAAAGGAGGGGAAACCATTGAAGATAGGCTTTATCGGCACAGGAAATATGGGTACGATCCTTATAGAATCATTTATTGAATCAAAAGCAGCCGATCCCTCAAACATGACAATCACAAACCGCACAATTGAAAAAGCGTTGCACATAAAAAACCGCTACAACAGCATCAACGTTACCGAAAGTCTCGAAAAGCTCGTTTCTGAAAACGAGATGATTTTTATTTGTGTTAAGCCGCTTGATATATATCCTTTACTGGCAAGAGCGTTACCTTATTTAAGAAAAGATCATATTCTCATTTCAATTACAAGCCCCGTTCAAACCGAACAGCTCGAACAATATGTGCCGTGTCAAGTGGCGCGAGTGATCCCAAGTATTACGAACAGGGCGCTGGCAGGTGTTTCTCTCGTCACTTTCGGCACAAGCTGCGGCGAATCTGCAAAAGCGAAAATCAATGAGCTGATGCAGCATATTTCTCATCCGCTGCAAATTGAAAGTGACATAACGAGAGTTGCATCAGACATCGTAAGCTGCGGCCCCGCTTTTATGAGCTATCTGATTCAGCGGTTTATAGATGCAGCTGTTTCGGAAACGTCAGTGTCTAAACAGGACGCGATTTTGATGTGTAAGGAAATGCTTGTCGGAATGGGAAAACTGTTAGAAACCGAATTGTACACCCTGCCTGCATTACAGGAAAAGGTTTGCGTTAAAGGCGGTGTAACGGGAGAAGGCATTAAAGCGCTGGAAAGCGGTGTGCAGGATATGTTTCATCGGGTATTTCAAAATACTCATATGAAGTACGAGGAGGATATTTCCGCAGTGAAAAAGCAGTTTCATGTGTAGGCGAGTATGTCATACTTTTGTCTGTACTGCAAAAGCATAAAAAAGCATTTTAAAAAACCATCGTTTTAGGAAACGATGGTTTTTGGTTTCTGCGCCTTGAAAAATAGGCGTTCTGATTGTGCTGATGGCTCAGAATCCGTAAAATCAGCTGTCACGTGATGGAGCTGAAAGCCACAGTTCTTCAGCATTTCTTCGTATTCATCCACTGGGAACGTTCTTTGCTCGTGTGTCTCATCAAAGCGGTCATATGCTTCTCCGTTCCAAACAAAAAACGACATATCATGAATGACAGAAAGCTCTTCACTTCCAGCAAAGCTCTGCCAAATATAGCTGATATCTTCGTCCTGGTCAGCAAATGTGCTATCCGGAAAAACTTCTGCAATTTTATAAGATGAATGTACATCAAACAGCAAAATGCCTCCAGGCTTTAACACCCGAAACACACTTTTAAAGGTTTGGATTACATCATTTTTTGTTTTTAAATAATTTAATGAGTCACAGCATATCGCAACAGCATCAAACTGACCGTCAAAGCCGGAAATCTCTCTCATATCCTGCTGAAGAAATAGAATAGGCTGGCTACTAGATACCTTTTGCTGGGCGAAGGAAAGCATCTCCTCGCTGAGATCGATGCCTGTAACCTCGAAACCTTTTTCGGCAAGCCGGATGGAGATTTCTCCCGTGCCGCATGCAAGATCAAGAACACGGCCTTTTTCCGGGAGAGATGCATCAATCCATTTTGTCCATTGATCATAAGGCGCGTGTGACATCAACTCGTCATACACGCTTGCAAAGCCTTGATAAATCATTGGTTCATTCCAAGGTCAAGATCTGCGAGCGGAGCGTCTCCCCACAGCTTTTCAAGGTTATAGTAGCTTCTTTCGTCCTTGTGGAAGACATGAACAATCACATCGCCAAGGTCAACGAGCACCCATCTTGCTTCATCAAAGCCTTCCATCTTTTTGACTTGAATGCCGTTTTCATCAGCCTGATCCTTGATTTCACGGGCAATCGCCTGCACCTGTTTATCTGAATTTCCGTGGCAGATCAAAAAATAATCAGCAACTAGAGAAATGCCTTCCATATCCAGTGCTAAAATATCCTCTGCCCGTTTATCATCGCATGCCGCAGCTGCGAGCTTTAAAATGGCCTTTTGGTTCATTCACAAATTCCTCCTGTTCAGTTGCCAGACACAAGCCAGTTATATGTTAAAAATGTGTCTGGAAAAACCGGTTGATTTTTTTTCATAAGAAAAACCATTGTATTTTTAATGGACTGAATCAGCGCTTGATTCAAATCAGTCTCAGCAAGCTTACGCACCTCATCGACACCGGGAAATGCCCGATTAGGCTCAATGTAATCAGCAACGTAAATGACTTTTTCTAAAAGTGTCATGCCAGGGCGCCCTGAGGTATGATACCTGATGGCGTCAAGAATGTCTTCATCTTGGACACCCGCTTCTCTTTGGACCAAATACGCGCCGACCGGAGCGTGCCAGAGCTCCGGATTATGATCCAATAAATGCGCAGGCATTTTTTCTCGCGCAATAATTTGTTTCATTTCTTCTTTTGGGCGGAATTTGGCATAATCATGAAAGATCGCCGCTGTTTCCGCTTTTTTAGAATCGGCTCCAAAACGCTCCGCAAGTTCGATCGCCGTGTTCATCACGCCAATCGTGTGGATATATCGATGTTCGGTCAATTGCTGCTTCACGCATGCAAGTGCCTCCTCACGATTCATATAAACCATTCTCCTCTACATACTTCTTCACTTTATCAGGGATTAAGTAGTCAGTGGGCTTCTTGCTTTTAAACCGTTCCCTTATCATAGTTGATGATACCTCAAATTCCGGAACGTCTGCAAAGAGAAGCGGATAAGGGGTTTCAACATGAAAACCGGGGCGCTTTACTCCAATAAATTGAATGAGGTTCAGCAGCTCGTCCAGCTTATACCATTTCGGCAAATATTCAATCATATCAGCACCGATTATAAAGAACAGCTGATCATTTGGATAACGCTGCTTCAATAAAGAAACGGTATCAAAGGTATATGATGGCCCTTCTCTTTCCATTTCAACAAGCTCCAGCTTAAAGGACGGATTGGATTGAATCGCAAGCTTCAGCATTTCCACGCGATGCAAGCTGTCGGTATAGTCTTCGTCCTGTTTATGCGGCGGAATTTGATTGGGCATAAACCAAATTTCATCAAGCCCCGCCTGGTACAGCACCTCATTCGCCATTAAGAGGTGACCATTATGCGGAGGATCAAACGTGCCTCCGAAAATTCCGATTTTCTTCATTTCAACCACCTTTAAGGAAGCTCGATTTGTTTATTTTCCTTTGATTCCTTATATAACACAATTGTATTGCCGATTGTCTGCACCAATTGAGAACGGCTTCCTTTTACAAGAGCGTCCGCCACATCATTTTTATCCTCTTCGCAATTCTGGAGAACACTGACTTTAATCAGCTCTCTCGCTTCAAGTGCCTCAGCAATTTGTTTAATCATGTTGTCGTTTACTCCGCCTTTACCTACTTGAAAAATCGGCGTTAAATGATGCGCTTTTGAACGCAAAAAACGTTTTTGTTTACCTGTTAACATTCTGTTCCTCCTAATTTTCCTATTACAATTGTTCTCATTTTTTCAATATCAGGCTCTTGTCCAGTCCATAATTGGAAGGATAATGCCGCCTGTTCAACAAACATGCCCACACCATCAAGTGTTTTTAAGCCTTTCTGGCTTGCTTCTTTTAAAAGAGCCGTCTGAATTGGATTATACACGATATCACATACGACAGCACTGCTTGCGGCACGCTGTAATGAAAGCGGCACTTCATCCACGTTCGGATACATGCCCACTGATGTTGTATGGATGATCACATCATACTGCTCAAGACGTTCTTCTGCTTCTTTTAAGCTTAATACTTCTTTATTGTGAAACGAGGGAGTGGATTCTGTAAGCCGCTTTGCTTTTTCCAGCGTCCGGTTGCAAATGTCAAATTTTTTTGGGCTATTACGGACAATTGTTGTAAAGATGGCTCTCGCCGCTCCGCCCGCGCCGATCATTAAAAATGACAGTTCAGAGATGGGCTTGTCTAATACCTTCATTAATGACTTTACAAAGCCTTCCCCGTCGGTATTGTATCCGACAAGCTTGTCTCCCTCTCTTCTGACCGTGTTTACGGCACCAAGCACTTTTGCACTCTCATCAATATGATCCAAATAATCCATAATAGAAACCTTGTGCGGGACAGTCACATTGATTCCTTGTACGCCTAGAGCTTTTATTCCCTTTACCGCATCCTCCAGATCATTCTCTTCCACCTTGAAGGCATGATAATGCCCGTCAAGCCCAAGATCTTTCAATGATGCGTTATGAATATCAGGTGACATGGAATGGCCAATCGGATTTCCGATAACCCCGTACAGCTTTTTCATACTCCTCTCCCCTTTTCTTAAATTAATGAGCGCCGAACAAATACATGAACGCCTTTTGGAGCGTATGCAGTTACCTTTTTATCGGCGTCATGGACAGTAACCCAGCCTAACCCAGAGAAAACGATATCTGTCTTTTTGTCTTTTATCGTAAACGTATGGGCGACCAATTCCGGAAACTCATCCATTTCATCTTTACCCGGAGGCGTGAGCAATTCCCCTGCATGCTTTTCGTAAAGCGCGTCTGCATTTTCAAGTTTTGTTCTATGAATCATCAGCTCATTTGGCATATAACAAATAAAAGGAGATCTTTCCCCAGACACATAATCGAACCTTGCAAGTCCGCCAAAATACAGTGTTTGCTGATCATTAAGCTGGAAAGTGCGAGGCTTCAGCTCTTTTTTAGGGGATAGTATTTTCAGATCCTTCTTATTGACATAATGCGCCATTTGATGGTTGTTGATAATTCCCGGAGTATCATAAAGCGCTGAGCCGTCATCCAGCGGAATTTCAATCGCATCAAGGGTTGTGCCAGGAAATTGGGATGTTGTAATAATATCTTCTTCACCTGACACTTCTTTAATAATCCGGTTAATAAAGGTGGACTTCCCTACATTTGTACATCCGACAACATAGACATCTTTGCCGTTGCGGTAATGCTCAATCGCATCAATGACTTCTTTGATTCCCTGGCCGCGTCCTGCACTGACCAAAAATACGTCAACAGGTTTTAAGCCAAGCTCTTTCGCTTCACGTTTCATCCACTGGATCAGACGCTCTCTTTTCAGTGACTTAGGCAAAATATCCGCTTTATTGCCAACTAATAAGATAGGGTTCCCCCCCACCAAGCGCTGCAGCCCATTAATCCAGCTGCCGTTAAAATCAAAAATATCAACTATTTTTACGACAAGAGAGTCCGTTTCCCCAATACCGTGAAGGATGTTCAAAAAATCATCATCCGTTAAGGAAACATCTTGTATTTCATTGTAGTTTTTCAGTCTGAAACAACGCTGGCAAATCACATTTTCTTTCGTAAGCGATGCAGGCGGCGCGTACCCCAGACCTGTTTTGTCCTCGGTTTGGATTGCAACTCCGCATCCGATACAAACAACCTTTTCCATTTCTTACTCCTCCCACTGAATGTGCCCTTTTCGTTTGAGAGCACTCAGTATTCTGCGTTCAACCTGGCGATTAAAGCGCGTAATGAATCCGTCAGAAGAAGCGACAGGCACGACCAAAATCGTATGGTAGCCGTTTCGGTTTCCCCCGAGTACATCGGTCAGCAGCTGGTCTCCGATGACCACGCAGTCCTCTTTTTTCAGCTCCATATTGCGCACCGCTCTATTAAAGGCTTTACCCATCGGTTTTCTTGCTTTATAAATGAATGGGATTCCAAGCGGTTCAGAGAAAAGTTTCACTCTTCTTTCATTATTATTAGAGACGATTGTCACTTTAATGCCGTGTTCCTTCATTTCTTCAAACCACTCGATCAAGCGCGGCGTTGCGTTCGGCCTGTCCCATTCAACAAGCGTATTATCCAGATCAGTAATAATCCCTTTTACATTTCGTTCCTTTAATTTTTCAGGTGTAATATGAAAAATATTTTTTACAAACTCGTCAGGTAAAAAAAACTTTTTTAACAAAACCCGCACCCTTCCCTTTTCTTTCTCCTTAATATGATTGTCGAAAAAAATCGAACTTGCGCCTAAAGAAAAACTGAGCAAAAAAATTTCGACAAAAATTGGGTTTCTTCACCAGGTGTGGATAAATTTACACACACTATCCACTCTTATTACATCACTCTTTAGACAAATTATAAACACGATACTCACAAGTTATCCACTTTTTGGTGTGGATAACAGAACGATTGTTCTTATATTCATTTCATGGTAGATTAAAGATAACTTCAACCTCAGATAAACGCAACTTATCATTGTATGCGTTAAGATCATGAATGATTCCAACTTTTAAGGAGGTGCCTCTCCCATTAATTGGGTTCCTAGCATGAGAAAACTGTCTGATGAATTACTAATAGAATCTTATTTCAAAGCCACCGAGATGAATTTAAACCGTGACTTTATCGAGTTAATTGAAAACGAAATAAAAAGAAGATCGCTCGGACATATTATTTCCGTATCTTCTTAATAGGAATTTGTCTATTTTTTCCGGGCGTATTTCCTTTTTTTACTCAGATGACTGATATTATATCACTTCGGCTGCGCGCTTTACTACTATTTTCAGCAAAAAACACCCCTAAAAAGAGGTGTTTTAAAGGGCCGGTTATTATGCTAACCAGTATATGCCGCCCACAACCAGGAGAACAACAACTAAAACAACAATAAAAGCGTATCCATATGCTCTGCCTGCGCCATACATGTGAAGCGCCTCCTTAATAAGGTTTTATAACAGCCTATGTAGGAGAAATAAATCGGACTAGGCGGTTGTCCAGCTCAACGCTGCAGAATCTGCCCATCTTGTATTCCTTCATATACGATCCTTGCCCCTTTAGGTGTCATATGATTGCCTGAAGGATCTATAAGACCGGATTGGATAAGCGCTTCATCAGTTGCTTTTCCGCCGTCTGCTTCTATAAAATGCTTCCAGTTATCTACAAGAGGGACATTCAGGCGCTTCGACACATCTCTTGTAATATCGTTGTATGAGTCGTGCCATTTCCTTGCTCCGCCTTTTGGTTCAAAAGCAGCTGCTTTATATCTGGAATAGTAAAACAGATGATGCTTCCCATTACCTTCTATAATCGGAATACACGTCATTAAGATTGGCTTGATCCCGTGTTTTCTGCTTTCTTCAATAAAATAAACCAGATTTTCTCTAAAACGCTGCTTCGACACTCTCGGTTTTCCCTCAGTCAGTATGGCGGCGTCATTTGTGCCGAACATAATAAACAAATACTTCGGTTTTTGATCCAGCACATCTGTCTGAAACCGAAGACGGGCATCCTCTGTCGTCTGTCCTCCGATTCCCGCATTGAGTATATCAAGGTTACCGCGTTCAGCTGTTTTAAGTATATTGACCCACTGCTGTGCTTTTGGATAATCGCGATAATCCCAATTAGAGCCACGCGTATTGCTGTCACCAAATGCTACAACGTCTTCGTATCCCATTCCCTCGCACCCTGCTGTAACGAACAACAGAAGGAAAAGGATGATAAAATGTTTCATCTTTACACCCCCAAAAGCCTCACCTTAATGTTATACCTCTGTTTCCCTTCGTTCAACGAAGAGTTTTTTTGCTAACACTGTTTTTTCCTATAGTTAACGTGTCCCCCTCAGTGAATATCATTCTGCTTTCATTGCGGCGCAGCAGATGACTTTTTATTTTTAAATTCCCTTCTCTCTAATCTGAAAAACACACAAACCAAAGGAAATAAATAGGCTAAGATACAGCTTATCCCTTAAGGTTATGGTTACCCTTTCTATCTCCCCTATGTTAAGAAAACAGAGAGATAGACGGACAGCCTTTTTTATGAACTAAAAAGAATTGTGTTCTTAACCTGGTTTTCAGTTGAACGGCTGAAATGACACCAGTTATACTAATTTAGATGACGGAGATTTTGGCTCCTGACATCATCTAAGTTGGGAGTGACATAGACTATGTTAAAAAAGGGAATAGGTATACTTGTGATTATCGCTATCATTGCAGTCGGTTTTTTTCAAAAAGAAGCTTGGCTTGATGCAATCAAAGCAGGGGGGATATTTTCCGTTTTATTTAGTATGCTGCTGATTGCTGTCGATGTTTTTTTCCCAATAGTGCCGTTTGCTTTAGTTGCTGCTTTAAATGGCGCTGTGTTCGGGACGGCAAATGGAATTTGGATTACACTGACCGGCTCAATGCTTGGTACAATATTGCTGTTTTTTCTCGCAAGGTACAGTTTTAGGGATTGGGCCAGAAAAAAAGTTCAGGCATATCCTGCCATACAAAGCTACGAGGATTCCTTCAACAAAAATGCTTTTACCGCTGTTTTATTAGGAAGACTGATACCGGTCATACCTTCCCTTATAATGAACGTGATCTGCGGACTGAGTCAGGTTCGCTGGCATGTTTTTTTCTTTGCATCTTTCATAGGAAAAATCCCCAACATTGTTGTTGTCACCATTGCAGGTGCCAACTTCAGCAGCAATAAATTATTGTCTATCAGCATTTACGGTGCGTATATTCTGATCATCATGCTGGTCATATATAAAAAGTTCCCTCATCTTCTGAAGGTGCCAAAAAAATAAGGAGGCTTGTTCGCCCCCTTACTTTTTTTCCGTCGCATGGCCTCCAAATTCATTTCGAAGGGCAGCGACATGCGACCACAGGAGTTGCGCTCTGCAGATCAAGCGTGGTTTTCGCCGTCCGTTTCCCTTCACCTATGGATCATTTTTCAAAAATGTCCGCTTCCCGCTTCCGACGGCGGTGTCCCGAAAAAGCGGTTCTACAATCTCCCATGCTTTATGATCACCCCCACCATAAAACAGGCTCCATGCCATGCGCCTTCATTCCGCCCGCCGTACCGGCATCGAGATAATGGATACCGCTTCTTTCATTTAATTGTAGCGGTAGATCGATTCTTTTTAACGATAATCATATCGCCTTTTCTTAATAAAGGTCATACATCACGCAAAACTGCATCATCTCTATGAATTGCTTTCCTATGTTTATTTTCCCTAAGCCGATTAATCCGATTTTCATGCCTGTTCTTCCTGATTGTCAAAAGCCTTTACTTTTTATGTTCCCTTTGTATTTGATACGCAGGAAAACAAATGAAACTACATCTTCTGCCCATTTTAATATGTTTTTCATGACCTGCTGTACCTGCCAGTTCCATTTCAGAACCCTCTTTAAATCCATAATTTTTACTTTATCCTTGATTTACCATCTCGTTGAGTTAAAATATGGGAAGAGAATTTTCAGTAAAAGAAGGTGTCATGTTGCAGAATCAATCTCATACTCTTATTGGTGTTACGAAAACCGCTGTATTCTTTTTATACGCTGCACTTGCAATCATCGGTTTTACCATCGGGTATTTTATCCCGCAGATTGCGAAATGGGCATTATCCCTCCCGTGGATTCCTTTTGAAGGACCGCTTCGGCTCATCACCTCTTTTCAGGGATCAACAGCTGCATTTATCACTGCTCTTCTCGGTATGACTGCAGGGATTTGGTTCGCTCATTCTGTTATTGCAATGCTGCTGTCTGTCAAGATTACAGATCACACAGTGGAATTCATGAAAGGAAAAAAAGTGCAATCAATTCATTCCGGTGACATCGCTCTTGTATTTATGGATCACAAACAGCTTGTCCTCCTAGGAACAGCCGGATATGAATTGGTACGGGAAGAAATTGATGAAAAACCAGTAAACGTTGAGAAGGCCTTTAGACAGCATCATTACGAATGGGCAGCAGATGGTGATCCGTTTACAGATCAATTTCGTCGATGGATTCCTAATGCACCTGACCTATCGCAAGGCGCCCATGCCTTATTAAAAGCTCGTCACAAAGCGCTGGAGGACGAACAAAAAGACGATATTGAAGAATTCCGTCTCGAACTGGCACAGCTGGGCATTGTTGTACGGGACGAAGGCACACGCCAATATTGGCGAAAAGCAGAAACCTATCCCCCGAACATTCAGCACGGCGAAGGGTTGTAACAACAGAGGCTCAAGAAAGAGCCTCTTCTTTACTACTGCACAATAAACAGCACTCTGGTGCCGTCAGGATAGCTGCTCATTTGATTCCCTACCCATGAGCCAGCCCCGCGATTATCAGAAGGCGTCACATATCGGACATCAGCTCCTGCGCCGCCTTCCTCGCAGACCGCCATCGGCCACTCATCCCGATCATAGCCCGGCTTCGTCGGAATACCCTTTAATGATTCCTCCCGCCTTTTGTCTGCTCCATCTCTATCTATGGTGCAAATCTCAGAATGTCCCTCTGCAATCGCATCTCTAATATGATCGCCTGTTTCCGGATAACGAGACAGCGGAAAATATAACACTTTGTCATACAAAGAAGCGCCTTGGATCTGCTGCGGAACCATTACACAAAGAAAAACTGCTGCAGCAATAAACAGGCCTGCCATCCATTTTTTCATTCCCATCCCCCCATACATTTGTTCATTTCAATGTATGGGCGCATGATAAAAATTATTGTTAACATTTGAAGTTAATATGCTGTTTACAAAAGCCCAGGCTCCCATGCGAGAAATTTCCCGGTACAGACACAGACAGCCTCCCGCCCACATACATTTACATATAGGCTTTTGCCTACATACTTTTGTGGAGGTGACGATGGTGACAGGTGTTTTCGCAGCGCTCGGCTTTGTTGTTAAAGAGCTTGTCTTTTTAGTATCTTACGTGAAAAACAATGCCTTTCCACAACCGCTCTCAAGCAGCGAGGAAAAAAAATACTTAGAGCTCATGGCTAAAGGGGATGAACATGCCAGAAACATGCTGATTGAGCATAATCTTCGCTTGGTCGCCCATATTGTGAAAAAATTTGAAAATACAGGTGAGGATGCAGAGGACTTAATCTCCATCGGAACGATCGGGCTGATAAAAGGAATTGAAAGCTATTCCGCTGGTAAAGGGACAAAGCTGGCGACGTATGCTGCGAGGTGTATTGAAAATGAGATTGTAATTACAAAAGGGGGGTGCATACACCCCTCTTTAATACGTTTCAATATATATGGTGTCAGAATCCACAATGGTAACTTCTTTCACGATAAAGTTAACAATTGTTTTTTTATCTTCAAGAGTTAAGTTATCTGCACCGATTGATTGAAAATAGTCGATGGCTCTTTTTAGAGCATTTTCACTTGAGCTCGTATCATCTAGGACTTTCATTTTTGACTGGATTTCGTTACACTTTTCAGTAAGCTGATTTTGCTTTTTTTGCAGTTCAATAATTTGTGCTTTGATTTCATCTATGTCTAAATCATCGTCATCGCTTAGGCTGATTAGCGTTAAAAGACGCTTGCGGCCTTTTTTTGTTTTCTCTATCTCTTTTTCAATAAGTTCTAATTCATCAGACAGGTGATTTGATTGTTCAGCCTCTTTAAAAGAAACATACTTTTGAGGATTTGTGATGAATTTAAAAATTTCACCCCATACATGCCGGTTCAATTTATTCTCAGACATTTCTTTTCCGCAGCCGCGGTCCTTTGCGCCAGAATAATTTTTCCGGCAAGTATATACATAGTAGTCTTTACCATGTGATTTTCTTTTCTTCCCTGTCATGGTATTTCCGCATTTTCCGCATCTAACCAAACCCGATAACAAGTAATTGTGAGGGCTGATACTCAAGTGTTTTCTTTTACTTTGACCTAAGAGTTCTTGAGCATAATCCCATTGTTCAGCTGGAACAATTGCTGGAATTGTCACAGTGATTTGCTCCTCTTCAGGCCTTATTTTAATTATAGATTTGTTCCCTGCCTGCTTTGAAACATAGGAACCCTCTGTATCATATTTATACTGTCTATGTTCACCCTTATAGGAAGAGTTCATTAATATTTGCCGAACAACCTGCCTGTGCCATACTTTGGCGCCTTTTTTTGTTTTAACCCCCATCTGAGTTAAATGTAGAGCAATACCATTTACTCTGCCGAAAAAAGGGCTTTTATGATCGGTGAAATAGTTAAAAATCATCCGAATGATTTTTGCTTCCTCTTCTAATATCTCAAGAGTTCTTTTCTCTTTAACAAATTTATAGCCATATAGTTTAGAATCTTTAATGATCATGCCTTTTTTCATTTTTTGAAGTCGGCCGCTTGATGTCCGTTCTTTGATTTTGGCTTTTTCAAATTCTGAGATTGCCCCGCGCATTGCGAAAAACAATTGACCTTCTGGAGAATTGGCGTATTCACCATTTACAAAAATCAAGGGTATATTTCGCTTTCGCAATTCGTCATCAATGATTAGCTGATTCATTAATTTCCGAGAAAGACGGTCAGGATCGTAACAAATGACTTGACTTATAAGTCCCTTGCTTGCATCCTCCCTCAAGCGATTCAAAGCCGGACGTTCTAAAAGCTCTCCTGAAAATCCTTCATCTGCATACTTCAGCACATCTTTAGTCCCTGCTTTCTTTATACAGGCCTCGATTTGGCTGTCGATGCTCGATCCCTTGATCGCTTGTTCCTCGGTCGATACCCTTACATATATTGCTATCACCCTGAATCTCCTTCCTATAAAGTTTTATTAAATAATGATAGCAATCGTTAATGCATTTGTCAGCTTGCGGTCCCTCGATGATTATCACTTTCATAAAATGCATCACCCCTTGGGTAATGCTATGTAAAGGCGGTTTGTCCTAATGAAATTATTTTCAATGAGTGTGAAAAAAGCATTTAAAAAACCGATAGTTAAAACGATCGGTTTTTCGACATCGCCTAGGCCCTCAACATAGTAAATTCATATCATTAGTTATGAAAGCTTATTTTCACTACACTCCTTATATTTATTTGCCATCATTTCTATACGATTTATATGAAATATGGTAAAAAATGGTTATATAAAACGATAAAGATACCAACCTGTTCATTTGGTATCCCCATTCTTCAAGTACCTCAATAAATGTAAACCACTGAATATTTTTATGACATTGCACGTGTCAATGATGCCAATTCATGAACTCATAAAGGAGATTTAATAAAACTCCCAAAACAAAAGGGATATCAATATAGTTTGGTATCTTCTTTATTAGTTTGAATCCCTCAATAAAGTGGATGCTTATCATAATTACAAAAAACTTTATTTGAAGCACTGAAGTCATTCATTATATTGTTGTAAAGATAACACTATAGTCCCCTTCTTACTTCATAAACGGTTGTTATATTTAACTTCTTAATTAAGGGACATTTTCTGTTTTTAGATTCGTTATGTCTTTTTCTGTTACGTAAAGAATGGAGATAAACCAATAGAATTAAGTGAGCTTTAAATGCTTCAAAAAGCTCTGATAACAAATCTCTTTATAATATTCATGTGAATTTATATCTTCACTCATTAGCCATTGAATGAGCAATCCATCTACAATAGATCGCATTGTTTTTGAAGCTTTTTCAACATCTATACTTTGGTCAAATACGCCTGTTTCCTGTCCGAAAATAATAATGTTAGATGTGGTGCCCCAGCACTGTTGATAAAAGCTATGGTTAATTTTCCTGTACGTTTCATTTCGGGTTGCCTGAGACAAGAAATCTAAATAAACCTTATAAAACTTTTCATTTTCCTCGGGAGAGACAAATATTGAATTTACATAAGCTTTCAACTTATCTAGTGGCGTAGATTCCGAATCCACTGCTTCCAATTCATGTTTATAAATTTTATTTGTAAGCCACTCAAGTAGTTGAGAAAGGGTATCTTCCTTATTATCAAAGTAATAATGCACGACGCCCTTACTAACTCCTGCGTGATCTGCAATACTTTGTAGTGTAACTGAATTATAACCTTGTGTTGACACAGCTTGGAAAGCTGCCCTTAATATCTGATTCTTTCTTTCTTCTGCTTTTTTCTTCATAATAAACCTCCAGAAAGCTAAACCTTCAATTAGTATACAACAGTTCATGAAATCCACACAAAATTATTCCGACCAGACAAAATAGTTTGACCGGTCAGAATAATTTAGTATACTAAAAGTGGTTTCACATCAAGATAGCATATAGGAGGATTTATAAAATGAAAGACGAATTCAAGGCTCTAGTTGTAAACAAAGTTGATGATGAATTTTCAATTAAAGTAAAGAATGTTTCTCCAGCGTTTTTACCAGAAAGTGATGTCCACATCCAAGTACACTACTCTGGAATTAACTACAAAGATGGACTTGCAGGGAACCCCAATGGGAAAATCGTAAGAAAATACCCATTTATACCGGGTATAGATTTAGCAGGTGTAGTCATTTCTTCTAATGATCCTCGCTTTAAAGAGGGGGATAAGGTGATTGCCACAAGTTATGATATAGGTGTTTCTCATTTTGGCGGTTTTAGCGAATATGCAAGTCTCCCTGGAGACTGGATTGTACCTTTACCTGATAATTTGACCCTCAAAGAAGCAATGATAGTAGGAACAGCTGGCTTCACAGCGGCACTATCTATTCAACGTCTAGAAGAAAATAACCTATCTCCCGAAAAAGGAAAAGTTCTGGTAACAGGAGCAACAGGTGGCGTTGGTAGTTTTGCTGTTTCATTCCTTAACTCTCTCGGTTATCAAGTAGAAGCTAGTACAGGTAAAGAATCAGAATATGATTACTTACGAAAACTTGGAGCTAGTACAATTATTTCACGGGATATGACCTATGGAGGGAAGGTTAAAGCCTTAGGATCACAAAAATGGGCGGCAGCTGTTGATCCTGTAGGCGGGGAACCTCTTGCCTCTATCTTAAGCCAAATTCAATATGGAGGTTCCGTTGCTGTTAGTGGATTAACAGCTGGAACAAAACTGCCAACTACTGTTTTTCCATTCATCTTAAGAGGTGTTAATTTACTTGGAATTGATTCTGTATATTGTCCAATGGAAACACGGTTAAAAACATGGGATCGTGTAGCAACAGATTTTAAACCATCTAATTTAAAGGAATTTATATCACAAGAAATTACTTTAGATCAACTTCCTAACGTTCTTCCTGAAATATTGGAAGGACAAGTAAGAGGGAGAACGATTGTAAATATCGTATGATTATTCATCAGAACTCATCCAGTTGCTAAAGATGAAACAATGTCTTAAAGGTCTAGTAAAGGGATTCTCAACAGGAATTCCTTTACTTATTATAGCTTACTTTATGTTAATGCAAAAATATAAGGAGTGATCCTCCCCATTCAGCTTACACAGTCTTAATGATATGAAAACGCTTATTCATCGTACATTATAAATGTGGCTCCTAGTCTGGAGTTTCGTTATGGGCAAACAAAACTCAAATAAATAGGAACCCACCTTGTCACAATAAACTCAATAGACTAATGCTGAGAAGTCTCCTTACTTACTTCAACATGCTCAAAACCCTGTAAACTGGTTCCCTTGGGGAGAAGAAACATTTGAAAAAGCGAAACGCGAAAACAAACCTGTTCTCGTATCTATTGGGTAGCTATACGCACATGCCATTGATGCCATATCTATCTAAAGTGAAGACCAAAAACGGAGATCGTAAACGCTAATTTCTAATTTCAAGAAAAAAACATTAAATAATTTTTGTGAATATGTAGAATCGAATAATTAGAGATAATACGTATGTAGTCAGAGCACACAGATTTATCATCGATTAAAACCCTATGTGAAGATTATAACCCGTTCAATCCATCCTTCCTTCCACATAAGGTTTTAATCAATTTAATCAGACCTTTTCTTTTTGAATATGTTCTTCATTTTCATAAAAGGGCATTGTGACACTTGATTTTCATCATCCCGCAAGAAGTACTGTTTCCACTCCAGATTGTCTTTTTTTCCATACCATCCTAAATGCGGATGGATTGGTACTTCATCATATGCCTCAAGCCTTTTTCGAATTTGCTTACTCATATTTCGTCCAAATGCAGTAGTATCATTTAGCTCCTCAAAAACCCACCTAGGCTGAAACGTCAACATAAAATAAGGAAAACTTCTGCTTTTTCTTTTGCTGTGAGCCGGTGTAGCACACAGAACAAAATATGGTTCTCCATTAAAACAGTATTCCCATTGAAAGTGCTCTGGATTTTCTGGTATATCATCTGGCCAATCAGCTGGATCTTCCATACTCAATGAATTGAGCAACTGCCAAAACAACGATTCGTAATCCTCAATTTTGTAATCAGTCAGTAATTCTTCTAGTGTATGAAATATTACAGTTAATGATGCATACTTTCCTGTCTCTCGTGAAATAGTTCCATACCGAGTAAGCAACGGCGCTAATTCCTTCGCAGTTTCAGGATTCCTTGGATCACCGACAAAAGCAATCCGCAACTGGTCGCTTAAAAATGCTTGCCTTCCCGGTATACAAGGAAATTTATTTTCTTTATCACCTATTTTTTCACTCAAATAGTTAAACGAATCCCTTTGCCAACCAGGTAGCGTTTCTTTAATTTTTTCAAGATCACTTTTGGCATATAACTCAGTCAAAAAATCCACCTCCGAGGCATTTATGATAATGTATTGCGGGAGCACGAAGGAGGTGAATGCCTAATTACTTTTTCGTAAATCCGAATGAATATTAATTAAATGGTTATGGTTTAATGGCTAAGTAATTTGCTTATCAAGAAAAATCCAGAATCAGTTTCGCGTTTAGCTGTTAATACACACTCAGCCCTCAAAACGACGAATGCTGAACCTTCTGGATTTTTTAATGTTAAACTCCAATAAATTATCTGTATTTTCACCTTCAAATACTTGGGGCTAACAACCTGTTTTTGGTGTTAAGTTCGTATAGCTACACATAACGTAATGCTAGTGTTTACACATGCAGTCAATTTACTTTAACCAAGTTATCTTGTCATAGACTTCTAAATTACATTCTGCAACAGTGTTTTTCATTTAAATAATAGAAAAGTACAGGAGATATTAATGTGGTTTGATATCTTCACTATTAGTTCATGAAAGAACTTATCAGTATGTCTATATTAAATCTGTCTTGTTGCATTTCCTGCGCGTGTATCAACTGCCACACTCGTTATATTTCCAGCTGTAGTTATAATTATATTCACCGTATAAGTGTTATTTCCAGTGCTTGTTATTGTATCCACATAAGTTGTTGATACTACAAAGCTTTGATTACCTGCACCTGTTCCTGATCTAATAAATGGGACTTCGGTTAATAATGTTCCATTTCTCCGTAACCGTGTTGATCCTGCTATATTATAATTAGCTGTTGTATTCGCAAGGATGTCTGCAGAAATATCAACTTTAATCCTCTGTCCATTGGTTACTGGTACAGTAAACGTTAATACTGTCACTTCTGTATTTATAGGCGGGTAAACCTGCAATGGTATTGCTGATTGGTCGAAGAAAATAGGCGCAGGAGATCCTGTTTCTCCAGTTGCACCTGTGGCTCCAGTTGATCCTGTTACTCCCGTGGCTCCGGTTGATCCGGTTGATCCTGTTACTCCCGTTGCTCCAGTTGATCCTGTTACTCCCGTGGCTCCAGTTGATCCTGTTACTCCCGTGGCTCCAGTTGATCCTGTGGCTCCGGTTGATCCTGTTACTCCCGTGGCTCCGGTTGATCCGGTTGATCCGGTTGATCCTGTTACTCCCGTGGCTCCAGTTGCACCTGTGGCTCCGGTTGATCCTGTTACTCCCGTGGCTCCGGTTGATCCGGTTGATCCTGTTACTCCCGTGGCTCCAGTTGCACCTGTGGCTCCGGTTGATCCTGTTACTCCCGTGGCTCCAGTTGCACCTGTGGCTCCGGTTGATCCTGTTACTCCTGTTACTCCTGTTACTCCTGTTGCACCTGTTGGCCCCCTAATACCGCCACATGCGTTAAGCTGAGCGCACATTTATGTCACTACTTTCAGTAAAAGTTTGTGAATTAAAAGATGCAAACTCATTAATATTGATAATTAAGTGAAAAGGAAACAGTTACATTTGCAGTCCCAGTACCTCCTGTTCCTACAATACCAATTGAGTTAATATCATTTAAAGTAATTGATCTACTTTCACCCGGAGCTACTGTAAACCCTGTTACTGCAGTTCCGTTAACTGTAAGTGAAGCTGTGGGACCTACACCAACAATTCCATTGTTTTCTACCATTATTGTTCCATTTATAACAAAAGAAGTTCCATCTTCCCAAACTGGTGTAGCTACAGCTCCAGTATCCCCCAAATCAATCGTGAAGCACACTGCATCGTTGACAAATCCTGTTTGCTCGTTACTACAACCGCCTAGCATCGCCATAATAATCCTCCTAAATCAATTAATCTTTATAATTTATGTTATAAAAAACGATTTGGATTGGATAATCAACCACATTTAAAAATATCTGATAGTCTTTTTAATGTGGTTCAATTGAACTTCTAATAGAGCATGTAATATTTGATTTGATGAATCTACTTTAAGACACTCGAGATCTTTAACCGTAATGGCAATACATTCACCTTTTCTTACGCTTAATGAACTTATATTCTTTTTAGTCTGAAGAAAAATCTTAATAGTTGAATTCTTATCATCTTTGTGATGGAGAGTGACTGTAGCAGTGTTATCAATGTTAGATACATTGTTCCATAAAATACTGGACTTATTTTCAGGTGTTGAAAAACATATATTAAAGGTATCTTTTATAGTTGTTTTTATAACCAAATAATCATACACTGGAATATTAAGTTCACCAATCCCACAAATAAACGAAATATCAATCAGAATACGCGACTCTGAACGATATAAAACTTTATTAGCACATATAGATTCTAAACAACAAGGAACTAGTAGTTCCAGTACGGCACAATTTTGTAGTTCATTCACTGAAACAACTGTAAAATAACATGTTTGAAATGAAATACCCTTGGATATCCCAGATGCAAAGAAATGTTCACCCTCCTGGGTAATTAAAAAAATTGGTGTTACATAAAAACATTCACCAACTTTTAATTGTTTTTCATTGTTTTGAATTCTTTTTAGTTTTTCAATAATGGAGCACGTCAAGTTCAACCAACTCAATTCATTGCTTTCAAGTTAAAGTGGCTTTTTATAACTTATATTATGCGATGCAAGGCTAATTGTGCATTACTGAACCCTTAACTTGTTTGTTATGACAAATATTTAGTACCATGCCTATTAAAGTAGACCCAAAAAGAGAAAAGCTTTAAACTTCAGTATTATTACTACAAGTCTCGATAACTCCATTGTTTTTTAACATCCAGATAAAATTTAATTAAATAACAAGCAAACTCCAATTAACTAGTTGTAAGCAATTTATTCATTTCAATTATTAGCTTATCATCATGTTTTTAATACACCATTAGTCTGGTTAGATTAGAGCATTTATTAACCATGAATTTTATTAGTGAGCAGGACCAATCAACAATTCTAACAGCCCGTCTTTAAATGATCACCATTCCCTTTTTTACAGGATGGAATCATTCCCTCTGAACAATAAAATATATATGTAGTATCCAACTGTTACGAAGAGGAGTTGAGGTATGTTGAAAACGAGTATTATTGTGCTGACTTATAATCAATTGGATTTAACAAAACAATGCCTGGAGAGCATATGGAAGCATACGAATCATAACAGTATAGAGATCATTGTTGTAGATAACGGCTCTCATGACGGGACACGAGACTACCTTAAAAAGATGTCTTCGATTAAAACAATTTTCAACGAAGCAAACGAAGGTTTCGCGAAAGGCTGCAATCAGGGTCTTGAAAATGCTTTAGGGGACAATATTCTTTTTTTAAACAATGACACTATCGTAACAAATCAGTGGCTGGAGCCAATGATCAAGCTGCTTTATCAAGATGAAAAAACCGGCATGGTCGGGCCTGTTAGCAATTATGTCAGCGGCGCCCAGCAAATTCCGGTTGATTACACCAGCATAGAAGAAATCGAGCATTTTTCTCAGGGCTACTGCAGACAACATCAAGGCGAATCAAAAGCCGCTTTACGGCTGGTCGGTTTTTGCCTTCTAGCAAAAAAAGAAGTCCTGGATAAAATCGGCGGTTTTGACGAACGTTTTGAAGGCGGTTCATTTGAAGACGATGACTTATGTCTACGCGCCCTGCAAGCAGGATATCAGCTAAAAATCGCCCTTGACTCGTTTGTGCATCATCACGGGCATGCCACATTTTCTGGTAATTCGGATTTAAGCATCAGCCGGTTATATCAGGTCAACCGCCAAACATTCATAGATAAATGGAAGCGGGATGTAACGGCTTTTATCGATCCTCAGCCAGACCTAAAGGAGCTCGTGCCTTCCGCTTCCCGTTCCATCCTCCATATCGGCTGCGGGGCGGGAGCTGCTGGCGCAGAGCTTCTGAATCGGCAAACCTGTACACTGTACGGCGTTGAAGAGGATGCGATATTACGGAGTATAGCAAGCGCCTATTATGAACAAGTCATTTCGGCTGATACGAAAGCATGCGAACTTCCTTATCCGAAGGCTTTTTTTGATGCGGTTTTGATAGGAGACCTTTTGAACAGCTCGGCGCATCCCCAGCAAACAATTGAGGCCCTTTCCGTTTACCTCAAGCCTTCTGGCTCGTTGATTTGCAGCATCCCGAACACAGCTTATGCAGACACGCTTTACTCATTATTATGCGGAACACCTTTACACACTCACTTCATTACACCTCAAAACGTAAACACGCTTTTTCCAAAACATCTTTATGAGCTAAAGTCAATCAATCCCCATTCCGCCGTACCTGAACCGAAGATCCAGCTGTTTTTACAGGAACTCAAATTTCTCGCCCGACAGTTTGGCCTGCCTGTGGATCACTTGTCAACACATGCTCATATTGACTGCATGTTTGTCCATGCCATCAAGAAAAAACAAAATGAAACGGAGGCCGCGTTGTGATTTCGATAAGTCTGTGTATGATCGTGAAGGATGAAGAAGCTGTTATTAGCCGCTGCTTAGATTCTGTCAAAGAGATTGTGGATGAGATCAACATTGTGGATACCGGCTCAACAGATCAAACGAAAAACATTGTTGCCCGCTATACAGACCGAATTTTTGATTTTGAATGGATTGACGATTTTGCGGCGGCCCGAAATTTTTCGTTCCAGCAGGCGACATCCGACTACATCTTATGGCTTGATGCCGATGACGTATTTACAGAGAAGGATCAAGAGCTGTTAGTGGATTTAAAAAGGACGCTTGACCTGAACATCGACGCGGTCTCAATGAAATACCATCTTGCATTTGACGAAGCAAATAATGTCACATCCAGCTTAAGAAGGTATCGGCTTGTCAAACGGGAAAAGGGCTTTAAGTGGATCGGCGCGGTCCACGAGTACTTGGAGGTATACGGCAATCTTCACCACAGTGAAGCAGCCGTTTCTCACATGCCGCTTAGCCATGAAACAGGTCGAAACTTACGTATTTATGAAAGTATGGTTTCATCCGGGAAAGAATTTTCACCAAGGGATCTATTCTACTATGCAAATGAGCTCTGTGATCACGGTAAAATCGAAAAAGCAATCGAATATTATTTACGTTTTTTACAAACAAAGCAGGGATGGGTCGAGGATAATATCAGAGCATGCTATAAATTGGGAGATTGCTATCATTCATTGGGACTGAAGGAAAAAGAATTAAGCTGGGTACTTCACACGCTCATCTACGGACCACCTAAAGCTGAAACCTGTTGCAGGCTGGGATACTCTTTCTTAGAGAAAAACGATTTTCAAAGCGCAGTCTATTGGTATGAAAAAGCAATAGACAACAAAGACGGAGAAAGTCTAGCTTTTCAAAACCGAGCCTGCGCCACCTGGCTTCCCCACCTCCAATTAGCTGTCTGCTACGATAAACTCGGCCAGCATCAGCTAGCCTATAAACATAATGAGAGTGCTTTACAATACCGTCCTCAAGATGAAAGAATGTTATCTAACAAACAGTACTTTGAAAATATACTTCAATGTCAGGATGCTTCAGGGGGTGAACAACATGGAAATCAATAAAAAGCCACAAGCTAATTCTATGAAAGAATATCATCTAAAAGATAACGAATATTACAAAGGGATTAATTGGAGACTTTTTAATTTAATAGAACCTCATGCAAAAGCCATTCTTGAAGTCGGGTGCGCTGAAGGTTTGTTTGGCGCAGCTGTTAAGGAAAAAACGAATTGCTCCTATTACGGGATCGAACCCTATCCGCCCGCTGCCGAAAAAGCCGCGCGCCACATTGACGAAGTGATAACAGAAGACATCGAAACACTGAAGCTGCCTTTTCAAAAAAACACTTTTGATTACCTCATATTCGGAGATGTATTGGAACACTTAAAAGATCCGTGGGCAGTTTTACGTAACCTCAAGCCTTATGTAAAAGAGACAGGAAGCATTTTGGCAAGCATCCCAAATATCAGCCATATCTCGATTTTTGAAAGTCTGCTGTCCGGCAAATGGACGTATACACAGGCTGGGCTGCTTGATAAAACACACTTCCGTTTTTTCACTCTGCAGGAAATGAGAAAGATGTTTCATGAAACAGGCTACAAGATCAGCCAAATTGAGCCTATTCCCTTCACGACTCACTATTATGAAAAAATGATCAGGAAACTGGCTCACGTCAGAGCATGCATGGGGATTTATCACACAGATTTCGAGGAGGAAGCCAGAGCCTATCAATATATCATAAAGGCCGAGAAAAGATGAACCCGCATGTAAATCAACACTCAATCAGCTTCATTACATGTGTGAATGATGACACCCTTTATGATCTCTGTCAGCGTCATATCCAATCTCTTTCTGTACCGCCGCATATGAAAGTAGAATTGATCAATATACGCAACGCAGACAGTATGGCCTCAGGATACCATAAGGCCATGCAGGACTCAGATTCAAAATATAAAGTGTATTTACATCAGGACACATTTATCATCAACAGGAACTTTATTTATGATCTCCTTTATGTCTTTCAGCAAAATGATGGCCTAGGTATGATAGGTGTCATCGGAGCTGAAGAAGTGCCGCAAAGCGGGATTTGGTGGGAGGCTTCTAAAAAAGCCGGAAAAGTCATTGAATACCGCAGTACGTACAGCTATTTGTTATTTGATGAAATTGATGAAACTGTCAAAAAAGTTCAAGCATTAGACGGTTTATTGCTGGCGACTCAGTACGATGTTCCATGGCGAAAAGAGATTTTTGACGGGTGGCATTTATATGATATTTCTCAATGCTTTGAGTTTACAAAAAAAGGATATGCAGTTGGTATACCCCATCAGAAAGAGCCATGGGTTTTACATGCATGTGGCAATGAGTTTGATTCTGACCAGTATTCTTATTACCTCAAAAAATATTTGAAGGAATATTTCAAACAATGATAAGTATTATAACGATCACAACAAGAAACCACTTTTTAAAGTAGGTTTCTTGTTTTCGTCTATATATATTTTAGTTAAAAATCTATAAAAAAACACGGCAAACACACTAACGCTTTTTTTCATTCTTTATATAATATCTACGAGTTAAAAGAAATATATAAAGGATGTGTATTCTTTGTCAAACAATAAACGATGTAATCGTTGTGGAGAATGTTTAAGTCATTGTTGTTGTATTAGAACAATAGGCATCCCAGGAAGGCGCGGACCTGCTGGAATACCTGGAAGACCCGGACCGACCGGGCCGTCGGGACCACCAGGGCCACCAGGACCACCAGGGGCAACTGGTGCAACTGGTGCAACTGGTGCAACTGGCGCAACTGGTGCAACTGGACCGACTGGTGCAACTGGTGCAACTGGTGCAACTGGTGCAACTGGTGCAACTGGCGCAACTGGCGCAACTGGTGCAACTGGCGCAACTGGCGCAACTGGTGCAACTGGTGCAACTGGTGCAACTGGTGCAACTGGTGCAACTGGCGCAACTGGCGCAACTGGTGCAACTGGCGCAACTGGCGCAACTGGTGCAACTGGTGCAACTGGTGCAACTGGCGCAACTGGCGCAACTGGTGCAACTGGACCGACTGGTGAAGCTTGCTGCCCTTGTACAAATCTTCTGGTCAACCCTGGATTCGATCTTTCAGCCACAGAAGCACCACCTGCTTCATGGACATCAGATGAGGCTACAGTAGTAGATTTTCCAGATTCTCATAGTGGCCGATTTGTAGGGAGTCCAACAACGCCTACACTTCAAGCAGTCAGCATTTTGGGTCTAGATCCTAACCCGCCTGTAGGAACAGTAGCAACACCAGGATTCGTAAACCAAGTAGTTCCTGTTTCAGGAGGCTGCTGCTATACTCTTACCTTTGCAGGCGATGTTAGAGATGGAGGTATCTTAGTTGCATCGGTATCTTTCCCTCCTCAACCGTGTCCACCACTAATTACGAATACGGGCACTGCTGGAGGAACTGTAACAACCAACCCAATATTCACAAATAATATACCGCATATTGTTGCACAATCTAACCAACCTCAAAGCGTATTCCAAAATTATACTTTAACTGTGTGTGCACCACTAGGAGCAACTACTGCGTGTATTACTTTCCAAAACATTGGAAACCCTGCCCCAGGCGGTCAAGCACTTGTTGACAATGTAGTCTTTAAAAACACAGGTGGTCCATGTGATACTTGTACTCAAAACTTCTAAATACAAATATTATTGAAAAAGGTATGTGAGTAATTATGAGAAAAAATTGTGGATGTGGGAGAAGAGTTGTTAGAGAAGAGGATTTGATCATTATTAACAGCTGTCCTGAACTTTCACTTGAAGTCTCTAAACCGCATAATAGTTATTTCCAAATTACCGGTACAGTAACATGTAATTCAACACCATTAGAAAATGTTAATGTTACCTTGACAAGTTCTTCTAATAGTATTGTTAAACCAATTGCGGTTAAAACCAATAATTTAGGTGAATTCTCTTCAAAAGGCAAAGTCTTATCAGATTCATGGAATACTATTGAAGTTACAGCGACTATTATTTCAAACGGTGAACCAATTTCAAAAACAGTGACCATTAATAAATAATCATTTTAAACCTTATGTTAGTTAAACAACATTCAATCTAAAAACTAACATAAGGTATTTTTTATTTTAAATAAACATCTTTAAAACCCTTGAAAAGTAATAATAATTCAATGCTGATTAATGGGATATCTATTAAAATAATACTAAAACAAGCCTATTTTATTTTGTTGAAATTCCCGTGGTTCGTATCGATGTGAGATGCAATATTCCTCAACCTTCTGTTTAATACCTATGCTCACGTTCCGTAGCCACTGCATCCGTTTTGGTTTCATGAACTGTACCAAATGGATGGTTTGGAGGAGCATAAATTGAGTATAGTTTTAACGGCGTATTACCTGTATTAATCACATTGTGCCAAGTGCCAGCAGGTATAACAATGGCAGAATCATCATAGACATTTCTTTGAAAATTTAAATTATCTTTGCTCTTCCCCATTTTAACGATCCCTCGCCCCTGCTCAACCCGTAAGAACTGATCGACGTTTGAATGCATTTCCAAACCAATATCTTCTCCAATACCGATACTCATCAAAGTTACTTGAAAATGTTTTCCTGTCCATAAGGCAGTACGGAACGTATTGTTTTGTTTTGTGGCTCTATTGATATTTACAACAAATGGCTTTGATCCATAATCCTTTAAGAGAAGGTTTCTATCTTCATAAGAAGAGCGCAAATCGGCACATCTGTGTACGTGCTCCATCTCATTTGGAATAGTCCAATAATTAGATCTTCCATCGTTATACATCGGTACAGTCACATAATAATAACATTGAGGCGAAAAAGGTATATAGTACATATTTTGATCCCCACAATTATAAATTTTTGTGATAGTATCCTATGCATTTATTAAGGGAGTGTGCTAAATCAAGAAAATTCATATTTAACACAAAAATGGACGTCTTAAATAATGTAAAATGTATTATTTAAAAAGACCTGCTTTGTATGTCCCTTTACGAATTCTCATAAAACCTATATTCATAAACCCTGATTTATTTGCACTAGATGCTTCTATAATATCGACTTCTAAGTAACGTTTTGTTCGATCACCGTTTGATTCACGAATGAACAATTTATCGCCGACCCTATAATCGTTTTCTGCAAGTTGAATTTCACTGACCTTTGTTAACAAGACATCAAATACATCGGACGACACTTTTATATGATGGATTATCAAAGGTCTACACTCCTAAATGTTTTTTGAACATTTACATAGTACTACAAACGGGTATACGAAAATCTGTTGTTTGTCCCCTTTTCCCTGTTCTTTAGATTTATCTCTTCGATAGCGCTACAAACGAGGTTTGTAATTCTTTACTTATCTTCACCTATATTTCCTAATTCAAACAACGATATTAGTAACACGATAGGCCCCACGTATCATATTTGTGTTTGTCTAAATTCAGGTTTGTAAAATCCCTAAAATAATCTGCATAGACTATTTTGATTAGAGCAGGCAAAAAGTTATTGCGGTCTCACCGAAAATTTAAATTGCGGTGCCCTATTGCCTTTTTCTCCGAATGAAAACTTGTTAATATTTACATTACTAGCAGAGTTAAGGGAAGGGTGAATATCTTGATATCAATCACATCAGCTGAAGTGGGAATGAAAATTAATGAATGGCATAGGCATATTCAAAAATTCAACGTAACTGATGCTGAAATGTTAAAAGCTGAAATAGAACGCGATATAGAGGTTATGGAAGAAGATCAAGATTTAATTATTTATTATCAATTGATGGCCTTTCGCCATAAAATCATGTTGGAATACACGCTGCCATCTGATGAAAACCGAATGGAACTTTCAGAATATTTGAAGAAAATCGAAGGACATAAGAAAAAACTAGACAATATGCGGGCATATTATTATAACTTCTTCCGCGGGATGTATGAGTTTAGAAACGGTAAATACACAAAGGCCATTACATATTACAAAAAAGCTGAACGCAAAATTCCAACGATCTCCGACAAGATTGAAAAAGCTGAGTTTTATTTTAAGTTATCCGAAGTCTATTATCATATGAAAATGACTCACATCTCAATGCACTACGCTGAACTTTCATACAACATCTATAAAAAACATGAACTTTATTCTGTTCGGCGTATTCAGTGCCATTTTGTCATTGCCGGTAACTACGATGACCTTGAAAACCATGAAAAAGCTCTCCCCCACCTTCAAGAAGCTTTAAAAGGTGCCGAGCTACTTAAAAGTAAAAATACTCACATCTATGCCACTGCATTTTTCAACCTCGGCAACTGCTATCACAAAATGGACAACTTAAATAAGGCTGCTCGTTACATCGAACAAGCCTTGGTTCAATACAGAAAAATTAACTCTGACGTACTTCCGCAAGCTTATCATGACCTAGCATTGATTTATTTTAAACAAGGCAAAAAAGAACAAGCAATGGATTGCTTCCGCAAAGGAATAAGAAGTGCTGTAGATTTTAAAGACGAACTTTTTATGAACTTATTTGAAGCATTAGACGTTCTTTATATAAGAAATGGCGATACACCTAAACTCCTCAACATTTTCTCTCGTTTAGAGAATGGCAAAGGATACCCTTATCTGGAAGAGCTGGAATTGTTAGGAGGCAACCTTTTCGATTATAATGGAAAAATAGAGGATAGTATCATCTGTTTCAAGAAGATGGTATATGCTCAAAAGCAAATATCGAAAGGGGAATGCATGTATGAAATCTAAATTGTTTATCAGTTTATCCGCCGTTTTAATTGGACTTGCCTTTTTCGGATCTATGTCTAATGGCGAAATGAAGGAAGCATCCCGGAATGTAACTCTAGCACCTACTCATGAATTCCTTGTTTGATTCGATAAACAACATTAGTTCTGATTCCCTTTAGCCGTTTCATAACGGCTTTTTCTTATTTTAGCCATGAAAAGCATTTCACAAAAGCTGGTCAAACCCCAAAAACTAGATCAAAAGACACAGATCGAATGATTCATTTCCACCCTTTGATCCACATAACACTTAGTTTCATCATTCTTCCATGGTAATATTTTGTTATATGATTAAATGAAAGGGTATGATTATGAAAGTCTTTGAAGCTAAAACACTTATGTCTGAAGCTACAGACCGCGCCAAAGAATATAAAGAACTAAGGACGCAAATGGTCAACTTGAGAAAAGCTTTACAAAGCGTTGCTGAACTTGACGACAGCGAATTCTCAGGTAAAGGCGCTAATAACATTAAAGCATTCTATCACGATCATGTTGGTGTAACTGATCAATGGATCGACTACATTGACATGAAGATCGCGTTTTTTAATAGCATTGCCGGGGCTGTCGAGGACAAAGGTCTCTCTGATGCTTATATTGAAGAATCTTTTTTAGAACATGAACTGGCTAACGCCCATAAAAAATCAAAGTCCATCATGTCTGAACAGAAAAAAGCCATGAAAGATATTCTAAACGATATCGACGACATCCTCCCGCTCGACTTGTTTTCAACAGAAACCTTCAAGGATGAGCTTGCAGATGCCAATGATAAACGCAAAAAAACAATTGAAAAACTAGGTGACCTTGACGAAGATTTACTGACAGAATATGCTATGTCAGAACCAAATGAACAATTCATCAAGTCAGACTTCCAAAAGCTCCAAGAAGCAACGGGCAAAGGCAAAAACGCTACACCCATTCACTATAACGCCAAGGCGTACCGTGAGAGTGATATACATAAGAAAAAAGGCGATATTGAGAAGCGAACGGAAGCTTATTTGACGATTAAGAAAAAGGAAGCGAAGGAACGCGAGATAAAAGACTTAAAGAAAAAGCTTGCGAATGGTGTCTCAGATCCGGATGAGTATTTAGAAATTGCGAAGAAGATCGGGTATGAGAACCTTGAACCTGCACAGTTACAGTATGTGGTGCAGCTAGAACAAGCAAAACAGCTGAAGTCCGTCGGTGAAAGTGTAATCAATGCGGGTAAAACGGCATTGGATATCATCGATGGGGTTAATGATGGGCTTAACGATGCGATTGATGATACGATATATGGCATCAAGGACTTGGTTGTAGGCGCATGGGAATTTTCACAGCTCCCTATGGAACTAAAACTTGCAAAAACAATCACAACAGTCTTAAGTGTCCCCTCCTACCCTAAAATAATTTGGACAAACATCGTCGATTCATGGAATGATAAAATGATAAATGGCAATGCATATACAAGAGCACATTATATCAGTTATGCGGTCGGTAATATCGTTGGTCCAAAAGGTGCAGGTGCCGCAGTGCAAACCACTACTAAGCTCTCAAAAGTGGGTAAAGTGGTTGAAGGTGGAACAGCCGCTTCTCATGTGAATAAAGGAATTACAAAAGGAAACAACCTTATTAATCCCTTTTTTAAAAACAGATATGAACCTGCACTTGTAGGAATTGCACAAGATATTGAGAATACTCATAACGTTAAAAACACACCACTGTTAAAAAGTATAATTGAAGAAGAAAAAAATAATGCTTTTCACAAAATAAATGTTACTTTTAGGCAAGGATATGATACCCATTTAGTTGAGGTAGAAGATATAGTTAGAAAGAAAAATAAAGGAATTGTCGGCGGTCACAATCTACAGAATTTTGAAAAGGCATTTATTGATAAAGGTTGGGATTTAGAGAGTTGTATAATTTCAAAAAGAGAACACCCCACAATTGATGGTATCTATGAAATTGAATATGGTTTACCTGCATTAGATAGAGAAGGAAATATCAAACCTGGAGAACTAAAAAAAGTCCGTACTCCAAAGACAGTTTATGATCCCGAGAAGATCTCAAACGAACAAATGTTGCAGTGGGGAGAAGAAGCAATGAAAAATGGAGAAGTAGTCGGGAGAAAAGTAACTGGATACGCTAAAAATGGTCTCAAGTTTGAAGGTTATATTGATGAAGCTACTGGAGAAATAACAAATTTTTTCCCTACCTTAAATGATTAAATAATTCGGAGTGAAAGTGAAATGGATAATAAAAACAAAGACTTAATCAACTATTTTTTTCAAGTTATGGGTGATGAACGTTTTTTACGCATTTTAGAGAAATTCTCCAACGGAGAGGGTTATGGAATAGAGAATGTCTGGTGTGTATTTGCTGATGACTACGAAGAGTGGGAAGAAGATTATTTTGGAGATGAGGGTATAGCTTTTTATTTCGATTACCCAGCAGTCGAGGAAGATGAAGAAGTCATATTAGATTACGAAAATTTCTATAAATATTTAAATGAATTTGTTAGGGAATATGTAGAACGACACCCAGAAAATAAACCCGAGGTAGAGAACTACATGAAAAGAATTAAGGAAAAGTATGATATTAAGGTATAAATAAAACTTCATATCCGTTATATAAATAATAAGCTTTAAGGGAAATAACATATGAAATATCCATACAAATTTGAAGAAGATCCATTTGGTGATGTAGGAATAGTATTGCCAGAAGAAATCAGTATTTTCTCTGATTTCATTGAAAACATCGCTACAGAAGAACAAGCCAACGAGTATATAGATTACATTGAGAAGGTTTCAGAAGGGATATAGATTGAGTTAAATGCTACAAGTGTGCTCATCAAGAAAGATGTGACAATTGTTGAAAACTCTTTTAGGGTAGAAGAACCCTATGAAAACTCAATTGAAACCGATCAATTTAGAGAATTGCTATTAATATGGCGAGATAAGATTCCAGATATATTTAAAGGTTGAATAAAATTAAAACCCTTCTTACATAAAGAAGGGTTTTACATATCGAGGCGGATATACCATATGGTTGAATGGGATTTCGGAGAGCATCCTGTTAGTAACGAGGAAATTATTGAAGTAGAAAACCTGTTACAAGTAAAGTTCCCAAAAGATTATTTAGAATATGTCAAAATTTATTCTGGCGCTACCCCCTCTTCTGAAACTTTTGATCTTGAAGATAGGGAAAAAATTGCATTCGGATACTTACATAGCTTCCATAAAGAAAGTGAGTCATATATAGTTAACGTTTCTAATCGTTATCGAGACGGCAGAATGCCAGATAAAGTAATACCGATTGCTGATGACGTGTTTGGCAATGAAATCTGCTTCGATTATCGTCTGAACAAAGAGAATCCGTCCGTAGTTTTCTGGGATCACGAGATAACTCACCTGGTGAGAATTAGCGCTAATTGATAGACATATCGGTAAGACTGATGAAAAGTTATTACAGAGACTACAGAAAAACAAGAAGATACGTGCCTCTTCTAGTTTCATTGATAGGCCAACTGCAGAAAGAGTTGCTAATGAAAAAGAAAGACCGGGAAAAGCGAACAAGAAATACGCGAGGCTACAAAAAGCCTGATCCGCAAAGGTGCTGTTTCATGGGATAAAGAAAAGAAAATATGGATTATTTAAAAAAGCCCTTCTCATATTGAGTTGGGCTTATTGAGGATAATAATTTTATCTTTCCTCAATAGGATTGTGTTTTGTTGCTTTCAACCCTGTTATCACTTTTTTGATGATCCTTAGTAATACATAAACCATCAGAACGGCGATTAAATAATTAACAACGTTAAACTCTGTCTTTATAAATTCTGTTGGAGTAAATAACAAAAACCTATTTCCTACAAATCCATCATAACTACGATAAATCACAAATTGAATAGGGAAACCGAGAGCATACCCCAATTCTGAAACCTTCTCATAGGGTATTACAAAAATCGAAATAAGTGGAACTAGAAAGCTTATCAAACCTAACTTGTATTTTTTCAATCGGTTTTTCATGCAATCACTCCCTTCCCCTTATATGTTACCCGGCAATTATAACATATCCAAATAAATAAATTTATTGAAAAATATAAATCTTTTGGTTTTTTATGGATTTAGGGACTTTCATATGTTTTAATTGGTTTGTAAGAACTAAATTGAATGGAGGTTGAAAGTATGAAAAGGATTTTAGTCTTAGTCATTGCCCTTGGCTTGGCTTTGGTACCTTTTGCTTCAGCCAACGCAGAATCCACAACAAAAGAGATTGCTGAAACAAGGAACCAAGTGGAAGAGTTACAAAAGGACCTTGGTTTTGAAT
Organism: Bacillus sp. MD-5; assembly: GCF_002201875.1. Classification (NCBI taxonomy): domain Bacteria; kingdom Bacillati; phylum Bacillota; class Bacilli; order Caryophanales; family Bacillaceae; genus Bacillus; species Bacillus sp. MD-5. The sequence goes on from NZ_CP021911.1 coordinate 2,400,609, forward strand.
TAGTGGATGTCTCAAGTGAAGAATTTTCAAGTGTATCTAAAAAGGATTTTTTGAAGTTTGACTCAGTTCAGGATTTTGAAGAGTTTATTAAAGATGCCCAATAACCACAAGAGTTTGAAGAGACTATTAACGTTAGTGAAGATACTCCCCTAATAAAACCACAAGTGAGTGACTCACATGTTATCAATTGGTGGGCGCCTTTTACAGGTTGGGGTATGACAGGGATGGCTTGCTGGAAAAATATCGCGTTTAATTATCAATATAAATTTGTAAATAAAAAGCCTCAGTTCACCAAAGTGTCAGGTATTAACTCTTATGTTACTGGCCTTAACGTAGCTTGGTGGAAACAAACTGGGAAGAGCTATAACATTACTAAAAAGAAAACAACTAATGATACTGCAAAAATTAAGGTTGTAGGGGCTATGGTTCTCGGTATAGACATTAAAGGATTTACGATTGGAGCTAAAATCGGACAAACTTGGAACGGTAGTTTGACTTTATATTAAAAGCAAAAAGGGGTATTGATACCCCTTTTTATTTTATTCTCTTTCCGTAATTAAGTGCATAGTCAGAATGCTTTTTATTTCAATTTCTCTTCAATTTTCGCTTTTGTCTTAGGTCCATAAATGCCATCAGCAGTCAGGCCATTTACTGACTGGAACCGTTTGACCGCGTTTGCTGTTTTCGGGCCGTACACGCCGTCAATGCCGTCATTCTTCGCTCCTTTATCCGGGTAGAAATAAAGAGCAGCAAGAGCATTTTGAACTTGTCTGACGTTTGTTCCTTTCGTCATCGGACTTGTCACTTTAATAATTCCGGAAGGAAGCGGGTACGATGTCTTTTTGCCGCTTGTTTTAGTGCTGCTGGATGAACTGGATCCTTTTAATTTCAACTTTTGGCCAACTGTAATTTTATTCGGGTCTTTAATGTTATTCCAGCTCTGAAGATTTGCCACACTCACTCCGTGCTCTTTTGCTATTGCAGAAAGAGTATCACCTTTTTTCACTGTATATGTTGTTCCGGATCCTGAAGAGCCGCCTGAAGACGCTGAGCTTTTGCCTCCGATTTTTCTTAATTCATCAGCGATAGCGGCTTTTACTTCATCCCATCGACCCTCTGACAAAATGCGGTGCGGGCAATACTTATCGTTCCAGTCTTGGTGCTTACGCACACGATCAACGCCCCATCCACGTTCTTTAAGTAGCTGTGCCACAAACTTAATAGCGAGTTTTTCCGCTGCCTTATATCGTGCCCCTCCTGACTTGCTGTAACAAATTTCGACACCAATCGACTTTCGATTCCCCGTACCATTAGTTCCATCTCCTGTGTGCCATGCATTTCTATTAGTTGGAATTCCTTGAATGACTTGTTTATCGTCTACTGCAAAGTGAAAACTTGTTGAGCTAGAGTTATTCTTCATGTAAGAAATCTCATTGGCTGCTGAAGCATCATTCGCAGTGTTATGAATAGTGATATATTCAGCTTTCATAGGGTTAGGACATTTCAATCCATACTTTGATTTAGATACTAGATTCTCTACAACTTTAATGGCCATATATCCTCTCTCCTTCTGTCTGTGTAATAAAAAAAGCCACTGGCTTAGCCAGCAGCTTTGTCTGCGTTACTCTTACTCTGTTCTTTTTCGTTCTCAATTGTTTGTAATCGATCTGTTATCGTTGAAGGGATTTTAACACCGATCTGTGCTAAATTTTCAGTTATTGATAAGCCTTCATTAGCAATATAAAAAAGAACGGTACCAAAGGTTAAAACACCGTTCAAATTGAGTACTGTATCAATAACGTTTGCTAAAATGACCGCAAAGAAATTGAGTAGTTTGCGGACATAGCCAAACCATGCGCTTCGGCTTCGTAGTTTCTTGAATTTCCATGCCTTAATTACTCCTGTTAAAACGTCAATTATGCTAAGTACTAGAAGTAAATCAAGGTACTTCACCCCTCCAAATAAATATACTCTTGCTAAATCTAATGTTTCAAAATTGATAAACAAACTTGTCTCCTCCATTTCTAATCACCTCCTCCGAGGCAAATAAAAAAGGACAGCCAGATCTTATGAGACGGCCGTCCCTCTAACTGAAAAGTTTCCATTTGTTAAAGCTGTAAGCTCCATAACAATTTCTTTAAAGCCAGTAATGTTAAAAGACCAAGCTTCTGATTTCCCTTTTGTGCTAGTGGCAAAGTTTCCGTCATCCACTTTCTGCCCTCTAAGGGCTCTTTTTGTTCCCGATAAGGATTTACCCCAGAACTTCAATTCACTTGTCTCAGCCGTTCCATAAACCTCAATGAGTAACGTTTTAAATGATCCAACGGTGAATGGGTTACCCTCACCTATGGTTTCTGTTTTATCGTGAAAGACAATATCCATTGTTTTTGCTTGAGTGTCTAATGAGCTAAGGTTCAAGCCTTCAGTTTGAACTTTTAAACGACCATCATTAGTTAAACCGTTTTTATCTAACTGGACTGACAACGGAGCAACTGCTGTAATAGGAACAGTGTGGTTAATGTTTATATCCTCTTCACCTGCGCCCAGTGACTGGTATAGTAAAAATTCAGATTGCTGCAGGTTACCATTTGCGTATCTGAAACGGAAATAGCGTTTAGTTAAATGAATCCATTCAGTCTCGCCAAGCGTATTTGCTTTAACTACCAATGAAGAGACAGTGGTCCATGTATTCATATCATTACTTTCTTCGATGAATAAGGTTCCTTCACGATCAGAATAAGCGTGACCTTTTACTTTTGAAATTAAAACCTGACCTAATCGATCTTGTCCATATTGCGTGTAGACTTCAGTGGCTTTTAAAACTGCGTTCGTCAGCAGCTCTGAATTACCGGAGATTGAAGCTACCGGCACAACAAAATCTCTGTTTCCTTCTCTGTATGGCTTGGCTGCCCCCGGCTTACCAGTTGCATCTGTTGAAAATTGAAAACTATATGATGCCATTATAAATCCTCCTTGCTATTGTAGATCATTAGTGGTGAGCATGGGTTTACAACGGAACCACCTCCTTTAAGGAAAAATAAAAAAGCCCTAAATGGCTTCTCCTGTGATCTCTTTATACTGTTCAGCTGTAATGAGTTTTTTCTCTACCCCTTTTTGTAAATCCTCAGGCGAGCAATCTTTATAATGAATTGCCTGTTTCACCATTTCAGGAGTAGCCCAGTCATAATGTAAAGCCCAAATCCAATAATTCATGAATCTTTCCCTCCTTGTAGAGTAAGCAGTTGCAACTTTATTTTTGAGAGCTCGCTTCCCAAAGTTTGGTTTAATTCTTCAAACTGTTTACGGGCTAGCTTCTCCTGAGATAACTCTCTTGCAAGTAGATCCACTTGAACTGGTGGTTCATATGCAGATGTACTCTGAAGCTCTTCCCACCAAGTTTTTAACTCTGCTTCCGTTGGTATAGGTGCCCTAATATTCCACTCTGCTATATATGAGGGAGTTCCGTCACCATTATTCTGGACAATAAAATCCTTTGTGGGATCAGCTGTTGGGTATTTAAAAAGAATAGCTTCACCTATATTCATCGTTACCTCCTAAAATCTTGGATAATTTCTCCCGCCTAATTCCTGTATGTCAATAAAGTTAAACGATCCATCCTTATCGTCCACGCCCCTTTGACCATTTCCTACGTAATTACAATAACACCAGATTTCTAAGTAATCACCTTTGTTCATTGGGACAGTTGCATTACCATTTAAACCGAGGTACATTTCATTATCTCTATTTTCATAATACCCTCGAATATGATGTAGCGTTTTGTATTTTTTTCCATTTAAATAAACTTTTAAATGAAGGTTAATATAAGAAGGAGAGTTTATCACATAAATTCCTGAACCAACCAAATACATTCCATCATTCGGTGCAATAAACCTGTTATTTTTAATGTCAAAAGCATTGTGACTGTCCTTGATTATTCTATTGAAAGCTATTTTAGTATGGTCAACTTTTTTTAAGTATTGAATGCCTGTAGTTCCCACATTTGCATGAGCAAAACCCGATATTTTCTCCCATTTTGTCCAGCCTGAACCACTCCACCAGTGCCTAATCCAAACTCCTGTACTGTAGTAGTAAGTCCCAGACTCATTTCCTGTCCCATAAAAGTATTGCGTAAATCGGTAATTATTATATTTTTCATTTTTGACAATGCCATAACTCAAAGGGTACCCTGTAGTATTGCCCTGACCAATGTCCATTAAGGTCAGTCCTAAAGGATATTCTTCCCCTCCCTTTCTAGCATCTTGAATAGCATTGTCACCAGTAATTAATGTCAGATTGTTATTTTTGTAGTTGGTATCTACGTAATATTTTGCATCCGATAAAGCCTTATCAGCTTTTTCCTGAGCTCCGGCAGTTGTTTCTTTTGCATTCCAATTCTCCCGCTCTACTGGTGTTATGTGCCGTTGTAAATCATTATGATGCTCTTCAAATTCTTTTTTCGAAGCTTGCTGTACATTATCTACGTTCCCTAGCCCGATTTGCGCCTTTGTTGTATTGTGAGGGTTGTTCATATCATTTTTATGTACAGCTAAATCTTTATGCGCGTCTTGAATGCCTTTCTCCCAACGGTTTACATCATCTTCATTTATCGGATCATCCGGAAGCCAATTTGTTTTTGCATCATAAGCCATTTGCTACACCACCTCGAAAGTAATCCTAAAATCTAGCGTTCTATTATTACTGACGTCTAAATCTGTTGTTCTTTCCGTAATTACGTTGTTTTGTTCATCAAGGATCTGCACACTCTTAATATGTTTGATATCTTCCTCTCGTTGAGTAAGTACCGTGACAACCGCACCGTGAATGGTGAGTTCCACAATTTCTGTTTCATTTCCATTCAGCAGCACTTTCGATATTCTATTTTTCAAATCTGCAGCTGTACGCTCTCTATAAAGCTGTGTAATCATACAAGGACCACCTCGTTATTATTGAGCGTGACGGAATAACCTACCTTTAGCTCACTTGCTTTTCGATACCTTCTGTTATTCAAAATGACAGTATCTTTTATTTGGAGTGGCTCATTCAAAGCAGCTCGCAAGGTATATGCCAAATGAGCTGGCTTCATATTCTCCAATGTTTCTATGAGCTCGCTCATATGCTGCATATCATCTATATCAATATCAACCTTAAAACGGTACTCTCCGGGAAGCAGCCGAACCTGAGCTGACGGATTTTTCAGGAACCGGTTCAACGCGTATTCAATGGCCCTATATGTTGCGGGGGGTATGTTGGACATTTTAGAGATTAGACGCAATCGGCGGATCTCATCGGTGTCAACTGATTCCCGCATTACGTTCAAAATCTTTTCCCATCGTTCAAGCCCCCAGGTTGCCGTAGTAACAAACAGCTGATCTGTCAGATCAAAGATACTGTTATTTTGCTTCTCAAATTCCGGAGCTTCCGCTTTAAGAAGTTCAGCCATTTCCTTTAATTTGGTAAGAAACGGCGGCAGGTAAGCAGTCATTTCATCGAGTTTGCTCAATGATGTTCACCTGCCCCAATTTAGGGATTTCGACATCACTCAGAACCAAATTTTCGGCCACGCCGTTGATTTTAATATCTGCGTAATCACTTACTGAAGGTGAATTGTAGACGATATTATTAATCTGCGATAAACGGATGACGTTATCTTCAAAGGCAATCTTTTTAAAAAGATTTAAAACACCTGATTCAATTTCTTGCTTTACCTGATCGATAGAGTTATTGATCTCGGGAAGTACCTCGGCTGAAATCTCAACCTCTTTCCATACCGCACTCTCCACTGTGACAAAGGCACCTATTGGCGCTTGTCCCTCACCTTGTCCGGGTTCAGGATCAATATAGTTTTTCACCTTTGATATTAAAATATCGGAAGCAGGTTCCAAGTTAGCATTGGTCACGACAATTTTGACTGTACCGTCCCCGTTCCAAAGCGGAAAGACCTTTACCTTCCCTACTCCGTCTACTTCTTCAGCCCATTGTTTATAGTGAGCTTTATTGGCACTGACAGCTTCCCGACGCACGCGGGTAAAATATCTAGCTCTTAAACTGTCATCATCCTCCTCTTCTCGACCAGGGATTAGAATCTCTTTCACGATCGCTTTTTGGAGTCCTGGTATGGTGTCTAATGACAATAGATTCTGGCCGGAAATATTTGCGTTCCCCGCTTCCCCCGCTGTTTCACATTCCAACGTCCCGTCAGCTGTGTATTGGAAATACAGGTTATCTACAAAAAAGCGGGAACCCACTGGAATGGTTACTCCTTCAGTAAACTCCGCTGCCCGGACTGCTTTCGTGGCAGCCGTTCGCTCGATGCCAGCTTCAGTAGCCCGACGATCTAAAAATTCTCCTTGTGCTGTGTCCGAGAAGACAAGTTCCAGTACAGTATCGAGCCAAATATAAGACTTGGCCAATTCTGCGGCTGCAGGAGCTAACGCGTTATAAATCACGCTTCCTTCCCTTGTATCAATGTCCGCTGAAATGCTGTCTAACATACGGTCCATAATCACTTCAAAGGTTTGATCTTCAAACATCTTCGCCAAGCACCTCCTTGATCTCCAATGTTCCTTCGTCAGTCTCGACTGTAAAGGAGACACGGAACGATTCGCCTTGTTTTTCTATTTCAAAATCTGTAACAGCAGAAATTCGGTCGTCATAGATTAGTGCTTCCTCTATCAGCCGAGGGATCTCCATTTTCTTATATGCGTCTGTTGTTTCGTTATCCGCCAGCACGTCTTGAAGCTCATTTCCAATGTCATGACTGTAAACAGAATATGCGTATCGCTCAGTATGGAGAGACAAATATACAAACTGCTTGATCGCTTCAAGGCCTGTAATGATTTCATTTGTGATACGGCCATTTTGAAAATCTATTTTGTAGGTTTGCGAGGTCTCTATGACTTCGCTGTCATCTTCTATATCCTCAAAATCGATTTCCGGAGACAAAGCCATTCCAAACACCTCCTATATTCTGTCGAGAATAAAAAAAGATTGTCCGCCTTTTAAGGAGACAACCATCACATTCTCACCCATCTTTAGTTCTTCATCTCCTCCACCGCGCAGCCGTTTAGGAATAATAATCAAATCAGACGGAATAATTAGCTTTTCATTTTCATTGAGTTTAATTTCAACCGGAGAAACGGAAACCACTTCAGCCGGCATAATATCCACCGGTGACTCAGAATCAACTGCACCGACAGCCAAATGTTTGATTGCTTCACTTAATCTCATGAGGAAACACCATCAGGGATAGAATTTTTCTCAACCACATCAATGGTCATCGTGTGTGTCGATCCTTTAAATTCGTGTTTATCTGTATCGATCCAGTACGTCTTCTTAACCCCAACTTCCGGAATTGAAATATAGACGGGCAAACCACTTTGAAGATCCGGAATCCCAATCGCTTGAATACTTTTGAGTTCTTTTTTGACGCCTTTTTTCTGTGCCTGTTTGACTTTCGCACGCTCCTGAAGCTGCGCCTGGTTAATGTTATCGGAAACCGTTTCGACATACTGAAGCACACCATATTTACTGATGCCTGAGTTGTCGCTTGCGGTAGCCGTGTATGTTTTATTGTCTTTCTGACGCCGCAGCTTTACTTTTGTGGCCGTGTCATTAATTGAAGTGCTGTATTGATAGCCGATGATGTTCACACCCGTCTCTAGCACCCATACTTCTGACGGATCAGGCCAAGCGCGAAGGCCGAGCTTCCCCTTCGCCGAATATAATTGATAATTTCTTCCGGTTTGGCTCTTCGTTTGTTTCAAGGCTTTCAGAATCATGTCATAAAGACTCGTATCATCTTTAAACACTAATGATTTAATGGTGTAACCCGTATTTGCAATGGATGTCGTTGGGATTTGAAAATCTCTTGTCAGGCGCTTGATAATCTCGTCTGCACGCTTATTGGAGAACACATAAACATCTTTGTTCTTAACCAGATATTGCAGCATGTCATAAGCCGTAAAGGTCAGCCCATGTTCTTCCGGATTGCGAGAAAACACAATACCTCGAAACAGCTCTTTCCCTTTCCACTTAAACAGAACCGTATCTCCTTCTGATACGCTGTAATATGAATGGGTTCCTTGTTTCGTTATGATCTTTGCCGTGATTGATCGCGGCGCCTGATACCGTTGTCCTTCGAGTGAAACACTTTCAGTTACCAGCTCAAGCCATTCCGTTTCTTTAATGACGAAAAGTTCTATCATTGTCATCACCTGCTTACTGCGGTATCTTTAATTTTTGCCCAGGAAAGATCCAGTGTCCTGGCTGTCTTATATTTCGTTTACTTCGTTTGATCATAGCCTTTTTATTGACGTTCCAAATCTTGCGCCATTTTGTACTGTCTCCATAAAATTTGCCGGCAAGGTCCCACAGTGTATCACCTTTTTTAACGGTGTATGTTTTAGGAGCTGATTTAGATGGCCGCTTCTTCTTCGTCTTTTTCTTCTGCTTGATCTTCCGCGGCGAAGCAGTTTTGTATTCCTTCAGTTTGATTTCATAATCACGATCACCTATATCTTTTTGGCCCTCGCTATAAGAAAAAACCTCAATACTGCAAGTTAAATTAATTTTCGTTCCAGTAATCAAGAATTGAACCGGCTTTTTAGATTTCACCCATTTCTCGACCTTTGCAATAGCATTTTCAGGAGAAGGAAATCCCTTATACTCAGCAAGCGGGCTGTGTTTCTTTGGAAAAAAAGAAGAGAACGAAATCTCTTTCGCTCCCGGTTTATCTATAAAAGTGATCTCCCCAAAACTGGCCACTTTTACTGATTCATTTTGAATTGTGTTGGATATATCAATTTGTTCAGGAAGGACAGGAAGCCGCAGCTTGTCCTTCCCTTGGGAAATCCAGAATTCATATACGGATTTAGTCAAAAGCAACGACTCCCTTCGTTCCAATGTTGATATCCTGTTCAAGCTCATCAATAAGGGTCTGCTTAATCTTAGCTATAAGACCGTTCATGTCTTGGTCATTGTGAAAATGCTGATCGCCATTAAATTGAATAATAACCTCTTTACCTCCTGATGCTGTAACAGTTGTTTGCTGACTGCCTGTTGTAGCTGCTTTTACCTGACCGGAAGATAATTCAGTTTGACCTTTTTGAGATGGGTCTGTAACTTCCATTCCGAGTGCCTTAGCTGCTTGGGCTAATAAATAACGTCCACGGATACCTCTCTCCTCTGGGATGATCCATTCCCTTTTGTTTCCTTCACCGACACGTGCAATCTGCTCTTTGGTAATAAGTCCTCCGTTAGCGTAGCCAACATATGGACCTCCGTGCCTCATGCTTCTAATGCCTGGTACATTATTAATTGATCCATATCTGCTTTTGATATAGCCAATCGCAGCAGCAGCGTTGTGTATCGGGTTAAGAATATTATTCATTCCCGGCAATTTGTGTGCGTTGAAGGTACTTGGGATTGTCTGCATGAGCCCCTGAGATGGATGTCCTGCTTTCGCATTACTATCCCATAAGTTGATTGCCTTCGGATTACCGCCTGACTCATGCTGAGCAATTGTCATCAGCCCTGGAAGCCAGCTCATCGGTGTCTTTGTAGCCATGATAGCAGCCATGAGCCATTGCTTCACATTTCCGCTTACTGCGCCCATTCCAGAATAAGCGGCAGCTAGTGAGCCTGCTTGTTTTTCAGCAAACTTTTTTACATCAACAGAATCCAGACCTTTTACAATACCTATAGAGGCAAAACGCCCGAGACTCATCATGACACGGGAAGGTGAATGAATATCTAGCTCTTCACGAAATGCCTTCTCAACTTTTTTCGCCAGTTCCTTGGCAGCCTCATGGACTTCACTTGTCTTAGAAGTCATGCCTGAAACAAAATTACCGATCATGCCGCTTCCCCATCCGTTTGATGATTCTTTAGAACGGATAAACGGCTTGTTAATATGAGTGCTGACGTATTGATCAGTACCAGTTTGAGAACTATTTTGTCCGGAAGCAAAACCTTTGACCGTTCCACTTCCCCATGAAGAGGATTTATTTACGGTGTTCTGAAATGGTGTTTTAACCTTTGTCTGCAAGAAGCCATCTGTACCGGTCGAAGTGCTGTTCTGACCTTTAGCATATCCATTGACCACTTGCTTTCCGTAATTCGGAGAATAAGAGATTAAATTGTTCATTGGCTGTCCAACGTTTTTCTGTTTCCAAGATTCCATAGAAACAACATTATCTCCAATTCCTTGATCAAAGCTCTTCGTGAACTGTTGACCAAATGATGTTGCTTGTTCATCAAGACTGGATGTGTCAATAATAGGAGATACAGAAGCAGTCACCGCCGCACTACGGACTAGCGGGGAAGTTGCCGGTTCACCTCCTGCAGATGAAGCAGACGCTATATCATCAACCACACTCATCCCTAATTTCGAAGCAGCTTGAGAAAGGAGCATTTTGCCGCGACCTTTATTATTCTCAACAGGGATAACGAATTCTTTACCAGCTTCACCAATCCAAGATATTGTTGGCTTCGTAATGTAACCACCAGTAGCATGTTTCTTTGGCTTTTCTTTTCCCGTACCAAATAAATAATTTACGCCACTCTTCACATATCCCCACGCTTTACCAGCAGTTTTTTTCGCACTTGAAGCTACTTTACCACCGACTTCTTTTACTCCACCTAAAATACTGCTTCCCAATTCCTTTACACTTTGCCACTTTTCAGACCACCACTTCTTACTAAAAAGGGTTTCTGAGATGGAACTCTTAACACTTTTCCATATTGATTTAGCATTGTCCCATTTATTTTTGGACCAGCTTTTTACACTTTCCCATTTTCCTGACCACCACTTCTCGCTAAATAAAGTGGATTTCAGTTTTCCTTTAACAGATTGCCAAACAGAAGACGCGCTGTCCCACTTACTTTGAGCCCAACTTTTTACGCTTTCCCATTTTCCTGACCACCACTTCTCACTAAACAAAGTGGATTTTATTTTTCCCTTTACGGACTCCCAAACAGATGATGCACTATTCCATTTGTCCTGTGCCCAGCTTTTAACGCCAGACCACCTATCAGACCACCATTCACTATTAAATAAAGTAGACTTCACCTTTTCTTTTACATTAGACCATGTATCACTTAACCCATTGAGAGAAGTCTTCGCATTACTCTTAATGCCTGACCATTTTTCAGACCACCATTTTTGATCAAATAATGTACTGTCTAGTTTCTTCTTTACTTCTGAACCATCAAACGCTTTACCTAAACTTGAGCCACCCATGGTGCCGGCTATACCACCAACTATTCCACCAATGGCTGTTCCCACTCCAGGAATAACGCTGCCAATAGCTGCTCCTGTAGCCGCTCCAGCAAGACCACCGCCAGCTGATCCAATTTTTTCACCAACATTGTCTTTATTCATCCCAATTAAATCTGTTGCTGCTAACGCTGTTCCTAATAGAGGGACTCCCTTTGCTAACTTGCCAACACTTTTCAGAGGACTTAAGACTTTTCCGAACTTCGATGTACCGCCTGCAGCTCTACCAGCTGAGTATAGCTCTGATCTCGTAGTGATTATTGCTGGTCTTGATCCTCTGGTTGGATTAGTACCTGCAGTTCTACCGGAACGCCTTCTCTCCAACCGTTCAGATGACACAACACTTGAACTGTCAGAAGGGCTCATTCGGTTTGGATTACCGTGTCGACCTAAAACTCTTTTCCCTCGTCTTCCACGAATGCGATCATTTTTACCTACATCGCTACAACAGCAACATGTTAAGCTGCCGCTTCGAGGTAAACTCGTTGGACTTGTGGCAGTTTTGGATTCTCTGCTCCTAGTGCTGGGATTACGATTACTGTTTCTGTTCCTCCTTTCACTTCGCGTGTTAGCGGCAGCTTCAGGAGTACGTTTTGGAATTAGCTTTCGGATTACGCCTGCTGCATCACTTCCGACAGTACCTATGCCTTTTAACAACGGACGTAGTATTTTCAAATAACCAATCAACCCAATTAAAGAAGGGATCACAACTTTAATTGCTGTTTTCAAATCATCCCAATGGTTGACGCTCCACTCAATGGCTACGTTTAACTTATCACCTATCTCCTCACCAAGATCGGCAATATCTTTTTTGATCTCTTTAAGTTTTTCCTGACCTTCTTTACTGTTAATGAACGAGCTGATTTTATCAAAGGCTGGCCCTAATCCAGTTAGCAGAGAGGTTCCCATATCCTTAGATATGCTTTCAAAATCTCTCATGGCATCATTAACCGGTGTCATCGGGTTATTATCCCGAAGTTTCGTAAAGCTGCGTTCCAATTCTCCGCTTGTTTTGGCACTTGTACCAATACCCTCAGCCATATCTAAAATAGGCTGCTTAAGATCTTCATATTGTGTTCCAATAAGCTCAGTCGCAATAGCAGCCCTCTTTGTTTTGTCTTTCACTTTAGAAAGTGCTTTTGCCACCCTAAATAAACTTTCCTCTCCGCTTATTGAACCATCTTTGAAGCCCTTGAACATTTTCTTAGTTTCCTTGGCTCCGAACAGCGTTTTAAATGCGTCCACTTGACTATCAGACATTTCGGTTCGGCGGATGTTAAACTCACGCATACTATCGGCTAGGTTATCGAAGTTTCTGGCGCCACCCTTTGTTCCTTTTATCATGGCGTTTGCAATCTGGCCGCCTGTGAGCTTCAAGTCTTTAAAGGTGGAACTGTATTCATTCATCGTATCCAATAAATCGTCAGCTTGGTCACCGGCATTCCGATATACATAAGCAATTAAGTCTCCGCTTTGTTTTCCAGACAATTTCAAGTTGTTATACATTGAACTGAAAGCACGATCTACCTCAGCCTGATCAGCATTCATAAGCTGGGCAATCTTACTTGACGACTCAGTCAATTCAGCAAGAGCTTTTTTAGACGCCCCTGTCTGTTGCGATAAGTTTCTTAGAGATAAACTGACTTCTTCCCGAGAACTGCCCGATTTATTGTTGAAATAGATCTGATCCGTCATTCTTGCAACATCTTTCTTATTAACGTTTGCAGTTGCTGACACATAAGCATCCTGAGACATTGTACTTTTACCTGAACCCATAATTGAACCTGCAGAAAAACCACCTGCAACTGCCAGAGTAATGGTAGCATCCTTCAAGCTGTCTATTCTCGCTTCAATTGCATCTAGAGCCGCTGAAGCTCTATCCTTAATAGAAACAGTTGGCTCAGCATGTTCGCTATCTACATCGGACACATGACGACGGATCTCATCTAATTGGTTTGAAGCATGATCATGAACTGAAACAGTTGGCTCAGCGTGCGAGCGATTCAAATCAGAGAGACCTCCACGGATTAAGCGAAAACGTGGTGTAGCTTGATCATTTACGGAAACTGTCACCTCATGGCTGCCCTCGGTAAGATCCTCTGCTTGCTGGCGTATAGAATGTAAGCCATTCGAAACTCGATCATCTAAATCCACTTCAAGCAATCGAGCCCGAGCCGTCAAACGGTTGGCTGATCGGTCAATTCGCTGCATAACTCTCTCAGTCCGGTCTTCAGCCTCAAAAATAAGAGGGCCATTAGCGGCCGTCTTAAGTCTTTCAGCATTGCCTTGTATCATTCGAAGCTTGCGGGAAATCTTATCATGTAATTCAAACGTGGCTGTTAGTTTAGCCATAGTTAATTACCTCCCTTCTTCGCTTCTTTTTCTAACAGCTCAAGCTTATAACCGATTAACCCATATAAGAGCGCCTTGAATTCTTTCGGAGCCTCATATAGTTCTCTTAATTCTGACGGGGCGTATTTGAGCTCATGCATCGCGTAATAAAGATATACAGCCTCTTTGTCCCCGTCCTTTACTAGTTTTTTGCCGCTTCTTCAAGGTCTTCGAGATCATCATCAAAGCCGTTGATTTCAATTGCTTTGTTCAGCCAGTTAGCATACTCACCACCGACTGAAAGAACACGTTTTGCGACTTCCACTGGATCTTCTGTTTTGTAAGCCTCACGCAGTTCCTTAGCTTTAAAGTTTGGATAAACAGTCGTTTCAACCGCAATCCGAGCATAAAAGCGTTGGCTGTCCAACTCCTTTACACGGCCGCGGCCTTTTACATTCTTGTAAGTCGTATTCTCTTTCTCAAGTTCGTCAATGCGTTCTGTGGTAATAGCTTTGAATACAAACGGAATCACCTTTCCTTGCTTGTCCACAAACCGCTTTGAGATAGGTACTTCAACTTCTTCAGCTTCGATTGTTTGTCCTGGCATAAAGAATGAAAGATCGTATACTTTTTCATTATGTTTTTCACTCATGTTTATTAGCTCCTTTTACTTTTTAGTTTTGGACAATAAAAAAAGCACATTCATACTTTTTGAATGTGCTTTCCATATAATTCATGTATAATAGATTCTTGAAGCTACCTTAGCTTATCCTCCGAATATGAAAGGAGGTGAAATTATGTCGACCTATGAATCTTTAATGGTCATGATCGGCTTTGCCAATTTAATAGGCGGGATTATGACATGGGTACTATCTCTTTTAACATTATTATTCATGCTTAGAAAAAAAGACACTCATCCTATTTACATTACTGTAAAGGAAAAGTGTCTACACGAGGACCCTCCTATTAAAGGGTAGTTTCTTTAAAAGCTAGAGTGCTGCAACACTCTGGCTTTTATATTTTATGCATTTCTCATGAAAGTAACACACATTAACAAGTTGTATTGTGGTAATGTGGTACCAACTATAAGCTTACGCCAGTAGTTGCAATACTTTTGCTTGGCACCATTATAACATGAATATATATTGATTATATAATTATTTGTATCTTTTATTTGTTACTTTTTTTATCTATGAGTTCAAAATGACCTGATCATAGAAGCCCCTTAACCCTTTTTCTTTTATTAAAAACCCTCGGATTATGAAAGTGTTATGGTACAATATGGTTTAGTATAAATGAATATTGGCTTTCAACATCTCAAGGGCGGTCTGGCTCACTCCCTCATGAAAGGGGGTGATGCACGTGTCAACATTTCAAGCATTGATGCTTATGCTTGCTTTCGGGTCATTTATAATTGCCCTGTTGACTTATATAAAGAAGAAATAGACCCACCCCTTGAGCTCGGCAAAGTTAAAGGGTAAAGTCTATCCTAAATACTTTCATGAAGTTGTTAAGCCAGCCCTCTTGATGGGCCAACATTTATACTGACCCGGCGGCAACCGGGTCTTTTTTTATTTTATGCATTTCATTTGAAAGAAATACATGTTTCTATTTGTAACTTGTTCAGTTGGATTACTTCTAAAGTAATCTTACCACATTTTTTCGTGAATATCTCGTGAGAGTTCACGATTTTTCGTGAATATCTTCGTTAAAGTTCGGCGATTTTTCGTGAAAGTGATTAGAATGTGGATTTTAACTGTTCAGGCACATCAAAATCCTCAAAGGTAAACGGCACTTCTTCTTCCAATGCTTCAGAATCAACATCCAGCCCGGCGATTTTCGCAGAGTCAAAGTTCACATCATACAAAGTGACACGTTCAGTGCCGCGGCCTGAAGAGGCGTCATCCAGAACAGCTTGTAAGGTGAAGTAAGGATCACTTCCCTTTTTCACATAGTCCATCATAATAAGAACAAATTGAGATGTCACTTTATAAAAAGTGGCTGTTCCCGTTCCATTTGCTCCAGTCGTTTTGTGCCCCGTCATCCTACGGCCCATGATATTTACCTCAGATTTATTTTTCTCCACATTGGCTTCAAACGTTTTGATATGAGCCATTTCTTCTCCATCAAGAAACAGCCTGCCCTCTTTACCCGAGATGGTATTTTGCGCTTTTAATGCCATTCTTATTTCACCTCAACATTAAAGTAGAATTTTTCAGCTGCATCCACCGGTTGAACTGCAAGATCAATCAGGAAGCCGTCACGATCGTTATTCAAAGCAATTGTAATGTCATTCTCTGAATCAAAATCAGTAATGCCCCCGTTATCTTGAAGAACACTCAAGTATTGAGTAATCAGCGTTTTTACAAACTGCAGTCCGTCATTTGTAGCGGGAACGTCACTGCCGCTTGCTTTGCGAGACTTGATCAATGCTTTTAATTGAGATGTTAGATCGTTATTGATTGCATCAAGTACACGGACAATTTTGTTTTTCTGGAACATCTTATTTTTCTCTGCTGTTAAGCTTGTGAGTGAGTTAATGTCCTTTTCAACCGAAACGGATTTATCACGGGAATCATAAGTAAACAAAAATTCCCCATTTGCCAATCGTTCAACGATTTCGTTGTTGTCAATTCGGTTAAGAACATCTACAGCTCCCTCGTATTCTACAAATGTAAGTGATTGATTAAATGTAGCTCCCGCACTTGCGCCTGCAACCCAAGCAGTAGCTTTCTCAGGAGTGATCTCCATTCCATCTTCAAGTAGGACGCCACCAGTTACATTGATAATACCCTCATGGTCTCCGTTGTAATTTGAAAGAACACCTTGAACCTTTTGCCCTTGGTTGTCTCTCAGCCGTTTGATAAACGCAACAAACGTTGCTTTTAATTGCTCGTTATCCTCTACAGGCAGTGCGATTGTGTCAAAGTATTCCGTTTCAGCCGCTTCCAAGAAAGCTATATAATCGGCATTTGTCGGTGTTTTGTCTGTTCCACCTGACAAGCGGATTCCGGAAGATGCCGGGAGAGCCCCGCTAACGTCTTCAGGGGCCGTACCGGTTAACGGAATAGTAACTGTTAAATCCCCTTTCCCTGTAAACGTGACATAGTTATTTTGTTTAAGCTCTTCAGCTTTAGACACTGTTTGTTTATCCACTTCTGACTGATCAAGGTAGGTAGTGACATCCACTTTTGAAGAGTCAATAACGTTTTCTGTAATGCTGATAATGATGTCATTTCCTTTAGTACCGCCATAAAGAGCAGTAGCCTTTACACCTTCGCTAATGTCTGCTGAAGCACGAAGACCTTCCGTCAAACGATAAAGCAGGACTGTACTTGCCTTTTTCATTGCCTCACGTAAAAGCAACAGCGAAGGATCATCAATGTTCAACCCCACTTTTTTATTCAAGTCCTCGATTGAAGAGATAGAAATGAATTTCTTAACCTCACCCCAGCTGGATGCTATCGGCAGCGCAACTGTCCCGCGTTCTCCGGCAGAAACTCGATTTTCCGCGGTCGTTTTAAAGTTAAAGTAAATACCGGCACGCTCTTTTTCCTTGCCGGGTGTGAATGCTCCGCCGTTCATCTATTTGACCTCCTTTTGAAGAAACTGAGTAATCAACTTCTTCGCTTCCGATTTTGTAATACTCGTTTTATGAACATGAAAAAGAGCACCGTCAAACACCTCGGGTTTTACCCCAAAGAGCTCTCGACTGTGCTCTCGCAAATCCCTAATATAAAAAGCGTTTTCCGCATTCTCTTTTTTAGTGGCCATCATTTCACCCCACTTTTAAATTTAAAACCATCAATTGAACGCTGTTCTTCCCGCTCATACCAATAGCGGCTCGTCCAGTTTAAGACAATGGTTGCGTAATCATCTGATACTCGCGTTTCTATTCGAGATAGCCGAATAAAATCACCTGTATCCTCGCCAGATTCCTGTATGAGCGGAATTATCCCCCTTCTGCTTCTAAGTGTATCCACAATTCGTTCCGCTTCGTTATGAGCCTTCTGTGCGTTTTCGTGAAATAGTTTTACGTTTAAAACATAGGCTTTCTGAAACGTGGATACTGTGTCCACCCCATCGACCGTGGAAGCCGGTGGAAAGTAAAGAGATGGAACAGCAAAGTCCTGCGGTATTTCTTC
The DNA here is from genome assembly GCF_002201875.1 of Bacillus sp. MD-5. Taxonomy (NCBI): domain Bacteria; kingdom Bacillati; phylum Bacillota; class Bacilli; order Caryophanales; family Bacillaceae; genus Bacillus; species Bacillus sp. MD-5. The sequence continues at coordinate 2,418,360 of NZ_CP021911.1, forward strand.
TTCATACACTTGAACAGGATACAGTTTGTATAGATAGCCCATAATTGAACCTACTTCTTGATTCATGGAAACACCGCCTTAAAATTCTTCATCAATCCATTGCTGCAGCTTCCGCTCAAGGCTTCTCTCAAACATCAACTGAAATATAGCCATGGCGTTATCCCAAAAGCCAGAACCGTCGACCCATTGGAACTTCAGTAGCATACCGGAATTTCTTTCGGCAGGGTCATATTCGAAACTGTCGCCTTTCCACCGCCCTGGAACCCACCGTCTATCCTGATTTTTAGACGGATCGATAGTAAAGTGCCCATCATTGACGTATGAGGCGTATTCCAGATTTGTTCCAACATCCAACTTTAAGCTGCCTTTTGTCATTGAAAAGATATTATCCTGGTCACCTCGTTGAAAAGAGTTAAGCAAGCGGCGTGTGTCTACCGTTTTCGTCCTGATAATTTCATCTTGGATAATGTCTAGGAACTCGAAACCCATGGCTTCAAGCCACTGTTCGTATTTCCCTTTCAATCCTACTCGAGAAGCACGGTTTAATGACTGAATGAACTGATCAAGACCTTTGATCTTCATAAATATTCAACCTCCCGTACTGCCGTCACTTCCCAATGATGATTCCTGACTTTGCGGGGCTTCTGTAATTTATAAGCAGTACCATCCCAAACCGTCCTGTCATTTACTCGAATATCAGCAGTAGCAGGGAAATGCACAAGGAATGATTGATAAATAGCTACATTCGGTTCTTGTTGGATAATGGACTGACTCTTTTCTGTAAAATAACACGGCTGATTTTCTATGTCCGGCTCATCAGGGTACGAAAAAACCGGTTGAACATCTTCAACCGGCACCCCGAATTTTTGCTGTCTATTTTCTTTTTTCTCCTGCAGATGGTAAATGTCACATCTGTGAGTCAATAAGGATTGATAACTCATATTGATCTCATCCGCACTTTCGCTTCAATCCCTTCTAAATCAGGGTCAGCCGGTTTCACATAATCTTTTATTAATGCATACACATCAGGTTTTTGAAGAGAACTGCCATCCCCCAGAGTATATGAATAGTCACCAATTTTTTCAGTTGTATATCCTTTAATAATTGACTCGTCGCCATTTATAAGAGCATAAAACTGAGACAACTTTAATAGGGCCAGTCGAACCGTTTCAGGCAAAGGAATATACTCTGCATCTGTAAAATCATGTCCAACTTTAAGAATGATATCGGCAGTTGCCTCAAGTATATCCTGTTTTAACAACTCGTCAGGCCTGGTCTTTACAGACTCAAAAACTGAATAACTCTTTAATTCATCGGGAGTGATTAACAGCATAAGGTCACTCCCCTTTGTTATCTATTTCGTTAAGGATGTAGGCAATTCTTTCATCTGCGTTTTTGAAGTCAGACGGATTGCCACCAAGATTAGAAATAATGGATTCATGCTCTGCTTTATTCATACCTTTCAATTCTGATTCAGTATAATTTATCGGAGCATTCTTTTGATTATTAAGCTCTTGGTTTAGTACAAAATATGGGTTTTCATTTAAATACTCATAGAGCCTTTTTGGTACTGTTTGACTGACACCTGCTCGAAAGGTTATTCCCATGACATTGTATGTTTTGCCTTTAATAAGCTTTGCAGTAAACACGCCAGACCACCTACTCCTTCACTTTCACAATCTTGGCTACTGCGTCTTCTTCTTCAAAAACACTATCCAATTTCGCTGTCAGAACGATGATAAACATACGGCGACGGATGTCTTTATCTACTTCAATCCGAATGTTACGAGAGAATCCGAGAATGATATTCTTCGGATGAGTTAGGATGATATCAGAAACATCGGCTGCAGTATCTCCCTCTCCAATCGTATAAGGTTGTAAATTTGCAATACCTTTGATCGGAACACCAAAAGCGGATGAAAGGCCACCTTGAACAGCTGCATCCCCTAAATTTGTTTGACGATCAGCAACGCGGTCTTTCCATTCAACCTCAATACCAGGCGATGTATAGAAACGGAACTCCTGCGGAATTCGCAAATATTTTGGAGGTACAGCTTTGTACCCTCGCTTGAACGTTTGGCGTGTCAGTTCCTCACCTGCAGCATCAACAATGTGAGATGTAGCTTGTTTTCTGATGCCATCTAATTGTGCAAGATATGAGTCGGATGAAGATGTATCTCCATTTACAAGCAACTCTTCAATATCAACCGCAGCACGTTCAGCTATCATTTGCATAATTGTATTTTGAAGACCATCTTTTTCGATGTTGTTTTCAAGTGTGTCATAGGTAATGTTAACTTCAGCAATTACTTCTTTTGTGCTTAAGTTAACTGTGCTAGTTGATGGAACTGACTTTTGATCTTTAGTTAGCGCAACTCCCTCTTGGGCTGCCCTTAAAATCCGCTGACCAAAACCGATCTTCTCGATTTTCTGTGTGTCATGATCCATTTGAATAACTCGCGCATCTCTTAAAATAGTTGGCGTATCTTGAACCATTCGAATAAAAGTTGAAGCTTGAGTAGGATTCATAATCCCGCCGCTCTCTAAAGTAGAAAGCGTCATTTCTGCTTTATTAATAACCTCTTGATTTCTCATTCTTATCCTCCTTAGCCATTAAAACAACCCTGACCAGATTGATTTTTGAACTTGTTCGGAACCCGATTCTTCAGTTTGCTTAGATGTTCCGCGACTTTTTTCGATTGCTTCAATACGATCAGCGAGCGGTTGAACAGCTTCTGAAATTGCCTTTTTCAACTTCTCGCCCTCTTTTTCAGTCTCTTCTTCTTTTTCTTTATCTTTCTTATTAAGCTCTTCCTCTTTTTCTAATGTCTCGAGCCGCTTCTTAATTGGCTCTAATGCTTCTTGAATGGATTTAGTTACTTCCTCCGAAGTCATTTCTTCTTCCCCCTCTTCTGTTTCCACTTGGCTCAGTAAATTTCCAAGAGCGGTGTGAGCATTTTTGATTTCTTGCAGGTTTGAAGCGGAAAATTTTCTGCCCGCCTTTGTAACTGGCTCTTCATATGATTGCTGTTGCTTACCCGTAAAAAAGTTTTTGAGCAAATTAAAAAGCCCTTTCTCATCTGTTTTCTCTTGAGAAACAGGCTTTTCATCTTGTAATTCGATTGTCTCAGCTGTACCAGCCATTGAATAACCGGTAATTTCACCTTTTTTGATTTGCTCCCATATTTCTTCAGAAGCCTTTGTAACGAGGACCCATGAGCCCTTTCTGATAGTTTCCCCATTCATTAAAAAGTCGGCAGGCGCGACATAGGACTCAACCACCTCGCCGACACCACCCTGAAAATCATGTTGCTTATCAATTTTACGGGCATCTTTCAGGAATCCATGAGCGGCCTTTTCAATTTCTGCAGCAGTCATGAAATCACCGTGGGCGTCCACTGTGTTCGGTTCATAAACAATACCGTAAACAAGTTTCTGCTCGTCTGCTTCTTTCGCAAGAACCTTGACCTCTTTTTGAAAGTCCGGCTGTTTTTCTGATTTCATAAAAAAGAACTGCTTTTGATTAGCAGCCTTGTCGACATAAGAAACATGTGTGATTTTTGCGTTTACCAATTCTCTTGGCATGTTGTTCACCTCCTTCCAAATATTAAAAACGCCACTAAGGATTTAATGGCGTTAGAAGTGTACTAAATTTTAAAAAGAAGACAGATACATCCCTTTATAACCCCCAGCTCAACCTAGAGCTTCTATACCGTGTGTATAGTTATATGAAACACACATTTACACTTTTTCTACTTCTTCAAATTTTATTGTTTTTATAAACTGTATCGTGGCTAAAGTGTTTAGAAGTCTCAAGGCGTCGGCTTTTCCCCAATGTTGGGGATTATCTCTTCCATGAAGGATCCAATTTCTATTAATCATAGGCTGTCTTTCTTCATCAAATAAATGTGTTTTGAAGAGCTTGTCCTCAAAGAAATAAAAAATAGAATACGATGCAATCGCTAAATATTTATCGCTCTCATCAATCTTGTCTTTAAATTCACTCATCAATTTCATCCCGACTTTTAAACTCTCCGTTAACTCGCTCATTTCACCTTCAATAATTGTGATGAGTGTAGGGATAGATATCCTAAATCCACCTTCCACATATAATTCAAACGAGTGCTCGATAAGTTCTTTCCACCTATCACCTAGACCTTCCAATAAAACTTCTTTTAGTCCGTCAAGTTGCTTATAGTTATCTCTTTCATAATATGACACAAAGGTATTATCTAATTCCTTTTGATCGTAACCTAGGAATGCATCATCCAGATAAAATTGTATTGGAATTTCTTCAGTTAGAGTCCATCCATGACGAGAGTTATGATATGTAATTTTTTCAATTCTCGCATAATCAATTGTAATCTTTGGCAATTGCAAATTGATTTTAGGAAATGTTGGAATTGTCATTTCTTTAGCAGAAGATGCCATCTTCATTACCTTTTGAATTCTGTGAGCGTGATTAGTATGAACCACCTTTTCAAACGCTTTACGTTGTGCCATTAGCGACTCAAATCTTTTTCTTGGTAAATTTATTTTTCGGTGAAGAGAATGAATCTGAGAGGACATGCTGGTGGCCTTAAGAAGTTCACTATTTCTCTTCTCCATTTCTTCAAAAACCTTTGCGATCTGACTATAATAATTCAACCGCTTCACCTTCCGTTTTTTAGTAACGAGGTAATTATACTATTTTATTCCATGTTTGCTAAGGCTTCTCTCCGAATCTCTTTTTTTTCCTCGGCTGATAATCCTAAAATCTCGTTATCTACCACAGGCGATAAAACACAATGGCAGTTAACCCGCTCCCCCGCTGAAAGTTTAGGATCCCTCGGGAACATGCAAGTCTCGCTGCTACCTGGTATCTGAAATTCATCATCCACTCCAATGACTGTGCCGTCAAGATCGATGTGATTTTCACGCGGATTGTTTTTCTTCCCTCCGCTGTGCCGCCATTTCTTTTTCTTTACTGCCGGCGATTGTGCATATGATTCATGCTGAGCGGCAGAGGAAGCAGCAAGCACTTCAGTTATGGCCGTGGTCCGGGCCCGCTCCCTATCGAATTGCGGCATGTCTTTGAGAGTCAATTCAATGTCCTGGATAGATGCCCCGTCCTCGATAGCATCTGTCAGCACGTTTTCCACTGCCTCATGAGTATTCAGCTTCATGATCTCGGCCAGCTTTTCAGACCAACCTTTGATCCAATCCGCTGCCCTGGTAGATAAAGCTTCAAATGGGACATCCGGATCCAATGAATCCATGATCACTCCGGCCAGTTCCTCAACGGTCTGCTGCAGAAATCCCTCGGTAAGCTCCTGAAATTCTTCCTCGAAGTCATCTTCTGCAAATAAGTTCTGTGTAAAAAACATCAGAAGGGCTTCCAGCGTTTCTTTCGAGTCTTTACCTATAAAACCATTCAGCCCATCTAAAAACCTCTTACGCTGGCGTCTGAGCAATCTAGCGATGCCTTTTTCATATTCCTCCACATATTTGGGGATATTAAGTTTGCCAGGAAAGTCAGGTACCATCTCCCCCAATTGCTTATACTGATTTTCCTCGGCTTTTAGAATGAATGCGTTCAGACTCTCCAACAGCTTATCCGTTTTGTTCATCTCTTCAGATCCTCCAGAACATCCCGCATATCTTTTAATACCCCGATCATATCAGGAGTACCGTTCTTAGATTTAAACAGCGCAGCCAAAGGATCGGAAACGGACGACTCGTTAGTTTTACCAAGCGGCCTGTTGTATTCTTCTTCTGGCCATTCTTCAAGTGTCTTACCGAGTACCCGTCCAGCCAAATCGCGTAAATCATTCGGAGAAACTGCACCGGCTGTTATAAACGGTGTTAGAACCTTAGCAATTTCTAAAGGATCTCTAAAGTCTGGCCCTTTTAGCTGAAGACGAACCTTATGAATTTCAAGATCATTTAGAAATAAAGCATTCAGTTTACCTGTGATTAACTTTCGTTCAGGCTGAAAGACTTGTTCCTCAGTAATCTTTCTTGCTGTATCTGCAGTTGCTCTGTTGTAATCTTGAGCTTCACCTGTATAAAGTGGAGGCAAACGAAAAGCCGATCTAATTTTGTCTCGGCTCTTTTGGTCATATTCAAGAAACAAGGCATCCTCTTGAAGGATTTCAGCAAGTGATTTAATATCAACTTTCACTGGAGCAATCTCTTCATCACCATGAATGTTTTTCCCCTTCGCTATGCCTTCCGCTTCAAGCAAAAGAAACTTATGAGCATTCTCCACTCCTTCAAGCCCATTCATGTAATCCTGCAATTGTGTGTATGAGTCCTCAGACAACATTCCATTTTCTATTGTGATGGCAGCGGGAATATGTCTTCCTTGTTTGAAGTACATAAAGTTCAGCTCTTCAGCTTTACGAGCACCATACAAATTAACAATATGGCCAATCCATCTGGGCTTACCATAAGTACCGCTTCCTATCTTGAAATGAACCACTTCATTTGCTTGTTTTTCGAATGGTGTTTGTTCATCATATTGACCTGTCTCTAAATTTAAAATTCGTGGATCACCATATTCCTTAAAGTAAACCATACGGCCATCAATCATCTGAACATACTTTCGGAATCGTTTCTCTCTTTTTATTGATTTCATTTGTCCTTGTTCGAAGTACGTAAAATCAACTTCGATTGGTTCAGACAGTTTGCAAACTCGTACATTTTGAACGTCCATGTATTCAATGCCGGCTGGCTTATTTTCACCGTTTCGGATAACCTCAATAAATCCATTACCGGTCTTTTCTCGGTCTTCAATTACAAAGCCGAGTAAAGTCTCAGCTGACTCATCAAAGTGAAGATATTTAACGAACTCTTCAAGCTTTGTCCATTCACTTTCAGCTTCTATTTTTTCTTCATTTGTCACATCTGGCGAATTCACATCAAACGAGTACTCAAAATCAAATCCAAAGCCCACAATATTTGTCCTGTAGGCATCAACACATTGCTGTAAGATCGTTGAATACTCAGCAATCATCTTTAATTCTTTTAGGTTATACGGAGGAGGCAAAATATTGCTGTCATAGCTGTCAGCAAATTCATCTTCATAAATTTGTTTCGTTGATTCAGTAGGTGGAGAGGCTTTGATCACTCGTGCTTTAACAGATTGTTTTGACATGCTTTACCTCCTTCCTGGTCTTGATCTTTGCGATCTTCCTTTTGATTCTTCTTTCAAATCGGTTACCTCATAATCATCGAGAGCGTACCAGATAGCTGACAGTGTATGCGGGTCTATGGTGAACTCGTCTTCTATGATGTTCCCCAGCTTATCGGTAGCATAAGCAAGCGGCTTAAGCTCATAAATCGTGTTCTCGCAACGATCAGAGCAAATAATCTTCCTGAACCGTTTGATCTTCTTTGTGTATTGGAGGCGTGATCCTTGGTACTTACGGGCGCCCACCATATTGAAACCGTGTTGCTGAAAATAACGGATTGTCTTTGGCTCTGCTGAATCCGCCTTGATTAATTCTTTAGTCTCGGCAAATTCCTTGAGTTCTTCGGCTGTCTTATCATCCGTCAGTCCATTTTTGTAATACTCCCAATAGATATAGAGATATTTCTTTTCATGATCCACAGCAACCCTAACAACAGCGTTATACGACTCCACAAAACCAAAGTCCATACCAACTCGTTTAAGCGGGCGGTTAATATCTGCGATAGCCTTCAAAACCTCTTCATGCGGTCGCTCTTCGAATTGTGGCAATACCCGTATTCCATTCACGCCAAAATGACCTTTCCGCGCAATTCGGTAAAGGTCTGGATCGTATTCCTTCAATTCTTCAAGTTGCTGGACATAGCTTTCTGGCAGAAAAAGATTATCATCCGCCGTTGAGTGATGATAATAGGTGTCGTTGCTAACGATTATCCGCTTTTCATAAAGCTCCTTGTCATTTAACACAAAGCGTTTCTCCCTATCATCCTTGAAGAAATGCTTAAAAGTCCAATTATCTTCTCCTACTGGATTTGTTGAGAGAATCATATGAAGCGGCAATGTCGGGTGACGGAGACGTCCTAGAAGCTCCTTGAATCCCTCATACTTCACTTCAGAACATTCCTCAATCCAAATAAGCGAAATATTATTGATTGATTTCAGTTTGGCTGGCTTATCCATCCCTTTAAAGATGATTCTGCTGCCATTTGAAAAACGAATCTGCATTGGAGAAGATACGCACCTAACAATTTGACCTAATTTCAGATCACTTACAAGTTCATCAAAAAGAGAAAATGTTGAATCCCTATGTGTGTCGTACACTTCTCTGATAATAAGTGCAGTACGCTTTTCTATAAGCAATTTCAGAACAATCTTCAAAGCAACATGATAACTTTTGGATGACCCATAACCACCAACAAGAAACTGAAACTTTTGATTCCAGTCAAAAAGAAATTCTTTAAAATGAGGGTTTACCTGTTTAATCACTGTCATCACCTTTGTTCACAATGGTGATCTCAAAAGGTTTATCTTCTTCCGTAAGCTCTTCAATCTCTAATTTTTTCTTGTCTATACTTAAACGCATATGCTCCAATTTAAGGCGTCGTTCGTCTTCTGCATGAGCTAACACATCAAACTGTTTTATAAGGTTCCTGAGCTCCGCCATTGCCCGAGATTGAGCATTTAAGAACGTTGCATGACGATCCCAAGAAAATTGGAACTCATACTCTTTCTCTTCAATTTCGCTTGCCTCAGATAGGACAGACTTTTTCTGTTTCAATTCTTTAATCATTTCTTCCTTATCAGAAACAAACATAATCTTTTGCGCCCTTATTATTGCGGCATATTGGATCTGTATCTGATCCCATATCATATCGACAGGCGAACGTTCTTGAATCCCTTCCATGATGGATAGCGTTTCTTCTGGCAGGAACTTAGAGAAGAATCCATGAGTCACAGCGTTTTGATTTCCCTTAGGTGCGCCGCCATTATTACCTAACGCATTCTTGTTACCGAGTGGTGCACCTACTTTTTTTGTGTGCACACCTTTTTTTAAGGGTGCACCCTTTTTTCTTTGCCAACCATGGCGTTGTTTCCACGATTTAATGGTGTTCACAGATACCCCATATTTCTCGGCAAGGTCCTTGTATTTCATACCTTTGGCGTAATCCTTATACGCCTGTATGTGCTTATCAACCATCTACATTCACTGCCGCCTCCTTTTAGATTGAGTTGTTTTGAAAATAAAAAAGCTCCTCAAAAGAAGCTTAAATATGTTTTTTTATTAAATTAGTTATTTCATCAATCAACCGCTCAATATATTCTTGATTGAAGTTCACCTCAATTATTGGATCATCGTTCATAAAACCTCTTAATGCCACTTCAACTTCTCTTAAATAATTTATATATTCCTGTAACTTGATATTCAGTTCTTTATCAAAGAGTATTGAAAATTTCTTAACAATCAGTTCAAATGCCGATAGCTCTTTAAAATAATCAGTATGTAATTTTTCTAAGTATCCTTCTGGGTGATTATAGAACGGTACAAAGGCAGCAGCGGTTTCAATTCTTTTATTGTTAATATTATAAATCTCATCAATTAGTATATAGCCTTTTGTGAAAATTTCATTTCCTTTTCTATTCTTCTTTTGTAAAACATAATTAGTTCCACCTGTAAAAAAAACTGCTGTTATAGCACTAGTAATGACTGTACCAAAATCTATTTGAATCAATTTCATCCCCTCCTTTTACTAATTATCGGCAAAAGAGAGCGATACAGGTACTATTCGCAAAATTTGTCGAACGAAACTGTTGTATAAAACCTAAATTTAGTGGTGACGCAGGAATAATTCGCCGCGCCGACCTGCCTCCCATTTTACACTACAGATTTTTTCAGATTCAACAAACGCTCAAAGTGGCAATCTTGGCATAATTGGCTGATGAAATCATCTTTCATTTTGCGTACAGTTTCCCTTGAAATGCCAAGGTGAAGACTTATTGCGCGGTAGCTCATACCCTCCATCATGCAATCATAAATGACTTTATGCTGCTCACCTTGGATCTTTTCAGCCCCTAATTCAACCGCGTAGACTCGTTCTTCATAATACTTAAGACGTTTGAGAAGACGTTCCTCTCTCATATCCATTTGCCTTAACTCAGCCTGACTCTTCCCAGGACTTCCTTTCGGCATAGCAGCTTCTAATCCATATTGTGAAACACCCCAATTCTTCATGGGAATTACTGAACCATAGAGTACCCTCTGCAATCGATGAACCTCTTTTACCATCCAGTGATAGCTATTGATAAGATTTTCAATGTCTTTTCGATTCATGGATATGTCCTCCTTTTTAACGAATAAAAAAGAACACCAAACAAACAGCGTAAATGCTGTAAGTTCAGTGTCCGCAGGCTTTCCATCTTGGACTAAGAAACAATTTGGTAATCCCTTTTATACTCGGTAGAATCATTTTGGTTTAAGTCTTCTCGCATAGCAGACAACAATAATTTATATTCTTCCTTAGAATCCTTCCCTGGACTTTTAACTGCTTTAAAAAAATTATCTGCTGCATCACATACCTTATCTGATCCCCAAAGTGACAATTTATCATAAGTCTCTAAAGCTAGCGCTCTCACCTTTGATTTATCTGCATCTTCCACTCTATCTGTAATAAAGAATTGAAGTCCCTTGCACAAATCTTCGTATATCTCCCTTTTACGTTTAAGCATCTCTAAACGTTGTTGTGATTCTATGCTTAATTCTGATTTAATAGCTTCTAATTTTTTTGCTCCAAAGTAATAAACACCAAAGCCCACTAATATTGTAGCAGAAGCATTTATTAATGCATTTATTAACCCTGCTTCTAAAGCTGAATTCATTAAAAAAGTCACTCCCATTTAATTGATATAAAAATTTATATAGACAACCATTCAAATCTATCGCAAAACTAATACTCAAACCTGCAATATTTTAATGCTGAAGGACAATAAATCTCTAATGGTTTATCTATAAGAGAATTATCAATATTTTTCCATAACACTCTGTATTCTTTTTGATTTTTATATCTAATATCTTTAATTAGACCTGGGATTATATTAAAATTAGGGTCTTTAGCTTCGAATTTTAGTTCTCGATCAGTTAAGTATGTACATTTAGCAGCAGTCAATAAAAATTTCTTTTTCCTTAACATACATTTGTTTAGTTCGGTTAAAAATTGAGGGAAGTTTTCTATAATAAGACATGATCCCCCAAACTCTTTTTTAACATAATCATCATACTCCTCACAAAGACAATAGACGTAACAGTTATCATCTACCTCTTCAGTAATAAAATTACCCCCTGTGAGTTGGATATTACTTACTCCTTCAAAATTAAAAAATTGACTCAAATGTGCACCAAGAGGTGTATTCAAATCATTATCGGTAAATATATGTGAATTAAGAGTGACGTTCTTTGAAGCATGTCCCTCTAAATCATCTCCAATCACACTTCCATGTCGACTTTCAGGATAGTTATTTAAATGATTAACAAAAATCTTCTTTGTTGTTTCCAATTTTCTTAAAAAACATGGTTTCATAAATTTATATGCTTTGTGGGGTACAGTAATCGACCTCATTCTAAAAACTCCCTTTTATTCATGATTATAATCACAATTCCATTTTATTTCAATTTTCACACTATCATTCCATTCCTTCAACTTATTTTACTCACTCTACTGAGTATTTAAATCCTAAGTTTAATACCGAAATGTAGTATACAATTACAATCCATATCACAGAGTAACCGTTCACAAACAATTAACATTTATTTACAAGGAAAAACTTAACTAATGGTGAACTATACTAATGCACACAAGAAAATTAAAGGAGTGTTTTAGAATGAAATTAAGAAAATCTGTAGCATCCCTGCTTGCGGCCTCTGCTTTATCCTTCTCTATTGGTGGTATAGCATCTGCTCAAGAATCAGTTCAATCTAATCAACCCATGCATTTGAATTCATTATCAGAAGATGCCCCTTTTAAAACGATGGCTAGAAGCGTAACTATTAACGTAGGCAAATCTTATCCAATCGATGATAATGCTTCTTGGGCTGTCGTTGTTAAGGGGTCTCAGTATGTCGAAGTATCTGGTCGTGAAATTATTGGTTTGAAAGACTCAGGTAGTAATAAAGCAGAAGTTTGGATGTATAAATCAAACGGTGCTTTATTAGGAGCCCTTTATGTTACAGTTAGAAAATAGGATCTAAGAGCCTCTTTATAGAGGCTTTTAATTATATTCAATTATTAAAAACATACAGAGTTCTAATAATCCCAACTTCTAACCGGTTAACTGTTCACTTACAACCAGTTTCATGCTTATTTATGTTAATAGTAATGTTTCCTTAATTTATCCCCTCACCTTAAACCCAATCTCATGATCAACCCGCGCAAAGCTCCCCTTTACAGTTTGAATAACAGTTTTACCGTGCTCAGGAGCATCTAAGACATGTGCTGTACCTTGATTCCCATCTAAAACAATGATCTTAACTTTTCCTGGATCAATTTTCTGCTGAATAGTGAAGTCTTTTTTGATGTTTATTTCTCTTGGATTGTACACTCAAAGCGCCCCCTGTGTTATGATAGAAGTACCAGTTCATATCAAGAACACTGAGGCTAAGCGCTTCGGTGTTTTTTATTTTTAGGCAGAAAACTCTTTTATCTTGATCTCCACCCTCGGCTCTTCGCTATAAAACTTGCTTACTTTCAGATCCACAACCTGACTATCATCTTTGTAAATAAGATGGTTTAGAGCATCTTTCACACCCTTTACATAATTATCAACATCGGGCTTTGTAGTCGGCCGCAGAAGACCCTTTTCAGCTTTTTCTTTCTTCTTTGATGAGTTTGAAACTGACTTAGGCATTGGTCTGTACACTTTGACATCCATTGAGACAGGACCAGTAATAATTGTTTCTGGGCGATGCTGAGACGCAACCAAAGCTACATACTGTTTGAAATACTTTGATTTCGCTGGATCTCGCATATGCACCTTCCCATTTCGTATTGATCCACGCGGCCGTCCTTGTGCGACTGGCTCTCCATAAACAGTGAACTTAATGCAATCCAACTATTCTTTACCTCCCGTCAAGCTGTTCCCATAGCTGAATTTCTTTTTCTATACTCGGTGCGGAGAGTAAAATTGCCAGCAGAGACACGACTGCTTTAAGCACTCAGCATCCGCTCCATTTGCTTTATTTTTTCCTCAAGTAAACGGATAGTTGGTGTAAGATCTTTACCTTCTGTAGGACTTAAAGGTCCGAATATATAAAGTCCGCCAGTTGCTTTTACATTCGTTTTCTCCTTCATTCCCAATCACCTAACCTATGATTTAATTGCATTCGATCACCTTTAATAATCACTATGTAATCACGACACATCTGGTGAATTCGTGAACCAAGAGCCTCGTCTATATCCAGAATCTCATCGACTGTTAACTCCGAAGAAATCAGCAAAGGCTTGTGATTTAAATACCGGTAGTTTAAGACTGACTGGATTTGTTCAACCTGCCAGTCTGTAGCCCTTGGTTGACCGTTTATTGGTTTAAATAAATCATCAATGAATAGAACTTCGACCTTTCTCATGGCATCGAGTTTTGCTTCTAAATTGTCAAAGTCAGCTTTTAAATCACCCATGCCCTCTACGTAAGGAAAGTACATACAATGAATTGATTTTTTCTTGATCAGATTATTCATAATCGCTGTGAGCAAATGAGTTTTACCGCTACCTGGCTGTCCAAGTAATGCGATACTGTTTTGCCGTTCTCCTTTGATTTTTTGAAAATCTTTATAGTATTCCACTGCACATTCATAAGCATCTTTGATCATGTCTGGCTTACCGTCCGTGATGAAGTTACCAAAGAGAAGCTTTTCAAACTCTTCTGTAATGCCACTAGCTGACATGAGTCTGGCTATTTTCTTTCGTCTCACACATTCACACTGTTTTGAATAAGTATCTTTCCATTCACTAGCTTTGTCCGGCGTGCAAACCTTACCTAACAGAAAATCATCTTCAGGTACCATTTCATCTGGAACCATAAGATCTAACTGTTCATCCAAATGCCAAGGAGTGTCCTTATGTACCCGATAAACGACAATTCCACGATCCTTACAATAAGGACAATTAAATTCAGCCTTTTCTTCGGATGCGGCCTGTTTTGTTCCCAAAAAGCGGGCTGACTTTTCCCGAAGTTCCTGCATGATCGTTTGAAATGCGGTGTCTATACTGACTGCTTTGTTTATAGCCATATTGTTTCTCCTTTCTCTTTTGAGTGAATGGATTTGATAAAATGGCTTGAACGTATGACAAACTAGCTGCTTTCCCCTTTAATTGAAACGCTGTCTTGATAGCCTCCATCACTTTTTCTTCACCATAATCGTCGACCATGTATCCAATTCGCTGTGCCTCTATAGGACCGACTGACCGAGCAACTTTGTTTTCATATAGCTCAAAGACATTTTTCATTTTGTCATCAACCTCCTTATGTTCGATCTCAGCTGGTTCGAGAGCTTTTTTCTTCATGTAATTTCCTAGCTGTATGTAGTCTGCATAATGAAGTATGGTGACGATGAACCCTCTTTTCTGTGGAAGACGGTCCAATTTGATATATCCCTGTTTCTCCATTCGATCTAGTGAGTATTTGATCTGTGCAGCTGACCAGTTAAAATCTTTTGCAAGTTCCACAACTTTGATAATGGTCTGCCCAAGTTCTAGCTCTTGATTTGGCCTGTATTCAGCTCTTTTGAACAAGTGATCATAAATTTTTTCATCCCTAAACTCTTTGAATGGTAGTCGGGGTATGACCACATACCCCATTGCTTTTATGTCCAAGTCACTCACCTACTTCCTTTCACAGAGTGCAGTTATGTCACGGATGCCGACCTCAATCGAACGGAAGTTCATCGTCTTTTATATCTACAGGCTTGCCGTCAAAAGGATCAGCTTCCTGCGAGGTTGTTTTTTCTGTTTCTTCTTTATCTGAAGTCTCGGAATCGATAATTTCTGAACTGTCTGCCTCATTGGTAATGTCAATCCGTTCCCTTGTTTCATCTTCCTCAATAACTGCCTTTTGCATTTCAACAGAGAGAATCCCCCACTTGCTCAAAACTGCTTTTAATACAGTTTTGAGAGCCATCGCATCCCAGTCATTTTTCCATCCAAAATCAGACTTACTGAATTTCTTTTTGTGCTTCTCTACTTGTGCCTTTGTCCAGTACACTGTTTTTCGAAAGCCATTTATCAACTCAAAATAAGCTGCATAACCAATTACCGCGTCTGATTCTCGTTTTTCAAAATCAATCTCGATCTCCTCAGTCAACGGATTCCACTTCTGCAATTCGCCTTCATGAATCGGTATGCAATTGATGGATTTATATTGACCTGTTCGTAAGGCTAGCTGTATATATCCTTTGTATCCTAGCTGGAATTGAGCCTTACCCCCGTAAGGAACAATCCAGGCATATCCTAAGTTTTTATCTATAGGCAGATCGAGTGTAGCTGCCACCATTGCTGAGGATATGACGCTCATAGGATCTGTTTTCTGTAGCATCTGCTCGCTGTTATAAAGGCTTAAGATAGAAGCAGTAAACTGTGTAGCCCTCTTCCCCAACACTTCCTCAAATCGCTTAATAACGGATGGTGAGGAAAGCAAGCCTTTCATGGTTGCTCCTTGAGATTGCACAGGTGCGTTTTTCTGTTTCTTTTGGATGCTGTTTTTGATTGATTGATTAGTAGCCATAATCAACTAACCTCCTTGATTCCAAAACGTCTGAAATGAGTTTCCTTTTTGACCTTCTCGTAAATATCCGGAAACTGCTCTTTCAGCTTTTTCGTGTCAACTCGATTTGAGATAACAGGCTTCCAGCAAGCTTGGTAGTTTCCGATAAACCCATACTCTGCATCCTTCATTTCGTGTTTGATCTGGTTTTCTAATTCTTTTGCTTGGCTTTGAAGCTCTGAGATCTGTTCTTTAAGAAGCAAGTATTGTTGGATACGTTCTCGATTAGCCGCTGTTAAATCAATAGCTTTGTTATTTTCCGTTTCGGCATATCGTTTTTTGAGATATTCCTCCGCCGCACTTGAACCATCTAAAGCAGGAGCTTGTCCGCCTAAGACCTTGTCATTCCAGAACTCAATCTCTGCTTTAAAGATCATGTCAATTAACTCGTCGTCTCGCTCAATCTCTTTCCAGACAAATTTGTTCCCGCCAATCAGCACAGCAAAATAAGCTTTCCGATATTCAGGTCCAAGCACACCCAGATAATGCTGTACCTGAACGATATAGCTCTCGGGGATTTCTTCGTCTTCCCATTCTTTTAAGTTGTAGGCAGAGGTTGTTTTACATTCAAGGATCGCTTTTTCACCAACAATCATCCGATCTACATTAGCCAGTATGAAATCATGTTCTGGATGTCTGAGTATTGCTTTTTTACGTCTAACCTTCTTGCCACTACGTATCTCAAATTCTTTTGCAACAATGTCTTCAAGCAATGATCCAAAATAAGCAGCTTCACTTTGCGATTCACTTACAGGGACCTGTCCTGTTTTGTCTAACCATAATTCAAAAGGTGTCTTCCACTTGTTTAACCCCAAGATAATGGATGCATCTGAGCCGCCAATTCCTTTTCTTCTTTCAATAAGCCATTCATCGTGACTCATTTCAGAAGTCTTAGCAAGAACCTCAGCCCGTTTGCTTGTCATACCACCTAACCTCCCATTGTTTTTATTGAGGCTATCTGATAAAATATTTGCACATGAGTTTTTTTAGATAGCCTTTAAAGAAGTCCACTTTGCCGAGTGGGCTTTTTTATTGCGCATTTTTAAATTCAAAACCAAGTTGCTCCCTTAGATATCTTTCCAAGTTCTCTCTGAGAATGATTTCGCCGCCATCAATTATATAATCATCAACTGGTGTTACTTCATCACCGTAAAAATCTATTTGCACATCCGTTTCAGTCAGCTTATCGTGCCAGTTGTTTATGACCATTGGATTTTCGACCATTCATATTCTCCTCTCTGAATTTGTCTGCACGTATATCCCATAACAGATGGAATTCACTATTGTTACGAATCATCGCACACCATTTACGAACTTCCAGAGCAGTTGCCGGTTTATGAACAAAATGAACCATTATCCTATACACCTGCTCACTACAGTTAAGTTGATACCTTGCTGTTGCATTTTTAATGCCGTTTCATAAAGACGTCCTTTGTTTGCAAGCCGGCTAATATCCTCAGTAAGAACCTTGATGCTTCCAGCAAGACTAATCGCTTCTTCATAATCACCATCACGTAATGCCTCTGCCAGCATGATTGATAGCTCTTCTGCTGATTCGATTTTTCTTTTTGCGATAGGAACATCTGACTTCAAGAAATGATTAGTATTCATACTGAAACCGCCTGCCTTCCTTCTTGTTTTGCCATAGCCACTTGATCAACTAAAGCTTTCCGTGTCCACCTATCTGCAAGCTCCTGCATTTTCAACCCGTGAGTACGAACAAGTGAATAAATCAACGTTTTGTTAGCCGCAATCAAATCAAAAATCTGCTTAATATCGGCCATCGGCAGCTCCTCTGTTTTACCTGGTCGGTTATCCGTAAGCCAACGGGCTAAATGTTTGGTTGCTTGCAGTGCTTCCTCCAATTGGTGAACCATATTAATCACCGCATTACTTGCACATTCATTGAGTGCCGGATCAATAGGAGCAGCGGCTGTAGGATGAAGTTTAAATAAGTAATGGACAAGATCAATATGTTCATAGGCATCGCACTTCTCAAACCATTTAATACATAACTCCGGAGTAAGCTTGGCAAGTCCATTTTCAACATCTGAAACATACCTTTGATCCTTACCTCCGATTAGCTTTCCGATTTGGTATTGGGAAAGACCTGCAGCCTTTCGAGCACTACGCATAATCTGCGGTAAATTCCGCATGTTGTATGGGTTGTTCTCCATATGTTTGCCTCCTGATATATTGAGTTTTCAGTTTTAAAATTGAAGTTAAAAGACCATGCTGTTTATAAATGACTTAGGCTGATTCCTTTTTCTTTTGTTGTGCAAGCTTCTCTTGATGCTCATTCATTCGCTGAACAAGTATGCCACTGAGGTATTTGTAAGCTTTGGCCTCTGCCAGTTCAAACAGCGGTCCTTTTTTCAAGATGACTTTCATAATTAAGCCCCCTTATCTGTCCTTGTCTTATATTCAGGACACATTTTGTGTCTACTTTGCGTAAAAAAAATTTCATCTACAGTTGTTCCATAATAGTCTGCAATCTTTTTGGCCAGACTTAAGGAAGGAGTTCTATCCCCTCTTTCAATAGCCCCTAGCATCTGTGGAGTTATGTTTAAGTCATTAGCAACTACTGTTCTTGACGTGTTTCCACGTAAGGAAAACAAAACTTCTCTTTCCACTTATAACACCCCCTTAGAAACGTTTTGTTTCCTTCCACGATTTATAATATACAGGACACAAAACGTGTCCGTCAAGTGTTTTTAGAAACTTTTTGTTTCTAAATGTAGAAACGCTTAGTTTCCAAGTTATAATTAATAACAAGGAGTGAGTGTATATGTTAGGTAAAAGGATAGCAGCTTTAAGAAAAGAAAAAGGTCTAAGCCAATATGAACTCGCAGACAGATTAGGCTTTTCAAGAGGAAAACTTGCTAATTATGAACAAGGCACTCGCGAACCTGATTACGAAACATTAATCAAAATAGCCGACTTTTTTGATGTATCTACAGACTACCTTTTAAGAGGAAAAGATAAATCATCCAATATAATCACTGACGATGCAAAAAAAGTGTTAAACGATCCTGAAACATTCCTTGCAGCTAAAGACGGTGAAGTAACTGATGAAATTCTACAGGCTGCTTTGGAGATTATAACGGAGCAATTAAAGGAAAGACGGAAATCAGATAAATAAACGCAGTTAGTTTATTATTATTTATTTCTGTTTATTATGTTTAATTCTGTTTACTAATAAGATTTAGATTCTCATTTATATCTCAATCATATCCTCATTTATAAAGTGATTTTTGAATCCTTGAGAAACCCTTACATGACAAGGGTTTTTGTTGTTTTTCTCATTTATATTTTCATTTATGTTTCTTTTATATTCTCATATAAAAAATTGAGCGTTTATTGTGAGGAAAATTGCAGAGTATCGAAATGGAAAAGGGGGCTTCTTGTTAAAAACCTTGCAAGGTGTATGTGAAAAAAATAAACAATACAATTATCGTAACAACAATAATTGTTTCTTTAATAAAATTTTTATTATCTTCATTCTCTTGTTTCTTTTTTTTAATCTCTTCTCTGTATTTTCTTTGAACCTCTTTCTTCTTATCATTAATTTTCATGATTAAACTCCTTGAATTCCATTTTATTTTCTTTGCCCCTTCACTTGCAATTTTAATACTTTACAAATAATTACACCAGTGAATAAAGGATTGGCAATTGCTTTTCACTCAATGGTGTAATTCAGCTCGCTTTTATTAAACAAATTCATATACCCTCGCCTTAGATGCATTTTCCTATGAAAAAAGTCTTAGTTTTCCCTATAATATTTAACGAATCCAATTTTTAGATTGTCGTATTTTAAGGAGGTTTTTCATCTTGAGGTATACAAACAGTCATTTAGAGGATTGGATTGAAAACTTATACAGGAAGATTGATATTACAGAGCCTGAACAAATTAATTTTGAACGGATTGCCGAGGCTTTAGATATTAGGCTGTCGTTTAAACCTGTTACAAGCTTCGCACTTAAACACAGCGGAATTTATAATATATGCTTGGACAGCCGAAAAAGCCGAACTGAACAATGGTATGATTTCGCTCATGAATTTTGCCATATATATAGACATGAAGGCGATAAAAAAACAATGCCTGCAACTTGGACAGATTATTTAGAGTGGCAGTCCAATTATTTTACATATCACTTTTGCATTCCAACTTTCATGTTGCGTAATATTAATCTTTCGTACATACAATCACATGCAATTGAAAATATAGCTTGGTTATTTAAGGTATCCCCTTCGTTTGCGAAGAAACGTTTGAGCATTTATTACAGGAAGCTGACTCAACCTTTATTTAATCAAACAGTTACGGGAAATCTGTGCACCCCCCTTTTGTAATTAATAATGAAATCCTCATGCATTTGCGCGCATTGAAAAAAACAAAAAAAGATGTGTCCCTTCACGATCCGATCGGGCAGGATAAGGAAGGGAATGAAATAAGCCTGATTGATGTTTTGAAATCAGAAAACGAAGATGTGATAGACACGATCCAGCTCAATATGGAACTTGAAAAAGTGAAACAATACATTGACATTTTAGATGACCGTGAAAAGGAAGTGATTGTCGGGCGGTTTGGACTTGATTTGAAGAAGGAAAAAACGCAGCGTGAGATTGCCAAAGAACTCGGGATCTCGCGCAGCTATGTATCGCGGATTGAAAAGCGGGCGCTGATGAAGATGTTTCATGAGTTTTATCGGGCAGAGAAGGAAAAGCGGAAGAAGGCGAAGGGGAAATAATGCAGAAGAGGCCGGATCTCATATTCCGGCTTTCTCTATTTTACTAAAGTTTCTATTAAAAGAAATAGAAAAAGAGTTATGAACATCATTTTTGTTATCACTGATAAGCTCTCCTGAAAATCCTTCATCGGCATACTTCAACACATCCTTAGTCCCTGCTTTCTTTATGCAGGCTTCGATCTGGCTGTCGATGCTCGATCCCTTGATCGCTTGTTCCTCGGTCGATACCCTTACATATATTGCTATCACCCTGGATCTCCTTCCTATAAAGTTTTATTAAATAATGATAGCAATCGTTAATGCATTTGTCAGCTTGCGGTCCCTCGATGATTATTACCTTCATAAAATGCATCCCCCCTTGGGTATGCTATGTAAAAGGTGTTTGTCCAAATGCTGGATTTAAAACACATTAGTTAATATTCTTGGAATGAGTTTAGATATTCTAAATTTTATTGTTATTAGCTTGTAATTAATGGGCTGATTTGAAATAATTTCATAGTAATTTTAACTTTATTAGGAGGGGAAAAAATGAAAGCCAAATTCACCACAACCGGGTCTTGGAGTATAGGAAATTCTAGGTCAGACTATCGAGGAGATCTTTACTTAAATCAAAGCGAAGGAGGAATTGTATTAAATATTCACATCCCCAATAAAAAAAATGCTCCTATGAGCTATTTTAAATTCCCTCTTGATATTCCCTTTATTTCTGGAACAACAAACGATGGTGCTAAAATAACTTTAATAGATTGTTCACGAATTTCAACAAAAAGCATAATTGGATCGGAAGAAATTTATGTATATCAAGCTAAGTTTATGCTACAGGGAGTAAATTTCAAAAAAGAAGACGAAATACTATTTTCTAAAGTAAAGATTAATATCCCAGGAATCATTCAATGGGGTAACGTATCTAATTACGTTAGTTCTTCTATGGAAAGTACAAACGTTTTAATTGGCTTAGAGCAAGTTAACGCCATTAAAATTTATAGTTGTGACGAATATACTTTATCATATGATTTGTCTTTCAGTTTTCCAAGCACTAGTTTAATGAGAGAAGAGATTATACTAAATCAAACCCCATACCTTGTTATTGAATCTAAATTATCGATTAAACCATTAAAATGGTTTGTGAACATAGCTCTAAAAATGAAAAGAATTATTGAAATAGCTATGGGGAGACCATTAGGTTTTAAAACAATGTTTGCTGAATCTCCAGAGTTTTTTTGGGAATTTGGCGAGGGACAAAAACACTTAAGACCTATCGAAGTAACTCACGCTTTAACATTAGATAAAAGCAAGAGACAATATATAGATACTACTGTTACGGAAACTGACTTTCTATTTAACCTAGAAGAGCTTTCTAGAGAAGCAAATTTTTCTTGTTGGCAAGAAATAGCATTAGTGATGGAACCTATAATTGAATTATACATAGACGACTTATACAATAAAGAATTGTCAATCAGCCGCCATTTCTTAAACATGATTCAAGCTTTAGAAACATATCATTCTCGAAGGATTTGTAGTGGAAGTTTGGGAGAATATAAAAAAAGAGTTGAAAGAATTACATCAGATAGAAAGGATGATAAAGCTGAGGCTATAGATTTTCTATTGGGGTTCAGTAAAAACTGGAACAATAAAAAGCAAGTCCCTTTAAGATATAGAATAGCAGACTTAATATTAGCAGATTTTAAATTCTTTTTCTATACAGGTGAAATACACAGACTTGATTTCCCAAAAATAATTACATACACAAGAAATTATTACACCCATTATAGCCTCAGTTTAGAGAATAAGGCTCTTAAAGATGAAGATTTGGTAAATGCGTATTATTTTCTCAAAAATATTCTAGAATTTTATTTACTGAAAGAACTCGGTTTTAATGAAGATTTTATACACAATCGTATTAGAAAAAGAATAGAACCAATTAGAATTGGTATTGAGACAAAAGCAACAAATAAAAATTAGATGTACTTTATATAAATAGAGCAAAAACCATACCTACATAATTTGGTATGGTTTCCCAATGATGATATAGTATCAGTTAATGTATATGCGTTAAAAACTTATGTTTCTAAATAGAATTTCCGAATCAAAGATTTGTCAGTTTTGTTTAATTTAACACCCATGTGTACAGTTTTATTGACTTTAACATTCCTAGTAACATTAAATAATCCTAAAGATAAACTTCTCTCTTTGTACAATTCCTCATATATTTTTATTTGTGGTGGCGAATTTAGAAATTCAATCATTTTCTGGGCTGTTAATTCTCCTTTATACACATCAAACTTTTCACTTTCTATGTTCATTGACGCTCCCTTCCCAAAGTAATCGAGTCTAGGCGGCGTTCTATCTACAAACATTGTAAATGAAGATTCATCTACAATATGCACACCATTAACATACATAGGTCGTCCTATCATGGATGTTGTTAATAAAATTTTATGTATTTTTTTAGGTGTGAAGCTATCTTTTAAATTTAACTGTTCTTTAACTAAATGCAAGTTGACTTCATAAAAGTAAGCTATTCGATTTATCTGAAAAGTTTCATTGTATAATTTGTTTAAATGGTTCGCATGTTGTCTTGTTGTAAAGGGTTGTACATGCGCCTTGCACTCTACGAAAAATAACTCATTATCTAAAACAAATGCTATATCGCATTCATATTCTGTATTATCATCTCTTTTATAAAGCCTCGAACATTTTATATTGCTTAATTCCAGACCTTTTATAGTCCTTTCTTCGAAATTGGGACCTTTAAAGTCCATATTTAAATTTTCATTTAGAAAATTTGAAGCTAATGCTCTGGCAACATCGGCTTGAGATGTTAATGATGGTATAACTATAAGTTGATCGTTAACTTCAATAAATGGACAATCAATTAAATCTAAAGATTTTTTGTTAAATGTAAAATAGTTTATAATTTTTATTGAATTTTCTCGAGAAAACCCATTTTTCTCAAAAAATCTTTTCCAATTTTCTTTTGATTTACTAAGACAAACTTTATCTAAGTTTAATGTTGATAAGTGCTTTCTTCGTTTCAAATATTTTTTACTTTCATCTATTATTAATTGATATGCATAGATCCAATATTTAAGTTCTATTCCATCAATTTTCACATCTAGACGAGGCGAGCCAAAATATAAAACTGAAAACAAATGATTGAGATAGTTAGTAACCTCTGATAATTGTCTATCGAAATCATCTTTTTTTCCTAGGTACTTATTTTGTATTTCATTTATTTGATTCAATTGCCAACTCTCACGCAAATTAATAAATCGTTCATTAGAAATTAAATTATTTAATTCGAAGTCCTTATCAGATATTTCAAATAATGGTTTTCCATCTGCTTCTTTAGTTATTGTGACATCAGAGTACTTCCAATACTCCAAAATATCATTTAACTGCTCCCACATTTGACTAAAGATTATATGTTTTTGAGAAGCTTTAATTATTTTCGGTGAAATGTTTCTTTTGTATCCTTCAAACTCATAATTCTGAAACATGAAGTATTTTAAAATTAGTCCTGTCGAACCAATAGTAGCCTCATATAGAGCTGTTTTCAATTCAAAGTCGTTAATATTAGAAAAATCTATAAACCTGTTTTTGGTATTCTCTTTTGAATCAACTAAAATTTCATTAAGATATAGTTCTAAGGAGATTAAATATGAAACAACTTTATACTTTTCATCTATATTTTCAAATGTGTTAAAAAATTTAGTTCTTTCTTCTGCAACTTGATTAAAGAGGTTCTCAAATATAAAAATATTCTTTTTGATGTTATTGATTTTATACTGCTGGTCAGCATTGCAGTAAGAAGCAATGTGTTCGATTGTATCTTCAAACAATTCCCTGTGACTCTTACTGTTAAATAAGTTTACAGATAAACCTGACGACTTTAGTACTGTTAATGCTCCATCTATCCCCTTCATTTTCAAAGTATTATCAATAAACTCAATGAATTTCTTTTTCCCTTTTTTCACCTCATTTTCAGCTTTATAAAAATTAAACCTATCTAAATTTTTGAAGAACATACTATAACTCCCCGTTCTACTTAGAATTTCAAAATATAACAAACTTCACGGTTATTTTTAATAACACAATAATTATATAACAAAATTCTTATGAAATTTCAGTTAGATATTAAACCAGAACGCAAACAGAATTCACGCTTTTTTTAAAGCTCTTTTTCTGATCTGAATTCATTCCCTGTGTTAAAAAATCCTAATTCGAAAAAGTTATTGAGGTCTCACCGAAAATTTAAATTGCGGTGTCCTATTGCCTTTTTCTGCGAACGAAAACTTGTTAATATTTACATTACTAGTAGAGTTAAGGGAAGGGTGAATATCTTGATATCAATCACATCAGCTGAAGTGGGAATGAAGATTAATGAATGGCATAGGCATATTCAAAAATTCAACGTAACTGATGCTGAAATGTTAAAAGCTGAAATCGAACGTGATATAGAGGTTATGGAAGAAGATCAAGACTTGCTTATTTATTATCAACTAATGGCCTTTCGACATAAAATCATGCTGGAGTATACGCTGCCATCTGATGAGAATCGAATGGAACTTTCAGAATATTTAAAGAAAATCGAAGGACATAAGAAGAAGCTAGACAATATGCGAGCGTATTATTATAACTTCTTCCGCGGGATGTATGAGTTTAGAAACGGTAAATACACAAAGGCCATTACATATTACAAAAAAGCTGAACGCAAAATTCCAACGATCTCCGACAAGATTGAAAAAGCTGAGTTTTATTTTAAGTTATCCGAAGTCTATTATCATATTAAAATGACTCACATCTCAATGCACTACGCTGAACTTTCATACAATATCTATAAAAAACATGAGCTTTATTCTGTTCGGCGTATTCAGTGCCATTTTGTCATTGCCGGTAACTACGATGATCTTGAAAACCATGAAAAAGCTCTCCCCCACCTACAAGAAGCTTTAAAAGGTGCCGAGCTGCTTAAAAGTAAAAATACTCACATCTATGCCACTGCATTTTTCAATCTCGGCAACTGCTATCACAAAATGGACAACTTAAATAAGGCTGCACGTTACATCGAACAAGCTTTGGTTCAATACAGAAAAATAAACTCTGACGTACTTCCGCAAGCTTATCATGACCTAGCGTTGATTTATTTTAAACAAGGCAAAAAAGAACAAGCAATGGATTGCTTCCGCAAAGGAATCAGAAGTGCTGTAGATTTTAAAGACGAACTTTTTATGAACTTATTTGAAGCATTAGACGTTCTTTATATAAGAAATGGCGATACACCTAAACTCCTCAATATTTTTTCTCGTTTAGAGAATGGCAAAGGATACCCTTATCTGGAAGAGCTGGCATTGTTAGGAGGCAACCTTTTCGATTATAATGGAAAAATAGAGGATAGTATCATCTGTTTCAAGAAGGTGGTATATGCTCAAAAGCAAATATCGAAAGGGGAATGCATGTATGAAATCTAAATTGTTTATCAGTTTATCCGCCGTTTTAATTGGACTTGCCTTTTTCGGATCTATGTCTAATGGCGAAATGAAGGAAGCATCCCGGAATGTAACTCTCGCACCTACTCATGAATTCCTTGTTTAATTCGATAAACAACATTAGTTCTGATTCCCTTTAGCCGTTGCATAACGGCTTTTTCTTATTTCTAATACTGAAAAAATCCATCATATACATAAAGCTTTTGAGGTGAAAATTTTGGACTTATTTGATGAATGCTTAGAAGCTCTAGAGAAAAACATAGAAATCTTATCAGAAGAATTAACGGCAAAATATTATGAACTGCTTTCAAACAGTTTTCCCTTTACATCTTGGGGACGAATCAAGTGGGAAGAAGTTTGTTGTCACCAATCTATAGATTATGAGGAAGAGATTGACGAGTGGCTAGCTGAACATCATTTTAAAGATAGAAACATTATCATTCTTTGGGGTTACGGAGAACAACCAGCATTAAAAACCAGTCTTGAACATGCATTAAACGTAATTGATGATGTAACTGCCGTTGGTTCAGATACTTTTATGTTTAGTGAATCCGGCTACGTTATCGGATTTTTTCATGATGGCGATGTTACAATTGGAAAGTCCCCTTTCTTGGAAACGATTAGTGAATAGGTAAAATGATAGGATTCAGCAAAAACACCATTCTTTTTGTATATTTCTACAAAAAGAATGGTGTTTTTTTCGTTATATAGATACAAATTCGTCTTAACTTAATGACCATGTGGTGGAACCCTTTATTAGTTTATGGGCCTGTTACTAATGTGAGTTAGAAGTATGCCCAGAATTGGCGGTAAGTCTACTTGACCTTTATTTTATTGTCCAGTTAAGTGTAGCCGATTCATTATAAGGATTTTTTTCTTAGGCTAGCAAAAAACCGTTTAAAATACTCTTCTAATGCAACTTCACCCAACTTAGGCTTAAAATTCAAATCCTGTCTTGATGTAGTAAGGTCATAGTGTCTATTTATTCCACCATAATATAATTCCACCTGACTTCTAAGTAGTGATGGCTGAGTATTCTTTTCCTTTGCTTCAAATTCAAGTTTATCAGCTAAATATAACAACTGTTCTTTAGTATATTTTTGTGGTATCTCAAGATTAGGGTTAAATTTTTTTGCAATTTTAATGATATCAGCTGAAGTTACAGGCTCTTCATTAGCCAAGATATATCTTGTACCCCTTACACCTTTTTCCGCTGCAGCAATCATACCTTTCACAACATCAGTTACATCTATTGGCGTCATTTCACTTATATAGTTAACTTTCATCTTTCCTAAAAGAATACTCTCGAAGGCCAGTATGGTTGGAGTTTTCTTTAAAAACTCTCCACCAACCATTGCACCAGGAAGAACGCTAACCATATCCAAATCATATTTTTCTGCCAGCTCCCAAGCTGTTCTTTCAGCTCGTGCTTTTGAATCAAAGTATGCATTTCCATGACTGTTTTCAAGCCATGTAGTTTCATCAATTTTACCCTTTAAGTTTGTCTTGTCCAATGACAATGCTGCTACGGAGCTTACATATACTATTTTTCTTACATTTGCTTCTTTAGCAGCCTCCATTATATTTTGAGTTGCCTCAACATTAGGAATAATTATCTCTTTTTCAGGATCTTGTGCCCAATGTTTAAATACAGCAGCTACTTGATATAAGGTATTCACTCCATCAAGTGCTTTATGAAGTGAGTCTTTATCCCTCAATTCGGCGTAGACGATCTCACAATCAAGGCCTATAAATGGTTCTTTGTCATTTAAATCTCGTACACCTGCTCTAACAGTTTCTCCTCTTTTTAATAATTCCCTTACCAAGTTGTTACCCAAATGACCATTTGCACCTGTTACCAAGGAAATATTCTTCATAAATAAAACCTCCTAAATCAGTGATTACACTAGTCATCATAATGCGATAATAGCCTGTTGTAATTGACATATGTAAATTGCAATAAAAAAACACCAAATACTTTTATTTGATGTTTCCTAAAAACGTTTTATTCTATTTTCATACTTCTCTTAATTCTACTAAGTGAGCTTGCTCTAATTCCAACATAAGAAGCAATATATGATTGATTTATTCTACTTTCTAAAGAAGAATACTCTCTTTTAAACTCCATGTACCTTTCCAGTGCATCTTTCATAAGTAACGCCTGTTCTCGATTTAGCGTATCAACAAGAATCTTCTGAATATAATTAGTGAATATAATCTTCATTTGATTAGTTTTCTTCATACCTTGGTATATGGAATTATACGGAATAACTACGCAAATGCTGTCTTGCAGGCTTTCTACACTAAATCTAGCTTCTTCAACTCTTAATAAACCCTCTGCACAGGCAAATTCCGTTTCAGCTGCAAAACATTTTGTCACATCATTCCCTGAAGCATCTATATAATATCCTCTCATAATTCCTTTATGAATATAATACAGTGAAGAAACTCTTTGCCCCTGACTTAAAACAATTGTACCCTTTGGTACCATCTTTATATCAGCTGTTGAATTGAATAAGTATTTTAAATCTTCTTCCAACTCCAGCTTCAAACCAGCTTCAATATAATCACTCGGTTTATTAAGCATAATTCATCACCTCTCTAAACATATAAGGCATATCCTTTATCCATAATTTCACTATTATAGCATTTAACCATGTCAAGCAATATAATAGATTCACTTAAAATTCAATACAATCAATGATTAGCACTTATTGGGGTAGCAACACACATCCATCAACTTAAGAAATTGACTGTTACCCAAAACGAAAAAATGAATTTTATTTTCATAAATCACTATCAAGAGATAAAAATTTCGTTTTGGGGGTACTTCAAAATATTAGCTTGATGGGCATGTGGTCAAACCCCAAAAACCAGATCAATAGACACGGATCGAATGATTCATTTCCACCCTTTGATCCACATAACAGTTAGTTTCATCATTCTTCCATGGTAATATTTCGTTATACAATTAAATGAGAGAGTATGATGATGAAAGTCTTTGAAGCCAAAACACTTATGTCTGAAGCTACAGACCGCGCCAAAGAATATAAAGAACTAAGGACGCAAATGGTCAACTTGAGAAAAGCTTTACAAAGCGTCGCTGAACTGGACGACAGCGAATTCTCAGGTAAAGGCGCTAATAACATTAAAGCATTCTATCACGATCATGTTGGTGTCACTGATCAATGGATCGACTACATTGATATGAAAATCGCATTTTTTAACAGCATTGCCGGAGCTGTCGAGGACAAAGGCCTCTCTGATGCTTATATTGAAGAGTCTTTTCTAGAACATGAACTGGCTAACGCCCATAAAAAATCAAAATCCATCATGTCTGAACAGAAAAAAGCCATGAAAGATATCCTAAATGACATTGATGACATCCTTCCGCTCGACCTGTTTTCAACAGAAACCTTCAAGGATGAGCTTGCAGATGCCAATGATAAACGCAAAAAAACAATTGAAAAACTAGGTGATCTTGATGAAGATTTACTGACAGAATATGCTATGTCAGAACCAAATGAACAATTCATCAAGTCAGATTTCCAAAAGCTCCAAGAAGCAACTGGCAAAGGCAAAAACGCTACGCCCATCCACTACAACGCCAAGGCATACCGTGAAAGTGATATACATAAGAAAAAAGGCGATATTGAGAAACGTACAGAAGCTTATTTGACGCTTAAAAAGAAAGAAGAAAAAGAACGGGAAATCAAAGAATTACAGAAAAGGCTCAATACGTTGGTTGATGATCCTGACGAGTATCTAAAAGTTGCTAAAGAGATTGGATACGACAACCTCACCACTGAACAACAAGAGTATGTTAAATCCCTCGAGTTTTGGGATAATCCTCTTCGAGCGACCAAGGATATTTTGAAAGAGCAGATTGACGGTGTATATGAGGGTTTATTAGCCGGTATAGATAATACAGAGAAGACAGTTAAAGAATATTTAGCCCCTATAGATGCAGCGGGTAAAAAATATCTAGGTCCTGTATATGAATACTATAAAGGCAAACAAATGGCATATTATGATTTTTCAAAGGAAACTGGTGAAGGACTTTTAGGAATTGCAAAATTCGGGATCGATCTCGGTTTAGATCCAAAAGGAACGATAAAGTCCGTTTTTGAATTCGACTATAAAAAAGCCTGGGATTCTACTTGGGATGAGGTAAAAGAAAGCTGGGACAAAAACTTTGTACACGGAGATATGTATTCACAATCGCACTACACCACATATTTCACTTTAAATGTAGCCAGCTTATTCATATCAGGCGGCGGTGGTGCTGTTACAAAGAGTGGATCCGTCGTTTCAAAGGTGGGGAAAGTCGCAGAAGAGGGAATCAGCAAGTCGGGTAAAAAAGGGGTAAACAGTGCCGGGAATGTTGGTAAATCTGCATCAAAAAAAGTAGTAAAAGACACCAAAGACTTTGGAAAACTTTTCAAAAAAGGTTTGGAATCAATACCAAATCCTTTTGCTAAAGAACTTCTGTTAGCTAGCGATGTTCCTATAAATGTGCTAAACTTACAAAAATCTGGACAAGATACAATTCAACAAATTAAAAAGTCTTTTGATGTTGATCATGGTTCTAAGGGAAATGCTAATAGTAGTAAGGTAACCAGTGAAGCTAAATCAGTATCGAATATGAAAGAATTTTTTAATGATGGATTTGGAAAAACTATAAAAAACAATGTTACAAAAACAAAAAATCAATTCCAAGGCCAATCAATCTATGAAGTTAATAAAAAATTAGATAATCCGTTTCTGAAAAAAGGCGATAGATTTTATTTAGATAATTTGCACAAGGATCATTTAGAAGTTTTCGATAAAAGAGGAAATTTAAGAGTAGTGTTGAATTTGGATGGAACATTGAACGAAGTTAAGACTAAGAATGCCATTGGAAGAAAATTAAAATAGGTGGTTATGATAGATGAAAAATATTGATAAAATTTTTAGTGCTTTAAAAGAATTGAATGAAAAATATAATAGTACATTAATTTCAACAGAAGAACTTTTAGAAGAAGAGGAAAATATTAAAGAACTTCCGCAAATAGATGAAAGAATGAATAAAATTTTAGCTAACTTAAGCCAAATTGAAGATAAAGACAAACTAACTTCTGAATTACTACAGTTACATTTAGTAATAGGTGATATAGAATGGCAGTTTGACCAAATACATGAGATGGTTAGACAGGTAATAGAAAATATTGAGGATTAATATTATAAAAAAGGCCCTCTTTTCAAGAGGGCCTTTCTTATTTCAAGAACTCTTCAAGTTTCGCTTTAGTTTTTGACTCTTAAAGTCTGAATAAACATTATTAATAAAAATAAAATACCTCAGCAGCATTCTTGAACCCAAGTAAAGCCGCTAAGGTACTCTTTTCAAATTCACAAAACTAAAAAAGAAAGTCTACTCTACTATTATTATAAACTCACCTTCTAATTCCTCTTGAGCCTCTTGCAAAACTTCTAATACATCATCAGCGTATGAACCTAAAAACTTTTTACTCAACTCAAAATTTCTCCAAACTAAAGTTTGCGGCAATTCTATCCACCCTGTAAGGCAATCCCATAAAGCGTCTAAATTTTTCCCATAGTAGTCTGGGAAATTTAAATTATCTTTTAGTGCATTATGTAACCCTTCTTTATTTTCAAAGTCTTTTCCATCTACAACTATTTTTTTCATTAAAAATTATGTCCTCCATTATTTTAACTTAACAAACGTTTTATAATGATCTGTTGTTTTATATATTAATCCATCATTCGAATAGAGTAGTCTGTCATTCCCTCTGTAACCTGTGGTATAGTTTATATCAGCTTCACGCCACACTCTATTTTTAGCTTCAGGAAGACACTTTTCTCTGTTTTTGTATATATCTCCCCCGATACTTTTACCCGGTGCTACTTTTGATAAATTACCTTTTTTGCTTTCCCATCCTAATTTTTTTGCTTCTCCTTAGTTATGTAATTATCAGGACATCGTCCATTTTTCGCCTAAAATCGGAAACTTCAGTACAGCTATTAAGTACTTTCTTTGCCTTAACGCTACTCTCTACATATTTTGTGCTTTTGTTAGTTTTTGATACAGTTCCTGCTAATTTTCCTGAAACCTTAGCGTTAACTCAATGTCCTGAATGATAAACCGTCAGCGACCTTCTTGTTGGGGCATGGGGGTCTTTGATCTTTTCATGTATTCGGTTTACGGCTTCAATTGTTGTCTTATTCAAACCCAAAGTTGAGCAGTGTTCTACTTTTTATTTCAGGGATTGGAGGACTTATATGCATTGACTGGTTTTACTTAATACCAGCTGTATAACAGAAAAGAACCGCAACTGGCGGTTCTTTTAGTGTATATTCTTATTTTGAATAAACTGCTTCACTATTATTGGACAGTACCATAATCAAAATCAATATCTTTCTTGTCTAATTCCCCCTTAACATTTTTAGCATAAGTCATGGTTAAATGTACGTTTTTATCTATCCACCAAGTTCTATCATCAGTATTCGTATCCCAAGTAACATCTATATCCCTGCCGAAATTCTCAAAAAACACCAAATCCCCAACAGCTGCTGTTTTTCCGTGGATCTTGTAATATATTAGAACAATTTTCTTATCAAATATACCTGTCCCGTGCTTTACGATTGTTAAACTATAAGGCTTATTAGGACATTTCTCTTCAAGTATAACTTCAGGATTTAAAAATATAACATAACAAATGAATAGAATTGGTACAATCATTAACCTTTTTAAGAAATTTTTTATTGATATTTAACCCCTCCAACAGCATACTGATAGCGATATAAAAAAACAGCTCAGTAAATGCCATACTGGTACTTTCTTTGATTTTTAAATTTATTTTCTTATGTAGCTATCGCTATCGTGAGTTTAATTAGAATTCAAATAATCCAAGACACGGTCAACTCTTTCATTGACTGAGTGATCGCCTTCAATCTTTAGCACTGGACAAGATAAATCTGCCATCCAATGTTCATGCAAAGCTCTACTTCTAACTTCCATTCCAGCAGTGTCATATAAAGAAGCCCACTCTAAAAATGTTTTTGATTGTTCATATTTACTGCCACCGGCTAACACTTCATTTCCATAACGCTGAAATTCCCTATGCTTTAATCTCTCAAGCCGTATATCTTGTGGAATCCATAAGAAGACGACAAGGTCAAAATAACTTTTTAGATTATCGCCCCAGCCACACACTGCACCAGAAAGAATCCATTTCTCATTTATTGTTAAGTCTTTTTCAAGCAACCTTTTTCTTTCAGGAATTTCTCTTTTTTTAGTGAATTTATCTAACCAATAGTAATTATCAGTATCAAGATGCGTATGAGGCAAACGCTTTGATAATGCACCACCCAAGGTTGAAGTTCCGACACCAGAGGCTCCCAATATGTGAATATTTTTTTTCATACTTCCCCCTCCTTATTAAGCAACCAAACTCCCTGTTTGTTGCATAAGGTACTTACTATTATTTTGACATAAATCCCTAAAGACCTTTACTTTTTTAGGGAAATCCAGATGCGTGTTAAAATCATCATACTTACGATAACAGTCCTTATTAAACAGATTTATTTCCCATAGACTCAGACCCATTTTCCTATGAAAAAAAGTCATGATTTCCCTATAATATTTAAGCCAATCCAATTTTTAGATTGTCGTCTTTAAGGAGGTTTTTTATCTTGAGGTATACAAACAGTCATTTAGAGGATTGGATTGTAAACTTATACAGAAAGATTGATATTACAGAGCCTGAACAAATTAATTTTGAACGAATTGCTGAGTCATTAGATATCAGGCTTTCGTTTAAACCTGTTACAAGCTTCGCACTTAAACACAGCGGAATTTATAACATATGCTTGGACAGCCGAAATGTATCGCGGATTGAAAAGCGGGCGCTGATGAAGATGTTTCATGAGTTTTATCGGGTAGAGAAGGAAAAAGCGGAAGAAGGCGAAGGGGAACATCATTTTTGTCATCACTGATATGCTCTCCGAGAAAGACAGTCTGGATCATAGCAGATGATTTGGCTTATGGGGCCTTACTGACACCCTCCCTTAAACAGTTCAAAGCCGGACGTTCTAACAGCTCTCCAGAAAAGCATTCATTGTCAAACTTCAGAGCATCCTCGTTCCTGCTTTCTTCATGCAGGCTCCGGTCTGGCTGTCGATGCTCGCCCTCTTGATCGCTTGTGCTTACACGACACCCTTACAACATTTCGATTTTCAATTATAGCCATCGTTAATAACATTGTTCAGCTTGAGGACCCTCTTATGATTATCACCTCATAGAATGCATCATCCCTTGGCAATGCTATGTAACAGCTGTTTGTCCTAATGAGATGATCTTCACTAGGTAGGATAAATAAAAAAACACCAAATGTGTTGTTGGTAAGTTATATTGACTCCATCTGAAGTACCCTTTAAGTAGTTGCTTTATTCACAAATAGATTAGAAGTCCACAGAACAAGGCTATAAAGATATAGCTTGCGGTATACCAAATAAAGAAAATCATACTCGATAATAAATCATAAAGAAAGAAGGTGATCCCATGCCCGCACAATAGACCCAATGCTGAGAAGTCTCCTTACTTACTTCAACATGCTCACAACCCTGTAAACTGGTTCCCTTGGGGAGAAGAAGCATTTGAAAAAGCGAAACGCGAAAACAAGCCGATTCTGGTCAGCATCAGTTAATTCGATCTGCCATTGGTACCATGTCTCTCTTAAAATAACCACAAAAGGCAACCAGTTTCAGCTGCCTTTTAATAATTTCATTGCAAATTTTTAGAAATCTAGATTCAAAAACTTTTTCTCTTCTAATTTAAATACTGTTGTTTTTTCTTTTGTTTCACTCCTTTTTATCTTGACCTCTAATTTGTGTCCCTTAATATCTTCCTCAATTCTAATCAATTCAAACTCATTAAGGAGATACTTTATCACCAACTTTAAATAATAATGGAATAAGTGCTAATAAAATAATTCCTACAACCAACGTAGATATTATTAACTCCTTCCATACAATCAAATTCTTTAAAAACATTTGATAAATGACTAATGAGTTTACTGGAATATTAAGCAATAAGCCCGTGAGAAGTCCAGGTGCATACTTTTTCATTAAAACAGTTGCGATAAGATGTGGAAAAATAGCGTTGATAACCATAGAACCTAGAAAGCCAATGAAAATCCATTTTGCAATATCTGATTCTGGCATATATAAAAAACCAAATGCAGATAAATAAGCCAACATAGTTATAA
The DNA here is from genome assembly GCF_002201875.1 of Bacillus sp. MD-5. NCBI lineage: Bacteria > Bacillati > Bacillota > Bacilli > Caryophanales > Bacillaceae > Bacillus > Bacillus sp. MD-5. The sequence goes on from NZ_CP021911.1 coordinate 2,453,620, forward strand.
CAATGACAGCAAAATGAAATTCATTTGAGGTTACTGGCTTTTGAAACTTTGAAGGTTGTTGTGACCACTTAGGTAACCAAATAGCCTCCTCAATATTATGCAGTGTAATAGCAAAACAAAAAAATATTACGAAATAAACCATCTATCATTTCCTCCTCAGTGCCACGTCTCTTAAAGGAATCAACCAATATGGGTTGGCAACATTATATTACATATGAGGGTGATATGATATGGTGTTAAAAGACAGCAAAAGCTGCCTAAGTAGTTGCTTCTTTTTTATATGCTTAATAACGTGTTGTTGGTGCCATGTCATGATATTCAAATATAATAACTCTAAAGCAAACAAAGATACCCATATAGTTTGGCATCTTCTGTTTAGTTCGAATCCCTCAACAAAAGTAGTATATTATCAGTTACAAAAGCACGCCGTTTCAAGCATTTGAAATCATGCCATACAGCCTATTATACAAAATAGACATAATTTATATTAACTCATTAATACCCATTAAACCAATCAGGATTAAAACGTTTTAAAAAAATGATCAAAGGTGAAGTTATGGTTTTTTTTATTTTCTTAATGTTGTCCTAATTCCACTGGACGCCACTAAGTCAAATGCATTTCAAGGTACTATAATCAAGACTTGTCCAAGTCACCATTATCAAAATGAATTTCATCAAATACTTGGAACATCTATTGAACATGGCCAAGTGTCATAACATTAATAAGAAACCAACGAGTGATGAATCTTTTAATCTTTCATTTTACCCGCTGACTCATATCAGCTCTAACCAAATTTTAATAGCTGTCGCACTTATTAATAGCGCTAAAATCCATTGCAGGAATTTTGTATTTACTTTTTGCCCAACTGATGCGCCAATAGGAGAAGCAATTAAACTGGCAATCATAAGAACCAGAGCCGGTACAAAAAGAACCTGGCCCGTGATTACTTTTCCAACTGTTGCGCCAATAGATGAAAGAAATGTAATCGCAAGAGATGAAGCGACTGTGATTCTAACAGGAATATTTAAAATTGATAACATAAAGGGGACCAGGATAAAGGCGCCGCCAGCTCCTAAAACACCCGATACACCACCAATGATAAACGCTAGGGACGAAGCCAACCATTTATTAAATATCACTTCTTTGTCTTCGCTTTGTTCTTGTCCTTTTTTAGGTATAAACATTAAAATAACTGCTAAAATAGCCAGAATACCGTATATAAAGTTAATTCCTTTTTCAGATATATAATGAGAAAAGTAACTCCCCAATACACTCCCTAAAAGGATGCTGCTTCCCATGCAAAGAATTAATGCTTTATTTAGAAGACCACTCTTACGATAAGCCCAAACACCGCCAAGTGTCGCAAAGAAAACTTGAATAGCCCCTATACCTGACACTTCATGGGCAGTTAATGACATCACTCCCACTAAAGAAGGAATGTATAATAACATTGGATAATTAATAACTGCTCCGCCAATACCAATCATTCCAGAAATAAAGGCACCAATAAACCCTATAGTGAAAAGAGTTGTGATAAAGGCAATATCCACTTTGGTTTCCTCCTTTCAAAGGAAAAGGGTATCTTTTTATTCGATACCCTTTCCATTCATTAGCCTTTTTTAATCCAGAATTTCAATACATCGCCTTCATCAGTTTGCTCTAAAAGGTCATGCCCGCCTGATTTAGACCAAGCTGCAAGATCACTTTTAGCTCCCTTATCTGTTACATGCACTTCTAATATTTGACCTGATTCCAGTTCATTCATCGCTTTTTTTGTCCTAACGATTGGCATTGGGCATGCCAGGCCTTTTGCGTCTAATACTTTATCTGATTTCATGTTCATCTCTCCTCTTTTTAATAGAAACTTGTGTTACCGTATTGCACAGCGGTTTGGACCAATCTCCATTTCACGCTGTTTTTCTTCATCTGGGCTGATTTTCCCCATGTTTGTTTCTCGAATCTCTTGGTATGCATTTGGCTGCGGAGGCAAATGATCTGTTACTAGGTGTCTAAATTCTGTTTCATCCGCAATGTTCAAACCATGGTTCTCGCTAAATAACGTGCTTAGTTTTTTACCAACACTTCCATCCTCATTTAGCTCGTCAATGATCATAAAGTGTGCAGGTAATACAATTAAATCCTTTGATAACGACTTGTAACGGCTATAAAGCGTTGTTCTTAAATCTCCTACCCAATCTTCTGCCATACCGGCTAAGTCTGGTCTGCCAATTGAATCAATAAACAAAATATCACCTGAAAGAAGATACAGATCATCGACAATGAAAGAAGTGGACCCAATCGTGTGCCCCGGAGAATAAATCGCTTGAATTTTAATCTTTGTATTTCCAATGATCATGTCATTTCCTTCTTCCAACGGCTGATAATCGAATGCCACTTCTTCAGCATCTTTAGGCGGTAACCAGTAGGTTGCTTTTGTTTTTTCAGCAATGACTCTGCCGCCTGAAATATGGTCCGCGTGAAGATGTGTATCAAATACGTGAGTAATCTCCGCACCCTTCTCTTTCGCAAAGTCTATAAAAATATCCGCCATACGTGTCGCATCAATAATCGCCGCTTCACCATTGGAAATGACCATGTATGACAGGCAGCCTTTACCGATACGAACAAACTGATACATCTCACCGCCATCTTTTAAATCCCCGACTTTTACCGGCTCTAAATGTTCGCTCCATGCTTTCATTCCACCCTTAAGATAGGATACAGAATGACCTGCTTCAGAAAGCATTTCGGATACCATGACGGATGAACCTTCTTTTGCACAAACGACCAGCACTTCTTTATCAGAAGGAATTTTCTCCAAGATATCTTCTACGCCATCTAAAAGATCGAAATACGGTGCATTTAAATAGTCAAAACAATGTCCTTCGATCTTCCAATCGTTAAAGTCATTTTCATTACGCACATCCAGAATAAATAAAGATTCTTTGTTAAAGATTTTTTGTGTGACTTCTTTTGCGGTAAGTGCTTGAACGGTCATGTTTACATACCTCCTTTTTCTGTTTTACCTGTCCAATCCCGCATACCGGGGACAACATTAATAACCTTTTTAAAACCTTGTTTTTTCATGGTGTGGGCCGCCATTTCACTTCTTCTTCCCGAATGGCAGATAATATAAATTTCATCATTTTTGTTTAATTCGTTAGAGCGCTTTTCCACTTCACCTAGAGGGATATGCACAACTCCAGGAATATGAGCATTTTCATACTCCTCTATCTCTCGTACATCTAAAATGTTAAGAGACTCGTCACTATCCACTTTCTGTGTGAAAGCTTCTAATGAAATCTCAGGAATTGAAGATGCATTTTCTGATGAATGCTCTCCTCCTTTTCGAAGAAAGTGACGAAGGACTTCTCCCTCTGTTTCAGTACCTAGATATTCATGGCCTGTACTATTTGCCCATGCTTCCAGATCTGCTGTAGAACCTTTATCTGTCGCTTGAATTTCCAATACTTCACCAGCTTTTAAATCCTTCATACTCTTCTTCGTTTTTACGATAGGCATTGGACACGCCAAACCTTTAGCGTCTAGTACAATATTTGCTTTCATCATTTTTTCCTCCTTTTCTCATATAGGGGTGGGGGTATATAAATATGCAAAAAGGTTCTCCCTAGAAGTTAATACCATGTATTCATACCCCCTTTTATATTTGTGATGTTTTTAAATCCTTGTTTCTTCAATATGTTACTTGCCTTTAAACTTCTCATTCCGCTTTGACAGATAACAAAAACTTCTTTGTCTTTCGAAAGCTGATTAGTTAGATGAGGCAAGTTAGTCAAGGGAATATTTTTGAACCCTTTAATATGCCTTGTACGAAACTCATAAGGTGTTCGCACATCTATAAACTGTATGTCTTTATTTTTCAGCTCTGACTTTAAATCAGCAGTTGTTATTTGTTTAACACCTTGCAATGATAAAAAACGTCGAAATACGAACACGAACCATAGTAAAAATAAAATGAGTAAGATATTGAACATTACGCCACTATCCATAGTGTTATAACCTCCCTTCATTTATTTAGCAATGAGTAACATTAGATAAATAAGTTGACACTGCCTTCCTCAGCATCTGCCAAATAAGCTGCTACACCAGCATAGTCGATATCATCTAATAGTTCTTTTTCCTGTAAACCAAGAAGATCCATTGTCATCGTACAGGCTACGAGCTTTACCCCCTGTTCTTGAGCCATCTCAATTAACTGAGGCAATGTTAATGCATTATGCTTTTTCATCACATTTTTAATCATTTTAGGGCCCATACCTGCAAAATTCATTTTAGATAAGCTCATCTTATCAGCACCACGAGGCATCATCTTTCCAAACATTTTTTCAAGAAACCCTTTTTTCACTGGAACAGGTTCTTCTTTACGCAAAGCGTTTAATCCCCAAAAAGTATGGAAGATCGTCACTTCATGATCGTAGGCAGCTGCACCATTTGCAATAATATAGGCTGCCATTGCTTTATCATAATCCCCGCTAAATAAAACAATTGTTGTGCGTTTTGTTTGTTCTGTCATGTTTATTCCCCCAACTAATTACCCCCGCGGGTATATTAAAGCCGAAAAATTTTTTCGAAAGATCTGCTATTATTCAACTCTTTAAAATACCGGTAGGGGTATAATATTACGCATATAAAAATTCGTCAACCTTAAATATAGGTTGATGAATTTTTATCGGCTCTTTACCAACAAGTCGACTGCTTCTTTTACTAAATTTTGTGTGTCTTCGCCTTTTTCTAAACTTTCACGAACACAATGTTCAAGGTTTGTGCTCACAATTAAACCCATCGCTCGATCGATAGCATTACGGGAAGCTGCTAATTGGGTCACAACCTCTCTACAATCTTTTCCTTGTTCCATCATAGTCAATACACCTTTAATTTGTCCTTCTATCCGTCGTAAGCGGTTTTTAATCTTTTGATCATACTCCATATATCAATGAAATCCTTTCTTTCATTTATTTTCACATTTACATGCTGCCAGCTCATAACTGTTTACATGGATACCTTTGCGCTTTAGAAAACGCACTCCTAAATTTAATTCCACCCGATCACGAGCGATTATGTGTATTTTATCACGTGGGATCTCTAAATAAAAACGTTTTAGATACGCATATGGGATGTTTAAAATAATATCATCCGAAAAATTGGGTACATCGTTATAATGGCGAATATCTAATATTGTCATGTCCGTAGTTTTTAATTTATCTTTATGGATACAAGATATTCCGGTTATAGGATAATAACGTCTATACGTTGCAATGATAGTCACAAAAATAAGCAGGAATGCAATAACTAAATAATTGATACGAGTTACACCACCTTATTAACTCTTTGTTATTCACAAAACAATAATATACCCCCGTAGGTATATAGTCAAGTGTGAAAGTTACTTTCTTTGAGTTGATAGATTCATTTCGATAATGCCAATTCTGCTAAAAGTGACTCGAATAAAGAAATAAGTCGATTTTATTAAATCGACTTTATTTTATCAATTACTTTTAAAATTAGCACAAGACTGCTTGGATATTACATAGGGTTTCATTTGCATAAAAACAATTCTTAGGTGCTGGTTCCCTATGTTTCATGCTGGATGTGACTCCAATTACATAGAATTCTGCGAATATCTATGCTAACCTTCCGCAGCCACTGCATCTGCTTTGGTTTCATGAACTGTACCAAATGGATGGTTAGGAGGAGCATAAATGGAGTAAAGTTTTAATGGCGTATTCCCTGTATTCATCACGTTGTGCCAAGTGCCGGCAGGTACAACAATGGCAGAATCATCATAAACATTTCTTTGAAAGTTCAAATGATCTTTGCTCTTTCCCATTTTGACAATCCCACGCCCCTGCTCAATCCGTAAGAATTGATCGACGTTAGGATGGATTTCCAAACCAATATCTTCTCCAATACCAAGACTCATCAAAGTAACTTGAAAATGCTTTCCTGTCCATAAAGCAGTACGGAACGTATTGTTTTGTTTTGTGGCTCTATTGATATTTACAACAAATGGTTTTGGTCCATAATCCTTCAAGAGAAGGTTTCTATCTTCATATGAAGAGCGCAAATCGGCACATCTGTGTACGCGCTCCATCTCATTTGGAATAGTCCAATAAACAGATCTTCCATCGTTATACATCGGTACAGTCACATAATAATAACATTGAGGCGAAAAAGGGTTAAAGTACATTTTTGATCCCCACAATTATAAATTTTTGTGATAGTATCCTATGCATTTATTAAGGGAGTGTGCTAAATCAAGAAAACTCATCTTAAACACAAAAATGGAATGTTCGATCACCGTTTGATTCACGGATGAATAATTTATCACCGACTTTTTCATCATTTTATGGATGTTGAATTTCACTAGCCTAGAATTTTTAAAACTTTACAAATAATTATGCCAGCGAATAAAGACAGACATTGCTATTTATTCAATGGTGCAGCTTTTGAAGTAGGGCTGTGGGCTCGCTTTTATGTAACCAGTTTATATTCTTCTTGGGCACACAATAGTAACAATTTTTCCATATCAACATCTCGTAATCTTACACCTCCTTAACTTGAAGGAGGATTTTGGCGTATGTATTTTCATACCCGTCAACTACCATCTCATCCAGCATATATTCCTCATATGCATTTTCCCCTATTTGCATTCCATTCTTTTCAATGAACTCAATGATTCTGCGATACGCTTCTTCAGTGTTTCCACCTATTTCATATCCAACTGCATAAAGGCCTTTTGGCCGCACATGATAATTTATGTTCTCTATCCCATCTTTTACTTTTATATAAAAGTAACTGTAATTGTAGAAGTCTTTTTGTAATATTTGTTCCCGTGCAAAGATCCCGCCTATCGGATATCCTTCATCTAATTCATATTGTTGAACTTCATGAATGAGTTCTGAAATGGCAGCCACATATTTTCGTTCTCGTAAGTTTAATGTGTTTCGGCTTAACATGAATGTTTCTTCATGTAAATATTCAAAAGAAATTGAGGAAAAATCAGTCTCAAGTGCTTGTTCAGTAAGCGCCACTTTTGTATGTAAGATCGTTTGCAACTGTTTAAGCTCATTTATTTTTTTATCAATCTCAACAGATTTTTCTTTTAGAACATGCAGGATCTTGTCTGGTGTTTTCCCTTTTATTAGACACTTTATTTCTTTTAACGGAACGCCAAGCTCTTTAAATAGTCTGATGACTTGAAAAATCTCAAATTGATGATAGGAATAATATCTATACCCATTTTCTTTTTTTATTTCCGGTGAGAATAGACCAATCTCATCATAATGAAATAAGGTTTGTTTTTTTACACGGCAGAGCTTTGAAAACTCCCCTGTTGTGAAATACTTCCTAACATCTTCGCCCATAAAAACCTCCTTGACTATACGGTAACCATATACCTTATGATTTGATTGTACTTGAAAAAAGCTTCAAGTGAAAAGGATAGGTAAAAGGGTTCAATTGAGTAAAGGGGAATTTAAATGAAAAAATCAATAAGTGAGCAAAAAACGATTTTCATTATACTATTGAGCAACATCTTCGTAGCATTTCTTGGTATCGGTTTAATTATTCCGGTTATGCCTTCTTTTATGAAAATCATGCATTTATCCGGCAGCACTATGGGTTATCTTGTTGCGGCTTTTGCCATTTCTCAGTTAATTGCGTCACCTTTTGCGGGAAGATGGGTTGACCGTTTCGGCAGAAAAAAAATGATTATTCTCGGGTTGCTTATATTCAGTTTATCAGAGCTGATTTTCGGATTAGGGACCCATGTTTCAATCTTTTATGTTTCGAGGATTTTGGGTGGCATAAGTGCGGCTTTTATCATGACCGCGGTAACAGCATATGTAGCTGATATGACAACCCTAAAGGAAAGGTCAAAAGCTATGGGGTATGTTTCTGCTGCAATTAGCACAGGCTTTATCATTGGGCCTGGTGCGGGTGGATTTATTGCCGGCTTTGGTATCCGCATGCCGTTTTTCTTCGCCTCCGCCATCGCATTAATAGCAGCTGTCACTTCCGTTTTTATACTAAAAGAGTCATTGTCAATAGAAGAACGCCATCAACTCTCTTCTCATACAAAGGAATCAAATTTCATTAAAGACTTGAAGAAGTCCATTCATCCTGTCTATTTCATTGCATTTATTATCGTCTTTGTAATGGCTTTTGGTTTATCAGCTTATGAAACGGTATTCAGCTTGTTTTCTGATCATAAATTTGGCTTCACACCAAAAGATATTGCAACCATTATTACGATTAGTTCCATTGTGGCGGTAGTTATTCAAGTTTTACTTTTCGGGAAATTGGTCAACAAACTTGGAGAGAAAAGAATCATTCAGCTGTGCTTAATAACCGGAGCGATCTTAGCTTTCATTTCTACTGTTATGTCAGGATTTTTAACTGTTTTGCTTGTAACTTGTTTTATTTTTCTGGCGTTCGATTTGCTACGTCCGGCCTTAACTGCTCATTTATCCAATATGGCCGGTAACCAGCAGGGTTTCGTAGCAGGCATGAACTCCACATACACCAGCCTGGGAAATATATTTGGCCCCGCTCTAGGCGGTATCCTATTTGATCTTAACATTCATTTCCCTTTCCTATTTGCAGGTTTCGTTATGGTGATCGGCCTTGGTCTTACAATGGTTTGGAAAGAAAATAAGAATGATGCTGCAGCTTTGAATTAATTCATTCTCTATAAAGTCAAGTCATTTGGCTGCAGGGAATGCCCCTGGTTAGGCACAATAAGATAAGGTACTTAATTTGATAGGCTACATGTTGCTTGACGTGAATATAGTTATGCAGAGTTTTAGCAATATCAATTCCATCTGCCATCACCTTAAGCCGCAGCCTAACCGGGTGATAAGAAAAATAAGGAGAATGTAGTATGAGTATAAAAATAAAAGCAGTAACTGATGATAATCGTGCTGCCATTCTTGATCTGCATGTCAGCCAGAATCAACTATCATATATTGAATCTGCAAAAGTATGTTTAGAGGATGCGAAAGAATGCCCCTATTATAAACCTGTCGGGCTTTACTCTGAAGGAGATCTAGTCGGTTTTGCAATGTATGGATTGTTTCCCGAGTATGATGAAGATAATAAAAATGGACGAGTTTGGCTTGACCGATTTTTTATCGACGAACACTATCAGGGAAAAGGATTAGGGAAGAAAATGCTTAAAGCTCTCATTCAGCACCTTGCTGAGCTATATAAATGTAAGAGAATTTATTTAAGTATATTTGAAAATAATATTCATGCTCTTCGCCTTTATCAAAGGTTTGGTTTTCACTTTAATGGTGAACTCGATTTTAATGGCGAAAAAGTCATGGTGAAAGAGCTGTAGGTTTTCCAAGCACTTCTTCGTTTGCTAAGAAACGTTTCATCATTACAGGAAGCTGACTCATCATTGCCTATATACATTACCCCTAGGATAAGCTATGTTATACCTAAAAAAAGCCTGGATGAAACATTCAGTTCATCTCAGGCTTTAAGGATCTCATTAGAAGAAAAAATCTTACGTGATATTTGGTAATCAGTTATGCCGGGCTAATGATTCCCTTTCTCTGTATGTAAAACAGATTTAACTGCTTCTTCAATCTCCCTATAACCAGTACATCTGCAAATATTGGACTGCAGCCAATCTTTTATCGTTTCATCGCCAGCGTTCGGCTCAGTATTCACTAAAGCATGACAATTCATTAGAAAACCTGGGGTACAATAGCCACATTGAAACGCAAATTTCTCAATAAAAGCCTTTTGTATTGGCGTATTTATAAGTCCTTCAATTGTAGTAATATCCTTACCTTCACCTTCTACTGCAAGCATCAAACAAGATTTCATCGGTACTCCATCTATTAATACCGTACAAGCGCCACAATCGCCATTTAAGCAGCCTGGCTTTGAACCAGTTAATCCAAGACGAAGACGAAGGGCATATAACAAAGTATCGGCTGGTCTGACAGTAATCCGTCTTTCCTTGCCATTTATTTTTAATGTAATAGGGTTAGACATTTGGGCCTCCTTCTAATTCATGTAAGGCATCCAAGATTGCATGTTGCAAGACAAATATTCGATATTCACTTGAGCCTTCTACATCATCAAGAATGGGTTTGGGCAGATACTGTAAAGACCTGCGCACTCTGTCTTCTAATGAATAGCTTTTATCGTTGAACATTTTCTCCATTTCAATAGAACGAAAAGGAAATGGACATACGCCGCTAAAGGCCATTCTAACCTCTTCATCTTTTTTCAGTGCACAAACTGTCACCAATGGATACCCAACATTCCACTGTTGTCTTCTTTTTATACTTACAAATGGCGATTCTATATACGTTCGATCTATAAGGATATGAAATAAAAAATCCCCTTTTTGTAATTGTATTTCCCTGTTAAATACTTTATTAATAGGATGGTAACGAAGCCCTGCTCTCCCTGCGACTCCTACCAAACTATCGGAAATTAACAACGGCAAGACTGCCTCACGGTAATAGATGTTCCCACAAATATTTCCACCCAGGCTGATTTTATTTCGAGCCGTCCGGTCCGCGATTTCACTTACTGTTTTACTCAATAACGGAAACGGATTTTCTTCCTCCACTTTCGTTAATGACACACCTGCTCCCATCACTAGATACTTTTCATGAAAACGGATGGTATGAAATTCCGGAAGTGCGTTAATATCTATAGCTGCATCCGTATAGATGAGATTCAACCTTCCTAATGTTATGATTTCTGTGCCGCCGGAATAATACATTGGTGTTTTCTTTTCGGCCGCAAGAGAGTGAAACAGGCGGGTTGTTTCTTGAATGGTCTTCGGTTTAAAATAGTCGAAATCAAACGGTATCATCTTTCCACCCCTCTTGCGTCCTCCATAAATGTTCAGGAATCAGAGGAAGTTGATTCAATTGGACACCTAAAGCAGTGGAAAGGCAATTTCCCAATGCTGCCGGCATCCCCAACAGTCCGTGTTCCCCGCCGCCGCGCGCTCCATAAGGCGCAATCACATGCGGTGTTTCAACAAATTCAATGATATATTCAGGCTGCTCTCCATAGTGAAGGGGGCGGTATGTTCTAAGCTGAGGATTTAATACTCTGCCGTATGAATCAAATACAAAGGTTTCTCTTCCTCCAAATGCAATTCCCATACTCATCCCCCCCATCACTTGACCCCTTGCCGCTTTTTCATTCAGTACAGTTCCTATATCCACAACAGAATAGGCTTTTGTAATTCGATACGTATAATCCCGTTTATCTAATTCAACTTCAATTCCCTGAGCGCCTACAGCCCACTCGGGTCCCGACTTTCCTTTTCCTGTTTCTTGGTCTAAATTCGTCATCCGGGTTAATGTGTAGTTGCCGCTCGCAATGATTTGGCCGCCAATGGTATTTCCATTTGGAAATGTATATCCGTAAGCAATGTCTTTTATTTCAACATTCACATTAGGATTATCTAAAAAATAAACCTTTCCATCAGCCACCTCTAATTCCTCAACAGGAACTCTTAACACACAAGATGCCACGTCCTTAAGCTTTCGAATGGCTTCCTCCGCTGCATTCAGTACGGCTCTTCCTCCCATTAAAGTCCCTCTGCTGCCTACAGTTTTCCAATGCTCAGGTGTTGTTTGAGTATCGATAAGCATTTTTACATGAATTTTGCTTATGTCCATTTTCATTCGTTCCGCTAAGATTTGGGCTAACACTGTTTTTGTCCCTGTTCCAATTTCCACTACCCCTGACATCAAATTAATGCTTCCGTCAGGATTAAAGGTTAAAATAACCCCGGACGTTGCATTTGTATCAAATGTTGACGTTTTCCAAATACAGCTGATCCCCTTTGCCCGTATCTTCCGATCACCGATTTCAATTCTCTGTCCCTCATCCCAATTCATTAATTCCTTCAATCTTTCAATACATTTTGGTACATTTCCGACCGTGCTTGAATTGAGAAGAACTTGAGTAGGTGTAGTATCACCAGGACGAATGGCATTTTTATAGCGAAGTTCTAATGGATCCATGTTCAGCTTTTCTGCCAATACATCCATTGTTCGCTCAAAGGCAAATAAAACTTCAGCATGACTATAGCCTCTAAATGCACTGGGATATGGATGATTCGTATACATACAATATGAATCACACCATATATGGTCGATCGCGTATGGACCCGTACAATCAACCACTCCAGCTCGACTGACGTCAACTCCTTTATCGGAGTATGCTCCGCCGTCAAATAAAAACTGAATGTCTGCCGCCTTTAAGATGCCATCTTTTGTTGCTCCTAATTTTACGATGGCATCCAATCCGATATGAACAGGAGATGTGATCATATCCTCTTCTCTTGAATTAAATAATTTTACGGGCTGGCCACCAACTGCTTTTGATGCCAAATATGCAATAACCTCTAACTGAACTGCTGCTTTTCCCCCGTACGCCCCTCCTACTAAAGGGGTTTTGACGATAACCTTTCCAGGTTCAATTCCAAAATACCACTCCATTAATTTTTTAATGGCAAAAGGAGCTTGAGAGGATGTGGTGATGATAATCTCTCCATCCGCTCGAATTTCAGCAATCGAGCATCTTGTTTCCATAGCAGCGTGATCAGAAGGATTAAAGGAAATTTGAAACTCCGCTACCACATCACTTTCCCTAAACCCGTCTTCTATATTTCCTTTTCTGATTTTATCTAGGTTTGCGATATTTGTCTTCGGAACTGGGTATACACCTTCCTTCTTCTCATAGCGGTCCAAATGTTCATGGACGAGAGGAGCATTCTTCTGGAAGGCCGCACGGGGGGAATTTACGACAGGAAGAGGTTCATAGGACACTTTGATGGCATCCGCCGCCTTTTGAGCTATGATTGGATTTTCCGCAACAACTACAGCAACTGGCTCACCATGATATCTAACTTTTTTATAAGCAATCGGCGACCTGTCTTTAATTTCTTCACCTACACGCGGAAAAGGTTCATCACCCAATATCGCTTTTACTCCAGGAATCTTCCAAGCTTCTGAAAAGTCAATAGAAGCAATATTCGCATGGGCATATGGACTAACCAACATTTTTGCGTGTAATGTCCCTGTTTCTTGAAAATCATTTGTATATTTCGCCTTTCCTGTCACTTTTTCAAGGGCCTCTTTTCGTATAACACTTTTTCCGATATACTCCAACTCATTCACTCCCCGAATTTATTCAGTAGTAAAGTGTAATCTTCAACTGTATCTACGTCATAAAAAAGCAAAGGGTCTTGGAAGTTGATCATTTTTCCCGTATTTAAAATACGTTCACGGATGACATACCGAGCGCCTTGATCTCCCTTTAACTGATGTAACACTGGAAAACATTGATTTGAAAATAAGATAGGGGGCATAGGCAGATGTTGATTTTCAGCAGCTATAAATGAATAGTAGTGCTCTCTTTGATAGGAATCAATTAACGTATTGATGATATCCGTGGTGACAAATGGCTGATCTGCAAGAAGAATGATAACGGCATCAGCCTCATACTCTACTGCTCTTTTTAAACCACATTGTATGGAGTGGCCCTGGCCCTTACCCGCTTGCTCACATTCCACCTGACTCCACTTATGTGACATAGGATATAAAAAGAAAAAAGCTGAAAGCCAATGCAGTGAATCTCCCTTTCTCGTAATAACGAAAATATGATCTAATTTAGATAACAAGGCATTTTTAAGAGCCATACTTCCTAGGGAGGCTCCATTAAGAAATAAACTTCGCTTATCTGTTCCCATACGTCTGCTTGTACCAGCTGCCAAGTATATGGCTGCTGTTTTCATGAGGTAGACCTTTGTTTTCGCATGTTTTTAATCATCTCGCCAACAATACTTATAGCAATTTCCTCGGGGCCTTGTGCCCCAATGGGAAGTCCAATGGGGGAATGAATATCTTCTGGAATCTGAGCCCCGCCTAATAGTCGTTCCGTTCGCCTCCTAGGGCCTAATACACCTTTATAAAACACATCCATATTTTTAAATTTATGTAAAATGATCTGATCTTTTTGAAAGCTGTGTGTCATTATGACGATAAAATCCCTTTCTGTAATGCTCAGACCCTCCATTACTTCTTCCAGTACTCCTACAATCAAATCGTCGGCTTTAGGAAAATGGCCGTTATGACATAAAGAAGGACGCCAATCAATCACTGTGACATGAAAGCCTATACCAGCTGCCAAAGAAACTAATGGCTTCGCATCTTCCCCTGCTCCAAAGACATATAAACAAGGTTTTGGAACCATCTGATGGATAAAAAATAAATCAGACGTATGTTCATCCCTTTTGATTCCCTTTTCTGTATCATAAAGGGGATTCTGATTTCTCAGTTTTTGAATACAGCCTAGCTCCTTAACATCCCCAGTTCCAAACACACTGCCATCTTCAACGATATACATATCTTCCCTTGGCTCTAATCTTTTAGTGAATCGTTTCATTCGAGTAACAGACTTTTTTATATCTAAGCATTTCTTTACTGTCCTAAGATTTCTTTCTAATTCCCCTTTTACAGGCTCAAGTAAAACCGTCAAAACACCATTACAGCCAACTCCCTGTCCCCACGATAAATCGTCCTCTTCACTCATATCAAAATGAACAATCAAGGGCTCTCCTGTAGTCCAAACTTGCTCTGCCCTTTCAACAAGATCCTCTTCTAAACAACCGGCAGATAACATGCCAACTCTTGTTTTGTCCCCTAAAATTAACATGGAGGCCCCTTCTTTTTTATAAGCGGACCCCTCTACTTTAATTATGGTAGCCAATACCATAGCATTCTTAGAATTGGCGACTGCATCCAAAATCCGGTGTAAATCATCCATTTTATTCCCCCGCTTTTACCTCATTACATCTACATCTGTATATCCATATTCTTTTTTCGAAAAAATATTATAGGTTTTTCAGCAATTTCGTCGTTTCTAAAAAAAAAGAGTCTTTATAGACCTTATGATTAGGCGGTGGATACAACATCAGTTTTGAACGAAGAGATTCCAATAGCATGTTCTGTTCGTTCTGTTTCCAATCGTTTATTTGCCCCTGTTGTATTCCTTTAAATTCCTCAAAAAATTCACTTAACATTTTTAAATCATTGCCCAACTCCATTTTGTCACTTGAAGATAAAGTCCCTTCTTTTTCCCATTCTTTTAACGTTTTCGCGATATTTGATACATACTCATATCCTGCATTCATCTTTTGCATCTGTATTTGATATCTTGAAAGAATGATTTTATGCTTTTTTCTGATTGGGTTGAATTTTACGCTCTGAGAAGCCGTTTGTAACATTTCTTTTGTCGCATGCAGCTCCTGTAGGAGATGGTTCATTTTATACTCCATTAAGTTCCCTTTTCCTTGTCCCCACTCTAATTGAACCCATTTGGACAGTTCTAAAAGTATGTCAGAAAGCTGATGAGCTAATGTTTGAAAAGTTTCGGCTGCCTTTTTTGTAAAGTCTGGCGGAAAAAGTAACATATGAATCAAAATAGCGATAATGACTCCAATAATCGTATCGATGATCCGATCTATCACATAATCTTTAGATGTTCTTTCAAACGTAAATACTAATAAAATGGTGAGGGCAACCTGATGTAAAACCGTTTCATCTAATCTTAACCACTTTGCAATGTAGGTCCCGCCTAGCATTAAAAGACCCAATATCCAACCATTCATATGTAAATGACTAACAAGATAGGCTGTTAACATGACCCCGATTGCCGTTCCCACAATCCTGTGAAAAGAAAATCGAATCGACTTATCGATGGTCGTTTGCAAACATAATATAACAGATAGAGGTGCTAAATACGGGTGTTTAGAGCCCACTAGTTTTGCCGCTTCCCAAGAAACAGCAGATGCAATAGCCATTTTCCAGACTAAGGATGTTTTGTTTTCAATTTTTTTCTTCCCCACATACTCTTCCTCCTTTCAGCGAACCTTTTCCATTAGGTTTCTTTACTCAAAAGATTTTATACTGTCATATTAAAAAAACTATTATTGGACCATACGACATTAGGCTACTCATTTTTTCAGAGGAATATTGATCATTTTGTAACTTAAATAACAATTGAATTTCTCCTATATAGACTCATGCCGTGTTACATTTTTTCCATCTCCACATATCTTTAAAGTAAGGTGTAAATTTATTCAGGAGGAGATATTCAGTGGAAGAAATGGGCATGGAGCCATCCCAACTTTGTAGGGAATTTGCAAGGATTCTCAATTCAACACCTAGTGTCGTAAATGGTGTATGTACGGCTACAAGATTTCGAAACAACATTCATCCAGTGGTACTTGGAAGAAGAGCAGAAGCATTTCCTTTTATTCCTCAAGCTTTTTCATTTGAAAGCATGGATCGGAATGGCAGAGCTTTATGTCTAGGTGAGACTGTTTTACTTCAAGAAGAAGTGAATCCGTTTATGAGTGAGTTACGCGAATTTGGTATTATTGTAACTGCCGTTCATAACCATTGGCTGTTTGATAAGCCACGTCTGATGTTTATGCATTTTGAATCAATAGACGAACCTCTCACCTTTGCAAGAAAAGTAAGGGAGGCTATGAAAGTTCTTATCAAGAGAACCGTCCGTGCGGAAGCAAAAGTTGATGGTGAAATGATTCAACAGCATGGTCTTTGTGACGAATTCAACGATATTCTAGGTGGAACCATGCATACTTTTGAAAATGGAATTTGCACAGTGATGAGATCACGAACGAATATAAAACCAGAAGTACTGGGAAGACCAGGAAGATCATTTTTACTCATTCCTCAGTTGTTTTCATTTGAATCAATGACAAAAGATGGCCGCGCTCTTTGCAGTGGTGAAACCGTGATTCTCCAAAAAGAAATCAATCCATTTATTAGTGTGCTTCGGGAACATGATCTGATTGTCACGTCACTTCATAATCACTGGTTGTTTGATAAACCAAGACTGATGTATATTCATTTCGAATCAATTGATAAACCTATCAACTTCGCATTAAAAGTAAGAGATGCTTTAAAAGTTCTTACTGATAAAGAAGTTAGAGGTTAACATGATTTTGCGCAAAAAAAGCGATTTAAAAAATCGCTTTTTACATATACTAAAGAGTCCCTTAATAAAGTGAAAGTGTATGATCATAAAAGGTAGGGATGCTCTTATCGCATGAAGCTTTCTATATATGATGGATTTTTTTATTCACAAGTAAGCATGTAATCTTTTATCATCTAAATCTGGGCGATTGCCTTGATCAATAAGCAAGCTAGGTGCATATCCTGCCTAAAAGTCTTCAATGAAAGGGGTAAAGATATGCATTTTCAATCCAAACCGTATGATGATTCTTACGATTTTCGTCAACACCCTGATTTAAGTCAAGCAAATAATGAAATGCGAAGCCTTTTATCTACTATTCACCACATTCCAATACACTCCTCCTCCTTCAAAGAGTCAATGGCTACAGTGGTAAAAGACTTGAGAGTTGTTAGCAGGGCGCTTGCTCTAGGATGCGGCATGAGTTCAGAATTCAGGTTTCTTCCAGATACCTGGGGATTACGTGAACTTCATATTGTGCACGCGAAATACCTTACTCCATTGAGTTATCACGTTTATTCTGCCTTAGGTGCAGCAGAGCTTCTAGCCTCCGGACAAGGACGCGCTCCTCATTTCCCTCTTATGGTAGGCTGCATGAATTCGATACTTCGCCTATGGTCAAACTTCCCTGCAGCTATAGCAGACCTGCGAAGAGCATCTGGTCAACAATACGCGTCATCGGTAGACGAGGCAGAAAGTCTCCTAAGACCAATGGTCCCATACACACAACGGGCATTATCAGTCAGTCATTCTTCAGTTCATCCTACTATTTGGGAGGCAACCTTACGTGCTACACATTTAGCACGGGAAGTACGGCAGAAGGTTGCACAATCAGTGAACCAAGGTACCTCTTATTAATATGTCAAGAGATACAACAGCGATACCTTTGCGGCTTTACACCGTAACATAACGACACTTACTCACACAAAAAATAGAGCAGTAAACTTGTGAGTTACTGCTCTACTCAATTTATTCACCGTTCATTTGTTTTACAATGTATTCAGCATCATTTCCAACGCCTTGAAGCAATGCTGAACCTCGTCTATGCTGCCAAGGCAAACCAATAAAGTACAATCCCTCTATAGGTGAAACACCTCTATGATGTATAATTCGATTTTCTTTATCCAAAACACCTTTTATTTTTATCCAACTAAGGGGATTCCTAAAACCTGTAGCCCAAATAATATTATTTACTTCTAATGAAGATGAATCATTAAAAACGATTTCATTTTGCTTTCCCCCTATGACTCTTGTTTTTAAGATGACCTCCCTCTGTTTTATGGCATGTTTTAATTCGTGCCCAAATATTGGATCGCCTTTCTTTTGAATGAATTTTCCTAATATTGATGTATGACTAGCATGTAAAACTCCTAATTTATCAAACCACCAAAAGATGCTTCTTTTTCCAATCAATAAAGGGAAATAAACTGGTTTATTACTACAAGCTAAATATGTAACTCTTTCTTTGGATAATTCAACAGCTATCTGAGCACCACTATTCCCCCCACCAACTACTAGTACATTTCCATCTACCAATTGTTTTGAATTCTTATATTGTGACGAGTGTAATTGATGAATATTACTGGCTAAATCCTTTGATATTGATGGAATATGAGGGGTATGAAAAGGACCTGTAGCAATGACAAGATTCTTCGCTTGATATTCTTCCTTATTGGTTTTTATTAAGAAATGATTCTTTGATTTTAGGACACTTATTACTTCTGTCCGTAATTGGATTGGGATTTCAAATTTTTCAACATATTTCTTTAGATAAGCAACAATTTCATTTTTTGAAGGAAATCCATGCTTTTCTCCTTCAAGATGCATTCCAGGCAATGAGCTATACATTCGAGAAGTAAATAAAACCAATGAGTCATATCGATCTTTCCAGCTCTCCCCAACCTCATGGCTTTTATCCAAAATGAGAAACTTTTGGCCGGTCTGCTTAAGATAATACCCTATTGAGATTCCTGCTTGACCAGCCCCGATTACGATAGTGTCGTACATATTAAGCCCTCCATCAATTTTATATTGTCAGTAGACAAAATCTGCAAAATGCTATTGATCTCCTCACTATATAATGAGAGAAAAAATTTAATGGTGATGGTGGTCAAGAGGCTTCTCAATTTTGGCCTGACAAAGGATCGTATTATCGTGATGATTCGCTTCGGTTTCCATTTGTATGGTTACATGCGTAATGCCTTTATGCTCAAGCTTATGTTCAATTTTGCGTAAAATATTTTCACTTTCTGAAATGGTCAGTTGATCGGCAACAACAGCGTGGCAGGAAAGAGCATTTAATCCACTTGTGATAGACCATATGTGTAAATCATGAATGTCTTGAATTCCCTCTGTCTCTTTAATTGTATGAATAATGTCAGTGACATCGATATTTTCTGGTGTTCCTTCCATTAATACGTGAATAGCATCTTTAGTCACATTGTAACCGCTTCTTAAAACAAGAATAGCCACAATGACGCTCGCCAATGGGTCTGCCCAGCCCCACCCAAAGAAGATGATAAGTACGGCAGCTAAAATGGCGCCTACAGAGCCGAGCATATCGCTTAGCACATGTAAATAAGCTCCTCTTATGTTCAGGTTACCCTCTGTGTCTCCGCCTCTCAGCATAATCCATGCAACCAATACATTCACAATTAACCCGATAATACTAATCGTAAGCATGCCAGTTGTAGCAACTTCCGGTGGATGAGAGAAACGTTCGATTGCTTCATAAATGATGTAAAGGGAAATAAGAATTAATGCAACCCCGTTTATCACCGCGGCGAGAATCTCAAATCGTTTATATCCGAATGTCTTATTGTGACTTGCCTTCTTTTCAGCTAATCTAAAAGCAATCAGGGCAACCATTAATGAGATTGAATCACTCAGCATATGGCCTGCATCTGATAAAAGCGCCAGACTATTTGTTAGAAATCCGCCTATAGCTTCTATCATCATATAACCTGTAATGATGATAAAAGAGAACAATAAAACTTTTTTATTGGCTCCTTCGGTATGATTATGACCCATAAAAATCTCCTCCTTAACGAAAGTTTGTTGATACATATGTAGTTATGATGTTACATCTGTTATTGAGCATTCTAACGTGATGCAAAATAAGTATATGAATGTATGCTCATATATGAATATAAGTTTTTTACATTGAAATGTCAAAATATTTTTTATGAAAATTCCAGATTAGTCTTTAATCTTCCCCATATCGCTTCACAAGAATCATCGTTAGCATATAAAAAGAGGAGCAAACTCAAGGTTTACTCCTCTAACTTGGTGATGCTATGTTTGTCTCGGGTACCTTACACGCACACAGCATTGGGAGCATGTATGGATGCTTTTAAGAGATTCAATACATAAATAAAAACATACCAAAATCAATTTGGTATGTTTTCTTCTTGATATAGATCCTCTGCAAATGATCCTTCTCAATTTCTCTTACTTCTAATTTTATGTGTATCAAATATAGAACAAGCAAATCAATTAGAAGCGTTAAAAGGCCATCTATAAAAAGAGATCATCTAACTCCGTGGAACTCTTCTGCCATGTTCATTACGTCGTCTTGCCTTCGAAAAGCTGTACGGGCAAATACGTTTCAAGTGGTAAATCATCAAATTCGCCTTCAATTTGTTTTTCTAAAATCTCAATGGCTGTTTTGGAAATTAATTCAATCGGCTGTTGGATTGTAGTCAATTCCGGCAGAATAGCCTGAATGGTTTCTGTACCGTCATAACCAATCACTTTTAATTGACCTGGAACGTCTTTTCCACGTTTTTTGGCTTCTGTAATGACTCCGGCAGCCATGATATCATCACTGGCAAAAATTCCGTCAACTGCAGGCTGTTCATCGAATAGTTTTGAAATGATGTTCTGGTAGTCTTCATGAAATGACACTTCATATGTAATAGGCTGTCTTCCATGTTCACGCATCACATCTTCATATGCTTTTCTCCTGAGATTTGCAGGCGCTACAGAAGGGGTTTAATTGTCCCAGCCATCCCATATATCTTAATGAATGAGCCAATCAAGGCGAAGGGCTGGCTATTTGTGCCTGTGTACTGTGGAAATGCGGTTTGGACAGAAATTGTGCTGCCTGAGGTTAATAGTTCCGTTGAGCAAATAAAGCGGGAATTCGAATCAGAGCGCCCTTCCTATTGGAAAGGCGCCTGCCGCTTTATTATTAAATGTTTTCATCAGTGAGTTTTTATAACATCATTTATTAATTGATCAGTTGTTACTATTGTGGCAAATTCATCATGCAATGTAGCTAGAGATATATTATGAATAGTCGCCGCATCATAATATGTACCATTTTGGTCTCTCATTCCGAAGGCTGCTGTTGCGTCTGAAATCAGGTATGTATCAAACCCCAAATTACCACTCATTCTTGTGGTTGTTGATACACAGTGAGGCGTGGTTAAACCAGTTATTACCACAGTTGTTATTTCATTTAATTTTAAGTATTCTTCTAAATTCGTACCAATAAAGCTGCTATTTACTTTCTTGGTTATAATGACTTCTTCATCCATAGGCTTAACTATTTCCTTTATAACAAACCCTTCATTCTCTGGATGGAATAAAGAATGAGGTTTATCAGAAGTGTGTTGTATGTATATGACTGTCCATCCTTTTTCTCTCCATAATTCCAGCATTTTACTAATGTTTTCTTCCGCCTTTACGTTATTTCGTTCCCCCCATTTTTTATCATCGAAGGCTTTTTGTACATCCACAATGATTAAAGCTTTTTTCTTTTCTTCCACAAGATACCCTCCTACGCAGAATTTCTATTTATTACTACATTTTAAATACAAATTTTACTTTTGTACAATTGTTTAATGATGAATTTCAAATGAGCGCCTTCCTTATTGGAAAATGCGTTCTAAACTGCAACTGTGTCCAAGCCATTAACCGCCAATAATCTATTCTGAGAACCACTGAATCAACAGAGAATAATAAAAAGCACTCTCATAAGGAGTGCTGAAATGAAAGACTATTGATTTAGAAGCCATTTGATACGCTCAGCTGAAATGATGTAGTGCAGTATGATAAGACATAAAAAGATAATGCCAACTGGTTTGAAGTGACTAAAATAAAGCGCTGCAACAGCCATTGCAAAGATCAATAATTCAATAACTAACCTTGTTATCCCGTTTACAGGTATTACAGTTTGTCCACTTCGACTAGGATCATGAGGTACTGCAAATACAGACCAGACAATCATAACTGCAATAGGTAAAACCAAAGTGAAAACATATTTAAAATAACCATCAAAGCTTATCCAAGCAAACACCCCTATGGAGATTAGTGCAGCGATTTCAAGGATGAATCTTAAAAGTAAATTAGCCTGATTCAGTTTTTCCAACTCCTCTATTAAAAACACCCCCATAGGAGATGCTCTTTCTCTCCTTTATTTCAGCGTATAAAAACTTTTCTGTTCTTCCTCTTTAGATTCAATTGTGGTTTTCGGCGAGGTTACCTCCACTTTTGAAGATATGATACCGACTGCTGCAGTTACCAATGCTCCGATTAATAGAACGATGATAAGTATAATGAAATATGACAACTGTTCCCCTCCTATCCAGTTAATTATCCAAATAATCAGGAGGTTGTCTACGATTTGCAGAATTTGTCGAACGAAGTAATGACTATGTTGACCTCGCTTCACGCTGGGAGGCTTTACTCTTTGTATGAATTTAGGTGGTGATGCGGTAATAACCTGCCTTCCAACATCATATCGGGCAGTTAAAAAAAGACATGGATTTTGTTAGAGGAATCTATAGAGATATGTATATCTAGAAGATTTGACAGCATGAAAAATCATACCTGCATCATGTGGAAGGTCATTGTTATTTGAAGTGTTTGGAAAATATCGTTGATAAACGCACAAAAAAAGAACATGTTTTGAAAAGAGAATGATCAAAACATCTTCTTATATGTTGTCATAGCGTAACTTTTTTATCAAAAGTTTGATTACATTTTCGGGGCTTCCAAACCAAATTTTGTCCATTCTTCTTTTGCTGGACCATAAATACCTGGAACAGTTAAACCTGCTTGTCTCATGAGAACAGTCATTTGTCCTCGATGGTGATTTTGATGTTGAATCAAAAACATCAAAAGTGAACCGTTAGGCATTTGTTGTCCAATAAAGTTGATACGTTCTTGAAGTGTATGGTCAGTCCATTGGGTTTTTAATGCCTGTACAAATGCATTACTGGCTTGATGATAGCTGTCAGCTATAAACTGAGCAGAAGTTGGAACAGGATAATCTTCAGCTGGGGCTTGGAACGTTAAGTCTGTGTTTGAGGTAATGATGCGAATGGCAGCAACGGTATGCCAAGCAATACGGCCTAGAGTCCAATTTTGTGAAGTTATTTCTTGTTTAAGTGATTCATCAGTCAGACTATTTAATAGTTTCTGTGTAGCATCTGCTTCGAACTCCCAAGATTTCAAAAAATGCTCTAAGGTTTGAAACACAAAAATCCTCCTTTTCATTCTTTTGTTTTTTCTATATCTATAGGTTAATTATAATGCATCATTTCGTTAAAAAGAACAAAAATTTTACAAGCGTGCTGCCTAGTAAATGAATCACTGAAAACTCCATGCTTACACTAACATGCTGATAAGCTCGTGAATGCATATTATCCATTTAATAATGGAGAGTATAGGATGAGTGAAATAAAAACAGGAACTGATGATAATCATACTGCAATTCTACATATCAGCCAGAATCAAATATCATATGAAAACGATCTATATTCTTATCACTTTACTGAGCAATAAATACCTTCCGTATACTTAGTGATACCTGCATCGTAATCAGGATACTTATATTCAAGACTTTCTGATACAGCTTTTGAATACTTTCTAAATAGTGCATAGCAAGTAAATAAAGACTTCCACATATCTTGATACCCACTCATAGAATAGGTAGACATGAGTTCTTCCCATTCTTTATTTGAAAGGTAACGTTTCATAAACTTATAGTTCTTCCCCATACTAAATGAATACCCTTGCTGGGATGCGATATGCCAAGCCATCATTCTCAATAGATTAGGACGGACGATTTCATTTAAATGATCAATGGCAAAAAGGATTTCATTTCTTGCTAATCCTTTGACTACGTAGGTCGAAACCATCCAAAACTCATTACAGCAATCATCAAATTCCCTTGAAGTCGGTTTTTTCATCCAATATTGGCGGTCATTTGGGGTCACTTCATAGCTGATGAACGTATCCTTATCGAGCAAGACCTTAACCAAACCATCGTTATTAGCAAAATAATCTTCTGCTTCACGAATTGGAAT
The DNA here is from genome assembly GCF_002201875.1 of Bacillus sp. MD-5. NCBI lineage: Bacteria > Bacillati > Bacillota > Bacilli > Caryophanales > Bacillaceae > Bacillus > Bacillus sp. MD-5. Next base: position 2,478,010 of record NZ_CP021911.1, read on the forward strand.
AAGGGTTAGATCTACTTTGTTGCCATCCTCAAAAAGAATAATGTATGAAAACCAATTACCTAATTCGGGAGGGAAAAGCTCCATATCTTCGGGTTTTTGCATCATAATACGCTTCCCAAAGATTTCAAGCCACTGATCATTTTCTTTAAAAGATTCTATATCAGTTACAAAATAAGAAATGTCATAATCTTGGAAGTTGTCGGGGCGAATATGTTTGTTTGTACGTGACCCTTCTAAAGTGACCAATCGGATTCTCTCATCGTTCAAAGCAAAGTCTAAAAACATGTTCATCATTTCCTGTTCACTTCGCATTGCATGTATTCCTCCGTTTCAGACTTTTCTTTATACAGCCTAACATCTAACTCTAAAACCGAATATTGATTTTATTATGAAATAAAGAATTTTCATTATCAATGGTTGTCAGTTCCATCTTCCAATTTTATGTAAGGTGTCATCCATATATTTTTGTGCACGTCATTTACAACCTTATGTATATGACCCACTCACGAAATGATTTAGTCTTCTAAGCTTTAGTTTACATGAAGTTCTCCTATCATATATAATTCGAAATTAAGATGAAAGACATCTTAAAATCAGATATCAGCTATGGAGGATTATATGAATATTCAGTTGTTACAGGTTTTTCTCACTACTGCTCGTGAAGGCAGTATTTCCAAGGCTGCCCAGACTTTAAATTATGCACAATCGAACGTAACGAATAAAATACAACAGCTAGAAAACGATTTACAGACAACATTATTCTATCGCCATAGTCGAGGAATCACACTTACTCCCTCTGGGCAAATTCTTGTTTCTTACTCAGAAAAAATTCTACATACAATTGAAGAAGCTAGAGCAGCCATGGGCGAATCATCTGCGCCTTCTGGACCTTTGCGTATTGGCTCAATGGAAACAACGGCTGCCGTTTGGCTTCCGCAACTCCTTGCACATTATCATAACCTCTATCCAAATGTTGATTTTAACCTGGTAACCGGTCCAACGGAACAGCAAATACAAGCAGTTTTGCATTACGAGTTAGATGGCGCTTTTATTTCCGGGCCTATTAAACACCCTGATTTAGTTCAAGAAAAGATATTGGATGAAGAGCTGGTTCTTGTTACAAGTGCTTCACACCCTGAGATTTCTTCCATTCAGAATGTTCAAACACAAACAATGCTGGTATTGCGTGAAGGGTGTTCTTACAGAGCAAAGCTCAATCATATCCTGCAAGAAGAAGGTTTATTACCCCTAAAATTAATGGAATTTGGCATCCTTGAAGCGATCATTGGCTGTGTGAGCGCCGGCTTGGGTATTTCGCTGCTGCCTCGTTCAATCATTGCTTCGCACGAAAAACAAGGCCGCATCCGCAGCCACACGATCTCTGACAAATATTCCTTAGTATCAACCATGTTTATCAGGCGAAAAGACACTTCCATTACCCCTGCTTTAACTGCTTTTTTAACGAATATGAGAGATCATTTTCAGAAAAACATTGGTTGACAAAAAGAAGGAAAACGATATATTTAAGCGAATACGAGTTTTTGAGGAAAATGAGAAATGACACTTTTTCAAAAGTCATGTCTTAACGGGGGGATTCGGTATGAATGAATTTATGAAGAAGCTTTCCTTAACAAAACCGATTATTCAAGCTCCAATGGCTGGCGGCATTACAAAGCCTCGACTGGCCTCTGCTGTTTCAAATCAAGGGGCTCTTGGTAGTTTAGCATCGGGGTACCTTAAGCCAGAACTGCTAGAACAACAAATAAAAGAAATGTTTGAGCTGACAGACGCTCCTTTTCAAATTAATGTGTTTGTTCCGCTAGGTCTAGAAATGCCGCCAGAAGACCAGGTTAAAAAGTGGAAAGCAAACATACCGTTAGCGAATCAAGCAAATCAATTCACACCTGTGCAAGAAGAGTGGGATGATTTCTATCAAAAAATTGATATGATTTTAAGATACAAGGTAAAGGCTTGCTCATTCACTTTTGATCTGCCGCCGGAAGACGCAGTCAAGGAGCTAAAAACTGCTGGATGCTGTTTAATTGGAACCGCTTCAACAGTGGAAGAAGCATTGTTAATGGAGGAACGGGGAATGGATATCGTCGTCCTTCAAGGAAGCGAAGCCGGTGGACATCGCGGAGCATTTTTACCTTCCAAAGGTGAATCTGCCATAGGTTTAATGGCTCTGATTCCACAAGCAGCAGATGCATTGAGTGTACCTGTCATAGCTGCTGGGGGAATTATAGACCACAGAGGAGTAAAAGCAGCTTTAACCCTTGGAGCCCAAGGCGTTCAAATTGGGTCTGCCTTTTTAATTTGTCACGAGAGCAGCGCACATCCAGTGCATAAACAGAAAATACGAGAGGCAAACGAAGCAGATACAAAGCTTACGAAACTATTTTCAGGTAAAGAGGCCAGAGGAATCGTAAATAAATGGATGGAAGAAAAAGAACATTATGAGACACAAACCCTTCCGTATCCCTATCAAAATACACTAACAAAGGCAATGAGACAGCAGGCTTCACTTCAAAATAACCATGATCAGATGTCTTTATGGGCAGGTCAAGGGATACGATCATTAACTGAGGAAATGTCGGTTAAGCAGCTTTTACATAAGCTTTGCCCAGAGGATATAAAAATATAGGTGCAGCTCATTGTTTGGATAGAGCCAAAAGCAAACTCCGACAGGCAGTTTGCTTTTTTTGTGATTTCGCACCCTGAACCGTAAAATCATCCAGAATCTAGCCCAGAATCCGAAAACTTGACTGGTTGGTGCGATCTTGATGTTTTCGCCACATTTACATCACCAAGTTTTCACTATTGGTCTTCTCTCTCTTCTCAAGAGTTGCTGCCTATTCAAAAAATCGATAGCCCCCATATTTAACTCGAATATTAAAATCAGCCTTTTTCATTTGATTCAAATGATATGAAGTCATATGATAAAAAAAGATTAGATAGAAAGCGTGAAAAGTTATGAAAATAGGTTTCTTTGATTCTGGAATAGGTGGAATGACTGTATTGTATGAGGCCATAAAAGTTCTTCCTTATGAAGATTACATTTTTTATGCGGACACTTTACATGTTCCATACGGTGAAAAATCAAAGATAGAAGTGAAAGAATATATTTTTAATGCAGTTGAATTTCTAGCCAGTCAAAATATCAAAGCTCTTGTTATTGCATGTAATACAGCTACTAGCATAGCTATAGAAGATCTTCGGAGAAACTTCGACTTTCCGATAATCGGAATAGAGCCTGCTGTAAAACCTGCTATAAAAAACTGTGAGGAGGAAAGGAAAAGAGTTCTCGTAGTTGCTACTCATTTGACGCTTAAAGAAGAGAAATTTCATCATCTAGTAAAAGAAGTTGATCACCATGACCTCGTTGATTGCCTAGCTCTTCCAGGGCTGGTTGAATTTGCTGAGAACTTTGATTTTAATGAAGACAAGATCATTAAATATCTAAAGAATGAACTATCTTCTTTTGATTTGAAACAATACGGAACCGTTGTGTTAGGATGCACTCATTTTCCGTTTTTCAAAAATAGTTTTGAAAAACTGTTTGGAAAAAAAGTTGATATTATTTCAGGCAGCGTCGGTACTGCAAAACAGTTGAAGAAAATACTTGCAGAGCGTAACCAGCTTGGTAAAGGATCGGGCTCAATCACCTTTTTCAATTCAGGCCATAAAGTCGATGACCACGAAATCGTATTAAAGTACAAAACATTGTTTGAAATATTAGATGAAAATCAAAGGAGTCATGTTGGACATTGAATGTAAGGGCTCCTGGTTAGTAAACAATGCAAATTATGGGTTTTCAGTAAATGTACAAAATGATAGAGGCAGTCTTCTGAGGGGAAATATGAACTAAGAAGTGGGCTTCAAAAGCCCACTTCATTACCCTTTTATGTTTATATTTTTCCCTCTCTTATCTCTCCCCCTTTTTTATATTGAATTTCTTTTAAGCACAAGCATATTAGAAATTTATAGTTAAATGTACACTTCATAGGGCATTATTTGAGATTACGAATCAACCGTTTGCCAGATCTATAAAGTCATAATGTGTAAATTCTGTGTCTATTTGCATGTTCATTATGGAATTTTTTTCATAATGTTTTATAATACTAGATGATAGCGTTTTCTAATTATAATAATAGGGGGAGACAATGATGATGAAAAAAGGACTGCTTGCGGGTGTGCTTACGGCAACCGTGCTTTTTGGCACATGTGCAGTAGATGTGCCAGGTATTATTAGCCCAAAAACCGCAGAAGCTGCATCACAGCTAACTGATGGAATCGGCGGGAGGGCTTACTTGAACAGCACCGGTGCCATTCTTGTTACGAAAATCCAGCTTCCTAGCTCCGTTCAAGTTTCAAATGGGACAGCCTACATCTACTCTGGCTTTAGCGGAGGCACAGAATCCGATATCGGGCTTCAGTACAGTGAAAAATATAATGTATGGAAACCATATATGAAAGTTGGTTCAAAAGGACAGGATCAGGTTCAGTACCTCGAAGGTGGAAGCCAATTCACGAATACGAAAGGTTTCCGTCCAGGCAGCACCGTACAACTTACCATCTACAAAAATCTTAACGGCAATACCCGCGCTACCTACTGGGGCACGAACAATGCGGGATACAACGGCCGTCTCATTTCAGAAATCAGCAAAACAAATGTCGGCTCCATCTCTAAATGGAAAGCACTCGCTACAGTTGCAACAACAGGGTCACGCCAATCTATCAAATCAAATTTTTCAACATCTTTTACAAACATCACCATCGACAACAAAGCAATAACACCTGTGATTGATACTCAAGATTTCGCTAAAGTAACAGTCTCAGGCAACAGTGTCAGTTTGTCCGTTGTGAAAAATTAAAACATGTTGAGCAACCAGTGCGGCAATGGGCTTTAAAGGGGCTTTAAAAGGCCCCTTTTTCATTTCAATTTAACAGTTAGCTTTGGTAAGCAGCCCGCCCGGTAGCCAAGACAGCTAACTGTTTGAACAGCAAAACTGCTTCAACGTATTAAGATCGAAGGCGGTTCTTTTTAAAAAGAATCACTTGTCTGTGTTCACCTTCTTTTCAGCTACATACTACGTGATAAGCGCGGAAAAAATTAAGGTTCCCCTTTACATTCTCTTCATTTGTTTTTTACATTTGTCTACTATGCATACCGCTCTCTTAAGGGATAAAAGTCATTGGACGGGCATCTCTTCTAATCAATCTTCTTTTGCTTTAATTCTCCTCTGATTTCCGTAGTATTAGTAAGCACAGAGGCTTTTAGTTCCCGATTACAGGAACATTTTGAGGAATAATTATTTTGCCCTTCAAATCTGAAAGGTATATAATAAATATACTTGTATGACAATTGAAAGGAATGATTTTTATTAAATTCAATCCTGTTTCCAATAAAAAATTATACATACAAATTTATAATCAGATCCTTTCGGAAATTCAGTTAGGTTCTTTTAAAGTAGGTGATAAACTGCCTTCAGAAAGGGAATTATGTGAGCAGTTTGGTGTCAGCCGCGCGCCGGTTAGGCAGGCTTTGAGTGCCTTGGAAATGAATGGGGTCATTTATTCGCGCCAGGGAGAAGGCGTGTTTGTTAAAAATACTACAATAACCAATGGGATTTCTGCTTCCATGGAGTCAGCATCTCCGGAAGATATTGTGGAGGCAAGAATGCACATTGAGCCTTTAATTATAAAATTTGCGGCTTTGAGAGCGACTGACGATGATATTCAGGAGCTTAGGAAGACAATAAAAAAAATGGAAGAAGAAACGATGTCTGGTGTGTACGTTCCTGAAACTGACGAACAATTGCATATGGGGATTGCGAAAGCATCACATAATGATTTATTTATTACCTTCATGTCCGCTATCACGAATGCTATGAAGCAGCAGGAAATGTGGCGGTTTATCCGTGACCGAACCGTTACTCGTTCAGAATACCGCGAAGTGAATTTTCAGGAACATAAACTGATTATTAAAGCAATTGAAGACCGTAACGAAAAAGAAGCTGTTGAGCGAATGACTGCCCACATGCAGAACTTATATGAACGATATTGGAAAAGCTAAACTCTGTTAGAACAAGTCCTTTATTAAAAAAATCTGGCGTATAGTGGCTACAATATGACCTCCATTTCTATACGCCTTTACCTACCTATTCTCCTTTTTGGTCTTCTGGTCCTAAACATCTTTGACAAATACCATATAAGACTTTAACACCTTCAGAACTATAAACTGTATCGATCACTTTTTCACACACCTGGCATACAATCGTATCTTGTTGCACTTTTGATTTCTGTACCATGGTTTTATTGCCTCCAATCATTTTTATTTCACAAATGCCCTCATCAAATCAAGGGCTTGATGGCCGCTTCCCCACAACGTCTGTGACCACAGCCCGAAATGACAGTATTCATTCCTGGATCATCCTTTCGCTGATTAACCCTAAATTTTATGGACACTTTGCAAGATTTTGAGTTTTCTATATTCAAAAAATGACTGTCGTTATGAACATCACCCATTGGCTCTTAATCACAAACCTTTTTCAACTAGACTTTTCAATGCTGGATTTATATGTGTCATTTTTTACTTTAAGCGCTTTTCCAGACTGTTTCACCAGAAATACAAGAATTAGAGAAGCTAGGATCATGCTCAAGCCTAAGAAAATCATACTTATATTAAAAGAACCTGTCATATCCTTAATATAACCGACAATGTATGGACCGAAAAATCCGCCAAGATTTCCGATACTGTTGATTAATGCTATCGCACCACCCGCTGCAGCTCCTGTTAAGAAAGAAGGCGGAATTGCCCAAAAAGGAGAATAGGCACCAAAAGCGCCGCATAACGCAATTGTTAAAAATACAAATGCTAATATAACACTTGAATTTGCTACATAGCTGCTAATGACCATTGCAACAGCACTGACAGTTAAACAAGCAGCTACGTGCCAGAGTCTTTCGTTTTTCTTGTCAGAATGATTTCCAACGAAAATCATAACCACCATAGCGCAGAAATACATAACGCCTAACAGCCAGCCCATCCCCTGTGTGCTTAGGGAAATCGTTTCAGATAATCCTTGTGAGATCGTCGGCAAGAACATATTAATGCCGTAATATCCAATCATCCAGCAAAAATAGCCGATCGATAGAATTAACACATCCCGATCTTTTAAGGCTTGAGCAAATGTATAGTGCTTTACCTGTTCTTTTTCCACCCTTTCTTTTGTTGTTACGTTAATAAGCCACCGCTTTTCATCTTTATTCAGCCATTTCACATCTTCGATTTTGTCATCTAGGTAAAAAATTGCAATTACACCAAGTATAAGTGCAGGAATCGCTTCTAAAATAAATAGCCACTGCCATCCAGATATATCAAGCCATTCAATTCCTAAGAGAAATGTAGAAAGCGGAGAACCCAATGCATTCGCCCCGGGGATGGCCAGCATAAATCCAGCAATTGCTTTAGCATGGTGTTTCGTTTGATAAAATCCACTCAAATAAAAGACCATACATGGATAAAAACTAGCTTCCGCAGCACCTAATAAAAACCGCGCAGTATAAAACTGCCATGGTTCTTGTACAAAAGCCATTAATATCGCGATGATGGCCCACGTGATCATAATCCGGCTGATCCATTTTCTCGCCCCGATTTTTGTCATGATAGCACTACCCGGAACTTCTAAAATGAAATAACCAAGAAAGAAGATCCCTGCTCCCAGTCCAAATACAGCATTTGAAAACCCTAGATCCTCATTCATCTGGAGAGCTGCAAAACCGATATTAACTCGGTCTAAAATCGCGATAATAAAACATAAGAATAAAAATGGAATTAACCGGATTGTTACTTTACGAGTGGTTGAACGCTCTAATGCTAATTGATCCAAAAAGACTCCCCCTTAACCCTAGTTTTGTCCTTCTAGGTGCTCCCTGTCCTAAGATAAAAGAATCACATTTTCTTCAAAAACAAAAGTTCTCCTCTCTTTGTTAAACGCTTACATTTTTCTCTTGTTTTGTTTCGTCTTTGATAGAAGAGGGTCAGGCATGTTTAACATACCTGCTCTGCATAGATCCACTAGTCCATGTGTGAACCGCCATTAATATCAATTTCTTCCCCTGTGATGTAGGCTGCTTCCTTAGTAGCCAAAAACGTAATTGCGGCAGCAATTTCTTCTGTTTCACCCGGGCGACCCATGGGGATATTATCAATGACTTTTTTCGCATCTTCTTCAGAAAGTGATTTCCAAATGTCGGTATTGATAAGGCCAGGCGCTACGCAATTCACAGTTATACCGTCCTTCCCTACTTCACGGGCAAGGTTTTTAGAAAAGCCTAATACGGCTGCTTTGGAAGCGGAGTAATGGGCACCGCCAAAAACGCCGCCGCCCCTTTTTGCAGATACAGAAGAAAGGTTGATAATACGGCCATATTGCTGCTTTTTCATTGTTTCTAAAACGGCTTGTGTGCACAAGAACAGCCCAAACATATTGACGTTGAATACTCTTGTCATATCTTCCAATGTCATATCCTGTACCGTTACTTTTTGAGAAATTCCTGCGTTATTCACTAAAATATCAATGCGCCCGAACTCTTCAAGTGTTTTGGCTATCATATGGTCAACTGATTCTTTATTCGTTACATTAACTTCTACACCAACCGCCCTCCCTCCGCTTTCTGTGATAGCTTCTACTGTTTTTAGAATACCTGTCTGATTCATATCTGCTACTACAATTGAAGCTCCCTGTTTGGCAAGAGTTAATGCAATGGTTCTGCCGATTCCTTTTTCAGACCCACTTCCTGTCACGATAGCTACCTGATCATTTAATGTAAACATGGCGTTCTCCCACTTTCATATTTTATCTTCTAAGCATATCCTTAGCCGTTTTTATAATATTTTCAATGGTAATGCCGTTGATTTCCAGCAGCTTCTCATAAGGAGCTGATTCTCCAAACCGGTCCTGCACTCCGATTCGTTTGACTCGGCCCCTCCCTTCTTCCGCTGCTACTTCACATATAGCACTTCCCAGCCCATTCAGGATGTTGTGATCCTCTACAGTCACGATATTGCCGATATCCAGACACTCTACCACGGCTTCTCTATCCAAAGGCTTGATTGTATGCATGTCTAAAAGTGTTGCATAAATCCCTTGCTCTTCTAGCTGTTTGACCGCTTCTAAGGCAAGGTATACTGTATCGCCATTCGCAATGATTGCGATATCTTTTCCGTGCTTTAATCGTTTGGCTTTTCCAATGATAAATTCTTCATTTTCGTCGTAAATAACCGGCACTGCGTCTCGAGTAAAACGCAGATACATTGGGCCGTACGTATTCGCTGCCCGCCTGATCAGTTTTCTAGTTGAGTGGTAGTCAGCACCCATGATCACAGTCATATTTGGGAATGATCTTAAGACGCCCATATCCTCAATCGCCTGGTGGCTCCCGCCATCGTTTCCCGGCGTTAGTCCGCCGTGTGAGCAGGCGATTTTCACATTCAAATTTGGATAGCAAACTTCTTGGCGAATTTGTTCCGCCATGCGCAGCGAACCGAAGACGGCATAAGTGCTTACAAATGGGATTTTACCTGTTGTCGCCAAACCTGCTGCCAGGCCGGCGCCGTTCTGTTCCGCAATCCCGACGTTCACATGCTGATGGGGGAGCTGTTTTATGAATTCTCCTGTTTTGCATGACTTGCCGATATCGATATCGATTACGTAAATATTTTTATTTTCTTTTCCCAATTGAACGATTTCATCACCGAAAGCTTCCCGCGTCGCTTTTTTCGTGATTAATGCTTTTTCGGTTTGGCTCATGATCTTAAACCTCCTGCCAGTTCCTCTAATGCTTGTTCGTATTCTTTCTCCTTTGGCGCTACTCCGTGCCATGAGCAGATATTTTCCATGTAAGACACGCCTTTGCCTTTAATCGTGTCTGCTACAATGCATTTCGGCTTTCCATTTTTCGTTTTTGTTACGATGTCTAATGTCTCTACAATCTCTTCCATCGAGTGTCCATCAATTCGCTTTGTTTCAAAACCAAATACTTCGAACTTTTTCTCGATGTCTTGAAGTGGCATTACTTCATCACAGAATCCATCAATTTGCAGACGGTTATTGTCGACAAAAACAATTAAGTTATCAAGGCTATATTTCACTGCTGTTTGAACCGCTTCCCAAATTTGTCCTTCTTGGCATTCTCCGTCACCAACCATAGCGAACACCCGGTAATCTTTGTCGTCCCGTTTTCCTGCAAGCGCCATACCGACACCGCAGGAAAGCCCTTGGCCTAGTGAGCCAGTTGAAATATCGATCCCTGGACATTTCTTCATATCAGGATGCCCTTGAAAAGGCGAGCCGTACTGCCTTAATTTGTATACGCTTTCATAAGGGACAAAGCCTCGCAGCGCTAAAGCAGCGTATTGAATAGGCGCCACATGGCCTTTCGATAAGACAAAACGGTCCCGGTCTTCCCACTTGGGATTTTTGGGATCTATTTTCATTTCTTTAAAATAAAGGGCTGTGATGATATCAGCAGCAGATAATGAACCTCCTGGATGCCCGGACTGCGCTTCGTAAATCATTGTTACCGCTGTTTTCCTAAGCTCAATGGCTTTCTCTTGGAGTTCCGCAATACTTATTTCTTTCACTCCGATCACCTCAGTCATTATTAAGATAGAAACACGAATACTCAGTTACTTGTTCACTTGTATTACAAGTAACTTATGAGAACACTATACAATTCCTGAAAGCGTTTGTCTACCGTTTTTTGAAAATTTAAAATTAAATGGATTAAAGCTCAAATACTTAACATCTAGCTTGGTTCCATTTCAGATTGTCATAAGTACACTACGCCAATGTCAACTGGTTATTACCCTTAAGATCTTTTTTGAGCAAATCCACTCAATTATTAGAAAGGACGACACCTTCATATCAAAATAAGCTAGATCAATGTACTAAATCGGAAAAAATGAGATGTTACATGTGAAGGGAGTAAAAGTATGAAGAGGCTTGGAATGTCTATAACCAGGCCTCTTTTTTCTTTGTATCTTGGGCTGGGTAACGGCGCTGCTTCTGCTAACCTCTTACCGCGAAAGATTAATCAGTCTCATAAACGCTTCCAGCACATTAAATATGATACAAACACACCAATCCAACAATTTCTATTTCTCTATTTAGCTTTTTTATGTGTAAGGAATAGACTCGGAATGAAGATGGTGGCAAGGATAACTGCAGAAACTAAGAATCCGGCATGGTAACCTTTTAAGTCATTCGCAATCGTTGGTTGTAATCCTTGCATGACAGTTGCGACCACAGTGGCGATAACAGCCGTACCAAAGCTCGAACCAAGATTTTCAATAATATGAATACCGACACCTGCTTCTGGAAGCTGTTTGCTGCCAAGCCCTGTATAAGCATCACTCGTCAATGGAAGCATAATTCCTCCAAAACTGGTCCCACGGATGAATAATATGATGGAAATCCAAATCATACTCGTTTTATCGGTGATAAAGATAAGTGGAATAGACCCGATAAGCGAAAGAACAAGACTGGCCATAACGACGTATTTCGCACCGATCCGATCAATCATTTTTCCAATCATTGGCCGAGTAACAAGCATCCCGACTCCTTGGGGGATTAATGCTAGCGCAGCTTCGATTGCCGTGAAATGACGGAAGTTTTGAAAGAACAATGGAAGTATTAACATGGGTCCCATGACGGCAATATTCGCTAATAATAACCCGACGCTGGATGCTAAGAAGTTTTTGTGTGCAAACAAATTTATGGGGAGTACGGTTTGATTTTTTCTGATTCGGTTATATACGATGTAAATTACAGCTAGAGCGAGGCCGATGCCCGTCCATAGGATTGTTTCGCTATTGTTAAATGATACATGGTCCGCTGCTTTCGTAATTCCGTATATCATTGCTGCACTCATTAAGGATAAATTGATAATTCCAAAAATATCAAGTTTGCTATTTTTGTTGAATGGCTCAAAGTCTGGAAGAGTTTTCATCATCAGTGGTGCAGCAATCAAAACGATGAACACGTTGATGAAGAAAATCCAATGCCATGATGTAGCTTGGACGATGAAGCCCCCGATTACAGGTCCTAAGATTGGGCCCAAAATCATTGGTGTGCTGACAATAGCCATCACTTTACCTATATGTTCTCGGCCTGCTGTTTTAACCAATAGCGTTGACATAAGCGGGGTAATAATTCCAGCGCTAAACCCTTGAAGTAAACGGAATAAGATAAAGCTAGAAATATTCCAACTAACACCAGCGAAAACAGAAGTTACACCAAAGGCGATGACTGCACCGATTAAGATTTTCTTTCCGTTAAATTTGTTCATAAGCCAGCCGGATACAGGAACTGCAATAGCAAGGGCTAAAACATAACCTGTAATGGACCATTGAATGGTATCCAACGTCGCGCTGAAATCTTTATTTAATTTGTCAATGGCGATGTTTACCATAGTTGAATCAAGCATTGGAGCAATTGCTCCAAGTGCAATTGCCCAGGCAGCCGAGAGAATTTCTTTCGATAAGCCTGATTTCTTTATTTGATCTTTTGACATATTATTCTCCTCTCAGAAACCATTTTGTTTCCTTGTCAACAAAATTAAGAATAAAAAAAGACAGCCCATTCACAATAGAGTTGGGCTGACTTTGGTTTCTTTATTCTATTTATCCGATTTAATTAACAGCTATTCCCTGTTTCTTTATTTCAGTATCCAAATGCCTGCTGTACTTTTCCACGAAGCTAAGCATACTGTCAAATTGTTCTTCGGTAACTTGTTCAAAAACGACTTTGTCCCGTTCTCGAAACTCTTTATGGAGTTCCTCATGGATGTTATAAATTACTTTGCCTTGCGCAGTAAGCCTAAAATAAATTTCTTTTTTATTATCCGGCTTCTGGTAGCTTTCAATAAGGTCTTTTTTTATCAGTTTCTTAGTTAATTTACTTATGGCACCTCTCGTCATATAAAGGGACTCCGCAAGTTTTCTCACATTGCTATCAGCATTTTTCCCAATGGATTCAATACAATGTACTTCAGAAGGCTTGTACCCCTTCAAACTGTCTTCCATCTTAGACTTATTAAGCAACACCATCTTGTTAAATAAGTCTCTGAAATTCAATATGAGCTGTTCTTCTTTGTTCATGGCCTGCCCTCCCACCAGTTGGTGCACTAGCCATATTATATTCATTTTTTGTTTCTATTTCAACAAAATGAGAAAATGATAACTAGTAACATCAGGGCAGTCCCTTGACTTTTAATTGGATGCTGTCGGGCTTATAGACCACCTTAATTTAGAACTCACCGTCGGCGGAGAGAAGAAATGCAAAAAACTAAAGAGGACAAAAAGCTGCTGGCGAAGGGTCAGCAGCTAATACAGGGGCGTATAAACATTTCATTCCATACTTTATGATAAAAGAGCACCATACTTCATAGAATAATCATCATTTAATGAGCCATCATCTCATGGGCAATATCGTGCCCATCCATTTTTGACGGGTAGTAGGTAGGCCAGTTTTTGACTTCATCAAGTAAAGCTTCACGATCATCACCCCAATAGAGATGGTAATGACTAGCTTTAGTCGGATAAATACTATGATCGCTAAACTGGATATACTGAGGAAGCCCTTCCGCTTTTTTAGCTAGTTTGAATATGTACCTTACCCCCCTATTGCCCGCATCATATGTTAGAATTTCGTACCCGTCATACGTATACTTACCAGAATATTCTTTTCCATTTTTAAAGAAGGTTACAGTTTCTTTGTGGATTACAATACGGTCAACATCTGTTTGATAACCTTTTTTATAATACTCTTTATAATCTTTAGCTGTCTTGTCGCCTTCGTGTTCTGATTTATATGAAAACACTTCGTCAAGAGTACCATCTTGCAGGTATGGATATACAGATTGCCAATCTCCTTCCCAATCAGAAAGTGGGCGATCCTTTACTTGGCTGTTTTTAAAATAGCCTTCATACATTTTTTCTGTTTCTTTATCATGCGCATGACTATGATCGTGAGAATGTTCATGTGTGTGACTTTCAGATGTGTGCTCTTGCGCTTTGGAAGAGTTTTCTTCAGCTGCTGAGGATGATGTTGTTTGATTAGACTCACCTTTAGATGAATCGGAAGTCTGACATCCTGCCAATACGAGTAATGAACCTATAGCTAATATACCTAACCTCTTTGCAAATAAAATCTTCATTCCAACACTCCTTTTTATTAAATCGAAAACGTTACGATTTATATTATACATCTATCTCTTGCCTACATCAACGGGAACTTCATCTACCTATTTCAGAATCGTATCTGGCAGCGGATGGCCATTTAAATTAGAAAACTGACTTTGTTCATCAGTTATTCCTTTACAATACGAAAGTCTACGATATTTCCATATCGATCCGCTTCAATATGACAGCATCCCTCAAGCAGCTGTTTTCATTTTCCCCTTCCGCGTTGTACCCTTGATTTTGCTCCCGAGTAAGAAATGCCGAGCTTTTCACTCAGCTCTTTTTGTGATAACCCCTGATATTCAGTTAACTCGAGCGCCTCTCGATACTTTTCAGGCAACCGTTTGATGGTCGATCGAATACACACAGTATCTTTAACGGACCTGGAGGAGAAACACCTGAAGCATACGCCTGGTGATACATTCATTACTTGATACTGACATTTTTCTAAAATATTTATGCTGAACGATCATATATAGGAAAGACAAGAGCTTGTTTGTCTCTTGTCTTTTTCACATCATGGGGAGAATGCAGCGGCAAGAAACGATGCCGCTTTATTCAATGCTTATTTGATTACGAAATGACCGTATTCCTTTGAATGAACCTGAATTGGTCCGTTTAGATTGTAGTTGTTCTCCTTGGCGATAGAGCGGAGCACGTCCACACGGGCAACCGACTCTCTCCACTCGTCACGGGTGTCATGATTTGCCGGATTCATCAGATCGTCATAGCGTACGTCCAAGAATTTATTTAACCACTTCTTCTCGTCTATTCCGTCTTTTGGTGACCCGCCCGCTTTTTTGTTCGTACGTTTAATCAAGGCATAAAAGGAGTCAGGATCATCACCATCGCCATGCTGAATAACCGTATCGTACATTACAGCTCTTGCCAATGCTGTTTTTAGTCCGGCATTATCCGATCGTTTCATGGCAGGCTGATAATACAAACGGTCATTTACTTTGTCTTGGGCAGCGCGAAATTCCTTATCATTTGCAAGCGACTTCCAGGCAGAAGCGAAGCCCTTAAGATTGCTTATGTCATCGCTTTCTTCCTTGGCCAGACGGCGCAATTCAGGCAGGTACTTTTTCAGTTTGTTATTCGGAACTGCCTTTGTGTATTCTTCCACCACTTCCAATGCATCCCCTGTAGCCGTTGTAAAACCTGCCCGTCCGCATGTATAGCCTCGCCCGTCACCCAATGGCTCGACATATCCATATTGGATCTCCGTCGTGCCGTTTTCGAAGATACTTGTCAGCTGTTCCGCCCGGCGCTTTTGATCTTTATTCAGTCCCGCCGCAAAAACCGTTTCGCTCATCATCAGGGTAAAAAACATGGTGAAAACAAGTAATGAGATTGCTGCCTTTTTCCAGAAGCCCGCTTTTTTCTTCAAACTGATATTCATTTCATTGCCTCCTTCTAAATATTGTAAATCCAGACTTAGTATACATGAAGAGGCTGTCCTATTGTTGAAAATACATTGTTTTGTCAATATTTTGAATCCAAAGTAATATAACTTGAATGTTACTCTTTTCAAGATGCCATAAAGCTTTACTCTAATTTATAATGGAAATGATCATCGAAAATAGGTAAGGAGGTGATGTAAATGGCAAGCAAGATGAGAATGCCAGATTCCGCAACGTCCCATGCAAAGCCTATTATTGGGAAGGCGATACTTTGCATGGGGTAGACTTTCTAAAAGATCGCCCAAGTAAGCTTTTCTGATATAGTGGCTTTGCACCTTATTTAACATAAAAAATAAGGAGCTGGCAGAAATGGCATATGTAAAAGCAACCGCTATTTTACCTGAAAAGCTGATATCGGAAATTCAAAAGTATGTTCAAGGAGAAACAATATATATCCCTAAACCTGAAACCTCTCATCAAAAATGGGGCGCGTGTTCAGGAACAAGAAAGCTGATCGATGACAGAAACGCTTCTATTAAAAAAGCATTTAAAAACGGCAAAACCATTCATCAATTATCTGAGGAATATCACCTCTCTGATGAAACAATAAAAAAAATTGTCTACTCTAAATAAACCAAACGGAAGCACTGATGAAATATAATCAGTGCTTTTTATATGGCGAGTTTGTTTCTTAGTTATTTCCTGCATATGATTCCATTGGCTCATTGTGTAAAGTTAAGGGAGATGAGAAGAAAGGAAGGTTTTACAAATGACGATATACAATGGAACGTTGCAAGTACCCGGCGCCAACATCCACTATCAGGCGCGGGGCACAGGTCCAATCATTCTTTTGGTCCACGGCGGAGGCGGTGATGCCGACAAGTTCCATCATGTTGCCAATCATCTGGCTAACTGGTACACGGTTGTTACTTACGATCGCCGCGGCCATTCCCGCAGCAATCTCGCCCATCAGGTTGAGAATTACCGTGTGGAAACACACAGCGACGATGCTCACCGTCTTCTAGCTAAAATCACCAATAAGCCGGCCTATGTATTTGGAAGCAGCTCCGGTGCTGTTATAGGGCTTGATCTGTGCATACGCCACCCTGAACAAGTACGTGTCATGATCTCACACGAACCAATCCTATTGCAGCTTCTGCATGGAAATGAGCTGAAACAAGCCGAGCAATTCATGGAGGATCTTAAGAAAAATCATCGAGGTGAAGTCACGAAGTTAATAGCAAGATTAGAGATTGACGAACAATCAAAGAATGTCCTGACAAAACGGCTCCTCGGCAATTCAACGTATTTCACTGATTATGAAATTCAAGGAATTCTCAACTATACATTAGATATCGAAGCATTAAAAACTGTGTTTACATCTGCATCGGTGAAGATAATCCCAGCTGGCGGAAGTGCTTCACGGGAGCTTTTTCCTTATCGCTGCGCGAACGCCCTAGCAGAACACTTGGAAACAGAATTGGTTGAATTCCCCGGAAATCATACGGGGTACACCATGCATCATAAAGAATTTTCTGAGAGGTTACACGACATGTTAGAAAAAAATAAACATACGGGTTAAGGATAGATTAAAATTTTCATAAAAGGACCAAGAGAACTTTTCAATAACGAGAACGGCAATGTGAGATGTTCCCTATCTTAATTTCGTATTTTAGAGCATTAGATACAACCCTAAAGCGGCTGGTTATATTGTCCTCACCAACAACCAGTGTCTAACATCATGAAGCTACTTTGAAAATCACCACAAATGCAGGAATAGAAGACGCAAGCATAGCAAAAACCATACCAACTATTGTGATTGGTATGGTTTCTCTCTGATAGACCCTTAAGAGGGAGATCCGTATATCGCTAGTTGCATTTGTAACCGACTGGGCCATCTGAGCCTGTGTACACATACGTGTCAGACACATATCCAATATTTACGATCCCCCGGGAATCTTTCCATTGGATTTGGTCCCAAATATTACTCGTTCCATACTTCCCAGTCACTGTTGTTCCATAAGCATAACAATAATAAGGAACACGGGAGCCGCTCGGAATGGAAAGCATAATAGGATAATTTGTACCTGGACCGCTGCGCATATTTACAGGCGCACCGCTGCTTGTTGAGACAGTAAAGTACTGAACGGCAAGCGCTTGACTGGAAAAAATGAATAATGATGCAATCATAACGGTTAACATACTGAGCATTTTCAGTTTAGTCAATGTCATCCCTCTTTCTTCAATTTCTTCATTTTGAGAATCGATAGAACAATGCTACCAGCTGCATTTAGGAACAACCGGACCGTCTGAGCCTGTATACATATAAGTATCAGAGACAAAACCAGGAACGATCTCGCCGCTTGCAAGCGTCCGCTCTGTGTAATTCCAAATATTACTCGTCCCATACTTTCCAGTTACAGTTGTACCGGTTTTGTAGCAATAGATCGGGATGCGGGTTCCGCTCGGAATGGTCGTTACAATTCCCCAACTTGTACCTGGGCCGCTGCGCATATTTACAGGCGCACCACTGCTTGTTGAAACCGTATAATACTGAGCCGCAAGTGCATGACTAGAAAAAACGAACAATGATGCGATCATTACCATTAGCATACCTAGTCTCTTTAGCTTATTCATCTTATACCCTCCCCTTATTGATGCCGTACGTTTAATTTACTTCAATCCAGTTAAGGATCTACTTTTAGAACACAGGCCCCCTCCCCTCCCATATATGTATCAATGTACCATAAACTAGATCTTTCAAAAGTGGAATTATTCCTATGTTTTCGACAATTAAAGATACAAAATAAATGGCAGTCAGGCTTGATATTAAGGACTTGGATCATGCGATTCATTTCCACCAATTAACTCTATCCGTGTACTGCTGCCTTGTATCCGCGCTTCTCCTGGATTCGTGGATACTTCTCCTATTTCATCTAATAAAAACGAACACCAAACAAACCAGCGTAAATGCTGTAAGTTCAGTGTTCAAAGGGTGTGATGGCTCTGCTTTCTTTTCTAGAACGTATATAAAAAGGATAAGGTACGTTATCAAAGGCTGATTCTATCATTTTGCAAGTCGAAAAATCATAGCATTTTATATATTTCAATCAGGTTATGATCTGGATCTCTGAAGTGAGCGACTCGGGCACTCCATTCCTTGCGATCATGAGGTTTATTCACACATTTCGCTCCTTTTTTGTGTAAATCGTCATACGTTTTATCAACATCTTCTACCTGAAACTGAAGCAAAAATTTTGATTGAGCATCTCCTTCTAAAGATTGTTTTTCCTCTCCAACGATTTCAGCCATCGTTTCTCGGGATAATAGCTCTATTTTCGTTTCTCCATTATCAAAGAGTGCATATTCCATTTCATTCTCTAACCAACTTATCGGAAGTCCTAATGTATCTTTATAAAACTCGACGCTTTTCTTAAAATCGTTCACCAAAAGTCTAATTTGCAGCAGCTTCATATTGTGTGCCTCCTATAAAAAATACTTTTTACTGGTCATACATTTTAATGATACAAAAAGAAACCTGACAGCATGATGTCAAGTTTCCATAAAAAACTTCACTCGTCTTTTAGGTTCAAAATATACTTACCATTTAAGGTGCAGTTTATTATATGTCATGAGAAATTACGCTAACGAGCAAAAACAGCGCTTCTACATCAACAAAAAATGATACCAAATGTTCTTTCTGTATGCTTCAACTTCATTTCGGGAAATGTAACGTTGATAAAAGGAGGTTGCATCAATATGGATCAGCAAACATTAGCAGCTCACGAGGCTGTAGATCTACATGAAATCGTGAACTTTAAAACACTTTGTATAGCGAAATCAAAGTTAATGCAAGGACTTGTGTTTGACCAAGAACTGAAGGACTTGATGCAAAAAGATGTACAGCAATCCATTCAAGACCTTACTGAATTACAAGCGGTTTATGAGCGTGCCTCATTTCAGGCCCCTGTCCCTCAAAGCCGCCCAACGCCAATCATCAATTGAAAGGAAGGTAGGCCTCTTTGAATAATGATCATTTAGATCCTATTAATTCGCTAAATGTGCCTGAACTTGCAGACACTACATTCGCGATGGATTTTCTCATACGAGTTAAGGAAGGCGTACGGAATACTGCTGTAGCTTTGACAGAAACCGCGTCACCAGATGTAAGAGCCCTGTTGCGGAAACAGCTGATGCAAGGAATTGCGATGCACCAAGAGATTACAGAACTGATGATCAGCAAAAAATGGTTCTATCCATATGAGCTGAGCGAACAGTATAAGCTGGATCAGCTCTCTGCAAAAAACACGATCATGGTCGGCAATATGAACCTCTTTCCTGATGAAACAAATCGAAAAGGGATGTTTGACCGGACACCTGATGAACACTAATACTGGAGGTTTGACAGCATGAAGGCAGTAACGTATCAAGGCATCAAGAATGTTGTGGTCAAAGATGTCCCCGATCCAAAGATTGAAAAATCCGATGACATGATTATAAAGGTCACCAGTACAGCCATTTGCGGATCAGATTTACATTTAATCCATGGATTCATTCCTAATCTGCAAGAAGACTATGTCATCGGCCATGAACCGATGGGAATCGTTGAAGAAGTTGGGCCAGGGGTTACAAAGGTCAAAAAAGGTGACCGCGTCATTATCCCTTTTACAATCGCCTGCGGGGAATGTTTTTTTTGTAAAAACCAGCTAGAAAGCCAATGTGATGAGTCTAATGAAAATGGGGAAATGGGTGCTTATTTCGGATATTCAGGGCAAACTGGCGGTTATCCGGGCGGCCAAGCCGAATATTTAAGAGTGCCCTTTGCGAATTTTACCCATTTTAAAATTCCTGAATCTTGTGAGGAGCCTGATGAGAAATTAAGCGTGATAGCCGATGCCATGACCACTGGCTTTTGGAGTGTTGACAATGCCGGCGTGAAAGAAGGCGATACAGTTATCGTTCTCGGCTGCGGACCAGTCGGCCTGTTTGCTCAAAAGTTTTGTTGGCTAAAAGGCGCTAAACGCGTCATAGCAGTTGACTATGTAAACTATCGCTTACAGCATGCGAAACGTACAAACAAAGTAGAAATCGTTAATTTTGAAGACCATGAGAATACAGGGAATTATTTAAAGGAAATTACGAAAGGCGGGGCGGATGTAGTCATTGACGCTGTTGGGATGGATGGGAAAATGAGCGATCTCGAGTTCCTAGCCAGCGGATTAAAGCTTCATGGCGGAACGATGAGTGCATTGGTCATTGCTTCTCAAGCTGTTCGCAAAGGAGGAACCATCCAAATTACAGGTGTGTACGGGGGCAGATATAACGGTTTTCCGTTAGGAGATATCATGCAGCGAAACATCAATATACGCTCTGGACAGGCTCCTGTAATCCACTATATGCCGTACATGTTTGAACTCGTATCAACGGGCAAAATTGATCCGGGAGATGTTGTCAGCCATGTTCTGCCGCTTAGTGAAGCCAAGCATGGCTATGACATTTTTGATGCAAAAATGGATGATTGTATAAAAGTTGTGTTAAAGCCTTAAAAAACGGAGGTGACAGAAATGGAATACGCCTTACATGAACTGCTTGAGGTCCAGGAAATGACTGCTTTCAAGACCCTCTGTTTGACGAAATCTAAAACAATGAAAGCATTGGTATCTGATCCGAAGCTTAAAGAAATCATGCAGCAAGACGTTGACATCACAACCCGACAGCTGCAGGAATTTGCCTCTATTTTATCTAATGCAAAGCAAGTTGAGGAGATGAGTGAAAAATGAATCCTATCATTGAATATCTAACAGGCATGAACGTTCTGACAGACCAAATCATTGCTATGGACTTATTAATTTCAGCAAAAAACGGAGTCAGAAATTATGCGATGGCAGCCACTGAAGCCGGAACGCCTGAAGTAAAAGAGGTCCTTATCCGCCATTTGGAAGAAGCACTCGATATGCATGAACAACTCTCAAGCTATATGATGGAAAAAGGCTGGTACCATCCTTGGAATACTGACGAACAAGTCAAGCTACATTTGAAAAATATTGATACAGCGATTCAATTGCCAACCCTTTAACATACAATGACTGATTTGCTGAGGAACAGTATTGATAGACCAAAACTGCTCCTCAGCTTCTGTTGTTCAAGTCGCTATGAACAGTGTTTTTCATCTTTCGGGCCTCATGAGTGTAAACAGATTAACGTTGATACGGATTTTCTAAGATGATTTGGAAGCATGTAACCGCGAATCATTATTTTGTTGAAATAACGAGAAGGCACAGATTGTTCAGGTCTGTGCCTTCTTAAAAATTAAGACTTCTTGTTTACATTCTGAAAGACAGCAGTCGCGTCCCACACATTCAAACCAAATTGGCCTTCTGAAAATGTGGAATCATTGGTATCAATCACAAGACGATCATCTAAATAAATTGTAAAACGATTACCGTTGGCCTCTGTTTTTAGATGATACTTTTTATTAACATCTATCGGCGTTTTGTATTCAGCAATGACAGAAGCAACACCGTTCTCAAATTTAAAGAATTTCACCAGGTCATGTTTCGCATCCACGTTGGCAAGATAACCGTTTTTGGCATCTTTGTCAGAGCGAAACATGAGTGCTCCCGCCCCTCTTCCGTTTCCATCCTTTATGGTGATATCAGATTCATAAGTGAAGTCTGACCCGGATGCTGAAGACAAGATAAAGGAATCGCCATCCGACCGCCCTTGTTTTCCCTCAATTGTGTCGGCCCACGTGCCATTTACCGTTGTCCAGCCGGTTACATTGGACATAAAAGGTGACGTGCCCCATACCTTTTTTAAAGGGTGAATCCTTAAAGATTTTATCTTTACATCTCCATTTGCAGCATATAATTCAAGCCCTTTGCTTGATCGATCTGGGAGAATGACATCTGTTATGACCTGCTGTCCGTCATTCCCAAATACTTCAACCGAGGAGCGGTCAACAAAAATGCGCATCTTAACCTTTCCATTTACCGGCTTCAGCGGTGCTGTTTCTTTTCCGGTGTCAAAGGCCGGATTAAAGGTGACGTTGCCCGACTTGCTCCGGTCAACGAACAGTTTGCCGTTCCTTCGGTCATAGCCGACTTTCGTAAATTGCTTTTCTCCTGTTCGGACCTTAAAACCAAATTCAACAGCTGAACCAGGGCTTACTTTAAATTCTGCATTTATTTCATAGGCATCTCCAGATAGCCCCGATAACACATTATGACTTGCAGGCGATATGGTCAGATTCTTCCACTTCTTAGAGGTCCCGCGAATGGCTTCCAGCTCTTTTACTGGTGTTTGGATTACTCTAACCCCTTCAGTAAGCGCTTTCAATTTTAACTCTCTTGGAATAGACGTTGCACTTCTCCATGGAGATGTCGGAACATCATTCGCATATTGCCAATTGCTCATCCAACCTAACCAAAGCCTCCGGCCGTCTCTGGATGGAATATCGGACCAGGATACAGCTGCGTAAAAGTCTCTGCCGTAATCCGTCCAAAGAACTTTGTCTGATGGGTTTTCATTTTTAAAATGAGTCCCATCAAAGTCCCCTACGAAATATTGCATGCCTGATCCTCCCGAAACCGCTCCGTTTCCGACACTGACTTGCAAGACCCATTTTTTTTGATTCGGTTTGCCATCTACCGGTAACTCAAATAAATCCGGACATTCCCATACTCCCCCGTGGCTTCCTTGTCCCTGTCCAAATTCACTTGCATACGCCCACTGCTTCAGATTTTTTGATGTATACATGAGAATTCGGTCACCAGCTGCCAGTACCATCACCCACTTTTTCTCTTTCTCATACCAAAAGACTTTTGGATCGCGAAAATCTTTTTTACCCGGGTTTGGAATGGCAGGGTTGCCTGCGTATTTCGTCCATGTTCTGCCTTTGTCATTGCTATAGGCAATACTTTGCACTTGATGGCCTTCCCGATCCTGTGTATAAATGGCCACAAGCGGCTTCTCTTTGCCTGTTTGAAAACCGCTTGTGTTATTTTTATCGACAACTGCGCTTCCAGAAAAGATCGTGCCTTTTTCATCCGGATACAGCGCAACAGGAAGGTGCTCCCATGTAACCAAATCTTTGCTGACGGCATGCCCCCAATGCATGGGCCCCCACTGAAGGCCGTAAGGATGGTATTGATAGAACAAGTGATATTCCCCCGCATAATATACCATTCCGTTTGGGTCATTCATCCAGTTTGCTTCCGGTGTGAAGTGATATTGAGGACGGTATTCCTCATCATAGTAGCTTGAATCGGCTGCATCCGCCGAAAATGCCATAGTCAACAGCAGGGTGAACATGATCATGACTTGAATAAGTCTCTTTTTCATTTGTTCCTTCGCTCCTCTCTTCATGTTTAAACACTTTCAAGAGAGACTGCTGCGCAAGCTGGTCCGTTTCTGGAAATTCTCTTCTGTTTCGCTGTTATCCGAATCATTTATATCTTAAAAGACTGCTGCAGTTTCTCTCTTCTTCCTTCACACAGCTTATGCTAAGAATCCAGCCCAATACCCGAGAATCCCGATGATAAAGATGCCGCAAATAATGAGAAGAGGGTTCACTCCTTTGCGCAGCATCCAAGCCACCAATAACGTTAATCCGAGCGGCAGCGCACCCGGCATAATGCTGTCTAACACATTTTGTACCGTTTGAACATCTACTTTGCCGCTTTCATCCTTAATCCTGGATACAACGATTGGAATGTTGATGGTGGTCCATTTGGACACGAGGGCCCCCATAACAAATAACCCGAGAATCGAAGCACCCTCTGTAAGCTTTTGAATGCGATTCCCCGCTAAATCCTGAAGAATCTCCATTCCTTTCACATAGCCATACTTTAATCCGTAATATTTTGTGCTTAATCTTATGGCATTCAGCAAGAAAAAGAATAGCAAAGGGCCGGCAATGTTTCCTCCTAAAGCAAGAGAGGCTCCTAAGGCAGCTAAGACCGGGCGAATCGTTCCCCAGAAAATGGGGTCGCCTACGCCCGCTATTGGTCCCATCAAACCGATTTTCATTCCGCTTATCGCTTTTCCATCAATTCCTTTATTGTTCGCCATTTCTTCTTCCATGGCTGCCGTCACGCCAAATATAGGCGCTGTCAGCCACGGATGTGTATTAAACCATTCCAAATGGCGCTGCAAGGCTTCGTTTCTTTTCGCTCCGGGAGCGTACAATTTTTTGATCGCCGGTATCATGACGTAACAATATCCCATTGCCTGCACACGTTCGAAGTTAAAGGAACCGAGCAAAAAATTTGAACGAATAAACATGCTGAAAATTTCTTTTTTCGTTAATCGTTTTTCTTTCTCCATTTTTTTCTTCCCCCCTCATCGTTTAGGCATCAAGATCATCATCGTCATCATAAACAGCAACACTGCCACTGTCTGATGCGGCCGCGACTGCTCCGTGAGCGCTTTGTTTTTGCATCATCTGCTGGTATAAAAGCGCCAGACAAAGACCAAGGGCTCCGAATCCCACTAAGTTAAAATCGGTAAACGCCGCTAATAAGAAACCGATATAGAAAAATGGCTTTAAATAAGGAATATTCATCATATTGATCACCATGGCATACCCGACAACCACAATAATGCCTCCGCCTATTTGCAGTCCTTTTGTAATGACATCAGGAATATTTCCAAGGAACGCCTGAACAGCGCTGACACTAATTAAAGCAACAATCAGTGTAGGAATCATGACGCGCAAAGCTTGAAACACCATCGCGGTAATATGCATAATTTCAATTCCTTTTATATTTCCTTCTTTTGCATATTTGTCAGCGCGGTGAATGAAAAAGACAGTGATCGTCCGAACAAAAATCGTCAGCGCCTGACCCGCAGCTGCCAAAGCAACAGCGACAGCAATCCCTTCGCCAATTCCCTGATCAGCTGTAATAACTAAAATGGTTGAGATGACAGAGGCGATCGCCGTATCAGGCGCCATGGCAAGCCCGACGTTCATCCAGCCGAGCGCCATCAGCTCCAGTGTGCCTCCAAGAATAATTCCCGTTTTTAAGTCCCCCAGCACCAAGCCAACTAGCGTGCAGGCCACAAGCGGCCGGTGTGTCTGCCCTTCATCCAATACACTTGCGATTCCGGTGATTGCTGCAATGACTAACAACAAAATAATTTGTAATGAAGACATATTCTCATCCCCTTGATTATTTTGTTACGTTCCGTAATATCTGTACAAAATCTTCACTGGCATCTGAAGGCAGCTGCCTTAATTCCAGTTTCACGCCCTTGTCACTTAATGTTTCAAATGCCTTTATATCTTGCTCTGTGACACTGACTGATTTTGTGATTTGCCTGCGTTGATTTTCAAAACGCATTCCCCCGACGTTTACGGTTTTGATCGGTACGCCTGCTTCTATGAGGGATACGATATCGGACGGATTTTCAAACAAGAGCATTGCTGTTACTCCTTCATAGCGCGGACTATGAAAGGCTTTTGCCATTTTAGAAACAGAGACGGCACTCGCCTTAACATTTGAAGGCGCAACAGATAGGATCAGCGTTTTTCTCATTTCATCCTGAGCAATATCATCGGAGACAACGATGATTCGGTCGGCCGCATGTACTTTAATCCACCTTGTCAGGATTTGGCCGTGAATAAAGCGGTCATCAATTCTTGTTAACACAATGTTCATCATAGTTCATCCTCTCTTGTATCTTGATTGGCTGTTTTTACTTTTTCTAAATGTTCACTGCACACCTGAAAGCTTTGCTGACTCATCGCTTTTAAGTTGTTCAGCAAAGCTTTGAGAGCCAGATGTTCTCTCAAGCTTAATACCTCCAGCAAAATCGGCAGGTTTACGCCGGCTGCCATATCCATTCTTTGATCCTCAGCAATGATGGAAGCTGCCGCGTTATATGGCGTCCCTCCAAAAATATCGACTAAAAAAAGCACTTCATGTTCTTCCGGAATGTCCTTGAGCGCCTGATGATATTTTTCCTGCAGCGTTTGAATCCCTTCCCCTTTAAAAAACGGCACTGCAATCAGGTTGTTTTCTTCACCGAATATCATCCCTGAAGACTCTTTTAATGCTATGGGAAAATCTCCATGACCACTGATAATAACTGAAATCATATCTATTGCTCCTTTCCTGTTTTGTACACCCATATATAATGCAAGGATCGTGCCAACACATTTGTGTTAAGCGTTTTCATTGATATTTCAGCCAATCGCAGTTTGTTGTTGAAACACTTAAAACGAAAAAAATAAACCTGTATTAAAATGGTGTTTCATTTAATACAGGTTCATATGAAAAAACTGGTTTTAAAACAGATGGCCATGCACTTCTTCAGCAAATATGGCGGCTATAAATAATTTTTCATCATCACTTATGCGAAGTCCGAGCTTTTCTTCATAAGGGGCTAGTGTCCGCTCTGTGACGTTCACCATTTCCTTCAACTGATCATTAATTTCTTCTTCCTCCGAGAAAGCGATCGGATTCTGCTTAATTACCCTTTCAAAGGCGAAAGCTGTATGCATAATGACTTTGATCAAAACGGCATTATTGAAAATGACACCCAGCTCATCTTGAACGGTTTGCAGCCACTCTACTAACATTTCGGTTACATGATGGGGATTTAAGAAGACAAGATACTTTTTCAAGCTATCCTCGCAAAGCTCCCTGACAATAATATTTGCTTCATTTAATCCATTGCTCAAGGGAATGCTTCCTTTCGTAATCGCCTGTTGAATCAGCTTCTCTCCCTCCCCTTCAATTAACACTTCTAAGGATACATGCGGAGCATTCATTTTAGGGTCTTTCGTTCCAACTGTGGCAAGGATTTCATACTCTTTTTCGATTTCTTTTATGCTGTTGGCCAGTTTAATCGATGATACGGTCAATATGTGAATCGGAGTATCAGAGGCCTTGTTTACGATCGTGGTTAAAATGTCTTCCAGCTTTTTGGCCGTTCCGCTGCCTGTCGTGCAGATGGATACCAAAGCCTTCTTTTTGCCGGCTGCCGCTGGCTGGCGCTCCCATAACTCGATAAAATCCTTCGTAACCGATTGATAGATCGCATGCAAATTCAAATTCAAATAGTTGACCTTTCTGACAGCATCCAGCACCATTGAGGTCGTAACATTGCTGATCGTTTTGATGGCAATGCCAGTCTTTTCCTCCAGCCTGCTTTCCAGCATCGCAAGCGAGCCCATATCTACCAGCATTAATACACCTTCGCCTTCATCAACCTGTTTCATTTTTTCTGCTACGCATTCAAGAATGTCCGAAGGTGAAACAGAAAGCGGCATATCGACTGCTGCAATTGGCGTGCTCCCTAATAGTTCTGTCGCAACTTCAACCATTGAACTCGCCGTGCTGTTTCCATGAGCAGCAACGATAATACCGACTCTTTTGTTCTCTTTTAACGATTTGATCGAATGAATTAACATCGTTAAGTAGATGACTTCTATTTCAGGAATAGCCACTTTAAAATATTCCTGCATTTTATCTTTAAAAATCATCGCCACCCGATATTCTTTCACGTGCGTATCACGAATTTCATCCGTCTCCTGTGTATTTAAAACATCAATTTGCTTTCCGCGCTTTAAAAATGCGTCAATATGCATACTCAAAAAATAAATAAATTTACGGTCAAATGTGCAATCCAGTTCATGTTCAGCTATTTCTTTTAACTGTTTTGTCATTTGAATCACGTCATCTTCAACGAATGTCAGCAGGCTGTCCTTTTGAAAGGCTTGATGATGAAAAAAACTTCTGACATGCAAATGGACATCAGTCAAGATGTATTGGTTAATATCCTTTTTGGATAAACCTTCTTTCATAAGCGTTTTTACTTTTTCCTCGATCAAATGATATAAGTTAAAGGAGAGGTCTTCGTCAATTTTTGTTGTTTCATCTTCTACAATCGGAGAGATAATCGTTGTAATATTGACGTATTCGGAAATGGCTTTGCTTCTTTGCATGTTTTTGCTGCTGGACATCCATTCTTGCTTGATTTCATCAGGCAGATCCCGAACCGTCAGTTCAATAACCTCATTTCTGTCAAGGTTATGCAAAAAACCGTGTGCGCAAACTAACTGGACATTTGATTTCAGCTGTCCGACATTCCCAAATTTCGCGGAATGAATAAGCGCATTATAGACATCGATGTGCACACTGAGATTCTTCTTAATCCGCTCTGCTTCTTTCCCTAATAAAAACGTTGTCAGCTCCACTCTTTCTTTAAGCGATCGCTCTTCAAGCGAAGGAATATGAATGGTCATTGGGATTCTTCGCAAAAATGTTTTCAATAGGGCAGAACTCGGATTTTCTGTAGTCGCACAAATAAACAATACGTTCGATGTTCGTTTATGTTCAGATTCTCCAAGCCTGTTATAAGAACCGCTGTCAATAAAATAAAACAGCATCTCCTGTCCCTCAGGAGGGAGACGGTGGATTTCATCCATAAACAGAATGCCCCCATTGGCCTGTTCGACTAAACCTGCCTTATCCTCGGCGGCACCTGTAAATGAACCTTTTTTGTGTCCGAATAATTGAGAAAGCAATAATTGAGGGTTGTTGTAGTAATCTGCACAGTTAAATGTAATAAATGGTGCGCCGGCCTTCAAAATGTCAGAGTATATGGCAAACTGGTAAATTCGGTTCGCAAAAAGGGATTTACCGGAACCAGTCGGCCCTAGGAGGAGCATATGCAGACCGTTAGGCGGATAAAAGACAGCTGCTTTTGCCTGGGAGATCGCTTTTTTCAAACTCCCTTTTGCCCCAATCATAAGCTCTAGAGGATTCGTGGAAATGTGTTGATGATTCTGTTTTAAATCCCCAGAAAACACCTTAAGGTCTTTCACTTCCATCATCCCTGTATCCCATTTCTCGCTGAATACCTTTTCTGCTATCTCGACTGGGATGTAGCGCACAGGAAACGTTTTAATTTTGATGACCTTTTTGGTCCGGACAAGATTGTTCAGCTCAAAGCTGACATTGGACCGCTCCATTTTCAACTGCTCAGCAATTTCCTTTGCTGAATTCCCTTGTATTTTTAAAAGATGATCTAAGGTTGAATCATGAAAATTATGCATGAGCTGATGGTATATTTTATCTATTCTTTTCACATCTATCATCCTTTGTCCTTATTAGATAAGCCTTTAACAAGAATATTCCGAATTTTATTGTCCGCCTTGAGATGATCTGCTTCGTTCAAAAAGGTCTCTATAGCAGATTGACAAAGCTGATTTTTATGCGTATATGTTTACATTTTGAACCATTTGAATCTCATCTTAGTATGATAGATTCGCAGTTCTTGAGGGCAAGTCCCCTTCAAAAGTAATAATCAGTAAACAGTTTATCATTCTTGAGGAATGTAATGATGTCAAAATCATCAATGACAAAAAATGAACCTTATAGCTCAGGACAAATTTCCTAAATACCCCCGGGAGATTTATTCACAATTAAAAAGGGCGGTCACTCTATGTGTTCGCCACAGTAGCACGATATGCAAAAATTCTTCATTTTTACAATACATCTGGAAAGTTAATGATTCGGTAAACTTATCAGCAATGATGATGTCTTACAGCCATTCACCTAGGATAGAAAAATCTCCGATATCCCCTGCAGGCCACCATTATAGCGGGCATACAATGGTTCAAATCGATGCCTATTAAAAAATAGCCTATCAGATCGTCCAAATGACGGTCCTGTTTATTCTGTTATTCAATAGAACTGCAAGTTTTATTCATAAACTCAAAATAGTTTTAAAATTTAAAAATAAAAGCATCTCCTCTTTTAAATGTTATAATATCCGTTAAAACTTTACTCATCTTTTTATTATTGGAGGAAAATAAAATTGATAGGCAATTCTAGCAAAGACAATTTTGGCCAGCAACAGAAATTGTCTAGAGGCCTTAAAAACAGGCATATACAATTAATGGCGATTGGAGGTGCAATCGGTACAGGTTTATTTTTAGGATCAGGTAAATCCATCCACTTTGCAGGGCCATCCATTTTATTTGCTTACTTGATCACCGGCGTATTTTGCTTTTTCATTATGCGTTCGCTCGGAGAACTGCTCTTATCAAATGCGGGATACCACTCTTTTGTGGATTTTGTAAGGGACTATTTAGGAAACATGGCAGCATTTATTACTGGGTGGACCTACTGGTTCTGCTGGATTTCCCTCGCGATGGCTGATTTAACGGCGGTCGGCATTTATACGCAATATTGGCTGCCCGATGTGCCTCAATGGCTGCCCGGCCTTCTTGCGCTTATTATCCTGCTGATCATGAATCTTGCCACCGTTAAACTTTTCGGAGAATTAGAATTTTGGTTTGCATTGATCAAAGTCATTGCCATACTGGCCCTGATCGTAACTGGCATTTTCCTGATTGTGAAAGGTTTTTCCGCAGCTTCCGGCCCTGCCAGCCTTACCAACCTTTGGAGCCATGGCGGCATGTTCCCAAATGGATGGCATGGGTTTATCCTATCGTTCCAAATGGTCGTCTTCGCTTTCGTGGGTATTGAACTTGTTGGACTGACAGCTGGTGAAACAGAAAATCCCCAAAAAGTGATCCCTAAAGCCATCAATCAAATCCCTGTCCGGATTTTACTTTTTTATGTAGGCGCACTTTTCGTGATTATGTGTATCTATCCTTGGAATGTGTTGAATCCAAACGAAAGCCCATTTGTTCAGGTCTTCTCTGCTGTGGGCATCGTTGTGGCCGCCAGTTTGATCAATTTTGTTGTATTAACATCAGCCGCATCAGCTGCCAATAGCGCTTTATTCAGCACAAGCCGAATGGTCTATTCACTTGCAAAGGATCATCACGCACCTGAACTATTAAAGAAATTGACTTCTTCTAACGTTCCAAGCAATGCGCTGTTCTTTTCAACCATCGCCATTCTGATTGGCGTTAGTCTGAATTATTTAATGCCTGAGCAAGTCTTTACACTGATTACAAGTGTTTCTACAATATGCTTCATTTTTATTTGGGGCATCACGGTGATCTGCCATTTGAAATATCGAAAAACAAGACAGCATGAAGCGAAAGCAAACAAATTTAAAATGCCTTTTTATCCATTATCCAACTATTTAACACTTGCATTTCTTGCATTCATTCTTGTCATATTGGCACTGGCGAATGATACACGTGTTGCTTTGTTTGTCACCCCGGTCTGGTTTGTTTTATTGATTATTTTGTATAAGGTGCAGACCCGCAGAGGACATCAGATGAAATAAAAAAAAGACAAGGGATACTCACTCCCTTGTCTTTTTTATGAGGCCAAACACTAAGTTTTAAATTTCATTCACTTCATTTAAGTGTTAACTCAAACCAGTTTTGATGCCGAAACCTACTAATATCATTCCGGTTATTTTTTGAAACACTTTCTGGAACCTCGAGTTTTTCATCCATTTTTTCGCGTAATCAATAATATAAACAAGAAACAGAAACCACAACACCGCTAATAAGGTTAGGATTGAAGCTAAAATGATGAGCTGCTGGTTGATATTTCCGTTTAAATTGATAAATTGGGGCATGATTGTAACATACACCAAAACAGTTTTAGGATTAAGAATGTTACTGAGTGATCCCTGCATAAAGGAAGTTTTATAATAACGTTTCGGAGAACTTGCCATATTTTTTGTTTGGGACTGCATGTCATCTAACGAAAACATACTTTTTGCAAAAAAACTTTTTACGCCTAAATAAATTAAGTACGCCGCTCCCAAATATTTGATCGTTGTGAAAAGAATCACTGACTTTGCAATCACCACCGATAATCCTAAAATGGCAATCACCGTCCAAAAGGATAGTCCAGTTGCCAATCCGAGAATGTTATAACGTCCGGCTTTCGGGCCATATCGAAGCGTATTTTTCATCACAAGCATCGTATCTGCACCCGGCATGATAACCATCATGGCAGCGATCGGTATGTATGCGAGTAAGCTGTGCATTGTTCTCTCCCCCTTTAAAAATCCCCTCAATCATATAGTGACTACAAAAGTAACTACTTATAAAAATTGTATCAATGCGTTTGGAATAAATCAATATGGTTTGTTAAAATAGCGATTACAAAGGCAGTGATTGCTTTTTATATTGGAGGATATATGAAGGAAAATATGTTAGACATTTTGAAAAACCTCAATTTTACAGAATATGAGTCGAAAGCTTATTTGGCGTTATTGCAAGAATCACCTTTAACAGGCTACGCCGTTGCAAAAAAATCCGGAGTGCCCCGTTCTAAAATTTATGAAGTCCTGGAAAGCCTTGTGATCAGAGGAGATGTTTTTGTCAGTCATGGAAATACGCCTCAGTATGTTCCTGTCCCCGCGAAAGAACTGATTAAAAACCGCCGGCTCAAAGCGGAAGAACATTTTGATCAGGCTGAAAAATATTTTGAAAAGTTCGAGCAGACCGCAAATGACCGGGAAAACATCTGGAATATCACCGGCCGCAGTGAAATTCTTGAAAAAGTGAAGGCCTGTATCTTATCCGCCAAAAAAAGAATCCTCTTAGAAATATGGAAAGAGGATTTTGAAGAAATAGAATCAGAGCTCAAACAGGCGGCAGATCAAGGCGTTATTGTCACCATTATTGCTTACGGAGACATCGTATCTGATTTTGCCAATGTGTACCTGCATGATATGAGCAGTGAAATTACAGAAGAGTATGACGGACGGTGGCTTGTCTATAGCGGAGATGATTCAGAAGTAGTTGCGGGCATTGTCTCACTTGGCAACGACAGCCGCGCCGCATGGACGATGCATGTGGGTTTAGTCATGCCTATTACTGAAGTGATCATTCATGATCTGTACCTTATGGAAATTCTGAAAAAGCATAGAGAGCTTTTAGAAGAAAGCTTTGGGAAAAACCTCATTCAATTGCGCCGTAAATTTTCTATCCACTCAGATTTCAAAAAACATTACTTGGAATAGCGTTTGGCATCGTTTACCCCAAAAACAAGGCTTGTACGAAATAAGCCTTGTTTTTTTATGCATAAAAACTTCCCCATGCTGATTTACTTCTTTAAAAAAATGTGATTCTGCGCAAACTATTTTTCAGCCTGCCGCGTCTATCCTAGGTAACAGCCTACGATATACGTATATTCAAAAAGGAGCCCTTTATTGCAATGAAGAAAAAACAAACAACAAAAGCGTTGCTTGTCGCATGCATAACTGATCATAAGCAAGATTTCTACAGGTTGGCTTTCAGTTATGTGAAAAATCAAGATGACGCATTAGATATTGTTCAGGAATCGATAAAAAAAGCGCTGAGCTCAGTTGAAACGGTCAGAAACCCCGAGACGATAAAAAGCTGGTTTTATAAAATTTTGGTGCGGACAGCTATTGATTTTTTGCGCAAACAAAAAAAGATAAGAGTGATGGACGACGAAACGATAGAATTTTTAAGCAAGGGAAAAGAAGACCATTACAAGGATACTGATCTCCATGAAGCGCTTGACGAATTGCCTTACCGCTATAAAACCATTATTATTTTACGTTTTTTTGAAGACCTCAAATTAGAAGAAATTGCGGAAATTACAGGAGAAAACACGAATACCGTCAAAACGCGCCTATACAGAGCATTGAAGCTGATGCGCATTCATTTGACGAAGGAGGATCTTTCTTAATGGATAAGAGATTACAGCAATTAAAAGAAGAATATAAAAATGTTCCGATTCCTAAAGAATTGGATGTCATTGTTGAAAAAGCCCTTCAGCAAGAACCAAAAAAGAAAAGAATCGTCATGTGGCCGACATCAGCAGCAATCGCTGCAGCTATTTTATTCACTGCGCTTGTGAATATCAACCCTGACGCCGCTCACGCTATGTCTAAGATCCCTGTCATCGGCAAAATCGTCAAAGCGATCACCTTTATTGAAATCAAAGAGGAAAAAGACCAATCAAGCATTGATGTCAAAACACCTGCTTTGTCCGGACTTTCTAATAAAGAGCTTGAAAACAGCATTAACGAGAAATACTTGAAAGAAAGCCAGCAGCTGTATAAAGAGTTTATACAATCCACATCCAAAAACAAAAAAGGGCATCTCAGCATCTACAGTGATTACGAGACGGTCACAGACACGCCAGATTTGCTCTCAATCCGGCGCAATATTGAAACAACACAAGCATCTTCCTACACACAAAGCCGTTATATTACGATTGACAAAAAGAATGATATTTTACTTACATTAAAAAGCTTATTCAAAGATGAGCGCTATATCAAAGTCATCAGTCAAAACATCAAAGAGCAAATGAAACAGCAAATGAAGGAAGATCCTAATAAAATATATTGGCTCACTGATGAAGATGCTGAACCGTTCAAAACGATTCTTCCTGATCAAACGTTTTACATTACTGAAGACCATAAACTTATGATCTCATTTGACGAATATGAAGTTGCCCCCGGCTATATGGGCGTTACCGAGTTTAAAATTCCAACCAGCGTCATTTCAAACTTGCTCGTGGGAGAACGTTATATTCGATAAAATAAAAAAACATCCATTTTAGATTATGGATGTTTTCTCTCTTTTCTATTTGAGGTCGTAACCTCGCTATCAAAAACAAACGAGAATATTTGCATACTATTGGAGGAATACCTATGTATCACAAGACACAGCATCATCGATACATCCCTGGACTTGATGGCCTTCGGGCTTTTGCCGTCCTGTCCGTTATCGCTTATCACCTAAATTTCAATTGGGCTAACGGAGGCTTTATCGGAGTTGATATCTTTTTTGTTTTATCCGGATATTTGATTACCTCCATTCTATTGCCGGCATATGGAAATGATATCAATCTTGATTTTCGGGACTTTTGGGTGCGCCGCATTCGGCGGCTTCTGCCAGCGGCTTACCTTATGATCTTTTCCACTGTTGTTTGGGTCGTATTGTTTGACCGGGAACTATTGCACACTGTACGCGGGGATGCGATCTCTTCTCTCTTTTATATGAGCAATTGGTGGTTTATTTTTCACAAGCTATCATATTTTGATAGTTTCGGTTCCCCATCACCTCTAAAAAACCTTTGGTCGCTGGCGATTGAAGAACAATTTTATATCATATGGCCAATGTTTTTCGTTTTTGGAATGTACATATTGAAAAGCCGTGCCAGATTGGCTGCGGTAATATCGTTGCTTGCGCTTTGTTCAGCCATGATGATGAGCATACTGTATGAACCTGGCGGAGATCCGAGCCGCGTCTACTATGGCACAGACACTCGTTCGTTTGACCTTCTCATCGGATGCGCCTTGGCTTTGGTATGGCCGATGAAAAGGCTGTCTTCCAACAGGCTGCCAAGCAAACTGAAGCACACTTTGCACGCGACTGAATTTTCGGCATTTTGTATTTTAGTGTTATGTGTCTATTTCACAGATGAATACGAACCTTTTCTTTACAGAGGCGGAATGCTATTCATTAGCATCACTGCCGCAATCCTTATCGCATGTGTTTGCCATCCGAGCAGCTTTTTAGGCAAGCTCCTTTCATGGAGGCCGCTTCGGTGGCTTGGAACAAGGTCTTACGGTATTTATCTTTGGCACTACCCTGTTATTGTGTTGAGCACACCAGTTCAAGAAATCGGAAACCCTGTGTTTTGGCATATCGTGCTGAAGATTATTGTGACATGTATACTTGCCGAGCTTTCCTATCATTTTATTGAGAAGCCGATACGGACACAGGGATTTAGAACATTTTTCAGCGGTATTTTGATACATAGAATCAAGGAATGGAAAACGACATCTGTTATTAGCAAAATGTCAATTGGTTTCGTCATTTTCACTATACTTATTTTTGCAGGAGGGCTGTCTGGATTGGCCGGAGAGCAAAAGCACCCTACTAAATGGACCTATAGCTCACAAGAAACAAATGCTGACATCAGCCAAGCTTCTGGGGATAAAAAGGATGCTGCAGCAGATAAAAAACACAATCCTGAACAAAAAACACCAGGCTCCAAGCAAGGACAAAAGGAAAATAAAAATAATGGGCAAGAGACTCATAAAAAGAAAGACACGCAATCTCAACAGTCGAAAGAACCCGCAGACACTGCGAAAGAAGTGTTAGCTATAGGCGATTCCGTCATGCTTGATATTTCTTCACACCTGCATCAGTCACTTTCAAATGTAACGATTGATGGAAAGGTGGGAAGACAAATGTCTCAAGCTTTGGAACTCGCAAAGGAATACAAGTCTTTTAATCAGCCCAACAAGGCTGTCATCATTGAGCTTGGAACCAATGGCTACTTTACAAACAGCCAAATCGAACAACTGCTTCAATCTTTCTCAAAAGCCCATATCTATCTCGTCAATACACGGGTTCCCCGCCAATGGGAAAGCAAGGTTAATGAATCTTTACAGCACCAGGCAAGCGCACATCAAAATGTTACGTTAGTTGACTGGCATACAGAAGCCCTTCAGCATCCGGAATATTTTACCCCTGATGGTGTTCACTTGGTTCCTAAAGGGGCAAAAGCTTTGACTGCTCTTATTGTTCAGGCGATGAAATCGTAAAAAAGAGATCCTATACGGATCACTTTTTTACTTTAGTTTCTGATCGTTGATTATGTCTTCTTTCAGCAAGGCAGCCCTTATGTTTACATGCCGTTTACGTAAGGGTAAGCCAAAATTGAATGGAGGGATGATAATGAAAGGAAATGAAGAACATGATATCCAAAAAGAGCTGAAACGATATGAGCTTTTTTTCAAAAAACGATATAAGATTCTTTATACAGTAAACGATTTTATCATCGGTGCTTTGTTTCTCGTTGGAAGCTTTTTCTTTTTCTATGACCAGTTAAAGTCTGCAGGGATATGGCTGTTTGCGGTCGGAAGCTTGCTGCTGTTAATCAGGCCGACCATTCGGCTGATTCATGACTTTCATTACCGTAAACATGTAGAACGGCAATTCAAGCATCAATCTTCAACAGATGACTGATCTTAAGGAATAAGAAAGAACAAAATGCCAAAAGCCTGAGTCGAAAATCAAAAACAAGACTTTTAGACTATTTATTTTTAAAAATAAGGTAAAAAGAACTAAACTTTTGTCTCTATATGACGATATGAATAATAAGGCCGGCGCGATACTCCCTATAACATCCTTTTCAGTAGATTTCATTATCGTGCCGGTTTTCTCACATGCAAAGCAATCCCGCCAATCAGATTGGCGGGATTTTATTTTTTATTAATTTCCTGTCCAAACGTCTTTTACATAACGTTTTTGGTCTTGCAGCTTTTG
Source organism: Bacillus sp. MD-5 (assembly GCF_002201875.1). Lineage (NCBI taxonomy): Bacteria > Bacillati > Bacillota > Bacilli > Caryophanales > Bacillaceae > Bacillus > Bacillus sp. MD-5. The sequence goes on from NZ_CP021911.1 coordinate 2,515,871, forward strand.
CAGCCAATCGGCGGATTCTTCCTGACTTGCCCCTTTTTCAGTTTCATATGCCCATCGCAAAGTTTTCTCTACGTCAGGAGCCATTTGCGATCCATCACCGCATACGTAAATATGGGCTCCTTTTTCAATGAGTGTCATCAATTTCTGTGAATCTTGCTTGAGCAAGTGCTGGACATATCCTTTTGATTCGTTTTCGACGCGTGAGTAGCATCGGCGGATTGTGACCAAACCTTCCTGTTCCGCTTGATCCAGCTCTTCTCTGTAAAGATCGTCATGATCCGGGCGCCGGCAGCCGAAGTATAAAAGTGCTTCACCAAGCGTGCTTCCTTCCTTATTCAAAACAGATCTTGCCTGAATAAAGCCCCTGAATGGCGCAATTCCTGTACCCGGACCAACCATAATCATAGGCGTGTCAGGGTCATCCGGCATCTGGAATCCGGACTGCGGCGTACGAATGAAGCAGGCTGCTGCATCACCTGTATTCAATTCTGCTAAATAAGTAGAGGCGACACCCCGGTATTCACCTCGGCCGCTCCAGGCTGAGGCTTTCACAACTCCTACCGTCATGCTCACGATATTTGCATGGGCTTTCGGTGAACTTGAAATGGAATAGTATCTCGGTTTTAGTGATGGCAAAAGTGCTAAAAACCGTTCAAACGGCATTTCGCAGGCAGGATAATCTTCTAAAAGATCAAGCATGGTAAGACGTTTTGCAAGCACCTGCTCTTTGTAAGTGCCATCATCTGAAACGAGCTGTTCCAGCTCTTTTTGATGCGGCGGGCAGACTGTATAAGAAGCCAGCTCGCGAAGCTGAAGCCTTGAAGCCGGTTCCTGCAGCTCTACATAGGACGACAGTAAATCCGCTACTTTAATCGGCCGGTCCATCGGCAGGTGAGCCATATGAGCGCTTCCGCTTATTTGTATTACATGATTGGACTGCAAACCGAATCGGCTGAGAACCCGCTGAACAAGCTCCCTGCTGTTCTTCGGCAGGATTCCGATATGATCGCCTTCTTTATATGTTTTACCCTCCGGAATTTCCAATTCAATATGGCGGGTCGAACGCGTACTGTCAGCTGACTGGAGCTCTCGATTCTCTAATACAATCCCTTCAAACGCGCCATATGCTTTGGCAACCGGCGTTTCCGTCGCTTCACTGAGAAAAGTAATCGACAATGAAGGCCTGTCTTCTTTCTGGGCGATTTCGTTAATATCAAATGCGTCCAGCGTTTCCTTCCAGAAGCGGTTTTCCCAAGACTCGCGATGGCTTTCAAAATCATCGGCCGCATCACCTTCCCCAATCGCTGTTAAACGCGTTGCCCCCTTTGCTTTCATCATGTCATCAATCAGGCGGGGAATCCGCTGATACGTGCTGGCCCAGCTCCGGTTTCCGCAGCCGAAAACCGCATAGGAAACGCCTTTCAATCGGCCTTCCTCAAGCTCTTTCAGCCACTCTACAAAGCCGGCGGCATTATCAGGCGGCGCCCCATTATAAGAAGCCGTAACAATGACGACTGCCCCTTCTTCAGGAAGCTTGCCGATGTAATCATCAAGCGGAGCCGTTTCAGCTGTAAAGCCCATCTGGCGGCCTTGAGCGGCCAGTTCACCGGCTATTCCCTCAGCTGTCCCAAGGTTTGAACCGTAAAGAACGAGTAAAGGTGTGCCGTGTTTAGGTTGGGCTTCTTTTGGCTTTGTTTCTGTTTTGATGTCTGCCTGTTCTCTTCGCTGTACATTGATTGCCGCTGTTTTCCGCGGTTTCACAGTAATTTTAAAATCATCCGGCTTGATTGTTAATGCTTCTTTGATTTTTAGTTCATAGCCATTATGATTTATCAAATCAAAATGCTTTAATACAAGACCAAGAACCATTGTCGCTTCTTGAAGAGCAAACTGCATGCCGATACAAGCGCGCTGGCCGTTTCCAAACGGCTTATACGCATGATGAGGGATACTTGAAGGATCTTCAAACCGTTCCGGACGGAAATCTTCCGCATCCGCTCCCCAAGCGTTTTGGTCCCGGTGCAGCTTCGGAATTAAAATGGTGACAGGCTGCCCTTTGCTGATCGGATATTCCCCGCCTAGAACAGTGTCCTCCTTCGCATATAGAGAAAAAGCCGGAGCTGTTGGATACAGTCTCAGGGTTTCGTTTAACACCATCCGAATGTATTTGAGCTGCTGGATTTGTTTATATTCAGGCGTGTCATCCGTTAGCACGCGATCCGCTTCCTCTTGAGCTTTTTTCAGTTTTTCCGGATGTGTAAGCAGACAATAAATCGCAAAGGAAAGCAACCCGCTTGTTGTCTCATGTCCAGCAATTAAAAATGTAATGATTTGATACCTTATGTTTTCGTCATCCAGCGTTTCACCCGTTACTGGATCTTTGGCATAAAGCATGAGAGACAAGAGATCCTTAATGTTTTCATCCGGATTCGCCTTTCGCTCCGCTATCATTCTATCGACAAGGGAGTTCATGACTTCTATATCTTTTTGGAACTGCAGTTTCGTTTTCACCATCATTTTATCTTGCAGGCCCAGTCTTTTTGATTGATTCATCGCCTCTTTTAAGGCACGGAGCATGCTGGTGATAAACGGATGCTGCGAATCACGGTAAAAGCTGTTGAACCGATAGTTAAACCCGCATAACCCAATCGTATCAAGCGTCAGACGCGTCATATCGTCCGCTACGTCAATTTCTTCATTGGGGTTAAGGCGGCTCCATTTTTGTATAAGCTGGGTTGCGATATCCAGCATCATAGAATGATAGCCTTTCATCGCTTTTTGGCTAAAACTCGGCAGCAAAATGCGGTGGGCTTTTTGCCAGTTCGGTTCGTGCGTCCAGCTTGTAAATAAGCCATCTCCGCCGAACTCGCGCACCTTTAGCAAACCTTTGCCAAGGTTCTTGTCAAAGCGGCTTTCATCACACACTTCAGTCACAAGATTGTGGCCTGAGACAAAAACACTGGATACTCCCGGAAAATCAAAACGGAAAATCGGCCCCAATTCATCAGCTAACCGCCATAAAGATTGAGAAAGCTGTTCTTTTTCCAGATGCGGAAGATTTTTTAAAGGTCCGTATGTTTTGGGCTGAGGTATTGCGCTTGCCTGTTTCATTGACATCTCCCTTTCCTATTTTTGTGATGATTGAAGCTTAATGGCATCCCAGCAGCACTGTTCCAATTCAGTAATTAAACCAGTGTCCATCTCTATATCACCTGTTTGGACGAGCTGATATAACTTGAGAAACGCCCCTAATACAATCGCAATTAACACATTAGAGGGCAGGCTGCGAATCACGCCTTCCGCTTTTCCCTTATTAAAATAGTCATCAAGCATTTGAGTCAGATTTTCTATCATTTTTTTGCTTGTATGATTTAAGTAATGAGCGTCTTTTTTGGTTTCAAGAAAAAAAAGCGCATAGTCGCTCTCTTTCGTAAACTGAACGAGACAGCTAAATACGTGATGGAAGCCTTCTCTGACAGGCAGTTCCGAAATGTCTCGCTTCAGCTTTTCTGTAAATCGCTGAATGCTTTCTTGAAACAGTACGTTGACGAGTGTTTCTTTGCTGTCAAAATAGCGATAGATCGTCCCTGTCCCCACATGAGCACGTTCAGCTATCATAGGAATAGTGGTAGCGTCAAAACCCCTTTCTGTAAAAAGCGAGACCGACGCTTTCATAATCATGTCGTATTTACTGCTGGATGCGGATAACATGTAATGCAACCTCCGATTCGTTTGCGGAATGAATATTCATTCCTTTTATTCATAAATAATATCTGCCCTATCTGATATCACCTCTTTGTTCTTTCTTCTGTTATAAGTTTATATGAAAAAAACTTTTTTTAATATAAAGTATATGCAAAAAATAAAAAATTAAGAAAATATACCCAATCCCTAATGTAAGGACCTTGGATATATTTCCCGAGAAATTTTTTATTTAACAGCCACAATACATAGACAGGAATCACGCCTGATGACAGAAAGTTCCCTGAAATGCTGGTCTTTCAACAGTTGAATATACGTTTTTTCTTTTTCACCGGTATTTGCATCAATATTGATGTAACACCGGCCGTCAATTTGAAGCACCCTGTAAATTTCTCTTAATGCAAGCCTAATATCGGTGCAGCTCTGAACCGTATGTAAAGAAAACACTTTATTAAAGATACGGTCATCAAAGGGAAGGTTCTCTGGAAAGCCATGAAAAACCTCCCCTTTCCCCATGTTTTTTCGATTCGCACGGGATATCTGCCTTACCTTTCGCTTTGAAGGATCAATGCTTTTTAAGCTCCCCTTGTCTAGTTTCTTGGCTATGCTTTTAAAAACAGTGCCATTTCCGATTCCAATTTCTAAAATTCTGTCATTTCCTTGTATATCTATAGAGTCAATCATCATATGCTCAATGGTTTTAATTTGCTTATATTTCCGAGAAAATAATTTCCAAAGATTCGATCGTTTATAGAGTCTATTTTCTAGCATTTTAAACACCTGCTTTTGGTTTCCTATGTTTATTTATTATATTCGAAAAATAAACATCATCTTCTTTTCTAAAAGGGAAGGAAGGTACCAACTAGACGGCAATGTGTCTAAAAACGTTTCGATAGAACTAAACTTTTTCATTTTTCCCGCAAAAAAAGCAGAAAACAAAATGTTTTCTGCCCTCTTTCTAATGCCAATGATAAGGGAATACATACAGCCTTTGCTGCTGCATTGCCATCAGCCTCTGCTGTCGGAACGGATTTCCATAGCCATGTTTGAAGGAATGCGGCATGGACGCATAACCATGGCCAATCGACGGCAGCCTTTTTTGATCATCGTTCATGATGCCATCACCTGCCTCACAATAACGTTGATTTACTATATGCAGGTGCGCATTTTCTTGACAGCTGTTTCGCTAAACTTGGTCCTTCTCCATTGTATAATGCATCAATAATTCCATTCTAAGCATATGCCATTCCCCCTTCAGTTTTTTTATTGCTTTTAGCGCCAGTTTGTTAAATAAAGATGCTTTAACTGAGACTCCTTCATTTCATCATAAATCTGCTCAATCTGCTGTTCTCGTTCGAATTCTTCCAGGCTCTTAAACCGTTTTTTTATCGTTAACGTTAAAAAGAATAGGTTAATCGTCATATGCTCACCCCCTTTCAAAGTCCGCACCAAGCGAAATAGCCCGCAGCATCAATCCTTCTGCCGCGGGCAAATAAAAACCGCAGACAAAAGAAGACACCAATGCCTCTACTGCCTGCGGGGAGTTGCGTATGTCCGACTATTCCGAATTTAATGCGTGCGATAAGCATCGGTTAAGGAAGGACACGAACTCTTCCACAGGCTGAATAAACCATGAACTTTTCCTTGTGTATCACGTACAGGTTGACGTCGTTGTCTCATTGTCATTTTGGTTCAGCCTCCTTTGCTCTTTTTTCTTACTTTGTAAGTATATCCACCAAATTCCATTTTGTAAACATCTTTTTCTAAAAATGGACTGAAATTGTGCAAATCATCGAATGGTTTTGCCCGTTGCTCATGATACCTGCTTCATTTCTTTTCTGGAGCGGTCTTCCTTATGATATGCAATAAAATAAATGAGTCCGACAAATACAGCTCCGCCGATGACATTGCCGATAAAAGCAGGAATGATGTTTCCGATAAACTGCCCCCACGTGAACGAGCCTGCAAAAATGGCAGCAGGGATCACAAACATGTTGGCGACAACGTGCTGAAATCCGATAGCCACAAAAGCCATAATTGGGAACCAGATGCCAAGGATTTTACCTGCTGCGTCTTGGGCGCCGAAAGAAAGCCACACTGCAAGACATACAAGCCAGTTACAGCCGATGCCGGAAACGAGAACCTTTCCAAAGCTCATATCGAGTTTTCCTTGGGCAACGGCAACCGTTTTTTCTAAATAAGGACCTGTTTCAGTCAATCCAACCAAATGCCCGAAAAAGTACGCAACAAACAATGCGCCGATTAAGTTCATAACTGTGACGATTCCCCAGTTAATCGCCAACTCTTTTACTGATATTTTTCTCGAAAATAACGCCATCGCAACTGACATCATATTTCCTGTGATCAGTTCAGCGCCAGCGAGAACGACAAGGATCAGACCGACTGGAAATACTGCTGCACCGATCAAACTGGACAGGCTCCCCCATTCTTTCGGAAGATCACCGATCACCCTGATATCAAGCAAATACCCAAGTGCGATAAATGCACCGCCTAAAAACCCCAGCACAAGCAGTGACGGCAGCGGGAGCTTTATTTTTTTCATCCCTGCTTCTATTGCTGCTTCCGCTATTTCATCCGGTTTTCGAAAAGCCATAATAAAACGCCTCCATACTTCTTCTTTTCTAACAGTTATGCAAGAAAGGCAATAAAAAAGGCAGCACTCAAATAACCTGTGTCAAACCAGGCGTTTGAATGCTGCCTAACTTGTATGCATACCCATACAACAATATCAAGCAGTATGTAAGATATTGAAAGAGAATATATACAGTTCGTGCATACATTCCATTGCTTTAGCCTTCTATAACTGTAGCAACATCATATCAAATGTGACAAATTTGTGTCAATGGCAAATATGCTAGCTTTGCACAGCTTCTTTTTGATCATCTATTTTTCGGTCAAAAACAAATACAGATACAGCGATGTTTTCCTCAATTTTAATATCAGAAAACAAATGGACTAGCTTAGCTCCCATAAGTTCCTCCATCCCTTCTGGCGTTTGTTTGGAATAAAGGTCTTGAATCAGGCTTGTCCGAGCCGCATGCACCATCTCTCTTCCTTCAGGCGTACGGGCGATAAACTGCTCGCTTGCACTCAGATTTCCGTATAGCGTTGAAACTGCCATGTTTTCTACAAATACAGTATGAATTCGCTCAGGCCCTTTTCCGAACAATTCTTTGCGAAGCTTTCGAATGATATCATTGAATTCGTGAATTTTTTTAGACATGCTGATTACCCCTTCCGATATTGCCTTATAAAGGCTTTTCCCGGTTCCCCTTAGGACATTTCACTTGGTTAAAATTTTCCTGCCATATTGTATTATAATAAATATCACTTTATAATAAAAGCAGTGTTGATGGATTTGTAATAGGATCTTGTTATGAGTCTATCGTTTTATAAAAATCAAGGATTGGTCTGTTAGTAAGACTTGCTAGTGAACTATTCCGCCATGTGTGTTTACACCTTCTTAGAATTAAGGACAGGTGTATCTATACATGGCTTTTTTTGACTTCGTGAAAGAAAGATGGAGGGGAATATGAATATGATGGACGGTAAGTCGATCAGTATCCGTGTAGACGGAACAGAAATTCAAGCACGAGCAGGGGCCACAATTTTAGATATTTTAAATGAAAACGGAATTGAATACCCGCAGATTTGCCACGTACCTGAGGTTGATCCGATTCAAACTTGTGATACTTGCATTGTAGAAGCAAATGGCAAGCTGGTTCGTTCATGCGCGACGGTCGCAGAAAACGGAATGTCAATTGATCTTTCGGGAAATCGAGTGAAAGAAGCGCAAACCGAGGCGATGGACCGCCTTCTTGAAAACCATTTGCTGTATTGTACGGTTTGCGATAACAACAATGGGAACTGTACGCTGCACAATACAGCGGAAATGATGGGGATTGAGCATCAAAAATACCCATATACGCCAAAAGAAGATCCTTCTTGCGCGGTTGATATGTCTCATCCTTTTTACCGCTATGATCCAAACCAATGTATTGCCTGCGGCCAGTGTGTTGAAGTCTGTCAAAACCTTCAGGTAAATGAAACACTCTCAATCGATTGGGAACGCGAACGCCCTCGCGTTATTTGGGATGAGGGCGTTCCGATCAATGAATCTTCTTGTGTCAGCTGCGGTCAGTGTGTCACAGTATGTCCATGTAATGCACTGATGGAAAAATCAATGCTCGGGCAGGCTGGCTTTATGACAGGCATTAAAGAGGATGTCATGGAACCGATGATTGACCTCGTAAAAAATGTTGAGCCGGGGTATGGCAGCATTTTTGCCATTTCTGAAGTTGAAGCGGCAATGCGAGAAACGAGAACGAAAAAAACAAAAACTGTATGTACGTTCTGCGGTGTCGGATGTTCTTTTGAAGTATGGACAAAAAGCCGGGATATTCTAAAGATCCAGCCTGTTTCTGATGCTCCGGTTAACGCGATTTCCACATGTGTCAAAGGGAAATTCGGCTGGGATTTCGTCAATTCTGAAGAGCGGATCACAAAGCCTTTAATCCGTAAAAACGGAGCTTTTGTGGAATCTTCTTGGGAAGAGGCCCTCGATCTTGTCGCAAGCAGACTAGGATCAATTAAAGAGCAGTACGGTAAAGGCTCTGTCGGGTTTATCTCTTCATCTAAAATTACGAATGAAGAAAACTACGTCATTCAAAAGCTAGCGCGTCAGGTATTTGAAACAAACAACGTCGATAACTGTTCACGCTACTGTCAGTCTCCTGCCACAGACGGATTGTTCCGCACTGTCGGTATGGGCGGTGACGCCGGCACGATTAAAGATATCGCCAAAGCCGGTCTCGTCATCATCGTCGGCGCCAATCCGGCGGAAGGACATCCAGTGCTCGCAACACGCGTCAAACGGGCACACAAGCTCCACGGTCAAAAACTGATTGTTGCCGACCTGCGTAAAAATGAGATGGCTGAGCGATCTGATCTGTTCATCAGCCCTAAACAAGGCACAGACCAAGTTTGGCTGATGGCTGTTACGAAATATATGATCGACCAAGGCTGGCACGATCAGGCGTTTATTGATGAGAACGTCAATTACTTTGAAGATTATAAAGAAACCCTTAAAACGTATACGCTTGATTATGCAGAACGCATCACAGGCCTTTCAAAAGAAAACATCATTCAAATCGCTGAAATGATCCGTGATGCTGACGGCACTTGTGTCCTTTGGGGAATGGGTGTCACACAAAATACAGGCGGTTCTGATACATCAGCAGCCATATCAAACCTGCTTCTCGCTACGGGCAACTATCGCCGTCCGGGTGCAGGCGCTTATCCTCTGCGCGGACACAATAACGTGCAAGGCGCTTGTGATATGGGAACATTGCCTGGCTGGCTGCCGGGATATCAGCATATTACAGATGACAAAGCCCGCGCTAAATTTGAAGAGGCATATGGTGTTGAGATTGATGGAAAGCCTGGTTTAGATAATATTCAAATGCTTCATGCCATTGAAGAAGGCAAAATGAAGGCCATGTATCTTGTCGGTGAGGATATGGCATTGGTCGATTCAAACGCGAACCATGTGCATGATATTTTATCTAGCCTTGATTTCTTCGTGGTACAGGACATCTTCCTGTCAAGAACAGCTCAATATGCGGATGTCGTCTTGCCGGCCACTCCTTCACTTGAAAAAGACGGAACATTCACCAACACAGAACGCCGTGTACAGCGATTGTATCAGGCGCTTCCGACGCTTGGTGACGCAAAGCCGGACTGGTGGATTATTCAAGAGGTGGCAAACCGTTTAGGAGCGAATTGGAATTACAGCCATCCAAGTGACATTTTCTCTGAAATGGCAAGCCTTTCTCCTCTGTTTGCCAAAGCAAGCTATGAGGTGCTAGAAGGCTGGAACAGCTTCCTATGGGGCAGCTTCACAGGTGAAAGCACACCGCTTCTGTATGAAGACGGATTTAATTTCCCTGACAAAAAAGCCCGCTTTGCCCTTTCTGATTGGACTGAGCCAGCGGCATTTCCGGAGGAATATGATCTTCATATCAATAACGGACGGATGCTGGAGCATTTCCACGAAGGAAACATGACAAATAAATCGAAAGGCATCCAAGCTAAAGTGCCGAATGTATTCGTTGAAATCTCACCTGAGCTTGCACAAGAGCGAGGTGTTTGTGACGGTTCGCTTGTACGCCTCGTTTCTCCGTTCGGAGCAGTCAAATTGAACGCGCTGATCACAGATCGGGTACGGAAAAATGAACTCTATCTGCCAATGAACTCGACAGACAAGGAGTCAGCGATTAACTTCTTGACGGGACCTGCAGCTGATAAACGGACGAACACGCCTGCTTATAAACAGACAAAGGTCCGCATGGAAGTGCTTGGCGGCTGTGAAACAGCGCCGCTTCCAAAAACAAATCCGCGCAACAAAAAACGGCACCCGCAAAACGGAGTCGAAGCAGAAAGAAAATGGAACCGCCCGGGCTATGTCCATCTGACTGACTGATTAACCGATAGGAGGAAAACGAATGGCCACTCCCATTACGACGATCAAAAAAGAAACAAAAACAGCCGAGCAAATGAAGCTTGAAAAAATAGAAGAACTGAAAGAACTGCTGGCGAAAAACGAGGACGCCGTCTCTAAAACGATGACGATAATGAATGAACTCAATGATCTTGGAATTTTTGACGCGGCAACAAGCATGCTGAGAGCGAAGGAAGACATTGCCAAGATTGCGCTTGGCCAGGTTTCCCGTGAGCCTGTCACCAACCTCATCAACACGATGATGGCCGCCGGAGGCGCATTGACAAAAGCCGATCCTGAGTTTACAGCAAAGCTTTTAGAAAGCGTAATGGCTGGGACTGAACAGGCACAAAGCTTTTTAAAAGAAGACAAGAAAGTCGGGGTTCTCGACCTGTTAAAAGCAATGAACGACCCTGACATCAACAGAGCCGTCGGCTTCGGCCTTCAGTTTTTAAAAGGCATGGGAAAAGAACTTCGAGAAAAATAACAGAAAAACAGCCATCGCGCGATGATGGCTGTTTTTTATTCGTCGGCTTCTTCCAAACGCTTCTTGTAAATAAGTGAACGGTCAGCGCAAAAGAAGGCACCGGCTAAAAATACGCAATCCGCTAAAAACATAGTCGATTTCTGGCCTAATGTTAAGCCTTGATCAGGGAGAACTGCGCCTATATATAAAAAAGTGCTGACTGCAAGCAATGTAAAAGCAAAATGCTTGTAGTCTTCTTTTAAAGATTTCATTCTATTTTTATTCAAAAGAATCACCTGCCAGATTCATAGTATACGACTATTATAATATAATCCGTCGACTTACAGAGAAAGTAATTCTATCCATTTGTTATATATTTTCAAGCGCTTGGCCGATATCTTCCAGCAAATCTTCCGCATCTTCAATTCCCACAGAAATTCTGATCAACCCGTCCGTAATGCCGAGCTCAAGCCGGCGTTCTCTCGGAATAGAGGCATGTGTCATTCTAGCCGGAACAGAAATTAAGCTTTCAACCGCCCCCAAGCTTTCAGCAATGGTAAACAGTTTCAGATTTCCTAAAAACGCATCTACCCGTTCTTCACTGCCGATATCAAAGGAGATCATGCCGCCGAAGCCAGATCCTTGCGTTTTTGCAAGCTCATGTCCGGGATGATTTGAAGAACCGGGATAATATAACGTTTGGACAGCAGGGTGATTCTCAAGAAAGCTTGCGATTTTCCGCGCATTTTGATCGATCGCTTCCATTCTGAGTCCCAACGTTTTGATTCCTCTCATCAAAAGCCAGGAATCTTGAGGGCCGAGCACACCGCCTGTGGAGTTTTGCACAAAATGCAGCTCTTCTCCAAGCTCTTTCGAGGCTGTTACAACTAAACCTCCGACGACATCACTGTGTCCGCCAAGATATTTTGTCGCACTATGAAGCACGATATCAGCGCCTAAAGTAAGCGGCTGCTGAAAATAAGGCGTGTTAAAGGTATTGTCTACGATAAGCAGAACTCCTGATTTTTTTGCGATATCCGCCATGAGCGTCAAGTCGGTGATTTTGAGCAACGGGTTTGTCGGTGTCTCAATATAAATGGCTCTTGTGTTAGGACGAATTGCTTTTTCAACTTCTTCTCTGCTGCTCGTATCGACAAATGTTGATTCAATGCCAAGACGGTTAAGCACCTTTGTCATCACGCGGTATGTTCCGCCGTACACATCATCAGTCAACACGACATGATCTCCGCTGTTAAACAGCATCATAACTGCTGTAATGGCAGCCATTCCTGAGCTGAACGCATAACCTGCTTCCCCGTCTTCCAGTTCTGTCACAAGTGATTCGAGAGCGGTTCGAGTCGGATTGGCCGTTCTTGAATACTCGTAGCCTGTATGCTGCCCTGCTTTCGGCTGCTTGTACGTGCTTACTTGATAAATGGGCACGGAAACTGCGCCTGTTTTCTCATCACCTGTGATTCCGCCATGTATCATCATTGTTTTTTTCTTCATATCAGATGCCTCCTTCGTATATTTGTTTGCTGATATATCGATCGCTGCTGTCAGGAAATACAGTAACAATGTTAGTTCCCGCGGATGCTTTTTTCGCTTCCTCCAATGCTGCATAAAGCGCTGCACCTGAAGAGCTTCCGATCAGCAGGCCTTCTTTTTCTGCCCCTTCTTTCACAAGTCTAAACGCATTCTCATCTGTTACGGTGTAGATCTCGTCAAAGTGATTCTTATTCATATAATCGGGAATGAACTCCATGCCGATGCCCTCAGTTTTATGAGCATGAGGCTCTCCTCCGTTTAAAATCGAACCCTCCGGTTCAACAATCACCGTTTTGACTGCTGGATTTTTTTCTTTCAAGTAGGAAGCTGTTCCTGCAAACGTGCCCCCTGATCCTGCCCCGGCGACAAACGTATGAATATTCCCGTCAAGCGCTTCCCATATTTCAGGTCCAAGCGTCTTATAGTAAGTCGATGGATTTACTCGGTTTTTAAATTGCAAAACACAATAAGAATTTTCAATCTCAGTCTCCAGCTGCATGGCTTTTTGAATGGCTCCCTGCATTCCGTCCTCACGCGGTGTATGAATGATTGATGCTCCAAGCGCCTGCATAATTTGCTGTTTCTCTGTGCTGAAATGTTCCGGAACACAGAAAATCGCTTTGAGCCCATATTTTCTGGCACTTAGCGCAAGGCCGATCCCTGTATTGCCTGCCGTCGCTTCTATAATCACTCCGCCGGGCTTCACCTTGCCTGAATCGAGCGCGTCACGAATCAGCATATCTCCCAGTCTGTCTTTGATGCTTCCGCCGGGATTCATCATTTCAAGCTTGGCATACACCGCGACTCCTTCTGGAACATCAAAGTTCTTTAAGCGGAGAAGCGGTGTATTCCCAATCAGCTCGGTAATGTCCGTAATCACTGTCATGTATGTCCTCCTCCTTATTAGAGGTTGTTTTTAGAAAAACGGAGGAGAACATGCCTCCGTTTTAATGAATTCGTTTGATCACCTTTAACACAAGCTCTGTTGAATTGACAGCCGCCTGCTCTAAAAATTGGTCAAATGAAACATGTGATTCTTTTCCTGCGATATCTGATAACGCTCTGATGACGACAAACGGCGTTTTAAATTGATGGCACACCTGAGCCACTGCCGCAGCCTCCATTTCAACCGCGTATAGATCAGAAAATCTCGCACGCACCTCTTCAACCCGCTTCGGATCGTTCATAAAAGAATCGCCTGTTGCAATCGTTCCTTTTGCAACCTGAATGCCGTCAAGTTCGGAAACCGCTTCTTCCGTGATGCTGATCAGCTTTTCATCCGCCGGATAAGCAGCCGGAAGACCTGGCACTTGCCCGTATTCATAGTCAAAAGCCGTTACGTCTACATCATGGTGGCGAACGTCAGTGGAAATGACGACATCTCCTACATTCAATGTATGATGAAATCCGCCCGCTGAGCCTGTGTTAATCACATAATCAGGCTTGTAACGGTCAAGCAAAAGCGTCGTGCTGATAGCAGCATTCACTTTTCCAATTCCTGATTTTAGAAGAATCACTTCAGTTCCTTCATATTCGCCAGTTGTAAATTCACAGTGTGCGATTGTTTCTGTTTTTGCATTTTCAAGTTTGTTTCTTAGGATGGTAACTTCCTCTTCCATTGCTCCGATGACTGCTAGTTTCATCTATTCACATTCCCTTCATTTTACCGTTTGATCGCCTCCATTATCCACACGAAGTCGTTTTGCTGAGTGAATTGGACTGCAAAACTTTCAGCTGTAAACATCTCTTTCAACGCATCCAATGTAGGATAATGTTCTGTCTCTAAATCATTTGCAAGCTGATAGAAGCCTTGAGAACGGGCTTTATCGATAGCCTGTTGATACGCTTGCGCATCTTCAAAGACGGTATCGGCAAACACTATTTTATCATGCAAATGAAGGTATTTGCCATATTGCTTTATGGCGGCCCGCTTTTCTTCGTCGGTTAAATGATGAAAAGCGTATGAACTGACAATGGTATCAGCCTGAAATGGCGGCTTAGGGAATGTCAAGAAGTCTCCGTCTAAGATTTCCGTTCTGCCTGAAAGCTTGTCAGAAGCCAGTTTACGCATTGCTGGAGAAGGTTCGATTCCAAATACAGTTTTGCCCGCATCAAGCAGCTTTGCTGTTAAATTCCCGGTCCCCGGGCCAAATTCTAACACGTGCATTCCAGATTTGCTGACGATGGCATCAAGGATATGATCGTAGCCTCTGAACGCTTCTTTATACTGAATATCAAAGCCTTGTACTGTTTGATCATAAGTTGCTGCCCAATCTTCAAAGAGAGGGATAAATTCACGTCCCATATTTGTCACACTCCATATTTAATAATTCCTATAAGTATACTATGAATTAACGATGGAACAGTTCCTATCATACCACATCTTATGAAAAGCAGGTACTAAAACACTTTGTGTATTTTATGCCATCTCATATTGCGCAAAGACTGCAAAAAAGCTTATACTTCATATGACTTGTGAAAGCTGGAGGGTCAAGACATGAATTTTCAATTAGATCTGATTAAAGACAAAGTGGAATTTTTTGAAGCGGCTTCATTGCAGGAGCTTGAAAAGAAAATCAATACACAAATTGAAAACAATAAAGCCATCATGCTCCGGGTGAAATCTGTTTCACACCAAACTGCTGTGGCAGAAGGAAAAATATTGTATAGCGCGGTGGTTCATTTCGCAGCAGAAGCCTAAAACAAAAGCAGCCGGTTGTAACCCGGCTGCTTTTGTTTATTTTAGCTTTTCTACTTTTGTCGGCTTCCAGCCTTTTTTATCAACCCATGTAATCGTGACTTGATATTTATTCCCAGTCGCCTTGTCTAAAATCTTGCCTTTGGCATCCTGAGGGCTGCCGTTATTTCCAAGCCAGAGCACCGTCATGTTATCTGTTGAGACACCTGTTGCATATGAAATGGCTTTTAGCATCTCAGCCCAGTCTTGTGAGCTTGAATCATAAGTAGCGGCATGCTCGCCTGTCTGCTCAGTTCCGACTGCTTTCCAGTCAGAATTTTCATACGTTTTTTCCACATCGCTTGATGAGCCGCCTTCTGTAACTTTTGCATCTTTAAGCCCGTCACCTGCTGAATCTGAGTCAGAGTCATCTTTTTTAGAAGAAGAATCATCTTTTTTTGAATCTGAATCAGAATCTGAAGACTTCTCAGAATCCTTTTCGCTGTCAGAAGTATCTTTCTTGCTGTCTTTTATATCCTCATCCGATTTCTTTTCCGTCTTTCCTGAAGCCGGAGATTCTTGTTTTTGTGTCGTTTCAGAATCCTTGCTGACATCTTTGCTAGAAGGACTGTTAATGAAGAGATTCGCTGCTACTACGACAATTAGTATGGATACGATTGCGATTAAAATGTTAAGCACTAAATTGGCTTTTCTGCGCTTATCACGGTTTTCATAACGAGATTGATTATTGCTCAATAATTCTGCACTCCTTTATCCCTCTTGGCTCAGCATATATTTTAACATGTGCTGAGAAGTTGTTCTATTTCTGATTGATTTCAATTTCGTGTACTTTTTTAACAATATCATAAAACACTGAATTTGTCAGAGCCTTATCTCCCGGTGTATCCATGTGTAAAACAACAAGAGCGTATTTCGGCTTATCCGCGGGAAAGTATCCGGCAAACCATTTTTCATAAAGCGTTTCTTTCTCTTTTGAAAGCTTGCCTGTCTGGGCTGTGCCCGACTTCCCTGCTACAGTATACGGAAGATCTTGAAACCTTCTGCCCGTTCCGGAAGGAGATTCTACCACCCGCCGCAGCATTTTTTGAAGCTGCTGTGACGTATATTTGTCTATCGTTTCTCCTTTAAGCTTCTGATCTTTAAACGTAACGAGCGTTGTGCCATTCTTATACTCAATTTGTTCGGCAATTTTCACCTGTCGTTTTTCTCCGCCGCGGGCGATTGTCGCCATCATATTGGCTACCTCGAGCGGCGTTACCTTTACATTTTTCTGCCCAATCGCTGTTTGCGCAATGGCTTTTTTGACTGATTTGTCTTTTTCATCCCCCCATATCACGCCGCTTTTTTCGTTATACAGCTGACGGAAATCGGTTTCGTGGTACAGCTTTCCCTCCCAGCCTGCCCGATCAGTGAGAGCCAGCTTCTCAGACATATCTTCAATAACCGAGCTGTCTTTTTTCATTAATTGTTCTGCAAGACTCGTAAATGTGTAATTGCAGCTTTGGGCAAAACTTTCATCAAAAGACAAGGTTCCTTTGTCGTCCCCCGGTTCCCCGTACAGGTTTAAATTGCAATTAAAGGTTTGGCTCGGCTTCACCGTATTATTTTCGATTGCTGCCGCTGCAATAACTGTTTTAAAAACTGATCCGGGATAGATTGGCGTCAGCATATAATTTTGAAGTGTGTTTTGCCGGGACACATCCGCATTAGGTTTGCTTACAATACCCAAAACGCTGCTATTTTCGATGTCCAGCAGCACAGCTCCTCCTTTTTTCAGCCCCTGTTCATCCAATACCTCCTCCATCGCTTTTTGAATGCTTTGATCGATCGTTGTTTTGACCTGGAGTGGATAAAATGTATTGGCTTCAGCTGTATATTTGACGTCCATGCCAAACAAAGGGTTTCCCTTTCCGTCCACATGATATAAAAGCTTTGTGTCTTGTTCCGGAAGCAAAAATTCATCAAATGTCCGTTCTAAACCGGTTGTTCCGATTTCTGTCGTAATCGGAAGGTTCTCCTTGTCAGGATATTTCTTTCGGAGCAGTGCCGGATCTTGATTCGTGCTCCCTATCGTATGTGAAGCAAGGCTTGGCTTGTCTTCATTCTCCATATATACGCCGTAAATGCCGGGATATTTCAAAGAATTGATTTTTGTGATAGATTGTTTTGAAAGTGTTTTGATTTTCTTTAGCTGCAAAATGACCGGTTTTTTTGCCTTACCTAGTGTCTGGCGCAAATCGTCTTCAGACATGCCGAGGATGTCCGCAACTTTTTTGATCGGCCAATCCTGTGTCAGCAGAAAAGGGAACAAAACAACCGCAGGCTCGCTTTGGCCTGTCAGCGCCCGCCCGTTCCGATCTAAAAAAGAGCCTCTTCCATCTGAAATAAGCACTTCCTCCGTCCGCTGTTTCACACTTTCTTGAATCAAATTGATTTTCTTTTTAGAAAATGATTCTGTGAAGAACAGCTGGATTTCTGCAAGCCTCAGCAGAAGCAGAAAAAATACAATCAAAAAAGCGATGACTGCCAGCTTCATTCGTTTCGATATCATCATAAAAAAACACCTCACCCACATTGTGGACGAGGTGTTTCGCTGCTAAACAGATATTATGAAATTTTCACAATTTTCACGAGCATTTCTCCGCCCGGTGTTTGAACTGTGACTTCTTCATCTACTTTTTTGCCCAAAAGGCTTTTTGCGATCGGTGAATCGTTTGAGATTTTCCCTTCAAACGGATCAGCTTCGGCGCTTCCGACGATCGTATATGATTCTTCATCACCGTCAGGCAGTTCGACGAAAGTGACGGTTTTACCCAAGCCGACTACGTTAGAGCCGCCGTCATCTTCAATGATTTTCGCATTGCGAATCATATTTTCAAGAGTCGTCACGCGGCCCTCTACAAATGCCTGCTCTTCTTTCGCTGAATCGTATTCAGAGTTCTCGGAAAGGTCTCCGAAGCTTCTCGCAATTTTGATGCGCTCTACTACTTCTTTTCGTTTAACCGTTTTCAAATATTCTAATTCTTGTTCAAGTTTCTGTTTTCCTTCTGCAGTCATAGGAAAAACTTTCTCTTGTGCCATGTCCCTTCACTCCTTCTGGTTGTCCCTCAACATCTTCGATTATGTATGAGAGCATAAACTAAAAAATACAAGAATGAGAACACAGGGCAGTCCTCGTTCTTCTCTCCCATATAGGTACTGTTTATCTTAAACTGAATCTTGTCGTTCTGCAAATATTTCGCGTTTATAAACAGGGAAAGAAGGGAATTCGCACATTCCCTTCCTGCCTATACATAATATGGTCAGAGTTATTTATGTCTATGCTATGGTATTACAAAATCGCGTTTTGTTCAAGAATGGTTTGAATTTTTGTGACCATCAGATCAATTGCGACGTGATTCTGTCCGCCTTCCGGGATAATAATATCAGCGTATCGTTTTGTCGGCTCGACGAATTGATTATGCATCGGACGGACCACTGACACATATTGTTCAATGACAGAATCAATAGAGCGTCCGCGCTCATTAATATCTCTCATAATCCGTCTGATGATACGCAAGTCAGCGTCCGTATCAACGTAAAGCTTGATATCCATCAGATCACGAAGCCTTTTGTCTTCAAGAACAAGAATGCCTTCAAGGATAATGACATCCTTTGGCTCTACGTGAACCGTTTCTTCTGAACGGGTGTGCAGCTTATAATCATAGATCGGCTTTTCAATCGGGCGATAATTCAATAGATCTTGAATATGCTCGATTAAATAGTCATTATCAAACGCAAGCGGATGATCATAGTTTGTGTTCAGCCTTTCTTCAAACGGAAGATGGCTTTGGTCTTTATAATAAAGGTCCTGCTGGATCATTAAAATCGAGTGTCCTTTAAATTGTTCATAAATGGACCGTGTGACACTCGTTTTTCCTGAACCGGAACCTCCTGCGATTCCAATGACTACTGGATTCTTACCCATGGGCTGTTACTTCCCCTTTCTCATCATGTTGCTCGGATAAATCTTTTTGTCTAGTTTGAATTTGACAATTTGCAGGGGATGGCGGGCAGCATCTAGCTCATTTCCGTCTTCGTCCCAAATGGTTTCAATCGTATGTGTAAAGTTTTCGATTTCCGGACCGAAAAATTCCACTTCGTCGCCTTTTTTGAAGAAATTGCGCTGCTGAAGCGTGACCATTTGTGTGTCTTCATCATAATTCAGCACTAAGCCGACAAAATCATATGTCGTTTTTTTGGCGTGCTCGCCGAACATTTGCTCTTCATAGCCTGGCGTTCCTTCAAAGAAAGCTGTCGCAGTGTCCCGGTTGGCGCACTTATCAAGTTCTTCAAGCCATTCTTTTTGAATCACAAAGTTCTCTGGATCAGCGCAATAAGCATCAATTACTTTACGGTATACGCTGACAACAGTTGCTACATAGTGAATAGATTTCATGCGGCCTTCAATCTTTAAGCTGTCTATTCCCATTTCAATCATTTTCGGAATGGATTCAATCAGTTTCAAATCTTTCGGGCTCATCGCAAATGGTGCATCTTCTTCACCATACAAAGCAACGGCGTTGGCACCGTCTGTTTGGTAGAGATCATAATCCCAGCGGCATGACTGGCAGCAGCCTCCGCGGTTGGAATCCCGCGCTGTCATGTGATTGCTCAGCACGCAGCGGCCGGAATATGCAATACACATTGCGCCGTGAATGAAGGATTCGATTTCGATATCTACCTTTTCTTTCATTTCTCTGATTTCAAGAGCGCTTGTTTCACGTGCCAGCACGACGCGATCAAGACCTTCTTCCTTCCAGAACTGGACAGCCTTCCAGTTTGAAAGAGACTGCTGTGTGCTCAAGTGAACCTCAACATTCGGCGCCACTCTGCGGCATGTTTCGATAATAAGCGGATCCGCCACAATGATGCCGGCAACGTTGGCGTCTCCAAGCGCTTTTAGATAGTCTTCAAGCCCGTCCATGTTTTCATTATGAGCGAAAATATTCGTTGTTACATAGATCTTCGCGCCATATTTCTTTGCGAATTCAACGCCTTCTGCGATTTCTTCGATCGTAAAGTTATCGGCATTCGAGCGCAGCCCGTATTCCTGTCCTCCGATAAAGACCGCGTCCGCTCCGTAATGAACAGCGATTTTCAGCTTTTCAAGATTACCCGCAGGTGCGAGAAGCTCCGGCTTTTTCGTAATCACACGCTTACCATTGACGATTGTGGATATTTTATCATTTACGGCAGTCATAGCTTAACCTCCTTTTGATTAATAAACCGTTTCCTTGAAGAAGAATCCGGTATCGATTTTTCTGTTCACTGGCTGGATGCTTTCAATGCGTTCAATCCAGTCTTCTTTTTTCGCTTCGTATTCGTCACGGTCTTCCACGCACAAATCAATTGCTTCTCTGTACATTTTGGTGACTTCTATTAAGTATTCAGGCGTTTTCAGGACACCGTCAATTTTGAAGGAATCAATTCCGGCATCTATCAATTCCTCGAGCTCATCAATGATGCACACATCGTTCGGGCTCATAATATGAGTGCCGTTTTCATCTTCGAAAATCGGATATTTATTATCACGTTCTTTATCGTGCAAAAACATGCCAGATTCTTTTTTCTTTCTTTCAATGTCCATGACTTTTCCTTGATATTCAAAATAGTTTCCAATCAAAGAACGCTTCGATTGGAACATGCACGTCATTCCATGCACCTGGATTTCAATTTCGACTTCAGCATTTTCTTTCATTTCGACAATGCTATCCATGTTTAATTCTCTGGCAAGCACAGAACGCGCCGCGCCCTTGCGTCCCCAGTAGTTGCATGTATAGTAGTTGGTGCCTGTTGTTTCTGTACTCCAATGAAGCTTCAGATCAGGCGCAGATTCACGGGCAGCCATCAGCACGGCAGGATCGCCGAATACCGCTGCATCGACACCGGCTTCCGCTAAGAAAGCCAGATATTCGCCAAGCTCACCCACTTTATCGTTATGGAAAATTGCATTTACAGCAACGTATACTTTTGCCCCTTCTTTGTGGGCAATTTCTACGGCTTTCGTTACATCTTCACGAGAAAACTCTCCGGCCAATCTCAAGCCGTATCTCTGTTCCCCAACTAAAAACGCAGTTGCTCCCGCCTGTATGAGCGGCAAAATGTCAGCCGTACTTGTCGGCGTCACTAAGAGCTCTGGTTTTTTCATGACGTTCACCTCTTCTTTTTACTAATCGCAAGTCCGTCCCCGACAGGAATAATCGCAGTTTGGTAATCCGGATGATTCATCAGCCAATGATTATATTCATCAATTTTTGTTATAAGCCTGCGCCTTCTCTTCGGTTCTATTTTGCTGTAATCCTCTGCCACCAGACCTTTAAACAGCACGTTGTCCGTTAAAATCACCCCGTCCGGTGAAAGCATCGGTTCATATAAATGAAAAAAGTTTTGATACTGACCTTTTGCAGCGTCAATAAAAATGACATCGTAAGGCGCAGTTACATGAACGGCGTCAGCTAATTCAAGCGCATCTCCGTAAAAAACATGAATCCGGTCATCAAGCTGAAATTCCTTGATATTGTTTACCGCTTCTTCGTGCCGTTTCTCATTGCGTTCAATTGTATATATTTCAGCAGACGGCAGCTCCAGCGCCATTCGAATGGCAGAATAACCAATGGCCGTTCCGATTTCTAGTATTTTTTTCGGCTGTTTCAGAGACAAAATTTGAAGCAGCACCTCCATGCCCGCTTTTTCCATGATCGGGACATGATGTTCTTCTGCATATGCTTCAAGCTTCTTCACGTTATCCGGCCGAGGCTTTAATAATGCTTCTATATAGTCATTTATTTGTTCATACCGGTCAGTCACTACAAACAGCCTCCCGTTCTAAAAAGGAGTGCCCCAGTCTTATGCACAGGACACTCTCTGAATACATCATGATACATCGGTAAACAACCCGATATATTTTATCATAAAACCTTGCGGAAAGCGAACAAAAGGAGAGCTTTTTGCTCTCCTTTTATTTCTCATTTTTTGAGGAAATGTATTTTTCTTTTGCTTTATTATGCTCTTTTAGCGTTTTTGTAAATACGACCTCACCATTTGATTTGGCCAAGAAGTACAGATAGTCCGTTTTATCCGGATGCAGCGCCGCTTCCCATGACGACATGCCGGCATTGGCGATCGGTCCTGGCGTCAGTCCTGTGTTTTTATACGTATTGTATGGTGAATCGATTTCCAGATCCTTATAAAGAACCCGATCTTTATGCTTGCCTGCCGCGTACAGGACGGTCGGATCTGTTTGGAGCGGCATTTTCTTTTTCAGGCGGTTATAAAAGACGCTCGCAATTTTATGGCGGTCGGCTTTTTCTGTCGCTTCTTCTTCAATTAAAGAAGCCATCGTCAGCAGCTTATGCACAGAAAGTTTGTTTTTCTTCATTTCTGATTTATATGTTTCCACATAAGAATTTGTCTGCTTGATCATTGCCTTGATAATGTCTTCAAGTGATGTGTCCGGATCGTTAAAAGGGTATGTAGCCGGGAATAGGTACCCTTCAAGCGGGTGCTTAATGTTTTGATTGAAAACATCGTTTGTCACAGTGTCCGGGAATTCTTTCTTCAGCTGATTGATAAATGTTTCATCGTCCAGCTTCGCTATGACTTGTTTTTTCGAGTATTTCGTTTCATCAGCAATAGCAGCTGCGATTTGGGTCAGCTGTGCTCCCTCAGTCACTGTGATTTGAAAAGCGTAGCCTGTAGCCCCGCTTGTCAGCTTCTGAATAATGGCATCTAAATCCATTCCTTTATTCAGATGGTAGAATCCGGCCTGAAACCCGGAAGCACCTTTATATTTCACATAGTACTGAAATGCCTTCTCGCTTTTTATGACATCATTTTTCTTTAATATCGATGCGATGGCTGAAACAGACGAACCGCTCGGAATGTTAATATTCACTGCCGTTTTACTGTCATTTTCAACAGGTTCAAGCAATGATTTCCCATATAAAAATGCCCCGCCAATGATGAGAAACAGCACAACAATGGAAGACAGTATGATTCTTTTTTTATTAAAAAACGATTTTTTTTGCTGATTGATATACATTAGGTCTCCTCCCATCAGCTCTTATACTACATGATTCATTGTATTTCGGCAATTTATTACAAAAAGAGGCCTGCATCAAGCACAAAAAAGCCGGAGCAGTATAGCTCCGGCTTTGATTTGGCACGATGTTTTACTCTTCGTCTTCGTCCGCTAGGAATGTGTTTAGTGTTTCTTCGATCATATCCCATTCTTCGTCAGTTTCAATCGGGAATAGCTCACCGTTTTCACCGTCTTCGTTTGGCGTGAAGCTGGAAGCAAGAATTTCTACTTCTTCGTCATCTTTTGATTCGATTGGGTAGTACAATACATAAGACTTGCCAAACTCTTCGTTTTCAAATGTAAACAGCACTTCACAAAGCTGTTCATTTCCTTGCTCGTCAACAATTGTAATATTTTTTTCGCCGTGTTCCATTTTTTTCACCTCTGGCTTTAATTTAAGCTGTCGAGATATCCTTGTAAAATCATGACAGCCGCCATCTTATCAATGACTTTTTTTCGTTTTTGCCTGCTTACGTCAGCTGCAATCAGCATTTTTTCAGCCGCCATTGTGGTAAGACGCTCGTCCCACAGCACAACAGGAACATTGTACGTTGTTTCAAGCACTTTAGCAAATGTTTGGCTGGCTTCGCCTCTCGGGCCGACTGTTCCGTTCATGTTCTTAGGAAAGCCGAGCACGATTTTATCTATAGTATAGTCCTTTATCAGTTCAGATAAACGAGATAAACCATAATCGCCTTCCGCTTCATTTATCTTTATGGTCTCAATGCCTTGAGCAGTCCAGCCCATTTCATCGCTCAGAGCTACACCGAGTGTTTTGGTTCCTAAATCGAGTCCTAATATTCTCATTCTTTATTTACGCCTCTTTATGCTGTTCTAAATAAGACTTCACCAATTCCTCGATTAATTCGTCTCTTTCAAGTTTGCGAATTAAATTGCGAGCGTCACGATGCCTAGGAATATAAGCGGGATCACCTGACAGCAAGTATCCGACAATCTGGTTGATTGGATTGTAGCCCTTTTCCTGAAGCGCGTCATACACAGTAATCAGCACCTCATTTACGTTAGTCTCAGCAGAATCATCGGAGAAATTAAATTTCATCGTTTTATCAAACGAGCTCACCGTTTTGCACCTCTTTCCCAAATTCGCAGGCAAAGTTCAGCCTGGGGTCCTAATCTTACCATCATTCTACACTACATGGGCGAATTATAAAACGGATTTCACCCAATCTTCTACAGAAGCCAAAGCTTCTTCTAGTTTTTCCGGCTGTTTGCCGCCTGCCTGCGCCATGTCCGGACGGCCTCCGCCGCCTCCGCCGCAAACTTCCGCAGCTTGTTTAACCAGCTTGCCGGCATGAAGGCCTTTCTCAATAAGGTCCTTTGTGACTCCGGCAGAAATATTTACTTTATCGTTTTGTACCGCACCAAGCACAATCACCGCAGAGCCAATCTTTGCTTTGAGTTCATCAACCATTGTGCGGAGATGGTTCATGTCTTTTGCATTAACTTTTTCCGCAAGCACGTTTACGCCGCCAACTTCTTTTACTTTCGACAGGATCGCTCCTGCTTCCACGTTGCCTAGTTTCGCAAGAAGAGATTCATTTTCTCTTTGTGCTTCCTTCAGCTCAGCCTGCAGAGCCGCGACCCGTTTCGGCACCTCTTTGATATTTGTTTTCAGCTCGTCAGCAGTCTGCTTCAATACAGAAATCTGGCTGTTCATTTCGACGTAAGCGCCTTGCCCCGTTACAGCTTCAATCCGTCTTGTGCCTGCCCCGATTCCAGATTCAGAAACGATTTTAAACAAGCCGATTTCTGCTGTATTTCTGACATGGCAGCCGCCGCACAGCTCTAAACTGTAATCCCCAACTTGAACGACACGGACAATATCGCCATATTTTTCGCCGAACAGAGCCATCGCACCCATTTCTTTTGCCTCAGCGATCGGTTTCAAATCAATATTGACCGGGATGCTCGCCCAAATTTTTTCGTTTACGATTCTTTCAATTTGGTCAAGCTCTTCTTTTGTCACTTGGCCAAAGTGTGAGAAGTCAAAACGAAGACGGTTTTCAGTTACAAGAGAGCCCGCCTGATTGACATGAGTTCCAAGAACATCTTTTAGAGCCTGATGCAATAAATGCGTTGCCGTGTGGTTTTTAATGACGCCGCTTCTCATATGGTCTTCAACTTCAGCAGTAACATGCAAGCCTTTTTGAACAGTACCGCTCTCCACAACACCTTCATGCACATGCTGGCCGTTCGGCGCTTTTTGGACATCTTTAATTCTCACAACTGCCTGCTCGCTGCGGAGATAGCCCTTGTCGCCGATTTGACCTCCGCTTTCTGCATAGAACGGTGTTTCATCAAGAATGAATTGAATGCTTTCGCCTTCATGAGCCTCTTCGATTAATTGGCCGTCCTGAAGAAGCACAATGACATTGGCATCAGCTTTGGTTTGAGAATAGCCGACAAATGTGCTTTCGTCGGTCACGTCGCGCAATGCGCCGCCCTGCACCTGCATGCTGCCGACATCCTGGCGGGCGTTTCTTGCCCGTTCACGCTGCTGGTTCATTTCTTCCTCAAAGCCTTCATGGTCAACCGTCATGTTCTCGTCTTCTGCGTATTCTTCAGTCAGTTCAACCGGGAATCCATACGTATCATACAGTTTAAACACATCAGCACCTGAGATGACGCTGCTGCCCTTGTCTTTTTCTTTTTTGATCATTTCTGACAGGATCGCAAGCCCTTCATTAAGGGTCTCATGGAATCGTTCTTCCTCGGTTTTAATGACTTTTGCGATGAAATCCGCTTTTTCTTTTACTTCAGGATAGAAATCAGCCATGATTTCTGCGACAACCGGCACTAAATCAAACATGAACGGACGGTGGATGTTGATCGTTTTGGCATAACGGACGGCACGGCGCAATAAGCGTCTTAATACATAGCCGCGGCCTTCATTTGACGGCAGCGCCCCGTCACTGACAGCAAAGGCAACTGTTCTGATATGGTCGGCAATCACTTTAAACGCAGTGTCCTTCACATTGTCTTTGCCGTATGTTTCACCAGAAATCGATTCTGTTGCTTTTATGATCGGAACAAACAAATCGGTATCAAAGTTTGTCGGAACATTCTGGATGACAGATACCATTCTTTCAAGTCCCATGCCTGTATCAATGTTCTTCTTCGGAAGCGGTGTGTACGTGCCGTCAGGGTTATGGTTGAACTCTGAGAACACAAGGTTCCATACTTCTAAGTAACGGTCGTTTTCTCCGCCTGGGTAAAGCTCCGGATCTTCTGGATCATTACCATATGCTTCACCGCGGTCGTAGAAAATCTCCGTGTTCGGTCCGCTCGGCCCTTCACCGATATCCCAGAAGTTCCCTTCCAGACGGATGATTCTTTCTTCAGGAATACCGATTTTTTTCGCCCAAAACTCATACGCTTCTTCATCCTCAGGATGAACCGTAACAGAAAGAAGCTCTTTGTCGAAGCCGATCCACTTATCGCTCGTTAAAAACTCCCAAGCCCATGTAATGGCTTCTTCTTTGAAATAATCGCCGATGGAAAAGTTTCCGAGCATTTCAAAGAAAGTATGATGGCGCGCAGTTTTACCTACGTTTTCTATATCGTTTGTTCTGATCGCTTTTTGAGCGTTTACGATTCTTGGATTTTCCGGCACGACACGGCCGTCAAAATATTTTTTCAGCGTCGCAACACCGCTGTTGATCCAGAGCAGTGAAGGATCCTCATGAGGCACTAATGACGCGCTTGGCTCTACCGCATGCCCTTTTTCTTTAAAGAAATCCAAAAACATTTGACGCACTTCCGCAGAAGTTAAGTGTTTCATTGTATTTCCTCCTCTATAAAAATCGAAATTCTCTTCAGTGACAGCAAAAAAGCCCTCCCCCTATGCAAACCAACGTTTACACAGGGACGAGAGCTGTCTCGCGGTACCACCCTGATTACGGGCTTCATTCGCCCGTCACCTTAAACCCTGTAACGCAGGATGTGCGGCAGTGATTAACTGCACTCAGGATTAGCTTCCTCCGATCTTCTGCTAAAGCTCCTTTCAGCTTATGGAGCTTCTCTCTTTAACAGGGCTTCGGCGTACTCAGATCCGTCACTCGAGATTCGTATGTATTCTACGAGAAATTATAGACAAGCGGCACGCCAATGTCAATGCTCTGTCCTCATCCGCAAAAAATGGATCATCATCACTTTTAAAACAGCCGTCGCAGGAACAGCCAGAATCATCCCGACGATTCCCGCAAGCTCCCCTCCGGCGAGGAGCGCAAGCATGATTACGACCGGATGCATTTTAAGGCTTCTGCCGACAATGAACGGACTAAGGATATTGCCTTCCATAAACTGCAGAATAAACACCGTAATCACCACAACAAGAACCGCCTTCACTGAGATCGTCATCGCAATTAACAATGCAGGAACAGCTCCAATGAAAGGGCCAAAATACGGAATGACATTCGTGATCCCAGAGATAAGGCCGAGTATCAGCGGATACGGAAGCCCAAATACCCAGAACGTAAAGCCGGCAATCACGCCGAGAATCAAGCAGACCAAAAGCTGCCCGCGGATGTAATCTCCAAGAGAGTCATCCACATCGCGCAAAAAGGCGCTGCCTCGCTTTCTCCACGACTTCGGAGTCAGGTACCATACCGTCTTTTTCATTAACTCAATGTCCTTTACCATATAAAACACAAGAAAAGGGATCGTTGCCGCAATTAAGAAATAATCAAGCACGTTTCGGATTCCGCTGATCGCACCCTCGATCGTTCCAGCAAAAAACGCCTCCGTCTGGCTGATCATTTTATCTATACGGTGATGCATACCATCAGGCCAATCATCTGTATGATTATGCACATGAAGAAGGAGCCCGTTATACGTTTCGGCAAACATCGGTATATTTTCTGACAACTCCGTCAGCTGCACGATGAGAACAGGCACCCCCTTATACAGCGCCCAGCCAATCCCGCCAAAAAAAAGAACATAAATAACCAAGATGCTCAAAGTCCTAGGCAATCCTTTGCCATGCAGCCATTCCGTGACCGGAAGCAATAAATAAGATATAAAAATGGAAATAATCAAGGGAATAAAGATCGTTTTTATGACGTACCAAAAGGGTGTCCATAACATATCAAGCATAAAAAAGACGTAGACTGTTAACAGAACCAGCAAACAAATGGCCACCCATAACAAAAGCTGCACCGGTTTTTGAAGCATCTGCTTTCACCTCACCTATATCTTTTGAGGTTTACACAGAATTATTCTTTTATGTTTTCAGCCAGTCCTAAGTCGTGGACATTTTTTCAGATCGTTTAGTGTGTTTTTAAATCCGCTATGCTATTTGAAATTACCCGAAGTGGCTGATAGAAGCGTCGTGCTCCACCGGGCTGAGCTACACTGACTTTGTTCTTTTCATGCCGCAAGCGCTTCGCTGCATGGTTCCGCCCATTAGATACATCGCTTGCTGTTGTGATTGTTGCCCGAACTGATCAGACGGCGATTATTTTTTTCGATCTTTTTACTTACGGCACCTTATGTATGTGGCAGTCAATTACTTCCTTTCAATCGCAGCAAGGCGCCTTGAGGCACGGCAAATATAGAAAAGGATACTCTTTAGAGAGTATCCTTTTTGCATTAAAACATTTTCATCATTCTTCTTCTCATCCGCTTCATGCTTCGATTATTCAGCATGTCAGATTGAGTCGCCATTCGGTACACGAGAGCTCCGGCTCCCATTGCCAAAAGAGAAGTCATCGTCCGATTCATCCTGCGCATCTCCTTTCATGATTAAAAATTGATGCTGCGTTCATCCTCAGAAAACAAATCATCCAAGCTGCTTAACGTTCCGTCTTCTTCCACCTGATGAGTTGCAATCTTCCCTTTCGCCACAGTCAGCTCAATAAAACAGCCCCAGCAATAATATTGGTTCACGCCGATTTTCCCGATATCCTTACTTTTGCAATTCGGGCATATAAGCATATCTCACACCTCTATCCGTTCAGAACGATCTCGTCTTTCCGCACCTCGACAAGCGAATCCGCTCTTTGGATCTGGCGCTTGCTTCCCGCCAGGTCAGAAAAGAAACCGTCCGAGAGTTCATATGCTACGATTATGCCCCTGTCCAAACAAAAGTATACATCTTCCAGCATCCCCAATATATCCCCCTCTTGCGATTTCACAAGCTTCATTTTCATCTGCTCGTATGTGAAGCATGATTTCGGAAGAGGCAGAAGCTGCTCTGAACTGACCGAAGCCAATATGCGGTCATCAAGAACGGAAGAGATATCACACGCCCGTAATAGCGCATGATGATGATGCAAAAACCGTTTTTGTGCAAGAATAAACCCGAGACAATCTCCCTGCAGAGAAAAACAAATATCAGAAATTGCCCCGAGATAACAAGAAGTTCGTTCTGAGTATACTGGGAATCCTTCTACTTCATGGCATGTTCTCAAAGTGTGATCAACCACCTTTTGTTGAACAGGCTTAGGTTTTGCTTTGCGCCTTAGACTCATACGATGAAATCAATTCCACTGCAAATGAAAAAACTCCCGCTTACACGGGAGCATGTTTACAGCTGTTCTTCTTTCATAAAATCAAATGGTGTAATGCCTTCCATGCCAATGTTGGCGTCGTGTACGCTGAATGGGAGCTCTTTTTGGAGAGCCTCAAGCTCGGCATCCATTTCCTCAACCTGTACGGACAGCCTGTTTTTTAAGGAGGTCTGTCTGACAGTTGCATCATTATTTTTCACGCCCCACTCCAGCGCCTCCTCTTCCCCACATAAAATGAGAAATTTCTTCGCTCTTGTAATCGCGGTATAAAGAAGGTTTCTTCTGAGCATTCTATAGTAGCCTTTCACAACAGGCAAAACCACAATCGGAAATTCACTTCCCTGCGATTTATGAATAGAACAGCAATACGCATGGGTAAATTGATTAAAATCTTTTTTCGTAAACGTCATTTCATTGCCATCAAAAGAAACGACGGCCATGTCTTCTTTTTCTGTATTTTCCTTTGCATAAAATATCGACGTAATTTCGCCAATATCTCCGTTGAATACATTGTTTTCCGGCTGATTGACAAGCTGCAAAATTTTATCTCCGGTTCTGTAGACAACATCCCCGAACTTCAATTCTCTCCGTTTTTCTTTCGGAGGATTTAAAATATCCTGCAGCATCACATTCAACTCATTGATGCCGGCTTTTCCTCTGTACATCGGAGCGAGGACCTGAATGTCCTTTGCCGTATAGCCTTTTTTCAATGCATTGGCGACAACCTTTTCAACAACTTCTTTAATTTGCGAGCCTCCGCAGCGAATAAAGGATCGGTCCTTTGTGGGGGCAGTCAAATTGTTCGGCAGCAATCCATTTTTCATCTGGTGGGCAAGCTCGACGATTGATGACCCCTCAGCCTGGCGGTAGATGTCTGTCAGTCTCACCGTGGGAATCACCTGGGATGCCAGTAGGTCTCTCAGCACTTGGCCCGGACCTACAGAAGGCAACTGGTCTTCGTCTCCGACAATGATGATTTGGATATGATCAGGGATCGCCTTGAATAGATGGTTCGCCAGCCATATATCAAGCATGCTGGCTTCATCGATTATTAACAGCTTCCCTTCAATCGGCTCATCCTCTGTATGGGAAAAGCCTTCAGCGCCGTTCCAGCCAAGCAGCCTGTGTATCGTGACTGCAGGAAGTCCCGTTGATTCACTCATTCGTTTTGCTGCTCTCCCTGTCGGAGCGGCCAAAACAATCGGAAAAGCTTCATCCTTTTTATAAGCTGACGGGTCTAGTGACACACCGTGAAGCTCTCCGTAGAGCTCGACAATCCCTCTGATAACCGTCGTTTTCCCTGTTCCTGGGCCGCCTGTTAAAAGAAGCATCGGCGAGGAAAGAGCTTTTTGAATCGCTTCTTTCTGGCTGGGGGCATACTGAACGTTCATCCGTTCTTCCAATTCCCCCAAAGCGAGCAAAAACTCTGATTCGGGAAACTGGTCATCATATTCAGTTTGGCTTGCGATATGTTTCACTCGCTTAGCAACATTTTGTTCAGCGTAAAACAGCGATGGGAAATAACAGCGTCCATCTTCTATGACAATGTCTTTATTTTCTCCAAGAGCAATAATCGCGTTAGCGGCATCCATTTCTGTGATGCGCTGATCTTCCTTTGCTGACTGGTTTAACAGTGATTGGGTGTCGATGATCAGCTGCTCCGTTTCTATGTACGTGTGCCCCTCTGACAGACAAGTCGTTTCAAGCGTGTACAGAATCGCAGCTTTTACCCGCTCAGGATGGTTACCCGAAAGACCCATTCTGCCGCCCAGCTCATCCGCTTTCCCAAACCCGATGCCTTCTACGTCCTTCACAAGCTGATAAGGATTTTCTTGAATTTTTTCAAGCGTCTCGGATTCATAGGCTTGATAGATTTTCATGGACAGCTGCGGGCCAAAGCCAAACTGGTTCAGGGAAATCATGATTTGCTCCAGCCCCTGATGCCGCTGCAAGGCACCGGCCAGCGTGTCTGCTTTCTTTTTTGAGAGCCTCGGAACATCATAAAGCACTGAAGCGTCAGCCAATATTTTGTTAATGGCGCTGTCGCCCAGCTTTTTCACAATTTCTTCAGCTGTTTTTTTGCCGATTCCCTCGAATAAATCACTCGATAAATATTGTATAATGCCTTCCTTAGTCGTCGGTATCTCTTTTTTGAAATGCTCCGCTTGAAATTGGAGCCCGAATTTCGGGTGTGTTACGATCTTTCCGTAAAACGTGTAGGTCTCTTCTTCTTGAAGCGCAGGGAAGTAGCCCGTCACGGATACGGCTTTATCTTCTATGGCTTCGGAGGTCTCTGTGACTTTCACTTTCAGAACCGTATATAAATTGGTGTCATTATGATAGATGACTGTGTTAACTGTCCCTTTTAAATAGGGCTCTTCCTCCAGTTTAAGCTGATCCGGATGCTGCTGCACGAGCTGTCCCTCCTCCTGTGCCTGTTATGATGGGTCGATCAGTTTTTTAGCATGAAGCGCAAGCATATGATCTGGCTGGATATCGATCGCCTTGTCCAGCATTTCCAGCGCTTTTTCTCGGTTTTCTTTATAAGCATAAGCGACACCGGCATTATAAAATGCATCTGCATGCCCGGGATCTTGCTCTGTTACAGCTGAGAACTGGCTGAGCGCTTCGTCCAGCATGCCCTCATTGGCTAAGCACATCCCGAATTGAAAGCGTGCTTCCGTATCGTTTTCATTCAGCTCAACCGCTCTTTGTAAATATGGCAGTGCAAGCTTAGGCTGTTCGAGCTTGACAAGAACCGTTCCGAGCATGTAAAACAGGTCGCCGTTTTCCATCCCCGCACGAAGCGCTTTTTCAAACATGTCTTTCGCTTCTTTGTACATTTCTTTTACAACATAGACATTTCCTGCTCCATAATAAGCAGTGGCTGCGCTATTGTCTAATTCAAGCGCTTTATCATAAAACGCAAGCGCACGTTCCAGCTCGTTTACGGATGAAAGCAGGTTGGCAAAATTGATATACGGAATCGCGTCTTCTTTATTTTCTTCAATCGCTTTTGTAAATGCCTCTGCCGCTTTCTCGTAATCGCCTTCCTGCATCGCCTCTATACCGAGTTGATTATAATCCACCGATCATCTTCCTTTCACTAAAAAACCCCAACTCAGTGTTGAGGTTTTTCATCTTTTATACGTACCACAATTTTGTTCCGTCTTTGTACACATCATCAATTGTCCCGCCGCCAAGGCATTCTTCACCGTCATAGAAGACAACGGCTTGTCCCGGCGTTACAGCTCTGACTTGTTCATCAAAGATGACTTCCGCTTCACCTTCGCCAGTCATGCGCACCGTCACTTTATGATCTTCTTGACGGTAACGGAATTTAGCCGTGCAGGAAATTTCTTCGCCCTTCATGATATCCGAACGTACCCAGCTGATATTTGTTGCTGTGATTTTGTCGGAATATAAAAGCGGGTTATGGAACCCTTGATCTACGTAGAGGATGTTCTTTTCAAGATCTTTCCCTACCGCAAACCACGGCTCGCCGCTTCCGCCGATGCCAAGGCCGTGACGCTGTCCGATCGTGTAGTACATCAACCCGTCGTGGCGGCCTTTAACTTCGCCGTCCATCGTCATCATATCGCCCGGCTGTGCAGGGAGATATTGGCTGAGAAACGTTTTAAAGTTACGTTCGCCGATAAAGCAGATGCCTGTACTGTCTTTTTTCGTCGCCGTTGCAAGTTCTGCTTCTTTGGCGATTTCACGCACACGGCTTTTTTGAAGTTCGCCGATCGGGAACATGACTTTGCTCAGCGTATCTTCTGTCAGCTGATTCAAAAAGTACGTTTGATCCTTGTTTTCATCAATGCCGCGCAGCATTCTGACTTTTCCACCGCTTCTGTCTACTCTTGCATAGTGGCCAGTCGCTAAATAGTCAGCGCCAAGTGACAATGCATGCTCCAAAAAGGCCTTGAATTTAATTTCTTTGTTGCACAGTACATCCGGGTTTGGTGTTCTGCCTGCTTTATATTCATCAAGGAAGTATTGGAATACCTTCTCATAATATTGCTTTTCAAAGTTTACGGCATAATACGGGATTCCGATTTGGTTGCAGACGCGGATCACATCTTCATAATCCTCTGTCGCCGTGCAAAAACCGTTTTCGTCCGTGTCATCCCAGTTTTTCATAAAGATTCCGATTACATCATAGCCCTGTTCTTTTAACAGCAGGGCCGCCACAGATGAGTCTACTCCGCCGGACATGCCGACGACGACTCTTGTATCCTCCGGCCGTTTTTCCATTTCATTCACTCCAATAACTAAGCCACCTTATTGTGTCAGTCGTTTGACAACGTCGGCCACATGTTTGGCAGCAGTTTTCACTTGCTCAGCCGTATTGCCGAGACCGAAGCTGATTCGAATAGAGGACGTCAGCCTGTCACTCTCTTCCCCGAACATAGCAGTCAGAACATGTGACGGCAGGACTGAACCGGCCGTGCACGCTGAACCGCTTGAGACAGCGACACCCGCCATATCAAGATTGACCAGCAGCGCTTCCACTGACACACCGGGGAAATAAAGATTCAAAACATGCGGCAGACTATGCTCTTTGTCCCCGTTGATCTCGAATGCCACACCTGCATCTTTAAGCGTGTCGGCAAAGATTGCTTTAAACGATTGATACTTCTCGTTTTTTTCGTCCCGTTCTTCACTTGACAGCTTAATCGCTTCTTTCAGCCCGACAATGCCCGGAACATTTTCTGTTCCGGCACGGCGTTTTCTTTCTTGCTCTCCTCCGAATAATAGCGGTGAAAGCTTCACATCTTTACTCGCATATAAAAAGCCTGTCCCT
The DNA here is from genome assembly GCF_002201875.1 of Bacillus sp. MD-5. Lineage (NCBI taxonomy): Bacteria > Bacillati > Bacillota > Bacilli > Caryophanales > Bacillaceae > Bacillus > Bacillus sp. MD-5. Next base: position 2,550,267 of record NZ_CP021911.1, read on the forward strand.
TTTGGCCCGTTGAGCTTGTGCCCGGAAACAGACAGAAGGTCAATATGGCTGTTTTTCACGTCAATTGGCAGCAACCCGAATGCCTGAACAGCATCGGTATGAAAATACGCTTTGTGTTCCTTCAGCAGCTCACCGATTTCATCGATCGGCTGCACTGTTCCGACTTCATTATTTCCATACATCACTGTCACAAGGATTGTATCATCACGCAGTGCTTCTTTCACCTGTTTTGCACTGACTCTTCCATTTTGGTCAACGTCCAGACACGTTATGTCAAATCCGTCTTTCTCAAGTTTTTCACATGTGTGAAGCACAGCATGATGTTCAATTTTTGTCGTGATGATATGTCTGCCCAGATCTTTACGTGCAAGCGCGGTTCCCATAATCGCCAAGTTATCAGCTTCCGTGCCCCCGCTTGTAAAAATGATCTCCTGCTCTGCCGCTCCGATTTCTGCTGCGATCTGCGCTCTTGCTTCATCCACCCATTTTCGAGATTCTCTGCCAAATGAGTGAATACTGGATGGATTACCGAAACTGCCTGAGAAATGCGGTATCATTTTTTCCAGCACGCGTTCATCCATCGGAGATGTTGCGGCATGATCTAAATAAATCCGTTCCATAATGTTTACACCTCTGATCTAAATATAGAACATATAAGCTTCTTGCTCTCCGTCTGTATAGCTGGCAAGATCCTCTAATGTTGTACTGTCTAAAACCTCTTTTACAGCGTCTCGGATGCGAATCCAAAGTTCACGCTTGGCAGGCTCCTCATCTTCCAGCACTTCAACAGGGCTGATCGGCCCCTCTAGCACACGGATAATATCTCCCGCCGTAATGGCATCCGGTTCACTGCCTAATACATATCCGCCATATGCGCCTCTGATGCTTTTCACTAAACCGGCATTACGGAGCGGCGATACCAGCTGCTCCAAATAATGCTCGGACAAATTATTCGTCTGTGCGATGCTTTTCAATGAAGTCGGGCCTTCACCATGCTTTTTTGCAAGCTCGATCATAATGGTGAGCCCGTATCTTCCCTTAGTTGATATTTTCAACATGAACACCTCTGTTATTTCATGATTTTCCACATTTATAATGGTAATTTCTATATGTTTCGTCCGTTTATTATCTAATAGACCAACTGTTATTATAACATACCTTCAGCGAATTTTCATTGAGGCAAAAGGAAACGGGCCTTTCCCCTTTTCTAATGTACGGTTTTCCGTTACCCTGTAATTAAGTAAGGAGAGATGATAAATGAAGCCATTGGCATATCGGATGCGTCCGACAAAAATAGAGGATATTATCGGCCAGCAGCATCTGGTGGCCGAAGATAAAATTATCGGCAGAATGGTCCAGGCAAAACATTTGTCATCCATGATTTTGTACGGGCCGCCCGGAATTGGAAAAACATCAATCGCCACAGCAATCGCCGGTTCAACAAGTATTGCTTTTCGAAAGCTGAATGCTGTCATTAACAATAAAAAAGATATGGAAATCGTCGCCCAAGAAGCCAAAATGTCCGGCCAAGTGATTTTGATTCTGGATGAAGTCCACAGGCTGGATAAAGGAAAACAAGATTTTCTATTGCCCTATTTAGAAAATGGGATGATCATTTTGATCGGAGCAACTACGGCTAACCCGTATCATGCCATTAATCCGGCGATCAGAAGCCGGACCCAGATTTTTGAGCTTGAGCCGTTAACACCTGAACTGATCAAACAAGCGCTGGAAAGGGCCCTTCATGATGAACATCGAGGCCTTGGCACATATTCTGTATCCATTGATGATCAGGCGATGGAGCATTTTGCTCACGGATGCGGAGGAGATGTCCGCTCCGCTTTAAATGCACTTGAGCTGGCCGTGTTGTCAACGAAGGAGTCAGCAGACGGTGTGATTCATATTACATTAGACACTGCGGAAGAATGTCTGCAGAAAAAGAGCTTTTCTCACGATAAAGATGGTGACGCGCATTATGATGTGCTGTCCGCTTTTCAAAAATCGATCCGCGGCTCTGATGCCAACGCTGCTCTTCACTATTTGGCAAGATTAATTGAAGCCGGTGATCTGGAGAGCATCGCAAGACGCCTGCTCGTCATCGCCTATGAAGATATCGGCTTAGCAAGCCCGCAAGCCGGTCCGAGAGTGCTGCACGCTATTCAGACCGCTGAGCGAGTCGGTTTTCCCGAAGCGCGAATCCCGCTGGCCAACGCAGTCATTGAGCTTTGCCTCTCACCGAAATCAAACTCAGCCATTCTGGCAATTGATGAGGCTCTGGCTGATATCAGAGCCGGAAAAATCGGTGATGTACCGAAGCATTTAAAGGACGCGCATTATAAAGGAGCTCAGGAATTAGGAAGAGGAATCGACTATAAATACCCGCACAATTACGACAATGGATGGGTCGAACAGCAATATCTCCCTGATCCTTTAAAGAATAAGCAATACTACAAGCCGAAACAGACAGGAAAGTTCGAATCCGCCTTAAAGCAGGTGTACGACAAATTAATGAAAAGAAAATAAAACAAAAACAGCCTTGCTCTTCAAGGCTGTTTTTATGCGTTATTTATCCTTTACGCGTTTGATTTCAATGTCTTTCAAAAGATCCATGACAACATGTCCACCCATAATCAAGCCTGCGACTGACGGCACAAACGCATTAGAGGATGGCGGCATTTTCGCTTTACGGATTTTCGCTTCGTCATTTCCCACTTCTTTTCTGACATCTTCCCGAATGACAATCGGGCTTTCATCAGAAAAAATCACTTGAACGCCTTTTTTGATGCCCTCTTTGCGTAATCTCGTACGGACGACCTTCGCAATTGGATCAGTGTGCGTTTTTGAAATATCTGCGATTTGGAAGCGTGTCGGGTCCGTTTTGTTCGCGGCACCCATGCTGGAAATGAGCGGAATATCCCGTTTCAGACATTCTTTCATTAAATGGATTTTATAATGAATCGTGTCTGACGCGTCAATGACATAGTCGAGATTATAGTCAAAAAATTGCTCGTACGTTTCTTCCGTATAGAACATTTTTAACGCGATCACTTCGCACTCCGGATTAATGTCAGCGATCCGCTCCTTCATTAAATCAACTTTCGGCTGTCCGACAGTTGAAAGCAGCGCGTGAAGCTGACGGTTTACATTTGTAATGTCCACATCATCTTTGTCAACAAGCAGAATGCGGCCGACGCCTGACCGCGCGAGAGCTTCCGCCGCGAACGATCCGACTCCGCCAACCCCAAGTACAGCAACCGTGCTGTTTTTCAGCGTTTCAAGGCCTTCTTTTCCGATAGCTAATTCATTGCGTGAAAACTGGTGTAACAAGAACCTCACTCCACATTCGTATTCTGGTTTCATCTATAAAATGGCTGATCCATGGGCAGCCGTTTTTCTGCGCACAAAAAATAAAGTCCCAATAGTGCCGTTGCAGCTTTCCTTTGTTTTGAACCCGCTCTCAGCAGGTGGGTGCCCTCTTTTAAATCTTGTAAGTCCTCTTTACCGAATGAAAAGAGGCATGTACGCCATTTAAAAATGCGGGCTCCCAAATCAAAAAAATGTTCGGTCAAAACTAGGTGTACAACTAACACATCAGGACTTTATTTAACTTGTCAAAATCATATCACAGACGATTTTGATTTTCAAGAATCGAACTGCACATTCAGTTCTTAACTTTTTTCTTGATAGAAAGATGAAGCTCATCAAGCTGAGCATCGCTTACTTCGCCTGGCGCTTCTGTCATCAAGCAGCTTGCGCTTGCCGTTTTCGGAAATGCAATCGTATCTCTCAGGTTCGTACGTCCAGCTAGAAGCATAACGAGACGGTCTAAGCCGAGTGCGATTCCGCCGTGCGGAGGAGCGCCGTATTCAAATGCTTCCAGCAGGAATCCGAACTGTTCAGCCGCTTCTTCTGGTGAGAAGCCGAGAAGCGCAAACATTTTTTCCTGAATATCCTTTTCGAAAATACGGATTGAACCGCCGCCAAGCTCATAGCCGTTTAAAACGAGGTCATAGGCTTGTGCTTTCATGTCTTCAGGCGCTGTTTCAATCAGCTCAAGGTCTTCGCGGACAGGCATTGTGAACGGATGGTGCGCTGCGTAAAAACGGCCTTCTTCCGGATCATGCTCTAATAGCGGCCAGTCGATGACCCATAAGAAATTGAACAATTTTTCATCAATCAGTCCGCGTTCTTTCCCAAGCTTTAAGCGCAGGGCGCCGAGTGATGCGGCTACAACTTCGAATTGATCCGCTCCGAACAGCAGCAAATCACCTTCAGCAGCATCAAGTGCTTCAATCAGCTTAGACTGCTTTTCTTCATCAAAGAATTTAGCGATCGGGCCTTTCACTCCGTCTGCCTCAACTTTCACCCAGGCAAGCCCTTTTGCCCCGTAGTTTGCAGCAAAAGCGCCAAGAGCGTCGATGTCTTTTCGTGAGTAGTCGCCGGCACCGTCTTTTACGTTGATGGCTTTGACCACGCCGCCGTTTGCTACAGCTGATGAGAACACTTTAAATTCCGTATCCTTTACAATGTCAGACACATCCGTCAATAGCATGTTAAAACGCGTATCCGGTTTATCAGAACCGTACTTGTTCATTGCTTCGTCATACGTCATTCGAGGGAGAGGAAGCTTAAGTTCCACACCTTTTGTTTCACGCATAACCTTTGCCATCATCTCCTCAGCCAATGACATAATGTCTTCCTGGCTCATAAAGGACATTTCAATATCAATTTGCGTAAACTCAGGCTGGCGGTCCGCACGCAAGTCTTCATCGCGGAAACAGCGGGCAATTTGATAATATCGTTCAATGCCTGATACCATCAGAAGCTGTTTAAATAGCTGCGGAGACTGCGGAAGCGCGTAGAACTCACCTTCGTGCACACGGCTTGGCACCAAGTAGTCACGTGCGCCTTCAGGCGTGCTTCCTGTTAAAATCGGCGTTTCAATATCAAGAAACCCGTTTTCATCTAAAAAGCTGCGAACAGCTTTCGTCACGTTATGGCGCAGCTGCATCGTCTGGAACATAGCCGGTCTGCGTAAATCTAAGTAACGGTGTTTTAAACGAACGTCCTCTGATACCTCTTCTGCTTGATCAGAAATCGCAAATGGAGGTGTCTTTGCAGCATTTAATACGTTCACTCCATCAGCATGAATTTCGATCGCGCCTGTTTTCAAATTCGGATTAACTGTTCCCTCTTCACGCGCCACCACTTTTCCTTGAATATCAAGCACGTATTCATTTCTGATACCTTCCGCAATAGCAAGCGCTTCTTTTGACACATCAGGGTTAAAAACGACTTGAACAATTCCCGTACGGTCACGCAAGTCAATAAAAATCAATCCGCCGAGGTCCCGTCTTTTTTGGACCCAGCCTTTCAGCGTTACAGATTCACCGATTGCTTGTTCAGTTATTTCACCGCAATAATATGTTCTACCAAACAATGTGTTCCACTCCTTATCCCTTTTGGTTTGCCTTCATTACATGTATAAATTCATCAAGTGCCACTTCAATCTGTTCGCCCGTCTGTGCATCCTTTACATTGATTTTGTTTTGGGCCAGCTCATCTTCACCCAAAATCGCAATAAATCTCGCATTCAAGCGGTCAGCTGTTTTAAACTGGCCTTTCATTTTCTTATTTTCATAATCGATTTCACTGGAAATGCCTGCTTCTCTCAGTTTGTACACCAATGAAACAGAATAATCCTTTGCTTTTTCGCCGAGTGTGACGATATAACAGTCGATTCCCTTATCAACAGGCAGCTCTCTTTTTTCAGCATCAATTGCGGCAAGCAGGCGTTCGATGCTCATCGCAAATCCGATGCCCGGTGCTTCAGGCCCTCCGATCTGTTCGACAAGTCCGTCGTAGCGTCCGCCGCCGGCAAGTGTCGTAATCGCGCCGAAGCCCTCCGCATTGCTCATAATTTCAAATGCGGTGTGGTTGTAATAATCCAGCCCCCTCACAAGGTTCGGATCAATTTCATACAAAATGCCAAGATCGTTTAAGTATTGTTTCACTTTCTCAAAATAAGCGGCTGATTCTTCATTTAAATATGTCAAAATCGAAGGTGCCGATTTCATCAGCTCATGATCACGGTCTTTTTTGCAGTCCAAAATTCTAAGCGGATTTGTGTGCAGCCGTGACTGGCAGTCTGAACAAAATTCTTCGATGCGAGGCTCGAAGTGTTTCACGAGCGCTTCTCTGTAGCTTTTGCGGCTAGCTTGATCGCCGAGGCTGTTTATGACAAGCTTAACGTTTTCTAAACCTGCTTTTTCATAAATACTCATCGCAAGCGCCATCACTTCAGCGTCTATTGCTGGGTCTTTCGAGCCAATCGCTTCAATTCCAAACTGATAAAACTGGCGGTAACGGCCCGTCTGAGGACGTTCATAACGGAACATCGGCCCTACATAATAAAGCTTTGTCGGCTGTACAGGATTTGCGAACAGCTTGTTTTCGTTAAAAGCGCGAACCGCAGCAGCTGTTCCCTCCGGACGAAGCGTCAGGCTTCTGCCTTTGCGGTCCTCGAAGGTATACATTTCTTTTTGTACGATATCTGTTGATTCTCCGACGCCTCTGGCAAACAGTTCTGTATGCTCAAAAATCGGTGTGCGAATTTCTTTATATTGATAAGTGCGGCAAGTGTCTCTCATAATTTGTTCAACAAACTGCCAGCGATCTGATTCTCCAGGCAGAATATCCTGTGTTCCTCTTGGAATGTTATATCCCATAAGTAGACCTCCTTATGTATTCCTTTTAAAATATACAATTGTCGTTCATGATGAAAATGAAAAAAACTCCCGCCCCTACTATACATGATAGTAGGGACGAGAGTTATACCCGTGGTGCCACCCTAGTTGGAATATGTTCATATTCCCGCTCGATCCTTTAACGCAGGTTCACGTTCGCTGCCTAATGGCGTTATTCACGCGTTCAGCAGGAAACCTCCGGAGTGTTGTTTCGAGAAAGACGCAATGGGATCCGCTTTCAGCCTGGGGCGGGTTCCTCTCTAGCCATGCAATCTGACCTACTCTTCTCCATTATTGGTTCAAATCTTTCATCATTTGCTATGTACTCAATTTCTATTATAATAATGGGATTGGGGTTCTCTGTCAAGCTTTATTCCGGTTGTTTTTCCTCAGCGCTGCTTCTTTGGACATAAGACCAAATTCAGATGCTGTTTCCGTTAGATAACCAGTCGTATCGGGATCTGCGTGATCGCTGTAATGCAGATTTGCTTCACCGTCTTGAAATGCCCGTCCCATTTTTGGATGATATTTCATGATTTGCACACCTTTTTGATTGTATTTACGCTTAGTATAAACAAATCATTTTATTTTTATTTAAAAATCAGAAAGGACTTTACGATATTAAACAAGAATGCTTTTTTAATGATCATCTGAAAGGAGGACACAATGAGCAAGAAATACTTTGTCCTTATTGTATGTATTATTTTCACTGGAGCGCTTTTCCCGACTTTTTCATCCGTTACAGCCGCTCAAGGAGAAGCAGTCATCGCAACAGATGAAATGAATGTCAGAAGCGGCCCGGGGCTTAGCTACGGCATTACAGCGGAAGTAAAAAAGGGAGAACGCTATCCCATTTTAAAGGAAGATGGAGACTGGGTGCAGATCCAGCTTGGTTCCGGAGAAAAAGGCTGGGTAGTCTCCTGGCTTATTACAAAGGAAGATCAGGCCAGCACAAGCTCCTCAGGAAGCAGTGACACTGTGACATCAACAGACCCCGATCTGCGGATGAGAACCGGCCCGGGTACTTCATACGAAGTTATCGGCAAATTCCCGCAAGGCAGCCAAGCATCTGTCATTGATAAAGATTCGGGCTGGATCAAGATTTCCTATCAAAATGCCACCGGATGGGTATCATCTGAATATGTCACGTCAGGAGGCAGCAGTTCAGCATCGAATGAGAGTGACCAAACCGAGGATTCCGGTGCGTCAACGACGGGCACAGTCGGTGTTTCTTCACTAAATGTAAGAGCCTCCGCCTCACATGACGCGGCAATTATAACAAAACTTGATCGCGGAACGAAACTGACGGTTCTCAACGAGAAAAATGGCTGGGCTCACATTGAGGTGAATGGGCTGAAAGGCTGGGTTGCAAGCCATTACCTTTTGACTAATTCTGATCCAGCTGAGAATTCGGCAAATGCAGGCAGTTCGTCCCCCGCTAAAAAAGCCTATATTATGTACGGAGGAACGAATCTAAGAAGCGATGCGTCAACATCAGCTTCGATCGTTGAGCGTGCTGCCAAAGGAGATTCATACACCATTACCGGTTCAAAGGGAAACTGGTATGAAATCAAGCTTGATAACGGGCAGACTGCTTATGTAGCCAATTGGGTAGTCCAAACATCTAAAAGCGCAGAAGAAGCAGGTGAACCGCCAGTCTCTGATTCCCCGTCTGGAAACGGCTCTCTCAACAATAAAACGATTATTGTTGACCCGGGACACGGAGGAAAAGACAGCGGAACAATCGGGTATTCGGGGAAATTCGAGAAAAACCTGACGATCAAAACGGCAAAACTGCTCGCCAGCAAACTTAGATCGGCTGGGGCAGATGTGTATGTGACACGTCAGGATGATACCTTTGTCAGCCTGCAGTCACGGGTCTCCACGTCTCACTATCGCAACGCTGACGCCTTTATCAGCATTCACTATGACAGCTATGCGGATACCTCCACAAGAGGCAGTACTGCTTACTACTACAGCCCTGCCAAAGATCAGGAACTCGCATCAGATGTACACTCTGAAGTGGTAAAGCGGTCTTCCATTCCAGACCGCGGCGTATTATTCGGGGATTATTATGTGCTCCGGGAAAACAGACAGCCCGCTATGCTGTATGAGCTGGGATATGTAAGCCATCCGCAGGAAGAAGCCATTGTACATAGCAATTCATACCAAGAAAAAGTAACAGATGGGATCGAAAGCGGATTAGAGAAATACTTCCAATAAAAAAAGCTGCCTCTTGGCAGCTTTTTTTATTTTGAATCCATTATAAGCGTGACCGGTCCGGAATTTGTAAGCTGAACATCCATCATTGCTCCAAACGTTCCGGTCTCTACTTTGATTCCTTTTTCACGAAGCAGGTCATTCCATTTTTCATAAAGGCCTAAAGCTTTATCAGGTTTGGCCGCATTCATGTAGTTCGGCCGGCGCCCTTTTTTCGTATCTCCATAAAGCGTAAATTGTGAGACAGATAAAATTTCTCCTCCTATATCTAAAAGAGACAGATTCATTTTTCCTTCACTGTCATCGAAAATACGGAGATTGACAACTTTATCGGCTAAATAAGCTGCATCCTCTTCTGTGTCATCGTGAGTGATGCCGACCAGCACCATGAGGCCTTGTCCAATTTGGCCGACGACCTCTTCGTCCACTGTAACGCTTGCTTCTGTTACTCGCTGAACAACTAATCTCATTTTCTAACCCCTTTAGTTCATGACGCGGCGCACAGAGTAGATATCTCTAATCTGTTTAATACGCTCGACGACTTTGTGCAAGTGATTGATGTTCTGAATAAAAATCGCCATATGAATGGTTGCCACTTTATTGCGATCCGATTTGCCAGAGACAGATGAAATATTTGTTTTTGTTTCGTTCACTGCCTGAAGCACCTCGTTCAGCAATCCGCGACGGTCGTACCCAAGAATCTCTATCTCAACATTGTATTCCTTGCGCTTTTGAACCTGTGACTCATGTTCCCACTCTACCGGGATCAGCCGCTCTTGGGCTTCATTCGTTTTGACATTCGGACAGTCTTCGCGATGGACCGAAACCCCTCTGCCTTTTGTGATAAAGCCGACAATATCATCACCCGGCACAGGATTGCAGCATTTTGATAAACGGACAAGGAGGTTGTCGATGCCCTTGACGCGAACACCAGCTTCCCGTTTTCTTCCTTGAGGGTATGGCTTAGGTTCCCCAGTGACTTCCTGAACGATCTTTTCCTGTTCTTCCTGATCGCGCTGTTTTCTCTCTTTTTCTGTTAGGCGGTTTGCCACCTGGAGAGCTGTAATGCCGTTGTAGCCGACCGCTGCGTACATATCTTCTTCATTTGAGAAATTAAATTTGTCAGCAACCTTTTGAATATTCTCCGGTGTTAAGACATCCTTCAATTCAAAATCCAGGTTTTTTATTTCTTTTTCGACCAGTTCACGGCCTTTTTCGACATTTTCTTCACGTCGCTGTTTCTTAAAGAATTGACGGATCTTATGCTTCGCTTGGGATGTTTGGGCAAGCTTCACCCAATCCTGGCTCGGACCATAGGAATGCTTAGAAGTGAGAATTTCAACGATATCACCTGTCCGAAGCTTATGGTCAAGCGTAACCATTTTTCCGTTCACTTTGGCACCGATTGTTTTATTGCCGATTTCAGAGTGAATCCGGTAAGAAAAATCAATCGGAACAGAACCGGACGGAAGCTCGATTACATCTCCTTTTGGCGTAAAGACATACACCATGTCAGAAAACAAATCAATTTTGAGCGATTCCATAAATTCTTCTGCATCTGTCGATTCATTTTGAAATTCTAAAATTTCACGGAACCAAGAAAGCTTTTTCTCAAAGGTTGCGCCTTCATTGGCTGCTTTCCCTTCTTTATAAGCCCAGTGAGCCGCAACCCCGTATTCAGCGATTTCATGCATTTCGAAGGTGCGGATCTGCACTTCCAGCGGATCGCCTTTAGGCCCGATAACCGTTGTATGAAGCGATTGATACATATTCGGCTTCGGCATTGCGATATAATCTTTGAATCTGCCGGGCATCGGTTTCCAGCATGTGTGAATGATGCCGAGCACCGCGTAGCAGTCCTTTATGCTATTCACAAGAATACGGACAGCCAGCAAATCGTAAATTTCATTAAATTGCTTATTTTGCAGCACCATTTTTCGATAAATGCTGTAAATATGTTTCGGACGTCCCGAGAAGTCAGCCTTGATATTCACTTCTTCGACACGTTTCTTCACTTCATTGACAACCTCATCGACATAAAGCTCACGTTCTGCGCGTTTCTTCTTCATGAGGTTGACAATTCTGTAATATTGCTGAGGATTCAAATAACGGAGCGCCGTATCTTCCAATTCCCATTTAATTTTTGAAATCCCGAGACGATGCGCCAAAGGAGCAAAAATTTCCAGTGTTTCATTGGAGATTCTTCGCTGTTTTTCTTGAGGCAGATGTTTCAATGTCCGCATATTGTGAAGACGATCCGCCAGCTTGATCAATATGACCCTGATATCTTGAGCCATAGCGACAAACATTTTGCGATGATTTTCCGCCTGCTGTTCCTCTTGAGATTTATATTTAATTTTGCCGAGTTTTGTTACGCCGTCTACAAGCATTGCCACTTCTTCGGAAAATGCTTCTTTCAGGTCATCGAGCGTCACATCTGTATCTTCCACGACATCATGCAAAAATCCGCCCGCAATTGTGGAAGGGTCCATTTCAAGATCGACGAGAATCCCCGCAACCTGAATCGGATGAATAATATATGGCTCGCCCGATTTGCGGTATTGCTCGCGGTGAGCATCTTCAGCGTACAGATATGCTTTTTCGACAAATGCGATATGCTCATCAGATAGATAGCTGCGCGCTTTATCAATAACTTGCTCGGCAGTCAATACTTGTTCGTTCGCCATGGAATCACCTTTTTTAAAATGTAAACTGTATTGTAGTTTATTATCAAGAAAAAAACGAAAGATGTAAAGAGCAGAAGTTCAAATAGCCAAATATTATATAAAATAAATGCAAAACAATAGGAAAAAAGCACCCTGACATGGAGTGCTTTTTTCGTTATGCGATTATCCTTAGTATTTCATTAATGTTAAGATGTCATAATCTTCCAGCTTATCTCTGCCGTCAAGATAAGAAAGCTCGATTAAGAAAGCGATACCAGCAACAACGCCGCCAAGTTCTTCAACAAGTTTGATTGTCGCTTCAATTGTGCCGCCTGTCGCAAGCAGGTCATCTGTAATAAGCACACGCTGACCAGGCTTAATCGCATCTTTGTGGATCGTTAATACGTCTTTTCCGTATTCCAAACCATAATCCACTTTGATTACTTCACGAGGCAATTTGCCTTCTTTGCGGACCGGCGCAAAACCTACGCCAAGCGCGTAAGCAACGGGACAGCCGATAATAAAGCCGCGCGCTTCAGGGCCAACGACCAAATCGATTTGCTTTTCTTTCGCATATTCAACAATTTGATCTGTGGCATAGCGGTATACATCGCCTTTATCCATCAGTGTTGTAATATCTTTAAATTGCACGCCCTCTTTCGGGTAATCCGGTACAATTGTTACGTATTGTTTTAAATCCATCTGTTTTATGTCCTCCTCGTACTTTCATAAGCCTCTGAATCTTGTTTCATCAGCTTATTCAGCCATTCCTTCAGCTCTTCAGCAGAAGAATAATTCAGCTTTTGATCCAGTTCCATCAGCTGCTGTTTCGCCTGATATGTTTGTGAGTCTGTTAAGTCACGTTTCTTTGCTCCGCTCACAACAGACAGCACACCATTCTCTATTTTAACAAAACCGAGATCAAAAAACACCTTTGTCATGAAATTGATTGTTTCAACGGACCAGCCTTTATGTTTTGCAAGCTCTGAACCGTGTTTTTTCACATCAAAAGCGCCTCTTTTCAGCAAGAACGCATAATACCATTTAAAGTGGTCTCTTGCGGGAAAAGTCGATAAAAAGTGGTCCTCATGATTGAGAAAAATAAAATATATCCGCTCAGGCGCCTTTCCTTCCAGCAAACGTGCGAGCATGTCCAACGAAGGCGGCGGATCCAGCAATACAATATATGCACCATCGAGGTCAAACGCCTTTGCTTGATCTTCTGAGCTGATGACCTGCACTTCTTGACGAAGGCCTTCAGTTTGAAGAAGTGTTGTTGAGTCTTCTTTGAAAGAGACAATGGCCCGTTTAGCAGATGGAAGGGCGGAAACTGTATCTTCCCACGTCCGTTTTCCCCTTAAATCAAACAGCTGCCATTCAGAAACAGCGGCATCCTTTATCATAAGCTGCGGTTTTTTCCGATTGTTCCATTCGTTGATTGACATCTCACCGACAATGGAAATTCTTGATCCCGGTACGATGCCTTCTTCGAGCTCACCTTTATTAAAACCGACGCAATCAAGCTGAGACGACTCATTTTTGATCGTCATTTTGACATGAGTTTTATTTGCCCCTATCTTGCGGACATCTTCCAGTACTGCGTTTTCTACGAGAACGTGCGGTTTCGGGTTCAGCATGCCAAAAGGAGAAAGCATGTTCATTTCTGTGATGCTTTCAACTGTAATGTCCTCGACGCTGCAGACAAGGTCGACTTCCTGTACAGGAACAAAATCCTCTTCCGTAAGCGTATTGTCCGCTATTTCATTCAGCCTGCTTCGCAAATTCGGCACATCCTCGGCTTTGAGCGTCATCCCCGCAGCCATTGGATGGCCGCCGAAATGAGGAAGAATATCTCTGCATTCAGAAAGGCTCTCAAATAAATTAAATCCCCTGATGCTTCGGGCCGAACCTTTAGCGATCCCCTTTTCTTCATCAATGCCAAGCACAATAGCAGGGCGATAGAAACGGTCCACAAGCTTTGAGGCCACAATCCCGACGACTCCCGGGTTCCATCCGGCTTTTGCCACGACAATTGCAGTTTGATCGAGCCCTTGCCGTTCAACCATTTCAATCGCTTCATCCGTCATTTTACTGACCATTTTTTGGCGCTCTTTGTTCAGCTGGTCAATTTCTGCGGCAAGCTCTTCCGCTTCAAACGAATCCTCTGACATGAGCAAATGAACAGCTGGGTCCGCCTGTTCGATTCTTCCGACGGCATTCAGCCTTGGAGCGAGCTGAAATCCAACAGTTTCTTCGTTCGCTTCTCCGATGTCTCCGCCTGACAGCTTAATCAGTTCTTTTAAGCCGAGCCGGTTTGTCCGCCGAAGCCTTTCAAGTCCTAGTGTTGCAATTAATCTGTTTTCGTCATGCAGCGGGACAAGGTCAGCAATGGTGCCGATTGCCGCCAGGTCAAGCAGTTCATCCGGAAGTTCACCCAATAAAGCATGGGCCAGCTTAAACGCGACTCCGACCCCTGCAAGCTCTTTAAACGGGTAAGAGCAGCCCGGCTGCTTCGGGTGGACGATCGCATGGACATCCGGAAGCTCCGGTCCCGGTTCGTGATGATCTGTAATGATGACATCCAGTCCGAGTTCTTTTGCCACCTTCGCTTCATGCACAGCGGCAATTCCTGTATCAACCGTAATGATCAAGGAAAAGCCCCGTTCTTTAATCGAACGAAACGCCTGTTCATTAGGTCCATATCCTTCTTTAAAACGGTCAGGTATATAAAAATCAACTTGAGCCGATAGTTTTTGCAGCGTGTGAAGCATCACTGACGTACTGGTAACCCCATCGGCGTCATAATCGCCATATATCATAATCTGTTCTTGTTGTGAAATCGCCTGTTTTATTCGATCTGCCGCTTCTTTCATGCCTTTCATTTCAAAAGGATCATAAAAATCGGCATCCTTTGTATGTAAAAACAGCCTAGCGCTTTCTGCCGTATCAAAGCCTCTTTTTACAAGCAGGGACGCAACAAGAGGTGTTATATGCAATTGTTCTGTGAGTGATTTGACCTTATCCTGATCTGGTCGCTGGATTTCCCATCGCATTTTTGACGCTAACATAAATTCACCCCTCAACCACCCTATTATACTAGAGCAGGCTGAAGGGTTTCAAATAATATTCGAAAACTAGTCTTTTTTCTCAATCATGGCTGAAGCATCCTGTGTGTCGGTCTGATCAGCAAGCTGGGTATCCTCTTGTTTATGGATTGCAGTTCTATTTTCTTTCCGCAGCGTTTTGATTTCCCGCTTTAATTTCATCACCTGAAAAATGCCGACAGAAAATACAATGAGCGCTCCCATTAAAACCGAGCCTAAAATAACAAGAATAAGCGGCCATTCTGACCTGCCAAACAGGTAATCAACTTCTACGGATCGAACATTAATGACTGCAAAAATAGCGACAATTAAGGTAAAAATAAGTGCGAAAATAATGGTCCATTGTTTATTCATTCTCTTTCCCCCAAACTTTTTATTGAGGTAACTTTCCCTATCAAGACTGGTTTTAAACATGGCTTAACACTAGGTTAAGCCATGTTTGCGGTCAATTTTTCCCGGATCAGCCTCTTCAGTCCGCTTCCCTCACCGGACATGACAAGTGTATCGCCTTCATCAATGATTGTTTCAGAGCTCGGATTTAGTTGTTTATCCTGATTCTTCTTAATCATTGCAATGACCGTCACATGATATTCCTGCCCCACATCCAAATCACCAATCGTCTGATGAATGGCAGGCGCTCCCGCTTCTGCTTTACACCACTCTATCATGAAATCATCAAGGGCTGACTCAACCTGTTCTATTGCTTTCGGTTTATATGCCATTCCGCCAAGAATTGCAGAAATCTGCCTTGCTTCAGCGTCATCAAGCTGCATGGAGGCAACACATTCTTCATGGTCGTTTTCGTCAAAATAGTAAAGCTCTCTCCGTCCGTCATGATGAATGATAATTGAAATTTTATCACGGTTTCTAGTAACCATTTCAACTTTTTGTCCTATGCCCGGCAGCTCTGATTCGCGAACCCTCATATATAAACCCTCCTACATATCTGAAGACCAGTCACAAATCCGTTTAACACCATATATATGTTTAAATGTAAGCGTATGTCATTATAGCAAATGCCTGTTTTAAGTTCAATGAAACTTCAAAAAACAGGCTGTCCCGCAGAGGACAGCCTGTTTTTTTATTGTGCCGGATCTTTTTTCAATTCTTTTCCTTTCCATACAAGCCAAATCTGTGCGGCAATGTAGAGAGAGGAATAAACGCCTGTTAACAGCCCGATCAATAAAGCAATTGAGAAGTTAGAAATAGAAGATGCTCCAAAGATCAGCAATGCCACAACAACAATCAAAACAGTTAATACCGTGTTGATTGAACGTGTAAAGGTTTGCTGCAGGCTTAGGTTTACAATATGGTTCAGGTCGGCAAATGTTTTCGGCTTGCGCTTTTTCATATGCTCGCGAATCCTGTCAAATGTAACAATTGTATCGTTAATCGAATACCCGATAATCGTCAAGACGGCCGCAATGAACGTAACATCTACCTCCAGCCTTGTAATACTGAAGAACGTGACGATAAAGAATGCGTCATATAGCAGTGAAGCGATTGCGGCAATCGCCATTTTGTATTCGAATCGGATTGAAACGTAAATGATGATGCCAATAGAAGCTATAGCAACTGCGTACAGCGCATTTCTTGCCAGCTCTTTGCCGACTGTCGGTGAAACTGTGCTGACATTCGGCTCTGTCCCGTATTTGTCTTTAAAGTACGTTTTTACTTTGGCAATCGTTTCTTTATCAGGCACTCCAACAAAACGGGCAACACCGACATTGCTCTTTTCGCCTGACAGAACAACTGTATCAGGGTCCATACCCAGAGATTCAAAATCCTTCTCAACTTGCTCTGTCGTCAGCTTATGGTCACTTTGCACTTCAATCCGTGCACCGCTTGCGAAGTCAATGCCAAGATTCAGCTTGAACACAAGCAGGATAATAATCCCGGCAATCGTGACCGCACTGGAGAAAATAAAGAAATATTTGCGTTTGCTCGTGAAATCCCATTTTTGGAACGGCGTATGCGGCTCTGTATTTTCGTCCGTATCCTGAATATCCATAATATGCTTCTTATTAACGCCAAACCAGCCTTTTTTCCGATCAAGCCATCTGCTTTCCACAAGGAGAGCGAGAAGAAATCTTGATAAGAAAACGGCAGTGATAAAGCTTGTCAAAATCGATAGGATCAGCATTGTCGCAAACCCTTTAACAGAGCTTGTCCCAAAGATAAAGAGCACAACCGCGGCAATAATCGTTGTAATATTCGCGTCAAAAATTGTCGCAAATGACCGTCTGTTTCCTGAACGGAAGGCAGAGCGAACTGACTTGCCTAGCTTAAGCTCTTCTTTAATCCGCTCATAGGTAATGATGTTGGCGTCAACCGCCATCCCTACCCCTAAAATGAGCGCGGCAATCCCCGGAAGCGTAAGTACAGCATTCATCCAGTCAAAGACCTGGAGTGTAATGTAGATATAAACGGATAGCGTAATCACCGCGATAAATCCCGGCAGACGGTAATAGAAAAGCATAAATAAGAAAATAATTGCGATACCGACAATACCGGCAAACACCGTATCATGGAGAGCCTGCTGTCCAAATTGTGCGCCTACTGATGTCGAATACTTTTCAGTCAGTTTCACAGGAAGTGCACCAGCGTTTAAAATGCTGGCTAAATCTTTCGCTTCTTGAACCGTAAATTTCCCTTCTATTGTAACGTCTGTTGTGTTTAATTCTTGACTTACATTTGGAGCTGATACGTATTTAGGGTGCTCTTTTTGAACCTCTTTTTTAAAGGAATCCCCTTTTTCATAATCCATCCAAATGACAAGCTGGTTGTTTGGCGCCATTTTCATGACCTTTTTGGTCACTTCGCCGAATTTATCAGCATCTTTCAGTTTAATGCTGACAATCGGTTCATTTGTTTTGGCGTCATATGTTTGTTTAGCTCCGTTTTCGACGAGGTCGGAGCCATTCAGCAATTCTTTGTCATTCGTATCTCTGAAAGAAAGCTGCGCTTCAGTTGCCAGAATTTCACGCGCCCTGTTTTGGTTTGTCACCCCAGCGAGCTGAACGCGAATCCGGTTATTCCCTTCAATTTGGATGTTCGGTTCGCTGACACCGAGAACATTGGCCCGGCGGTTCAACGCCTCTACTGTGCTGACCAGAACGTCTTTTGTGATTTTGTCACCTTTTTTTACAGGCTGTACATCATACAGCACCTCAAATCCGCCTTGCAAATCCAATCCTAACGTAATATTGTTCGCGGCAGGCTTCGTAAAGTAGCCCAAGCCCGTGCCGATCAATAGAACGAAAAGGAAAAACGCAATCAAGCGTCCTTTTTTCATTATGTATATCCTCCCTTAAACCTGTGCGAATCAATCTGCTATCTCAGCAGTTCTTCCAATGCTTCCTGTCCTTCTTCACTGCCCAGCCAATTAGACGTTTTGAATGACTCAACGGTTGCATAATTCATAAATTCGCCAATTTTCACTGATAAAATATCACTCGCCAGTTCATAAATGCTCAGTTCCGTTTTCTTTTTCCACTTCTTATTTGTTAAGTATGACCACAAACTTTCAAGTTCAACATCATCATACCCGAGAATCTTAAACTCTTCCAGTTTGCTGTAAAGAAACGGCCTGACGTGGTCTTTATATAGATCGGCGGGATGCTTCTCCATGAATTCCACGCTCCTTTTTTATTGTTTTTCATGAAGACTTGTCATGCTTGGACGATATATACGCATATCTTTATTGTATATGATTCCAGGTAGTTTGAGAAGGCAGGGGGTAAAAATGGCGAAACAGACGTTTTTAAAGGGCACTCTTATTCTTATCGCAGCAGGAATGGTTACAAGAATGCTCGGGTTTGTCAACCGGGTGGTAATCGCCCGTTTTATCGGTGAAGAAGGGGTCGGGCTTTACATGATGGCGGCGCCTACCTTTTTCTTGGCCACTACATTAACTCAATTCGGTCTGCCGGTCGCGATCAGCAAGCTTGTCGCTGAAGCCAGTGCGCGCGGAGATCACCAAAAAACGAAAAACATTTTAGTCATGTCTCTGACCATCACGGGAGTGCTCAGCCTCATCTTTACACCGCTGTTTCTATTTTTCGCCCCGGTTATGGCTGAAACGATGCTGACAGATAAGCGAACACTGTACCCGCTTCTGGCCATTACGCCGGTTGTGCCGATTATTGCTATATCGAGTGTGCTGAGGGGGTACTTTCAAGGAAAACAGAATATGAATCCGCTCGCTATGTCACAAGTCCTTGAACAGGTCGTCCGTATTTCACTCGTGGCTGTCTGCACAACGATTTTTCTCCCTTACGGAATTGAATATGCTGCAGCGGGGGCCATGCTTTCCTCAGTAGCAGGTGAGCTAGCATCCCTTCTTTATTTATTTGTTTGCTTTAAGTATAAAAAAACAATTAAAATCAGAAAGCATTTTTTCCAGTCAATTAAAAATGGAAAACAAACCTTTACCCAATTAATGAGCGTATCCCTTCCAACTACCGGGAGCCGCTTTATCGGAAACCTTTCTTGGTTTTTCGAGCCGATTGTCGTCGCTCAAAGCCTTGCCATTGCAGGTGTGGCGACAATTTCCGCAACAAAGCAATACGGTGAACTGACCGGCTTTGCCATGACTCTGCTGACTCTGCCCAGCTTTATTACATATTCTTTGTCGACCGCGCTTGTTCCTGCGATCAGTGAAGGAATGGAGCAGAAAAAATTGCAGGTGGTGGAATACCGCTTGGAACAGGCGATGCGTCTCTGTCTGCTCAGCGGAGGCATTTCAGTTGTTATTTTATTTGTATTTGCGGATGAGCTGATGAGAGTGATGTACGGTTCCTCAAGCGCAGCTGTATTTATAAAAGTGATGGCCCCGTTTTTTCTGCTTTATTATTTCCAAGGCCCACTTCAAGCTGTGCTGCAGGCGCTTAATTTGGCAGGAGCTGCGATGATGAACAGCTTAATCGGAGCGCTTGTCAAAACAGGTCTTATTTTTGTCCTAGCCACAAGGCCGTCTCTTGGCATTATGGGGGCGGCATTGGCCATTGTTACAGGCATGGTGCTCGTCACGCTATTGCATGCAGCAACCGTAAGCAAAGTGCTGCCGATCAGCATTAAAATTAAGGAATACGCACTCAGCTTCGCTGTTATTGTGATTAGCGGATTCATCAGCTCCGCCATCAAACAATATATTCGTTTTGGAGCATCTGAGGCTGTGAATCTCGCTGGATGGATTGCGGTGAGCGCCGCTATTTACATTGCCCTCCTGCTCGTTTTCCGTTTAATTAAAAAAGATGAGCTTCGCCGCATTCCCATTATCGGACGTTTGATCATCCGATAATGGTCACGTACGGTGCCCATCTTTTTCATCAATAAATAATTCTCCATCTGTAAACGAGCAAAATGAAATATCTAAAGGGTCTGTGTACCCGTGTTTTTGCAAATTTCCAAGCAGCCATTGTTTATCTTTACCGATTCTGGACAGGTTTTCGGTTTGAATGGAGCCATCAAGGATGAGCGGCAAATCGAGCTGCTGATGCTCTCCGCTATTTTCTTTCTTTACAACAGTCAGTTTGCCTGACGGCTCTAAAATGGCAAATGATACATCAGCTACTCTGTCGATACTATTTTCTCTGAGCTGAACCATTAAATCATCAAAATTATACCGCTGTGATCTCATGGCGTCTTCGTCAATTTTCCCATATTTAATAATTATGGTCGGCTTACCGTCAAGAAGCTGGCGGACTTTTCGGCTTTTTAAAGATAGGTATGCGAATGTCACTTGAATAACCATTAATACAAGCATTGGCAAAATGGTGTGAAACAAATGATCTTCTACGTTTTCTATGGCCAAAACGGCAATTTCAGCCATCATGATAAAGACAACGAGGTCTAAAATGCTAAGCTCCCCGATCTCCCGTTTGCCCATGAAACGAAAAATGATCAGTATCACAAAATACAATACGATTGTGCGAAACGCAATAGTGAGAAGCTCTTCCATCATGCACCTCCGACTCGTCATAGGATGCAACAAAACGAACAATTTATGTAAGAAAAACCGATTGTATTTCATAAAGCTTTTACGTCTAATTCAAGGGTTAAGGGAATACATTTTTACAAAGACGAGCCATCAGCATGTCTGACGGTTTTGTACAAAAAAAGAATAGAAGCCTTTTAATACAGGCAGAGAGGAGACAATCATGGAGGAAACGAAACAAGTTGGAAAAGGCATTCTTTACGGCTTAATCGCCATATTTTCAGCCATGCTCCTAACAAGTTTAGCGGTTTCACTTTTATTGACCGCAACCTCGCTGGAAGAGTCATCATTTAACTGGCTGATCACCGCTATCTCATTTCTCTCTTTATTTATCGGCGGATTCATTTCAGGCGGGAAAGGCAAGGAAAGAGGCTGGATGATTGGCGCATTGACCGCCTTAAGTTTTTCTCTGATTATCTTATTGTTTCAGTATTTAGGATTTGGAAAGACATTTACGGCAGAACAGCTGCTCTTCCATCTGGGGTTTTTAGGGGTGTGCATGCTGGGCGGGATTTTCGGCGTAAACATAAGGGGAAACAGGTCTTCCACATAAAAAAGAGCGGGCTCACCCGCTCTTTTTTTGTTTGCTATGTATAGCTCCTGCTGTTATTCAGCAGCAGAAACTTCTCTGATCGCGCGGCGGTCGAACGTAAGACGTGTGTTTTCACCAGTCTTAATTACGACTTTGCTCTCATCGATAGAGTCAACAGTACCGTGCAATCCCCCGATTGTCACTACTGAATCGCCTTTTTTCAGTTCCTCCTGCATTTGGCGTACAGCCTTTTGCTGCTTTTGCTGAGGACGAATCAGCAAGAAGTAAAGGACCGCAAACATTAAAATAATAGGAACCAATGTGCCTAAAGTGCCAGTCATCATTTTCACCCCTTTCTGTAAGCCTGTTATTGTTTATTTAGAAGCTTTTCGCATTTGGCTTGTTATAGCCGTAACGCTCAAAGAACTCTTCTCTGAAATCACCCAGACGATCCTCGCGAATGGCCTGTCTTACCTGCTCCATTAAGTGTAACAGAAAATGAAGGTTATGGTAAGTTGTTAATCGAAGGCCAAATGTTTCATTGCAGCGAATCAAGTGCCTAATATACGCGCGAGTGTAGTTTTTACATGTATAGCAATCACACTCTTCATCAATCGGACGGAAATCTCTTTCGAATTTCGCATTTTTCATATTGAGTCGTCCTTCAGCTGTAAACACTGTGCCATTTCTTGCAATCCGAGTAGGCAGCACACAGTCAAACATATCGACCCCGCGGATTGCTCCGTCGATCAGCGCGTCCGGAGAACCGACTCCCATCAAATATCTCGGTTTATCCTTCGGCAAGAGCGGTGTTGTAAACTCGAGTACACGGTTCATCACATCCTTCGGTTCACCGACAGACAATCCGCCTATAGCATATCCCGGAAAATCAAGGGAAATCAAGTCCTTCGCACTTTGTGTGCGCAGATCTTCATATTCTCCGCCTTGGACAATACCAAACAGCCCTTGTTCATCCTGACGGTTGTGAGCATTCAGACAGCGTTCCGCCCAGCGGCTTGTCCGCTCAACTGACCGTTTCATGTAATCGTACTCTGCCGGGTATGGCGGGCATTCGTCAAACGCCATCATAATATCGGAGCCGAGTGCGTTTTGGATCTCCATCGCTTTTTCCGGAGATAAAAACAGCTTGTCCCCATTTAGGTGGTTGCGAAAATGGACGCCCTCTTCCTCTATATTACGAAACTTGCTTAAAGAAAAGACCTGAAAACCGCCTGAATCTGTTAAAATGGCGCGGTCCCAGTTCATAAACTTATGAAGCCCGCCCGCTTCTTTGACAATATCGTGACCCGGACGCAGCCATAGATGATAGGTATTGCTTAAAATGATGCCCGCATCCATTGCTTTCAGCTCTTCAGGCGCCATTGTTTTGACTGTCGCCAGTGTACCGACCGGCATAAAAACCGGCGTTTCAAAGGAGCCGTGAGGCGTATACACTTTGCCCAGCCGCGCTCCTGTTTGTTTGCATTCTTTTATAAATTCATAGCGTATTGGTTGTTCAGCCACTTTTAATGAGGCCTCCTGTTCTCAAATTAGATAATCAGCATCGCGTCTCCGAAGCTGAAGAAACGGTATTCCTCTTCCACCGCATGGTTATAGGCACGCAGAATGTTTTCTCTTCCAGCAAGCGCGCTTACCAGCATAATCAATGACGATTTCGGCAAATGGAAGTTTGTAATCATTCCGTCAATGGCTTTAAATTCATAGCCTGGATAAATAAAAATAGATGTCCAGCCGCTCGATGCTTTAAATTGCCCGTCATGTTCCCCGGCAATCGTTTCAAGCGTGCGTGTCGAGGTCGTGCCGACAGAAATGATCCTGCCGCCATTTTCTCTTACTTTGTTTAAAGCCGCAGCCGTTTCTTCCGACATTTGATAAAACTCTGCATGCATATTATGCTCTTCCACTTCATCGGCACTCACAGGGCGAAATGTTCCAAGGCCAACGTGGAGTGTGATGAACTCAATTTGCACGCCTTTATCTTTCAGCTGCTGTAAAATTTCTTCCGTGAAGTGAAGGCCTGCTGTAGGCGCAGCGGCAGAGCCGATTTCTTTTGAATACACGGTCTGGTAGCGCTCTTTGTCATCAAGCTGTTCTTTGATATATGGCGGAAGCGGCATCTCTCCAAGGGATTCCAGCACCTCGTAGAAAATACCGTCATATTGAAATTCCATTTTTCTGCCGCCGTGCTCCAGCTCTTCCGTGCAAACTGCCTTCAATCTTCCGTCTCCAAATGTGACAACGGTTCCTTTTTTCACCCGTTTCGCCGGTTTGACAAGTGTTTCCCATTTATCGCCGGTTTCTTGTTTCAGCAAAAGAAGCTCCACTTTCGCACCGGTATCCTCTTTTGTGCCGAATAACCGCGCAGGCAGCACACGGGTATTGTTCAGCACAAGACAATCTCCTTCGTTAAAAAAGCTGATAATGTGTTTAAACGAGCTGTCAGTCAGCTCTCCTGTATGTTTATCAAGCACCATCAGCCTTGAAGCATCGCGTTCCTCCAACGGTACTTGTGCAATTAAACGTTCCGGTAGTTCAAAATCAAATAAATCGACTTTCATGATAACTTCACCTTTATTCTAGTCTTTTGTTATTTCATTCTGCCGAAAAGATTAAGCAAAATTGATAATACCACACTTATGATAATACAAGTGACAACCGGGAAGAAAAACGTGACATTTCCTTTTTTTACAAAAATATCTCCCGGCAGCTTGCCGACAAAATGTAAAACTGCTCCGATAATAAGCAAAACAGCTCCAAGAATCATCATGATCTTAGGAAACTCAGTCATATCGGGGAGCCTCCATTTGGAAATGTTGATAAACGGCCGGTGTCACGATCCTTCCACGCGGCGTTCTTTGGATAAATCCAATTTGCAGCAGATATGGTTCATATACGTCTTCAATCGTATGCGATTCCTCGCCGATCGTAGCGGAAATCGTATCAAGGCCCACTGGCCCGCCGTTAAATTTTTCGATCATGCCCATCAACAGCTTATGATCAATATGATCTAAACCGAGACGGTCAACCTGAAGCCGCTCCAGCGCATCCTGAGAAATGTCTTCCGTAATCCGGCTGTCACCTAGGACTTGGGCGAAATCGCGCACCCTTCTCAGCAGGCGGTTCGCCACGCGCGGCGTACCTCTAGATCTCCTTGCAATTTCAAGAGCAGACGGTTTATCAATCTCAACCTCAAATACATCCGCAGTTCTCGTAACAATATCGGCCAGTTCTTCTTGTGTATAGTACTCAAGGCGTGACATGACGCCGAATCTGTCTCTTAAAGGAGCCGTCAATAGCCCTACCCTCGTCGTAGCTCCCACCAGCGTAAACGGCGGCAGGTCAAGCCGCACTGAGCGGGCAGAAGGGCCTTTGCCGATCACAATATCCAGGCAAAAGTCTTCCATTGCAGGATAAAGCACCTCTTCAATCGATCTGTGCAGCCTATGTATTTCATCAATAAATAATACATCTCCCGGTTCAAGCGCCGTTAATATAGCAGCCAAATCACCAGGCCTTTCAATCGCAGGCCCTGATGTCGTCCGCAATTCCACTCCCATTTCATTTGCAACAATGGAAGCCAGCGTTGTTTTTCCAAGTCCGGGCGGTCCGTACAGAAGAACATGATCCAGCGTCTCCTGTCTCATTTTCGCCGCATCTATAAACACGCGTAAATTTTCTTTCACCTTATGCTGTCCGATATACTGTGCCAGATTTTGCGGCCTCAGGCTTTGCTCTATCACTGATTCATGGTTGTCTGCTTCACTTGAGACGAGCCGTTCATCCATGAACATCACCTTACTTTAATAGTTTTTGTAATGCTTTTTTCACATATTGGTCTGTTGTCAGCCCAATTTCTTCTTTAAGGTGAGGAAGCACCTTTTTGATTTCTTTTTCAGCATATCCGAGAACCCTGAGGGCTTCAAGTGCTTCTTCGAGAGCCGTTTCCGCTGTTTGCTTTTCAAGCCTTTCTTCATGATTAAACAGATTTTCAATCATTTCAGGCACAACATCTGCCAGCTTTCCTTTTAAATCTAGAATAATCTGGCGTGCGGTTTTCTTTCCTACTCCAGGAAACTTGACTAAAAAAGCTTCATCCTCATTTTCAATTGCTTGGATGACCGCTCCCGGATCACCCGAGCCCAAGATGGCAAGTGCTCCTTTCGGCCCAATTCCGGTCACGTTTAACAGCTTTGTAAAGAGCGCCTTCTCCTCTCTCGTTGAAAAACCGTAAAGCGAAAAGGCATCCTCTCTGATATGATGATATGTAAAAATCGTTTCTTGGTTTCTCTCCTTATATATAAACGGATTCGGCGTAAAAATCTGATAGCCGATGCCTCCGTTCTCTATGACGATATATTGGGGAGATACATAATCAATCGTCCCTTTAACAAATTCAATCACGCACATTCACCTCTTTGACTGTTCTTCATTGTACCATAAAAACAGCCAAAGTCTTATAGAAAAGTTAACATACGTTCGCTTCTCTCTCATTCTTTCACGAAAAAAAAGACATGAATACATGTCTTCAATCAGATGACGTTACCCGCTGTATGTCTTAATATGTTCGATGACATCCTCAAACTCCGCTTTTGTCCGAAATGGAATGCCTTTCAACAGATTTTTTTGCATGTGGCTTTCCAGCCTTTCTAAATCAATTTGAAAAAAAGACTGAATGGGTTCGGAAGCTGGCTCAGGCCGCCCATGAAAAGTGGAAATCACTCCATTATCCGATACACCGATATACCCGTTCACTTTGCTGAGCGGAGAAATATCGTCCATTTGCTTCCGGAAGAGCACATATCCCTTTTTTTGTTCCACAAGCGTCCATCCGGCATAAGCCGCCCAAAAATCATCCATGGAAAGCACTTTTTCACGCTTATGCTCAATGCTGACATCGCCGTCCAAATACACCTTTTCAAGCTGCACATGTACTTGCAGCGGTTCATAATGCTCCACTTCCGCGCCAAGCGCGCGGGAAGGAGCGCCTATTTGAAATACTGCGGCTGAGCAAAGAATGCCCAGTAAAAGATACGCCGTGCTGAATCGTTTCACCCTCTACACCTCTTTGCACACGTTTATGATTAGTTTGACCAAAGAGGCTACTGCTTAACCGTTTTATCAAAATTTGTCTGCACATTTTCCCTGATAAACCGTTCCTCCGTATACACCTCTGTTCCTTGCTCAGGAATTGTCAAGAATTGCGTCAGAAAAGCACTGAAAAAATACAATGCCGCAAAGATCCAAATTACGCCGCCTGCACCGAGCGGTCCAATGAAAAGGCTCACGATACCCGGCGCGATAAACGCACACAAACCAGATCCCAAATTCAACACTGACATGGCAGCGCCTTTATTATCAGGCGCAAGCGTTGGCAAAAGAGCGCTTAATGGAACGTAGCCGGCTAATGCCGCGCCGTAGCAGCAGGCGATCATCATCATCACCCAATACTGATGCCCGATCAGCTGAGGCGTGTAATAAAGCGCCAGCGTAAAAATGCCGCATCCGACACCGCCAAACCACATGACTGTATTGCGCCAGCCAAGTTTATCTCCAACTGCGCCAAAAATAAGATTAAACACAATATTCACAAAAAACAGCGTCCCCCAAATTTGCAGCCATTCCGAAACCGAATACCCGTAATGTGCTAAATAAGTCGGAAGAAAGATGGCAAACCCAAATTGTCCTATTGCATTAATCGTTTTGACCACTCCGCCGATGCCGACCTTAGGGTTTTCAAACATAATTGTAAATGCCTTCGACAGTTCTTTCCATTTCGGCTGATCTTGTTTTTTTGCTGGGGTAAATTTATCTTTGTTAAAAAATAAGGCCAGAAATCCGCCTGCCGCCACAAACAGCAATGCACTCCAAAGCGTATTGATTTCTCCAAAGGCAGGAACCGCATAGCTGGAATAGAACGGGCCGAGTACGTTAAGGCCGCACGTAAACATAAACCAAAACCAGCCGACAGCTTTTCCGAGAATTTTTTGAGAGGTGCTGTATGATACCCACACGAGAAAAGAGTATGCAAACAGCGGATATCCCAAGCCTCTAAGGGCATAGCTGCCTAAGAGAGCCGGATAATACATATGAGGAATCGCCCAGCCGATAAAAGCGGCCGAACCGAGGATAAACGCAAGCAATCCGATCGTCATCGTTTTTCTCGGCCCCCACGTTTGCACAAACGTTCCTGAAAGCCAAGCCGAGATGGTGACAGCAATGCCGTACATGGTAAATAACGATGCGGATTGCTGCATACTGAGACCATGATCCACGAGAAAAGGAGACAGCCAGCCTTGTTCGAGGCCGTCTCCAACCATAAAGATGACAACGCCAATATAACCCCAAACCATGTGAGAAGGAATTCCGATTTTGTTCAAAACATTTCCTTTAGCATGTACTGTATTCATTTTCTCCACCGCCTACTTAAAGTATCAATGGAGTATATACCCAAGCTTGCGGAATTGTAATCCTTTTTGATTAAAAAGCGATTTTTTCAGTGTGCTCAATACTGACAGGCATGCCAAAAGCAAGCGATTGCTGTGCTGCTCTGGCAATTCGTTCGGCCTGTAAACCGTCATTGCCGGTGCAGGCAGTCTCCTGATTTGTGCCGATCGCTTCTGCAAAACGGAGAATCTCCTCCTCATACGCATCCTTATAGCGTTCAAGGAAAAAGAAATGCGGTTTATCCTTCATCACAAAATCAGCGGTTGACACTTCAACCGTCGTCGGCCTGCTATTGTCCGCCGCTGCAGAGCCTTTCGTCCCGAAAACTTCTACCCGCTGGTCATATCCGTACACTGCTTGGCGGCTGTTATCAATCACGGCCATGGCACCGTTTTCAAAAGTCAGCGTAATAACAGCTGTATCAATATCCCCAAGCTCCGCAAAAGAAGGATTCACCAGAGCCGCCCCTTTTGCATACACTTCTGTCACTTCGCTTCCCATAATATATCTGGCCATATCAAAATCATGGATTGACATATCCATAAACAAGCCGCCTGACATACGGACATAATCTATATTCGGGGGTTCTGGGTCCCGAGACGTGATTTTTAATAAGTGAGGTGTACCGATTTCACCATTTTCAACAACTGTTTTGATTTTCTTAAAATGAGGATCAAAGCGGCGGTTAAAACCGACTTGAAGTGTTACTCCATGTTTCCGGACGGCCGCAAGCGCTTCTCTTGTTTCATCTAGAGAGAAACTAACTGGCTTCTCACAAAAAATATGCTTTTTCGCTTCGGCTGCTTCTCTGATCATCTGAGCATGTACGGCTGTAGGTGAGCAAATAAAAACAGCATCAATTTCAGGATCATGTAATAAATCACGATAATCAGAAGTTATGTATTCAATCTGATGACTGTCGGCCCAGCTTTTTATACGGCTCGCCTGAATATCAGAGATTGCTTTTAATTTCATGTGAGGAATCCGGCTTATATTTTGAACATGAAGTTTGCCGATGCGGCCTGCACCGATAATCCCTGTCACAATCTGTTTTGTCATCGCATGTTCCCCCTTGAATATTCACGAAAGCGCTTTATTTAAAATTAATACTATCCCATTTGTAAGCGCTTTTCAAGAATGGAAATAAACGCTCTATGTCTCTTTTATCACAATTTATGCTTATAAGTAGCCTTCTTCTCCAAGACCAGATACACTAGAATTAGGCTCTTTTTCCTGAACAGTTTATGATTTTCCTATAAACGACTGCATAAAATAGAGCAAAGAAGGTGAATGAAATGCTGACAAAAGCAGAGGAACTGGCCCATTCAGTCATATACCGCAAAAACAGCAGATTTGATAAAGTCAAAGAGAAATCCGAGGAATTAACACTAATCGGCAAGGGTAGAAGCGCCTATGTGTTTGCCTTAACAGAAGGCGGCCGGAAAATGGCGCTGAAAGTATTTTTTCCGGAGTATCAAGCGACAGCAGTCAAAGAAGCCGCGATCTATGAAAAATTAGCCGGGTCCGCATTCTATCCTGACATTTACGAAACTGGCGATTCATTTATTCTTATGGAATATATTAAAGGTGAAACCTTTTATAACTGTCTGAAGAAAGGCATTGCAATCAGTGATAACATGATTCAGCAGGTTGAAGAAGCGCTTTCTGACGCCCGGGCAGCCGGACTGAACCCGTCAGACATTCATTTGCGGAATCTGATATTGACAGAAACCGGAGCGGTGCGGGTGATTGATGTTGCGAGATTTGAGCAGACAAAAACATGCACGCAGTGGGACGACTTAAAATCAGCATATCATTCACTCTACAAAAAACCGATATTCCCCAAAAAGATTCCGGGTTTTTGGCTGGAGATCATCGCATTTTTATATAAGAAAGATTGGTTTCAAAGGCATTTCGCACAGCGGAAAAGAAAGTATTCTTAAATCAAAAAGGCAGCCGCTTGTGTGGCTGCCTTTGTTCTGTATGTTTACTATCTTACGGTAGAAATCAGTTTCATTTGTTCAGGCGACAACTTAATTCGATAGCCTCTCACAGTTAAGTAGACCGCTTCTGAGTCCTTCTCTCCGGAATGACAATACGTTTTCTTCATTTTCTGTCTCCCCTC
Organism: Bacillus sp. MD-5; assembly: GCF_002201875.1. Classification (NCBI taxonomy): domain Bacteria; kingdom Bacillati; phylum Bacillota; class Bacilli; order Caryophanales; family Bacillaceae; genus Bacillus; species Bacillus sp. MD-5. The sequence goes on from NZ_CP021911.1 coordinate 2,580,123, forward strand.
ACCCTTATTGGTTTTATTTCATCATATCATTGCTTTATTGAGTTAATTTTAAAGAAATGTAAAGATCATATGAATCCGATATATGGTAAAATGAGAGAAAAAAAGGGAGAGAGTCACATCAAGACACGCAGTAAAGTCCCGTTGATGTTTATGCTGCTGGTATTCTTTAGCGGCGCCGTTTATTGGATGTTATTTTCACTAAAAAACGTTCCGAAAGGAAACCTCGTCCAATCGGTTGAATCGCCTGACGGCAGCTATACGTTAAACACTTACGTATCCGAAAACACCTTAAGCTTAGATGCGGCCAGAGGTGAACTTGTAAATGAAAAAACACTTGTTAAGAGAACAATCTATTGGAATTATCCGGACAGCCGTCCAGCAGTGACATGGATCAATCACAACACAGTGAAAATCGGCAATCAGACATTACACCTCGATACTGATGAAACGTATGATTGGCGAAAAGATGATCATTGGATCCGTGAAGAACCGCCTCAGGCACAAGTGAGGTGACGATACATGAATAAGATAAACAAGCAATTGTGATCGCTTGTTCTTTTATATACGGATTGACTGAACTAGGCTAATTGTTGCAAGAATTTTATAACAAATGCCCTAAGTCGGCCTCTGCAGAAAAACGCAGCGTAATCGATACGCCGCGTTTTTTCTTTTTTCCTTCCTCTTCTTATTGATAATTATCAGTCATATAATGTGACAAATCGATTGTAGAAATAGTTCGATTAGCCCAAAATCCTTTTTATACATGTATTCGAATGGAAGTGAGGAGGAAGCTTGATGGCAGATATTGTTGCTAGTTTAAACGCGATCTTATGGAGTACCCCCGTCATTTATATTTTATTGGGAATTGGATTGATCTTTTCAATTATGACCCGTTTTTTACAAGTCAGACATTTGAAAGAAATGATTGTTCAGATGTTTAAAGGAAAGAGCTCTGAAGCTGGCGTTTCTTCTTTTCAAGCATTATCAATTGCGCTGTCCGGCCGAGTGGGTACAGGAAACATCGCAGGAGTGGCGACAGCAATTGCATTTGGCGGACCCGGCGCTGTGTTCTGGATGTGGGCGATTGCCTTTATCGGGGCGGCGAGTGCCTTTGTTGAATCAACGCTTGCCCAAATTTATAAAGTGAAACAAGACGGTCAATATCGGGGCGGCCCTGCTTATTATATAGAAAAAGGCTTAGGCATTAAGTGGTTTGCCGTCTTATTTGCCGCTGCTGCCCTGATTGCAATGGCCCTTCTGATGCCGGGCGTACAGTCCAACTCCATTGCGGCCGGGGTCAAAAATGCATTCGGCATCTCTCCTTTCATTACAGGGTGTGCTCTCGTTTTATTATTAGGGTTTATTATTTTTGGCGGCGTCAAACGAATTGCTAATGCGGCGCAAATGATTGTTCCTTTTATGGCCCTTGGATATATCCTGCTGTCTTTGATTATTATTGTCATGAACGTGTCTGAATTGCCTGCTGTGATCTCGCTGATATTCAAAAGCGCTTTTGCATTGGATTCCGCTTTTGGCGGCTTAATTGGCATGGCGATATCCTGGGGTGTTAAACGTGGCATTTACTCAAACGAAGCCGGCCAGGGAACAGGGCCGCATCCCGCAGCCGCTGCAGAAGTTTCTCATCCGGTCAAGCAGGGGCTGGTTCAGGCATTTTCTGTTTATATCGACACCTTGTTTGTATGTTCCGCTACAGCTTTCATGATCTTGTTTACCGGAATGTACAATACCCAGGCTGCAGATGGTTCCTTTATCGTCCATCACCTTAAAGGCGTAGAAGCAGGACCTGGTTTCACACAAGCGGCAATTGACAGTGTTCTCCCCGGATTTGGTGCAGGCTTTGTTGCCATCGCTTTATTCTTCTTCGCATTTACAACAATTATGGCGTATTACTACATCGCAGAAACAAATATTGCTTATTTAGCACGGGGCAGAGAAAGCAAATGGGCAATGCTCGGCTTAAAACTGATTATTTTAGCCGCCACGTTCTATGGGACTGTGAAAACAGCTTCACTTGCTTGGGCATTGGGCGATGCAGGGCTTGGCATTATGGTATGGCTGAATGTCATTGCCATTGTGCTGCTTGCCAAACCGGCGCTTCTCGCTTTAAAGGATTATGAACGCCAAAAGAAGCAGGGCTTAGACCCGGTCTTTGATCCGAAAGCGCTGGGTATCAAAAACGCTGATTTCTGGGAGAAAGAATACACTAATGAAAATGAACGTGTCTCTTAAACAAACTAAAAACCGGCCCGATATGACATCGTGCCGGTTTTTTATGAGCGATAATTGGTATACACTTCTTGAACATCATCATCATCTTCAAGGATGTCTATTAATGTTTCCAGTTTCTCAACAGCCTGGTCATCGGCATCTGCATAGGTTTTGGGGAGCATGGTCACCTCCGCTGAAGAAATTGGATATTTCGATTCGAGCGCTGTTTTTACCTCTTCAAAAGACTCAGGCTCTGTTAAAACCTCATATAGGTCTTCTTCAGCCCGCAGCTCTTCTCCCCCTGCTTCCAGCACATCAAGCATGAGTTCATCTTCTTCTATTTGCTGTTTAGTCCGGTCTATCGTAATGAATCCCTTCCGTTCAAATAAAAAGGCTACACATCCGCTCTCTCCCAGGCTTCCGCCATTTTTATTAAAGGCAGTTCGCACATTTGACGCCGTTCGGTTTTTATTATCTGTTACGCATTCAACCATGACGGCAATCCCTGAAGGACCGTAGCCTTCGTAGGTGATTTCTTCATAGCTGCTTCCATCTTGGCCTCCCGCAGCTTTTTTAATGGCCCGGTCTATATTTTCATTTGGCATATTGGCGCCCTTTGCTTTTTCGATAACAAGACGCAATGCTGAATTTGCTTCCGGATCCGCTCCGCCTTCTTTCGCTGCCACGTAGATTTCTTTCGCAAGCTTCATAAATATTTTCCCGCGCTTTGCATCCTGTGCATTTTTTCTCTTTTGTATGTTTTTCCACTTAGAATGGCCTGCCATGTTTTCACCTGCTTTTCCTTTTTCTATGTACACTTTAATGGGTATTATTCGCTGATGCAAAGAAAAAGGCTGCCGAATATCACTATCTTCCGGCAGCCTTTCATCTTTAGCGGGTGTTCATTTTATGAAGTCTTCTGAACAGCCCTTTATCTGTCGATACTTGGACGTCACGGCCATTCGCATAGTTGCGAGCAGCTTTTGCGACATTATCTCTGTCAGACTTTGTGAAATCCCTGTGGCTTCTGACTGCGACAACTACTCGGTCATCCGATACCATCACTTGTGTGTCATTGACATTTTTCACTTGTTTCACACGGTTGGCAATTTTGGCCGCCAGTCTTCTGTTTTCTTGGTTGTCATACCCGTTGTACGCCACATTCCGATTCATGTTTCGGTTATTCGTGTTGTTATATGTTCCGTCAGTAGCCAGAGGAACGCGATCGTCGGCAGTAACACGGTCACGGTTATTTACATTCGTGGTGTTTCGGTTACCGTCGTTCTGATCCTCCATTAATTCAGAAACAGGACCATCGTGGTCGATTCCGTCTCCCTGTCTGTCAGCATCGTTTTCATTTGTATAATATCCGATTGGACGGGTATTGCCGTTATTGCGCGTATCATTCATCGCATTATTATCGTTTGCTCCGCATGCTGTTAAGCCGGCTGTCATAAGAATCAAGCTAGCGATCGTCATTTTTTTACCCAATGGAAAAACCCCCCGTGGACGAATTGAGCATGTTTGCTCGTTTTTATCATGTGCGTCCGAGGGGCATGTTAAGCGTGTCAGTTCTGTCCATTTGGCAGTGATCTGCTTGAAAACAAAAAAAGGAACGATTTACATCGTTCCGAACGATCACTCATTTTCTTCTTCCGGCCGGCCAAACATTTGGTTTACAGAAGGCTGATTCGTCATTGGCATAGAAACTCCTGCCGAATATGGGTTTGGATTTGGGTTAGCTGTGCCATATGGCATATTAGGACTTCCATAAGATCCCAGTCCCGAGTGGCCAGGCGCAGAGAAATATGGCTGATGATCACCGTCACAGCCGCAGTCGTCATGATCTTTGTACGGCATGTAACCAGGAGCCGCAGCAGGCTGGTACGCTCCCATTACTTGGGGAGTGCCATAATAAGGGCCATATGGCATATGTCCATACGGAGATCCATAAGCCGGAGATGCGTAATGCGGATCACCGTATGAACCGTAATGTCCGTGGTGGCTGTTTTCATGATGCTGGTTTTCAAAACCCGGATCATACTGAGGCGACATAAAGCCTGGCTGGTATCCATGCATCGGATACATTGGATAAGCTTGTGCAGGATAGTACGGATAGCATAATCCGGATCCTGGAAGAATTGGCGAAATAGGCACCGGACATGGTACAAAATGAGCCGGATAATGAAAATAAGGCTGAACAGCCGGCATATTCGGAACTGTGTGATGAACGTTTTCTTCTTCTACACCGCCTACTTCTGGCGCCTTTGGCATATTAGGCATATTCGGATAATTTGCATTTTCCATATTACTCATAGCCTCCTGTTGTGGAAATTGATCTTGCATATGATACATATGATCTATATTTCCGTCATGATGTTTTTTCGGCTCCTCCGGTTTAGGAGGCGACCAAGGCTGGAAAAGCTGTTTCATATCATAATACTCGTTCACATCAGCTTCAGGATACACATTTTCCTGCAAATTAGGCATCGGCGGGACATACGGCACAGACTTCTTTTCTTTCGGCTTTGTGTCTTCTACGTCGACAACGGATTTAGGCTTCTCTTTCGCATATGGATGTTCTTGCTTCACATTCCCGGCCGCAGGACTTTTGCCCGCTTTTGGCTCTTTTCTGACCGGGACGCCTTCTGACGGCACTTTTATTTTCATTCCAGGCATGATTAAGTCTGGATTACTAAGCTGTGTATTGAGTTTTTTCACTTCCTCAACATCGACTCCGTACTTTTCAGCTATTTTCCAGAGCGAATCGCCTTTTTGAACGATATGGATTTTCAACGTTTTCCCCTCCTATGCAAAACGTGAACAGTTCAGCTGTGCTTACAATATGTTTCTTCACAACATATGCCTGAACAAAAGAAGTTATGAGTACAGGAAGGGAAATATTTCTGATCTACGTGATCGAAAGCATTCGATTCAGGGCAAGGAGTGCATCCTCCTGAATGGCTTTTGGCACCTTAATGACGCCTGAAGGCTCTCCTTTTTCAATTTGTTCCAACGACCACAACAAATGCGGCAAATCGATTCGGTTCATTGTCAGGCAAGGGCACATGTCAGGGTTGAGTGATTCGATTTGTTTATCAGGGTGCTCATGAATGATCCGCTGGACAAGATTCATTTCTGTCCCGATTGCCCACTTGCTTCCCGCCGGAGCCTGGTTGATTGTGTCGATAATATATTTAGTTGATCCGCTATCATCGCTTAGTGTCACGACTTCGTGGGAGCATTCCGGGTGCACAATGATCTGAATGTCGGGGTCACGCTCTCTCATATCATGGATATTTTTAGTGGTGAATTTCTCGTGAACAGAACAATGCCCTTTCCACAAAATCACTTTCACATTCGTATGCTCGGATTCAGTCACTAATTCATCTGTCATCGGGTCCCACACCGCCATATCTTCAAGCGCAATGCCCAGATCATAAGCCGTATTTCTCCCTAAATGCTGATCAGGCAAAAATAAAATTCTTTTTTTCTGTGTAAACGCCCATTCAAGCACTTTTTTCGCATTCGAAGAAGTCACAGTTGCTCCGCCATGCTTTCCGACGAATGCCTTGATCTCCGCAGTGGAGTTCACATAAGTTAAAGGTATGATCGTATCTCCAAATATATGCTGAAGCTTCTCCCATGCCCTATTGGTTTGCTGCATGTCAGCCATGTCAGCCATAGAACATCCAGCTCTCATATCTGGCAGGACAACCGTTTGCTGCTCGCCTGTCAGCATATCAGCGGTCTCTGCCATAAAGTGAACGCCGCAAAATACAATGTAATCCGCTTCTTTGTTTTTTTCCGCTACTTGGGCCAATTGCAGGGAGTCGCCTGTTTGGTCAGCAAATTGTATCACTTCATCCTTTTGATAATGATGGCCTGGTATAAAGAGCCTGCTGCCGAACTTTTCCTTAATGGCGGCAACACGCATTTCCATATCTTTTCTTGACAGTCCTTTGTAACTTTCCGGCATCATATCATTCGATTGTTTGATCACATCAAGAATTGACATAACGGCATTCCTCCACAGATTCATTTGATAACGTAACATCCATGCTGATATCTAAACTTTTGACGGAATGAGTCAGAAATCCTAAGGAAATATAATTCACACCCGTCCCTTTAAAAGCAGGCAAAGATTCTAACGTAATCCCGCCAGAGGCTTCAGTTTTTATATGATCCGGTGTGAGCTTTGAAAAATGACGGACCGTATCTGGCGGACAGTTGTCAAACATAATAACATCTGCCCCTGCTTCAATTGCTTCCCGCAGCTGGTCCTCCGTTTCAATTTCCACTTCGATATTTACCATATGCCCCACGGCCTGACGAGCTTTCTGGCATGCCTCTAAAATAGAGCCGCATGCAGCAATATGATTGTCTTTAATCATGACACCGTCATACAAGCCGAATCGATGATTATACCCGCCACCCGCTCTGACAGCGTATTTTTCCAGCATTCTCAGCCCCGGTGTTGTTTTTCTCGTGTCACAAATTTTAATCTGTTCATCATCCAGCCTGCGGACAGCCTCTCTTGTCATCGTCGCAATTCCTGACAGCCTCTGAATAAGATTTAATACGACCCGCTCTCCTGAAAGAAGCGCTGCGGCCGGACCTCGTAACACTGCAATAACTTCACCTTTTCGCAAAATGTCCCCATCTCTTTTGTGTAAAATGATTTGAACATTTTTATCTAATAAAGCAAAGCCTTCTTTTATCACCGCAGCCCCTGCAAAGATCCCCTCTGACTTTGCAACAATCTCCGCTTCACAGCTCTGCTCTCCAAAAATAGACTGCGATGTAAGATCCCCTGACCCAATATCCTCAAGAAAAAAGTGATTCAGTAATTTTTTCAGCTGTAAATGATTCATTGTTCCAAATCCCTTCGTTTATTCTGATCTTGGTTCCTTTTTTTGTATGGACAATTTGTCTTCCCTGCCAGCTCACCTCAGCATGAGGAAAATCGGTGCGGAAGTGTGCCCCCCTGCTTTCCTCCCGTAAAAGCGCAGAAAACGTCATCAGCTTTGCAGTTTGCCATAAATGAGAAAGCTCCAGCTGCCGAATTGTGATATCCTTCACATTCATTTTTTGAAATGGAAGTGTATGAAGCCAGATGCTAAGCTCAATCAAACTGCTTTGTTCCCGCAGAATAGACATGTGGCTTGTCATTTTGCTTTGCAGTTCATGCACCTCTATATCTGGCACCTCGTAGAATACGTTTTTGGGAGTCGCTTGATATTGCCTGTTATAAACCGGTTTTTGCATAATATGCTCTGCTGCTCTTTTACCAAACACCAGCGCCTCCAATAAGGAATTGCTCGCAAGCCGGTTTGCTCCATGTAAACCAGAGCATGCAGTCTCGCCAATCGCATAAAGCCCCGGTACTGTCGTTTCTCCCCAGCGATTAACTGAAACACCCCCCATTAAGAAGTGCATTCCCGGCGCAACAGGGATTTTTCCACTATGGATATCAACCCCTGCTTTTTCACAAATGGCGGTGATGGTAGGGAAACGCGCTTCAAAATCAGAAATCGCACTGAAGTCAATATAAACGTGATTTCCTTTTGCCATTTCCTCATGAATAACCCGTGAGACAACATCCCTTGGAGCCAGGTCACCTAAAGGATGCCGTTCAGCCATAACCCGGCGGCCGTTTTCGTCTACTAAACATCCGCCTTCCCCTCTGACAGCTTCTGAAACAAGCCCATAGGAAACACCATTTTTCACAAGCAGTGTCGGGTGAAACTGTGTAAACTCTAAATCCGTTACTTCCGCTCCGGCCCTGTAAGCAAGAGAAAGACCGTCACCTGTGACAGAGGGATCATTCGTATGATGAAGAAACAGGTTTCCGCAGCCGCCCGCAGCCAGCACAACTTCGTCTGCATGCCTTACCTTGAGCCGCCCCTTGCAGTCTTTTGTCATAACGCCGATACAGCGGCCATCCTCTATAAGCAACTCTGCTGCCGTTTCATGCTCGATTAACTTAATTTTGCTGTCGATCCGTTTGAGCAAATAATCGACAAGCAACCTGCCTGTTGCGTCTCCGCCCGCATGAAATATACGGTTGTATGAGTGGGCTCCTTCTCTTCCGAGACAAACATCGCCTCGTTCATTGCGGTCAAATGGAAATTCACGCTCCAATAGGCTTTGAATCATCATTTTTCCATCATGTAACACATCTGCTGCAATAGCTGGATTATTATGGCCGCACCCTGCGTATAACGTATCCTCCAAATGGGCTTCAATCGAGTCATCTTTTGTATAGGCCGCAGCAATCCCGCCTTGTGCATAGACAGAATTGCTGTTTTTGGCGCTTTTTTTTGTGATAACAGTCACTTCGTATGACGGCGGGAAAGCTGCCGCTAAAGAAAGTGCCGCCGCCCCTGAACCGATGACTGTAATCGTCTTTTTAGACATATGTCATCCTCCTGTTGTTTACACCTGTCTTGACACCTATATTTACACAAGGATAAAATAAACTCAAGAGTTTTTTATGGAGAACGGATGGAGGAAGACCGGATGATTTATTTAGATTATGCAGCGACAACGCCGATTTGTGAGGAGGCTCTTAACGTATATCAGAAGCTCAGCATGGATATGTACGGAAATGCAAGCAGCCTGCACGATGCAGGAGGAAAAGCAAATCACATACTGGAGTACTGCCGTGAAAAAATCGCCAACATCATTGGCGGTGAAGCAAGCGGCATCTATTTTACAAGCGGCGGCACTGAATCTAATTTTCTGGCCATTCAATCATTGCTAAACGGCCTGCCAAAAACGAAAAGACATTTTATTACGACCGCCATGGAGCATCAGTCTATTCAAAACTGTGCTGCATATCTGGAACAGCATGGATTTGATGTCACCATCATTCAACCGAATGAATACGGGCTTATTACCGAGGAAATATTAGCAGCTCATATCCGTCCGGAGACAGGCTTGATATCGATTCAGCATGCCAATTCTGAAACCGGGATCATTCAGCCCATTCAACGTCTGTCTTCATACCTGCATAACAGGGGTATTCTTCTTCATTGCGACGCTGTTCAAACGTTTGGGAAAATTCCTATCAATACAGAAGATTTGGGAGTAGATGCACTCTCAATATCGAGCCATAAAATCCATGGACCTAAAGGAGTGGGTGCGGTCTATATCCGGCCGGATGTCCCTTGGAAACCCGTTTATCCTCTCACTACTCACGAACGAGGATTCAGGGCCGGCACTGTAAATGTTCCCGGGATCGGAGCCTTCACTGCTGCGGCGGAATGGATCGTAAGCGAAATGGAAACACAGATACCCCGCAATGAGGCATTAAGAACATACTTTCTAGACCAAATCCGTATGCGGTCTCTCCCTGTAACCCTTGCGGCAGATACTTCACAAACAGAATGTCTTCCGCATATTGTAGGGTGTTTTTTTCACTCATTTGAAGGACAATATGTTATGTTAGAATGTAATCGGAGCAATATTTGCATTTCAACGGGCAGCGCTTGTTCTGCCAGTTACCACGGTCCGTCAGCAACGATGAAAGCATTAAGAAAAACGGAACAAGAGGCTCTGCAATTTATCCGCATCTCTTTTGGCAGGCATACAACAGCTGACCAGCTGGATCAGTTATTACATACGTTTACAATGCTTTGGGAACAAAAGAAAGGAGAATTTGATATTGACCGAGGAATTAAAGCTTATGGGCGCCAACAGGCGTGACCAGCTTCTTCTGTGGCTGAAGGAATCTGCATCACCGCTGACAGGAGGAGAACTCGCAAAAAAAGCAAACGTTTCAAGACAGGTTATTGTACAGGATATATCGCTCTTGAAAGCGAAAAATGAACCGATTATCGCCACAAGCCAAGGATATGTATACATGGATGCGGCCGCTCAGCAGCACCAGCAGGCGGAAAGGATCATAGCATGTCTGCACAGTCCTGAACGGACAGAAGAGGAACTGCAGCTCATCGTGGACGAAGGCGTTACAGTGAAAGACGTAAAAATTGAGCATCCCGTTTACGGAGATTTAACTGCAGCCATCCAAGTAGGCACCCGGAAGGAAGTTAGCCATTTCATTAAAAAAATCAATTCTACGAATGCTGCCTACTTGTCACAGCTGACCGACGGCGTGCATCTGCATACATTGACAGCATCTGATGAACACCGCATCGATCAAGCATGCCAAGCACTCGAAGAAGCCGGCATTTTAATTAAAGACTAAAAAAAGCCCTCTAGAGGGCTTTTTTATAATTGGTAGGACTGGTATGCACCCAAAAGCTTCACTTTGCAGCCAAGCGCTTCAAGCTCCTGCATGGCTCCTGGAATCAATACATCATCAAATGCTTTCTCAATATCAATAATAAAGAAATAATGGCCTAATCCCGTTTTAGTCGGACGTGACTCAATTTTTGACAAGTTTAAATTTCTCCAAGAAAATGCAGACAGCACTCTATGCAGCGCCCCCGACTGATCATCCTGCGGAAGCATGACCATTAAGGTCGTTTTCGGCCTGGAACTCAATTTTGAATTCACTTCAAAAGATATGTTTTCATCCGGGGACAGGATAACAAATCTTGTATGATTGTCCCTATAATCCTGTATATCCCGTTTCACGATTTTTAATTCGTATGTAGAAGCTGCCATATCATTGGCAATGACCCCGATATTCAGCTCGGGATGGTCACTGACAAACTTTGCTGCCGCCCCGGTAGAATTGGCGTATTCATATGGAACGGAAGGAAATTGACGATGGAGAAATTTATGGCATTGCGCAATCGCGTGTGAATGTGAGTAAATTTTGTCGAGCTCTTTCCACGCATTCTCTCTAGAGGGATGGACGAGCAAATGCTGATGAATCGGCAACGTCATTTCACCCACGATTGGCAAGGGCTGTTCATGTATTAAATAGTCTATTGTCAGATTTACTGATCCTTCTAATGCATTTTCCAAAGGAACAAAAGCGAAATCAACTTCGCCTGCAACTGCCGCATCTATACACTCCGGAATGGTGCGGTAAGCCACATGTTCGGCGCCGTTTTGAAAACAAGAACTGACTGCTAGATGTGTAAATGTAGCTGCTGGACCTAAATAACCGACTTTCATGACGATTTTCTCTCCCTTATGCACCTGAACCTAATATTTCAACCTTTTCTACAAAATCAAACTTCCTGAGCTTATTCATTAATGTATGAATGTCTTCTTCCATTGCAGACGTACTGATAGACAGTGTCACATTTGCTCTCCCTTGAAGCGGAATGGTCTGGTGAATGGAAAGAACGTTGCTTCCAGAATCAGCTACCGCCTGAAGGAGCTGAGATAACGCACCTGACCTGTCCTCTAAATGAAAGAAAAGTGTGATAATTTGTTCTTTAACCATAGTGTAGAATGGAAAAACAGCATCTCTGTATTTATAAAATGCACTTCGGCTTAAATCAACCTTTTGAACGGCATCTGCTACTGAGTCTGCTTTTTTTCGATCAAGCAGCTTTTTGACTTCCAACGTTTTTCTCATTGCATCGGGCAATACATCTTCACGGACAAGATAAAATGTCTCCTCTTTCATTTGCATCTCCCCTTTAAAATAGAGAGCCTGACACCAGGCTCTCTTCTCAGCCAACTTTCATTAATCAATAAATTCAAATTCAAATTCAAGAAGCCTGATAATATCTCCATCCTTGGCTCCGCGTTCTCTGAGTGCTTCATCAACACCCATTCCGCGCATCTGTCTCGCAAACCGTTTAACCGATTCATCACGTGAGAAATCAGTCATCTTGAATAATCGCTCAAGGCTATCTCCTGAAAGCACAAATACACCGTCTGGATCGCGTGTAATGTTAAATGGCACTTCTTCATTTTCCATCGTGTACATGACACGGTTTTGTGTAAGCTCTTCCTCATCATACAGCGGGAACTCCGGTGTGTTCTCAAGCTGATTGGCAACCTCAAACAGAAGCTCGCGAAGGCCTTCTCTTGTCACCGCGCTGATCGGGAATACCGGATAATCATCCGTCAGTTTTTCTTTAAAGGCTTCAAGATTTTCTGCAGCCTCCGGCATGTCCATTTTATTTGCAACGATAATTTGCGGACGCTCAGTGAGTCGCAGATTGTACTCGCTCAGTTCCTGATTAATCGTGACATAATCATCATACGGATCGCGGCCTTCTAAGCCGGACATGTCAATGACATGAACAATAACTCGTGTCCGTTCAATATGGCGCAAAAACTGATGGCCAAGTCCGACGCCTTGGTGTGCGCCTTCAATCAGTCCTGGTAAATCTGCCATTACAAAGCTGCGTCCGTCATCCGTTTCAACCATACCGAGATTCGGCACAAGCGTTGTAAAGTGATAGTCCGCAATTTTCGGTTTTGCAGATGAGACAACAGACAGCAACGTCGATTTTCCTACGCTCGGGAACCCGACGAGTCCGACATCTGCAAGCACTTTTAATTCAAGAACAATGTAGCGTTCTTTTCCCGGCTCGCCGTTTTCTGAAAGCTGAGGCGCGGGATTAGCCGGTGTAGCAAAGCGGCTATTCCCTCTTCCGCCTCTTCCGCCTCTTGCAATGACAGCCCGCTGTCCGTGCTCTGTTAAATCAGCGATGACCTGTTTTGTATCATCGTCTGTCACAACGGTGCCTGGCGGAACTTTAATGACCATATCATCAGCATTTCGTCCGTGCTGGTTTTTGGACATGCCATGCTCGCCGCGAATCGCTTTAAAGTGTTTTTTGTATCTAAAATCCATTAGGGTGCGGAGACCTTCATCCACTTCAAAAACGACGTCTCCTCCCTTTCCTCCGTCGCCGCCGGCAGGGCCGCCTTTTGGCACATACTTTTCACGGCGAAACGCAACCATCCCGTTGCCGCCGTCGCCGCCTTTTACATATACTTTGACCTGATCTACAAACATAATGTCCTCCGTTCTAACCGTTAAAACTCCGCTAGTCCAATCCAATTTCAATCAGACATTCGTGACTTGTGATTTTAAAACGCATGATATCAACTTCCTCATATCCATTCTGCCGAATATCATCAAAAGCAGATGGATCGGCAAAGGCGCCGTGGAAATCAAGGTACAGAATCAGCTGTCTATCAGGATGATCTGTTTGGAGCGAAACCGTTAAATGGTTTTCACTCTCTCTGCTGACCGCTTGATCAAACAAATCAAACAGCTTTCTCATCAGTTTCGCCAGCTTTTGGTCATAAGCCGACAAATCCTTAATTTCTCCAAGAACTTCATATTCAAGCGTCATATAATGGGTTTTCCAATTAAATGTAAGAAAATCAAACGCCAAATGCGGTGTTTTCAGGTTTGAGAGCTTTGATTCGTGCTTTGCGTCTATAACCATTTCTTCAATCATTTCAAAGACGCGATCATACTTCTGTAAGCTTAAGTTTCCTTTAATCAGCTGCAGCTTATTCATCCAATCATGCCGGGAATGGCTAAGCAGATGAATCAGTTCGTTTGTTAATGCCGTGTCGCTTATATTTTCTTCTTGATTTTTTGAAACATCCTTCATTTTCGCACTCCCAATCATTTAATTTCTTATTTAGGAGTCTGTATAAGTGTGTATTATGAATTATAACAGAGAAGGCTTTGTTAGAAAAACAATTGTTTTTCCCAGAAATATCATGTTCCTTTTTTTCTGGCGCTTTGGTTGATTTGCAGCCAGGCAGAACATTTTATGTATTACTGCTTGGGGAACATATCCAGTGGGTTTGAGATGTTTATTCTCATTCTTGGCGGGGTCTGCTCGCACATACTCTGCATTTCATTCTAGGTGTTTACTCCGCGTATTGCAAAAAAAACTCCAGTCATCAACGACCGGAGTTTTTTGAATCATTATTGAGCTACAGGATATACGCTCACTTTTTTGCGGTCACGCCCGAAACGTTCGAATTTAACAGTTCCGTCGATTTTCGCAAATAGAGTGTCATCTCCGCCGCGGCCCACGTTTTCACCTGGGTAAATTTTTGTTCCGCGTTGACGGTAAAGGATAGAACCGCCTGTTACGAATTGACCGTCAGCACGTTTAGCACCTAAACGTTTAGCCTCAGAGTCACGTCCGTTCTTTGTAGAACCTACTCCTTTTTTAGAAGCGAAAAACTGAAGATCTAATCTAAGCATGTAGCTCACCTCCTATATTATGTTTGTGGTCACACGCAAGTTGTCTTTGTAATCCCGTTCGATTGTCTCCAGCGAAACAATCATGCCTTCAATCAGCAGCTGAGCTTTTTGACGCGCATCCGGATCAAGAGATTCAGGAAATTCAAAATAAAAATAACCCCCGTCCTCCCCTATATCAAGAAGCGGCTCGAAGCCTGCGAGCACAATGACCGCGTTAACGGCTCCAAACACAACGGCTGTCACTCCGGCACAAACAAGATCTTGTCCATGTTCAGCAAAATTCGCATGGCCCGTCATTTCAAAAGACAATATGCCTTTATCATGAGACCTTCTGATTGTTGCCTGAATCATGCTTACGCGTTGATTTTTTCGATCGTCAATTTAGTGTAAGGCTGACGATGACCTTGTTTTTTATGAACGTTTTTCTTTGCTTTGTATCTGAAAACAGTGATTTTTTTCGCGCGGCCTTGTTTTTCAACTTTAGCCGTTACTGTCGCGCCTTCAACTGTAGGGTTGCCGACTTTCACGTTGTCTCCGCCAACAAACAAAACGTCTTCAAAAGTAACTGTTTCACCTGCTTCAGCAGCAAGTTTTTCGATGTAAACAGTTTGGCCTTCTTCAACTTTGATTTGTTTACCGCCTGTTTTAATGATTGCGTACATTCTCTGCACCTCCTATTAGACTAAGACTCGCCAGATACCAGGGGGCTGTAAAAGCTCTTAACACCTGTACTGAGCGGTTGTAGCAATGGTGCTACATCCATAACATTAAAAAATATACCAAAATACAAGACGTTTGTCAATCGATTTTAGTAAGGCAGCAGCAGTTCCTCCATGGAGGAATTCGTCCGCTTATCGGCAAAGTAAGCGTGCAGCACTTCATTCTCGTCAAGCTGGCTGAGCTTCTCGCCTGATTTCTCAATAATAATTGGATGTTTGCAGCCGCGTTTGAACTCGGCCATCACGTGATAGACTTTATCCTCCGCCTTTACTGTCAGCGGCAGAAGTTTCTCAAGATCCCGGTTTTTTCCGTAATACCTTTCAAGAAGAAATCTCACATGGATATAGTGCCTTTGCCTATATTCCTCAAACAAAGAAACAGCCAGAAAGACAAACAAAACCCATGCGCTGATTTGCAGAGGAATCACAAATAAAACCCAGCACCCAAGCAACAGGCAGAAGCAGAGCGACGTTTTTAGATTGAGCCGGTGAGCCTTTTGAAAGGGCAGCTGTTTGGAAAACAATAAAAATAACAGTTTTCCGCCATCCAGCGGCCAAATCGGCAGTAGATTGACAAATAAAATAGAAAGATTATAAAAGGTGAAGAGTTCAAAGGTATGCTGATGAATCACTGAGGCTTCTGCAAGCATCCAGGCAGCAACCTGAAGCCAGATGTGCTGAAGAGGGCCGGCAATAATGACCGCAAATTCTTCCTTTAACGGCCGATTCCCGTGCTCTTCCACTTCAACCGTTCCGCCAAACGGCAGCAAAAATACACGCTTGATTCTCCAAGAAAAAAACACAGCCAGAGCAGCATGCCCCAGCTCATGAATCAATACAATCAGGAGCAGACAAAATAATGCTTTCATATGGCCTGTGAGCAGCCCCAGCGCCGCGATAATCCAAAGAAAAGGATGCACATGGATCTTTAAGATAAGGTCGAGCCATTTATTCAAATGAAATCACCTGAATCGGATCAATAAATTTATCGCCGTCTTTCATGGCAAAATAATAGACCCCTTTATTATGATCATCAAGCTTAATTGAACCAAGCTTTTTGCCTTTATCCACAAAATCATATAAAGCAACATCCACATCTTTGAGCTCGCCATAAATACTGTAGGTGTTGTCAGCATGCTGCACCTTAACCGTCAATCCCGTCTGGCTGTCTTTGCTGACTTCAACCACATAGCCTTCCTTTACGCTATCAATCGTATCGCTGCTTGTTTCAACTTTAATTCCTTCCCCATTGTTCTGAAAATCCTGCTGTACTTTCCCGGATGCAGGCGCGACCAGATCTTTGCTTACTTCAACCTGCTGTTCCTTATCTTTGTGTTCAGGAGCCAGAAAAGCAAGCGGATTTCCAAATTTCGTTTCAAACCAATGGCTTGCCGAAGCAAATTGAAATTCAGTTTCGAAAGTTTTGGCAACTGCGGGTTTAATCTGGCTGGCAGGTCCAATGTTTGTTTTATAGGCTATAGCCGAAACGAGAACAAGGCAGGCCGAAAGAAGACATTTCAGGATAATTGAATCTGTTTTCACCAATGGGTGTTTTCCGTTGAATGTTGGCATGTTATCTTCGTAGACCGGAAGTGTTCCATGCTTTTCCTGATCCGTTACCATCACCCAGGACGGGGGTTTCTGCTTTTCAGAAACTGTCTGAGTAGAGAAACGTTTTGAGCTGGAAAGCTGTTTTCTTCTTTTCTCTAATCGTTTTCTGATTTCATCTGCTCTGTGACTCATTGCCATCATCCTTTGCATTCGTTGGGTTTGTACATCATATGTCTTGTCCATGGCAAATATTCGGTTTAGTCAGGAACAAAGCAGACAAAAACAAAAAAACCTGACACAGCATTTGCTTTGTCAGATTCTTCTCTTTGATTCTATCACATTAAGATCTTACGCCGAAAAATGACTTAATCTTAGCCATCATTCCTTTGTTTTGCTCTTCAAGCACTTGTAAAGGAACAGATTCACCTAAAATACGGCGGGCAATATTTCGATATGCAATGGAAGCGCGGTTTTTCGGGTCCATCGCAATCGGTTCGCCATGATTGGAAGCTTTAATGACTTCATCATCATCAGCCACGATTCCGAGCAAATCGATCGACAGATGCTGTACGATTTCGTCGATATCCATCGTGTCACCGTTTTTCATCAGGTGATTTCTGATTCTGTTTACAACAAGCCGCGGCGATTCAACATTTTCTTCTTGCTCCAGCAGCCCTATAATACGGTCAGCATCACGAACGGCTGAGATTTCAGGCGTAGTGACCACAATCGCTTTATCAGCTCCGGAAACGGCATTTTTGTACCCTTGCTCGATTCCCGCAGGACAGTCTATGATGACATAGTCAAATTCCTGTTTGAGCTCTTGGACCATGTTTTTAATTTGTTCAGGAGCAACAGCTGTCTTATCGCTCGTTTGAGCAGCAGGCATTAAATAGAGCAGATCATCAAAACGTTTGTCTTTTACGAGCGCCTGATGCATTTTGCATCTGCCCTCTACAACGTCTACAAGATCGTAAATAATTCTATTTTCAAGACCCATTACAACATCAAGGTTGCGCAGTCCTATATCAGTATCCACTAAGCATACGCGCTTCCCTAAAATGGCTAAGGCGGTACCGAGGTTCGCAGATGTTGTTGTTTTACCTACTCCGCCTTTTCCCGAAGTTATTACGATAGCCTCACCCAATTCACATTCCTCCCTCAAGCCTTGTTAGATCAGGTCTTAAATGAGCCAAATGTTGAAGGCGTTCAATGACCATATTTCCGTCTGTATCTAAATAAGCACATTCCATTTCGTTCCCTTTTTGAATGTGGTCTGGGGAGCGATTTAACACATGATTGATTCTTAATTGTGTCGGCAGCATTTCAGAGGCGGCGATGACCGCTTGATTATTTCCGTTAAAACCGGCGTGCGCGATTCCTTTCAGGGAGCCCAGAACAAAAATGTTCCCTCCGGCCCTGACTGTTCCGCCGGGATTCACATCACCGATCAGGAGCAAGTCGCCTTTTACCTGCAGCACCTGGCCTGAACGGACAATTTTTGAAACAGAAATAATTTCGGCTTCCTCTTTTATCCGCTGTGCTTCTTTTTTAGTAATGACTTCACTGTCAATAGAATGAACAAACAAATCTTTCTTTGACGCAATCAATTCAGTCAGCTGTTCCTCTTGCTCCTTATATAAAAAGCGATTTCCCAGCTTAACATGGACGCTGATTTTCTGGCCTTTTCCATCGGTATATTGTTCAATTGACAGCATATTCTGAAGACCATCGAGAAGCTCATCAAAAGAACACGCATCATCCAGATGCAATGTTAACCCATTCTTTGTTCCTTTTATCGTTACATATTGCTGCTTTTTGGTCTTCACAATATTCACCTCAACAACATACTCATTTCGTCAAAAAAAGATAAAATCCTTTTTACTCATCTCTCAATTCTTTCTTTAGACTCATAAAAAATAATCTAAACGGCAGAACAAGAATAAGAGCTGCTACAATATTCAATAAAATTGTCGGTATAAACCGGTCAAGCACAAATCCGTTAAACGTCATAATATCTTTATGAATCAAAGACTGAATGCCGAATACGTAAAATTCGAGCAGACAGACAGCCAGAACTGCTATCAATATCACTACAAATGCGTTTGTATGCAGCACTTTAAACGCTTTTGAAGCCAAATAGCATAGCCCTGCAAAACCAAACATGTAAACGCCTAATAGACTTGTATAGTTCATGTCATATAGAAAACCAAATATAAATCCGTAAATCATCGCATGTTTTTGGTTGATGAAAGCCGACATAAATATCAATACAAGCATCAAAAAACGCGGAGCGAGCACTTGGTCGTCTGTAACGAAAGGAAAATGCACCAAATCTGTAAAAATGCTTTCCGCAGAAAAAACAAGCATCATAACGAAAGGGAGAAGGAAACGTTTCACGATCCTTCCTCCTCTGTATCGACAGTCGGCACGTCACGGTTAACAACGATCACATTATTTAAATCGGTAAGGTCAGCCGCAGGTTTTACATAAGCAACCTTCGTTAATCCATAGGAATCTGACTCGATATCAGTCACTTCACCGATTGTCAGCCCTTCTGGGAAAACACCGCCTGTGCCTGATGTTTCAATAAGATCGCCTTTTTTCACGTCTTGTTTATCCTTACGCTCAATAATTGTCATCTTAAGACGTTTTTTCTCTTTGTCATACCCTTCGATCAAGCCGTAGCCTTTGCTGCCTTTTTTTCCGGAAATTTTCGTCGCGACTCTGTTATTGCGGTCAGTATCGCTTAAAAGCTGAACAGTTGAAGTGAAATTGTTCAGTCCGGAACTTTTGATCTTGCCGATTAATGCACCTTTTTCGTTCGTAACGGCCATATCTTTCGCTACGTTTTGCTGAGTCCCCTTGTTAATGGTGACCTGTTTCGCCCAATTATCAGGGCTTCTGGCGATGACCGTTGCCAAAATCGGCTTGTAATCCTTAATCGATTTGACATGGCCAAGCTCGGCACGCAAGGATTTGTTTTCTTCTTCAAGCTCTTGAAGCTTGGCTTCATATTGTGTCTGTCCGTCAAGCTTTTCTCTCAGACGCTCGTTTTCTTTGTATGTGTTTTTTAAATCATTGATGTTCTCAAATATTCCTGCAAAAAATTCGGCAGGCGTATGAAAAATATTTTGAAATACTCCCGTCGTATCGCCGATCACTTTCTCAGGCCAGGTGGTATTGCGGCCGCCCTTCAGCGAAAATCCAATCATAGCCACCAATATGATAATACACAGAAGTAATAGCATTAACCGCTTATTCGGCATCGTGTTACACCTCTTCTATTGAACTCCCGATTATCTAGTTTTCCCTTTGAAAAGATGGATGTGCTCCAGTGCTTTCCCTGTTCCGATCGCTACACAATCAAGCGGATCTTCGGCGATAAGGACCGGCATTTTCGTTTCTTCGCTAATGACTTTGTCCAAATTGCGAAGAAGCGCTCCGCCGCCGGTTAACACTATACCTCTGTCCATGATATCTGCTGCAAGCTCAGGCGGTGTTTTTTCGAGTGTGCTCTTCACGGCTTCAACAATTGTAGATACAGTGTCGCGTAGAGCGTTAGAAATCTCTTTTCCTGTAATTTCGATTGTTTTCGGCAGACCTGTCAGCAGATCGCGTCCGCGGATTTCCATGTTATCGGACTCTTCAGGAGCTTCTGCAGATCCGATTTCCATTTTAATCGCTTCAGCCGTACGGTCACCGATCATCAGGTTGTATGTTTTTCTGATGTAGTTGATAATCGCGTCATCCATCTCATCACCGGCTACGCGGATTGATTGAGACGTTACGATGCCTCCGAGGGAAATAATCGCAACTTCTGTCGTACCGCCTCCGATATCAACAACCATGCTTCCAGTCGGTTCCCAAACTGGCAGATTGGCTCCGATTGCTGCAGCAAATGGCTCTTCAATCGGATACGCGTCACGCGCTCCCGCCTGTCTTGTCGCATCGATAACAGCACGTTCTTCAACAGCTGTAATACCTGATGGAACACATACCATTACATATGGTTTTCTGGCAAACATGCCTTTATTTTTAATGGCCTGATTGATGTAATATTTCATCATCGTCGCCGTAGTTTCATAATCAGCGATAACGCCGTCTTTCATCGGGCGCAGAGCCACCACGTTGCCCGGTGTCCGTCCAATCATATTTTTCGCATCATTTCCGACAGCAACAATCGATTTCGTATCCGTCTGCAAAGCGACAACTGACGGCTCTCTCACAACAATTCCTTTTCCTTTTACAAAAACAAGCGTATTCGCAGTTCCAAGATCTATACCAAGGTCTCTTGCACCAATTCCAAACATATGTATGTATCTTCCTTTCTTAAAGCAAAAATACCCTAAAGGGAAAAACTCATAAACTCTATTATAGCTTAATTCGACGAAAAAAAAAGTGTTACAAATATCCTTTTTCCTTTAAACTCACAAATTTTTTGTCCCCGATCACCAAATGGTCGAGCAGCTCGATGCCAATCAGGTTTCCGCATTCAAACAGCCGTCTTGTCACTTCAATATCTTCCCTGCTCGGCGTTGGATCTCCAGATGGATGATTATGAACACAGATAAAGGAAGCGGCAGATCGTTTAAACGCTTCTTTAAACACCTCTCGCGGGTGGACAATAGATGAATTCAGGCTTCCGATAAATACGGTGCGTTTATGGATGACTTGATTTTTTGTATTTAAGTATAAACAGACAAAATGCTCCTGGGTTAAAAAGCGCATATCCTCCATGACAAGATTAGCGCCGTCTTCCGGGGAGCGAATGACGAAATGTTCTTCGTTGGCTAATTTATGAATCCGGCTTCCGAGCTCAACTGCTGCCAGTATTTGAATCGCTTTTACCATACCGATTCCCGGGATGCTTGACAGCTCTTCAACCGATGCTTCCTTCAGCAGACGCAGCCCGTCAAAAGAGCGCAGCAGCCGGTTTGACAGCTCCAAAACAGATTCGTGTTTAGTCCCTGTCCGCAATAATATAGCCAAAAGTTCATGATTCGCTAAGTTCTCGGCTCCGACTTTCAGGAGCCGTTCTCTTGGCTTTTCTTTCGTTGGGAAATCTCTGAGTTTTAATGGCAGATCGTGTATGACCAAGCACTCCTTTTCTTTCCCTTCCCGTTTATAAAATCATCATGCCTTTATATCAAAATGACGTAGAGCTCTCATTGTTTTTGATATAGGAAGGCCCATGACTGAATAATAATCTCCGTCTATTTTCTTTACAAAAAGCGCGCCTCTTCCTTGGATGCCGTATGCACCTGCTTTATCCATCGGCTCTTTTGTTTCAATATACGTCCAAATCTCTTCTTCACTGAGGGGCCAAAACGCAACTTCTGTCTTATCATAAAAAGTCTCGCTGTGATTTTCAGCTTGAATGCTGACCGCGGTTATTACTGAGTGACTTCGGCCTGAAAGCCTCCGCAGCATGGATGCAGCTTCTTCTTGATCCTGCGGTTTTCCGAGGCATTCGCTGTCAAGGCATACCATTGTATCAGCACCGATAACAATTGCATGCGGGTGGAGATCAGCAACAGCCTTAGCTTTTTGTTTTGCCAACCATTGGACGTTTTCTTCTGGTGAAAGGTTTCGATTTAATTTTTCTTCTACTTCACTGACAATAATGGAGTAGGGCAGCTGGAGAAGATCGAGGAGTTCTTTCCTGCGCGGAGATTGTGATGCAAGTATTAGCGGTTTTGTCATGTTCGTCATCCTTTCAGGGTTTGCTTAAGAAAAAAAGATACTCGTTTATCCTACCAAATCACGGGGCTTGTCACAATTTCAGAAAAATAACTTTTTCATGACAAAATAAAAAAAGCCTGTCACTAAAGGACGAAGGCTCACGCATTTTCTCTTATTTAACGACGGCTAACAGCTGCTGCTGAGCCTTCCATCCGGCTGCAGCACTTGGCTCCTCTAACTCCTTTAATGCCTGCAGAATCGCTTTTTTCTCTCCTGTTTCTGACGCTTTTGTTTCACCAAGCGACTTTTCTATTTTTTCTACACTCGCTTTTGCAATGTCTTCTCCGAGAATCGCCTTTGTCGCAAGCTCAGCTGTTTCCTTAAAAGAATCTGTCATATCCGACTCTATTGATAAAGAAAGCTCCTTACCTCCCCAAGCTTCAAAATCACTGTCGATTAAAAGCTGTCCTAACTGCTGTGAGACCTCCTTTTCACTTGCTAAGCCTGCAATAACATACGTATACCCGTCATCCTTTGACAGTGACACGGCGGAATAACCTTTTTCGGTCAATTGTTTTGTTAACGTTTCGGCGCCCTTTTCATTTGAAAATTTCCCGGCTTGTACAGCGTATGTTTTGTATGTACCTTCAGTTTGTGCCGCTTGCTTTTCTGTGCCTGAGGTTTGTTTATCAGCAGAAGCATCTCCGGCTTTTGCCGTTTGGCTGCCTAGAGAATCCTCTAAAGAGGCCGGTGCTGACGCTTCTTTATTCCCCGACATGCTTAACGCGAATAGCCCTAACCCAGTGCCAATGACAGCCGCGAAGGCAATCGTCGCAGCCACTCTTTTTACTGGTTTGGCAGTCCCGGTCTTTCCTTTTGCATAAGACTTTGATTTTTTCTTTTGATAAGGAGGAACAACTTTAGGGTCCTCTTTAAACACCTTGTCCTCCTCGGAATCCCAATTAAATTCATCTTCATCAGGATGTTCCTGGGATGCCGCAACCTCTTGTTCTGCCTTTCTTTTTTCCTCCCAATTTGAAAATGTCATGCTTTTATCCGCCTCTGTATCTTGCGTCTCTTGTTCGTAAACTGTCTCTTCTTTTCCATTAATCGTCACCTTGAGGGCTTTTTCTGCGGCTTTACTGTTTTTTTTATTCTTTCTTTTTTTCAATTCCGCTTCCTCCCTTCATTTGCTTGACCGTTCTTGTCGGCTTTTCATGCTACACACTTTAGCACAGGCGAAAAAAAAAAGAACAAGACTTTTGTCGTCTTGTCCAAAAAACGTTCGTCAAATTTTTCAGCAGTCATCCCGATGCCATTTTGATATAAAACGAAATGATAGAGTCCCCGTATAAATAGGTTAAAATACTCCCTGCCGCTATTGCAGGGGCAAAGGGAAGCGGCTGCTTTTTGGCGAGTCTACCAGTCAGAACAGCTGCCGACCCGTACAATGCGCCTATCAAAACAGAAAAGAAAAAGGCAGCCGCCAGCATTTTCACACCAAGCACAAAGCCAATCACCGCAAATAATTTAATATCTCCTCCCCCTACTCCCCCATGAGTGATTGCTGAAATTAAAGCCAGAAATAGAAATCCGGCTGCAGCACCTAACAGGCCTGCATACCAGGAATCAAGCGGAGAAATCAATCTCGCGGCCGCCAAAAAGGGAAGGAAAAAAATCAATATTCGATTTGGAATCAGCATATAATGAAGATCTGTCACTGCAACAATAATGAGAAGAGAGAAAAACACGACAGCGGTTAACAATTCCAGCGACATGCCAAAGCGTATTCCTGCGGCGGCAAATAAACACGCTGTCACAAGCTCTGCCGCGGGATACATAAAAGAAATCCTATGCCCGCAGCTTTTACATTTACCTTTTTGAAATAGGAATGACAGGATGGGAATTAATTCTGCAGGGGTCAAAGCCCGCCGGCAAAACGAGCATGATGAACGGGGCGCGATAATAGATAGATGTAAGGGGATACGGCGTCCGGCCGTATAGTAAAAAGAACCAAGGATAAGCCCGAAGATAAAAAGAATGAATAGCATAGACAACACACCTTTACTCACTGAGTTATGCTATGGATTGTAGCAAAATGAGAAACCTGAACTCCAATCGGGATTATGCAATTTTACACATAAAAAAGCCGGCAGAATCTTTTTTCGATTCTGCCGGAACCTGATGCGTTTATTTCAACCGTTTGCGAATGTCAGAAATAAAATAAAGAGATCCGGTAATCAGCACAATTTCATGTGAATCCTTTTTGCTTTCTACGAAATTGATCACATCGTCTGGATCTTCACTCCAGCTTTTATTGCTGATTTCACTTGCATCATAGAGATCTTTTGCAAGAGAAGCACGGGGAAAATCAAAAGAAGCAAAATGAATCTCATCAGCTATGGTTTCCAGTCTTTTAATCATGTTCTGATACGGTTTGTCCTTTAACGCGCTAAATACCACAGAAATGCGTGAATTGGCGAAACGCTGCTTCATCGTTTCCGCCAGCTTTTCAACACCTTCTTCGTTATGCGCACCGTCTAAGTAAACCGGAGGATTTTCTTGAACAAGCTCTAACCGTCCAGGCCAAGCAGCCTTCACAAGCCCGCTTCTTAACGCTTCATCACTGATATGGGCAATATTCTCCTTATTGAGCCACTCCGCAGCCAAAATGGATAAAGCAGCATTTTGTCTTTGGTGGGTGCCAATCAAGGATGTCCGAATATCTTCATAACATTTTTCGCCCGTTTTGAATGAAAACTGTTCTCCTGCAGGCAGAGCCTCTTCATTGAAAATAACACAGGTATCAAGTAATGACTGGAACGGCGCAGCATGCCGTTCAGCTTCATGGCGGATGACCTGTAAAGCTTCAGGCTGGGTAACTGCTGTAACGATTGGAATACCTTCTTTAATAATACCGGCCTTTTCTCCTGCAATTTCTTCAATGGTGTTTCCCAAAATATTCATATGATCGTGTCCGATGCTTGTGATCACAGTTAAAAGCGGCTCTACTACATTCGTAGAATCGAATCTGCCTCCCAAACCTGTTTCAAAAATAACAAAATCAACCTTATGAAATTCTGCAAAATATAAAAATGCACAGGCCGTCATAATTTCAAATTCTGTCGGCTGCCCGTGTTCCGTTTGATCAAGGGCTTCAACGTGCGGTTTCATTTGATTGACGAGTGCTGTCCATTCCTCATCTGTAATCGGTGTCCCGTTTACGCTGATCCGTTCATTAAACGTAATGATATAAGGCGATGTAAACGTTCCTACCGTATATCCGGCTTCCTGCAGCATGGAACGGATAAAAGCGACAGTTGATCCTTTACCGTTTGTTCCTGCGACGTGGAGCGCGCGGATTTTTTTTTCAGGATGTCCTAAACGCGCCATCAGCTGCTCCATTCGGCCAAGCCCGGGTTTCACCCCGAATTTCAGCCGCCCGTGAATCCAGCTGCGCGCTTCTTGATATGCAGTAAACAATGATAATCCCCTCTTTTATAAGACAAGGCGGTTTCTCTAGAAACCGCCTCGGCTTTTCATTAGCCCTTCAGCTCAGCCATTCGTTTTTGAACAGCGTCACGCTTTGCCACATAATCTTTTTCTTTTTCACGTTCTTCATCAATTACGTGTGCAGGCGCTTTTTTCATAAATCCTTCATTTCCAAGTTTCTTTTGGACGCGCTCGACTTCTTTCGTCAGCTTATCGAATTCTTTTTGCAGACGGGCAATTTCTTCATCAATATTAATTAAGCCTTCAAGCGGAAGAATAACCTCTGCTCCTGAGACAACGGCCGTCATCGCTTTATCAACAGCCTCGATATCCGTGCCGATTTTAAGAACGCTCGGATTCGTAAAGCGTTCAACATATGAACGGTTCGCTTCGAGGCGGGCTGCTATTTCGTCTGTGCTTGTTTTAATATACAGTTCAACCTGCTTGCTCATTGGCGTATTGACTTCACTGCGGATATTACGCACAGAACGGATCAGCTCAACAAGAAGCTTCATGTCAGCTGCCGCTTCCGTATCAGTATGCTCCGG
Organism: Bacillus sp. MD-5; assembly: GCF_002201875.1. Taxonomy (NCBI): domain Bacteria; kingdom Bacillati; phylum Bacillota; class Bacilli; order Caryophanales; family Bacillaceae; genus Bacillus; species Bacillus sp. MD-5. The sequence goes on from NZ_CP021911.1 coordinate 2,606,465, forward strand.
CACGACAACAGGCCATTGACTTACTGTAATCGATTCCCCTTGGTGAGGAAGGTGCTGCCAAATTTCCTCCGTTAAGAATGGCATAAACGGATGGAGCAGACGCATCGTTTGATCAAGCACGTAAGCAAGGATGGAACGGGTAGTTTTCTTAGCCGCTTCGTCTTCTCCATAAAGCGGAAGCTTCGCCATTTCAATATACCAGTCACAGAAATCATCCCAAATAAAGTTATATAAATGGCGTCCGACTTCACCAAATTCATATCGGTCAGCAAGCTGGGTCACGTGCTCGATCGTTTCATTTAATCGCGTTAAAATCCACTTGTCAGCGACTGATTTTTCGCCTGACAGATCAAGCTCATCGTACGTCATGCCATCCATGTTCATTAATGCAAAACGAGAGGCGTTCCAAATTTTATTGGCAAAATTCCATGTCGATTCCACTTTTTCATAGCTGAAGCGCAGATCCTGGCCAGGAGAGCTTCCAGTCGCAAGGAAATAACGCAGAGAATCAGCTCCGTACTTGTCAATGACATCCATCGGATCGACACCGTTGCCAAGAGATTTACTCATTTTCCGGCCTTGCTCGTCACGGATTAAGCCATGAATTAAAACATCCTTGAACGGGCGCTCGTTTGTAAATTCAATGCCTTGGAAAATCATGCGTGACACCCAGAAGAAAATGATGTCATACCCTGTCACGAGAACGTCTGTCGGATAGTAGCGTTTAAAGTCTTCAGCTGTTACATCAGGCCAGCCCATTGTGGAGAAAGGCCATAGCGCAGAACTGAACCATGTGTCCAGCACGTCTGTATCCTGTTCCCAATTTTCGCTATCCTCCGGCGCCTCAAGCCCGACATATAGCTCTCCTGTTTCTTTATGATACCAGGCAGGAATACGATGCCCCCACCATAACTGACGGGAGATACACCAGTCGCGAATGTTTTCCATCCAGTGTAAATACGTTTTTTCAAAACGGTCAGGCACAAAATTGACTTTTTCTTCTTTCTTTTGCAGCTCAATCGCTGCATCAGCAAGCGGCTGCATGCGCACAAACCATTGTGTAGAAAGATAAGGCTCCACAACAGCCCCGCTTCGTTCACTATGGCCGACAGAATGCATATGATCCTCGATTTTAAAGAGAACTCCCGCTTCCTGTAAATCTTTTACGAGCTTTTTACGGCATTCAAAACGATCCATACCTTGATATTGCAATGCATTTTCATTCATCGTGCCGTCTTCATTCATGACAAGAATGCGTTCTAAATTGTGGCGGTTGCCAAGCTCGAAGTCGTTCGGATCATGAGCAGGCGTAATTTTCACCGCACCTGAACCAAATTCCATATCAACATAGTCATCACCGACAATCGGAATTTCACGATTTACAATCGGCAGGATCACCGTTTTTCCGATAAGGTGTTTATAGCGTTCGTCTTCAGGGTGAACGGCAACTGCTGTATCACCGAGCATCGTTTCAGGACGTGTCGTCGCAATTTCAATTGAACCTGTCCCATCAGCAAGCGGATAGCTCATATGGTAGAATGCGCCTTGAACATCCTTGTAAATCACCTCAATGTCGGATAGGGCTGTCTTTGTCGCTGGGTCCCAGTTAATAATATATTCGCCTCTGTAGATCAGGCCTTTTTCATAAAGCTTAACGAATACTTCCCGTACCGCTTTGCTTAAGCCCTCATCCAGCGTAAAACGTTCCCGGGAATAATCAAGGCCAAGACCTAATTTCGCCCACTGGCTGCGAATAAAGTCAGCATACTCTTCCTTCCACTTCCACGTTTCTTCGAGGAATTTTTCACGGCCCAAATCGTAGCGGGATTTGCCTTCTTCACGAAGTTTCGCCTCCACTTTAGCCTGTGTCGCGATGCCGGCGTGGTCCATGCCAGGCAGCCACAGCACATCATAGCCCTGCATGCGCTTCATTCTTGTTACAATGTCTTGCAGCGTTGTATCCCATGCGTGGCCAAGGTGTAGTCTTCCAGTTACGTTTGGCGGCGGGATGACAACAGAGTATGGCTCTTTTGCTTGGTCACTGCCCGCTTCAAAAAATTTGCCTTTTAGCCAAAAATCATATCGGTCTTTTTCGACCGCTGCCGGATCATATTTCGTCGGCATTGTTTGTTCATTCGTTTCCATCATAACCCTCCAGCATGTTTAAAAATGGCTGAGAACGAAAAAAGAGCTCTTCATCCCTGTAAAAGGACGAAAAACTCTTTCGCGGTACCACCTTTTTTCATGAACTCTATCAGTTCATGCACTTATAACAGATAACGGGTGTTTCCCGAATTTCTCTACTCTTCCTTCAAGAAATTATGCTCCCGGGCGACCTTCCAATCAGACAGCATAAGAAGCCTTTCAGCAAACGGCTTCTCTCTCTGCATGCGCCTTTTTTGTACTCTTCCCGTTCTAAGCAGGTGTATTTATCAGCTCATTGTATACATTATTTATGTTCTTTATTATAGTAAAAGTGTTTTTGATTCGTCAATCATCTTTTCCAAAAACACCGCTTTCTATACAGATAGGCAGGCACCTATTGCCCAAGTTTACATATGATGCTTGTAAATGCGTAGAGGAGGATGCACTGTGAAGAAACGTTTCAGCTCTTATTCGCTGCCGCCATGGGTCAGGCAAATTCGGCTTGTATCCGCACAAGTGATTATTCCCATTACGATTTTTCAAGGAATCAGAACCATTTTCTTTCCGACAACCTTTGATGTTTTGCTGCTCGCAATCCTAATCTTTTTAGCTTGCGCCCTTCATTTAGAATGGATATAAACAAACAAGTCCGCGCCATTAAGACGTGGACTCGTTTTCAGCCTGGAATTTTTTCTCTTGTTCAATCTGATGAATTTTCATCACAAACGGCTCTATATTTTTCATTTGCCAATACGCCTTTAATAATTGTGTACATTCTTCTTTTTCATGCTGTCTTTTCCCGGCTTGATAACCGTTCAGCACCTTGTACATGGCTTGCGGATAAGCCATATAGCTGAGAAATAGACTGACTTCCGCTTCACGTAAAGGAAATGATTTCGTGTATCCATAAAACCATTCGACGCATTCCGGACAAGCTTTCGGAAAGCCTCTGAACATTTTTGTAAAAAAGCCGAGCAGGTCGTTTTGCGGCGGGCCGACAGAAGCTCTTTCGAAGTTTGTAAAATATCCCGTCCCGGTATCATTATATAGAAAATGGTGTATAGACAGGCTGCCGTGGTTCATTACAACCCTTGAAACATCCTTTTCCTTTGCCGACTCATACCAGTCCTCCAGCCGCTCCAGCGCAAAGTTCACCGCGGAAATGGTTTCTGAAAAATAGGTGATGGCCTGAAGTTCAAAAGGAGAAAGGTACCACTCCTTCTCTGCTCTATCCACAAACTGTTCATAGAAGATCTTATCATGTTCCCACTTTTTTTTCGTTTGATCGTAATACCGTTCAATCTCATCACGCCTAACCTTTAGTTCCTGCATGGTTCTTTCGTGAAGGCGGGCTGTCTCTCTAAATAAATAAGCATGTTTCTGATCACGTTCTTCTTCTTGGTCAAATTGGAGCCAAGGCATTAAATAGTAGGTATCTCCGTATTGCCTGCCTGCTGAGAAAAACTCACCGCTATTTGTTCTGTATACGGGAACAAAAGAACGAAAACCTTTTTCCTCAATCGCCACCATATGATCTGTAAATTGCCTGCCGCGACCCTCTTTCAACTTTTTCAGGGCGAATACGCCGTAGTCTGTATACACTTTCCAAACAAGAGGACTGACAGGCTCAATAAATTGAGCAGTCAGTCCGTATTCCTGAAGAACCGATTGGGTATCTTCCATTTCATTCACCACATTTTCCGATCGCTTACGGTTTATGCATGGCTATTTTTATATTGAGGAATATAGAGAATCTGTCCTGCTTTTAATTCATCATCCAAGGCTAAAGAATTCATCCTGATCAGCTGCTGGGATGTAATTTCATACCGTTCGCATAAACGTTCGATCGTATCTTCCTGCTGCACAATGCAGATTTTCATTCTCGAAAACTCATCCTCTTCTCTTGTAAAAAGTTTCGTTAGATAAAGAGAATTATCACTTTCCTTTGTTTGAGGTTCCTTCGTTTCAGCAGCAGGAGAAACCCTAGGAACAGCATTCGTTTCCTTCCTTTCAGTCTCAGAGGATTCAGGCAGCTGGAAGGATTGAAAAGGTGTTTCTTCCATAGGCTCTTCAGCCGGTGGTGTTTTTCTCACTTCAATTTCGAAGCTTTCGTCCTCTTGTTCTTCCTCCTCCAGCAGCTTAGGCGCTGAATAAAAAGAATCCTCCTCTTCTTGTTCGGGCAGGAAGGTACGATAGGCCGGTTCAGGCGATTCTTCTTGGGATGCCTCCTCCGAGCCTGTTTTTTGATTGAAATGGAAATGCAAATCGGCTTTGTCATTCTCCGCATATACAGCTGAAGCTGATTCTCTGCTATCTTCTATGGAGAGAGCGGCCTCTGGTACATTCTCCAAAGCTCCATCCGGTTCCGGCTCTTCTTGACAAAGCGCCGTACCAGTCTGATCCGATTGAGGCTCTTCTTCATTTTGAGCCTCTTGACGCAATGCGTATTCATGAATAGATGTTTCTGCTTTTTCCTCTTTGACCACAGTCTCTGAATGATGTTCAGCTTCCAATGCAGGCGATTCTTCTGCGCCAGCGTGTTCACGAAGCTCATCCTCCGCTGGAGAGTCTGCTTTTTCACGAACATCTGCTGCAGCTGCTGGCTCTGCCGTTTCTTTTTTTGCTTTACCGATCTCTTGAATCTCTATTTCTGAAGCAGCAGGTTCTGGCTCCGATTCTGCTGTTTCCGATTCTGTACGAACCTCTGCTTCCATCACTGCAGGCTCTTCAGCCTCGTCTTCCTCTTTTCCATCTTCTCTGGCCTCTGGTTCTGAAGCAACCGATTCAGGCGGCTCAGATTCTGCTTTTTCTGTCTCCAGTTCTTCACGGAGTCCTGCTTTTGAGACAAAAAGTTCTGGCGGTTCATCCTGAAGAACTGCTTTCTCTGCCGATGATGCACCTGGTTCTTCTACATTATGTGCCGGCGGCTCTGAAAGCTCTGCCTCCCTGAACGCCTCAGAAGCTTCATATAAAGGTATCTCCGGTTCTTTGTCTTGCGTATCATCTAAAAGACCTTCGATCGCTAAATCAGCTTGAATTGTTAAAATGCGCGAATCCGTTAATTGATAGTCAAATGCGTCAATAAAAACAAAGACATCCTGTAAATGGCTCACTTTATTTTTTGGAATGGTAATATCCACAGGAAAACAGTGAGCCAGTTCCGCACTTCCATCCTCTCTCTTTCTGACTTGCTCAACAAACCGCTTATCTGTATACATCTCTTCGGTATGTTTGTTTTGATCTATGTTGTACTCACCTGTAAGTTCAAGCGATCCTCTGATTGATACATAATCATTTACTTCCTGAACCCTGATATCAGGATCTAATGAAATTGAAAGCAGTTCAGAAACTTCCTGTCCTTTTTGGAAACAGATCGATTCTTCTACAGAAAATTGCAATCGATGATTTTGCGGCAAGTTCATATCCTCCTTTCATCTAATCCTTAAAATTAGATGTCACTAAAGGTGTATGTATGAACTGGAGAAAATATGAGTGGGAGCGCACGAAAAAACCGGCACAAGGAGTCCTTTATGCCGGTTTTCACTCTTATCTGCGGCTGATCTCAGCAAATACGTTCTCAGCTGCCTGAATTGTGTTTTCAATATCTTCATCAGTATGGGCCGTTGAGAGAAACAGTCCTTCGAATTGTGATGGCGGAAGGAAAACCCCTTCATTTGCCATCCCTTTATAATAGCTTGCAAACAGCTTCAAATCTGATGATTTCGCTGTTTCATAATTGATGACAGGTTCGTTTGTAAAGAAGAAACCAATCATGGAGCCTGCACGGTTAAAGGTATGCGGAATGCCATGTGCCTCGGCGGCTTTTGAAATTCCTTCTTCCAGCCTGTCTCCTTTTTTGATGAAATTCTTGTAGGATTCAGGTGTCAGCTGCTTCAATGTCTCTAATCCAGCCGTCATCGCAAGCGGGTTGCCTGACAATGTACCCGCTTGATAGATCGGACCGCTCGGAGCGATCTGTTCCATGATTTCTGCCTTTCCGCCATAAGCGCCAACAGGAAGTCCGCCCCCGATTACTTTTCCTAAACAAGTCAGGTCAGGCGTTACGCCGAAGTAGCCTTGAGCGCAGTTATAGTCGACGCGGAAGCCTGTCATCACTTCATCAAAAATCAGCAGGGAGCCATATTGCTCAGTGATATCACGCAGACCCTGCAGGAAGCCTTCTTGCGGCGGAACAACGCCCATATTTCCGGCAACCGGCTCTACAATGACTCCCGCAATGTCTTCACCGAATTGCTGGAAAGCAAGCTTTACACTTTCTAAATCATTATACGGAACGGTGATGGTGTTTTTTGCAATACCTTCAGGCACACCAGGGCTGTCAGGCAGACCGAGGGTGGCTACACCTGAACCTGCTTTAATCAAGAGGGAATCGCCGTGTCCGTGGTAGCAGCCCTCAAATTTTAGAATCTTGTTGCGGCCCGTATAGCCCCTTGCCAAACGGAGGGCGCTCATTGTAGCCTCCGTTCCGGAGCTGACCATACGTACAATTTCTACAGATGGCACACGATCAATGACGAGCTTTGCGAGTTCATTTTCCACTTCTGTCGGAGCACCGAAGCTTGTCCCGTATTCAGCCACTTTTTTAAGGCTTTCAACAACACGGTCATTCGTATGTCCTAAAATTAAAGGCCCCCATGACAAGACGTAGTCAATATATTCATTCCCGTCAATATCAAAGATTTTCGAGCCTTTTCCGCGCTCCATAAAAATCGGGTCCATGTCTACCGATTTAAATGCGCGAACGGGACTGTTCACACCACCCGGCATGAGTTTTTGCGCTTCTTTAAAAGCCGTTTTTGATTTTTCATAGCTTCTCATCTGCCTCAACTCCTGTCAACTGAATAAAATTACTCCGCAAGCCATTTCGCTGCGTCTTTCGCATGATACGTAATAATCAGGTCGGCACCCGCGCGCTTCATGCTTGTCAAAATTTCCAACACGATTTCTTTTTCTTTGATCCAGCCGTTCTGCGCTGCAGCCTTCACCATTGAATACTCTCCGCTTACATTATAAGCGACGAGCGGCAAAGCAAACTCATTTTTCACGTCACGCATGATATCCATATAGGAAAGCGAAGGTTTGACAATCAAAAAGTCCGCGCCTTCCTCGACATCTGATTGTGCTTCGCGGAGTGCCTCCATACGGTTGGCAGGATCCATCTGATATGTTTTGCGGTCACCAAATTGCGGTGTGCTGTTTGCTGCGTCACGGAACGGACCGTAAAACTCACTTGAATATTTTACAGCGTAAGACATGATTGGAATATTGACGAATCCTTCTTTATCGAGCGCTTCTCTGATCACTGTAACAAATCCGTCCATCATGTTTGATGGCGCAATGATATCCGCACCTGCCTTCGCTTGGCTGACAGCTGTCTGTGCTAAAAGCTCAAGCGATTCATCATTGAGGATGACCCCATCTTTGACAAGTCCGCAATGGCCGTGGTCTGTATATTCGCATAAGCACGTGTCAGCGACAACCACCATTTCAGGGAAGTGTTTTTTAATTTCCGTGATGGCTTTTTGAACGATACCATGATCATGGTACGCTTGAGTTCCGCAATCATCCTTTTCTTCCGGGATGCCGAACACGATAACAGATTGAATTCCCAGTTTGACCAGCTCAGCTACTTCATCCTTCAATAGATCTAATGATACATGATAAACATCAGGCATTGACGGAACAGCTTTTTTGCCTTCAAGCCCTTCTACGACAAAAATCGGATAGATAAAATCGGATGGATGCAAACGTGTTTCCTTTACCATCTCTCTCATTGCATTTGATGTCCGCAGGCGGCGGTGTCTATTAAATGATTGACTCATATTCTCTCTTCCTCTCTAGACATGCTGCACATTAACTCAAGCATGCCATCTATTGTAAATGTATCTGGTGTATACGATGTAATGCCATACGTCAGAAGGGCGTCCCTTGTTAAAGGTCCGATGGTGATACAGGCAGTCTCATTCGCCTTCCACTTTTTTAATTCTTCTCCCAAGACATGCATAAACGTATGTACGGTTGATGAACTCGTAAATGTTACATAGTCAAAGGAATATTGACCCGCAGCCTTCTTCAGTGCCTTGATGCCTTCTTCGTCCGGAATCGTTTCGTAGAGAACCCATTCCTTCACTTCAAAACCGAGCGGAACAAGCTCTTGTTTTATCACATCACGTGACAAATTCCCCTTCATCACGGTAATCCGCTCTCCCGGTTCAGCATGCTGCTTAAGAGCTGCAGCCAATTGTTCAGCAATATAGTCCTGTGGCATCACATCAACCGATACGTTATGCGTTTTTAAACGGCAGGCGGTTTTTTCACCGACGGCCGCAATTTTTTTATGTGCAGGGAGAATAAGCTGATTTTCCTTCAGATAAGAAAAAAAGAAGTCTGCCCCATTCACGCTTGTAAAAACAAGCCAGCCTGGCGCGGCAAGATCCTCTCTCACCTGTTCCGCAACATCATTCGGCAAAGCGGGGCGAAACGTAATCAAAGAGGTCAAAACCGCTTTTCCGCCGAGCGCCTCCACTTTGTGCCGGAATGATGTAGCCTGTGCCTTATTCCGGGTGACAAGCACTGTTTTTCCTTTCAGGGGAAAATCATTTTCCATCCTCATCAAGCTCCCGTTTTACACGATCAATTAAATCTTTTGCTCCTTTGTCAGCCATAAGAGCGGCACAACGCTTTCCTACTTCCTCCGGATCGTTCCCGGTGACGGTTTCTTTAAAAATGATTTTGCCGTCAGGAGAAGCGACAAGCCCTGTCATTTCAATTTCATCCTGTCCGTTTAACACAGAGTAGCCTGCGATCGGAACCTGGCAGCCGCCCTCCATCGCATTTAAAAAAGCACGTTCTGCCAAAACAGTCCGTTTTGTATATTCATCTGTAAACTGAGAAAACAACGCCAACAGCTCTTCATCCGATTCTCGGCACTCAATCGCCAGTGCTCCTTGCCCCACAGCAGGCAAACAGCGCTCAGGCTCAAGGAATTCGGTTACGACATCCTGCTTCCACCCCATTCTGGAAAGGCCGGCAGCGGCTAAAATAATCGCGTCATAATCCTCTGTTTCAAGCTTTTGAAGTCTCGTATCTATATTCCCTCTAATCCATTTAATTGTAAGGTCAGGCCGCTCAATCAAAAGCTGTGCGCTTCTTCTTAAACTGCTTGTGCCAATGACAGCGCCTTCCTTCATTTCTGAAAGCTTTACGCGATTCTTTGAAATAAGGGCATCACGAGGATCTTCCCGTTCAGGAATACAGCCGATCACAAGGCCTTCAGGCAAAACAGCAGGCATGTCCTTCATGCTGTGCACTGCCATATCAATTTCTTCGTTTAAAAGCGCTTGTTCAATTTCTTTGACAAACAGCCCTTTTCCACCCACTTTTGAGAGTGTGACATCGACAATCCGGTCACCCTTTGTCACGATCTCTTTAATTTCAAAAGTAAACGAAGGGTTGATTTCTTTCAGTTTTTGGATAACCCATTTTGTTTGAGTCATAGCGAGTTTGCTTCGTCTGGAACCTACTTTAATCGTTCTCATCATTTCTTTCCTCCCGAATCTGCTTGGGACATCATTTAACTGAACCAATGGAATTGCGACAGGCTTCCAAGCAGGAAATAATTGATCATCAGCACGAGAAAACAAGCCGTATTCCACAGTGCAGCGACCTTTCCTTGCAGCTCTTTAATCAGCCTGATATAAAGATAATAGCTGTACAGCAGCAGGACGACAAATGAACCAAGCACTTTGGCGTCAAACCAATACAGCGTTTCTAGAGAGACATATGCCCAAATAACGCCGAGAATCAAACTCAGCAGCAGCATCGGAACGCCGATCACATTTAAAACATACGCCATATAATCAAGCTTTGATAAATCTTCTATTCTCAACAGCCATTTTCCCCACTTTTTCTTTTTCAGCAGATGATATTGAAACATGTACAACACAGAAAAAACGAAAGAAAGGGAAAAAGCGCCGTATGAAAGAATCGCCATTGTAATATGAATCACCAAAAGTTCTGACACAAGCTGCCCGGAAAAAGCCGCTGACTGCTGCTCTGTCGGTGAAAATGTGTGAATGGCGATCATAGAAAATCCTATAACATTTGTAAAAAACACAATAAAGTCAACACGTAAAAGCTTTGTCAATACAAGTGACAGCGTGACAAGCACCCAGGCATAAAAATAAAGCGCCTCCGTCACATTTAATACCGGAAACCGCCCCGTCACCCACATAAAATAGGCCAAATACACGGTTTGCAGAGTCCAGACAATAGAAAGCAACCAGAAGGCCATTTTTCCAGCCTTCCGGTTGTGTTGAAGAAAATCTATAAAATAAAAGAGTACACTTAACGCGTAAATGACGATTGTCCCCTCATTAAGTCTTGCCATTGCAGTATCAATCATTCAGCTTTCACTCACTTACAAGTGGGCTAAAGCCCGCTTTTGATTCAGCCTTTTTAAAAGAGTGGACCTTCTGGCTGCTTTCAAGGGTTTTCATCATTTGACGTCCCGCAGCTTCTTCAATATCAAAAATCTGCATAAACAACGCGAGCTTTTCTTCAGAATCAACATCTGCTGCAAGCTCTTTCACCTTTAAAATCGGATCACGCAGCATTTGGTTAATGATACTTTTGGTGTGTTTGTTCAACAGTTTTTTCTCTCTTGTGCTTAAGTGAGGCAGCTTACGCTCGATGCTGTCCATCGTTTCTGACTGGATGGCAAGCGCCTTTTCGCGCAATGCAGAAATAACCGGCACAACACCAAGTGTATTCATCCATTGTTTAAATTCGACAATGGTTTCTTCAATTAACAGTTCAACTTTTTCAGCGGTTTCTCTCCGCTCTTTCATGTTCGCTTCTACAATGCCTTCCAGATCGTCGATATCATAAAGAAAAACACCTTCAAGATCATTCAGCGCCGGATCAAGATCTCTAGGCACTGCAATGTCCACCATAAACAGCGGACGTCCCTTGCGAAGCTTATTCGCGTTTTCCATCATCTCTTTGGACACGACAAATTCACTTGCACCGGTTGAACTGATTAGAATATCAGCCTCCGCAAGCGCGCTTTCAAGCTGATTCAAGCTTCTCGCTTCACCGGAGAAACGGTCAGCAAGCTCTTTCGCTTTCAAGTATGTTCGGTTAATGACAGTGACCTTGCCGATTCCTTGTCCGTGCAGGTTTTCTGCAGCAAGCTCGCCCATTTTTCCCGCACCGAGAATCAATATGTGCTTGCTTGAGAGATTTCCGAAGATTTTTTTAGCAAGTTCAACTGCAGCATAGCTTACAGACACCGCATTTGAGCCAATGTCTGTTTCGGCGTGAGTCCGTTTGCCCACTGTAACAGCCTGCTTAAACAGCTCATTAAAAATAGTCCCGATCGTTTTTTCTTGCTGAGCTGTTTTAAAGCTGTCGCGTACCTGTCCGAGAATCTGCGTTTCACCAATCACCATCGAATCCAATCCGCAGGCTACACGGAATAAATGCTCAACAGCTGCATCGCTCTCATAAAATGTTAAGAACGGTGACAGCTCTTCTTTGCTTAATTGAAACCAATCAGCTAAGAACTTTTTTATATAATAACGGCCGGTATGGAGCTGGTCGACTACCGCATAAATTTCAGTGCGGTTGCAGGTGGAGACAATGATGTTTTCCAGAATGCTTTTCTCTTCTTTCAGCTGCACCATTGCGTCTGCCAGCTCATTCGGCTGAAAACTTACTTTTTCACGTATCTCAATAGGGGCGGATTTATAATCTACTCCCACAACAAGTATATGCATCGCTTTAATTACACCCCCAACACCCAATCTTAATTTATAATTATTCTAACATAGAACTCATTATTTATAATAATTATAACATAGATTCTTTCACAAAATGTGAACAGATTTTAAAATTCTTATGCTATATTAGAAAAAGCTTCAGGGAAAAGAAGCATTCCTATTGACAATACCAAAAACAGCAGAAATTTACTACACATCAGCTCTAAAAAACAAGAAGGTGATATGCATGAAACAAAAATCAATTTTATTCCCTTGTCTGCTGCTTGCCGCTTCTGTATATGCTTGGCTTGAAAGCGGCCAAGCGGAACTGTTTTCAGGACAGGATCAATGGCCTGTTCTCCTCATGCTGTTAGGCGCAGCCTTTGTATATCAAGGAAAAAAAGAAGCCGTTGCACCCCATTTCTTTATCGGTTTGCTTCTCTTCGGGATCGGTTTACACTTTTTTGCCAAGCCGAAATGGGTATGGTGGCCGGATGATTTTGAAATGCTTCTCTTTATGATCGGCTTCTCACTACTCGTTTCAACCGTTCAAAAAAAAGAATATGTATATGAGGCTGTGTCGATGATTTGTTTTTCCCTGTTTTTGTACTTTTTCAAACAAATTATGGCGTGGCTTGAGTCTGCGCATATTCCAACAGCACTTCTGAAGGAGTATTGGCCGTTTGTCTTTATTGGAATCAGTTTATTGTTATTATTGATAAAACGGAAAAAATCTATACGATAAATAAAACCGGTAGAGGATTCTCTACCGGTTTATCATTTTTTTGATCGCTCCCCAAGCTTCGTCTTTCCCCTTTTTCGTTTCTGAGGAAAAGAGAATCAGCTCGTCTTCCGGATCAATATTTAATGTTTGTCGGACAACCTTCGCGTGTTTGTCCCATTTTCCTTTCGGGATCTTATCCGCCTTTGTAGCGATAATAATAACAGGAATGCCGTAATACTTTAAGAATTCATACATCTGTACATCATCATTGGATGGCGCATGCCGCAAATCAACGATCTGTACCACTGCTTTTAATTCCTCGCGTGTCGTGATATAGGTTTCAATCATTCTGCCCCAAGCTTCACGCTCAGACTTTGACACTTTGGCAAAACCGTACCCCGGCACATCCACAAAATGCAGCTCATCATTGATAATATAGAAATTAAGCGTTTGTGTTTTTCCAGGCTTTGACGATGTTCTCGCAAGATTTTTGCGATTGATTAATGAATTGATAAAAGACGATTTTCCTACGTTTGATCTTCCGGCCAATGCAATTTCCGGTAGCCCTCCTTCAGGGTACTGTTCCGGTTTTACTGCACTGATCACGATTTCTGACTTTGTGACTTTCATTTCTTCTCTCCTACTAAGGCATGTTCCAAAACTTCGTCTAGGTGGGATGCCAATTTAAATGTCAGCCCCTCTCTGACGCTTTCAGGAATATCCTCTATATCTTTTTCATTCTCTTTAGGCGCAATAATGGTCTTCAATCCCGCTCTATGTGCGCCAAGCGCTTTTTCCTTCAGTCCGCCGATTGGCAGCACGCGCCCGCGAAGCGTAATTTCCCCAGTCATGCCGACTTCACGAGAAACTGCCCGCCCCGTTAAAGCAGAAACAAGTGCTGTTGCCATCGTAATGCCGGCTGACGGACCATCTTTAGGCACCGCACCCTCTGGTACATGTATATGAATATCATACTTCTCATGAAAGTCAGGTTCAATGCCAAGTTCTTCTGTTTTGGATCGCACATAGCTGAATGCTGCCTGAGCTGACTCTCTCATTACATCTCCGAGCTTTCCAGTCAGGATTAATTTCCCTTTTCCCGGTGAAAGCGATACTTCAATCGAAAGCGTATCTCCGCCAACGGTTGTATACGCAAGCCCTGTCACTACACCAACTTGATCCTCTGTTTCAGCTTGTCCATATCTGAAAATGCGTTTTCCGATAAAATCTTGAAGGTTCTTCTCAGTAACCGTAATCCGTTTTCGCTCTTCAGCAACAATGGCTTTTGCAGCTTTTCGGCAAATTGCGGCAAGCTGGCGTTCAAGGCTTCTTACACCCGCTTCTCTCGTATAGTAACGAATAATATCAAGAATCGCCTGATCACGCAGCTGCAAGTTGCTTTTCTTCAGCCCGTGTTCTTTGATCTGCTTTGGAAGCAAGTGATCCTTTACGATTTCGAGTTTTTCTATTTCTGTGTAGCCTGCGATATTAATAATTTCCATTCTGTCTCTGAGCGGGCCTGGAATTGTAGCCAAATTGTTCGCCGTTGCGATAAACAGCACTTTTGATAAATCAAAGGTTTCTTCAATATAGTGATCACTGAAGCTGCTGTTTTGCTCTGGATCAAGCACTTCAAGCATAGCAGATGACGGGTCTCCTCTAAAATCAGATGACATTTTGTCAATTTCATCTAATAAGAAAACTGGATTCAGCTTGCCGGCTTTTTTCATCCCCTGAATAATCCGTCCCGGCATTGCTCCGACATAGGTTCGTCTGTGTCCGCGGATCTCTGATTCATCCCGTACTCCTCCGAGTGAGATCCTGACGAATTTCCGTCCCAAGCTTTTTGCAATTGATTTGGCTAAAGACGTCTTTCCGACACCTGGAGGTCCTGCCAAACAGAGGATCGGGCCTTTCAGGGATTTTGTCAGCTTCTGGACAGCCAAATATTCTAAAATACGTTCTTTTACTTTTTCAAGTCCGTGATGCTCTTCGTCCAAGAGACGTCCTGCTTCTTTCAAATCAAGCTTATCATCTGTTTCATCCGTCCACGGGAGAGCAATCAGCCAGTCGATATAGCTGCGGATGACGGAGCTTTCCGCAGAACTTGACGGAATTTTTTCATATCGGTTCAATTCCTTAAGGGCTGTTTCCTTCACATGATCAGGCATGCCTGCTTCTTCAATTTTTTCAGTCAGCGTCTGAACTTCGCCAGTTTTGCCTTCTTTATCGCCAAGCTCTTTTTGGATCGCTTTCATCTGTTCACGCAAATAGTATTCCTTCTGCGTACGTTCCATTGAACGTTTGACACGCTGGCCGATTTTTTTCTCAATCTCCAGCACTTCTTTTTCATTATTAATAAAATCAATGACCTTGTTCAGCCTGTCTTTGACATCTGCCGTTTCTAAAATATCCTGCTTATCCTTTAGTTTAAGGGGCAGATGAGAAGCAACGATGTCTGCCATTCTCCCCGGCTCTTCGATATCAGTAACCGCGGCGTACGTTTCGGCCGAGATTTTTTTAGAAATTTTTATGTACTGATCAAAGTGGTCTAGCAAAGTCCGCATCAACGCTTCGTCTTCTGTATCTTTTGAATCATCTTCATGAATGAGTTGAATGTCAACCGACGTGTATTCCTCGTGTTCATTATATTTAACGATTTGGGCGCGCTTGAGGCCCTCCACCAACACACGAATCGTACCGTTCGGAAGCTTCAGCATTTGCTTAATTTTTGTATAGGTGCCGACAGTGAAAATCTCGTCTTCACCAGGTTCGTCTATCGAAATATCCTGCTGAGTGGCTAAAAATATCATATGATCATGCATCATTGCCTGTTCAAGAGCCTGAACCGACTTGTCACGTCCTACATCTAAATGCAAAACCATCGTCGGGTACACTAATAAACCTCTTAAAGGGAGGAGCGGGATGCTGCGTTTTAATTCTTCTGCCATGTGACTGACACCTCCGTGACTTTAGTATGAACCATTATAATACAACTTTTTCATCCTTGTACAATAAACGGCATGGTTCCATTTTCTATAAAACAGTCTCCTCGTAGTATACCCTTTCTTTCTGATATGAAAAAGGAAAAGATGTCCTTCATGAAAAAAACCCTATTATAAAAATAGGGTTTAAACGGATTCTTTATTAATTTCAATATGGAACGGTTTTTGTTCCGTTGGCGGATTCACTAAAATTTCATCAAGCACTTCTTGGAACGTCTTCACTGCAATAATCTCGATTTCGTCAATCTGCTTTAAGATCGCCTGCTGATTTTCATGTGGGATAATCACCTTTTTCGCACCGGACTGCTTGGCCGCTTTTATTTTCGGTATAACGCCTCCGATAGGTTTCACAAGGCCGTTCAAGCTGATTTCGCCTGTCATCGCAACGGTATTGTCAATAGGAATTTTGTGTATCGCCGAGAAAATCCCCGCCGCCATCGCGATGCCTGCTGACGGCCCATCAATCGGAACCCCTCCTGGGAAATTGATGTGAATATCATAATCAGACGGCTTCATTCCCATTGTCCGGAGCACGGTTAACACATTTTCAACCGAACCCTTCGCCATGCTTTTTCGCCTGATTGATTTTGATTGGCTGCCGATGCTTTCTTCTTCAGCAATTCCTGTGATATTAATTGATCCTTTATCTTGAGCCGCGGTTACACTTACTTCGATTTCCAGAAGCGACCCGCTGTTAGGCCCATAGACTGCAAGTCCATTTACAATGCCGACCTGCGGTTCAACACCGATTTTTTGCTCATGCTTCGGTGTAAGCTGACTAGAGTGGATGACCCATTCAATATCCTCAATGGTAATGTCTTTCCGATTCTCCGTAACAGCCATCCCCGCTGCGATTTGAATCATATTGACAGCTTCCCGTCCGTTCCGCGTGTAGCTGGTCAGCAGATCGAGGCCTTCTTCAGAGATATTTTTTTCAATTTTATCCGCTGCTGTTTTGGCAACAGTTTTCAGTTCGTCCTTTTCAAGCTCGCGGAAAAAAACCTCCAAACAGCGGGACCTGATAGCTGGCGGAATTTCGTTTGGCATTCTTGTGGTTGCGCCAATCAGGCGAAAATCAGCCGGCAGCCCATTTTGAAAAATATCATGAATGTGATTCGGAATTTGTGTATTTTCCTCACTGTAATACGCACTGTCTAAAAAGACTTTTCTGTCCTCAAGCACCTTCAGCATTTTATTCATTTGAATCGGATGCAGCTCCCCTATTTCATCAATAAACAGCACACCGCCATGGGCATGAGTGACAGCTCCCTGCTTCGGCTGCGGTATCCCAGCCTGCCCCATTGCTCCGGCCCCTTGGTATATCGGGTCATGGACAGAGCCGATGAGCGGATCGGCAATTCCTCTTTCATCAAAACGGGCTGTTGTCGCATCGAGTTCCACAAAAACAGCTTGCTCTTTAAACGGTGATTGTTTATGTTTTTTTGCTTCTTCCAACACAAGCCGCGCAGCAGCCGTTTTTCCAACTCCCGGCGGTCCATAGACAATGACATGCTGAGGATTCGGTCCGCACAAAGCCGCCTTTAATGCTTTAATACCGTCTTCCTGTCCGACAATATCTTGAAAACTTTTGGGGCGGACCTTCTCAGATAATGGCTCGGACAAGCTGATAGCGCGCATTTTCCGAAGCTGCTCCATTTCCTTCTTTGATTCTTTATCTATCGTGACCTTTTGTGTCCTTTGATTTTTAAGCAAATTCCAAAAATACAAACCAATGATGATCCCAAAAAACAGCTGAATAAATAACGCGATCCCTGTCCAACTCATGGTGGTCCCTCCTGAAAAACAATTTATGTATCCAATTCATTCCTCTGATTGCTAGTATCTCCCATAGGAGGCGGGAATAAACGTTTTTCCGGAAGAGTTTACATGCAAAAAACCTCCTGAATGATTCATTCAGGAGGTTTGTGTTTATCTTTATGCAGATGTTTTATCTTGGCTAACCTCAGTGCCGTCTTTTAATAAGAGGCGAGGAGGCTCTCCGTGTGTCACAGTTGCTCCGGTAATCACACATTTTTCAATGTCATCACGAGAAGGCAGCTCAAACATCACATCAAGCATGATGCCTTCAATGATAGAACGGAGTCCGCGTGCGCCAGTCTTGCGTTCAATCGCTTTTTTAGCAATTTCAGAAAGCGCTTCTTCTTCAAACTCAAGCTCAACGTTGTCAAGCTCAAGCATTTTCTTAAATTGCTTAACAAGAGCGTTTTTCGGTTTTGTTAAGATCGCAACCAAAGCTTCTTCGTCAAGCTTTTCAAGGCTTGCAATAACCGGAAGACGTCCGATAAACTCAGGAATTAACCCGAAGCGGAGCAAATCTTCAGGAAGCACTTTTGAAAGAAGATCTTCTTTCTCAAGATCAGCAGCTTTGTTGTCAGCACCGAATCCAATCACTTTTTGGCCTAAACGGCGTTTGATGATTTGTTCGATACCATCGAAAGCTCCGCCGCAAATGAACAAAATATTTGTTGTGTCAATTTGAATGAATTCTTGATGAGGATGCTTACGTCCTCCTTGAGGCGGCACGCTCGCCACTGTACCCTCAAGAATTTTAAGCAATGCCTGCTGTACGCCCTCACCTGACACGTCACGTGTGATAGACGGGTTTTCAGATTTTCTAGCCACTTTATCGATTTCATCAATATAGATAATGCCTTTTTCGGCTTTTTCCACATCATAATCAGCAGCTTGAATGAGTTTCAAGAGAATATTCTCTACATCTTCACCCACGTATCCAGCTTCAGTCAAAGATGTAGCGTCTGCAATCGCAAACGGCACATTTAAAATGCGAGCCAACGTTTGCGCCAGAAGGGTTTTACCGCTTCCTGTAGGCCCGATTAATGAAATATTACTTTTTGAAAGCTCAACATCATCGACTTTGCTGTTGGAGTTAATGCGCTTATAGTGGTTATACACAGCAACAGCAAGTGATTTCTTCGCTTGGTCTTGGCCGATGACATATTCATTCAAGATTTCACGAATTTCCTGAGGCTTTGGTACGTCTTTAAATTCTACTTCTTCTTCTGTTCCGAGTTCTTCCTCTACAATTTCAGTGCAGAGTTCGATACATTCGTCACATATATATACACCAGGCCCAGCTACAAGCTTACGAACCTGATCTTGTGTTTTTCCACAGAACGAGCATTTCAATTGTCCTTTTTCCTCGTTAAATTTAAACATTCTTTCACCCCTTAATCTTGTCTCACTTTTTCTTTTACCGGCAGAGCAAAAGAAAATGATTCTTGAAACGAAACGAGTATGTATTGCATTTTACCATACTTTCCAAAAAGACGGTAACAATGTGTTTCTGACTTGCACATTCTATATGTATGACAAAAAACTGCCCTGCATTAACTATCTTGCCCCAAGAAAAAGAGATAACTCATAATTGTACAAAACAAGGCACGAATGATTCGCGCCCTGTTTTATTATTACTATTATTATGCACCATATTAACGGTTTTCTACAAGAAAATCAATTGCTTTGCGAACTTTTAAATCTTCTTTCATCGCGTCAGTAGAACCGATGGCTTGTTTAATATTTTCAACAGGCATGTTGTATGCTTCAGACATTTTTGTAAGCTCAGCATCAACTTCCTCATCTGATACTTCAAGGTTTTCCGCTTTCGCAATCGCCTCAAGAGTCAGGTTAGATTTTACGCGTTTTTCAGCATCTTCTTTCATTTGCTCTTTTAACGCAGCTTCATCTTGGCCTGAGAATTGAGTGTAAAGCTCAAGGTTCATGCCTTGCATTTGCAGACGCTGTTCGAATTCTTTCAGCATGCGGTCAAGCTCAGTGTCAACCATTGCTTGCGGCACATCGATTTCAGCATTTTCAGAAGCTTTCAGAACAAGCTCTTCACGCAATTTAGCGTCAGCTTCGTTTTCTTTCGCTTCTTCTAAACGTTTCTTAGTTTTTTCAGTTAATTCAGCGAGTGTTTCCACTTCTTCATCGATATCTTTAGCGAATTCATCGTCAAGCTCAGGAAGCTCTTTCGCTTTGATTTCGTGAATTTTCACTTTGAACACAGCTGGTTTGCCTGCAAGATCTTCAGCGTGGTACTCTTCAGGGAATGTCACTTCAACATCCTTCTCAGCACCTGCTTCAAGGCCGACTAATTGATCTTCGAAGCCAGGGATGAATGAACCAGAACCTACTTCTAGAGAGTAGTTTTCAGCTTTTCCGCCTTCGAATGCTTCGCCGTCAACGAATCCTTCGAAATCAAGAACAACTGTGTTTCCTTCTTCAACAGCGCCTTCTTCTTTTACAACAAGCTCAGCTTGACGCTCTTGAAGCGCTTTTAGTTCGTTTTGAACATCTTCGTCAGTTACAGTTGTGTCGTCTTTTTCAACGCCTAAGCCTTTGTAGTCGCCAAGCTTCACTTCAGGTTTTACTGTTACTTTCGCAGTGAAGATTAAGCTTTCGCCTTTTTCGATTTTTTCAACATCGATTTCAGGACGGTCTACAGGCTCGATTCCAGCTTCTTCAACCGCTTTAGGGTATTCTACAGGAAGAAGAATATCCAAAGCATCTTGGTAAAGAGCTTCTACGCCAAAGCGCTGTTCAAATAATCCGCGAGGAATTTTACCTTTACGGAATCCAGGAATTGAAACTTGTTTTACTACTTTTTTAAATGCATCATCAAGTGCTGTTTTAAACGTTTCAGCATCAACTTCAACCGTTAAAACGCCTTCGTTGCCTTCTTGTTTTTCCCATTTTACAGACATGTGTTTCCCTCCAAAAATCTATTCAGGTTGTGTCGGTCTTCCATTCTAAAGCAATCATTCGGCTTCGTCCAACAAAAACAAAGCTGCCAAAGATCAGAATCATTATGTATAGATGTTAATAATGAACTGCAAAGCCTGTCCAACCGTATTTCTTATAACCCGTTATACACAAATACAACCACTATATTATAACATAACACATAGCGCTTTCAACTATATGGCGTGATTTACAAATAAGAAATTTCTTCAATATCTTTTATCATTGTGCAAGCTTCATCGAGTTCTCTGTCGGTAAATTCATACATCATATGAAGTTCTTCTCTTTCAATTTCAATCCCGTGCATCTCGTAGCCGACTTTATGCAGGGCAGCCGCCCAAAGATCAGCCGACAGCAATTTCGGCTGGAACGGATATAAAACGTATAAATGTCTTCTCCACAATTCTTCTACGGCCGCATACAAGGTTGGATTTTCATTTCCAAGTGTCTCATCCAGCACCCTGAGAACACGGTGCAGAATCGGAGCGGCATCAGGCGGGACAATCTCAGACGGTTCAATTGTCAACGACTCGCCAAATTTACTAATGTGCACAGGTTTACTGTACTCATGCTCGGCCAACAGCATAACAATCATCGTTTTGATAATCGGGTGGGCTGAGGGGTCTTGAAGGATTGTTTTGAGCAACCCTGTATACTTTGCTACGTTACGGTCTTTCAAGGAATGAATGAGATTCATTTGCTCCTCAGGGCTTGCCAGCACTTTCTCGGTGTCAATTGTATCCTCGTATTCTTCGTCCCAAGCCTCGTCCTCTCGATCCGGATCGGTCATTTTCCGGCTGAAATCAAGCAGCTTGTAAAATTGCTCGGCGCTATCTGCCGGCAGCTGATTTTCTTCCAAAACGGCTTCAATAGTGCTTTTGACTTCTTCGTATTTTTTGAGCTGAATTAAGATGGTCATGTACACCTGCAAAACCGTAAAATAATGGCCATAACCTTCTTTGAGCATCTTCTCGCACACACTTTTTGCCTCTTCCAGTTCGCCCAGCTCTAAAAAGCAGATGGCCATCCCTAAGTGAAGATCAGATTCAGTATCATCATATTTCATTGCTTCAGAAAACAGCTCAAGCGCTTCTTGATACTTTTTTTCCTTGAGTGATGACATCCCTTTTTCCACGAGGCGGTCTTTCAGATGAGGAAAAGGAATAATTTTTGCGTTTTTCTTGTCATGCGTCATACCTATATTCCTTTCAGGCATTTATTTTGTTCAAGTGTATCAACACCTGTGAACAAACACAAGAAATGAAAGGTTTCACCAGGCAAAAAAAGCCGCCGGACTAAGACCGGCCGCTTCTTCAGGCTTGAAGCCAAGAGCTTCTTTTCGATTCAAATAGCTTGATTTCATCTTCAAGCAGCAGCGTTAATGAAATTTCATCATAGCCGTTGATGAGCATCTCTTTCCAATGCGGATCAACTTCAAATGAAATTTGATTGCCTTCACTGTCATGAATCAGCTGATTTTCAAGGTCAACAGTCATTTGCAATGACTGGTTTTCATACTGGCTGACTAGCTGTTTCCAATTGTCATATGGCATGCGGATTGGAAGCATCCCGTTTTTAAAGCAGTTCTGATGGAAAATATCAGCAAATGACGGCGCAATGATAATTTTAAACCCATAATCATCAAGCGCCCACGGAGCGTGTTCGCGCGATGATCCACAGCCGAAGTTTTCTCCTGCTATTAAAATGGAAGCTCCTTGATAAACAGGCTGGTTTAATTCAAATTCAGGATTCGGTTCACCATTCGCATCATATCTCCAGTCAAAAAATGCAAAACGCCCGTAGCCTGTTCTTTCAATCCGCTTCAAAAATTGTTTAGGAATAATCTGGTCAGTATCAACATTGATCCGATTTAATACTGCCGCTTTCCCCGTATGTGATTTCAAAGGTTCCATCTCGCGCACTCCTTACACAACTGTTTTTTCCTGATAAAACTTTCTGACATCAACGAAGTGTCCGTGAATGGCAGCCATCGCAGCCATTGCCGGGCTGACGAGATGTGTTCTTGCACCTTTTCCTTGTCTGCCCTCAAAGTTGCGGTTAGAGGTTGACGCACAGCGCTCTCCCTCAGGAACAACATCATTATTCATACTCAAACACATGCTGCAGCCTGACTCTCTCCACTCAAATCCAGCTTCCAAGAAAACCTGGTCAAGCCCTTCTTGTTCAGCCTGAAGCTTCACACTTTGGGATCCTGGCACGACGATGGCTCTAACGCTGTCAGCTACCTTCTTCCCTTTGATCATATCTGCAGCCTGACGAAGGTCAGTCATGCGGGAATTTGTGCAGGAACCGATAAATACGTGCTCCACTTTAATGTCTTCGATTTTCTGATGTGGAGTCAGCCCCATATATTCATAAGCTCTAATCGCTTCTTTTTTGTCATCTTCTGCAGAAAAGCTTTCCGGCGCTGGAACTTCAGAATCGACAGGAAGAACCATTCCCGGGTTAATGCCCCATGTCACCATAGGAGAAATGTCGTTGCCGTCAAGGACGATAGATTTATCGTAAACAGCGCCCGGGTCTGTGCGCAGCGCTTTCCATTCCTCTACAGCCTTGTCAAATTCTTCGCCTTTTGGCGTGTACTTGCGGTTTTTGCAATATTCAAACGTTACCTCGTCAGGTGCAATCAAACCTGCTCTTGCTCCTGCTTCAATTGACATGTTGCAAACGGTCATTCGTTCATCCATCGTCATATTTCTGAATACTTCCCCAGTGTATTCAATGACGTAGCCAGTGCCGAATTTCACACCGTATTTACCGATGACAGCAAGAATGACATCCTTTGCCGTTACCCCTTTTTGAAGCGTTCCATCTACACGCACTTCAAGTGTTTTCGGACGCTGCTGCCAAAGAGTCTGTGTGGAAAGGACATGTTCAACTTCACTCGTCCCGATTCCGAATGCAAGAGCGCCGAAAGCGCCATGTGTTGATGTATGACTGTCGCCGCACACGATCGTTTTCCCTGGAAGCGTTAAGCCCAGTTCAGGGCCGACGACATGGACAATCCCTTGATCCACACTGTGAAGATCGGCAAGGCGCACGCCAAATTCTTCACAGTTTCTTTCGAGCGCCGTTACTTGGCGTTTCGCAACTTCATCCTTTATCTCAAAACGATTGACGGTCGGGATGTTATGGTCCATTGTCGCAAATGTGTTTTGGGGTCTTCTGACCTTTCTTCCCTTTTGTCTCAAACCTTCAAATGCCTGAGGTGACGTCACCTCATGAATGAGATGCAAATCAATATAGAGAAGATCGGGTTTTCCCTCACCATGTTTTACAATATGCTGATCCCAAATCTTTTCGATGATTGTTCGAGGCATCATCTTTATTTCCTCCCTCTACCTATGAACTAAGACCGCTTATCGTAAGCTGTCACACATTAGAAATTGTATTTTCACTCATGATTGCTGCCTTAACTTCCTCCGTAATGGCCTGAGTGCTGCTGAACTCTTCACCCCGTGCCAAGTCTCTTGTTCTTTTTCCGGAAGCCAAGACTTTGTTAACCGCATCTTCTACAGCTTTCGCTTCCTCTTCAAGCCCGAAAGATGTTCTCAAAAGCATTGCCGCTGACAATATGGCCGCAAATGGATTTGCCATCCCTTTGCCGGCAATATCAGGCGCGGAGCCATGAACAGGCTCAAACAGATGAAGACCTGAGCTTGATAGGCTGGCTGACGGGAGCATTCCGAGTGAGCCTGTAAGCATCGACGCTTCATCGCTTAAAATGTCACCAAACATATTTTCAGTCACCACGACATCAAATTGATTCGGTGCATAAATTAGCTGCATGGCTGCATTATCCACAAGCATGTGCTCCAGCTTTACATCAGGAAAATCTTTTGCAACGTCCTCAGCCACTTCACGCCACAGTCTGCTTGATTCTAGAACGTTTGCTTTATCAACAGAGGTTACTTTTCCTTTTCTGGCTGCTGCCATTTTAAAGCCCTCTCTGATCACGCGTTCAATTTCCGTCCGCTTATAAAACAGGGTGTCTACTGCTTCCTGCTCACCTTCAGTGTTTACATAGCGTTTGCTCGGCTGGCCGAAATACAAGCCGCCTGTCAGCTCTCGGACGATAACAAAATCAACATGATCGATGTATTCTTTTTTCAAAGGCGAAGCGTCAGAAAGGCTTTCAAACACCTTCACTGGCCGTAAATTCGCAAACAAATCAAGCTGTTTTCTGATGCTGAGCAGCCCTTTTTCCGGTCTCAGCTCCGAAGGGTTTTGATCCCATTTCGGTCCGCCGACAGCGCCAAGCAATATTGCGTCTGCATTTTTACAAGCGGCAACGGTTTCCTCTGGGAGGGGGTTGTTATGTTTGTCAATCGCCGCCCCTCCAATCAGGCCATATTCAAATTCAAATTCATGGTTAAAGCGTTCGGCAACACTTTTCAGTACGTCTGTCGCTGATTCTAATACTTCAGGGCCGATCCCGTCTCCGGGCAATAGAGCAATACGTTTCTTCAAATTAACCGTTCTCCTTTCTTTTATGATCCGACAGCTGTGTGGTTTTTAAGTCCGCTCATATTCGACTCGAAAACCAATTGACGGTTTACTGCGTTCAAATAGGCTTTCGCTGATGCTTCTAATACGTCTTGCGCTATGCCCCGCCCTGCTGATTCCTTTCCGTTCACCAAAACTCTTACATACACCTGGGCAAATGCATCTTCGCCTTTTCTGTTAGACTGAATGCGGTAGTCTAAGAGCTCCACGTCTTTATCGATGCAGCGCTCAAGCGTGTTGTAGATTGCTTCCACACTTCCGGCCCCAGTTGCAGCTTCCTGAATAAGCTCTGCGTTTTCTTGATTTTTCAAAGAAAGAGTAGCCGTAGGGACCTGACTAGTTCCGTAATGTACTTGCAGAGAAAGAAATTCATACCCAATCTTGCGATCTGTTACTTTTTCTTCTAAAATAAGAGAAACAAGATCCTCATCAGTGATTTCTTTTTTCTTCTCAGTCAACTCTTTAAACATCGTAAAGAATTTATTAATCTCTTCACTGTCAAATTGGAATCCTAAAGCAGTCAACCGGTCTTTAAATGCGTGGCGTCCAGAATGTTTACCTAGGACAAGCGCATCTGCGGTTACACCGACAAGCTCCGGCGAAATAATTTCATAAGTTGATTTCTCTTTTAAAAAGCCGTCCTGATGGATGCCTGATTCATGAGCAAATGCATTATCGCCCACAACTGCTTTATTGCGCGGGACAGCCATGCCGGTCAGCTTGCTTACTAAATCGCTTGTTCTCTTAATCTCGTTCAATGTAATTCCTGTTTCAACTTGGTAGAAATCTTTTCTGATATGAAGGGCAACGGCAATTTCCTCTAATGCCGCGTTTCCGGCTCTTTCACCGATCCCGTTCACAGCGCATTCAATTTGATCAGCGCCATTTTCAATCGCAGCAAGAGAGTTTGCAACTGCCATTCCCAAATCATCATGACAATGAGCTGAAAGCTTTGCTTTGTGAATGTTCGGAACGTTTTCCTTCATATATTTAAAGATATTTCCGTATTCCGCTGGAGCCAGGTAGCCGACAGTGTCTGGAAGATTGATAACACTGGCGCCTGCGTCAATCACTTTCTCGACGATTTCTGCCAGAAACGGCAGCTCAGTACGGCAGGCATCTTCAGCTGACCATTGCACAACCGGAAAACGTTCTTTTGCGTATGTCACCATTTCAACTGCTCTTTCAATGACTTGCTCACGTGTCATTTTCAGCTTGTGCTTCAAATGAATGTCCGATGTGGCGATAAAAACATGAATTCTCGGGTAAGCACCATCCTTTAACGCTTCCCAAGCAGCGTCAATATCACCTTTTACACAACGGGCCAGACCAGTCACTGAACAATTTTTAATGGTTCTAGCGATTTCCTGAACAGCTAAAAAGTCACCTCGGGACGAAGCGGGAAATCCCGCTTCAATGATATCTGCCCCGAGTCTTTCGAGCTGCTTAGCTATGGCAAGTTTCTCCTGTGTATTCAAGTTCACTCCAGGGGACTGTTCACCATCACGAAGCGTCGTATCGAAAAAATTAATTTTGCGCAACGGAGACCACCGCTTCCTTTTTCTTGCCTTGTTTCACAAACGGCATCATTTCACGAAGCTTTCTTCCCACTACTTCGATTTGATGCTCGTTCTCGCTCGCATTGATAGCGTTGAAACGAGGACGGTTTACTTGGTTTTCGACGATCCATTCTTTTGCGAATGTACCGTTTTGGATATCTTTTAATACTTCTTTCATCGATTCTTTTACTTTAGCATCCACAACGCGAGGTCCTGATACGAAATCTCCCCACTGTGCTGTGTCAGAAATTGAATATCTCATTCCTGCAAGTCCTTCTTCGTACATAAGGTCTACGATTAATTTCAGCTCATGAAGACACTCGAAGTATGCAAGTTCAGGCTGATAACCTGCTTCAGTTAATGTTTCAAATCCTGCTTTGACAAGCGCGCTTAATCCGCCGCAAAGAACCGCCTGCTCACCGAACAAATCTGTTTCTGTTTCTTCCTTAAATGTCGTTTCTAATACGCCCGCTCTTGCGCCGCCGATTCCTTTTGCATATGCGAGAGCTTTGTCTCTTGCTTCTCCAGTCACATCTTGATAGATTGCGAACAATGCAGGTACGCCGGCTCCTTGCTCATATGTTCTTCTGACCAAGTGTCCCGGACCTTTAGGCGCTACCAAGAATACATCAACATCCGCCGGAGGAACAATTTGATGGAAATGCACGTTAAATCCGTGAGCAAATACTAATGATTTTCCTGCTGTCAATTCATCTTTGATTTCAGCTTCGTATACTTTTTGCTGCTGTTCATCAGGAAGCAGAACCATGATGATTTCAGCTTGGGCTGCCGCTTCTTTTACTGAAAATACTTTATGTCCGTCTTCTTGGGCCTGCGTGAAAGATTTTCCTTGTCTAACACCGACGATCACGTCTACTCCGCTTTCTTTAAGGTTCAAGGCATGTGCGTGGCCTTGCGAACCGTATCCGATAACCGCTACTGTTTTGCCTGCCAATACGTTCTCTTTGATATCACCGTTATAATATACTTTTACCATTTCAATCTCTCCCTTGTTATGTTTTATACAATAGATATTGTTTTATTGGATGACGCCTTTTGCTGGGTACCCCTCGCAAAAGCCGTTGTACCTGTTCTCGCGATTTCTTTAATGCCATAAGGTTTCAACAATTCAATAAGCGCTTCAACTTTGTTAGATTCGCCTGTCACCTGAACAACGATGCTGTCTCTGCTGACATCGACGACAGAGGCTCTGAACGGTTCTATGATTCCATTAATCTCTGTTCTCGTTGAAGGTGCGGAGACGACCTTGATTAAGGCCAGCTCCCTCTGGACAATCGATTGATTTGTGATGTCTGTGACTTTCAGAACATCAATCTGTTTGTTGAGCTGTTTTGTTAACTGTTCAACATCATTTTCTCCTTCAACATGAACGACAAAGGTGATTCTGGAAACGCCTGTTGTTTCTGTGTGTCCAACTGTAATGCTTTCAATGTTGTAATGCCTTTTTGTAAATAGACCGGTGATTCGGTTTAACACGCCTGAGCGGTTCACCACAGTCAATGTGATAATTCTTTTCAAGGTTTCACCCCCACCATTTCATGCAGCCCTTTTCCCGGAGCCACCATCGGGAATACTTTTTCTTCGCTGGCAACCCGCACATCAATGACAACAGGTTCTCTTGACGTTAATGCCTCTTCCAGCTTTTCCTTCGCTTCCGCCTCTGATGAAATTCTGATGCCTTTAATGCCGTATGCTTCGGACAATTTGACGAAGTCAGGCTGAGAAGCGAATTTAGATTCTGAATAGCGTTCTTCATAGAAAATTTCCTGCCACTGTCTGACCATTCCGAGACAAGCGTTATTTAAAATCACTACCTTGACCGGAAGATTTAATTCGCGAATGACATCGAGTTCTTGAAGCGTCATTTGGAAACCGCCGTCTCCGACAACCGCGACGACAGTGGCATCTTTATCAGCCAGCTGTGCACCGATCGCCGCCGGAAGGCCGAATCCCATCGTTCCAAGTCCGCCTGACGTAACCCATTTATCTGCTTTTTGGAACGGATAAAATTGCGCTGACCACATTTGATGCTGGCCTACATCTGTTGCGACAATGGCTTCTCCTTTTGTAAATTGATGAATATATTCAATCAATTTCTGAGGTTTAAAACCCTCTTCCTCTTCATACCAAAGCGGGTACTCTTCTTTCCATTCGGCGAGCTGTTTTTTCCATTCGCTTGAATCACTTGGTTTGCCATCTTGTTTGATCAGCTCCTGCAGGACAATTTTGCTGTCTCCCACTACAGGAATCTGTGTTTTCATGATTTTTCCGATTTCAGCTGGATCAATATCGATGTGGGCAATCTTTGCGTTTCTGGCAAAGTGTTTCAGGTTTCCTGTGACACGGTCATCAAAACGGGCGCCGATGCTGATTAAAAGATCACAATCATGAAGCGCCATATTGGCTGTATACGTGCCGTGCATTCCCGCCATCCCCAGGAAAAGCGGATGGTCAGCCGGGAAGCCTCCGAGCCCCAAAAGGGTGTGCGCCACGGGGATTTGCTGCTGTTCGACATAATTTTTTAATTCTTCTGACGCTTTTCCGTGCAGTACGCCCGCACCCGCCAGGATCACCGGTTTCTTCGCACTGCTCACGGCTTCTACTAGCTTGCGGATCTGCAAGTAATTCGGCTCTGTTGTCGGCTGGTATCCCGGGAGGTTCATCTCATGATCGTAGCTGAATTCTCCTTCAATAGTTGCTACATCTTTCGGAATATCGATCAATACTGGGCCGGGTCTTCCAGTTGTTGCAATATGGAACGCTTCTTTAATGATGCGCGGCAGATCTTCCGGCTGGCGAACCTGGTAGCTATGTTTTGTCACCGGCATCGTAATCCCTAGAATGTCTGCTTCCTGAAATGCATCACTCCCGATAACAGAGGTTGCCACCTGCCCTGTAAAGACAACTAACGGCAATGAATCAATCATGGCATCAGCAAGGCCTGTAACAAGGTTTGTCGCTCCCGGTCCTGATGTGGCGATGACGACACCCGGTTTTCCAGTGACTCTTGCGTATCCTTCCGCTGCATGAATCGCGCCTTGTTCGTGACGGGGAAGGATATGTACCAACCCTGAATTGTATAGCTTATCGTAAATCGGAAGCACAGCCCCGCCCGGATAACCGAAAATCATTTCTACTTTCTCTTTTTTTAATGATTCAATCAGCATTAATGCTCCGCTCATCGTCTGTGTACATTTGGCAGATGCTGAATCCATCTGTACATTAGTCCTCATTTTAGTTCCTCCTTTTGGATTTTCATCCTTTAAAGATCATCTTTTCATTAGCTAGATAGCTGATTATTCAATAAAAAAAGCCCTTCCACCCACAATCAGCCGCGCAGTAACTGCGATAGCTAAAAGGGGCGAAAAGGCTTTTCTTTCCGCGGTACCACCCTTGTTTACGGCCTTAGTCGGCCGTCTCATGGATATTTCTATCCGCTTTAGTAACGAGTGAATCAAATTCACCCGGCCAAGTCCTACTGTCATTTCAGACTGGCACTCTGAGGCGAGTTCACCTTACAAAGCTTCGCCGGTTCTCAGCTAACCCGGTTCTCTGTGGAAAGCTTTATCAAGGCTACTTATCCTCATCTGCGCTTTTCATATTCAGCCTTCAGAACGGCTTGTAAGCTGTTCAAAAAGGTCGATTGTTTTTCATTTTTTCAGAATCATATTGCGATCATTTTCGCTTGTGAAGCTTGCGTTATCTTTTGTTGAACTCATATTACGCCGCTTTGGACGCAGTGTCAACAGCATTTTTTAAAATTATTAGACAATTTTGATTAATCAATCTATATTGTATACGCTTTCATTATTGGTACAAAAGGAATTGCAAATGTTAAAAGTTTTTATAATTTTTTTATTAATCTATCAAGGATACACCAGAATAATTCAATTTTACATAAACGTGTAAGATTTTATAACACACTGTGATTCGAATAGGATTTGAGTCTGACAGATCATCTTGCAAACCATTTCAATCTGGATAGGCACTCCCCTTGTTCCCTCGGCATACATTAATGGTATCTTGCAAAGAAAAGGTGATACGATGAATAAATCATTTGCAGACATGCAAGGATTTCCTGCGGGCTTTCCAAGCTTCCCCAGCTTTCCGCAGCAGTATTATCCTGCTTCCCCTGCCTTCTACCAGCAAAGCCAGCATCCATTTGGAGGATACGGATACGGACAGCCGTTCAGCCAGGCATACAGCCCGTTGACCACTCCCTCTGCTATGTACTCCTCTTATCCATACACTTCAGATTTTTTCGGGCAGCAATTTTCAGGCACTGGCTTCAGCGGCCATAGCGGCGGGTTCAGTATTCCGGCGACACATGTCGGCGGTTTTAGCGGAACAGCCGGTGTGCATGGAGGCTTTAGATATTAAAGAAGACTGCAAGGGCCGAACAACGATTTCGGCCTCTTTTTTTGCTTTCAAACATCTTTTGCAACTCATATATTTCAAAGGGGCTTCAATACTGTCAGGTTTTCTGTCTTTATAGTTGGAAACAGGATGAAATATGATTAAGATCAAAGTTTGAGGAGGAATAAAATTGCATATAAAAATAGACGATTTAACTGGACGTCAGGTGGTCTCACTTGTGAATGAACATTTACATAGCATGACGCTTATGTCCCCGCCAGAAAGCACTCATGCCTTAGGTTTAGAGAAACTAAGAGAGCCTGAAATAACATTTTGGAGCGCTTGGGAGGGTGATGAACTCGCCGGCTGCGGAGCGCTAAAAGAACTGGACAGCCGGCATGGAGAAATCAAATCAATGCGAACATCTGCATCACATTTAAGAAAAGGCGTTGCCAAACAAGTTCTCCAGCACATCATTGAAGAGGCCGAGAAGCGAGGTTATGAGCGACTAAGTTTAGAAACGGGTTCAATGGCTTCATTTGAGCCAGCAAGAAAATTGTATGAAAGCTTCGGTTTCCAGTATTGCGAACCGTTTGCAGACTATGTTGAAGATCTAAACAGTGTGTTTATGACAAAGGAGCTGCAACTATGAAGATAGATAAGACAGAGGAAAGTCTGTCTTATCTATTTTTTTGTATTTACACACTTTTCACCCTTTTGATACCCGCCCAATGTTTTCAATTTTGTTTAATTCAAAGAACAGCGGGAATTACAAACGACATGAACGATATCATGCAAATTCATGAAGGAGGAGATTGATATGAAAAGCATAGTTGGTGTATTCGAAACTCCGCAGGAAACCATCGCAGCGATTGAAGGGTTACTCACAAAAGGCTATGATTCTGATGACATTTCTGTTGTGACAAGCCGGCGAGATACAGATTATTTGGAGTCACGTACAGGAACAGAGGTCAATCAAGCCATCGATGCACATCAGGGCGAATCTGAATCTTTTTTCGATAAACTGAAAGATTATTTCACAATGGATGATACTGCTGCACACAGCAAAGCATTATCCGATTTGGATATTAGAACGGATGAAATAGACAAGTATCAAGAAGATTTGGATGACGGAAAACTTCTGGTAGCCGTCGATACAGATGCAGATGTAAATGCTCCTATGGATAACGGCAATGCCCTTTCAGGCGGCTTTTCAAGCACAAATGAAATGGCGGATTATACAACGAAAGAAGAAAAAACGATGCCGCTCCGGGAAGAACAGCTGAAAGTCGATAAGGAAGACGTTCAAACCGGCGAAGTAGAGATAGGAAAAGAAGTGAAAACAGAAAAAAGAGATATGGACATCCCGGTGAGACACGATGAAATTTATGTCGAACGCCGGCCAGTGGATGAAAATAAAGCGGATGCTTCTCCCGTCAACGATTCGGAAGAGATCAGAGTGCCAATCGTTGAGGAAAAGCTGGAAGTGACTAAAAAACCGGTTGTCACTGATGAAGTGGTTGTCGGTAAACGCACTGTTGAAGAAAATGAACATATTTCTGAAACTGTGAAAAAAGAAGAACCTCGTCTGAATAAAGAAGGAAAAGTTGACGGCTTGGATGATGATGATCCGTTAAATAATAAATAAAAATCATAGACCGACAACAAAAAACCTCAAATCCTAAATGGATTTGAGGTTTTTCATTTTGGTACGTCCCAGGAGAGATTCGAACTCCCGACCGACGGCTTAGAAGGCCGTTGCTCTATCCAGCTTCCATCCTTTTTATATCGCTATTCGTTCACGTTCATGTATAACGGTCACTTTCCGAACTTTGACCGATTGACTTAATTTTCTATTATATTTGCTTATGCTTTACAATTCAAGCATTCATATAGTAGAAAACAACCCTATTGAAAAGGTAATACAGTTGTACTAAAATCTGCTATATAAAAAGGCAAAGGTAATTATTTAAAGGAGTGGTTTCATGAGAGATAACAAAGAATGTTGTCCATTGGGATAGAGATCGGTTATTTAAAATAATGTAATTTGAGATGGACTATAATTAGATTCGTTTCGACAAGTCAATTTTTTTCATGGTATGTGGATGAATCGACTATAGGTTTATCCCTTTCATGTCCCCAGTGAAAATATGAAAATATCCCCCATATCCTTTATATAAAGATAGAGAGAAGTAATAGGAATACTTTAGCTTTCTTCATATTCCTTAACTCTGCGATAGAATGTAGCCTTAGCACTTGATTTCTTCATTGCTTCAACCGCTGTAATTTCTCCTGCTTTCCATTGTTGCTCAAGCTCAGTTGTAATAGTTGCTTTAGGACTTCCAAGATGTTTGCCCTGTGCCTTAGCTGCAGCTATCCCTTCAGCTTGACGAGTCTTAATCTTGGTTCTCTCTTCTTCAGCAACCCACGATAATACTTGTAACACCAAGTCAGCCACGAAAGAACCGATGGAGTCATTGTATTTCCGTGTATCCAACAATGGCATATCTATTACAACAATATGTGCTTTGATTTTCTGTGTGATATCTTTCCACTCGTTTAAAATCACCTCTTTGTTACGACCTAGCCTATCTAATGAATGTATGTATAACGTATCTCCTTTTCGCAAACGCAATTTCAAAGCTTGGTATTGAGGTCTATTGAAGTCTTTCCCGCTTTGCTTATCGATATGAATATCACGCTCATCAATTCCAAGAGCATACATACTATCCAGTTGTCATGCTTCATTTTGGTCTTTGCTGCTTACTCTAACGTATCCAAATTCTTTGTTGTCCATAATTGATTCCACCTTGAGGCATCGGTATCTTTTCTTTGATATCACTTATAAGTCTACACCCTCTGCTATCGATATTATTATCGAACTCGAATAGGGTTTCACTGCAACTCTTATTACTTTACCATGTTAAATCACATTGAGAATCTGAGTCGTGTCGGAAATTTACCGATTGTCAGTTTGTGAATGAGGGTGGTTTCTGTATCAAACCAAGACACCAACATACCCTATCCCACAACTTGACATGTATGCAACCATAAAAGACACCCAACTAATTTGGATGCCTTCTTATAACTATTTCACTTGTTCTTGTAGCACTTCTTTTAACAATTCAACCGCATTTTCTTCACTTGGGTCGTTCGTTCCGAGTTCACCTCGAAAAGCTTTGGAAAGGATAGAAGATTTCAATTCATCGATTGAGTTTGCTAAGTTTAGCATAACGTTTGCACTTTTTTCCTTTTCAATTACATTTTCAATTTTATCTATTTTCTGCTTTAGTACGTCCATAGGCGGCAATAAGATTTCATGGGACTTAAACTTTTCAAATTCAATACTATTAACAGTAGTTCCAGATTTTGAATAGTTATGTAACAAGTTCCTTTCATTGCCTTTTACATACCATAAGAAGTACTTATTTATTAATTCATCTCCAGAATCGAATACCTTCAAATCTTGATTAACTGTACATTCTGAGAGTAAAAATGCAACTGGGAGCGTTCTTTGCAAAATACCACTCCTTACAACCATTGCGACTGAACCTCTTTTTGCAAGCTTCGCTGATGAGTTGTTTAGACCTTCCTCAGTAATGTAATCCATTGTCTTTGAGATAAAAGTGGTCTTCATATCTTTAGCAGAAATCCATGGTATTCTTCCATTCCAATACTCTTCTTTTGCCTTACTTGGAGTTCCACCTCCAAAAATGGTAAACAAATCCTTAACCTTTATATTTCTCCAACCTGTAGGAAGTTTACCATTACTTAATTCTTCTTTTAAAATAGTTCTTATAATCGATGCCCGACGAAGTTCAAACGTTTCCTTCGCTTCTTCAATCAACTGCTTTGCTTCTTCAATTTTACTTAAAAGCCGCTCCACTTTCTCAGCAATCCGTTTTTGCTCATTGAGTGGCGGAAGAGGAACAGGAATGATAGCCATTTTCTTCTGAGTAAGTTTCAATCTAGTAGTACCACTTACATACCCGTTAAAATTAAATTGGTTCAAATAATGCAGTAGGAATAAATTCCCTTCCGAACCAAAGATAGACCTTAATATGTGTGCATGGTTGTTAACCCATGCTTTCTCCCTAATAATATAAGCTTTATTTTTGAAAGGCTCTAAAAAAGGAACTCCATCTTCTCCCAAAAGAACAAGTTCCTCATCTGTAAGATAGTCATCTATCCATCCAACTTGTCCAGTAGCACCATAATAAGGTATATTCCCTACTCTTTTTGCTCTTTCTTCAGCATTAACTGGCTTACGATATTTATCTAGACATACTGCGTAACCATTTAATAATTTTACCCATATCCAATTTTCAGGCAGTTCATAAGGCTGCTCTTCTACTGGCACTATAGTTTCTTCTACTAATTCTTCAATGGTCTTCTTTTCCTTACTCATTTTTTGACCACCTCATCCTCTTCAACAGCACGTAATTCTTCCACCACTTCATTTAACAACTCCATTGCTTGTTGAAGTTTCGCAATCGCCTCTTCTGCCGATTCAATAGGGTCTGGTAGGTTTTCATATGATGATAAAGACTCGTCAGCAATCAATCCGATATCTAGACTGTCATCCTTCTTTGCAATTTCTTCTCGCGAAAACTTGTTCCAACGTTCATCTTCCACTTTCGATCGGTCTTCAGCTACATATGCCTTCATGAAGTGTTCAAAATGAGCCATTGTTAGCTGATTACGTTTGCCAAATGAAGTCATATTTGTCCGAAGATCATATACCCATACATCCTTCGTGTTATCTTGGTCTGTTGTTCCCCTTGTAAAGAATAAGACATTCGTTTTTACACCTTGCGCATAAAAAATTCCTGTTGGTAAGCGTAAAATCGTGTGTAAGTTACATTTGTTCATCAAGTCACGACGAATTTGTGAGCCAATCCCGCTTTCAAACAAGACATTATCGGGCAAGATAACCGCTGCTCTTGCATTTCCATCATCTTTTAAAGCGTTATAAATCAACTGCAGGAAATTCAACTGTTTATTCGATGTTTCAAACGTTAAATCGTCGCGGGATACCCGTTCTCCGCCTTTTTTGGTACCGAACGGCGGGTTTGTTAAAATAACATCAAAGTTCTTCATCCATTTACCGTTACCCGATAACGTGTCTCCTTGTTCCAAACGACCTTCGATATTATGAAGCAAAGCATTCATGAGTGCCAGACGATGCGTATCTTTAACAAGTTCCATACCTACAAAGGCTTCTTTCTTTTGAAACTCGGCTTCTTGTGGTTCTATATCAAAGTAGTCATCTGTTTGATTCTTTAAATATTGGTCTGCAGCAATCATGAAACCGAATGTTCCAGCTGCAGGGTCAGCACACCGCTCACCAATTTTCGGGTCAATTAATTGAACCATCACATCAATTAATACACGAGGTGTAAAGTATTGCCCCGCTCCTGATTTCTTTTCACTGGCATTCTTCTCTAACAATCCCTCATAAAGATTGCCCAGTCCTTCTTCTTTCGCATTGTACCAATCAAGAGCATCAATTGATTTGATAATTTTCTCTAAGTTTTTCGGCTCAGCAATACTTGTAGAAGCATCACTGTATATTAGACGCAGCCGCTCATTTTCACTGTTTCCTAATTCAAGTAACAATCGCTGATAAAATGTCTTTAATTCCAAACCTTCTTTATCTAACAAATCATCCCAACGATATCCTTCTGGAATCACACCTTCTGTTTCCTGCTCCTTCATCATTTTGAGGAATAATAAGTAGGTTAACTCTGTTACATATTGCTGATAGGTAATCCCATCATCACGTAACACATTACATAAATTCCATAGTTTTTGAACGATTTCTTGGTTGTTCATTTTTCAGCCTCCTGCTAACTCCGTGTATATTTTAATTTTGGATTCTCATTCAAACCTCATTAAAGTGAAAATCAAAGATAAAGTAACTTATCTATTATAACTTAAAAAATGCCCCTATGAAGAGGCACATTGTTAACTAATATAAAGGTTCTCATTTATAGTGGTAACAACCGTATCAATATAGTCACCGAACTCCCGCTTCAGCAATTTATAGCCGCCCGAAGTTTTAAATGGTTCTTCCGAGAATGCCTCTTCTGCAGTTGGTGCTAATACAGGCACTTTAAGTAATTGCTTTTCTATTCTCTCTAACCATTTCTTCTGTCTTGGAGTCCAATCATGCAGTGAATACACTTTTTGCATCGCTTGTTTAATACGTGCTTCATGGGCAACTAGTGCTTCACCTAATGCAGCTTGGCGAATAAAGCTAATAATGTCTGCTGCAATGTCTTCATTTTTTGTCTGCTTCCAAGCTGTCTGCAAATGAGATTGCTTAAAGCCTTTCGTTTCTAGAATGGTAATAAGTTCTCGTAAATCCTGCCTTGTTAAATCTTTCGGGCTTGTGCAAATAAGATGAAGAGCGGGAATTTCATTAATATTTTCTTGGATAAAACGAACGAAACCTTCTAAATAATCTTCTGGTCTCTTGTTTCCTTCACCGTATCCCCGAACCACATCTGTTACTTCATCCTCTTTGTTGGAGATATATCGTTTCTCGCCTTTTACCCGATAGGCTTCCATATATTCAAATAACATGTTGTGCTGTTTTGCTTCTTGTGGCGTATACGTTTGAATTTCTTTCGCCCACTCATCCACATTTTTTCCATTCGACAATTCTTCAAACTTTTGTTTTCCTTCTTCATTCAGCCTTTGCTTGCGACGCTGAATTTTCGCTGCCAATTGGTCACGATAAAACGAAGCTTCATCTTCTGCAGTAGCATTGGCAAGTGATTCATATAGTTCACCGATACTGTAATTTTGTTTCTTTACAACAGGTTTCATCTCCGTATAGCTTTGCAATTTATCGTAGATGCCCACTGCATCGTAAATGTTAAAGTGTGTTTTTCCAATGTCGGGACAAAGACGGGTTGCACGTCCAAGCATTTGGTCATAAAGAATACGAGACTGTATACGCCGTAAGAATACTAGATTTGTTATTGGAGGAACGTCAATGCCTGTGGTGAGTAAATCAACCGTTACAACGACATTTGGCAGCCGCTCGTTCTTAAACCTTTTAATGGCATCTAATGGCTTATAGATATAGCCAGTAATTTTCATAATAGCATCATCTTCAATTTCATCGCCACGTTCTTTAAAGGCTTCCTTTAATAACCGAACAACTAAATCTGCGTGTTGGTCAGTCGCTGCAAAGATAAGGGTTTTCTCTTTTCCTGTCGGATCAATGTATTCAACCAGTTTGTTTAGAACCGCCCGATTAAAAGGTTCAGTAATTACCCGTTTATTAAACTGTTCAACCTCAAAATGAATGGTATCTTCCATATTTTCTAGTTGAATCTCGCCTTTATCAACATCATACACTTCAACTTCTTCGTCTTTTTCAAGAGTAATGCCGACTTGTGAAAGTTCTGTCTTAAACAGATATGGTGGTTCATGGTCAACTAAGTAGCCATCCAGAACCGCTTCACTATAAGAATACTTAAAAATAGGCATACCAAAAATCTCTGTTGTATGAAGAGCTGGTGTTGCAGTAAGTCCTAAACATGCCGCATCAAAATAATCAATTACACGTCGATATTGGCTAATATAATCATTTTGGTCACGGAATTCCAATTCTTCCTCTGACATTTCTTTGTCACTTGTATAGCCACGATGTGCTTCATCTACAATGATGAAATCATACTGCCCGACACTTGGAAGCTTCTCGTTATCGCTATAGAAAAGTCTTCTAACCATTCCCTGCACCGTCGCAATTTGCACCTTCGTTTCAACTTCTGGAGACATGTCTTCTAAAGACTTTACATCGTATATATCAGCAAATGAGTAGCCTTCAATTTTTGTATCCTTAAGTGCATCCTCTGTCTGTTTTCCTAACGAATTACGGTCTACAAGGAAAAGAATACGACGACATTTTTTGGACTTAATTAAGCGATACATGAGGGCGATAGCTGTACGAGTTTTCCCAGTTCCCGTTGCCATCGCAATAAGCATTCTTCGTTGCCCTTCTTTTAATCCCTCTTCAGCGGAAAGTACCGCTCTTTGCTGATAATGACGCAAACCAAACTTCGTAATATCCTCTTCTTCTAAGCGTTTATTTGCATCCTTGTCATCTTGACTAAGAAGAAGCTGCAAGTCATCAGGTGAATGCCAGCCTTCTAATGGGCGAGCATGTTCTAACGGTTTACGTGAATCCCAAAACCAGATGCCCGACTCTTCTTGAAGTTGTCTCAAGTATGGTCGGCCGTTCGTTGCGTATAAAAACGGCACTTTATATTCACCTGTTGTAGGTATGATGACTTCATCTTCGACTTGTGTCACATTTTTTGCATACACTTTTGTTTGACTTTCTAATGCGCCAGGAATCGTTTTCTTTTTTGCCTTAGCTTCAATAAAGCCAACAAGCTTTAAGCCAATAAACAACGCATAGTCAACCCTGCCGCCATTGACCTTCCATTCTGCAATTGCCATGTTTCGATTTTTCTCTGGCAGCGTTCCGTTCTTTTGATGATTTAGTACAGTTGTGTCTACTTCCCACCCAACAGCACGTAGTTTTCCATCAATAATCGTACGTGTTTCAGCTTCAGTTAATTGCTGTCGACGCATAAAGTTTTTGGATATCTTTTTACGTTCGATTTTTACCTCTTCTTGTTCCACTTCCGCCTGTCGACGAATTGCCTCTAATTCTTCTTCAAGCTTTTTGACTTTCTCCTCATATTCTCGCTGAAGTGTTTCTGTACTCTGTTCTACTTGTTCTTGAAGTTCTGTATACTCTGGTGCTTGAAAATCCCAATCACCATATACCTCCATGAACCAAATGGACAAGCGGAACGTTAATTGCAACAAAGCCTTTGCTTCTTCTACTTTTCCATAATCCGCTTCATGCATCGCTACATTCCCTTTGCGACGAAGAGCCTCTAATATATCAATTAATTCAGGCTCAAGTAACCTTTCCCGACGCAAAGTGTTAATGCGATCCACTTGCGTTGTACCATATGCCTCTTTAATATTTTCAGCGGCAAGAATAAATTTAGTTAGTGTTTCAGCGAACAATCGCAGTTTCATTACTGTTGTATGGGGGTCATGATATACATTTCTCTCAGCTGTCTCTCCCAAGTTAGCAAGTACATCCCATTTCCCTTGAAAAAATGAAAAGTTGCTACTCATTTTTATCACCGTTTCCTAAAAGATTGTTTGTGTCCATTATACTATAATCATGCAAAAATTAGGAAAGAAGATGTATCGCTCTTTTTCTACTCTGCTCCTTAGTTTAGGTTCATTCTTTAACCAAGTGAATAAAAGACGGGTTTTATTAGTTATTGTTTAAATATCGAGGCTACGACATCAGATTTGATCGATAAAAAGAAGAGCCTCAATTGTTATACTCTGAAAATGCTCTACATGGAGGACATAATCGCTTGTTGTACGGCTTCTATTCTCACTCACCTTCATTTGCCTAGTGTTGGTTTCGAGAGCATCAGAAATCAACATTGAGTCATCCAAGACCTCAAACTGTTTTATTTTTTCTTTTGAAGCGGTGGAACTAGTTATGGTCAATCCATTTAATAATCCCTTTACATCCGAATCAACATCTAATAATCCTTTTCTTTTGGTTACAACAAAAAACCTCCTATATCGAAAGTTATATAAGTCAATAACAGGTGTAATTTCTTACGTGACCGTTATACTGACCGTTTCACTAAACGATATAGAAGGTTGATTTGACGGGTTTTAGCACCCGATTTAATTACGTCCCAGGAGAGATTCGAACTCCCGACCGACGGCTTAGAAGGCCGTTGCTCTATCCAGCTGAGCTACTGGGACACGTTATGTTTTTTGTTTTTCGCTTTAACTATCAGCGACAAGATTTATTATATATGGGATGCAACAATAAGTCAACGGTTTTTTAGAATTTTTTTCATGAGGAAGAAAATTTTCTTCCTCATGACATTTTCATAGTGTGACTCGGTTTTGCAGATCCTCAATTTCATTGCCTGCTTGGTCGTAAAAACGGACTGTCGCAGCATCATTTTCTAATGTCAGTATAGCATAGCTTTCTGTCCTGCGCACCCTTGGAAGCCGGATGCTGCCTGGGTTAATCATCAGTTTTCCGCGCAGCACTTCGCTTCCCGCGATGTGCGAATGCCCGAAGCAGATAATATCCGCTCCGAGCTCTTCTGCACGATAGTATACGTTTAACAAGGTCTGTTTTATACCGTGAAGGTGGCCGTGTGTGACCAGTATTTTTCTTGAACCGGCAGTTAGAAGAAGCTCGTCCTTAAAATCGCCGGCAAAATCGCAATTGCCTTTTACAACCGCATAAGGCTCCAATGCCGGATGCCCTGTTTCTAGCTCAGAGTCTCCGCAATGAATCATAAGGTCAACTTCTGCTTCGTGCCGTTTCGCAATGGTCTGGAGTTCTTCTTCAAGCCCATGGCTGTCACTGATAATCAGCACGTTCATGTACGAGCTCCCTCCTTATGCCTCCAAAAGCTTAGACAGCTTTTTAAGCGCGTCAGCCCTATGGCTGATTTTATTTTTTTCATCACTAGTCAGTTCAGCCATTGTCTTATCTTTATCTTTCACGATAAAGATTGGATCATAGCCAAAGCCGTATTCTCCTCTCGGTTCTTCAGCAATATACCCTTCAACATGGCCTTCGACTGTTTTTGTTTCCTCTCCCGGAATACTCACGGCCAATGCGCAGCGGAAACGGGCGGTGCGCTGTTCTTTTTCGATTCCTTTCAGCTCGCTGATCACTTTATTGATATTTGCCTGGTCGTCTTTCTGTTCCCCTGCATAGCGTGCTGAATAAACCCCGGGTCTGCCGCCAAGATTATCGATGGATAGGCCTG
Source organism: Bacillus sp. MD-5 (assembly GCF_002201875.1). Lineage (NCBI taxonomy): Bacteria > Bacillati > Bacillota > Bacilli > Caryophanales > Bacillaceae > Bacillus > Bacillus sp. MD-5. The sequence continues at coordinate 2,648,228 of NZ_CP021911.1, forward strand.
AGTCGTCCGCAATCACCATTTTGTTCACTGCTTTGGCAACAGCTTCTGCTTTCAGAATGGCATTCTCTTCAAATGTATGGCCTGTTTCTTCAATTTCTTCTGTGAATCCAATTTCAGCTAACGATTTGACATCATAGCCTTTTGGCTCAAGAATTTCTTTAAATTCCTTCACTTTTCCCGGATTATGTGTCGCAATAATTGCTTCTTTCATGATGATCAAGCCTTTCTGTCTTTATTTCAGTTCTGGCAGAGAATCCCCCAGCACTTCTTTTTGCTTGTCAATCAGCTCTTGAATTCCTTTTTCCGCAAGACCGAGAAGACCATTCAGATCCTCCCTTGAAAAAGTCGCCTCTTCGCCGGTTCCCTGCAGTTCCACGAAACGGCCGCTGCCTGTCATGATGACATTCATGTCAACTTCAGCAGAGGAATCTTCTTCATAATTTAAATCTAACAAAATTCCCTGTTCCTTATCAATTCCAACAGAGATCGCAGCGAGAAAATCCGTGATCGGATTTGTCTTGATTGTTCCTGCTTTGATCAGCTTGCCAATCGCAATCGCCATCGCAAGAAATGCACCTGTAATGGAAGCTGTTCTTGTTCCGCCATCAGCCTGAATGACATCACAGTCAATCCAAATCGTCCGTTCACCGAGCTTTTCCAGATCTACAACAGCCCGAAGCGCGCGGCCGATCAGGCGTTGGATCTCCATTGTTCTGCCGGAAATTTTCCCTTTAGAAGATTCTCTAATTGTTCTTTGATTAGTTGCCCGCGGCAGCATGCTGTACTCTGCTGTAATCCAGCCTTTCCCTCCGCCCCGCAAAAACGGCGGTACGCGGTCCTCAACAGACGCGTTGCAGATTACCTTTGTATTTCCCGCTGTTATTAGAACAGAACCTTCCGGATGGCTGATAAAATCCAAATCGAATGTGATTGGACGCAGCTCATCGTGTTGTCTTCCGTCATGTCTCATGTTTTACCTCCGATTGTATGTACATAAACCATTTTTGTCCCGGAATTGAATAAAGAAAGAGGCAGCCGGAACGCTAACCTCTTTCTTTCTAGTATATCAAAAATCCCAATTTAAAAACTACCCGTATTCACTTGAGAAGGTCTGGAGACCGGTTCTGTGAGCTTTTCGCCTTTTTCGTTTACAAGCTCTGATTTTCCATTCACTTTAACAGAGACGCCTTTTACATCCGGCTGTTCCGTTAACGTCAGCACAATGCTGTTCAGCACTTCTGAAGAAATCATTTTCGTCTTCTCATCGGCGCTGCCGAATATAGATTGATTGAAATCCAACGTCACGCGACCGTCTTTCATTTTCGGTTTGCTGACCAGCTTTACATCTTCATTGAAGTCTGTTAACAGCCCGCTCACCTTGCTTGGGCCTTTAGCCAATTCATTGATGGCTGCTGTAATGTCGTCTTTTTCCGAATTGTCGATTCGTTTCGTCACAGGCACGTAGTACTCACTGTCTTCGTTTTCCGCCAAATAGTAGACTGTCAGCGGGTGGGTAGCAGTGAGATCATTTACACCGGCTGTTTCCAAATTAATGCCGTCTTTGCGGCTTAAATCATCTGAGATCGGCGTCCCTCCTACAGGCATCTCCTTCAGCTCATGCCCGTTTATTCTCAGCTTCACTTTATCTATCGAACTGAATTGCGTCAGCGTCCACGTCACAGATTGAACGATTTTCTGTTCGTCCTCTTTCTTATAATTTTTGAACTCATTAGAGAAATCAGCTATCGCGGTTCCATCTTTTTTGATGTCAACGTTAACGGTTGTGTCAGCCGGCAATACTGCTCTGAAGCCATTCGGAAGAATTTCAGACACAGGCCCGCCCTGTACGAGGTATTCAAGCGCCTGCTTAGCCGTGCTCTCACTTTTAGGAAGAGGCAGCGTTTGCGCGACGACATACCCGTTTTTATCAATAAGATATAGCTCCCTCATAACAGCAGATGAGGCTTGATCCGTTTTTGCGGTATCACTCTTTTTATTCTCTGTTTTTTCGGCTGCTGTAGTATTTGACTTAGCCCCCGCTTCATCGTTCACGTATGTAACGTCTTGAGGCGGATCAATTTCCTTGGCTGCCTTATCAGATTGAAACAAACCGCATCCGGATAAAAGCAAGGCAGAGGTGAGACAAGTCGCACCAATGACTGCAGGTCCTTTTTTCAGCATACTTTTCCCTCCTAAGGATGTTTGTACTATTATGTATACGAGCCTCTTTAGGAAATAGACCGAAGAATTCCGGCAAAACAGAAAAAACCCGCAACATTCCGTTGCGGGAAAACCTATCTTTTAATCGGTTCTTGCAGTGAGATACATTCCACATGCCCCACTTCATGGCCAAACCAATCGTCTGCGATTTTTGCAAACTGATCACGCGCCCCTGTTGTCAGGAACTGATGATTCGGGGCAATCGGAGACTGGTTCAGCAGCCCTTTATAAGAGAGAATTGTGCTGACTTCCCGGGCTGTTTCATCGCCGGACGAAATAATGTTTACGCGCTCTCCCATATATCTTTGAATGGCTTCTTTTAAAATAGGGTAATGGGTGCAGCCTAAAATCAGCGAATCAATCGATGTGTCTTTTAACGGGTACAGCGAGGTTTTGACAATCTCGTCTGCTGTTTTGTCGAGAAACTTCCCGCTTTCCACAAAAGGCACAAGCAGCGGGCAGGCAAGGTTTTCAACCTTCAAATCAGGATTTAATGCCAAAAGCGCTTCTTCGTATGCATTGCTCTTAATCGTATTCTCTGTGCCGATGACACCGATATGCTGATTATCCGTCACTTTTATCGCTGCTCTCGCACCAGGCTGGATGACTCCGACCACCGGTATACCGACGCTGCGCTGGATGTCATCCAAAGCGATCGCTGTTGCTGTGTTACAGGCGATCACGAGCATTTTGATGTGGTGGTTTTCGAGTAAATAATTCGTCAGCTCCCACGTATATTGAAGCACCTCTTCTTCAGGGCGCGGCCCGTACGGACACCGTTTCGTATCCCCGACGTAGATAATATTTTCTTTAGGTAGCTGTCTCATGATTTCCTTCGCAACGGTTAAACCGCCAACCCCGGAATCAATGACCCCTATTGGTTGTTCCAACAAAATCGCCTCATTTTCTCTTCATTTCATGCTGCAGTTTCATCAAAGATTTTTCGAAGATGGCTATTTCTTCATCTGTAAACGATTCGAACATATCACGCAAATATTCCTGCCTTTTAGTAATGACCTCTTGGATAATCCGTTCTCCTTCAGGCAGCAGATGTATCCGGACAACACGTCTGTCCGCCGGGTCCTTGACCCGCTCAACAAGCTCATTTTTTTGCATGCGGTCGATTAAGTCCGTTGTCGTGCTGCATGCCAGATACATTTTGCCCGATAGTTCGCCGATTGTCATATCTCCCAGTTCATAAAGCCATTGCAGGCCGACAAATTGCGGCGGCGTAATTGCATATTGGTTAAGGATTTCTCGTCCTTTTTGCTTAATGATCGCGGCAATGTGGCGGAGAGACTTTTCAATATCCGCAACATGCTCCAAAGGTTTTGATGTCATTTGTCCATCCCTCACTCAAGGATCTCTTACGCACAAAAGCGTTCCGTGTCTATTTTCCTTCTTTTTTGAAGAAAATGCAAGACTCGCAGGAGAGAAATAGAGGACTTTAGTCAAACAACATCAAGCAAAAAAATTCATTTTATGACTTGCCTACGTTTTGCACAGCATTCAAAAATATGGTTTCGAATGTTCCAAACAAACAGCAATAACCGGCTCCTTCCTGAAAAGAAGGAATACCGGCAAGAATTAAAGCTCTAGCTCACCCATTCTAAGAAGCTCAACAACGGCTTGCGAACGCCCTTTCACACCCAATTTCTGCATGGCATTTGAAATATGGTTTCGAACGGTTTTCTCACTGATAAATAGCTCGCTTGCAATCTCCTTTGTTGTCTTATCTTGAACGAGCAATTCGAACACTTCTCTTTCTCTTTTCGTTAGCAGCGGCTTCGATTGAAATTCTTTCTCCTTCAAGTATTGTAACCCTCCTTGCTAAGGTGAGAGCGAATCAGAAACGAATGGGTTTTGATATAGTCGAGATATCATATGTAAGAAGGGCGCAGGGGGTGACGTTTACAAGAGAATTAGTTTATCGTGTATGGAGAAGCGTTTCTTTCTCATCATCCGTCCAGCTGACAGCCTTGCCGCTTTCCTTCGAGACTTGAACCATCACGACTGCTCCGGTGAAGCAAGGTTCGCCTTTGTGGTTCTCTCCGAGATAATGCAAGGTAAGAGATGAACTGCCGACAGCGCTTGTTTTCACATAGATGCGCAGCTCTTCATAAGGCATGACTTGGCGCAAATAATCGCACTGCTGGCTTGCCACAACTGTCATGGTCTGTTTGTTTTCACTCATCATATTCAGCTTTTTAAAATAAGAAATTCGCGCCTCCTCAAAATATATAAAAGGGGTTACATTATTCATATGCCCAAACATGTCCGTCTCGGAAAATCTTACGGATACCTCATTAAAAAAAGAAAAGGATCTTTTCCATTCTGGAAACGGCATATCAATATAAGCGGGAAGTTTCATCTTTTTTCATCTCCTTATTGTTTAAAAAAACCTCTCCCATGCGGAAGAGGTTTTTTCTTCTTATACTCTGTCGCTTCCGAAGAAATTGCGGAACGCTTGTAAGTTTGTGTCTCTATTTAAGGCTGCAATCGAAGTGGTAAGCGGAATGCCCTTCGGACAGGATTGGACACAGTTTTGCGAGTTGCCGCAATCTGCAAGGCCGCCTTCATCCATTAGTGCTTCTAATCGGTCAGATTTATTCATGGCGCCTGTCGGATGTGCGTTAAACAGGCGGACTTGAGACATCGGTGCAGGCCCCATGAACTTCGATTTGCTGTTCACATTCGGGCAGGCCTCGAGGCAGACGCCGCACGTCATGCATTTCGATAATTCATATGCCCATTGACGGCGTTTTTCCGGCATTCTCGGTCCCGGTCCTAGATCGTACGTGCCGTCAATCGGTATCCACGCTTTTACCCTTTTCAATGAATCAAACATTCTGCTGCGGTCAACCTGCAAATCACGAACCACTGGGAATGTTTTCATTGGTTTTAAACGGATCGGCTGTTCAAGCTGGTCGATAAGCGCCGTACAAGACTGGCGGGGTTTTCCGTTTATGACCATTGAACATGCGCCGCATACTTCCTCAAGACAGTTCATATCCCATGTGACAGGGGTTGTCTTTTCACCTTTGACATTAACCGGATTCCGGCGGATTTCCATCAGAGCGGAAATGACGTTCAGATTCGGGCGGTATGGAATCTCAAATTCTTCATCGTAAGGCGTGCTGTCGGCTGTATCTTGACGTGTGATAATAAATCGTATGGTTTTTTGTTCACTCATGATTATTTCGCCACCTTCTTCTTCGAGTAATCCCGTTTCCGAGGCGTTATCAGTGATACATCGACATCCTGATACTCAAATTCCGGCGCTTCATACGGGCTTACATGTTTAGCCATTGTTGTTTTGAGCCATTCATCATCATTACGTTCAGGATAATCCGGTTTATAATGGGCGCCCCGGCTTTCATTACGGTTGTAAGCGCCAAGGGTAATCACCCTCGCAAGCTGGAGCATGTTCGAGAACTGGCGTGTGAACATCGCCCCCTGGTTGCTCCATTTTGTCGTGTCATTGATGTTGATCTTTTTAAAGCGCTCCATTAATTCCTGAATTTTGTCGTCCGTTTTCAAAAGCTTGTCATTATGGCGGACAACCGTTACGTTCGCCGTCATCCACTCACCGAGCTCTCTGTGAAGAACATAGGCATTTTCGGTTCCGTCCATGCTCATAATATCAGCCCATTTTTCTTCTTCTTTTTTAACGTGAGCGTCGAATAAAGAAGAAGACATGTCTTCCGCTGAAGATTCTAAGCCGTTTACATATTTCACCGCGTTCGGTCCGGCCACCATGCCTCCGTAAATCGCAGACAGCAGGGAGTTTGCTCCCAAGCGGTTGCCTCCATGCATAGAGTAATCACATTCTCCAGCCGCAAACAGTCCAGGGATGTTTGTCATTTGATCGTAATCCACCCATAAACCGCCCATAGAATAATGGACCGCCGGGAAGATTTTCATTGGAAGCTTGCGCGGGTCGTCTCCCATGAATTTCTCATAAATCTCAATGATACCGCCAAGCTTAATATCTAGCTCTTTCGGATCTTTATGAGACAGATCGAGATAGACCATGTTTTCACCGTTAATGCCAAGCTTCTGGTTCACACACACATCAAATATTTCACGTGTCGCAATATCACGCGGCACCAGGTTTCCGTATGCCGGATATTTTTCCTCGAGGAAATACCACGGTTTGCCGTCTTTATATGTCCACACGCGGCCGCCTTCACCACGCGCTGATTCACTCATCAGTCTTAGTTTGTCATCGCCCGGGATGGCTGTCGGGTGGATTTGAATGAATTCTCCGTTTGCATAGTACGCTCCCTGCTGATAAACGATTGAAGCAGCAGATCCTGTATTAATCATGGAGTTCGTTGATTTTCCAAAAATGATCCCCGGTCCGCCCGTCGCCATAATGACCGCGTCAGAACGGAAGGATTCAATTTGCATGTTTGTCAGGTTTTGCGCAACAATTCCGCGGCAGGTTCTGTCATCATCTAATACAGCGCCAAGGAATTCCCAGCCTTCGTATTTTGTGACCAGACCCGCAACTTCGTATCTGCGCACTTGCTCGTCCAGTGCATAAAGCAGCTGCTGTCCCGTCGTCGCACCCGCATAAGCCGTTCTGTGATGCTGTGTACCCCCGAATCGACGGAAATCAAGCAGGCCTTCAGGCGTCCGGTTAAACATAACACCCATCCGGTCTAATAAGTGGATGATCGAAGGCGCCGCTTCACACATTGCCTTGACCGGCGGCTGGTTGGCAAGAAAGTCTCCCCCGTATACCGTGTCATCAAAATGTTCCCACGGAGAGTCACCTTCCCCTTTTGTATTGACCGCTCCGTTTATGCCGCCTTGCGCACAAACTGAATGAGAACGTTTGACAGGAACGATGGAAAACAGCTTAACCGCCATTCCTGATTCCGCTGCTTTAATTGTCGCCATGAGGCCGGCAAGACCTCCGCCGACTACGATAATGCTTGATTGACTCATGATAGCCCCTCTCCCTCTAGTAATCTAGTACTCTTAAACAAATGCGAAAATCGCTTTTAAGCCTACGTATGACAGTGCAACAAAAATAATCAGCGTAACGTATGTCGAAATTCTTTGAGAACGAGGCGTTACCGTGATGCCCCATGTAACAGCGAAAGACCATAAACCGTTCGAGAAGTGGAAAATTGTTGATAAAACACCGACAATGTAAAAGCCAAGCATAGCCGGAGAGCTCAAAATATTCGCCATCATGTCGAAATTGACCTCAGCGCCCATTTGTGCGGCAATGCGGGTTTCCCACACATGCCAGCTGACGAAAATAAGAGTGATGATACCGGTTACACGTTGCAGGACAAATAGCCAGTTTCTCATATAGCTGTATTGGCCTGCGTTATTTTTCGCAGTAAACGCTATGTACACACCATAAACTGCATGATAAATTAATGGTAAGAAGATAATAAAAATTTCCAAGGCATACCTGAAAGGCAGGCTATCCATAAAATGAGCAGCGCTATTGAATGCTTCAGCGCCCCTTGCGGCAAACTGGTTGACGACTAAATGCTGAATGAGAAAGATGCCGACCGGTATGACGCCAAGCAAGGAATGCAATCTTCGAAAATAAAACTCTCTGTTCCCAGACATTACTTTACCCCCTGTTTGATAAGTGCGAAATGTGCTAAATCTCTTCCTCCACTTCTTTCAATTGTAAGCACTTTATTAAGATTTATTGACAATTTCATTTTACTCCTCCCTCAAAAGGGCGTCAAGAAAACGCGTACATAAATTATAATTTTCCGAATTGATTAGTTGATTGAAAAATTTTATTTTATCAATATATATTTCTCGCTTAATTTTTCATAAGAATTACAGGATCATTCTGTAATCCTCCCCCCTGTTTGAGCTATAATATACGCAGGAGAGAGGGGAGACAGATATGAAGTCTAAATTTGAAGCATCTATTGACAACCTAAAAGAAATTGAAATGAACGCCTATGCCTACGAACTAATACGAGAGATCGTTCTCCCAGATATGCTTGGCCAAGATTACTCTTCCATGATGTATTGGGCAGGAAAACATCTCGCCCGTAAGTTTCCTCTTGAATCATGGGAGGAATTTCCGGCCTTCTTTGAAGAAGCGGGCTGGGGAACCCTCACCAACGTAAGCGCTAAAAAACAGGAGCTTGAATTTGAACTTGAAGGGCCGATCATTTCCAACCGGCTTAAACATCAGAAAGAACCTTGCTTTCAACTGGAAGCTGGTTTTATCGCTGAACAAATTCAATTGATGAATGATCAGATTGCCGAATCATATGAACAAGTGAAAAAGAGAGCCGATAAAGTGGTTCTGACTGTGAAATGGGATATGAAAGACCCAGTGTAATCAAAAAGGCGGTGACTGCATAGTCCCGCCTTTTTGATTGTCATTACACAGCTGAAGGGTGTTTTGAAAGCTCAAATGCATCGTGAAGCGATTCGACTGCTTTCACCATATCGTTTTCGCTTACGACGGTTGACACTTTGATTTCAGATGTGCTGACCATTTTGATTAAAATGTTTTTTTGCGCCAGTACAGCAAACATTTCAGCCGCTACACCGGGATTTGAGACCATGCCGGATCCGACAATGGATACTTTGGCCAATTTGCTTTCAGTCTCAATTTTCTCGAATTCCAGCGCGTCTTTATACTCTTCAAGCACCGCAACGGTTTGGTCTGCATCTTCTGTTTTGACAGAGAAGGAAATTCCAGTCTTGTCCTCGGCCTGCGTTTGGATAATGATATCCACGTTTATGTTTCTTTTGGCAAGTGTCGTAAAAATAGTAGACAACGTTGTCAGGCCGCTAGTCAGCCCGTAAATGGTTACCCTTGTGATTTGATCTTCAAATGCAATGCCTCTGACAATTAAATTCTGTTCCATGGATGATTCCTCCTCAATTAATGTCCCCGCTTCGGTTTCTGTACTTGATCGCACTTCTAACGGCACTTGGTAATTTTTCGCGAACTCAACAGCTCTCGGATGAAGAACGCCGGCGCCTAAATTGGCAAGCTCAAGCATTTCATCGTATGAGATGCCGGCAAGTTTTCTCGCTGATTTCACATAGCGCGGATCAGTTGTAAACACACCGGGCACGTCTGTATATATGTCACATTTATCAGCTTTTAAAGCGGCAGCCAAAGCAACTGCTGTTGTATCTGAACCGCCCCGGCCCAATGTCGTAATTTCACAATCCTCTGTCATGCCTTGGAATCCTGCAACAATGACGATTTTTCCTTCTTCAAGCCGGTCTGCTAAAACCGATGTGTCGATATCTGTAATTCTGGCGTTTCCGTGAACGGCCTCCGTACGGATTCCCGCCTGCCAGCCAGTATAAGACACGGCGTCATAGCCTTTTTCCTGCAATGCCATTGAGAGGAGTGAAATCGTGACCTGTTCGCCTGTCGCCAGCAGCATGTCCATTTCGCGTTTGCTCGGCTGGTCAGAAATGGCTTTTGCAAGGCCGACCAGTTCGTCAGTGGATTTTCCCATAGCTGACACGACAACAACGACTTGATGGCCTTTCTGTTTTTCTGCAATCGCGCGGTTTGCCGCATTTTGAATTTTTTCGACTGAGCCGACGGAAGTACCTCCGAATTTTTGTACAATAAGACCCATGATTACCACCCTTTACATTTTGGTTCGTGCGGGTGAGGAGAAAGAGCGCTTTGTCCACAATAAAAAAAGCAATGAGAGGAATACTCTCATTGCTTATCAATTAATCATCATGAATGATTATGAACAACGAGATAGCCCTCCAAGAAAATGATTTCTTGACAGCCTTACATTTATTCAATGCACGGCCAGCAAATAATACCGATGGGGTTTTATTTGCTTCGGCGACGCTCCCCTTTCAGCCTTTTTCACAGAATCCATCTTTCTCCAAAGGCATACTCTTGAAGTTCGCACCTCTATCTTCACCATATAACACGATCTATGAAATTAGTTCACATTTTATCAGATCTTATTGAAAAGGACAACATTATTTTTGCAATTTATCGTAAAGGAGCTGAGCCGCCGCAGCGGGAACACCCGCTTTTTTGATGTCCTCAAGGCTTGCTTCCTTCATTTTTTTAACGGAACCGAAATGCTTTAACAGCATTTTCTTTCTTTTCTCTCCGATACCCGGGATATCATCCAATACGGATTGAAACGCGCTTTTTCCGCGGATTTGTCTGTGAAAACTGATTGCAAAACGGTGCACCTCGTCCTGAATGCGCTGCAGGAGGTAAAATTCCTGGCTGTTTCGCTCCAGATACACCACCTCCAGCGGCTCCCCGATCAGTAAGTTTGAGGTTCTGTGCTTTTCGTCTTTCACTAAACCGGCGATCGGGATATCCAAGCCGAGTTCATTTTCAATGACATCCCTTGCAGCGTTGATCTGTCCTTTTCCTCCGTCAATGATGATCAGATCAGGCAGCGGCAGATTTTCACGAAGCACTCTTGTGTATCGTCTTCTGACGACCTCTCTCATAGAACCGTAATCATCCGGTCCTGTAACGGTTTTGATTTTATATTTGCGGTATTCCTTTTTGTACGGTTTGCCGTCGATAAACACGATCATCGCGGAAACCGGGTTTGTCCCCTGTATGTTTGAGTTATCAAACGCTTCAATTCTGTGCGGCGTATAAATATTCAATGCCTCACCGAGTTTCTGCACAGCCCCGATTGAACGCTCCTCGTCCCGTTCGATTAAGGAGAATTTTTCTTTCAGTGCAATTTTCGCATTTTTATGGGCCAGCATGAGCAGTTCTTTTTTCTGGCCCTTCTTCGGCTGGTGAACGTTTGTTTCCAGCAGCTGCTCGATCATGGATTGATCTACGCTGTCCGGAACTAAAATCTCCTTCGGAAGGAAGTGGTTGTTTTTTGAATAGAACTGTCCGATGAATGTAAGGAACTCTTCATCCGCTTCCTGATAAAGCGGGAACATGCTGACATCGCGCTCAATGAGCTTCCCTTGGCGGATGAAAAAGACCTGCACGCACATCCAGCCCTTGTCATATGCGTACGCAAATACGTCCCGGTCGACTAGATCGTTCATCGTCATTTTTTGTTTTTCCATCGTTGATTCAATATGGGCGATCTGGTCACGAAGCTCTTTTGCCCGTTCAAACTCAAGATTCTCAGCGGCTTCGTGCATTTTTTCTTCGAGCTCTTTTTTGACCTCATTATAGCCGCCCCTTAAGAAACGGGTAATGCTTTCAACCAGCTCTCTGTTCGTCTCTTCGGAAATGTCCTTTACGCACGGAGCAAGACATTGGCCCAGATGATAGTAAAGGCACACTCTGTCCGGCAGCTTGGAGCATTTTCTGAGAGGGTACAGACGGTCGAGCAGTTTTTTTGTTTCCCTTGCTGCCTGTACATTCGGGTACGGTCCAAAATATCGCCCTTTGTCTTTTTTGACATTGCGGGTGACAATCAGCCTTGGGTGGCGTTCATGGGTGAGTTTTATGAAAGGATAGGTTTTGTCGTCTTTGAGCATGACGTTGTATTTCGGATCATGCTTTTTGATCAGATTCATTTCTAAAATAAGCGCTTCAAGATTGGAGGACGTCACAATATATTCAAAGTCCTCGATTTCCGTCACAAGCCTTTGGGTTTTCGCGTCGTGAGAACCGGTGAAGTAGGAGCGCACTCTGTTTTTCAGCACCTTTGCTTTTCCTACGTAGATCACAGTCTGCTGCCGGTCCTTCATGAGATAACAACCCGGTTGATCGGGAAGGAGGGCGAGTTTTTCTTTCAGTTGTTTGTTCATATAGTACCCTTCCTTATATTTAATCCTTTGTTTCCAGTTTAACACGAACGTTTGTTTTTCTCTATGATTCACAATTGGCGAATAAAAAAAGCGATCCCTCAATCGGAATCGCTCTGGCATGTAAGCAGCCGAAAATTAAAGATGTTTGTTTACAAGCTCTTGAAGCGCTTCTTTCGGTTTGAAACCGACTGAAGTTTCAACTACTTCTCCGTCTTTTAAGATAAGAAGTGTCGGGATGCTCATAACGCCGTATTTTCCAGCTGTTTCTTGGTTTTCGTCTACATCGATTTTTACGATTTTCAGTTTATCTCCCATTTCTTGATCCAGTTCTTCAAGAACAGGTGCAATCATTTTACAAGGTCCGCACCAAGGAGCCCAGAAGTCTGCCAGTACGACGCCTTCGCTTGTTTCAGCTGAGAAAGATTGATCAGTTGCTTTTACGATAGCCATTATTGAATTCCTCCAATGTGAAATGATGATTTTTAGTATAGCATCTCCCATTCGTTCACGCTATCTTAATGCTTACAAATTATTTTTTCCTGATCATAACCGGTTTACTCATTTTTATCCGGGTTGAATGGGATGTGTCACTTTTATTAAAACACGAATCTGATAATGGCACCGATTACTACAATAGCCCCGATAATCATTAGAATAGTACGAAGCATGGGATAACATCTCCTCTTCACTGTCATGTACTTTACCATGCCCTTTTAATACTGTTTTAAAACATGAAAAAACGCCGGCACAAAGCGCCGGCGCTCTCGCGCGATTATGAATCAGCATGCAGCGTAAGCAAGACGACTGACATTGGCGGGAGTTTTACTTTCAGTTTGTTTTTGCTGAGCGTGTATTGTCTGAACGCTTCCGGTTTGACGTGATGAGGATCGTCAAATGTGTTATGTGCATTCATTTTTTCTGCCGTAAGAATGACTCCGGAATGGTCCGCTGCCTTGTGTAAGCCTCTCAGCTCGATCTCAGCCTCTGCTTGGTTTTGGTGATCGATGTTGCAAATCGTGATATTGATATCGCCTCCAGCTTGTTTTGACGCTGAAATGCTGATTTGCGGGAGCGTTTCACCCTTCCATTCATAGTCGGCACACAATACCTCTGTATCTAAAAGAGAAGCATCCTGGTGCACCTTAAACATATCAAACACATGATACGTCGGTGTCAAAAGCATCCGCTCTCCCTCAGTCAAAATCATCGCTTGAAGAACGTTTACTGTTTGAGCGATGTTGGTCATTTGCACCCGGCGGCAATGCTGATGGAAAATGTGAAAATGAGAAGCCGCCACCAGTGCATCACGTATGGTGTTTTGCTGATAAAGGAAACCTGGATTCGTGCCTGGCTCAGGATCAAACCACGTGCCCCATTCATCAATAATCAGCCCGACCCGCTGCTCCGGATCGTACCGGTCCATAATCGTGCCGTGTTTTTGAATCAATTCATCGATGTATTTGGCTTTTTTCATTGTAATGAACCATTCATCCTCCGTGAATTCTGTGGCTGATCCTTTGCCCTTCCAGAAATCGCCCGGAATCGTGTAATAATGAAGACTCAACCCGTCCATCAGGCCAGCGGCTTTTTTCATAAGCACGTCCGTCCAGTTAAAATCATCGACATTTGCGCCGCCTGCAATTTTATAAATTTCATTCCCGCTGTAATTGCGGACATAAGTCTGAAAACGGCGGTACAGATCTGCGTAGTATTCGGGATGCATGTTGCCGCCGCAGCCCCAGTTTTCATTGCCTACGCCAAAATATTTCAGCTTCCAAGGCTCTTCTCTTCCATTTTGTTTTCTCCAGTCTGACATGGGCGTGCCTTCTTCAAATGTCATGTACTCAATCCATTCCGCCATTTCCTGAACGGTTCCGCTTCCGACATTGCCGCAAATATATGGCTCGCATTCAAGCAGCCCGCAAAGCATCATAAATTCATGCGTTCCGAATTCATTTGATTCAATTGTACCGCCCCAGTGAGTGTTAAGCATTGTTTTACGGTCACCGACACCGTTTGCCCAATGGTATTCGTCCGCAAAACACCCGCCCGGCCACCTGAGGACAGGAATATGCAGCTGTTTGAGCGCTTCCAGCACGTCCTTTCGTATTCCGTTGATATTGGGAATGTCTGAGTCCGTCCCGACCCATATCCCCTCATAAATCCCTCTTCCTAAATGCTCAGCAAAATGACCGTATATATTTTTGTTAATGGTTCCTTTTACGATATCTGTTTGAATCACAGCTTGATGTTCAGACATGCCTCTGATCATTCCTTTCATACGAATATGAAAAGCACCACAGTCAAATATGTGATCTGTCGTTTGCCTGAGGAGTCAGCATGAATGTAAGCGCTTTTAAAGTAACCATATTATATATGTTCGTACATGTCAACGATATTTTCTATCTTATTTATATTTGTACGTATGTATTTATAAATTTAAAAACCCGGACTTTAAAAGTCCGGGTTTTCCTTTATGAGTGTATATTCAACTGTTTGAATTCCTCAGTTAATAACGGGACGACTTCAAATAAATCTCCGACAATGCCGTAATCGGCTATTTTAAAGATGTCGGCTTCAGGGTCTTTATTGATGGCGACGATCACCTTGCTGTTTGACATGCCGGCCAAATGCTGAATGGCGCCGGAAATGCCGCATGCAATGTACAAATCCGGGGTGACGACTTTCCCGGTCTGCCCGATTTGGAGAGCGTAATCGCAATAATCAGCGTCACATGCACCGCGAGAAGCCCCGACTGCGGCTCCCAGGACCTCAGCAAGCTCCTCCAGCGGCTGAAATCCTTCCTTGCTTTTGACTCCGCGGCCGCCCGCAACGATAATTTTCGCTTCAGAAAGATCAACACCGTCGGCTGTTTTTTTCACGACCTCTTGGATCACGGTACGGAGATCAGTTAGAGAAACATCAACGCTTTCGATGCTTCCCGACCTGCTGGTGTCTTTTTCTAAAGCTTGAATGTTATTAGGGCGAATCGTTGCAACAATCATCGGATCGGTGGAAATGACCCTTTCAAAAGCTTTCCCCGAGTAAATCGGGCGTGTGAACACAACATTCCCTCCGGTAACGCTTACATCTGTAGCATCAGAAATTAAGCCTGTTTGCAGCCGGGCAGCAAGCTTCGGCGAAAGGTCCTTCCCCATTGCCGTATGCCCGAATATGACTGAATCAGGCTTTTCTTGCTCAATCACACCTCTCATGACCTGGCTGTATCCGTCTGCCGTGTATGATTTCAGCTTCGGATCCTCGGCTGTGAGAACTTTATCTGCTCCGTAATGAATAAGTTCTTGTGCAATGCTTTGTACATTTTCGCCGATCAGAACACCGATAACTTCTCCATCGCCTGAAATGGTCCTTCCTGCAGCTATTGCTTCAAAGGTGACATTTCGTAATTCTCCGTCGCGTATTTCTCCGAGTACGATCACTTTTTTTCCCATTCTAACATCCCCCTGTTTCTTTGAATGTCCAAGCTTTAAATGACTTTAGCTTCGCTGCGGAGCAATGAGACAAGCTCTTTTGCCTGTTCGGCAGGCTCTCCCTGCAGAAGCTTCCCGGCTTCTTTTTTCGGCGGCAGAAAACGTTCAATGGTTTTCAGCTTTGGTTCGGCGTCCTCCTCGTCCAGGTCAAGATCATCAAGCTCAAGCTCTTCAAGCGGCTTTTTCTTAGCCTTCATAATTCCCGGAAGTGATGGATAGCGCGGCTCGTTTAAGCCCTGCTGAGCTGTGACAAGCAATGGAAGCGTCGTTTTGATTTTTTCAACATCCCCTTCGACATCCCTTTCTGCTTCTGCATCAGTTCCGTTGATGTCGAGTTTGGTGATCGTAGTGATACACGGAATGTCCAGGAGCTCGGCAAGCCTAGGCGCCACTTGTCCTGAGCCTCCGTCAATGGCAACATTTCCGCCGAGAATCAAGTCAAACTCCTGATCCTTCATATAATGGTATAACACTTGAGAAATGGAGTATTGGTCGGGTTCTTCGAGATCATCTTCTATGTTGATTAAAACGGCTTGGTCACATCCCATGGCAAGCGCAGTACGCAACTCTTTCTCCGCTTCTTCACCGCCGACCGTGACTGCGGTGATCGAACCGCCGTGCTTTTCCTTCAGCTGGATGGCTTCTTCTATCGCGTACTCATCATATGGATTAATGATCCATTCCGCTCCGTCATCCTGAATCTTTCCTGCTTCAATGACGATTTTTTCCTCTGTGTCAAACGTCCGTTTCATCAGTACAAATAGATTCATGATCATATCCCCTTTTATTCGCCTTTGAATTGAGGCTTTCTTTTTTCGAGAAATGCCTGGATGCCTTCCTTGGCGTCCTCTGACTCAAATGCTTCCCCAAATCGTTTTGCTTCAAGCTTTAAGCTTCCTTCGTAGGAATACACCTTGTTGGAATAAAGAAGCTCAAGCAAAGACGCAAGCGTTTGCGGGCTTTTCTCTGCAAACTTAGCGGCAAGTGCTTTTGCTTTTTCAAGCACTTCTGCCTCATCTTTTGCTCCAATTGAGACAAGTCCGAGATCAAGCGCTTCTTTTCCGGATATCGGTTCTCCTGAGCCGATGAGCTCTAGTGCCTTGGCTGTACCGACATATTTCGGAAGACGCTGTGTTCCTGCAAAACCCGGGATGATACCAAGGTTAAGCTCTGGGAGCCCCAGCTTAGCATCTTCTGCCGCGATTCTGATGTGACAGGCCATTGCAAGCTCCAGCCCGCCTCCGAGAGCAGCGCCGTGAATCGCTGCGATAATCGGTTTTGGAAAGCTTTCGATTCTCTCCATTAACTGCTGGCCGCGCTCAGCGAGCAATGAGGAATCCTCATTGCCTTTAAACGATGTGAATTCTTTAATATCAGCGCCGGCTGAGAAAAATCTTCCCTCGCCGTGAATGATAATGCTTCGTACGCCTGCATCTGTCTCACATTGATCAAGACAGGAAGACAGCTCTTCTAATATCTGGCTGGAAAGCGCGTTTGCCGGCGGATTGTGAATCGTCAAGATTGCCACAAATTGATCCACCGTAAGTGAAATTGCATTCATAGGACAGAACTCCTTTACTTATTGTGAATTCCGGATACCAATAATTCTAAAACGCTGTTTGAAAGCGCAACAAGATCGTACTTTTGGTCATTCATCACCCAAGTTGTCACGGTTTCGTCAATCGTTCCAAAAATCATCTGCCGGGCGAGGCGGACATCGAGGCCTTCTTTTATTTCGCCTGATTGTATACCTTCCGTCAAAATGCCATCCAAAATATTCAAGTAGCCTTTTAATATTTCGTTGATTTTCTGGCGCAGTTCCAAGTTGGATTGGCGTAGTTCAAGCTGAGTGACAATCGCGAGATTATGGTCACCTGCTAAAAGGGAAAAATGCTTTGAAATCACAAGCGCCAATTTCTCCTTCGCTGTTGTTTTTTCTTTAATGTCCTCTTCCATCCGCTCAATAAATTGGCCCATTTTTTCTTTGAAAAGAGAAATTAAAATATCTTCTTTGTTTTTAAAATAGAGATAGATGGTGCCGTCCGCTACTCCGGCTTGTTTGGCAATTTTGGATACCTGTGACTGGTGGTAGCCGTTTTCCGCAATGACTTCTACTGCTGCATCAATAATCTGCATATACTTTGGCCGTTTTTGCTTCAATGTTCATCGTTCCTTCCTATAGAAATGAATGACTATTCATTCATAATTTCATGATAAGAAGGATTTTCGGGTTTGTCAAGTTTATTCATAGGCGTTCTTTTTTATTTGATATGATGATTTTCCGCTTCTTCTTCAAGTAAACGCCTTCTTAAAATTTTTCCGACCGCCGTTTTCGGCAGCTCTTTTCTGAACTCATAGGCTTTGGGCACCTTGTATGGCGCCAGTCGGGATCTCGCAAAGGCGTCCAGTTCTTCTGCATCGGCATTTGCGCCTTTCTTTAATACGACAAATGCTTTTACTGTTTCTCCCCTGTAGGAGTCGGGCACACCTGCGACGACAATTTCCTGGACGGCTTCATGTTCATAAAGCGCTTCTTCTACTTCACGCGGGTAAATATTGTAACCTCCGGCAATGATGATATCCTTTTTCCTGTCAGCAATATAGAAAAAACCTTCTTCATCCATATAGCCCATGTCCCCGGTGAACAGCCAGCCATCTCTCAGAACAGCGGCGGTTTCCTCTGGTTTATTCCAATATCCTTTCATGACCTGCGGACCTTTTACAATGATTTCTCCATGCTCATACGGAGCGGCAAGCTCACCCGTCTCTTCAGAATAGATCGCGGCGTCCGTACTCGGCCAAGGACAGCCGATACTGCCCGGCTTGTTTTTCCCCCAGATAAAGTTGGCGTGCGTCACTGGGGATGCCTCAGACAAACCATAGCCTTCCACAAGCTTTCCGCCAGTCACCTTTTCAAATTTCTGCTTTACCTCCACAGGGAGCGCGGCTGATCCGCTAAGACAGCTTTTAATGGATGACAGATCATAATGCTGCAATTCGGGGTGATGCAAAAGACCAATGTAAATTGTCGGTGCCCCTGGAAAGAGCGTCGGTCTGTGTTTGTCGATGATTTTAAGTGTTTCAAGCGGATCAAACTTAGGAAGAAGAATCATTTCGAAGCCTAGTTTAATCGAATAGTTCATGACTGCCGTCAGTCCGTAGACATGAAAAAACGGGACAATGCCCAGCACTTTTTCAGCGCCTTCCTTCACATCGAACATCCAAGCGGCGCACATTTCAGTATTGGCCAAAATATTTTGGTGCGTAAGCATGACCCCTTTGGGATCTCCGGTTGTTCCCCCGGTATACTGGAGGACAGCGATATCATGCTCAGGATCGATCTTCGGGATTGTCAGGAGTTCAGTTTTTTCCTGCTTCAAACTGGAAGCGAACGTGTGAATGTTAGCTGTTTTGTCAAAGTCGATATGAACTTTTTGTTTTTGTGTGAGCGGATAAAGAATATTTTTCGGAAAAGGCAAATAGTCTTTTACGCTGGTGATCAAAATCTGTTCGACTATTGATAACGTTTTCATTTTTATTGCCTTCGGGAAAAGCAAATCTAAGGTGATGATCACACTTACTTCAGCGTCTCTGAGCTGATATTCAAGCTCATGCTCGGTATAAAGCGGGTTCGTCTGCACCACGATGCCGCCAGCAAACAAGACACCATAATAAGAAATCACTGTTTGTGGGCAATTGGGCAGCATAACAGCCACTCTGTCTCCTTTTTGCAGGCCATTGTACTGCAAAAAAGCTGCGAGTTTAAGAGCATCCGTCAGAATGTCATGAAAGGTGAGTTTTTTTCCATAAAAAGATATTGCGGTTTTGTCAGGGAATCGTGCGGCGGAGTCTGTCAGGATGGATTGCAGGGTTTTATTCGGCAACGGAAGCTCATGCGGGATATCGTCGGGATACTCGGCAAGCCACGGCTTTTGAGACTGCATAAAACCTCCCCCTTTCGATTTTAGAGTTCCACCCTATCATTATAGCAGATGGACGGCAAAAAAAAGAAAAAGAAAGGTAAATCTTTCTTTTTCTCATCATACGAACAGATATATAAGACCAATTAACAAAAAGATTCCCGCCGCGGCGAGCAGTACTTTTGCAAGCTTTTCCATCTATTCTCCGTCCCCTTATATTCCGGCTGCCACCACAAATGAAAGCCCGACAGAAATGACAAATGAAATAAAGCCGACAGCCCGGTTATCATTTTCGATTTCCTTATCAATTTTAAACCGCGGAGTCAAAAACTCAAAAATAAAGTAGCTTAAAAGAAGCATAACAAATCCGTAAACGCCCCAGCCGATCATTTGCAGCAGCGAATTGTGCTGGGAGATGGAATGCTGGAATACGTTTGCGATTCCTAAAATTTTTCCGCCGGTTGCCATTGCCACCGCAAGATTTCCTTTTTGAATCTCTTCCCAGTTTTTATAAGCCGTCACCAGCTCAAACACAGTCAAAAAGAGGACGAGGCAGAGAACCGCGACACTGTAATACGCCGCGATTTCCACAAGCTCGTTTTCCCAAAAATCACTCATGGCCATACTCCCTTTTATTTTAGTTCAACAACCGTAACGCCTGATCCTCCCTCACCTGCTTCACCGAAACGGGAGCTTTTGACGCTGCGGTGGTTCTTCAGAAGATCCTGCACGCCTTTTCTTAAAGCGCCGGTTCCTTTTCCGTGAATGATTGACACTCTAGGATATCCGGCTAACACTGCATCGTCCAAATATTTTTCAACACGGCTGAGGGCATTTTCATAGCGTTCGCCGCGAAGATCAAGCTCAAGCGATACATGATAATCCTTTCCCTTGACCGCCGTAATGATTTTTTCTTTTTTTGGCTCCGGAGCTGATTTGATAAACTCCAGATCTTTTTCTTTTACTTTCATTTTTAATATGCCGATTTGTACATTCCATTCATTGCCGCCGGTTTTTTCAAGCAATGTCCCTTTTTGCCCGAAGGTGAGAACTTTCACCTCATCACCTGGCTTGAAGTCACGTTTTTGCGTTTTCGTTTTTTCCGGTTTTTTGGACTTTTCAAAGGTAGGAACTGCGCCTTCTAACCGTTTCTTCGCGTTGATCAGCTCGTGATCCTTGAAGGATTTATGTTCTTCTTTTATGGAGCGCAATTCGTGAATAATATCTTCGGCTTCTTTCATTGCCGCTTTTACTTTATCAGCCGCTTGCTGTTCAGCCTCCTCGAGCATTTTGTCTTTTTTGCTGTTAAGCTCGATGATTTGCTGCTGCAGCTCTTTGTGCAGTTTTTCCGCTTCTTTTCTGATCGATTCTGTCTCAGAAAGCTCTTCTTCCGCACGTCTTTTGCTTTGTTCCAGCGACGCAATCATTGTATCAACTTCGTTATGCTCGGCCGTCATTTCTGACTTCGCCTGCCCGATGATATGGTCTGGAAGTCCAAGGCGTTTTGAAATTTCGAAAGCGTTGCTTCGTCCCGGCACACCAATTAAAAGTTTATAGGTTGGTGACAGCGTTTCGATGTCAAATTCAACGCTCGCATTCATGACGCCTTCTCTGTTATAGCCGTACGCCTTCAATTCCGGATAATGCGTCGTAGCTAACACTCGTGCATTGGTGCGATGTACGTCATCCAGGATGCTCATGGCGAGGGCCGCCCCCTCCTGCGGATCTGTCCCTGCACCAAGTTCATCGAAAAGCACAAGGCTGTTTTCATTGACCTGTTCTAAAATGCCGACAATGTTCACCATATGGGATGAGAACGTACTTAAGCTTTGCTCAATCGACTGTTCATCACCGATATCAGCGAATACGTGCTCAAATACCGCCGCTTCTGACCCTTCATCTGCCGGGATATGAAGACCTGATTGTGCCATTAAGGTTAACAGGCCTAACGTTTTAAGGGTGACTGTTTTCCCCCCGGTGTTTGGACCTGTAATGACAATGGTTGAAAAATCGCCGCCAAGCTCAATGTCATTGGCAACAACCTGATCAGGCGGAAGCAATGGATGGCGGGCTTTTTTTAAACGGATAAAGCCGGTGTCGTTCATCATCGGTTTTGTCGCTTTGACCGCTTTTGCATATCTTGCTTTTGCAAAAATAAAGTCAAGCCTCTGCAGCACTTGCAAATCTAGAAATAGCTCTTCTGTATGCTCTGCCGTTTTCTCTGTCAGCACACGCAAAATCCGTTCGATTTCTTGCTTTTCTTTCACTTTCGCCTGCTGAAGGGAATTGTTCATATCTACAATTGCCTGCGGTTCAATGAATAGTGTTGCGCCGGAGGACGAAGTATCATGCACAATTCCGCCGTAGCTTGATCTGTACTCCTGTTTGACCGGGATTACAAAGCGGTCATTCCGAATCGTAACAATCGTATCAGACAGCATTTTTGAAGCGGAAGAGGAACGCAGCATTGACTCTAACCGGTCTCTGATTCTCGATTCGAGTGTTCTGAGCTGCGTGCGGATTCCTCTCAATTTTTCCGATGCATGATCAAGCACTTCTCCGTGATCATCGATGCAGGAATTAATGTCCCGTTCTAAATCGGACAGCGTGATAAGCTGTTCAGCGTGCTGATGGATCAGCGGAATGTCAACACCGTCTTCAGCCATTTGGGTGATAAAATGTTTCATTTGTTTAACTGCATAAAGCAGGCCAGAGATTTCAGTGAATTCTGAAGGACTGAGAACGCTGCCGATTTCCGCTCGTCTTAATGCTCCTCTGATATCAACAAGACCGCCAAACGGCGCTCGGCCTCTCAGCCGGATAATGGCAGAAGCTTCGTCTACTTCATCCAGCTGTTTTTTGATTTCGTCTATAGAAGCAGAAGGCTTAAGCTGAAGAAGCATTTCTTTTCCGAGCGATGAAGCGGCATGCTCAATAACCTGTTCTTTCACTTTATGAAATTCAAGAGCTGATAATACTTTTTGCTGCACGATTGTGTGAGCCTCCTTACTTAATCGTTGCGCTTCAGGAATGCCTCTACGTCTTCAAGCGACCGGGCATTCAGAACGTTTTTCGTTTCCGTCCATCCTTTGCGCGCGGCAGTAACGCCAGTTTTCATATCGTCTAACATCTCAATATTATGGGCATCAGTATTAATCACCAATGTAACCCCTTGTTCGTTTGCTTTCAGTAAATGCTCTGTGCGCAGATCGAGGCGCGCAGGGTTAGCGTTGAGTTCAAGCGCCGTATTTGTTTTTTTCGCAAGATCAATCAGCTTATCAATATCGATTTCATAACCGGCCCGTCTGCCGATCAGGCGTCCGGTCGGGTGTGCGATAATGTCAACATGTTTGTTTGTCAGTGCCGTCTCAAGCCGCTTCATAATCACGTGTTCCGGCTGATTAAAACTTGAGTGAATCGATGCAATAACGATATCCATTTCCGCCAGCACATCGTCATCATAATCGAGCGTACCGTCAGGCAGGATATCCATCTCGACACCTTTTAAGATACGGAAGTTTTCGAACTCAGCATTCAGCGCGTCAATTTCTTTTGCCTGCTGTTTAAGTCTTTCTGCAGTAAGCCCGTTGGCGACCTTTAAATATTGTGAGTGATCGGTGATCGCCATGTATTGATAGCCTTTTTTGATGCATGCTTCAGCCATCTCTCTGATCGAAAACGCACCGTCG
Organism: Bacillus sp. MD-5; assembly: GCF_002201875.1. NCBI lineage: Bacteria > Bacillati > Bacillota > Bacilli > Caryophanales > Bacillaceae > Bacillus > Bacillus sp. MD-5. The sequence goes on from NZ_CP021911.1 coordinate 2,671,292, forward strand.
CTCCACGTTGAGTGCATGTGGAGATCTCCCTTGATTTGCCCGGGCTCTATCAGCTCAATGCTATCGCTGTAGGTTTCCACTTCCTGCCCGCTTTCACGGAGCTCCGGCGGAATCAGCGGCAGGCCGAAGTGCGCATAAAATTCACGTTCGCTCGGAAATGTTTTGATCTCACCGGTTTCAACTGTCTCAACGCCGTATTCACTGATCCGCTCGCCACGTTCTTTTGCGATTTGGCGCATCTTAATGTTGTGATCCTTTGATCCCGTAAAATGATGGAGTGTTGTCGGAAACTGCTCTTCCGTCACAAGACGGAAATCGACGCTCGTTTCATATTCAAAGGAAAGGATGACGGACACCTTCGTATCTCCGCTCGCGATCACGCTTTTGATGTTTGGCAGTGCAAGAAGCTGTTCCCTTACTTCAGCCGGCTGATCTGTAGCAATGATATAGTCCAAATCCTTCACCGTTTCCCGCGCTCTGCGAAGACTTCCGGCACGAGAAAATTTGATGATATGCGTAAATTGAGAAAGATGCTCCTCAATATCCCGCGCGATCCGGAGGGCATATCCGATCGGGAACCGCTCAGGCTGCTTTCCGGCTTCTCCGAGCGCCTGTAATATTTTTTCTTCTGATTTTTTGCCAAAACCCGCAAGGCCTTGCACTTTTTGCTGTTCACAGGCTTCCTTCAGAGATTCTGCATCATGTACGCCGAGCTCTTTATACAGCTTTGCGATTTTTTTGCCGCCGAGCCCCGGCAGCTTCAATAAAGGCACGAGTCCTTCCGGCACTTCTTTCTGCAACGATTCGAGCGTGCTTGACTTTCCTTCATCTATATACTCCTTAATGACGCTGTACGTTCCTTTTCCAATGCCGGACAGCGACATCATATCGTCCATTTCTGATAAGCTTCGGTCGTCCTGTTCCAGGGCTGCCGCTGCTTTTCGGAATGCGGACACTTTAAACGGGTTGTCCCCCTTTAGTTCCATATAGACTGCAATGGTTTCAAGCAGCCGGATAATATCTTTTTTATGCATACAATAACCCCCAGACGTTCACATATGTTTCCATCATACTCGAAAAAAACTTCTCCGGACAAGAGAAGTTTTTTATGCCCCGTACTGTGTCCACAGCTCTTCTAAAAGCCCTGACAAGTACGGTGTATGGTTAATGATCACATTTGCGAGAGACGATTGCCCCATCATTTGCTGCAACGCATCTACCGGCAGAACGGATGCGACATACAACAGCACAAATGTAAATAAATAGACTTCTAGAAAACCGAGAACGGCGCCCAGCAACTGGTTGATTTGTTTGATCACCGGAATGCCGGCGACAATACTCAAGAACGAGCCGATGATTCTCAGTAAGATTTTAGCGATGATAAATAAAACGATAAACGCAATCGCATTATAATAGGCCGCTTCTAAATTTCCCGTAAAAAAAGAAAGTGCCGGCTGTCCCGCTGAAAAGTCGGGTGCGGGAATCCACTTTAAATGCGGCGCCACATTTTTATAGAATAAAGCCGCAAAGGCGATCGATAAAATAAAGCTCGTCAAGCGGATAAACTGCAGGATAAAACCGCGTTTTAACCCCAGTAAAGTCCCCATCAGGAGCAAGATTAAGATGATGATATCCAGCATAGTTGTTCAATCCTTTTCTTTAAGCTGACGCTCCAGTTTTTCACATTTCTCTTGTAACTTAACATAATCGTGCACCACATTTACCGCTGTCAGCACTGCAAGTTTATTTATATCAAGGTATGGATTTTTTTCATTGATTTCTCTCATTTTATCATCAACAATTCCGGCGACATACCTCATATGGGCTCTGCTTTCTTCACCGACCATCGTGAAGTGCTGGCCGTAAATGTCAACGGTTGTTTTTGTTTTTTTGCCGTCAGACAACGTTTCTCCTCCATTCCGCGAGAATCCTAGTTCTTATCATAACACGTTTATTAAATGAATGGAAAGACGAGCCTCCCGCTGTTATGATACACTGGTATATACAGTGAAAAGTGTAAAAAAGGAGATTATTACGTGTCCCATTCAGTGATAAAAGTATCGTTGTCTGCTATTGACCAAATGAAAATGACGTACAGCGGTTCGCTTACCGCCTCTGTTCCGCAGGGAGCCGTTTTTCAGGCGAAACCGCCCGGCTGTACCATTACAGCATATCAATCAGGCAAGGTCCTGTTTCAAGGCAAAAACGCCGCGGCAGAATCCGCGCGCTGGGGAACAGCTGAGCCTCTGGAAAAGAAAAAACCGGCCAAAAAGCCGACTGATCCCCGCTATGCCCCTCCGGCGGATATCGCCGGCATGTCTGTTATCGGCTCTGACGAAGTCGGAACCGGAGATTACTTCGGTCCAATGACGGTTGTATGCGCGTACGTCGACAAAACCATGCTCCCTTTAATGAAGGAACTCGGTGTGAAGGATTCTAAGGATTTAAAGGATCCGCAAATCATCGAGATTGCCCGAAACCTGATTAAAACCATTCCGTACAGCCTGCTGGTGTTAAAGAATGAAAAGTACAACAGCATGCAGGAAAAAGGCATGAGCCAAGGGAAAATGAAAGCATTGCTGCACAATCAGGCGATCACCCATTTATTAAGGAAAATGGATGGAATAAAGCCTGAGGCCATTTTGATTGACCAATTCGCTGAGCCAGGCGTCTACTTCAATCATTTAAAGGGCAGAGACATTGTGAAGGAGCGGACCTATTTTAGCACAAAAGCTGAAGGTATTCACCTGGCTGTCGCCGCTGCTTCAATCATTGCAAGATATTCATTTTTAATGGAAATGGATAAACTGTCACGCGAGGCAGGAATGATGCTTCCGAAAGGAGCCGGTCCGCACGTCGATGAAGCGGCCGCCAAGCTGATCCTCAAAAAAGGGGCATCCGCACTCAGAGCCTTTACAAAACTCCATTTCGCCAATACGCAAAAAGCGCAGCGCCTTGCTGATAAAAAACGTTCATAGAAAAAAAGCTTGCAGATTACTCTGCAAGCTTTTTTCACCTTTCAGCGTGATTGAAAACCCTTGAAGTCTAGGAAAGGCGAGCATTGGAGCACAGCGAATGTTCTAATTCGTGAGCACCAACGCGCAGACTTGACAACGAATGCAAGGATTTGCCAAGACGCTGAGCTTGCAGATTTCTCTGCACGCTTTTTTATCAGCCTCTTAAAACAGCTTGATATGTGTCTTCTAACGCCTTCAGCACTTTACTGTGCGCTTTTGTCACTTCTTCTTCAGTCAGTGTTTGTTCAGGGTTAACATACTGGAGTGAGAAAGCGACTGACTTCTTGCCTTCCTCCATATGCTCTCCTTCGTATACGTCAAATACGGTTACCTCTTTCAGAAGCTTGCCGCCGGCCTCTTTAATGACGCTCTCGAGCTGGCCGCTTGTGACGGTTTTATCTGTTACAAGAGCGATATCACGTGTCACAGACGGATATTTCGGAATCGCCGTGTAAACAAGCGGTGCTGTTTCTGCTGCAAGTAACGCATGAAGATCAATCTCAAATACGTATGTTTCCTTTATATCCAGTTCTTTTTCCAATGAAGGGTGGACTTGGCCGATGAAGCCGATCAGAGAGCCATTCAGTAAAATGTTCGCTGTTCTGCCCGGGTGCAGCTGTTTGCGTTCAGACTGTACAAATTCAATGCTGTCTAGGACGTTGAGTTTGTCTAACAGCCCTTCGACAATACCTTTGACAACAAAGAAATCAACTGGTTTCTTCTCACCCTGCCATAGCTGCTTGCGCCATAATCCGGTAACAGCTCCTGCCACACGTTCTGTTTCAACAGGTTTTGTGTCCTCTTCCTTCGTCAGGAAAACGGAGCCGACTTCGTACAGTGCAACTGAGTCAGTCTGTCTCGCGAGGTTGTAAGAAACAGAATCAAGCAGATTCGGAACAAGACTGTGTCTGAGAATGCTTCTTTCTTCACTCATAGGAAGCGCAAGCACAGTGTTCAGTGATTTTTCAATCGCAAACGCTGCCGCTTTCTTCTCATTTGTCAATGAGTAAGTGATGGCTTGGGATAAGCCTGCGCCTTCAAGGAAACGTCTGACTTTACGGCGTTTTGCCTGATATGGCGTTAATCCGCCTGTTGTTCCCGCTGTCTCAGGAAGCGTAGACGGAATGTTATCGTAGCCGTACAGCCTTGCCGCTTCTTCGATTAAATCCTCTTCTATTGTAATGTCGCCGCGGCGTGATGGGATGGTCACAACGAGAAGATCATCCGCTTCACCAACCGTAAAACCGAGACGTTTATAAATGCTGATCAGTTCTTCTTTGCTGATCGTCATGCCTAGAACGCTGCTCACTTTGTCAGCAGATACATGAATGTTATTTGCTTCGATTGTCAGGTGATCTTCCTCAACCGTTCCAGCAAGCACCTCACCGCCGGCATACAGATGGATCAGCTGTGCAGCCCGTTCTGCTGCAAGGCGTACGCGCGCAGGATCAATTCCTTTTTCAAACCTTACGCTTGATTCACTTCTCAAACCAAGGTCCTTGGAAGCCTTGCGAACCGTCTGCCCGTTGAAATAAGCAGCCTCAAGCAAAATCGTTTTCGTCTCTTCCTGAACCTCTGACTCTGCTCCTCCCATGACACCGGCAACGGCCTGCGCTTTCGTTCCGTTTGTAATGACAAGGTGATCGGCAGACAGCTTACGTTCTTGATCATCAAGAGTGACGATCATTTCATTCTCAGCTGCTTTTCTTACTACGACTTCCTTAGAGCCAAATCTGTCATAATCAAACGCGTGAAGCGGCTGTCCGTATTCCAATAGGACAAAGTTTGTGATGTCAACAACGTTGTTGTGCGGACGAATGCCTGCATTCATCAGCTTTGTTTGCATCCAAAGCGGTGACGGAGCAATCGTGACATTTTTAATGATTTTTGCAGCATACAGCGGGTTCGCTTCTTGATCTTCGATTTTGACAGCAATGTAATCAGACGCTTGTTCTGAAACAGCCGGGTAATCCGTTTGCGGAAGCTTTACCTCAGTGTCTAAAATCGCCGCAACCTCGTAAGCAACACCAAGCATGTTCATGGCATCCGCGCGGTTTGGTGTTAAGCCAAGCTCAAGAATCGCGTCGTCAAGCTGTAAAGCCGCTAAAGCATCGCTTCCTGTTTCAGCGTCATTCGGGAATACGAAAATGCCTTCCGCATACTCCTTCGCCACAAGTTTGCTTTCAATCCCAAGCTCCTGTAAAGAACAGATCATGCCGTTTGATTCTTCACCGCGAAGCTTGGCTTTTTTGATTTTGAAATTGCCCGGCAGCACCGCTCCGACTGTTGCAACTGCGACTTTTTGTCCCTTATCCACATTCGGCGCGCCGCAAATGATTTGTACAGGGGCTTCCGCTCCGATATCCACAAGGCACTTATTCAGCTTATCAGCATTCGGGTGCTGCTCGCGCTCCAGCACATGGCCGATGACAACGCCTTTGATGCCTTCTCCTTTGTATTCAATTCCTTCAACCTCAATACCGGCTCTTGTAATTTTTTCAGCAAGAACAGCCGGGTCCATGCCTTTTAAATCAACATAATCCTCTAACCATTTATAAGAAACAAACATCCTTGCATCCTCCTCTTACGCCTGTTTAAACTGCGAAATAAATCTGACATCGTTTGTATAGAAATGGCGGATATCATCAATGCCGTATTTCAGCATCGCGATGCGCTCAACACCCATTCCGAATGCGAAGCCCTGATATTCCTTCGGGTCAAAGCCAGCCATTTTAAGCACATTCGGGTGAACCATGCCGGCGCCGAGGATTTCGATCCAGCCTGTTCCTTTACATACTGAGCAGCCGTTTCCACCGCATTTAAAGCATGTCACATCCACTTCTACTGAAGGCTCAGTAAACGGGAAGAAGCTTGGGCGGAGTCTGATTTCGCGGTCTTGCCCGAACATTTTTTTCGCAACGAGTTCAAGCGTTCCTTTTAAATCACTCATGCTGATGTTTTTGTCAACGACAAGCCCTTCAATTTGCATAAATTGATGAGAGTGCGTCGCGTCATCGTTATCACGGCGATAAACTTTACCCGGGCAAATGATTTTAACAGGCCCTTTGCCTTCATGCTTTTCCATCGTCCGTGTTTGCACAGGAGAAGTTTGCGTTCTCATCAGAGTCTCCTCTGTGATGTAAAAGCTGTCCTGCATATCGCGCGCAGGGTGTTCTTTTGGCAGGTTGAGCGATTCGAAATTGTAATAATCCGTTTCAACCTCTGGTCCTTCCTCGACTGTGTAGCCCATACCGATGAATAAGTCTTCAATTTCTTCAATGACAACAGTGAGCGGATGGCGGCCGCCGACTGCGACAGGGTTCCCCGGCAGCGTGACGTCGATTGTCTGTCCCGCAAGCTTCTGCTTCATTTCCTCTTCTTCAAGTTTTTCGTTTTTGACAGCAATCGCATTGGCGATACGCTCTCTTACTTCGTTCGCGAGCGCGCCCATTTTCGGACGTTCCTCAGCAGAAAGTTTGCCCATGCCGCGCAGCACTTCTGTAATCGGCCCTTTTTTTCCGAGATATTGCACCCGAATATCATTGACAACCTTTAATGAGCTTGCCGCTTCTACTTGTTCTAAAGCTTCTTGTTCCAGCTGTTTTAGCTTTTCTTCCATTTTGCATCCTCCTTTTATGTAAACAAACCGTCATATGTCTTTGGAAAACAAAAAAAACCCGCCCCTTATACAAGGGACGAGTTGTGGCCGCGGTACCACCCTTATTTCAGACAGACTGATGCTGTCGTCAGCTTCATTGACATAACGGAATCAGATTCCGGTTCACCTTTACGCGCAGTGTGGCGCGGTCCCGGCGACAACTCAAGAGGTGAAGCCAACTTCCGGCTGCGTTAAAAATGCTCTCAGTCAGCGGCATTTTCTCCCTGGAAAGCAGTTGATCAGAAATTGAGGTCCTCTGTCACGGTTTTTGAAATATTATGTTCTATTATAGAGAAATCCAACGCTTGACGCAACACTATCCTCGCAAGTGATACACGAGGATGGCAGCCGCAACTGCAACGTTTAGTGATTCAGCCTGTCCGTAAAGCGGCACGTACAGGTTCAAATCCGTTTTTTCCAGCAATGCAGCATCCACCCCTGCGCCTTCATTTCCTACAATGAGCGCAAAGGATTCAGACTGAGGGATCTCCCGGTAAGGCGCTCCGTTTTGCAGCGCCGTGCCGTACACTTTTACGCCCTCTGCCTTCAATTCGTCCACATATGACTGCAGGTTTTTTCTCACAACAGGAATATGAAAGTGAGATCCTTGCGCAGACCGCAGTGTTTTTCCGTTAAAGGCGTCGGCCGTGCCGTCACCGAGTACAACTGCATCCAAACCGGCCGCATCAGCCGTTCGAATCATTGTGCCTAGGTTTCCCGGATCTTGAACGGCATCAATCAGCAGCATCTTACGTGCCGTTGCCAGCTGTTCTTCAGGCATATGGCATACGGCGGCAATCTGCTGCGGCGTTTCGGTTTCAGTCACAGCTGAAAACGCATCTTCGCTCAGCACATAGCACTGGATACCCGCCTCAAGATCTGAAGGAATCTTTGTTTCATCCTTTACAAGAATTTCTTTCACCGTACCCGGGCTTTTCAGCGCCTCTTCAACGAGGTGTTCTCCCTCTATCAGAAATGTATTTGTTTTTGTTCGTTCTTTTTTTGTGTGAAGCTTTTTCCAATCCTTCACTTTTTGGTTTTTTGCTGATTCTATATGTTTCACTGTCTGTGTGGCGCTCCTTTTTTTAACATGATGTTATTATATCGCAAGAACAGCACATAATAAACCAGGTGCAGGGTTAGAATATACGTATTACATTTTAGGAAAAGGAGCGTTTTACATGGATCTTAATTTACGTCATGCCGTCATTGCCAACGTAACCGGCAATAATCAGGAACAGCTTGAGCATACAATTGTAGATGCGATTCAAAGCGGTGAAGAAAAAATGCTTCCAGGGCTCGGCGTTTTATTTGAAGTCATTTGGCAGCACGCATCCGAAAGTGAGAAAAACGAAATGCTGAAAACGCTTGAAGGCGGATTAAAACCCGCCCAATAAGACATGAAACCGGGTGACTGCGCCCGGTTTTTTTCTTATATAATAAAAACATGATGAGGGGGAACGCCATGTTTTTACAGCCATTATTAGCGAAAAAAATTATTGCTGAAGTCAAAAAAATGTACGAACGTGAGGTCATTATCGTAAACACGGATGGCCTTATTATGGCGAGCACAAACGATGAGCGAGTCGGACAATTTCATGAGGGAGCGCTTCTCTGCGCAAAAGAAAAACGCAGCGTCATTATTACAAGGGAAGATGAAAAAAGGTTAAAAGGAGTAAAGGCGGGCATTAACCTCCCTGTATTTTCTGATCATGATGTGATTGCTGTCTTCGGGCTGACAGGTGAGCCCGCTGAGATTCAGCCTTACGGGGAGCTGCTTCGAAAAATGACAGAGCTGTTTATTAAGGAATCATGGCATTTAGAGCAGTCCCAGTGGCGTGAAAGAATGCTGGAATCTTTTATGATCGATTGGCTGCAATTAAAAGAGTGGTCTTCGGGTTTTCTTGAGAAAGCTCAGCTTCTTGGTGTGGACCTTGCCTCCCGGCGTCAAATGATTCTGATTCAGGGATATGAGTGGTCACCTCATGATATTGAGCAAATGGGACGTAGCTGGAAATCCTCGTACCCTGCGGATTTGTTCATCAGGTGGGGAAATGAACGGATTTTGATTAATCACGAAGTGCCACAGCATGAACAAAGAGATCGGCTTTTACGGCAGATCCTTCACATTTGTTCGTTTGCCAATACCGCAAACAGCCAATTGGCAGCAGCTGGCGCTGGAAGGACTGTCGCAAGCTCCAGCCTGACAGATTCATACGAGCAAGCGGAAAAAGCGCTGGCTGTCAGCCTTAAGCGAAAAACGCCCATATTCGAAGAGGATCTGAAGCTTGATATGTGTCTGACGGAAATCAGCCCAGGGACCAGAAACGAATTTCCGCAAAGAGTATTCAGAGAGACGCTTCGGCATCAGGAACTAATGAGAACGATACGGACCTTCTTTCTACATGATTTGTCTTTGAAACAAACCGCAGAAGATATGCATATTCATATCAATACATTGCGTTATCGTCTGGCTAAGGCTGAACAGATGACCGGTTTGCACTTTGACCGCACCGAGGACATCGTCACGATGTACGTCGCACTCTATTTTTTAGATCAAGATACAAAATAGAAAGAGTTTTAGATTCATTTTTTGTATGTTTCTCCATGGAAAGCTTTTCTTTTTTTCTTTTACAATAGATTGAAAGCGTTTTTCAACAGGGGGATTGGTGAAATGATCACAAAGGATGTAAAAGGACAGCTGATTCAAATCGTGGGACCCGAAAACTTTGATGACTCAAAAGCCGGCCGGCTCGTTTATTCTTATGATGCGACGCCGCAGTTTCAATCTATGCCTGATGCCGTGATTGCGCCCAGGAATACAGATGAAGTTTCACAAATTTTAACGATTTGCAGAGAACATCGCGTGCCGATCGTTCCGAGAGGATCAGGGACAAACCTATGCGGCGGCACGTGCCCGACTGAAGGCGGACTTGTGCTTCTCTTTAAGCACATGAACAAGATTCTTGAGATTGATGAAGAAAATTTAACTGCCACAGTTCAGCCGGGCGTCATTACGTTGGATATGATCCGTGCAGTTGAAAGCAAAGGTTTATTTTATCCGCCCGATCCGAGTTCTATGAAAATATCAACCATCGGCGGAAACATCAATGAAAATTCCGGCGGGCTCCGCGGATTAAAATACGGCGTCACCCGCGACTATGTGATTGGTCTGGAGGTGGTGCTCGCAAATGGAGACATCATCCGCACCGGAGGAAAACTCGCGAAGGATGTGGCCGGATACGATCTGACGCGTCTTTTTGTCGGTTCAGAAGGAACACTCGGCATTGTGACAGAAGCCATCGTCAAACTTGTTCCAAAACCGGAAACCAAGAAGACGCTGCTTGCCCTTTATGAAAGCATCGATGCTGCTGCTCAAACGGTATCGGACATTATTGCCGCGAAAATGATACCCGCAACGCTTGAATTTCTCGACCAGCCTACACTATTGGTAATTGAGGATTATGCCAAAATCGGACTTCCGACAAGCGCAAAAGCAGTTCTGTTAATTGAACAAGACGGGCCGCTTGAAACCGTTGAACGGGATATGGAAAAGATTGAGGCGATCTGCAAAAAAGGCGACGCCGTTTCCGTTCAGACCGCACAAACGGAGGAGGAGGCATTCGCCCTGACTGAAGCTCGGCGCTCCGCCCTTTCTGCCCTTGCACGCCTCAAGCCGACGACGATTTTAGAGGATGCGACTGTTCCTCGCTCAGAAATCGCCAATATGGTCAAAGCGATTAATCATATTGCTGCTAAATACGATATTTCCATTTGCACCTTCGGCCATGCAGGAGACGGGAACCTCCATCCGACATGCACGACAGATATACGCAATGAAGATGAGATGGAGCGTGTCGAACAGGCTTTTGCCGAGATTTTTGAGAAAGCGATTGAACTTGGCGGCACGATAACCGGAGAGCACGGAGTCGGGGCCATGAAAGCGCCTTACTTGGAGATGAAGCTAAAAAAAGAAGGCATTGATGCGATGAAAGCGTTGAAAGCGGCATTTGATCCCCAGAACATATTAAATCCCGGCAAAGTGTTTGCAAAAGATGCCAGAAAACGTGTGGTGGCACAAAGATGACAACAGAAAAAGAAATGAAACAGATCCAAAATGAATTTAAAGAGCGTATGGATGAAGGTGAGTTATTAAATTGTATGCGCTGCGGATTTTGTCTTCCTTCCTGTCCGACCTATATCGAATCAGGGTTTCAGGAAACACACTCCCCGCGCGGGCGTATCGCCTTAATGAAAGCCGTGGCGGACGGTATGATTGAACCGGATGATGATGTCGAACGTTCGCTGTCACTTTGCCTCGGCTGCCGAGCCTGTGAACCCGTATGCCCATCCGGCGTGAAATACGGTCAGCTGCTGGAGGAAGCCAGAGATATTATCCACCAAAATAAAAAACACTCGCTTGGCGCACGTGTCATGCGAAAGACGGCTTTTCACGAGCTGTTTCCGCACCAAAACCGCATGCGCTCAGCTGTAAGCCTTATCGGTTTGTATCAGCGGTCAGGACTGCAAACCGCTGTGCGAAAAACCGGTATGCTTCGGGTCCTGCCTGAGCATTTGCGGACGATGGAAGCTGTTCTTCCTGATGTTCCAAAAAGCAAAGAAATGAACAATCGGCCGCATTTCCTGCCGTCCATTGGCCCCATGAAAAAACGGGTCGCCTTTTTTTCGGGCTGTTTAATGGATACGATGTTTTTACCGACTAACAATGCCACATTGAAGCTGCTGCAGCTGGCAGGCTGCGACATTGTCATCCCGCCTGAACAGGCTTGCTGCGGGGCACTGCATGGGCATAGCGGTGAAAAAAACGCAGGGAAAGAGCTCGCGAAACAAAATATTGCTGCTTTCGAAGCGTTAGACGTGGATGCTGTCATCACAAACGCAGGAGGATGCGGAGCCTTTCTTACTGAATATGATCATTTGCTGAAGGATGAACCGGAGTGGTCGGAGCGCGCCGCCGCTTTTGTTCAAAAGCTGAAGGATTTTTCTTCTGTTTTGGTTGAACTGGATTTCCATCAAATGGACTTAGCGCTCAGGACGCCCCAGGTCGTTACCTATCAAGATTCATGCCACCTAAGAAATGTAATGCATACGTCGCTTGAGCCCCGCCAGCTGCTCCAGAGCATCAAAGGGGCTGAATTCAGAGAAATGGAGAAAGCAGACAGCTGTTGCGGATCAGCGGGAATTTACAACATCGTCGAAGCTGAAATGTCTATGAAAATACTGGACAGTAAAATGGCTGCCGTCAAAGCAACCGAAGCGATCCTCATTGTAACAGCAAACCCGGGCTGCCTGCTGCAGATGAAGCTCGGGATTGAACGCGAAGGACTAAGCGGTAAAGTCAGAGCCGTTCACCTGGCTGATTTGCTATTAGAAGCAACCGGGCACAAAACAACATGAGAAAGCCCAAAACAGAAATTGTTTTGGGCTTTTGTTCGTTATTCCATCGGACTGCAAATTTCGATATAATGTCCATCCGGATCTGCGATATAGGCGACCGTCTGCCCCCATGGTTTCACTTTCGGCTCCCCGATAATCGAGACGCCTTGTTCTCTCATCCTTTTGATGACAGTTTCTACATTTTCAGTAACAAACCCGATTTCAAATGTGTTTGAAGCAGATGTTTCCGGAATATCCAGCGCTGTGATATCTCTAGCGCCTTCCCTCGTATTAAGCGCCAATATCGTCGATCCTGTTTCAAATTCGACATATGTGCCGTGTTCAGCACGAATCGGCAGTCCTAAAATATCCCGATAAAAATGAATAGCCCGCTTGCTGTCCGATACGTATAGAATAAGATATTTCATTGATAGATTCATTGCCACGCCCCCTCAGCATTCCAATAGTCCTTCTAGCCCGGTATAGATGCTTCCATCCTTAAACTCGGATCTCTCCACATCTGCGCCCACTTTTTCACGGCCGCCACAATAATGATGAAGCCTAACACCAGCATGATGATAGATAATACGCCATTCAATACACTATATCCTGCTGCTTCAGGATTAAGATATACATGGCGCACCATCCAATAGCCCGCATAGTTGACAGTGACATATAAATAGGCAAGCGGGATAAGACATGTCAAAATGTATCGGCGTTTATCGGCGATTTTCAACACGATGGTCGCTCCGATAATCAGCCCTACTGACGCCATCAGCTGATTGGAAACGCCGAACAGCGCCCAAATGGAACCGATATCTCCTGAATACAGCAAGTACCCCCACATCAAACAGGCAAGCGCGCTGGCAAATACAGAGCCCGGAATCCAGTCTGTTTTCTTCAGCGGTTTATATACCTCTCCGAAGAAATCCTGGATCAAATAACGGGCAACACGTGTGCCGGCGTCAATCGCTGTTAAAATAAATACCGCTTCAAACATAATGACAAATTGGAAAAAGTATGAGGCCAAATGGCTGAAAAACGGCATTCCGGTAAAAATATAAGTCATACCCACCGCTAGCGTGACGGCTCCCCCAGTTCTCCCTTCTAAGTCCAAGCCGATTTCCCTGCTCAATTCAGGCAGATGGACGACATTCATGCCAAGCGTACGGAAAACCTCAGGCGTGCTGTTAATCGCAAAGTAATCAGCAGGCTGTAAGGCGGTTGCCGCAATCAGTGCCATGATGCCGACAAGACACTCAACAAGCATTGCGCCAAACGCCACCGGCTTCATGTCACTCCATTTATTCAGCATTTTCGGTGTCGTTCCTGAGCCGACAAAGGCATGGAACCCAGAGATCGCCCCGCAGGCGATGGTTATTGAGATGAACGGCCAGACAGGTCCTGCCAGCACAGGCCCGCCGCCTTTTACGAATTCTGTAAACGCAGGAAACGGAATGGACGGATTGACGACAAACACACCAACAATCAAAGCGATAAAAACACCGATTTTCATAAAGCTGCTTAAATAATCACGCGGTGCGAGAAGCAGCCAAACAGGAAGCGCAGCGGCAAAAAACGCATAAACAGGGAGCGCGATTGCAAGCGTTTTCGTATCTAGTGTTAAAAAGTCACCGAGCGCGGTAGTCTGTACCCATGGGCCGATAAAGACTCCTGTCAATAAAAAGAGAAAACCGACCGTTGACGCGAGCTTTAAATTTCCCGTTTTCTTATAAAATAAGCCCACGCCCATCGCAATCGGAATCGTAATCCCTACCGCAAATGTCCCCCACGGATTGCGTTCAAGCGCGTGCAGCACGACCATCGAGAGACCCGCCATCGTAATCGTGATAATAAACAGCATGGACAGTCCCGTACAAAAGCCGGCAACAGGGCCAAGCTCATCCTTCGCCACTTCCGACAGCGATTTTCCGTTTTTGCGCATTGATGCAAACAGCACAACAATATCATGGACGGCTCCCCCTATTACCGCCCCGATTAACAGCCACAATAACCCCGGCAAATAGCCAAACTGCGCCGCCAGAATTGGTCCGACCAGCGGCCCGGCCGCTGCGATCGCGGCAAAATGGTGGCCGAACGAAACCCATTTATTTGTAGGCACATAGTCTTTCCCATCCTCAAGCGTGTGAGCGGGTGTCGGCTTGTCATCATTCACTTTGAGAACCTTCACCATCATAAATGTTCCGTATAAACGATAGACAATAGCCAAAATACACATTGACGCTATCACGATTGTAACCGCATTCATTTTCTCCCATCCCCTTTGCTATTTTTCATAAATATATCATAATTTCATGGGGAAAAGCGGTCATTTTTTCCTATACAAAAAAGCCGGCTGGGATGGGCCGGCTTGAGGCAGTTAGTTTAGTTCAATGTCTCCAGATGTTGTACGAACTTTTAAACGGTTAGAGGGGCTATCACCTACATAACCTACAATACGGTGCTCTGATTTTTCTTTATACAAGATGTGATCGAGATTGGCCGCGGCATCACCTGAGTCAGCCTGAAAATCCACTGCCAAAGATGCAGGTTTTTTCTGATACTCTACTGACACACTTCCGCTCGTAGTGACGATGTCGATCTCTTCGTTCTGATGATCCTGAAGAAGATCAATATCCCCGGAAGTTGTCTTATAGTTCACCTTTTCAGCTGTTGTGCGGCTGCTTTTTATTGATCCGCTTGTTGTCTTTACTTCACCTTGGCCGAATGAATTTTGGTCAGTTTGAATTTCTCCACTCGTTGTTTTTAGCGTCAACTCTTTTTCGATGCGTGTATGCTTCAGCTCAATATTTCCTGATGTAGAGTCAGCAGCTGATTGATCCGCTTGCGTATTTTCTATCAAAATATCGCCAGAGGTTGTCGTTACGGTTATCTCATCATACTTCTTTTCCGGAATCGTGATTGTGATTTTCATATCCTTTTCACTGCCCCACGGTATAAAAGAGATGATATTCTCGCGTGCTATTTGATTGATTGTTAATGAATTGCCATCTTGGCTCACATCGAACAGCTTTTTGCTTTTATCACTGACTTGCCCTTCAGCAGCTACCTGAATATCATCCGTTTGCCCGCTTTTGACCTCTGCATGCATCGAGCTCGTTGTTACCTCAATTTTTTTAATATCTGCAGGATCATATGTTTCGGCAGCTTTCACCTCTTCTTTTGTAAAATCCGAGGTAGCAGCAGAGATGACAGCCCCGATTACCCCGACTGCAAATACTGCGATCAATCCTATTATGATTTTTTTCATGTCTGCGCCCCCGTCACCAGCTTTAAATTATATCTGATATATCGCAAACTCATGCCATACAGCAGCTTGCCTAAATGCCACAGCCCTATACACAAGAGCAGCCCCAGACTGCCAAACACGAGTGATAAAAAGAACTCCAGCATCATGTGCGTATTCATTTGAAACATCACCATGCCGACAAACATTATTGGTGATACAGAAAGTGCAAGCGCCGCCCCGCATAAACCCACGTACACTCCAAAAATGCCAATAGCTGGTCCCAGCACAAAAATCAAATTTAAGATGTTTATCGCTGCTGCTGAACATGCCATCTGAAAGAGGTTCTTCTTAGGGCGCTGCACTGCTGGAGCAGTTTCCGTGACATCTGGCACCAATTCCTTTGCTATTTGTTTTGGGGAGCCGAGTTCCCTGATGATGTCCGCTTCCGGCCTGCCTTCTTTCATCCCTTCTGTAATATGTTCTTCAAAATCAAATAAGATCTCATTCCGCTCTTCTTTAGAAAGCGGCTGTAGCGCTTTACTTAACTCCTGTAAAAACTGTTCTTGATTCATCGTTCTCCTCCCCTTGCCGCATCAATGATTTGATTGACAGATGCTGTGAACTGATCCCATTCTGCCAGCAGCAGTTTCATTCGCATGAAACCAAGCTTTGACATCGTGTAATATTTTCTGGCAGGCCCTTCGGAAGACGGCGCCATATATGTTTCTAAATATTCTTCTTTCGTCAGTCTCCTGAGAAGAGGATATAAGGTGCCTTCAGCTATCGCCATGTGTCTGGAAATGTTTTGAGAAAGCTCATATCCGTATTGGTCTTTTTCGGATATTAATACAAGCACACATAGCTCTAATGCTCCCTTTTTGAATTGAGCATTCATCATAAGATCCTCCCTGCGGCTGGTCAATTTTGTTTATTTTTCCCATCACTTATCCATATGGTAACATCCACTACTGAACATTACAAAGTACTGAATGATATCTACTGAGAAAAAAGAAAAACCGGAGAGAAATCTCCGGCTTTGCTTCTCTTATGATTGTTTTTTCAGGCGGATCACATTCCAGGAAAGCGGCGTGAAATGAGCAGTTAAGCCGTTTTCGCTAACAGACGATGTTCCGTTGGAATGCGGGACGACATTCTTTCTGTTATGCTGGTTTGTCGCTTTGATATCCTGATGCTCAAGTACGATGTGCTCTGCGATTTGGTAGGATTCAAAGCCTCTGAGCGAAATCTCCGTCTCCATCTGATCCTCAGCCTTGTTTACCGCAAAAATAGTGAGGGTTTTTTCCTCTTCAGAGTACACAACAGCAGCATCAACATATGGCACATCAGTAAAATCAGAACAGTCGTACTTCGGAGAAGAAATAAGCGGTTTCAGTGACTCGCCCCTTCCGTAAACAGAAGCATGCATGTATGGATAGAAAATCGGCTGTCTCCATGCTTCTCCGCCTTTTTCCGTCATGATCGGCGCGATGACATTGACAAGCTGCGCAAGACACGCGATTTTCACGCGATCTGCGTGCTGCAGCATCGTAATGAGGAGCGAGCCGACTAATAAGGCATCTTCAAAATTGTAAATATCCTCTAAAATCGGACGCGCAGTGATCCAAGGCTCGACTTTTTTATCAGCCTCATTTGAGTGATACCATACGTTCCATTCATCCAAAGAGAGATTGATTGTTTTCTTGCTGCGTGTTTTTGCTTTTACATAGTCACAGGTTGCGGCGACAGATTTAATGAAATGATCCAGATCCATGGAACGGGCCAAATAGTTTGGCAGATTGTTATCCCGGTTTCCGTAGTAGGTGTGAAGAGAGATATAGTCAACATGCTCGTACGTATGCTCAAGCACCTTCGCTTCCCAATCGATAAAGGTCGGCATGCCGCTGTTTGAGCTGCCGCAGGCAACAAGTTCAATTGATGGGTCAACCCATTTCATGACCTTTGCCGTCTCTGCGGCTAGCCGTCCGTATTCATCAGCTGTTTTGTGGCCGATCTGCCACGGTCCATCCATTTCGTTTCCTAAGCACCATGTTTTGATGCCGTACGGCTGTTCATAGCCATGTGATCTTCTTAAATCACTCCAATAAGAGCCTTTCGGATGATTGCAATATTCAACGAGATTACGGGCGGCATCTATGCCTCTTGTGCCGAGATTGACGGCCATATTGACCTCGGTGTTCACCTTTTTTGCCCAATTTAAAAATTCATTTGTTCCCACTTCATTGGTTTCTGTCGTTTGCCATGCCAAGTCAAGCCGTCTCGGGCGATTTTCAACTGGTCCGACACCGTCCTCCCAGTTGTATCCGGATAAAAAGTTTCCGCCCGGATAGCGGATGATCGGAACCTGTAATTCTTTAATCAGCGACTGGACATCTTTTCTAAACCCATCTTCATCCGCTTCAGGGTGATCAGGCTCATATATGCCTTCGTATACCGCACGCCCCATATGTTCGATAAACGATCCGTAAATCCGTTTGTCTACTTCACCGATTTTATATTCTTTGTCTACAATCATTCGCGCTTTTTTCATCACACGTTTCCTCCTTCATTAACCTTTGACTCCCCCTACCGTCAGGCCGGAGATAAAGTATTTTTGGAAAAACAAGAAAATGATAATGACCGGCAAAATTGCAAATACCGAGCCGGATATAAGCATGTCATAGTTGTTGCCATAAGGGCTCAGCAAGCTGGAAAGCCCAATTGGAAGCGTAAACATTTCTTTCGACCGAAGCACAATCAGCGGCCACAAGAAATTGTTCCAGCTGTTTAAGGACTGAAGGATGATCATCGCGCCGAAAGCCGGTTTCATCAGCGGTGCCATAATCCTGAAAAAGATGCCAAATTCCGTACAGCCGTCCATTCTTGCAGAATCCAACAGATCTCTTGGAAGACCAAGCGCATATTGCCTAAAAAAGAATACGGCAACAGGTGAAACGATAAACGGCAATATGACACCCGTATACGAATCGATCAAGTGCAGTCCGACGGTTAGCTTAAACAGAGGAAGCATCATAACCTCCAGCGGAACCATCATGATAATCAGCACAAGAACAAAGATGATACTTCTGCCCTTAAAATCATAAACCGCAAGCCCGTACCCGATCATCGAAGAAAAAAACAGGGTGAGCACGGTTGTGAAAAGCCCAAGCACAAGGCTGTTAAAGAACCATTTGAAATAAATACTGCCGCCGTTAAACAGAAATGTATAATTGTCAAGACTCATTACTTTAGGATCAATGTCAAGATTCAGCCCCACACGCAAAAGCTCAGATGACGGCTTTAAGGATCCTAAAAGCAAACAGAAAATCGGAAAAATATACAATAGGCTCAGCATCATAAAAAACAGAGTCAGCGCAATTCTGTAAACGCTAAACTGAGGACTGTTCCGCAACATTTATCCCTCCCCCTTAAACGAGCCTGAAAGCTTTAATGAAATCAGGCTGACAACAAGTATCACAATCAAAAGCACAATGCCGATGGCCGCTCCGTACCCCATTTCGTTGTAGGCAAGCCCCTGCTGATACAAATATCCGACAAGCGTCAGACCAATATTACCCGGGGAATTATTTTGCCAAAGCACGTAGCTTTCCTCAAACATTCTGAAGCCGCCGATAATGCTGATGGTCAGCACATATACGGTAACAGGCTTGAGAAACGGCAGCGTGATGTGTCGGAATTTTTTCATCGTATTCGCCCCGTCTATATCAGCAGCTTCGTACAGCTCTTTCGGCACATTTTGCAGGCCTGCTAAAAAGTAAAGGATGTTGATTCCCATCCATCTCCACGAAGCAAGCAGCACCATCAAAAACATGCCGGTATGTTCATTGTTCATCCAGTTCTGGGGTGATAAGCCGAGTTTGAGTAGGATGGAGTTAGCCAGAGACGTTTCCATTTCTCCGAAGATCAGCCGAAAAATGATCCCTGCGACAATGGTGGAGGTCAATGCCGGTATGAATAGCGCTGATTTAAATATATTTCGAAATTTGACCAGCTTTGAATTCAGGAATATGGCCAGAAGCAATGGGACAGGAATCAGCACGATCAGCGTCCAAAAGGTGTATTCCAGCGTATTCCAAAGGGCGGTATAGAACGTCGGGTTGTTTAGCGCTGTATAATTAGACAATCCGACAAACGACACCTCTCCCGGCAAAATTCTTTGAAAGCTCATGATGAAGACACTAATGATGGGGTATAGAAAAAATACGAGAAAGGATAAAACGAATGGCGCTGTAAACAGATAGGGCGCCGCTTTTTTCGAATAAAATAGATCTCGCCAGCCTGATTGTTTCGCAGCTGAAGGAACGGGATGAACCGTTCCCGTTTTCACAGGTTTCATGAGAACCTCCCCGCTTTCACTTTTTGAATGGGATTCTATTTCTGTTTCAGTTCACCTGCCGCTCTGTCCAAGGCTTGTTTAGGCGTTTTTTGCTGGGATTTAAGCGCGTCGAACAATACGCTTCTGTTGACAAGGTCTGAAGCCTTGGCAAAATCCTCATGTAAATAAATTGGATTGATTTCATCCTTGATATCGAGCAGCACAGAAAAAATGCCTGTTCCGTTTTGGAAGTAATCCGTGTATTTGTTTTTCTCTTTCAATTCCTTGGAGCTCCAAACATCCCAGCGAAGCGGGTCAAACCCGAGTACGCTCCAGAGTTTTTTATTTCCTTTTTTAGAGCCCTTCGCAAAGGCCAAAAACTCTTTTGCTAACTCAACATGCTTGGATTGCTTCGGTACAACGGTTGCCGTACCGCCCAAGCCTGCCGAGCGGTCGCCCCCCTCTTTCCATGCCGGGAGCGGTCTGATGGCAATCTTCCCTTTCAGATCAGGCATATAATCGATAAATCTTCCCATATACCAAATCGGCATGAGGACTGAAGCAGCTCCTCCTTGGTTCATAAAACCGTAGTATTCTTCACTGTGATGCCCGCCGCCTGGAGCAGGAACCATCGTTTTATCATTGATCATGTCTTTTAAATATTGAAGTGTTTTTACGTTGGTGTCATTATTGAGGATCAGCTTGCCGTTTTTATCAAAATAGCCTGAGTTTTGCTGTGAAATCATAGATAAGAAGGTTCCGGAATCATTTGTTTCCACCGTTCCCATCGGCTTCCCGGTCACTTTGCGCACTTTCTGTCCGGCTTTATGGTAATCATCCCATGTTTTAATATCGTCAGGATTGACGCCGGCTTTTTTCATCACATCCATGTTATAAAACATGACTGTTGTCCCTACATGCGTATCGAGTCCGTAAAGCTTTCCGTTTTTGCTGTACAGGGTCAGCCGCGCCTCTACGAATTTATCGCGGTCCTTTTCAATCAGCGGAGTCAAGTCGGCAAGCGGTATGTCAGAGCCCTTCAAAAAGTTTGAAAAACGGGCCAATTCCACATCGGCAATATCAGGGACGCCTTCTCCCGCTATTAAGGAGATAGATAAGTTATCATGCATTTGCCCATACGGATAAACGACCGTATTCAGCTTAATTTTGCGGTCAGGATATTTTTTGTTCCATTCCTTCACCATTTCCACATAGAACTGCTCATGAAGCCCGTTAAATGTCCAAAAGGTCAGCTCAGTTTCACCCGATTTGCCGGATGATTTTTCTGCTGAACACCCGGCAATGAGTAATGTCAGCAGCATCATGAGCACAAGAAAACAGACAGTCATTTTTTTCATCTGCGTTACCCCTTCCATTCGAGGTGCGGGCTATTCATATAGACCATGATTGATCAGCGTTTTGTTTTCATTGATCATTCTTAATCCGGTGCAGCGGTCTCTTAAGGTGTGCGCGTGTCTGAAGGCATTTTTGACGGAATCCTGCCCGACACCGATTTCATCAAAATACGCAGGGCCTCCGGCTGATCTCAGCCAGTCAGCGAGCACTTCTCCTTCCGGGAGTGTTTGATAAGCCGATTGGATGGCTTGCCGCCGGCTTGGTGAAAATTCGTTCAATCCCTCATCCTTTGCGAGCTTTCTGTATGTGTCAGTTAATAAAACAGCGGCACAGCCCACCTTTGCTCCATGAAGAATCTGAGGCCGTTTTTTCTCCATTAATTCCATCTCAATCCAATGTGAAATATGATGCTCGCCGCCTGATGCCGGGCGGGAATGATCTAAGGCCAGCATGACAAGCCCCGATACGATTAAAGACTCCATCAACACCCGTATGCCAGTTTCCGTTTTCATCGCGATGTCTTCTGTGTGTGCGATACAGGCGTCAAGCGCCTCTTGAACGATCTTAGCTCCTGCTGGCGAATAAGGCTCACCGGCAAGATGCCGGGATATTTCCCAATCTGCTAAAGATGTTATTTTACCGAGCATGTCACCAAACCCAGCCGCCACCATTGATTGCGGTGCCGCTTTTAATAGATCCAGATCAGCGAACAGCGCAGATGGGGCCTTCGTTTGAATGGTTGTTTTCGTGCCGTATAAAATAATCGGCGCCCCGGCTGATGTAAAACCGTCTACAGATGGAGCAGTCGGATAAGAAATAAACGGCAACTCTCTCTGAAACGCCGCAAAGCGGACGATATCATGAATCGTGCCCGAACCGACTGCAATCATGACATCCGTTGTTTGTTTTGTATGGATCAGCGCATGAATGAGCGATCGTTCATCAGCTGTCACATCTCCGGCTTCATTTTCTGGAATGATCAGGCACTCGCCCTGAAATCCTGCTTGATTCAGCCGGTTTTCCAAATCAATTCCTGCAATGCGGTGTGTATTCGCGTCGCAAACAAGGACAATATGTTTGTAGTTTTTTCGTTTTACATAATCCAAAAGCGAATCAGCTGCTTGTTTACCGAGAACAATTTCTTCAACTTTTATAGGAGACGTCTCTTCTCCGGCGTGTTCAAAAGCACGCTGAACGTCAGCTGCGATACGGTTCATATCAGAATCCCCTCCTCAGCCAATTTGGTTACATCCTCTATGGACTCCAGCACATAATCCGGCGTATACAAACGCTGTTCTCCCGGTTTCGCAGAACCAGTAAGCACTAAGGCGCTTTTCATGCCATAAAGCTTTCCCATTGCAATGTCAGATTCAATGCTGTCTCCTATAATCATGCATTCATGTGCGGACAGCCCCATTGCTGTACAGGCAGCCTCAGCCATCAGCCATGACGGCTTTCCAACAACAAGTTCAGTCTTCGCTTGAGCGGAAGCCTCTATCGCCCCAATCATTCCGGCCACATCAATGGCATTTCCGTCTTCGTTTGGAAAAGAGCGGTCTTTGTTTGTAGCAATGATACGAGCGCCGCCGGCAGCCGCTTGAAAGGCTTGATTTAAATCTTTGTACGTAAGTGTTTCGTGAAGGGAGATGACGAGCCAATCCGCTTCCTTCGGTTCGTTCGCACGCTGCACACCGGCCAGTCTCAGCTCGTCAACCAAACCTTGTTCTCCAAGCACCCATACCTTTGAAAAACGATAATGTTTTTTCAGAAAGGCTGCCGTTACACTCGACGACAGAACAATGTCGTTTACATCCGCTTCAATCCCCGCTCCAAGAAGTTTTTTTCTGCACATGGCACGGGAGATATTCCCCCGGTTGCTTAAAAAGACGATTTTCTTTCCCATTCTCCTAAGCGTTTTGATCGCTTCTCTTGCTCCTTCGATCAACTCATTTCCTCTGAATACAGTACCGTCCAAGTCAATCAGAATGCCAGCCGGTGACACAGGCGTATCATGACTGGCCATAATACGCATTTGCTCCGTGTTTTCGATAAAAATGCTTTTCATGCAGGACTGTATTAATTGGGGTTACATCCTTGTTCAGCATAATGGAGTGATAGGCCATTTCGGCAACCGTTTCTAATACAACTGCGTTATGAATGGCATTTAAGGCATCCGTTCCCCAGCAGAACGGTCCGTGATTATTCACGAGCACACCCGGCACCTGTTCGTAGTTATGCTGCTGAAAGGTTTCCGCTATGACTTTTCCTGTATTCAATTCGTACTCATGAATGATTTCTTCATCGTACATTTCTCTAGTACACGGAATCGCACTGTCAAAATAATCAGCATGAGTCGTGCCTAAAGGCGGAATGTCTCTGCCTGATTGCGCCCAGCTTGTCGCCCATTGAGAATGGGTATGAACTATTCCCCCGATATTCGGAAAGGCTTTATATAAATAAACATGGGTAGGTGTATCTGAAGAAGGCTTAAGCGAGCCTTCGACGACTTCTCCTTCAAGGTTCAAAACAACCAAGTCATCTGCTGTCAGGTCGCTGTATTCGACTCCGCTAGGTTTGATGACAATTCTTTCTTTTTCACGGTCAATGCCGCTGACATTTCCCCACGTAAAGGTTACCAGCTGATGCTCTTGAAGCTTCAGGTTGGCAGCCAGCACTTCTTTTTTTAATGTTTCAAGCATGCTCCATCACCCTTTATCAATTCTTTTTGGCGGCAGATGAAAATTGAAGATTTTTGATGGTTTTCAGACGCTTCATGACATGGTTTTCTTTTCCGAAATAATGAACCAGCTCTTTATATTCAGCGTACAATTTTTCATAGACCGCGGCATTTTCGGCATTTGGCGTATAAGATATATCTTTCAGTTTTCCCATGTTCGCCGCTGCGTCTTTGATGTCGTCGTATCCGCCTTTTTCTTTGCCTGCTGCAAGCGCGCCGAAAATGGCAGATCCTAAGGCTGGGGCTTGCGGTG
The DNA here is from genome assembly GCF_002201875.1 of Bacillus sp. MD-5. Taxonomy (NCBI): domain Bacteria; kingdom Bacillati; phylum Bacillota; class Bacilli; order Caryophanales; family Bacillaceae; genus Bacillus; species Bacillus sp. MD-5. The sequence continues at coordinate 2,695,293 of NZ_CP021911.1, forward strand.
ACCCAGAGATTTTAATGTCCATGTTTGTCACATCCGCATAAATCTGCATGACAAACGGGTTTTTCTCAGCAATTCCGCCGGCTGCGAACAGCTCCTCAATCGGAACCCCGCTTTCTTTGAACGTTTCGATAATCATCCGTGTTCCGTAGGCTGTCGCTTCAACTAACGCTCTATAAATCTCTTCAGGCTTCGTCAGCAGGGTCATGCCAAGCAGCATCCCTGTTAAATCTGCATCAACAAGAGTTGAACGGTTGCCATTCCACCAATCTAAAGCAAGCAGGCCGCTTTCACCCGGCGCTTGATGGTTTGCTTTCTCACTCAGCAGCTCATGAATGCCAATGTTTTTTTCCTTTGCTTCCTCTTGATACGCTTGCGGAACACACGTTTTCACAAACCAGTCAAAATGATCGCCAACACAGGACTGTCCGGCTTCATATCCCGCATAGCCCGGGAGAATTCCGTTGTCCACAACGCCGCACATCCCTGGAACGATATGCACCTCTTCACCAAGAAGAACATGGCACGTTGAGGTTCCCATAATCATCAGCATTTTCCCTGGCTCTGTGATGCCGACCGCCGGCACGGAAACATGAGCATCCACATTGGCAACCGCAACAGCCGTTCCCGGAAGAAGCCCTGTCAGCTTTGCCATTTTGTCAGTCAGGCCGCCGGCTTTTTCCCCTACTGAATGAATCGGCCCTGCCAATTTATCTCTTGTAATCGTTTTCATTGAAGGGTTTAATTTCTCAAAAAAACCATCTGACGGATATCCCGCTTTTTCACTCCAAATCGCTTTATACCCTGCAGTACAGTTGCTTCGCTTGAGCGAGCCGCACAGCTGGTACACGATCCAGTCCGCAGCCTCGATGATCCGGTCAGCCGCTTCATAAATGTGAGGCGCTTCCTCAGCTATTTGCATGACCTTTGGAATCATCCATTCTGATGAAATTTTTCCTCCGTACCGCTGTAAAAAAGCCTCTCCTTCTTCTTCCGCGATTTGATTGAGCCGATCAGCATGTTTTTGTGCCGCATGATGCTTCCAGAGCTTCACATAGCTGTGCGGCTCCTCTTCATATTCAGGCAGCATGCACAACGGCTGTCCGCTGCTGTCAATAGGAAGGATTGTACATGCCGTGAAATCAATCCCAATTCCGATAATGTCTTTTGGTTCAACGCCCGTCTGTTCAAGTAAAGACGGAATGGTTGTTTCCAAGACTTCGAGATAATCAGCAGGGTGCTGCAGCGCCCAGTCGCGCGGCAGCTTTTGGCCCGTTTTGGGCAGGACGGTATCAATGACAGCATGCCTGTATTCTTTTACAGCAGACGCAAGTTCCTCCCCTGTTTGGACATGAACCAACACCGCTCTTCCAGATAAAGTTCCAAAATCAACCCCTATAGTGTAAGCCATGTGACATCCCCCTCTACTTTTGAAGCCGGTAAAGCGCCTCGTTCCATTTTAACTCGTGTTTCAGTTTATGAATTGTCGTATCACGGGAAATGAGAACACTTTCGATCCCCGCCATTTCCGCCCAATCAAGCATTTGCTCCGCTGTCAGTTCATAAGACAGGCAGGTATGGTGTGCGCCGCCGGCTAAAATCCATGCCTCCGCTGCTGTTTTCAATGACGGCTCCGGCTTCCAGAGAACTCGGGCCACCGGCAGATTCGGCATGTCTTTTTCAATTTCCTGGCCGTTGACTTCATTCAGCACAAGGCGGAAACGCCCGCCAATATCAACAATGCTGGCTTGAATGGCCGAACCGCTGATGCCGTTAAATACAAAACGCGCAGGGTCCTCCTTGCCGCCGATCGAAAGCGGGTGAACCTCGATTTTCGGCTGATCCAAAGCGACAGTCGGACACACTTCAAGCATGTGAGAGCCCAGAATCATTTCATTTCCCGGTTCAAAATGGTACGTGTAATCTTCCATGAAGGAAGTTCTTTTTCCTTTGGCCATGATTTTCATCATCCGTACAAGGGCCGCTGTCTTCCAATCCCCTTCACCGGCGAAACCGTAACCTTTCTCCATCAGGCGCTGAACGGCAAGTCCCGGCAGCTGTTTCATTCCGTGCAGCACTTCAAACGATGTCGTAAACGCTGTGTATCCGCCTTGTTCAAGAAAAGCGGTTAAGCCTAGTTCAATTTTCGCCTGCTCTTTAATGGACGCTACCTTTGCTTCGTCACGTTTTGTTTCCTCGCTGATCACATATAATCTGTCATATTCCGCATAAAGCGTGTCAACCTCGTCGTCCGTAATGCGATTCATCACTTCAACAAGATCTCCGATGCCATATCCGTCAACCTGCCAGCCAAATTGAATATGCGCTCCGACCTTGTCTCCGTCGGTTACCGCGACATGACGCATGTTATCTCCAAATCTGGCAACCTTAATATGTCTGCTTTCATTTAATGCAGCCGCCGTATCCATCCACTGGGACATTTCTTTTTTCACTTCTTCATCATCCCAATAGCCGGCAATGACTTTTCGGCTAAGCCCCATTCGCGAGTTGATGTAACCGTACTCTCGATCGCCATGCGCGGATTGGTTGCTGTTCATAAAATCCATGTCAATCGTACCCCACGGAATATCGCGATTATATTGGGTATGCAAATGCAAAAGCGGTTTTTGATAAGAGGAAAGGCCTTCTATCCACATTTTTGCAGGGGAAAATGTGTGCATCCATGTAATAATGCCAGCGCACGTCTCACTGTACTCCGCTTCTCTTAACAGCTCTCTAATCGTTTCCGGTGAAGTGACGAGGGGCTTATGAACCATTTTATATCTGGAAGAAACCCCGCTGAGCCCCTCACAAATGCTTTTCGCATGCTGATCCACCAGTTCCAGCGTTTCTTCCCCGTATAGGTGCTGGCTTCCTGTCACAAACCAGAATTCATAATCCTTTGTCTGAAGCATGTAAACTGCCCCTTTCCCATAAAATAAAACGCTTTCAAACACAAGAAAAAAGATACGTACTAATGATAGAAAACAAACCTATAAATAATAATTTGTACGAACAACTTCATTATAGTAATTGACTATTACACTGTCAATCTTTTCTTTTAAAAAAAGCCGGGCTCTGCCCCCGGCTTTTTGATTCAATAGGACGGCCAGCCCGAGCTCCAATTCAAATCATTGATAAGAAGCTTTGGAATGCCGTTGTTATTGGCATCATAGGCATGGCGAACAAGAATGTTTCCATTTACAATATCCTGGCCTCCAGGTCCTTTCCACTGGTCATTGCCCGAATCCAAAATGGTGCCTCCGCCTTCGAGCATGCTTTTTCCGCTTTTATCAAGATAAGGTCCTGTAATGTTTTTAGATCTTCCGTAAGCAATTTTGTACGTACTGTTTACGCCGGCACAGCATTTATCAAATGAAACCATTAAATAGTAGTAACCATTTTGATACGTAAGAGTAGGGGCTTCCAGCGCACCGCCATTATTCGGTCTGGCTGCAATCGAATAGAGCGAGCCTGTAGGCTTCATCGTATTCTTATCAAGCTTGGTCAGCTTAATGCCCGTCCAAAACGAGCCGAACGCGAGCCATGGGTTGCCATCCTTGTCGAATGTCAGCTCCGGATCAATGGCGTTATAATTATTTGAGCTTGTCGAACGAATCACCAAGCCCTCGTCCTTCCAACTCCCCGAACTGATGCTTGTGGAAGATGCCAGGCCAATGGCAGATGTATTGCTTCCAAAAGAAGAAACAGAATAATACAGCCAGTACTTTCCGTTATAGTATTGGATGTCCGGCGCCCATTGGTTTGGCTCGTAATTCGGCACATAATTGGACCACCACGATAGCGGTGTGCTGAAAATAGATTTTTGTACGGTCCAATTTTTAGCGTCTGAAGACTTCAACACCCGCAGTCCCCGTTCTTCCGTAAGCCCGGTGCCGAGCGCATACCATGAGCTCCCCTCTTTAATCATAGTCGGGTCATGAAGCAGCTCATTGGATGCACCCCAAAACGCGGCCTCTGCGGGAGCAGCGGAAGTGAATAACAAACCTGCAGCCAGAGCGGCACTCGAAAAGTGAAAGAAACGTTTCCATGTTTTTTTTGTTTTCAATTTTGTTCATCCTCCCTTAAATTAGAAAGCGCTTACAAAATAGATTGTTTACCCTCCCTTCCTTTCAAATGAGCTGGGTATCGTAGATCTTCATGTTCAGGACATTTTCGGTATCCTCTTTATTGTAGTCACTCCGCTGTAATTTGTACAGACAAAAAAATAGAATCCGCCTGTTGAGGCGGATTCCTCCGTATCTTTATTGGTACGTAATTTCATCAACCGTTTTACGATCTAGCTTCTTAATGACTTCTGTAATTAACTTAACGGCGTTTTCATAGTCATCACGATGCAGCATGGCTGCGTGCGTATGAATGTAGCGCGTTGCAATGGTAATGGACAGCGCAGGAACGCCATTTGCCGTCAAATGGATGGCTCCCGAATCAGTTCCGCCGCCGGCAATCGAATCAAACTGGTACGGAATGCCTGCTTCTTCCGCGGTAGCGACAACTGCATCGCGCAAACCTTTGTGAGAGACCATAGATGCATCGTAAACGATAATCTGCGGGCCTTTACCCATTTTGCTTTGCGCTTCCTTCTCGGAAATGCCAGGCGTGTCTCCTGCGATTCCTACATCGACCCCAAACGCAATATCAGGCTGTATGGTGTGTGCAGCCGTTTTCGCTCCCCTCAGGCCGACTTCCTCCTGCACGGTTCCGACGCCATACACAATGTTTGGATGATCAGTGTTTTGTAAGTTTCTTAATACATCAATTGCAATCGCACAGCCGATGCGATTGTCCCAAGCCTTTGCGAGCAGGAATTTTTCATTGTTCATAACCGTAAATTCAAAATGCGGAACAATCATATCTCCCGGGAGCACGCCCCACTCCAAGGCTTCTTCCCGGCTTGAAGCTCCGATATCAATAAACATATCTTTTATTTCCACTGATTTTTTTCTTGCTTCAGGAGACAAAATATGAGGCGGCTTAGATCCGATAACCCCTGTGATTTCTCCTTTTTTTGTGACGATGGTGACGCGCTGGGCAAGCATAACCTGAGCCCACCAGCCGCCAACGGTTTGAAAACGGATAAAGCCTTTATCTGTGATTTGTGTCACCATAAAGCCGACTTCATCCAAATGTCCGGCGATCATAATTTTCGGGCCATTTTCTGCACCAGTTTTTTTAGCAATTAAACTGCCCAGTCGATCTGTTGTCACCTCATCAGCAAATGGTTCTATGTATGATTTCATCACTTGCCTTACTTCTCTTTCATTGCCCGGTATGCCTTTTGCATCTGTTAAATCTTTCAGCATGGTCAATGTTTTATCTAATTTTTCCATGTTTCAAACCCTCCTTCATCAGTCCTGCATTCTTATTATACAAAACATGGCGCTAACCATACGACTATTTCACTTGAAAATCGGGTATATGTTTTTAGAACTTTCTTTTAGAAAAAGTGAAACTTTTTTCTATGCTCTTCGTATTACATCAGATCATCACAATAAGGGAGGTGCCTTCACACAATGTTTGTCATGGTTCTAAGGATTATTTTGCTTGCACTTTTTGCTTATTGTATTTATGCCGTGGTCAAATATGTCGCGAATCCAAAGAGAAGGCTTAAGCTGGCCCAATCAAAAGAACATTTTTATATTATCGATGAACAGAACAATACCCGAAAGAACTTTCAGCTGACGTATAAAGGCGTGCTTTTTGAAGGAGAAAAGCATATTCCTTCCAAAGATCATCCGCTGTTTATTCACACCATCTTTGTCTGGACAGAATCTCCTGAGAAGCTGAAGCATTTCTCTGCAAAAGATTTTGAGAACATTGAAGAAAAAGTGCTGGAACGATATCCAAATTGTAAAATTGACTGGGACCAGCCCATTAAACTTGCAAAAAAAGCAGAAGAGCGTTAAAACGCTTTTCTGCTTTTTATAAATCAAACGGACTGTAGTAAATACCAATGAGAATCGCTTCTATTACCAGAAGGAGCGGTACTCCGTACTTAAAAGAAGCGTGTTTCGTTTTATGTCTGAAGGTTTGCATGCCAAGCCAGACACCGAGCGCTCCAAACACGATGGCTATCAGCCACAGCCGGTCTTCAGAAATTCTCCATTTGTGCTGCTGCGCTTTGCGTTTGTCAACGCCCATCACCCAAAAACCGCACAGATTCATCAACACCAAATAGACTGCAATAACCATGTTGCCTCATCCTTTATATAAAAAAGCCGCTCTACTGGAGAGCGGCTCTATATGATTACTTGTTTAATTGAGCTTTAGCAGCATCAGCAAGCTGATTGAATGCAGTAAGATCGTTTACAGCAAGATCAGCAAGCATTTTACGGTTTACTTCGATACCAGAAAGCTTAAGACCGTGCATTAAACGGCTGTAAGAAAGGCCGTTCATGCGAGCAGCTGCGTTGATACGAGTGATCCAAAGTTTACGGAAATCACGTTTTTTCTGACGACGGTCACGGAAAGCATAGTTTCCAGATTTCATGACCTGCTGGTTAGCTACTTTGTATAATGTATGTTTTGAACCGAAATAACCTTTTGCTAATTTAAGAACCTTTTTACGACGCTTACGCGCAACAGTTCCGCCTTTTACTCTTGGCATTAAATTTCCCTCCTAATTGTTCCTTATCCGATTACTTGATGTTAGCAAGCATTTGTTTGATACGTTTGAAGTCTCCTGCACTTACAACAGCACTCTTGCGAAGCTTACGCTTTTGCTTTTGAGATTTGTTAGCGAATAAGTGACTTGTATACGCGTGAGAACGTTTTAACTTCCCAGAACCTGTCTTTTTAAAACGTTTAGCAGATCCGCGGTGAGTTTTCATTTTTGGCATGGGATTTCCTCCTTATTGCTTTTCGTTTTTCGGCGCGAGCATTAAGAACATGCTGCGGCCGTCCATTTTTGGTTTTGTTTCGACAGTCGCAACCTCAGCACATGCTTCAGAAAAACGGTCTAACACACGCTGACCGATTTCTTTATGAGTGATTGCGCGTCCTTTAAAGCGGATAGAAGCTTTCACTTTATCGCCTTTTTCAAGGAATTTAATCGCATTGCGCAATTTCGTGTTAAAGTCATGCTCATCGATTGTCGGACTTAACCGAACTTCTTTTAAGTTAATGATTTTTTGATTCTTGCGTGCTTCTTTTTCCTTTTTCTGTTGCTCAAATCGGAACTTACCGTAGTCCATGATTCGGCAGACAGGCGGTTTTGCATTCGCTGCAACTAACACAAGGTCAAGATTTGCGCGGCCGGCGATTTCAAGTGCTTCCTGACGGGACTTGATGCCAAGCTGGTCGCCATTTTGTCCGATTAAACGGACCTCACGTGCACGGATACCCTCATTAACCAATTGATCTTTGCTAATAATGAGCCACCTCCATAGTTTCTTCGAATTGATTCACAACTCATTTTGACTGCATTCTGCAGGCAAACAAAAAGTGTGGGCATTATAAAACACCCACACTACGAACATCTGTATCAATAAAAATGTACGGTCAACCTGCCAACTACATGCATGTGTCAATCAGGTGAGAAGCGGGTGCTTCTGCTTGTGATTTATATTCAATTCAATAACTATTCTACACAATACCGGATCTTTAGTCAAGGACGACTTATCCGGAACAACTTTTACATTGTAACATGGGTTTTCTATGAGCGCAAGAGAGAAAAAGAAAATCTTTCATCCTCAACCAGAATGTGAAGAACCAACAACTCCCCAACCTACTCCCTATTTCGCAATTTACAACAAAACCACCGACAGGAAGAAATGTAAAACAAAGTTAATCTCTGACCGATATAAGAAGCAGAAGGGAGCCTGACACATGAACAAACTGATACAGCTTGCTTTATTTTTCACATTGATATTAACCGGTTGCTCGAATAGCAGCACATCTTCCGAACCAAAAGTCGAAACTGTTAAGACAACTGCAGCATTTCCTGAAAAGGAGCTGGAGAAAGAGCTAAAAAAACTAAAACCCGTTTCATTAGACACGAAGTTCGAGAGTCCACTCGCTACTGAGTTAGGAAAGCGGAAGGCAAAAGAAGAAGCTGAAAAGCAAAGACAAATCGCCGCCGAGAAAAAGCTTGAAAAAGAGCGGGAGGCGAAACGAAAGAAACAGCAGAAGGAAGCAGCAGAGAGACAGCGATTAGCGGAAGCAGAAAAACAAGCTGAACTTGAAAGACAGCGACAGGCAGCAATCCAAAAAGAGCAGAAAGCGAATGCTGAAAAAAAGCGGCAATCGCAGGCACAACGGCAGCAGACCGAGGCACCCTCATCTAATTCTTCCTCGAGCCAGACAGATAAAACCATTCAACAGCCAGCTTCAGAGCTTCCTGATGACGATGGTTATGGTTATGAAGAACGAAAAAAGTGGCATGACGATCAAGTAGAATGGGGCATTAAACAAGGGTATATCGATCCCGAAGACGCACCATAAAAGAAAAAAGCCAGGGCTGAATGCCTTGGCTTATCCTCCAATCAACTGCACGAACACAGGAATGACAAGAACCGTTACCACTCCTACTACGACAACCGCAATACTCGCCATCGCAGCTTCAACTTCTCCCATCTCAATCCCGACCGCTACACCAAGTGCATGTCCGGATGTTCCGAGAGCCAATCCTTTAGAAATCGGATTCTTTACTTTAAACACCTTCAAGAACAATGCTCCGAGCGCATATACGATGACAGCGTTAAAGATGACCGCAAAGGCTGTGATGTCGCTGATGCCCCCGATGCCTTTTGATAAAGGAAGCGCAATTGCCGTTGTAGCCGCCTGCGGAAGCATGCTTTTCATTACGGCCGAATCGAGATGAATGCCTTTTGCGAGCAAATAAACAATCGTGACAGAGCAGATAGACCCGGCAATAATGGAGGCCATGATTTGCCACCAGTATTTTTTAAGCTTATCTCTTTGTTTGTACAAAGGAATGGCAAAAGCAATCGTTGCCGGTTCCAGGAAAAACTTAATGATTTCTCCTCCGTTATTATAGTCTGCGTAGGAAAAACCGCCGATTTTTAAAAATGCGATCCCAAGCACCATGGCAACAAACAAAGGAGTGAAAAGGAAGAAGCCTTTTGTTTTCTTAAATAAAAAGGTGCCGATGCCGAATGCAGCAAGTGATACGACAATCCCAAAATAAGGACTCATTGTGCTTTCCATGTGATGAACCTCCTGTTTCCTTAATGGTGAACAAGTTCGTTATTGTTCTGCGGGCTTTGCACTGTTTTTGTTTTCATGTCCGCTGCAGTTTTGCGATTTCCGCCCAGCGAAAGAATCAGCTGAGAAAACAATCCCGTAGCCCCCAGCAAAATAATCGTTGCGAGCAGAATGACAAGAACAATTTGCAGGCCGTATTGCTGCATCACACCAAGCGAATTCATAACAGATATACCTGACGGAACAAATAAAAATCCGATCAGAGAGGTTAAAGACGTTCCGAGCGTTTCCACTTGTTCCAGTTTAATGACTTTCAAACATAATAGGAGAAATAATAAGACCAACCCTACAACCGATGCGGGGATAGGTATTGGGACAATAGCGGCAATCATACTCGAAACCAGCATAATGACGGCAAAAATAAATGCTTGTGTTAAAAACCCGTACACTTTTTTAGCACTCATTTTCTTCACCTCTTTCTCTTTGGTACCCTCATTATAAATAAGAATCCCTTATTATGAAGCGCTTACAAGGTAACATGCCGAATAGCGGGTCTGAGTTGCAGAATCAAATGGCTGAAATGCAAAAAGCCGCCCATCAAATATGGAGCAGCTTTTTCAATTCTTTCGCATATGTCCGGCTGACCGGTATTTTCGATCCGTCTTTCATGATCAGATTATACGTTGAATTAAACCATGGCTGAATTTCTTTAATATATTCGGTATTGACGACAAAGCTCCGATGGACGCGGATAAAATCAGAATCCGGAAGCTTTTTCTCAATCACAACAAGCGTCTCGCTGACCGTATAAGAATGATCGAAGGTTTTTACATTAACATGGCCATCCTCTGTTCCAGCATAGATAATGTCCTTCGTATCCACGATCACAATCGATTCTCCCACAGATAGCGCGAGCTTATGCTGCCCGGCATGGCTGTTTTGATCTGTTTCGACAATATCCCGATTGACTTTTTTGTATTTTTTCAGCGTTTGCTGAATTCTTTCCTCATCGAAAGGTTTGGTTAAATAATCAAGAGCATCTACCTCAAACGCTTTGAGCGCATACTGGTCATACGCTGTCGCGAACACAACAGCAGGAGGATGCTTCATTTTCTTCAATCGCTTTGCGATATCAAAACCGTTCTCTCCGGATAAATCAACGTCTAAAAACAGCAAATCAGGTTTTTGATCCATCATTTGGTCAAAAGCGGATTCGATATTTTCCGCTTCATTGATTTCCATTTCCTCATTGGTCCGCTTAAGCAAGTAAGCCAGTTCATCCCTTGCCAGCATCTCATCATCAACTATTAACACCCTGAGCATGTTCTTCTCCCTCTTTCATCTGTTGCATTGGCACTTGAAAGGAAACCTCTGTCCCTTTATGAACCTCACTGCTGATATGCAGCGCAGCCTGCTGTCCGAATAAACCGATCAGCCGCTGATTTAGGTTATAAAGCGCTGTCCCGGTTCCCTCCTTAGACGGAAATGGCTTCTTCCCCAGTTCCTGCAGGACGTCCGCCGGTATTCCGCGTCCGTTATCCGTCACCTTCATATAGACGGACGCATTATCAGATATGACACAGACTGTAACCTTGCACATGTCTTGTTTTTTCGGAAACGCGTGCCGAAGCGCGTTCTCGACTAGCACCTGCAAAACAAACGGAGGGATTTCAATCTGCTCCAGTCTGCTGTCGATATTGAGCTCAATTTTATATTTCCCGGGAAAACGCGCCTGTTCTAATGACAAATAGGCGTTAAGATGGTTTAACTCCTTTGAGAGCGGGATCAGCAGCTGTCTCGCTCCTTGAAGGTTTGAACGAAAATAAACACTGAGCTGCAATAGGAGCTTGCGGGTTTTTTCAACATCTGTGCGGCAGAGCGCAGAAATCGTGTTGATCGCATTAAATAAAAAATGCGGATTCACCTGTGCTTGAAGCGCCTTGATTTCAGCATCCTTGAGAAGCTTGCTTTGCAGCTCTGCTTCCCCAAGCTCAAGCTGTGTCGAAAACAGCATGGCCAGTCCCTCAGCAAGCTCCTCCTCTACCTGGCTAAGGCCTGCCGGGCTTTTAAAATACATTTTTAAGGTGCCGATTGTGTTGCCGTTCGATGTCAGCGGCAGGACAATTGCGGCATGCAAAGGGCATTCAGCATGCGTGCATTCAATCTCTTCCTTCGAAATCGCCTTCATGATCTGCCCTGTTTTAATTACCTTTTTAGACAGGCCGGTGATCAAGCTTTTTGATGGAATGTGGTGATCCATGCCCGCGCCGACATGCGCAAGGATCTTTTTTTTATCAGTGAGCGACACCGCATCTGTCCCAGTCAGCTTATGGATAATAGCCGCCACACTTTTACAGGAGTTTTCATTTAATCCTTGGCGAAAAAATGGAAGTGTCTGATCAGCAATTGTCAGCACTCGATGCGTTTCGAGAGCCCTCGCCTGCTCTTCCTTGCGAATGATTGCTTGAATAATCGACAGAAAAATAAAACTTCCTGTACCATTGATCAGGATCATCGGAATCCCGATCATGCTGACAAGCTCCCAAGCGTCACTGAACGGCTTTGCCATCAGCAAAATAATGAGCATTTGCAGGGACTCCATGCCGATTCCCACAAGAGCGGCGATACGCGGTGTCGGCATTCGATATCGCTTCGTAAAATACCTGCCGATCAAGCCTGCAAGAACACCCGCTAAAATGGATGACACGGCACAGCTTAAGGCCGTGCTGCCACCGAGTGAAAGACGATGCAGGCCCGCCAGTATGCCAATTCCAGTCCCTACAAACGGACCTCCGAGAAGGCCTCCGATTTCCACACCCAAAATACGGGTATTCGCGATAGAGCCCGATGGATCTATCGTAAGCACCCAGTCATTGTTTACGATCATATTTCTTTGAATTTCGATACCTGTATAATTACTGATGATGCTGAAAAGAGAAAAAATAGAAATCAAAACCGCTTTTCCTTTATAGCCGTCCTGATTCTGAAGAGCTTGTCTGAAAAGTTTCGTATGGGCGAGAATGAACCCTAATATAACAATAATCCCTACCCTCTCAAGCATCATAATCATCAAATGAATCATTCATGTCACCTGTTCTTTCCGTTTTCATTCTAGCATGTTTTCGTTTTGCGGCTGACTGTTTTTTTAAAATCATCTGAAAACATATTTCACAAGGCTTTTATCTATTGTAAAATAAAACATGAGCCTTTTGGCAGAAAGATTTGAATCTGAAGCAGAGGAGAAGATCATGAAAGCCGTATTTTTTGATTTAGATGATACACTACTTTGGGACGAAAAAAGCGTCAGAACAACATTTGCAGAAACTTGCTTACAGGCGGAGAAAAAATATGGCCTTGACCCGGAGGAATTCGAAGCAGCTGTTCGCGAAGCGGCGAGAGAATTGTACATGTCATATGAGACGTATCCATATACAGTGATGATCGGCATTAACCCGTTTGAAGGACTGTGGTCCAATTTCTCAGAGCCTATCAGCGAGGGCTTTCAAAAGCTGAACAAGATTGTGCCGGAGTATAGAAGAAACGCATGGACAAACGGACTGAAAGCGCTTGGGATCAATGATCCTGCATATGGCGAATACTTAGGAGAGTTTTTTGCGGCAGAGCGCAGAAAACGCCCGTTTGTATATGATGAAACATTTGCTGTACTCGATCAATTAAAAGGCAAATATGAATTATTGCTTTTGACTAATGGCGATCCGAGTCTGCAAAAGGAGAAGCTTGCTGGTGTGCCTGAGCTCGCCCCTTACTTCAATGAAATCGTCATCTCTGGCGCATTCGGCAAGGGCAAGCCGGATGTTTCCATTTTTGAACATTGCCTTAAGCTGATGAATATTGAAAAAGACGATGCCATCATGGTCGGCGATAATTTGAATACTGATATTTTAGGCGCTTCAAGAGCCGGAATCAAAACCGTTTGGATCAACCGGACGGATAAGAAAAACGAAACTGACGTATCGCCTGATTACATCATCAGCAGCCTTCATGATTTGTTTCCTATATTAGAGAAATAAAAAAGCATGATCTCTTCAATGAGATCATGCTTTTTTATTTTATTTTTTCGCTTCAGCTACTGCCTTTTTCACAAACTCATCAAGAGAAATCGTTTCAGAGTTCTGTTCACCGTATTTCCGCACGTTTACCGCGCCGTTTTCTGCTTCTTGGTCACCGACCACCAGCATGTACGGGATTTTTTGCATTTGTGCTTCACGGATTTTGTAGCCGATTTTTTCATCGCGGCTGTCGACTTCAACACGCAGGCCTTCACGCTGCAGGCGTTCCTGCACTTTTTTCGCGTAGTCTAAATGCACAGCCGGAGAAACCGGGATAACTTGGAACTGAACCGGTGCAAGCCATGTCGGCAGCGCGCCTTTGTGTTCTTCGATTAAGAAGGCGACAAAGCGTTCCATTGTGGAGACGACGCCTCTGTGAATGACAACCGGGCGGTGCTGCTTGCCGTCTTCACCGATGTATGTCAGATCGAAACGTTCCGGCAATAAGAAATCAAGCTGAACCGTAGACAATGTTTCTTCTTTGCCGATTGCAGTTTTTACTTGAACATCAAGTTTAGGGCCGTAGAATGCCGCTTCACCTTCTGCTTCGTAATAGTCATGGCCGATTTCGTCCATTGCCTCTTTCAGCATGGATTGCGCTTTGTTCCACATTTCATCGTCATCAAAATATTTCTCTGTATCTTCCGGATCGCGGTAAGACAGACGGAATGTGTAATCACTTAAACCGAAATCCTCATATACATCCTGGATTAAACGAACTGTACGGATAAACTCATCCTTAATTTGATCCGGGCGCACAAAGATGTGTGCATCGTTTAACGTCATTCCGCGTACGCGTTGAAGCCCTGACAGCGCACCTGACATTTCATAGCGGTGCATCGTTCCCAGCTCCGCAATCCGAATCGGAAGCTCGCGGTAGCTGTGAATGTCTTGTTTGTAAATCATCATATGGTGCGGGCAGTTCATCGGACGCAATACAAGTGTTTCATTGTCCATTTCCATCGGAGGGAACATGCCTTCCTGATAATGGTCCCAATGTCCTGATGTTTCATACAGCTCTTTGCTGCCGAGCACAGGTGTATACACATGCTCATAGCCAAGGCTTATTTCTTTATCGACAATGTAGCGCTCGATGACGCGGCGGATTGTTGCGCCCTTTGGCAGCCAAAGCGGCAGGCCTTGTCCGACTTTCTGAGAGTTCGCAAACAGCTTTAATTCTTTGCCGAGCTTTCTGTGGTCGCGTTCTTTCGCTTCTTCTAGCATACGAAGATGCTCTTCAAGATCAGCTTTTTTGAAGAAAGCTGTACCATATACGCGCTGAAGCATTTGGTTTTTGCTGTCACCGCGCCAGTATGCGCCTGCAAGGCTTAACAGCTTAAATTCTTTGATTTTCCCAGTTGAAGGAACGTGGACGCCGCGACACAGGTCAAAGAATTCGCCTTGCTCATAGATCGAAACGGTTTCTCCTTCAGGAATCGCATCCAATAGTTCAAGCTTCAGGTCATCACCGATTTCCGCAAAACGGGCTTTCGCTTCTTCACGGCTGACTTCTTTTCGAACGATCGGAAGGTTCGCATTGACGATTTTTTTCATTTCTTTCTCGATTTTCGGCAGATCCTCCGGTGTAATCGCTTCGTCCATTTCTACATCGTAGTAAAAACCGTTTTCGATGACCGGACCGACGCCGAATTTAACATCCTTGTAGATGCGTTTAATCGCTTGAGCCAGTAAGTGAGCCGTACTATGGCGCATAATTTGAAGACCTTCTTCCGAGCCTTCTGTAATGATTTCCACTGTACCGTCTTCATTGATCGGCGTTCTCAAATCGATTTCTTTTCCGTTCAGTTTTCCGGCTAATGATTTTTTCTTTAAACCCGGACTGATGGATGCCGCGATATCTTCTGTTGTTGTTCCTTTCGCAAACTCCTTGACTGCTCCATCAGGAAATGTGATTTTTACCATATCTGACATCTTTGTCACTCCTTTTTTTGCATATAAAAAACCCCGCCCCCTATGAAAGGGACGAGGTTGAATAAACGGAATCGTGGTTCCACCCTTTTTTCCGCAAAGCCAATACGGCACCTGCGGCTCTAAGCTCTGTAACGGGAGTTCCCGTCAGCCATTACTGTTCCTTTTCAAGGGGTTCACAGCTGAAGTTCAAAGGCGGTAAAGCGAATGGTCCTTAGCTGGGAAGCTTGCAGCCGGGGCTTCCCTCTCTTTGAGCCGGTATCATTCCTTCGTGTCCTTATCAATACGTGTGTCTTTCTTAATCTCCTATGTATTATAAATTGTTCAATCCAAAAAATCAACACGGCCGCGTTTCCTTTTTTTAAACCGACAGCCTTATATATACAGGCTGCCGGCCCTTATCCTTCCGATTGCTTCACCGTTGTTTCTGCATCTGAAAAAGCGTGCAGCGGAAGCATTTCCACTCTTTCTTGAAACACGTTTTGAATGGTCCTTGCCATCATGTGCTCGGGCTGGTCGGTATAAAGCACGACTTCATCAGGCGCAATGGAAATCAGAGGCGCGAGCAAATGAGAATCAATATACATAGGATGATCCCGGACAAACCGCCTGTCTATGTATTTCATTTTTTCCCGTTCCGGCACATAGCGCAGCTCCCATAATGTAAAGGAACCATCATGGACAATATGCACTTTTTTGATACGCGGCTGTTTGGCGTTTACATAGTCTCTGAGTGTTTGAATAAAGTTTTGATATTCCTGTTCCATCTTATATTCATCAATCGCTGCTTCTGTAATATCTCTCAGCTGCTTATAGTATGATCCAAGCCGGAAGGTCTGAAAAGAGCGAATGTAAAATACGCCTTCCTCTAAACAGATCGTTTGGAGTTCATCCAAAATAGATTGTTTCCGTGAAAGCTTCAGCGGCTCAAACTGAAGATCGTCTGCTTCACCTTCAATAATACTGTGTGCGAGCTGAAGAATTTGCTGCTGTTCATCCTGGTCAGTGAAACAATATGTTTCCTCAATCAATGACAGCATATGCTCGTCTTCTTTGCATTCCAAAAAAAATTTGACCAGAATCGGCTCCATAAAACGTTGAATAGAGAAAGCCGGCTTCGCTTTTTTAATCCCGATTTTTCGTATGCCTTCACGGACAATGATATTGTTCCGATCGTCCGAATGCTGAATGAGATGTAAAAAAGCGGCTGCATCATGGTCATCTTCAAAGATTATTTCAAGCATGTTTGTCCCCCCTTACGGCATCTGTTACAAGTATATGGGGGATGTTTTTAAAATAGACGTAAAGGTCACTGGCAAATCTTAATTTGATTCCTGGAACAAGTTTTGCATTTTCTTTCTGAAGATTAATGGCAGCGAAATAAACACGATATACAGAGCGAGAACAAGAAAGAAAGCTGGCAGATTGCCAGACAAAAAGCTCGCTCCCAGAACATTCAGCGCAATGGTCCCAGGGATGATTCCCACAGCCGTCGCCGCAAAATACGGCATCGCTTTGACATTGGAAAGGCCTGCAGCATAGCTGACGAAATCAAAATTGATCGGCAGGATTCTTAAAAGGAAGATATAGAAAAATCCGTTATCCTCCATTTGCTTCTGGATGGCTTCAAGCTTTTCATAATAGCCGTTCTTTTTCGCCGCAAACAAACCGGCCGCAAAAAACGAAACAGCTGAAGCACACATTGAACCGACTAACGTATAAAACGTGCCGAGAAGCGGACCAAACGCAAGTCCGCCCGCTATTGAAATAACAGACACCGGAAATAAAACGAGCGGCCTGACGATGGATATCCCGATAAACATCAGCGGAGCAAAAACACCGAACGACAATACCCATATCCTGATCTCTTTCGGCGATACATTCAAATATCTTTTATTTCCCCAAAAGATTAAACCTGCACCTGCCAGCACTGCCAGCCATTTAAAAGCGGTTTTTCGTTTCATACCCTCAGTTCCTTCCCCTTTGAACCGCAGCAGTTACGGATGGCGGCGGTTTTCTCCGTCAAGGCGGATCGGAGCAGCCAAATATAATATCCGCTCCATTAATCTTGCCGCTTTTACTTCTTCCTTTTCTCCCCTTTGCGAATACGTAAAATGATGCTTCAGCTCGTCAGGTGAGAAATTAGAAGAAAAGAAAGTAGGCAGCTGCTGGGACATTCTGTGTTGAAGCACTGTTCCGATGACTTCATCCCTGACCCAGCTTGTCATTGATTCAGCTCCGATGTCATCTAGCATCAATACGGGTGTGGTCTTTACCATATTGAGCTTCTCTTCTAATGTTTGGTCTTGCAGGGAATTTTTAAGCTCTCTCACAAATTCGGGCACATAGACAATCATGGATGAATATTCTTTTTCAGCCAGCTCATTGGCAATCGCAGCGAGCATAAACGTTTTTCCCACCCCGAATTTCCCGTATAAATATAGTCCTTTGCCTTTTCCCGTCTCGTTATAGCTTTTCAGAAAATCTGTAACATGCTGGAACATCGCGAGCCTGCTCGGGTCACTGATATCGACCTGCTGGAACGTCGCACCGAGAAGATCCTGCTGGATATACATGCTTTTCATAAGAGACTTTTGTTTTTTCTGCTGGTCGAGCTTCCGTTTAACTGGGCATTCATAATATTCGATATCAATAGACCGCCCATTGACAACAAGCTTCGGATGGTAGCCCTCCAACAAATTGTTGCAATTTTCGTCTTCCGAACAATAGGAGCAATTCTTGCTTTGTTCGATATATTCATAAAGCTTATTTAAGCTCTTTTCGATCATTTTTTGGTCAATCACTTCTTCGTTTTCCTTCAAAAACGCTTGAACATCTTGATCTTTCATGACCTTTTCCTTCATTTGTTCAAGACGTTTTTGAAAATCCGGCCTGCCGGTTACGCCCTGCAGGGAACGGCCGATTGGTTCCATCTATTCCTCACCCCGCATCTCTGTCTTTAATAGGCAGAGTATTTTTTCAGTTTTTGCATTTCTTCCATCATCTTTTTCTTCTGTTCTTCCAAATCTTGCGGATGCAGCTTCTGCTGTCCGGATTCTGAATCGGACGCTGTTTCTTTTTCTTTCATCCAGTCAGGAAGCTTTTCTTCGCGAATCACTTTTTGGTTTCGTTTCGAAGACTTTGTTTTTCCCTCAGCCCATTCAAGGTATTGGCGGTTCTCTTCTATCGCGAGTTTCATCGCTTCCCTGACCGTTTTTACCTTTTTTCGTGCCCAATGCGACGCGATTTTTTGAATATAGTTTTTCGACAGCTTCATGTCGGTTTTCAGCATGACATAATAAATTAACACATTTGTGACGCCTGGCTCGAGTTTCTGTTCGAACATAATTTCTTCTATGATTTTCAGATCCGCTTTTGACGGCTCTGTTCCGTCAGCAATGTCCTGCAGAAGCTTCTTCGGAGAAATCGTCTCCAGCAATGCGATCAGCTTCCCGTCGAGAGAATCCTCTTCTGCCGGTTTTTCGCCTTCACGCAGATGCACCGGCTGTGTTTTTTCCACTAAATCGGGCAGCTGTCCGTTTCTTTCGATTTGATACCAGTCGCTGGCCGCTTTTCTTAATGCCTCCGTCGTAATGACATCATGCTCATCAATTGCGCTCATCACGACATTTTGCATCTGCAATGGGTCAATTCCGTACAGATAAGAAAGCTTTTTGATTGTGTCCCGCACCTGCTGGGTCATCGCTTTTCTCGGAATCATCGTCTCAGAAAGTCCCGCTAAAAACAAATCAAAATCAAACACATCCTCCGTTATGGTGTAGGACGGAGCCTGTCCGACAGAAGTATACTCGGTCCCCTCGGCAAGTCTTACCGTTTCCTCCATATCAGATGTGAGCTTCCATTCACTCGGCTGCAGCGATTCAAACGCGTGATTAAACGGCCGCGTAATGTCCTTCGCATCTTCTGAAATAGCCGGGTGCGTAAAAAATTGTTTTAATTGCTGATATTTCGTTTTTCCGACCCTATTGTACAGAAAAACATTCAGCATTCCGTCTTCAAAAAATTCATTTGGCCTGAGCGGCGGAAGGAGTTCATATATAAAGAGGCGCTCCTGCCGCTCGGATTCTTTCATATATACTTTCAGCAATCCGATGCCCTCGAGCTTCCCCTGTTCCTGATGGATCGTTTTTAAGTTGGACTGTGTCATCCCCATCAGCTGTCTATGTGTGGACTCTCCGCCCCACAGACGGTTTTGTTCAAGCTCTCCCCACAATGTCATATAAAGAGAGAATGCAACAGGGCCGATTAAGGGCTGGTACAGTTGTGTAATAATTTGTCTGTCAATATCCTGCAGCATCGATCTGCTTTTCACCACATACGGGTCTACAGGCAGTACATCTTTCCAATAGTCAGCCATACATTCTCAAACCTTCCGAATTTGTTTCTACCTTTCATTTTACACCGTTTCTTATATCTATCAAATGCCAATTTTGCACATGAGAAAAGAGCTAGAAGAATCCTCTTAGCTCTTTTAACGCTCTTTCTTTATTAAGTCTTTTAATTCGTCGATAAAGACGTTTATATCTTTAAACTGCCGATAGACGGACGCGAACCGCACATATGCGACTTCATCAATCTTAGCCAGCCGGTCCATGACCATTTCTCCGACGAACTCACTCTTCACCTCAGAGCAGCCTTGATTGCGAAGTTCTTTTTCAATATCAAAGCACATGTCTTCAAGCGTTTTGAGTGAAACAGGCCTTTTTTCGCATGCTTTTATGAGGCCGCGCAGCATTTTTTCTCTGCTGAACTCCTCACGCACACCTTCTTTTTTCACAACGATGAGCGGGGTTTCCTCCACTTTCTCAAAGGTCGTAAATCGGTAGTGGCAGGATTCACACTCGCGTCTTCGGCGAATCGATTTTCCGTCATCCACAGGCCGTGAATCAAGGACTCGCGTTCCGTTATGCTGGCATGAAGGACATTTCAATAAAATCAGCTCCCAACTATATCGTTCCCTGCAATGTATTTTCGGCAGCCTCCGCCTTATCAAAATAGATGTGACAGCATCTGTCGGGAGAGCCGTTGTTAAATTTGTTTCTATGGCATTAGGTGGTTTGTGAAAATCTCCTTCTTATTTTACAAAAAAAATGAAAAAAGAAAAAGCTGACACTCTCGTTTCTTTATAAAAAATAAAAGGAGCATAAGCTAAAAAGCGCATAATGGCCTTCTAGCTTCAGCTCCCTTTGTGTTCGCATTTACTTTATAGTACTTTTGCTTGCGCCTGTTTAATTTGCACAGGCCCCATTCCTCTCGGTATTTCAATGTTTTCTCTTGTATCAGCATGTAATGCTTCTGCGATGTAATCAGCAGCAACATTAGGATCTAAGTCTCCACAAGTATAAACATCAATGCTCGCATATCCGTGCTCAGGAAAACTGTGAATCGTTAAGTGTGATTCAGAAATAATCACAACTCCGCTTACGCCTTGCGGTGCAAATTTGTGAAATGCAACCTCGCGCACCTCAGCACCTGATTTTAGAGCAGCATTTACAAACGTTTTTTCAATAAAATCCATGTCATTCAGCTTATCAAAATCGCATCCCCATAGCTCGGAGATAACGTGACGCCCCATTGTTTCCATAGTCATGGACCCCCCTTAACAAGAATTAAAAAGTGAAATTCCAACAACTGGGTCGGCCATTTACCACGGGGGAAAGTTAGTCCGGAGAGGTCCTAACCCTTTAAGTAATTCCGAAACAGTCTCAAGCAAGAAGTTCACGAAAAATAGTATACTGTGTTTAAGTCTAATTTGCAAGGTGCGTTTTTTTAGAAATATGCTGTTAAGGGTTTTTTCTTTAAAATGTGTCCATGACCTTATTTTATACAGCAGACGGATGTTTCATTCGTGCCGCTACATGGCGGATCAAATCAACAACTCTGCAGGAGTAGCCCCATTCGTTGTCATACCACGCCAGCACCTTTACTTTCCTGTCTTCCATTACCATTGTTGTAAGCCCGTCAATGACCGCCGAATGCGGATTTGTATTATAATCAGTCGATACAAGCGGTTCATCTGAATAATCAAGTACACCGTACATCGACGTTTTGGCAGCGCGTTTAAATGCCTCGTTTACGTCTTCAGCCGTAACATCCGTTTTCAAATCAACTACGAGATCAACCAATGAGACGTTCGGAACAGGGACACGCAAGGCGAGGCCGTGAAGCTTTCCTTTCAGATGCGGCAGCACAAGTGAAAGCGCCTTTGCCGCTCCTGTTGTCGTCGGAATGATGGATTCACCGCAAGCCCGCGCCCGGCGCAAATCTTTGTGCGGGTTATCAATATTTTTTTGGTCATTCGTATACGCATGAACTGTAGTCATCAGCCCGCTCTCAATGCCAAACTCTTCATCCAGCACTTTTACAACAGGCGCAAGACAGTTTGTCGTGCATGACGCATTTGAAATAATCACATGGCGCTCAGCGTCGAATTGGTCTTCATTTACCCCCATCACAATGGTAACGTCTTCATTTTTTCCCGGCGCAGTCAAAATGACTTTTTTTGCGCCCGCTTCTATATGGCCCATCGCTTTATCTTTTGAATTAAACTTCCCTGTTGCTTCGACGACTATGTCAATATCATATTCCCGCCAAGGCAGCTGTTTTGGATCACGGCTGTTTAACAAAAGCACTTTCTTTCCATTTACGATCAGGCTGTCTTCACCAGCCACAACCTCTTTATCGTATCTGCCGTGAATTGTGTCATACTTTATTAAATGAGCCAGCGTTTCTGCGGAATAGCTGGCGTTAATGGCCACTATTTGAATTTGATCGTCTAACATCGCTTTTCTGAAAACCATTCTTCCGATTCTTCCAAACCCGTTGATCGCTACTTTTACCTTCATGTTGGACACCCCTTATCAATTATGCCATCCTAATATGTTACTATCTAAAATTAGTATAACACATTAAAATAAATTCGCCAGTACATATTGATAAAAATCAACGATTATAACGCTAATTTATGATACATCATATATTTTCTTGCACAAAATATCAGGCGTAAAGCCAAAAAGCAGCCAGCGCTCTGCACTGACTGCCCTTATGCTTTATAATTCCTGTTTCAACTTATCATTGAGCACACTTTCTTCTAACACAGAAAAAGTATCTCCGTACACTCTGTTAATATGATTCGCTCCCCAAGCACACAGCATATCTAAAATCCCTTCTAAGCTGCGCCCGTATTCGCTGAGCTCGTATTCCACTTTTGGAGGAACCTGATTATAAACGATCCGGTTAATGACACCGTCCGCTTCCAGCTCACGCAGCTGCTGGGTCAGCATCTTTTGCGTGATGTTGGGCATCAGGCGCTTTAATTCACTCGTGCGTTTTTTTCCGTGCGTCAGATGGCATAAAATCACGCATTTCCACTTCCCGCCAATCACTTCAAGAGTCGCTTCAACAGAAATGTTATATTTTTTCTTCTCCATACAATCCATTCTCCTTACAGGCACCAAAAAGTGACTATAGCACTTAAAAGTACGTACTTTTCTTTCCTAACGATATGTTTCATAATCACATTTGCCGGCTGATTTGAATCTGCTCTTTTTTATTTATATAGCTTACTCAGCAGAATTTCAATCATACAACACACATACAAAGGAGGAACATCATGACTTCAGCCAATAAAAGCAGTATTCCTGCACTCCTGGCTTTGGCCGTAAGTGCATTCGCGATAGGGACAACCGAATTTATCAGTGTCGGCCTTTTGCCGCTCATTGCTGATGACCTGCATATTCCAGTCACAACAGCGGGATTGACTGTTTCCCTTTATGCACTCGGCGTTACATTTGGAGCACCTATATTAACTTCATTGACCTCAAGCATGTCTCGTAAGACACTATTGCTTTGGATCATGTTTATTTTTATTGCCGGTAATACGATGGCAGCAACCGCTTCAAGCATCGGGATTTTATTAGCAGCCCGTGTGATATCGGCATTTTCACACGGTGTGTTTATGTCAATTGGTTCGACAATCGCAGCGGATATTGTCCCGGAGAATAAAAGGGCCAGCGCGATTTCGATTATGTTTACCGGCCTTACTGTGGCAACTGTAACCGGAGTTCCTTTCGGCACATTTATCGGCCAGCAGTTCGGCTGGCGTTTTGCCTTTATGGTCATTATCGCCGTCGGAATCATTGCTTTTATTACAAATGGCATTCTTGTACCGTCCAAATTACGAAAAGGGACAAAAACAACGATGCGGGATCAATTGAAGCTTGTGACAAACGGCCGGTTATTGCTTTTATTTGTCATTACAGCTCTTGGGTACGGAGGAACATTCGTTGTATTCACATATCTATCTCCCCTGCTTCAGGAAGTAACAGGCTTCAAAGCCGGAACTGTTGCAGTGATTCTGCTCGGATATGGAATCGCTATCGCTATCGGAAATATGATTGGCGGAAAGCTGTCTAACCGAAATCCGATTGCCGCTTTATTCTATATGTTTATCGTACAGGCAATCGTTCTATTTGTACTGACATTTACGGCCTCATATCAAGCAGCAGGCCTCATCACCATTCTCTGTATGGGATTGCTGGCCTTTATGAACGTGCCCGGCCTTCAGGTGTATGTCGTCATGCTGGCTGAGCGTTTTGTCCCGAGTGCAGTTGACGTCGCATCCGCGATGAATATCGCTGCCTTTAATGCAGGGATCGCGCTTGGCTCATACCTTGGTGGTGTGATCACCGATTCAATCGGATTGATTCATACCACTTGGATAGGCGGATTAATGGTGGCCGGAGCAGTTATTTTAACAGGCTGGAGCCGCTTGATGGAAAAACGGGATCGGCAGGAAGCCTGACAATTTTAAAGGAGGAAATAAACATGACAACACATTTACAAGCAACAGCAACACTTCATAATGGGGTAAAAATGCCTTGGTTCGGCCTCGGCGTCTTCCAAGTGGAGGAAGGATCTGAACTGATAAACGCAGTTAAAACTGCCATTGCCCACGGGTACCGCAGTATTGATACTGCAGCTATCTATGGAAATGAAGCTGGAGTCGGAGAAGGGATTCGGCAGGGCATTGAAGAAGCAGGCATTTCAAGAGAGGATCTGTTTATTACATCGAAAGTATGGAATGCTGATTTAGGCTACGAGGAAACACTCGCCGCATTTGAAACAAGCCTGTCAAAACTCGGTCTGGATTATTTAGATCTATACCTCATCCACTGGCCTGTAGAAGGAAAGTATAAAGATGCTTGGAGAGCGCTTGAAACGTTGTATAAAGAAGGCCGTATCAAAGCAATCGGCGTAAGCAACTTCCAAATTCACCATCTTGAAGATCTGATGACGGCAGCTGAAATTAAGCCTATGATTAACCAAGTGGAATTTCACCCGCGCCTCACACAAAAAGAATTGATAAGTTACTGCCAAAATCAGGACATCCAGATGGAGGCTTGGTCACCTTTGATGCAGGGGCAGCTGCTGGATCACCCTGTATTGGCTGACATCGCTCAAGCATATAACAAATCTGTCGCGCAAATTATTTTGCGCTGGGATCTGCAGCATGGCATCATCACGATTCCAAAATCAACGAAGGAACACCGCATTAAAGAAAATGCAAGTGTCTTTGACTTTGAATTAACACAGGATGACATGAACCGAATCGATGCCCTGAATGAAGATTTGCGCGTCGGCCCTGATCCGGACAACTTTGATTTTTAATGGCAAAAAACACCGTTCATATTGAACGGTGTTTTTTGTATTATGCCCAGCTGTTGATGATGTCATCAAGCTGCCTTTTGGTCTCTTCGAGCGTTCCGCTGTTATCGATGACTTGATCTGCTCTTGCTGTCTTTTCCTCTAGGGGCATTTGAGAGCGGATACGGCTGACTGCTTCTTCTTCCGTCAGCTGATTGCGCTTCATCAGACGTTCCAGTTGGAGCTCTTTTGTCACACTGACCACAATAATTTTATCAACCAATGATTCCAATTTGCTTTCGAACAAAAGCGGGATATCCAATACAACAAATGCCTCCCGATTTGCAATGGCCTCATCACGGCGCTTGAGCATTTCCTGCCTGACTGCGGGATGAACAATTGCATTTAAGGCGAGACGCTTTTGTTCATTTGTAAATACCATCGCCCCAAGCTTTTTTCGATCTATATCGCCATTTGAGAGCAGGATGTCTTCACCGAATTCGTCAATGATTTGCCGGTAGGCCGGCATCCCTTTTTCTACCGCTTGTTTTGCAATGATATCTGCATCTATAACTGTTATTCCTTTTTCAATCAGCATATTGGCTACCGTGCTTTTGCCGCTAGCTATTCCTCCCGTTAAACCAATGACTAAGGTCAAGAGATCCACTCCTTTTTACAATTTCCAGAGCCCAATCGTGATCAGCAGAAGCCCTGGCAAAAACGCCATTTTATCGATCCATTTCCACTTAGACAAAAAATGGCCGGCATTGATTCCGATTGATACAAACAGTGAGCTCATGATTGCCACGGCGATGCTCATCACAATCGGTGAAAAACCGAGAATGGCTGCGCCTATACCTGCCCCAAAGGCATCAATCGATAAGGCAAATCCCAATAATACCGCCTCAATTCCATTGATCACACCCGATTTGTCGATATCCGCACTCATCGGTTTTCTCAAAATATGAATCACAATCCCTAATGACCGAACCTCTAAATTAAGCAGCGTTTTTTCATGCAATAGGTATTCTTTGTCTTTCGCAGGTTTGAAAAATTGATACAGAACCCACGCACCAATTCCGACCAATATCAAACCGCCAAGCTTCTCCGTCACATATACAGGAAAAAACTTTGTGAGAAAGCTTCCGATCAGCATGGAGATAAACATGACAGCACCGGAACAGCAGGCGATAACCAAAATCGCTTTAAACGGTATTTTCATTTTTCTCAATCCGTACGTAAATCCGACTGAAAAACTGTCCAAGCTGACAGCCAACGCCAGCAGCAGTATAGAAACCATTTGCATATCCGTTTCTTCCTTTCTGTTGGTGCTCTTGTATCAGATGTGAAATGCCCGGGATTCATCACAATCATATATATGGGAAAGTGAAAAATCCGTGTTTCAAAAATGGCATCCTCTATTACAGAGTTACTGATATATGCACCGACAGCTTGGACGATGAAGCTTTATGCTGCTATTTTTTCTGGCACTTTGCGCAAAAATGCGTGCCTCTGCCTCCGACGACAATTTTCGAAATCATCGTTCCGCAATTTTTGCATGGCTTGTCTTTTTTTCCGTACACAAAATGCTGCAGCTGGAACATTCCGATTTCCCCTTGGGAGTTGATATACGAGCGGACTGTGCTGCCGCCTGCATCAATCGCTTCCTGCAGGGTATTTTTGATTTCAGCGTGAAGGGTTTTGATTGTCTGATCTGATAATTGATTTGCTTTTGTCTCAGGATGGACACCCGCTCTGAAAAGAGCCTCGTCCACATAAATGTTCCCTAGTCCGACGACCGTTTTTTGATCCAGCAGGGCAGTTTTGACAGCACGGTTTGTTTTGGCAAGCCGTTCTTTTAAATATGCACTCGTAAATTCTTCTGCATCCGGCTCCGGACCTAACTGAGAAAGCGGGAGCTCGCCCGCCTCTTCTCCCGGTTTAAATAAGTGCATGGTTCCAAACTTCCGAACATCTCTGTAACGGAGCTGGGTTCCATCCGTCATCGTAAATATGACATGCACATGTTTATCGTCTGGCTCCTCCGCTTGATGAAGCCCGTATTTCCCTTCCATTCGCAGGTGGGAAACCATGACATAATGATCTAAATGGAACAGCAAAAACTTTCCCCGTCTTCCGATAGACTGTATCGTTTCTCCTGCTAGATTTCGCGCAAATTCCTCCGGTTCGGCAGGCCGTTTGATGATATTCGGCCATCTGATCTCTACCGATTTGATTGTTTTTCCCTTTACAAGCCCGGTCAGAGTGCGCCGGACCGTCTCAACCTCTGGTAATTCCGGCACATCCATCACTTCCTATCTCTGTTTATTTCGCATCGTACCAAGATGGGCCTGATGCAAAGTCCACCTTTAACGGCACATCTAATGCAAGCGCATGCTCCATTACTTCAGGAACAAGCTTTTCAAGAATTTCAATTTCTTCCTGTGGCGCTTCAAAAATCAATTCATCGTGTACTTGAAGCAGCAGCCTCGCTTTCAGCTGTTTTTCTTTCAGCTTGGCAGCCATGTCAATCATAGCTTTTTTGATGATATCAGCGGCGCTTCCTTGAATCGGTGTATTCATGGCCGTCCGCTCCGCAAAACTGCGAATATTAAAGTTTCGGCTCGTCAGCTCAGGAATGTAGCGGCGTCGATGCATAAGTGTTGTTACGTACCCTTTTTGCTTCGCGTCCTGAACTGAATCTTCCATGTACGCTTTTACGCCTTGGAAGCTTTCCAGATAGCGGTCGATAAATGCACCAGCTTCCTTCCTGGTGATGCCGAGGTTCTGTGACAGACCGTAATCACTGATGCCGTAAACAATGCCAAAGTTCACCGCTTTCGCCTGGCGCCTCATCGCAGATGTTACTTCATCCTCAGCAACATGGAACACATCCATTGCCGTTTTCGTATGAATATCCATATCGTTTGTAAAAGCTTCGATAAGATTTTCATCCTTTGAAATATGGGCAAGCACCCGTAGCTCGATTTGTGAATAATCGGCTGCAAAAATGAGCCAGTCTTTTTCAGACGGCACAAAAGCTTGGCGAATTTTCCGTCCTTCCTCAAGCCTGATCGGAATGTTTTGCAGATTCGGATCAGTCGAGCTGAGACGGCCAGTTTGCGTTAAGGCCTGATTAAAGCGCGTGTGCACTTTATGCGAATCAGGTCTCGTCACCTTTAAAAGCCCTTCGATATATGTTGATTGGAGCTTGCCAATTTGTCTGTACTGCAAAATATAGTCGACAATATCATGCTTGTCAGCCAGCTTTTCAAGCACATCGGCAGACGTAGAATAACCTGTTTTCGTTTTCTTTACGACAGGAAGGCCAATTTTTTCAAACAAGATGACGCCGAGCTGTTTCGGAGAATTGATGTTAAACGGCTCTCCCGCGATCTCATGGATTTTTTCTTCATATTCCTTCAGCTTCGCACCCAGTTCTTCACCCATCCGTTTTAAACGGTCAACATCGACCTTGACGCCAGTTGATTCCATTTCTCCGAGAATAAGCGCAAGAGGCATTTCAAGCTCTTCAAACAGCTCAAGCTGATCATTGTTTTCCAGCTCCTGAACGAGCTTTTCCCGAAGGCTTTGAATCGCTAACGCTTTTCGGCCAAGGTGCTCAGACAGTACGTCTTCTGACGGCACTGCCCGTTTTGCCCCTTTGCCGTAAACTGATTCATCGCTCGAAACGATATGCAGGCCATAATCCTTGGCCACACTCGCCACGTCGTCATATGAATTGCCCGGGTTGATGATATAGGCCGCAAGGAGCGTATCAAACTCGGCACCCTTTAGCTCAATGCCCTGCCAGCGCAAGGCAACAACAGCCCGCTTGCTGTCGAAGACCCATTTCTTCTGCTCGTCATTTTCCACCCATTCTTTAAACACCTCAGACTCAACGGCAATGTCTTTCGGAATGAAATAAGCTCCCGTTTCATTTACGATCGAAAATCCGAGAATCGGCTCTTCATGATAATTATCGCCAATCTGTTCAACGACAAATGCGGATGGAGAAACCAATATGCCGCTGGTTACGTCTGTAACGATTTCGACATTAATGTCTTCTAACGACTGATCCTGCTCCGCTTCTGCACTGTCTTCCCCAAGCCGTTCAAGAAGCGTGTTGAAGCCAAGATCTTTAAAGATGGCAATGACCTGTTCACGGTTAAAGCCTTGATATTCCAGGCCGGAAACAGATACCTCAATCGGAGCATCCGTCATAATCGTCGCAAGCTCCTTGCTCATCAATGCCTGATCTTTAAATTCCTCAAGCTTTTCCTTCAATTTCTTTCCGCTCACCTCGTCAATGGACTCCAGCAGCTTTTCAACGGAATCAAATTGTTTTAAAAGCTTAATCGCAGTTTTTTCTCCGACGCCGGGCACACCCGGGATATTATCTGAGGAATCGCCCATCAGACCCTTCATGTCAATGATTTGTTCAGGCGTAAGCCCGTATTTCTCCTTGACATGCTCCGGTGTGTAAAATTCAACATCAGTAATTCCCTTTCTCGTAATGGCAACTGTCGTGTTGTCCGTTGCCAGCTGAGTTAAATCCTTATCTCCTGAGAAAACCTTTACTTCAAACCCGTCTTTTTCAGCCGATTTGGCCAGTGTACCGATAATATCATCCGCTTCATATTGGTCCAGTTCATAGCGGCTGATCTGATAGGCATCAAGCAGCTCGCGGATAAACGGCATTTGTTCGGATAGCTCAGGCGGGGTTTTCTGTCTGCCGCCTTTATATTCTTTAAATGTGCCGTGACGAAATGTTGTTTTCCCAGCATCGAACGCAACCAGCATATGCGTCGGTTTTTCATCCTCAAGCATTTTCATCAAAATCATCGCAAAGCCGTATACAGCATTTGTATGAACACCTTTGTCATTGCTTAACAGTGGCAATGCAAAAAACGCCCGGTAAGCCAGACTGTTTCCGTCTACAAGCACTAATTTTTTTCGTTCCGTCATTCAATTTCCTCCTAAGAAGCCTCAGCTTCCATTCATCTCTTACATAGTCATTAGCTCCTCTTATTTTAACAAAGTTCAATTTGAAAGGAAAATACGTGAACTTTAAGAGAAGACGCAAAAAAGGACGGGAACACAAATAGGTTCCCGCCGTCAAAATTGGCTCCTTGGATGAAGGGGTTCTACTACATCCTACCAGCATAGGTTTAACAGTGCATGAAGATATTGTTAAACCTTTGTAAACATTAGGCGGACTTTTCAGCGGCCCGTTTCAGCGTCACGGTAAAGACAGTTCCCCGTCCAGGCTCGCTTGT
Source organism: Bacillus sp. MD-5 (assembly GCF_002201875.1). NCBI lineage: Bacteria > Bacillati > Bacillota > Bacilli > Caryophanales > Bacillaceae > Bacillus > Bacillus sp. MD-5. The sequence goes on from NZ_CP021911.1 coordinate 2,725,420, forward strand.
GACATCAATTTTCCCTTCATGAGCCTCTATTAAATGCTTCACAATCGCAAGGCCCAGCCCGGTCCCCCCCGAATTCCTGCTTCTGTCTTTATCTACGCGGTAAAAGCGTTCAAAAATGCGCGGAATTTCTTCTTTTTGAATTCCGATTCCGGAATCGGCGACCTCAATCTGAATGTCTTTTTCTCTGGGCTTTACATTGATAGCCACTGAGCCTCCCTCAGGCGTGTAGGTTAACGCATTGTTTACGAGATTAAGAAATACCTGTTTCAGCCTGTACGGATCACCTGACACATATTGAGGGTCTTTCGGAATATTCAGTTGCAGGGAGATGCCTTTCTCATCCGCCTTATGCTTCAGAAGCGTTTCAATCTCACCAAGCATTTTGGCCGGCTCAAACGTATCGATACTGAGCGTGAAATTTTGCTGCTCGATTTTTGAGAGATCGAGCAAATCCTGAACCAAAGACTGAAGTCTTTCGCTTTCCTTAAGAATAATAGAGAGAAATTCAGAAAGCGCCTCTTTGTCCTCCATCGCCCCATCCAATAACGTCTCCGTAAACCCTTTTATAGACGTAATCGGCGTTTTCAGCTCATGAGAAACATTGGCCACAAAATCCTTCCTCATCTGCTCTAATTTCTTCGTTTCTGTCATGTCATGGAAAACGAGCACAATTCCTTTCCATTCATCGTCCGGCCCCATAATCGGAACGCCGTCCACTTCAAAATAACGCCGTTCTATTTTGATCGGAAGTCTTAACAGCTTGCATTTCTTTGTCTCCGTCATAAAAATATCTTCGACTAGCTGGATCACTTCTTCATGTTCAAATGCATCGTGATAAAGACGGCGCAGCATCTGATTCGGATTGATATGAAACTGCTTGGCGTAAGACCTGTTTACAAGATTAATAAAGCCTCTTCCGTCGATCATAATCAGTCCGGAGCCAATGTTTTCAATGACTGTCAGCAGCCGATCCCGCTGCATTTCCTGTGTTCGGGTCATTTCCATCAGATCAATGGCAAGGCTGTTCATCGCACGTCCAAGCTTATCAGAGCGCCTGATATAGCCGCCGTACGTCCGTGCATCATAGTTCCCCTTAGAAAGTTCTGTGGCTACATTTGTCGCTGCTTCTATTGACTTTTTATAACGTGAGGTCATGCTGGAATAAAAATAAACAATGACGATAAATGCGGTACAAAGACTGGCCGTCAGCATTCCCCACAATTCGCCTTTCAAGCCGTCGCTTTTTTCAGAGGCGGAAAGCAGCACATATCCTGTTTTTTCACCTTCGCTTCTAAGTGAAAGTCCGTAATAAAGCTTGTTATCTGCTGTTGAAAGAATCCCCTCATGGCCAGAAACAAGCGCCTGCACCTTTTGGGAATCTGCCGCTCTCCCGTTTGACCCATACAGCACCTTGCCGTCTGTATCAATAACGGCTGCACTCACATGAAGCGCATCGCCTGCATCTTTAATGATTTTCTCGTTTGCTCGATCATTTAGATTGCCGGCATCAAGTAGCGAAGCCATGTATTTTGCTTCTTTTTCAATGTGTTCCTCTGCTTTCCTTTGACCAGATGTTTCAAAGAGCTGCTGTAAAAACAGCCCGAGGACACAAAACACCAGAATCAAACAGACAACGAATACAGAAAAAAGGCGCACACGGTTTTTATTCATTCATTTTTGGCTCCTCCAGTTTATACCCCAATCCCCTAATCGTTTTAATATAGATCGGTTTTTTGGTATTATATTCAATTTTGTCGCGAAGATGGCTGATATGCACATCAACTATTCTCGTATCTCCGGCAAAATCATAATTCCAGACTGCGCTCAGCAGCAGATCTCTTGTCAGAACTCTGCCTTTATGTCTGCCTAAATAAAGCAGCAGTTCGAATTCTTTCGGTGTCAGTTCAAGCTGATTTTCTTTAAAGTACGCTTCATAATGATCAGGCAGGATTTTCAGATCGCCAATTACGATCTGGCCTTCCATGTCATCGTTCTTCATTTCACTAGAGGGCGCAGCCATTTCCGAACGCCTTAAAATCGCTTTGACTCTCGCATTTACTTCCCTTGGACTGAACGGCTTGGTCATATAATCGTCAGCACCAAGCTCAAGCCCTAATACTTTATCGAATTCCTCATCCTTCGCTGTCAGCATTAAAATGGGAAACATCAGTTTTTGCTGTCTCAGCTGCTTGCATACTTCGATTCCGTCCAGTTTTGGAAGCATCACATCAAGCACAATCAAATCAGGTTTCTCTGTTTCCGCTTTTTTGAGTGCTTCTTCCCCATCCGAGGCGGTAATAACATCATAGCCTGACCGTTCCAAATTGTACTGTAAAAGAGTAACAATAGATTCTTCATCATCCACAACTAAAATTTTCTTGTTCATGCTGTGCCTCCAGTATTATAATTCCCCGACATCCTATTTCTCTATTTTATGTCATCTTAACATGTTTCATGATTTTATTTTAGCGAAAGCAGGACATTCCGACAATTCGCCTTTTACACCATTTTTAAAAGAAATACAAACGATAATGGTAACGCTTTCATATATAGTAAAAAGAGAAAGGCTGTATCAAGCAAGCCTTTCTCTCTTTTTATTAGGATAATACTTTCATGACATTTTTGACAGATTCAACTGATTTATTCAGCTGCGCTCTTTCATAGTCTGTCAGTTCAAGTTCAATGATTTGTTCAAGTCCGTTGCCGCCTACAATTGTAGGAACGCCAAGGTAGATGCCTTCATAGCCGTATTCCCCTTCAAGATAAGCAATTGTAGGAAGGACGCGGCGTTGATCTTTCAAGATCGCTTCGACCATTTCTGTCAGAGAAGCCGCAGGCGCATAATACGCGCTTCCGTTTCCAAGAAGATTCACGATTTCGCCTCCGCCTTTTCTAGTGCGCTCCACAATTGCGTCAATCCGTTCTTTCGGAATGAGAGTTTCTAGCGGGATACCGCCGGCATAAGAATAACGCACAAGCGGCACCATATCGTCACCGTGTCCGCCGAGTACGAAACCAGTCACATCTTTCACTGACAGGTTTAATTCCTCTGCCACAAATGTTCTGAATCTCGCCGTATCAAGCACACCGGACTGGCCGATTACACGCTCTTTAGGGAAGCCGGATTCTTTGTACACCGCGTATGTCATTGCATCAACAGGATTTGTCAGCACCACAATAATAGAGTCAGGAGAATATTTCACGATTTCCCGTGTAACGCTTCTCATAATCTTTTCGTTTGTAGAGACCAGATCATCCCTGCTCATACCAGGTTTTCTTGCGATACCGGCTGTAATGACAACAATGTCAGAGCCAGCTGTATCCTCGTAATTGGATGTTCCCGTAATTTTTGCGTCAAAGCCTTGAACCGGGCTTGCTTCAAGCATATCAAGCGCTTTTCCCTTTGTCGGGTTCTCCAATTGCGGAATGTCAACAAGAACAACGTCTGCCAGCTCTTTTTGAGCGATTAAAAATGCAGTTGTAGCTCCGGTAAAACCTGCTCCGATAACAGAAACTTTTTTACGAGTATTTCCCATGTCTCTCTTCTCCTTTATGGCTAGTTTTAGGCTTTTTCCTTGCTTAGTCCATGTTTTTGATCAGTTCTTCTCCGAACTCTGAACATTTCACTTCAGTCGCGCCATCCATTAATCTGGCAAAATCGTAAGTTACGACTTTAGAAGCGATTGTTTTTTCCATAGATTTGATAACCAAATCAGCCGCTTCGTTCCATCCTAAATGCTCAAGAAGCAGAACGCCTGAAAGAATAACTGAAGATGGATTTACTTTATCAAGGCCTGCATATTTAGGAGCCGTTCCGTGCGTCGCCTCGAAAATCGCATGTCCTGTTTCATAGTTGATGTTCGCTCCAGGAGCAATGCCGATTCCGCCGACTTGCGCAGCAAGGGCATCAGAAATGTAATCTCCGTTCAAGTTCATTGTCGCAACGACATCAAACTCGTTTGGACGCGTTAAGATCTGCTGAAGGAAAATGTCAGCAATGCTGTCTTTGATAATGATTTTTCCTGCTGCTTCCGCTTCGCTTTGCGCTTTGTTGGCAGCGTCTTTTCCTTGTTCTTCAGCAATGCGGTCATATTGAGCCCATGTGAAGACTTTATCTCCGTACTCTTTTTCAGCAAGTTCATAGCCCCAGTTTTTGAAGGCGCCTTCAGTGAACTTCATGATATTTCCTTTATGAACAAGCGTTACGGATTTGCGGCCATGCTCGATTGCATAATCAATGGCAGCTCTGACTAAACGGCTTGTTCCTTCCTCGGAAACAGGCTTAATGCCAATGCCTGATGTCTCAGGGAAACGGATTTTGTTGACGTTTAACTCATTTTGAAGGAAGCTGATAAGCTTTTGTACTTCTTCTGAGCCTTTTGCATACTCGATGCCTGCGTAAATATCTTCTGTATTTTCACGGAAGATGACCATATCAGTATCTTCAGGTCGTTTTACCGGTGACGGCACTCCAGTAAAGTATCTTACAGGTCTTAAGCAGACGAACAGGTCAAGCTCTTGTCTGAGTGCTACGTTCAAAGAACGGATACCGCCGCCGACAGGTGTCGTTAACGGGCCTTTAATCGCGATAAAATATTCGCGGATCACATCTAATGTTTCAGCAGGGAGCCACTCACCTGTTTTATTATAAGCCTTTTCTCCGGCATAAACTTCTTTCCATGTAATTTTCTTTTCGCCTTTGTATGCTTTTTCTACTGCTGCTTCCAAAACCTTCGAAGCCGCGTTCCAAATATCAGGACCGGTTCCGTCTCCTTCGATAAACGGGATAATCGGGTTGTTTGGTACGTTTAATACTCCGTTAGAGACTGTAATTTTTTCACCTTGTGCCACAATAAAAACCTCCCAGTATGTAATTCATATTTAGAAAACATTTTATTTTTCTTATATAGAAAACAAAATGATTTTTCTCAACATTCAATTTAAAGTGTAACTCAAATTTGATGTTCTGAACAAGAGGCTAACCTCATTGACGCAAGCCAGCCTCCAATGGTTCTTTAGGCTCTTTCTTCAATCGGAACGAATTTTTGTTTGTCAGGGCCTGTGTAATCTGCCCGCGGGCGGATTAGACGGTTGTTGTCATACTGCTCAAGAATATGGGCGAGCCACCCGGACATTCTGCTTATAGCAAAAATCGGTGTAAACAAATCATGGTCAATGCCGAGACTGTGATATACAGAAGCCGAATAGAAATCAACGTTAGGCGGAAGCTTTTTCTCTGATGTAACGATGTCTTCTATACGAATCGACATCTCATACCATTTGCTTTCACCCGTCAGGTTGGTCAGGCGCTTGCTCATTTCTTTCAGATGCTTCGCGCGCGGATCACCATGCTTATACACTCGGTGGCCGAATCCCATGATTTTTTCTTTCTTTTCAAGTTTAGCGCGGATGTACGGCTCAGCGTTTTCCACTTCACCGATTTCTGTCAGCATTTTCATAACGCCTTCATTCGCCCCGCCGTGCAGAGGCCCTTTAAGCGCACCGATTGCTGCAGTAATGCCTGAATAGATATCGGAAAGTGTCGCGACGCAGACCCTCGCTGTGAACGTTGACGCGTTCAGCTCGTGGTCAGCATGTAAAATCAATGCTTTGTTGAAGGCCTCAACCTCAATTGGTGAAGGCTCTTCACCGTTTAATGTGTAAAGAAAATTCTCCGCAATACCGTAATCTTCTCTCGGTTCTACAGGCTCAAGACCCTTGCGAATTCTGGAAAACGCTGCAACCAGGCCAGGCACCTTTGCCTGAAGGCGGATCGCCTTTCTGTAGTTGGCTTCCGGGTTCATGGTATCAGCCTCGCTGTCAAGCAGGCCTAATAATGAAATTGCTGTCCTAAGAGCAGCCATGGGATGAACATTTTCGAGGGAATAAGATTTGAAGTGCTCAATAATTTCTTGCGGAACGGCAGCTTCCTTTGCAAGCTGCTGCTTTAACTCTTCAAGCTCTTTTTTGTTTGGCAGCCTTAGATGCCAAAGCAAGTAGATGATTTCTTCAAAACTTGCATTCTCTGTCAAATCATCGATATCATACCCCACATATGTAAGGGTATCGTCAATAATAGAACTAACAGATGATGTTGTTGCTACAACCCCTTCAAGACCGCGTGTCGCTGTCATATATAACATCTCCTTTTCAATAAATTTCCCCTTTAAGAGTGTTGTAAAAACATGAGGCTTACTTAAAAAGCACGATGCAAGTATTTCTCTCCCCCAAAAAGAAAATGCTTACATTTTACTGGCTGCTAGTACTAAAACCCTTTGCTTATGAAAGAACATAACAAATTCTTATAAGCTTATTTAAGTTTAAGCCTATTCTCATTATAAACAATAATCAGACATTTGTTAAATGTTTACCTATAATTTTTTTTTTCATTCTGTGATTTCCCCGAAAAAACGCCTTTATTTGCGGGTTTTTGCATACGAAAAAAAGCGGCTTTAAGGCCGCTTTTTTCATGAAGTGAACAGTTTTACGATCTGCATGGCTAAATAAGCAATCCCCGCTCCGATCAGCGGGCCCACTGCTACTCCGCCAAAAAGCGCGACTGCGAGAATGGTCCCGATCACAAGGGCAGTTGTAATATGCGGGTCATTTTCCAGCAGAGTCAGGCCGTTTTTGGCAATCAGCGCCACTGCGATTCCCGCTCCCAAGGCGATCCATGCGTAGGAAGACCGCATTGCCTCTCCAAGCTGCTTAAATCCGATTTCTCCCGTGGCAATCGGGACAAGAACGGCGATGGTAATAATGGTCACACCCCAGTTAATGCCTTTTGACTGGATGGTCGGAAATAATTTCTGATCAAGTCCAACGATTTTGATGATCAAAAGGACGGATACAGCAAAAAGCAATGATTGGTTTTTTGCGATAAGTGCGATGGCCAAGAGTAAAATTAAAAATAAATTCGCTTGTGTAAACACATGCCATCCCTCCTTTAAGGTGAATGTATTCATATTCAGCCGCAGCGTGAATACATATAAAAAATAGGACATGCTGACGAGAGGAGGACCGTTTTCGTGAATCAATCTTATATTACTATTTTTTTCAGAACCCTCTTTGTCATATCAATTACCGCAGGGTCGATAGCTGCGGCCTATTATTCGTTTCCGTTAACTTATCCGTTCCTGATCGCCCTTATTCTTTCATCAGTGATTCATCCTGTTGTCGATTATTTGGACAAAGTGACAGGATTCCCCCGAACGATAAATGTTCTGGGCGTGCTTGCTTTTTTTCTGCTCGCAGCCTTCGGCGTTCTCACCATTCTGGTAGCCGAAATCGTAACGGGTACAGCCTATCTAGCAAAAACGCTGCCTCCGCATATCAGCACGTTTATTTCCTATTGCGAAAAATTGTTTACAACTCATATTCAGCCGCTCTATAACGAGTTAACTCTTTTGTTTCAAGAATTGGAAACGAACCAGCAGGCTTCCATCGTCACCCACATCCAGACACTCGGTGATTCAGCCGCTAAAAATGCCGGGCTGCTGCTGTCCCACATTCTAGAAATGATCCCGAGGTTTTTCGCGCTTCTTCCCAATACGGCGGCGGTTCTGATTTTTTCTCTTCTGGCAACATTTTTTATGACAAAGGATTGGCATAAGCTGAAAGCCATGCTTATTTTGCTTCTGCCGGATCGTGTGACAGCTAATAGTAAAGCGATCAGCAGCGAATTAAAAAAAGCAATGACTGGTTTTATCAAAGCACAAGCCGTCCTCGTTTTCATCACGATGGTGATTGTGTTTATCGGCCTTTCTCTCTTACAGGTTGAACATGCCGCAACAATCGCTTTTTTAATCGGGCTTGTTGATCTTCTCCCTTACTTGGGTGCGGGCTCCGTATTTGTGCCGTGGATTTTGTATTTATCGATTACAGGCCAGCTGCCCCAAGCGATCGGAATCGGCATACTGTATCTCGTCGTTCTTGTTCAGCGGCAGCTGACAGAACCTAAAATACTCAGTAAATCTATCGGGATCGATCCGCTGGCAACGCTCATCGCCCTGTTTGCCGGCTTTAAATTATTCGGGTTTTTAGGACTGATTGCCGGGCCGGCTGTTCTCGTCATTATCCAAGCTTTCATTACGACAGGCGCATTAAAGGAAGTATGGTCCTATATCACCGTTCAGCAAAAATAAAACAGCAGCCCATGTTACATGGCTGCCGTTTTTATTTGATGATGATCCGCTTATTCTTTGACATTCCTCTCAGCCATTTGAACAGAATTGGCTTACACCAGCCGCGGGTAAACGGGATAAGAAGACAGGCGCCGGCCAAATCTGATAAAAAGCCCGGAAGCATCAACAATAGGCCGCCAATGAAAATGCATAGGCCGTCAGCAATCGCTTCTCCCGGCATTTTGCCATATTGAAGATCACGCTGAACCTTATAATACACTTCGGTTCCTTGTTTTTTTGCAGCTGCTGCTCCGATAATGCCTGTCAGAATCATTAAAAGAACTGTCGGCAAAATGCCAATCAGCTTGCCTGAAAAGAGGAATATGCCGATTTCTATTGCCGGAAACACAATAAAAAGCAAAAATAAAAATCTCATATCCAAGCCCCCCACACGTGTAACACGCCTCTGTTCAACATAAGGCAAGATAAAGAGAAAAGGAAGGGATTCCCCTTCCGTTTTCACCTGTGATTAAAGAACGCTCGCACGGCCTTGGTAGACTGCGCCTCTGGAAGCGTCAACGGTAATATCCTGTCCTTCTGTCAAAATAGATGTCGCATTTTCAAGACCAACGATAACCGGAATGCCGAGGCTCAATCCGACTACCGCAGCATGGCTTGTCAAGCCGCCTTCTTCTGTAATAAGAGCAGACGCTTTTTCAAGAGATGCAATCATATCACGGTCAGTGCTTTTGGTAACAAGTACCGCACCGTCAGTCATTTTTTGCTCAGCTTCTTTTGCATTTTGAGCAACGACAACCGTACCGTAAGCTGATTTGCGTCCAATGCCTTGGCCTTTAGCGATGATATCGCCGACAGTATAAACTTTCATTAGGTTTGTAGTGCCAGACTCACCGACAGAACCTGCCGTAATGACGATAAGGTCACCGTGTTTTACAATTCCGCTGTTCAATGATTTTTGGACAGCATCCTCAAGCATCTCATCTGTTGAGCTTGCATTTTGGCCGCTTTCCGCGAATACGCCAGATACGAGGGCAAGCTTTCTGGAAATAGAGTCATTTACAGTAACCGCAACAATCGGTGCCTGCGGACGGTATTTTGCAATCATGCGTGCTGTATGGCCGCTTTCTGTCGGCGTTACGATCGCAGCAGCGCTCAGGTTAATCGCCGTATGCGCGACAGATTGTCCAATTGCGTCTGTAATTGTCATGCCTACTTGGTCTCTGCGTTTTGAGAGAATTTCTTTATAATTCAAAGCTTCTTCAGAACGGGACGCGATGTTATGCATGGTTTGAACGGCTTCAACCGGATAGCTTCCGGCAGCTGTTTCACCAGAAAGCATGATCGCATCTGTGCCGTCGAAGATCGCGTTTGCAACGTCACTTGCTTCCGCACGAGTCGGACGCGGGTTGCGCTGCATGCTGTCAAGCATTTGTGTCGCTGTGATAACAGGTTTGCCCAACGCGTTGCATTTTTTGATCAGTTCTTTTTGCACAAGCGGCACTTCTTCAGCTGGAATTTCCACGCCTAAGTCTCCGCGCGCAACCATTAAGCCGTCAGACACTTCGAGAATCGCATCGATGTTGTCAACGCCCTCTTGGTTTTCGATTTTAGGGATGATTTGAATATCCTGAGCGTTGTGCTCTTCAAGAAGCTCACGGATTTCAAGCACGTCCGTGGAACGTCGAATGAAAGATGGCGCGATGAAGTCTACTCCTTGCTCAATACCGAAAACGATGTCTCGCGCATCCTTCTCAGTAATACCCGGAAGATTGACACTTACGCCCGGTACGTTAACACCTTTTTTATTTTTCAGTGTTCCGTTGTTTAATACTTTTGTTTTGATTTCGCGTTTAGCGGCATCTACATCAAGTACCTCAAGACCGATAAGGCCGTCATCTAACAGAATCGTTGAACCTTGTGCAACGTCATCGACTAAACCTTCATATGTCACTGAAATTTTATCTGTTGTTCCTACAACCTCGTCCATTGAAATGATAAGCTCTTTGCCTGTTTCAAGCTCAATGCCACCATTTTCCATTGTATGTGTGCGGATCTCAGGACCTTTTGTATCAAGCAGAATTCCAACGTTCTTGCCAAGTTTTTTGCTTGCTTCACGGATATTTTTAATTCTTGCACCGTGCTCCTCAAAATCTCCGTGAGAAAAGTTTAATCGAGCCACGTTCATTCCTGACTCCATTAATTTCGTAAGCATTTCAATACTTTCACTTGCTGGACCGATGGTACAAACAATTTTCGTTTTTCTCATTTGGTTCACTTCCTTCTGAAATCTTCAGCCTTCAGCTGCACATTAGATAGACAGTTCTTTTGAAAGCTGATACATGTTTTGCTCAACTGTGTGTTTTGTCTCCAATATTTCTATAATATCATGGTCTACAAGCTTATTGTTTTGTATACCTACACAGCGTCCGCCTTTTCCTTCAAGCAGCAGTTCAACTGCATATGCGCCGAGACGGCTTGCCAACACACGGTCAGCAGCACTCGGAGAACCTCCGCGCTGGATATGGCCCAATACAGATACCCTAGTTTCAAGATTTGTTTCTTCTTCAATGCGTTTCCCGAATTCAACCCCGCTGCCTACACCTTCGGCAACAATGATAATGCTGTGCTTCTTGCCGCGTTCGTGGCCGCGTTTTAAGCGGGCAATGATTTCGTGCATGTCATAGTCTGCCTCAGGGATTAAGATCGATTCCGCGCCCCCTGCAAGACCGGCCCACAATGCGATATCGCCGGCATGACGGCCCATTACTTCGATCACATATGTACGTTCATGAGAAGTCGCTGTATCTCGAATCTTATCAATTGCGTCAATTACTGTATTTAAAGCTGTATCGAAACCGATGGTAAAATCCGTGCCCGGAATGTCATTATCAATTGTACCCGGTACACCTACACATGGAAACCCGTGTTCCGTTAATTTTTTCGCACCCATATAGGAACCGTCTCCGCCGATAACAACAAGGCCTTCAATACCAAGCTTCTTCAAGTTTGCTATCCCTTTTTCACGGCCTTCAACTGTTTTGAATTCAGGACATCTTGCCGTATAAAGCTTTGTGCCTCCGCGATGTATAATATCGCCTACTGATCCGAGTTCAAGCTTTTCAATCTTTCCGCTGATTAATCCCGCGTATCCGTTGTAAATACCGTAAACTTCAACGTCATGATAAATCGCTTTTCTGACTACTGCGCGAACTGCTGCGTTCATTCCCGGGGAATCCCCGCCGCTCGTTAATACCCCTATACGTTTCATTCTCCATTCACCTCAGCAACATATATGATTAAACATAACATGATCATTGCCCTAAAAACAATGAAAAGGGATCTCCATCCTCCCTATGAAACCTTACCTATTATACAATTAAATAAATCGTTTTTAAATAAAATTTAAGGAATGTCACAAAAAATAAACGTGAGCCAAAGGCTTCACGTTTATTTAGTTTACCCCGATATATTGATCTTCAACCGAGACTTTGCCAATCGCTTTATATTTTTCATAGCGCTGCTGAATTAATTCTTCTTCGCTCAGCTTCAACAAAGTTTTTAACGATTGTTTAAGGGTTTCGTCCATATAACTTGCCTGCAGCTTTACATCGTGATGCGCTCCGCCTTTTACTTCTTTAATCATATGATCTATAATACCTAATTCTTTTAAATCCGGCGCAGTGATTTTCATGGTTTCTGCTGCTTTTTTAGCAAGACTGGAGTCCTTCCATAAAAGTGCCGCGGCACCTTCTGGAGAAATAACAGAATAAGTAGAGTTTTCCAGCATATGCAAGTGGTTGCCTACACCCAGACCAAGGGCTCCGCCGCTTCCGCCTTCACCAATGACGATGCAGATAACAGGTACTCGGAGGCCGGCCATCTCAAACAGGTTTTTGGCAATGGCTTCGCTTTGTCCTCTTTCTTCCGCTGCTCGTCCAGGGTATGCCCCCTTCGTATCAATAAAACAGATAATCGGTCTGTTAAATTTGTCAGCCTGTTTCATCAGACGCAGCGCTTTTCTGTAGCCTTCAGGATGCGGCATCCCAAAATTGCGGACAAGGTTCTCCTTCGTATCTTTCCCACGCTGATGCCCGATTACCGTTACAGGAAGGCCGTGGAACTTCGCAATCCCGCCGACAATGGCTTCATCGTCACCGTATGCTCTGTCTCCATGACATTCAAAAAAGTCAGTAAACAGGTGTTCGATATAATCAAGCGTTGTCGGACGGTCAGCCAGACGTGCGATTTGGACCCGGTCCCATGGTTTCAGATTTTTGTAAATATCATCCTGAAGCTTAGCGAGACGGTCTTCCAGCCGTTCAATTTCCGCACTTAGATCCATATCGGAATCTTGGGTGAATTTTTTTAGTTCGGTGATTTTGTTTTGCAGTTCGATCACCGGTTTTTCAAATTCTAATCTTGGAGCCACTCAATGTCACCTCCTGTTTGATGCATATCCAGCAGATTTTCTAACGTTTTTTTCATATCGTCACGATGAATAACCGCATCAAGCTGTCCATGTTTTAATAAAAATTCAGCCGTTTGAAAGTCCTCAGGCAGTTTTTCTCCTATTGTCTGTTCAATAATCCGTCTTCCGGCAAAACCGATCAGCGCGCCAGGCTCAGCGAAATTGTAATCGCCAAGAGATGCAAAGCTTGCTGATACGCCTCCAGTAGTCGGATGCGTCATCACAGAAATGATAAGACCCTGTTCATCGCTGAACAGTTTTAACGCAGAGCTTGTCTTAGCCATCTGCATCAAACTTAATATGCCTTCCTGCATTCTAGCGCCGCCTGAAGCCGTAAAAATAATAAACGGAACTTTATCAGCTTTTGCTTTTTCAATCGCAAGCGTGATTTTTTCACCGACGACTGAACCCATGCTGCCCATTCTGAATGAAGAATCCATGACGGCGACAACAGCAGGGTGTCCTCCGATGGTGCCCTTACCTGTCACAACAGCCTCGTTTAAGGATGTTTTCTCGCGATCTTTTTCAAGCTTTTCCAGATATCCCGGGAAACCAAGCGGATTTTCCGACAGCATTCCCTGGTTGAATTCCTCAAAGGATTGTTCATCCATCAAGCTTTCGATACGCTGTTTTGCGTTCATTGGGAAATGATAATCGCAGTTCATGCATACCCGCATATTTTTATCCAACTCTTTAGTGAGCATGATTTTTTTACACTTAGGACATTTTGTCATAATGCCTTCCGGAACATCGTGCTTCGCTTGATCAGATGGTACGGAAGCATACTTTTTCTTTTTCGTGAATATATCCTTTAACAAATGATTACCTCCCTTTTGTGAAGGGTTCTCTTCACCGCATGTCATCAAACAGATAGACTTGCTAATAACTTTACCGAAACTATTGTACTTTTTTTGTCAAACGCTGTCATCCTCAATTCGACAACTTTTTATTCGATGACGTGCTCGGAAAGGCTGGGATGAAATCAGATAAGGTGTTGAAACGACAAGGTTGACAGCGTATTCAAAAATAATGTTAAACCCGGCTGAAATTTTTTTAAGGCCAACCCCTTAAAAAAATTTCAGCCGACAGTTTAACTTGAGAACAGCGCGCTGGTCTCCGCCAACGCGCTGCCATTTTTGGAACGAATTAAAATTATTCGCCAATAATCGTAAGTTTTCTTGTTTTTTCTGCGACTTCCTCAGGGTCAACAGTGATTCTTGCAACACCTGTTTCCATCGCAGCTTTTGCCACAGCCTTCGCAACAGCAGGCGCAACACGTTTATCAAACGGTGCAGGGATGACATAGTCTGCGCTAAGCTCATCTTCTGAAACCAGTGAAGCAATGGCTTCAACCGCTGCGATTTTCATTTCTTCGTTAATGTGAGTGGCACGCACGTCAAGCGCTCCGCGGAAAATACCAGGGAATGCAAGAACATTGTTTACTTGGTTCGGGAAGTCAGAACGGCCAGTTCCGATAACGCTTGCTCCGGCTTCACGCGCATCTTCCGGCATGATTTCCGGATTTGGATTTGCCATTGCAAAGATAATCGGATCTTTTGCCATGCTTTGAACCATTTCTTTTGTTAACGCGCCTGCTACAGAGACACCGATAAATACGTCAGCATCAACGATGACATCTTTCAGAGAACCGTCTTTGCGATCTTGGTTCGTGAACTTCGCCACTTCATTTTTGACATCGTTCATGCCGTTCGGGCGCCCTTCATAAATGGCCCCTTTGGAATCGCACATCACAATGTCGCGAACGCCATAATGATGAAGAAGCTTGATAATCGCAATGCCAGCCGCACCCGCGCCGTTTGCGACAACTTTAATGGATGACATGGATTTTCCAGACAGTTTCAGCGCGTTCACAAGACCTGCTACGGTTACAATGGCAGTACCGTGCTGATCATCATGGAAAACCGGGATGTTTGTTTCTTTTTTGAGGCGCTCTTCAATGATAAAGCAGTTTGGCGCTGCAATATCTTCAAGGTTGACACCGCCAAATGTCGGTTCCAGCAATTTTACAGTTTCAACGATTTTATCAACATCGTTTGTGTTTAAAGCAATCGGGAACGCATCTACGCCCGCAAAGCTTTTGAAAAGAACTGCTTTCCCTTCCATAACAGGAAGCGCCGCTTCAGGGCCGATGTTTCCAAGGCCAAGCACAGCTGTACCGTCAGTTACAACTGCTACCATGTTCCCCTTCATTGTGTAATCATATACTTTGTTAATGTCTTCATGAATATCCTTACACGGTTCTGCAACACCCGGAGAATACGCGAGGCTTAGATCTTTCGCATTTCTGACCTCTACTTTTGATTTAGACTCCAGTTTCCCCTGGTTGACTTTATGCAGGTGTAATGCTTCTTCTCTTAATGACATTCTCCTAAACACTCCTTATGGATATTTTTTGATTCGTATACTGCTGCGTTGATTGCTGCATTCTGCGGAGTAAAATCTATCTGAATATTTAAACAGGATCACATAATTGCTCCAATTGTATAACAAAAAGTGACTCGTTACCACTGTTTTAAAACGACGTTTTTTTGACCCAACAGCTCTTTTAAGCGATATAACACCTGGTGATCCGCATTGATATGAAACGACTCAGGAAGCTTAATCGTCTGTTTCTGCCTTTCATAATAGAGATAAACGCCTGTTTCCCCTTTATGCTCCAGCAAAATGCGCTTAATCTTCGCCAGGATCTCCTGGCTGTGCTGACTGCTTTCTATTTTTATATAAACCGATGGCGCTTTTTCTGCATCCATATTTTCTAATAATTCTGCCCGGGACATGATGAATTGGATCTTATCTTGTCTTACTTCGCATTTCCCCGCTGTGAACAAAAGAGCGCCTTCTCTTAAAACGGGTGAAAGCTGTCTGAATTGTTCAGGAAAGACTACGGCTTCCATCTCGCCGGTTTCATCACTGAGCGTTAAAAACGCCATGTTTTGACCTGTTTTCGTCCGAATCGTTTTGATTTTCGACAGCAAAACGCCTAGCGAAAGCTGCCTTTTGACTGTCCGCTGAGCCTGCAGAATGGAGACTGCTCCGTGCGCAGCGAGCTGTTTTCGGAAGGCGGAGAGCGGATGATTTGAAAAATAAATGCCGAGCGTTTCCTTTTCAAATGCAAGTAAATCCACTAGCGGAAGCTCTTCCGTTTCCACATACTTCGGCTTAATTGAAAACGATTCCTCTAAAAACAATCCCATTTGGTCATCGTCCGCGGCGAATAGCTCAGCATGTTCCAAAGCAACATCAATGGATGCGAGCAGCGTGGCCCGGTTTTGGCCGAATTCGTCCATCGCACCAGAAAAAATAAGTGCTTCAAGCACTTTGCGATTTACGCTTTTTGACGGCACGCGAAAGCAGAAATCGAAAAGATCTTCAAATGGTTTCTCTTTCCTTGCTTTATATATATCTTTGACTGCTGAGACGCCTACACTTTTTATCGCGCGGAGGCTGTACCTGACAGATCCGTCTTCAACTGTAAACGGAAAACTGCTTTTATTCACTGACGGAGGAAGGATACGAATCCCGCTCCCCTTTGCTTCGTAAAGATATTGAGAAATTTTATCCTCATTGCCAATGACGCTTGTCAGCAATCCGCACATAAAATATAACGGATAATGAGCTTTCAAATACGCAAGCTGGCACCCGATCATGCTGTATGCCACCGCATGGCTTCGGTTAAAGCCATAGTTTGCGAATTTGACGATTAAATCGTAGACTTCATTTGCAGTGTCTACAGAATACTCCTTTTTTAAGCACCCTTCAACAAAATGGCTTCGCTCTCTGTCTAAGATTTCTTTTTTCTTTTTGCTGACCGCCCTTCTCAATAGGTCTGCTTCGCCTAAAGAAAACCCCGCCATGCGGGAAGCAATCATCATAATTTGTTCCTGATACACTATAACGCCATATGTATCTTCCAAAATGCTCCTTAAATCCTCATGAGGATAATGGACAGGCGCCCGGCCGTGTTTACGGTCAATAAATAACGGAATATTTTCCATCGGACCGGGCCGGTACAGCGCATTGACCGCCACAATATCCTCCAGCCCTGAAGGTTTCAGCCGCTTCAGGACGCTTCTCATCCCTGCAGATTCGAGCTGGAAAATCCCTGTCGTATCCCCTTTGGACAGCAAGGAGAACGTTTTGTCATCACTGAAGGAAATACTTGAAAGATCTATTTTGATGTTTTCTTCTTTTTCAATCATTGAAGTGATGGATTCAATCAGCGTCAGATTCCTCAAGCCTAAGAAATCCATTTTTAAAAGGCCCAAGTCTTCAAGATGATCCATCGCATATTGCGTTAAATAGATCCCTTCATGCCCTTCCTGAAGCGGAACAACATCTGTTAATGGTTCTTCACTCAGGACAACGCCTGCTGCGTGGGTGGATGCATGCCTTGGAAGCCCTTCTATTTTTCGGGCAATTGTATAGACTTGCTGAAGCAGGCTTGACTCCCGAAGCCGCTTATCCAGCTGCGGTGACTGCTGTCTCGCTTCATCCAGCGTCATGCCCGGTCTTGAAGGAATAAGTTTTGCAAGCTGATCTGCCTCCTTCGGGCTGACGCCAAATACTCTGCCGACGTCCCGAAGCGCCGCCTTTGCCGCAAGTGTTCCAAAGGTGATAATCTGTGCGACGTGCATCGCACCGTATTTCTGCTGAACATATTGAATGACTTCATCCCTTCTTGTATCGGGAAAATCAATATCAATATCCGGCATGCTGATGCGTTCAGGATTTAAAAATCGCTCAAACAGAAGGTGATGCTTAATCGGGTCAACATCTGTGATATACAGCACATATGCCACAAGAGAGCCAGCCGCAGAACCCCGTCCCGGCCCTGTAACAATTCCTTTTTCATGGGCGTGCTTCATAAAATCCCACACGATCAGAAAGTAATCGCTGAACTTCATCCGCTTGATGACATCAAGCTCATATTGAAGTCGGCGAAGGTATCGTTCATCAGGCGTGCCGAAACGGCTGCGGAGTCCCTCCATACAGATATCCGTTAAATAATCATCAGCGGACGTTCCGTCTGGGGTCGGAAAAGACGGCAGACGGGTCTGTCCGAGGCTGACGTCAACCCGGCATTGTTCCGCGATCTCCACAGAAGCTTGCAATGCCTCTGGATGCTCTCGATAAATGTTTTGCATTTCTTCAATTGGTTTCAAATCGAGATCAGGCAGAACTTCAGCAGGTGCATCCGTCAGCTTTTCCCCCGCTTTAATCGCTTTCAGACAACGGTAGGCAGCCTTATCTTCCTTCCTTATGTAGTGCACGTCGCCTGTGGCCGTAACAGGGATACCCGTTTCTTCTGACAGCTTTAGAATCTGTTCAGACAAGATTTGATTCCCTTTAAAAGGCTGATAGGAGAAATAAAAGGCTCCCTTTCCGAATATAGACTGAAACTCCAGCGAAGCTTGAGCGGCCTGTTCGAACAGGCCTCCTTCAAGAAGCGTCTCAATATATCCTTTTTCGCCGGGCGTTATTGCGATAATGCCTTCTCGATAACTGTGAAGCCA
This sequence comes from Bacillus sp. MD-5, assembly GCF_002201875.1. Taxonomy (NCBI): domain Bacteria; kingdom Bacillati; phylum Bacillota; class Bacilli; order Caryophanales; family Bacillaceae; genus Bacillus; species Bacillus sp. MD-5. The sequence goes on from NZ_CP021911.1 coordinate 2,743,566, forward strand.
TTTCGGCTTCAGCCCGCCTTTTGATTTAGATTGCAGAACGCTGCTGATTTTCAGCAGGTTTTGATAGCCTGTATTTGATTTTGCCAGCAGGACGAGCGGGTAGGCTTCGAGCTCGCTGTCATCTGTAAAAACAGAAGCCGTCAAACCGATTATCGGGTTAATCCCTCTCACCTTGCAAGCTTTATAAAATTGAATAGCTCCGTACATGACATGATCATCTGTCAGCGCCAAAGACGCATATCCGAGCCTGTCAGCTTCACTGACGAGCTCTTCCACAGCCGCGGCGCTGTTTAGCAGGCTGTACCCGCTATGTACTTGCAGGTGAACAAAAGACATGCTATCACCTCTTTCTCATTACGATCCATTTCTTTCTTCATTATAAGGCCGGTTTCCAAAAGAAACAAATGTTCTTTTTTGACTCATCATCATACTTGTCCTGAAAGCTCAATATGATATAAAAGGTGAGGTGATAAAGATGGATCAGGAAGCAGGATTTATGGTGAATTTTATCAATAGCTACTTCATTGCGTTAGGGGTGCTGATCGGGGGCGCACTCATCGGAGGGCTCGGAGCATATTTGGCGGGCGAACCCCCGCTTACAGCCATTACAAAGCTTGCGAACCGGTTAAAAATTTGGGCGCTTGTCGCAGCTATCGGAGGCACCTTTGATGCGGTATACAGCTTTGAACGCGGCATACTCGAAGGCAATACGAGAGATATCTTTAAGCAGCTTCTTTTGATTATTTCAGCCATGGGAGGCGCGCAAAGCGGCTGGCTTATTATATCATGGCTAACCCAGGAGCATCTTTCTTCATGAGGGTCCCACAGCATTACAAAAAACCGGGATGGCAGCGCTTTTTCGCGGGAATGATGTGCGGAGCCGTAATCAGCTGGTTCTTTTTCCTGTTTACTTACGGAACATTTCAAGAGGAGCAGGTCAGCCTCATCGAAAAACAAAAAGAGCATGTAAAAGACTTGAACAATCAAATTTCGATCTATCAGGAAGACCTCCATAAACTGAATGAAGATAATAAAAGAAAACTGCTGATTCAAAGCGTCAGCGTTAAGTTGCTGAATGGGGATAAATATAAAATATCGCAGCCGGATAAAACGAAATTCGAGGAGCATGTAAAGGATGATATTTCAGAGGTCATTACCAAAGACATAGAAAGCGTCTATCAAACAAAGGATCTTTTGAAACGGACAATTGAAAATAAAGTCTATATGATCAATGAAAAAAAATACGAGGCAACCGTCAGAGAATTGATTATTTATACGAGGCTGACAGTAGAACTTGAAATATCATTCGCCACATAATTATGGATTTTTTTTAAATTCTCCAAACTTCTGTCGCTTTTTCCCATTCTTTTTTATAAACTATATGTGAGGCTTAATGGCGAAAGGAAGGAGGAAAGGGAAATGGAGGTTTACAGTGACCGTCAGTTAGCAAAAGATCAAGCAGCCCGTCTCAGACAAGGTTTTTCTGCATATGCCGAAACAAACTCACTCGCTTCCCTCATAAAAAAAGAACTTCAATCTCACAATCTCCAAGTCTACGAGGACCTTACTGATTTCGGCTGCTGGTTCATCCCCGTCACAGATGAACACTAAGAGAGAGGGTCTCCCCTCTACTCGTGTTCTTTACATAATGTTTCCAGATCAGCTAAAATCCGATCGGCTTCATCCCAGCTGTAAATAGAGGCGCCGGCAGCAAACGGATGCCCTCCGCCGTTATATTTGCGGGCAAGTCCGTTAATGACAGGCCCCTTCGAACGGAATCTGACTCTGATTTGATCGTCTTCTTCTACGAAAAACACCCAAGCGCGGATACCTGAGATATTGCCAAGCGTCCCGACAAGTTGCGACGCTTCAGAAGCTGTTGTGCCGAATTTTTCAAGCGTATCCTTTTTGATGAAAACAGAAGCGGCGCCGTTTTCGGACAAAGACACATTTTGAAAGATAAAGCCGTTAAGCTTCACCACATTCAATTTTGTTTCATACAATTGATTAAACAACTCTGAGGAAGAGAATGGATACTGAATGAGCTCGCCTGCATATTTTAATGTTTTTTCCGTGGTATTCGGAAATAAAAAGCGTCCGGTATCTCCGACAATGCCGGCATAGATCAGCTCTGCCGCTTTCGTATTCAGCTTCCAGCCGTGCTCTTTTCCTTCTAAATACAGCTCGTAAATCATTTCACTTACTGAGCTGGCGCTTGTATCGACCCAAAGAAGGTCACCGTATGGATCTTCGTTCGGATGGTGGTCGATTTTCATCAGTTTGGCGCCTGAAGGATAACGCTGATCGTCGATTCTTTCCTGATTTGCCGTATCGCAGACAATGACAAGTGCGCCTTCATATGTTTCATTGTCCACCTCATCAAGGGAATATAAGAAGGAAAGGGACGGTTCAGGCGTGCCAACCGCAAAAATATTTTTTTCAGGATATGTTTCACGCAGGATTTCCGTAAGCCCGCACTGTGATCCGTAGGCATCCGGATCAGGACGCACATGTCTATGTAAGATAATCGTGTCATATAATGATATGGTTCTGATCAGTTCTGTTTTCATTTGATTCTCCTTTATTGTTTTTATTCATTAAATCACATTCTCTGCCGACGGAAAAGAAAAATAACGTCAAAACCAAGCCCGTTTTTGTATAGAATGGGTTTGTAAACTTTTACGATGGAGGATTTCATTTATGCTGGTTCTTGTTTTTTTGATTGGGCTTTCAGCCTGCTTTTATGTGTACTATAAAGTAAAAGGCGTACGGGCAAAGCCATCTTTGGCAAAGGAAATCTATTCAGCAAAATCAAGCATGGCCTTAGGGTCACTAGTCCTGTTCTACGGGCTCAACCAAATGATATTATTCCATTCAGTATTAACGTTAGTAATCGGCGGTATCTTTATCGTCATAGGAGCAGGAAGCGCTTGGGCAGGTTATAAAGCCTACAGGCATTACAATCCCCTTCACGCCAAAGAAGCTGAAAGAGATCACGCGTAAGGGGCGCCTGAACGTCCCTTAGCTTCTTTCCATCAGCTGAACCATCAGCATCGCTTTCGACACGATATGGCCTTGGCTGTGCACTTCCACTTCCATTTTCCCGAACTTTCTGCCGGCCTCCAAGATACGCGGTTTGACTTCGATGACCGATTCCATCTGCACAGGCTTCAAAAAGAAAATGGTGATGCTCTCGATTACGAGTTCGCCGCGTTTTTTCGAGCGCAAAAACCGGTTTGCCGCCTGCGTCAATATGGTTGTAAATACACCATATGAAATGGTTCCAAGCTGATTTGTCATTTGCGGCGTGACTTCATACTCGTAAACCGTTTGATCCTCTTTATCATCACCCTCGTCTTTAAACCCTCTTGAAACGATATCATCAAGTTTCTCCCCGACCTGCGGCTGCTTTTGAATCATTTGAAGGGCTTTCAACACATCTTGGCGGCTGATCATCCCGATCAGTTTTTGGTGGCCGTCAGTGACGGGAAGCACTTCGATTCCTTCCCATACCATCATTTGCGCCGCTGAGGCGACAGATGTTTTCCCAATCACCGTAACGGGATTTTTGGTCATGACTTTTTCTATGGATGCATTTCGGTCATGGCCGGCAATATCTTTTGATGTCAGAATGCCGTGGATTTTCATTTGATCGTCGACAACCGGGAAGCGGCCGTGGCCCGTTTCAAAATTTTTCTCATACCATTTTTCAAGTTTATCCTTGGGCGAAAGATATACCGTGCGGTCAGCGGGTGTTAGGATGTCCTCCACCAAAACAATTTCTTTTTTGATCAGCTGGTCATAAATTGCCCTGTTAATCATCGCAGCGACTGTAAAGGTGTCATAGCTCGTGGATAAAATCGGCAGTTCAAGCTCATCTGCCAGCTGTACAATGCTTTCATCCGTGTTAAAGCCCCCAGTCACCAATACGGCCGCGCCCGCTTCAAGCGCCTGCCTGTGTGCATTGATTCTGTTTCCGACAATCAAAAGATTCCCCGCTGCGGTATAACGCATCATCGCGTCCAGTTCCATCGCGCCGATGACGAATTTATTCAATGTCTTATGGAGCCCCGCCCGGCCTCCGAGCACTTGTCCGTCTATAACATTTACAACCTCTGCATAGGTAAGCTTTTCAATGTTCTCTTTTTTCTTTTGTTCAATTCTGATAGTGCCCACACGTTCAATCGTGCTGACAAACCCTTTATTTTCTGCTTCCTTGATCGCTCTGTACGCGGTTCCTTCGCTTACTTTCATTTCCTTTGCAATTCTTCGCACAGAAATTTTTTCGCCGACAGGCAGTGAATCGATATACGTTAAAATTTGTTCATGCTTCGTTGCCAAGCCTTTCACCTCTAAGGACAGTCTTCTTGTTTTTATTATAAGGTTTCAAAGGATTTATACGCAATGAGGCTGGAAAATAAAAAACCACCTCCTGATTCATCAGGAGATGGTTTCATCGTTTAAAGCTCGATCGTCTCACCGACCGACATGACTTTGCCGACTCCGCCCGGAAGGCTGTCAGCGAATGCTTCAGGGTCTTGCTCGATGACCGGGAATGTATTGTAATGCACCGGCACGACCTGTTTTGCGCGCAGCCATTCAGCTGCAAGCTTGGCGTCCTCAGGCCCCATCGTAAAGTTATCGCCAATCGGCAGGAAAGCAAGATCAATATGATTCAACTCGCCAATGAGTTTCATATCAGAGAATAGTGCCGTATCACCCGCATGGAAAATCGTTTTACCTTCTACAGTAAGCAAAATACCGGCTGGCATGCCTGTGTAAGTGATCGTTTTGTTTTCTTCATCTGTGATGGCTGATCCATGAAAGGCCTGTGTGAGCTTCACTTTTCCAAAATCGAACTGGCGGGAGCCCCCGATGTGCATCGGATGAACATTCAAGCCTTTCCAGCCTAAGTACACAGCGAGCTCGTTCGGTGCTATAACCAGCGCGTTATTTTGCTTGGCGATTTGTTCAGTATCACCGACATGGTCATTGTGGCCGTGCGTTAATAAGATGACATCCGCTTTTACATCCTCCGGCTTGATATCCGTTAACGAATTCCCTGTTAAAAACGGATCAAATATAATATGGTGGTCCTTCGTTTCCACTGTAATTACAGAATGTCCGTGATATGTCACTTTCATTTCTTTCACCTCGTCACGTGATTTTGTTTTTTTTATTTTCCCTTTTTCAAAAGCTGAAAAACTTATGTTGTTTGATTCTTGTTAATAACATTGAGGCCTCCAGTGGCTTCAATGACAGTCCCAGTCACAAGGTCTGAGTTCTCCTCACACAAGAAAGCGATAATCCGGGCGATATCCTCGCCTGTTCCAGACCTTCCTATCGGCGTTTTTTCTTTGCCGATTCTCATTCTGGCTTCCTCTATCGATGCTTCTTTCATGTCGCCGACAATGTCTCCAGGGCAAACCATGTTGGCGGTTATGCCGAATTCGGCTTCTTCAATGGCGATTGTCTTCGTCAAAGAAGCCAAGCCCACTTTCGCAGCGCCAAATGCCGAGCGATGAAGCCAGCCTGGCGCGTGAGCCGCACCTTGGAATCCGTACGTAATGATGCGTCCGAATTGCTGTTTTCTCATAATAGGAATAACCGCTTTGAATAAATGAAAGACGGCGCTTAAATTTCCTTCCAGCATGCCGTACCATTCATCATCAGTATAATCAGCTAACTTTTTACGTTCAAATATGTATGGTCCCGCGTTGTTAATCAAAAAGTCGATCCTTCCGAAGCGGTTTAAGGCAGTGTCTGCAATACGCAGCAGATCTTCTTTTTTGGTGACATCACCTTTTACAAATTGCAGCCGGTCAAGACAATCGGGAAAGGCTTTCTTCAGGCGGCTGACTGCCTCCTCATCCTGTCTGTAATTGACTGTTACTGAATACCCCTTTGCAAGCAACGTTTCAGTCACTTTGCGGCCTAAACCCTTCGAACCGGCAGTAATTAAAGCATGTCGCACATGAATACCTCCCAAAGCAACGTCGCCGCTTTCAATAAAGTGTTTCTTCTTCTACTTTACTATAAAAGGCTTGCAATATCACTTTTTACACTTTGGCATACAAAAAAAGCTGCCTGTATAGACAGCTTATTCTGCAGAAGATGAAGACTCCTGATCAGGCATATCGACATAACCGCTTTGATATGCTTCTGAAATGAGCCTTGTTGTCTCCTGGCTTTCTTGTTCATCATAAATATAGCGTTCCGTTTCTTTTTTCATCATTCTGCCTCCCATCATTATAGAGGTAGGTTGGCTATAATGACGGGATTTTATGAAGGAAATTTTAACAAACTCCTGTTGCGACGCAAGCTTTCGCTTTCTCAAGCGCTTGCTCCACCTGTTTGAATCCGGTGCCCCCGGCGCTCATTCTTTTTTCAACTGCGTAGTAAGGGTCTAACACAGTGTAAATATCTTCTTCGAATAGTGTGCTCGCCTGCTGAAACTCGCCAAACGGCATATCGCTTAAATAGATTCCTCTTTCGATGCAGGTGTACACAAGTTTTCCGACCACTTCATGCGCTTCTCTGAACGGCATTCCTTTCTTGGCTAAATAATCGGCCAGTTCCGTCGCATTTGAAAAGTCTTGTTTTGTCGCTTGCTTCATGACGTCTTTGTTTACAATCATTGTTTGGATCATGCCTGTGAAGATTTGCAGGCTGCCCTCCACCGTTTTCACTGTGTCAAACATGCCCTCTTTGTCTTCCTGCAGATCTTTGTTGTAAGCAAGCGGAAGTCCTTTCATAATCGTAAACAGCCCCATCATATCGCCGTATACGCGCCCTGTTTTGCCACGGATCAGCTCCGCCATATCAGGGTTTTTCTTTTGTGGCATCATGCTGCTTCCTGTTGCGTACGTATCGTCAAGCTCGATGAATTTAAACTCCTGCGAGCACCATAAAATGATTTCTTCAGAGAAACGGGATAGGTGCATCATCAGCATACTGCTGTTGCTTAAAAACTCCAAAATGAAGTCTCTGTCACTGACGCCATCCAAGCTGTTTTCATAAATAGAATCAAAGCCGAGCAGTTCGGCTGAATAATCACGGTCGATTGGGAAGGTTGTTCCCGCGAGCGCCCCGCAGCCGAGCGGAGATTTGTTAATCCGCTTCATTGAATCCTGAAAACGCTCCTTGTCGCGCTCTAGCATCCAGAAATACGCAAGCAGATGGTGAGCGAATGAAATCGGCTGGGCGCGCTGCAGATGTGTGTAGCCCGGCAGAATCGTTTCAACGTTCGCTTCCGCCTTTTCAATCAGCGCACTTTGGAATGCCTCAATCAGCTCGATGATGTGGCCGACATGATTCTTCAAGTATAAATGCATGTCAGTCGCCACCTGGTCATTCCGGCTTCTGCCGGTATGCAGCTTGCCGCCGAGCGGGCCGATTTCGTCAATCAGCATTTTCTCTATGTTCAAATGAATATCTTCATAATCGACTGAGAATTCCAATGCTCCCTCCTCTGCTTTTTGCAAAAGGGTATTCAGTCCCTCGCGGATTTTCAGCTCTTCTTCCGCTGTCAGGATACCGCATTTTTTCAGCATGGCAGCATGTGCGAGAGACCCTGTTATGTCTTCAGTGACTAAATTTTGGTCAAATGATATGGATGCGCCGAACTCGTCGACCCATTTTTCCGGTGTTTTTTGAAACCGGCCTCCCCAAAGCTTCTTCATGCTTTAATCTGCTCCTTCTTTTTCACGATGCTGTTCACTTTTGTCGGAAGGCCCCAAAGCTCAATAAAGCCAATTGCCGCATGGTGATCAAACGCATCGTCTTTTGTATATGTTGCAAGTTTTTCATCATATAGAGAATATTCTGATTTACGCCCTTCTACGATTGCATGGCCTTTAAACAGCTTCACTCGGACGATGCCTGTGACATGCTTTTGCGTTTCTTTTAGGAAAGCGTGCAGCGCGTCTTTTAACGGTGAAAACCATAAGCCGTTGTAAATGATTTCTGACATTTTTTGCTCGATGATCGGTTTAAAGTGTGCAACCTCTTTCACCAGTGTCAAATCTTCTAATTCTTTATGCGCTTTGATCAGTGTGATCGCACCAGGGCATTCGTATACTTCCCGGGATTTAATGCCGACGAGGCGGTTTTCCACGTGGTCGATACGTCCGACACCGTGTGCGCCTGCCATTTCATTCAGTTTCAAAATCAGTTCAGAAAGCGTGTAAGATACGCCGTCAATGGAGACAGGCACACCTTGTTCAAATGCAATTTCAATCACTTCCGGCGTGTCCGGCGTTTTTTCCAGCGGAGCTGTTAAATCGTATGCACCTTCTGGCGGCGCCGCCCATGGATCTTCTAAAATGCCGCACTCATTCGCGCGTCCCCAGAGGTTTTGGTCGATAGAATACGGGCTGTCAAGATTGATCGGAATCGGAATGCCGCGGCTCGCCGCATATTCAATTTCTTCTTCACGTGACCACTGCCATTCGCGAACCGGCGCGATGACTTCAAGGTCAGGGTTTAATGATTTAATGGAGACTTCGAAACGAACCTGGTCATTTCCTTTCCCCGTGCATCCGTGAGCAATCGCCTGTGCATCTTCTTGTTCCGCAATTTCAACCAGCTTTTTCGCAATCAGCGGCCGAGATAATGCTGAAACAAGCGGGTATTTTCCTTCGTACATCGTGTGGGCCTGCAAAGAGATAAGCGCGTAGTCCTGTGCAAATTCTTCTTTTGCATCGATCACGTAGGAGTTTGTCGCGCCGACTTCAAGCGCTTTCTGCTGAACAAAGGCCAAATCTTTGCCTTCACCGACATCCAGACAGCAGGCGATGACATTATATCCTTGCTCCTGAAGCCATTTTATTGCGACGGAAGTATCAAGGCCCCCTGAGTATGCTAATACGACTTTTTTCTGTTCTGACATGATAAAAATCCCCTCTCAACTGTGTTTCTGTTTTGTATAAAAATAAATTATTTTTAATAAAAATGCATTTTGTATGTATACACTTTAACAAGTACGTTTCGTTTTTTCAAGCCTTTTATCAAAAAAACTTCACCTAAATTTCAGGTGAAGTTTCGTAGTATTTATTCATTTACTTGTCTTTTCTGATTTCTCTGACCACATGTGCAAGTTCGGGAATAATCAGCTTATTCATTGCCAGCTTAACCGCACCGCTTGAGCCTGGCATTGAGAAAACAGCGGTATGCTGAATGACACCGGCTGTTGCTCTCGACATGATTGCGGCAGAGCCGATATCCTCTGTATAACTCAGCATCCTGAATATTTCACCAAAACCGGGCAGCTCTTTCGAAAACAGCGGCGTTATGGCTTCAATTGTGACATCCCGATCTGCTATGCCTGTCCCTCCGTTTAAGAGTACCGCGTCTGTCTGTTCATCCATGCAGCCCGCAAGCACTGACCGCTGCAAAGCATCCTTTTCGTCTTTTACAATTTCATATGCAGCAATATGATGACCGGCTTCTTCTAAAAATGAGATCATCAGCTTGCCGCTTTTATCGGTTTCCTCTGTCCTCGTGTCACTGACAGTAATCACTTTACACCGAACGATATCGGGAGCTTCTTGTTTATGCTCTTGAACGCTCATTGGCCCACCTCTTTTATGTTTTCTGTCTGTCACTATCATGCATCAACAAAAAAGCACATTCAAGAGAATGTGCTTTCATGCGATTTATTTTGCTAAACGAACAACGTCGCGCGCAATCATGACTTCTTCATCAGTCGGAATGATCATGACTTTTACTGGAGAATGCGGATAGCTGATGAAAGCTTCCTCGCCGCGCACGTTATTAAGCGCAGGATCCCAGTATACGCCCATGAATTCTAAACCGCGAAGAACGCGTTCTCTGACTTCCACACTGTTTTCACCGATACCGGCAGTAAAGATGATCGCATCTACACCGCTCATTCTAGCAGCATAAGAACCGATGTATTTGTGGATTCTGCTTGCGAATACTTCAAGAGCCGTTTCCGCGCGCTCATTTCCTTCTTTCGTTGCTTCAACGATGTCACGAAGATCGCTAGAGAAGCCGGAAATGCCGAGCAGTCCGCTTTTTTTGTTTAATGTATTCAGTACTTCGTCAGCCGTTTGGCCTGTTTTCTCCATGATGTATGGGATCAGGGCAGGGTCGATGTTTCCAGAGCGCGTACCCATTGCAACACCGGCAAGCGGCGTAAAGCCCATTGAAGTATCAATTGATTTTCCGCCTTCAACAGCAGCAATACTTGCTCCGTTTCCAAGGTGGCAGGAAATCAGGCGCAAGTCTTTTAACGGACGGCCAAGAAGCTCTGCCGCACGCTCAGTTACATATTTATGTGAAGTGCCGTGGAAGCCGTATTTACGGATGCCGAATTTTTCATAGTATTCATACGGCAGGCTGTAAAGGTAAGACTGCTCAGGCATTGTTTGGTGGAAAGCCGTATCAAAAACAGCTACCGCAGGAACATTTGGAAGCACTTCTTTGAACGCTTTAATTCCAACGATATTTGCCGGGTTGTGAAGCGGTGCCAATTCAGAAATATCTTCGATTTCCTTAATGGTTTCATCCGTTAATAAAACAGAATCACTGAATTTTTCTCCGCCGTGAACGACACGGTGGCCAATTCCGTCAATTTCATTCAAGTCTTTAATAATGCCAAATTCCGTTAACTTATTCAGCAGCATTTTAACAGCTACCGCATGATCCGGAATATCAGTTACTTCTGTATTTTTTTCGCCGTTCACAGAAATTGTGAATACGCTGTCGGCGATACCGATTCGTTCAACTAAACCCTTCGTTAAAACGGTTTCTGAAGGCATTTCGAAAAGCTGAAATTTCAAAGACGAGCTTCCTGCGTTAATTGCAATAATTTTGGACATGATTGACGCTCCTTTATACTCTGTATCAACAACTTCGTTTTTCGTACTTTTTTCCCGGTGAATATCAACATCTTCTCCGAAAAATATCTGACTTTTCTATTTAAACATTGTCATGTCGGCTTTTCAAGTCAACTTGCGTATTGATAACGCTTTCAAAAAGAAGTTGTTATTTTCAGACACATTCCCTATAGGTTTTGTATTGATGAACGCTTACAATTTGCGGTTTTTCCCTCTGTATTTTGTGTTTCAAAGCTGGATTCAATTCGTCAAGTCCGGTCTTCAAAAGCATAAATAAAAGCAGCTTAGGCATCGGCCTCATACGGCTGCCTAAGCTGCTTTTAAAACACTTACTTTTCTTTTTTAAACCATTCATCAAATTGAGCCATCATATCAAGCATCGCCTTTTGATTGGAGAAAGACGGAAGATTCGCAAGCAGAATTTGCCCCGGCGCTTTCGTCTTCTCTCCTTGTTTCTGAAGCACAAGGATGCTTTTGGCATGAGCATCGTCTTTAAAAATAGATTTTGGCAGCTGCAACAGCGCGTTGATATGAACCTTATCTTTTAAAAACTGTTTCAGCTTGCCGCTTTGGGAGCTCTCAAACAAATGATTCGGAATCATAAAAAATAAGTAGCCGCCCGGTTTGGTATGCTTGACGCTCTGTTCAATAAACAGATGATGCGCGAAGGAATGGCCTTCGTCAGCTTTGAGCTCAAACGCTTCTGCTCCTTCGTCATTTGGATAATAGCCGACTGGCAGATCACAAATGACCGTGTCCACTGGATCGATAAACAACGGCTCAAGGCTGTCCTGATGGAAAAGCTCAAGCTCTTTTTTCAGAAGGTTCGCTTGGGCATAGGCGATCTTCAAGAGCACATCATCAATTTCAATGCCAAAGCTGGTTGCCGTTTTTTCAGACAGCTGATTTAGCACGGTAAACAGAAGGTTTCCGGTTCCCAAGGCTGGATCAAGAACGGTCAGTTCCTTATTATCCGCCATAAACTTATTCACCAAATAGCTGATGAAAAGCCCGATCGTATCCGGCGTCATTTGTCTGTTCGGATGAGAAATATCCTTCATTCCTTTAAGGACGGCAAGCTGAAAAGCTTTGCGCACCCACTCATGCTCATATGTGCCGAATTCCGCTTTTTCAAGCAGAGCCTGAAGCTGTTTGGTTTTCTGATCAGCAGGCAGTTTCAGCTGATCTGTTTTTTCAAGAAAATACATTTCTCCTGCTTCGGCCAGGGCCTCTATATATGAAATCTGCAATTCATTCTTTATCATAATCGCGGCTTCGTCTAACAGCTCATACACCGCACCTACATGGTCTTTTTGCATATGTGTTCCTCCTTGCCATGAAAAAAGCTCCGGCGGCAGCCTGGAGCTTTTTTCCCTGCTTACTTCACTAATGCCTTAGCAGCCTCAATTGGCTTTTCATAGTTCGGGTGGTTTGTTGCTTCGCTTACATATTCAACGTAAACGACTTTTCCGTTCTCATCAAGGACAAATACGGAACGCGCAAGCAGACGAAGTTCTTTAATATACACACCGAACGCTTCGCCAAATGACATATCTCTGTGGTCAGACAGTGTTTCCACTTTGTCGATTCCGTTAGCACCGCACCAGCGCGCTTGTGCAAATGGAAGGTCTGCACTGATTGTGTAGACGTTGACATCTCCAAGCTTTGCAGCTTCTTCGTTAAAACGGCGTGTTTGTGCATCACAAACACCTGTATCAATTGAAGGGATAACAGAAATAATCGTTACCTTTCCTTTCATGTCAGCTAACGATTTTTCTTCAAGGCTGTTAGTCAGCACTGTGAAATCAGGAGCTTGATCTCCTACCTTCACTTCTTGTCCGACAAGTGTAACCGGACCGCCTTTGAATGTAATTTCAGCCATTATAATTCCTCCCTTTTGTATGTATGTCTCTATCATAGTAAAGTTTCCTGCAAACTGCAAAGTTTATGCCAAAAAAAAGTTAACTGCGGCCGGCGCAGTTAACCTTTTTTAATAATTCATATTGTTCATTTGGTTTTGACTTTGGCCCTGGCCTTGGTTCTTGTTATTTTTCTTGAACATTTGCTGAATGCGTTCAAGTGTTTGAGGGGCTGCGTCTAAAATTTTCTCTATTAAATGAGTATTTTCATCTAAATGAAGCATTCTGATCCCTGTCGATCCGACAATTAAAAACGCGATCGGCGTAATGGACACACCGCCCCCGCTTCCGCCTCCGAAAGGAAGTTTCTGTTCTCTTGTCTCATCGTCTTCCGATTTCTTTTCTGCTGGCTTTCCGCCAAACTCGCTTCCGCCTGCGGCGAATCCGAATCCGACTTTAGAAACAGTTAAAATCACACTTCCATCAGGCGTTTCTACTGGATCTCCGATGATGGTGTTAACATCAATCATTTCCTTCAAGTTTTCCATTGCGGTTTTCATTAAACCTTGGATGGGATGGTCTGCCATATACGCTTCCTCCTTAAACTGATGAATCATTCTTTGAAGTCATTCGAGCCGACGGATTCTTCTTTAATACGGATAGCTCCCGTCCGTATTTGACGAATTTGAAAGCTGCAAGCATAGCATGTCCAAAGCGAAAAAAGAATATACACTGAAAATGGGTCTTGGAAACCGGGACTTGAAACGAAGGGATCACCTCATAAACAGGTTTATTTACAAAGTCCAGATGGTCGTAGAGCATCGCTGCGATACCGCCTTTCACACCCCATACAGCACCTGTTATCACACCTGTCACTGCCGCGTCCTGAATTCCGATAACTGTAATCCATTCCAGCTTTGTGATATGTAAATGCGCGAGAAAAGAGGCACTTATTTTCCGTAATCTGGTGACCTGATGCAAAAGCATTTCAATCTTATTAATGCTTTGCTGCACATCGTTTTGTGTGATTTTCTTCTTTCCGCTGCTTTTTTTCATTTTAGATTCAGTTTTTTGTTTGATATCCACTGTTCCGTCTTCTTTGTTCAGCTTAATCGCCGGGATTGTTTTTTTGATCCTTATCAGGCCAAACAGCGCCGTAATCTTCAATGTCAATTTGTCATTATCATCGGCATGAAGATACTCCAGCGCAACATGGATTTTCATTCTGAGAAGCAGTACGACCCCTATGAGAATAAGAATGGCTGTCAGTGCATACACCATATTCTTCACTTCCTCTAGGAGCATTATCGCCAAATCCTAAAAAAATAAACCCGGACAGAGGTCCGGGTTATCAGTTATTTGCGGTATAATTTTTCATGCACCACGGTGGTATCCGCGATGTAATCATGAATCCCTTGTTTTGTAGGTGAAAAAGCAACAACGATATATAAAATCCAAATCTTATCAATATACCGTCCAACCACTTCACGAAAAATCACTGTACTCCATGTCAGCTTGCAATCTTGCTTCACAGAAACCACTTTGAGGCCGAACACCATTTTACCCAGCGTCTGCCTAAAGTATTTTGTCATTAGTGCGAAATAGGCAAGATAAACAATAAGCGTTGTCACACTGTAGGCCGAGAAGGTAAACATGCCGGATGATTTCGGCAGATCCATTACGGTAAAGAGGGGAGAAACGAGTAAATGGTTTAATCCCCATACCACGAGCCAATCAAGCAGGAAAGCCCAGAAACGAACCCAAAAGCCAGCATAGGCATGTGTCAGCTGCTCCGCTTCTTGCGGGCCTTTGATGTCATTGCGCTCTAACTCTTCATATGTCGCGTCCATTATTGTTCCCTCCTACTTCGCATAGAGATACATCATTCTCGGCGAACCGGATTGCGAAAGCATTTCTCTCATATTTAAAAAATCAATTTCACTTTTAAACATTTTGTTTGCGCCCATGGAAAACAATGAGCCTAATCCGAAGCTTTCCTCATAAGAAATGACAGAAGCGTTTTTCAAATCCTTGTGATCCTTTTTCATCGCCGAAATAGTGTCATCATAAAAACCAAGCTCATCAACGAGATTCAGTTTTTTCGCCTGACGCCCGTCATACACGCGGCCGTCAGCAATTTTCTTTACCTCTGCTTTCGACATGCCGCGGCCTTTTGAAATAACATCAACAAAGCCCTCATACGAATTATCAACCATCGATTGCATGATGTTTTTTTCTTCTTTCGTCATCTCACGGGAAGGAGACATAATGTCCTTATGAGCCCCGCTCTTAATTGTTTCAAAAGAAATGCCGAGCTTATCGGCAAGCTTTGAATAATTGACGCTTTCCATAATGACGCCGAGTGACCCGGTCAGGGTTTCCGGTGTCGCAAAAATCTTATCAGCCGCCGTTGAGATGTAATAGCCGCCGGATGCCGCCATCGATCCCATCGACACATAAATCGGTTTTTTTGTTTCTTTCTTGATTTCTTCCAGCTTCTTATGTATTTCAGCACTTTCATATACTCCGCCGCCCGGAGAATTCACCTTCAGAACGATACCTTTGACCGTCTTGTCATCTTTTGCGCGCTCAAGGTTTTTTAAGAACGTTCTGTGGTTATATCCGTCTGCACCAAGCAGACTGCTTGAATCCCCATTATCCTGGATGGTGCCGCTGACCTCTAATACGGCAATTTTACTTGAGAGACTGCCGTTTTCCAGTGTCTTTTCCTGCGATTCATCCGTCAATGATGTAAGATCCGTTTGAGCGCCTTTGACGCTTTCAAAGAAACTCATAGAGATGCTGACGATAATAGACACGCCGAAAATCCCCAGAGCTATCACTAATGCGATCCATCTTTTTGCATTCATTTTTTCTCCTCCTTTTTCCCAAACTCTCTCATTATACGATTCAATATGAAAAATGTTTCACTTCATGAGAAAGCTCCGGCTTAACGGGCTGCCGGCAAACGTGGTACACTTATGGCCAAAGGTATTTTATCACAAATACTGGATGGCAGAAAAACTTAAATATGACAGCAAAGGGGAAATGGGATATGACCGAACAACGCCGTAATGTTTATTTTTTTCACAAACAGGACCAGGAAACAAACGAACAAGCCCGCTCGTTAACACAATTGGCTGAAGAGCATGGATTTACCGTTGTGAACCAGCACTCAGATGCCAATATTATTGCCAGCATTGGCGGGGACGGCACATTTTTGCAGGCAGTCAGAAAGACGAATTTTCGCGACGACTGCTTGTACGTCGGCATTACCAAAAAGGGGAAAGCTCATTTATATTGCGACTTTCATAGTGATGAGCGAGAAAAAATGGTCGATGCCATGACGTTTGAACAAATTGAAGTCAGAAAATATCCGCTGATTGAAGTGACAGTGGATCATGCCAGTCCTTTTCACTGCTTAAACGAGGTATCCATCCGTTCAAGTATCATTAAAACCTTTGTGATGGACGTGCTGATTGACGATCTGCACTTTGAAACGTTTAGAGGTGACGGGATGATTATCTCAACGCCTACAGGCAGCACCGCCTATAACAAGTCTGTTGCAGGAGCGGTTGTTGATCCGCTGCTTCCATGCATGCAGGTATCAGAGCTTGCATCCCTTAACAATAACACCTACCGGACACTCGGCTCGCCATTTGTCCTCAGCTCTGACCGAAAGCTGACCCTTCGTGTGGTGCAAGACGGCAACGAACACCCAATCATCGGCTTGGACAATGAAGCACTCAGCACGAGAAATGTGAAAACGATCGAAATCAAACTGTCTAATAAGAAAATCAAAACAGTCAAACTAAAGGACAATTCATTTTGGGAAAAAGTGAAGCGTACTTTTTTATAGAAAATAAAAGGACAGGCAGCAGCCTGTCCTTTTATGATTTCTCATATACAATCTGACCGTTGATCACGGTTTTTTTAATATCTAAAAGATGAAGCTGTGCGGGGTCAATGGCAAACGGATCACCACTGAGAACGGTAAAATCCGCGTCATAGCCTTCCGCAATTTTCCCGCGTGACTTCTCTTTATAAATGATTCCGGCGCTTCCTTCTGTATAAAGCTTTATCGCTTCATATACAGATAAACATTCACTTTCATTATAGCTTGGCCCGTTATGCTCATGACTGCTCTTGCGAAGCACCGCGGACTGGATCCCAAGAAGCGGGTCAACAGGCTCAATCGGAGCGTCTGAACCGCCCGCGCATAAAATGCCTTTAGACATTAAGGTTTTCCAGGCAAATGCAGTCTTCATCCGGTCTTTTCCGAGACGGTCAATGACCCACGGAAAATCGCTTGCAACGAAATGCGGCTGAAGATCAAGCGCGATCGGCATGTTTGCTGCTCTCTCGATTAATTCGCTATCAAGCACTTGAGCATGAATAAGCCGGTCATGCCGACCGTTTTGGGGCGGATGCTTTTCTATTGCGTTGAGCACTTTTTCAAAAGCAAGATCGCCGATTGCATGAACAGCAACCTCCATCCCTTTTTCTCTCGCTTTGCGAATGAGCCGGCCAAGGGTTTCGTCATCATGAACCTGAACCCCCTGAGTTGATGGATCATCCTGATATGGTTCTTTCAATAAAGCCGTTCTCCCGCCAAGCGCCCCGTCCGCAAAGATTTTCATCGCTCCAAACTCCACATACGGGCCGGACGGCTTCTCCAGCTCCTCCCATCGGTCGACAGCCTCATGATGAACGAGCAGATGGCAGCGGAACGGATACTTTCCGCTAGCGGCAACTTTCTCATAAGCTTTCATCGGCACCGAAACATCGCCATAATAGGACAAGTCTTCCGAATGTCCGCCAGTCAGGCCTTTTGTCCAGCAGTCCTCTATTGCAGCCGTTAATGCCTCATCAACGTAGTGCTGGGAGACCGGCGGGACAGCCTTCAGAATCAAATCCTGCGCCTTATCAAAAAGAAGGCCCGTCGGCTCTCCATTTGCATCTTTTACGATGACGCCGCCGTCAGGATCAGGAGTGTTTCTTGAAATTCCCGCCGCTAGAAGAGCCGCAGAATTAACGGCTATTGCATGCCGGCATACTCGCTTGAGCAAGACGGGCCTGTCTGGAAACAGGCGGTCTAGATCATGCTTATTTAAATAGTCCGGTGTCTCAAACTGATTTTCATTCCAGCCCTCTCCAATGAGCCACTCGTCTTCAGGAAGCTGCCGCTCTCTTTCCTTTGCAGCCTGTACAATCGCTTCTTTAGACGTCAGTGCGGACAGATCAAGCTGAAGCTGTTTTTCGCCGTGGCCGATCAAATGTAGATGGCTGTCAACAAAACCGGGGAACATCACTGCTCCATTCAGGCTGATTTCTTCTGTTTCCGGGGAGCTGTACTTTTCCTTCAGATGTTCATAGCTGCCGGTGCCTTTTATGACACCATCCTCAACATAAACTGCCTCTGTCCGATCGCCTTCTTCGAGCATCGTATAAATGAAACCGCCGTGCCATATCGCCTTCATTCACGTTCACTCTCTTTCTTTACGCCTTTTTATTGGCTTTGAGCTGTTCTTCACGTTTTCTTAATTCCACTCGTCTGATTTTTGCAGAAGCCGTTTTCGGCAGGCTTTCCACAAATTCAATTTCTCTTGGGTATTTGTATGGAGCGGTAATCGTCTTCACATGATTCTGCAGTATTTTGACAAGCTCATCACTTCGTTTTTCATGATTTTGCAGGACAACGTATGCCTTAACGATGGAGCCTCTGATTTCATCAGGGCTTGCGACAACAGCACACTCTTTTACTTCAGGGTGCTTAACAAGCGCGTCTTCCACCTCGAATGGCCCGATCGTGTAGCCGGAGCTGATAATGATATCGTCATTTCGGCTTTCAAACCAGAAGTAACCTTCCTCATCTTTTCTCGCTCTGTCTCCCGTTAGGAAATAATCGCCGCGAATTTGTGTTTTCATTCTTTCCGGATCTTTAAAATATTCCTTAAAGAGCGCAGGCGTGCTGAGGTGAACAGCGATATCGCCAACCTCACCAGGTTTGCAGACTTCACCGTCTTCATTAATGATTTCCACCTGATTTCCCGGTGTTGGTTTTCCCATGCTTCCCGGTTTAATAGCCGTATCTTTCAAAACACCGACTAAAAGCGTGCTTTCTGTTTGGCCGTATCCGTCCCGTACCTTAATGCCGAAATGCTTTTGGAAAACATCAATGACTTCACGGTTGAGCGGCTCACCTGCTGAAACAGCGCTGTGAAGGGCAGAAAGATCAAAGCGGTCCAAGCCTTCGACCTTCGCCATTAAGCGGTATTCTGTCGGCGTACAGCAGAAAACATTGATTTTGTAGCGGTTTAAAAGCTCTAAATATTTTTCTGCTTTGAATCTGCCATGATACACAAAACCCGTTGCTCCGCTGCCTAACACCGCTAAAAATGGACTCCACACCCACTTTTGCCAGCCAGGGGCAGCAGTCGCCCAGACGATATCCTTTTCAGAAATATCAAGCCAAGCGCCGGCAGAAGTTTTTAAATGAGCAAATGCCCATCCGTGTGTATGTACAACACCTTTCGGCTGACCTGTTGTCCCGGAAGTATAAGATAAGAAAGCCATATCATCTCTTGTTGTGTCAGCTGTTTTAAATTGGCTTCCGTCCGCTTCAATTGATAAGAGATTTTTCCAGCCGGCATCATTCTCACCAATAGACAGTGTAATCAGTTTGTCAGCCGTACTGACATCACGGAAAGCGCCGATAAATTCGGAATAGACAATGGCGCCTTTTACCTCTGCATGTTCAATTCGGTATTCAAGATCCTTCGCACGAAGCATTTCAGAGCACGGAATGACAACCATTCCAGATTTCAGGATAGCCAAATAAACTGCATAGGCTTCTAGCACCCGCGGAACCATTACAATCAGCTTGTCTCCCTTTTTAAAGCCAAGATCAGCTAAGACCGCTCCGATTTTATTTGTTTCTTCCATCAGCTTTTCATACGACCATGATTCTTGCTTGCCCGACTCGTCCTCCCATAGAAGAGCGGTTTTTTGTCCAGCGGCACTGAACTTTTCCATTTCATTCACTAAATTATATTGCATAGGGGCAATTAAATCTTCACGTTTTAACACGAACAACTCCTCACTTTCTCCACCCATTATACATAAATACAGGCTCTTTCCGTAAGGATATGCCTAAAAACAACCTCTGTAAACATAGATTTTATAGGCCGCTGGTCCTTTTTTATATGTAAAAAATGAAAAGGAGTGGGGATTCCCCCACTCCAAAGCCATTATGTGAAATTGTAAATTAGAATTGTCCTCCGCCCATGTTTTGTTGAGCAAAAGATACAAGACGTTTTGTGATCTCTCCTCCAACAGAACCGTTAGCGCGAGAAGTTGTGTCTGCTCCAAGGTTTACACCGAATTCAGAAGCGATTTCTAATTTCATTTGGTCGATCGCTTGAGCAGCTCCTGGTACTAAAAGGTTGTTGCTGTTACCTGAGTTATTGTTAGCCATGTGTCTCACCTCCTTGTGAGTATAGAATGTGTTAAAACACATGGCTTCATTCACAAAAACTTTGGTAATTGTATACAGGAGCTAGAAATGGCTTTAAAAGAGTTCAGCGAATTTATCGTTAGCCTCTTGTTCGCTATACAGGGTCATTGTCTCAATGTTATCAACCGCTTCTTGAATATACGGCTCGAAATCAACAAAGCTTTCAAAGTGTTCAATTTTCTCTTTTTTTGGGCGTGTTTTCGGGCTTGGCGGCGTAAAGATCGTGCAGCAATCTTCAAACGGCTGAATGCTTGTCTCATAAGTGCCGATTTCCCGTGATTTTTCGATGATTTCTGTTTTATCCATGGCGATTAACGGGCGCAAAATCGGTGTTGACGTCACCGCATTAATCGCATACATGCTTTCAAGCGTTTGGCTCGCTACCTGACCGAGGCTTTCTCCCGTAATGATGGCAAGCCCGTTTCTCTTTTCTCTGATTCTGTCGGCGATCTGGAGCATAAGGCGGCGGGTTGCCGTCATCGTGTAATTTTCAGGAATTTGTTTTTGGATGAGCTCTTGCGTTTTTGTAAATGGAACGATATGAAGCGTCATGCTTCCCCCAAAACGGGACAGGCATTTTGCCAAATCCATTACCTTTTGCTTTGCGCGCTCACTCGTGTATGGCGGGCTGAAGAAATGAACAGCTTCTACCGACAGCCCCCGTTTCATTGCATAAAAACCGGCCACAGGACTGTCAAAACCGCCGGAAAGCATGAGCATCGCTTTTCCTGCTGAACCAACCGGCAGCCCGCCTGCACCTTTTTCATCACGAATTGTCAAAAATGTTGCTTCTTCCCTGATTTCGATTCTGAGCGGGATGTCTGGGTTGCGGACATCGACCGTCAAGCCTTCTGTATTTCGCAAAATATGACCGCCGATTTCAGCGTTCATCTGGTTTGTATCTAATTCAAATTGTTTATACGCTCTCTTTGTCGCAACTTTAAACGTATCACCTGGTTTATACTGATCCTTGATAGCCTGCAAAGCAGTTGCCTTAATATCATCAAGGCGGCTGTCACACTTAATCGCCAGGCTGAAGCTTTGAATCCCAAACACCTGCTTTAAATGAGGAAAAAGAGCCTCAGGGTCCTCACCATTTAATGTAATCGTCATGCGATCCCTATTGGAAAAGTATTTCAAATTCGGATAGTCTTTCAAAACGAGTCTCACGTTTTGTTTTAAGCGCTCAATAAAGCTTTTTCTGTTTTTGCCTTTGGTCGAAATTTCCCCAAAACGAATTAATATATGATCGTAATTCATGTTCTACCTCATCATTTCCCTTAATTTTTTGATGCCAGGACGAAGCGCGTTTATAAACGGTTCTGCCACATCGCTAGTCTGGCTGTAATTTAAACTGATTCTGATGCTGCTTCCGGCAATCTGCTCTCCTTTGCCCATCTCTAAGAGAACCTTGCTGGGCTTATGTTCTTTTGCTGAGCAAGCAGACGTTGTGGAGACGAATATATCCTGTTCTTCAAGCATGTGTAAAAGCACTTCTGCTTTCATCCCCGGAACAGAGAAATTAATAATGTGCGGTGCGCTATTCATTTGAGGCGTGTTGATAACGACGCCCTCAATTTCACTCAGCCTTTTCATAAACAATTCCTTTGCGGCAGTCATCGTGTCAAGCCGTGCAGCAAAATCAGCAGCGGCAAGATTAATGGCCTTGGCAAGCGAAACCGCACCCGCAGTATGTTCCGTTCCGGCCCGTATGCCTTTTTGCTGAGAGCCTCCCGTTATGAGCGGAATAAGGCGTGTTCCTTCTTTTACAATAAGTGCGCCTGTCCCCTTTAGACCGTGAAATTTATGCCCTGATATTGAACATAGATCAATACCGGCCTTTTCAATTGCCAAGGGCACTTTATAGATGCCCTGCACATAATCAACGTGAAACAAAATGTTCGAGTGCTCTTTCAGCACTTCTCCTGCCTCTTCAATCGGCTGCACGGAACCGACTTCATTGTTCACATGCATCATGCTGACTAGGACGGTATCGGGACGGATGGCTTTTTTTAGTTCTTCAATAGAAACAAATCCGTCTTCATTCACTGAAAGATAAGTAACATCAAACCCGAACAACTCTTTCAACTGTTCTAACGATTCCGTAACGGATGGATGTTCAATAGAAGTGGTAATGATATGTTTGCCTGTTTTTATTTTTGACAAAGCGGCTCCTTTTAAAGCTGCATTATTGGCTTCTGTGGCGCCTGACGTAAATACAATATCATATTTTTTTAGGCCTAAGGACCTTTTGATTTGATTTTTGGCTGCCTGAAGCAGCTGTTCCGTTTCGGCTCCATATCGGTGCAAAGATGAAGGATTGCCAAAATATCGGCTGCTTGTCTGTTCATACACGTTCAAGACTTCATCATAAGGCTTCGTTGTTGAACTATTGTCTAAATATAACATCATTTTACTCCTTTAATATGAAAGCGATACAAAACTAATTTTATATGTTACCATAACAAATTACTGCTGAAAAAGTAAATAAAATTACTATTGACTTCTTCATGCATTCACCTATAATTAGATTTGTTACTTTCGTCATATTATCTGACAATTAATTGACAGAATATTCTACCATAGTAAAATTAGGAGGACTTATACATTATGAAATCATCACTATCAGCCAAGGAAACGATCGCGATTGGGCTTATGCTCTTTGCACTGTTCTTTGGTGCAGGAAATATGATATTTCCGCCGGAACTTGGACAAGCAGCCGGGGAAAATGTTTGGAAAGCGATGGCTGGCTTTCTCGTGACGGGTGTCGGTTTGCCGCTTTTAGGTGTTGTAGCTGTCGCTTTAACAGGGACGGATGCCAAAGGCCTTGCTGATAAAGCACATCCAGTCTTCGGAACAATTTTTACTGTCGTTCTTTATTTAACAATCGGACCGCTGTTCGCGATTCCGCGGACAGGCACAGTCTCTTATGAGATTGCCGCTGTACCGTTTGTAAGCGGGATACCTTCTTGGGTCGCGCTGCTTGTTTTCACATTTATTTTTTTCGCTATTACGTACTATCTGGCTTTAAATCCTACAAAGCTTGTTGACCGTATTGGAAAAGTTTTAACACCTATTTTGCTTGCTGTTATTGCTATATTAGTCATCAAAAGCATCGTAACGCCGATGGGGGACATTCGGTCACCGCTTGAAGCGTATGCTTCCGGATCATTGTTTAAAGGATTTTTAGAAGGCTATAAAACAATGGATGCACTTGCTTCTATTGTGTTCGGAATTGTCGTTGTCAATGCTGTTAAGGACAGAGGCATCACCAGCCGTAAATCAGTTGCTTCTGTATGTATTAAAGCGGGACTTGTTGCAGCAGCGGGACTCGGTCTAGTTTACGTTTCACTCGCCTATTTAGGAGCAACAAGTACAGATTCTGTAGGACTCCTCGGTTCAGGAAGCAAAATTTTATCTGAATCTTCACAGCACCTGTTCGGATCATTAGGAAATATCATTTTAGGCGTCGCTATCCTATTCGCGTGCTTGACTACAAGCATTGGCCTTGTCTCTTCATGCGGAAATTATTTCTCAAAGCTGATTCCTTCTTTATCTTATAAAGCCGTTGTAACGATTGTCACTGTGTTCAGCTTTATTATTTCTAACTTTGGGCTGTCAAATATCATTTTGTTCTCAGTTCCTATTTTATCAGCTATTTATCCGTTAGCAATTGTTATCATTCTGCTTTCATTTATTGAAAAATCATTTAAAGGCAGACGTGAAGTATATATTCTTTGTTTGATCGCAACTGGTATTTTTAGCATTATCGATGGCCTGAATGCCGCAAGCATTCCTCTCGGTTCTTTAAATAAAGTTCTCAGTCAATCGCTGCCGCTTTACAGCTTAGGATTTGGCTGGGTCCTACCTGCAATCATTGGAGGCGTTGCCGGTTATCTGATTTCTCTTGTTACAGGTTCGAATAAAAAACCAGCTAATATCAACTAGCGAAAACCAAAAAGCCTTATTGGATACACATCCAATAAGGCTTTTTTATATTCTGAATACATATAAAAGGCCGAGCATGTATGCGCCGGCCTTTTATATACTCTTTATTGGTATTGATGCTCTTTTGTCTTTTGCGATTCTATTTTTCGGACAGCACCCGGTGCGGCTTTTTCAACTGCGGCTGCTGCTATTTCATACGCTTCACTGTAATCATATTCGTAAAAACGTCTTTCCGCTTCTTTCAGCTGTTCAGATAAAATATGATTCTGGCTTCTGAACCGGTTTCCGAACTGAATGATTTTTTCAATGAGGATGACCTGCTCGACAAGTTCTTCTGATTCCCGGCTTGCCCTGTTGACGATATCTTCTGCTTGCTTCAAATGGGCTCCGGCTTCTTCCATATTTAATGGAAGTTCGTTTAGTTGATTGACTGTCTCTTGAATGTGATGATGCGCGTTCTCCAGCATCTCTTGAATATGGCCCGGAATGCCTGGAATGTTGCTAGTCTTCAGCAGTCTTGCTGTCTCAGAAATTGTTTTTTTCAAATTGCTGAGCGTCTCCCTCGCCTGAAGCTCTTCTTTTCTGAGCGCTTGCAGATTTTCACGATACTCGGCATGCTCTTTTTTCACTTCTTCAAGCTGCTTCTCTATTGAAGTAACTTCATCTACTAAAAGTGAGTAGGCGACATGCTCTGCATCGAGCTTATCTTTAACAGATGATAGCAGCTTGCCAATTTCATCAAGGCGCTTTTCAAAAGCCTGCTGTTTGCCGAGCTCGCCGGCTGTCAGCCTGTAGCTTTCCTTCACCAGCTCAGTTTCCGCCCTCGTATGCTCTTTCTCTTCTTTAAGCTTGTCATAAGCAATAATCAATTCAGGCATTTTGCTTAGTACAGATTGACCGGCTTCAACTTCGCCCTCCAGCTGCTGATAAACAGATTGAATATTTTCATCAATAAGCTGCAGAATTGCGGACGCTTCATCAATATCCAGCTCAGTCATCAGGACATGCTCCGCCCGTTTTAACTGATTTGACAGATTTTCTAATTCCTTATCAAGCTGGATATGTTCAAGCTTGTACCCTTTTTCTTTCATCTCGGCATAGCCGTCCTTAAGCTTTGCAATCTGGCCTGGCACCGTCTGCTTACAATCAGCTAACAGCTTCGGCACGTCATCTATGTATGACTGAAGCCGATCAAGATTGCGGTCCTGCTCAAGCAATACTTTTCGTGCAGTAATATAGTTTCCGCCTTCTGTTTCTTCTTCAAATTGTTTGATGCCGCTCCAAATTTCGTCCAGATCCTTTTCAAGACTGTCATAAAGGTCCCCGTAAAGGTGGCTGTATGCCAGCAGGTTTTTTCGAGATTTCGAATAGCGCTCCCTCACCTGTTCAATCTCTTCACGGCTCTTTCCCTCACTTGTGACAAGGTCGCTGATTTCCCGAAGAATCTTTTCAATGCTTGATTCCGCCGCTGTCAGCAAGTCGTCGATATGAACGAGCACTTGATTGGCCTTTTTAAACCGGTATTTGTCTGCATTTTCCTCGGCATCATAAAGGAGCTCTTCAACTTTCGGCATGTGGGCTGTGACAATCTCATCCCATTCTTCACGCCACTTCTCAAAGAACTCTTCTGTCTGACCCGTCATTTTTAAATGTTTAATTTTGGACATTTCTTCCACGATCGACCGATTCAGAATTTCAATCTTCCACGATTCCAGCCGGTCGATTTCGGCGTAGATTTTTTTCCTGAAAAAGTAGCCTGCCGCAAACAGCGCAAGCAGTACAATTAATAATCCAATGACAAACTCCATAATGAGCCCCCTTGCTGTTTACCTTAATCTGTCAGGGTGTTTTATTTATTCAGAAAGATTTCAGGATATGTATTGAGAAAAACTGTCGTTTTCATTGTTATTATGATACCATGTAACAAACATTTTTTGACCAGAAATCAAAAACTTTTTGTGCAAAATCGGCAGGATTTGACTATTTTTTCATGGGGTGACATCAATGCAAAAGCGAGACGGACATATTCACACACCATTTTGCCCTCACGGCTCCAATGACACACTCAGACAATATGCAGAAGAAGCCTTAAAAAAAGGGTTCGAATCGATTACTTTTACCGAACACGCCCCATTGCCGCCCTCTTTCACCGATCCCACCCCGCTGAAGGACAGCGCGATGGCGCAAGCTTCTTTGGAACGCTATATTCATGAAATTTCCGGATTAAAAAAAGAATATGGCGGACAGCTTTCTATCCGGACGGGGCTTGAAGTCGATTATATTGCTGGATTTGAAGATGAAATTACATTATTCCTGGATACATACGGGCCATATTTAGATGACAGCATCTTATCCGTTCATTTTTTGCGCACAGGCTCTTCCTATCTGTGCCTTGATTATGACGAGCATACCTTTAAAGAGCTGATTTCAGCCTGCGGAAGCATTGAAGCTGTATATGAACAATATTACCGGAGTATCTATTCTTCCATTGTAGCATCACTCGGCGTCTATAAGCCAAAAAGAGTCGGTCACATCACACTCGTCCAAAAATTCATCAAGCTGTTTCCGTATAGCATGTCAGAGCATATTCGCGGTATCGTTTCTGAGTGTCTGGATGCCATTGAAAAAAACGGAATGGAGCTCGACTTCAATACTTCCGGCTTAAGAAAAATGTACGCTGGCGGTATTTATATCGAGGATTGGATGCTGAATGAAGCGAAGCAAAAGAAGATCCCGCTTGTGTTTGGGTCTGATGCCCATCAAGCGGGAGATGTCGGATATGCGTATGAGGCGTTTTTGGAACGATGCTAATTGGTGAGCGCCACGTCTCCTGTCCGGAAGACGCTTTTGATCCAAATCTTGATCTCTTCAAAATACATTTTATAAAAATATGGCTCGTGCGGCTGCATGTAGAGCACTTCTGAAATATATTGAGGCTGGAGATAGGGCATCATCAAGAGAGATTTTAATTGAAGAATAAAATGAGGCAGCGGCAGTGTTAAATGTTCACGCTGTTTTTCTCCTTCCTCAATGATCAGCTGGAAGATATACTTTTCCTTCATTAAATATGTCGACATAATTTCCCTGATTAACGTGGAGTCAATTGTGACTTCCCGGTAGACAAAACGAGTTAATTGACGATGATTATGCTGATAGGATAAAATATCGAAAACCAATTGGAGAAGCTGTTCCTGCGTGCTTTGAGAAGAGATATTGCTTGCCGCTGTTTCAAGCGTTTTGCTGTAGCCTTCGTAAAACTCTGAAACTAAGTGTTCCATCAAGCCTCCTTTGCCTTTAAAATAGTAGGAGATGTGCGCAACATTTACATCAGCTGACTTTGCGATTTCACGGACAGACGTGCCAGAAAATCCTTTTTGGTTAAAAAGCATGACAGCAGATTCAATAATTTTGTCTTTGGTGCTTACTTTCATACGGCTCACTCCTTCCTCTTGATATTATTCAAGCAGGAAGCCGCTGTTCCTGTAAGAACTTATCGACAAATGCCGGCAGAAAAGCCGGAACTTTGTTTTATATTATAGAAAAAGTGAGGGTTTTCCATGTTCCATGTCGAAAAACAATCTGGAGATAAAGAAAAAGACTATCAGCTTCTGCTAAAACAGCTCGAAGCCATGACCGAAGACGAAACAGATCCAATAGCTAACTATGCAAATGCCTCAGCATTGCTGTATCATTCGCTCCCTGAGGTCAACTGGGCTGGTTTCTATTTTGCCAAAGAAGAGGATGGACAGCTTGTGTTAGGTCCATTCCAAGGCCTTCCGGCATGTGTTCGGATTCCTTTCGGCAGAGGGGTTTGCGGCACAGCGTACGCAAACGGAAAAGTGGAGCGTGTGGAGGATGTAAACGCGTTTCCGGGACATATCGCCTGCGATGCAGCGTCTCAATCAGAAATTGTGCTTCCGATTCGTGTAGACGGAAAAATGGTCGGCGTCTTAGACATCGACAGTCCAGTGAAAAACCGTTTCGACGAAATTGATGAAAAATACTTAACTCAATTTGCCGAAAAGCTAGAAAAAGCGTTAGCGCAGTAATATAAAAGCCCAAAACTGACATCGTTTTGGGCTTTTTTCATTTTATTGAATTATGAATCATCAAGCGGTTTTTCCCGCTCCGTTTCGCGCTATAGAGCGCTTCATCAGCCTCATGCACAAGCTCTTTCAGAGACTTTCTTGTTTCTGTCGTCCAGCATGAGATACCGCAGGAAATGGTTACCTTGGGTTTCGTATTTTTTCTGACCGCATAAACCAGCCGCTCGGTAATCCGTTTCCCCACCGCAACCGGCACATTGGGCAAATAAACCGCAAGCTCCTCGCCTCCCCAGCGGGCACCGACATCATGCTTTCGGATGTTGCTTTTAATCACTGAAGCAACTTGAATTAAAATCTCGTCCCCAGTCTGATGGCCGTACGTATCATTTACATTCTTGAAATTATCAATATCAACTAGAATAAAAACACCCTTTTGGTGGATTTTCATGCTGTATTGAATTTTTTCATCTAAATACGCCCGTGAATACAGTTCAGTCAGCTGATCTGTTTTTACGAGATGCTCCAAACGGTCGCGAAGCATTGAATTGGTTACAGCCAGTGTCGCGTGATGAATCAGCGCCTGAAACAGCTTGTACATTTCAAATGTAAAAGCATACAGCTCCTGTTTCAATAAAACCGCAAAGCCTAAAAGACGGTCGTTTTGAATCATCGGAGCAGCCATCAGCGAGCCGTACCCCGCCTGCCCAAAAACAGACTGGCCATTCCCGATGAAAACCCCTTTTTCACCTTCATACAGCTTTTCTTTCAGCTCATTATAAAAGTCTGATGGCTTCGCTTCTTTAAAAAATGCTGTGCTTCCTGGGAGCAATGCTAGATTTTCAAAATGGTCGATATGAAAAAATCCCACTTCTTCTGCCTGAAACGATTCTGCCATTCTCACAGCCAGATCATTCATTGTATCAGTCAGTGTCAGCCGCTGATTCAAGCGGCGTGATGTTTCATTGATCAATTCCAAATTTGCGATGCTTGCTTTTGATTGTTCGTAGAGCTGGGCATTTTCAAACGCTTTTCCCGCCGCGTTTGCTAACAGCGACATTTCATCAAGGCAGGAATCAGTAAGAAAGCTGTCGCCCGTTCCCTCAGCTTTCAAAACCCCATATGTGCCCTGCTGTCCTTTGATCGGAATATAGGCGGCCGATTCATTTTTCCGCAAAATATCCCCGGACAAATACACTTTGAGCGCAAAGGAATCGGATTTTTCCCCTTCCATATACAGCTCTTTTGCAGGAACCCCTAAACATTGGTCTTGATCGTGCGATATAAATAAAGAAAACTCAAAAAGAGAAAATGTGCTGGTCAAGCTTTCTAAAAGCTGCTTCAGCACATCTGTCTGATCAAGCAGTGAATGGAACAGCTCTGTCATTTTGTATATTTTTTTTTGGTAGATCGTTTTGTTATAGAGTCTTTCTTGTTTCATCGACTGGTTTAAAAATGAAGCAACTACATCCGGAAGCCCTTCAGGAATCTCTTCATCCTGCCTGCATGCAAGATGGAAACGCCTGCCTGAGCCGTCCTCTATCAGATAACATGAAGCGTTTATTTTTGAAACGGAAAAACGGGCTTCACCATCTGCCAGTTTTGTCACAAAGTCTGATGATGACGGTGTAAGCGAAACACAAAGGGTTGAAAAATAGGTTTGAATAGCCGAAGTCAGCCATATGAAAGAGTCGGTGAATGTGACTTTTTCCGATTTGGTTAATAAAAAATCGAGCATATGATAATGAAAGGCGGATAATTGATCTTTAGTTTGTTCTACCATGTTTTTATCACCTAAAAGTTTACCACTAATTTTTGTTTATTATATCATAAACGGTGAAGCAATAATGGAGGAATGGTTGACTTCAAAACAAATAAATTATATAATGACCTTTGTGTGAAATATTGCAGCCTTTTTGTTCAGCTTCTATGTTTTCATTTTGTTCCTTATCCATAAGGTGTATCGTGTAACTCTCTGCTGCTGGAGCGAGGATACATGAAAACAAAATGTGCATGGTCGAATAGAGCAGACGGTTTTTATTTTCCACAAAAATAAAACCAAAGGAGGAGTCACATTATGGCTCGCTATACAGGTCCATCTTGGAAACTGTCCCGCCGTCTAGGAATCTCTCTTAGCGGTACAGGAAAAGAATTAGAAAAACGCCCTTACGCTCCAGGTCCACACGGCCCAGGACAACGTAAAAAATTATCAGAATACGGTTTGCAATTGCAAGAAAAGCAAAAGCTTCGTCACATGTACGGTGTAAACGAACGCCAATTCCGCACTTTGTTTGACAAAGCTGGCAAACTAGCTGGTAAACACGGTGAAAACTTCATGGTTCTTTTAGATTCTCGTCTTGATAACGTTGTGTACAAGCTAGGTTTAGCACGTACTCGCCGTCAAGCTCGCCAATTGGTTAACCACGGTCACATTCTTGTAGACGGAAGCCGCGTTGACATCCCGTCTTACCAAGTAAAGCCTGGTCAAACAATCGGTGTTCGCGAAAAATCAAGAAACCTTTCTATCATCAAAGAATCTGTTGAAGTGAACAACTTCGTTCCTGAATACCTTACTTTCGACGCTGAAAAGCTTGAAGGTACTTTCACTCGTCTTCCTGAGCGTTCTGAACTTGCTCCGGAAATTAACGAAGCGCTTATCGTTGAGTTCTACTCTCGTTAATCGTTTTAAAAACCCCTGCCGCTATGCGGTTGGGGTTTTTTTATCGTCTGTTTCGTCTTTCGCCTCTTGCTGGCCAACACTATCTTGCGCCTGCCGCTCCCAATAATCCCGCTGTATCCGTTCTTTAGCAATCGTGCACATGAGATTCACGCTTTAGCGCTCCTTTCTTTTAAAAGGTGATGTGGTTGATCGTGTTTGCCCTATCTAATATACTCTTTTCCTTTCATTCCTATGCGGTAAACAAAAAGATCCTTTGCCTTCAGTGGCAAAGGATCTTTTTCTTATTTATATGTCACAAGGAAGTATTTTTTCTTCCCGCGGCGCAGAACAGTAAATTGATTTTCGATACGGTCTTCAGCCGATAGGGTATAATTTATTTCTGTCTGGCGTTCGCCGTTAATGTAAACAGCTCCGTTTTGGATGTCTTCACGCGCTTGACGTTTAGAAGGAGATAATTTAGATTGCACCAACACATCTACAAGTGAAAGCTCTTGGCTGCTGTCAACTTCCATAGAAGGAACATCTTTAAAGCCTACCTTTACGTCTTGAGCGGAAAGCTCTTTAATATTGCCGCTGAACAGCGCTTGGGAGATGTTGATGGCTTGCTCCAGCGCCTCGCGTCCGTGAACAAGCGATGTCACTTCTTCTGCCAGGCGTTTTTGCGCTTCACGTTTTTCCGGCGCTGTTTCTGTTTTTTCAGCGTATGCTTCAATTTCCTCTTTTGATAGGAACGTAAAGTATTTCAAGTATTTGATAACATCACGGTCATCTGTGTTGATCCAGAATTGATAGAATTCATATGGTGATGTTTTTTCCTTATCAAGCCAGATCGCGCCGCCTTCCGTTTTTCCGAACTTCGTGCCGTCTGCTTTTGTGACAAGCGGAATCGTAAGGCCGAACGCTTTTGCTCCTTCTTCTTCTGATTTTCTGATCAGTTCAAGACCCGCTGTGATGTTGCCCCACTGATCGCTACCGCCGATTTGCAGTTTACAGTTTTTGTCTCTGTAAAGATTTAAGAAATCATAAGATTGAAGAATCATGTAGCTGAATTCCGTGTACGAGATGCCGGATTCGATTCTTGAGCTGACCGTGTCTTTTGCCAGCATGTAATTGATGCCGAAATTTTTACCGACATCACGAAGGAAATCGATCACATTCATTTTGCCGATCCAGTCAAAGTTGTTTGCGATGACAGCTGGGTTTTCTGCTGCGTCAAAATCTAGAAATCTGGACAGCTGGTTTTTGATTTTTTGGGACCATTCGGAAACGATGTCAGCAGTGTTTAAAGTACGCTCTGCTTTTTTTCCGCTTGGATCACCGATGAGGCCCGTAGCGCCGCCAACAAGTGCAATCGGATGATGCCCTGCAAGCTGAAAACGGCGAAGTGTTAAAATAGGCAGCAAGTGTCCGATATGCAAGCTGTCTGCTGTCGGATCAAAACCTGAGTACAAGCGGATCTTTTCTTCACTCAGCTGTTTATTTAATCCTTCTTCATCTGTCATTTGCTGAATCAATCCGCGGAAGGATAAATCTTCAAGTAAGTTTGTCATAAGATAAAGCTCCTTTTTTGATTAAAATAAAAAACGCCCCTTCGTTTACACGAAGGGACGATTGATTATCGCGGTACCACCCTACTAATAAGAGAATGCAAAACATTCGTCTTATCACTTTGCCTGATAACGGATCAGGTCCGTTCTTTCACTACTGAAAGCCTGGCCGGCTTTGTTTGCAAAAGCGGTTCATGAGTGTATTCGATATATCCGTCTGTGCTGATTTTCACCGGCCATCAGCTCTCTGGAACGTAAGGATATTCTACTTGTCTCAATCTTTACCTTTTCATATGAAGCTATATCATTTTTAACATAAATAAAATCCCGTGTCAACGCCGCCTTTTAATCCTCCATCGTTGACAGATCACCGGCTGGGAGATTAAGCTCCCATGCCTTCAGCACGCGTCTCATGATCTTTCCGCTTCGGGTTTTCGGAAGCTTATCTTTAAATTCAATTTCACGCGGAGCCGCATGGGCTGCAAGACCCTGCTTTACAAATAGGCGGATCTCTTCTTTCAGTTTGTCAGACGGCTCAAATCCTTCCCTGAGTGCAATAAAGGCTTTAATGATTTCTCCCCGTACCGGATCAGGCTTTCCGATTACACCAGCTTCTGCAATGGCCGGGTGTTCGACAAGCTTGCTCTCCACTTCAAATGGACCTACGCGCTCACCGGAGGTCATGATGACGTCATCTACTCTGCCTTGGAACCAGAAGTATCCCTCTTCATCCATGTAAGCAGAATCACCAGACACATACCAGCCGCCCGGCATGAAATACGATTCATACTTTTCAGGGTTATTCCAAATGGTATGCATCATGGAAGGCCAGCCCTTTTTGATAGCGAGATTGCCCATTCGGTATGGCGGAAGCTCATTTCCTTGATTGTCAACAATCGCAGCCTCCACTCCCGGAATCGGCTTACCCATCGAACCGGGTTTAATATCCATGCAAGGATAATTGCAGATGAGCTGACTGCCCGTTTCGGTCATCCACCATGTATCATGGATTCGTTTGTTAAAAACTTTGTGTCCCCATCTGATGACCTCCGGATTTAGCGGCTCACCAACACTGAGTACATGCCGGAGTGAGGTTAAATCATATTTCGCAGCCATTTCATCTCCCGCTCCCATCAGCATCCGAAAAGCGGTCGGCGCGCTGTACCAGACATTGACGCCAAGCTGTTCAATCGTTCCATACCAGCTTTCCGGGCTGAAACGTCCGCCGACGATGACATTTGTCGCCCCGTTCAGCCACGGTGCAAAAATGCCGTATACCGTACCTGTCACCCAGCCTGGATCAGCTGTGCACCAATAAATGTCTTCTTCCTTTAAATCAAGGACCCACTTTCCTGTTTGATATTGCTGAATCATCGCTTCATGGACATGCAGCACGCCCTTTGGCGTTCCAGTGGAACCTGATGTATAGTGAAGCAGAAAACCATCTTTTTTATCCATCCATTCGATATCCAGTCTTGTGCTCTCCTGTTTCGCTGCTTCATCATAATTGATGAGGTTTGTGCCGCTCTCAGCCTCTCCGCCGACTACGAATATATGCTGCAAGTGAGGCAGTTTGTCTGCCGGTATCCTCTCCAGCAGCTCAGGCGTTGTGACAACAACCTTTGCCTCACTGTTTTCAAGCCGGTCCTTCACCGCTCCCTCCATAAATGCTTCGAACAGCGGCCCGGCGATGGCGCCAATTTTGATAGCGCCAAGCATAATAAAATAAAGCTCGGGTGATCTCGGCATAAAAATAAAAACGCGGTCCCCTTTTTCCACATTTCCATACCGTCTCAACACATTCCCGGCTCTGTTTGATTCTTCCTTCATTTCTTTAAATGTGTATTTTTCATCCCGTTTTGCGTCTTTATAATAAAGTGCTACTTTGTTTTTTCGAAACGATTCGGCATGGCGGTCAATCGCTTCATACGCCGCATTCAGTTTCCCTGTCTCATGCCAAGAGAAATGTTTCTCTGCCTCGGCCCAATCAAAATGCCGGTACGTTTCTTCATAGTTTTTTAAGTTATGATCCCCCTCTATTGCTGGTAACGCTTTCAAATTCATGCCCAAACATCCCCCTTTGCTGAAGTTGTCACAATTATTATAGTATAAATTCATATTCTTCTCAATTTTTAAAATATAAACCATGTTGAAAACGCTTTATATTTTGGTATTCTTAAAGAAGGCATGTATTTTTATAAGAATTGATGGGACGGTGAATTAGTGGAACATCATAAAACATACCATTCAGCAAACATCAAAACAGCAACCGGCTCTTTACTGATAGAAGGGCCTGTCTCTCCAGAGGATTTGGCAGGTTATGAGTTTCATAAAGATTTAACCGCATTTCGCCCGCCTCGCGAGCAGCATGAAGCGCTAGTCGATATTGCAGGCCTTCCAGAAGGGCGCATTATTATTGCCAGAGACGGCCGAACCATTGTCGGCTATGTCACGTATTTATATCCTGACCCGCTCGAAAGATGGTCTGAAGGAAATATGGAGGATTTGCTTGAGCTCGGAGCCATCGAAGTAGCGCCGGACTATCGGGGATGCGCTGTCGGAAAGACCCTTCTGGCCGTCAGCATGATGGATGAACAAATGGAAAACTACATTGTGATGACGACAGAATATTACTGGCATTGGGATTTAAAAGGGATGAAAAAAGATGTGTGGGAATACAGAAAGATCATGGAAAAGATGATGAATGCAGGCGGATTGGTCTGGTTTGCAACGGATGAGCCGGAGATCAGCTCCCACCCTGCAAACTGTCTGATGGCCCGCATCGGAAAAAACGTCAGCCAAGAATCAATTGAACAATTTGACAGGCTCCGTTTTTATCATCGTTATATGTATTAACTGACACTGACAAAGGGGAAAAAATAATGATTGTTGAGCAAATCATGAAAAGAGATGTCATTACATTAACGAAGACGGATACGCTTGAAACAGCAATATGCAAACTGAAGGAATTCCATATCAGGCATCTGCCTGTTGTAGATGAAGAACGACACGTGATCGGCATGATTACAGACAGAGACATGAAACAGGCGAGCCCCAGTATTTTTGAAGAAAACAAACGAAGCCTATTTCTCACACGAAGCGTAGATTCAATTATGAAAAAAGAGGTCGTCTGCGCCCACCCGTTAGATTTTGTCGAAGAAATATCTGCGGTGTTCTACGAGCATGGCATCGGCTGCCTTCCAGTCGTACAGCATCAAAAATTAGTAGGCATTTTGACAAAAACCGATTTGCTACGGACGTTTGTCAAATTGACAGGCGCTGACCAGCCGGGCTCGCAAATTGAAATAAAAGTAAACGACATCACCAAAAGCCTCGCTGAGATCAGCAGCCTTTGCCAAGACCTTC
The DNA here is from genome assembly GCF_002201875.1 of Bacillus sp. MD-5. Classification (NCBI taxonomy): domain Bacteria; kingdom Bacillati; phylum Bacillota; class Bacilli; order Caryophanales; family Bacillaceae; genus Bacillus; species Bacillus sp. MD-5. The sequence goes on from NZ_CP021911.1 coordinate 2,779,387, forward strand.
AAGTGAAAATATTAAGCGTGCTTGTTTATCCGCATGACGATCCCGGTGTAAAAGTGCTCGTCTTCCGTGTAAAAACGATGAATCCGCTGCCGTTTTTGCAGGAACTGCAAAGAAATGGGCACCACGTCGTATGGCCGTCAGAGCAAAGGGATCTGCTATGAGAGACAGTGTATTTATCTATTCTCCATCCTATCAAACCTACATGTTTCATCAAGAGCATCCCTTTAATCAGCAGCGGGTTCTGTTAACATATGATTTGCTTCAGTCGATCAATGCCTTTGATGATGGAGACATTGTCAGTCCAAGACTCGCTTCAGAAGAGGAGCTAGCCCTTGTCCACACCGATGATTACATTCAAGCCGTAAAGCTTGCGGGCGCCGGAAAGCTTCCCGCTGAAGAAGGAGAAAGCTACGGGCTCGGCACTGAAGATACACCCGTCTTTGCCGGCATGCACGAAGCGGCATCACTCTTGGTCGGCGGCACTTTAACGGCCGCAGACTGGGTCATGTCAGGACAAGCCCTGCATGCGGCAAACCTTGGTGGAGGGCTTCATCATGGCTTTCGCGGGAGAGCCTCAGGATTTTGCATATACAACGACAGCGCTGTGGCGATTCAATATATCCAGAAAAAATACAGCGCCAGAGTGCTTTATATTGATACAGACGCCCACCACGGGGACGGTGTGCAATTTACATTTTACGATAATCCTGACGTATGCACGCTGTCCATTCATGAAACAGGAAGGTATTTATTCCCCGGAACCGGCCAGATCCAGGAAAAAGGCAGCGGAAAAGGATATGGCTATTCCTTTAATATCCCGCTTGACGCTTTTACAGAGGATGATTCTTTTCTTGAAGCTTACCGGACAGCAGTTTCAGAAGTCGCCGCGTATTTCGAGCCCGATGTCATTATCAGCCAAAACGGCGCCGATGCCCATTACTACGACCCGCTGACGCATTTATCAGCAACAATCAATATATACGAAGAAATTCCCCGGCTTGCACATACTTTGGCTCACCAATATTGCGGAGGGAAATGGATTGCAGTCGGAGGCGGCGGATATGATATTTGGCGAGTTGTCCCCCGCGCCTGGGCCAGAATATGGCTTGAAATGAAGGGGATTGATCCGGGACACGAGATCCCGCCGGAATGGATCGCTAAATGGCAAAAACAATGCCCCGTCGCCCTGCCGTCCAGCTGGAGCGATCCGGCTGATTTATATCCTCCGATTCCCCGCAAACCTGAAATTACAGAAAAAAATGCCCAAACCGTCAGCAAAGCATTATATGCGATACGGTCCGAGCAACAACGAACAAAGTAAAAAACGACCTTCACGAAGAGGTCGTTTTTGATTTTTTGATGACGATTTCCACACGTCGGTTTTCTTTCATGTGTTCGTTTGTCTTATTGTCCTTTACAGGCTTTGTATCCGCATAACCGACAGCAATAAAGCGCTTCGAGGGAAGTTTCTCTTTTGATGTGAAGTATTGAATCACTCCGCTTGCCCGTGCTGCTGATAGCTCCCAGTTCGACGGATATCGGTATGTCGAAATGTTTCGGCTGTCTGTATGGCCTTCGACTTGAATGTCATTTGGAATGGTTTGAAGAAGTACGGCGATTTGGTGAAGAAGTGTTTCAGCATTTTTCAGCACCTTTGCCTCACCTGTATCAAACAGCACCGCCTCCTGCAGAACGAGCACGACACCGCGTTCATCCCGTTTGGCTGTCATTTGGGCCTTCAAGTGATTGTCTTTTATATATGTATTTACTTTCTTGAGAAGCTGATCCTGCTGATCCGCTTGCTTCTTCGCATCGGATGGAGGTGTTTTCTTTTTTTCTATGGACGTTTGGTCCGGCTGAAGCCCGCCGCCATCCTTCTGAATCGAATCGACTGCCGCTTTAAATTTTTGAAGATCGATTTGGGACATCGAAAAAAGCAAAATAAAGAACACAAGGACCAGGGTGATCAAATCTGTAAAGGTAACCATCCAGCTGGATGAAGATTGACTGTTTTTCCCGTTTCCGTTCCTTCTTTCAAAACGTTCTCTTCTAAGCTTCATGTATAGATCCCTTTTTTGTTTTTACTTGATTCGGCTGTTTCTGCCATTCTTCCCGTGAACTGAAAACGACCAGCTGGCTTTCAAGGTTGCGCGGGTTTTTTCCGGATTGAACACCGATAATCCCTTCCACCATTACCTGTTTGATGAAAATTTCACTTTCTGTTTTCTCTTCAAGCTTTGCCGCGATTGGGTTGAAGACCATATTGGCCAGTAATGAACCATATAAAGTCGTCAGAAGCGCAACTGCCATATTCGGTCCGAGCATATGCGGATCATTTAAGTTTTTGAGCATCAGCACGAGCCCGACGAGTGTTCCGATCATTCCCCACGCCGGAGCAAATTCTCCCGCTTTTTCAAAAACACGCCGTCCTTTGCGGTGCCGTTCCTCCATTGCTGCGATTTCTGAATCCATGACAAGCCGAATCGTTTCTTCATCCCAGCCGTCAATTGCTAAAAGCAGCCCTTTTTTCAAGAATGGATCTTTGATTCCCCGAGCCTGATCATCCAATGATAAAAGCCCATGTTTACGCGCGTGATCGGAAAGGGAGACAAAGGTTTTCACAAGATCTTTCACATTGTCTTCCTGGCGGATGAATGCCTGCTTTAATACAGAGGGCGCTTTTTTCAGCTCTCTTGGCGGAAAACTGATAAAAACAGCGGCGCATAGTCCCCCTGTTACGATGAAGAAAGAGGTTAGATCAAGAAAAGAGCGGAAACCGCTTACTCCCGATCCCGAAATAATCCCGATAACAATAATAATCGTTCCTAACACAAATCCAACAGGTGTAAGATAATCAAAACGTTTCATCATTTCTCCCCATGAAAAAAGCAAGAATTCACCATGAAGGTGAAGCTTGCTCTTTGTTTTTCTTATGACTTGGTTGACTTTCTTAGTTCGATACGGTGCGGCAGTTCGACGATATGCTCTTCAACCGGCTCTTTATTCATGAGCTTCGTCAGCAGTCTCATCGCAACGGCGCCAATATCATATGTCGGCTGAACAACTGTTGACAGCTGCGGACGAACCATGAGGCTTAATCTTGTATTATCAAAGCCGATAATGTCGAGATCCTCCGGAATGGATAAGCCCTGATCCTGAGCGGCATGGATAATGCCGAGTGCCATTTCATCAGTTGCAGAAAGAATGGCTGTCGGTTTTTTATCCAGGCTCATCAGATGCTGCAGCGCTTCGAGTCCGGAATCATATGTGTAATCCCCTTCAGCTATAAATTGTTCATTAAACGGAAGGTTCGCTTCTTCAAGCGCACGTTTGTAGCCTTGGAGTTTTTTCGAGCGGTTGATCGGCTCTGTCATTGGTCCGGAAACGAATGCGATATCTTTATGTCCTTTATCAACCAAAAGCTTCACTGCGTCATAAATCGCCTGTTCGTAATCGATAGCGACTGACGGTGTTTCCTCCTGCTCTTCTACAGAAGCGGCAAGTACAATCGGCACTGGGGAACGCTTAAATTCCGCCACATGCTCGTCCGTAATGTTTCCGCCCATAAACACGATGCCGTCCACTTGTTTGCCGAGCATTGTGTTTAACAAGTGCAGCTCTTTCTCCATGTTTTGGTCAGAGTTGCTCAAAATAATATTGTATTTATACATTGTCGCGATATCTTCAATTCCGCGCGCAAGCTCTGAATAGAATATGCTTGAGATATCGGGAATGATGACACCTACAGTTGTTGTCTTTTTGCTTGCCAGCCCTCTTGCCACCGCGTTTGGACGGTAGCCGAGACGGTCAATGGCTTCCAAGACTTTTTTCCGTGTTGTCGGTTTTACATTTGGGTTGCCGTTCACGACACGGGAAACGGTTGCCATGCTTACATTAGCTTCTCTCGCTACGTCGTAGATCGTAATATTGCTCATCCTAAAACCACTCCTTTTACTGGATACACTTATCCTTATCTATAGCATAAACACTTTATGTAGAGAAATGTCATAATGTCCGAATTTATGTCGTTTATGATTTGTAAGCGTAAGTCAGTAGTGTACATTATTTTTCATTATTCATCAAATTTAATTACTTCTCATGAAATTATACACGTTTTTATAGATGATGAAAACGTATACTTGGATTTTATAACTAAATAAACGAGAAAGCATAAAAAAAGGCCGCAGGCGCGGCCTTTTGGATTGTTCAATTAAGCGTTGACTTTCACCATTGGCTTCAGTTCATTCAGCCATTTTTCGAATTCAGGAATCGCCATTTGCTGAGCAGAATCAGAAAGCGCGACTGACGGATCAGGGTGAACCTCAGCCATGACACCGTCTGCACCGATCGCTAAAGCAGCTTTAGCTGTCGGAAGCAAGAGGTCACGGCGGCCTGTTGAATGCGTAACATCAACAAAGACCGGCAAATGCGTTTCTTGTTTCAAAATCGGCACAGCTGAAATATCAAGCGTGTTTCTCGTTGCTGTTTCGTATGTTCTGATTCCTCGCTCACAAAGGATAATTTGGTCATTTCCTTGTGACATGATGTATTCAGCAGCATTGATGAATTCAGAGATCGTTGCTGCAAGGCCGCGCTTCAGAAGCACTGGTTTTTTCACTGCACCGGCAGCTTTCAGCAATTCGAAGTTTTGCATGTTGCGCGCTCCGATTTGAATGACATCAATGTAGTCAAGCGCTTCTTCGATATGAGCCGGCGTTACGATTTCACTGATAACCGCCAGATCATATTCATCCGCTACACGTTTTAAAATTTGAAGGCCTTCTACGCCAAGCCCTTGGAAATCGTATGGGCTCGTACGAGGCTTAAAGGCTCCACCGCGCAAAATTTTAATGCCTTGTTTTTTCGCAGCTGCAGCCACTTCAGCTACTTGCTCATAGCTCTCTACCGCACATGGGCCGACAATGAATCTTTGCTGGCCGTCTCCGATTTTTTCGCCTTTGATATCAACAATTGTATCTTCAGGTTTTTTCTTGCGGGAGACAAGCAGCGCTTTGCTGTGATCTTCTTCTTGAAGCTCTAAACCGGCTTTGAATATCTCTTTAAAAATGTGCTGGATGGTTGAATTTTCGAACGGACCGTCATTGTTTTCAATGATATTGTTTAACATAGTGCGTTCTCTGACAGGGTCAAATCGGTTGACACCCTGTGCTTCCTTCGCTTTACCGATCTCTTTTACAACATTTCCGCGTTCGTTGATTAATTTTAAAATTTGTAGGTTTAATTCGTCTGCTTTCTGCCTTAAAAGCTCTAACTCTGTGTTGCTCATTTTTTTCATCCTTTCCCTGCACATTCATTTTTTATTTTGTAGTTATCATGCATCTTACTATAAGTAATTCCAAATGGAAATACTGAAATACAAAAAATTTTATAAAAACTCTACTTTATTACCCAAACGCTTTTAAGTGATAAAGTAATCTATGAAGCTATCCTACATGATGTGAGGGCAATGTTCAAGGGTTTTTCACAAAAAAAAAGCGCCAGAAGATATCTGGACGCTTTTTTCTATGACAAATGCTGCTCAATGGCGGCCTCTGTAATTTGTGAATGTGAGGTATGCCATTTCACTTCACCGTTCTGAATGATGAATACTTGAGGGCTTTCATGCTTTACCCCATATGTTTCTGCGATGAAATTTGACAGCGGCCGGGCTTCTTGTACTTGAAGATAGTAAGCCGGCACATCCTCATGCTGATTTGCAAAGGCATCAAACTCATGAAATGCTGCCTGGCTGATCGGGCATGTGGTGCTGTGTTTAAAGAAGACAAAAGCGCCTTCCTGTTCTGCAATCCGTTTAAATTCTTCTTCAGATTGAATAAGCTGTTTAGCCATGATTCAAGCTCTTCCTTCCCTGCTCAGCGATTCATATGCTCAGCCTGTTTTTGTGCATCTTTCAGTTCGTCTTTTACATCTTCTTTCGCCTGGAGGACTTGATCTTTTGTTTCGCCAGCTGCCTGCATTGCTTCTTCCTTCATATCTTGCATTGTTGATGAATCCGTTTTGTCAGATTTGGAACGGTCTCTTAAATCCTTTACCTTGTTCATGATCTGCCCAGACTGATCCGCTACAAGCTGTGTGATGTTGGAAGTTTTGTCTTTTGCGATGCTGACATATTGCGTGCCTTTTTCCTTCGCATCAGCCGTCATTTTATCTGTTTTGTCCCGTAATGCAACCGCTTGGCTGCCGAGATCGTCGCGAAGTTCTTTGCCTGATTTAGGCGCTAGAAAAAGAGCTGTAGTGGCACCGATGATTCCCCCGATTAAAGTTCCGATTAAAAAATCTTTACTATTAATTCCATCTTTACTCATCATTATTCCTCCTCTAGGTATTTTTTTCTCTTACAGAGCTGATTTTTTCTTTTGCTTCCATTTCTCCCAAATTTCCATTGCTGCTTGGCTCCATGTGACAACTTGATTGATCTTGTCTTGATTTTCTCTAACTGATGCCGATACAGACCCTGCCGCCTGTTTCATGGATGTATTGAACTGCTGTACAGAAGTTCCCACCCCTTGAACAGCATGAACGACCGTGTTCAGCTTTTCTGATTTTTCCTGAATATCTTCAGCCAGGCGGTTAGTCTTATGTAAAAGCTCGGCTGTTTCAGTTGTGATGCCCTTCATTTGTCCCTCCAGCCCTTCAAGAGTGGATGCGACGTGTTTTAGTGTCAGCTGCAGTGACTTCAATGTTTTAGACAAGTAGATCACTAATACGAGAAATGCAATTGCGATGAGTGCAACGCTCAAATAAAGAATAATAATCATCTCAAACCTCCTTGCTGCAGGATATACTGCTGTTTACCCGTTTTCTTCAATCATAAACATGTGTACTGGGCTGTATACATACTATTCTCCGTTATGTAAGAAAATCCTTTAATAAGCTTTCTCGTCAGATAAATAAAAAGCAGTGAGATCACTGCTTTTTATTATGCCATGACGTTTTCGTAGGCTCTCATATACTTTTGGATATCTCCTGCCCCCATGAAGATGAGAACGGCTTTATCATGAGCTTTTAAAACAGAAGTGTCATCTTCTTCAATCAGCTTGGCATTATGAATTTTCCCCTGCAGATCGCCGATCGTCAGCTTTCCAGCATTTTCACGGGCTGAGCCGAAAATATCGCATAAATACACACAGTCAGCGCCGCTCAGGCTCTCTGCAAATTCGTCAAGGAATTGCTGCGTTCGCGTAAATGTATGAGGCTGAAATACCGCAACAATTTCACGATCAGGATATTTCTGTCTTGCCGCCTCAATTGTCACTTTTATTTCTGTCGGGTGATGAGCATAGTCATCAATCAGCACTTGATCCCCTAGCTGCTTCTCATTGAATCTGCGTTTGACGCCCCCAAAGGATTTGAGAGCATGCTTAATGATGCTGGAATCAATTTCTTCATAATGGCATAACGCAATGACCGCCAATGAGTTTAATACATTGTGGTGACCGTACGCAGGAATATAAAACGTATCGTAGAACGTATTGCGGACAAAGACATCGAAAGTTGTCCCTTCCGTGCTTTTTACGATGTTTCTGGCTTGAAAATCATTTTCTTCCCCTGTGCCGTAATACACAACCGGGACGTTCGCATGGATTTTCGGCAGATGCTCATCGTCTCCGCAGGCGATAATGCCTTTGTTGACTTGAAGAGCCATCTCTTGAAAAGCGTCAAATACATCGTCAATGCTTGAGAAGTAATCAGGGTGATCAAAATCAATATTCGTCATGATCGCGTAGTCTGGCTGATAGCTTAAGAAATGGCGGCGGTATTCACACGCTTCAAACACAAAGTATTCGCTGTTTTCATTTCCCTGGCCTGTTCCGTCTCCAATTAAGAAAGACGTCGGTTTTGCATTTTGGATCACGTGAGCCAGCAAACCCGTAGTCGACGTTTTGCCATGTGCACCTGTAACGGCAACACTTGTGAACTTTTTCATGTAGTCGCCTAAAAACTTATGATAACGTATCACCGGAATTCCGTCAGACATCGCTTTTTCTATTTCTGGATGCGTGTCTGGGAATGCATTTCCGGCGATAACTGTCATGCCGGGCTTAATATTTTCCGCGCTAAAAGGAAGAATCGTAATATTTCTTTTTTCAAGCGCTGTTTGCGTAAAAATAAATTTTTCGATATCCGATCCTTGGACAGTATATCCATTATCATGAAGTATTTGGGCAAGCGGACTCATACCTGTCCCTTTTATTCCAACAAAATGATAAACAGTCATAATTGTACCTCCAACAAACGTCTATCTGTTCCCCAGTATATGACGCTCATTTCAATTTGCGACCGCGGCGGGTGAAAAGCCTCCCTTAGCGGCGTATTTTATATGTTTTGTTATGTTCAGTATCCGGTTATTTCTTTCCGATTAAACCTAGATATCAAGATTTGTCTATGCGCAGCTGCTGTAAAGCGGCATAGCTGTTAAATGCTCTAAACACTATCATACCATGTTTGGTGTGAAAATGAACCCATATTATTCGTTTATTAAATCACTTGCGGTGATCAGCACCTCACGGGGTTTGCTTCCTTTTGCCTCTGAGATCATGCCTTCCGCTTCCATCATATCGATCAGCCTTGCCGCCCGGTTGTAACCGATTCTGAATCTTCTCTGCAGGCTTGAAGTGCTTGCACTGTTTTGCTCTACAACAAACTCACACGCTTCGTAAAACAGTTCATCCTCTTCTTTCAGGGCTGATCCTTGTCTTACGAGCTCTTCTTGTTCAAATAAATAGGTTGGCGGCATTTGGTTTCTGACGTGAGAAACAACGCGGTCGATTTCACGATCCGACACAAAGTTACCTTGCAGACGGACCGGTTTTCCCGAGCCGTTTTCCAAAAAGAGCATATCCCCTTTTCCGAGAAGCTTTTCTGCACCGGCGATGTCAATAATCGTTCGGGAATCAACCTGGCTTGAAACAGAAAAGGCGATTCTCGTCGGGATATTCGCCTTAATCAGGCCTGTAATGACATCTACTGACGGACGCTGAGTTGCAACTAGAAGATGGATACCGCATGCTCTTGCTTTTTGGGCGATCCGCGCTATGCTTTCTTCCACATCGTTTGGCGCTACCATCATCAGATCTGCAAGCTCATCAATAATGACAACTAAATACGGCAGCTTTTCACCCATTTGGTGTTCCCCGGTTAATTGATTAAAGCGGTCAATGTCACGGACACCTGAATGGGCAAACAACTCATAGCGGCGCTCCATTTCCTCAACCACCCATTTCAAAGCAGCTGTAGCCGCTTTAGCATCAGTAATGACCGGGCTGACGAGATGAGGAATTTTATTGTAAGGAGCCAGCTCGACCATTTTCGGATCAATCAGCAGCACCTTTACCTCACTCGGATCAGCTTTATAAAGCAGGCTGACTAATATTGTATTGATGCATACGCTTTTTCCCGAGCCTGTGGCGCCGGCAATCAAGCCATGCGGCATTTTCTTCAAGTCGATAACGACAGGATTTCCCGAAATATCTAATCCCAGCGCAGCCGTGAGCGGTGACTTGCTTGTCCTGAAAGCTGAGCTGCGAATCATTTGGCGCAAATCAACCACCTTGCTCGTGCGGTTCGGCACTTCAATCCCGATCGTGTTTTTCCCCGGAATCGGCGCTTCAATCCGAATATCTCTTGCTGAGAGACTGAGCTTAATATCATCAGACAAGTTGGTGATTTTATTCACCTTTACACCTGGTTCAGGATGCACTTCGAATCTCGTGACAGACGGCCCCTGGGTTACATGGACGACATTGGCGCGGACATTGAAATTTTTCAAGGTCAAATCAAGAAGCTGACGCTGTTCTTCGATCCACGCAGTATCATCTTGGACCTGCGCTGGCGGGACATCTAGCAGTGCAACATTCGGAAATACATAGCTGCCGCGGCGTTCCTCTGCTTTTTGCTGTTTATGTGTATCTCTTTTCAGCATCATGACATTAAAAGGAACGGATGGCCCTTTTTGAGAAGGTGCGTTTTGTTCGGGCCTGTTCTCTTGCACACCAGGCCTTGGTTTCGGCTCTTTTGAAGCTTCGTGAGGTTTGTCTGCCCGGATTTCCTGCCGGTTTTCATGGGTTGCAGAAAGCGGTTTGGAAGCTTGGTCCATCCGATCAGTTTCCTCAAGCTCTGTCTGGCTGTCTGGCTGAACATCTATCTTCGTTTCCTTAGATTCTGCCGGAATGTCATACTGATTATTTATTATGCTGTCTGATGGCTCTTCTGATTCTTCCGCCTCGGTTTCTGTTTGATCCAGAGCTCCAGATGAATGCTCGTCATCAGTAAATAATGAAGGTTCTTGCTGATGAAATTCCATTTGTTCTTCTTGAACGAACGGAGACTCAGCACCTTCTGCCGCGTTTTCGTGATGATTGTATACTGTGCTGTCTGACGGCTCTTCTGATTTTTCATCCTCAGATGCTGCCTCTGCCAGAGATTCAGGAGCTGTTGGCTGTTCATCAAGTTCAGCGGAGAAAACAGGCTCTTCAAATTGCTCTGCCTGCTCTTCCCTTTGTTCTTCCTCAGCCGATGCAGGCATGATGTCTTCGCGGCTTACTTCACTGCCTGAAAGGCCATCTTCCGCCGTATCTGTGAGTATCTCAGGCGTTGGCCCTTCGGCATGTTCAGCTGGGAAGAAAGACTCCTCTTTTTGCGGCTGTTGAACGCCTGATTCAAATGGCACTTCGTTACCTGGCGCCTCATCATGCTCTGTATCCTCTCTGTTTAAAACGCCAGAAGGCTGTTTTTCAAATTGGGTATCCGGAAAGAAAGGATTTTCTTTTTTGGAGTGCGCCTGTGTGTCTGAAGCAGGATAGCCGCGTTCACGTTCGATCTCTTCTGACAGCAATGTTACCTTCTCTTTTACCGGTTTATCCGGTTCGTTCAATGTTTCAGAAGGCTTTTTCGGCACATCCTTTTTAACGGATGGTTTTTGATTGAATCCATAGATTGGCGAAGGGATATTTGTCGGTTTAAACGGTTTCTTCGCCGGCTCTGATGATTGATATGTATGCTGCTCTTTTTCATTGCTGGGACGCTCTCTGTAAGGTGCAGCGCTTGGACGAGGCGCGGATTTCGGTTCGACCGATGGTTCGCGGCGCCTTCTCAGGTCATGATTTTTGTATCCATCAGGCACGACTGGAAAACGGAACTTGCCTTTTGGATATTCATAATATATTTTAGGATCTTCCAATCTTTTTAATTGTCCTTCAGGATGATGCACCTCTTGTTGCTGCGGAATTTGAGCGGGTTTTGTCTCCCGTTCAGCATCCTCTTCGCTCTCGCCTAAAAACAAATCAAAAAATTTATGAAGCCAACTCATAATTTATCTCTAACTCCCTTATAGTTTTCTGGGACGGTTTTTAGTATACCACTGCTGGTCGGCCCAGAAAAGATTAAGCTATCAGCAGAAACAAAGCCGCTAAACAGGGGCTTAGCGGCTTTTCACATGATTCGTTTTTTTGGGCGGATTTATGGGAGTCTAAAACTGAAATGCCTCTCCCGCCTCATAATCTCCTTCTAACACAAGGATGCCTTTTTCAGCAGGGGCGTCAGGCAAATCAAGCTCTTTCGCTGAGCAGATCATTCCGCTTGACGGAACGCCGCGAAGCTCTGCATCCTTAATGACAAGTCCGCTAGGCATCACAGCGCCGACTTTGGCAACGACAACTTTTTGTCCTTGGTCAACGTTAGGCGCGCCGCAGACGATCTGAAGCGTTTCTTCTCCTACATTGACTTTACATACGCTTAATTTATCGGCATTCGGATGTTTTTCTTTTGATTCTACATAACCCACAACAAACTTCGGAGATAAATCAACGACTAATGTTTCTTCAACGCCGTTTCTGTTTAAAATCTCATTCACATCTTGCACGAATGTTTCTGAGAGCGCAACAGGGCCGTTTTCATCAATGGTCAAGTAAGTAGACGCATTGAAAATGTTGAAGCCCGTTGTTTCTTTTGTTTCGTTATTGAAAATTTTGACGACGTCGCCGTGTTTTTCATAGCCTAATTGTTCACGTGTCACATCTTGAAGAGAGATCAGGAGCGTGTCTCCCACACCTTCTTTATTATAAAAAGCGTTCATAAGTAAAAATCCTTTCTAATCCTTTTTCGGACGGCTTTTCGCCAGGATAAACACCGGTTCCAGCTTTCCTTCATTGTACAAAAATGAAAGAGCGGTAATCGGAACGGTGCCGCCTGCAAAGAAGCTCATCGACATTTGTCCTAGAATATCATACCCTGATTCATTCCGGATGTCAGCAAGAATCAGAACGTCCTGATGCGGAACAGAGATCGCCAGCTCCCCTTCTGCACGCTGCTTGTACTCATTTAAAATCGCCTCGTTCAGAATCCGGCTGGCGTCGTATCCATCGTTTGCCCTGAAGAAATAGAAGTAATTGCCGGCAACCGTATCCTCTTTGACAACCGTCGGCAGAGAACGGAGATTAAATGCGGCCGTCTCTCTGATCCGCTCTTTTGTCCAGTTTTCTTTCTCAAGCATGCGCTGGTCAATTAAACGGTATGTTTTCCCGAGATCGAGCGCGTAATAAATTCTTGTCTCTGCGGTATGATCATCATAAATGAGCGGGATATCTTCGCTGGACTTGTCCGGGAAGGAAGTCGAGCGGATGACCGGATAAATGCGAGTTTCTTTCCCGGTCATTTCCTGAGCCTTCCCTTCCATTGCCGTCATTGCTTCGGAAACATAGTACACGATCTCATCAATGGCTTCGTCTTTTTTCAGTTCCCATTTCGCAATAATCGGCGGCAAATCGAGCGTAATCCCTTTTTTTGTCGTTTGATCCTCAACACGGAGAGTGTCTTTTTCTCTGTCAAACAGAAAGGAGCGATTCTCGTGCTGAAGGCGCTGTTTCAGTATATCTGACAGCTTCCTTGAGGTCATTTTCAAACCGATGTCCTCCTTTACGCTTTAGCGAGAGAATCTGTTAAAAACTGTTCGATTTCTTCTTTTGTTTTGCGGTCTTTGCTCACAAAACGATTTACTTCTTTTCCTTCATTAAAAACAACAAAGCTTGGGATTCCGTAAATTTCCCACTCTGCACATGTATCAATGAATTTGTCACGGTCTACGTAGTAGTAAGTGAATTCAGGGAAATCCGCTTCCAATTCAGGCAGGAAAGGCTCTACAAAACGGCAGTCCGGGCACCAGTCGGCAGAAAACATAAATACAGCCCAGTCATCCTGTACCGCTTTTTCCAGCTCTTGAGTTGATTCAATTTTTTTCATTTCATATCCCTCCAGTTGTTTATGTTCTTACATGTTTGTTTATCGATACTCGTCCATTTGGATCATACCAAACTGCTTGAGGCAAAACCACTTATATGCAACGAATGAATATGTAAGATAGGCTTTCCCATTATCATTATCATATTTTATTTGCATTATCAAGCTCGTTTCGTTTAACATCGTGTACATGAGGGTAAAATTTACAGCTGGACATACATAAGGAGGGATTTTAGTATGGAGTTTATCGTCTATTTAGCAGGAGAAATCCACAGCAATTGGCGCGAGGAAATCAAAGAGAAAACAAAATCGCTGAAGCTGCCGATTACGTTTGTCGGCCCGATGGAGAATCATGACCGCTCAGACAATATTGGTGAAGACATTATGGGCGTACAGCCAAATGCCGTTTTGAAGGATGACAAAGCCTCTGACATCAACAACTTCAGAACCGCCATCCTGATGAATAAAGCAGACTTTGTGATCGCCCTGTTTGGCGAAGAATACAAACAGTGGAACACGGCAATGGATGCATCATATGCGATCGCAAAAGGAAAACCTCTGATTATCATCCGGCCGGAATCACTCCACCATCCATTAAAAGAGCTTTCCAATAAAGCGAATATAACAGTGGAAACCGTCAACCAAGCCATCAAGGCCCTTTCCTATCTATTTGAAACAGAATAAGAAAAAAGCTTGTCGAACCGGGCTCACTGCTCGTTCAACAAGCTTTTATATAAATTCTACATATTCTTCTTAATTGCATCTACCGTCTGTCTATCGCAGGCTGTTACAAGTTTGATGAGCATTTCCTTAGCAGCAGCATAATCATCAATATGAATGATACAAGCGTTTGTATGAATGTAGCGGGAACAAATTCCGATAACCGCTGACGGAACGCCGCTGTTCGAAATATGAACCTTGCCTGCATCTGTTCCCCCGCCGGATACAAAATATTGATATGGAATATCATGCGTTTCAGCCATATCAAGAACAAATTCCCTCATTCCGCGGTGCATGACTGTCGTTCTGTCAAGAATACGGAGCAAAAAGCCTTTTCCAAGCTGGCCAAATTCATTTTTGTCTCCGCTCATATCGTTTGCCGGACTGGCATCAAGGGCGAAAAATAAGTCCGGTTTAATCATGTGAGAAGCCGTCTGTGCCCCCCTTAGCCCGACTTCTTCCTGAACCGTTGCACCCGCATAGAGCGTGTTTGGAAGCTCTTTGCCGTGTAATTCCTTCAAAAGTTCAATGCTCAAACCGCATCCATATCTGTTATCCCATGCTTTTGATAAAATTTTCTTTTCATTCGCCATCGTCGTAAACGGACAGACAGGCACGATCTGCTGTCCCGGTTTTATGCCGATTTTGATGGCGTCTTCCTTATCGTCCGCTCCAATATCGATCATCATGTTTTTGATATCCATCGGGCGGTTTCGCTGTGCATCTGTCAATAAATGCGGCGGTATGCTTGAAATCACACCCGGAACCGGCCCGTTATCTGTTTGAACTTCAACCCGCTGCGCAAGCAAAACCTGACTCCACCAGCCTCCGAGCGTCTGGAATCTGAGCAGCCCGTTGTCTGTGATGGATGTCACCATGAAGCCGACTTCGTCCATGTGCCCGGCTACCATAATTCTCGGTGCACCCTCTGCGCCTTGTCTGACTCCGAAAACACTTCCCAGTCTGTCCTGAACGATGTCATCGGCATATTTGGCTAGCTCCTGCTTCATAAAAGCACGAACCTGATGCTCGTTGCCCGGCGCGCCGGGAAGCTGCGTCAGTGTTTGGAAAAGCGCTTTCGTTTCTTGATTCATGTTTTCCCCTCATTTCTATGTAGTCCTTTTATTTTATTAGAAACAATCAAGTTTTCCAAGCACCCTGACCGAATCTGCTCAATCAGCCGCGTATTGCTTAACAGGTTTTGGCTGTTTCTGTATAATGAAAAGTACGATCAACCAGGAGGTGCTTTATTTTGAAATTGCGTCATCTTCTTTTAGGAGCAGGACTTGGAATTTGTACGGCTGTCGTTGTGAAACAATATGTGATGAAGCCTTATATTTCTTCAGAAAAAGCGCTTCGAATTGTAAAATCCGCTTTTAAGCAGCGGGGCCCGATTGACGGATCATGGATTTACACCCAGCCGGAGCCTTACAATATTAACGGAGAAACGGTACAGGTATACAAAACCGGCATTACACGATCAGCTTTCGGAGAATTAGAACAATATGAAGTCATGGTGGATGCGAAAACGGGGGAAATTGTAGATGTCATTGATACAATCGCTTCTTAACACCGGACAAGCATAAAATAGAAGCCGCTGCCTACGCAGCGGCTCTTTTTATTATATCGCGCGAATCGGTTTGTATACCGGATACCACATCGCATCCTGCACAGCCTGTATAATGTCTTCAGGCTCTTCTGTCGCAACGCCTTCCTTCATTGCGGTTTTTGCAACTTCAACCGCAACGGTTGCCGATACAGTCCGCAAATCCTCTACTTTCGGAAGCATCGGCGCGCCAGGCACCCCGACATTGACCATACTTGCGATCGCCCGGGCGCATGCTTCAAACATGCTGTCTGTAATTAATTTTGATTTGGTGACAATCGTTCCAAGACCAAGCCCCGGGAAGACAAGCGCGTTGTTCGCTTGGCCGATATGATACGTTACGCCATTATACTCCACTGGCGGGAACGGGCTTCCTGTCGTGATCAGCGCACGGCCTTCTGTCCATTCGATTAAATCCTCCGGCTTTGCTTCAGAAAGAGTTGTCGGATTTGACATTGGCAAAATCGCCGGCCGTTTCACATGTGACGCCATTTCTTTGACAATTTCTTCAGTAAAAGCACCTGAAACCGTAGACGTCCCGATCAGGATTGTCGGTTTCGCCTGACGGACCACTTCAAGGAGATCAATGCCTCCGCCATCTCCATTCCGCTGATAATCCTTCACTTCATCAGCCGAACGTGCATACGGCTTTTGGAAATCAAGAAGCTGATCCATATCATCTGTCAACAGTCCGTTTCTGTCTATGCACCAGAAGCGCTGATATGATTCTTCCTCACTCAGCCCCTCACGCACCAATGCTTCGCGCAGCTGTTCGGCAATTCCGATTCCAGCCGTTCCTGCTCCGAATATAACAACTCTGTGATCCCTCAGCGGAACTTTAGACGCTTTTGCACAGGATAAGACTGCCGCCAAAGAAACAGCGCCTGTCCCTTGGATATCATCATTAAACGTACAAACTTTATCTTTATAGCGTTTCAAAATGCTTCGCGCGTTTTTCGCTCCGAAATCCTCCCAATGCAGCAATGCATTCGGAAATGTCTCTCTCGCCAGCGCAACGTAGTCGTCAATAAATTGGTCATAGCGTTCCCCGCGCACTCTGGAATGCTGGTTGCCGACATAAAGCGGATCGTTCAGGAGGCTCTCCTGATTTGTCCCCGCATCTAAAACAACAGCAAGCACTCTGCTCGGATCAATGCCGGCAGCCGCCGTATAAACCGCCAGCTTGCCGATAGAAATCGCGATTCCTCCGACGCCCCAGTCACCGATTCCTAAAATTCCTTCCGCATCAGTTGCAACTATTAAATCGATCGTATCGCTTTGATCTTTATACTGTTTAAAGGCTTCTTTCATACCGTCCGGGTCATCGATTGACAGATAGAGCCCTCGTGGTTTTCTATATTCATGGCTGTATCTCTGGATGGCCGTTCCAACTGTCGGTGTGTAGACAATCGGAAGCATTTCCCCTAAATGGTCATTTAACAGGCGGTAAAACAGCGTTTCATTCCGATCGTGCAGCGCCGTTAAATAAACATTTTTGCTCAAATCGTCTGGCTGTGCGGAATATTGCTCATACGCTCTTTTCGCCTGATCATCAATTGTTAATACCTTAGGCGGCAGAAAGCCTTTTAAACCAAGTTCTTTTCTTTCTTCCTCAGTAAAAGCGACACCTTTGTTCAAAAAAGGAACAGAGAGCACTTCAAGGCCTCTTAATGTTGTTTGAATGTCTCCTTCGTTTGTTACTTTGAATTGTTTCACCCTGCCTCTTCCTTTCTGAGCATAATTAGTACTAGGTTTGCATTATTAGCCGGAAAACATGCAGGGTAAACATAAAAATATGCTATTGCTTCATTCGCTTGACTGACTCTTTGATGCTTCCGTCCTCCTCCCATTGAAGGGCGCGATACTCGGCATCATGATAAAAAATAAACCAAGCGTCTTTTTCTGCTGCGAACGCCTGCCATTTCTGCTTTTGCGGAATAGAGGTCATCGGGTAATCATCATAAGCCAGAACCCAAAGCGGATTGCGGTGGGCATGCGTTGGCATTAGATCTGCCATATGTACAGCAGTTTCACCCGCATCCTCGCATATCAGGACACTGTGCCCGTCGCTATGGCCTCCGGTGTGATGCATGGTAATCCCCTCTGTGATGGTTAAAGAATCCTCAAAGGTTTTGACTTGGCCGGCTACAGCCTCCCAATTTTCCTTCCAATACGTATTTTTCGACCGGATATTCGGATGGCGCATTTCATCCCATTCGACAGCTGATGTATAAATCACCGCATTCGGAAAGACAGAGACGAGCCGTTCACCTTCATATTCCGTTAAACCGCATGCATGATCAAAATGAAGGTGTGTCATTGCGATCACATCTATATCGGCAACGTTTAACCCGAGTGCAGCTAATGATGGTTTCACATTCGACTCTTGTGTCACGCCATAGTTTCGTTTTTGTTTATCAGTCAGCTTGCCTGATCCAATTCCGGCGTCAACGATGATATTAAGCCCATCCTTTTGAATCAAAATGGGGTCTGTCCTTAGTTCAATCTGGTTTTTTTCATTGACTGGGTATTTTTTAGACCAAAGCGGCTTTGGAACGACGCCGAACATCGCCCCTCCATCCATATGCGTCACGCCTCCGTCAAGCCAGGTCAACGTGATGTTTCCAATTTTCATTGTTTCCATTTTCATCCCCCCTGTCATCATGGTAGCAAACGGGCCATAAAAAAAACAGACTCCTGTCAGAGTCTGTCTTTACGTTCTCCATTCAACCTCAGCCCGATAGATCGGCTGGCCGAGTGCAGAGAATTTTTCTTCATATTCTGTCATAATATTGCCTTCCAGATTGCTGTTATGCAAATCGAGACTGACGTATGTCAGCAGCAGGCCGTACTCAGAGAAGCTCTTCAAAGAGTACTCAAACAAACCTCGGTTGTCGGTTTTAAAATGAATCGCTCCGCCTTTTCCCATTACTTCTTCATATTTTTTGAGAAAGTGGGAGTATGTCAAGCGGCGTTTTTCATGCCGTTTCTTCGGCCAAGGATCAGAAAAGTTCAAGTAGACCCGTTTCACTTCACCCGGCTCAAACACATCCGTCAGCGTGTCCGCATCTATATTCAGAAGCCTTACATTCTGCGCTTCGCTGTCTTTTACTTTTTGGACGGCTGTCACGATGACGCTTTTAAATAACTCAATACCAATATAATTGATGTCGGGATTTTGTTTGGCCATCCCAGAAATAAATTGACCTTTTCCTGTACCAACCTCGATATGGATCGGATTGTCGTTGCCAAACACTGTGTTCCATTTCCCTTTATAATCAGCAGGGTTGCTGATGGCAATATCTGCGTTTTCAGCCAAAAAGTCATCAGCCCAAGGCTTGTGGCGCATTCTCATATGATTGACACCTCTATCTATTATTTCGACTAACAACATACCATGAATTAAAAAGACCCGCAAGCTCGTTTTTCCAGTGTATCTCTCTTAAGGCCGAGTGCATAAAAAAAGAGGGTCCCGTCTGCTGGAACACTCCATTCACATGTATAAAAACGCTCTGTTTTGAACAATTTAACCCGTATGATACTGAAGGGATGTGTACCGTTATGGGTTTACATTATGAGCATCAAGTTCATTTATTGAAGGATATCTTGACTGACCATCAATTGGACTGCTGCGGAACAGTCGCAGAGTACGAGCAGCTTGAGCGTGTGATTAAATCACTGATGGCAAACACCGAGCTTGATTCAAATTTTAAAAACGTGCTTGAGGATGTTTACCGCTACAGCCAATCAGGAATATCGTCCAAATCCATCGACTCACACATACAAGAGCATCAGAACAGCCTGTCTCAATGGGTAGAGCAAATGGATTCGTATTCCTGATTAGTCAACAATTCGTTTCATGAGGATATGCAGTTCTTCCATTGCATCATGAAATTCCTTGTCATTGCCTTTTGCTTTATGCCAGGCAATGAAAGTGATTGTTTCAGATAACACATACCAAGCCATTCGCAACCGAAGGCTTTCTGTCAACTCTATGCCGTACATGCTCAGCCAGCTCTCCCAAGCTGGCTTTTCGACATAGTGGTACAGCAAAGGTCCGAGGTCCATCGCCGGATCAGCGATCATGGCGCCGTCCCAGTCAATTAAATACAGCTGGTTGTCTTCAGACAATAGCCAGTTATTATGATTGACATCACAATGGCAAACGACTTTCTCACCGAAATGCACTTCATGCAGGTGTTCTTCCAAATACTTGATCCCTTCTTGAATCAGCGGCGAAGATTGCTGCACAGCAAATACAGCCTGCTTCAGCTGAGACAAAAGAGCCCCCGGGTTCAGCGGTTCTTTTCCAAGTCTCTTCAGCATGTCCAGCAAGGCTTTTGATGTGTGTATTTTACGAAGCAATTCAGCAACGGGCCGTCCGCTCATGTCTTTAGGCTTCAGCTCTCTGCCGGTCATCCAGTGCTGGGCCGTAATGACGTCCCCATTTTCCATCCGTTTTGTCCAAACCAGCTTCGGAACAATGCCTTCGGCGGATAAAACAGCTAAAAAAGGTGAGCTATTACGTTTTAAAAAAAGCTGCTGCCCGTTATGTTTCGCATAATATGCATCTCCTGTAGCTCCTCCGGCGGGGAAGATCTCCCAATCGCTACCTAGTAATTGTCCCAACCAGTTCATATCAATGTTCAACCCATCATTTCTTAAAATATTTTAGAATAAAGGCGAATCGTCTCTAGTCTATCCAGCGAGCGCCTTTTTCGTACGAATCGTATGAAAATAAAAAAGACAGCTATTGAGAGTCTCATATGCTAATCAATAGCCGTCCTTTAAATTTTAGCGCTATAGCACAAACTTCGTCAAGCAAAACTCTTAAGATCTGATGCTAAATATAAGATAACTGTTCCGATGCCGTTTACTGCAACCGTTTTCTTAATTTCTGCCGGGTCTTGCTGAAATCCTGATGGATCACATAAAAGCCGATATGGTTTATCGTTTGGCAGCCTCCACTCGACAGAGTTCGGACTCGCATGATGGATAACAATGATATCTTTCCATTCGTCAACCTCGTCGAGATCATAAAGCCTGTATGCGATAAAGTGTTCTTTTAGCGTCAAACATTCAAGATGGCGCCGGATGTCTGCAGCGGACCTGAGACGGAATGCGGGATGCGCTTTTCTCAGCGAGATCAGCCTGCGGATATAGTCAACATCTTCTTTGAACGTTTCACGCCGATCCCAGTCCAGCTCGTTAATGCTGTCACTGGATTGATAGCTGTTTTCCACTCCCTGCTTCGTCCGGAAAAATTCCTGGCCGCTATGAATAAACGGCACCCCTTGGGCTAGCAAAATAATCGCGGCGGCAAGCCTTTGCCTGCTTCTCTTTCGGCTGTCATTTTCTTGAGGAAGCGCGAAGCTCATTTTATCCCAAAAGGTGTGATTGTCATGTGATTCAACATAATTGATGGACTGGCTTGGTTCCGGAACAATCGGGGCGAATGCCTTCCATCCAGAAGAGCCGGCAATCCCGTGCATAACAGCTTGCGCTGATTCACCGCTGCCGAGTGCAAACCCTGCTGCCATGAGGTGAAAGGTGTTCCCTTTTACAGCGTCACGAAACATATCATTAAAAAAACCGATACCGGGCATTCTTGGTGCGTTTACCAAAGTAGCTTTCTGTTCATGCGGCAGCGGTGTAGCCAGATCCCATCCTTCTCCAAAAAGCAGGATTCCGGGCTTTGCCTTAGTTGCTTTCTCTTTCATATAAAGCACGGTGTCAATATCTAAAATGCCGAGCAGATCGAAACGGAAGCCGTCGGCATTGTATTCTTCAAGCCAATAGACCACGCAATCCGCAATAAACTTTCTCGCCATCCTTCTTTCTGATGCAATATCATTGCCAACGCCAGTGCCGTTTGACGGCATCCCAAATTCGTCATGCCGGAAAAAATAACCGGGCACTGTTTTTTCAAAGGGTGAATTCTCGCGATGATACACATGGTTAAAAACAACATCCAGAATGACTCGCAGACCGTGCTGATGCAGGGTATTGATCATTTGTTTCAGCTCTGTTTTTCTCGTTTGAGGATCATGAGGATTTGAGGCATAGCTTCCCTCCGGGGCAAAGAAATGAAGCGGGTTATATCCCCAATTATAAGCATCAAGCGGCTTCTCTTCATCAACTCCGGCAAAATCGTTCACCGGCAGTAGCTCGACGTGTGTAACACCAAGCTCTTTTATATACGCCAGTCCAGAAGAACTGCCATTTGCGGTCTGTGTATCAGTTTCCGTTAATGCTAAGTATTTTCCCTTGTTGATCATGCCGCTGTTTTCATGGATGGAGAAGTCGCGAAGGTGCGTCTCATAGATGACGGCATCCACAGGGTTTGAGAATGGCTTAAGCGGAGCAGTCCATTTCATTTGATCCGGGCGCAAGACGACGCCCTTCTCTCCATTTACTGTCACGGCCTTTGCATACGGGTCAACGGTTTCCGCCCAATCTGAATTGTTGCAGATGCAGAACACATACTCGTACCCGTGAAGGTCACCCATGACCGTAACAGCATAGACGCCCTTTTCCAAGCGAGTCATTTGGAATGTGCGCCCGCCTTTATTGGGGTGTGAAAGCTTGACTGCAGCTGAGGTTGCAGCAGGCGCCCATACTTTAAATACGGTATGATCCGCAGTATAAACGGCGCCGAGCTCTCCGCCATAATAAAATTCGTCATCAAATGCAGCCGTCCGGATGACCGCGCCGATTTGGAGATCGGTTTTGTGGCCGCTGGATGCACTGACGAAATGGATTTTTCCAAATGTCACAGGATGGTCGGATACGCAGATGTACTTGTATTTCGCTTCAAGGGAGTATTCCTCCCTGACAGCCAGAGGAAAATCTGTTGTTTCTGTCTCAAGCCGAAACGGCGGTGTCATGATTTCTTTTTGTTCAGCAGGAATCAGGACGGTAATGATATTCATGTCATCGACATACGCTTCGAAGCTGCGGCGGATGCTGACCATCGGAAGCTCTCTCCTCCAAACACGTTTATGTTTTGATCCTGAGGGGTGCAGGACTAGATGCCAGACGAAACGGGGTAGTGCCCATGATTTCTCCGTCAGCATGAAACGGGATTTTGTCCTTCGTGTAAAACGTAACGTCTTTTGCTTTAAACATCGTAACGCCATCCATCTTTGTATGTTTTCCAAATGCCATCAGACATAAAAGCCAATATTTTTTCAAAAACGGCTGATTTTCAACGATTACGATGTCAAATGTCTTCTCGCGGGGATTTGCTAGCGGCGCCGCCTTCATGCCTCCCCCGTAAAACGGATGGTTGGATACAACCGCAAACCAGACATCATGAAATTCATGCGTCTCCCCTTCCGTTGTACAAGCTAACGTAAACGGCTTAAAGGTTGCTGAGGCGTGCAAATGAGAAAGCGGATACACTAGAAATCGAAGGCGGAGAAAAAGAAAAATCCGTCTCAACGGAAATTCCATCGCCTTTTTATTGACATATGCGTCAAAACCAATCCCGATATGATTCATAAAATAAAGAATTTGTGATTTATCCTGAAGGAAATTGACGCTCCCTAAATGAAAGGTTCTTGTTAGCGGACGCTTTACCTTCTTAATTTCCTGTATCAGGTCGATTTTTTTAATAGAAAATCCCCGTGAGAAATCATTATACGCGCCCGCTGGCACAAAGCTCAGTTCAATATCGTCTACATCCTTCAGGCCGTTGACAACTTCATGCATGGTTCCGTCTCCGCCAATGACGATCAGGCGCTTCAGCTTATATTCCTGTATCGTTGAAATCTGTCTGGCGAGCACCTCGGCGTGTCCCGGATGTTCAGTTAAAAACGAACGGTGCTCAACCTTTCGTTTGATCAATTCCTTTTGAATGGACTTCCAAACACGCAGGCCGTTTCGATGTCCTGCTGTCGGATTAATAATAAAAAACCAATGGCTCATCTTTCTCACCTGCTTATGTTATGAGAAAACCGCTCAAATCGTTCTCTTTTACTCCAGCCACTCTTGTCTGCGATGGGAGTCAGACATGCAGTAAGACAATAGAGCCTTCGCAGCCTTTACCTGATGGTGTTTGATCGGAGCAGTGTTTTTCTTCTGCCGCTCAATCCATTCTTCCGCGCTCCGCTTATCCGCAATTTCTAAGCCATATGGCGGCTCAGGGTAATCGATGTACGACGTTCTGCTCAGAAGCAATTTTCGAACCGGAATCTCGGCCTGTTTTTCCTTTACGATCTTTGACACAACAGAGTCCGTTCGAAACAGGCTCAGCCCTGGATTTAACACTGATGCAGTCTGAGAGGCTGTTTTCTTGTCCCAAAAACGATTTTTAGACCCTATGTAGACACTGTCTTCCTCGGCCTCTAAAATAGAAACGCAATAAATTTCCAGAGGAGAAATAATCACAATGCTTAATTCAACCGCCGCCTGCTGAATTCTCAGCACAGGCTTATACATAATGAAATAAGAATCGGGCAGCTGTTGGGTCAGATAACGCAAAATGCGGTCCTGCTTCACCTGGTTTGAGAGTTGAGATATTTCTGAAAGAGTAGAGCTTGCCCATTTGAGCTGAAAATCATATAAATGTCTTTTATAAAAAGAAGCAAGCGCCATCCTGCTCTTTGGGAGCCTTACATGAATATCTTCTTCATCCTCAAACCATTGGTGTCTCTCTTCTTGTATATCGGCTTTTATCTCTTCTTTTCTTCTTTTCAATGAAAATTTTTTTCGTTTTTGCGCCGGTTCCGGTTCTTCAGCACTGGCTTGTCTTTCTTCTTGCTGGCGTTCCGCCGCTTCTACCAGTGAAAGCCAGCGCTCTTTTTTCAGCCGTACAAACTGGTTGATATAATGGTACGGATCAAGCTCGTATCTCGATATATAATCATGAATTTTGATGATTTGTGCCATGTTTGTTTCTCCACTCCGCAATGAATTAAGATAAATGAAATTTGAATATTTCCTCGTATTTTGGTGATTGGTTCAAGTGTATTTGAAAGAGCGAAAACCGCTCAGCCCTCATCGAAACCTCGCCGCTTTCAAACGGAACATGAGCCGGAAATCCTTCTTCGCCTGTCCATTTTCTCGCCAGCGTCATATGAGGATGATACGGTCTTTTTTCCACTTGAAAGCCAGCCTGGAGCACAGCCTGCTTTGTATGTTCCCTCAGCCTTTCAAGCGTGTTGTTTTTCTTAGGCTCCAGGTGTAAAACGCGCGGCCTTCTGCGGTCGCCGAATACATCTATCTTGCCAAACTCAATTAAAAACGGATCGATTTCTGAAGCAATCTCGGCTAGCGAACCTTCAAGCTTCTTTATTTGTGTCTCATCCGCCGCTCCGAGAAAAATTAACGTGATATGATAGTCAAGCGGGTGCACCCATTTTTGAAACGTCAATAGCGGCTCGTTTTTCGCAGCCTGGTAAATCGGGTTTGCAATTCCCTCAGGTATGGGAACGCCGATGAAATAATGAGGCCGTATATCTGGCATCCGTCTGACACTCCCTTCTTTAATAGCTATTATTTTATCAATAAAGAGGCTGTGCGGATAGAGGAACAGCGTATGAAAACACTCTCGCACAAACGTTTATTATGTTAGGATATTATATGACACTTGTTTTATTCAGAAAGGAATGACAATGTTGAAAATCGTTGAAAACACAGCTGATCTGATAGGAGATACACCGCTAGTGAGATTGAATCGGCTTCAGCCGGAAAATGCGGCACAAGTCTATTTAAAGCTTGAATTTTTCAATCCGAGCGGCAGTGTGAAAGACAGAGCAGCTTATCAAATGATCATAGAAGCTGAACAAAACGGTTTGCTAAAGCCGGGATCAGTTATTATAGAGCCGACAAGCGGAAATACCGGAATCGGGCTCGCTATGAATGCGGCAGCACGCGGATATAAAGCAATCTTAGTCATGCCTGATACGATGACGAAGGAACGGATCAACCTGCTTAAAGCTTACGGCGCAGAGGTTGTATTAACTCCCGGAGAGGAAAGAATGCCGGGCAGCATTAAAAAAGCGAAGGAGCTTGCCGAACAAATTCCGAACAGCTATATTCCAATGCAGTTCGATAACACTGCCAATCCTGATGCGCACCGGAAAACAACGGCGCCTGAAATTGCCCGGGCTATAGAGGAAATTGGAAAACCGCTCGGCGCTTTTGTAGCCTCTTCTGGAACGGGCGGAACCATTACCGGAACAGGTGAGGCGCTCAAAGAGCTTTTTCCGGATATCACGGTTCATGTTGTTGAGCCAGCGGGTTCGCCTGTATTATCCGGCGGAAAACCCGGAGCGCATAAACTTGTAGGAACGAGCCCAGGCTTTATACCGCCGATTTTAAATGAAAACGTTTATGATGAAATTATCAAAATCTCTGATGAAGACGCATATACAACGACAAAACGGCTTGCTGCTGAAGAAGGAATTCTTGTCGGCCCTTCATCAGGCGCTGCCTGCTTCGCGGCAATCGAAACAGCGAAACGCCTCTCTCCTGACAAAGTTGTCGTCTGCATGACAGCCGATACAGGAGAACGGTACTTATCAACTGATTTATGGTCATTTATTTAAAAAAAGGACTGGCTTCAGCAGAAGCCGGTCCTTTTATTTTGCAAGCTCGTAAATGGCCTGCGCATATAATGCTGTCGATCTAAGAAGGTCATCAATTTCAATATATTCATCCTTTTGATGTGCGCTGTCAGGGCGTCCGGGGAACAGCGGGCCGAAGGCGACACCGGCTTTTAGCGATCTGGCATACGTCCCTCCGCCGATTGAGATTAAGTCAGCTTTTTTACCCAGCTGGCCTTCATAAACCTTTTGCAGGGTTTTGACTAGCGGATGATCTGCTGACACGTGATGCGGCTTGCTGTCTTTGAATTCGCCCAGCTCAAATTCAGTTGCGCTTTCGAATGCATCCCGGATTGCTTTGCTTTCTGCTGTCACAGGATAGCGGATATTGATCCCGAGCTCGCCTCCTTGCCCTTCTTTATAGCGCAGTGTTCCGACGTTTAATGTCAGCTCACCGCTGATTTCATCCTCACAGTCGATGTTCAGTTTCTTTCCTCTTGTATCACCTGAGAATTTGTCTGTCACCACTTGCACAAACCGCAGGCCTGCATCGTCAAGCTCAGTCTGCTGCAGAAATTCGCACAATAAAATGCCGGCATTGATCCCATTGTTCGGTTCCATCGCATGGCAGGAAAGCCCGTACATACGCAAAATGAGCTGTCCGTTCTCTATTTCAGCTCCTCCTTTTTGATCCGTCGTGCGGAGCATGTCTTTAAATGAAGACAGAATCTCTTCTTTTTTCGGCCCTTCAATGACGGCTTCAGCAGCGTCAGGCACCATGTTCAAACGGAGGCCTGACTGAAACGAGACAAGCACTGCCTTTGGCTCGGCTTGGTTTGAGACATGCGGGATAAGTAAAGAAGCATCGATAATCCCTTTTTCCGCGTTAATAATCGGAAAATCGGCGTCAGGCGCAAAGCCAAGTGTTGGCATTTCTTCATGCTTGAAGTAATGCTCTACGCATCTCCAATCGCTTTCTTCATCTGTTCCGATAATCATTCTGACTCGCTTGGACAGCGGCAAATTCATGTCTTTTACGATTTTCAGCGCGTAGAATGCTGCCATTGTCGGGCCTTTATCATCAATGGCGCCTCTTGCATAAATCCGCCCATTACGGATTTCAGCTGAAAACGGATCACTCGTCCACCCGTCTCCCGGCGGCACGACGTCAACATGGCAAAGTACGCCGACAATGTCATCGCCCTCGCCCCATTCAATATGACCTGCGAAGCCATCAAGATTTTTTGTTGTAAAGCCTTCTTTTTCTCCAAGCTCCAGCAGTGAAGTCAGGCTGGCGTTTACCCCTTCTCCAAACGGTTTGCCCGGTCCGGCGGTTGTTTCGTCCATGACACTGTTGATTCTCAAGAATTCCTGCGTATCACGAATTAAATCCTCTTTTCTTCTGATCACTTCAACTTCCCAGTTCATAATGATCCCCTTTCCGCAAGAAATGACTTGCAAAAACCAAATAAAACGAATAATATTAATGGTGTTTTGTTAAAACGTTCGTAATTGGAGGATACTATGTTTCATCTAAAAGAGCAGCAAACATCCATAAAGCAAGAAATCATAGCAGGGCTGACGACCTTTTTCACAATGGTCTATATCGTCGTGGTCAATCCGGTCATTTTGGCTAACGCCGGGGTTCCTTTCGACCAGGTTTTCACCGCAACGATCATTGCCTCCATTGTCGGAACGCTGTGGATGGCCCTGGCAGCAAATTATCCGATTGCTATTGCGCCCGGCATGGGCTTGAACGCATATTTAGCCTTTCATGTCGTAAGCGCAAGCGATGGCGGCATCACATACGCAACAGCTTTCAGCGCAGTATTTACAGCAGGGGTTCTCTTCATTATTCTATCGTTAACGCCTTTAAGAAAACAACTTATAGAAGCGATTCCAAACAATTTAAAATACGGGATCACAACAGGGATCGGGCTGTTTATTGCTTTTATCGGTTTGCGTCAAGCGGGAATTGTGGCAGCTGATGAATCAAACCTGGTTACTCTCGGCAATCTGCATTCACCGGGTGTCATTTTAACACTCGTCGGCCTTTTGATCAGCGTGGTCCTGATGGTGCTGAATGTAAGCGGCGCTTTATTTATCGGAATGGCAGCTACCGCTTTGATCGCCTTTTTTACCGGACAGCTTCATTTTTCAAAGGGATTTATGTCGTTTCCTCATTTGCCGGAAGGATTGATGATCTCAAATCCATTTACCGCTTTTGGCGACGTCATTCATCACGGCCTGTACGCTGTCGTCTTTTCTTTTCTATTGGTCACCATTTTTGATACGACAGGCACAATGATCGGAGTAGCAGAGCAAGCAGGGCTCATGAAAAACAATAAGCTGCCGAACGTGCGAAAAGCGCTGCTTGCTGATTCAACCGCGACGACAGTAGGAGCTGTGTTCGGCACAAGCCCGACGACGGCATTTATCGAATCTTCCGCAGGCGTCGCAGCTGGGGGAAGAACGGGGCTTACAGCTTTGACTGTGGCGGTGATGTTTGCGGCATCAATGTTTTTCAGTCCGCTTGTCAGCGCCTTGTCCGGCATAGCTGCCATCACCTCGCCTGCTTTGATTATTGTAGGCAGTCTGATGATGGGCTCAGTTTCCAATATGAACTGGAAAGAGATGGATGAAGCATTCCCAGCGTTTCTCGTCATTTTGGCTATGCCTTTGACATCAAGCATTTCTACAGGAATCGCCCTTGGCTTTATTTCGTATCCGATTGTAAAAGCGGCACGGGGAAAATGGAGAGAGATTCATCCGCTCGTTATCGTTTTCGCCATACTGTTTTTCATCCAGCTGTTTATTTTATAAAAAATAAAGAAAACCCAAACGCTCAGTCGTTTGGGTTTTTTATGTCAATAATAAAGAGACGGCGGCCGCAAAAAAACAGCAGGCGGCAAACGCATAGTGCAGAGTGTTGATACAGCTTTTTCTGGCCCGGTAATATTCATCACTTTCCATATCGGTTCCAATTAAAAAAGGGGCATCCATGACCTTATCAAAAATAAGCGTCAGGATATAACGGCAAACACCTGTATAAACCAGAAGCGCTATCACCTTCAGCCAAATCGGGGAGACAAAAATCAAAATCGTAAAGGCCGACAAAAGCATGTACATTTCCCTCATATACTCGCCATTCCTCAGCATGACTTTGAAAAACAATTCCTTATAGCCAGTGCAGATCGTTCGCCTTTTAAATATCCTTTTTGAATTGCGGTATAATAACGGTTTTCTTCTCATCCTGTCTTTTACTTTCGGCATTCCCGCCTCCTGGCTCATCATCATCACAAGTCCTGCAAGGGCAAGCCTTCTTTTTTTCTCTTCAGTCACCTCAGCTTCAAAAGCCGTAAACGTGGCTGTCTTTTTCAAACTGCGGACGGCTGAAAAAAGCAAAAATAATATGCCTAAAAGCGCAAGCAAGTGCCACTCAGTCAAAACAATCAGGACAGCAGAACCAGCAAAAAGAATAGCTCTGACAAAGATATCGCCAATCCATCTCGAAATGGAGCGCGGCTTTCTGATCCTGTCTTGCTTTAAGGATAAAAAGAATGTATGAAGGCCAAACAAATAACACAATAGAGCAGTGCTTTCTGCGAATGTGATGTGAACAGAATGACGGATTAAAGGAAAAACAACGAAAAAGAGCAACAGCCATTTGGCCAGCGTGACCAAAAAAGAATACAAAAGCGCATACCGTTTTAACTGATAGATTATTTCTTTCTTTTGCAGCAAAAACACTTTGTCCGCTTCCATTAAAAATGTGCGAATCGAGCCTGTAAACATGATCAGCACACACACAGCATACAGCCATCTCCATTCCGCCACTTCAGACCACTCATAAAGAAGGCCTCTTCCGTTCATCAAATCAATATACTGATAGACGACAAAAGCAAAAGCCGGCAAAACGATATAGAGAGCGACTGTCCAGTCAATAACGGCATGCAATACCTTAAACTGATACCTGTAATAGTCAAACAGCCTCCGAACAAAGAGCGTACGCCCGTTCATGGCCGATCACCTTGAACTGCCTTATAAAAACAGTCAAGCAATGACTGCCCCTCTAATCCGGTCTTGTCCTGAATATCTTTTAACGTGCCTTGGAGAAATAAAGAACCTTTTTCAATCATGTAAAACCGGTCACAGATCTTTTCCGCGGTATCGAGCACGTGTGTACACATGAGAATGCCGGCTCCCCGTTCTTTTTCAGCTTTAAGCATGTCCACAAAACGTTTCGTCGATATCGGATCAAGCCCGATAAACGGTTCATCAATCACATAGATATCAGGCTTAGAGAGAAAAGCCTGGATAAGCATCAGTTTTTGCTGCATGCCTTTTGAAAAGGTGACAGGCAGCTCATGCCTGACATGATCAAGCGAAAATGTCTGCAGCAGGTTTTGGGCCCGTTGTGCAAATTCACTCTCTTCAATGCCGTGGAGTGTGCTGATCAGATCCAAATGCTCCCACAGCGTCAGTTCTTCGTAGAAGGACGGATGCTCCGGAATATATGCAAATGAACAGCCGTTCCAGGCAATTTGCCCTTTAAAATCTTCTGAGAGGCCGAGTATCGCCTTCATTGCGGTGCTTTTTCCGGCGCCGTTAGCACCGATCAGCCCGACCAGCTCCCCTTTTCCGACTTCCAGAAAAATATCGGTGAGCACTTTTTTACGGCTTGTATACCCCGCGTGTTCTATTGAAGTTTCAAGTAAATTTGTCAAACTCACCCACCTCCAAAATTTACTACGAAACAGAATAAAAAAAGTTTCTTTAAGCATAATAATATTGAGCCGAAATACATAGTAATCCAACAAGGATGGCTGCCCAACGAGAATTGGAAAAAATTAATAGGAGTTATCCCTAGATTCATTGCTGCAATATCGTGTATAATGAGGGCGAATTATTTTAACAATTACAGATGTCTGCCTTTGTTGCTATTTCGTACGCAGTTGATAGTCGTGAGTTGTGGTTAGTCAAGTCCATCCGATCTTATGATAGGGAGTGGTTTTTTGAAACCTTCAACAAACCGTATGCTAACTCGAATCAAATCAGTTTACATGTTTATCCAAGAAAAAGGTCTTGTGACAACGCAGGAACTGGTTGACGAATTCGGCATTACACCTAGAACGATTCAAAGAGACTTAAATGTGTTGGCATATAATGATCTTGTTCATAGTCCAAGCCGTGGCAAGTGGGAGACAACGAGAAAGAAAGTAAAGATTACCTCATAAATTGAAAAATTACATAGGGCCGCCTGTGAGCGGCCTGATAGATACAGGGCGAAGAAACTTCCGAGCCTTGTTTTTGTGTGCTTATAAATAAAACCCCGCATTCGTATGCGGGGTTTTTTCATGCTTGCGTTTCATTGAGCCAATGAAGTTCTTCCTCCGTAAGCTCCCGGTATTCTCCGGGTGCCAGAGCGGGATCCAGGGAGACGCGCCCCATCGAAAGCCGCTTCAGATAAACCACTTCATTGCCGACAGCCTTTGCCATCTGCTTGACCTGATGGTATTTTCCTTCGGTAATTGTCAGGTATATCACAGTATTGCCATTGTCGTTTGTTTTGATTTCCGCTTTTGCCGGCTTTGTTTTATAGCCGCCTTCTATGTAGACACCCGTTTCCAAATCGGAAATGTTTTCCGGTGAAATCTGTGATTTTAAATGGACTTCATACGTTTTTGGAACATGCTTTTTAGGAGAAAGGAGCCGATGTGCGAGCTGGCCATCATTTGTGAGCAGCAAAAAGCCCTCTGTATCTTTATCAAGCCTGCCGGCGGGAAATGGCTCAAATCTCATCTCCTCCGGCGTCAGCAGATCGATCACCGTTTGCTGCCGGCTGTCCTCGGTCGCCGACAGCACGCCTTGCGGTTTATTCATCATAAGATAAATGAACTCGCGGTAATCAACCGGTTCCCCGTATACGGTAACCTCCTGTGTATCAGGATCAACGTGCGCCTTTACATCTTTGGCCGGTTTGCCGTCGATCATAACGGCTCCCGCCTTCACAACGGCTTTGACTTCTTTTCTGGAACCATACCCGCTGTTGGCAAGCAGCTTATCAAGTCTCATTTCTCATCTCTCCTTTATAAAAGAAAGCCCGCAGCATGCGAGCCCTCTGTTTCATCATATCTTGTTCATCAGCCCGCATGTCTGCCTTTCTTTAAGAAACCCGGCAAACGGCGGCCTAAAATTTTCTGCAAAAATCCTAACCGGTAGCCGCAATACAGGTAAACAGCACCGCCAACAGCAGCCGCAATTACCACAACAATCGCAGCTTGCAGTTGGCCATCCTGATAGGAAATAAAGAAGCTTAATACCCACTGTACGATTTTCACGGCAATACCCATAATAGCTGATAAGACCAGCATCAAAACAGTTCGTTTAACCAGTATCTTATACGAATAGCCTGCATGGCGCTTAATCATGATAAATCCATATAAAAGTGAAGCGATATATCCAAGAGCCGTCGCTAAAATCGCTCCGTCAGCCTGCATCAGCTTGATTAGCGGAACATTCAGCACAAGCTTGATCACGACACCGATCACAAGGCTGACAACCGCAAATTTTTGTTTATTGATGCCCTGCAGAATGGCTGCATTGACCGTAAACAAAGAGAACAAAATCGCGACTGGCGAATACCAAAGCAGAATGTTTGCTCCCAGTTCAGGAT
Organism: Bacillus sp. MD-5; assembly: GCF_002201875.1. NCBI lineage: Bacteria > Bacillati > Bacillota > Bacilli > Caryophanales > Bacillaceae > Bacillus > Bacillus sp. MD-5. The sequence continues at coordinate 2,812,193 of NZ_CP021911.1, forward strand.
GAAGGCTCTCTGACCCGTAAAAGAACGTATACGTCGGTCCTGACAATAGAGAGATCCCGACAACAGCCGGAATAATTAAAAACAGGATCGTCTGCATCGTTTGGTTAATCTGCTGATTTAACAGCTTATAGTTTGCGCTTGTAAACGATTCAGTAATCGTTGGAATTAATGTCAGTCCGAAAGCTGTTGCAAGGGAAACCGGGATCATCACGAGCTTCTGCACATACAGGGTTAGAATCGCCAGCATGTCCTGGCTGATGGCTTGATGGCCGGCTTCAATCATCGCTTTGTTAAACGTATTTGTATCAATATAGTTATACAAAGGGATGGCTAGTCCGACAAAAACGTACGGAGCAGCATAGCTGAACAGCTCGAAAAACATTTTCTTGTAGCTTAAGTTTGCTGTCGGACCCGTATTCGGCATCATCGCCAGCAGGCTGCCCTTCCGTTTGTTCCAATAAATATACAGCACGACCAGCCCTCCGAAGGCACCGATCAGCGCTGCGAAGGTCGCATAGCCGACAGCGATGACAAGGCCGCCATTGAAAACCTTCAAAATCAGGTATGTCGCACTCAATAAAAAGATGATGCGGACAATCTGTTCAACGACTTGGGAAACAGCTGTCGGACCCATCATTTGGTGCCCTTGAAAGAATCCGCGGACAAGGCTCATAATCGGTACGACCAAAAGCGCTAAGCTGACCATGCGGATGACATAAACGACATGATCAATTGTCAGGCCGTTATTATCCTTGCCTCCCAGCGATATTTCCGCAAACATCGGAGCGGATAGATACAGAATAAAAAAGGCAATCATTCCTGTAACGAGCATAACCGACATGCCCGCCTTGAGCATTTTTCTGCTTGTCTCATAATCCCCTTTGGAATTATATTTGGACACAAATTTAGAAACAGCGGCCGGAAAGCCCATCGTAGCAATATTCAAAAATAAAGTGTATTGGTTGTATCCGTATTGAAATAATGCACCGCCTGTCGCCCCGACCATAATGCTGAAGGGAATTAAATAGACCATTCCCAGAATTCGCGATATATATGTACCGAGCGTTAACACAAACGTGCCTCTTAACAGTTTGCTTGACATGTTTCTTCATCACCATTTTCTACGAAGATTCAACTTTTCTATTTTACCACAACTGGGCATTTAGACGGTAATAAATACAAAAGCAATCCTGTGAACATTCGTATCCGCTGCAAAAGACGTTTAAGGAGCGGCTTTCTTTCGCTATAATAGTACTGCGGACGGGATGTCCGCATACGAAACGAAAAGAAAGTTGATGATAAAGATGAAACAATATGACGTAATCGTAATTGGCGGCGGCCCTTCAGGCTTGATGGCTGCGATTGCAGCAGGGGAGCAGGGCGCTGGCGTTTTGCTGATAGATAAAGGAAATAAATTAGGGCGGAAACTCGCGATTTCCGGGGGCGGCCGCTGCAATGTGACAAACCGCCTTCCTGTGGAAGAAATTATTAAGCACATCCCCGGCAACGGGCGTTTTTTATACAGCGCGTTTTCTGAATTTAATAATGAAGATATTATCAAGTTTTTTGAAAACCTTGGCATTCAATTAAAGGAAGAGGATCACGGCAGAATGTTTCCTGTGACCGACAAAGCCCAAAGCGTTGTTGACGCGCTGTTAAACAGGCTGAAGCAGCTCCGTGTAACAATCAGAACGAACGAGAAAATTAAATCTGTTATATATAAAGATGGACAGGCGGCAGGGATTGTGACGAATAATGGCGAAATGATCCATAGCCAGGCTGTCATTATCGCTGTCGGCGGCAAAAGTGTGCCTCATACCGGAAGCACGGGAGACGGCTATGAATGGGCTGAAGCCGCAGGCCATACCATAACAGAGCTGTTTCCGACAGAGGTACCCGTCACTTCTGGCGAACCGTTCATTAAGCAAAAAACACTTCAGGGCTTATCACTAAGAGATGTAGCCGTCAGTGTGTTAAATAAAAAAGGCAAACCAATCATCACACATAAAATGGACATGCTGTTTACCCATTTCGGCCTCTCAGGCCCTGCCATTCTCAGATGCAGCCAATTTGTCGTGAAAGAGCTGAAAAAACAGCCCCAAGTTCCGATCAGAATTGACTTATATCCGGATATCAATGAAGAAACGCTTTTCCAAAAGATGTTTAAAGAACTGAAGGAAGCACCGAAAAAAGCCATTAAAAACGTACTGAAACCCTGGATGCAGGAGCGCTACCTCCTATTTCTGCTCGAAAAAAACGGCATCTCTCCGAACGTATCGTTTTCTGAGCTGCCAAGGGACCCTTTCAGACAATTTGTAAAGGACTGCAAGCAGTTTACTGTTCTCGCAAATGGCACACTGTCGCTTGATAAGGCATTTGTCACGGGAGGCGGGGTATCTGTAAAAGAAATCGACCCGAAAAAGATGGCCTCTAAAAAAATGGAGGGGCTTTACTTTTGCGGAGAAATTCTGGATATCCACGGCTACACAGGAGGATACAATATCACCTCCGCCCTAGTAACAGGAAGGCTTGCGGGGCTCAATGCCGGTCGCTTTTCCCGCTCCTGACCAGCCTTTTCAAATTTTTACAAAACGCTGAACATTTGAAAATTCTCCGCATTCATGGTAGGGTGAGACTTGTTTTGTTTCACCTGATTGCGGGGTAATTTTAAGAGAGGAATGATCTGCCAGCGTACGACCATACTAAGCCTGCGAGCAGATATAGGCGTACACAAAAAATTTAGAGGGTGAGAATATTTGAAAAATATATCTAGTGTATTTTGGATTGTGATTGTGATCACAGCTGCTGCTGTATTATGGGGCGTTGTTTCTCCAGACAGCCTGCAAAACGTATCCCAATCCGCACAAGCGTTTATCACCAATACGTTTGGTTGGTATTATCTTTTAGTTGTCTCATTGTTTGTCGGGTTCTGTCTCTTTTTGATTTTCAGCCCGATCGGCAAAATTAAACTAGGAAGACCCGATGAAAAACCGGAATTCGGGTTATTATCATGGTTCGCCATGCTGTTCAGCGCAGGCATGGGAATCGGCTTGGTATTCTACGGTGCGGCTGAACCGATCAGCCATTACGCAATTAGCTCTCCATCAGGTGAAACAGAAACCCCCCAAGCCTTTAGAGATGCACTCCGCTATACGTTTTTCCACTGGGGTCTGCACGCTTGGGCCATTTATGCCGTCGTGGCATTATGCATTGCCTATTTCCAATTCCGAAAAGGCGCTCCAGGATTAATCAGCAGCACGCTGTCACCGATTCTAGGCGATAAAGTTAACGGTCCGATCGGCAAATTAATTGACTGTATTGCTGTTTTTGCCACAGTCGTCGGAGTAGCCACAAGCCTTGGTATCGGGGCGACTCAAATTAACGGCGGATTGAGTTACTTATTTGGCATCCCAAATAACTTTCTCGTTCAATTTATTTTGATTGCCATTGTTACTGTGCTTTTCTTGATTTCTGCGTGGAGCGGACTTGGAAAAGGCATTAAGTATTTGAGCAACACCAATATGGTATTAGCTGGACTGTTAATGCTGTTTGTGCTGTTTGTCGGGCCTACCGTACTGATTATGAACTCATTTACAGATTCTATCGGACAGTATATTCAAAACATCGTGCAAATGAGCTTCAGACTGACACCGTACGATCCTGAAAAACGCGAATGGATTAACGGCTGGACGATTTTCTATTGGGCATGGTGGATTTCCTGGTCTCCATTTGTCGGCATTTTCATCGCCCGGGTATCCAGGGGACGGACGATCCGTGAATTTTTGATCGGTGTCTTGGTAACACCATGTATTCTCGCGTTCCTATGGTTCTCTATCTTTGGCGTATCGGCTATGGATCTTCAGCAGAACGGCACATTCAATGTAGCGAAGCTGTCTACGGAAACGATGCTGTTTGGAACACTTGACCATTATCCGCTGGCGATGGTGACATCTATTTTGTCACTGATCCTGATCGCTGTATTCTTTATTACGTCTGCTGACTCTGCAACATTTGTGCTCGGCATGCAGACGACCTACGGCTCATTGAACCCAGCCAATTCAGTAAAATTCAGCTGGGGCATCATTCAATCTGCCATGGCTGCTGTCCTCTTGTATTCCGGCGGTCTTTCCGCTTTGCAAAACACAGCCATTCTGGCAGCGCTGCCGTTTTCTATCGTCATCCTGCTGATGATTGCCGCTCTCTATAAATCGCTCTCAAAAGAACGAAGAGAGATCAAAAGAGCGGAGAAAATCGACAAACCGAGAAGTCCAAGAGTGAAAAAGGCATATTAACAAAAAAGATCTTTCCGCGCACGCGGGAAGATCTTTTTTTATTTGCGGTATAGAATAAGGGCGGAAAAACAGTAAAGCTGCTCACCGTCTGGGTCGCACGCCGCCGAAACCGTATATTTGATATCAATCAGCTGCTCCTCCGATATCCCTTTTAAAAATGAATTGATTTCCGTCTGTAAGTCTTTTTCATGTTCTTCATCAAATACTGCCACCTTCAGCATCTTATCCGCTCTCCTTTCTCTATCAATCTATTCCGTTTGGAACAGCGTTATGATAGAGAAATAATGATCACCTCATCTCCGGATAAAAAGCTTTCTTTGTATGGTGTTTCTTCTGCGGCACACCGTCTTGGTTCTCCACTTTCAACAGTACAGCATAAACCATTCGCATATGGCAGTAGCTGATCAGGCTGACGCTGAAAAAAGGGACAATGCCGGGCAAGTACGCAAGCAAGAAAAAGAGAGCCACAGTCAGCGCAAGCATCGCAAGCGTATATTGCAAATATGCTACACTGAGCAAGAGCGAAAACTTCACGTACAGACGTTTTTTCCAGTCAAAATGGACAAGCAGCGGAAACACATAAAAAAGCATGGATACGAACAAAAAGCCAAATATCATAATGGCGAAGCGCAGAACATGCAGAAGGAAATGGCTCGGATAAATAAAGGCCAAATCGATATAAATAATCAATCCGATGATCGCCAATACAGCGCCAATCAGATTTGAACGAAAAAACTCAGCCTTGTATTCCCGCCAAAACGTTTTGAGCACCGAAACGTTGTCCTGCCCTTGAATCCACTTCCGCATGACAGCGAATAAAGCCGCGGTCGCGGGCATGATGCCAAACACACCGAGACCGAGCAATACAAACAACAGCCACAGCAAGTTTGTATACGCGAATCTCATGATCCATTCGCAAAAGCGCAGCATCCGCCCCAGTGAAACATCATGTTCCATGGAGGTCCCTCCTTTTTGCACTATACATTCTGCATCTGAAAAAGCTCTTTAATCCCAATTGGCCTCTTTTCGGCAACCGAGCGCCACATTCCCTCACCAACCGCGATGGAGTAGGCTCCGGCTTCAGCCCCGGCTAAAATATCATAGCGGCGAAGCGGGTCTTTCCCTAAAAAAAGATCCTCAAGCAAAAGCGGATCGCCTCCGCCATGCCCTCCCTCATTTTTAACCACTTGTATCGTCTGCTTTGATTCAAAAAACGGATAGTATTCGATTGTCTGCTCAGGAAAAGCAAACGGAATTCTGGAAGGTTCGTGAAATTCATTTGATTCGATCCGCCCTTTTGTGCCGTTGATCGTCAGCCGGTAGCCTTCATACGGGGCCGAAAATAAAATCGAATAGCTTAATAGTGCACCGCCATCATATTTGACTGTCGCCACGTACGTATCCTCGATGTCAATTTCTTCGTCAAAAATACACGCGTCAGGCCTGTATGCAGTATATAAGCTGGACTGGTCTCCTGCTTGGAGATGATCATCCTTTACAGAAGCTTTGGAGGAACGGGGATGCCACCTAGAATAGTAATGGCACTTTTCTTTGACCCGGCATGTCCCGCAAAAACGCCCGTCTTCTTCCGGCAAGGGGTTCCACTCACTGTCCGGCCCATAGTAATTCAAGGCGCCGTAAGCAAACACCTCCTCCGGATTTTGCCCGAGCCACCAATTGACGAGATCGAAATGATGCGTTGATTTATGGACCGAAAGACCCCCGGAAAGCGGTCGCGACCTGTTCCAGCGTTTAAAATAACTGGCGCCATGATACGTATCAATATACCAATTTAAATCAACGGAAGTGACCCTGCCTATTTTTCCTTCCAGAATCATTTCTTTTATTTTCCGATGAAACGGGCTGTAGCGATAGTTAAACGCGACGGTGACTTTTCCTTCGCTTTTGGCCTCCGCTTCAAGCACCCGATTCGCATCCTGCACTGTCGTCACCATTGGTTTTTCAGTAATCACATCTGTATTCCACTGAAGGCTTTTTACAATATATGTGACATGCGTATCGTCCCTGCCTGCTACAATGACGATATCAGGCTTTGACACGCGCATCATCTCGTCAAAAGCATCTTCGTTAAACTCGGGCACGTGGGCCAGCTCGGGAAATTTCTCCTTGCAAACGGCAAAACGTTTCGGATCGGCATCCAGCAATCCGGTAATCTCATAATGAGTTGAAAACCGCTCCATCAGCGGCTTGATAAACATACTGAGAGCTCTGCTGCTCACTCCGCAAATGACGATGTTCTTCAATGTTCTCACCTCTATCGGGCTTCAGTTAGTTGGGAAATCAGCTGCAGCGCTTCCTCTGTTTTTTCAGCATACACAGGGATAAACGCCGCCATATCGCGATTCAATCGAAAAGAATAGCCGTTCAGCTGTTTTTCCCCTTTTTCGATCTGAACGGCATAGATTGTTTTCTCTCCTGTTTTTTTATTAACCGTTGTATAAGGAGATGTTTTTTCAGGAGACAATCCGTTTAACGGCTGAAAATTTTCTGGATCATCGTAAGCCTGAAACATGTCTTCAGGCACGATGAAAACATCTCCCTCATGGGCGGTAATTTCAGTCAGCAGTTTTTCCTGAAAAGCTGGAAAGATATCGACCTTCCCGGCATTCTGCCCAGCGGCCATTTTTATGTTTTCCTGTACGCCAGCCTTCATATCAGAAAAGAGAATGACATGCATTCCGTCCGGCCTGCTTGAGCATGATGCCAAAAAGAGCACTAAGACGATTACCCACAAAGCCGTACGTATCCTTTTTGTCATTTCCCCGCTGACCTAAATAGAGGCTCCAGCTCTGTCATGGCCAAAATAAACGCGCCGGCTCCGTGCAGATCGTTTGTGCTTCTTTCGCGGCTGACATAATAGTCATAGAAGCCGGCTGATGTTCCGACACATATGTCTTTGACAAGAAACGCTCCGTCTTCTGTTGTTTCGGTTTTATGCTGAATCAAGCCTTGATACGCTTTTAGTAGTGTTGTTTCGTAAGCTCTGTCTAGATAGCCTTTATTGATTCCTTTCGCAAGTGCGTACATGTACAGGCAGGACCCTGAGCTTTCCAGCCAGTTATCAGACCTGTCTCCCTTATCAATGATCTGATACCATAGCCCTGTCTCCTTGTCTTGATAGCGGCAGATGCTTTCCATCATGTCCTGCAGCGTGTTTTTCCACACATGACGGTTTGGATGCTTCTTCGGCAGCTCTTCAATCATGTCAGCAAGTGACATGACGTACCAGCCGATGGAACGTGCCCAAAATTCCGGTGAACAGCCTGTCTCTTCATTGGCCCAAGGCATTTTTTTCGCTTCATCCCAGGCGTGATAAAAGAGTCCGGTTTTTGAATCCTTCGTATGCTTTCTCATCAATGACTCCTGCAGCACGACCTGATCAAATAGCTCCGGCTCTTGCTTCAGATTCGCGTATTTCAGTGCGAACGGCCCCCCCATGTATAAACCGTCAAGCCACATTTGGTAAGGATAACCGTCTTTGTGCCAAAAACCATCCTCAGACGTCCGGTTCAATGTTCCATATAAGCCGCGGAGCCTTTTTGCCGCTTTGACATACCGCTCATCCTTCGTCTGCTCGTATAATGGAAAAAGAATGAGACCCGCTTGAATAGCGTCCAGCTCATCTCTCCTAAATAATAGATTGCCATAATCATCGATTAAGAGATCTGCATAAGCCTTCGCATACTCAAAATACCGCTTTTCTCCGGTTGCTTTCCATAACCGCAATACACCGCATAAGAAAACGCCTTGATGGTAATGCCAGCGGTTTGCAGGCGGCAGCTCCTCGACTGTGTACGTGTTCATAATCGTATTTGCCAATGCCTCCGCGTACGTAAGAGGCGATTTTACAGCGATTGATTGATCCATTGATCCCATCCCTTCCCTAATAAATTCCTTCCTCGCCAAATTTCTTCGCCAAACGATTCGCAAGCATGACCAAAATCAGCCCGACTGCCGCTTTAAATACGCCGACTGCTGTACTGTAGCTGAATTGGCCCTGTTTCAGCCCGGCAGTATAAACATACGTATCAAAAATTTCCGCTACTTCCCTATTCGTTGCATTTAACAGCAAATACACATGCTCGAAGCCAAGCTCCAGCGTGTCTCCGATTTTCAAAATCAGCAAAACGACGATAACGCTTTTAATGGCGGGCAGCGTAATATGCCACATTTGCCGCAGCCGTCCCGCTCCGTCCATTTTCGCCGCTTCATACAGCTGAGGGTCAACCGCTGTAATGGCCGCCAGATAAATGATCGTCGACCATCCAGCTTCCCTCCAGATAACCTGAAGAATATACAGGGGCCTGAACCATTCTTCGTTCAGCAGAAAATTGATTTTTTCACCGCCAAAAAACACAATCAGTTCATTAATCAAGCCTCCGTCTACCGTTAAAAGCACAAACGACAGCGATACCACAATGACCCAAGACATAAAATGCGGGATATAAATCAGCGTCTGAACAAATTTTTTAAAGAGAGCAATCCGCACTTCGTTCAATAGAAGCGCCAGCAAAATCGGCACCGGGAAAAATATGGCCAGGTTCAACGCAAATAACACGAGCGTATTTTTTAACAAGAGAAAAAATGTAGGCTCAGTAAACAGCCTGATAAAATGCTTCAGACCGACCCACTCACTGCCCAAAATGCCGAGGAATGGCTGATAATCCTGAAATGCAATCACAATCCCCCACATCGGAACATACTTAAAAAGCAAAAAATAAATACACCCAGGCAAAATCATCAAGTACAAATATTTTTGCTGGATCAGTTTACTTAGTAAGCGCTTTCTTTTTTCTTTTTTAAAAATGACTGCATCAACAGCCGGCGCTTGCGCTTCTGCTGTTTTCATTTTTTTCAAGCCTCCTTTCACAGGTTCTTGCATTCACTGTAGCTCAGCAGGCAAAAGTCCGTCTACAATCATATGATCACATCCTGTTTTATCCCTTTATGATCAATGGTTCAGCAGTTCCACCTGAAATAAAGACACCGATATTAGAAAATGATTATTGACAATATCTATCAATCTTTGGATTAATTGTATTAAAGTGAAGTGGATTTAGGAAATGGGGGGTTTTATGAAAAGAAGCCAATACAAGTTTTACTACAAGCTGATCACGTTTTTCTGCCTGCTCAGCACCATTCCGGTTATTTTGGTCGGATTGTTTTCGTACGAGCACTCTCAGAAAACGGCTATTTCCAACGTTTCGGAGGAAAAATTCGACACACTCCAGCAGACCCAGCAAAGCATCGAGCATATCTTGAAAACCGTTGATCACTCTTTGACCCACTATGTGAGTTCGCCGCCTCTCCTTCGCACATTGTCCGAGTCTTTGCACTCTGACCAATTTCAAATCTATAACCAAGTGAACCAAGAGCTCAATTATCTGCAAAGCTTTGATACCGACCTGTCCAATCTGACGTTAGTCAGTTTAACGAAAAAATGGTATATGAACAATTCCGGTTTGTACCGCTTAAACACAGACACTCTTCATGAAGCAGCCTCAGCATACACGAAACACAAAGCGAGCCGCTCATATTGGACACTTGAGGAAAACAATCATTTGATTTCCACAAAAGAAGGCACATCAGAAAACTGCCGTTACAATATCAATTTAATTAAGCAGCTGCCTTTGAACAGCACAAATACAAAAGGATTAGCCGCCGCAAGCATCCCGAGCTGTTCGCTTGTCAAAAATATGCCCGACTATTCTAACGCCAACAACCTGTTTATCATGGATGAAAAAGGCCGCATCATCCTGCATAACAATATGTCTGACGTCGGAGAATCTCTTCATAACGACGGTTTTGTCCAAAAAATGCTGGCGCAAACCGCTAATAGCGGTCAGTTTGAAACAGTTATTGACCGGATTCAGTATAAAGTCACCTATCAAAAATCCGATTATAACACGTGGACTTATTTTTCTCTCGTTTCCCTGCCTGAGCTAAAAAAAGAAGCCAAGTCAATCGGCTGGATCACTTTTACAGTATGCCTTATTTTGTTAACGCTTTCATTACTGTTTTCTTGGCTGGGTTCCCGCCATTTTTACAAGCCGATCAGGGTGCTTTACGAATCATTCGCAAGGCATGGTGCCATACAAGAAAAACAGCCGCCTCAAAATGAATTTGAGTTAATTGAACAGAGCTTTAAGCAGCTGAAGGACAGAAATGATGACCTTGAAGAAACGATGAAGCAGCAAGCCACTCACCTGCAGCAATATTTTATGGTCAGGCTTATGCTCGGAAAACTGACGGATGAGGAGGTTAATAACCGCTTTGAAAGCCTCGGCTTAAAGCAAAATTGGCGGCACCTTGCCCTGCTTGTGCTCCAAATTGACACACTGAATCATACACCTTACGAGAAAAAAGATATGGATCTGCTTTTGTTTGCCGTCAACAGCCTGATTGAGCGCAGCATCCCGACGGACAAACATCTTGCCCCCGCCGTGGTGGACAAACAGCAGGCAACGATTTTGATCAATCAAAGCGGGACAAAGGAGGAATTCATGGCCGAGTTGAATGAGACTGCAAGGATGATTCAGGAAAAAGCGGAAGCTGAGCTGCATCTGTCTGTCAGCATCGGAATCAGCCAGCCGTTTGATGCGCTGACAAAGGCGAAAACAGCCTACGCTGAAGGTTCGGAGGCGTTGAAATACCGGCTTAAAGCAGAAAACAAATCGATTATCTTTTATGAAGACTTAGACCAGAAAAAAACCTTCAAAACCCATTTTCCCAAGCAGCTTCAGCATGAGCTGTTCGATGCTGTCAAAGCAGGAGACAAGGAGAAAGCGGACAAATGCCTGCACGCGATTTTGCAAGCCATTTTCACCCAGAACACTAACCCGTACCAATTTCAGATCGCCATCGCGCGCTTTTTGAACCATGTGATTGAGCTGATGCATGTGCTCGGGATCGAATTGTTTGAGCTTGAAGAAAACAAAATGCTGTATGACCAGATTTTCGAGCTGAAAACGTTCGAGGATACCGAAAACTGGCTCAAAAATGAGTTTATTGACCCGATGACAGACAAAGTGAACGCCCGCGCGGATGCCCAGTACAAAAATATTTCCGACAACATCATTCATATCATCCACCATGAGTTTGAATCTGAGTTGACACTGGATGAAATCGCACGCAGGCTCCATTACAACCCAAACTATTTAAGCAGCATTTTCAAAAAAGAAATGGGTATTTCATTCAGCGAGTATGTCTCAAGCTACCGACATCATATGGCGAAAAGCTGGCTTGCCGAAACCGACATGGCGGTCAAAGACATTGCGGAAAAACTAAAATATAAAAACTCGCAAAATTTTATCAGGTCATTTAAAAAGCTGGAGGGGATTACACCGGGAAACTACCGCCAGCAAAAAAAAAGCATGTAAAAAACCCAAAACACGCAAGCGGTTTTGGGTTTTTCCAGTGTTATTTTGTTTGTTTAAACGCTTCTTCGTATTCCTGAATAATTTGTTTTCCTCCGCTTGACTCCCATTTTTCTACTTCTTTATCGAACTGGCTTTCTGTGATGTCGCCAATCATATATTTATAGGTCGCATCATCAATGATTTTCTTCAGTTCGTCCCCCCGTTCCGACTCCGCCGCGGAATACAGGCTTTCAGCAGGATTTGAGACGATGATCTTTTCATTGTCCTCAGTCAGCTCCTCATACGCCGTCCGAAGCGGATCTCCAGTATTTTTTAAGTAGGCTTTATCAATGGCTATTAAGGCGGACAGCGGCTGAATATCAGTCTGCCAGTCTTTTACCTGGCTTTCTTTGCGTGTGAACGTTTTGTCCTCTCCTTTGTTGTAGTGCACGCCGTCGATGCCATAAGTCATCAGGCTATAGACGTCTTCTTCGGCAATTCGGTCAAAAAACGCCAAGATCCGTTTAAGCTCAGCTTCCGTTTTCACACTCGTTTTCGGGAAAGCAAACACGCCGTTATGGCCTCCTGATGCCCATACCCGCTCTTTCCCATCTGAGCCTTTTATGCGGTTGATGATCTCAAGCTTCATCGATTTATCAGAAGCATGGTCGCGCAGATTGACGGCATCTACCATATTGCCAATATAAATGCCGGCTTTTCCTTGAGAAAAAAGCTCCTGCTGCTGGGTTTTGCTTGTGACGGGAAAATCCTTATTCATATACCCCTTATCACGCAGCTTTTTCATATAGTTCATCGTGTCTTTATATTCCTGTGTCATGAAATCAGGAGTGAATTTGCCGCCTGATTCCTTCCAATCTGTCGGCATGCCTTCATACGAGCCAATCGTTTTAAACGCGCCGTAAATCAGGTCATTACGGTCTGCCAGCCCGAACGTATCATCTTTCCCATCCTTGTCCGGGTCGTCCTCCGTAAATGCTTTGGCCACTTCATAAAGCTCATCTAGCGTTTCCGGCGTTTTCAAATTCAAATTGTCCAGCCAGTCCTTCCGAATGACGATCCCCTGTCTTGAAAGCGGACGCTCTCTGTATATCCCGTAGAGCTTGCCATCGATGGTTACGTTTTTATTAATGAGTTTGTTCATTTTGTTTAAGTTAGGATAATCCTTGATATAATCGCCGATTTCCCAGAACATTCCTGACCGGAAGGCATTCATGACTGACGAATTTTTAATATCCTGGATGGTCACGATTTGCGGAAGATTGCCGGCTGCAAGCGCCGCATTCAGCCTGTCTTCTTTCACCGCGTCTGGAACCCAGGTGATGTCGAGTTCTGTATTTGTCAGCTTTTCAATTTCTTTAATCGCCCTGTCTTTCGGCGGCTGCTGGTGATACAAAATCGCCATCCAAGACAGCTTTACCTTTGAATCCGAGTCAGCCTTGCCTTCAGCCGCAGACTGTTCAGCCCCTTTACAGCCCGCCAGCACTCCGCCGAGTGCCAGTACAAGCACCATGAAAAGCACCCTCCATTTGTTTCCCATCGTACCCCTCCGTTTCATATTTTTTATCCTTTAACAGATCCCAGTAAAGCTCCTTTTGCAAAATGCTTTTGTATAAACGGATAGACAAGCAGAACCGGGATGGTCGCCACCACTATGACCGCCATTTTAATCGTTTGCTCAGGCGGCGGGCTGCCCGAACCCATCTCTGACATATCCCCCTGCATGCCGCTTGATACAATGACGATTTGGCGCAGAAGCACCTGAATCGGCCATTTTGCTGAATCATTTAAGTACAAAATCGCTGTCATATACGTGTTCCAATACGTGACCGCATAAAACAATGAAATCGTTGCGATCGCAGGCAGAGACAGCGGCAGCACGATTTTAAAGAAAATGCCCAGGTCATTGCACCCATCGATTTTCGCGGACTCTTCCAGGCTTGCCGGGATATTTTGAAAGAAGTTTTTCAGAATGATCAGGTTGAAAGCATTAATGGCTGTCGGCAAAATGAGCGCCCAGTAAGAATCGAGCAATCCAAGCGATTTGACCACAAGAAAAGTCGGAATCATGCCGCCGCTGAACAGCATCGTAAATACAACAAGAAACATGAGCGGCTGCCGTCCGATTAATTCACGGCGGGATAACCCGTAAGCCATCAGTGAAGATAAAAACATGCTGACTGCAGTACCTATCACTGTCACAAACACAGAAACAAGCAAACTCTTATAAATAATATCTGTTGAAAAAATGTAGCGATAAGCATCTAGCGAAAAAGTGGTCGGTATTAAAATAAATGTTTTCGACACAACTTCTTCTACTGTGGCGAAGGATGCTGCGATGACATGAATGAACGGCAGTACGCATATTAAAGCGAACATCAGCAAAAACCCGTAAATCAACATATCAAACAAGCGACTTTTCAGTGAATGTGCGATAGCTCCCACCTCTCTTTTGTAAGCGTTATCATTCTTTCCTAAACAAGCTGCAGCATGTGACGATATCGTGTCTAAAATGTAGCAAATCAGTAATTGCCATGTCTATAATCATTTGAACAGAGCCCCAGACCGGGTGGGGAATCCCGCACATGAAAGCCAATGACAAAAGAAAAAGAGCATAATCTTAGAAAATGATTATGCTCCGTTTTCCTCCTCGCTCAGAAGCTCGGCCGTATTGATTTGTGGCGAAAAACCAAGTTCATTGACAGCAGATTCAATGGACCATGGCCGGCCCGGATTATCAGAGACGGCGTAATAAGTGCCGTACCGGATATTGGTTTCAATGGCGGCTTTAAAAATTGACAGCAGATCAGGGTGAGAAAGCAGTGTCTTTTTCGTCCGTTCTTTTTCATGCAGCGTATCCATTTCATCTGTGACGACTGTTCCGATTCGAAGGTTGATCACTGAAAGCTTTTTTTCCAAATAAAACAAATGGCCGATCTGTTCAGACGTCAGCTTTAATACACCGTACAAGTTTTTTGACAGCGGATAATCGCTTGTTGTGATTTCCCGTCCTAAGAGCGAGTGCCCGTCTTTTTCGTATACATCTGTGACATGATTGCTGCTGGCGAACACGAGCTTTTGAATGCCGAGCTCTGCTGCCGCGCGGCACAGATAATAGCTTGCCCTATAGAAAACATCCGTCATTTTTTCAAACTCAGCGATGTCCATGACATCGTATTTAATTTTGACAGCCAGTAAATTTAAGATCACATCGGTATCTTTCGGAATCTTCTTCAAGAGATCCTCGTAATTTGCGGCGTCAGCCTGAATGAAAGAGGCTGTGCCATCGAAATGGTCTTTATCAAGCACTGTCACTTCATAATCTGAAATAAGCCCTTCAGCAAGCAGTCTCCCTATCACACCATTTCCGCCGGCAATCAGCACTTTTTTCACTGTGTTCACTCCCCTTTTTTATAGATTGCCCATTTTCGGCGGGGCTGACACTTTTTTTGGCACTCACATGCTTTGGTTTATTCAAAAATCACCCGCAGCTCTTCAAGCGCCCGAAATCCAAAAAGCGGCCGATATCGCCATTCAGAATCTGCGAGCTTCAGGCTGGGCATTCGCTGCAGAAGGGTGTTAATCGCAATTTGCGCTTCTAATCGTGCCAACGAGGACCCTAAGCAAACATGATGGCCATGTCCGAATGAAAGATGCGGATTAGGGCTTCTCGTAATATCGAAGACATCGGGGCGTGTGAATATGCTTGGATCTCGATTAGCCGCCCCTAACAAAAGATAGACTTGTTCTCCTTGACGGATTGTCACCCCGCTGATGTCAATATCCTCTGCCGCAACTCTGGCTGTCATTTGCGTGGGGCTTTCATATCGCAGAGATTCCTCGACTGCTGTACCAATAAGATCTGGATTTTCTCTCAGTTTCAAAAGCTGTTCTGGGTGCTGCAGCAGACAAAGGACTGAATTGCTGATGAGATTGACCGTTGTCTCATGTCCGGCGATCGCCAGCAATATGCACGTAGATGCTGCTTCCTCTTCCGTCAGCTTATCCTTTTCTTCTCCCTTCAAGAGCATGCTGATCATATCCTGTTGAGGGTGGTGTTTTCTCTTTTGAATCAGCTCTCTGAAATATGCCATAGCCTGTACAGCAATATGATTGCCCTCTGTTAATCCCTTTCTTGACCGGGTAAAATCAATCGTTTGAATGAGACTCGCAGCCCATTCCTTTAATTGCTCCCGATCTTCCTCCGGCACACCTATAATGTTAGCGATGACGAAGCTTGCTAAAGGAAAAGCAAAGTCCGAAATGACCTCCATCTTTTTTTCACCTTGCACCTGATCGAGCAACTGGTGAACAGCTTCAATGATGTACGGCTGATAACACTCTGTTGTTCGCGGCGCAAACGCTCCGCTGGCAAGCGTCCGCAATCGTCGATGATCAGGCTGATTCTGAAACAGCATCATTTGATTTTGCACATGTGTAAGGTCCTGATATTTGGCTGATCTTTCAGGCAGCGGTGTGCGGACTTTGAATCTCGCATCTTTCAAAATAGCTGCCGTTTCTTCATATCCCGTGACATACCAGCCCGGATATTTAAAGAAACTCCCTTTATATATAGGATGAACAGCTCGCAATGTGTCGTAAAAAGGATATGGATTTTTCAAAAACTCAGAAGATGCATGTAAAGATGCAATTGTCATGTGACCTTCTCCTTTCTGTTCAAAAATAAAAGCAATCGACATCACACCGATTGCTTTTATTGATTCTTTCAGCTTTTCGCGCTTAAACTGGCCTTCATTTCTTCGACTGATTCAACTTCAAAGCCTAAATCACTCAGCATTTTATGATCCTCTGTCTCCTCTTGCCCGGCAGTTGTTAAGTAGTCTCCGACAAAAATGGAGTTTGCGGCGTAAAGCCCTAATGGCTGCAATGAGCGGAGATTGACCTCTCTTCCTCCGGAAATGCGAATTTCTTTTGATGGATTAATAAAACGGAACAGCGCCAGCACTTTTAAACAATACAGCGGGTTTAATTCGTTGACGCCTTCTAATGGCGTGCCATCAATCGCATGCAAAAAATTCACCGGAATGGAATCCGCGTCAAGAGCCTTTAAGCTTTTGGCGATGTCAATGACATCCTGTTTTGTCTCCTTCATTCCGATAATGGCGCCTGAACACGGAGACAGTCCCGATTCTTTGGCGATTTCAACCGTATTGACTCTGTCATCGTATGTATGTGAGGTCGTGATGTTTGAATGGTTTCTCTGCGAGGTATTCAAATTATGATTATAACGGTCTACTCCTGCATCTTTGAGCCGCTTCGCCTGCTCTGGCTTTAACAGTCCGAGGCATGCACAAACCTTCAATCCATACGTCTCTTTAATTTCCTGTACCGCATCTACGACCTGATCTACTTCTCTGTTGGACGGCCCTCTGCCGCTTGCCACGATACAATATGTGCCGATATTCAGATCGTGCGCCCGCTTTGCGCCTTCAAGCAGCGTTTCCTTATTCACCATCCGGTAAGACTCAATTGGCGCTTTCGAAATGGCAGACTGTGAACAATAGCCGCAGTTTTCCGGGCAGAGCCCTGATTTCGCATTCATAATCATATTGAGCTTTACTTTTTTTCCGTAAAAGTGTTTTCTGATGTGAAAAGCCCCGTGCATTAATAGCAAAATATCTTCATCCGGACAATTTAATATTGAAAGCGCCTCTTCGTCTGTCACTTCTGCTCCAGTCAGCACCCGGTCTGCGAGTTCCATCCATTGATTCATTCTCATACCCCCACTTGATTCATCAGTAATGATAGATTGATATGGTCTTTTACCATATGTAGAACCGTTTCTTTCGTCACGTTGGCAAGCTTTGGCGTAATCCCTAAAACCGGCACACCGCATAAGCGTTCAATCATCTCAGGATTGGTTTTTTCATCTTGATCGGGAGAATCACTGATTCCATTGATGATAATTCCGGCGATTGGAAGTCCCATGCTTTCTGCATATTTGACAGTTAAAAAGGTATGATTAATGGTTCCAAGGTTTGGACGCGCCACAATAATCATGGGAAGCTGTAACGCTTTTATGACATGACTGACCAAATAATCCTCTCCCAATGGCACAGAAATACCGCCCGCACCTTCTACGATGAAGCATTCATGTTTTTCTTTAATCCGCTCCCAATGGCTTAAAACCTCTTCCATGGTGACAGTCTTTCCCTCGAGTTTCCCTGCAACGTATGGTGCAAGGGGCGCTTTGAAGGCAAAAGGCGTAATGTCTTCATGAGAGAGACCGGTCTGCGACATGTCTTTCAGCAGACTTGTATCACTATCTGGATGATGGCGTGATATACCGCTTAAAAATGGTTTATACACCCCAACATCTTTGTTATGTTCTCGCAATAATGCGGCGATTCCGCTGGATATAACCGTTTTCCCCACTTCTGTATCTGTTCCTGTCACAAAAAAACCCCTCAAATGATGTGCAGCTCCTTTCCGATTGAATGAAATGTTTGCAGCAAATGATCAATATCACCCGTACTGTGATCCGACGTGATTGTGATTCGAATCCGGCTTTCACCTGGCGCAACGGTCGGCGGCCGAATGGCAGGAGCATAAATTCCCTTGCCCTGCAGCTTTTCAGAAAATATGACCGTTTTATGGGCATCGCCGATGACCACAGGAATAATCGGCGTGTGATCTCCTTTCACGGCATAACCCATATTCTTCAGACTGGTTCTGATCATGCTGATATAAGAAAATAAAAGCTGCCGTTTTTCCCTGCTGGCTTCAATTATGTTGAAAGCCTCGTGAGCAGCCGCACAGCTGGCTGGCGGAATAGCGGTTTGAAAGATAAATGTTCTGGCATGGTTCAGAAAAAAGTCGATGGAGACCGCTGATCCTGCCGCAAAACCTCCTTCCACGCCAACAGCCTTGCTTAAGGTGCCGATGACAATGTCGGGACAAACACCAAAATATTCACTCGTTCCTCGCCCTGAATCACCCAAAACTCCTGTTGCGTGGGCATCATCAACGACCACGAAGGCATGATAGCGTTTCGCAAGCGAGATGATCTGGTCAAGAGGAGCAATCGTGCCATCCATGCTGAATACTCCGTCTGTTACGATAAAACGGCGCTGATAACGCTGCGTTTCATTCAGCTTGTTTTCAAGATCATTCATATCAATATGCCGATAAACAACTGTATCAGCCTTAGAAAGTCGGCAGCCATCGATCAGACTTGCATGATTGAGCTGGTCACTTAAAATGACATCTTCCTTTTCTGGCAAAGATGAAAGGACACCGACATTGGCCAAATAACCGCTCGAAAACAATAGCGCCGCTTCTGTCCGTTTAAAGCAGGCAATCTTCTTTTCTAGCTTTTCATGCCAGATCGAATTACCCGTCGTTAAACGTGAGCCGCTGCTTCCTGTCCCAAATTGCTGCAATGCTGTTTGGGCTGCATCGATCAAACGTCTATCGCTTGCGAGTCCTAAATAATTGTTTGAGGACCAGACCGTTTGATTCTTGCCATCAATGTTCCTCTCCGGAACCGGAGCTCCATCCATTGACCGCAGGTTACGATGTACGCCGGCTTCCTTCATTCTGTCTAACCGCTCGTTCAGCCATGAATCAATCTTCAAGGCTCGTAACCTCATGGATCGCTTGTTTCATAATGGCAACCATTTCCTCGAGATCCTCAACTGTACTGGCGAGAGGAGGCAGAAATGCAATCACGTCCCCAAGCGGCCTTGTCAGCATTCCCAGCTCTCGCATTTTTAAGGAAACTTTGTATCCAACCCGCCGATCAGCCGGATAAGGCTCTTTGGTATCCTTCGACTGAACAAGCTCTGCACCGCACATAAAGCCAAGCTGCCGAATATCTCCCACGTGAGGAAGAGCAAGCAGATCTTGAAGAAGGAAATGAAGCTTTTCACTTTTTTTCGCTACTTGTTCCACAATGTTTTCAGATTCAAATAATGCCAGATTTTCAAGCGCAACCGCACATCCAAGCTGATTGCCTGTATAGGAATGGCCATGGAAAAAGGTTTTTAGGTTTTCATAATCATCATAGAATGCCTTATAGATGTCTTCCGTGGCAAACGTAACAGCAATTGGCAAATAGCCTCCTGTAATGCCTTTACCTGCAGCCATCAGATCAGGCTGGACATTCTCGTGCTCGCACGCAAACATTTTTCCTGTACGGCCAAAGCCTGTAGCAACTTCATCAACGATCATTAAGACATCGTATGTTGTACACAGCTCTCGCACCCCTGCCAAATATCCTTCCGGCATCACGATCATACCGGAAGCCCCTTGTACCATTGATTCAATGGAAAGCGCGGCAATTTCCTCGTGATGTTCCTTAAGCAGCTGTTCAAGCTCTCGAAGGCACTGATCACGGCACTCATCAGGATCACCGCTTTCAGAGCGATACACATAAGGAATCGGAGCCTTGTAACTCTCGAACATCAACGGGCCGTATACGTGGTGGAACAGTTCAATTGAACCGACACTGACGGCGCCAATCGTATCACCGTGATACCCGTTTTTCATGGCGATAAATTTTTGTTTCTTGGGCTTCCCGATGTTCTTCCAATACTGAAACGCCATTTTTAAGGCTATTTCCATCGCTTCTGCACCGCTGTCTGAATAAAAGACCCGCGTAAGCTTTTTTGGGCTGATGTTGATTAATGCTTCAGCAAGCTGGGTTGCAGGAACGTTGGTCATGCCTAATAACGTGGAGTGCGCGATTTTTCCGAGCTGCTTTTTTATGGCGTCATCTAATTCCTTTTTACGATGCCCGTGGACATTTAGCCAAACTGAAGAAAAACCGTCATAGTATTCCTTGCCGTTTATGTCTTTGACTTTGATTCCCTTGCCGCTTTCGATGATTAAGGGGTTTTCATCATAATCTTTCATTTGGGTAAATGGCAGCCAGAGATGTTTTTTACTTTTTTCTATCAAATCATGAGTCATAATCTTCCTCCCACTCTATTAAAATAGGCTGTTTCTCCAGATCATGTATGTATGTGGTTACATCTTTGGAGCCATCAATAAAAAAGACTCGGCAGCCCGCTTCAGCTCCATATTCTTTCATTGCTGTAATACGCTGATAGCCCAGTTTTTTCCCCGCAACATAGCCTGTTATGTAATCCGGATCATCTGACCAGCATAATTCTGCAATGGCTGCCGGGTGCCAGCTTACCTTTGAAGCAAGCGCAAGGGCCTCTTTTATTCTTGAATGTGCCGGCACGTGACTGTAAAGCGCCCATTTTTCAAAATTAGCGTCCGGCCAGTCCATCCTGGAGACCCGCACGCCTTTTTCTTTTGTTTGATCCATTCGCCTGCCTGAGTGAATATCAAACAGCACCGCTCCCCTGACATCAGACCATTCAGGCATTTGTTCATATGCTTTGTCAATCACGTCTCGTGAAACGCCTGCTTTTTCCAATAACAATCGGGCGAGCTTTTGTCCTTCTTCCGGGGAGCTCACTTCATTCGTATGAACAGGCAATGGCTGAATGGTTTTTATCGGTTCATGAACCTCTTCAAATTGAATTTGCATAAAATCAGGCTTTCCTCTTGAATGGGATAACCCTTTTTCCAATAAGGCATTGACTGTACGCTTCATCTCATGGAAAGGAATAAGCCGTTCTCCGCCGGATATATGCTTTCCGCCGTCTTCATGAGATCCATTCATAGAAGCTCTCATTCTGACACTATAAAATGTTTCTTCTTGCATGTTTCCTCGCCCTTTCACTGATAACTAAAGAACGTATATCACATCCTATTCTAAATGTTAACCATTTATAAATTAAAGTTAACAATTAGAATATTATTATTCACATACGATTCTGTCAATATAGGAATTGTGGGGCCGGACCTGAAACGAGCAAAAAAGACCGTTTTACAGTAAAACGGTCCTAGCCTTAGATGTCTATTCCTCTGCGTTTTTTTTGAATTCGATACTTGATGAACAGGCCGATTCCATTGACCATCATCAGCCCAAAAATCGTATTGCCTAACGGTGCCCAACCATTCTCACCTGTGAATAATAAGGACAGGACCACCTTCCCAACAAGTGTCACATTCAATAGGATTAAACCAAATACAAGTGACCGCTTCCAGAAAGCAGCCAAAATAAAACCGAGAAAAACCAGCATGAAAGCAATTGTTAAAACAGCCGAGACCGGACTGCTTAAAAGCATTTGCTCGAATTCCAGCACTTTTTTCATTTGCAGATCAATCTTCTCAGGTTCCGGAAACCAGACCATACTGCTCATCATCAATACAAAAGTGACGATGACTCCTTTCCAGCTGCGCTTATACGCAGCATAAACCAATACTAATAAAAAAAGGGGTCGAATATACCAGCTGAATGGATTGAGATGCCGCCGGAAAGCCCAATCCATTATGTCTTGTCATTCCATTGGTTCCACTTCCCTCGCTTCAATTCTGCGCCTTTCCGCCTGTTTCCTGTAACCGTCACAGCCATGTTTGCAAAAAACGGACTGCTTTATGCCTCATGACTGCTGTTTCGAAATGTCCTGAAGCAGAACGGACCACCCGGTAGCAATCAGAAGCTCCCTGTCCAGCATAGACATCTGCCAGTTCTTTTTCGATTTTGTCCACGCCCTCGGCCGGCGTTAACCGATCGTGTATTCCAACAAGACTAAGGTGCGGGCGCGGCGCGATCAGGCTTTGGATCTCCGATGCGGAAAAATGCTTTGCAAGCGATGGGACGTAATAATAAAAGCCGTGCCTGTCAAGATTCTGTGTTTTGATCAGCACGTGATGATCTACCTGGCTGCACAAATCAACACACACCTTAATCCGGTCATCGAGCGCCGCTGTCCACCACGCCATCAACCCTCCCATAGACATGCCGATGGTACCGATCCTGTCAGGCTGAATATCAGAGCGTGACTGCATATAATCTAACGCTCTTAAACTGTCATAAATCATCATCCCCCACATCACTTTTCCGGTCAGAAGCATTTCTTTAAAAATCTCGCTTTCCGCTTTTCCCCGCCGATCTCCAAATCCCCAATGATCAATCGCAAGCACGCCGTATCCGAGAGAAGTAAGCTCATCAGAAAAAGAAGGCGTTTTCAAATAATCCGCTCCCTCAATCAGTTCACTTTTCCCCCTGTCATACCGGCCCCCATGTGAATGCTGAAACAATACGGCTGGGCAAGCTCCTTCTGTTATCCTCGGCTTCACAAAATAAGCGGGCACCTTTTCAAGTCCATTTAAATCGAGCAGGAGCGTTTCAACGATATTTTCTCCTCTTTCTTCAATACGTAATGTCTCAACACTTATTGGCCCCCGGTCAGGCAAATCACCAAGCAATCGAAACAGTTGCTCTCTTCTTTCAGCTCTCATCCCATCACCCTTCCTTATTCGCTTACTTCACATTTACGAGACAGATCTGGGTTCCCCTTTATTTTTCCAAAACAAATCACATCTTTTACTAAATATTTAGTAAATATAACGAAATATTCCGAAAATAATCATTGTAACCGCTTACTTTTATATGATAGTATCAATTTATCAAAAACAGGTGAGTTAATATTTTACTAAATAGATGAGAGGGATTTCCATGGTTCGTATTAAAGATATCGCTTTGAAAGCTAATGTTTCCAGTGCAACTGTTTCCAGAATTTTAAATGAAGATGAGTCGCTTTCTGTTGCGGGCGAAACGAGACAAAGAGTCATCAATATCGCTGAAGAGCTTGGTTATCAAACCGTTGCCAAACGCCGAAAAGCCCGTGGGCAAAAACCGCGGGCCCAGCCGCTGATCGGCGTGCTGAGCTGTCTGTCCCCTGATCAGGAAAGGCAGGACCCTTATTTTTCTTCCATTCGCAAAGGCATTGAAAAGGAATGCTTTGAACAGGAAATTTTTATTACAAACTCGATTCATCTCGGCTCCTTTCAGGAACATATCTTTCGGGAATTGGATGGTGTCATTGTCATCGGCCGTGTTCATGATGAAGCGGTTAAGCATATTAGCGGAAAGCTGGAACATGCCGTATTCATCAATCATTCTCCTGATCCGCAAACATACGATTCGATTAGCATCGATTTTGAATCGGCTTCACGCCAGGCGATTGATCACCTTTTCGACTTAGGCTACAAACGGTTAGGCTACATTGGCGGACAGGAAAAAGAGCATACGCTCAAGGACGGCCAAAGCATTCGCAGAACCATTGAAGACAAACGCCTCACCGCTTTTTTGGAGTCAGCCGCCCCCCAGCCTGAGCATGTGCTGATTGGAGAATACAGCATGCGTGAGGGCTATCGCCTGATGAAAAAAGCAATCGCTCAAGGCCATCTGCCTGAAGCATTCTTTATTGCCAGCGATTCCATGGCGATCGGTGCATTAAAAGCGCTTCAGGAAGCCGGGCTGCAAGTGCCGCGGGATACTGCAATCGTAAGCTTTAACGGGATTGAGGAAGCTGAATTTGCCAGCACGCCTTTAACGACGGTGAAGGTATACACAGAGGAAATGGGCCGGACAGGCGTAAAACTGCTGCTTGACCGTCTTAAGGGACGAACCCTTCCCCACCATGTCACCCTGCCCACAACATTAATCGTAAGACAAAGCTGCGGATGTACAGCTAAGGAGGTGACATAAGCAAATATTCATCACGATGATAAGGAGGAAAAGATGAAACACACTTTTGTTTTATTTCTCTCTCTTATTCTGCTTATTCTGCCCGGATGCTCAGCAGAGAAAAGCTCAGCAGATACCGCAAAAAAGACGTTAACCATTTATTCCACAATGTCAACCGACAGTGAAAGAGATACGTTCAGAAAACTGGCGGCAGCATTCGAAAAGGAACACAGTGACATTCATGTCAGCCTTCATTTCCCAGGCAATGACTATGAAAATATCATGCGTGTCAGAATGGCGGCCAATGATTTGCCTGATCTATTCGATACACATGGCTGGGGGAAAATCAGGTACGGAGAATATACAGCGGATCTCCGGAAGATGGAATGGACTCAAGATCTCGATCCCAATTTAAACAGCATCCTCAAAAATAAAAGCGGAAAGGTGTATGCCTATCCGATCAATCAGGCAAAAGACGGGCTGGCGTATAACCGTAATATTTTAGACCGTTATGGCATTGCCCCGCCGGAAACCATGGATGACTTTATCAAAGCGCTGAGAACGATTAAAGAAAAGAGTAAGGGAAAGATTGTGCCCTTCTGGTTTGCCGGCTATGACAAAAGCTCATTCGCTCAATATTACGACCAATTCGCTACACCTCTTCTCATCACAGACCCTGCCCATAATGAAAAAAAACAGCTCATCAACGGCACTTTTCAATGGAGTAAATTCACTTATTTATCAGAAATCCTCAAACAAATGCAGAAAGAAAAATTGATAAACATCGACGCCGTCACGGCAAAAAAATCACAGCTTATTGAATTAATGGCCCAAAACAAAATCGCCTTTACAATGCAAGGCGGCACACTCGGCCAAGACGTTGCCCAGATCAATCCGAACGTCAAGGTCGGCATTATCCCGACACCTGCCATACATCCCGGTGATGACCCAATATGGATTGGCGGTGAACGCTACACGCTTGCAGCATGGAAAGATTCGCCTCACTTAGAAGAGGCAAAAGAATTTATCACATTTATGGCCCGCCCGGCCAATGCCAAACAAATGGCTGAGGCCACATCGCTTCCTTCAGGGCTGACCAATGTGAAAGCTGATATTTTCTACGCAAATGATTATGAGCATTATCAAAATGTCAAAGTTGAGCCTTACTTCGACCGTTTATACTTGCCAAACGGAATGTGGGATGTCCTGGGCACGGTCGGACAGGAGCTTACGGCTGACATTTTGGAGCCTCAAGACATTTCGAAGAAGCTGGGAAGAGAATATAAACGACTCCGGGAGCAATCGGAAACACAGGGGGCTGAAAACAATGAGTGAGATCGCAAGGGACGTTCATGTGAAACAGGTTAAGCCAAAAAAGCAGTCCTCACTTTGGTGGATGTACATTCCTGCTTTGCTCTCCGTTCTGGTCTTTATGATTTACCCGTTTGTGAAAGGCACATTGATTACCTTTACAAACTGGAACGGCTTTTCACAAGTCTACCAATGGGTAGGATTCGCGCAATATGAAAGGCTGTTTTCTGACCCTGACACGTGGCACATCTTAAAAAACACCCTGCTTTATGGGCTTGGCAGCACTTTTTTTCAAAATGTGGTCGGGCTTCTGTACGCTCTCCTCTTGAATCAAAGCATTAAAACGAAAGCGCTAACAAGAACAATTGTCTATTTGCCGGTGATGATCAGCCCGCTCATTATGGGCTACATTTGGTACTTTTTCTTCTCCTATAACGGAGGCGCGCTCAACGATTTGCTCGGTGTCTTCGGCATCAGCCCTATTAATGCGCTCGCCAGTCCATCGCTCAATCCATGGATTATTGTCATGATTAACACCTATCAATATGTCGGGATCGCTATGGTTGTCTACTTAGCCGGGCTGCAAAGCATTCCGAAAGATTACTATGAAGCAGCACAAATGGATGGCGCGAAAAAAGGCCAGCAGTTTTTCACCATCACGCTGCCGCTGTTAATGCCCTCCATTACCATTAATATGGTCATTAACATTATCGGAGGCTTAAAGCTGTTCGACGTCATCATTGCGCTCACCGCGGGCGGTCCCGGAAATGCGTCACAATCCATGTCCACGTTTATGTATGATTTGTATTTCAAGCGACAGGATGCCGGCTATGCTGCAACACAAGGCATATTTATGGCATTTGTCATTTTGATCATCAGCTTTTGCGCGCTTGCGTACTTTAAAAGAAAGGAGACGGAAATGTCATGAGAGCCGCCCGTTCAAAAAACACACGGATCATTACGCTTCTTGCCGCCATTGTAGCCTGTGCGCATTTTATTCCCTTTTATATTCTGCTGACTACTTCATTGAAAGCAAAAGGAGACTACAGTTCGAAATGGATATTTCCAGCCGACATCTCCTTTCACAATTTTTCAGAGGCGTGGGAGCGTGCTTCGCTAGAAAACTCTTTTATGAACACCATGATCATCACAGGTTTTTCTGCCTTGTTATTAATTATATTCGGCTCACTTGCCGCCTACCCGCTTGCCCGGCGGGAAACAAAACTGAATAAAGCCGTTTTTGCCTTGCTGATTTCCATTATGATCATCCCTCCGTTAACATCCATGGTCCCTTTGTACCGAATGGTCGTGGACGCCGGAATGGTCAATACACACGCCATCGCCATTTTGATCAATACAGCGGCTTACATGCCGTTAACCGTATTCTTGTATTCGGGCTTTATCCGATCGACCATTCCAAAAGAGCTTGAAGAAGCCGCAAGAATTGACGGCGCAGGGATGCTGAAAATCTTTTTTACGATTGTGTTTCCTCTGCTGAAGCCGATCACTGCAACCATCTGTATTATTTCTTGTGTTTTTATATGGAACGACTATCAATTTGCCATTTTCTTTTTACAAGATCAAAAGGTTCAGACATTAACAGTAGCCATGGCAGGTTTTTTCGGAGAAAACGCCAACAACCTGCATTTAGTTGCCGCAGCGGCGCTTATGGCAATGCTGCCAATGGTTGTTCTGTTTTTGGCGCTGCAAAAATACTTTATTGCCGGCCTGTCTTCCGGAGCGGTAAAGGGTTAACACTAAAGGAGGAAGCATTATGAAAAAGATTACATTTATCGGCGCAGGAAGCACGATTTTCGCCAAAAATGTTTTGGGAGACTGCCTGTTAACAGAGGCACTGAACGGATTTGAGTTCGCGCTTTACGACATTGATCCCAAACGCCTGCAGGAATCCCAGCTCATGCTCGAAAATCTAAGAGACCGCTATAACCCGAGTGTGGCGATCAACAGCTATGATGACAGAAAACTTGCCTTGCAAAACGCAGGCTATGTCATCAATGCGATTCAGGTTGGAGGTTACAAACCAAGCACAGTCATTGATTTCGAGATTCCTAAACGGTATGGGCTGCGCCAGACGATCGCCGATACAGTCGGCATCGGCGGGATCTTCAGATCACTCAGAACCATCCCGGTCTTATTTGATATCGCTAAAGATATGGAAGAAATGTGCCCGGATGCGTGGTTTTTAAACTATACAAATCCTATGGCTTCTCTTACAGGCGCCATGCTCCGCTATACCAATATCAAAACAATCGGGCTCTGCCACAGTGTTCAAGTATGCACAAAGGATTTATGTAAAGCTCTCGGAATGGAGCATGACGGAATTGAGGAGCGCATTGCGGGCATCAATCATATGGCTTGGCTTTTGGAAGTCAAAAAAGACGGCGCGGATTTGTATCCAGAAATCAAAAGGAGAGCGAAAGAAAAACAAAAAACAAAGCATCATGATATGGTGCGGTTTGAATTAATGGATAAGTTCGGCTATTATGTCACAGAATCATCCGAACACAACGCAGAGTATCACCCGTACTTTATTAAACGGAATTACCCTGAACTGATCAGCGAGCTGCAAATCCCGCTCGACGAATATCCGAGAAGGTGCGTCAAGCAGATTGAAAGTTGGGAGAAAATGCGGGATGACATCGTCAACAATAAAAACCTTACGCACGAACGCTCAAAGGAATATGGTTCTAGAATTATAGAAGCAATGGAAACAAACGAGCCATTCACCTTCGGAGGAAACGTCTTAAACACAGGACTGATCACCAACCTTCCTTCAAAAGCGGTTGTTGAAGTGACATGCGTCGCCGACAGAAAAAAAATTACACCGTGCTTCGCCGGAGAACTGCCTGAGCAGCTTGCAGCCTTAAACCGGACGAATATTAATACACAGCTGATGACAATCGAAGCGGCTGTCACACGGAAAAAAGAAGCGGTTTACCAAGCTGCAATGCTTGATCCGCATACAAGCGCGGAGCTTTCCATGAAGGACATCATTTCCATGTGTGACGATTTATTTGCAGCACACGGCGATTGGCTTCCGGAATACAAATAAAAACTAGGGGATCGCTCTCCCCTAGTTTTTTGGTTTTGTTTCGCCTTCCCAGGCCATCATGCCGCCTTCAACATTGACTGTTTTAAAGCCTTGCTCATCCAGGTACTTGCAGACGTTCATGCTGCGCATTCCTGAGCGGCAGATAAATACGTATTCTTTGTCTTTATCAAGGGTGTCCATTTTTTCAGGAATATCCCCCATGCGAATATGAACGGCTTGCGGAATCATGCCTTCCGCTACCTCTTCATCTTCTCTGACATCAATTAAATATAATTCTTCGTCCGCCTCAATTTTTTCTTTCAAAGCGGCTGTGCTGATTTCTTTTATTTCCAAAGAAAACACTCCTATTCACAGTGATCATGTTCAGTATATCAAAGTCAGCTGAACGATTGCTATTCTGAGACTGATGAAAAAAATCCCCTTTTGGCAAAGGGGATTTTTTCTAGGCTTAGTTTGCCACAATATTGACAAGCTTGCCAGGCACCGCGATGATTTTCCGAATCGTTTTGCCTTCAAGCTGCTCTTTGACCTTTTCATCAGCTTGAGCAAGCTGTTCCAGCTGTTCTCTCGTTGCATCGGCAGGAACCTGTAATTTCGCTTTTACTTTTCCGTTCAGCTGAACAACGATTTCAACTTCATCATCCACAAGTTTTGTTTCATCATATACAGGCCAAGCTTCGTAGGCAATTGTGCCGGAATGGCCAAGCTTCTCCCAAAGCTCTTCCGCTAAGTGTGGCGCGACAGGAGAAAGTAGCTTCACGAAGCCTTCCATATATTCTTTCGGCAGTTCTGTTGCTTTATACGCTTCATTAATAAAGACCATCAACTGGGAAATACCCGTGTTGAAACGAAGGCCTTCATAATGGTCTGTGACTTTCATGACTGTTTCATGATACACGCGCTCCAATGTTTCACCAGCGCCTTCAACGATTTTGCTATTAAGCTCACCGCTGTCTTCAACGAATAGGCGCCATACACGGTCAAGGAAACGGCGCGCGCCGTCTAATCCTGATTCAGACCAGGCGATTGAAGCATCAAGAGGTCCCATGAACATTTCGTACAATCTCAGTGTATCAGCACCGTGAGAGGCCACGATTTCGTCAGGATTGACAACGTTCCCTTTAGATTTACTCATTTTTTCGTTGTTTTCGCCGAGAATCATTCCTTGGTTGTACAGCTTTTGGAACGGTTCTTTCGTCGGCACTACGCCGATATCATAAAGGAACTTATGCCAGAAGCGTGCATACAGAAGGTGAAGCACGGCATGTTCTGCACCACCGATATACATATCGACCGGAAGCCATTTTTCCAATTTTTCTGGTGATGCCAGCTGATCCGGATTGTGCGGATCAATATAGCGCAAGAAATACCAGCAGCTTCCCGCCCATTGCGGCATTGTATTCGTTTCTCTTCTTCCTTTTTTCCCTGTCTCAGGGTCTGTGACTTCCACCCACTCTTTAATGATCGCAAGCGGTGATTCGCCCGTTCCGCTCGGTTTGATTTCATCCGTTTTCGGCAAAATCAGCGGCAGCTCCTCTTCCGGGACAGCTGTTGACGTTCCGTCTTCCCAGTGAATGACCGGAATCGGCTCGCCCCAATAACGCTGGCGGCTGAAGAGCCAGTCACGAAGGCGGTACGTCACTTTCTTCTCGCCGTTTTTCGTTTCTTCCAGCCAAGCGATCATTTTCTCAATCGCTTCCTGTTTGTTAAGGCCGTTCAGGAAATCAGAGTTCACATGCTCGCCGTCGCCAGTGTAGGCTGCTTCCTCAATGTTCCCGCCTTTTACGACTTCCTTCACCGGAAGGCCGAATGTGTTGGCGAATTCAAAATCACGCTCATCGTGACCAGGAACAGCCATGACAGCACCTGTTCCGTATGATGCAAGCACATAATCCGCAATCCAAATCGGCAGTTTTTCTCCGTTTACAGGATTGATTGCATACGCTCCTGTGAATACGCCTGTCTTTGTTTTTGCAAGATCCGTACGCTCAAGGTCACTCTTTGATTGAATTTCTTTGATATAAGCTTCAACAGCTTCTTTTTGCTCAGCCGTTGTGATGTTTTCCACCAATGCGTGTTCCGGAGCAAGGACAGTGTATGTAGCGCCAAACAGTGTATCTGGTCTTGTTGTAAACACCGTAAAGGATTCATCATGTCCATCTATAGCAAAATGAACGTGAGCGCCTTCCGAACGGCCGATCCAGTTGCGCTGCATATCTTTAATGCTTTCCGGCCAATCGAGCTCTTCCAAGTCTTCAAGGAGCCTGTCCGCATAGGCTGTGATTTTCAGCATCCACTGCTTCATTGGGCGTCTCTCTACCGGATGGCCGCCGCGTTCGCTCTTGCCGTCAATGACTTCTTCGTTGGCAAGAACCGTACCGAGTGCAGGGCACCAGTTTACAGGCACTTCGTCAACGTAAGCAAGGCCTTTTTCATAAAGCTTTAAGAAAATCCATTGCGTCCATTTGTAGTATTCAGGGTCAGTCGTATTGATTTCACGATCCCAATCATATGAGAAGCCAAGCGCTTGAATTTGGCGGCGGAAATTATCAATATTCTGCTTCGTAAACACAGCGGGGTCGTTCCCTGTGTCAAGCGCGTATTGTTCAGCCGGCAGGCCGAATGCGTCCCAGCCCATTGGATGAAGGACATCGTAGCCCTGCATGCGCTTCATGCGGGACAGAATATCCGTTGCTGTGTATCCTTCAGGATGGCCGACGTGCAACCCAGCTCCAGACGGATAAGGGAACATGTCCAGCGCATAAAATTTTTGTTTTTCATTATTATCAAGAGTGGCAAATGTTTTGTTTTCAAGCCAATATGTTTGCCATTTCTTTTCTATCTCTTTGTGCTGAAAACTCAAAGTAAAAACCTCCTTCTGATTGAATACGGCGTGTATGGTTCAAGTATTGACGGGAAGGAGAGGATTATATTCAGAATATTCCCAAACTAAAAAAAACTCCCTCATCCCTAAAAGGGACGAGAGACTTTCGTTTTCCCGCGGTACCACCCTCGTTAGCGCGGCATACACCGCACTCACTTGATACTTTTAACGCAGTTATGCGTCAGCGGCTTTTCACCGCTGCAACTCTGAGGTGAGTTCGGAAACAAACTTGATTGACTTTCACCAGCCGTCAACTCTCTGCAACAATATCTGTTTCTTACTGCTCCTCTTCATTGTTCTTATCGCAACCGTAATCTAACTGTATTTTATAGAATTCTGTTCATAAGTGCAAGCAGGTTTGTATACAATGGGAATGTACCCTGAACGGGCGAAGATTGAGGACAATTATTCGGGTGGAGTTTTGGTTTGACGTTTGGACTCGGCCGGTTCGCCGCCGCTGTTCATTTCTCTCACAAAGTCAAAACTTCTGAGCACAGCTTCACCGCCGTAGCCTGAGATAATGGATAAGATGACAAGTTGAATTCCTGAATCGGGGTCAGCGGATAGTACGAGTAAAATGGAAGCTGTCATTCCGATAAACCAATCTTCCAAAAATCCAAGGTAGATAAACCGCTTCGTCATTCTGGGCTTCTCCAGCCTGCCTCTCTTTTTAACGTGACCGAGAATCCCCATGATTCCTCCAATTACACAAGCAATAAGTACCTGATGCAGCATCTTCATCATCACCTTCCTAAAGCCCTTATTTCGTAAAGCGACTTCAGGCCATCCAGCCCCCTTAAACGATTCCGATGATTTTCGATATCTACATACCGGCAAATCTGAAAAAAGCTTGTTTCTTCCATTATATGTGAACACATGATCGGTAAGCTTGATGCATTGGATTCATTTTTCACCCAGTGACATTGACCTAGTTACCTATTTAGCATGTCAAAACCTTTCCGTTCATATGTTCATATTCTGTTCTTATTTTTAGTGTATACGAGGACAAGCCCTAATGACAAACAACAAACTGCGCTTGCTTGAATCAGAACATGTGTTGTGCTAGGGTTACTGTAGAATTCATTTTAAAAAAGGGGAATATCAGGCTTTCGCATAGCAAGCTGACGGCCTAAGGGGGATTTATATGGCTAGTTTTCAATCATTTGGGATACCAGAACAGCTGGAAATCATCAAAAAAGCGCTTGATCACGCGCGAGTCGGTGTGGTAATTACAGATCCCGCACTTGAAGATAATCCTATTGTCTACGTCAATCAAGGCTTTGTTCAAATCACCGGCTATGAGGCCGAGGAAATTTTAGGAAAGAACTGCCGCTTCTTACAGGGGAAACACACAAACCCCGCTGAAGTAGACAACATCAGAACCGCTTTACAAAATAAAGAGCCAGTCACCGTTCAGATCCAAAACTATAAAAAAGACGGAACGATGTTCTGGAATGAATTAAATATTGATCCAATGGAAATAGAGGACAAAACGTATTTTGTCGGAATTCAGAAAGATATCACCGAGCAAAAAGAGTATGAAAAACTTCTCGAGGATTCCCTCACAGAAATTACTGCACTTTCAACTCCTATTGTCCCGATTCGCAATGGCATTTCGGCTCTTCCGCTAGTCGGAAACCTGACAGAGGAGCGATTTAATTCCATCGTTTGCACATTGACGAATATCTTATCAACATCCAAAGATGATTATTTGATCATTGATTTATCTGGATTGGCCCAAGTGAACGAACAAACGGCCGACCAAATTTTTAAGCTGAGCCATTTGCTGAAATTGACCGGAACCGAATTAATCATTACCGGCATTAAGCCTGAATTGGCCATGAAAATGAATAAACTGGATGCCAATTTTTCGTCGCTAAAAACATATTCAAATGTAAAGGATGCCGTTAAAGTGCTTCCGATTATGTAAAAAGATCCCGCTCATCCGGCGGGATCTTTTATTTATGAAGAGATTGATGCATGCTTTTTTGTTTCTTTAGCTGATTTTAACCGTTTGTCATATAAAAGCGTTGTGGTAATACTGATCAGCAGCAATACCAACAGAGATAAAACAAGAGCCTTAATGCCGTAATGGTCGACAAGCACTCCTCCGAACAGAGGGCCAATCATTCTGCCGCCTGTCGCCGCACTGTTGACAAAGCCTTGATAAAAGCCTTCTTTCCCTTTAGGGGCAAGCTGATTGGCAATCGTCGGCACTGCAGGCCATACAAGCATTTCTCCGATCGTCAGGATCACCATCGCGGCCAGAAACATTGGAAATTGCTTTGCTGTCAGCAACATGCTGAAAGACACAATAAAAATGATAAAGCCGATGACCATTTGCGCTTTTAGCGACTCGGCCCATTTTTTCACCACAAAACCGACAAGCGGCTGGCCAAGCACAATGAGAATTCCGTTAACCGTCCAGAGCACACTGTATAAGGAAAGAGAGATTCCAATGCTTTGTGTGTACGAAGCAATTGTGGTGGACCACTGAGAATAAGCCAGCCATCCGAGTACATAGCCTCCGCTTAAAATGATGAGCGCGGCAAATTTTGCTTTGCTGTTCACAGCATCATAATCAAGCACAGATGTTTGGGACGCATCTCCCGTCTGAATATTTCGAAATCCGAAATATACGATAAAGAAAAAGACCAGATACAATACGGCATTCGCCAAAAATACATATGAAAACGAGAAAGATGCAACGGCACCGCCAAGCGCTGAACCGACGGCCACACCTGCGTTTTGCGCGACGTATATCGCATTAAATGCCTTCCTTCCCCCTTCAGGCCATACCGATCCTGCCATTGCGTAGCTAGCCGGAAAAACAACACCGGAGCCAAAGCCCACAATCGTCAGCAGCACAATATAGGCCGGCCAATCATGAAAAAAGACAAGGCCCATCAGGCTTGCTAACGTAATCGCAATCCCAAGCATAATCGATTTAAAGCCGCCAATTTTATCAAACAAAAAACCGCCGCATAAATTTCCAGCTACACTGGCGCCGGAATTCAGCATCAGGACAAGTCCGGCTACTGTTAACGATTTTCCCAAATGGTTATGGATATAAATCGTATTCAGCGGCCATAAAAAAGAAGCACCCGTCACATTGATAAACATTCCAATAACTAATATTTTAAGAGCACGCGGCATACTCATCCCCCTTTCTTCCCTAAAAAAGCTCATGAAAAAAACGAAACCTAAAACGGCTCCGTATGAATCCAGTTATCATAGCACATTCATTCTATCTGTCTATCTCACATTTTTCAACTGATGAGCGTGAAAAAATCTAACAAATATGGTTCGAAAAATGTAAAATAAATAGAAAAAGGGGTAATAATATGGAAATGGTATTAGCATTCTTAGGTTTTCTTGCATGTCTCATTTCGCTTAGCTACGGATTGTATCACCTCGCCAGATATGTTTTAAAAAAAGAAAAACGTTTCTCTAAAAAACTTTTTTGGCCGCTTTTGATAGGGGGCCTGGTGCTGCTCTTCACCGGGGCAGGCTTGTCAGAACCTGATGCTGCCGCAGCAAATGCTGAGAAAAAATATTCAGCGCTAAACGCCGAATATAAAAGTCTCACAAAAGAGCATGAGGAACTTGAAAAAGAATATAAATCTGTCAGCTCTGAAGCAAAGAAATTAAAAGACAATACAGAAGATCAAGACAAGCTTGAGAAGCTTGAAACAGAAAATCGCGAACTAAAAAAGACTCAGAAATCATTAAAAACTGAGTTGAAAGAGCTTCAAGAAAATCAAAAGCAGCTCAAAGAAGATACAAAAACGGTAAAGGCTGAAAATGAAACACTCCGACAAGATAAAACAAAGCTTGAAAAGCAATTAAAAGAGGCAAATAGCCAAACTGCCAGTTCTCATGAAGACGCTGGAGGTTCTTCAAGCAATACGAATAAAAGTGATGAAACCAAAACAGCTGACAAAGCAGAAGGCTGTAATATTAAAGGAAGCAAAAACGGCATCTACCACACGCCAGGCAGTACATACTATGACCGGACAACCGATCCGGCGGAAATGTTTTGCTCAGTTGAAGAGGCTAAAGCCGCCGGTTACCGGGCGCCAAAACGATAAACAAAAAGCTCCAGAATGTCTGGAGCTTTTTCTGTTTCACAACGACGATTTAATGACCTTCTTATAATAAAGAACTGACAGAAAACCAAAAATGGAATAAAGCGCAGTATATAATACCATCACCATAATCATAGGCGTCCACACCTCTGATCCAAATAAGAACCAGCCGGATTGGACGGCAAAGTAACTGTGGAAGAGGCCGACAACCAGCGGAATGCCGAAGTTGTACATTTGTTTAATGCGTATCCCCTTTATCAGGTCGCCTTGCGTAAAGCCGAGTTTTCTTAAAATTGTATAGCTCGGTTTTTCATCTTCACTTTCTCCCATTTGTTTAAAATAAAGGATACATCCTGATGTGATCAGGAACGTTAACCCTAAGAAACCAACGATGAACATCACGATACCAAACAGTGATTTTTGCGCAATGCTTGTATCCAGTCTTGATAAATGCTCGTTTTTCTTGTTTACCTGTTGAAAAAGTTCATTCGCTTTTTCCATTTGATCTTTATGTTTCACATTGATGCCAATAAATCTAGATTGCGCCAGCTGAATGCGGGGGTCTTTATCCTTATCCAGCTGTTGAAACAGGCTGTCATCCACAATGACGGCAGGCATGCCCCCGCTTGTAAACGTGTAGGACACAAGAAACTCTTCTCTTAATCCTTTATATTTTAATGGTTCCGTCTCATGCTTGCTTTTCACTTTAATAACACCAGAGTCCTTGAAAACCATTATTTTTTTCAGCAAGTCGGTGTATCCTGAGAAAACGGCTTCTCCAGACGCCACATCGACTCCTTTTACATCTTTGTCGCTAACAACAGCAAGCTGCATGTTGCTAGGATCACCCTGCATCTCTTTCGGAGTTCCATCCATGATATTTGCAATGTCAACATTTGCTTGCAGGACAGGGGTGACTTTTTTTACAAACGAGATGTTGCTTTCACTCAAACTGTTTTCAAATAACTTGGCATCTTTCTCGTTCATGAATGAAAAATCAGCCGCTACATTTTGTTCAGCGGTCTTTTCTGACGAGTAATACGAGATGTAAGCAAGAGATAACAGCCCGATCGCGAGCGCTGAAACGGTTGTAATAATCGTCAGCAGCAACGCGTTCGATTTCATTCTGAACATGATCGATGACAGTGACAGGACCTCAGAAATATTTAAGTAGCCGCCCTTGCTTTTTCGAATGATGTTCGAGATAAATGTAACCGAACCTTTATAAAACAAAAACGTCCCGATAATGACGCTCCCCAGAATAAAGCTCATCGCACCAAACAGTTCATTAATGGTCTTGAATTTTCCGCCAAACAGCTCAGAAGACACATAGTATCCTGTCAAAATCAGCACGATGCCTAAAGCGCCGATTATCATTTGGAAAAATGATATTTTCTTCACTTTGTCTTCAGTGGAGGACGTTACTTTAAACAAAGATAAAATACTCTGTTTTTTGATAAACGTATAATTCATGATCATAATCAAAAGGTAAATGCCGCAGAACACAATGACCGTTTGGACCAAGGCCTGCTCAGAAAAATGCAGCTTCGCATCCGCTTTGACATCGACAATTTTGAACAGAATCATCAAGACCAGCTTCGATATTGAAAACCCGGCCGCGACCCCGATCGCTAATGAACCGAAATACAGCATGACATTTTCTGCGCTTAAGATGCGAAAAATTTTATGCTTTGTCATTCCAATTAATTGAAACAGCCCGATTTCTTTACTCCGTCTCTTAATAAAAATCGTATTGGCATATAAAATGAAGATCGCCACTACAGCCACAAGCAAAATCGAAGCGGTTTTAATAGCCGCGGCTCCCTTGATTGAACCCTTCACTTCGTTAATTGCTGGATCATACTGCAGCGTGACAAAGGCGAAATAAAGCGCCACACTAAAGATGAGCGCAAACACATACAAATAGTAATTCCGGAGATTCTTTTTCAAATTTCGCAGGATGAGCTGATTAATGTTCATGCTGCACCCCGCCTAACACGCCTTGCGTTTTCATAATATCCTGGAAAAACGTTTGCCTGTCTTGGCCCCCTTTATTCAGCTGTGTATACATTTGCCCGTCCTTAATAAAAATGACTCTGCCGCAGTAGCTGGCCGCGACAGGATCATGGGTGACCATAATAATCGTGGCGTGGCGTTTTTGGTTGAGCTGACTCAGCTTGTTTAATAAATCGGAGGCCGATTTCGAATCGAGCGCACCCGTCGGTTCATCAGCAAAAATAATGCTCGGGTCATGAATAAACGCTCTCCCGGCGGATGTTCTCTGCTTCTGGCCGCCGGAAATTTCATTCGGGTACTTATCCCGCAATTCATATATTCCCAGTTCCTTTGCAACTTCCTCAAACTTACGATTGGCTTCCTTTTTTGACAGTTTCGTGATTGATAATGGCAGAAGGATATTTTCTTTCACTGTCAATGTGTCTAACAAATTGTAATCCTGAAAGATAAAGCCTAAATGCTGTTTTCTGAATTCAGCCAGCTGCTTTTCCTTCATAGCCGTCATGTCATTACCATTAATATGAATGGTTCCGTGACTGACCTGATCGATTGAGGACAGTACATTAAGCAAAGTGGTTTTTCCTGACCCGGAAGCACCCATAATACTGACGAATTCGCCCTTTTCAACGTGAAGATCAATGCCCTTCAGCACTTCCTGTTTATTCAGCTTGTTTCCATAACTTTTTCGAATTTTATTCGCTTCTAAAATCATCATTTACGCAGTCTCCTTTATATTGGATAATCTCATTATAAAAAGGAATGCTGGGCTTTTCCTTCGATACGGCGAACAAAAAAGAAAAGCATGTGACATTTTCGTCACACGCTTATGACCCGTTCAAATTGATTCCGTTTCGGAAAGGTTAATGTAAAAACTGTCCCCGCACCGAACTCCGACTCAACATCAACATGAATTAATAACGGCGCCGCTGCTTTTTTCACCAAGTACAGCCCCATGCCAGTGGACGCTTGATTATGGTGATCTGTTGTGGATGTGAACCCTTTATCGAAAATACGCGGTACATCCTTTGGATCAATGCCCCTGCCACAGTCTTTCACTTGGAGCTGCGTCTGTTCCCCTTTTTGAAAGCTTTTGATCTCAATTTCAGAGGCTTCGCTATATTTCACCGCATTTGTCAGCAGCTGCCTGATGATAAACGCCAGCCATTTTGCATCACTCAGCACTTCTTCAGCCTCAAGCTGTATGTCAAAACCGACCCCTTTTTGGATACACCACGATTGTAAATCTTTGATTTCCTTGAAAATCAAAGGCTGAAGCTGAATAAATTCTACAGACAGATCGTTTTCAATAAATGAAATGCGTTTTTGATGAAGCTGTTGATCAAGAAGCAGGTGAATACGCAGCCATTCATATGACAGCTGGGATTTCAAAGCTTTTTCTTCCATTCTGTCAATGATTAAATGCATTGCTGTTAATGGGGTTTTGACCTCATGAATCCATGCCATCAGTTCATCTTTTTCATTTTCCAATGCTAAGCGATGCTGTGTTGCAGTCTGCTTCAAGTGTTTCGTTTGCCCGGTAATGCTTCTGTCAACGATTGCTTCAAATGGCGTTTCCGGTTCATTTATGGCAGTCACATCGAGATTGTTTTCCCATGTTTTCAGGCTTTTATAAAACGCGGTTTCTTTCCGATAGCGGAACCAAAGGAATATAACAAAAAACAAGATGCACAAATACACCATATAAAGCACATTTCCAAATGATATGAAAGGATCAACAAAAGCTACGACCAGCATTAAAGCCTGCTGAAACAAAAACGCTGCAATCCAGCTTCGTCTTTCAGTTAGGAATGCTTTAATCATAGAACTGATCCTCTTCCTTCGCGATGTAGCCCTGGCCCACCTTTGTCTCGATATATACGCCAAGCTGTAGGGCGTCCAGTTTTTTTCGCAGGCGATTGACATTGACGGTCAGCGTATTATCACTTACAAAACGCTCATCGTTCCACAAGCTTCTGATCAGCTCTTCCCGGCTGACGATCTTGTTTTTTTGCTCTATTAATTGTTTAAGAATGAACATTTCATTTTTGGTCAGCTCAACAGATCCTTTGTCATTGCTGACGAGATTCTGCTCCGCGTCTACAGCAGCGCCGCACCACGTTTTAATCGCGCCCGGCTCCGTATTATAATGGTGCACACGCCGGAACATCGCTTGGATTTTCGCGATCAGCACATCAAAATGAAACGGCTTTTGAATAAAGTCATCGGCCCCGAGCTGCATGGACATCACCATATCTGCAGGATGATCCCTGGAGGATAAAAAGAGAATCGGAACATTTGACCGGGAGCGGATCAGCCGGCACCAATGAAAGCCGTCAAATTTAGGCAGCTGTACATCAATAATGACACAATCAGGATTAACCGCCGCAAATTCCTGCAGCACCTGACTGAAATCCTGAATGCCGTATACATCATAGGACCATCCCGTTAAACGATCCTTGATTTCCTGAAACAGCGATTCATCATCTTCAATCAGCAAAAGTTTAAACAATCGACTCACCGCACTTTTTCCTTTTTTATCAAGTGTATAGCAAAACGCCATCATGCGCTATAGAGAAAGCCGGCTGTCTCAGCCGGCTCGTTTGCATTATAATTCTCTTCTCAACGCTGTCAGCACGTTGGTTTTGGTTGCTTTTCTAGCCGGATTCATTCCGGAAATGACTGCGACCCCTCCGCAAATCACAACGGCAATGATCACAAGGCTCGCCGGGATGTAGGAGAATGTGTAATTCAAATCGCCCGCATCGCTTCCGCTTGTCGCTGCGAGAATCATCGGAACGGCCAGGTTGACAAGGTAGCTCACGCCGTAGGAAATGATAATTCCAATCACACAGCCTAAAATCCCGATATATGCGCTTTCCATCAGGAACATTCGGCGAATGATAGACGGACTCGCCCCAATCGCTTTCATAATGCCAATCTCCTGCGTTCTCTCTGTCACCGCCATCGTCATCGTATTAAAAATGCCGATCGCTGAAATAATAACTGCGATACATCCGACAAAGATCAGTCCGATTTTGAAGACCATGAAGAAGGTGTTGGCTCCCTCAAGTTCGGTAGTCACTGATGTGACATAGTATCCGTCATCTGTTAGATCCTTTGTCAGCTGTTCCACGTTCTCAAATTTATCAGCAAAAACGCCAATGTTAGTTTCAACGTTCCCGCCTTTAAAATCTAAGAATTCCGAAAAATCCTTTTTGAATTGATCACTGATGAAAATGTTTGAGTCCTCCATCCAGTCTTGAGATGGTTTTTTTGTAATACCGACAATTTTAAAGTCATATGTTTTTGTTTTTGTAACATCGCCTGTTTTAGGATCTGTCTTCGATACACTTAGTTCAATCGTCTTGTTCAGAATGTCTTTCGTATAGCCTTTTGGTTCTTTTATATCTTCTGGATTGCCTTTTGCCTCTTCGATTTTTTTGTTATATTCTTCCGATTCTTTTTTCGTCAATAATCTCTTTGCGAAGTCGTATCCTACTACGATTTCATTTTCCGACTTTGCGACTCTTCCCTTTTCCAATTCCATATTGGCCTTTAATTCATCATTCATATTAGTAAAAATGAGATTTGAGCTTTCATTTGTGCGATTGCCTAAAGTAGCTTTGTTTGGTTCATATACTTGCGTTCTTTCGAC
This sequence comes from Bacillus sp. MD-5, assembly GCF_002201875.1. Classification (NCBI taxonomy): domain Bacteria; kingdom Bacillati; phylum Bacillota; class Bacilli; order Caryophanales; family Bacillaceae; genus Bacillus; species Bacillus sp. MD-5. Next base: position 2,853,483 of record NZ_CP021911.1, read on the forward strand.
AACTGACCTTACGTGATCGTACTTCTCTAAATCAGCTTTTTTAATAGGCTTGTTTCCTTCCTTGCCCATTACACTGACTTTCGTTACAATCTGCTGGCTCATTGTCATATCTGTAATTGTCTTTTGAATCCCAAATCCAACCGACGACAGCACAACCAAAAACGCACACGCCATTGTGGTCGCAAGTATCGTCATAAAGACGCGAAGCCTGTTTTTCTTCATATTTCTTCTGATAAAATGAACCTGATCCTTAAACCTCAACGGTAATTCCCCCTTTTAGCACACCATCATGGAGCTGAAATTTTGAATGTCCGATAGAAGCGACTTCATCATCGTGAGTAATGATCACAAATGTAATGCCACGCTCGCGATTCAGCTGCTGGATCAATTCCAGCACTTCATGTTCCGTTTCCGAATCAAGGCTTCCCGTCGGCTCATCCGCTAAGATAATCGAAGGATTTAAAATCAACGCTCGAGCAATACTGACACGCTGCTGCTGGCCGCCTGACAGTTCATTCGGATAATGAGCGGCGTGATTTTCCAGACCGACGCGTTTCAGCATGTCCTGCACCTTTTGCTTCCGCTCAGAGGGCTTGATTCCTTTTAATGCCAACGGCATTTCAACATTCTCATACGTCGTTAAACCCGGGATGAGCTGAAAGCTTTGGAAAATAAACCCGAAATGGTCAAGTCGAAATTGCGCCCATTCCTTTTCATTAAACCCCGTAACATCAGTGCCATTAATGACAATCCGCCCTTTTGTCAGCGATATGTAGCCGGAAATCAAATTCAAAAGCGTTGATTTCCCTGATCCGCTTCGCCCGACAATGCAGGCGATTTCCCCTTTCGCCACGCTTAATGAAACATCCTTCAATACTGGAACTTCATTCTCACGGCCCTTTTTTCCGATCGTGAAAGAATGGTCGATATGCTGAACATCTATCATATGTTCTCTCTCCCTTACAAAAGTTTTGTTTTTTTATAAATCGCAAAATAACTAATCAAGAAACCGATTACCGCGCCGGCAGCCATGCCAATGAGATAGCCTGTAAAGCTCTCGCTGGCAGAAAATCCAAAGTACCCAAAGCCCATGATTCCTATGATAATAACGATGATCTGCACCGGACGGTCAAGCGGCTTCCATAAGAAGAAGTACCCGTTTCTTTCATTAGATAGTTTGACAAAACTAATATAGCCGATGATGTAGAAGATAATAGTCATGATAGCCGGAATCACTAAATAATATGGTGAATTCTCAACCCATTTCGCGTCTACATAGATTATTGGAATGAAATACTGGACCCATTTAGGTACTGGACCATGGATAAAATCTATTGATCCGCCGAAAAGGATCTCGAGGTTGATCGCAGGCAGGCTGATGAGTAAAAATGGCGAAATGGCCACGGTAAATGAGACCAAAAGCTGGGCAAAAATATTGCCTGTCAGAGCTCCACCCGCCATAACAAGCGAATAAGCCAGCATGCTGACAATGATCATCCCAAGGCTGTAATTGTGAAAATAAACGGCCTGATCTGGCTTCAAAAGCATGATCAGCAAAACAGACAAAACATAACCGATGAGCTGCGGCACCACAATCACCATTCCGCCGGTAAGGAACTTCGCATGAAATATCTGCCCTCGTGTATATGGAAGGCTTAATGTAAAATCAAAGAAGCTCTTGCTACGTTCAATTCCAAGCTGGCTGACTGCCAAAACGACTCCCCAAATCCAAAAAAATGAGATAAATGTGCCGTTTAAATAATCAACACTGAATACGCAGGGGCCGACCCAATTTTCTTTTGAGGTGACACAGCCTTGATAGATGAGATACATATTTATAATTGATAAGGGATTACCCAATATAAAAACCAAAATACTGATGATTAAGGCGACTTTATTTTGCTTCCACTCTTTATAAAACAGTCCGGAATCCGGCAACTCACTTCCCTCCAAACCTAAGGCATTTCTTACAATTTTGTTTTCTTAAATATAGAGAAGTAGCTCACAAAGAATCCAACTACAGCTCCAATAATCATCCCAAAAATATAGCCAATAATGGAATGTCCGGCAGAATATCCAAACAAACCAAATCCAAGAATGCCAAAAATGATAACCAAAATTTGTACCGGACGGTCTAATCTCTTCCAAAGGAAAAAGTATCCGTTTCGCTCACTTGGATGCTTTTTAAAGCTTATATAGCCAATCAAGTAAAACAGAATGCTCATGGCAGCCGGAATGAATAAAATATATTTACTGTTGGTAAGCCAGTCATTCGAAACATAAACAAGGGGAAATAAATACATGAGAGCATTTTCCAATCCATAATAAGATTCCATCGAAGAGAAAATCTCATATATATGAAAATCAAAAACAATTTCCAAATTGGTAAGCGGCAATGCAAGGATTAAATACGGCAATACCCCGGCAGAAAGTGCAGTTAATAGCTGGGCAAAAGCATTTCCAGTTAACGCTCCGGCGGCCATTACCAGTGAGTAAGCCATAAAGCTAATCACGATTACTCCAACACTGCTGTGCTCAAAAAAGTAGACGTGTTCAGGGTTATAGACAAGAATCAGCAGCCACGCAAATAAAAAGCCAATTAATTGTGAAACCACAATCACAAAACCGCCTAACCAAAATTTCGTCTGAAAAATTTGGCTTCTGTTATATGGAAGGCTTAAAATAAAATCCATCGTGCCTTTTGAACGTTCCATTCCCAGGAGACAGACCGCCAATATGACACCCGGCATCCAGTTGATATCCATCAGATTACTTTTATAATTCACAATAAAATTACAATATTGCGTGTATTGGTGATCAAGACATCCTTGATAAGACAAATACGTATTCACAATAGAGAGCGGATTTGCCAGCACTAAAAACACAATACTCAGCAAAATCACCACTTGATTCTGCTTCCACTCTCGATAGAGGAGACCTCGGTCTACCATCTCCGCTTCCCTCCAAACTTCGCAATGAACACTTCTTCCAAGTTGACAGGAAGCTCGTTCCACACTTTTGGCTTCAGCTCTCTCAAAAAGCTCTTTTTCTCCTCATCGCTTTTCGGGATCAGCACCGTGTAAAACACACCGGCCTGATCGAGCATCGGAATGTTTTTCTCTCTGATGGCCAAATTGACATCTGTATCAAACGCCATTTGAATTTTGATGTATTCTTCTTTTAATTCATCAAGATCCATTACATTTGTCAGCCTGTTATCTTCGAGAAAACCAATTCGGTTGCACATCCGCTCTATGTCCTCAAGCCGGTGGGAAGTGATCAGGATGCTCGTATCACGCTCTGCCACTTCATCGACCATCAGCTGCAGCACATCATGCCTTGTCACCGCGTCTATTCCGTCCGTCGGCTCATCCAGAAGAATTAGCGCCGGTCTCGCCGCAAACGACAGAACGAGCGATAGCTGTTTTTTTAAGCCCGTCGACAGTTCGCGATATTTTTTCGTTTCCGGAATTTCGTATCTGTTCATCAGCTCATTCGCGTACGTGACATCAAATTTCGGATAGATTCTTCTCAAAATATCGACTAACTGCTTGTATGTATACTTATCGTAAAACGGATTTTGAACAGGCATGTAGATGATATTTTGTTTGACCTTCGGATGCTTTTTGATTTCTACGCCGTCAAATAAAATTGTCCCGCTGTCTGCGAAAATGATTTGCTGGATTAAGCGGAGCATCGTCGTTTTTCCTGATCCATTGCGTCCAAGCAATCCGAAGATTTCTCCTTTTTCGATTGTTAATGAAACATCTTTTAACACTTGATTGCCGTCAATCGTTTTTGACAGCTGCCGCAGTTCAATCATTTTTCTTTGCCTCCCTTCACATCAGCGCTGATTTCCTTTATCCATTCTTGCAGTTTTTCCAGCTCAACCCCTGCATAGTGTGCATCGATGATGAGCTGTTTGAGTTGCTCTTTAATCATCGTCATCTTCCCTTCAACCAGTGTCGTTTTTGCATTCTCCGATATATAGGTTCCTCTGCCCCGCAGCGTTTCAATAATCCCCTCTCGTTCAAGCTCTTTGTACGCTTTGCTGACAGTGTTCGGATTCGCAATAATGATCGTCGCCAATTCTCTGACAGAAGGAAGCTTATCACCAGGCTTCATGATCCCTTTCAAACAAAGCTCTTTCATTTGCTGAATAATTTGTTCGTAAATGGGTGTTGAGCTTCTTGGATCGATTTGAATCATTTACTTCCCTACTTTCTATACGATCTGAACCTTTTACAGATAAAAATGGTCAATGATACTTTTTTGCCATTCAAAACCGATCATCACGAGAACAAGAAAAAAAGAACAAGCGATCACAGATGCCGCAATCAGCATCGGCACGTTACGTTTGTTTCGTTTTTTATGTTTCATAACTGCCTCCCTTAATTTCAATATATAAATGGTGTTATATCAGTGTCTATAGTGTATTACTTCAATTAGTACACTTAATACAATAAATACTTTGGCACTTAAAGTCAATCCTTTTTTTACAAAAAAACGGACCCTTATGAAAAGGGTCCGTTTCCTACACATCAAGAGGGTGCTGCAGGATCATATTATTTTGCAAAGCTTGAAGCTGAAGCCTCATTCTGTACAGCTGTTCTCTCTGCTGATCATTTGACGACAGCCATAGCTTATTCAAGGCATTTACCGCATCTTCAAGCTGCATTTGCGCATCACTATATTCTTGATCATTATAATGCTCTTGTTTAGAAGCGATTTTCAGCTGTTCTTCAGCATAATCATACGCCTGCATACATTGCTGGAGATGTTCATCTACTGATTGTCTTGTTGCCACAGTAACCCCTCCTCTTGGTAATGGAAGTCATCCATCATTCTTATTGTAGCCTCATCTGACTTTGTTCAATAAAGTAATTTATGGTCGATATTCATTTGTTCTCTTGTGAAATGCGTGCTACAATTTTAGGATGCAATCGTACGCAAGGAGGCACATGAATTGTAATGCAGAACAATCCTTTTCCTTATTCAAATACGGAAAAACGCTATCATACATTGAATTATCATCTTAGAGATCATTTCGGCCATAAGGTGTTTAAAGTGGCGCTTGACGGCGGCTTTGACTGTCCAAACCGAGACGGCACCGTTGCCCACGGAGGCTGTACTTTTTGCAGCGCCGCAGGCTCAGGTGATTTCGCCGGGAACCGGGCCGATGATTTAATTACGCAATTCCATGACATCAAAAACCGCATGCACGAAAAATGGAAGGACGGCAAATACATCGCTTATTTTCAGGCTTTCACAAACACTCACGCCCCGGTTGAGGTGCTTCGTGAGAAATTCGAATCCGTCCTCGCCTTAGATGATGTGGTCGGCATTTCGATCGCCACACGCCCGGACTGTCTGCCTGATGATGTCGTGGACTACTTGGCAGAGCTGAATGAACGCACGTATTTGTGGGTGGAGCTTGGGCTTCAAACGGTTCATGAACGGACTGCACTTCTGATCAACCGCGCACATGATTTTAACTGCTATGTGGAAGGCGTCAATAAATTAAGAAAACACGGCATACGTGTCTGCTCGCATATTATCAACGGACTGCCTTTGGAAGACCGGGACATGATGATGGAAACGGCAAGGGCTGTTGCAGATTTGGACGTCCAGGGAATTAAAATCCATCTGCTTCACCTACTGAAAGGCACGCCGATGGTCAAGCAATATGAAAAGGGAAAGCTGGAATTCCTTTCTCAAGATGATTATGTGCAGCTCGTCTGCGATCAGCTTGAGATCATTCCGCCGGAAATGATCGTCCACCGCATTACAGGTGACGGACCGATTGAGTTGATGATCGGGCCAATGTGGAGCGTCAACAAATGGGAAGTGCTTGGCGCCATTAATAAAGAGCTGGAAAATCGAGGCAGCTATCAAGGAAAGTTCTTTCAGCGGCTTGAGGAGGAATCAGCGCTATGACTTTGAAGAAAATTCTTCCTTACAGCAAAGAACTGCTGAAAATGGCCGCGGGAGAAGGAGATATCGTTGTAGATGCAACGATGGGCAACGGACATGATACACAGTTTTTAGCGGAGCTTGTAGGTCAAAACGGCCACGTATACGCTTTTGACATTCAAGAATCAGCCGTGGCCAATACACAGGAACGGCTCGGTGAGACTTATCAAGCGCGAACAACATTATTTCACAAAAGCCATGACAAAATCGCTGAATCCCTTCCGCCTGAAACACATGGCAAAGTGGCGGCCGCGGTATTTAACCTCGGTTATTTGCCGGGCGGGGACAAATCAATTACAACAAACGGCAGTTCTACGATCAAAGCAATTGAACAGCTTCTCAGCATCATGAAAGACGAAGGCCTGATCGTTCTCGTCGTCTATCACGGCCACCCGGAAGGCAAAGCGGAAAAAAATGATGTGCTTGAGTTTTGCCGGGACTTGGACCAGCAAACAGCCCGTGTATTAACATACGGATTTATCAATCAGCAAAATGACCCGCCATTTATTGTCGCCATCGAAAAAAAAGCTCAGATCAGCAAATGATTTGAGCTTTTTTCTTTGAGTTTTTCATCCAGGACATTTTTTGAAATTTCCGGTAGGCTCTGCCGTTGATATAAAAGAAAAAGGAAGTTTTTCCGCTGGCTTTGATCAGCTTCCTTGCGAGCCGGCCCATTTCCTTTTGGCCCGCCACTTTATCATCCGACAAATAAACGCCAAGCAAGCCTCGATTGATTAAACGATGGAAGTTTTCATGCGGAATGCCTTGTAAATGCTCGTCGGCTTTATGGATAAAGTGTTCAAGCCGATTCATCATCTCTTCATGAGACTGATAATACGAGCAGAAATTCAAGTCTCCTTCCAGCAAGTCCTCCTCTTGATCAATTAAATAATCAAGCAGAATATGAAGGCCCTGTATGTAAGGAAAATAACTGTCGCGGATTTTTTTAGCGGTGCTTTCTGTGAAATCAGGCTGGAACGAATACGCAACTAGACAGAAAATGCCTAACGTTGAACCTGCACAGGCTGAAAATTCATACCACTCCATCTCAGGGAGCTCTGATTCATATTGCGTAAACCACTTCTCAAGCCGCGGCACACGTTCATGCTCAATGACATGCTTATGCACCTGCAAATCGCAATAATAGCCGCACAGTTCAAGCAGATAAGGTTTAATCATGTCATAGTGCTCAATGGAGCCGAGAACACGCTGGCACGTTTTGACCAGTTCATGCAAATATCCGCTGTCATCCTGTTCTTCTCTGAATTGATAATAGTTTTGCAGTTCAGCCCCCACTGTCAGTGCGTCCTGCATTGAGGCATGAAGCATCCGAAAGTCCTGCGGGTCAAGTGAGGTGCTGCGGTCACACAGATTGTCCAAATAATCACTAATCGTTTGATACGCGATGATAAACTCGACACATTTCTGTTTTTGGCTGCCTGACAATAAAGCCAGTATTCCGCCGCCTTCACAGTGAAACGTTTTGTCTCGAATACTTGCGGTTGCCTGCGCTTTTAACTCACTGTTATGAATCGATTCTGATTTTTGCTTCCATATGTCCAGCTCTTGATGAACGAGCGGAAAAATATCTCGATATACCTTTGCCATCAATCCAAAAGGATGTTCCGGTACTGTCAACACATGCACCCCCAACTAGTTCAAATATATTGATCAGTAAACGCTCTTGCTGCTTTAAAGACATCTTCTCTTTCGGGTTCATTAAAGATCTCATGGTAAAGCCCTTCCCACTCTCTGTACGCTTTATTATGAGAAGCAACGCCATTAAACCATTTGATGACCATCGTTTTATCAACAAGCTTGTCATCACCGGCCTGCATCACAAGAAGCGGCACTTTCAAAAAAGCATCTGTCGGCACCATCGCTGACTCAATTGTCTTTAAAAGCTCTCTGTACCATCTGACAGAAACTTTCCTGACGTATAACGAATCATTTTGGTCAGCCTCGATGACGTCCTCATTGCGCGTCGCCATATCAATTGATAATCCCGAATCAACCTTAAGCGACGGAGCGATAACATTCAGGCCTCTTGATGCAAGGTCAAGCGCTTTATTGACTTTAATTTGCAGTCCGAGACACGGTGATGATAAAATAATTCCCGTAATGCGGGGATTTCTTTGTTGTTTAAACCATTCAATCGCGACCAGACCGCCCATGCTGTGACCTAAAAGAAAAACCGGCATATCAAAGGTTCGCGCTTTATCTATCCAAGCATCTACTTCATCAATGTATTCTTGAAAAGAGCGAATATGCCCTCTCGCCCTTGTCGTTGTTCCCTGTCCAGGCAAATCGCCCATGACAACGTGATAACCCGAAGATCGCCACATTTCAATCAGCCATTTATATCGTCCGTGATATTCACTTGCCCCGTGAATGATTACAATCACTGCAACAGGTCTGTCTGCTTTCCAGGTCCACATGCTCTTCACCTCATACGAAATTTAAATAGAGAAAGAAGGATGAATCTTATGATCTACCCTTATAAGGAACATATGCCAGATATCCACCCAACAGCCTTTATAGCTGACAATGCAACAATTACCGGTGATGTCGTGATCGGAGAACAGTCCAGCGTTTGGTTTTCTGTTGTCATAAGGGGAGATGTTGCGCCGACCAGAATCGGAAACAGAGTCAATATCCAAGATTTGAGCTGCCTCCACCAAAGCCCGAACAAGACGCTGCTCATTGAAGATGACGCCACGATAGGCCATCAGGTTACACTTCACAGTGCTGTCATCCGCAAGAACGCCTTAATCGGCATGGGCTCAATCATTTTAGACGGAGCCGAAATTGGCGAAGGCGCCTTTATTGGTGCCGGCAGTCTGGTCCCTCCCGGAAAAATCATTCCGCCTGGCCATCTCGCCTTCGGCCGTCCTGCAAAAGTCATCCGCCCTTTGACGGAAGAAGACCGAAAAGATATGCAAAGAATACGGTCAGAATATGTAGAAAAGGGCCAATATTATAAATCACTTCAACAAACATAAGACCTGCTTCGTCTTACTTTACCATTTTTCAAATTATTTTTGAAAGCAATAACCATCGTTAACCGGACGGCATGACGGTTCGGGTTTCAATTTTTCCATAAAACGTTCACATGTCGCATTAAACGTATGACTTTTATCTTATCACAAAACGTAAACAGCCTCTGCAAAAACACATACCTATTCTTTCCTGTTCTCTATTTTCTATGAGCACACAAAAAGAGCCCTCTGGGAGCTCTTTTTGTCAGCTGATATTTCGTTCACTGTCATTAGCCGCATTTTTTTTATGAAAACCTTTTCCATAGTACACGGCAAGCAAGATGAGAAACCATATCGGCCCAATAATCACGGCTACTCTTGTATCAGGGCTGTAAGCCATAAGAATGACGACGAATGCTAGAAACGCCAATGACACATAAGACGTAAACGGAAAGAAAGGCATTTTATACTTTAAGTGTTTCTTTTCTTCGGGCTTCAAACTTTTCCTGTATTTGATTTGAGAAAGCAAAATGATTGCCCACGTCCAAATCGCTCCGAACGTCGCAATACTTGTAACCCAAGTAAATACCTTCGCAGGGACAACGTAGTTTAACAGCACTCCGACTAATAAAGCGCCCGCTGAAGCCAGAACAGCTTTACCCGGGATGCCGCCTTTCGTCAGCTGACCGTATGCTTGTGGCGCCTCTTTCTGTTCCGCCAAGTTAAACAGCATCCGCCCTGTGCTGAAAATACCGCTGTTGCATGAAGACAGCGCGGCCGTCAACACGACAAAGTTAATGATGCCTGCGGCTGATGGAATGCCCACTTTTTGAAATGTGAGAACAAATGGGCTTCCCTGGGAGCCAATTTCCTGCCACGGATAAATAGACATAATGACAAATAAAGCGCCTACATAAAAAATCAAAATCCGCCAAAATACTGTATCGATTGCTTTGGCTAATGATTTTTGCGGGTTTTTCACTTCGCCAGCCGTCACCCCGATCATTTCAATCCCTAAATAGGCGAACATCACCATTTGAAGTGACAATAAAACCCCTTTTATTCCATGAGGGAAAAATCCTCCGTTATTCCATAAATTGCTGATTCCGGTTGCAATGCCCCCATTGCCGACTCCTGCAATAATCATCAATAAACCGACAGCAATCATAGATAGGATCGCGACAATTTTAATCAATGCGAACCAAAATTCCAGCTCGCCGTAAGCTTTGACAGCCAGGAAATTAACACCCGTCATAATGATCAGCGCCGATAATGCCCAAATCCAGTTTGGCACATCAGGAAACCAGAACCCCATATAGATGCCGACAGCAGTAATTTCAGCCATACAGGTGACAACCCATAAAAACCAGTAGTTCCACCCTGTTAAATAGCCTGCAAGCGGTCCCAAATAATCACGCGCATACCTGCTGAAGGAACCGGCAACCGGTTTTTGAATGGCCATTTCCCCAAGCGCTCTCATAATAAAAAACATGACCAGGCCGCTTGCGGCATATGCTACCAAAATACCTGGCCCTGCTAACTGAATAGCTGATGCGGAGCCGAGGAACAACCCCACTCCTATGGCAGCTCCTAAAGACATTAAAGAAATATGCCTTTCTTCGAGTCCGCGGTGCAGCTCTTGTTTTTGTTTTTGCATGCTTTCTTCTCCCCTAGAAAAAAATATCATTAAATCATTTTTCTGAATATTTCGTGTGGATTGGGTAAATCAATGATGATGGAGAAATAAAAGGATAATAACAAGGCTTTCGACTAATCGAAAGCCTTGTTGTCTGTTACACAAAGATGACTTCTTTAGGCTGATGGCTCAGCTCTTCAGGCATATACCGTTTTTCAATATTAATGCTGTGCCAGATCATAAAGATCAGTACAGTCCAGATTTTACGGCTGTTATCAGCCTTGTCCGCACAATGGTCTTCAAGAAGCTGAAGGACATAATCCTTATGGATATATGCATCCGTTTGGCTTTCTTGAATAATATTTCGCACCCATTCGTTCATTTCGTTTTTCAGCCAATGACGGATCGGTACAGGGAAACCAAGCTTTTTGCGGTTTAATACGTGCTCAGGCACAATTCCTTCAGCGGCCTTGCGAAGAAGATACTTCGTCGTGCCGTTTTTCGTTTTCAGCTCATCAGGAATTTTTGAAGCGACGTCAAATACGACTTTATCCAAGAACGGCACACGCAGTTCCAAAGAATTTGCCATCGTCATTTTATCCGCTTTTAACAAAATGTCGCCGCGCATCCAAGTGTGGATATCGACATACTGCATTTTGTTGATATCGCTGTACGAGCTGCTTTCTGTAAAGTAAGTCTTCGTCACATCGCGATATGAAAGGTTCGGATTATAATGCTTCAACAGCTGCTTTTTGACAGACTCTTCAAAGATTTTCGCGTTACCGATATAACGATCCTGAAGCGGAGTGCAGCCGCGTTCAAGCAGGCTCTTTCCTCTCATCCCTTCAGGCATAACGGCAGCAACGTGCAGAAGCATTTTTTTCAGGCCGGACGGAATGCGTTCAAATGGTTTGAGCGAAAGCGGTTCACGGTAAATGTTATATCCGCCGAAGAGCTCATCCGCTCCTTCACCTGATAAAGCAACCGTTACATGTTTTTTCGCTTCTTTTGCAACAAAGTACAACGGAATCGCTGCCGGATCAGCAAGCGGGTCATCAAAATGCCAAACGATCTTCGGAAGCTCATTCATGTATTCCTCAGGCGAAATGACTTTGCTGATATTTTCAATGCCAAGCGCCGCTGCAGTTTCTTTCGCTACATCGACTTCACTGAAGCCCTGCTGTTCAAAGCCGACTGAGAATGTTTTTAAGCTTGGATGAAATTCCTTCGCAACGGATACAATAAAAGAAGAATCAATTCCGCCAGACAGGAATGAACCGACAGGAACGTCACTTCTCATATGAACGTTTACAGAGTCATAGATCGCGTCCCTGACTTCTTTTACAAGCTTGTCTTCTTCAGTCTGAACCGGCTTGAAGTTCGCTTTGAAATACGTTTTGAATGTGATATCGCCGTCCGGGCGGATTGTGAACTGCGAACCCGGCTCTACTTTTTTCACATGGGCATCAAGCGTGTTTGGTTCAGGAACAAATTGGAAAGACATGTACTGCTGCAATGCCTCTTTGTCTATTTCTATATCATTCTGAGCAACCATTAAACTTTTTCTCTCTGAGGCAAAATAAACCTGATCATTGATCGTTGTGTAGTACAACGGTTTAATGCCGAATGGATCTCTTGCTCCATAAAGCACATGATCGTTTTTATTCCAAATCAGAAAGGCAAACATACCGCGCAGTTTGGACGCCGCTTCTTCTTTATAATGACGGTAAGTCGCAAGAAGAACCTCTGTGTCCGAATCCGTGTTGAATGTGTACCCCTTTGCTTCAAGCTCTTCTCTCAGTTCAATATAGTTATAGATTTCCCCGTTAAAGATAATCCAATATGTTTCATCTTCATATGATAAAGGCTGTCCGCCATTTTCTACATCAATAATGCTGAGACGTCTGAATCCGAATCCGACGTGCTCATCATGGAAATATCCATCACTGTCAGGACCGCGGTGAACGATCATTTGGTTCATTTGTTTGATTAGTTCTTCTTGATCAGCGGTTTGAGCTAACGGATGCTTGTTAAAAACCCCGACAAATCCACACATAGTATTGCCTCCATAATTAAAATTGTCATCATTGAACCCCTATTTATAGACGCTGTGAATAGTATTTGGTTTCACAGTTATGTAAAAAAATAAACATGGATACAACGATAAAAAAGGAAAGCCGCTTAACCAGTAAGCGGCTATAAAATTATTCTCCTAACGCTTCTTTACGCAGCTGCTCCGCTTTGTCTGTACGCTCCCATGGAAGGTCAACATCGTGACGTCCAAAGTGGCCGTACGCAGCAGTTTGTTTGTAGATCGGACGGCGTAAATCAAGCATTTTGATAATGCCGGCAGGTCGTAAATCAAAGTTATTGCGGACAACTTCAATCAGTTTTTCCTCAGAAGCTTTTCCGGAACCGAATGTGTTGATTGAGATTGACACAGGCTGTGCAACACCAATCGCGTAAGCAAGCTGCACTTCGCAAGAATCAGCAAGCTCAGCCGCAACGATGTTTTTCGCAACGTATCTTGCTGCATAAGCCGCAGAACGGTCTACCTTCGTCGCATCCTTTCCTGAGAACGCGCCTCCGCCGTGGCGTGCATAGCCGCCGTACGTATCAACGATGATTTTGCGTCCTGTAAGTCCCGCATCCCCTTGAGGGCCTCCGATTACGAAACGTCCTGTTGGGTTGATGAAATATTTTGTTTCTTCATCAATCAATTCTTTAGGAACAACCGGATTGATGACATGTTCTTTAATGTTGCGCTGAATTTGCTCAAGTGTAATTTCAGGGTGATGCTGAGTTGAAATAACAATCGCGTCAATGCGGACAGGCTTGTTATTTTCATCGTACTCAACCGTTACCTGTGTTTTGCCGTCAGGGCGAAGGTACGGAAGAATATCTTCTTTACGGACTTCACTTAGGCGGCGGGCTAATTTATGAGCAAGTGAAATTGGAAGAGGCATAAGCTCTTTCGTTTCGTTGCACGCATAACCGAACATTAAACCTTGGTCACCAGCACCGATCGCTTCAATTTCTTCTTCGCTCATTGTGCCTTCACGGGCTTCAAGCGCTTGGTCTACACCCATTGCGATATCAGCAGACTGCTCATCAATTGATGTTAAAACCGCACAAGTTTCCGCATCAAATCCGTATTTCGCACGTGTGTATCCGATTTCTTTAATGGTTTGGCGCACTGTTTTCGGAATGTCAACATACGTAGATGTTGTGATCTCTCCGCTGACAAGAACCAAACCAGTTGTCACAGATGTTTCACAAGCAACACGCGCGTTAGGGTCTTTCTTTAAAATTTCATCTAAAATGCTGTCAGAAATCTGGTCACAGATTTTATCTGGATGCCCCTCCGTAACAGATTCTGATGTAAATAAACGACGATTTTTACTCATGATTTGCTTCCTCCTGCACAAGGTCTCCCGATAGACCTTGCATATATGATACGGAACTCGCTCCCTCTTATACAATGTAACGTTATATTAGAGAATGTTAATTGGCATATTTATGAAATAAAAAAACCTTTTCCATCGAGGAAAGGGTTTGGTCTTTGTGCCTTTCACTCTTATCGCTCAAGGAATCATACAACCTTGCAACAGGTTAGCACCTTGGTTGTCTCACTCAGTTCAACATAATAAATAACAGAGAAACCGGTTGCTGGGCTTCATAGGGCCTGTCCCTCCGCCAGCTCGGGATAAGAGTATCCGCTCAATGAAATATCTTATCGTAAAAGGGTTTGCAATGTCAATATGATTCAGAAGAAATAGGCACCTATATTGAGGGAAAACAATGGAAATGCACACACAAAAAATGATAAATAGTATAGACTATTTGAAAATATATGTTATACTAATTCACAATTAGCAAAACACAAAAAACGATAAAGGAAGGTTTCATATGAACTCAGTTGATTTGACCGCTGATTTACAAGCCTTATTAACAAGTCCAAATGTGCGTCATAATTTATCAGCAGCACAGCTAACAGAAAAAGTACTCTCCCGAAACGAAGGCATTTTAACATCCACGGGTGCTGTTCGCGCGACAACAGGCGCTTACACAGGACGTTCACCTAAAGATAAATTCATCGTGGAGGAAGAAAGCACGAAAAATAAGATCGATTGGGGCCCGGTGAATCAGCCGATTTCAGAAGAAGCGTTTGATCGGCTTTATACGAAAGTTGTCAGCTACCTGAAACAGCGAGATGAGCTGTTTGTTTTCGAAGGATTTGCGGGAGCAGACGAGAAATACAGGCTGCCGATCACTGTCGTAAATGAGTTCGCATGGCACAATTTATTTGCGCGGCAGCTGTTCATCCGTCCGGAAGGCAATGATAAGAAAACAGTTGAGCAGCCGTTCACCATTCTTTCTGCTCCGCATTTCAAAGCGGACCCAAAAACAGACGGCACTCATTCCGAAACGTTTATTATTGTCTCTTTCGAAAAACGGACGATTTTAATCGGAGGAACAGAGTATGCCGGAGAAATGAAGAAGTCTATTTTCTCCATTATGAATTTCCTGCTGCCTGAAAGAGACATTTTATCCATGCACTGCTCCGCCAATGTCGGTGAAAAAGGTGATGTCGCCCTTTTCTTCGGACTGTCAGGAACAGGAAAGACCACTCTTTCAGCCGATGCTGACCGCAAGCTGATCGGTGACGATGAACATGGCTGGTCTGATACAGGCGTCTTTAATATCGAAGGCGGATGCTACGCTAAGTGCATTCACTTAAGCGAGGAGAAGGAACCTCAGATCTTTAACGCAATTCGTTTCGGATCAGTTCTCGAGAATGTCGTTGTTGATGAAGACACACGTGAAGCCAATTATGATGATTCCTTCTATACTGAAAACACGCGGGCAGCTTACCCGATCCATATGATTGATAACATCGTGACTCCAAGCATGGCAGGCCATCCGTCTGCAATTGTATTTTTGACGGCTGATGCCTTCGGAGTCCTGCCGCCGATCAGCAAACTGACGAAGGAACAGGCGATGTACCATTTCTTGAGCGGTTACACGAGCAAGCTTGCCGGAACTGAACGAGGTGTGACGTCACCTGAAACGACGTTCTCCACTTGCTTCGGCTCACCGTTCCTGCCGCTTCCTGCTCACGTCTATGCTGAAATGCTCGGCAAAAAGATCGATGAACACGGCGCAGACGTTTTCTTGGTCAATACCGGCTGGACCGGGGGCGGCTATGGCACTGGCGAACGAATGAAGCTTTCTTACACAAGAGCAATGGTCAAAGCAGCGATTGAAGGTAAATTAGAGGATGCAGAAATCATAACTGACGATATTTTTGGCCTGCACATCCCGGCTCATGTTCCTGGCGTTCCTGATCACATCCTTCAGCCTGAAAACACGTGGGCCAACAAGGAAGAATACAGAGAAAAGGCATTCTACCTTGCAAATGAATTCAAAGAGAATTTTAAAAAGTTCGCACATACAGATGCCATTGCACAGGCAGGCGGCCCTCTCGTTTAAAAAGCAAAAGCCAAGAGCAATTAGCTCTTGGCTTGTTTTAATTGACAGAATGCAAAGAAGTCAGCTTGTACGTAATGAGCGTCCGGCCGTCTTCCCATTGAAGCTTCTGCACTTCAGCTGTGCCCGACTTTTCGCCAAGCTTTGTTTTGCGCACATCCATCGGAATCTCCATCGGATATACACGGTATCCGTCCTTCTCTAACGTGAATATATTTTCATCTATGCGAACTTCTTTTCCTTTTGTCACAATCAGTGTATTAAATTCAACAGGCATTCCCAAAGTGAGATCCCCTTTCGTTCTCTTTTTTCTTTATCATACCATATTTCATTGTCAGCGGTTTTTCATCCATTGTGTAAGCTGCCGAACGATACGCCGGTTTTCTTTTGGCGGGAAATAATGTGTGAATGTACTGTAATACCACGTCTCAACCGGCTTATGCAATTGTTTTAGCCTTTCTTCAAATAAATAGGAATGCTGAATCGAAACATTTTGGTCTTTTTCTCCATGGATTAACAGCACGGGAGCCTGAATTTTGTTTACTTGATCAAACGGTGTTCGCCACTGATATTCCTCAGGCACCTTTTTCGGTGTTCCGCCGATGACTCTTTTCATCATTCGCCGCAAATCCTGCCGCTCCTCGTATGTAAGGATCATGTCACTGACGCCTCCCCAGGAAACAAATGAAGCCGCATGCCTTCCCATTTCGATTGCCGTGAGCATTCCCATAATCCCGCCGCGGGAAAACCCGAAGATATGAATTCTGTCCTTCTTGACATTTGGGTGCTGCTGAAGAAGGCGAAAAGCAGAAAATGCATCCTCCCTGTCTTCTCCGGCAAAATCCTCATTGCCTTCTCCTCCTTGATTTCCTCTGTAAAAAGGAGCAAACACCACAAACCCTTGGGATGCAAACTGGATAATCCGGCCCGGCCGCACCATGCCCACGCTTTTAATCCCGCCGCGCAAATATAAAAATCCGTCATATTGTCCCGGTTCCGCCGGCTCAGCCAGAAGCCCCTTTACCCGTAACCCATTTGACAGATAGCAGACCGTATACAAACGCACATGCTGGCTTGGCGACGGAAACCTTCTTTTCTCTACAATCAAAAACAGCCGCCTCCTTTTTTCTATATGCTTTCCTTACTCCAAAATTACATCCGGTGAAACTGATTAGGCATTCACACATTTTTATACCCATCATACGATATGTAAAGCAAAAAAGGATATTAACTTGATGCTAAATAAGGAGGTTGTCTATGTGAACAAATGGTTAAGGCTGGGCTTCGCCTGTGTCGGCAGTATCTTTCTGATGATCGCCCTGGCAGCTTGCAAGCAGGAAGAAACGCTGACCAAAGTTAAAGTGGCTGAAGTGACCCATTCTATTTTTTACGCACCTTTATATGTTGCGGAGTCAAAAGGATTTTTTAAGGAAGAAGGGCTTGATGTCGATGTGAATACAACCTGGGGCGGAGACAAAACGATGACATCGCTTCTTTCAAACGGCTCCGACATCGCGCTTGTCGGATCAGAAACATCTATTTATGTCGAGGCGCAAGGGGCTAAGGACCCCGTTATTAACTTCGCCCAGCTGACTCAGACAGACGGGACGTTCCTTGTCGCGAGAGAAGATGTTGAACACTTCAACTGGGATCAGCTGAACGGAAAAACGTTTCTCGGCCAGCGAAAAGGCGGCATGCCTCAAATGGTCGGCGAGTATGTGCTGAACAAACATAAGATTGACCCGCATAAAGATATAGACCTCATCCAGAACATAGATTTCGCCAATATTGCCAATGCGTTTGCTTCTGGAACCGGTGAGTATGTACAGCTTTTTGAACCGCAGGCTTCTCTCTTTGAGAAAAAAGGCATCGGCCATATCGTGGCTTCATTCGGAGAAGAATCAGGCGACGTTCCTTACACGACCTTTATGGCGAAACAAAGCTACCTGAAGAAAAATGAAGACACAGCCGTCAAGTTTACAAAAGCCATTTACAAGGCGCAGCAGTGGGTTGAAAATCATTCTGCGAAGGACATCACAGATGCCATTAAAGATGAATTTGATGATACCGACCCAGACGTCATCGAAACATCCATTGAACGCTATAAAAAGCAGCATTCATATTCGCCAGATCCTTTGCTTAACGAAAAAGAATGGGAGCTGCTCCAAGACATTATGGATCAAGCGGGTGAACTGCCGAAGCACATTCCATACAATCAGCTTGTAAATAAAGAAATTGCTGAAAAAGTCACCTCGGAGAAATAGGAGGCGCCATCTATGTCTTTCTTACATGTCGACCATGTAACCCATACTTACTTTTCTATCAAAGAAAAAACAACGGCTGTGCGGGATATTCATTTCGATGCCGAAAAAGGTGATTTCATCTCATTTCTCGGCCCAAGCGGCTGCGGAAAAACAACACTGCTTTCCATTATTGCCGGTTTGATTGAGCCATCGGAAGGCAGAGTTCTGATTGAAGGCCGTGAGCCGAATCAAAAAGAACATAACATTGGCTATATGCTTCAGCAGGATTACTTATTTCCCTGGAAATCTATCGAGGAAAATGTGCTTCTCGGTTTAAAAATCGCCGACACGCTGACAGAAGAAAGCAAGGCCGCTGCACTCGGCCTATTGCCGGAGTTCGGCCTCATAGATGTGGAGAAAAAATATCCGAAAGAGCTGTCAGGCGGGATGCGCCAGCGGGCCGCGCTTGCAAGAACTCTTGCGCCAGATCCAAGTCTGCTTTTGCTGGATGAGCCATTTTCCGCGCTTGATTTTCAGACAAAGCTGTCATTGGAAAACCTGGTATTCCGCACATTAAAGGAATATCAAAAAACAGCAGTGCTTGTCACTCATGATATAGGGGAAGCGATAGCGATGAGCGATACGATCTTTTTATTTTCGAATCAGCCGGGCACCATCCATCAGATTTTTACCATTCCTAAGGAATTGGCCTCGATGATGCCTTTTGACGCCCGCCAGGAGCCATCCTTCCAGACGCTGTTTCAAACGATATGGAAGGAGCTGAATTCTCTTGAGAAACAGCAAAGAAACCATTGATCTGCTTCATGAGCAGTATCAATTCAAACAAAAAAAGGAAAAGTGGAATGTCCATTCCTTTCAGCTTGCCATATTTATTCTCTTTTTCTCAAGCTGGGAAATCTCCAGCAGGCAAGGCTGGATCGATCCGCTGATCTTCAGCTCTCCATCAGCTGTATGGCGTTTATTGCTGGAGAAACTCGGTGACGGTTCATTACTGTCACACATCGGCGTCACTTTATTCGAAACGGTGCTAGGCTTTTTGCTTGGAACGTTTATGGGCACGTGCCTCGCCGCTTTGTTATGGTGGTCCAATCGGCTTGCCAGGATTTTAGATCCGTATCTTGTGATTTTGAATGCAATGCCGAAAGTGGCCCTGGGCCCGATCCTGATTGTCGCACTCGGTCCCAGTTTTATCAGCATTATTGCGATGGGAGCCATCATCAGCGTCATTATCACCACCATCGTTGTGTACACCGCCTTTCAGGAGGTCGACGAAAACTATACGAAAGTCATGAAAACATTCGGCGCAAAAAAATGGGTTATTTTTAAAGAAGTCATACTGCCCGCATCCTCTCCCGCGATTATTTCAACATTAAAAGTAAACGTCGGTTTATCATGGGTTGGCGTCATTGTAGGGGAATTCCTCGTTTCGAAGGTTGGATTGGGATATATGATTATTTACGGATTCCAAGTCTTCAATTTCACACTCGTCTTCTTAAGCCTGCTGATCATCGCCATCTTTGCCACACTGATGTATCAGGGTGTCGAGCTGCTGGAAAAGAAATGGACGAAGGGCAGGACATAATAAAAAATCCGGCACATGTGCCGGATTTTTTATTCGATCCATCCAGATTCTTTCAGTTTTTTCAAACTGATCGGAAGAACGGAATCCTTCATAATAAAGCTGAACTTTTTATTGCGGGAAAGGTTCTCCGGAAGCTCGTGAAACAAAACCGGGCCTTTCGTTTCAAAGTAATCAGCTTGCTCTTCAAGCTTTTCTATATCTGCAAAATATATATTTTTCACAATCACTTTTTCTTTACCGAGAACCTTATACTGTCCGAGATACTTGAGGCTTTTGACTCTCGCGCCCGTCTCTTCCTTTACTTCCCGAAGCGCAGCCTCTTCCGCGCACTCCATCGGCTCTACTTTCCCGCCTGGAAACTCATAGCCTCTGTCCTCATGTTCTGTTAAAAGCCATTTGCCGCCAAAACGGCAAATCACCCAGACATGCTTCGGGCTGTCCGAGAAAGGCTGATTGTCAAAGGAAAGCTGAACAGTATTCTGATAATAATCTTTAAACTCGTACATGTTTATCCCTCAAATCCGTTCCTAGCTATCTTCCATACATCATACCACAGTTACGTTTCTGCGGAAGCCTTTTATCAAAAAATAAGGGAAACCCAGCACGCCGTCAGGTTCTGCATACAGACTAGCTCGTACAGTTTTTTGTGATGCCTAATGCCGAAAAGTGCGACTGACGCTCTGGGCTTTATTATGACCCGCGAACAGGGAAAAGTTACGGTTTGCGTTTAAATTTATTTTTTAACGTTTCTAAAAGATCGACAAGCACCTGGGGAACCGGTATGCCGAGAGAACTGGCTGTTACAACAATTTGCACAGATTCATAAAGAATATAAAACATAATAGCCAAGTCACGAATGGACCCCTGTGTATTCAGCAGCTGATCAAAAAAGTGGCATACAGAGATCAGAGCCAGCGTGACTAATTTTTTGACAAGCCGGGCAAATATCTTCTTAAACGACAGTTTGTGAATAATCGTTTCCTTCAAAGTCGTACTGATAAATTCAATTGCCATAAGAGAGAGCAAAATCAGAAATGAATACTGAAAACCTCCGAAGAAAAAACCCGCTGCTGAAACGCTGACTGCTATTAACGAAAAGATGCCAAAGTCTCTATCCATTTATCCCAACATCCTTTCACAGAAACGGCCTTACGATATTCTATGGAAAACAAGCCGACCGGATTGGATTTTTCAGAAAAATGGACTGGTTGTCGCCTATTTTTCAGATACAAAAAGAAAAGCCGGACGTCTGTTTTTAGACGTCCGGCCGTTCTTTTACCCCAGGTAAGCTTTTAGCATCCAGTTATGTTTTTCAATATTTTGATGGATCGCAAGAAGCATGTCCCCTGTTGTTTCGTCACCGACTTCATCAGCTAAATCCATGCCGTTTTTCAGCTCTTCCGCGATGACCGTAAAATCATCGTATACGCTTTGAACCATTTGTTCAGCTGTTTCATTTCCAGCCGCTTCTTTGACAGAAGCCGTTTCTAAGGATTCCTTCATTGTTGCAATCGGTTTTCCGTTCAGCGCCAAAAGACGTTCTGCTAAGTCATCAATATAAGTTGCTGTTTCGTTGTACAGCTCCTCAAACTTTTCATGAAGAGTGAAGAAATCTTTCCCTTTCACATACCAGTGATAATTATGTAGTTTCACATACATGACCGTCCAGTTGGCTACTTGTTTGTTCACTGCTTGAATCAATTGTTCTGACATGGTATCTCCTCCTTGTTATATGACTATGTATACCCTTAATATCGTACGCTAAAACCTCTTTTTTACCCTTATCTGTCACGATTTCTTCTATTATGCTACAATTGTTAAAAAACGGGAGGTGGAATGTCATGACGCTTCTCATTACGATAAGTATTTTGATTGTGCTGGCTGTATTGCTTGTAACCATTTGGACGACTGTAAAAGCCTATAATGTAAAGCATACCATTGATCCACCGCAAGAAAATCACTCTGATTCACACAATCAATGATGATGTGATTGCTTCTCTTCTGACTGATTGCCCGCAGCATCGGCGTCTCCGACTTGGACTTTTAAGGTCGGCATGCTATGCTGTTTTTTTGCTGTGACATGGGATTGGACCGTGTATACACCATCTTCCTTAAACGTTGTTTCCAGCCGGTATACGCCTTTTTCTTGTTTCGCCTTAAACATTTGGCTGGCGTCTTTTTCCCCTTCTTCCCATACTTCAAACTCTACTTCATCGGCATCTGTCACAGCTTCATCACCGTATGATACGGCTGCTTCATAAACAGCGCTTTCTCCGGGATTTACTTTTTCAGGCCCGGTCAGCTTGACATCCAAAACTTTGGGCGCCTCATCTGTATTTGCTTTGCTTTCGCCAGATCCGCATCCGTTAAGCAAAAAAGCAGAAAAAAGCAGAACAACCAACATCTTTTTCATGCCATCACCCTTTCATCGTTTACCTAAATAGTAGCAAACGCTTACAGCAAATGGTACACAAAATATGAGACGTCACAAAAAAGACCTTTTTGCGCTTGAGCAAAAAGGTCTTTTCTATTTTAGCCAAATACTTTTAGCAATTCTTCTTTATCCTGTGAAAGCCAGAAACGCATTAAACGTTTAGCGCCTTCCAGATCATGAAGCTTCGCTTGGCCGCACTGCTTTTCATTCGCAGCCGGTATTTCAGTAATCTCTACCGCTTCCTTCATTGTGTCTTCAAGCAGATCAACGATTTCCGCCGGTGTCGGCTCTCCGCTCACAACAAGATAATAGCCGGTTTGGCAGCCCATTGGAGAGATATCAATGATATCAAAATGATCGTATTTCTCTGCATGAGAACGAATCGTAAACGCGAGCAAATGCTCAAGTGTGTGAATGGTGTCAGGCTTCATTGCCTGTTTATTTGGCTGGCAAAAACGAATATCAAATTTATTTACAACGCCGTCTGTTCCTACTTTATGCACGCCGCAATGTCTTACATATGGAGCAACAACCGCATTATGATCAAGCTCAAAACTTTCTACTGAAGGCATAATGGCACTCTCCCTTTTCTAAAAATGTACATTCATTATAACATACCTTTCCGATAAGAATAATCGAATAGCTTTTCAATCTGCGTTTTTTTTCTTATACTTGCATCAGAAAGGTTGCTGAATACATATGAAAACCCTATTTATCGCTCTGATCAGAGGATATCAAAAATTCATCTCGCCGCTGACGCCGCCAACATGCCGCTTTTATCCGACTTGCTCTCAATATGGAATCGAAGCGATTAAAACACATGGGGCTTTAAAAGGCGGCTGGCTGACAATCAAACGGATTTTGAAATGCCATCCGTTCCATCCGGGAGGGGTCGATCCCGTTCCTGAAAAGAAACACAAACATTAAGCGTTATAGCCGTTTACAACAAGATCCAGTTTTCCTGTGTCAGGATCAATAACTAAGCCATGGACTGGAACGTTTTCCGGGAACAGCGGATGATGTTTAATGACTTCTACGCTGTCTTTCACACTTGCTTCTACTGAATCAAAGCTTTTAAACCATTGATCAAAATCAACACCGGAGTACTTTAATGTTTCGATGCGTTCTTCCGGAATTCCTCTTTCTTTGATTCTATCAAGCATGCTTTCGCTGCTGATTTTGCTCATGCCGCAATCGTGATGTCCGATCACACATACCTCATCGGCGTTCAGCTCGTACACTGCGACGAGTAAACTTCTCATGATGCTTCCGAATGGGTGTGTCACAAGCGCACCGGCACTTTTAATGATTTTCACATCTCCGTTTCGCATATTCATCGAATGCGGCAGCAGTTCAACCAGACGAGTGTCCATGCAAGAAAGAATCGCCATTTTTTTATCGGGGAATTTTGACGTTTTATACTTTTCATACTCTCTTTGTTCAGTAAATGTCTTGTTAAATTCGAGAATATCATTTAGAAGACTCATGTTCGTTGTCCCTTTCTATTCTTTTTACTCTTCAATATATCACAACACTTGTTTATTCGTCATAATAAAAAAAGACAAACCCTCAGGTCTGCCTTATTTCCCCATGTTATAGCGTTTTTTGAACTGCTCAACTCGTCCGCCTTTTTCATTGAATTTCTGGCGGCCTGTA
The DNA here is from genome assembly GCF_002201875.1 of Bacillus sp. MD-5. Lineage (NCBI taxonomy): Bacteria > Bacillati > Bacillota > Bacilli > Caryophanales > Bacillaceae > Bacillus > Bacillus sp. MD-5. The sequence goes on from NZ_CP021911.1 coordinate 2,877,496, forward strand.
TAAAACGGATGCGTGTCAGAGCTTACTTCTACTTTAATGACGGGATATGTGTTGCCGTCTTCCCACTCTGCTGTTTCATTAGATGTTTTGGTCGAGGTGCTGAGAAAACGATAGCCGCTGTTGACATCCTGAAATATGACTTTGTGGTTTTTTGGATGAATTCCTTCTCTCATGAGTATCCCCTTTCTTCAAATCGTAATAATTACGTTTTATTTTATAACGTCACAAACGTTTTGTCAATCTTCTTACATCCTTCCCTCTGTTCTCTCATCGTAAACCTCATGGCATTTAAGAATAGGAAGAATAATCTAACCGAGGAAGCAAATAATAAACCCAAAATACATACAGAACGTCTTTTGAGAAAGGTGGTTTACGATTGTGGATGATTTAGTTTTGGCCAGAAGCCTTTTTGGCACGACAATGGGCTTTCATATCATTTTCGCAACGCTTGGAGTCGGTCTGCCGCTCATGATTTTAGTGGCGGAATTGATTTATCAAAAAACGAAAGATGACCATTATGCGATCATGGCGAAAAGGTGGACGAAAGCACAAGCTGTTTTACTGGGAGTCGCCATACCGACCGGAACGATCGCGGGCACTCAGCTCGCGCTTTTATGGCCGGGATTTATGGAAGTCATCGGCCGGGTCATGTCCCTGCCGTTTCAAATTGAAATCTATGCTTTTTTTGTTGAAGCCCTTTTTATGTCGATTTATGTATACGCAGCAGACCGCTTATCACCTGCAATGAGGATTGTTGCTGTTTTCTTTGTGTTAGTCGGGGCCGCAGCATCCGCTGTTCTGATCACGAATGTCCATGCCTTTGAAGGAACTCCGGCAGGTTTTAAAATTTTAAACGGAAAAATCACAGATGTTGATCCGTGGGCCGCGTTCTTCAACCCAAGCTTTTTTATCACTGCGGGCCATGTCGTTTTATCCGCATTTATGACGGGAGCGTTTATCGTGGCTTCTGTGGCCGCATATAAAATGATCCGGACGAGAAAAAAGGAAAAGGTCTATCGCTTTCACCGGAAAGCCCTTTTGCTCGCACTCACGATCGGCGGTATTTTTTCATTGCTGACCGCTTTGAACGGACACGAATCAGCACAGATGCTGTACGAATACCAGCCCGAAAAATTAGCCGGTGCGGAAGGCCTGTTTGAAACAAGATCCCACGCTCCGCTCGCGATCGGCGGTTTTACCGACCCGAAAGAAGAAAAAGTAAAATGGGCTATCGAGATTCCATGGGCTTTAAGCTTTTTGGCAGCGAACCGTTTTGACACTGTTGTAAAGGGATTGAATGCATTTCCTAGAGATGAATGGCCGCCGCTTTTTATTCACACGCTGTTTAATGCGATGGTCGGAGTAGGCATGCTGTTGATTCTTTATTCCATTATCGGTGTGGTCTGGAGAAAGGTGCTCAAGAAAGACCGATTCCCGACGTGGCTTTTGGTCATTTTCATGACAGCAGGCCCTTTTAGTCTTATCGGCATTGAATTCGGCTGGATTTTCGCCTGTACGGGAAGGCAGCCTTGGGTCATCTATCATCTGCTGAAAACATCGGATGTCGTAACTACGACTGGCTCGATCGGAGTGCTCTTCTTGTTTTTCACATTTGTTTATGCCGTGTTAGGCGCAGCTGTCGTCTACGTGCTCTTGTACTATTTCCGCAAGCACCCGGTTGACGAAGATTTAAATACAGCGGAGTCGTAATGGCTCCGCAAACAGGAAACCAAATGGAAGGAAGATCGACAAATGGACATTTCAACTGACGCTCTGATCGCCATCTCAATTATCTGGGGCTTTGTGTTTATTTACGCCGTCATGGCGACAATGGATTTTGGAGCTGGATTTTGGTCTATGATCTATTTAAACAAGGAACACATGAAGGCCACCGATATTGCGAATCGATTTTTGTCCCCGACTTGGGAGGTCACAAACGTCTTTATTGTGGCCATCGTCGTGGCGCTTTTCAGTTTTTTCCCCGGTGCGACATTTGTGCTCGGCACCGTGTTATTAATTCCCGGCAGCATAATTTTGCTGCTTTTAGCGATCCGAAGCGGATTTCTCGTTTTTTCAAACACAGCAAAAGAGCGGAAAACGCTAAGATATATTTCCGGCATCTCCGGCTTTATCATTCCTGCTGTTTTAATTTTGGTGCTTCCTGTGACTCACGGAGGATTTATCGAAAAAACGGACGGGATCTATAACTTGAATATGTCTAAAATCTTTTCAAGCCCCAACGCCTATTCATTTATCGGGTTTGCGATTTTAAGCACCTTATTTTTATCCTCGCTATTGCTTGCTGATTTTTCAAATGTAGCAGAGGAACAGGATGCGTACCGGGCCTACAGAAAAAGCGCCCTGATCACCGGCCCGATTTCACTGCTGTTTGCTGTATGCATTATGGTGACGATGCGGAATGAAGCAAACTGGCTGTACAGCGGAATGCTGAATGATTTCACTTGGATTATTGCATCGTTTATTACATTTGTCATTGCTGGAATCGCTCTGTTTCTGCCAAACAAAAGTTTTGGAAAAAACATCGGAAAACCGCGGCTTGCACTTGTCGCGATTGGAATACAGTATTTTCTCGCAAGCTACGCGTACGGGCGGGCGCATCTTCCGTATATGATTTATCCCGATGTGACAGTCATGTCAGGCTTCACAGAGCCAGCAACGTTCAGGGCACTGTTTGCGACGTATATCGTCGCATTTATCATTCTATTTCCGGGCTTTTATTTCTTCTGGAAAATGTTTATGCGAGATAAACGCTATATCCGCCAGGAGGAATAGAGGTGAAGCCTGCCGGCTATACTAACCCAGAACCTTTTTAAGGAGGGGATGGCATGGAGCAGAAAATTCTATGCGAAGTCAACAACTGTTCTTATTGGGGCAAAGGAAACAAATGCACCGCTGATGCCATTTATGTTGTCAGCCATACTGGTGAAACGGCTGAAAACAGCCGGGAAACAGACTGCAAAACGTTTAAGCCGCATGAATTGTAATTAAAAGAAAGAGCTGCATCAGCCAGCTCTTTCTTTTTGCATGTTGAGTGTTCTCAGCTTTTTAGTCATGACCCCGTTTGCAGGTGAAAACAAAAAGGCGCTTGCATACCATACACCTGTCATGGCCGCCATCGCTCCTGAAATCGAAACATTAAGCCACGTTGCGAAGAAATAGCCCATGATCGCCGACAGCCCGCCAATCAACGCGCTGAGAATCAGCATATAAAGAAGCCGGTCTGTCAGCAAATGTGCCGCAGCAGGCGGAACAATCAACATGGCCACAACCAATACAGCACCCACTGAATCAAAGGAAGCAACAGTCGTCAAAGACAGCATGCCCATTTGCACGTAATGAATGAGCAAAACCGGTATTCCTAAGGCTAAAGCCATTTGAGGATCAAACGAAGCGATTTTAAACTCCTTATAGCACACACTGATCAACACTACGTTTAAAACCAGAACAGATGCCAGCATCCAAAACGCTTTCGGCCCGATATCAACTCCGAATGCCGTCATCGTATTCCACGGCACAAAAGCGATTTCTCCCATTAACGAGTGCTCAATATCGAGATGGACATTCGCTCCATAAACAGAAAGCAAAATGACGCCGATTGCAAATAAGGATGTAAACACAACGCCTATGGCAGCATCTGATTGAACCCCCTTGCTATGAAGAAGCTGAACCAAAAATGCCGTTAACAATCCGGTTACAGCTGCACCGATAAACATAGAAATCCCGTCGAGACTCCCGGTCACTAGAAAAGCGCCGACAATGCCAAGCAACACGGTATGGCTGATTGCGTCGGCCAGCATTGCCATGCTTCTCAGCACAAGAAATGTGCCGATCAATGCGCAGCTTACACCGACTAATACACCGGTAGCTATAATCCATGCTTCAAAACTCATTTGCGATCTGTCCCTTCTCGGCTTCATGAGACGCTTTTCGCAGCTCAGGCATCCGGCCATACAGCTTTAATAATGAAAAAAGCCGTTCTCTCGTTTCCCCTGGCAAACGATCCGGATCAAAGCAGTCCTGGTCGAATTCTATATTGGCAAGCTCCATTTCATGCATGAGATACACTTCATACATCCGCTGCTTCAAAGCTGTGTGGTAGCCTTTTTCAATCCCGGTGCTTGTGATTTGCCAAACCCCATTTTCGATACTCTCAATGCACCTCTCTTGTTCCAAGTCAGTCAATGCCTTAAGGCATAATGAAGGAGATAGGCGCCTTTTCTTTCTTACACTCTCAGCTGTTACACAAAGATCCTTCTTTTCATACTGTTCATAAATCGTCAGCAGCACCTGCTCCCTGCTTGTTCTGCGCCGAAGCCTCATCAGCCTTATGGCTTTAGCCGCCAACCCCCGCTTAGGCGCGCAAATCATTGAAAAAAGAAAGATCAGCGTTGCAGATATGATTATTAATGGCCCTGTCGCCATTCCCTTCATGGTCGTGCTCAGCAGGGTTCCGGCCACTCCGCTGACCCCGCCAGTGATCCCGGCAATGACGATCATCCCTGTCAATCGTTCGGTCCAATATCTTGCAGCTATGGCAGGTGTAATCAGCATAGCCGCCATTAATATCACACCAACCGTCTGAAGCCCAATAACGACAGCACCGACAATCAGACTAGCCAAAAGTCCGTTCAAAAAACGCACCGGGATTCCCAATCCCTTTGCAAACGCGGGATCAAAAGTAATCAATGTAAATTCCTTAAAGAAAACAATACACAGGAGCAGCAGAACAGCAGATATTCCTGCAATAAGAATGATATCCTGTCTGACCAATGAAGCCGCCTGGCCGAACAAAAAAGAATCAAGCCCGCTTTGGCTTCCTGCCCCCTGCTGCTGAATATATGTCAAAAGAATAATCCCAACCCCAAAAAACACAGAAAGAACTATCCCGATCGCCGAGTCCTCCTTTGTTTTTGAAAGCCGCGAAATCACCTGAATACAAAACGTTCCGAGCAGTCCGGCAAGCGCCGCACCCAGCAAAAAGAAAGGCAGTGATTTTTGCCCGGTGAACAGAAAAGCGAGACACACGCCCGGCAGAGCTGAATGGGCCATCGCATCGCCGATTAAACTTTGCTTTCTCAGCAGCACAAAACTGCCCAAAACACCGCTTGCCGCCCCGAGCAAAAGCGTACCCGCCAGCACCCACTGTGTGTTCGGATGCTGGAGCTGCAGCCACAAACTTTCAAACATTGCGCTCACTCCTTATGCCCTTCTGCTATGACTTTATCTTTTAAAAACGTAAGCCTTCCTCCATATGTTTTTTGCAGGTTTTCGATTGTAAAAACGTTTTCCGCCGGTCCGAAAGCGATTTTTCTTAAATGAAGCAGTAAAATCCAATCAAAATAATCCTCGGCGGTCTGCAAGTCATGATGGACGACAAGCACGGTTTTTCCTTTTTCTTTGAGTTCTGCCAGAAGCGTCATAATCGCGCGCTCCGTCGCTGCATCGACACCTGCAAACGGTTCATCCATAAAATAAATGTCAGCGTTCTGGCAGAGTGCCCGGGCAAGAAACACCCGCTGCTGCTGGCCGCCTGACAGCTGGCTGATCTGCCTATTCGCATAATCAAGCATCCCGACTTTTGCTAAAGCGGCCTTCGCCATTTCCACATCTGCTTTCTTTGGCCTCTTTAATAAACCGATTTTTCCGTATCTTCCCATTAGAACGACATCGAGCGCGCTTGTGGGGAAATCCCAGTCAACCGAGCCGCGCTGCGGAACATATCCGATTCTGGTCCGCTGATCCTTATAGTCTTTGCCGTAAATAGAAATGTCTCCTGAAGCCCGGGGCACAAGACCGAGAATGGTTTTGATCAAGGTTGATTTTCCCGCGCCGTTTGGGCCGATAATGCCAATCAGTTTTCCTTCCGGCACCTGCAGCGAAATGTCCTGCAGCACAGGCCTTTTATGATAAGCAACCGTCACATTATCAAGCTCAACAGGGAACATATCCTTCACCTCTATTCTTTATTTAAGCGCTTTAGTAATCGTGTTGATATTGTGGCGGAACATTCCTTCGTATGTGCCTTCTTTGGTGCCCTTTTCACCCATGGCATCCGAATAAAGCTGGCCGCCGATTGTGACGGTATGGCCTTTTTCTTTAGCGCCTTCCACCACTGCATTGATTGATTTTTCAGATACGCTGCTTTCTACGAACACAGCTTTTATTTGTTTTTCTGTCAGAAGATCAACCAGCTCCTGAACATCCCTTAATCCATATTCCGAATCTGTGCTTAGTCCCTGCAGGCCTCTTACCTTAAATCCATACTCATTCCCAAAGTACGCAAACGCATCATGAGCAGTCACAAGCACGCGGCTTTTCTCCGGAATATGTGCGATCTCCTGACGCGACCACTTATCTAAATTTTGCAAATCTTCTTTGTATGCTTTGGCATTTTTCTGAAAGTCATCTGCGTGCTGAGGCATTGCTTTGCTGAATTGCGCTTCAATTTCATCCACTGCATAGATCCATAGCGGAATGCTGAACCACACGTGGGGATCAAACGTCTTGCCTTCCCCCGCTGAAATAAGCTTGTTTTTCGGAATGGCCTCAGCAACTGCCGCTGCTTGTTTTTGTTCGCCAATTTTTTGGAGGACGTCCTCCATTTTCCCTTCCAAATGCAACCCGCTGTACAGAACAACATCGGCTGACATTAATTTTTTCGTGTCACCTTGCGAAGCTTTGTAAAGGTGCGGATCAACCCCCGGCCCCATTAAAAAGGTGACTTTTACATGCTTACCTCCGATGTTTTCTGCTGCATCGGCAATTTGAGATGTTGTCGCTGTCACTTGTAATTGTTGATCAGCGCTCTTTCCGGCTGAATCTGTTCCGCATCCTGTTAAAGCAAAGGCCGCAAAAAGCACTGCCGCCATCAGCCCTCGTTTCATGTTCCTCCTCCTCTTTGCCATCAATGTCCGATTGTTTTATCTTATGATGTCAGTTCTTAGACATGTGACATTAAATTAGACAAAAGCATATTTTGTTTATACAGGACAAAAAGTTTCCTTTGTGAAAAATTATCGCGTTTGGCCATTTTTGTCAAGCTCCATTTACATAAAAAAACCGGCTGGGTCAGCAGCCGGTCCAAACGAGAAGGGATGTATTCAATGAACACTTTTACTGTAACAGCATAGTGTCATTCATTCAAAATAGCAAAATGCTTTTTTCTTACCCATGCTGTGTGAAAACATCCATTTTGGTCACATATTTTCGCATAATATCCTGGTTCACCTCACCCCCTAAACCAGGCTGTTTTGACACAGAAATAAATCCATTATCAATACGAATATCAGGGGTCACAATATCTTCATCCCAATAGCGTGAGGATGATGAAATATCGCCGGGTATTGTGAATTGAGGCAGTGAAGCAAGCGCAACGTTCTGCGCTCTCGATATGCCGGTTTCCAGCATTCCTCCGCACCACACCTGCATGTGATGCTCTTGGCATAAATCATGAATTTTTAAAGCTTCTGTTAAGCCGCCGACACGCGAAGGCTTTATATTAATAATTTTGCAGCTTCCCAGCTCAATCGCCCGTCTCGCATCATCAACTGAACAAATGCTTTCATCAAGGCAAATGGCCGTTTTCAAATGTTTCTGCAAGTGGCGGTGGTCAACGATGTCGTCAGCTTGAAGAGGCTGCTCAATCATCATTAACTGGAATTCATCAAGCTCCTTTAAGCGGCTGATATCCTTCAGCTCATAGGAGGAATTGGCATCAGCCATGAGCGGGATGTTTGGGAACCGGCTGCGGATGGCCTTGACCAATTCCACATCCTGCCCAGGCTGAATTTTAATTTTTATTCTTTGATAACCTTCTTTTTGATAGCTTTCAATTTCCTTCAGCATATCGTCAAGGGGTGCCAGGCCGACAACCACTCCGGCAGGGACTTTATCTCTTGTTCCACCCAATGCCTCAGCAAGAGATATGCCTTTCTTTTTCGCATAGATATCCCAGACAGCCGATTCAAGTCCCGCTTTTGCCATCCGGTTTCCTTTATACCGCGCCAGGCTGTCCGGCACTTCTGAAGGGTGATTAAATTCACGGCCGACGACATTTGGAATAAAAAAATCTTTTAGCATATGCAAACATGTTCCAATGGTTTCCTCGGTGTACCAAGGAGAAGAGAAAGCAGAAACTTCTCCCCAGCCTGTAACACCGGATGTATCAATGGCTTCCACGATCAGAAATTTGCGCTCTTGAAGCGTTTCGATACTGTTTTTAAACGGTTTCTTTAAATTCATGCTCAAATGGTAAAGCGTAATTTTTTCTATTTCGATCATAGCAGTTCTCCTTTACGCGCATCCTTCAGCCGATTTCGCAAGAGCTTATTAGACGCATTGCGCGGCAGGCGGTCAAGCACAAAGAATTTTGCCGGAATTTTATACTTCGCCAAACGTTCTTTGCAGTATGCCCTCAATTCTTCTGCGCTCACAGGCTTGTGAAGGACAAGATAGGCGTGAGGCACTTTTCCCCATTTTCTGTCCTCAGCCCCTGAAACTCCGGCTTCGGCCACAGCGGGGTGTGAAAGCAGCACTGACTCCACTTCGGCCGGATAAATGTTTTCTCCGCCAGAAATGATCAGATCTGAACGTCTGTCTAATACATATAAAAAGCCTTCATTGTCCAAATACCCAAGATCACCTGTTTTCAGCCAGCCATTTTGAAAGGAGGCTTCGTTTGCGCTCTCTCGGTTAAAATAGCTTTTCATGACATTCGGGCCTTTGACCATAATTTCACCGTGTTCGAACGGTTCACATGCCTGTCCGTCCCGCTCGATTTTGATTTCACATGAAAACAGCGGTTTCCCCGCAGATCCGAGCTTCTCCATGCTAAATTCCGGCGACAGGGTAACAATTTGTGAGCAAGTTTCTGTCATTCCATATGACTGAAAGACAGGGAATCCTTTCTCACGGCATTCCTCAAGCAATGGCAGCGGTGCAGGACCGCCGCCGAGAAGAATGCATCTGATGGATTCAGGGCAGCGGCTTGTTTCTTCCAAAAGACTGGCCAGCATAGTCTGCACAGCAGATATCATTGTCACTTGATGCCTGTTGATAGAATCCAGCACATCGCTCACGGAAAAACGCTGGTGAAGCACGACAGTCATTCCATAGATCACAGATTTAAATAATGCGGACAAGCCGCTGATGTGAAAGAGCGGCAATGCGATAAGCCAGCGGTCTTGTTCTGTTATACCCAAATTAAGCGCGGACGACACCGCACTGAAATAATGGTTTCCGAACGTTTGCTGAACTCCCTTGGGCTTTCCTGTCGTACCCGATGTATACATCAGCGTCGCCGTTGCATCCATTTGCATATAAGCCTGGATCTCCATTTCCCCCGCGGCTTCTTTCATCAATTCATCCACATCAATTGTTTGAACGATATGTTCATACTCTTTTCTGTCAAAGCTTGAATCTGTCAGTAAAAAGCCGGAGCCGGAATCCTCCAGCTGAAACAGCCTTTCATGTGTTGACAGCTTCGTATTCAAAAGCACCGCTTTAACACCTAGCAAAAAACAAGCGTGAACAGCGTATACCATTTCTGCACGGTTTTGGAGCAAAATAGCCGCAGTATCCCCTTTCCGAACCGAATAAGCGGCAAGCTGTTCCGCCATTCGTTTAGACGCGGCAAACAATTCTGCAAATGTAACGGTTTGGTCTTTATAGATGAGAGCAATTCTCTCAGGTGTCAGCTGCGCCCGCTGCATGAGCCAGTTGGGCTGTTCTGTCAGCATGTCATCATCTCCGAGGTAAAATGTCTGTATTGAAAAGAAAACAGCTTGGACCGCAAAGTCTCAAGCTGTTGGTTGACTAAGTATTGCTGATCACGGGAAACGAGGGAACTGTCCGAAATCAGGTTTGCGTTTTTCCTTGAAGGAATCACGGCCTTCTTTTGCTTCATCTGTTGTGTAGTAAAGAAGGGTAGCATCCCCTGCAAACTGCTGAATTCCAGCAAGTCCGTCTGTGTCCGCGTTAAACGCAGCTTTAAGAAAGCGCAGTGCGGTCGGGCTTTTTTCAAGCATTTCTTCACACCATTTAATCGTTTCTTCTTCAAGCTGTTCCAAAGGAACGACTGTGTTGACAAGACCCATGTCCAGTGCTTCTTGTGCGTTGTACTGACGGCATAGGTACCATATTTCACGTGCTTTTTTGTGCCCAACAATTCGAGCCAGATAGCCAGAACCGTAACCTGCATCGAAGCTTCCCACTTTAGGGCCTGTTTGTCCGAAAATTGCGTTGTCTGCAGCAATTGTCAAGTCACATACGATGTGAAGCACATGGCCTCCGCCGATCGCATATCCAGACACCATCGCAACAACCGGTTTCGGAATGACACGGATTAAACGCTGAAGATCCAATACGTTTAGACGCGGGATCTGGTCGTCTCCTACATATCCACCGTGGCCGCGCACTTTTTGGTCTCCGCCAGAACAAAATGCTTTGTCCCCTGCGCCGGCAAGCACGATAACCCCAACATTTTGGTCGTCTCTTGCGTCAGCAAACGCATCAATCATTTCAGCAACCGTTTTAGGGGTAAACGCATTATGTACCTCAGGTCGGTTGATTGTTATTTTTGCAATGCCATTATACGTTTCATACAATATCTCATCGTATGTCCGTTTTGTTTTCCATTCAGCCATATGATGACCTCCTTTTATTCTCTATGTGAATGAGTCAGATGCTTGTCAAAAACTCACTCACTATTTTACCAAACAATCGCGGCTGTTCCACATGGACCGTATGTCCTGCCTTTGGAACAATCTCTATTCTACTAGAAGGAAGCATCTTATGCACCTCTTGATTGATGGCGCAAAATTTTTCGTCCCACTCGCCGCAGATAAGGAGCACAGGAACGGCTATTTCTTCTACACGGCTCCACAAGGAAGGCTGTGAACCGGTGCCCATGCCGGTTAAACTGTTCGCAAGCCCAATCTTATTGTTCCGCAGACGGCCCGATCGTATCCTGTGCCGAATATCTTCTGCCAGCCGCTGCTGGGATGAAAACAAAGGGATGTTCTCCCAATACTCAACAAACGCTTTGATCCCGTCACGCAAAATAAAATCAGCAAGCTTCCGGTCCCGCATGATCCGCTCCCGCCGTTCCCCAAGCGTTTTGAGTCCCGGCGTTGTGCTTTCAAGCACAAGTGCTGATACCCGCTTTGGATATGTCATCGCAAAAGAGTAAGCAAGCCTTCCTCCCATAGAATACCCAATCAATTTCACTTTGTGAAGTTTTAATTGATTAAAAATCTCGGCAAGGTCAGAAACCTGCCGGCTAGTGCTGTATCTTTTCCCATTCAGCGGGGCATCGGTTTCACCATGCCCTAAACAATCAATTTTGATCAAGCGAGAATCAGGCAGCATCTCATCAAGAAAAGTCCATGATTGTTTGCTGCCAGTAAACCCGTGCAGACAGACGACGGCTTCGGAAGCATCCGGCCCGACGTCTGTCACAGCATATCGGACACCATCTGACACCGTTATGTTTACAGCTCCCATTGCTTTTTTACTTCCCGCACAGCCTCGTTCAGCATATCGCGATGAAGCTGGACTCTCGATTGGCGATCTGTTTTGATTTCGATCAAATGGAGTCCGGGCTTGTCTGCCTGCGGCGCGTAAGCTGTTTTGAATTCATCCCATGAAGCCGGGCATGAATACGTTCCGCCGTAAAGTGCAGCCGCATGCTTGAAATCGAGCCCAGTCGGTGTGCCGAACAAATCTTCAAAGTGTGTCTTCTCAGAAGCCTGCGGCAAAAAGGAAAAGATCCCTCCGCCGTCATTATTGACAAGAATCACAGTAAGAGGAATGCCCAGTTTTTTGGCCGCGAGCAGGCCGTTTAAATCATGATAAAAAGATAAATCTCCAATCACAAGGGTAACAGGCGCTTTTGTTCCTTCACATACCCCCATCGCAGAGGAGACGACACCGTCTATCCCGTTTGCGCCCCGGTTTGAATAAATCCGAAAAGGGCGTTCCTGCTTTTCAAAAAACGTATCAACATCCCTGATCGGCATGCTGTTGCCGACAAACAGCGAGCTGTTTTCAGGCACAAGATGCTGAAGGATTCGATAGAGATTGCCTTCAAACGAAACATCTTCACTGCTGATGGTTTGCAAATGCTCGCGGAACCGCCCATTGACAAACTGCCACTTCTCAAGCCACTCTGATGATCTGGTGGCAGCAGTAAGGCCTGCCATGATCTCCTCAGCAAAAACAGACGCACTACAATGGATCATATGCGCGCTTGCCTGTGTCGGGTCTCTCCACCCTCCATCCTCGTCAATCACGATTTGCTGAATCGCCGGATCATCCTTGAGCCATAAGAAAACCGGTTTTGAAACAGGCATCGGCCCAAACCGGATGACAACATCAGGACGAAGTTTCAGCTTCAACTCATCATCTTTTAAAAATGAATCATACGCATCAATGACAGTGCTTTTATCATGAACACCATTCCGCAAATTAGATAGCGGATCCGCTAAAATCGGATACTGAAGCGCTTTTGACAGCGCAATAATGTTTTCCTTATCCGCTTCACTATGGAGCTCTCCGCAGACGATCATTCCTTTTTCAGCCTCTGTGAGCATTTCAGCCACATCAGACAGGGATTCGCGGTCAACAGACTGCGTACCCGTTTTTACAGACACATGACGGCCTGTTCTCATTCTTCCAAACGGCTCATCCGAAAGGTCCGGCATCAGCGGTTCGCGCAGCGGCACATTCACATGGACAGGCCCCATTGGTCGTTTTTGTGCTTCACCGGCAGCGCGGCTTGCCAGCGTTCGGATGTATCTCAGCATTTGCGGAGACTCTTCAGGAAGAGCAGAGTCTGTGAAAAACTTAACAAAGTTACCGAATAAGAAGTGCTGATTAATAGCCTGCGGTGCGCCTACTTCGCGCAGCTCATGAGGCCGATCAGCAGTTAACACAATAATTGGCACCCTTGAATAATGGGCTTCAACCACAGCCGGATAAAAATTGGCCGCGGCTGTTCCTGATGTGCAGATCAATAGTACGGGACGCTGCTTCGCTTTTGCCAATCCTAGTGCAAAAAACCCGGCCGATCTTTCATCAATTTGGACATGGACGCTAATATCGGGGTGCGCGGCAGCAAGAATAGCCAGCGGCGTGGATCTTGAGCCCGGACAAACGACGGCGTCCGTAATTCCGGAAAGGGCGAATTCATCAATAAAACTTCCGATGTAATGAGTAATCGGGTTGACAGTCAACGCCTCTCACCTCCTAATGCAGAGATCATCGGCTTCAATTTAATCTGCGTTTCTTCATATTCCGAGATTGGTTCCGAGTCTTCCACAATACCGCACCCGGCAAACAGCCTTGCTGTTCTGCCTTCGATCAGTCCGGAACGAATGGCTACTGCGAATTCCCCGTTATCCTGGCTGTCAATCCAGCCGATAGGGGCTGCATACCAGCCGCGATTCATCGGTTCAATCTCTCGGATCACTTCAACAGCTTTTTCCTTAGGTGCTCCCCCAAGCGCCGGAGTGGGATGCAGCTTCTCAATTAAGTCAAAAATCGAAGCAGAGTCACGCAGCTGTCCGACAATCGGCGTAAATAGGTGCTGAACGCTTTTTGTTTTGTACAATACAGGCCCATCAGGCTTTTCAACCTCTGAACAGGCTGATTCAAAAGCATTATGAATCATGCCTACGACAATATCATGCTCATGCAGGTTTTTCTCATCGTTTAATAATTCAAGCCCGATCCGGCGGTCTTCTTCTTCATTCACGCCTCGTTTAATGGAGCCTGCCAGACAAGTAGACATGACAGTGCTGCCGTCCCTTTTGATCAGTCTCTCTGGAGATGCGCCGACAAAGGTTTTGCCTCCCTGTTCAATTGCAAAAACATAACTTGTCTGCTGATCTTTCAGAAGCGTTTTAAGCACCGGTTCAATTTGGATTGGACCGTCAAACGTGAGCAGCAGCTCTCGGGCAAGAACCGCTTTATCATATTGTTTCTCTTTAATTTGGCTTGTTGCCGTTTCGATTGCTTTCAGCCAATCATCCTTATCCAGCTCTTGAGATGCTTCAATCATAGCCTGGCTTCCCAGATCTAAATCAGGAACAATTAATTCCGCTGCAAAAGCTTGTAAGTCTTCCAAAACAGCCTCTGCATCTTCTTGTCCTTTTACCCATCTGTTGACTGTTAAGAACGGGCCTTCAGCAGTCATTGTCAGCATAAGCGAAGGCACAAAGAAATCCCCTTCCGAGAAATGGTCCCATTGTGTACCTCTTTCTTCGCAAGGGTCAAAAGAAAATCCTCCGAATAACACAGGTCCCACTGCAGAATGCTGCAGCTTTTCTTCTTCATAAATATGAAAAGCCGTCTTTTTAAAGCGCTCCCATTGTTCAAAAACCTCACGATACCGCTCGCTGTTTTTTTGATTTGTCTGGAAAACTGCTTCTTTGCCAAGACCGACTATTGTCAATTCACTTTCAGGATCTGACCAAAAAAATCGATTGCCTGTATATTTTTTTGCTCTGTAATTGAAAAATGATAGAGGGTCAAGAGACTCGATTTGTCTCGAATAGCTTATTAAGACAGCATGGTTGACTTCTTTGGCTTTATGTAATGCATGTAGAACTCCCTTTCGGAACGTACGCTGCACCGTTGTCACCATGAGACATTCCTCCATAATCCTTAAAATGCTTTTAATACCATACACCTGTGTCTTCTTTGTGTCAAACACAGATCATGCAGTCCAAATGGCCTGCCTTACCTATTATAAACCTAATTTCAGAAATGAAAAAGAAACAAAGCTTAAATTTCTTTCTCCACTGGTAGCAAAGCTTGTATCCGCTTACCATAAAAGGAAAATCCCCTATATTCCTCCATCCGGCATTTATGAAAGTTCTCCGGCGATCTGTTCATACTAAAGGTATGCATCAAAGAGAAACGAGGCGATCACATTGCTTACAAAAGACCAGCTGCAGCATTTAAAAAGTGAACTGGAACAAACGAAAAAAGATATTTTAAACCGTTTTAAAGACAATGACCATTTTCAGCTCAATTCAGCCTTTCCTTATGATTCAATGGGTGAACTTTCAGCTTATGATAACCACCCCGGAGACCATGCAACCGAACTTTACGAGCGTGAAAAAGACATCGCTCTCGATTTACATGAGCGAGAGCACCTTCGGGACATTGAGCATTCATTAAAAGCGATAGAAAACGGTACGTACGGTATTTGTGAAGTCAGCGGAAAGGAAATCCCTTACGAAAGACTTGAAGCGCTTCCGACTGCCACAACACTCGCGGAGTATTCGTCACAGGACGTGGTGTCCAAAGACCGTCCGATCGAAGAAGAAACACCTTTCGGGCAATTTGAATTTGACGATGATGAAGAAATCAGAGCGCCATATGACAGTGAAGATTCCTATCAGGATGTCGAAAAATACGGTAACTCGCAAACGCCGCAGGATATGGAAAATCCGCCGCTCAGCTACGATGATATGACGATGAACGCCGAAGAGAATATCGGCAATACGGAGTCTTACGAAAATTTCATTGCTACTGATATCACCGGCAAAGAAATTACAGTTTATCAAAGCAGGGCCCATGAGCGTTATGAGGAAGAGCTTGATGAAGAGGGAATCATGACAACATTCGGCGATCTCCACGCTGATTGAACCCCCGATTATCGGGGGTTCTTTTCCGTTTTCAGCATATCGGAAATCAGCCTCAAATAATCCTTTTGCAGGCCGATGTCATACCGCTCGCCCTCTAGCAATTTCCCGTAAACATTGCATGCCCCGAGTGAAGCTTTAATCGCATCCGTTACCTGCACTTCTCCTCCGTTATCAGCTTCTAATTCGTCCAGCTTATCAAAGATATCCGGTGTAAAAATATAACGTCCTGCTGCAGCAAAATGAGATGGCGGGTTTTCTTTAGGCTTTTCCACAATATCCTGGATGCGATAAACCCCTTTTTCAACAGGCTCCCCCTTTATCACCCCGTAATGATGTAAATCCTCCGTTTTTGTTTCTTTTAAGCCGATCACACTGGACTGATATTTCGTATACGCTTCAATCAGCTGCCCTAAAGCCGGCTGATTGGCGGAAAAAATCAGATCATCGGGCAAAACGACGGCAAAAGGCTCCCCGCCTGCAAATGGCCTTCCGTAAGAAATGGCATCACCCAAACCCTTTGCATAAGGCTGGCGCACGTAGTGAATTCGTATATCTGGAATTGGATGCTCACTGAGTAAATGCAGTTTATCCCGGGAGGCCAGAAAAGCTTCGAGTGCCAAAGAGGAATCGAAGTAGTCGACAATCAGGTTTTTATGGCTCGATACAACCATCAAAATGTCCTCAATGCCTGACTCCTTTAGTTCTTCAACAATATAATGAATTACAGGCTTAGACCCTACCGGAAACATTTCTTTCGGAATCACCTTCGTCACCGGCAGATTTCTCGTGCCGAATCCCCCGGCAGGAATGATCGCTTTTTTTATCATGGTATTTTCCCCTCAGCTTATGTTTATTACATGATATTCCAAGAGCGCATCCCGATGTTTGTCCATCTGAAATTAGGCGGACGCAACTGGGCAGAAAGCGGAATCACGAACCAGCCCTTTTTTAATAGGATATTGATATATGACCAGTAATCTTGAAAAGGAGCTCAGGTGATGAAAATTTGTGTGGTTGGCGCCGGATATGTCGGTTTAACTTTATCAGCGGCACTGGCATCCATCGGGCATGACATGATATGCACAGACAAAGACGTCAAAAAAATCGAGCAGCTGAAAAATGGAGACATTCCCTTTTACGAGCCTGGGCTTTCTGATGCAATAAACTATTACGGCAATCTCTCGTTTTCTTCTGAAGTGAAATCGAGCATGGAGAAATGTCCCGTCATCTTTATCGCAGTCGGAACCCCACCGCGTTCGGACGGGTCAGCTGATACGAAAGCCCTGCAGTCCGTCATCAGCGATTTGAGCGAGGCGATTCGATCGTATAAAACCATTGTTACGAAAAGCACTGTTCCGCCCGGGACAAATGAAAACATAGCAAAACAGCTGGTTGCCTCCGGTGTGTCTGAAAGTTTGTTTAACATCGTATCCAATCCCGAGTTTCTGCGGGAAGGCAACGCCTTATATGACATGCTGCATCCTGACAAAACGGTCATCGGTATTCAGGAAGGCGATCACGTATCGGCAGCAATCGTCAAATCTATTTACAAACACATTGACACCCCTTATATCATTACAAGCTTAACAGGAGCAGAGCTGATCAAATATGCCAACAATTTCTTTTTAGCAGCCAAAATCTCGTTCATTAACGAAATGGCCCGTTTATGTGAAGCCTATCATTCAGATATCTCGGATATTTCCCGCGCTATCGGACTAGATCCGAGAATCGGGAGGCACTTTTTGCAGGCTGGCATCGGATACGGAGGCTCTTGTTTTCCAAAGGATCTGCAGGCGCTGCAATTTGCTGCCAAGGAAAAAAACACGGAGACCTTCCTGCTTCAAGCCGTGCAGCACATTAACGACACTCAGCTCGGCCTGTATATCAAAAAAATACAGTCATTCTTCGATACACTTCAAGGCAAGAAAGCAGCTGTACTCGGCATTTCCTTCAAACCCCATACCGATGACACCAGAAATTCTCAGGCCGTCAGACTGATTGAAGGGCTGGCAGAGCTGGGATGTGATGTTCATGCATATGATCCTGAAGCTGTCCTTCCAGAACATTTGCAGCAACATGTAACTCAGCATTCTCAAGCTTTTGATGCGATAGAAGAGAGTGACTTTTTATTTTTGGCGACAGAATGGCCTGAGTTTTTAGCGTTTGATTGGAAAAAGGCTGCAGGCATCATGAAAGGGCGTCTTGTGATTGACGGACGCAACGTACTGAAAAAAGAACCGATCGAGGCTTGCGGCCTGATCTGTACGGGGGTTGGGCGCCCATGAGAATACTCGTCACAGGAGCAGCGGGATTTATCGGCTCCCACCTCTGCGAAGAATTACTGAAGGATAAGAAACATCACGTTATCGGAATTGATGACTTTATCGGTCCTACTCCATTTTCCTTAAAATTAAAAAACCTTAAAACCCTGCTGCAAGAAAAACGATTTACGTTTATAAAGGAAAATCTGCTGACAGCGGATCTTTCTCCCTTACTGGAAGGAGTGGACGTCATCTTTCATTTGGCGGCCATTCCGGGTGTCCGCTCAAGCTGGGGCAATCATTTTCACCCATATGCCGCACATAATATCCAAGCGCTACAAAGACTCCTTGAGGCATCCCGGGAACATCCTATTCAAACGTTCATCTTTGCATCCACCTCTTCCGTCTATGGCGAAAAACAAGGAAAAGTCAGCGAGAACGCGTCGCTTTCTCCTTTATCTCCATACGGGGTAACAAAGCTTACTGGCGAAAAGCTTTGCCATGTGTATCAACAAAGCTTTGGCATTCCAATTGTGATTCTCCGTTTTTTTACCGTTTACGGACCAAGACAGCGGCCGGACATGGCTTTTCACCGGCTCATCAAGCAGCACCTTCAGCAAAAGCCGCTCACGATCTTCGGTGATGGGCAGCAGTCAAGAGATTTTACTTACATCAGCGACTGTGTCAAAGGCATCACCGCTGTTCTTGGGAAACCCCACCTTATTGGTGAAACGGTAAATATCGGCGGCGCTGAACGTGCCTCAGTCTTAAAGGTTGTCTCCCTCATTGAAGAGATTTCCGGTAAAAAAGCAATACTGCACTTTTCGGACAAAATAGCAGGGGAACCGAGCAACACGTGGGCGGATATTTCAAAAGCAAAGCAGCTCTTGCATTATGATCCTGCCACATCCTTAAAGGATGGCTTGACTAACGAAATTGCCTATTTATCGTCGCTGTATCAGGGGGAATGAAAATGAAGCTTGCCTTTATCTGTACAGAAAAGCTGCCGGCGCCCGCGGTACGCGGCGGCGCTATTCAAATGATGATTGACGGTGTCACGCCCTATTTCAGCAGCCGCTACGACCTGACCATTTTTTCAATAGAAGATCCATCGCTTCCAAAAAGAGAAACGAAAAACGGCGTACATTATATCCATCTGCCAAAAGAGCATTACCGAGAGGCGGTAGCCGAAGAGCTGCGAGCCTCTTCCTTCGACCTCATTCATGTGTTTAACAGGCCTTTAAATGTCTCTTTATATAAAAAGGCTTCACCAAACAGCAAGATCATTCTGAGCCTGCATAACGAAATGTTTTCTGAAAAAAAGATGACCTTCGCACAAGGAAAAGAAGTACTCGACAATGTCTCCATGATTACAACTGTCAGCGAATTTATTAAACAAACCATCATCGAACGTTTCCCTGAAGCCGAGGACATCACAAAAGTCGTGTACTCGGGCGTTGATTTACACGCTTATCCGCCCGTCTGGACGACGAAAGGCGCGGCTGTCAGAGAAACATACCGAAAAAAATACGACATTGAGGATAAAAAGGTTATTTTATTCGCTGGCCGCTTAAGCCCGACAAAAGGGCCTCACCTTCTCATCCACAGCATGAGACGGATTTTGCAGCAGCATCCTGATGCTGTACTTGTCATAGCGGGCGGGAAGTGGTTCAGCGATGACAGCGAAAATCAATATGTCACATATCTTCGCAAGCTGGCGCTGCCGTACAGAGACCACGTGATCTTTACAAAATTCATTCCCGCAGACGACATACCAAA
Organism: Bacillus sp. MD-5; assembly: GCF_002201875.1. NCBI lineage: Bacteria > Bacillati > Bacillota > Bacilli > Caryophanales > Bacillaceae > Bacillus > Bacillus sp. MD-5. Next base: position 2,897,210 of record NZ_CP021911.1, read on the forward strand.
CCTTTTTCTGATGGCAGATGTATTTGTGTGCAGCTCTCAGTGGAATGAACCGCTCGCCCGTGTGAATTATGAAGCAATGGCAGCCGGCACGCCCTTAATTACCACAAACCGGGGCGGAAACGGAGAGGTCGTAAAACACGAAGTCACCGGCCTTGTCATTGACAGCTACAACAAACCTTCTTCATTTGCAAAAGCAATTGACAGAGCCTTTACAGATCAAGAATTAATGAACAAAATGACAAAAAACGGCCGTAAGCATGTAGAAGCTTTATTTACCTTTACACATGCTGCCAAACGGCTCAATGCAGTTTACCAATCCGTTTTGACTCCGAAAAACAAACAATTCCCGCCGCCTTTTCTGACGCAAAACCTTGATTTATCATCAATCAATCAGCTTTTTGTGAAAGCAAAATCATAAACCTACAGCTCGCGTTGCAAAACGGGCTGTTTTTTGTTGCAGAGAGCTCAAAAAAAGGCATAAAAGTGACTTTATGCCTTTCGCTTTACAGCTGAAGAAAACCATGGAGCTGGTTTAGAATCACTTGGAAGAATGATGATTTCCACTCTGGCTTCCTCCGCTAATTCTGGTTCTTCATCATCATGCTCTTCTTCCTCAAAGAGCGGCATTGAGCGTTTCGACTCACGCTCCTCCTCAGGCTCTCGAGCAGTTTCAAATTTCGTTTCTTCTTCATCATTGATGATATTGTGTTCAGTTTCCTTTTCCTTCGTTTCTTCTTGATATTCTTTCGGTGCATTGATGTGAGGAAGCTCTCGGATGCTGCCCACAGCTAAATGCTTCTCCTCTTCCTCCTTCTCAGCTGAGATTGAGTCATGAGCCTGCCACCCCATTGATCCAGGCGGTGTAAATACGAATTGGTCAAGATCCAATTTAGAAATAGAGGCTTTTTGTCTCGATGACCTCATGTCAATTCGCCTCCCGATACGCTTTTATCTTTTTATACAGTTCCGGCAGTTTATCCAAAAATGAATCTTTAGATTCTTCAACGGAAATCATATTTTGCAGCGCCCAGTTATACTTCTCATCTGACCACGTTTTCTTTTGCTTCAAATAATATTTATGGCCGATTGCACAGAACAAATGCGGAAACGCGAGATCAATCCAAAGTACCTCGTACTGTTTTTCTGTGAGCGGATACACTTTGTCATAGGCCGCAAGCAGTGCAACCATGAAATCAGTATCCCACACCGAAAGCTTAACCATCACTTTATTCAGCAGAATACGAAGGTCTCTTGAAGGCAAATCGTAGGTAATCGAGTGAAGCTCCTTTAAAAAGGGCTCCCCGTCGATCTCAGTCAAACGTGCCAATGTAAAATCCTGAAAACAGAATCCGCCATGCTCGAGCGTTTCTTTTGTCCAAGTTTCGTATTCTGAGTCATCAAGCGCTTGAAGTGCTTCTTTTCCTCTTGCCAGCATTTTATCAGCATGTTTTAAGAAAGTTTGCGAAAATACGTCATCAGGATAAGATGCTGCGATCTGCATATTCCCTTCAAGTTCCTGCAGCTTCCATCGGTACAATTTATGCCATTTTCCCAGCCTGCTTCTCTTCTTGCTTTCATCTGTGCAAACATATCCTTTTGACGCATGATGAAAATGGCCTGCAAACGACATGACTTTTTTCATTTGCTCTGCATCATAGTAAATCATTTCTTTTCCTGTCACTTTGTCATATAAGCTGTAAGAAACCTGATCCGTGCCCAAGCAGCTACCGCCATTTTTTGTTTGATGAATCGGCGCTATCGGCAGCCCTTTCTCTTGTAAATGGGCATGTGCCTGAGTAATAAAAAGCATCCGCTCCGGCTTCATTTGCGCTTCTTTTAGCAGCTTTGGGCCATGATCAGTTTGAACTTCCCAGATTTTGCGCCCGCTTTTGTTCGATTTCAGCGCCACATTGTCAATATGAAAAGGATAATAGCTGAGAATTTCAGACACAATCTGTTCTTCATGCTCTTTTTGGTACACTCTGTTCACCCCTTCTATCTGTTCTTTTCATAGACGCTGAGCAGATTTTCAGCCACCCTCTGCCAGCCGAAATTGCTTTCTGCCTCACGGCGGCTGTATTTCCCAAGCCGTTCCCGCTTTTCCGAGCTTCTCAGCAAATCATTGATATGTTCGGCATATTGTTTAGGATTTTCAAAGTCATGAATGATGTAGCCGTTTTTCCCTTCCTCTATGACCTCTGGATTGCCTCCCCGATTGCTTGTAATGATAGGCAGTCCCGCAGCCATCGCTTCATAATGCACCCTTGCTAAAGGTTCCTGCCACTGCGAAGAGCACACAAATACATCTGACATGGTATAAAGGCGCGGAATGTCCTTTGGCTTCACAAATTGAATAAATGTGACATGATCCTTTTGCATCGCGCCAAGGGTATGAAGATGTTTGACATAGTTATTTAATTCATTATCTCCGAACCATTTGGACCCGATAAACACCATCATGACATCGGGATGCTCCTCAATGATGTCCGGCAAAGCCTGCAATAAAATGTGCGGGCCTTTGACTTTGCTAAGACGGCCGACAAATAGGACGATTTTTTTGCCGTGAAGCCCCAGCTCACTTCGCATCTCTTCGCGAGCCCGCTGTCCTTCATTCGTCCAGCGGGGATGGTACGCTTTTAAATCCACACCGGAATAAACTGTTTTTGTTTTTGATCGGGCTGACGGAAAACGGCTTGTGATCGTCTGTCCGATATAATCGCTGACCGTAACAATCTGCGCTACGGTATCGATGCAAATCTCTCCTTCTGCCTGGCTGATTTTATCGTAAGCAAACATTTCATTGTGAACGCTTAATATAAAAACAGCCTTCGGCGCCTGTTTCTTCAATTTCGGAACCCAGCTTGGGCGATTACAAACATGCACAAGGTCAAAACGGCTCCTTCTCAGCTCTTCTCCAACAGCTTCTTCATAACGGTCTTCATCCAAATGTACATAATGGACACCGTCTACAGTCTCTCTATCAGCGAGATTAGGATCTTTAATAGAAAACACAGTCACCTCATGTTTTTTGGCAATTAAAGGGGCAACCGCTTCGAGGTAGATTTGAATGGCGCCTCCTCGAACCGATGGGACAGGAAGCTTCTCTGTGGCGATCAGTGCTATTTTCATACATAGCCTCCATTCCTGCATGATTTTTAACTAGTTAGAATCATGATACGGCTGATCAACCAACTTGTGCGGATTGGGACTGCCCCAAAAACAAAACGGGTAAACAACCATATTCATCTATTAAATATAGTCAAATATCTCAATCATTTTTTCCTTTTGATTCATAAGGTAGGAGTAAAACAGGTAAGGATGTGTCCTTTAATGGCAGAAAACCACGAAGTCATTGAGGAGGGGAATTCATCAGAGCTTCCTTTATCAGCAGAAGATGAAAAAAAATTAACGGAGCTGGCTGAAAATGTACTTCAAGGATGGGATGTGCATGCTGAAAAAATAGACGTCATTCAGGGAAATCAGATGGCGCTGGTCTGGAAGGTCCACACAGGCTCCGGCGCGGTTTGTCTGAAACGAATACACAGACCAGAAAAGAAAGCGTTATTTTCCATTTTTGCGCAGGATTATTTAGCAAAAAAAGGCATGAATGTTCCTGGCATACTCCCAAACAAAAAAGGCAGCCTATATTCCAAGCACGGTTCCTTTCTATTTGTCGTATATGATTGGATCGAAGGAAGACCGTTTGAGCTGACTGTAAAGCAGGACTTGGAGTTTATCATGAAAGGCCTTGCTGATTTCCATACAGCGTCCGTCGGATATCAGCCACCGAATGGCGTTCCCGTATTTACCAAATTAGGGCGCTGGCCGAATCACTACACGAAACGGTGCAAACAGATGGAAACGTGGAAGCTGATGGCGAGAGCGGAAAAAGAAGACCCTTTCTCACAGCTTTATCTTCAGGAGATAGACAGCTTCATTGAAGACGGCCTGCGCATCAAAGACCGGCTTTTGCAATCGGCCTATGTTCCATGGACTGAACAGCTGAAAAAAAGCCCTAACCTTTGCCACCAGGATTACGGAACCGGAAATACACTCTTAGGAGAAAATGAACAGATTTGGGTCATCGACTTAGATACCGTATCATTTGATCTGCCTATTCGCGATTTGCGCAAAATGATTATTCCGCTTTTGGATACGACGGGCGTTTGGGATGACGAGACATTTCATGTCATGCTGAACGCATACGAATCCAGAGCCCCATTAACTGAAGAACAAAAACAAGTCATGTTTATAGATATGCTGTTTCCTTATGAGCTTTACGATGTCATTCGCGAAAAATACGTCCGCAAGTCTGCTTTACCGAAGGAAGAATTAGAATCAGCTTTTGAATATGAACGCATTAAATCAAACGCATTGCAGCAGCTGATTTAAATCCATCATTTCCCCCGCATATCGGGGGTTTGATCTTTATAAGCTAAAGGGTAAGTATAAATGTAAAATAAATACATACGGAGGTTGCAAACATGAAAAAGATGATCGGCGCCATAGCAGTTTTTGTGATTACATACGCGCTGTTTTCAGCCGCAGGATACCTGTTTCCTGTTGACCAAGAATGGTACAATTCATTAAAAAAACCCGACTGGACGCCAAGCGGTTCTGCAATCGGCATCATTTGGGCCATTCTGTTTGCCCTGATCTCCCTTTCAGCTGCCATTATATATGCTGCGTTTTCTTTTAAAGGTGCGAAAAGCTTTTGGTTTGCGCTTTTAATAAATTACGTGCTCAATCAGGCATTCAGCTATTTCCAGTTTACGCAAAAAAATCTGCTGGCTGCATCGATTGACTGCCTGCTTGTCGCCATCACAGCAATCGTATTACTGATCATTGCGAAAAAATACAGCAGAGCCGCAAGCTATCTTCTTTTGCCTTATTTTTTATGGAGTGCATTTGCGACGTTCTTATCCTTTGCCATCGATTCAATGAATCTGTGAACAAAAAAAGCCGCTTATACAGCGGCTTTTTCATATCATCGGCTTGATGCCCCAAATGTCCTTCGCATATTCCCGGATCGTGCGGTCGCTGGAGAAATATCCAGAATGAGCAATGTTTACAATCGAACGCTCAGACCATTTCCTTCGTTCTCGATAATCAGCTTGAATTCGCTCTTGCGCATCTGCATATGAGCTGAAATCCTTCAGAACAAAATACTCATCATTATGCGGGAGCAGTGAGTCATAGATCGATTCGAACTCATCTGCTTCTCCCTCAAAAAAACCATTGATCAGCTGATCGACTACCTGTCTGATTCTCCGGTCATGCTGATAATATTCCCTCGATCTATAACCGCCGTTTTCCTGATATGATAGAACATCATCCGCTTTTAAGCCGAACGTGTAAATACAATCAGGGCCCACCCGCTCAAGGATTTCGATATTAGCGCCATCATGCGTGCCGATTGTCAAAGCGCCGTTCATCATAAACTTCATATTTCCTGTACCAGACGCTTCCTTGCTTGCGGTTGAAATTTGCTCACTTACATCTGATGCCGGAAAAATTCGCTCAGCCATAGAAACTCTATAATTTTCTAAAAAAACAACTTTGATCAGCTGTTTGACCGCCGGATCATAATTGACTTTATCTGCGACAGAATGGATCAGCTTAATGATTTTCTTGGCATAATAGTAGCTTGGTGAAGCCTTTGCCCCGAAAATAAAGGTTTGCGGGTAGATTGAAAACCCAGCGTCCTCCTTGAGGCGGTTATACAAATACATAATGTGAAGAACATTCAACAGCTGACGTTTATATGCATGAAGCCGTTTCACCTGAACGTCGAATATACTGTCAGGGTTCACAACCACCCCTGCCGTGCAAAAAATCAAATCGGCAAGCTCTTGTTTTTTCTTGCTTTTGTTGTTTTGAAACTGTTCAATAAATGCAGGATCAGAGGCGTACGATTCTAAATGGATCAGTGATTCCGGCTGTTTCACCCATTCATCGCCGATCGCCTCTGTAATGATGGCAGACAAGCCTGGATTCGCTTTTAACAGCCAGCGCCTGTGGGCAATCCCATTCGTCTTATTGTTAAAACGATTCGGGAACAGCAAGTGAAAGTCACGCATCTCTCTTTCCTTTAATATATCGGAATGAATTTTTGCAACACCATTTACACTGTAACTGCCTACTATGGCCAGATGAGCCATTTTGACAACACCATGCGCTGTAATCGCCATGTTCTCTATCCTTTTCCAGTCTCCAGGATACTTTTCCCAAACTGCGCGGCAAAACCTTTCATTGATCTCTTCAATAATCATATACATGCGCGGGAGCAGCGGGCTAAACAAATGAATCGGCCATTTCTCAAGCGCTTCTGACAATGTTGTATGATTCGTATAAGAGATCGTATGTACAGTGATATGCCAAGCTTCTTCCCAGCTCATGTCCTCTTCATCGAGCAAAATCCGCATCAGCTCAGGCACCGCAAGCGCAGGGTGAGTGTCATTAATATGAATGCTCACTTTTTTATGCAGGCCGGATAAAGATTTATGCGTTTTTCGGTAATTGTTTACAATGCTTTTTAAGCTTGCGCATACCAAAAAATACTGCTGCTTCAGACGTAAAATTTTCCCCTCGTCATGGGTGTCATCGGGATATAAAAATTCAGAAACCGCTTCTGTTTCCCGCTTATAAGATAAAATATTACCACCATGATAATGCGCATAGGGCTCGGCGTTCCAAAGCCTTAACGTATTGACAGTGCCCGTTTCATAGCCGATGACCGGAATATCATAAGGAACAGCGGTTACAATTGTCGCTTGTTCGTGGCGAAAATGCAGGCGCCCGCTTTTTTCTGTCATATGCACCTTGCCCCAAAACGGAACGTCAACTGCCTGATCCGCATTCCTTACTTCCCATACATTCCCGTTTTTCAGCCATTGCTCAGGCAGCTCCACCTGATGCCCGTCTACAATTTTTTGCTCAAACAAGCCATGCTTGTAACGGATGCCCATCCCGTGCCCCGGCAAGTTCAACGAAGCAAGAGAATCTAAAAAGCAAGCGGCCAACCGGCCAAGCCCGCCGTTGCCGAGACCAGCATCGTTCTCTATCTGAAGGATCTCCTCTAAATTGATGCCGATATCCTTTAAACCAGCTTCTACAACATCACGAACACCGAGATTCATTAAGTTTTGTTCAAGGAGCTGACCGAGCAGAAATTCGATTGATAAATAATATGTCTGCTTCCCGGAATTGGATCTGCTTTTTTCATTCGTCTTGATCCAATCTGCACTGATATACTCTCTGACCATATTGCCCAACGTTTTATATTGATCCAGCTTGGCAGAATCTTTAAAGCTTTTTCCGCACGTCATTTCCAGGCGCTTTAAAAATAAATCTGCAAAGCGTTCTTTACTCGAGAACATCCCGTCCACTCCTTGTCACATGCTCGAAAATGCGCTGATACTCTTTAGCCGACTTCCCCCAGCTGTAATCTGCATTCATTGCGGTCTTCATGATGCTCTGCCATACATCCTGTTGGCGATAAAACGACAGCGCCCTTTCAATCGTAAATTTCAGGTCATGCGCATTGAAGGCGGAAAATGTAAAACCATTGCCCGTCCCCTCTTCCTCCTGATAGGAACGGACAGTGTCGTAAAGTCCACCCGTTTCCCTAACAATGGGAATGGCGCCATATTGAAGAGCAATGAGCTGCCCCAAGCCGCACGGCTCAAATTTCGACGGCATCAAAAACATATCAGATCCCGCATAAATTTGGTGGGCAAGCGGCTCATCAAACCCAATATAAGCTCTGCACTTCTCATGAAAAGCAAATTCTGCATACCGAAAATAATCTTCGAATTCACGTTCTCCTGTCCCCAGCACAACCAGCTGTATGTCTTGCTCCTCAAGAAGCTCGTGCATAATTCTGCGGACAAGATCAAGCCCCTTTTGTTTAGTGAGCCTTGTCACCATACTGATCAGCGGAATATCGTTTTTCTCTGGAAGCCCCATTCGCCGCTGAAGCCTCGTTTTGTTTTCCAGCTTGCATGCAAGATGTTCCGAGTCGTATTGCGCCTCTATATAAGGATCGCTTTTCGGCTGATAGAACGTATCATCAATGCCATTTAATATGCCCGTTACATCATTTTCCCTATATTGCAAAACCTGTTCCAGCTGCTCACCATAATACGGTGTCAAGATTTCATTTCTGTAAGAAGGGCTCACAGTCGTCACATGGTCAGCCGCAATGATGCCCGCCTTCATAAAATTAACAAATCCGTTGCATTCTAACCTTTCATAGTGAAAATGATCCATCTCAAGACCCAGCAAGTCATGTGTGACATCGGGAGGGAATATGCCTTGAAACTGTAAGTTGTGAATCGTGAGCACGCTTTTCATCCGTTCATAAAAAGGATGTTTTCTGTACTCCTCTTTCAGCAAATAATTGACCATCGCTGTATGCCAATCGTGAGTATGAACAATATCGGCTTGAACATTCACAACTTTGGCAGCCTCCAGCACAGCTCTTGAAAAAAAGGCAAACCTCTCACCGTCATCATAATGCCCATACAACGAATCCCGGTTGAAATAGTACTCATTGTCGATGAAATAATAATTCACATCATCCTCTGCCATATGTTCAATTCCGCAATATTGCTGCCGCCAGCCCACAGCTACGGTACACTCAGCCTTTTTTTTCATACTCATTTTCCACGGCTCAGGTATTTGGCTGTACTTCGGCAGCATCACAGCTACCTCATTGCCTAATCGCGCAAGCGCCTTCGGAAGCGCACCTGCTACATCGGCAAGACCTCCGGATTTAACAAATGGGGTGCATTCAGACACAGCAAATAATATCTTCAAGAATTCATCAGCTCTCCTTGCACCAAACCTTTTCTTAATACAAGCGGCTGCTCAGCTGTTCCAGCAGCTTCCGTCGCCTTGCCGATTTTAACGTCCTTATCAGAAATGACCTGCTCAAGAAGACAATCCTCGCCAATCTGCGTTTTTTGCATAATAATGCAGTTTTTCAGCTTCGTTCCCTTTCCGACATGGACCGCCCTGAACAAAATGCAGTTTTCAACCTCTCCTTCAAGCACACAGCCGTTTGCCACCAAAGAATTTTTGACAGTGCTGTGTTTTCCATATTTCGTCGGCGGTTCATCCTTCACTTTTGTGTAGATCGGCTGCTGCGGCAAAAATACCTGCTGCCAAAAACGCGGCTGAATGAGTTCCATACTGTGGGTATAATATTTTTCCACCGAATCAATAACAGCGGCATAACCTGAATATTCATAAGGGCAAATGGTCAAGGCGGAAGCTTCCTTTTCAACAGCCTCCTGAATGGTTTTATAGCCTTTTTCGCTATGTCCGTAGATCAGCTCCTTTAAAAGTGTTGTAGACATGATGTAGATTTGCAGCGACTGGCCGTCCTGAAATACCTCGGTGACATCGCAGCCAACCTCCTGATGGCGTTTCAGCACATATTGAAATTGAATGTTGCATACGGTATGGCTGTTGGAGATAACAGCATATTGCTGCGTGCTTCTGTGGAAGTAATCTAGATGGTCCCAAAACTGGCGAAAGGAACCGAATTCATCGTATTCGTGATGAAGATGGGGAGACGGGAAAAAAAAGAGACCGTCCTTTTTCCGATGCAAATCCCATTCCTTACCTGCCCCAAGGTGATCCATGAGCGAACGGTAACGATACTTCGGAAAAATGGCAACACTCCTAATATCCGCATTCACCATGTTGGAAAGCATAAAATCAATCAGACGGTATCTGCCGGCAAAAGGAATCGCCCCAAGCGACCGCTGTGCTGTTAAATCCTGAAGAGAATGCTTATATGTGGTTTCATCTATAACACCTAACATTTGATTATTGAACATTGATTCTGCCCCCTGTTCAGTAATTAAATCAATTCTTTTTCTACAAATTCCTCTGAAACGAGCAGCACCTCTTCAATGTCTTTTTCGGAGCGAATCACTGCACCATCCGGGAGCACCATTCCCTTAGGAACGATGGCATTTTCAATCACTACATGCTCCCCAATCGTCACATCCGGCATGATGACGGATGATTTGACAGTCGCATGCTTACCGACAGTCACACCTTGAAAAAGAACGGAGTGAGACACATTTCCATACACAACACAGCCTTCGTTCACAAGCGAATCTTGAACCTGCGCATCAGATGAAATAAATTGCGGGGGCTGATTGGGATTGACGGAGTAAATTTTCCATTTGCGTTCAAACAGCTTCAGCTCCGAGTCCTCTTTTAACAAATCCATATTGGCTTCCCACAAGCTCTGCACTGTTCCGACATCCTTCCAATATCCTTTGAACGGATAAGCGGAAAGCTTCTTTTTCTCCTTCAAAAGCAGAGGAATAATGTCCTTGCCGAAGTCGTGGCTAGAATAAGGGTTCTGATCGTCCATCTCAAGATACTGTTTCAAAAGCGGCCAATTGAAGATATAAATTCCCATTGAGGCAAGATTGCTCTTAGGGAACTTGGGCTTTTCATCAAATTGTGTGATCGTCCCATCTGGATTGGCCTTCATAATCCCGAACCGGCTTGCTTCCTCCCAGCCCACTTCGATGACAGAGATGGTCACATCCGCTTTCTTTTCAATGTGAAAATCAAGCATTTTGCCGTAATCCATTTTGTATATGTGATCTCCTGATAAAATCAGTACATACTCAGGATCATACTGATTCAAATAATTGAGATTTTCATAAATGGCGCTTGCCGTCCCTTTATACCATTTGACTTCTGACGACTCGGCATAAGGAGGTAAAACCGTCACTCCGCCATTATATCTATCAAGATCCCATGCACTGCCGATTCCAATATAGGAATTCAGCTCAAGCGGCTGATATTGGGTTAAAATCCCGACTGTGTCTATGCCTGAATTAGAACAGTTGCTTAGGGTAAAATCAATAATCCTGTATTTTCCCCCGAAAGATACAGCCGGTTTGGCCATATTTTTTGTTAATCCGCTGAGACGGCTGCCCTTTCCGCCGGCAAGGAGCATGGCTACACATTGTTTTTTCATCTTTTTATCTCTCCTCTTTTTCTAACCGCCCGTAAAATCGAGATGCCGTAAGGGGGGATGGTCATCGTGATATAACAAGGTTTATGATGAAGAGCTCCCTTTTTGGCCGATAACGGCTTTTTATTGATTTGTCCTGAGCCTCCATATGTTTCACTGTCACTGTTAAGCACTTCGATGTATTGGGTAAAAAAAGGAACTCCAACATCATATTGATGATAGACCGCGGGTGTAAAATTACAAATGATGACAAGCGCCTCACCGTGCTTTTTGCCATAGCGAATAAAAGAAAAGATTGATTGTTCGTCATTATGGACATCAATCCATTCAAACGATTGTGCACGATGGTCATGTTCATAAAGGATTTTGCTTTTTTGGTAAAAGCGGAGAAGATCTTGCGTAAAAACGCTGGCTTTCTGATGCATGGGGAAGGAGTCCAAAAACCAATCAAGCTGTTCTGTATCTTTCCATTCATCAAATTGGGCAAACTCTGATCCCATAAAGATCAATTTCTTTCCGGGATGCACTGTCATATAGCCCAGCAAAAGCCGATACTGGGCAAATTTCTGCCAGTAGTCGCCAGGCATTTTATTAAGAAGTGATTTTTTTCCGTATACGACTTCATCATGAGAAAACGGCAACACAAAATGTTCACTAAACGCATACAGTAATGAAAAAGAGATAAGCTGATGACAATGCCGCCTTTCTTCAGGCGGCGTCTCCATGTATTTCAGTACGTCATTCATCCATCCCATATTCCATTTATAATGAAAACCAAGCCCCCCTTCCTCAACGGCACCTGTCACTTGAGGCCATTCTGTAGAATCTTCCGCGATCATCATCACCTGTGGATACGCCTCTCTCATGGTTTGATTGAGTTTTTTTAAAAATTCAACAGCATATGGATTCGTGTGGCGTTCATCCTGATTTGGCCAATACAAGATATTAGCCACTGCATCAACCCTAAATCCATCTATATGATAGAATTCCGCCCAGTACAACGCATTCGAAATTAAAAAACTATGAACTTCTGGTTTTCCCAGGTCAAAATTTGCCGTACCCCATAACCAGTTCTCCCGATCACGTTCTTCTTTGTATTCATAAAGCGGTTCTCCATCAAACATATAAAGGCCATGTGCATCTTTACAAAAATGTCCAGGAACCCAATCTAAAATGACTCCGATATTTTGTTGATGACATTCATCAACAAACCTCATCAGATCGTGCGGTGTGCCAAACCTGCTTGTCGGGCTGTAATACCCCGTTCCTTGGTAGCCCCAGGAACGATCATATGGATGCTCATACACTGGAAGCAGTTCAATATGGGTAAACCCATGCTCTTTGATATACGGAATAAGTGTCTGACTTAACTCTTTATACGAGTAATGCCTGCCATCAGAATGCTTCTTCCAAGACCCGAGATGCAGTTCATAAATGAAAACAGGTTTCTCATACAGCGTCTTAGTCTTCTGTTTCTTTTGCCATTTTTGATCTTGCCAGCTGTACCCTTCCAAATCGTAAGTAAGTGACGCTGTGTTTGGTCTGACTTCTGAATAAATGGCGTATGGATCTGCCTTCAGCCTAATCTCACCGCAATTCGTCACGATTTCATATTTATATCGTTCCTTTTCTCCTAAACCCGGAATAAATAACGTCCAAATGCCATTATCATTCACTCTGTGCATCACATGCTGTTCTCCCGACCAGCTGTTAAAATCCCCAGCCACTCGTACTTCCGACGCATGAGGCGCCCACACACAGAATTCATATCCGCTTGTGCCATTCAGCTCACGAAAATGCGAGCCAAACAGCTGATAGCTTTTAAACAGACTGCCTTCGTGAAAAAGATAAACATCATGTGCTGTAGGGCTGGCAGCGGCCATGTAATCATCCTTTCTGACATCATAGTTTTCATTTATAGTATTTATTCGAAGAAATAAAAAAAAGCCCTTTCCTGAAAGCGCTTATACTTATAGACAATTAACTTCATTTTCTGAAGAAAAACAAAATATATGGAGATTTTTGTTGCCTGTTTTAAAATAAAGAACGAAGCTTATGACATATCCATGATTGATAAAAATAAAAAAGCCTTGCAGGATATGCAAAGCTTCTGGATGACCCGTACGGGATTCGAACCCGTGTTACCGCCGTGAAAGGGCGGTGTCTTAACCGCTTGACCAACGGGCCGACAATTATAAATTTATATCTGTAATCATATGGCGGAGAAGGAGGGATTTGAACCCTCGCGCCGCTTACACGACCTACACCCTTAGCAGGGGCGCCTCTTCAGCCACTTGAGTACTTCTCCATATGGCTCCACAGGCAGGATTCGAACCTGCGACCGATCGGTTAACAGCCGATAGCTCTACCACTGAGCTACTGTGGAATATAAAAGTCATGGTGGGCCTGAATGGACTCGAACCATCGACCTCACGCTTATCAGGCGTGCGCTCTAACCAGCTGAGCTACAGGCCCATGACGATATAAAAATGGAGCGGGTGATGGGAATCGAACCCACGACATCAGCTTGGAAGGCTGAGGTTTTACCACTAAACTACACCCGCAATTTTTATTTGGGGCGATTGATGGGAATCGAACCCACGAATGCCAGAGCCACAATCTGGTGCGTTAACCACTTCGCCACAACCGCCAAAATATATATTGATAAAATGGTGGCTCGGGACGGAATCGAACCGCCGACACACGGATTTTCAGTCCGTTGCTCTACCAACTGAGCTACCAAGCCTAAGTATTTAAATGGCGGTCCGGACGGGACTCGAACCCGCGACCTCCTGCGTGACAGGCAGGCATTCTAACCAACTGAACTACCGGACCATTTTAAAATTTGGTTGCGGGGGCAGGATTTGAACCTGCGACCTTCGGGTTATGAGCCCGACGAGCTACCGAACTGCTCCACCCCGCGATGATTGGGAATATGTATGGCGGAGGAAGAGGGATTCGAACCCCCGCGGGCTTTGACACCCCTGTCGGTTTTCAAGACCGATCCCTTCAGCCAGACTTGGGTATTCCTCCGTATAGTGGTGGACCTTGTAGGACTCGAACCTACGACCGGACGGTTATGAGCCGTCTGCTCTAACCAACTGAGCTAAAGGTCCATTGGTAGCGGCGGAGGGGATCGAACCCCCGACCTCACGGGTATGAACCGTACGCTCTAGCCAGCTGAGCTACACCGCCAAATATTTTTTAGAAACCAAGTGGAGCCTAGCGGGATCGAACCGCTGACCTCCTGCGTGCAAAGCAGGCGCTCTCCCAGCTGAGCTAAGGCCCCAGGAATGGTCGGGAAGACAGGATTCGAACCTGCGACCCCATGGTCCCAAACCATGTGCTCTACCAAGCTGAGCTACTTCCCGATTTCGTATAGATCATGGCGCGCCCGAGAGGAGTCGAACCCCTAACCTTTTGATCCGTAGTCAAACGCTCTATCCAATTGAGCTACGGGCGCAAAACTTAATGCCGAGGGCCGGACTTGAACCGGCACGGTAGTCACCTACCGCAGGATTTTAAGTCCTGTGTGTCTGCCAATTCCACCACCCCGGCGTGGATGGTATAGTTGGAGCGGAAGACGGGATTCGAACCCGCGACCCCCACCTTGGCAAGGTGGTGTTCTACCACTGAACTACTTCCGCAGAAATGGTGCGGATGAAGGGACTTGAACCCCCACGTCTGTAAAGACACTAGAGCCTGATTCTAGCGCGTCTGCCAATTCCGCCACATCCGCAACATGTAAATGGTGAGCCATGAAGGACTCGAACCTTCGACCCTCTGATTAAAAGTCAGATGCTCTACCAACTGAGCTAATGGCTCTTCTTACAAGAGACTTAAATATTATATCATATAAAAGTGGTGCCGGCAAGAGGACTTGAACCCCCAACCTACTGATTACAAGTCAGTTGCTCTACCAATTGAGCTACACCGGCATATATGTAAACCGATATGTATAATAAAGAATGGTGGAGGATGACGGGCTCGAACCGCCGACCCTCTGCTTGTAAGGCAGATGCTCTCCCAGCTGAGCTAATCCTCCATAATTGCACTAACGTGCAATTGCTTGGCGGCGTCCTACTCTCACAGGGGGAAACCCCCGACTACCATCGGCGCTGAAGAGCTTAACTTCCGTGTTCGGTATGGGAACGGGTGTGACCTCTTCGCTATCGCCACCAAACAAATGCCTTCAGGATGAAGGTACTGGGCGTTTCTCACAGGATGTGAGAGCCCTTAGCGGAGTTTCCTTACCTTTCCGCCTTTAGAGAGGTGTTCTC